>NZ_AP014648.1:0-2400000 GCF_000828475.1 Methyloceanibacter caenitepidi
AACTGGGGCATCTCCTCCCGGCAAGGCACGCACCACGTCGCCCAGACGTTCAGGAGCACCACCTTGCCCTTCAGATCCTCGGACGTGACCGACGCGCCGCCGGGCGCTTCGAATGCGAATTCGGGCAGCGCGACAGGCTCGGGCCGCACCACGAAAGCCGTCATCGCGCCCGTATTGAGCGCCTTCAGCGGCCCCGCACCTGGGGCGCCGCCCCCGTCCGGGCCCGGCTTCGATGCGGAGTCCGCTGAGGAAGGTGCGCCCGAACGATTGTCAGAGGGGGTGGAAAGCCAATATACCGTGCCGAACCCGGCAAGGAGTGCGACCGCGACTGCGATCGCGTACGTGGCCGGGGATGTCGTGTGTTTGCGTTTCTGCGGACTGTTCACGTCGTTCTCTTTGAACCTGAGTTCTTAAGAACTCACCTAAGCTTCAGACCGGACCACCA
This sequence comes from Methyloceanibacter caenitepidi, assembly GCF_000828475.1. Lineage (NCBI taxonomy): Bacteria > Pseudomonadati > Pseudomonadota > Alphaproteobacteria > Hyphomicrobiales > Hyphomicrobiaceae > Methyloceanibacter > Methyloceanibacter caenitepidi. The sequence continues at coordinate 446 of NZ_AP014648.1, forward strand.
TGACCAACACAATGTGGGGCGGCCGTTTCGCCTCTAGCCCCTCCGACATCATGGAGGAAATAAATGCCTCCATCGATTTCGACAAGCGGCTCTGGCGGCATGACATCGAGGCGTCGAAAGCGCACGTCGCCATGCTAGCGGCGACCGGCATTCTTGCGCCAAGCGATGCGTCCAAGATCGCCGATGGACTTGACCAAATCCTTGGTGAGATCGAGGCGGGCGACTTCAAATTCTCGCGAGCCTTGGAGGACATCCACCTCAACGTGGAGAATCGGCTGAAGGAGATCATCGGCCCGGTCGCCGGCAAGCTCCATACGGCTCGGTCCCGCAACGACCAGGTCGCCACCGACTTCAAGCTCTATGTCCGCGACGAGATCGGCCTCATCGAGGCGGGCCTCGCGCAGCTTCAGCTTGCGCTCGCGACGCGGGCGCTCGAGGAAGCGGCGACGGTCATGCCGGGGTTCACCCATTTGCAGACCGCGCAGCCCATCACGTTCGGCCATCATTGTCTCGCCTATGTGGAGATGTTCGCCCGCGACCGCGGCCGGTTCCTCGACGCCGCCAAGCGGCTGAACGAGTGTCCGCTGGGCTCCGCCGCGCTTGCCGGCACGAGCTTCCCCGTCGACAGGCATCACACGGCGAAGGCGCTGGGCTTCGACCGGCCGACGGCCAATTCGCTCGATTCGGTCTCCGACCGGGACTTCGCGCTCGAGACGCTGGCGGCGGCTTCGATCGCCGCGGTCCATCTGTCCCGGCTGGCCGAAGAGATCGTGCTGTGGACATCGCCCCAGTTCGGCTTTGCCCGGCTGTCGGATTCGTTTTCGACCGGATCCTCGATCATGCCTCAGAAGCGCAATCCAGACGCGGCGGAGCTGGTGCGGGCCAAGACCGGCCGCATCGCCGGCGCCTTCCAGGCCTTGCTGATGGTGATGAAGGGCCTCCCGCTCGCCTATGCGAAGGACATGCAGGAGGACAAGGAGCCCGTCTTCGACGCGCTCGATGCCCTGAAATTGGGGATTTCCGCCCTTGCCGGCATGATCGCTGATCTAGAAGTGAACGCCAAGGCCATGAAGAAGGCCGCCGGGAGCGAATACGCCACGGCAACGGATCTGGCCGATTGGCTCGTGCAGAACCTCGACACGCCCTTCCGAGAGGCACACCACATCACCGGTACGATCGTCGCCCTGGCGGAGAAAAAAGGCATCGACCTCAAACGGTTGCAGCTGGCCGACCTGCAGGGCGTGGAACCCGGGATCACCAATGACGTGTTCAACGTCCTGGACCCGGCCCGCTCCGCGAAAAGCCGGACCAGCTACGGCGGCACCGCCCCCTCGAACGTGCGGCGCGAGGCCAAGCGCTGGATAAAGCGTTTGGAGAAGGACGCCGTCTCGCGATAAAAGAAAGTCTGGACGGGCGCGCAAGACGCCCGCCGGCACGGGACATTATTTCGCGGGACACGCGTTTTAGACGAAGTCAGGGTCAGACCCTCAAGGGATGGTGGAGATGGGAAGCGCCACGCGCATTCTCTTATCATTGGCGCTTGTTCTCGCCGTCGGCCTTTCCGGTTGCGGGCGCCGCGGTTCGCTTGAGCGTCCCGAGGCCAGGTACCCCGAGGTTCCCGCCGATCCCTCGACCAAACAGTCCGACGCTCCGGATCGGCGCATTCCGATCCTCGACGACATTATTCACTAGCCCGGCCCAAACGATCTAGGCCTCAAGACAACCTTCGTCCCATGCATCATTTCGCCTACCGGCGCGGCGTATCCAAAGCCAATGTGCTGCACGCCGAAGACGTCGATCTGTGCGCCTTGGCCGCCGACGTCGGAACGCCCTTCTACTGCTATTCCACCGCGACCTTCGAGCGGCACATCGGCGTGTTCGCCGATGCGTTCGCCGCGCGCCCGGACACGCTCGTCTGCTACGCGATCAAGGCCAACTCCAATCTCGGCGTGCTGGCGACGCTCGCTAGACAAGGCGCCGGCATGGACGTGGTCTCCGAAGGCGAACTGCGCCGGGCGCTGGCCGTCGGCGTGCCCGGCGAGCGCATCGTCTTTTCCGGCGTCGGCAAGACGAAGGACGAGATGGCGTTCGCGCTCGACGCGGGGATCTACGCCTTCAACGTCGAGTCCGAGCCGGAACTCTATGCCCTCAGCCAGGTTGCGGACGCCAAGGACAAGACGGCCCGGATCGCCTTCCGCGTAAACCCGGACGTGGACGCCGGTACTCATCACAAGATTTCCACCGGCAAGGCGGAGAACAAGTTCGGCATCCCCTTCGACCTCGCGCCGTCGCTCTACCGCCAAGCGGCGCTGCTGCCCGGGATTCAGCCTGCCGGCATCCATATGCATATCGGCAGCCAGATCACCGACCTTGCGCCTTTCGCCAACGCCTTCGCGCTCCTGAAGGAGTTGGTGGCGACCTTACGCGGCAGCGGCGCCCGCATCGAATTCGTCAATCTCGGCGGAGGTCTCGGAATCCCCTACCGGACCGACGAGCCGGAACCGCCGCTGCCGATGGACTATGCGCGGCTCGTCAACCAGGCCATGGGCGACCTCGACGTGCGGCTCCTGTTCGAGCCGGGGCGGATGATCGCGGGCAACGCGGGCATCCTCGTAACCAGGGTGCTCTATGTGAAGACCGCGCCGGAAAAGACCTTCACCATCGTGGACGCGGCCATGAATGACCTGATCCGGCCGACGCTCTACGAGGCCTATCACCGGATCCTGCCCGTCGTCGAACCGGGCCCTGACACGGCGACACGCATCACGGACGTAGTGGGGCCCGTCTGCGAGACCGGCGACTATCTCGCGCTCGCGCGGCCCCTGCCGGCTCTCAATCCCGGCGATCTCATCGCCGTCATGACCGCAGGCGCCTACGGCGCGGTCCAGGCCTCTGAATACAACAGCCGCCTGCTGGTGCCCGAAGTACTGGTCTCGGGCGCGGATTATTGCGTGACCCGGCCCCGTCCGAGCTACGAGGACATGCTGGCGGCCGAGCGCCTTCCGGACTGGCTGTAGACGCATCCGGCTCCATCGCGCCCCGAATTCGCCTGTTTGCCCAAGGAAAGTTCCAGGAAAATTACCGTGATGTAATCTGGGCTCCGCGCCCGTCTGTGCTAGATATTTCGGATCATGGCGAGACCGTCCCGCTCGAAAGACGCTGCAACCACTGCCCCCGCCCCGGACACGCTGAAGCGTCGCTTCGAGCGCCGTGTCGGGTTGAGCTGGCTTGCGCTCTTGGTCGAGCGCGCTTTCGAGGCGCTGCTCTGGCCCTTCGTCGTGGTTTGCGCGTTCCTCGTCTTTTCGCTGCTGGGCGGCTGGAGCCTGCTCCCGGCGCTCGCCCATCAGATCCTTCTTGGCCTTTTCCTCCTCGCCTTCGTGATCGCACTCGTGCCGCTCTGGCGCATCGACGTGCCGACGCGTGCCGAGGCCCTGCGCCGGCTCGAGCGCGATTCCGGAATTCAGCACCGGCCCGCCTCCTCTTACGAAGACACACTCGAAGCGGCCCCCGGGACGGCGCCAGCCCAGCTTTGGGCGTTGCACCGGAAGCGCTTGGCGCGGCTGGTGGCGCGGCTGAAGCCGTCCTGGCCCAAACCGCGGGCGGACCGTGACGATCCGTTTGCAATCCGCGCAGCATTGGTTCTGGCGCTGGTTGTGTCGTTCTTCGCCGCGGGCGGCGATGCGGGATCGCGCATCAAGGCGGCGTTCCTTCCGGCGGCCACCGCCTCGACGCAACTGGTGCGTCTCGATGCATGGATCACCCCGCCCGTTTATACGGGCATGGCGCCGGTGGTGCTCGCCGACGGGACCGAACAGGTCGGCCGGGGCGCGGAGACGTTCAGGGCACTGTCCGTGCCCGTGCGCAGTCAACTCATCGTCCGCGCTCATGCGCCCGAGGGCGATCGCGTGACCCTCACGCTCGCCGATGAAACTGGTGAGACCCGCACGGTCGAACCGAAGGAAGGGTCGGCTGCGGGCTTGATGGAATTTCATGCCGGCCTCTTGAGCCCCGTGACGGCCGATCTTCGCGTCGGCGGGTCCACGGTCGCCCAGTGGCAGCTTTCGATGATCGAGGACGCCGCGCCCAAGATCAGCTTGCTGAACGCACCCACCTCGATGCCGCGCGGCGCGCTGCGTGTCGAGTACGGCGCCACCGACGACTATGGTGTGGCGAGCGCCGAGGCTCAGTTCGTGCTGGCCGGCAGCGAAATGTCCGACATGGCTGAGGACGTCCCGGTGGAGGAACGGGGAGACCTTGCAGAAGTCGAGCCGCTTTTCCCGCCGCCCAAGATCGTGCTGCAGCTGCCGCGTAGCAACGCGAAGAAGGTCGAAGGCCGGGCCACCCAGGATCTGACCGCTCATCCCTGGGCCGGGCTCCAAGTCGTGATGACGCTGACCGCGCGCGACCAGGCCGACCAGGCGGGGACGAGTGAGCCTTACCCGCTGATTCTACCGGCGCGCAGCTTCACCAAACCGCTGGCTAGAGCCGTGATCGAGCAGCGCCGCAATCTGGTGATGGATCCCAGCCAGACGCCCCGCGTCGCCCGCGCCCTGGACGCGCTGACGCTCGGCGGCGAGAAGGCGACCGACGACACGGTCGTCTATCTGTCGCTCCGCAACGCGTACTGGCGCCTCGACAACGATCCCTCGCGAGAGTCGGTGAAGGCTGTCGTGGATCAGCTGTGGTCCACGGCCCTGCGCATCGAGGAAGGCGACTTGCCGGCCGCCGAGCGTGACCTCAGATCCGCACAGGATGCGCTGATGCAGGCGCTGCGCGAGAACGCGCCGGCCGAAGAGATCAAGAAGCGCATCGAGGAATTGCGCGCGGCGCTGTCGCGCTATCTGCAAGCCCTCGCCGCGCAGCAGAAAGACCAAACCGACATTGCCGGTCAGCCCAAGAACAATCGGGACGACCTCGTCTCCGAACAGGACCTGGATAAGATGCTGGAGAGCATCAAGGACCTCGCGGAAGCGGGCTCGAAGGACATGGCCGAGAAGATGCTGTCGGAGCTGAACGACATCCTCGACCGGCTGCAAGCGGACAACGCACCCAAGAGCGAGCAGCAGCAAAAGGCGCAGGAGATGATGCGCGATCTCGACGAGGTCGCTTCGGATCAGCAGAAGCTGCTCGACGAGACGTTTGGCGAGAAGCGCAAGCAGCGGGAAGGCCAGGGTCAGGGCCGCAGCCAGAACCAGCAGTTCGACGTCAGCCCGCCCGGCTCACCCATGGGCTTCGGCGACGCCATGTCCCCGCTGTCGGACCAGATGCCCCAGGGCGGTCAGGCCGGTGCGCGCGCGCAAGGCCAATCGGGACGCCAAGGCGATGCCCCCGGCGGCGGTGAAGAGCAGCTCGGCCAGCAGCAACAACAAGGCGCGCAAGGCAGCCTTCAGCAACGGCAAGAAGCCCTGCGCAAGAAGCTGGATCAGTTGATCGAACGGATGCGCCAAGCTGGCGGAGAGCCGCCTGAGCAATTCGAGGGCGCGAGCGACGCCATGGAGCAGGCCGAGCAGGACATCGCCGAGGAGAACTACGACCGCGCGGCGCAGAACCAGACGCTGGCCCTCGACCGCATGCGCGAAGGCACCGAGTCCATGGCGCAGCAAATGATGGCGCAAGGCGAGATGGAGGGCGGACAAGGCCCCGGCTCCAACGGCCGCGACCCGCTGGGGCGCCCGGACCGCTCGAACCGCCCGGACCTGGGACTGTCGGTGGCGGTGCCCGACGAGATCGACATTCAGAAGGCCCGCGAGGTCTTGGACGAGCTGCGCCGCCGGATCGGCGATCCCAGCCGCCCGACGCTCGAGCTCGATTACCTCGAGCGCTTGATCCGCTCCTTCTAGGCGCACCGCGCTTTTTTGACCGCGCCGTCAGAAAACGGCCATCCCTCACCCTATATGTCTGGGCAACAGTCCTTTCGCGTCAGGAGACGGCCCGTCCATGCTGAAATCCATTCTCAGTTTCATTGCGAAGCCCTTCATTTGGCTCGGGGGCCTGTTCGGGCGCCTCGGCATGATCCTCAAAATTGCGATCATCGTCCTCCTCATCGTGCTCGTGCCGTTCTACGGCTATTTCTTCTGGACCACCCAGGTCTGGAACGGCTTCGATCCCGACTACGCACAGGCCTATTCCCACGCCACGAAGGAAGCCGGCGACGTTCCCGAGCCGAGCGGCGGCATCGTCAGCGGCGACACCGACGAGACCGACAAGACGGCCGGCCGGACGAACGACAAATCCTGCCGGCGTTCGATGATCGTCGAGGCGACCGCGAACCTGACGAACTTCAACGTCAACGAGAACGCCTGGATCTCGTCGATGCTGCTCTACAAGATGGGCCTGTTCGGCATCCCCTGGGATGCAACCCCGTTCTTTGACAACAAGGCGGCCTTCCAGCGTGGCGCACATCAGGCCGTCCAGCGAACGGCGGTGGAACTGGTGGACGCCTTGGGGCGCGTGCGAGGCACCTCCCAGGTCGACAAGGACCTGCAGGAGGCGCGCGGCGATCTGCAGTTCAACGAATCCACGTGGTACTTTTCCCTGAGCCCGTTCGGACCGAAAACACCCACGCCGAGCTTCTACCGCTCCGCCATCAAGGATCTGAACAAGTTCAACGACCGGCTCGAGAAATGCGACGCGGTCTTCGATGCGCGGGCCGACAACCTGTTGGAGTTTGTCGACCGCATCGCCCGGGACATCGGCGCGACCTCCGCCGTCCTGCGCGAGCGCTCCGAGAACTACAATAGCGGCTGGTTCGACACACGCGCCGACGATCGCTTTTGGTTCGCGTACGGGCAGATCTATGCCTATTACGGCATTCTCACCGCGGCCCGCGCGGACTTCGAGGACGTCATCAGGGAGCGCCGGTTGGAAGCGATCTGGGACGAACTGGAAGAACAATTGCGTGCTTCGCTCAACATTGCGCCGTTCATCATTTCCAACGGCGCCGAAGCCGGGTGGATCATGCCGTCGCATCTGGCGACGCTCGGCTTCTACATCTTGAGGGTGCGCTCGAACCTGGTGGAGATCCGCACCATTCTCGACCGCTAGCCGGCCGCTTCGATGGTGCCGATGAAAGGCAGTTCGCGGTAGCGGTTGCCGAGATCCATGCCGTAACCGACCACGAAGCGGTCGGGACACTCGAAGCCGATGAAGTCCGCGGTGACCATCTCTGTCCGCCGCGCCTTCTTGTCGAGGAGAACGCAGCTCAGTACGTTTCGCGCGCCTTTCGCGCGCAGCCGCTCCTTGGCGAACAGAAGCGTCCGGCCCGAGTCCAAAATGTCATCGACGATCACCACATCGCGGCCCGCGATATCCGATTCCACGTCGCGCAGAATCTCGACGGCACCGCCTTCGGTGCCGCTGCCATAGCTCGCCAAAAAGATGAAGTCGATCTCCGGCGTCAATCCATGGGCGTGAAGCGCCCGGATCAGATCGGCGACAAAGATGAAGCTGCCTTTCAGCACCGCAACGACGAGAGGCGCCTGCAGCTGGCGTTCGGCGATACCGACCGCCAGCGCATCGATACGCGCCGCTATGGTCTGTGCGCTGTAGAGGACCGCGATCGGGTGCGACGCGGGCGGCTCCGCCATTGCAACCTGCCCTGCTTCAACGGCGCGACTTAGGCCGCGCCGGACGACCCCTAGCCCGCCTTCGCGAACCGCACTTTCAGGCTACGCACATTGCTGGGCGGCGCCGGAATTTGCTTCAAGAACGGTGCGTCCTCGTCGGGTCCGAGTTCGGCGGCGCCGACCTCGGTCGTCCACTCGGATATCTCCTCGCCGTTCTCGTCGCGTAGAACGATGATCACCGTCGGTACGCTCATCGACCCGGAGCTGGTATTGCGCACGCTGCCCTGCACCTCGAGGACGTTCTGACCGCCGGCGTTGGTCCAGCCATAGCGCACACCCTCGAACTGGAGGCCTTGCGCACCCGCCTGCATGCCGAGCGCCGAATACAGATGAGAGGCGCCGGGAAGGATCGAGACCGTTGTCTGCGGTGCGAGGAAGAACAGGCCGAGCACGCCCAGCACGATGAGGCCGAGGATGCCCCAGCCGATCGCCACCACGGGCGGCTTTTTCTTTTTCGGCTCAGCGCCGGCGGTGGCAAGCGATTCGCCGAAGGCCTCGGCGGCCAAATTCGCATCCGCCGCGGAAGGATCGTCATCGATCCCTGGGAACGATGCATCGAACGCGGCATCGGCCGGCCCTGACGCGGCGCCCGGAGGCGGCATCTCGCCCGGCGGCGGGCCCAAGTCGGGCGGCGGAGCCATTTCAGGCGGCGGTGGCGCGGGTTCGGACTTTGACTTGCCCATCAGCTTGCCGAAGAGACCACCTTTTGCGCCGGCTTCCTGTTCGGGGGGCGATGGCGGGGTGGCCGGGCCCGGCCCTGGGGGTGGCGTAAAGCCAGTAGGCGCACTCGGCCGGGCCGGCGGCGGCGCCGCTTGAGGAGGCGCCTGCGGAGGCATTGGAGCGCTGCGGGGAGGCGCCGGCTGGGGAGACGGCGCTGCCTGAGGCGGTGGCGCGGGCGCGGCCGAAGGTGGCGGCGGTGGGGCCTGCGGCGCGGGCGCTGATTGCGGCGGCGGCGCCGGCCGCTGAGGGGCAGCCGCCGGCGGCGGCGCAGCAGCCTCCGCTTCCGCGGGCTGAGCCTGCCAGACGTGACTACATTTTGCGCAGCGGACCTTCCGGCCCTCCGGCGGGAAAGCCGCCTTGATCTGGTAACGCGTTCCGCACGCCGGACAAATAATTAGTGTCGCCATTTTGATTGCCGCAATCGCCCACTACACAATGAATTTGTGGGACGCCCCATCTGGTTGCCCTATACCATTGATACAGGACGGAGAGTTCAGCATAAAGTGCCAGTATTCCGCAATGTTAAGAGGCGCAAGGAAGTCGGGTGATCCGCTTTGACAATGTCGGGCTACGCTATGGCTCTGGACCGGAAATCTTGCGCGATGTCACCTTTCACGTGCACCCAGGCTCCTTTCACTTTCTGACAGGCCCTTCCGGTGCTGGAAAGACATCACTGTTGCGTCTTCTTTTTATGTCGATCCGTCCCAGCCGGGGCTTGATCTTTGTTTTTGGCGAGAATTTAGCAGATTTGGCGCCCGCGGGGCGGGCTGCCCTCCGGCGCAGAATCGGGATCGTCTTTCAGGACTTCCGGCTTCTGGACCATCTGACGACCTGGGAAAACGTGGCCCTGCCGCTCCGTGTCATGGGCAAGAGCGAGAGCGACTATGCCGACGACGTGACCGATCTCCTCCATTGGGTGGGCCTCGGAAATCGTATCCACGCCTACCCCGAGACGCTCTCGGGCGGCGAGAAACAGCGCGCGGCGATCGCCCGGGCGGTCATCGGACGCCCTGAATTGCTCTTGGCCGACGAGCCGACCGGCAATGTGGATCCGGCCATCGGCAACCGATTGCTGCGTCTTTTCGTTGAACTCAACCGGCTCGGAACGTCCGTAATCATTGCTACTCACGACTATGGTCTGATGGAACAGCTCGACGCTCCGCGACTGATGCTCCAAGAAGGCCGCCTTCAGGTCGGCGCCCCTCAACTCAGCGTCCGGTAGGTGAACGCACCGTGACGTTCCTCAACGACATCAAGGACTATCCCTGGACGAGCCTGCTCGCCGGCGTTCTTCCGGCTAGGCTTGCCGCGCGCCTGCCCAAGCGCTTCCAGGCCCCCGCCTCCCAGATCGTCCCACCGGCCTCCGTCGCAGGCCGGGCCCTGACGATTGTCATCGCCATCATGACGTTTCTCGCCTGCCTCACTGCCGGCGGCGTCTACATGGTCCACCAATCGGCAAGCGCTTGGGTGGATGACATCGCCAGCGAGATCACCATTGAGCTCAACCCGCTGGAGACCACGGACATCGAGAAAAAGATGACCTTGGTCTCTCTGTTTTTGGCAAAGCAACCGGGCATCAGCCGGGTCAAACCGATGAGTGCTGACGATTCTGCCAAGCTGCTCGAACCCTGGATCGGGTCGACCGAGGCACTTTCAGCGCTGCCTGTGCCACGCCTGATCGCTGTGGAGATCGATCGTTCGGACCCGCCAGACATCGAGGCCATCCAGAAAGCGCTGACTGAAAACTTCGAAGGCGTCACCCTCGACGATCACAGGCGCTGGCAGTCGGAGATCAGAACAATCACCCGGTCCACGGCACTCGGCGGCATCGCGGTCCTGGCGCTCGTCGCGGCCGCCACCGTCGCCGTCATCGTCTCGGCCACGCGCAGCGCCATGGCGACGAATCGCGAGATCATCGAGGTGCTGCATTTCGTCGGCGCCAACGACCGCTTCATCTCGAGCGAGTTCGAGCGGCATTTTCTGGGGCTCGGCGTCCGGGCGGGCCTGGTCGGCGCGATCGCCGCGGCCATCACCTTTCTGCTCATGCCCCTGATCGTCAGCCTCCTCGGCGGCGGCGCCGTTACCGAAGCGGAAACCCGCCGCCTGCTAGGAAGCGGCGAACTGGACATCGGCGGATACTTCCTCCTGGCGCTGATTGTCGTGGTCGTCGCGGCGCTCTGCATGGTCACTTCCCGGCTTGGGGTCTTTCGCGTCCTGAAAACCTATGCTTGAACGCGACTGAGCTGGACGTTTCCTATCGGCCCGGTCCGGTCTAGAAACCTCCTGTGCTGCGTGGCGCAATGCCGTATCCGGAGTAGTCGTTGAACGAGACCATCAACATAGACGGCAGCGATGACGCCAATCCGCGCCCGGAGCACTTCCATCGCTTCCGCGGCCCGCTCGGATTCGTCCGTCTCGTCTTCGACGGAACGATCCTCCTGCTGGTCATGCTGATCATCGGCTTCATCGTCTTCGCCAACGGGCTGGCCCGCGAGCCCAAAGATCCCCCGCATGCCACGGACGGAATAACCGTGCTGACGGGCGGGGTCTCCCGGATCGACGAGGCCATGAAGCTGATGGCCCAGAAGCGGGCCCGGCGCGTGCTCATCACGGGCGTCAATCGCGAGACCACGCTCGAGCAACTGAAGACCCTCACGCCAGAAGGCGAGCGGTACTTCGACTGCTGCGTCGATATCGACAAGGCGGCTCTCAACACGATCGACAACGCGACGCAAACGGCGCGGTGGGTGGCCGAGAACGGCTATCGGTCCGTGATCGTCGTCACGTCCAACTATCACATGCCCCGCGCGCTGGCCGAACTCGAGCGCGCGATGCCGGGGATCGTGCTCGTGCCCTATCCCGTTGTGGACAACAACGTCGAAGTCGCGCGCTGGTGGGAATTTCTAGGTACGACGAAGCTGCTTCTGTCTGAGTACTTGAAATATCTGCCGGCTCTCGGCCGGCTCTGGGCGACCGACCTCGCCCGCGTCGCGCTGCCGGCAACCTCGGTGCCGCCGGCCGACGAACCTGAACCGTAGGCCTCGATGTTCCGCTCCATCGTTTTCGGACTCCTGTTCTACCTCACGACCGCGCTGTTCGTGGTGTTGGGATTTCCGTTCTTCTTCACGCCCCGCAGTTGGTCCATGGCGGCCTTGAAGGTCCATGCCCGGACCGAACTCTGGCTGCTGAAGCATATCGTCGGGTTGGACTTCGAGGTCCGGGGTCTCGACAAGCTGCCCGAGCCACCGTTCCTCGTCGCGTCCAAGCACCAGTCGGCCTGGGAAACGTTTGCGCTCATCCCGCTATTTCACGACCCGGCGCTCTTGATGAAACGCGAATTGTTCTGGATCCCGTTTCACGGTTGGTTCTCTCACAAGTTCGGGATGATCCCCGTCGACCGGGACAAGGGCCCCGCGGCCCTGCGCAACATGCTGCGCCACGCCAAGGATCGCATCGCCAAGGGCCGGGAGATCATCATCTTCCCCGAGGGCACACGCCGCCCGCCCGGGGCGCCGCCCGCCTATCGCACAGGGATCGTGCTCCTCTACAACGCGCTGGACGTGCCGTGCGTCCCCATCGCCTTGAATTCAGGGGTATTCTGGCCCCGCCGCACCTGGCGGCGAAAGCCGGGCACCGTCGTCGTGGAGATCCTCGATCCCCTGCCGCCGGGCCTTCCCAAGGCCGAGTTCATGAGCCGTCTCCGGGAGACCATCGAGACCGCTTCCGCACGCCTTCTGGCCGATGCGAACGCAGAGAGCCGGAACCGTTAACCCCTTGTTAAGACTTAAAAGCTTGACGCGCTATGGCGCGAAGTTCATATTTTGTTCCACACACAGATCGGGGTGGCGAAGAGCTTGAATTTGCGATCGCTCAACCTATCTCAGTTAGAGTCGCCACGGTTAACGGGACAAGATGCCGATGTGGATGAATTCTTCAGACGCTTCCGAGTTTGTGCCTTCCGAAAACGGGATCCAAGGCCCGTCGGAGGAGCCTGCGCTCGTTTGCGCGGAAGCGGCCTTCGACCAGGCCTTCCACTATTGGCGCGGGGCATCGGGACGCCGCTATCTTCACAGCGTCTATTCGCTCGTGGGTTGCCCGGCATTGCCGCAAGCAAATTTCATCTTGGTCCGCCGTCACGATGACGGATCGCGCGAGGCGCTAGCCTTCGGCAACACGATGGACGACGCCATGTCGCTCAATTTGGCACGCCTGCGCCATGAGGGTGCGAAGATCGGGGCGAATGAGGTGCATATCCATCTCCTGGCCGACACGGCCCGGGCGCGCACGTTCGTCGAGGCAGACCTAACCGCGGCGCATCTGCACCAGCCTGCCGCATCCGAAGCGGCCTAACCTGCGTGGCTGACAAGCCTCAATGATATTGCGGACTCACGTTTCGCCGGAAACTGCGGCCCGTTAGGGGCGGGAAAGTTTCTCCAGCCGCTCCTGCATGGCCTGGAGTTCGGCCTTGAGCGTGTCGATGTCGTCCCCGCTCTGTTCCGGCGAAGACGCCGGCTTCGCCGGCACCTCGTCGGATTCCCGCTCGGCGCGCCCGGTAGACATGTCGGCGCTGAAAGGCGTGAACATCCCAAGCGCCTTCTCGAACGCCGCGAAATTCTTACGCACCTGCTCCTGCACCGCATCGAAAGCCGCGGTTCCGAACGTATCGGCGAAGTTGCGCCGGTACTTTTCCTGCTGCTTGGTGAGGGAGTCGAGACTGAACTCGAGATAGGACGGCACCAGCATCTGCATGCCGTCCCCGTAGAATCGGATGAGCTGGCGCAGGAAGCCGATGGGCAAGAGATTGGTCCCGCGGCTTTCCTGTTCGACGATGATCTGGGTCAGCACCGCATGGGTCAGATCCTCGCCGGTCTTCGCGTCGTACACGACGAAGTCGCGCTCCGCGCGCACCATCTCGGCGAGATCTTCCAAGGTCACATACGTGCTTGTATCGGTATTGTAGAGCCTCCGGTTGGCGTATTTCTTGATGATGACCGGCCGGCTGTCCTGGTTCGCATCCCTAGCCACGTGTCGTTTTCTCCCTAACCCCAAGGGCGCCCGCAATTTCCGCGGACGGCTCGAAGAGCCCCTTGGCAGTTGACGCTATGTCGCACGTGCGAAAATACCTACCACGTTAGGCGTATTCCGCACCAGGGACTTTGACGGAAGCCTTAATTCGAGGGGCTTCTTTGTCTTTCCAGCCGCACTGCGCTGCGGTATGACCGAGGGCGAGTTTCAGTCGGGAGGACAGGATGAAAGACGCAGATATTGTAATCGTTAGCGCGGCGCGGACGCCCGTCGGAGCTTTCGGCGGTTCCCTTGCAAGCGTTCCCGCCCACACCCTGGGCGAGACGGCCATTCGGGCCGCCCTTGAACGCGCTGGCGTCGATGCCGGCGACGTCGACGAAGTCATCATGGGCCAGGTGCTTACGGCCGGCGAAGGTCAGAACCCGGCTCGGCAGGCGGCGATCGCCGCGGGCGTGCCCAAGGAAGCCACCGCCTTCGGCATCAACCAGGTCTGCGGTTCGGGCCTGCGCTCCGTCGCTCTCGGCGCTCAGCAGATCGCCTCGGGCGACGCCGATATCATCGTGGCCGGCGGCCAGGAGAACATGAGCCTGTCCCCCCACGTCGCGCACCTGCGCAACGGCACCAAGATGGGCGACGTCAAATTCATCGACACCATGATCAAGGACGGCCTGTGGGAAGCCTTCAACGGCTACCACATGGGCAACACCGCCGAGAACGTCGCCAAGCAGTGGCAGCTGACCCGCGACGAGCAGGACGCCTTTGCGGTCGCCTCTCAGAACAAGGCCGAAGCGGCCAAGAAGGGCGGCAAGTTCAAGGACGAGATCGCGCCCGTGACCATCAAGACCCGCAAGGGCGACGTGGTCGTGGACGAGGACGAGTACATCCGCGAAGGCGCCACCATTGAGGGCGTCGCCGGCCTGCGCCCGGCCTTCGACAAGGAAGGCACCGTGACCGCGGGCAACGCATCGGGCATCAATGACGGTGCCGCCGCAGTGGTCCTGATGTCCGCCGAGGAAGCCAAGAAGCGCGGTCTGACCCCGCTTGCCCGCATCGCCTCCTGGGCGGTCGCCGGCGTCGATCCCTCCATCATGGGCACCGGTCCCATCCCGGCTTCGCGCAAGGCGCTGGAAAAGGCCGGATGGAAAGTCGCCGACCTCGACCTCATTGAAGCCAATGAGGCCTTCGCCGCGCAGGCGCTGGCCGTGAACAAGGACATGGGTTGGGACGGCGCTAAGGTGAACGTCAATGGCGGCGCCATTGCCATCGGTCACCCGATCGGCGCATCGGGCACACGCGTTCTCGTCACGCTCCTGCACGAGATGCAGAAGACGGACGCGAAGAAGGGCCTGGCCACGCTGTGCATCGGCGGCGGCATGGGCGTTGCCATGTGCGTGGAGCGCGACTAATCCAACGCTCTTGAGCTTTGAGACGAATTCGTGTGGGGTGGCCTAGGCTACCCCACACGTCGATTTGGCCTTTGCCCAGATTGATCTTTGCCTAAATCGAGCTTGGGACCGGCCGTTGAAGTAACAAGCGCCAAAGTGCGCAAAGGGAGGATGCTATGGGAAGGGTGGCACTGGTCACTGGTGGTACGCGCGGCATTGGCGCCGCATGCAGCAAGGCGCTGAAAGACGCGGGCTACAACGTCGCCGCCAGCTACGCGGGCAACGACGAAGCCGCGAACGCTTTCAAAAAGGAAACCGGCATTGCCGTCTTCAAGTGGGATGTCGGTGACTATGCCGCTTGCGAGAAGGGCGTTGCCGCCGTCGAAGCCGAACTCGGCCCGATCGAAGTGCTGGTGAACAATGCCGGCATCTCCCGCGACGCGATGTTGAACAAGATGACCCCGGAGCAATGGTCCGAGGTCATGCGCACCAATCTCGATTCCGTATTCAACGTGACTCGCCAAGTCATCAACGGCATGCGCGACCGCAAGTTCGGCCGCATCATCTCCATCTCCTCGATCAACGGCCAGCAGGGCATGCTGGGCCTGTCCAATTACTGCGCCGCCAAGGCCGGCATGATCGGCTTCACGCGGGCCGTCGCCCTGGAAGGCGCCCGCAAGGGCATCACCGCCAACGCAATTGCGCCGGGCTACGTCGCCACGGAACTCCTCTCGGGCGTTTCCGAGAAGGTGATGGAGGCTATCGTCGGTCAGATCCCCGTGGGCCGTCTCGGCGAAGCCGAGGAAGTGGCCCGCTGCGTGGTGTTCCTGGCTGCGGACGAAGCCGCTTGGATCACCGGCTCGACCATCAGCATCAATGGCGGTCAGCTCGCCGACTAAGCGCTAGGCGCTTCCGACGATCCCGCGACAAAAGTTATGCCCCTCAAGGTTCCCAGCCTTGGGGGGCGAGTTCGAACCCCTCGAACTGAAAGCCGGGCGCGACGGTGCATCCCACCAGCGTCCAGTCCCCAAGGCTTCGCGCGCTCTGCCAGGCATTTGCCGGCACAACGGCCTGCGGCTGCTGCCCGCCGAAGATATCTGACCCCAGAGTAATCTCCTGAACCAGGCCTGCCTCGTCGGCGACTCTGAGCGCCAGAGGCGCCCCGGCGTACCAGTGCCAGGTCTCGACCGCATCCACCCGATGCCAATGAGAGACATCGCCAGCGGCCAGAAGAAACAGGATCGCCGTCGAATGGGCGCGGCCGTCGGTGCCCGCCTCGTCGCGGAAGGTTTCCCGGAACCAGCCTCCTTCCGGATGGGGCTGAAGCGCCAGATGGGCGATGATCTCTTCGGCGCTCGGCACGCGCGACCCGGACGCCACAGCGACTAAAACCGGTCCTTGCGCCGCCGCACCTCGCCGAAGACGTCCTCAAGCGGCGCGCCTTCAAGGCCGAGCCGCGCCTGAATCTCGGGGCTCGAGGCGCGCAGGAAGGGGTTGGTGGCCAGTTCCAGCCCGATTGTCGTGGGCAAGGACGGACGGCCATTGGCGTCGTTCTGTGCGACGTCGGCGGCGCGGGCCTGCAGGGCCGCGTTCTCCGGCTCGATAGTCAGTGCAAACCGGCAATTGGCGCCGGTGTATTCGTGGCCGCAGAAAACTTGCGTCTCCGGCGGCAATCCCGCGAGCTTAGACAAAGAGGACCACATGGTCGGGGCATCGCCTTCCAAAAGCTTGCCGCATCCGACGGAGAATAGGGTGTCGCCGACAAAGACCACGCCCTCACCCGGGAAATAGTAGCTCACGTGGCCGCGCGTATGCCCCGCCGTGTCGATGACCGTGGCGTCCGCATGGCCGACCGAGACCGTGTCGCCTTCCTTGACCTCCACGTCGAGTCCCGGGATCAGACCAGCCTCCCGCGCAGGGCCATAGACCGTGCAGCCGGACTTGTTCTTCAAGGGCCCGATACCGGCCGTATGGTCCCCATGGTGGTGGGTCACGAGGATGTCGGTGAGAGTCCAGCCCTTCTGCGCAAGCGCGGCCTGGATCGGCCCGGCTTCAGGCGCGTCGATCGAGGCGGTCGCGCCCGTCTCGGGGTCGTGGATGAGCACCCCGTAATTGTCGGCGCGGGTCGGAAACTGGAAAATCTCGAGCTTGGCCATATCTGTCTCTTGGATGTCGGTCTCTGCGATACTGGTCGAACGGGCCGGGTCGTTTCGCCGGGGACCCTACTCCGCCAATCGGACGATTGAAACTACCCCCCACGCGAACCAAGTCTAAACTCGCTTGAGATAGACTAAGGCCCATGCATCTCGACGCGATCGACCTTCGGAATTTCTATGCCCGCCGGATAGGGCTGATGGTACGGCGCCTGCTGCGCTCCCGATTCCGGGCTTTTTGGCCGGATGTGGAAGGCTTGCGCGTTTTCGGCCTCGGCTATGCCACACCCTATCTCGCCGAGTTCAGGACCCAGGCGCTGTGCACGGGCGCGCTCGCTCCCGTCCGCCTCGGCGCGCTGCCCTGGCCCGAGCGGGCCTCGTCGCACACGGCCCTCGTGGATGAGACCGAACTGCCATTGGACGACGAAGCCGCCGACCGTGTGCTCCTGGTGCACATGCTGGAATGGTCCGAGCATCCTCATGCCTTGCTCCGCGAGATATGGCGGGTTCTCACCCCGAACGGGCGCATCCTCGTGGCTGTGCCAAACCGGCGGGGGCTTTGGGCGCGCATGGATTCCACGCCGTTCGGCTATGGCAGCCCGTTCAGCCGCAGCCAGCTCACCCAACTCCTGAAGGACGCGATGTTCCAGCCCGAAAGCTGGCACTACGTCCTCCACCTGCCGCCCTTCGACTGGCGTCTCCTGACCCGCTGGCCAGATTTTTGGGAGCGGGCCGGCGATCTGCTCTGGCCTGCCTTTTCGGGGGTCATCGTTGTGGAGGCCACGAAACAGGTCTATGCGGGTGCGCTCGCGCGTGAGCCGGCCCGCAAGATGCGGCGGCGCGTCGTTCCCATCCCGGCCGGCGCCGTGACGCCGCGCCTAGCGGGACAGGAGAAACACCGCCTGTTCGCCGAACAGATTCTGCGCCGATAGGGGCATCGACACGAGCTTCGTGCCGTTGGCGTTGAGGGCGACAACACGCTCGACCTTCGCACCCATGTCCTCGCACAGCGCCAGGAAGTCCTTGATCGTGCACAGATGGATGTTGGGCGTGTTGTACCAGGTCTCCGGCAGGGTGTCGGTTTGCGGCATGTGGCCGCCAAACATGAGCTGTGCCCGCACACGCCAATGACCGAAATTCGGAAACGACACCACGACCCGCTTGCCGATCCGCAAAAGCTGCTCGAGCACGTGCCGCGGATTGCGCGTGGCCTGGATCGTCCGCGACAGGATCGCGTAGTCGAAGGCCATGTCCGGGTAATAGGCGAGATCCGTATCCGCATCGCCCTGGATGACGGATAGGCCCCGCGCCACGCATTGATTCACGCCGGCCTGGCTCAACTCGATGCCGCGGCCGTCCACGCCGTGCTTCTCCGACAGGATGCGCAGCAGCGTGCCGTCGCCGCAGCCGATATCGAGCACCCGGGACTCCGGTGCGATCATCTCGGCGATGAGCAGAAGGTCGACGCGGGCTGTGTCGGCGGACCGCAACGCCGGCGGATTGACGGACGCGTCCATCGTCATGACCCCGCGTTGGCGCCGTCGAGCCCGCGCCGGCGGGCGGCCGCGCTCAAGAAGCCGCGCACCGTGTCGAACAGTTCGGGTTCGTGCAGCAGGAAGGCGTCGTGGCCCTTGTTCGACTCGATCTCGACGAAACTGACATTGGCCGCCACCGCGTTCAGCGCATGCACGATCTCGCGGCTCTCCTCCGTCGGAAACAGCCAGTCCGACGTGAACGAGATTAGGCAGAAGCGCGTCTTGGTCCCGGCAAAGGCGTTTGCGAGAACGCCGCCGTGATCTGCGGCGAGATCGAAATAGTCCATGGCCCGCGTGATGTAGAGATAGGAGTTCGCGTCGAACCGGTCGACGAAACTCATCCCCTGGTGGCGCAGATAGCTCTCCACCTGGAAGTCCGCGTCGAACCCGAAGGTGACTTGCTCCCGGTCCTGTAGATTGCGGCCGAACTTCGTGTGCAAGGCGCGATCCGAAAGATAGGTAATGTGCGCGGCCATGCGCGCAACGGCGAGGCCCTTGCGCGGGTTCTTGCCCTCTTCGAGATAGTGGCCGCCGCACCAATCGGGATCGGCCATCACCGCCTGACGGCCGACTTCATGGAACGCGATATTCTGCGAGGAATGGCGCGCGGCGCAGGCGATCGGGATCGCGGAGAACACGCGGTCCTTATAGGTCGCGGCCCATTCGAGCACCTGCATGCCGCCCATGGAGCCGCCGATGACGCTCAACGCTTGCTCGACGCCCAGATGATCCAAGAGCCGCGCCTGGGCGCGCACCATGTCGCGCAGCGTGATGACCGGAAAATCCGGGCCATACGGGCGCCCCGTTACGGGGTTCAGCGAGCTCGGCCCCGTGGAGCCCATACACCCGCCGATCACGTTGGGACACAGCACGAAATAGCGGTCCGTGTCGATGGGCTTGCCGGGGCCGACCATGGTCTCCCACCAGCCGGGCTTGCCCGTCACGGGGTGCGGATTGGCCACGTGCTGGTCGCCCGTCAGCGCATGGCAGACGAGTACGAGGTTCGACTTGTCGGCGTTCAACGTGCCATAGGTCTGGTAGGCCACCGAAAAGGGCGCAAGCACAGCCCCGCTGTCGAGTGGGAGGCCCTCACTCGCCGGGAAATGCACCACTTCGCTGTGGGGATCGGTAACCTGCTGCCGCCGCTTGAGTTCGGCGAAGCTGTCCGCTCCCGGAGTCTCGTTCATCGTCGCAATGGCCTAAACAGAACGGTTTCGACGCAGGCAGACAAAAGACCGTGCGCCCACCCTGACAAGGTGACCTGGAATTATACAATGCCGGGTTAGTTATGGCGTCATGAGAGTCAATCTTTTCTTTGCCTTGGCTTAAGAAATCGCCGTATGAGAAGCCCTTCGCAGGGTTTTGAGGCCCCAATAAGGAGCAAACTTATGGCTGCCGAACCGTTGGCTGCCAAAACACAGGCTGCCAAACTGATGGCCGCGAAAATTGCACGCGCGACAAGCGCTCCGGCCCCGCGGCCGGGCATCCTCGACATCGCACCCTATGTGCCGGGTACGAGCGCGCTGCCTGGCGCCGGGCCGATCGTGAAGCTGTCGTCCAACGAGACCCCGCTCGGGCCGAGCCCGCAGGCGATCGTGGCTTACCTCAACGAAGCGCCGCATCTCTCGCGCTACCCCAACGGCTCGGCGCAGCCCTTGCGCGAAGCGCTGGCCGCCGAGCATGACCTCAATGCGGCGCGGATCGTGTGCGGCGCGGGCTCCGACGAACTCCTGAATCTGCTGGCGGCCGCCTATCTCGGCCCCGGGGACGAGGCGATCTACACCGAGCACGGATTCCTGGTCTACAAGATCGCCATCCTGGCCCGTGGCGCGACGCCGGTCGTCGCCCCGGAGACGAACCACACGGCAGATGTGGACGCGATCCTGGCGCGCGTGACGCCGGCAACGCGCATGGTGTTCCTGGCAAATCCCAACAATCCCACCGGCACCTACCTCCCCTACGCGGAGATAGAGCGGCTGCACGCGGGCCTGCCCGATGACGTGCTGCTGGTGCTCGATGCTGCCTATGCGGAATATGTCCTGAAGGACGACTACGAGGCGGGCGCCGCGCTCGTCGCGGCAAACGACAACGTGGTCATGACGCGGACGTTCTCCAAGATCTACGGCCTCGCCTCCTTGCGGATCGGCTGGGCCTATTGCCCCGACGCCATTGCCGACACGCTGAACCGCATTCGCGGGCCCTTCAATCTGACGGGTCCCTCGATCGCAGCCGGAGTCGCGGCCATCGGCGATCGCGCACATCTGGAGGCGGCGATCGCGCACAACAAGGCGTGGCTCGGCGACACAGCTGCAAAACTTGAGACCCTCGGCCTCAAGACGACGCCGAGCGTTGCGAATTTTCTGCTTGTCCATTTTCCGGACGTGGCGGGCAAAACGGCACGTGAAGCCGATGCGTTCCTGCACCAGCGCCGCATCATCCTGCGGCGCGTGGAGGAGTATGGGTTCCCCCATGCCCTGCGGATGACCATTGGTACCGAAGCCGAAAACACCGCCGCGCTCGAGGCGCTGAGCGCGTTCATGGGCGTAGATTCCGCGGACGCTTCATGACGGAGCCTCTGTTCGACAAAATCGCCATCGTGGGGCTGGGGCTGATCGGCTCGTCCCTCGCGCGTGGCATCAAGAAGCACGCTCTTGCCACGACCGTCACCGGCTTCGACGGCTCGGCGGACGTGCGCGCGCGGTCTAAGGATCTCGGATTTTGCGATTCCATCGCCGAGACCGTCGACGAGGCGGTGACGGACGCGCAGCTCGTTGTCCTTGCCGTACCCGTCGGCGCCATGGCAGCCGCAGCGCAATCCATCGCCCCGCATCTTGCCGACGGCGCGATCGTCACGGACGTGGGATCCGTGAAGGCTGCCGTCGTGCGCCAGGTCGCGGACGTGCTCCCAGCCCACGCTGCGTTCGTTCCCGGACACCCGGTGGCGGGAACGGAGCATTCCGGCCCCGAGGCCGGCTTTGCGGATCTGTTCGAGGGGCGCTGGTGCGTCGTCACGCCGTGCGCTCGCTCGACGGACGCAAGCGTCGAGAAGGTTGTCGCGCTCTGGACGGCGCTCGGATCGACCGTCGAGACGATGACGCCGGAGCATCACGACATCGTCCTCGCGATCACCAGCCATATCCCCCATCTGATCGCCTACAACATCGTCGGCACGGCGGCCGACCTCGAAGACGTCACGCAGTCCGAGGTCATCAAGTTCTCCGCCGGCGGCTTCCGCGACTTCACGCGTATTGCCGCCTCCGATCCCGTCATGTGGCGCGACGTGTTTCTCAACAACAAGGAAGCGGTCCTCGAAGTTCTCGGCCGCTTCTCCGAGGACCTCGCCGCGTTGCAGCGCATGATCCGCTGGGACGACGGCCAATCGCTGCAAGATCACTTCGCCCGCACACGCGCCATCCGGCGCAGCATCATCGATGCGGGCCAAGACACCGCCGACGCCGATTTTGGGCGACCGCATGGGCATGACGACTGAGTCCGGCAAGAACACGCTCTGGGTCTTCGGCTATGGGTCGCTGATGTGGCGTCCCGGTTTTCCATTCGACGCACACACGCCCGCGCGTCTCGAAGGGGCGCATCGGGCCCTGTGCATCTACTCGGTCCTGCACCGGGGCACGCCGAACGAACCCGGCCTCGTCCTCGGTCTCGACGAGGGCGGCCGGTGCGAGGGCGTGGCCTTCCGTGTCGAGCCGGGCGCCGAGAACGACACGATCGCTTATCTGCGTGAGCGCGAGCAGGTGACCGACGTCTACGTGGAGACCTATCGCGAGATTGTGCTGTCGAACGGGTCAGGCCAAACCGTGAGGGCGCTCACCTATGTCGCCGATCCGACCCATGCCCAGTATGCGGGCGCACTCGATATCGAGACGCAACTGCGCATCGTCCGCGCTGGCAGGGGGCAGGCCGGCGCGAATATCGACTATGTCCTGAACACGGTGGAACACCTCGAGAGCTTGGGCACACACGACCCGCTGCTGTTCGCGCTCGCTGAACGGCTCCGGAATGAGATGGACGAGGAGCTTGGCGGCTAACCCGCCGATTTCCGCGTCGGGGCCATCTTGTCGTCGTGCAATTCGGGGGCGCCGAAGAAATCCCCCTGCAAATAGGACACGCCGGCCTTTTCGAGGAGATCGACGGCGCGCTCGTCACCGACCCACTCGCCAACGGTCTTGACGCCGAAGCGATGCGCCAAGTCCAGGAGGGTTTGGACGAAGGTCTCGTCCTCTACATTCGTGCCGATGTTCTCGATGAACGACCCATCGATCTTGACCATGTCGACACCGAGATTTCGGAGCGACCGGAACGATGCGTATCCGGCTCCGAAGTCGTCGAGCGCAACCCTGCAGCCGGCCTCTTTCAAAGTCGTGACGAACGTGGCCGTCGCCTCCATGTCCGAAACGGCCGCCGTCTCGGTGATTTCCACGGTCAGACGCTCCGTCAGTTTCCGGTCCTTGCCTGTCAACGCCTCGAGCGCGTCAATCCAGTGCCGGTCGGTCGTGGACAGAGCCGAGACGTTGAGGGCGAGCTTGCGGGTCGGCGCGGCCCGCAGAAGATCGATCGTCAGTTCCAGCGCGCGATGGTCGATGAGCTTCGCCAACCCGAGCTCCTCCGCCGCCGGGACGAACTCGCTTGCATCCAGTACCGATCCGTCCGGCAACCGCAGCCGCAGCAGACATTCGTAGAATTCCGGATCGTGGCTGCCCGACGTCACGACCGGCTGAAGGGCGATCGCGATGCGGCGGTCGTTCAGGGCGCGAATGACCTCGTCTGCCATCGCGATGGTGCGCTTGCGCTCGGCCTCGCGGGGCGAGGACGGATCGTAGATATAGAAACGGTCCCGGGGGTTGACGCGGGCCATGTCGGCCGCCTGCATCGCGCGCCCGATCGCATCCTGCGTGGACTGCGCATGCTCCGGCAGCAGAACGACGCCTACGAAGACCGAAACGGCAACGGCGCCGGAGCGGGTACTCGCGACATCCCGTTCCACGCAGGCGATCATGCGCCTGGCGACGGCGACGGCTTCCGTCGCGTCGCAGCCATGCAGAACAATGCCGTACTTGTTCGAGGAAAACCGGCCCAAGCAGTCGCGGCCCCGCACGGCGGTCGCAAGACGCTGGCCGACGATGGAGATGACTTCGTCGCCGACGTCATAGCCGTAGGTCTCGTTGATACGCGTGAGGTCGTTGACGCCCACGAGCAGTAAAGCGCCTTTCGTGGCGCGGCCGGCGCGGCCTGACAGGAGCTGAGAAAGCGTCCCGGTGAGTTCCGCGCGGGACGGAATTGCGGACGGGTCGGCGCCGGTGGCAGCCGATTGCGGACGTGTACGCCGGCGGCGTTCCGCGGCCACTCGGATCGTGCCTTCGGCCCGCACAGGCTCGCCCCGCGCGTCCGTAATGCAGACGCCGCGTTCCTCGACCCAGATGGCGGCCTTTCCACGCCGCCCTTCCGGCATGAAGCGATATTGCAATGCATAGGGGATCGACGCGTTGACGGGCGCCTTCGCGACGCGCCTCACGTCGTCGTAGCGGGCGGCGGCATGCTTGGGATCGATGTGCAAGGCGAAGGCACGGCCGCGCCCAACGGCGCCAATGTCGATGCCCCCCAGGACGGCGGCGGCATTCTTGGCCCAGTCGATCCGGTCAGACGCGAAATCCCAGCAATAGGCCGTGGTCTGGAGGCGATCCAGCACCTCTTCGAGTTCGACGTGCGGCTCATCCCCGGATGCCGCAATGGTCTCGGATTTATCCATTGGCCTGCCCCTTACGCGTACACCTGCGGCGCCTCTTACGATGTGTTGGGCGCTCGTTTCTTGTCGACCAACGCTAGTCGGCAAGGCTTAAGAAGCCGAAAATCGGTGAGGGTCGACGGGCGCATTCGCAGCCCAAACTAGGGCGCGGAAGGACAATTCCGCCCGGTTTCTGGGGGTTTGGTTAGCAAGACCCTACTGGAGAAGGCGCAAGGCAAGCCAAGTTTAGGCCAGGCAAGCAAAAACGCTCCGGCGCCACGGCACCGGAGCAAAAAAGTTCACAAGACCCAAGAGCCTAAGCCCTTACGCCTCGTCCTTGATGATGATCACCTGGCGGCCACGATAACGGCCCGACTTCAGGTCGATGTGATGCGGACGGCGAAGCTCGCCGGAATCCTTATCCTCGACATAGGCCGGGGCCGTGACAGCGTCGTGGCTCCGCCGGTTGCCCCGCTTCATGCGAGACACTTTTCTCTTTGGAACAGCCATTTCTTTGAACCTCTTGGCGCCACCGCCAGTCGCGGGGCACGTCGTTGCGCGCTCTTATAGTCACAAATTCCGCTGCTGACCAGGGCCGATATCCGACCTTTTTTACGGATTCAGCACACAATCCGCCCGCTTGGCGATATAGGGCAGCCGCTTCTGGACCGCATTGGCCACCACGCGATGGGTCCGGTTGGGCCGCGCGGGATTGCGGACTTTGGGCTTCGGCAGCGTGGTCGCGAGGAGTACGGCCTCGCGTTGGGTGAGGGCCGAAGCCGGCTTGCGGAAGTATTTGCGGCTCGCCGCCTCGACCCCGAACAGGCCGGGACCGAATTGAGCGATGTTCAGATAGACCTCCAGCACGCGCTCCTTGGGCCAGAGCGTGACGATCGCATAGGCCAAAGGCACCTCGAGCGCCTTGCGCAGATAGGAGCGGAAGTCCCAGAGATAGATGTTCTTGGCCACCTGCATGGGGATGGTGCTGGCGCCTCGCTCGGGCTCGAGATTTTTGGCGGACTCAAGGACTTGGCGCACGGCGGCCCAGTCCACCCCGTGGTGGCGGCAGAAATTCCCGTCTTCACTCGCGATGACCGCCAGCCGCATATGCGGCGAGATCTTTTCGATTGGCACCCAGCGCCGCTGCAACGTCTCGCCGCGGAGCTTCTCTATCACCATGACCGTGGTGATGGGTGGGTTCACAAAGCGAAACACGACGAGGCTGGCCAGGACGACGCCCGCCACAATCAGAAACGCGATCCCCATGCGCCGGAGCCATGGGTGCCGTTTGGCCCACGATTTCTTGCCGCGCGATTTCATCTCGCCCGGCTGCGGGGCGGGAGCATCGAAAGCGCTGGGCACCTCGGACGTGGGAATGGCATTGCCTGTCTCGGCCGTGGGCGGCGCGGAGTGTTGGAATTCCGATTCTTTGGTTTCATTGTCCTGCATCGAAGGGCGTTCTAGCGCCCAGCGGTGATGCGATCAATTTGCGGCGACACAAAGCCTCAGCTATCCCTTCGCCCGTCATGAGTTTCAGATTCGAGATCGACCGGGTCGCCGACCAGGTTCAAGAGCGGCTTTCGGCCCTCCTGGGCCAGGACGAACCCGTGCCGGGGCCCGGCGCCGACGCTATGGCGCCGCTCGCCGAAGCTATGCGCTATGCGGCTCTCGGCGGCGGCAAGAGACTGCGGCCGTTCCTGTTGATCCAGGCGGCTCGGCTGTTCGATGTGCCGGAAGGCACCGCGCTCGAGGCAGCCTGTGCCCTCGAATGCATACATTGCTACTCGCTGGTCCATGACGATCTGCCGGCAATGGATGACGACGCGCTGCGCCGCGGCCGCCCCACGGTGCATATCGCCTTCGACGAAGCCACCGCGATACTCGCCGGCGACTCCCTGCTGACCATCGCATTCGAGATCATCAGCGCCCCGAAATGCCATGACGATCCTGCTGTCAGGGCCGAATTAGCCTACCTCCTCGCCAAAGCCAGCGGCTGGCAGGGCATGGCGCTCGGGCAGGCGCTGGACCTTGCTGCGGAGCGGCAGCCGTTCTCGCCAGAGGAAACAACGGCCATGCAGATGCTGAAGACGGGGGCGCTCTTCCGTTTCGCCTGCGAGGCGGGCGCCGTGCTGGGACGGGCCCAGCCTGCGAGCCGCGACGCCCTGATCTGCTACGCGACCGCCTTCGGCCAGGCGTTCCAGCTTGCGGACGATCTTCTCGACGCGGAGGGCGATGCCGCCGCCATGGGCAAGGCCGCGTCCAAGGACGCCGAGCGGGGAAAGGCCACGCTGGTCGGGCTGCTGGGCCTCGAAGGCGCCAAGGCGCATCTCGCGGGGCTCGTGGCGGAAGCCGAAGAGGCGCTCGCTCCCTTCGGCGGCAAGGCGGCGATGCTGATCGACGCGGCGCGCTTCGTGGCCGAGCGGAGGTCTTGAGCGCTCGCGCGAATCCGGATCGAATGCGGCCATGAGCACCACGCCATCGCCGGGACACCGCTTTCGGGACATGCGCATCTCTCGCTTCCTACAGGCACGCTGGCGATTCGTGTTCTCGGTCGCCGTCGGCTTCGCGATCGGGCTGTCCTTGCCACGCAGCTTTGACCTCACCTCTCGCTTCCTGATCGGCTTCGATGCAGGCGTGGCGCTTTATCTCTTGCTGGTGGTGATCATGATCCTGCGGTCCGACCCCGACCGCGTTCGGCGGGAATCGCCGCTTCAGGACGACGGGCGGGTCGCCATTCCCATCTTCACCGTGGCCGCAGGCATGATGAGCCTCGGCGCCATCGTTCTATGGCTGCGCACAGCATCCGCGAGCGCGTCCATTCAGCCGGGCCTGCTCGGGCTGCTGTTCGTCACGACGCTGCTGTCCTGGCTCTTCATCCACACCATGTTCGCGCTCCACTACGCACACGAATACTACGCCGAGCATCGCGGCCAGGGCGGCGGCCTGCGCTTTCCCGGCGGCGGCACCCCCGGCTATTGGGATTTCGTCTATTTCGCCTTCACCATCGGCACATCGACGGCGGTGTCGGACGTCGCCGTCACGTCGGCCGAGATTCGCAGGACCGTGACGGCCCACGGCGTGGTCGCGTTCGTGTTCAACGTGACGATGATCGCCTTGACGGTCTCGATCGCAGGCGACGCGATCTCCATCAAGTAGAGGCTATTCGGCCGCCGTGGGGCGCGCGTTCCGCTCGGAGTTCTGTCCACGCGCGCCGCTGCCGTAGCGCTGCTCGATATAATCGAGCACCATCTGCTTGAACTCGTCGGCGGCGCCTGGCCCGCGCAAGGTGGTGACCTTCTTGCCCTCGACGAAGACAGGCGCGGCGGGCGTCTCGCCGGTACCGGGCAGCGAAATACCGATATCCGCGTGCTTGGATTCGCCCGGCCCGTTCACGATGCAGCCCATGACCGCAACGTTGAGGTTCTCGACGCCGGGATATTGGCGCTTCCATACGGGCATCTGGTCGCGAATGAAGTCCTGAATGTCCCGGGCCAGTTCCTGGAAGGTGGTCGAGGTCGTGCGTCCGCACCCAGGGCAAGCAGCCACCAAGGGTACGAACGCCCGGAAACCCATGCTCTGCAGCAGTTCCTGCGCGACCTTCACCTCGAGCGACCGGTCGCCGCCAGGCTCGGGCGTCAGCGAAATGCGGATCGTATCGCCGATCCCCTCCTGCATCAGGACCGACATGGCCGCCGACGAGGCCACGATACCCTTCGAGCCCATACCCGCTTCGGTCAGACCCAGATGCAGCGCGAGATCGGAGCGCTCGGCCAGCATGCGATAGACCGCAATCAGATCCTGGACCGCCGACACTTTCGCCGACAGGACGATCTTGTCGGCGCCCATGCCGAGCTCCTGCGCACGCGCCGCAGACAGCAGCGCGGATTGCACCATGGCCTCGTGCATGACCTCGCGCGCGTCCTTCGGGGTCGCGCTCTCAGCATTTTCGTTCATGAGCTGCGTCAGCAGGTCCTGATCGAGACTGCCCCAGTTCACACCGATGCGAACCGGCTTGTCGTGTTTCAGGGCAATCTCGATGATCTGGGAGAACTGCTTGTCCCGCTTGTCCTTGAAGCCGACATTGCCGGGATTGATGCGGTATTTCGCGAGTGATTCCGCGCACTCGGGATAGGACGCCAGCAAAGTGTGACCGTTGTAGTGGAAGTCGCCGATCAGCGGCACGTCCACGCCGCGCTTGTCCAGCTGCGCGCGGATAAGCGGCACTGCCGCGGCCGCTTCTTCCCGATCCACGGTGATCCGCACGAGTTCGGAGCCGGCACGGGCGAGCGCCTCGACCTGCGCGACGGTCTGCCCGACGTCTGCCGTGTCCGTGTTGGTCATGGACTGGACCACGATGGGGGCGCCGCCACCCATGGCCACGTTGCCGATTTTGACCGCTACCGTCTGTTTGCGCGCGATGATCGTCACATCGATCTCCTCAAGGGGCAGGATACATCACATTTGCGACGCCCGCGCTAGACCGGTCCCCTGGTCGTTCCACTTCCCCGGTGCGGTCAAGTGTCGTCCCGGCGATTTCTCAAGCGAAAAAACGCATCGGCAAGGAGAGCCGCCGATGCGACCGCCGCCGCCGCAACGAGGGCCGTCGCAATATTGGGCGTGCGGTCCGGCGTCAGCGCCTGGGCCGCTTCCAGGCCCACCGCGACGGGCAGTAGCACCACCGCGAGGCGTAAGGGCCGGGGATAGGCGATGCAGGCGAGTAGCGTCAGGACGAAGAACCCCAAAAAGTGCTCGACCAGCCAGTGCAGCCCCAGCCTCACCTGCCAATCGGCCGGACCGAGCGCGGCATAGATGATCGCCGCGCCGAACAACGCAAGCAGAACCATCGCCCAACGCCGCGGATCGCCAGTCATGAGACCTTTTACACGGGCCCCGCGATCTCTGCTCGCATACTCTGTTATGGGCGCCAGACCGGGAACGGATCGGGGAGCGTTTTCCACCGCCCGTCCGCGAGGTCTTCTTTTCGGGGATTCTTGATCAGGCAGTCGTTGAGAGCAGCCGTTATGGCCTCCCGGTCCATGGCGCGCGTGCCGATGAAGACGAGCTCCTGGCGCCGGTCGCCCCAGGTCGCGTCCCAGCGTTTCATGACCTCACTGACGCTCTCGGCATCGTCGGGCCAGCGCGACTGCGGCACGGCGGCCCACCAGAACCCGATGCCTTCATGACGTACGAGCGGACCGGCCTGGCTCAGTTCGCCCACCCATTGGGGCCGCGACGCCAGCCAGAAGAAGCCTTTCGCCCGGATCACGTTGGGCCAGCTCTCATTGAAGAAGGCATGGAGCCGCTCGGGATCGAACGGGTCTCGGGCACGATAGGTAAAGCTCGTGATCCCGTACTCCTCGGTTTCAGGCGTGTGGTCCTTGAACCCGTTGAGCTCCTTGAACCAGGTCGGGTGCGTCTGGGCCGCGCCGAAATCGAACAGGCCTGTATCGAGAATCTCGTCGAGCGACACGTTGCCCTCGCTCGTCTCGATGATCTTTGCCCCACTGTTTAAGGAACGGATGATCGCGCGTGCCGCCGCCAGCTGTTGCGGCGTCGCCAAATCGATCTTGTTGAGAACGATCACGTTGGCAAACTCAATCTGGTCCACCAGCAGCGAAACCAGCGGGCGCACATCCGTCTCGTCTATGCCGACACCGCGATCGGTCAGAAACTCTTGGGACTGATAATCGCCGACGATTCCCGCGGCATCGACCACGGTCACCATCGTGTCGAGGCGCGTCACGTCCGACAGGCTTGCCCCCTCCTCGTCGCGAAAATCGAACGTGGTGGCCACGGGTAGCGGCTCCGAAATCCCCGACGACTCGATGAGCAAATAATCGAAGCGCCCCTCTTCGGCGAGGCGGCGAACCTCGAGCAGCAGATCCTCGCGCAGCGTGCAGCAGATGCAGCCATTCGACATTTCGACCAAGGCCTCGTTGGTCCGCGACAGATCCGCGCCGCCCTTTCTAACAAGCTCGGCGTCCACGTTGATCTCGCTCATGTCGTTGACGATGACCGCCACTTTCCGCCCTTCGCGGTTGGCGAGCACGCGATTAAGCAAGGTCGTCTTGCCCGCGCCGAGGAAGCCGGACAGCACGGTGACCGGTAGCCGGGCATCCCGGCCGGGCTTTGACTGACTGAGATGATCCAGAAGTTGCGTGTCCATGGTCGGATAGGGCTCCCATCGCAGAACGTAGTGATACGTTATAACGTAATTATTTGCGGCACAATTCGGGCGAGGAATTCGCCTTCAAACGACAAAACGGGGCGACTCCCGGAGCCGCCCCGCGTGATCTGCGATACCTCAAGAGGACAGCGCGGCGGTCAGCGTGCCGACATTGTGCTTGAACATGTCGAGATACGTCGGCGCCGGGCCGTCCGGTCCCGAAATTGCGTCCGAATAGAGCGTCCCGCCGATCTTGGCGCCGGATTCCTTGGCGATCTGCTCGAGCATCTTGGCGTTGGTGATGTTCTCGAGGAACACCGCGGGGATTTTGTCCTCACGGATTTGGCGAATGATCGTGGCCACATCCTTGGCCGACGGTTCGCTGGCCGTGCTCACGCCCTCGGGCGCCAAAATCTCCAAGCCATAGGCGTCGCCGAAATAGCCGAACGCGTCATGGCTGGTGATGATCCGGCGGCGCGCTTGCGGCAATGCCTCGAGCGCCGTCTTGACCGCCACATCTTCCGCCTTCAGCGCCGCGAGATATTTGTCCGCATTGGCCTCGTACACCGCCTTGCCGTCGGGATCGGCGGCAATCAGCCCGTCACGAATATTGGCGACGTAGATCGCACCGTTGGCCAGATCCTGCCACGCATGGGGATCCATGTCGCCATGGTGGTGGTCCTCGGCATGTTCCTCGTAATTGTCGTCGTGATCGTCGTGATCGGCATGATCGCCGTCATGATCATGTTCGCCTTCGGCATGCTCGTCGTGATCCTCCCCCTTTGCATGCTCTTCATGACCGCCGTGTTCTTCGTCCATCTTGCGCGGCTTCACGCCCGTGCTGGCGACGACGGTGGCGCCGTCAAAGCCCGAGGACGTCTCGAGCCGTTCCATCCACCCCTCGAAGCCGAGGCCGTTGACGAAGAAGACATCCGCCCCGGCCAGCTTCTTGGCATCGGCGGGCGTGGGATTGAACTCGTGGGCATCGCCGTCGGGACCGACGAGCTCGGCGACGTCGACGCGGTCGCCCCCCACGTTCTTCACCATGTCGGCGAGAATGCTGAACGAAGCGACGGCCCTCACCTTGTCGGCGGCCTGCGCCGAGGCCGAGACGCCGAACGCGAGTGAGGCTGCGGCGAGAAGCGGGATTAATCGGGAACGCATGATCGGAATACTCCGTATGATGATTGTTGAGAGGATTAGGCTTCCAAGTGTCTGCGCGGCATCAGCCTCCAGAGTGCGCCGCCCCGCGTGCCCGCAAACATCGAGAAGAGATAAAACACGCCGCAGGCGAGAATAACGGTCGGCCCGGTCGGCACGCTGTAGTGATAAGAGACCAGCAGCCCGGCCACGCTCGACACGAATGCGACCGCGATGGCGAGGGCGATCATCCCTCCGGCGCTGTCCACCCAGAACCGTGAGCTGACGGCCGGGAGCAGCATGATGCCGACGGCCATCAAGGTCCCCAGCGCCTGAAACCCGGCCACCAGATTGAGCACCACGAGCACCAGGAAGATCAGATGCGTCGGCGAACTCCAGCGGCTCACGGACCGCAGATAGTGCGGATCGAAGCATTCCAGAACGAGCGGACGATAGATCGCGGCCAGCGTCGTCAAGGAGACGCTGGCGATGCCGGCCACGAGAAGCAGGGCCGCGTCGTCCAGCGCCAGGACCGAGCCGAAGAGGACATGGAGCAGGTCCACATTGGTGCCGTGCACGGACACGAGGAACACACCCAACGCCAGCGAGAGAAGGTAGAACCCGGCGAGGCTCGCATCCTCGCGGATGACCCTAGACCGCGCCACGAGGCCGGCCGCCACCGCCACCGCCAGACCGGCGGCAAAACCGCCGAGACTCATGGCGAACAGCGACAGACCGGCGAGAAGATAACCGATCGCGGCCCCCGGCAGGATCGCATGGCCCATGGCGTCGCCCATCAGGCTCATGCGGCGCAGCATGAGAAACACGCCGATCGGCGGCGCCGTCATCGAGATGGCGAGCGACCCCACGAGCGCCCGGCGCATGAAGGCAAACTCCGCAAAGGGCTGTACGAGGGCATCGATCATGCGGTCTGGCGTGCCTCGTCATGCTCGCAGACAGCCGCGCTCTCGTCGTAACTCTCGTTGAACCGCCGCGAGAGATCGAGGTTGACCGGCGTGAGCACCTCCGGCGTCGGACCCCAGGCCAAGACTTCGCGGGCCAACAGCAATGTTTGTGGAAAATACCGTCGCACGAGTTCGATGTCGTGAAGCACGGCGATGACGGTTCGCCCCTCCGCGTGCCAACGCTCGATCAGGCCGATCAGATCGGCGATGGTTCTCGCATCGACCGCGCGGAACGGCTCATCCAACAGAATGACCTTCGCATCCTGCAACAGGAGCCGCGCGAACAGGACCCGCTGGAACTGTCCGCCCGACAAGGCGCCGACCGGGCGCCCCGCCAGTCCCGACAAATGAACGGCCGCGAGCGCTTCGTTGACGCGTTCGCTGCCGGTGCGGTCGAGCCCTCCCGAGGCGCCGATCTCGCGCCATAGTCCCATCGCGACACAGTCGAAGACGGAAATGGGAAAGCTACGGTCGATTTCGACCACCTGCGGCAGATAGGCGATGTCGTGCTTGCGGTGACCATGAAGATCGATGCGCCCGCTAAGCGGCTTCAACTCGCCGACCATGGCTTTGAGCAGGGTCGATTTGCCGGCGCCGTTCGACCCCACAACGGCCAGAAGCACGCCTTGCGCCACGTCGCCGGTAATGTGGTGCACGGCCGGATGCCGGTCGTAACCGAGTGTCAGATTGTCGAAGCTGATCGCCGGCACCAATGGCTGCGTGGACGGCGTGCTCACGGAGGGCGCCCTCATTGCAGGGCCCAGAGGACGGCGAGCCACAACACCGCGAGCATCAAGGCGACCAGCACAAGCCGCCGGCCCGTCGACGCGCGCAACAGCGAGAAGCCCGGCATATGGGCATGAAGCTGCACGCTTGGGTGTGGCTCCAAGGAGTCATCCGTTGGCACGGCGAAAGCCCTTCCGAGGTTGGTCTCTAGGCGGGCGCGGCCTGGACGGGCCTGCACGCCTCGCACAAACCGGCGATTTCCAACGTAACTTGCTCAGGCGTGATCTCGGCGGGAGAAAGACCGAGCAGCCGCGCCTGTTCCTTCTTGCCGAGGGGAATCTCCACGACCTTGTCGCACGCCCTGCAGATCGCAAAGGCGAACCGACCGTCGCAAGCACCATGCCCGCAGGCGATGAAGGCGGAGCGCGATTCGAGACGATGCACCATGCCCTTCTTCATCAGATCGTTCAGGGCGCGGTAGACCGTCGGCGGATGCGCGATCCCCGATTTCCGGACACGGTCGAGAATGGCGTAGGCGCTCATCGGCTCACCCGCTTCGCGCAGACACCCAAGGATCTTGCTCTGGTTGGGCGAAAGCTTGGGCGTGACGCCTGCGCCGGCATGGTGATGGGCTGCGTTCATGGTGGTGATATAACATAACATCGGTGTCTTCAGTCAAGCGAGAAGACAGGCGCCGCAGGCACGCGCTCTAGTTGGCAGCCGGTCTCCGGCGCCGGCGCGCGTTGGCGAGCCCATGATACGGCGGTGCACCGAAGATGCGGCGGAACTCACGCGAAAAATGCGGCTGGTCGGAGAAACCGGCCGCGTGGGCCGCATCCGTCAGGTTCGATCCGTCGAGCACGGCGGAGATGGCCGCCCGCATGCGGCACCAGGCACGATAGCGCCGGAACGGAACCCCCACCTCCTGCGTGAAGAGGTGCTGAAACCGCGACGCGGACAGGTTAGCGACCGCCGCCGCGCTGTCCGCCCGATCGAACGCCGCATGGTTCTCGCGGAGACTGCGCAACACGCGCCGGATGCGCGGATCGATGGCCGCGGCACGCGCTTCTGCGAATCCGGCAAGATCCTCCAAAGCGTCCGACAGCCAGACGGCGCTATCGCCGTCCTCGAACGCCTGCCGCAAGACCGATACCTCGCCACCTTGGCCGACGAGAGCCCCGTGCTCCGAGCGTGCGGGTCCCACGAAACGATGCAATTGTCCGACCGTGAGTCGGCCCGGCTCTGCATAGAGCACTGCGAGCGGGGAACCGCCCATATCGAATTCGTAGGGAAGCCCCGCGGGTATAGCGGCGCTGCGGCAGCGCTGCCACGCGCCGTCTCCAATGCGCAGCGCGAAACGCTCATACAGTCCGGCGAGGAAAACAGGGACGCTGTGGCTGTGGCGCGCATTGCGCCCAAGGGGGCCGGCGAACAGCGATAGGCCCTCGCTTACATGCCAAACCGGCTGCCCATCAGCGGGGCTCGTCGTAGCACGTTCGTTCAAGTCCTCGGGCCCTTCCCTCCAATACCATCCGCGGCTCATTGATACGGAGGAAAGCACGTATGTCGAGACTGGACCTCAACCGCCGCCACTTCTTGACGGGCGCGGGCACAGTTGCCGCGGCGGCCCTCGTCGGCGTACCGGCTTCCGCGATGGCCGCCGCGCCGATGCTGGGTCCGGTCGAGCCCAAGGTCTTCCGGTTCAAGCTCGGCGGCTTCGAAGCGACGATGATTGCCGACTCGAACGCCTTCGTCGACGGTCCCTGGCCACTCATCGGCGGCAATGCTGAGCGTTCCGAGGTGGATCAACTCATGGCCGCGAATCTGCTCCCGGCGAACAAGTACCAGCCCGGCTTCACGCCGATGGTGGTCAATACCGGCAAGGAGGTGGTCATCTTCGACACCGGCAACGGTGAACGCGGTTTTGTCCCACGCCCCAATGGAGGTTGGCTGGCGCAGCAGCTTGAACCCGCCGGCTTCAAGCCTGAGCAGATCGACGTGGTGGTTCTCTCGCACGGCCACCCCGATCACATCGGCGGTCTCGTCGAGAACGGCGAGCTGCTTTTTCCGAACGCCCGCTATGTCACGAGCGCCGTGGATTACGACTATTGGAGCGGCGACCGCCCCACCGGAGACCTGGCAACACAAGCAGCTCTGTATCGAGACAATGTCGTTCCGGTGGCTGAGAAGACGACATTCCTCGATCCGGGCGACGAGGTGGTCCCCGGCATCCGCGCGATCGAAGCGTACGGACACACGCCGGGCCATCTCGGATTCGACATCGAGAGCGACGGCAAGCGCCTCGTCTTTTGGGGTGATTGCGCGCACCACCAGGTCGCGTCACTTGCGCGGCCTGACTGGCACTGCGTCTTCGATATCGACAAGGACCAAGCCGCCAAGACCCGCGCCCGGATGTTCGACATGGTCGCGACCGACCGTGTCGCGGTCAGCGGGTACCATATGCCGTTTCCCTCGCTGGGCTATGTCGAGCGGCGGAAAGACGGCGGCTACCGCTGGCTTCCACATTCTTACCAACTCAAGGTTTAATATCCCGATCGTGACTTGATCCGTGGGCGTTCTCGGCCTGCAATGACCTAATGGAAGGCCGGATCGCGATCATCGACGCGGACATCACCACGCTCGACGTGGATGCCATCGTCAACGCCGCCAACGAGGCGCTGGCGCCGGGCGGCGGGGTCTGCGGCGCGATCCACCGCAAAGCGGGACCCGACCTCGCGGTGGCCTGCGCCGCACTCGGCGGCTGCCCGACGGGCGAGTCGATAATAACGCCAGGGTTCAACCTGCCCGCCCCTTACGTCATCCACAGCGTGGGCCCGGTATGGGGCGGCGGCGAGAGCGGGGAAGGCGCAAAGCTCGCGAGCTGCTACCGAACCGCGCTTCTGCTTGCCGCCGAAAAAGGCCTTGGCTCCATCGCCTTTCCGGCCATCTCGACGGGAATCTATGGATTCCCGTCCGACCGGGCGGCGCTGATCGCCGTGCGGACCGTCCGGGAGACCTTGCCCGAGGTGCCCGGCATCGCGCGCGTGGTGTTCTGTTGCTTTGGAGGCGAATCCCGCGCGCTGCATGAGGCCGCGCTGGCCGCCACGGCGAACGCATGAACGCAGACGCGACACGCCCAGCCATCGTTTGGTTCCGCAAGGACCTTCGCCTCGCCGATCATGAAGCGCTGACCGCTGCCGTTGAGGCGGGCTTGCCGGTACTGCCGCTGTACATACATGACGTAGAAACGCCTGGCGCTCCACGTCCCGGTGGGGCGTCGCGCTGGTGGCTGCATGAGAGCCTCCAGGCGCTGGACGCATCTCTGTCCGAGTGTGGCGGCGCGCTCATCGTGAGGGCCGGACGGACCCGCGGCGTCTTGGCCGAGATCCTGCGCGAGACGAACGCCACCGCGATCCATGCCACAGAAAGCTACGAACCCTTTGGCACGCGATGCGAGGCCGATGTCGAAAAGTTATGCCGCGAACACGACGTCGCGTTTCATCTGCACCGCGGGCGGCTTCTCTTTGTGCCGGACGACATCGTCACCAAGGACGGTCGCCCATACCGCGTGTTCACGCCGTTCTGGAAATCCTGTCTTGCTCAACCCGCCCCGCCGCCGCCCGGCGCAGCGCCGAAGTTCAACAGCTTTGCGGACGCGCGGAGCCTACAGTTGGCCGAGTTGAAGCTCCAACCCTCGAAGCCCGATTGGGCCGGTGGCTTGCGGAAATCCTGGACGCCTGGCGAGCGGGCCGCGAAAGACGCGCTCTCGGAGTTCATCGACGAGCGGATCGGCGCCTACGCCACGCAGCGGGACGCCCTCCCCGGCACGCCCACATCGCTGCTTTCGCCCTACCTGCATTTCGGCGAGATAAGCCCGGCCCAGGTCTGGCACGCGGTGTCCCACGCGATTGACGCGGAGGGCGGCGCCATCGAAAAAGGGGCAAACGCCTTCCTGCGCGAGATCGGCTGGCGCGAGTTCTCCTATCATCTCCTGCACAGCTTCCCGGACTTGCCGGACGTCCCCTTGCGGCCGGAATTCAAGAACTTCCCGTGGCGCGACGACAAGAAAGCGCTCACCGCCTGGCAGCGCGGGCAGACGGGCTATCCGGTCGTGGATGCGGCCATGCGCCAGCTCTGGGAAACTGGCTGGATGCCCAACCGCGCGCGCATGGTCGTCGCGTCCTTTCTCGTGAAGCATCTGCTCCTGCCGTGGCAGGCGGGCGCGGCCTGGTTCTGGGATACGCTGGTGGACGCCGACCTCGCCAACAATTCGGCGAGCTGGCAGTGGGTCTCCGGCTGCGGCGCGGACGCGGCGCCCTATTTCCGCATCTTCAATCCCATCCTCCAGGGCCAGAAGTTCGATCCGGAAGGTGAATATGTGCGGACCTGGGTTCCGGAACTCGCGGAGCTGCCGGCGAACGATATCCATGCGCCCTGGGACGCACCGCCTACCGTTCTTGCCGCGGCGGGTGTCGTGCTGGGGAAGGACTATCCCGAGCCCATAGTCGATCACGCGGCCGCGCGGTCACGGGCCCTCCGAGCGCTCGAAAGCACCAAATAGCGCTCACCAGGCCCGCGGCAGCGTATCCGTCTTGAGCTGATCCTTGAGCCGCACGATCCGTCGATGGGCGTCCTCGATGCGCTTCTCGCTCAGGCGTCCGTCGCAAACGGCCTCGGAGAGTGCCCGGTGAATGCGCCTGCCGAACTCGGGGTCGTCGCGCTTGATATTCGAGAACACCACGATGTCGGTTCCGGCTTTGAGCGCCCGCACCGCGGCCTCCTCAGGGGTGAAGCGCTCGCGGATCGCGCCCATCTCCATATCGTCGCTGACGATCACGCCGTCGAACGCGAGCCCATCGGCGCCCCGCAGTGCCTCCACCGCCTTCCCCGACAGCGATGCAGGCAACCCTTCCAGGTCACTGAAACGGGGGTGGTAGAGATGGCCGATCATGACCGCGTCGAGCAGGCCTTGGAGCTCGAGGCGCCGATATGGGTCGAGCTCCTCCTCACGCCAGGTCTGCGAGATGTCCGGGAGCGTGCGGTGACTGTCGACGGTACTCGAGCCGTGCCCCGGGAAATGCTTGGCCACGGTTGCGACATTCGCCGCATGGTGCGCGTTCACGAAGGCGGCGGCCATGGGCGAGACGATGTCGGCGCTGTCGCCGAAGCTGCGTCCCCGTGCGCCGATCACCGGATTGTCCGGGTTGGTGTTCACGTCGACCACGGGACCGAGGTTCATGTTGAAACCGAGCCCGGCGAGCTCAACGGCCATTTGGCGGTAGATCTCCTCGGCCACGTCCTGTGCATCGAGACTGAGATTGCCGCCGACCAGTTTGGCCGACGGGAACCACTCGAAGCCCTTCCTGGCCCGAAGACGCTGGACCGCGCCGCCCTCCTGATCCACGGCGATGAAGGGCGGCAGATCGGACCGGGTGCCGCGCAACGCATCGATCAGCGTCTTGAGCTGGGCCTTGTCGGCGATGTTCTTCGGGAACAGAACCACGCCCCCGATCGTTCCATCGCGCAACTGCGCCGATACTGCCTGAACGCCCGGGTCCTCCGTTCGTCTGCCGGGAAAGCCCATCATGATAGTTTGACCGACCATCATGTTGAGCCGCTCCGATACACAATCGGTCACGGCGACCGCATGCGTGGAGCCGCTTTCTTCCGTCCCGTTGGGTCTGTCCGCCGCGGCAAAGCGGGGCGCAAAAATGCAAACCGAGAGAAACGCCACCGCAAGAAGTGCGGGTGC
Source organism: Methyloceanibacter caenitepidi (assembly GCF_000828475.1). Lineage (NCBI taxonomy): Bacteria > Pseudomonadati > Pseudomonadota > Alphaproteobacteria > Hyphomicrobiales > Hyphomicrobiaceae > Methyloceanibacter > Methyloceanibacter caenitepidi. The sequence goes on from NZ_AP014648.1 coordinate 39,378, forward strand.
CACGTTAGGGATAAGGCAGGATCGCATTGGCATCGGAGCTGAAATTAAGGGCGAATCTTGCAGGGAATTTGAATAGGGTGCCACGCGAACCAAGAGCGTCACCACGCCGCTTCACCGTGCCGGTGAGACTACAACAATGTGGATGAGTAGAATGAACACCAAATCGATTGGGTCGTTCGCGGCCATCAGCGCCGTCTACCTGATGATAGCCGGCAGCGCAGGCGCCCAGACCGAAACGCAGGACGAGACCCAGGCGGAGGCCGGCGCGGTCGAAGAAAATGGCACGGAACCAACCCCTGGAGACGCTCCTGATTCCGACGAAGACTTCGCCCAGACCCTGGTCGGAAAAACGTACTCGGGCAGCTTCGAACTCGATGGCTGGACCAATGTGGGTGGCGGCCTCGTTCTGCCGCCCTTCTATGTGCAGCACTATACCCGCCACGACGGCACGGTTCTGGTGCTGACGGCAAAGTCGGAAGACGAAGACGGCTCATCCTCGGATTTCGAGGTCACCGACGCGCTGACCGCTGACAAGCCGCATAAGGGGTATACCTTCTCCACGGCCTGCATAAAGGGCGAGGACTTCACACTACGCTACATGGGCGAGGTCAGCGGCAAGGACGCGGACGAATGGTGGACCAATCTTCGCAATGCCTGGGAAATCGACGTGCAGACCGGCAAGATCTCGTCCGTGAACACGAGGGGCGTAAAATGCACCAATCCCAATTGGTAGCGGACTCTCCGTTACCGGCCTTGCCAACGGCCACCATCAATCCGGCGCATGACTGAATTGCTCTATGATTGACTTGCTCTTTGTACTGACGGCATGCGCCGCGTTATGCACGGCACTGCTTGCCGGAACCTTTTTCGCCTTCTCCATGTTCTTCATGCGCGCGCTCGGGGGCCTCGCGGCCGAGCGTGGGATCGTCGCCATGCAAGCAACCGTTCTCGCAATCAAGAAGCCGGTCTTCCTGGTTCTGTTTTTTGGAACGGCTTTGCTGTGCGTCGCCGTCGGCGTCGTAGCGATCTTCGCCTGGCGTGAGATCTACGCGCATTACACCTTCGCGGGCGCGGCCCTGTTTCTCGTCGGCGGGTTCGGCGTCACCATGCTGCGGAGCGTGCCGCTGAACAATGCGCTGCTGGCTTGGTCGCCGGACGACGAAGACGTGATCGAGCGGTGGCGCCGCTATCGTCTAACCTGGGTGCGCTGGAACCATGTGCGCGCCATCACGACACTTCTGGCTTGCGCCTGCTTCATCCTGGCGCTTGCCGCCATGGGTCTCCCGGTCTGATCGAACGGACCCAGTTTGTTCTAGTCCCAGTCGGGCACGGTCTCCGCCGCGGCGAGTTCCGACATCCGCGATTCATAGCCCGCCATGAATTCACGCCGGGCGTGGGGCCCGTCGAATTCCCGTCCATACAGCCTCTCGCCCACGCTGACGGTGCAGTTGAACGGCACCAGCAAAGACGACCCGCGCGGTAGCGCCTTGCCGAAGCCGTGCATGTAGACCGGGATCACGGGCACGTCGGGACGCGACACGGCCAACTGGCCGACTCCGGTCTTGAACCGGCCCAGTGCCTCCGGCTCGCCGCGCGAGCCCTCCGGGAAAAGGACCAGGATCTCGCCGCGGTCGAGCGCCTCCTCGAGTGCCGCAAGCGGGTCGGCGCCCTTGCGAATTTTCGCACGGTCGAGCGGAATGATCCCGACGATGTCCCGCGCAAGCCAACCGCGCAGTTTTCCGGACAGGAAGTAGTCCGCGGCCGCGACGGGACGCAGCTTGGGCAGAAGCGACAACGGCATCAGCGACATCAAGGCCAGCGTGTCCAGGTGGGAGTTGTGGTTCGCCGCGATGATTGCCGGCCCTCTGGTCGGAAGACGCTCGCGATTGCGGACGGTGAGCCCGAGAGTCAGCAGGATCGCGCCACGCACGACAACGCCGAAAAACAGAAACCGCAGGACCCTCGTCATGGCTGTCATTCGAGCGACTGTTACGGCGTGAAGAAATAGCGGAAGAAATGGAAGAAGGCAGGCGCGGCATAGGTCAGGCTATCGACCCGGTCGAGAATGCCACCGTGGCCGGGGATGAGCCCGCCGGCGTCCTTGACGCCCAGATCCCGTTTGACCGCCGAGATGTTGCTGTCGCCGAGAAACCCTGCAACGCCGATGACGCCGCCAGCGAGCGCCGACCATGTGTGATCCATGGGAGTCAGGTACGGCCCCAGGAACGTTGCGAGGACAACGGTCGTCAGCACGCCGCCGATCAACCCTTCCCAGGTCTTCTTCGGACTGACATGGGGCGTCACCTTGTGGCACCCGAACAGCTTGCCCCAGACGTACTGGGCCACATCGTTGAACTGCGCGAGGACGACAACGAAGAACAAGAGCCCGACGCCACCCGCGACCGGATTGTGCACCTCGCCCGACACGAGCAGCATGGCGAGGTGGCTGAGGCAGAAGACGGTAAGCATGAGCCCCCAGGACAGCGTGCCCACTGCCCGCAGGAAATTCTGCGTCTCGCCGCGCAGCGCCATGAGCGCCGGAAACAGGAGAAACATCCAGACCGGCACGAACACGAGGAACATGTTGTACCAATCGATCCCAGCCCACAGATATTGAATCGGCACGGCGAGATACGCGAACAGCAGAAGCCCGCGATCGATCCGGCGCGTTGGGATCAGCGACAGATACTCCTTGAGGGCAAGATAGGAGATGAACGCGAGAAATACGATCGCGACGATCTGGTTCGCGGCGATTGCGAAGGTGAATGCGCCGATCATCCACCACCAGGAGGCCGTGCGGTCGATCAGCTCCCGATAGTCGCCAGCGCCGCGCGCCGATAGCGCGAGCACGATGCCCGAGGCGACGACCAAGACCGCCCAAAGGCCAAGCGTCGCCACGACCACATGCTGCGGTAGATCGAATGTTGTGCCGAGCCACTCAATCATTGTGCCGCCTCATCGAGGCCCCGCCGCGCGCGACTCCAGATCGTCAGAATGCCAAGCGCCAACATCGCGGCGAGAATGATCGTGGTCCACAGTCCGGGCGCCAGGCCGATCCCCAGCAACACTGCCAGCGTGCCGAAGGCGAAGGCCCGATCGCTCTTGCCGAAGGGCCCGTCATAGCGCCGCGTCGCGCCGATCATCGGTCCCAATACGCCTGTCATTTCGGCGATGGTGCTCGCGATCACCACAAGCACCACGAAGGCTGCGTTCACCCCGGCGATCAACGCAAACGGGAGATACAGGGCCGCATCCGAAACGACGTCGGACAGTTCGTTGAACAGCGCACCCACCTTGGTCTTCTGGCCATGCTCCTTCGCCATGATCCCGTCAATCGCGTTGAGCGCCATGCGGACGAGCAATGTCACCGGCAGCAACAGCAGCGGCCAGCGCGCTTCGGGCCAGAACGCCATTGCTGCCCCTTGAGCGAGACTCATGATGAGCGCGGCAAGCGTGACGCCATTGGCGCTCGCTCCGGCTTGCACGAGACGAGCGGCCATCGGCCGAAGCAGCGCCTGAAATCGCGGCTTGAGGTCGTAGATCGTGGCCAATTCCCTCGAACGCCTCCCGAAGCCGTCAGCGAATCCAGTCGATGGCAGTGTAGATCAGCGCGGCAATGCCCGCGGCGCAGGGAACCGTGACCGCCCACGTCGCCACGATGCCGATGACATGCGAACGCCGCACAAGTTTGCGGCGGCGCATCTCATCCGGCGTCGCAGGGACCGCGGACGCCGCACGGCGTCCCTTCCTCGTCAGGATGTAATAGCGCCGGCGGCGGCTATAACGCGCCGCGTACTCGCGAAAGAAGCCGATGCCGAACACGGCACCGACTACGGTCTGCGTCGTCGACACGGGCATCCCGAGCTCGGAGGCGACAAGGACCGTGAGAGCGGCCGCCAGCGCCACGCAAAAGGCCCGCATCGGATTCATTCTCGTGATTTGCTCACCCACAACCCGGACGATTCTCGGTCCGAACAGGAACAGGCCGAGACTGATACCGACCGCACCGATGAGCATGACCCACAGAGGAACGCCTGCCACGCCCAACAGTTGAGGTTGACCGACGTTCTCCAGCACGGCTGCGAGAGGCGCCACCGCATTTGCAACGTCGTTCGAGCCATGGGCGAAGGAGAGAAGACAGGCCGCGAAGATGAGCGGTGGACGGAACATCTGCCGCACGTTTTGATTGCGGTTCTCCATACCCTCGGACTGGGCATACACCCAAGGCCCCGCAAGCAGATAGACAATCCCGAAAACTGGCACGCTCACGAGCAAGACCACGTGATGCCCCAAGCCCCAAATTTCACCGAAGACATTCAGCGAGATGAAGGCAAAGAAGACCGCCGCCATGAGCGCAACGAGAACGGGCACCCATCGACGCACCGCGGCGATCTTGTCTGGCTTGTAGATCATGTTGATCTCGATGAAGGCGACGAGACAGGCCGCGATGAGAGCGCCGGCAAGCGGCGACAACATCCAAGCCACAAAGACCTCCGCCACCACACGCCAGTCGACCGCTGACGCTCCAAGCCCGATGAGCCCCGCACCGAGAACGCCGCCGACAATCGCGTGGGTCGTCGAGATGGGGGCGCCAACATAGGTGGCCAGGTGCACCCAAAGGGCCGCGGCCAGCATGGCCGACATCATGGCCCAGACGAAGACATCCGTGTTCGGCAGAAGTGTCGGATCGATTAAGCCCTCCGAGATGGTCTCGACCACGTTGTCGCCCGCGATCAGCGCACCGGCGCATTCGAACACGGCCGCGAGCGCGAGCGCCCCCGTCATGGTGAGTGCGCGCGCTCCCACTGCCGGGCCGACATTGTTCGCCACGTCGTTGGCGCCGATCGTCAGCGCCAGGTAGCCGCCGATCACTGCGGCAAGAGCCAGCACCAGGCCCGTTTGACCGGCCACGGAGTGGCTGTCCGCGAGGAGCGCGGCAGCCAGCAAAAAGGCGAATGTTGCCGCCAAGGCGGTGTAATTGCGGGAGGCCGCGCGCGTCGCCTCCTCGAGCCGCTCGATCTTGCGGAGGTCCTTATCCAGCGGCGTGCCCGGCTCAAGCGGACGGCGGCGGAACGAGGTGGCGCCGACCCGCGACCGGACCACCCGGTCCGCTCGTTTTCTCTTGGCGCCGTTTCCCTTTTCCCCCATGCACCCCTACCCCCAGCCGGGCCAATCCATCCATCTGGGCATTCGAGCAGGCAGACTCAATGACCTCGCGATGACCTCTCGGCACGGCGTGAGACGACATCCCCCCCGCCGTCTCGGGTGCCTACGCGGCCTTGAGATGGAAAACGCTGCGCAACAATGACGCCAGTTCGGCGTCCGCGACAAGTGAAGCCGCTTCATCCGGCGAGACCCAACGAACCCTTCGGGAATTCTTTTCCTGCCAGTCCGCCTCATGCGTCTTGACGCTGAGCCGGTATACGTCGACGACGCATTTCGCCCACGAATAGAAATGCAGCCGCTTGGTATAGGTGTAGGAACCGATCGGCGTCTTGTCGATCTTGCCGGTGACCCCCGCCTCCTCCAAGGCCTCCGTCAAAGCCAAGTCGCTGTCGGGCACGCCTTGCTTCGGCCATCCTCTCGGGATTGTCCAGCGGCCGCGGCCGCGCGTGGTGATGAGGAGCACCCGCGGACCGTCCGGGGTCTCGGCAACAGGCAACGCCGCGATTTGTTTCAATGGCTCGCTCATCCGTCCTCGTCTACTTGGGACGCATCCAACAACGCCTCGACCTGGGGCAAGATCTTATCAACGATGACGGTGACACCCTTGCCGTTCGGGTGAATTCCGTCCTTCTGCATCAATTGCGCGTTGAGCGCGACCCCCTCGAGGAAGAAGGGATACAGGGGGACACTATACCGCGCGGCCAGGTCCGGATAAATCGCGCCGAACTCCGTTACGTACTGTTTCCCCAAGTTGCGCGGCGCTTCCATCCCTGCCAACAAAACAGGCAGATTCTTTTCTTGGATCTTCTCCAGGATCTTGGCCAGCGCCACCTTGGTGGCATCGGGCGGCAGCCCCTGCAGCGCATCGTTGCCGCCCAACTCGACGATGACCACGTCCGTCTCCTCGCCCAGCGCCCAGTCGAGCCGCCGCAAGGCCGCACCCGCCGTGTCGCCGGACACGCCGGCATTGACCACACGAACCTTGTGACCCCGCTTTCGCAACGCCGTTTCGAGTTGCGATGGGAACGCTTCGTCGTTCGGCAGACCGTAGCCCGATGTCAGGCTGTCTCCGAAGGCGACAATGACGGCCTCGTCTTGTTCGGCATGTCCCTTGTCGGAAAGGCAAACCGTACCGATCCATACCGCTGCGACTACCGTACCGAGGTGGCGAAGACGAAGTTTTGCGCGTTTCATCATTTCGACCTGTTTGGCCCTACTCTATGCCGTTACGGTGCGTGACCGCTCGATCGGGCTCGCATTCACAAAGACGCAATGACATTCCGAGACCTTTTCCGATCATGGACCAGACCCTGAGACAGCCCCAGGCGATAGAGCTTGAAGACGTTCATGTCACGCTTCCATCGCGCGCGGGCGCCGTGGCGATTCTGCGCGGCATCGACCTAGACGTCTCGTTGGGCGAAGCTGTGGCGGTTATCGGCCCGAGCGGCTCGGGCAAGTCGACGCTTTTGATGGTCACGGCGGGCCTCGAACGTGCCACATCCGGACGCGTGGCCGTCGCCGGTAAGGACCTAGGCACGCTCGATGAAGATGGCTTGGCCCGCCTCCGCGCCAACAAGATCGGGATCGTCTTTCAGTCCTTCCATCTCGTCCCCACCATGACCGCCATCGAGAATGTGGCGCTGCCGATGGAATTTCTCGGCAAGGACGATGCGATGGACGCCGCCCGAGACGCGCTCGAAGAGGTCGGGCTCTCCCATCGGACAACGCATTTCCCGGGACAACTGTCCGGCGGCGAGCAGCAGCGGGTCGCCATCGCGCGCGCGCTGTCCACGCGGCCGACCCTCATCCTCGCCGACGAACCCACCGGCAATCTGGACCTTTCGACGGGCGCGCTCGTGATGGATCTGCTCTTCACGCTGAAAGAGCGGACGGGCGCCACGCTGCTTCTGATCACCCACGACCGCGAACTCGCCACGCGCTGTGACCGCATCGTGAGCGTTGCGGATGGGCGGATTGTGGACGACGGCGCGCCGGTGAGCGCAAGCGCATCGTGACGGCCCAAGCAACACTCGCCGATACGCCGTCCTCGTCCGGCAGCGGCTCTCTGGCCTTAAAGATTGCTTTGCGCGAATTGCGCGCAGGCGCGGGCGGGCTCGCGGTATTTGTTCTGTGCATCGCCCTTGGCGTGGCCGCCGTCGCCGCGATCGGATCGCTGGCCGCCTCCTTCGACAAGGCCCTCGCCAATCAGGGACGGCTGCTGATTGGCGGCGATCTGTCTTTCGAGGTCATTCACCGCCAGGCCACGGCCGAGGAGTCCGCGGCACTCCACGACCTCGGCCAGGTCTCCGCGTCCGCAAGCTTCCGCGCCATGGCCCGCGGCTTGGACGGCAAAAGCGCGCTGACCGAGGTGAAGGCCGTGGATGGCGCGTACCCTCTTTACGGCGAGGTGAACGTGATCGAGCCGGGGGATCTCGGGGCCGCCTGGCAGGAACAAAACACGGTGCTGGTGGAGCCGGTCCTGCTGGAGCGGCTTGGGCTCGAGATCGGCGACACGCTGAAGATCGGCGAAGCCACGACGAAGGTTGCCGGCACGCTCGGTCAGCAGCCCGATCGGCTCGCCGACCGTCTCTCTTACGGTCCAAAGGTCCTGATGTCGCGCGACACACTGGACGAGACCGGGCTCGTGCAGCCCGGCAGCCTCATCCGCTGGACCTATCGCGTGAAGCTGCCGAACGACGCGGGCACGGATCGGAGGAAACTGGAGACCATCCGGAAGGCCATGGAAGCGGCGTTTCCGCAAAGCGGCTTTGCCATCCGCGACTGGACGGACCCGGCGCCCTCACTCCGGCGCGACGCAAAACGCTTCACCCAGTTCATCAATTTCGTCGGGCTCACAGCCCTGCTGCTCGGCGGCATTGGCGTCGGCAACGCGATCCAGAGCTACATGGCGAAGAAGCGTGATGTCATCGCCACGTTCAAATGTCTTGGCGCCACCAGCGGCCTCGTCCTGAAGGTCTACCTGATCCAGGCGGTGATGCTGGCCGGGATCGGCATCGCCATTGGCCTGGCGCTCGGCGCATTCGCGCCGCTGGCGATCGCGACACTCTACGAAGACGCGCTGCCGCTGCCGCTTGCCGTCGAGCCTCATCCGATCCCGCTTATCGTCGCCGCACTCGCGGGACTCCTAACCATGGTCCTGTTCGTGCTGTGGCCCCTGGGCCGTGCCAGCCTCATCTCGCCGGCAAGGCTCATGCGGTCCGGGCTCACGGACGAGCGGACGCGCTCGGCGACACCGTTCGCGATCGGCTCCGCCGCGGCGGGGCTTGCGCTCTTCGTACTCGCCATCGCCTCGAGCGAGGAGCGGCTCGTCACGGCGGCGATCTCCCTCGGTATCCTCGTGGCATTCGGGCTGCTTCTCGGATTCGGAATCTTGGTGCAACGCTACGCGGCCAAGCACCGGCGCACGAAGCCCCCATCGGTTGCACTGGCCTGGGCCAGCATCGGCGCGCCGGGGTCGCTCGCCCGCGCCATCGCCGTCTCGCTCGGCCTCGGCCTCGGGCTCCTGATCGCCGTGGCATTGATCCACGGATCGCTGCTCGCCGAGATCGAGAGCCATGTGGAGGTCGACGCCCCCGCCTATTACTTCCTCGACGTGGAGCCGGACGACCTCGGGGCGTTCGAAAAGACGGCCAAGACCATCGAGCCCGACGCCAAGATGGACAACGCACCCATGCTGCGCGGTCGCATCGTCGAGCTCAAAGGCGTGCCCGTCGAGGAGGCCGAGGTCTCGCCCGATACACGCTGGGTCATCTCCGGCGACCGTGGCCTGACCTATACGGACAGCGTTCCCGGTTCCTCCGAGGTCGAAAAGGGCGAGTGGTGGCCCAAGGCCTATGACGGGCCGCCGCTCGTGTCCTTCGACGGCGAACTCGCGCGCGGCCTCGGCCTCGATATCGGCGACATGGTCACCGTCAATATCCTCGGCCGCAATGTGGAGGCCAAGATCGCCTCCATGCGCAAAATCGACTGGGAATCGCTCGCCATCAACTTCGTCATGGTGTTCTCGCCGAACACGCTTCAGGGTGCGCCGCACCGGCTGGTTACCACGCTCGAACTGCCGAAGGGCACGGCGCCGGAAACGGAAGCAAAGATCATCCAGGGGCTGGCCGAGCGTTTTCCGCTGGTGACGGCCATCAAGATCGGCGACATCGTCGACGCGGCGAAGTCCATGCTGGCCAAGCTCATGGCCGCGATCAGCGCCACGGCTGGCTTCACCTTGCTGATCGGGGCCGCGGTGCTCGCAGGCGCTGTCTCCGCCGGCCAGCAGCGCCGGACCTATCTCGCCGTGCTCTATAAGACGCTCGGCGCCACACGGCGGCAGATTCTCGGCGCCGAACTCATCGAGTTCGGCTTGCTTGGATTGGCAACCGCCGTTCTAGCCGTCGTCATCGCAACGGTGACGGCCTGGGCCCTTTGCACCTTCGCGTTCGACATCACCTTCGTCTTCGACCCGTGGGCGGCCCTGGGAACTGTTGGACTGGCACTTGCTCTGGTCTTGTCGGTCGGGGCCATCACCACGTGGCGCGTGCTTTCGGTCAAGGCGGCGCCTTATCTGCGGGCGGAGTAGAGCGGCGACGTGATCGGAAAACGGCGGGAAACTGATAGAAGCTTCCGATTGCCCGGTCACGATCCCATCATCTTGCGGAAATAGCCTGAAACCCCCATATTTCACGCAAATGCGGCGTTGGCCGCGACGAACTACGACCAACGAAACAACGGAACAAAGGACCCAATTTCATGGCGGAACTCGAAAGACGTTATGAGCAGACGGTTGGACGCGCCGATGCCGGCGTGATCGACCAGGGGCTTCGCGCCTACATGCTCCGCGTCTACAACTACATGGCCTCCGGCGTGGCCATCACCGGCGTGGTTGCCTATGCGGTTTACGCAATGTCGGTGGTGACGGGTGCGGACGGCTCCATCACCGGACTCACCTCGTTCGGCAACCTTATGTTTGCCAGCGCGTTCAAATGGGTCGTGATCTTCGCACCGCTGGCGATGGTGTTCTTCCTGTCCTTCAAGATCCAGACCCTAAACGTCGGTACGGCGCAGATGCTGTTCTGGCTATTCGCGGCGCTCATGGGCGCATCGATCTCGTCGATCTTCCTCGTCTATGCTGGCGAGAGCATCGCGCGGGTGTTCTTCATCACGGCCGCAGCCTTCGGCGCGCTGTCCTTGTGGGGCTACACCACGAAGAAGGACATTTCCGGCTGGGGCTCCTTCCTGTTCATGGGCCTGATCGGCATCATCATCGCCTCGCTCGTGAACCTGTTCATCGGCTCCACGGCGCTGCAATTCGCAGTGTCGGTGATCGGTGTGTTGGTGTTCGCCGGCCTTACCGCCTACGACACTCAGCAGATCAAGGAAATGTACAGCGTCCAGGATGACGGGACCGTCGCCGGTAAGAAGGCTGTGATGGGCGCCCTTCGGCTCTATCTGGACTTCATCAACCTGTTCTTGATGCTGCTGCAGCTCTTCGGCTCGAGCCGCAACTAGGACGCGCCAGCCGGATTGCAGGCGGTAGACTTCGAACGACATGAGGCCCCGGCGACCCGCCGGGGCCTTTTTCGTTGAAAAATCAGTGGTTGCGCGAATCGAGCGCTTCGCGCGGGCAGAGCCTTGAAAAACCGCCAATCGTCGCCAGATTCCGAATTCGCGACGGGCATCCCTCCCCGGCGCGAGGTTCCCCCCGTACGGAACCGGAGAAGCCCCGAGTCCCCCCGTCTCCGGGGCTTCTCTTTTGTCCGCTGTCAGAGATTGAGCGGCGAGGCTCGTGTCAGGTCACAACCCTCAAACCCTTGTCCAAGGCCCTTAGAACACGGCTCAGATCGTGGCCGCGCTTGAGGATCAGCCCCGTGGCCGCAACCACGCTGTAGGCGCCCTGGCGCCGTGCCAATTTCGGGGTCTTTTCGATGCGATAGAGGGGCATTTCCGAGGAGCGCCGGAAGATCGAGAAAACGGCTTTCTCCTTGAGCATGTCGATGGCGTAGTCGCGCCACTCGCCGCTCGCCACCATCCGTCCATAGACACTGAGAATCTGGCTGAGTTCCGCACGATCGAAGGCAATGCCTTCGCGCCGCGCCGCCACCTCTGCTCGGTATGATTCGCCGCCGGCCACCCGTGCCAGCGGCAAGACTATCGGCTCCGTTTCGCTCAACACGCGCCTCCTGTGACGGAACCGTCATGATGACCGTGCGGCAGACGAATTTCAAGCAACTCCCGCGCCTAAGGTGCGGCCCCGTACCTGTAACAAAACGTAACAGAAATCACAGTTCCGCCCCGTTTCAGTCAACCGCACGCCCCAGAAATCCTTAGGATATCGAAAGTTGCCTTATGGCCCGGTCCTAGTCGAGGGATCTCGGAATATCAGCCCCCCAGCCCCCCGGGGTCTTTCGCGGGGGCCGGGCCGTTGTTTTCAGTGGCACTACAAAGGGCCGGCTAACGCCGGTCCTTTGTTTTTGGGGCCAGGGGATCCCGACGTCTTATTGAGGTTTCGGTTCGAACATCGCGGCGCCGAGGACGGGCCCCGCGCCTTCCACCTGCAGCAGCGATACAAGGCAGTCGCCGCCGATGCCGTGTAGATCCTTCAGCGGCAAGCGCAGTGTCGTCGGCTCACCCTTCCACATTCCCACGGGCATCAGTTCGCGCACCGGATGCGTGTAGGTGATCGTTTCGCCGCGGTTTTCGCCGCGCGTGATCTTCACCGTCTCCTTGTCCTTCGCCACCGCCAGCCAAACTGTCGCCTGACGCATGTCGGACTTCTCGGGCGCGCGCCCGATGTCGACCAACAGACTGTCGCCTTCCGCGCGCATCGTCATGGGCACCTTCACATCCCTTAGCCGCCGCTCCGCGTTTCGGATGGCCATCTCGATAGCCGCTTCGTTGGCGCCGTTCACATGGTCGATGCCGTCCACAACGACCTGCGGCGTGTAGACCTTGCCGTCGCCGCGCGCCATCGCATAGTCGCGCTGCCGATCGCTGTTCTCGGGGCTGGAAAGCGTGTCGTGCCAGCCGAGATAATTCCAATAGTCCACGGAGAATGACAGCGTGATCACGCCCGGCTTGTTCTTCAGCTGGGTCAACAAGGCATCAGCCGGCGGGCAGGAGGAGCAGCCCTGGCTGGTGAAGAGTTCAAGTAGAACCGGAGCGCTCCCCTCACTAGGTGTCTGAATAGCACCGGCGTCTTCGGCGTGGCCGACGGTGGATGCGGTCCCAAAACCCAAAAGGGCGAAAGCGAGTGCGCCGCCGGCCCGCAGAAGGGGTCTTCTGGAAATGGCAATCTTCATGGCTGACAGCATGCCGGAATCCAGTTTGACTTTCTGGCAAAATCAGATCGCGCGCAGTCACAACTCGGTGACCTCATTCCGCGGAATTACTGGAAATTGAGGCACCGAATTGTATTCGCGTATACGCGTCTTCCAGGCTGGGGCACAAGTGCCTTAAGCCGCCTCTTTCACAAGGCCGCGCAGCACGTAGTGCAAGATTCCCCCGTTGCGGAAGTAGTCCAGCTCGTCATACGTGTCGATGCGGACCAGCAAGGGAACCGTTCGCGTCTTGCCGTCCGGATAGGTGATGGCGGCCTCGACGATTTGGCCCGGCTGAATGTCCGCGAGCCCCTTGAGAGTCACGGTCTCGTTGCCGACGAGACCCAGCGTCTCCCATGACGCATTGTCCGTGAACGTCAGCGGCAGCACGCCCATGCCGATCAGGTTCGAGCGGTGGATCCGTTCGAAGCTCACGGCAATGACGGCGCGCACGCCCAAGAGGCGCGTGCCCTTGGCGGCCCAGTCACGCGAGGATCCCGTGCCGTATTCCTTGCCGGCGAACACCACCAACGGCACGTTCTCGGCCTTGTAGCGCATCGCCGCGTCGTACATGGCAAGGCGCTCACCGGAGGGGTAATGCACGGTCACGCCGCCCTCGACGCCGGGAACCATCTGGTTCTTGATGCGCGTGTTGGCGAACGTGCCGCGCATCATCACCTCGTGATTGCCGCGCCGCGAGCCGTAGGAGTTGAAGTCCGCCGGAGCGACGCCGTGCTGGGTCAGGTATCGGCCCGCAGGACTGTCCGCCTTGATCGCGCCAGCAGGCGAGATGTGGTCGGTCGTGATCGAGTCCAGGAAAAGGCCAAGCACGCGCGCGTCTTCGATATCCGTCAACGGCGCGGGGTTCATGGTCATGTCGGCGAAGTACGGCGGCTCCTGCACGTAGGTCGACGATGTGTCCCACTGATAGGTGAGTCCGCCTTCGACGGCGATGGCCTGCCATTCCGGGTCGCCCTTGAACACGTCGCCATAGCGCTCCTTGAACATGGACTTCTTGACTGCCTTGCGCACGAGTTTCGCGATCTCCTTGGACGACGGCCAGATGTCCTTGAGATAGACCGGCTTGCCGTCCTTGCCCGTGCCGATCGGCTCGGTCGTCAGATCGATCGTGACCGAGCCCGCCAGGGCATAGGCGACCACGAGCGGCGGCGAGGCGAGATAATTCGCCCGCACGTCGTTGTTCACCCGGCCCTCGAAGTTCCGGTTGCCGGAGAGCACCGAGGCGACGGCAAGGCCGTTCTCGTGGATCGTATGCGAGATCTCTTCGGGCAACGGCCCGGAGTTGCCGATACACGTCGTGCAGCCATAGCCGACGAGATTGAAGCCCAGCGCGTCGAGATCTTTTTGCAGTCCCGCCTGCTCCAGGTAGTCGGTGACGACTTGCGAACCGGGCGCGAGTGAGGTCTTCACCCAGGGCTTCACGGTGAGCCCCTTCTCGACCGCGTTGCGCGCCAGCACGCCGGCACCCACCATCACGTAAGGGTTGGACGTGTTGGTGCAGGACGTGATCGCGGCGATGACAACGTCACCGTGTCCGAGGTCGTAGTTCTTTCCGTCGACCGGAACGCGCTTATCGGCCTCAGCGCCCTTGCCGTATTCCTGGTCGAGGACCTTCGAGAACGCAGGCGCCGCGTTGGTGAGCGCCACACGGTCCTGCGGCCGCTTCGGACCGGCAATCGACGGCACGACGTCGGAGAGGTTGAGCGACAGCGTGTCGGTGAAGACAGGATCGTCCGTGTCATCCTTGCGGTACATGCCTTGTGCCTTGGCGTAGGCCTTAACCAGTTCGACGCGGGAGTCCTTGCGCGCGGTGGCTTCCAAATAAGCCAGAGCTTCCTTGTCGACGGGGAAGAAGCCGCAAGTCGCGCCGTATTCCGGCGCCATGTTGGCGATGGTGGCGCGGTCTTCGAGCGGCAGATTGTCGAGACCCGAGCCATAGAACTCAACGAACTTACCGACCACGCCCTTCTCGCGCAGCATCTCGACTACGGTGAGCACGAGATCGGTGGCGGTGACGCCTTCCTTGAGCTCTCCCTTGAGCTCGAAGCCGATCACCTCGGGAAGCAGCATGGAGATCGGTTGGCCGAGCATGGCCGCTTCCGCCTCGATGCCGCCGACGCCCCAGCCAAGCACCGCGAGCCCGTTGACCATGGTCGTGTGGGAGTCGGTGCCGACGAGCGTATCCGGGTAGGCGACCGTCTTGCCGTTCTCTTCCTTTGTCCACACGGTCTGGGCCAGATATTCGAGATTGACCTGGTGGCAGATGCCGGTTCCGGGCGGCACGACGCGGAAATTGTCGAACGCGCCGGCGCCCCAGCGCAGGAACGCATAACGCTCGCCGTTGCGCTCATATTCCTTGTCGACGTTGAACTTGAACGAGGCGCCGGAGCCGAACGCATCGACCATCACAGAATGATCGATCACGAGATCGACGGGAGCCAAAGGGTTGATCTTCTTGGAATCGCCGCCGAGCTTGGCGACCGCATCGCGCATGGCCGCGAGGTCGACGACCGCGGGAACGCCCGTGAAATCCTGCATCAGCACGCGCGCGGGCCGGAAGGCAATCTCGCGGTCGCTGCGCTTGTTCTGAACCCATTCGGCAAGCGCGCGGATGTCGTCCGAGGTGACCGTGCGCCCGTCCTCGTGCCGCAGGAGGTTCTCGAGCAGAACCTTCAAGGAGAACGGCAGCTTGCCGACGCCGTGTAGCCCCTTTTTCTCCGCGACCTTCAGATCAAAATACTCGTACTCGTGCTTACCGACCTTCAGAGTGCGCCGGCACTTGAAGCTGTCGAGCGAGGTCAAAACAGCCGATGTCAATGAAATCTCCTTTACGAGCCCAGACGTTGGGCAAGTCCCAGCAAATATGTTCGCCTTGGCCAATTGAATGCAAAGACGCAGCCAATTGCGTCTAACCCCATCGCCGTGAAGCCTCAAACCGGCCCTTGCGCCCCCGATTGGGGCGATTTCCCGGCCAGTGGGGCGTGTTGGCCTTTGGATACACGCTTTTCGGCAACTATAAAGACCCTTGCAACGACCAGACAATGACGCGAAGAGACGCGCTTTCCATCGCCGCCGCGACCCAACCTGCCGAAATTTTGCGCAACCAGGCTGCAGACCGTTCTATGAGCACCCTTTTCTCCGTATCCCTCGCGGCTCATGACGTCGCCTGCGACCGAGGCGGGCGGCGCCTGTTCGAGGGGCTTTCCTTCAGCCTCGAGCCCGGTGATGCGCTCCTCGTGCAGGGCCCCAACGGGACGGGCAAGACCAGCCTTATGCGTCAGATCGCCGGCCTGCTGCCTCTCGCGGCGGGAGAGATCGCCGCGGCGGGCGCCGAGGCGGATACACCGGCGGCCGAACTGTGCCACTACGTCGGACATCTGAATGGACTGAAAGCCAGTCTGAGCGTGCGGGAGAACCTGGCGTTTTGGATGGACTATCTGCGCGGCGACTTTGAAAGTGGCGACGTGGACTTCGCGCTCGACGTTTTCGGGCTGACGCCGATCGCCGATATCGCGGCCGGGTTCCTCTCCGCCGGCCAGAAGAGAAAGCTCGCGCTCTCGCGATTGTTTGCCTGTCCGCGCCCGATCTGGCTGCTCGACGAACCGTCGGTCTCACTCGATACCGCGTCCGTCGCGCGCCTTGCAAAGGCTATTGAGGCGCATGGGCAAGCGGGCGGCATCGCCATCGTCTCGACCCATGTCCCGCTGGGCGGTGCCTTCACCCATACGCTCGATCTGCAATGCCTGGATCCCGGCGAGGCCCCCGACCAGGAACCGGCATCGTGACGGCCGCCCTCGCTCTTCTTCGGCGCGACATCGCACTCGCTTTCCGCGAAGGGGGCGCCATCGGCGTGGCGCTCGGCTTCTATTTGGTGGTGGTGGCCATTGCCCCGTTCGGTCTCGGGCCGGACATGGACCTCCTTGCGCGCGTAGCGCCGGGCCTCTTGTGGATCGCCCTGCTGTTGGCGGCGCTCCTGTCCGCCGACCGCATCTTTCACAACGACTACGAGGACGGATCCCTCGACGTGCTGGCTATGGGGCCTCTCCCGCTTGCCGCCGTAGCCGCATCGAAGTCACTCGCGCATTGGGTGACCACCTGTGTCCCCCTCGCCCTGCTTGCGCCGGTGCTGGGGTTGTTGCTCAACTTCCCGATCGACGCGATCCCGATCCTGGTCCTCGCGATGCTCGCGGGCACCCCGGCAGTCAGCTTCATTGCGGGGATCGGCGCCAGCCTTACACTGGGCCTACGTCGCAGCGGGCTCCTGCTCGCGCTGCTCGTCCTGCCGCTCTATGTGCCCGTGCTCATTTTCGGCGTATCCACCATTTCCGCCGCCGTGACGGGGCCCGGATCGCCCTGGCCGCCCTTCCTGATGCTCTGCGCGATCAGCCTGGCCAGCATGGTTCTGGCGCCGCTCGCCGCCGCCGCGGCCCTCCGCAACAGCTTCCGTTAGGGCAGCATTCGGCCTTGTTTACGGCACACCTTTCCGTTTTTTCATGGCGCTTCTGCTTTGCGCTTTCCGGCCAAAGCCACTAGATCAGCAACCATGACATTCTCACTGACCAATCTCGCCAACCCCTCGCGCTTCTTGACCTTTGCCGGGGCGGTGATTCCGTGGCTCGCCGCGCTCACGGCGATCCTGCTCGGGATTGGCCTGTATCAGGCGTTCTTCGTAGCGCCCGCCGACTACCAGCAAGGCGAGACCGTCCGGATCATGTACATCCACGTGCCCGCCGCCTGGGTCGGCATGGGCTGCTACGCGGTCATCGCCATCGCTGCGCTCGGCACACTGATCTGGCGGCACCCGCTGGCCGACGTGGCGGCGAAGGCCGCGGCCCCGATCGGCGCGACGTTCACCTTCGTGATCCTGGTGACCGGCTCGCTCTGGGGCAAACCCATGTGGGGCACCTATTGGGTGTGGGATGCGCGGCTGACGTCGCTGCTCGTGCTGTTTCTGCTCTATCTCGGGCTGATTGCCCTATGGCAGTCGATCGAGGACCCGGGACGGGCCGGACGCGCGGCCGCGATCCTGGCGCTGGTCGGTGCCGTCAACCTGCCCATCATCAAATTCTCGGTCGACTGGTGGAACACGCTGCATCAGCCCGCGAGCGTCTTCCGCGCCGGCGGTCCGACGATCGATCCCGCACTCCTCACGCCGCTCTTCGTGATGGGGGGCGCCTTCCTTGCACTCTTTGTGCTGCTGCACCTCATCGCCATGCGCGCTGAAATCCTGCGGCGCCGGGTGCGCGTCCTGCAACAGACTCAAGTCGCTCAAGCGGCCATGTCTTAGACGAGGACCCACACATGCTCGGTCTCGGACCCCATGCCAGCTTCATCATCGGCGCCTACGCCGTGGCGTTCGTCGCGTTGGGGGCGCTCACGATCGCCATCATCGCGGATGACCGCAAACAGCGACGCCTCTTGGCCGACCTCGAGCGGCAAGGCATCACCCGCCGCTCGGCCGCAAGGCGGAGACCTGCGGCAACGCCGACCGTGACCCGCACCGCGCCGTGACGATGCCCATGGGACGCAAAGGCAGCCAGGTGACCGACCCTCAAAGCCCCGACGGGAAAGACGCCGCAGCTGTGCCCGCGACGCCCGAGCGCCGCTTCGGCGTTCTGCTGCCGTTCGTCATCTTCGCCGCCATTGCCGGCTTGTTCCTCATCGCGCTGAACTCTGGCGACCCGTCGAACCTGCCGTCGGCCCTGATCGGCAAGCCGGTACCGAAATTCGACCTACCGCCCCTGAATGAAGCCGGCGCAACGCCCAGCGCATCGGGCGGCATCACGTCCGCCACGCTCGGCAAGGGCAAGCCCGCCGTCGTCCATTTCTTCGCATCCTGGTGCGGGCCGTGCCGAGAGGAACATCCGGACGTCATGGCGCTCTCCAAAGCGCTGCACGCTCAAGATCCGGACATTCCGTTCTTTGGCATCAACTACAAAGACGACGCGACCGCCGCCCGCCGCTTCCTCGGTGGCTACGGCGATCCGTATACGGGCATCGGGGTCGACCGCTCAGGGCGGACGGCCATCGATTTCGGTGTGTACGGCGTTCCGGAGCTCTACGTGATCGCGAGCGACGGAACGGTTGCGTTCCGCCACGCGGGGCCGCTGACCCGAGAGGTCGTCGAGACGAAAATCCTACCGCTCATCCAAAGCGGCGCGGCGTCCGCGCAGTCAGATCAACGGCAGGGTGAGGACGAGCCGTCAGGCTAGGCGTCGTCTCCCGCGGCCACGATCGTGGCCAGCGTAGCCAGAAACTCGTTCCGTTTCGTCGCGCTGAGGCCCGCCAGAAGCCGCGAATCTGCCGTGCTTGCGGCAGGCTTCGCCTTTGCCAAGGCTTTCGTCCCCTTCGCGCTCAGCTTGATGGCGTAGGCCCGGCCGTCCTCCTTGGCGCGCTTGCGCTGAATGAGACCCCGCCCAAGCAGCCGGGCGACGATGTCGGCCAAGGTCGAGCGATCGATGCCGGTGCGCGCAACAAGCTCCGCCTGCGGCAAGCCCTCTTCCTGAGAGACGGCGGTGAGGACGGCGTACTGTCGAGGCGTGAGTCCGCTCTTCTTCGCCTCTTCGGCAAAGATGTCTGCCGCCCGCTGACCCGCGCGGTGCAACAGATGCGTCGCCGAGCTCTCGAGCGGATTCTTAGATTTCGTCGTCATATGGACGTTCCCCGTGTGAAACGACGCCTCGTCCCAAGTCCACTGACCTCGGACCTTCCGGCGCCTGATGTTTTAGATCGCAAGCACACACCCGGTTGCACCATGCGGCAACGGGACATGCTGTCACCCCGCAACAAACCTCAGAGTACGGTCCCTACCAGAGACAAGCCGCACACTGAGCGCCTCATATCGGCACCGCGCGCGCATCCTGCAAGAGCCAATCTGGGCCGGATTCGCGCGAAATGTGCCACCTCAATGCTGTTGCGAGTTCTCTTCCACCCCGTAGCGCTGCATCAGCGGCACTTGGAGCATGGCAAATAGAAACGTGATCGGGAGAAATCCGAAGGCTTTGAAACTTACCCATGTGTCGGTCGAGAAACTGCGCCACACAAATTCATTGAGGACCGCCATGGCTACGAAGAATATCGCCCACCGTATTGTCAGTTTACGCCAACCCTCCTGCGTCAGATTGAACACGGGACCGAACAAAAGGGCGAGCACGGGCTTCCGCGCGAACAAACCGCCGATCAGCAGTATGGCGAACATCGTGTAGACGATCGTCGGCTTGAGCTTGATGAACGTGTCGTCGTGCAGGTAAAGCGTCAAACCGCCGAACGCGAGAACCAGACCCGCACTGACGACCGGCATCACCGGAATCTTCCGGTATAGCCACCAGGCAAGACCGAGCGAGACGATCGTCGCCACCATGAACGCCGCGGTGCCGGCAAAAATGCCATAAGCCGCGTTCACACCGAAAAACACAAGCAGCGGCCCAAGCTCGATCAGGAGCTTTCCGGCGACGGATTGCTCCGACTCCTTGCCCTTCTTGATCTCGGTCTTCGTCACCGGCTCCGTTGTGGCGTCAGGCGGCTGCGTCATTCTCTTGGTCTGCTCCTGCAATAGCGCGCGCATAGTCATGCGCATCGAACGGCTCGAAATCTTCGATACCCTCGCCGACTCCGATGGCATTTATGGGGAGACCGAACTTCTCTGCGATCGCCACCACGATGCCGCCGCGCGCCGAACCATCGAGCTTGGTTACGACGAGATTGGTGACGCCTGCGATCTCGCGAAACGTTTGGACCTGGCTCAATGCGTTCTGTCCGGTGGTGGCATCCAATACGAGCAGGACCGTATGCGGCGCGTCCGGATCGAATTTCTTCAACACGCGAACAACCTTTGCCAGTTCGGCCATGAGGTCGCCCTTGTTGTGCAACCGCCCTGCCGTATCGATAAGCAGGACATCCGTGCCGGCTTCCTTCGCCCGCTCGAGCGCTTCGAAGGCGACGCCGGCCGGATCCGCGCCGACATCCCGTGCAACCACTTCGGCCCCAACACGTCCGCCCCAGATCTTGAGCTGATCGATGGCGGCGGCGCGGAACGTGTCCCCGGCGGCGAGCAGGACAGTCTTCCCGTTCTTGACGAACTGGTGGGCAAGCTTGCCGATCGTGGTCGTCTTACCCGTTCCGTTGACACCGACGACCAGGATCACGTGCGGCTTGGCGTCCGCGTCGAGCTCGAGCGGCTTCGCGACCGGCTCCAGAACCTGCGCGACTTCTTCGGCCAGAACGGCGCGCACATCGGCGGCGGTGATGTTCTTGTCGTGCCGCCCCATCGAGAGGCGATCGCGGATGCGATCGGCCATGGCGAAGCCGAGATCGGCCTTGAGCAGAACTTCCTCGAGTTCGTCCAGTGTCTCCTCGTCGAGCTTGCGCTTGGTGAGTACACCGGTGAGGTTTTCACCCAGCGCGCTGGACGTGCGCGATACGCCTGCCTTGAGCCGCGCGAACCATCCCTGCTTCTCTTCGGGCCTCTCCTCGCCGCTCACCGCAGCGCCTCCGCAATCCACGCGGCGCCGTCGTCGCCCGCAACGACACAGTCGACGAGAGCGCCCGCGCCTATCGTGCAAGGATCGACACGGACCGGCGTGAAATCGGCGGAGCGGCCCTGGTTGTCCGTCTCCATGAGAACCTGGATGCGGCGGCCCTTCGCGCCTTCGAGATGGACGTGCAGTGCGGCCGCGCCCTTCTCCCGCAGCGCCCGGGCCCGCTCAGCGATGACGGTGCCGTGGACCTGGGGCATGCGCGCGGCGGGCGTACCCTCGCGCGGCGAAAACGGAAAGACATGCAGGAAGGTGAGGCCGCAATCGTCCACCAGCGACAGCGAGTTCTGGAACATGTCGGCGGTTTCCGTGGGGAACCCGGCAATGATGTCGGCGCCGAACACGATATCGGGACGCACGCGTCGCATCGCTTCGCAAAACGCAACGGAGTCGGCCCGCGCGTGGCGGCGCTTCATCCGCTTCAACGTGAGATCGTCGCCCGCCTGCAAAGACAGGTGCAGATGCGGCATCAGCCGTTCTTCTTCGGCGATGGCCGCGATGAGGTCCGGGTCCGCTTCGACGGAATCGATGGAGGAGAGCCGGAGACGCGGCAGCTCGGGCACGAGCTTGAGCACGGTCCGCACAAGCTTGCCCAGCGTCGAGACGCCAGGCAGGTCCTTGCCATAGGCTGTCATGTCGACACCGGTCAGCACGATCTCCTGATAGCCGTTCTCCACAAGGCGGCGAACTTGCGCCACCACTTCGCCCGCAGGCACCGACCGCGACGGCCCGCGTCCATACGGGATGATGCAGAACGTGCAACGATGATCGCAGCCGTTCTGGATCTGCACATAGGCGCGAGCGCGGCCGCCGAAGCCGTCGATCAGATGGCCCGCCGTCTCCGTGACCGCCATGATGTCGTTGACCGAGACCTTTTCCGTGTCCTCCGTCCCGAGACCTGGCATGCCGAGAGACTGGAACGTCCGCGCCTCAAGCTTTTCCTGGTTGCCGATGACGCGATCCACCTCGTCCATCTGCGCGAACTGATCCGGATCGATCTGGGCTGCGCAACCGGTCACCACGATCTTCGCATCGGGGCGCTCGCGACGCGCCTTGCGGATCGCCTGGCGCGCTTGGCGGACAGCCTCGCCGGTCACCGCGCAGGTGTTGACGATCACCGCGTCGGCAAGGCCGGCGGCGTTCGCGTGCTCGCGCATGACTTCGGACTCGTAAGAATTGAGCCTGCAGCCAAAGGTGATGATGTCCAGATCCGACATGTGGCGGCTTCTAACAGAATTCATCCAGTGTGTCAGACACCATAAGTGTCTCAGACGCCTTGCGCTTCTGAGCCAAGCAGCTCGGGCGGCAACGTACCCTCGAAATCCAGCGCGTAGGGGCCCGTCATCAGCACGTGACCATCGCCCTCGCGCCATTCGATCACGAGATCCCCGCCCGGCAGCGACACCGTGACCTTCCGATCGGTGAGCCCGCGCCGGACCGCCGCAACGGCGGACGCGCACGCGGCCGTGCCGCAGGCGCGGGTGAGCCCCGCACCCCGCTCCCAGGTGCGAAGGCGGATATGGCCCTCGTCCAGAACCCGCGCGACCGAGATATTGGCGCGCTCGGGAAACAGGGGATGGTGCTCAAGCATGGGCCCGATCCGGCCGAGATCGATGGCTTCCGCGTCGTCGACGAAGAAGATCGCATGCGGATTACCCATGCTGACCACGCCCGGCGAATGCAGCACCGGCGCATCGATCGGCCCGGCCTGCAACTCGATGCAGCTCGTGTCGTGAAACTCCTCGGTCAGAGGAATCTCATCCCAGGCAAGACGCGGCTCGCCCATGTCGATGGTGACGAGACCGTCCGGACCCGCATACGCGCCGAGCACCTGATCTTCGGTTTCGATGGTCACCGTAGGGCGGCCGAGCTCACCGGCCACGACGCCCGCCACGCAGCGTGCCGCGTTGCCGCAGGCGGCCACTTCGCCCCCGTCGGCATTCCAGATGCGCATGAACACGTCCGCCTCGGACGAGGGATCGAGCGCGATCAGCTGGTCGCAGCCGATACCCGTCGCTCGGTCCGCGATCGCGCGCACCGCATCCGCCGGCAAGGAAAGATCGTCGTGACGGCGATCGATC
The DNA here is from genome assembly GCF_000828475.1 of Methyloceanibacter caenitepidi. Taxonomy (NCBI): domain Bacteria; kingdom Pseudomonadati; phylum Pseudomonadota; class Alphaproteobacteria; order Hyphomicrobiales; family Hyphomicrobiaceae; genus Methyloceanibacter; species Methyloceanibacter caenitepidi. Next base: position 62,505 of record NZ_AP014648.1, read on the forward strand.
ACGACAAAGTCGTTCCCGAGACCGTTCATCTTGCGGAAGCTGTGCGTGGTGGCGCTCATCGTCTTCAATCCCAAAGGTTCGGCTCTCTATAGCGCCGTCCTCGGCGGTGCCGCTAGGCCTGCTCGCAACTACGCCTGCTCGACCGGTCGCAGCGCCAGAAAGGCCACTAGGGCCGCGCCGGCGAACCCCGCGCCTGTCAGGAACGTGGCTTCCGGCGACACGGCATCCCACAGAATGCCAGCAACCAGGCTCGCCGCCAGCGTGGCGACCCCGACGGTGAGGCCGAAGACGCCGAAGGCCGTGCCGCGAAGCTTGGCGGGCGCCGCATGGGCCACCAGCGCCGACAGCACGCCCTGTGTCAGTCCCAAATGGAGACCCCAGAGCCCGATGGCAAGGAACACGGTCACGAGACCCGAACCAAACGCCAGCAGCAGGTCCGCGGCGATGAGGGCGGTCAACCCTGCCAAAAGTGGCGGCCGCGCGCCGAATTTGTCCTGGAGCCGGCCCACCGGATAGGCGGTGACCGCGAAGACAATGCTCATCACGGCGATCACCGCCGGCGCGAGCGCGAGAGGAAGACCTGCTCCATAGGCCCGGATCACCAGGAACGCCTCGCTGAACCGGGCCAGGGTGAACACGGCTCCCGCGCCCACCACGAACCAGTAGAACCCGCCGAGACCGCCCAAGTCCCGCAGTTTGATGGGCACACGTTTGGCGCCGTCCGCCGACAGGTGCTGGGGTCCGGGATCCCGGACAAAGATCAGAAGGATCGCGACAGAGATTACGGCGGGGATGACTGCGAACCACAACACGGTGCGGATGTCGTCGTTGAACAGAGCCATGAGCCCGATGGCCAGCAGCGGCCCGAGCGTCGCGCCGACCGTGTCGAGCGATTGCCGCAAGCCGAAGGCGGCGCCCCGTTGCGCCGGCGGCGTCACATCCGCGACCAACGCATCGCGTGGAGCCCCGCGAATGCCTTTTCCGATCCTGTCCACCAGGCGCGCGAACGCCACCAGCGCGACCGTGCTCGCCAAGGGAAACAGCGGCTTGGTCACGGCCGCGAGGCCGTAGCCCGCGACCGCCAGGGCCTTGCGGCGCCGGAGCGTGTCCGAAAGCCAGCCCGAGAAGACCTTCACGATCTGGGCGGCGGCTTCCGCGATCCCCTCCACAAGGCCGAGCACCGCGGCGCTGGCACCGAGATTGACGACCAGGAACAGGGGCAGCAGTCCGTGGATCAGCTCCGAGGACACATCCATGAAGAGGGATGTGAAGCCCAGCGCCCACACCGTCGGCGGGAGCGCCTTGCGGGTTGTCGTCGTTGCGCGCACCGGACCTTGGCCTTCGGCTGATCGGGGGTTTCAAGCGTTGCGGTGGGGGCACTTCTATGGCGTTGTGTCCGTCGCTGCACCTTCTTTTCAAAAGACGGAGGCAAATAAGAAATGCTGGGCATTCCGAAACACGACCCCGTTCATGCGCTCGTTCCCCATACGCTCGAAGAGCCGCTTGCGGGAGCCGAGGACGGACCCCTCGCGGGACGCAGCTTCATGGTGAAGGACCTCTTCGCCATCGAGGGCCGCAAGACAGGGAACGGCAATCCGGAATCCTATGCTGCCGCGACGCCCGCCCTTGCGACGGCGCCCGCCGTGGCGACGCTCCTGGACGCGGGCGCGACCCTGACCGGCATCACCATTTGCGATGAATTCTTCTACAGCGTGCTCGGCACCAACGCCCATTACGGCCAGCCGGTGAACCCGCGCTCGGGCCGCTACGTGACCGGCGGCTCCTCTTGCGGCTCGGCCGCCGCCGTGGCCGCGCAGATGTGCGATTTCGCACTCGGCTCCGACACGGGCGGCTCGATCCGCGTCCCGGCCTCGTTCTGTGGGCTGTTCGGGCTCCGTCCGACCCACGGCCGCATCGCCATGAACGGTGTGACGCCGATGGCCCCAAGCTTCGACACCGTTGGTGTCCTGGCGGCGGATGCCGAGCTGTTCCGGACCGTCTCCCGTCTCCTGTTGCAGGGAGACGGCCGCGAGGCACCGATCGAGCGGCTCATCCTCGCGAAGGACATCGTCTCCGAATGCGAGGCCAGCGTGGACCAGCTCGTCTGGCGCACCCTCGATGCGCTCGCGCCCGCCCTTCCGGACGTCCAGCAGGCCGACATCGCGGGAGAGACCATCGTCGCTTGGCGGTCGGCCTTCGCGACGATCCAAGGCTTCGAGATCCAGTCGACGCTCCTGCCCTTCGTGAGGGACAACGACGTCGAGCTCGGGCCCGGGATCAAGGAGCGCTTCGAGATCGCCGCGGGCATTCGTCCGGAGGACGCCGAGGAGGCGCGCCAAGTCCGCCAGACCGTGGCCGCCCATCTCAAGTCCATCCTCCAGCCCGGAACCGCGATCGTCCTGCCCACGACGCCCACCCAGCCTCCCGAGCGCAACATTCCGGACGGCGCCTCGTTCGCGGAGTACCGCACGCGCACGCTACAGAATACGTGCATGGCGGGCCTCGCCGGGCTGCCGCAAATTTCGGTTCCCGTGGGCGAAGCGTCAGGCTGCCCGGCCGGGCTATCCTTCATCGGCTGGGAAGGCGGCGACGAGGCCCTGTTGGACTTCGCGGTCGGCCTGTCGGATATGCTCTAGGACGGCAGCAAGAAGACACATCGCAAGGAGCAAGGAACAGACCGCGCCGTGACCTCACTCAAGCCATTTCTCTATCTGGCCCTTGCCATCGTGTTCGAGGTGATCGGCACCACGGCCCTCAAGGAGTCGAATGGCTTCACCCGGCTTTGGCCGAGCGTCGTCACGGCGCTGGCCTACACGGTCTCCTTTACCGCGCTCGCGTTCACCCTCAAGTCGATTCCCGTCGGGCTCGCCTACGCGATCTGGTCCGGCGTCGGCATCGTCCTGATCGCGGCGATCGGCTGGTTTCGGTTCCGGCAGACGCTCGACACGCCGGCCATCATCGGGCTCGCCCTGATCGTGGCGGGCGTCGTCGTCATCAACGCCTTCTCGAAGTCGCTGCCGCACTAGGGCGGCGTCCGGGCGCTTGACTTCTAGGGCGCCCTGACCGACATTCCGCGCGAAATTCATGGCAGCTCGATCCCGAGCCGCCGCCCTTTCCGGGGTCTTGGCCGTGCCGAGATTAGGAAAGGGGGGTCAACACCCGTCAGCGCGATGCGCCCACGGGTGCTTTTTTGGTTGCGTACTTGGCTTCGGACCGAGAACGCAGCGCCAGACCTTGATCCGCAAGATGGAGGCGGACGCAATGGTGTCGATGTTCAATAGCCGGACTTTTGGCTTGGCGGCGGCCCTGACGCTGACGGGACTGTCGGCGACCGCACTGGCCCAGCAGCCGCAGGTCCCGGTTTTGGTCGGCGGCGAGGCGGATTACGACGCCTGCGGCTCGCAGGGTGTGGTGCGGGGCCTCGACCCCAACGGCGACGGATTCCTTGCCGTGCGCGGCGGACCCAGCTCCAAGTACGGCATGCTGGATAAGATCTACAACGGCATGATCGTCAATCTTTGCGATCAGCGCGGGAGTTGGCTCGGTGTCGTCTATTCGCACGAGACCAGGGATTGCGGCGTCGGGACGCCCTGGCCGCGCCGGCAAGCCTATTCCGGCCCGTGCCGCTCCGGCTGGGTCTACAAGAAATTCGTAACGGACTACGCCGGCTGATGTTCGAGACCCTTTCCGATCGCCTTTCCGGCATTTTCGACAAGCTCACGCGCCGCGGCGCGCTAAGCGAGGAGGACGTGTCCGAAGCCATGCGCGAAGTGCGCCGGGCCCTGATCGAGGCCGACGTCGCGCTCGACGTGGTGAAGTCGTTCACGGACCGGGTGAAGGCCAAGGCCGTGGGCCAGGACGTGGTGAAGTCGGTGACGCCCGGCCAGATGGTGGTCAAGATCGTCAACGACGAACTCGTCCGCATGCTGGGCTCCGAGGCCCAGGGCATCGATCTCGCGGCCACCCCGCCCGTCGTCATGATGATGGTCGGGCTGCAGGGCTCCGGTAAAACCACCACCACGTCGAAGCTCGCCCATCGCCTCACGACCCGCGACAAGCAGAAGGTCATGATGGCCTCGCTCGACACGCGCCGTCCGGCGGCGCAAGAGCAACTTCGCGTGCTCGGCGAACAGGCCAATGTCGCCACCCTGCCGATCGTCGAGGGCCAGAGCCCGACCGAAATTACCGAGCGGGCCGTCAAGGCGGCCCGGCTCGGCGGCTTCGACGTGCTGATCCTCGATACCGCCGGCCGCACCCATATCGACGAAGAGCTGATGGCCGAGACGGCGGCGATCGAGAAGATCGCCCAGCCGCACGAGACACTGCTCGTCGCCGATGCGCTGACTGGTCAGGACGCGGTGAACCTCGCCAAGAACTTCGGCGAGCGGGTCGACCTGACCGGCATCGTTCTGACTCGCGTCGACGGCGACGGCCGTGGCGGCGCGGCGCTTTCCATGCGTGCGGTGTCAGGTAAGCCCATCAAGCTGATGGGTGTCGGCGAAAAGCTCGACGCCCTCGAAGATTTCCATCCAGATCGCATCGCCGGCCGCATTTTGGGCATGGGCGACGTGGTGGGCCTCGTCGAGAAGGCCATGGAGACGGTCGAGGCCGACAAGGCCCAGAAGATGGCCGAGCGCATGAAGAAGGGCGCGTTCGACCTCAACGACCTCTCCGAACAGCTCGGACAAATGCAGAAGCTTGGCGGCATGGGCGGCGTGCTCTCCATGCTGCCCGGCATCGGCAAGGTGAAGAAACAGCTCGACGCTGCCAATCTCGACGACAGTGTTCTCAAGCGCCAGCAAGCGATCATCAGCTCGATGACGAAGGGCGAGCGCAAGAATCCGAAACTGCTGAACGCCTCGCGCAAGAAGCGCGTCGCGGCGGGCTCGGGGACGAGCGTGCAGGACATCAACAAGCTCGTGAAAATGCACCGCCAGATGGCCGACATGATGAAGGCCATGGGCAAGAAACGCGGCGCGCTCGCGGGCCTGTTCGGCGGCGGCATGCCGCAAATGCCGGCCGACATGCCCGAGGGCGGAAGCCTCCCTAAGGGCGCGGAACTGCCCGCCAATTTTCCGGGCCTACCCGGCGGCGGACTTCCCGGCGGCTTGCCGGGGCTCCCGGGTACAGGCCTCCCAGGCGGCCTACCCGGACTTCGAGGACTTCCCGGACAGCGCAAGAAGAAGCGCTGACCCGAAACTCACCACCAATTCAACGATCACCTAGGAGTAAGAAACCATGTCACTGAAGATCAGACTGTCGCGGGGCGGCGCCAAGAAGCGCCCGTTTTACCGCATCGTCGTTGCCGACTCGCGCAGCCCGCGCGACGGCCGCTACATCGAGAAGGTCGGCACATTCAACCCGCTGTTGCCGAAGGACTCCGACGATCGCATCAAGCTCGACACCGACCGTGTAAAGCACTGGCTCTCCAACGGCGCGTTGCCGACAGACCGTGTGCTTCGCTTCCTGGACGCCGAAGGCCTGATGAAGCGCGAGCCGCGCAACAACCCGGAGAAGGCCAAGCCGGGCAAGAAGCGCCTCGAGCGCGAGGAAGCCAAGCGCGCCGCCGAAGAGGAAAAGGCCGCCGCGGCTGCCGCTGAGAAGGAAGCTGCCGAGCAGGCCGCCGCCGAGGCAGAATCCGCCGACGCAGATGCGGCCACCGAAGAGCAGGCTGACGAAGAGGCGACCGACGAGGTTGCCGCCGAGGAAGCCAAAGAAGCTTCCGAGTAGGCGTCCGAGCACGGGCGCGCACGCACGGTGGGCGGCGACACAAATCTGGTTCTCCTTGGCGAGATCGGCGCGGCACAGGGCCTGAAGGGCGAAGTGCGCGTGCGGTCCTACACGGAAGAGCCGGCCGACATCGCCGCCTACGGCCCCTTGCGCAATGAGGCGGGCACGAAGACGATTGAGATCAGCCACGTCCGCGTCACGCCCAAGGCGCTGATCGCACGCATCAAGGGCGTGACCACCCGCGAAGCCGCCGAGGCGCTGAACCGCACCAAACTCTATGTCGCGCGTGACGCGTTGCCCGAGGCGGCCGAAGACGAATGGTACGTTGCGGACCTGATCGGCCTTCTGGCGGTCTCGCCCGACGGCGCGCCGCTCGGCACGGTGGCGGCGATCCACAATTTCGGCGCGGGCGATATCATCGAAGTCGATCGTACCGACGGCGGCCCGTCTATGCTCGTCGCCTTTTCGGACGATACGGTTCCCGAGATCGACATTGCTGCGGGACGCCTGGTGCTGGTCCCGCCGGAAGAGATCGAAGCCTCCGAAGACGGCGACGCTTAGCGTCATGCGATACGGGCGTGTTACACGGTAGAGTGCTTCCCATGACACCCGGCCCCTCCCCGCAAAAAGATCGCCCGGCGCAGCGAAGCGCATCCGATCTGCCGATCCTAAATCGGCTCGGGCCGCTGCGGCGCTTCGCCGAGATCGGCATTGCGGGCTACCCGCGCGAGATCCGCATCCGGCTCGCGATCATCAACGTGATGGCCCTGCTGATCGCCTTCACGTCGATGACCTATGTGGCGACCTACGCAAGTTTCGGGGTCGTGAAATACTGGCCGCTGATCGTGGTCAATCTCGTCCTGGTCGCCATCGCACTGCTGGCGCCGTTGGCGCATCGCGTAAACGACTGCGCGGCGATGATCGTGATTTGGGTCGCCGAATATGCGGCGCTGTTCTTCTTCGTGCGCGAACTCGGTCACAACTCGGGCATTCAACTGAACTACATCATCGGCGCGGCGGTCGCCTTCGCGATCTGCGGCATGGGGCACATCCGGCTGGTCGTTGCGGCGGTACTGTCGGGACTCGCGCTGCATCTCGCCGCGTGGTTCCTGTACCCGCCCGGCAGCGCGCGCATCGTGGCCGACCCCGCGCTGCTGCATAATCTCTATGTCTCCTCTGCCGTCACGACGTTCGGCATCGTGGCGCTGGTCGTGGGCTACGCCCTCAACAAGGCCGACCGCGCCCGGGCAGAAGCCGACCGGCTGCTTGCGAACATCCTGCCCGAGCCCATCATCGACCGGTTGAAGTCAAACCCGGCCGAACGCATCGCCGACACCGTGCCGGACGCATCGGTGCTCTTCACCGACCTCGTCGGGTTCACAGGGCTCTCGCAGAAGCTCGGCGCGGCCCGGACCGTCGAGATTCTCGATGCGCTCGTGACCGAGTTCGACCGTCTGGCGGCCGCGTATGGCGTTGAGAAGATCAAGACCATCGGCGACGGCTACATGGCCGTGGCGGGAGTCAGCCGCGCACAGGCCGATCATTGCCAGCGCATCGCTCGGTTGGCGCTCGCTCTGCCGAAAGTGGTGGCGAAACTGTCGGAGGCCCACGATGTCGAACTGCGTATCCGTATCGGCATCGCCCGGGGCCCGGTCATGGCCGGGGTGATCGGCGCGGACAAATTCTCCTACGATGTCTGGGGCGAGACGGTGAACTTCGCTGCCCGGCTGGAATCGCACTCGCTCCCGGGGGAGATTCAGGTCTCGGCGGCGGTCTGCGACGCCCTTGGCGACAAGTTCCTGCTGACCGAGCGCGGGCCCGTCTCCATCAAGGGCGTGGGGACGCGCGAAACATGGTTCTTGATCGAAGAGGCCGGCCCGGCCCCTGAAGCCACGGCATAACTTGGACAGCGCTATGACCTGGAAGGCGACCGTGCTCACCCTGTTCCCGGAGATGTTTCCGGGACCGCTCGGTCATAGCCTGGCGGGGAAGGCGCTTGCCGACGGCGTTTGGCAGCTTGACGCGATCGACATCCGGGACTTCGCCCACGACAAGCATCGCTCCGTGGACGACACGCCCGCCGGCGGGGGCGCGGGCATGGTAATGCGCGCCGACATCGCCGCCGCCGCCATCGACACCGCAAAGGCGAAGGCCCCGGCAGGCACGCCCACAATCTACCTCTCGCCCCGCGGCACGCCGCTCACGCAGGCCGGTGTCGAGATGCTGGCCCACGGCCCCGGCGTGATCCTACTCTGCGGCCGGTTCGAGGGGCTGGATCAGCGCGTGCTCGATGCGCGCGAGATCGAGGAGGTCTCCATCGGCGACTATGTGCTTTCGGGCGGGGATCTGGCCGCACATGTGATTATGGACGCCTGCGTGCGCCTGCTCCCCGGCGTGGTCGGGAACGCGGGCACCCATGACGAGGAGAGCTTCGCCGCGGGCCTCCTCGAATACCCGCACTACACGAGGCCCCGGGAGTGGGAAGGCCATGCCATTCCCGACGTGCTTCTCTCCGGCGACCACGAGAAGATCGCGGCCTGGCGCCGCGAACAGGCCGAAGCGCTCACGAAGACGCGCCGGCCGGACCTTTGGGAAAAGCACGGCAAGGCCAAATCTTGATCGAAGTCAGGGCGTAACGGGCCCTACGGTTGAAGCTTCCCGAAAAACGAGGAGTTGGGCATGAAATCGATGATGTTGCTTGCCGCCGTGTTGGCGCTGGGACCGACCAGCGAAATTCACGCCCAGGACGCCGACATCGCAGCCGGAAAGGCCTATGCCGAAGCCGTCTGCGCCAAATGTCACGCAGTGCTGGCGGGCGAGGACCTCTCCTCCGAGTTCGGCGCCACGCCCTTCCAGGAGTTGGCCGAAAGACCCGGCATGACTGAATACGCGCTGTCGGTGTGGCTCCAGACCTCCCATCCGACCATGCCGGATATCGTCTTGGAGCAGGACGAAATGCGCAACGTCATCGCCTATATCCGGAGCCTCGACCGCAGGCCTTGAGGGCGCCGATCCCGCCCAAAAACCATCGACAAACCCCACATCCTGGGGTAGGACACCTCCGCTGGCTGCCGGGTAAACGCCTTGGGTGGCCTCGAACGTCTGGAAATTTCAAGTCCGGACACCGACCAATCAAAAAGAATGGCGTTCGCTCATGGGCCCCAAGTGACCCGGCAGGCGCCCGTGAAAGGTACCGAGATGAACATTATTGCCGAGCTCGAAAAGGAGCAGGTCACCGAGCGCCTCAACAAGCGTAGCGTGCCGGAATTCGGCCCCGGTGACACCGTCCGCGTCAACGTGAGGGTTGTGGAAGGCGAGCGCAGCCGCGTTCAGGCCTATGAGGGCGTGTGCATCGCCCGTGCCGGTGGCGGCATCCACGAGAACTTCACGGTCCGCAAGATTTCCTACGGCGAAGGCGTGGAGCGCGTGTTCCCGATCCACTCGCCGCTGATCGAATCCATCGAAGTGGTACGCCACGGTCGTGTTCGCCGGGCCAAGCTCTATTACCTGCGCGGACGCCGCGGCAAGTCGGCCCGTATCCCGGAGCGCCGCGATACACGCACCGACGCCAAGGGCAAGAAGGCGCACGGCTTCAAGGGCTTCACCAAGCCCAAGGGCGAGCCGGACGATCTGAAGCTCATCGCCGGCATTACCGAGGACATCGAGAAGAAGCTCAACAAGCTCGGCGTCACCAAGTTCGATCAGATCGCCAATCTCAGCGACGACGGCATCGCCTACATTGCCGAGAAGCTCTCGCTCGGCACCCAGATCGAAGACAACGACTGGAGCGCCAAGGCCGTCGCGCTTCTGGCCGAGACCACGGCCGACGAAGTCCCGGCGATTGAGGACGAAGCGGCTGAGTCCGACACGGCTGATAAGAAGGACGCATAGCGTCCCGAACGAAGGACCGGCCGGGTTCCGACCCGGCCGCCCCTCTGAAACAAGCCGATGCTTCCTCGGGCGGCTCTCCTGGGCGCCCCTGACGGGTGCCGTCCCAAGGTTTGTCGCGCAACTGGAATTTCCGGATTTCAATCGCCATCTGAGGCTTGGAAGTCCGAAAGGTTGAGTTCAGATCAATGGCAAAGCCCCGCACGCTCTACGACAAAATCTGGGACGAACATCTGGTCCACGAGGCCCCCGACGGGACCTCACTTCTCTATATCGACCGTCACCTCGTCCATGAGGTCACGAGCCCGCAGGCATTCGAGGGCCTGCGCATGGCCGGGCGTAACGTCCGCGCGCCCGAGAAAACGCTCGCCGTGGTGGATCACAACGTTCCGACCACGGACCGCTCCAAGGGCATCGACGATCCAGATTCGGCCACCCAGGTCGCGGCGCTCGCCAAGAACGCCAAGGACTTCGGCATTGACTATTATCACGAGCTCGACGAGCGTCAGGGCATCGTGCACGTGGTCGGCCCCGAGCAGGGCTTCACCCTGCCCGGCACCACCATCGTCTGCGGCGACAGCCATACATCGACCCATGGCGCGTTCGGCGCGCTGGCCCACGGCATCGGCACGTCCGAGGTGGAGCATGTGCTTGCTACCCAGACGCTGATCCAGCAGAAGGCCAAGAACATGCTGGTGCGCGTGGACGGCAAGCTGCCCGAGAACGTCACTGCGAAGGACATCATCCTCGCCATCATCGGCAAGATCGGCACCGCCGGCGGCACCGGCCATGTCATCGAGTATGCGGGCGAGGCTATCCGCGACCTTTCAATGGAAGGCCGCATGACCGTCTGCAACATGTCGATCGAAGGCGGCGCCCGCGCCGGTCTCATCGCGCCGGATCAGAAAACGTTCGACTACATCATGGGCCGCCCGCGTGCGCCCAAAGGCGCCGCGTTCGAAATGGCGAAGGCCCATTGGGAGACGCTGTTCACGGACGATGGCGCCCATTTCGACGCCGAGATCGTTCTGGACGCGGCCAACCTGCCGCCCATCGTCACCTGGGGCACGAGCCCCGAACAGGTGGTCGCCGTCGACGGCCGCGTGCCGAACCCGGCGGACATCGCCGACGAAACGAAGCGTCAGGCTGCGATCCGCGCGCTCGATTATATGGGTCTCAAGGGCGGCGAGAAGGTCACCGACATCGCGCTGGACCGCATCTTCATCGGCTCCTGCACCAACGGCCGCATCGAGGATCTGCGCGCCGTGGCGAAGGTTGTCGAAGGCCAGCACGTCAACGAGAACCTGAACGCGATGATCGTGCCGGGCTCTGGCCTCGTGAAGCTGCAGGCCGAGGAAGAGGGGCTCGACAAGATCTTCCTGGACGCAGGCTTCGAATGGCGCGAGCCAGGCTGCTCCATGTGCCTTGCCATGAACCCGGACAAGCTGGCCCCAGGCGAGCGTTGCGCGTCGACCTCGAACCGCAACTTCGAAGGCCGCCAGGGCCGTTTGGGCCGCACTCATCTGGTCTCGCCCCAAATGGCCGCCGCCGCGGCCATCGCCGGCCGCTTCGTCGACATCCGCGATCTGCACTAACGCAGCCGCTCGACTTCACCGCAGCTTTTTGGAGACACGGCATGACATCGCTGGTCCAGAAGAAGTTCGGTGAGGCGGCAAGCGACTACGCGGCCTGCGCCGTGCACGCGGAAGGGCCTTCGCTCGCCCGTCTCACGGAGCTGATCGAAACCAAGCCCACCTGGCGGCAGCTCGACATCGCGACGGGCGCCGGCCACACGGCGCTTGCCTTCGCGCCCGGCATCGCCAAGTCCACCGCGTCCGACATCACGCCGGAAATGCTGGCGCAGGTGAAGCGTCTGGCGAAGGAGCGCGGCTTGACGAATGTCGTCACGCGCAAAGCCAACGCCCAGGACCTGCCCTTCCCCGACACGAGCTTCCACCTCGTGACGTGCCGGCTGGCGGCGCATCATTTTCCGAAGCCCGAGAAATTCGTTGCGGAGTCCGCGCGCGTGCTGATCCCCGGCGGCATCTTCGCCCTGGTGGACAATGTCTCCCCGGACGATGCGGACACGGCCGCGACCTACAACGGCTTTGAGAAGCTACGCGACCCCAGCCATGGCCGGGCGCCGTCGCTCAAAGAATGGTGCGCGCTGATCGACGAGGCAGGCCTGGAGCTCCGGTCCGCCGAGGTTATGGATCAGGACATCGGCTTCGAAGCTTGGGTGGAGCGCATGCGCTGCACCCCGCAAACGGTGGCGCGCTTGCGCGAGATGCTCGGCGAGGAGCCGTTGCAGACCCTGCTCCGCCCGCGCGAGACCGCGGACGGACTCACCTTCACCTTGCGCGAAGCGATCGTCCTTGCGGGGAAGCCGGTCTAGCCGCGCTGGTCCATTTCGGGTCGGCGAAGAAGCTGCGGGGCTGTAGCCCCAGAAGCGTGTCCGGCAGAGACCGGGGCCCCGCGCAATACCCGTTCCAATCGCCGCAAGGCGGACGGCACCAATTGTTCCAGGCGCCGCAATCGGACGAGCATTCCGCCCCGGCCGGGCATTTCTGCTTGGCGTGCGCCGTCCCGGCGGCCGCGAGCGCCAGCAGCGCCAAGCCAAGCCATGCCGATATGTTGCGGGCGGCCATGGTGGCCAATCTACCACACCGCGCCGATTTGCCTCGCCGGGCCCGCGCCATCCCCTTGCCTTGGGCCCGCGGCGCCCTAAATGCACGAAGAACCATGACGCAGTCACACCAACATCGCATGCCGGACCTCGGCGATTTCAAAGCGATCGCGAACAGGACGTTCGCGCAGCTCCCCGCCACGTTCCGCGACATGACCCAGGACGTGGTCATCCGCGTCGAGGATTTCCCGGCATCCGAGGTCCTCGAGAGCCTCCATATCGACTCTCCCTATGGGCTTTTGGGCCTTTATCACGGTATCGATCTCACCCGGCAAAGCGTGCTCGACGTCTCGCCGCTGCCGGAGATGATTTTCCTCTACCGGCGTCCGATTCTGGCCTATTGGCAGACCCACGACGAAGCGCTCGAGGACATTATCGCTCATGTGCTGATCCACGAGATCGGGCACCATTTCGGCCTGTCCGACGACGACATGGAACGAATCGAGTCGGAGGCCGCGAACTAACGCATGCGCAGGCCGGTGCCGAACTTGAGCGAGGGCAAAGCGCCGCGGCAATGCGTGGTCATTGTCTAGACACCATTACACATCTAAACTGGGCGAAGGATGGGGTTCAAAGCGACAATATCGGGGTACCTGCTTTTGGCTGCCGCCGCATTTGCGGTGGCTGTCGGCTGGGGCCATGCAGCAAGCGCGCAGGAGTTCGTCTTCCGCGGCAATCGCGCCCAGGCGCCTAGCGTCAGCCAATATATGAAGCAGGCGGGCCCGCAGACCAAAGAGGTGCCGCACGGCGCGCTCAAGATCGACGGCGTGCCGGTCAACTGCGGCACGCGGCCGACCGTGCTGAACCCGGAATTCGATAGCTGGGGCGGCGCTTTTCCTGGCTTCCTCATCATGAACACCGCCAAGATTCAGGGGCTTTCCACACAGGTGAAGCTCTACATCTACTCCCATGAATGCGGGCACCAGTTCATTGGCGCCAGCGAAACGAAGGCGGACCTGTTCGCCATCCGCCGCGGGGTGAGATGGGGCTGGCTCGATGCCCAAGGCATGGAAGAGATCTGCACCTTCATCTCGAAGCTGAAGGGCGACGCGGTGCATCCGGCGGGCCCGAAACGCTGCACGACCATGCGGAACTACTACCGCGAATTGGTCAACGGCAGCCAGCAGGCAAGCTCCGGCTTGCAGCCCAATACGCTCGGACCGTCCAACTGACGGAACGCCTCTCTTGAGCCGCAACGGGTCCTAGAAGATCCAGGCGATCATCAGCCAGAAAATCACGAAGAAGATCAGAAAACCGAGAATCGTGAACGGCAGTTCGCCGAGAATGGCATCCCCACCGGACGCCACCGCCATCACCAAAATGACGGCCAGGGACACCGCAAACGAGATCAGCGCGGCGTTCTTCAGTCCGAGCCCGGCGGAGAACGGATCGGTCGAGCCCATCGCCGCGCCCAGATAGTAGAGCGCGCCAATCCCGACGAGTACGAGCAGGGCCAGCGCGACCGCGACCGCGACGAACAGCTTCGTCGCCTCTTTTCGGTCCTGCCGGTCACCCTCGCCCATAGGCCCTCCGATACGGTCGCCGATGCCCTCGCCCGCGTTCTAGTCCACCCCCATGGCCTGCGCCCGGCTGATCGCCTCGCGCACCTCATGGGGATCGGGCAATTCGCCGACGGAGAATTCCGGCTCGTCGCCCGCGGTGGCGATGATGACTTCGCCCACGCCGAAAATGCGGTTGAGAAAGCTCTGATTGACCTGGACGGAGCGCACGTGACGCAGCGCGACCGCGAGCCGCTCCTTGCTCAAAATGCCCTGCTCGTACAGCAACTCGTGGTCGGTGATGGTGAGCGATGTGGCCTGGCATTTGAGATACCAGTAGAGCAACAGGATGATGCCGAGGCCGAACACGGCAATCAGCAGCACGCAGAGGATGAAATAGAAGGGGCTGGCCCGGAACATCGCCGGATGGGCCTCGTAAATCACCGTGCCTGCCATGCGCTCGATCTCCCGTTAGGCCCTCGAAGTTCGGTCACACCATGCCCCGAACACAGTGCGGGACTGTGACAGTAGAAACTCGGTCCGGAAAGCTCTATATGGCTCAGCGAATAGAGGTTCATCATGGAAAAATTCACGACACTTACGGGCATAGCCGCCCATTTGCCGATGATCAATGTCGATACGGACATGATCATCCCCAAGAACTACCTGAAGACGATCAAGCGCACCGGCCTGGGCGAGGGCCTTTTCGCCGAGCTGCGCTATGACGAAAAGGGCACGAAGGATCCCGATTTCGTGCTCCACAAGGAGCCCTATACGAAAGCGCAGATCCTGATCGCGGGTGACAATTTCGGCTGCGGCTCCTCCCGCGAGCACGCGCCTTGGGCCCTGCTCGATTTCGGCTTCCGCTGCATCATCGCGCCGTCCTTCGCGGACATCTTCTACAACAACTGCTTCAAGAACGGCATCTTGCCCATCATCTTGCCGCAGGAGGAGATCAACAAGCTGATCGACGACGCCGAGCGCGGCGACAATGCGCGGCTGACCATCGACCTCGAGGCTCAGGAGATTTCCGGGCCCGATGGCGGCAAGATCCATTTTGACGTGGACCCGCATCGCAAGCACTGCCTGATCGAGGGGCTCGACGATATCGGGCTCACGCTGGAGAAGGCGGCGAACATCGATGCCTACGAGCAGAAGATCGCCGCCGGGAGACCCTGGGTCTAATCCGACCTACTCGAACGGGATCGGATCGGTTTCCTGCTCGGCAACCGTCTCGCCGTCGCGGGTGACGGTCACCTTCGCGGTGTACTGCCCTTTGGGCCAGCCGCCCGCGGGGACGCCCGTCTTGCCTGCCTGAATCAGCACGTCGGTGTCGTCCTCGGTGACCTCGTTGACGTTGTGCATCAAGGACTCGCCATCCAACGTAAGGTGGAGTTCAACGCGGTCGCCCTTCTTGGCGTGAGCAACCCAGCCGTACGCGACCCCGGGCGAATTGAAGCGGGGCTTGGGCAGGAGCATGCGCTTCATCAGCTCCGGCTTGTCCACCTTGTGATCGGTGATCCCGATGCTCACGACCGTGGTCTTGGCCTCCGCTGTGGCCGCCGAATCTTCCGTCTCATCCGCGGCAGCGGCCAGGCCGGAGCCGAACGCCACCATAACAACAGTCAAGAGTACCCTTGTCAGCATGTCCTACTCCCGCTACCCAAAGCGCCGCCGGACTGTTTCCGGCCTTTCCTCGGTGGCTGCTTTAGCATAGGGCGGACGTAAATTCATGGCTTCATTCAAACTCTTACTTCTTCCTGGCGACGGTATCGGCACCGAGGTGATGGACGAAGTCACCCGCCTCATCGAGTGGGCGAACGGCACCGGCGCCATCTCGATCGAGACCGAGACCGATCTCATCGGCGGCTGCGCTTATGACGAGCATGGAGAAGCCATTTCGGAAGCGGCGATGCAGACCGCGCATGCGGCCGATGCGGTCATGCTGGGCGCCGTGGGCGGACCGAAGTGGGACGGCGTGCCTTACGACAAGCGCCCCGAGGCCGGCCTCTTGCGCCTCCGCAAAGACCTTCAGCTGTTCGCCAATCTGCGGCCCGCAATCTGCTATCCGGCCTTGGCCGAGGCCTCCTCGCTGAAGCGCGAACTGGTCGAAGGCCTCGACATCATGATCGTGCGCGAACTGACCGGCGGCGTCTATTTCGGCGAACCCAAGGAGATCACCGATCTCGGCAACGGCCAGAAGCGCGCCGTAGACACGCAGGTCTATGAAACCTACGAGATCGAGCGCATCGCCGCCGTCGCCTTCGATCTGGCCCGCAAGCGCGGCAACCTGGTGCACTCCGCCGAGAAGCGGAACGTGATGAAGACCGGCGTGCTGTGGAACGAGGTGGTCACAAAGGTGCACAAGGACAGCTACTCGGACGTGAAGCTCGAGCACATCCTCGCCGACAACTGCGCCATGCAGCTCGTCCGCGCGCCCAAGCAGTTCGACGTGATCGTGACTGACAATCTGTTCGGCGACGTGCTCTCCGACGAAGCGGCCATGGCCACGGGGTCCCTCGGCATGCTGCCCTCCGCCTCGCTGGGCGCCGCCGACGAAAATGGCATGCGGCCGGCCATGTACGAGCCCGTACACGGGTCGGCGCCGGACATCGCCGGACAAGGCAAGGCCAACCCGATCGCCACCATCGCCAGCTTCGCCATGTGCCTGCGCTACTCGTTCGACCAAGGCGAACTCGCCGACAAGATCGAGGCCGCCATCGCCAACGTGCTGGACCAGGGCCTCAGGACCGGCGACATCGCGCAAAAAGGCTGCAAGACGGTCGGGACCCGCGAGATGGGCGATGCCATCATCGCGTCGTTAAACAATGCCAGTTAGGTGACATGAGACACACTTCCGTTTGGCTGCCCCTCACCCTCATCGTGTTGCTCGCGGCGCCGGCTGCCTGGGCAGCCGACGAGCCTGACGCCGCAGAGGCTGCACCCTCTGCATCGGACAATACAGCGGAGACCGGCGCGGCGGCCGGAACGGAGAGCGACAATGCCGGCGACAGGGCGGACGCCCCCGATCCCGAGGCCACGGAAACGGTGCCCGAAGACGAGACCGCGGTCCCGGATGCGCCCGTGCTCGGTCCGCAAGTCAGCTCCAAGGTCGAGCTGACGCCCGAGGAAAAGGCGGAGAAGGAGGCCCGCAAGGCCTGCAAGATCGAGATCTGCGATATCATCGCGACCCGCGAGCCGATGGGCGAAGACATCGCCTGCGACATCAAGAAGACGTGGCGGGCCGAAAGCCTGACGAAGATGCTCGGCGATCAGTTCTCCTGGCCCTGGGGCAGGGCCGTCTGCCAATCTAAGCTCAACCTGTCGCGCGCGGACTTGGCCGGCGCCATGCTCGAGCCCAACGCCACGATCAAGATGGAGAAGTTCGCGGTGTCGTGCGAGCTGCATACGGGCGAAGGAGAGCCCTATGTCGTCGAGGCGGAACTGTCTCCCGAGGTGACCTTCAAGAACGGCAAAGCCGTTTCTGCGAGCATCAATTGGGGCGACGTGTCGGCCCCGCTCATGATCTACCCGGTCCTCTATGCGGGCACCGGCCTCGACAACAGCTCGAACCTCCTCGGGTCGGAAGTGGTCGAGATGGTCAACGAGTTCACATACAAGAAATGCGCCGAGGTCAAGGACGAGCTGCCGGGCCGCCGGGTGAACTAGGGCGCCTTCCCGCGGGCTCTCGGCGGCTTTGACTTTCGCCGCGCCTTCACATACATCCGCGCCAATACTGCGCGCACGCCCCAGCGAACGGCCGTCGCGCCATCAGGAGTTCCGGAATGGGTTACAAAGTCGCCGTCATCGGCGCGACCGGCAATGTCGGGCGCGAGATGTTGAATATCCTCGAGGAGCGGGAGTTTCCCGCCGACGAGGTCATCCCTATCGCCTCGCGCCGCTCGGTCGGCCGGGAGGTGTCCTACGGCGACGCCCGCCTGAAGTGCCGCGACCTCGAGAATTTCGATTTCACCGGCGTAGATTTCGCGCTGATGTCCGCGGGCTCTGCAATCTCCAAGGAATGGTCGCCTCGTATCGGCGCGACCGGCTGCGTCGTGATCGATAACTCGTCCTGCTGGCGCTACGACCCGGACGTGCCGCTCATCGTGCCCGAGGTGAACCCCGACGCTATAGCCGGCTTCACCAAGAAGAACATCATCGCGAACCCGAATTGTTCGACGGCCCAGCTCGTGGTCGTGCTGAAACCGCTGCATGACGCAGCCAAGATCAAGCGTGTGGTCTGCTCGACCTATCAGTCCGTGTCCGGCGCGGGCAAGGAGGCGATGGACGAACTCTGGAACCAAACCAAGGGCATCTTCGTGACCGATCCTCCGTCGCCGGAGAAATTCACCAAGCAGATCGCCTTCAATGTCATTCCTCACATCGACGTCTTTCTCGACGACGGCTCGACCAAGGAGGAATGGAAGATGATGGCCGAGACCAAGAAGATCCTGGATCCCAAGATCAAGCTCACCGCGACCTGCGTACGCGTGCCCGTCTTCGTGGGCCACGCCGAAGCCGTGAACATCGAGTTCGAGAACCCGTTGAGCACCGAGGAAGCGCGGGACATCTTGCGGGATGCGCCGGGGGTCCTCCTGGTCGACAAGCGCGAGGATGGCGGCTACGTGACGCCGGTCGAATGCGTCGGCGACTACGCTACGTTCGTCAGCCGCATTCGCGACGATCAGACGATCGACAACGGGCTCACCCTCTGGTGCGTCTCCGACAATCTGCGCAAAGGTGCCGCGCTCAACACGATCCAGATCGCCGAGACCATGATCGAACGCGGGCTGCTTCAGAAAAAGGCGGCCTAGATTCGGGCCTCCCAGGCCCACATCACGATGGGGCGCCGGGCCTCGGTAGGACCCCGCGCACTCAGACCTCGACGGTCTCGGGCAGCGGCGCGAACGTGTCGGTATCCTCGTCGAGCGCAAGGACCACGCCGCTGCCGATGTCGAAATGCAGCCCGTGCAGGGCGAGCATGCCTGCGGCTTCCTTCTCGCGGACCGCGTCGAACATGCGCAGGTTCGACAGCGACTGGCGCACACCGGCGAGCTCGAAGGCCGTCTCCTCCCCGTGTCTTTCGATGTCGCTTTTCTTGACATCGAGCCCGTCTAGCTGCGTCAGCCATGTCCCGATGAAATCGGTGTCGTCCGGCTTTCCTTTCAGCTTGTCGCGGTAGGCAGCCATTCCGCCGCAATGGGAGTGACCCAGCACAATGATGTTGGGAACCTTGAGCACCGTCGCCGCATATTCGACAGCCGCGCTCGTGCCGTGGAACTTCCCGTCGGGCTGAAACGGCGGAACGAGATTGGCGACATTGCGGACAATGAAGAGATCGCCGGGCCCTGCGCCGAAGATCGCCGACACGTCCACGCGCGAGTCGCAGCAGGCCACGACCAGCGCGGTCGGGGCCTGCCCTAAACTAGCGAGTTGCTCGTAGCGTCCCTTGTCCGCCGGATGACTGTCGTTCCGAAACCGCCAATATCCATCGAGAAGTTTTTTGGTGAGCACGTTCGCTATCCCTGTCTTGTCCTAAGGCAACTCTTACTTTGGATCGGAATTGTCTAACCGGAGAACTGCGTCTGTTTAATTGATATTTTCTATCACGAGCGACGCTCAGTTTAGAGAAAGCTCGAAACCTCGGATCGCTCACGAAAACGTGCCAACGCGGGAGAGCGCTCTCAGCAACGTCGATAGAAAAAGCCGAACGGCCCTTTCGGAATGCCGGCTTGATCGGTCCAGCCGGAGCGCGCGTAATGCGCGTGTCGGCACCTTAGAAGCGCACCCGAAAACCCGCGCCAGCCGACAACAAGGAAACGCGGTCCCCAACCGAACTTCAGTTCGGGTTTTGGGACCCCCAACGCGCGACATGCCTGGCGCGTCGCACATCTCCGCTTGTGGGCGCTTGCGGGACGTCCACGAGCGCCCAGTCATGTCGCCACTAAAGGAGTGCCGATATGGCAAAAGTTCTCTGTGTACTCTACGACGATCCCATCGACGGTTTCCCGCCGAAATATGCCCGCGACTCCATCCCCCACATCGCGGGCTACGCGGACGGACAGACCGCCCCGACACCCGATGCCATCGACTTCACACCTGGGGAACTGCTCGGCAGCGTCTCCGGTGAGCTCGGATTGCGCGAGTTCCTGGAGTCCAACGGCCATGAACTCGTGGTCACGTCTGACAAGGACGGCGCGGATTCGACATTCGAGAAGGAACTAGTCGATGCCGACGTGGTCATCTCCCAGCCTTTCTGGCCCGCTTATCTGACGGCGGAGCGGATCGCCAAGGCGAAGAACCTTAAGCTGGCCCTGACGGCGGGCATCGGGTCCGATCATGTCGACCTGCAGGCAGCGATGGACAAGGGCGTCACTGTTGCCGAGGTGACCTTTTGCAACTCCATCAGCGTGGCAGAGCACGTGGTCATGCAGATCCTGTCGCTCGTTCGGAACTACATCCCGGCCTATCGGTGGGTAGTGAACGGCGGCTGGAATATCGCCGACTGCGTCGAGCGGTCCTACGACCTGGAGGGCATGGACGTCGGCACGGTTGCCGCGGGCCGCATCGGCCTTGCGGTGCTGCGCCGCCTGAAGCCATTCGACGTGAAACTGCACTACTACGACAAGCACCGCCTGCCTGTTGATGTGGAGGAGGAACTCGGGCTGACATTCCACCCGAATGTCGAATCCCTCGCCAAGGCATGCGACGTCGTCACTATCAACTGCCCACTTCATCCAGAGACGGAGCATCTGTTCGACGATGCCATGATCGGCAAGATGAAACGCGGCAGCTACCTGGTGAACACCGCGCGCGGCAAGATCTGCGATCGCGACGCCGTGGTGCGCGCGCTCGAGAGCGGCCAGCTCGCGGGTTATGCGGGCGACGTCTGGTTCCCGCAGCCGGCGCCCAAGGATCACCCGTGGCGTACCATGCCGCACCATGGCATGACGCCCCATATCTCGGGGACCTCGCTCTCGGCCCAGGCACGCTATGCCGCCGGCACGCGCGAGATCCTGGAGTGCTTCCTGTCCGGCAAGCCGATCCGCGATGAATATCTCATTGTTCAGGGCGGCGCGCTGGCCGGCGCCGGCGCGCATTCCTACACCGCCGGTGACGCCACCGGCGGCTCCGAGGAAGCCGAAAGGTTCAAGAAGGCAAGCTAAGCGCCTCCGATCGACGCAATCGGGGCGTGGCCCCGCGCTCTTCTCCCTGGTGCAGGCATTCCCCCTGACACCGTTCCGAGCGCGGGGCCTCTCTATTTTGGGCAAGTCCGGTCATTTTGGGCAAGCCCGGTTGTCGCCAAGTGTCGCCGTGGCGAAGTCCCGGGCCCCGTTGGCGATCTCCGCCGCGAGCGGCGTTGGCCAAGCCGTCCTTTTTGCTCTGCGGCGCCAAGAGCCTTGCGATGCGGCGCAAGCCCGTTCAGAGTAGCCCCCAATAAGCGCACAAATGCGCCATTCAAATGGGGGGAGTGTCCACTTATGACGACCGCAGTGAGCGCGGATTCTGGAGGCTTGTTCGGCTGGCTCGACCGGTCGCACACGGTGGCGAAACCGGGCTTCAGCCGATGGCTGGTGCCGCCTGCCGCACTTTGCGTCCATCTTTGTATCGGCCAGGTCTACGCGTTCAGCGTGTTCAACCTGCCGATGACCAAGCTGATCGGCATCACCCAATCCGCGCCCGACGATTGGAAGCTGACCCAGCTCGGCTGGATCTTTTCCCTCGCCATCGTCTTCCTGGGGCTCTCCGCGGCCTTCACCGGCACCTGGCTCGACCGCGTGGGCCCGCGCCGCGCCATGTTCACCGCCGCCTTGTGCTTCGGCGGCGGCTTCCTGATCTCGGCGCTCGGCATCCATCTGCACCAGCTCTGGCTCATTTATCTGGGCTATGGCGTGCTCGGCGGTTGCGGCCTCGGGCTCGGCTATATCTCCCCAGTGAAGACGCTGATCACCTGGTTTCCCGACCGGCCCGGCATGGCCACGGGCATGGCCATCATGGGCTTCGGCGGTGGCGCGATGATCGCCTCGCCCCTGTCGGTGTTGCTGATGAAGTATTTTTCCAGCCCCACCAATGTGGGCGTCATGGGCACCTTCATCACGCTCGGCATCGTCTATCTCGTCTTCATGATGATCGGCGCGGCCCTCGTGCGAGTCCCCCCGCAAGGCTGGCTTCCGGAGGGTTATAAGCCCCCCGCGCAACCGAAAAAGATGGTCACCACCGCCCATGTCCACGTGGACGAGGCGCTGAAGACCCCGCAGTTCTACCTGCTATGGGGCGTGCTCTGCCTGAACGTGACGGCCGGCATCGGCGTGCTTGGCCAGGCCTCTGCCATGAGCCAGGAGATGTTTCCGGGTCAGATCACGGCAGCGGCCGCGGCCGGCTTTGTCGGCCTCTTGAGCCTGTTCAACATGCTCGGGCGCTTCTTCTGGGCCTCGTCTTCCGACTACATCGGGCGGCGCAACACCTACATGATCTTCTTCGCGCTCGGCATGGTGCTCTACGCCCTTGTGCCCTGGACGGGTCGGATCGATTCCATCGTCCTCTTCGTCGCACTGTATGCCGTGATCCTGTCCATGTACGGGGGCGGGTTCGCCACCATCCCCGCCTATCTCCGGGACGTCTTCGGAACGCGTTATGTGGGCGCCATTCACGGGCGGCTGTTGACCGCCTGGTCCGCGGCCGGTGTGTTCGGGCCGGTTCTGGTAAACTACATCCGCGAATACCAGATCAATCACGGTGTGCCGAAGGCGGACGCCTATTCCGTCACCATGTACATCATGGCGGGACTTCTCTTCGTCGGCTTCATCTTGAATTGGCTGATGACGCCTGTGGACCACAAGCACCACATGACCGAAGAAGAACTGAAAGCGTCGATGGAGGCCTAAATGACCGAACCGACCCATCACGAGACCGTTTCAGGCGCCAACAAGGTCAAGCTGGTGCTGGCCTGGACGTTCGTGGGTGTTCCGCTTCTTTGGGGCGTCTACAACACCCTCGAAAAGGCGTCGCTGCTGTTCAAGTGAGCCGCAGTTTCTGACAAATTGCCGCAGATGACGATCTGCGGGAGATCGTAACTATCTGTTTTGCAAAGGTAATTCGTGTAACAATCTGTTAATGCGCCAGTCATGCGGTTCTCATCCGCAATCGCCATTATCTAGGGACGATAACGTTCACCGAACGAACCTAAGGAGACGACCATGAAAGAGTGGCTGAAGCCTGAGATCACCGAGTCCGAAGCTGGCATGGAAGTTACTTCCTACCTTCCGGCTGAGCTCGACCGCGCTTAATTCGCGCTGATCTAGCCTAGTTTTCGAAAATGGCGGTCCTAGCGATTTGCGGGGCCGCCATTTTTGTATGCGCGCTCCGTTGCCTTTCAGCGCGCCGCTTGACCGCGAGCGCCGCGCGTTAAATCTGTTCAGATTGTTTTCATTGACGCGTCATGCGCCGCTCATCCAAATTGTCGCACCCTAGGGTATCGTTTAACGAAAGGAGACGACCATGAAAGAGTGGCTGAAGCCCGAGATCACCGAGTCCGAAGCTGGTATGGAAGTGACTTCCTACCTTCCGGCCGAGCTCGACCGCGCTTAATCAGCGCTGATCTAGCAATCCATGAATGGCGGCTCTCGCGATGGCGGAGCCGCCATTTTCATTTGTGCATTTCTGCGGGCGATAGGCCCGCACTCCGTTCAGATAGTTTTCATGAGCGAGTCATGCGGTTCTCATCCGCCATCCCCATTATTGTAGGATGACTTCATTGATTGAACCGAAGGAGACGATCATGAAAGAGTGGCTGAAGCCCGAGATCACCGAGTCCGAAGCTGGCATGGAAGTGACTTCCTACCTCCCGGCCGAGCTCGACCGCGCTTAATCAGCGCTGATCTAGCCTAGTTTTCAAAAAATGGCGGTCCCAGCGATGTGCGGGGCCGCCATTTTTGTATGCGGCGCCAGGTCTTGTGCGGGCCGCTGCCACACAACCCTCTATGGAGGGTGACAGAGCCTCCCCCCGAAATTATGGTCCCACGGCGCTGAACGCCTCTCGCAGCCCAAGGCTTGCAGGCTCAAGGCTTGCAGGCTCAAGGCCCGAGAGGGCGCCGTCGCGGCGCGCGATTGGTCGCAAGCAGCAGAAGGGACCCCCTGCCATGCCCTGGGTGTATCTTGTCGCCGCCGGTCTCTTCGAGGTCGGCTTTGCCTCGACGCTCAAACTCACCGAAGGCTTCACGAAGCTCTGGCCGACCCTGATCTTCACCGTCTGCATTGTGCTTTCGTTCGTTCTTCTCAACAAGGCGGCCAGGGATCTGCCGATCGGCACCGCCTACGCGATTTGGACGGGGATCGGCGCCGCGGGCACTGCCATTGTCGGCATCCTCGTCTATAAGGAGCCCGTCACGGCGCTGCGCCTGTTCTTCATCGCAACGCTGATCGGTTCCATCATCGGATTGAAACTCGCAACAACGACCACATGACCCAGACACCAAAGATCGACCGCACCGTTAACGGCAACTATTTCGAGGACTTCAAAGTTGGTGAGGAGATCGTGCACGCCACGCCGCGCACCATCACCGTCGGCGATGTCAGCGTCTACACGGCGCTCTATAGCGGCCGCTTCGCCGTGCAATCCTCGGACGCCTTCGCCCAGAGCATCGGCTATCCGCGCTCGCCCATCGACGACACGCTCGTCTTCCATTTCGTGATCGGCAAGACGGTGCCCGACGTGTCGCGCAACGCCATCGCCAATCTCGGTTACGCGGAGTTCCGCTTCCTCGCGCCGGTCTATCCGGGCGACACCATCGCCTCGACCTCGGAGGTTATCGGCGTCAAGCAGAACTCGAGCGGCAAGAACGGCACGGTCTATGTGCGCACCACGGGCCGCAACCAGAACGGCGAGCCGGTTCTGTCCTTCGCGCGCTGGGTCATGGTAGTGAAGAAGGATCTCGACCTGCCCGCGCCGGAGGCGGTGATCCCGGAACTGGACAAGGAAATTTCGCCCGAGACGCTCGGCAAGGCGCTGCCGCCCCTGAAGCTCACGGTCTACGACTACGCGCTGGCGGGTTCGCCGCGCCGCTGGGGCGACTACGCGGTCGGCGACAAGATCGACCATGTGGACGGCCAGACCATCGAGGAAGCCGAGCATCAGATGGCGACGCGCCTCTATCAGAACACCGCGCGCGTGCACTTCAATCAGCACCGGGAGTCCCAGGAGCGCTTCGGGCGCCGCCTGGTCTATGGCGGCCACATCATCTCGATAGCGCGCTCGCTCAGCTTCAACGGCCTCGCCAACGCCTTCCATGTCCTGGGGCTCAACGGGGCACGTCACGCCGCGCCGTCCTTCGCCGGCGACACGATCTATGCGTGGAGCGAGGTGCTGGACAAAGCCGAGCTTCCGGGCCGGTCGGATGCGGGCGCGCTGCGCCTGCGCACCTTCGCCGTAAAGGACCGCAATTGCGCGGACTTCCCGGGCGTCAAAGAGGACGGTTCGCTGGAAGACGGTGTCGTGCTCGACATGGACTACTGGGTCGCCCTGCCGCGCTAGGGCGGCCGTGCTAGAGGGCGACGCGCGATCGCGCCGCCTCCCTTCGGCCTTGCACGCGCGTTAGAGTGCAGCCCTAAACTCAACCGGCCTCACCGGCGTGAGGCGCCCCCCTGAAGGAGTTTCCGCGATGAAAAACCTGTCTCGTCTTGCTGCCCTTTGTGCGGTCATGGTCACCCTCGCCTCTCCAGCCGTCGTTTCACCGGCGCTGGCCGCCGACACGGCCAAGGCGGTCCTCCAGAACCCGGACGGCAAGGATGTCGGCACGGTAACGCTGACGGCGGTGCCCTCGGGCGTCCTCCTCGATGCCGACCTGACCGGGCTGCCGGAGGGCACGCACGCCTTCCATATTCATGAGACGGGCAAATGCGAGGCGCCGGACTTCAAGTCCGCCGGCGGCCACTTCAACCCGGAGGAAGATGCGCATGGCCTCAAGAACCCGGCCGGGCCCCATGCCGGCGACATGCCAAATATTCATGTGCCGGAGAACGGCAAGCTGCACATCGAGGTGCTGAACCAGATGGTGAGCCTGCCCGGCCTTCTCACCGGCGAAGGCACGGCCATCGTGCTTCATGAGCAGGGCGACGACTACGTCTCGGACCCGGCCGGCGATGCCGGACCCCGGATCGCGTGCGGGGTCATCACCGAGTAGGCCGTTGTCCCCGTCACAATTCGTTAGTGTAAACCTTATGTAAAAGTTTTCGGACCCATTCTTGAGCCTGTTAGTTCCGCGACTTGGGGGAGTTGCCCATGGCTTGGGAAGGACCGTACGACGGCATGATGGGGGGCGTTGCCTACATCGTCGGCTCTCACGTTTGGGAGTCGCTCGACGGCGGGCAGACCTGGATCATGTCGAAGTTCGTCGACGACGAAGAAGCGTGCTACGAGATCGCAAAGCCCGCTTAGAGACCTGAATCTGCTGAAATTTTAGAGCCTACGGCGCGCGCACCCCGCGCTTCGGCAGCGTCGGCCCTGGGTCAAAGGGCCCAGGCTGTCGCGATTGCCCCTGTCTTCTCTGTGCGTTATGACAAGACGGGACTGGGCAACACATACAAAAACCAATGACAGATAAGCTTGGGGCGGAGCGGCCTCTTTCTCCGCATCTGCAGATTTACCGGCCGATGCTGACGATGATGATGTCGATTGCGCATCGCATCACCGGCGCCGGACTGGCCGTGGGCTTCGCGCTGCTGACCTGGTGGCTCGTGGCCGTGAGCATGGGGCCGGAAGCGTACGATTGCGTGCAAAGCTTCCTCGGCAGCCTTGTGGGCCGGGCGCTGCTCTTCGCCTTCACTTGGGCGTTGATCCACCACATGCTCGGCGGCATCCGGCACCTCGTCTGGGATACGGGGACGGGTCTCGATAAACCCACGGTGGAGCGCTTTGCGCTTGCCACCATTATCGGCTCGGTCGTGCTGACGGTCCTCGTCTGGCTGACCGCCTATCACGTCATGGGAGGGCTCTAGCCATGGCGACGCCGCTTAAGCGCGTGCGCGGCCTCGGCGCCGCCCATCACGGCACGGAAACGTTTTGGCGCCAGCGGCTGACGGCCGTCGCCAACGTTCCGCTTGTGATCTTTCTGATTTGGTTCGTCGTATCTCATGCAGGAGCGGGCTACGAGAAGGTCAAAGAGTGTCTCGCCAACCCGGTCGTGGCGGTGCTGATGCTGGCGCTTATCTGGTCCGCCGCGATCCATATGCGGATCGGCTTGCGCGAGATCATCGAGGACTATCTCCACAACAAGCTCTGCAAGACCGCCTCGCTCATGCTCGCCACGTTTTTCGCCGCGGTGGTCGCCATCGCCTCGACCCTCGCCATTTTGAAAATCAGTTTCGGAGGCTGATGCGAAATGCCTCAAGACGCCACGCCAAACACGCCGCACAATGCCGTCAGTGTGAACGGCCGAGCTTACGAGATCACCGACCACGCCTATGACGTCATCGTCGTGGGCGCAGGCGGATCGGGCCTGCGCGCCGTGGTCGGCGCCAGCGAGGCGGGCCTGCGCACGGCCTGTATCTCCAAGGTCTTCCCGACGCGCTCGCACACGGTCGCGGCCCAAGGCGGCATCGCCGCGGCTCTCGGAAATATGGGCCCGGACGACTGGCGCTGGCACATGTACGACACCGTGAAGGGGTCGGACTGGCTCGGCGACCAGGATTGCATCGAATATCTCTGCCGCAACGCCCCCGAGGCCGTCTACGAGCTGGAGCACTGGGGCGTTCCCTTCTCGCGCACTGAAGACGGCAAGATCTTCCAGCGCGCCTTTGGCGGCATGACCACGGAATTCGGTAAGGGTCAGGCGCGGCGGACTTGCGCTGCCGCCGACCGCACCGGCCACGCGCTGCTGCACACCATGTACGGTCAGGCGCTGCGCCACTCGGCGGAGTTCTTCATCGAGTATTTCGCCATCGACCTCATAATGGACGACGAAGGCGCCTGCCGTGGCGTCATCGCCATCAACATGGCTGACGGGTCGATCCACCGCTTCCGCGGGCACCAGACGATCCTGGCGACGGGCGGGTACGGCCGCGCGTATTTCTCCTGCACGTCCGCCCATATCTGCACCGGCGACGGCAACGGCATGGTGCTGCGTGCGGGCCTTCCCCTGCAGGACATGGAGTTCGTGCAGTTCCACCCGACCGGCGTCTATGGCGCCGGCGTGCTGATCACGGAAGGGGCGCGCGGCGAAGGCGGCTTCCTGCGCAACTCCGAAGGCGAGAAGTTCATGGAGCGCTATGCGCCCTCTGCCAAGGACCTCGCGTCACGCGACGTGGTGTCCCGCGCCATCACCATCGAGATCCGCGAAGGCCGCGGGCACGGTCCCGACGGCGAATACATGCATCTGCATCTCGACCACCTGGATCCGGACCTGATCGACGAACGCCTGCCGGGCATTTCCGATCTTGCCCGTATCTTCGGCGGCGTCGATGCGCGGAAAGAGCCAATCAAGGTCATTCCGACCTGCCATTACAATATGGGCGGAATTCCCACGAACATGCATGGCGAGGTAATTGCGCCCAAGAACGGCGACCCTGACGCGATCGTGCCGGGGCTCATGGCGCTGGGCGAAGCGGCCTGCGTGTCGGTGCACGGCGCCAACCGTCTGGGCTCGAACTCACTGATCGACCTCGTGGTCTTCGGCCGGGCGGCCGGCCTTCGCTGCGCCGAGCTCATTCCGAAAGGCTCCGCTATTCCGGAACTGCCGAAGGGCGCGGGCGAAGCGTCCATCGCGCGTTTCGACGGGTTCCGCTATGCCGACGGCGGAACGCCGACCGCCGAACTGCGGCTCGCCATGCAGAAGACCATGCAGCGCGACTGCTCTGTTTTCCGCACCAAGGAGGTGCTCGAAGAGGGCGTGAAGGGCATCAAGAAGGTCTGGGACGATGCGGCGGACATCAAGGTCACGGACCGGTCGCTCATCTGGAACACGGACCTGATCGAGACGCTGGAGTTCGACAACCTGATCTCTCAGGCGGCCGTGACCGTACAGGGTGCACTGGCCCGTGAGGAATCCCGCGGCGCCCATGCGCGTGAGGATTTCCCCAAGCGCGACGATACCAACTGGATGAAGCACACCCTATCCTACGCCGATTACGGCAAGCACACGGTCAAGCTCGATTTCCGCCCCGTGCACACCTACACGCTGTCGAACGAGGTGGCTTACATCGAGCCGAAAGAACGGGTCTACTAGGAACGCGGGTCGAACGCTGACCGGGCGAGGGTTGGGCCCGGCCGGCGCAAAGGAAGAAGCTGAGATGGTTCAATTCACACTTCCCAAGAATTCGAAGATCAAGAAGGGCAAAGAGTGGAACCCGCCCGCCGCGGACGCCGAGCCCGGCCGCTGGCGCGAATACCGTGTCTACCGCTACGACCCTGACACCGGCGACAACCCGCGCGTCGACACCTATTGGGTGGACATGAACGATTGCGGGCCGATGGTTCTGGACGCGCTCCTCTGGATCAAGAACAAGATCGACCCGACGCTGACCTTCCGCCGCTCCTGCCGCGAAGGCGTTTGCGGTTCGTGCTCGATGAATATCGACGGCACCAACACGCTCGCCTGCACCATGCACGCCGAAGAGGCCAAAGGCGCGGCCGTCGCCATCTACCCGCTGCCCCACATGCCCGTGGTCAAGGACCTCGTGCCCGATATGACGCAGTTCTATGCGCAGCATCGGGAGATCGAGCCCTGGCTTAAGACGGACAGCCCGACGCCGCAGAAGGAATGGCGCCAAAGCCATGAGGACCGCGAGAAGCTGGACGGCCTCTACGAGTGCATTCTGTGCGCCTGCTGCTCGACCGCCTGCCCGTCCTATTGGTGGAACGGCGACCGCTATCTCGGGCCAGCCATCCTGCTGCAGGCCAATCGCTGGGTGGAGGACTCCCGCGACGAGCGTACGGGCGAGCGGCTGGACGATCTGGAAGACCCCTTCCGGCTCTATCGCTGCCACACCATCCTCAACTGCACCAAGGCGTGCCCCAAGGGTCTGAACCCCGCGGCCGCGATCGCCAATCTGAAGCGGAAGATGGTCGAGCGGATGTAAACGCGACCGGCGCCCGCGCCGGTCCAATCGATAATCTCTTGCAGAACGCCCGGCCCCGGCCGGGCTTTTTCGTGGCAGGGCGTCTCATTGAGACTATTTCGGGCAGCGCGGCAGCGAGAACACGCAGGTCGGCGTCCCCTCGCGCTTCATCTGCGCTTGCTTCTCGGGGTCTTTCTCCGCCTGCCAGGCATAGGGGCTGCGGCCTTCCTTGTGCGAATAGTTCACGCGGATCAAGTTGCCGCCTTGGAAGGTCAGGCTCGCGGTGCAGGTGGCGTCCTTCGGCGTGCCGCCCGGAACCGGCCCGGCCCCTTTGTAGTGGTAGATGAGCGTTTCGGCGCCGCCGCTGGCCGGGATCTGGGAGCGCGGCTGACCGGCGCATTGCAGGACCTGCTGCTTGCTCATGCCGATATAAGGCTTGCCGTAATCGACGCGTGTAAGATCCTGGATGGCCTGTTCAGGACCCGAAAAGCCGCCGCCGCACCCGGAGGCAAACATTGCCAGCGCGGCCGTCAAGGTGACGCGCAACGCCGACCGTGCCGAAAACGCATCCCGTGCTGCGCCTAAGATTTCGCGAAATGCGCCCAAGTTCATGTCTTCCCATAAGCCTCGAACACGCCGTAACGCGAGATTGCGGGCCATTTGCGGCGGGGCAAACGCCCCCCTCGCCATAGAAATCCCTAGGCCCGGACAGCTCCTGGGCTATTCTGCCCCAATGACCCTGACGAAGACCACCCGCGCCCTCGCCGGCGCCTTATTTCTGCTCGCGCTTTGGGCCGGCGCACCCGCCGTGCACGCCCGCGAACCGGGCGCACCGCCCAAGGTCCAAGCCGAGCACATTGCGACGGAGCCTCTCGCCACCGACCCCGACAAGGAGGTCGATATTCAGATGTATACCTTCCCGCCCCAAAGCGCGGTGCCCTGGCACATCCATAAGGACGCGGTCGAGATCGAATACGCGCTCCACGGATCGATCATGCTCGAGGAGGAGGGCAAGCCCCCTTACGAGGTCGCCAAAGGCAAGACCAACGTCCTTGCGCCGAACGTGGTGCATCGCGGGTGGAATCCGAGCAAGACGGAGGCCGCCACGCTCTATGTGGTTCGGATCAAGCCCAAGGGGGCGCCGCTCGCGACAATCGTTCCGGCCCCGGCCGAGACAGCCGGCGCGCCCGCGGCAAGCGATTATCCCGAGGACGACTAGGGCTGGAGACGAATAGTCAGCCTGCGGTTCATCGCGGGGGCCTGGCTAGCTGGTATCACTCCGCTTGAGCAGTGCATTGAGCCCCGCGGCCCAGGCGAACGCCACGACCACCCAGTAGAAGATTTTGGCGGACGTCCCCAGCTGCATCCCGAGCGCCGAGCCCTCGAACGTGCCAAAGCCGGCGACGATGGTATAGAAGGCGGCAAAGGCGAGAACGAACGCGGTGGCATGGCGCGGGCGGAAGAAACCGATCAGGGTCCCGGCCGCGCCCCAGATCAAATTGACCAACGCCTGGAGCGGGTTCAGCCGAAAGCCTGGCGGGAAACTATTGGGATCGGTGTCGAACCCGTATACGGCATAGGACACGAGCATGATTCCGCCGAGCGCCAGGAAGTAACTTGCGCAGCGCGCAGCCCACACCACCATCGGCAATGGCGGGGTCGCATCGAGCTCCTCGTCCGTGGGGGCGCGACGCTCCTCGTCGGGTCCGGGCCCCGAGCCGGAATCCGGCCCGGAACCGCTCTTTGCAGGCTGGTCGCCGGTCATCGTCCCTCCGGGATGTGCTTTTTCTCGACCGAGACTAACCTCTAATGTGCCCGACTGCGAACCAAAGATGCAGGCGATTTTCATCGCAAACTTGCGCGCAAGCACGATTACATCTAACCATCAAACGATGTCGTAGCGGTTGGAAGTAATGACGGCGCGGCCTCCAAGACCGCGCAAGTCGGGAGGGATAGTCATGGCGCGTAATAAAATTGCTTTGATCGGTGCTGGCCAGATCGGCGGCACGCTCGCTCACCTTGCTGGCATCCGGCAACTGGGCGAAGTGGTGTTGTTCGACGTCGTGGACGGCGTACCGCAAGGCAAGGCCCTCGATCTGTCCCAGTCGGCACCGGTGGAAGGCTACGCTCCCAAATTCAAGGGCGCCAACGAATACGCCGAGATCAAGGACGCCGACGTGGTGATTGTCACCGCCGGCGTCCCGCGCAAGCCCGGCATGAGCCGCGACGACCTCATCGAGATCAACCTCAAGGTCATGGAGCAGGTTGGCGCAGGCCTGCGCAAATATGCGCCCGAAGCCTTCGTCATCTGCGTGACCAATCCGCTGGACGCGATGGTCTGGGCTCTGCAGAAGACGTCCGGACTGCCCCGCAACAAGGTGGTGGGCATGGCCGGCGTATTGGACAGCGCACGCTTCCGTTACTTCCTGTCGGAAGAGTTCGATGTGAGCCCGCAGGACATCCACACGATGGTCCTCGGTGGCCACGGCGACACCATGGTGCCGCTGATCCGCTACTCCTCCGTGGCGGGTATCCCGCTGGCGGACCTCGTCAAGATGCGGTGGATCACCCAGAAGCGGCTCGATGAAATTGTACAGCGCACCCGCGACGGCGGCGCCGAGATCGTCGGTCTTCTGAAGACCGGCTCGGCCTATTACGCCCCCGCCGCGGCCGCGCTCGACATGGCCGAGTCCTACCTGCACGACAAGAAGCGCGTGCTTCCCGCCGCCGCTTATCTCAACGGCGAGTATGGCGTGAAGGGTATCTATGCCGGCGTGCCCGTAATCATCAGCGCCAAAGGCGTCGAGCGCGTCATCGAGCTCGACCTCACCTCCGCCGAGAAGGACGCGCTGCTGCATTCGGTTCAGGCGGTCAAGAACCTGGTGGAGATCTGCCAGCGCATCGCCCCCAACCTCGCAGCCTCTTAAAGCCTGTACAGTTCCCGCCTCCGGAGACTTTTATGAACATTCACGAATACCAGGCGAAGGACCTGCTCAAGGCCTTCGGCGCCCCCGTCGGCAACGGCGTGGTCGCCACCACCGCCGACGAAGCGGTTGAAAAGGCCAAGGCGCTCAACGGCGACGTTCTCGTCGTGAAGGCGCAGATCCACGCCGGCGGACGCGGCAAGGGCGGCGGCGTAAAGATCGTAAAGACCATCCAGGAAATGCATGCGGAAGCTGATCGGATGCTCGGCAAGCCGTTGATCACGCCGCAGACGGGCCCGAAGGGGCGGATCGTGCGCAGCGTCTTCGTCGCCGAGGGCACCGCCATCGACCGCGAGCTATACCTATCTCTTTTGGTCGACCGGGCCACGGGGCGGATCGCCTTCGTCGCCTCGACGGAAGGCGGCGTGAATATCGAGGAAGTGGCGGCGGAAACGCCCGAGAAGATCACCACCGTCGATGTCGATCCCGCGTCCGGCCTCAGCGGCTTTCATGGTCGCGTGATCGCCGACGCGCTGGAGCTCAAAGGCGATCTCGCCAAACAGTGCGGCAAGCTCATCAAGACACTCTACACGCTCTTCGTCGAGAAGGACGCCAGCCTGATTGAAATCAATCCACTGGTCGTCACCAAAGACGGCCAGCTCGAATGCCTCGACGCAAAGATCGGATTCGAAGACAACGCGCTCTTCCGCCATCCCGACATCGAGGCCCTTCGCGACATCCACGAGGAGGACCCGGCCGAGGTCGAAGCGTCAAAGCACGACCTCTCTTACGTCAAGCTCGACGGCAATATCGGCTGCATGGTTAACGGCGCCGGCCTCGCCATGGCGACCATGGACATCATTAAGTACTATGGCGCCGAGCCCGCGAACTTCTTAGACGTTGGAGGTGGTGCAACCACGGAGAAGGTCACCGCGGCTTTCAAGCTGATCCTCTCCGACCCCAATGTTAAGGGAGTGCTGGTGAACATTTTCGGCGGCATTATGCGCTGTGACACGATCGCCGAGGGCATCATCGCCGCGGCCAAGGAGACGAATATCGGCGTACCGCTGGTCGTCCGCCTCGAAGGAACCAATGTCGAGCGCGGCAAGGAACTCCTGTCGCAATCTGGTCTCGATATCATCCCCGCCGACGATCTGGACGACGCTGCCAAGAAAGCGGTGGCCGCCATTGGAGTCGCCTAGCGTCCACGCCTTGAACCGGTGTCACACATCCTTCCTCAAAACGGCTTAGCTTTGAATCATGTCAGTCCTCGTCAATAAGAACACGCGCGTCATCTGTCAGGGTTTCACGGGCTCTCAAGGCACCTTTCACACAGAACAAGCCATTGCCTACGGCACCAAGATGGTCGGCGGCGTCACCCCCGGCAAAGGCGGCACGACACATCTCGATCTGCCGGTCTTCGACACGGTGCGCGATGCCGTCGCGGCGACGGGCGCGACCGCGTCGGCCATCTACGTTCCACCGCCCTTTGCGGCCGATGCCATCCTCGAGGCGATCGACGCGGGCATCGAGCTTGCGGTCTGCATCACCGAGGGCGTTCCGGTCCTCGACATGGTCAAAGTCAAGCGCGCCCTCATCGGATCGGGCACGCGCCTGATCGGCCCGAACTGCCCGGGCATCATCACGCCGGGCGAGTGCAAGATCGGCATCATGCCGGGGCACATCCACAAACCCGGACGTGTCGGCATCGTCTCCCGGTCCGGTACGCTGACCTACGAGGCCGTTGCGCAGACCACCGCTGTTGGATTTGGCCAGACCACCTGCATCGGCATCGGCGGCGACCCCGTAAACGGGACGAATTTCATCGACGCGCTCTCGCTCTTCCTCGAGGACGACGCCACCGAAGCCATCATCATGATCGGCGAGATCGGCGGCAGCGCCGAGGAAGAAGCCGCGGAATTCTTGGTTAAGGCCGGCAACAAGAAGCCGATCGTAGGCTTCGTGGCCGGCGCGACTGCGCCCCCCGGACGCCGCATGGGACATGCCGGTGCCGTTATTTCGGGCGGCAAGGGCGACGCAAAGAGCAAAATTGAGGCAATGCAGGACGCCGGCATCGTGGTGTCCCATTCCCCTGCAGCGCTTGGAACAACGCTTGCAGGAATATTCAGCTAAAGGTGCGCTGGGCGCCAAACGCTTGCCTTTATTGCCCGGCACGCCGGAGGTCCGGATAAGGACCCTTAGGTTGGTGCCATGACACGTTACGAAGCCAGCGACGTTTTCGCCCAGACCTCTTTTCTGGATGGTGCCAACGCCACCTATCTCGCCGAACTTTACGCGCTGTACGAGGCCGACCCGTCGTCGGTGTCGGAGGACTGGCGCCACTTCTTCGCCAATCTCGGCGACGACGCCAAGAACGTCATCGCCGATGCCCAAGGTCCCTCGTGGGGCGCATGGAACCGTGCGCCGTCGTGGAAGAGCGGCGCGCAGACCACTTCGTTGGCAGTCGCCCCGGCCGGCGCGCTGACGCAAGCCGAAGCGCTCGATGCCGCCCGCGACACACTTGGCGCGCGCATGCTGATCCGCGCCTACCGCACCCGCGGTCACCTGATCGCGAAGCTCGATCCGTTGCGCCTCATCGAGCGCGGCGCCCATCCGGAGTTGAACCCCGAGACCTATGGCTTCACGCCGGCGGACTATTCGCGGCCGATCTATATCGGCGGCGCGCTCGGCTTCGAGTTCGCCGATCTCGCCCAAGTGCTCGCGGTTCTTGAAAAGACCTATGGCGGCACGATCGGCTTCGAGTACATGCACATCTCCGACCCCGATCAGCGGGCCTGGCTTCAAAAGCGCATCGAAGGCTCGGAGATTCAGTTCACCGCGGAAGGCAAGCGCGCAATCCTGAACAAGCTGATCGAATCCGAAGGCTCCGAGCGCTTCCTCAATGTGAAGTACACGGGCACCAAGCGCTTCGGCCTCGACGGCGGCGAATCGATGGTTCCGGCGCTCGAGCAGATCATCAAGCGCGGGGGTCAGCTCGGCGTCCGCGAAATCGTGATCGGCATGCCCCATCGCGGGCGGCTGAACGTCCTTGCCAACGTGATGGCCAAACCCTGGCGCGCCATCTTCAACGAATTCCGCGGCGGCTCCGCGCACCCCGACGATGTCGAGGGATCGGGCGACGTGAAATACCATCTCGGCGCCTCGTCGGATCGCGAGTTCGACGACAACCGGGTGCATCTGTCGCTGACCGCCAACCCCTCGCATCTCGAAATCGTCGATCCCGTTGTCCTCGGCAAGGTGCGGGCCAAGCAGGATCAGGCGGGCGACACCAAGCGCAAGACGATCATGCCGCTGGTGCTCCACGGCGACGCGGCCTTCGCCGGCCAAGGCGTCGTGGCAGAATGCCTCGGGCTGTCCGGCCTGAGGGGCCATCGCACGGGCGGATCGATCCATTTCATCGTGAACAACCAGATCGGCTTCACCACGGCGCCGCGCTTCTCGCGCTCCTCGCCCTACCCGTCCGACGTCGCCAAGATGATCGACGCGCCGATCTTCCATGTGAACGGCGACGATCCGGAAGCCGTCGTCCACGTCACGAAGATCGCCACCGAGTTTCGCCAGCGGTTCGGCAAGCCCGTCGTCATCGACATGTTCTGCTACCGCCGCCACGGCCACAACGAAGCCGACGAGCCGGCCTTTACGCAGCCACTGATGTATCAGCGGATCGCCGAACATCCCCGGGTGGTCGAGATCTACGCGGACCGCCTGGTGAAGGAAGGTGTCCTCACGCAGGAGGAGGTCGACGGGCTCCAGGCCAAGTTCCGCGACTACCTCGAAGAGGAGTTCAAGGCCGGCGAGACCTACCGGCCGAACCGCGCCGACTGGCTGGACGGGCGCTGGTCGGGCATTGGCTTCGCCGACGAAGGGGCCCGCCGCGGACTGACGGGCGTCGACCTCGATGTCCTGCGCGAAGTCGGGCACAAGCTGACGAAGATTCCGGCGACACTGACGCCGCACAAGACGATCGCCCGCATCATGGCCGCGCGGCGCCAGTCGATCGACGAAGGTACGGGCATCGATTGGGCCACTGCGGAGTCGCTGGCCTTCGGCACATTGCTGGTCGAGGGCTTCAAGATCCGCCTCTCGGGCCAGGACTCCGAGCGCGGCACCTTCTCGCATCGCCATTCGGTGCTGATGGATCAGGTCAACGAGAACAAGTACACGCCGCTCAAGCATCTCGGCAAAGAGCAGGGCGACTTCGAGGTCATCAATTCGATGCTCTCCGAAGAGGCCGTGCTCGGCTTCGAATATGGCTACAGCCTCGCCGAGCCCAACGCGCTCGTCCTCTGGGAAGCCCAGTTCGGCGACTTCGCCAACGGCGCGCAAGTGGTGATCGATCAGTTTATCTCGTCGGGCGAACGCAAGTGGCTGCGCATGTCCGGGCTCGTGCTTCTATTGCCCCATGGCTATGAGGGTCAGGGACCGGAACACTCCTCCGCCCGGCTCGAGCGCTATCTCCAGCTCTGCGCGGAAGACAATTGGCAGGTCGTCAACTGCACCACGCCCGCCAACTACTTCCATGTGCTGCGGCGTCAATTGCACCGGCAGTTCCGCAAGCCGCTTGTGCTCATGACGCCGAAATCCCTGCTGCGGCACAAGAAAGTGAAATCCGACATCGAGG
This sequence comes from Methyloceanibacter caenitepidi, assembly GCF_000828475.1. Classification (NCBI taxonomy): domain Bacteria; kingdom Pseudomonadati; phylum Pseudomonadota; class Alphaproteobacteria; order Hyphomicrobiales; family Hyphomicrobiaceae; genus Methyloceanibacter; species Methyloceanibacter caenitepidi. Next base: position 99,924 of record NZ_AP014648.1, read on the forward strand.
ACTTCGGCCCCAAGTCCAGCTTTCACCGGCTGCTCTGGGACGACGCCCAACGCCTCGAGGACTCGCCCATCAAGCTCGTCCCCGACGAGGAGATCCAGCGCGTCGTGCTCTGTTCCGGCAAGGTCTATTACGACCTCGAGGCCGAGCGGGAGGCGCGCGGCATCGACGACATCTATCTGCTACGTATGGAACAGCTCTATCCGTTCCCTGCGCGCGCGCTGATTCAGGAACTCGGACGCTTCAAGCAAGCGGAGATCGTGTGGTGTCAGGAAGAGCCGAAGAACATGGGGGCTTGGACTTTCGTAGAACCAAATTTGACTTGGGTTCTGGAGCATATCGATGCCAAATCTAAGCGGGCTCGCTATGCTGGCCGCCCAAGCTCCGCAGCGACGGCCACGGGCCTGATGTCGAAGCATACGAGAGAGTTGAAAACCCTGCTCAACGAAGCTTTGGGCTGAGCCGGGAAGGCGCCACCTTCCAGGGTACGGTTGAGCAAGGAACTGGTTGGGAAGGACGGACGATAGGCTGCCATGACGACAGAAATCCGGGTACCGACATTGGGCGAGTCCGTCGTCGAGGCGACGGTGGGCCAGTGGTTCAAGCAAGCGGGCGAGGCTGTCGCCGCCGACGAGCCGCTGGTCGAGCTCGAAACCGACAAGGTGACGGTCGAGGTGCCGGCCCCTGCTGGCGGCGTTCTTTCTGAGATCGTCGTCAAGGAAGGGGACACCGTCGAGGTCGGCGCGCTGCTTGGGTCGATCGCCGCCGGGGACGGAGCTGCCGTGGCGCCCGCCCCGAAGGTCGAGACCAAGTCGGCAGACTCTGCGCCCAAACCAGCGGAATCGGCTCCCGCACCGCAGCCGGCGCCGGCGCCTGCCTCCGATGCCCCCGCCCTCAAACGCGAGCCGTACACGCGCACGGAGATCGCTCCGACCTCCATGCCGCCTTCGCCGGCCGCTCAGAAGCTTCTCGCCGAGAAGGGCCTTTCCGCCGACGAGCTGACCGGGACGGGCCGCCGCGGTCAGATCCTGAAAGGCGATGTAATCGCCGCCACGGCCGCGGCCGAAACCTTGCGCGAGACCCCGCGCGCGCCGAAGCCGCCGGCACCCCCGCGCGCGCCCGTGACCCAGGACGACGAGGCGCGCGAGGAGCGCGTGCGCATGACGCGGCTGCGCCAGACAATCGCAAAGCGTCTGAAGGACGCGCAGGACACGGCCGCGATGCTCACCACGTTCAACGACGTGGACATGAGCCAGATCATGACGCTGCGCAAAGAGTACAAGGACGATTTCCAAAAGCGCCACGGCGTGAAGCTCGGCTTCATGGGCTTCTTCGTGAAAGCTTGCGTGCAGGCGCTGAAGGACATTCCCGCCGTCAATGCGGAGATCGACGGGAACGACCTCGTCTACAAGAACTACTACCATGTGGGCGTCGCGGTCGGCACGGAGCGCGGCCTCGTCGTTCCAGTGATCCGGGACGCGGACCGCATGAGCCTCGCCGAGATCGAGAGCACGATCGCCGATTTCGGCGTGCGCGCCCGCGAGGGCAAGCTCGGCCTCGCGGAGATGCAGGGCGGCACCTTCACCATCTCCAACGGCGGCATTTACGGTTCGATGCTCTCGACGCCGATCTTGAACGCGCCGCAATCCGGCATTCTCGGCATGCACCGCATCGAGGAACGCCCGGTGGTCCGCGACGGTCAAATCGTGGCGCGGCCAATGATGTACCTCGCGCTGTCCTACGACCATCGCATTGTTGACGGCAAAGAAGCCGTGACGTTCCTAGTGAACGTGAAGGATTCGCTTGAGAACCCCGCCCGCCTGATCCTCGATCTGTAGACTCCGACGTCAGAGACAGTCCTATGAGTACCTCCTACGACCTGATCGTCATCGGCACCGGCCCTGGCGGCTATGTTTGTGCCATCCGCGCCGCTCAGCTCGGCATGAAAGTGGCAGTCGTGGAGAAACGCGCCACCCATGGCGGCACCTGTCTCAACGTGGGCTGCATCCCGTCCAAGGCGCTGCTGCATGCGTCCGAGGCCTATGCCGAGGCGTCCGAGCACTTCGCCGCGATGGGCATCAAGGTGAAGCCGGAGCTGGACCTTGCCGCCATGCTCGCCTTCAAGGACGAAGGCGTGAAGGGCAATGTGGACGGCATCGAGTATCTCCTGAAGAAGAACAAGATCGACGCCTATGTCGGGCTCGGAACGATCCTCGCCCCGCACCAGGTCGAGGTAACGCCGGAGAAGGGCGACAAGCAGACGTTGGAAACCAAGGCCATCGTCATCGCCACCGGATCCGAGGTCGCGCACGTGCCGGGCATCGGTGTGGACGAGAAGCGCATCGTGTCGTCGACCGGCGCGCTGTCGCTGCCGAAGGTGCCGAAGCGCCTCATCGTCATCGGCGGGGGCTACATTGGGCTCGAGCTCGGCTCGGTCTGGTCGCGGCTCGGCTCTGAGGTGACCGTGGTCGAGATGCTGCACACGATCACGCCGGGTCTCGACGGCGAGGTGGCCAAACAGCTGCAGAAGATCCTGAAGAAGCAGGGGCTGACCTTCAAGCTCGGCGCCAAGGTGACCGGGGTCGACACCGCGGGCAAATCGGTGAAGCTCACTATCGAGCCGGCGGAGGGCGGCAAGGCCGAGACGCTCGAATGCGACGTGGTCCTGGTCTCGATCGGGCGCGTGCCGAATACGGAAGGCTTGGGGCTCGCCAATATCGGCGTCGAAACCCACGCGCGCGGGCGTATCGTCGTTGACCACCATTTTCAGACCAACGTGCCGGGCATCTATGCGATCGGCGATGTCATCGCCGGGCCCATGCTGGCGCACAAGGCCGAAGAAGAAGGCGTGGCCGTCGCCGAGATCCTGGCCGGCCAGGCCGGACACGTGAACTACGACGTGATCCCGTCTGTGGTGTACACCGCGCCGGAAGTAGCTTCCGTCGGCAAAACCGAGGAGCAGCTCAAGGAGGACGGCGTCGCCTACAAGACCGGCAAGTTCCCCTTCACCGCCAACGGCCGCGCCAAGGTGAACCGCACCACCGAGGGCTTCGTCAAAGTCCTCGCCGACGCTGTCACCGACCGCGTGCTCGGTGTGCATATCATCGGCCCCGACGCCGGCACGATGATCGCCGAAGCCGCCGTATTGATGGAATTCGGCGGCTCGGCGGAGGACTTGGCGCGCACGTGCCACGCCCACCCGACGCTCAACGAAGCGGTGAAGGAAGCGGCACTCGCCGTCGACAAGCGTCCCATTCATATGTAGCGGCTTGCGCTACGGGCCCGCCGCCCTCAAGCCTCAAGCTCGGGGGTGGGCGCTCTCGTAAGCCTTCAAGAGGTGCGCGCGGTCGACCTCCGTATAGCCTTGGGTGGTCGACAGGCTTGCATGGCCGAGCAATTCCTGAATCGCGCGCAAATCCGCACCCGCGCCTAAGAGATGTGTGGCGAAGGAATGACGCAGCGCATGGGGCGTCGCCGTCGAAGGCAGCCCCAGCGCGGCACGCGCCTTCTCCAAGCGGAGCTGGATAATCCGTGGGCTGAGCCTTTTTCCGCGCACGCCGATGAAGAGCGGATCGTCAGGGCCCAGCTTCTTCGGGCACAAATCAAGATAGCGCTCGACCGCCGCGCGGGCGACCGGCAGCACCGGCACGACCCGCGTCTTGTTGCCCTTGCCGGTCACGCGAAGCGTGTCACGGCCCTTGATCGGCGCGTCGCAGACCTGAAGGCTTAGCGCCTCGGAAATGCGAAGCCCTGAGCCGTACAGCAATGTCAGCACGGCGGTATCGCGGGCGAGCGTCCATTCGGGTGCGTCGGGCGCGGCAATGTCGGCCCCCTCCATCAGCGCGGTGGCCTTTTCCTCCGGCAGAGGCTTCGGCACCGCATGGGGCAGCTTCGGCATGGACACGGCGCGAACGGCATCGTTCTTGCCGTAACCGCGCCGCTCCAGGAACTGGAAGAACATGCGTAGCGCACTCAAAGACCGGGAGAGGCTGCGGCTCCCCACGTCCTGGCCGCGCCGGTAGGCGAGGAAGGAGCGCACATCGCGGGCCGACACCGACAGAAGTCCTGCCATATCCGGCGCGCCGCCGAAATGCTGGCCCAAGAAGAATAGGAACTGCCCGAGATCGCGGGTATAGGCCTCGACCGTGTGGGCGGCGAGATCGCGTTCGGTGGTGAGATAGGCAAGCCAAGCCTCGACGGCGGCGGCCACATCCGGCGCCGTCCCGATCGCCGCGAGGCCTGGATAGGCCCCCTCTTGCGGTTTCGAAGCCATCTTGCTCCCCCAGAACACCTCAGGCGCTACTATGGCGGGGTGAGTCGTTAACCCCCCGCTAACCCCATTGGCGAAGCGCAACCGAAACGCCCGATCTTGGCCAAGTCCGAACCAGACCAGACCCAGCTGATCCCCGAGGAGACGCCCGAGACGGTGCCGGTGCTGGTCCCGCTCGCGCTGCCCGCGCCGTACGACTATCTCGTGCCCGAGGGTGCAGATGTTCGTCCCGGGTCCTTCGTGGTCGCCCCGCTTGGGCCTCTGAAATACGTGGCCGCGGTCTGGCGGCGCCCCGAAGGCGCGGCCGCGCCGAACATCCCCAGGTCCAAGCTGCGCGCACTGGTAGACGTGCTGGACGATGTCCCGCCCCTGCCGGAGATCTCCTTGGATTTCGCCGAATGGGTCGCGGACTACACGCTGACCCCGCCCGGCATGGTCCTGCGCATGATGATGAGCGCCAGCGCAGCGTTTCAGCCGCCGCCCCCGCGCTATGGCGTGCGCCTCGCCGGGCCGCCGCCCGAACGCATGACGCCGGCCCGGACCCGCGTGCTGGACGCGGCGGGCAACGGGCTGATCTGGGTAAAGTCGCTGCTGGCGGAGGCTGCGGGCGTCAGCCCCGGCGTGATCGACGGCCTAGTCGATGCCGGTACGCTTGTGGCGGAGCCTTTGCCCGACACCATCGCGCGCGAGCTCGATCCGTCTCTGCTGCGCGCCGAACTCTCGGACGAGCAGAGACGCGCGGCGGAGCAGCTCCTCGACAACACGCGTGACGGGTTTGCCGTCTCGCTGCTCGACGGCGTCACGGGCTCGGGCAAGACGGAAGTCTATTTCGAGGCCATCGCTCAGGCGCTTAGCGACGGCAAGCAGGCTCTCGTCATGATCCCGGAAATCGCGCTGACCGCCGCGTTCCTTACCCGTTGCGAGGAGCGCTTCGGCGCGCGTCCCGCCGAATGGCATTCGGGTCTCACCCAGTCCGCGCGGGGGCGCACGTGGCGCGCGGTGGCCGAAGGCAAGGCACAGCTCGTCGTCGGCGCGCGTTCGGCACTGTTCCTGCCGTTCCCCAATCTTGGGCTCATCGTGGTCGATGAAGAACACGACCAGGCCTACAAGCAGGAGGACCGCGTCTCCTATCAGGCCCGCGACATGGCCGTGGTGCGGGGGCATCTCGGCAAATGTCCCGTCGTCCTGAGTTCGGCAACGCCCTCCATCGAAAGCCTGGTCAACGCGGAACAAGGCCGCTACCGGCACATTCCGTTGCGGGCGCGCTACAAGGCGGCCGGCCTGCCCGACCTCAAAGCCATCGACATGCGCAAATCCCCGCCCGAACGCGGTTCCTGGCTGTCGCCGGTGCTGACCGAGGCCATGGCGGAAACGCTGGCGCGCGGGGAACAGGCGCTGCTGTTCCTGAACCGGCGAGGCTATGCCCCACTCACGCTTTGCCGGAAATGCGGCTATCGCTTCGAGTGTCCGAACTGCTCTGCCTGGATGGTTGAGCATCGATTCCGTCACCGGCTCGAATGCCACCATTGCGGCAAGTTCGCGCCCATCCCCGACGAATGCCCGAGCTGTGGGGCTGAGGAATCCCTCGTCGCCTGCGGGCCCGGCGTCGAGCGCATCGCCGAAGAAGTGGAGGCGCTGTTTCCGGAGGCGCGCCGCGCCATTCTCTCTTCCGACCTCACACCGCGCATCGCGGATCTGCGCGAGACCCTGCGGGAGATCGAGGATCGCGAGGTGGACATCGTCATCGGCACGCAGCTGGTCGCCAAGGGCCACCACTTCCCGGGGCTGGCGCTGGTGGGTGTGGTCGATGCCGATCTCGGCCTTGCCCAAGGGGACCCGCGCGCGGCAGAGCGCACCTTCCAGCTCCTGAGCCAGGTCACGGGCCGGGCCGGCCGCGAAGCCATCGCCGGGCGCGGCCTGCTCCAGACCTATATGCCCGAGCACCCTGTGCTCCAGGCCCTGGTCGCGGGCGACCGCGACGCCTTCTACGCGCAGGAGATCGAGGCCCGCCGCGAAGCGGGCATGCCGCCCTTCGGCCGGCTCGCCTCTCTTCTTATATCGGGGAGCGACCGGGCCGCGGCGGAAAGCTATGCCCGCAGTCTCGCCCGAGCGGCCCCACCCGCCGAAACGATCGAGGTTCTGGGACCCGCCGAAGCGCCACTCTCGGTGGTCCGGGGCCGCTATCGCTACCGCATTTTGGTGAAAGCACCCCGCGAGGCCGACATCCAGGCGTACCTGCGCCTCTGGATGGCGGACGCTCCCAAGGCGCGCGGCTCCATCCGCCTCTCCATCGACATCGATCCCTATAATTTCCTCTGAGGGCTGACCCAAACCGGCGCGTGCGGCGTTAGAATCGCGCACCTCTGTTGCGCGCCCGTCACCCCTATGTTACAGGCAGCCCCGGGTATCCAAGGAGCGGTTCGACGGGGCCTTTTTCAGGCGCTTTTTCCGTTGACGCGGGGGCTCTAATCCCAGCATTTACCGGACTGTTAGGGTGGGTCGGCAGAGGTCTGCGCCTGCCTCAAAGGGAGAGGTTTGAGGGACGTGGCATCTGAGGATCATACCGTATCGGGCGTTGCAGGCCGTTATGCCACGGCGCTTTTCGAGCTCGCGCTCGAAGAGAAGGCTCTCGAGAAAATCGAGACCGATCTCAACACGTTCGGCGAAGCGCTCGATGCCTCCGAAGACCTCGCCCGGCTGGTCAACAGCCCCATGTTCTCCTCCGAGGAGCAAGGCCGGGCCCTCGAAGCCGTCCTCGACGAAGTCAAGATCGACGGCCTTACCAAGAATTTTCTGCTGCTGGTTTCAAAGAACCGCCGGCTCTTCGCCGTGCCGGGCATGATCGGGGCCTTCCGCGCGCTCCTCGCCGACCATCGCGGTGAAATCAGCGCCACGGTCGCCTCCGCAACGGCACTCAACGACACACAAGTTACAGCCCTGAAGCAGGCCTTGAAGGCCGCCCTCGGCAAGGACGTCATGCTCGATCAGCGTGTCGATCCGAGCCTGCTTGGCGGTCTCACGGTGAAGGTCGGCAGCCGCATGATCGACACCTCGCTTCAAACGAAACTCACCCGTCTCAAGCACGCCATGAAAGAGGTTGGCTAATGGATATCAGAGCCGCCGAGATCTCCGCGATTCTCAAGGACCAGATCAAGAATTTTGGGCAGGAAGCCGAAGTGGCCGAGGTCGGCCAGGTGCTTTCCGTCGGTGACGGCATCGCCCGTGTCTACGGCCTCGACAACGTTCAGGCCGGTGAAATGGTCGAATTTGCCGACGGCACGCCGGGCATGGCCCTGAACCTCGAAGTCGACAATGTCGGCATCGTGATTTTCGGCGACGACCGGAACATCGGCGAAGGCGACGTCTGCAAGAGGACCGGCAACATCGTGGAAGCCCCTGTCGGCAAGGGTCTGCTCGGCCGCGTTGTCGACGGTCTCGGCAACCCGATCGACGGCAAGGGCCCCATCGACGCCACCGAAATGCGCCGCGTGGACGTGAAGGCGCCGGGCATCATTCCCCGCCAGTCGGTGCACGAGCCCATGCAGACCGGCCTCAAGGCTGTCGATGCGCTGATCCCGGTCGGCCGCGGCCAGCGCGAGCTGATCATCGGCGACCGTCAGACCGGTAAGACCGCGATCATTCTCGACACGATCCTCAATCAGAAATCGATCAACGATCGCCCTGACGAATCTCAGCATCTGTATTGCATCTACGTCGCCGTCGGCCAGAAGCGCTCGACGGTCGCGCAGTTCGTGAAGGTCCTCGAGGAGAACGGCGCGCTGCCCTACTCCATCGTCGTTGCCGCCACGGCGTCCGACCCGGCCCCGATGCAGTTCCTGGCGCCGTTCACCGGCTGCACCATGGGCGAGTACTTCCGCGACAACGGCATGCATGCCCTCGTCAACTATGACGATCTTTCCAAGCAGGCCGTTGCCTACCGCCAGATGTCGCTCCTGCTTCGCCGTCCGCCGGGACGTGAAGCCTATCCGGGCGACGTGTTCTACCTTCACTCGCGTCTGCTGGAGCGCGCGGCCAAGCTCAATGCCGACAACGGCTCGGGCTCGCTGACCGCCCTCCCCGTCATCGAGACGCAGGCCAACGACGTGTCGGCCTATATCCCGACCAACGTGATCTCGATCACCGACGGCCAGATCTTCCTTGAGACCGATCTGTTCTATCAGGGCATTCGTCCCGCCGTGAACGTCGGTCTGTCGGTGTCCCGCGTGGGATCTTCGGCTCAGATCAAGGCCATGAAGCAGGTTGCCGGTAAGATTAAGGGTGAGTTGGCCCAGTATCGCGAGATGGCGGCCTTCGCCCAGTTCGGTTCGGACCTCGACGCCACGACGCAGAAGCTGCTGAACCGCGGCGCGCGTCTGACCGAGCTCCTGAAGCAGCCGCAGTTCTCGCCGCTCACGGTCGAGGAGCAGGTTGTCTCCATCTACATGGGTGTGAACGGCTATCTGGACGCTTTGTCGGTGTCCGACATCGGCCGGTTCGAGGACGAATGGCTTCGCTACATGCACACCGAGCACCAGGACCTTCTCGACACGATCCGTGATGAGAAGAAGATCTCCGACGAGTCCGGTGATAAACTGAAGGCCGCTGCCGACAAATTCTCGAAATCCTTTGCGTGAGTTGATTCATGGCCTCGCTAAAGGAGCTTCGGAACCGTATCGCCTCGGTTAAGGCGACCCAGAAGATCACCAAGGCCATGCAGATGGTGGCCGCGGCGAAGCTTCGCCGGGCGCAGATGGCAGCCGAAGCGGCGCGTCCCTATGCCGAGCGCATGGAGGCCGTGCTTTCAAACCTGGCCGAAGCTCTGAAAGGCCTCGAGGGCGAAGGCTCGCCGCTGATGGTCGGAACGGGCAAGGACGATGTGCATCTCTTGGTGGTGTGCACCTCCGAGCGCGGCCTTTGCGGCGGCTTCAACTCGTCGATTGTCCGCAAGGCGCGTGAGAAGGTGCTGCAACTGACCGGACAAGGCAAAGAGGTGAAGATCCTCTGTGTCGGCAAGAAGGGCTACGATCAGCTTCGCCGCCAGTTCAAGGCGCAGATCATCGACGTCATCGAGTTCCGCGGCATCAAGCAGCTCTCCTTCGAGCATGCCGATCAGGTCGGGCAAAAGGTCCGGGCCATGTTCGAGGCCGGCGAGTTCGACGTGGCGACATTGTTCTACGCGGAGTTCAAGTCGGTCATCAGCCAGACCCCGATCGCCCAGCAGATCATTCCCGCCTCTATCCCCGAGGGGAAAGAGAGTGGCGTGGACCTGAATGGCGCGATCTACGAGTACGAGCCGGAGGAATCGGAGATTCTCGCCGACCTCCTGCCGCTCAACATCACGACCCAGATTTTCAAGGCGCTGCTTGAGAACGCCGCGTCGGAGCAAGGCGCTCGCATGAGCGCCATGGATAGCGCGACGCGCAATGCCGGCGAGATGATCGGCAAGCTGACGCTGAACTATAACCGGACCCGCCAGGCCCAGATCACCAAGGAGCTGATTGAGATCATCTCCGGTGCTGAGGCCCTCTAGTCAGTCAAGGAACGGAACGATGGCAAAAAAACCCGTGGTGGCAGAGACCAAGAAGCAAGAGAAGCGCATCGCCGAAGGCAAGGGGCCCAAAGGCCATATCCGCCAGGTGACCGGCGCTGTCGTCGACGTGCAGTTCGACGAGCATCTGCCCGAAATTCTGAACGCGCTCGAGACCGAGAACCAGGGCAACCGCCTCGTTCTTGAGGTCGCCCAGCATCTTGGCGAGAACACCGTTCGCACCATCGCCATGGACTCGACCGAAGGTCTCGTCCGCGGCCAGCAGGTGGTCGATACGGGCGAGCCGATCGCCGTTCCGGTCGGCGCGAAGACGCTCGGCCGCATCATGAACGTCATCGGCGAGCCGGTGGACGAGCTGGGGCCGATCGAGACTTCCGACAGCCGCCCGATCCATGCACCGGCGCCGTCCTATGTGGACCAGGCGACGGAATCGGAAATTCTGGTCACGGGCATCAAGGTCGTCGATCTGCTCGCGCCTTACGCCAAGGGCGGCAAGATCGGCCTGTTCGGCGGCGCGGGCGTCGGCAAGACCGTGCTCATCATGGAGCTGATCAACAACGTCGCGAAGGCTCACGGTGGTTACTCCGTGTTCGCCGGCGTCGGCGAGCGTACGCGCGAGGGCAACGACCTCTATCACGAGATGATCGAGTCCGGCGTGAACAAGGATCCGAAGGAAGGTTCCATCGAGGGTTCGAAATGCGCCCTCGTGTACGGCCAGATGAACGAGCCTCCGGGAGCCCGCGCTCGCGTGGCCCTGTCGGGGCTGACAGTCGCCGAGTCCTTCCGTGACGAAGGTCAGGACGTGCTGTTCTTCGTGGACAACATCTTCCGCTTCACCCAGGCCGGTTCCGAAGTGTCCGCCCTGTTGGGCCGCATTCCCTCGGCCGTGGGCTATCAGCCGACGCTGGCCACGGACATGGGCGCCCTGCAGGAGCGGATCACCACCACCCAGAAGGGTTCGATCACGTCCGTGCAGGCCATTTACGTGCCGGCCGACGACCTGACCGACCCGGCCCCGGCGACCTCGTTCGCCCATCTGGACGCCACCACCGTGCTGTCGCGCACCATCGCCGAGAAGGGTATCTACCCGGCCGTGGACCCGCTCGACTCCACCTCGCGCATGCTCGACCCGCGCATCCTCGGTGAAGAGCACTACGCCGTGGCCCGCCAGGTGCAGGAGATCCTGCAACGCTATAAGGCCCTGCAGGACATCATCGCCATTCTCGGCATGGACGAGCTTTCCGAAGAGGACAAGCTCACCGTGGCCCGCGCCCGTAAGATCGAGCGCTTCCTGTCGCAGCCGTTCCACGTTGCCGAGGTCTTCACCGGTTCGCCGGGCGTCCTCGTCGACCTCAAGGACACGATCGCGGGCTTCAAGGGCCTGTGCGACGGCGACTACGATCACCTGCCTGAGGCGGCGTTCTACATGGTCGGCACCATCGAGGAAGCCGTCGCCAAGGCCGAGAAGCTTGCAGCCGAGGCCGCTTAATGCCCGATCCGTTCAAGTTCGAACTGGTATCGCCCGAGAAATTGCTGTTCTCGGGCGACGTTGAGCAGGTGCTCGTGCCGGGCGCCGAGGGCGACATGACCATCATGGCTAAGCACGCCCCGCTCATCACGACGCTGCGCCCCGGGTTGCTCGAGATCGACTTCCCGGGCGGCAAGCGTCAGCGCTTCTTTGCGCAGGGCGGTTTCGCCGAAGTGATCCCGGCCGGGCTCACTGTTCTGGCGGAGACGGCGATCGATCTGGACGAGATGGACCCGTCCGAGCTCGCACAGTCGATCAAGAATGCAGAGGAAGATGTTGCTGACCTCTCGGGCGAAGCCAAGGACAAGGCTCAGATGACGCTCGAGCATCTTCGGCAAGTGCAGTCGGCCTTGGGCGCATAAGCTGCGCGGAGCGCGATACGCCGGATGCAGAGGGAGGCCTGACGCCTCCCTTTTTTGTTGGCTTCTCCGTCTGCGGCTGGCGGCTGATCGGGCCGGCCAGCTATTTGCTGACGAGATGGGAGAACGCGTCGACGACGGCGGTGTAGACGGCCTGCTTGAACGGCACCACCAATGACGGCAATTCGGCCATGGGCACCCAACGCCACGCGTCGAACTCCGCCTTGTGATCGGGACGTGGCCGCAGATCGATATCGCTCTCAGGTCCCTCGAAGCGCGCGGCGAACCACATCTGTTTCTGACCGCGATACTTGCCCTTCCAGGCCACGCCCACGAGTTCCGGCGGCAGATCGTAGACGAGCCAGTCCTCGGTCTGCGCGAGAAACGTGACCTCACGGACGCCGGTCTCCTCCCACAGCTCGCGCCGGGCAGCGTCCTCAGGCGCCTCGCCCTTGTCGATGCCCCCTTGCGGCATCTGCCACCATTTCCCGCGTCCCTCGGCATCCCCGTCGCCACGGTCGGGACGCCGTCCGACGAAGACGTGCCCGTCCGCATTCAACAGCATCACGCCCGCGCACGGCCGGTAGGGAAGACTGGTCGAATCGGTCATGGTCTCGTCTTTATCGCTTGGAGATGGCAGGGGCTGAACGCATCCGTTGAGCCACGCGCCGCAGCATCGAGTCAAGCTCTCAGATCAGCTTTGCCGCCGCGCCTGGAAGGCGGCGCTCACCGGCACGAGGACAAGCCCCTTGCTTTCCAGCGAGCCGGCCCAATCGGTGATCTGCTTGACGGTGCCGGGCGCCGCCTTCGCGACTCCGATCGCGGCCCCGTTTTCCTTCGCGGCCGCCTCGAGTTTGGCGAGCTGGCTGTCGATCCGGCCGGCATCGAGTTGGACGTCGGCGACGTCGTATTCGAGCTCGAGGGCGGAGGCGACCCTTTTTGTCACAGCGGCGTCCGTTGAGCCATCAGACAGATACAGGAGGCCCCGGCGCTTGAGTTCTTCGAAGACCGGGGCGACCGAGCCGAGGTCGGATTGGAACTTCGCCCCCATATAGTTCGTCACGCCGATATAGCCTGAATAGCGCGACATCGCCCATTGCAGGCGCTTGATGTTGTCTTTTGGGGGGAGTGAGGTGAGGAGAGCGTGGGGGCCGGGGTCGTTCGTCGGGTAGTCGTTGGGCTCCAGGGGAATTGCGAGGAAGACCTCGTGCCCGGCCGCGCGAGCGTCTGTTACGCGCTCTTGGAGCCCGCGCCCATAGGCGCCGTATGCGAGACTGACTGGCGGCGGCAGTCCCTTGATGATGTCGCCGTCTTGGTCCCCCGGCACCCCTAAACCGTTGAGGAGCACGGCAACTCGTGGCGGACCGCCCTCGACGTCGGCATAGTCGGACGGCCGCGCATAGACATCCGCTGGACGGCTTCCGTCGGCGGCGACTTTCGGCAAGGGGCCGTAGGGGGAGTCTTCGACGATGGCGGGCAGCGGGGCCTCGGGCAGCGGCTCGTCAGCCGACCGGTCGATCCCCGGCACAAGGCTCGCGAGGGCGACATTGCCGCCACGCTCCGAAGCCTGCGCAACGTTCTCGTCTTTGTCGTCAACCGCGCCGCTCTGACCGGGAAACGCCGGTGCTGCCGGCGCCGCGGGCATTTGAGGCGCAGCCGGCGCCGTAGCGGGGCCCTGACCGGGCGGCGCCATTCCCGGAGGCGAAACCTGGGCGGGCGGCGCTTGAATCCGCGGAGCTGTCACGGAAAAACCCGGCGGCGGCATGATTCCGCCCGGACTCGCTGCCGCTGGCGCCTCGGCCGGCGCCGACTCGATCTGGACGACTTCCGCGGGCTCGGGTCCCGACAGAAAGATCAGCGCAATGACGCCAATCACCAAGGTCCAGAATATTATCCCCGACGCAACGGCTAGGGCCTTCATCCTGTGGCCTTCATGTTGTCGTCCTCCCCACTTCCAGACTGAACCGCCTGGATACTGCCTTTGTACCAAGGCTTATACAACACAAGGCTAGTACATCAGACGGCAGCCAACCAAGCCCGCTGAGCGCTTTCCCACGAATTACGCTCTCGCGGACCGCCGTCTAGTTCGCGGCCTCTGACTTGCTTGGGGCCTCGGCTTTCTGCTTCAGCTCCGTATCGACAGACTTGGTGCCGCGCAGAATCTCCAAACCGTAGATGAGCTGCGTATCCTTCGTCTTGTCCTCGGGAACATAGGAAGAGGAGCCGGATTTCTCCTCTTTGCCCTCCTCCAATCCCTCGTTCTTGAGGTGGCCGCGCAGATTGGCTTCGCCGCGCGTACCGATGAGCTCTTCCCGCTTCTTGATGTCCTCCGGAAGCTCCTCCTCGACCACGATGTCGGGGGTGATGCCCTTGGCCTGGATCGAGACATTCTTCGGCGTGTAGTACCGCGCCGTGGTGAGCCGGAGCGCACCATTCGCCGATCCCAGCGGGATGATCGTCTGAACCGAGCCCTTGCCGAAGGACTGCGTCCCAATGACGGTCGCGCGCTTCAGATCCTTGAGCGCACCAGCGACGATCTCGGAAGCCGACGCGGAGCCGCCGTTGATCAGCACGACAATCGGCTTACCGTCGGTGATATCGCCTTTCCGCGCGAACTCCTTCTGGACATCCTCGTTGTTGCGGCCGCGCGTCGAAACGATCGCCCCCTGATCCAGGAACGCGTCCGAGACGGCGATCGCCTGATCGAGCAGGCCGCCGGGATTGTTGCGCAGGTCGATGATGTATCCCTTGAGGTTCGGACCGAGCTCTTCCTTGAGGTCGTTGACCGCCTTGACGAGCTTCTCCGTCGTCTGCTCGTTGAAGGACGTGATCCGGATATAGCCAACATCGCCGCCCTCGGCGCTGTACTTGACCGGATTGATCTCGATCATCCCGCGGTTGAAGGTGAACTTCATCAAGTCGTCCTGACCCTCGCGGAGAATCATGAGGGTGATCGGCGTATCCACCTCGCCCCGCATCTTCTCAACCGCGTCTTGCAGGTTCATGCCCCGCACGTTCTCGTCGTCGATCTTGGTGATCAGGTCGCCGCTCAGGATTCCGGCCTTGTCGGCGGGCGTGTCGGCAATCGGCGAGATGACCTTCACGAGGCCGTCTTCCATCGTGACCTCGATCCCGAGACCGCCGAAGCGGCCCTTGGTCTGGACCCGCATGTCTTCGTAGTTGTCGAGATTCAGATATGCGGAGTGCGGATCGAGTGCGGCGAGCATGCCATTAATGGCCGACTCGATGAGCTTCTCGTTCTCGGGCTCTTCCACATAGCCCTTACGGACACGCTCCAAGACCTCGCCAAACAGGTCGAGCTGCTTGTAGATCTCCGAATTCGCGGCTTCGGCCGAAGGGCTCCGCGCCAGGCTCACCATTGTCGAGCCAGCGGCAATAACCGCAACCACCAGTAGCGCCCATAAAGCGTATTCGGACTTCCGCATCATCCTTGCACCTTCCCGGATGCCTCGGCCCACCATGGGCCGGGGTCTATAGGCCGTCCGTCCTTTCTGAATTCCACATAGAGGACGGGGCGTGAACTTTGGCCGCCGGAACTATCCGGAGCCGGTGATTTGCCCATGACGGCGATCGGCTCGCCGGCAAGAACGAATTGGCCGAGGCTAACGTCAATACGGCTCATCCCCGCGAGCAAAATATGATAGCCCCCGCCAGCATTGATGATCAAGAGTTGGCCATAGGACCGGAACGGGCCCGAATAGACAACCCAGCCGTCCGCCGGGGCCGTGACGCGGGCTTCCTCGCGGGTCTGCATCGCTACGCCTTGAATCGCAACACCGGCAGAATCCTTGTCGCCGAAGCGCTGGAGTCTCTCCCCTTGCGCTGGCAGGCGTAGGCTACCCTTGGCATCGCCAAAAGGCGTGACCGGCGTCATCCGGGCCGGATCGGCAAAGGCGACTTTTTTCGAATCCGGCTTGAGCTCGACCACACGCTCGTTGGCGGGCGTGGCCATGACCTCCTGCTTGAGCCGTTCCCGCAGCGCCTTCTCGGCTTCGACCTCGGCGTCGTACTGCGCCACTTCCGCCTTGGCGATCTTCTCGTCGAGTTTCTCGACCAAATCGTTGAGAGTCTCGACCTCCGAAGCCAGCGTTTGTGCGGACTCGGTCAAGGAGGCAAGCTCCTCCTGGTCCTGCGCTTCCCTGGATTGCTTTGCGGCAATGAGCTCGTCGAGGCGCGCCTGCTCGGCCGCAAGCTGGTCGGCCTCGCGCCGCTGCGCATCGCGCTCGGCGCGGACGCGTTCTTCGACCGCGGACAGATCCTGCAGGCTTTCGGTAAGGCTGTCCGCCTGGTACTTGAGTTCGGGATAGACTTCGGCAAGCAGCATCGCGCCCCGAACGACCTTCAGCGCATCGTCGCGTCTCGTAACGATCGCCGGGGGCGGCGTTCGTCCAATCCTCTGCATGGCGCTCAGCATAGTGACAATCGCGGCCTTCCGCTCATCGATCGAGGTTTGCATCACGTTCACCTGCGCGGTGAGTTCGGCAAGTTCGCTTTCGGTTTCGGAGAGCGTCGCCTCGCTCGCCTGAACGCGTTTGCCGGCCTCGATCAGCTCGGTCCTGAGCCGTGCCCTTTCTTCTGCCAGCGCGGCGAGGTCCTTCGTCAGGCCCTCGGCCCTCACCCGGCTGGATTCCAACTCCTGTTCTGTCTCGTCGAGACGCTTCTTGGCTTCGTCCCGCGTGAGATCGTCTTGGCCGTGCACGACGCTCGTAGGCACGATGAGCAGCGCCCCAACAAGCAGGGCGGCGCGAATGTTCCGAGTGGTGAAAGTCGATCGCTCGTTGTGCGCCATGCGTCCTGGCCGTTCAGTCGATGGCACCGGAGTGAAGAGGCAGAATCAAGGCAAAAGCCTTAAGAATCCTTAACCTTTGAACCTCTCAAGCCCGGTGATACGGGTGCCCCGCCAAGATCGTCATGGCCCGGTAGAGCTGCTCGGCAAAAACGATCCGCGCGAGCCCGTGGGGCAGCGTCATAGGTCCCAAAGACAGCGACCGGGAGGCCCGGTCAAGGACTGGTTGGCCATGCCCGTCAGGGCCGCCGAGCACGAAGGCCACACCTGGGGCGGCGGCATCGTCCCGCCAGGCGCCGAGGCTGCTGGCGAAGGCCTCGCTGGAGCGCATCTCGCCGCCGGGGTCCAGACAGACGATGGTGAAGTGGTTGGGGATTTTCGCCAGCAGAGCCTCTGCCTCGGCGCACCGCCGTGCGGCGGCTTCGGGCGCGCGCGATTCGGACAACTCGATCGATGTCAGCGGCGACAGACCGAGGCTGCGGCCGAGCGCTTCAGCCCGGTCGAGATAATGGGTACAGAGCTCTCGCTCCGGTCCCTGCTTGAGCTTACCGACCGCGGCGATCAGCAGACGCACAGCCAACCTCCGCCGCGTGGGCCGGTGGTGGTCTTCCGATCAGACCACCATTCGCTCCATGGGCCGATCCGCGGACCACATCTTTTCGAGGTTGTAGAACTCACGAACCTCCGGCCGAAAGAGATGGACGATGACCTCGCCCGCATCGATCAGGACCCAGTCCCCTTGGGGAAGTCCTTCGACGCGCGCACGGCCATAGCCAGCATCTTTGAGCGCTTTGATGAGATGGTCGGCTACGGCGCCGACATGCCGCTGCGAACGACCCGAGGCGACAACCATGTAGTCGCCAATCGAAGTCTTTCCTTCCAAATCGATCACCGCGACGTCTTCGGCTTTGGCGCCGTCGAGCGTGTCGGTCACGATCTTGAGCAGTCTTCCCGGCTCGGCGCTGAATGACGCCAGTCCGGATGGAGGCGTACCGTTCACGGTACCCTCGCTAGGTGAGCGCATGTTTGCGTGGGTTTCCTTCTGCCATTGCTCCTGGAAGTGGCTTCAAGACCAGTGTCCCTTGCACGACGCTCGGGGCTTCTTCAACGACGCGCCACTTCACCCCCTCACAATAGACTGCCGGCTGGCCAAGTTTCAATAGATAGTAGCGGCCGGTTCTTCTTGCTCTTGATCTAGTAATCTAGTCCGATTCCAAGACATTTTCGCGAAGGGCGGTCGACGAGAGCCCCGACAGGCGATGGGTGAGTATGGTCCAAGCCGGAGGGCGCAGGAGCGCGAGGCCCAGCGCGTCCGTCTCGTCGATATAGGCGCCGGCGAAGCGATGCGCGGCCTTGCCCGCGCGCGCCTTGAGGCGATAGCCGGGCCGGTCCAGAACGGCGATCGGCACAAGCTCGAAGATCTCGGGCCAAGCCTTCCAGCGGTGGACCGTGGCGAGGTTGTCCGCCCCCATCAGCCAAACGAAGTGGACGCCCGAATAGCGCTGCACGAACGCCGCGAGCAGATCGGCGGTGAAGGGTGAGCCCGTTCCGCCATCGAAGCCCGTGACTTTGATCCGCGGATGGTCCGCGATGGCCCGCGCGGCGCGCACCCGTTCCGCGACCGGCGGCAGGATGGAGACGTCCTTCAGAGGATTGCCCGCCGTCACCAGCCACCAGACCTGGTCGAGCCCCAGCCGCTTCAGAGCCGCAAGGCTGATTTGGCGATGTGCCTCGTGGGCAGGGTTGAAGGATCCGCCAAGGAGACCGATCCGCATGCCGGGTGCCACCAGCGGCGCCCGCAGTTCACTCAAGGCACGCGCCTCATTCAAGGCAGGCGTCTCGCTCAAGGCCGGGTCTGGCCCTGCCCGCGCACCACATATTTGAACGTGGTGAGTTGCTCGACGCCGACAGGACCGCGCGCATGGAAGCGGCCTGTGGCAATGCCGATCTCCGCCCCCATGCCGAACTCGCCGCCGTCGGCGAACTGGGTCGAGGCATTGTGCAAGACGATGGCGCTGTCGACGCGCGCCAGAAACGTCGCCGCGGCCGCTTCGTCGTTCGTGACGATCGCTTCGGTATGGTGCGAGCTGTGCGCGTCGATATGAGCGATAGCTTCGTTGAGGTCGTCGACGACTTTGACGGCGATGATGGGCGCGAGATATTCGGTGTCCCAATCTTCATCCGTCGCCGTCTTGACGCGACTATCCGTATGCTGCGTATCTGGATCGCCGCGCACCTCGCACCCCGCTTCTATCAGCGCATCGACGATCGGCGTGAGATGGGTGTCGACGGCGGCGCGGGAGACCAGCAGCGTCTCCGCCGCGCCGCAAATGCCGGTCCGGCGCATCTTGGCGTTGACCACGATGTCCCGCGCCATGTCGAGCGGCGCGGTCTCGTCCACATAGACGTGGCAGTTGCCCTCCAGATGCGCGAACACCGGCACGCGCGCTTCCGTTTGGACCCGCTCCACGAGGCTTTTGCCGCCCCGGGGCACAATCACGTCGACGGCCCCGCCGAGACCGCTGAGAATGAACCCAACGGCCTGACGGTCCACCGACGGCACCAGCTGAATGGCTTCGCCGGGGAGACCCGCGGACTTGATCGCGTCAGTCAAAATATTGGCGATCACGAGCGACGTCAGGAAGCTGTCGGAGCCCGACCGCAAAATCACCGCGTTGCCGGATTTGAGGCACAGCGCGGACGCGTCCGCTGTCACGTTCGGACGGCTCTCGTAGATCATGCCGATGACGCCGAGCGGCACACGAACCCGCGCGATCTCGAGCCCGTTGGGCCGCGTCCAGGACGCGATCGTCTGGCCGACCGGATCGGGCAGTGCAGCAACCTCGCGGATCCCAGAGGCCATGGCCGCCACGCGGCCTTCGTCGAGCCGCAGCCGGTCGAGAAAGGCGGCATCGCGACCGTTCTTTTCGGCCGCCTCCAGATCCTTGGCGTTGGCGCTGAGAATTTTATCGGTGCCCGCCTCGAGGGCAGCCGCCATCGCCTCGAGCGCGGCATTCTTCTGCTCCGTCGTCGCCACGGCGAGTTCGGCCGCGGCCGCGCGGGCGAGGCGGCCCATGTAGAGCATCATCGGCTCCAGACTGACGGCGGGATCCTGGGCGGGGAGAGACACGTAACGTCCTTTCGTTTCCTTAGGTCAGCTGTTCCTTAGAAGCCCTTCTTCCTGAGGCTCATGTCGTCGCGGTGGATCAACTCCGGACGGCCAAGATAGCCGAGAATGTCGGCAATTTCACCGCTCTTGCGCCCGATGATCGCCGCGGCGTCCGCATGGCCGTAGGCAATCAGCCCACGGCCGATTTCGGTGCCTTCGGGGCCGCGGATGGCCACCGCGTCGCCGCGTTCGAACTGACCGACGATCTCCGTGACGCCGGCCGGTAACAGGCTCTTGCCGGACGCCAACGCCTTGGCCGCGCCGGAATCGACGATCACCGCGCCGCGGGGCTCCAGCGTACCACCGATCCAGCGTTTCCGCGCGGTCACGGGATCCGAGTGGGCCAAGAACCAGGTGCAGACCCCGGTCGAGGCCAAGACCTGCAGCGGGTTCAGCACCTTGCCACTGGCGATCACCATGTTCGTGCCGGCGCCCACCGCGATCTTGGCCGCTTCGATTTTCGTGACCATGCCGCCGCGCGACAGTTCGGACCCGACGTCGCCGGCCATCGCCTCGATCTCGGCCGTGATCTCCGGCACCACGTCGAGCCGCCGCGCGTCCGAGGATGATCCCGGCGGGGCCGTGTAGAAGCCGTCCACGTCCGAGAGCAGCACAAGACAATCGGCGCTCATCATCGATGCGACGCGCGCGGCCAGCCTGTCGTTGTCGCCGTAGCGAATCTCGTTGGTGGCGACCGTGTCGTTCTCGTTGACGACGGGGACCGCGCCGAGCTTGAGGAGCGTCGAAATCGTACTGCGGGCATTGAGGTACCGTCGCCGCTCTTCCGTGTCGCCCAAAGTCACCAGGACCTGCGCGGCCGCAAGGCCCCGCGCCCGGAACGCGCTTTCATAAGCGTGGGCCAGATGGATCTGCCCGACCGCCGCCGAAGCCTGGCTGTCTTCGAGCTTGAGCGGACCCTTGGGCAGCTTGAGCACATTGCGCCCGAGCGCGATCGCACCCGACGAAACGAGGATCACTTCCTTGCCCTGGCGGCGAAGGTCCGCGATATCGTCGCACAACGCGTCGAGCCAAGCCGCGCGCAAGACACCGGCCGTATTGTCGACCAACAGCGCGGAGCCGATCTTGACCACGATCCGGTGCGCCTCCGCCCATTCGGACCTCATGGCCGCCACCCATCCTCGGTGCGGGGCAGCGATTCTTGAGCGGCAGCAGCGCGCATGGTCTCGACCTCACGGGCAAGTGCGGCCAGAACCTCGGGTATGCCTTTGCCCGTGGCGGCTGAGACGAACAGCGGCTTGACGCCGGCGACGGCTTCTAGCGCGCGAGACTTCTCTTTCAGATCGTCGGCATCGACCGCATCGATCTTGGACAACGCCAGCACCTCGGGCTTGCCGTCGAGCCCGGCGCCGTAGGATTCGAGCTCGGTTCGGACGATTCCGTAGGCTTCGACGGGATCGTGCTCGGTGGCATCCACGAGATGCAACAGGACGGCTGTGCGCTCCACATGGCCGAGGAAGCGGTCGCCGATCCCCGCCCCTTCATGCGCGCCCTCGATCAGGCCTGGAATGTCCGCCAGCACAAAATCGAGCCCGCCGAAGCGCACCACACCGAGATTGGGGTGGAGCGTCGTGAACGGATAGTCGGCAACCTTGGGCTTGGCAGCACTCACCGTCGCCAGAAAGGTAGACTTGCCGGCGTTGGGCAGCCCGACGATGCCCGCATCGCCGATCAGCTTGAGCCGCAGCCAGATATACATCTCCTCGCCGGGCTGACCGGGATTGGCGCGCCGGGGCGCCTGGTTCGTCGACGTCTTGAAATGCGCGTTGCCGAACCCGCCATTGCCGCCATGGAGCAGGACCAGCCGCGTTCCCGGCTCGGTCATATCCGCAATCAGCGTGTCTCCGTCCTCATCGAGAATCTGGGTGCCCGGCGGCACCTTCAGCACGACGTCGGCACCTTTGGCCCCGGTGCGGTTGGAGCCCATCCCGTTGCCGCCCTTCTTGGCTTTGAAATGCTGCTGGTAGCGGAAGTCCAAAAGCGTGTTCAGGTTGGCCACGCATTCGATGACCACATCGCCGCCCCGTCCCCCGTCGCCTCCGTTGGGACCGCCGAACTCGACATACTTCTCCCGCCGGAAGCTCACGCACCCGTTGCCGCCATCACCGGAGCGGACGAAGACTTTTGCGGAATCGAGAAATTGCATGGGAAGGGATTAGCACCGGGGCGGTCATCTTGCACGCATCGCCGGACGACATGGTTTGCGCGGCTACGGATGCTGGAGCGCGGTTGCCGCCCGGGCCCGCTCCAGCCGATAGGTGAGACAGGCGACCTGCTCGCCGCGCGCCACGCAGTCGCGGGTCTCCTCGCCCTCGGACGTGAAGCCGAGCTTGCCGAGCACGCGCTGCGAGCCGGAATTGTCGACGAAATGGCCGGCCCGGATATAGGTGAAGCCATGGGTGTCGAAGGCATGGGCGATCACAGCGCGCACGGCCTCGGTCGCATAGCCGGCGCCCCAATAGGGCTTCCCGATCCAGTAGCCGAGCTCCGCATGATCGGCGTCCATGGGCATGTAGCCGGAGCAGCCGATCAGCCTGCCGTCGCGCGTCACGGCGAACACGACCCCCTCCTCCCCCTGGCCGACACGATCGACCCAGGCGCGGGCCGCCGTCTCGCTATAGGGGTGCGGTATGGTGCCGGTCATGCATGCCACGTCGAAATCGCCGGCGAGCAGGCTCATGGCCGCGGCGTCCGAATGGTCGAGCGGCCGCAGGTTCAGCCGTTGCGTTCTGATTTGCATGGGTAGGCCAACGTACATACGCAAACGCGCCCGCTAATCAGACGGGCGCGCGCAAATCTCTCGATAGTGTGGAAGCGGTTGCGCGCCTTACGAGGCGTCCGGCTTCACCGATACGTAGGTGCGGCCCTTGGCCTTGGTCGCAAATTCAACCTCGCCGTCGACGAGCGCGAACAGCGTGTGGTCCTTGCCGATGCCGACACCGTCGCCATTGTGCCACTTGGTGCCACGCTGACGAATGATAATGTTGCCGGCGATGACCTTCGAGCCGCCCGACTTCTTGACGCCGAGGCGCCGTCCCGCTGAATCGCGGCCGTTGCGTGAGGAGCCGCCTGCCTTCTTATGTGCCATGGTGGTGTTCCTTTAGCTCTTCTTCGCCGGGGCCTTTTTGGCCGGGGCTTTCTTGGCTGCGGTCTTCTTCGCAGGCGCCTTCTTGGCCGGAGCCTTCTTCGCCGCGGCTTTCTTGGCCGGCGCCTTATCTCCGCCCGACTTGTCCTCGGCCGCCTTCTTGGCGGGAGCCTTCTTAGCCGGCGCTGCCTTCTTGGCAGGAGCGGCCTTCTCGGCCGGTGCCGCATCGGCCTTTGCGGCCGGCTTCTCCGCGCTCTCCGTCTTGGCCGGTATCGGCTTGGCGGCGGCCTTGGAGGGCTTCTTGCCGTCCGTCAGAATCTCCGTGATGCGCAGGGCCGTCAGCTCCTGGCGGTGACCCTTGGTGCGGCGGTAGCCTTGGCGGCGCTTCTTCTTGAAGACGATGATCTTCTCACCGCGCTTCTGCTCGACGACCTCCGCCGCCACCATGGCGCCGGAGACCGTGGGGCTGCCCGTGGTGGCGGCACCCTCGCCGCCCAGCAGCAAAACTTCGGAGAGCTCGACGATGTCGCCCGGATTTCCGGCGACCTTCTCGATCTCGATAATGTCGTTCGGCGACACGCGATACTGCTTGCCACCCGTGCGAATGACCGCGAACATGATTCAATTCCGTCTTTTGAGGCTACTCTTCGGGCTTGATTTACCAGCGCATTTTCGCCGCCGGCACGCCGCTGAAGGAGCGATAAGCGGCGCAATATAGTGGGCAAACCTCAGAAGTCAATTCCTAGAAAGCCTGAAAATCTAAGCTTTTCGCGGAAGTTTCGGCCCGGTCGGCCAGACGCCGCACCGATCGACGACATCGGGAACCCGACCCGCGGGCCGTCCGCGCGGAGGGCCCGATCTGGAGCATTTCCGGGTCGTACGCAGTGCGGACCGGCTCGTACCGCTTGCGATGATCGCCCGGCCAAGTTACATGAGCGCGCTTGGAGAGGTGCCGGAGTGGTCGAACGGGGCGGTCTCGAAAACCGTTGAGCGCGCAAGCGTTCCGAGGGTTCGAATCCCTCCCTCTCCGCCAAGAACATATTGCGCTGCAAGCAATTTTCGAGCGCCAACGCTCTAATCGGCAACTTTCCGCTGGTCGCTCCTTCCGCGGCTTTGCAAACCGATTGCAAACTAGAGTTCGCCGGTTCGTTCTGGATTCAGTCCTTAGACAGACATCTGTAGCGCTCGCTTCTAGCGCCAAGTCACACCGTCCGGGTCCCATAGACCTTTGGCACTTTCCGGCTTTGCTAGGCCGGCGATGATTGGACCGAAGAAGCGTCGCAGTTCGTCTTGAAGATCCTCGAACGGCGGCGGCTTTAGCATCGGCGGATTCCGGCGCAGGAAGCCTTTCCATAGGCCTTGTTCTTCGACTATCGCAGCGAAAACCTCGCTAAGGCCAACGGGCATCTCGGTTGGAATGGCGGTCTCCCGGCGTTGGAGCGTGCCGTTGACGGCTTCGACAACTGTTGCCATGTCGAAGCGGAATGTCCGGGTCGTGATCCAGACGTCGTGGAAATCCTTGACCCGACCATTCGCCTCTCCGAAGCGGATCATCGCCTCGAATTTCTCAGCAACAACGGTTT
Source organism: Methyloceanibacter caenitepidi (assembly GCF_000828475.1). Lineage (NCBI taxonomy): Bacteria > Pseudomonadati > Pseudomonadota > Alphaproteobacteria > Hyphomicrobiales > Hyphomicrobiaceae > Methyloceanibacter > Methyloceanibacter caenitepidi. Next base: position 124,288 of record NZ_AP014648.1, read on the forward strand.
CGGGCGGGTACATCAGGATGTTTGCACGCGGCAGGTCCGGGAGTAGGCCGGGGAACTCACCTCGCTTTGGCGGCGGATAGACGTGGTCGCCAAAGCCGATGTCGATCTGCACCCGAATGACCGCTCGATCCAATTCCCCGTTCAACTTTAGCCGCACGCCCTGGTATTTATCAGCTTCACGAACCGCCTCGACCGTCAGGGTGTCCGGGTCGAAACTGATGCCATCGGCGGGGAGCTCGACCTTACAAATCTGGGCGAAGAGTTTGGCGATTGCGTCAGGGTCGGGATCGCCGTGACCAAGTAGATCAAGATCGCCGGTTGGCCGGAATACATGCTCTGGCCAGGTGACAAACAGCATGGCACCCTTCAGCAGATAGCTATCGCCCGCTTCCGTCTGGCTCAGGCGGAAGAGAAGTCGCTCTATCGCGTAGCGCGTCAAGATGCGCTGGTAGTCTTCGCCGTGCTCTTTGGCGCGAGCGAGTAGTCTTGCCCTGACGGACGCCCCCGGGTTCTTGATGATCTTGACAGTCATTGCATGGCCTTGATCAACGGCTCCATCCGACGGGTTACACGGTCGATCGCGGCAAACGTCATGAGCTCGCTTGGAGTGGTCTTCCTTTGCTGCAGTGCATCGCGAAGCGCTTCGATGGCCACATCTTCTCCGACGTGGCGGCGGTGCTTAAAGCAGTCTGCGACGGTCTTAGCCACACAATAGATCGGCACATCGACTCCTTCGATGTGGACATGTTCGACGCCCGCCGACAGGGCCTGCCCTGTTGCACGGACAAATTCGAGGGGCAGGCCTTTCACATTAGGTGTGCGGGCCGCATGGGGAATGGTCATCCAGACGGCGTGTGGCAGCTGGGTGGTCAGATCATGCTGACGAAGAGCGCTAACTAGGCTGATGACTCCGTGCGGGACGAGACGGGCGGCTTCCGCCAGATTGTGCGCAATGTCTTCCCCCACACGCACCGGGTCTTGGTAAAGGCCGCGTCCGAGGCGGATCAGATCGCCGGCGTCGGTCAGGCGCTTCAGATAGACTAGGGGGATACCGGCGGCCTTGAAGTCCCGTGCGCGCACGATGCCACGAGCCCGGATCAGGCTAAGGGCTCTCTCGCGATAAGTGATATGACGACCGACCATAATGTTATATATTGCATACAATACTTGATATTTGTATACGAAAAGGAACACTTGGAAATTATTAACTGAGGTCATATATTTCCTATGATCATGGCCCAGTCAAGTACCCCCACAGATCTCACCCCCAGACACGTACGGGCGGCCCGTGCCCTCCTCGCGTGGTCCCAACAGGATCTGGCGAAGGCGGCAGGTGTCGCCACTTCGACTGTCGCTGACTTCGAACGGGGTCATCGAACCCCCATTGCCAATAACGCCCAAGCCGTCCGGACAGCCCTCGAAGGTGCAGGAATCAAATTCTTAGCCGCCGGCGCTGTCATCGGTCCTGACTTTCCCATCATTACCGCGTCCGATCGGCCCGGGGTGCCGGTCCGATGGGTCAGCGCCGAAGACCTTTCAAAGTGGGCAGACCGCGTCGAGGGTGTCGTGAGTCTGCCAACGCTCCTCGCACACTTAATCCGAGCCACCCATGGCCCGGCGATCAAGCTTCGCTTTCCCTCCGACGAGGGTGTTCGGTATCGGGGCTGGGACGGGCTCACCTCGACCGAGGTCGGAAGCACCTACGTACCCGCGGGCGAAGCGGGTTGGGAGTTCAGCGCCCAACGCAAAGACGTCCCGGGGAAGGCCAGTAAAGACTACCGTAAGCGGACGGCGGAGCCAGCGCCGCTCGAACCTGTCAGCGACGCCTACGTATTTGTCACCCTGCGCCACTGGCCAGGTAAAGACAAATGGGCCAAGGCACGCCAGGACGAAGGACCCTGGCGCGAGGTTCGCGCCATCGACGCCGACGATCTAGTCCACTGGATTGAGCAGACACCCGCCGTCGGCCTGTGGCTGGCAACTCGCCTTGGCAAGCGGCCGCCTGGAACGCGGGAATTGGAAGAGGTTTGGGAAGAATGGTCGCTCGCGACCCAGTGGCCCCTGACCGAAGACCTCGTCCTCAGCGACCGCGACCAGGACTCCGTGGAAGTGCTGCGTTGGCTCCGCGAGGAGCCATCCCTTCTATCGCTTAAGGCTACCACCACTGATGAGGTGGTAGCATTCTTCCACGCCACCTTAGGCGAGCTGCCCGACGACCTGGCGATGGCCTATCGCGCACGCTGTCTTGTAGTAAACGCCGCCGCCGCCAGGGCGCTCGCAAACTCGCCCGCGCCGCTAATCCTGTTGCTGACAGATCCCGAACCCGGGCTTGCCCGCAGTCTTGTAGAGCGCGGTCACTATGTTCTTCAGGCGTACGATGAGCGACCGATCTCGCCCGGCGAGGTACGTACGCTAGCCAGACCGTCTCGTGAGGGAATCGCCAGCGCGCTAACCGCAGCCGGTATCGCTGAGCCCCGGGCCGACGCGCTCGCCCGCGACAGCGCCCGGAATCTAGCTGTCCTACGACGGCTGATCCCAGGGGCGCCTGGACGCCGCCCGAGTTGGGCGGAGAAGCCGCCGCCCCACGCTCTATTGGCGGCGCTTCTCGTGGGAGGTTGGGACGAAGACTCCGAAGGCGATCGGGCTGCGGTTTCGGAGATTGCCGACCAACCCTACGAGGCAGTCATTGCTACTCTTGCCCCCTACGTTGGGCAATTCGACAGCCCGCTGCAGAAGGTTGGCTCGACATGGCGCATCGCCTCTCCGGCCGACGCGTGGATTCTATTAGCGCAAAACCTAACGAGTACTGACATTGCGCGTTTTGAAGCCGTGGCGCATGCCGTGTTGGGATCGGCAGACCCGCGCTTTGACATGGCCTCTGAGGACCGCTGGCTGGCGGATGTCCAAGGCGTTCATCGCGCCTACTCAGGCGCGCTGCGGCACGGGATCGGACAAGTACTCATTCTGCTTGCTCTCTGGGGCGATCGAGTCTCCACCGTTACGAACGCGGCTCGGCGGGCTGACGACATCGTAACCAAGCTACTACTGAATGCTGATCAGCAGCGTTGGTGGTCTCTTTCCAGAGACTTCCGGCTGCTGGCCGAGGCTTCGCCGAAGGCCTTTTTGAACGCCATCGAAGAGAGTCTCGACAAGAATGACCCACCCATCGGTGTTCTCTTCGGTCATGATGAGGGTGGAGTGTTCGGAACTGAACACCTGTCCGACTTGATGTGGGCGTTGGAGTCACTGGCTTGGTCGCCGGACTTGATGCCCCGAGTGACCCGCATTTTGGCTCGCCTTGACGCAATCGACACCAAGCCTCGGCACTATTCTAACGGGCCAGCCAATAGCTTGCGGGAAATTCACCTGCTCTGGATCCCGCAGACCTACGCGACTCTGAACCAGCGGCTTCACGCCCTGGATCTAATACGAAAACAAGAGCCAAACTCCGCTTGGAAGTTGATGTTGGGCATCCTGCCGCAAGGGCACGACGCATCGACGCCGTCGCCAATGCCACTATGGCGCGACTTCACTGTTGATGAGATCGAAACCGTGACTTGGGGACTTATCGGACGTGGGGCCGCAAAGATCAGCGAACGCCTACTCGCCGACGTCGGCTTGTGTGCCGCACGCTGGTCACACTTACTCGATCGCTTTGGTGATCTGGCGCCTGGGCCCGAACAAGGTCTAGAGGCGCTCGAGGCTGCAGAGACAGCGATCACCGACAAAGCTGATCGGGCAAGCCTCTGGGATAAGCTGCGCCGAGTACTCCACCATCACCGACAGTTTCCCCAGGCCGAATGGTCACTTCCAATCGCCGTGTTAGATCAGCTGGAAGCTATTTATGAGCGCTTTACGCCCAACGACCCTCTGGAGCGAGTAACCTGGCTTTTCGAACAACGCCCCGCTTTGCCGAAGCCCTCCTCGGCGGGCTGGGAAGTTGAAGAGCGAGACGTCGATGCAGCGCGACAAGAAGCGGTGCAGGCGATCTACGCCGAAGGTGGCCTATCGGGCCTCCTCTCACTTGCCCGGCGAACCGATAACCCGGGCTATATTGGCAAGGCACTGTATGACAGCGGCATGGCGACGACCGATGTTGATATAGTGCTAGAGGCGGCCGCTAGGAGCGATGAGGCCCATGATCGAGACGTCGCCCGGGGCCTGATCGTCTCCGCTTTTCGCGATCGGAAGGAGCCGTGGGCATCGGCGCTGATCGATAAGGCAAAGAAGGAGAACTGGGGCGACGCCGCTCTACTAACTATCCTTTGCGCACTCCCATATAAGCGCTGGACTTGGGATCAAGTCGCCAAAATCGGGGGCGAAATCGAAACGACCTATTGGCGCCGAGTCCCCGTATTCTGGGTAAGCGACGAGAGCGAAGACATCGCCCACGCCATCCGCATGTTGATCAGCGTGGGCCGTGCCAGACATGCGCTTCCGCTTGCAGAACGCGGCAACGAGCAACTGCCCACTGACCTGCTGGTCACAGTGCTGCAAGAAGCTGCTCGTCAGCCCTTTGAAAGTGATGGTGACGGCAACGAGGCGACCATGTTCCAACACTATGTCTCGGAAATTCTTCAGCTTCTGGACGAACGCGACGATCTCGATCGAGCTACTCTAATTCAACTCGAGTGGGACTATCTCCGGCTCATTGAACACTCACGCCGGCCAGCGAAGGCTCTGTTGGCAGCACTTTCAGAACAGCCGTCGCTCTTCATTGAGATGCTGAGCGCAGTCTTCAAGCCCAGCGAGGAAAGTGGCGTCGTCGATCCCGAGCCCGAAAACCCCGAGCATGCGCGAGCGGTCGCCATGCAAGCATATCGGTTGCTGGACTTGTGGGATCGGGTTCCTGGGACGCGTGCGGACGGCACTATCGACGGTGAAGCGCTCAAGACGTGGATCAAAGACGCCCGAACCCTGGCAAAGGAGGTTGGTCGAGAAGACATCGCCGACAGCCGTATCGGACACGTACTGTCAGCCTCACCTCAGGGCTCCGATGGCTACTGGCCAGCTGAACCGGTACGGGAGGCGCTCGATTTCTTCCGCAGCAAACCGATGATCGATGGATTTCAGGTCGGAAAATACAACCGGCGCGGGGTCACCACCCGAAGTCCGCGCGACGGGGGCAACCTCGAACGTCAGGAAGCGACTAAGTACCGGAATTGGGCAAAGTCCATTGTCTGCGATCACCCCTATACCGCCAAGGCGCTTGAAGAGATGGCAGACGGGTATGATAGTGAGGCACTTCGGAACGATCAGGATGCTGAGCGCCTCGACTGGCGGTCTTAACGTCTAGTAGCGGGCAGGTGTACCGTTGTATTGGTCAGCGGCCTCGGTCTGCGCATGTCCGCTGTAAAATCAAATCCCTTCCGCTCCTCGCACGGCGCATTTTGCGCTGCCGGCAGCGGCTAGGATGGGCCGACTTTGCCGTGCTGCGCAATTGCTGTAGCTAGGGCGAAATCAACCAACTTCACGGCCTCTTGCTGCATGCCTGGCAGCACGTGCGAATAGGTGTCGAGTGTAATGCCGACGGACGAATGGCCGAGCCGCTCGCTCACCACCTTCGGATGTACACCAGCTCTCAAGAGGTGAGTGGCGTGAGAATGGCGCAGATCGTGAAACCGAAACGGCTTCATACCTGAGCGCCGAACGAACGCCGCGAAGGCCGTCGAAAAGGCGTCTGGCGCCCATGACCCGCCACCTGGCCGGGGACAGACAAGACCGTTCTCCTCGTAAGCTGGGCCGAGCGCCAACCTCTCCTCGGCTTGAGCGGCACGGTGCGCGCGCAAAACCTCGACGGTCATTGCAGGAAGAGCGATTGATCGGCGACTCCGATGCGTCTTGGGCGCCTTGAACTTCAGTCCATCCTTCGTCTGTTCCAGGGACTGGACCACCGTCAGCGTTCCTGCCTCCAGGTCCATGTCGCTCCACCGCAGGCCAAGGATTTCCCCACGGCGAAGCCCGGTCGTCACCGCCAAGAACACAGGTGCGTAGAGACGATTCCCATCGAGGAGGCCGAGAAGCTTAGCCGTCTCCTCCTCATCGAGCGCACGCATCTCTTTGCGTTCAGCTCGTGGTGGCTCAACAGCGTCAACCGGGTTGCGCGCCAGCAGCTGCCACTTGACCGCCTGCGCGAGCGCCTTGTGAAGCACGCGGTGGAAATGCACGACGCTCTGCGCTGACAAACCGCCCTTGCCGTCCTTCCGCCCTCTGGCCAATGCATGGCTGTAGAAGGATTGGATGTGCAGAGGAGCCAGCTTGGGGAGCATGTACGTTCCGAGAGCCGGCCGTATGTGGCCGTCGATCATTTCCCGGTAGCGTTCGAAGGTTTTGGCGGAGACCTTGGGCTTCGCGTAGTCGGCGAGCCAACGGTCGAAAAACTCGCTGACGGTCATACGAGCGGGCTCGACATATGCCCCGATGTTTAGCTCGTTGAGGAGGCGGGCAAGTTCGCGTTGGGCGTCGCGGCGTGTGCCTTTGATCGAATGCCACTTCTGACGCCGCTTGCCGGCGGCATCGCGACCAAGATCCAGCACGATGGCCCACGAGGACCCTCCGCGCTTCCGGATGTGTCCCCTCATTGCCTTGACCTCCTACACGTTTGCAATCGGTTTGCAGCGATTACTAAGCATCTGTTTTGCAGCGTCTTTCCAGCGGTGAACGGTTTACCTAACCGCTTTGCGGCGCCTGTGAGCACGCACACGGCACGTCGGCGAACAGACCTGCTTTTCCGGGCGCCCTAAGCCCGGCTTTACCGAAAACCAGGCGTCACATTCCGGACACGGGCGATGCTCGACACCGTTGGCGATCGAAGCTCCCCACTGCACCTCGAGAAATTGCGCCAAAGACGACGCCACAAACCTACTCTCAGGGGATCCCGTCTCGGCACTGACTTCGAGCTGAAACGCAAGGCTACCAACCAAGTCCGGATTGAAGGAATACTCCAGATAGCGCGCAATATCCTGGTCCTGGGATTTCAGCAGCTTCCAATCCGAGAGCCTCCCTCGGATGTGCGCGATCCATTCGTACCAAAAATACAGACTCTCGGCGCGAAAAGTCAGCCCATGCCCAGCCAGACCTTCGAGGTGCCACTTATCCACCGCGACAGCCCGAGATGTTTCGTCATAGGTCTGACCAAGACAGAAATCAGGCCTCAGAAACCCATATTGATTGGCGAGACTAATGATTCGGTCAGGGCTCGGTTCGGAACGCGCAAATTCCAAATAGAGCTCCGGCGCGTCTTTTGGTGCGCCCATGTTAGGTGCGCTTCCAACTGGGAACTGAGCGCTATCGGCGCATAGAAACCAGCCAGGCAGGTCTTGAAATAGCTCCGGCCTTTGGAAAAGGCGCGCGTCGTCGAGCAGTTCATCATCATCGATATTGGGACCTTTGTCCGGCGCACTCCAGACGCCTTCCAGATCCCGATAAAGCCAATGGAACCCGCCGTGAGGCACCATGCTCAAGTAACAGAGTCGCTGCATAGAATGTGGAACGCATATGGAATGTTGACGCGTTACAAACGTACTCCCATGCTCCATCACCGTCAACCACGGAGGAGCACGACATGAAAGCGATTACAAACAGACAAACACTGACCATCGTCGAAGCCGGAGAGGCCTTAGGCATTGGTCGCTCGGCGGCTTATGAAGCCGCCCGATCTGGCGAACTGCCTACGATCAGGATCGGGCATCGCTTGCTAGTCCCAGTCTTGGCATTGGAGAGCCTCCTTCGCAGCTGTTTGTCTCCCAGAGGCGCGCTGCACGACCAGGACCCGCAAAATTGACCGACCAAGAGAGGGAGTTAGCCACGCGCAACTCCCGGCCCGAGCGATCGACAGACCTTGTGATCGTGCGTGCCGCAGACATCACACCCGAGAAAATCGAATGGCTTTGGCCAGACCGACTACCACGGGGCAAATGCGTCCTTGTTGCCGGCGAAGGTGGGTTGGGAAAGAGCATGATGCTCGTCCATATCGCCGCCACAATCAGCCGCGGCTCGGAATGGCCCTGCGGCGAAGGGCGGTCACCGCAGGGCTCCGTCATCATTCTTAGCGCCGAGGATGAGGCTTCAGACACCATCGTTCCTAGATTGATGGCAGCAGAGGCGGACCTCTCGCGGATTCAAATCGTCTCCGCTGTTCGTACGAAAAGTAGAAACGGACATCGTGCCTTCAATCTGCAGCAAGACCTAGGAGAACTGGAGTTGGCAGTGGCTGAAATCGGAGACGTGGTTGCCATCATAGTCGATCCGATCACCTCGTATCTGGGACGCGTTGACTCGCACAAGAACTCAGAGCTTCGCTCGATACTTGAACCTCTTGGCGAGATGGCATCGAGACGCGATGTGACCGTGATCGCGAATACGCACCTCAACAAATCAACGCTGGGAAACGCCAACGGCCGTGTGATCGGCAGCGTGGCATTCGTCAATCACGCAAGGCATGTGTCCATTGTCGCCCGGGATCCTGCGGACGCGCATAAGCGCCTCTTCTTGCCGTCCAAAAGCAACCTCGGTCGAAGCCAAAAGGGTCTGGCCTTTCGGATTTTAGAGAAGACCATTATTGGGAACGATGACGTAGAAATAGTAGCGCCGTGCGTAGTCTGGGACGATGAAATGACCGACATGACGGCCGACGAGGCCCTCCAAGCGCCTGACGCCGAGCGCGGAGCCAGACGTGCCCAGGATGAGGCCAAAGAGTTTCTGCAAGAGATTCTATCGCAAGGGCCGATCCCTCAAAAAGCCATCCGAAAGGCTTCGGAAGAGTTGGGGCTGGCTTGGCGGACAGTACAACGAGCAAAGAAATCGATGGGTATCGAGGCTCGCCGCTCCAACGACGTCTGGTATTGGCATATGCCCAGAAGTGATCCCGCCGACAACAAGCGCGCCAGTCTAGACAGTGGCGCTCTTGGCACTCTTGGCTCTCCCGACGGAGACGACGCAGAAACCAAGGACGCCAAGGGCGCCAAGAGCGCCGCAGCAAATATTGGCGACCTTGCCAACGGTCGTCACGTGGACGCCTATCCGGAATTACCTGAGTGCCTCGACAGGAGAAGGAAGATCGGCCCCGCGCAGCAACCAAACTAGGCGCGGCGTCCACTGGACACCGTCACGGTCTGCAGTGGCAATACCTCTCGAGCTTCGCATTTTTATTTTGATGAATTCATTGCGAAATCAATGGCTTATTTTTTCCAGAAATATCATTTCTCCTCATGAGAATGAGAGGAATATGGTCTGGCTTACACGATATAGACGAGTTCCTTCACGTCGAAGCGGTCCCTATCTACGATCCTGTGCAGGCCCTCAGCGTAGCCCGCGCGTATCCACGTGCCGTCAGACCGGTAGATCCAGAAAACGTTGCGATACTCGCGATGCTGGACACGGATTTTCTCTACGTTCCGATCCGATTGCAGCCGCCCGGTTTCGCCGTCGTCCTTGATCTCCACCAGCGCAATCGCGTCCGGAGTCGTGCGCCCGCTCACGCCCACAACGAAATCCGGGAAGAAGCGGTGCCCAGAAGGCAGGATCAACCGCGTAGCCCAAGTCTCGTTCTCCGGGTTGCGCATCCACCATTTCACGGTACCAGTATGGTCCGCGTCGAGGAATGCGGCGAAGTCCTGTTCCTCTTTGTTCAAACGGTGTGGGAACACTCCATAAGCGGACTTCTGGGCTTTGCTCAGCCCATCAGGTCCAAAATACTGCTCCGGGACCGGCTCGCTGGCGTCGCTGCGTACGTTGCGGGACTGCGCAGTCTTGATCGCATTCTTCAGCTTCTCAGGGGCCAGCATCCCGGCAAGGTCGATGGCCCGGCGCAAGTCGCGTTCGTCCGCTTCGATGCCCTTCTCGTCCACGATGGCACGCAGTTCCTCCACCAGCGCGCGCTTCAGCAGGCGCGGATCGATGGAGTCGTTAAAGTTGAACGCCAACTGCGCCTTCTCGGCCACGCGCGCGTTCGACAAGCGCAGGCGCAGGTCTACCGTTTCCTGCAACTCTGCAGCGAACAGGTCGCGCAGGTCCAACTGAGCCTTTGCCAGGCGACGTTGCAGCAGGCCCGTCACATCGGCCAGGCGACAAAACTCGCGCGCAATGTCTTGGACGAGATCGTCTAGATTCGACGGGTCGGGCGGAAGCTCGCGAATCAGCGCCTCGGGCAGGTCCAAATCCCGCCGCAGGGGATAGGGGCGGAAGTTCGGCTTAGCGGATTGCATCCCTCCTTCTGGCTTAGGAGCTTCTGGCAGGTCTCCGAATAGAGGCGTATCACCTAATAGGCGCTGCCATGTCTCGCCCGCCACAATGGCCCGGTCCTGTTCCGCCTCGGGCATGTCTTGCACGTCCGGGCGAACCATTCCTTGATCGATCAACTCCGAAAGGCGTTGCTGGCGTTCGTCCGGCGTCTGCGGCGGGCGCGGCGAGAATGTGGTCTTCGGCTGGACGTCCGCCATCAAGGTCGGCGCATCGGGGTTGCCAAACTCGTAAACGTCCAGATCGTCGGTTATCAGTTCGATGCTCTCCCGCACCGCCTTCAACTCGTCAACCGCCGCTTGTAGGCCCGCCTGCATTTCGGGGTCGGTCAGCAGAACGTAACCGCTGTCCAGCAGTGGATCTTGGCCGTGGATTGGCCGCACGGACGGGTGCACCCGCATGATCCGACCCACGATCTGCATGCCGAAGTCTCGTCCACGGTTCGGGCGCACGGAAACAAGGGTCCATGCGCGGGGCGCGTCAAAGCCCGTCGCCACCGCCACCTTGAAGATCAGCACATGCTTGTTGGGATCGTAGGCGAGGCTGTGGAAATCCGGATCTGGTTCACCCGAGGTGTGCGTGGCGATCGCGTCGTCATCCACGCCGATCTCCACCAGCTTGTCGCGCACCCGCTTCACGGGGTCTTTCTCGCCCTTGGCTTGGTCCTCTACCTGCACCAGCATGAGAGGGGACACCGCCAGCCCGCGTTCCTTCAGGCGGTCGCGGACCCGGCAGTGCTGGGTCCACCCCGCCTGAAGCGTGGCCTGTTCGTGGTCGATCAGGTCGCGGTCGCCTTCGCGGAAGCGGATCACCCCTAGCTTCAGCCCTACTTTGTTCAGCCCGGCCTCCACCACGTCCGCGCGAGGCACGACGACGCGGCTCGCCAGCTCGATACCTGCGGTGCGCTCGAAGGCGTCCAGCTTGTCGTCATTCGGCGTGGCGGTGGCAAGGATCGTGAAGTCGGGTTTAATGTGCTCTAGGTAGAATTCGGCCGCCACCTTAGCGGACGCGCCGAAGTTCAAGTGCGCCTCGTCGATCACCACGCCCACGAAGAAACCCGAATCGCGCAGGCTGGCGATCATGTCGTCAAAGGACAGCGCAGCTTCACTGGTGCGGCGGACCTTGCGAGCGTTCTTGTTGCTGGCGGCGACAGTAGCCCATGTCTGGATGAACACGTCCCCGTCGCGGGTGCCCTTGGGCTCGCGATCCTTGGCCACGTCGCGCACGCGCAGACCACCGCACTGCTCCACCAGCGCCTCGCGCGTCTGCGTCACAAGGCCGGAATATGGGGCAAACCACAACCACACTACGGGCCGCGTGAGCGAGCCCCTCAACCCTTCTAGCACCCGGCCCAGCACCAGCGTCTTCCCGGACCCCGTGGGGCTTTGCAGCAGTGTCACGCCGCTTTTCAATGCAATGGCTTGGCGGTGCGCCGGGTCGCGGTCGTGCAACTCCGCCACCTTAACTATCACGCCCAAAAGCGCGTCTACCGCGCGGGTCTGATAGGCGGCAAGCGAAAGTCGCAGGAGTTTAGCGGGCGCGGTCAATTTTGGAACCGCTTCACCAGCGTGTCGCGGACCGGGCGGATATCTACATCGGTTCCGTCGAGATGTTGCGCGATCTGGCCCGGAGCCCAGGCATAGACGAACAGGTTCTGCCGGTCACGGCCCCGTAGCCAATCGAGCAGCGAGTTGTCGAAGCTGTCCACCAGCACCAGCGCCACGTGGTCGCCCTCGTGCAGGGTCCACGGACGTGCGGGATCGTATGGCGTCAGAGGCAGGTCGTGCATCGCCTCAAGCGCCACCCATGCATCGGCGGGCGTCAGGTCGTAGTCGAGATCTTCGAATGCGATTTCATAGGTGCGCAGATAGGCGAAGGCGGCCGCGAAGTCCGCGTACCTTGGGTCTTTGCTGGCGTTCAGGCGGCGAACACGTTCCGCCGAGACGTCGCGGCAAATGTTCTTGTCGGGCTCGTCCTCGGACGCCTCGGTAGACGAGACCATGATGAAGCGGCGGCGACCCCCGTCTTCGGCGTTCAGTTCCATCACCGCCTGCGCCGTGGTAGCTGAGCCTGCAAAGAAATCCAGCACCAGATCGTCAGGGCCGGTGGACTGACGCACCAATTCACGGATCAGGGAAACCGGCTTGGCATAGTTAAACGCAGGGTGACCGAATATACGGGAAATCTCGCGCGTCCCCTCGCCTGTCATCCCAGACCGGACAAATATCCTATCCTCATCTTCGTCAGGTTCATTCAACTTCCGTATGAAGCTTGAAGTTGGCTTCTTCGCTTCCTTCAAGTCAGACAAGAATTGCTTCTTACGAACAGTCCCAAGTCCGATCTCTTTGCCGATCCAAAAATCAAGATCCGGCAGATCAACCTTAAGGTAGGGATGCGCCAAGCCGCTCTGAATTGCCTCAATTAACTCCTCGCGAGTTTCGAACTTTTGCGACTCTCCTTCCTTCGAAAACAGTATCAAGTCGTTCTCAAACATATCTTCAAAGGTAGCGCCTCTGGCACCCTTCATACCCCTTAACAGGAAAGGCCACACGCGATTGGGATTGCACGGATGCCAGTGCTTCGTCCGTGGATTCTGAACAGGAAAATAGCTGTTCTCTCGCTCGATGCGGGTCTTGTTCGTTTGAAGTGCAACGCTTGTCCATGGTCCGCGAGGATCATTGTCTGGATTACTATATTTTTCCTGATCCGCCAGGCTGCCGCCGAAGCGGAACGTTGGCTTCCCGTAGGCAATGACATACTCGTTGTCTTGGCTAAAGTACGGACCGTCTCCCTTCGTGCCCGCCCTTGTTTGCCACGTAAAACTGCCGATCCGCATGCCCGGCATTGCTTCATCGGCCATTAGTTCGAGGTATGCTCGCTGGTCATCATTAATCGAAATGAGCAGTACCCCGTCCTCCGCCAGCAAGTCTCGCGCAAGCGTCAGGCGACGATATAGAAACTCAAGCCAGGTTGACTGACGAAACCGGTTCTCACGGTTCATGTATCGGTCGTTATAGACCCAATCCTTGTTGCCGGTGTTGTAGGGAGGGTCGATGTAGATGCACTTTACCCGACCTGCGTGAGTCATGCGCAGCCAGCGCAGCGCGTCGAAGTTGTCGCCCTCGATCACCAGATTGTCCCACGGCGCAGGCTTGTCCGACAGGTCGGGCACGATGCGGCAGGTGACGAAGTTCGCATCCACCGCCTGGTCAGCCTCAATTTCGTCCCGCTCCCACACCAGCCCCAGCTTCTTGGTCCGGTCGCGCTTTTCTAACAGCTCAACGAGTTGCGCGGGCGTCAGGTCGTCGTATTTCCCGGCCATAAAAGTCTTTCTGCCTATCCAACCATCCTGCAACCTAACTTCGGCGCGATCCGAACGGAAGCGGCTATACGAGCCCTGCGAAAACCGACGGACAACCGGGGACGGGCGCGTCTGCCAGGACGGAGTCCAGACCTTCGGGATCGGTACCGTTGACAGGCACGCTTACTGGCACAGACCATCCCGATCTACCGGACGTTAGCAGGCGGACAAGGGGCATCCGCTCTACCCTCAAATACGGGCACGGGGTGGCAGAGGATTTTGCAAACGAGATTGCAAACGAACCACGCAGCATAGAACCGTATTCGAAGTCATGATCCGGGATGACCGCGGTATAAATAGCGAACGGAATCAGACTTTTGGCGACTACGCATCACAAGCCGACACGAGAATCTCAGAACTCGAAAACCGTTGAGCGCGTGAGCGTTCCGAGGGTTCGAATCCCTCCCTCTCCGCCAGCAAGCCGCAGAAAACATGGCTTTTCAGCGATCCCCCCTGTAGATTTCCTCGCCGCTTCATCTAGACTAATAGTTGCATTCGCGCAGGATTGTAGCCGAGTGGCCGAAAGGCGACCTCGTCAAGTAGACCGACTCTTCGTCCGTCGCACGGTATTAGGGTGGAACCCTAAGATTCAAAGTTGGCTAGGATTGCGACTGGAAAATACCGCAGCAGATCCCCGAGGGAAAGGTGGTCCTGCGAGCCATGCGTCTCGCGGGTGACGATGTTGTGCCAGTCACTTCCCAACAGGCCAGGTGTCATTGATACCGCCGTATCGCCCCAACGGTCCCACGGTACGAGCGGCTGACTCTCTCCCGAAAGAAGATGCAAGGGGGTTCGCGGAACGACAGTAACGACGGCACGTCCAGAGAAGTGACGCGCATAGGCCAGGATATTCGCGGCCGCGACGCCTTCCGCGCGAAGCGGTAAGTACGCGCCCCCTGTAAATAGATCCTGGGCGTCGGCACGAAGTTTAAGGCCTGCGTGAAGAAGCATCATCTTGACCGCGCCCGATCGCCAATCGGCCAGCAACGCGCTCGGCGCCCCATCGCACAGCGCCTTCTGCAGCGCCCTGCACTGGTCATAGTCGATGGGCCGCCGATTGTCGGGGTCGACCAAGCTCAATTCCCAAAGCTCCGAGCCCTGATAAATATCGGGCACACCCGGAGCGGTCAGCTTGATGGCTGTTTGAGACAGGCTGTTCACCGCCCCTGCCAGGAAAATCGGCCCGCACATGGCGACAAAATTCTGCAAGAACGGCCCAGCCCTGGCCGGATCTAAAGCCGCACGGGTAAACGCCTCGACCGCGGCCTCATACTCGGCGTCCTTTGCTGTCCAACTCGTATATGTCTTGGCCTCACGGACAGCTTTCAGCATGAACGGGGCCATACGATCGGCGAGAGCTGTGAGGCCGGCCTGGTCGTCCCAGGCAAGATCGGCCGGCCACGCACCTGCAAGCGCCTGATAGAACAGCCACTCGACTTCCGGCTCCGGCATGGCCTGGTCGTCCGAGGACGTGCGGAAATCCGCATTCAATGTCGTCCATCGACGGACCGCCGCCGCCCAGGCTTCCGGCATCTCACTTAGACTGTAGAGCCTCGCCCGCGCATCTTCGCCCCGCTTGGTATCGTGCGTCGATGTCGTGCTCAGACCTGCCGCTTGACGCCGCAAGCGCTGCGCCATGGCTGAATGAAAATCCTCCAGAGGCGCTCCGAAGCGGTCGGGCTCCCCGCCAACCTCGTTCAAGGCAATTAGCCGGTTGTAACGGTAGAACGCCGTGTCCTCGAGCGCCTTTGCCATCACGGGGCCGGTCGTCTGCTGGAAGCGCACGGCAAACTCCAGTGCCAGCGCCTGATCCTCCGGCGACTCAAGATCGAGTTCGAGGATGCGCCGAAGAAAATCGATCGCCTGCTCGTCTTCGACTTGGCGCGATGCTTTTGCCTTGTCCGCCGCGGCCGCCAAAATCGCCCGATCCTCGTCCTGGGCGCCCGAGACGTCCACATAGGTCCGGTAGACCGGCAAAGCGGCCGCCAGTTCGATGATCGCGCGGCGCAGCGTGTCGTTGCCGAAATCACGGCTCTTCAGACCGCGAACGGCTATGGCGCCCGCCATGTCTTTCAGGTGTTCAAGTTCGCCGGCAAGATTGCGGATCAAGATCATGCGCTTCGCTTCGAGAATCAGCGCTTCGTAATCCACCTGCTCTTGCAGAAAATCGTTGTAGGCGTGCGTCATGCCGTCGGCGCCGCGCGGGTCCGTCAACATCTCCGCAAGAGTGCGAATGAACTCATACCCCGTCGTACCCGCAACCGGCCAGTCGGCGCGCAGGTCCTCGTCCACACCGAGTATCTTCTCGATCACGATGTAGAACGGGTCTGTTTCCCCAACGATCTTTTGCAGCCTCTCGAAATAGGCTTTTGGATCGGCGAGGCCGTCGATGTGGTCGAGACGCAGGCCGTCGATCTTGCCCGCTTCGATCAGTTCGAAGAGCCGTTCATGCATCTCTTCGAAGACTCGTGGTCGCTCCTCCTTGATGCCGACGAGATCCGTGATCTCAAAGAAACGGCGATAGGTCAGCGTCTCGCGCGCCGCACGCCAAAGTGTAAGACGCCAGACCTGCATCTCATGGAGTTCGTGGAGCGCTTCGATATCGGCGGCGACGTCGCGCAGCGCCATCTCAATAGCCTGCTTCGTATCTTCGTCTTTCGCGGCCTCCGCAAGTTCCAGTTTGAGCTCATTGGATGTCTGCGGCGTCGCAACCGCGAAACGCCGCGCCCATTCGGCAAAATCCTCGCGGTCGGCCCGCATGAGCACCTGTGCGTAGGACGTGGGCGTAAGCGGCAGCTTGAGTTCATAGTAGGTGAAGGTCAGGCCGCCATCACGCGGGTCGAAGCTTAGGCGGAATTGTCCCGCTTCGAGCGCCTCGCCATAGCTGGAGCCCAGCGCCGGGACCAGCAGCTTAGGCGCCTCCCAATCGATGTCGAAGAACTGGGCGCAATCGCTGGCCTCGCCCCATTCGAGGACATCCCGCCAATACGGGTTGTACGTCGAAGCGCTCATATGATTGGGGACGAAATCGAGGACGATACCGATGCCCTCCGCGCGCAGCGCTTCCACCATGCGGTCGAAGCCTTCATCTCCCCCGAGGTCTGGGTCGATGACCCGATTGTCGACGACATCGTAGCCGTGAGTGGAGCCGGGCTCGGCCTTGAAGATCGGCGCCGCATAGAGATGACTGATGCCGAGCCGTGCGAGATAAGGGGCAAGTTCAGCCGCGCGATCGAAGGTCATACCGTTGCGGAATTGCAGACGATAGGTAGCCGTGGGGATGATCATTGCGGTTCCCGGATGCGAACAGCGACGGACCAGGCAGGCATCGCACCATCGCGCTTACCTGCATCTCCGTCCGCACGCGCGTAGATAAGGTCGCCTGCCGTTGCACGCTCCCGGATTTCCTCTGGCGGCATCCACGGCATATCGCTGAGATTGGCGGCCATCGTCAATGTGCCACCATCCGGCAATTTCCATGACACGGACAGCCCTTGTCCGTCCGCGGCGAGCACGGTGCCGGCTTTGCCGGGAATGCTCGATATCAGAGGGGCAATCCTTTCGCGCCGGACGTTGAGAAGATGCGACACGAAAGCAAGGCGCTCTTGGTACGGCGCGTGTACCGTCTTGGCCCAATCGAGCTGCGATGCTTCGAACGTGCTCATCGCATTCGGATCGGGAATTTGCTCCCGGCTCTTTGGGTCGGCGAAGATACGCCACTTGCGAAATTCGTTGCGCCGTCCCTCGCGGACTTGCGCCGCCAGATCGCCTTCGAAATCCGTGAAGTATTGGAACGGCCGCGTTTCGCCCCACTCCTCGCCCATGAAGAGCAGCGGCGTCTGCGGAGCGAGTAGCAAAATGGCGGTCAACGCCTCGATGGCGTCAGGTTCGGCGAGGCTCGACAACCGCTCCCCGAAGGCGCGGTTACCGGCCTGATCGTGATTTTGAAGGAAGTCAACAAAGGCGGCTGGGGGCAGGCAAGCGCTCGGTTCACCGCGCTTCTTACCGTCGCGAAAAGGCGACGGCTCGCCCTGGTAAACGTATCCTTCCGCCAACGCACGGGCGAGATCGGCAACGGGGGCGTCGATATAGTCCTGATAGTAACCGTCGGATTCCCCAACGGCGATCACATGAGCGGCGTGATGGAAATCGTCGTTCCACTCTCCCGAATAGCGTTTAGCGACGCCGTCCGTTCGCTCCGTCAAGAAGGTGACATTGCGCTCGTCTTCGGTTGTCAGGTGCACATGGCGATCCGTGATGCGGCTGCGCACCGTGTTAGCGATATCCAAGAGCAGGCTGTCGTCGCGAATCTGATCGACCGCATCGAGGCGCAGCCCGTCGAAGCGGTACTCCTCAAGCCAATAGAGTGCATTCTCGACAAAGTAGGCGCGAACAGGCGGGCGCTCATAGGCGATGGCGGCGCCCCACGGCGTATGGCGGGTGTCGTCGAAGAAGTCCGGCGCATAGGAATGGAGGTAGTTGCCGTCGGGTCCGAAGTGATTATAGACCACGTCGAGGAAGACCATCAGGCCGCGCGCGTGCGCGGCATCGACGAGGTGCTTCAGCGCTGCCGGGCCGCCATAGGCGAGGTGTGGCGCGTACATCAGGACGCCGTCATAACCCCAGCCGCGATTACCGGCGAACTGGGCGACAGGCATGAGTTCCAGCACGGAAACACCCAACGCGACCAAATGATCGAGCTTGCTCTCGATTCCGCCGAAGGTGCCGTCAGCCGTGAACGTACCCGTATGCAGTTCGTATATGACCGCGTCTTCCCATGGCCGGCCACGCCAGTCGGGGATTCGCCAGTCATAGGCGCGCGGGTCCACGAGCTTCGATGGTCCGTGAACGTCATCGACCTGCGCCCGCGCCGCGGGATCCGGCACGCGCATGCCGCCGGGAAGCTCGAACAGGTACCCGTCGCCGGGCTTCACCAGATCCGTGGACAGCTCAAACCAGCCGTCACCGGCGCGTTCCATGTCCTGCGCCTTGCCGCTCGGCATGGCAACGAGCGACACAGTCTCGTGCGCTGGCGCCCAAAGACGAAACCGCGCGCCGCCGGCGGGCAAGATCTCAGCGCCCCAACTTCGCTCACGGGCGAAATTTGTGTTCATTGATTTTCCGCGTTTTTGCAGCGGCTCATAGAACGGTCTCACGCATCGGCGTGCTCGAGCACGATTGTGGCCAAGGGCGGCACGGTGATCTCCACGGAGTATGGTCTTCCATGCGCGCTTTGTTTCTGTGCGTCGACGGCTCCGAGATTACCGACATTGGAGCCGCCGTAGGTTTCGCTGTCGGAGTTCAGCCTTTCGATCCAGCGGCCGCCTGCGGGAACGCCGAACCGGCGGCCGTGGTGAACCTGGGGCGTGAAGTTGCAGACGACTAGACCGCTTCCGCTTCCCGCCTTGCCCTTCCGGATGTACGACAGCAGGCTTTGCTGCGTGTTGCCGCCATCGACCCACTCAAAGCCCGACGGCTCGCAGTCAAGCTCGTGCAAGGCCGGCATCGAACGGTAAAGCTTGTTCAGATCACGCACCAACGACTGAATGCCGCGATGAGACGGGTCCGCGAGCAGATGCCAATCGAGCGACTGGTCGTGGTTCCATTCGCGTTCCTGACCGAACTCGCCACCCATGAACAGCAGCTTCTTGCCGGGATGGGTCCACATGAACGCGAGATAGGCTCTGAGGTTTGCGAACTTCTGCCACCGGTCGCCCGGCATCTTCGCGAGCAGCGATCCCTTGCCGTGGACAACCTCGTCGTGGCTCAGCGGCAGAATGAAATTCTCCGAATAGGCGTAAATGAGCCCGAAGGTCATCTCGTTGTGGTGGTAGCTGCGGTACATGGGATCGCGCGCCATGTAGGACAGCGTGTCGTGCATCCAACCCATGTTCCACTTGAAGCCGAAGCCCAGACCGCCGACGTCCACCGGCCGGGATACGCCCGGCCATGCAGTTGATTCCTCGGCCACGGTGATCGTGCTTGGGAAGTCGCCGTAGGCATGGGTGTTCATATCGCGGAGGAAACTGACCGCTTCGAGATTCTCACGGCCGCCATGGACATTCGGCACCCACTCGCCCGGATCACGGCTGTAGTCGCGATAAAGCATGGAAGCCACGGCATCCACACGAAGGCCGTCGACATGATAGCGGTCGAGCCAGAACAGCGCGTTCGACTCGAGGAAGTTCGCGACTTCCTGCCGGCCGAAATTGTAGATCAGCGTATTCCAGTCCTTGTGGAAGCCCAGCCTGGGATCCTCGTGCTCATAGAGCGCGGTCCCGTCGAAGCGCGCCAAGCCGTGCGGGTCGCTTGGAAAATGCGCCGGCACCCAGTCGACCAGGACGCCGATGCCGTTGGCATGGCAACGGTCGACGAAGCGCGCAAAACCGTTCGGATCCCCGAACCGGGAGGTGGGGGCAAAGAGTCCGACGGGCTGATACCCCCACGAGCCCGAGAATGGATACTCGCTGATCGGCAAGAGCTCGATATGGGTGAAACCAAGATCGCGCACGTACGGAATGAGTTCGTCCGCCAGTCGATCGTAGTGGAGGAAGCTGTTGCTCTCGCCACGGCGCCAAGAACCGAGATGCACTTCGTAGATGGATATTGGTCCGGAACGGTCCTGGAGTCCTCCTCGGGTGGATACCCATTCATCGTCGCCCCAGTCATGGGAAACGAGCCCATGCACGCGCGAGGCCGTGGAAGGCGGCACCTCGGCGGCAAAGGCCAACGGGTCGGCCTTCAGGGGAAGCTTCGTGCCGTCGACGCCGATGATCTCATACTTGTAGCTCGCGCCACGCTGGACGCCCGGAATGAACAGCTCCCATACACCAGCCTCATGACGCTTGCGCATCGGATGGCGCCGGCCGTCCCATCCGTTGAAATCGCCGACCACGCTGACGCGGCGCGCATTGGGAGCCCATACGGCAAAGACGACGCCCTCGGCCCCCACCAAGGTGACGGGATGCGCGCCGAGCTTTTCATAAAGGCGGCGATGCGTGCCTTCCGCCAGAAGATGCACATCCAACTCGCCCAGGAAGAGCGGGAAGCGATAGGCGTCTTCTTCTTCCCATTGCGCCTCGCCGTGCGTGAAGCGCAGACGATAGGGTGTGTCCACCGAGGCGCCCTCGATCAGTCCGGCAAAAAAGCCGTCGTCGTGCAGCTTCTCGAGCGCGGCGAGTGCGCGGCCGCTTTCGTCCAGGACGTCGACACGCTCGGCGGCAGGCATCATCACCCTTATGGATACGCCGTCGCCGCAAACATGCGGGCCGAGTACCGCGAAAGGATCGCCGTGCCGGGCGGCGGCGATTGCGTTGATCTCCGCCTGCTCGGGACGCCAAGCAAGTTTGGTTGACGCGTCGTTCGTCGAAGCTTTGGTCATATTTGATAAGCTCTCGTCCCAGTCAGCAAATCGACCACATTGCGCAAGGGGATCGACAGCCAATGCGGGCGATTGGCTGCCTCATACGCGATCTCGTAGAACCCTTTCTGCAACAGGAAGAGGTCGAGCAGGCTTTCAGCCGCTTGCCGGTCCTCGGGACAGATTTGTGTCCCTTGAACGGCATCGAGATAGGCGCTCAGAAAGTCCCGGCTGGCCCGGTTGCGCCAGGCCGTAGCCACCGCCACCGCATGGTCTGGCAACTCGCCTTTCCGCGTGGCAAAGCGATCGACGGCGGCAGAAGCCACATAGTCGATCGAGCGCAGCATACCGGCAACGTCGCGCAACGGCGAACTCTTCTCGCGCCGCTCGGCAAGGCTCCGGCGCGGTTCGCCTTCGAAGTCGATGATGATCACATCGTCCTTGGAGACGAGCACTTGGCCCAGATGGTAGTCGCCATGAATGCGCGTCTTGATGCCGAGTGGCGCCGTGGCGTCGATTGCGGCGATGCGGTCATCGAGCGCCTCTCGCACGCCAAGCAAGGTCGCCACATGATGGCGCGCCGCCTCGGGAAGCGACACCATCCTTCTTTCCAGTTCCCCGAGGACACGGCCTGATTCGTCACGCAGCGTTTGAGCCCATCTCGAAATGTCGTCCTCTGAAATCGGTTCACTGGCAAAGGCCGGGTCGTCGGTCGGCGTTGCGAACGCCCGATGCATCTCGCCCGTTCTCTTGCCGAGCCGCACGGCGAGATCCAGCGGGAAGGTGTACAGCCGCTCCAGATCGCTCTCGACGGTCGCCTTCTTGTCCTGGCGCAACGTGAGATCCTCGAGCGACCGGTCGAGTCCATCAACCAAAGCCGTCCACGCATCGCCCTGGTTCTGCACGAAGGAAAACGCGATCGCCAGCGCGGTATGCTCGCCTGTATCGGTCACGTATTCCACCGCACCGAGAAATTCCGGTGTGTTGGGGTAGCGGGCAACCTCGGTAAGAAAGCGGGCAATCTCGAGTTCGGGCTGCGTACCGGCGCGAAGACGACGGTAGATCTTGAGCATGATGCGTTCGTCGATGATGATCGACACATTGCTTTGCTCGCCGCCGACCGCGCGGATCGGGGCGTCCTCCGGAAGAGGCACCCAGTCCGGACCTGCGGAGAACACGACCTTCCCGTTCTCCGCCTCGATGATGTTGTTCTCACCCATCGCCCAAGCGACATCGCGAATAAAGTCCTGGTCGTTGGCGGCATCGATCAGGGCGCCGACTTTCGAGCCCGACCGCAATTTGGCGAGGGTAAAGGGCAGCAACGGCGCGCCGACCCGCACGTTATCGCTCCCCCATTTGGCCGAGAACGGCAGGAAGTAAGCCTGGCTATCACTCTCCGCCATCGACGCCGCGCAGACGGCCAGCGGGTAGCTGCCGCGCGCGCCTTCGAACGTCGCCAAGGGACGCGAGTCGAAGCGAAGCGACGTGGCATCCTTTGCGCCGAACCACCGTTGCCGCGCGACAAAGCCGGGCAACACGTCCTGCTCCATGAGTCTCTTCTGGCGATCGGTGAAGAGGCTCTGCCAGCCATCCGACGCAATGAGCGTGATGTAATCCGGCGCGACTTCCGGCGGCGCTACATGCCAGCGCGGTTCCTCTTCCTCTCCTGCGAGGATGAACCAGTAGAAGCCGTAGGCCGGCAGCGTCAGCATGTAGGTCAGATCGCCGATAGGCGGAAAGGCCGAATTGCCGGTCAGTTCGACCGGCACCGCGCCGGCATGGGCGGACAGATCGAGCTCTACGGCTTGTGCGGAGCGCGCGAGGTTGAACACGCAGAGCAAGGTTTGCCCCTCATGCTCCCGCAGGTATGCCAAGATCTTCCGATTGCGCGGATAGAGAAAGGTCAAGCTCCCGCGACCGAAGGCGGCGTGCGTCTTGCGCACCTGGATCATCCGCCGCGTCCAGTTCAACAGAGACGATGGGTCCCTTTGCTGGGCTTCGACGTTGATGGTCTGGTAGCCGTAGTTGGCGTCCATGATCGGCGGCAGATAGAGCTGTTGCGGATCGGCTTTCGAGAATCCGCCATTGCGATCGGCGGACCATTGCATGGGGGTCCGCACCCCATCCCGGTCGCCGAGATAGAAATTGTCGCCCATGCCGATCTCGTCGCCGTAGTAGAGCACAGGCGTCCCGGGCATCGACAGCAGCAAGGCATTCAGCAACTGGATCTTGCGCCGGTCGTTCTCGAGCAACGGTGCCAGGCGGCGGCGGATGCCGAGATTGATCCGGGCACGGCTGTCGTTGGCATAGGTGCGCCACAGGTAATCGCGCTCGTCGTCCGTCACCATCTCCAGCGTGAGCTCGTCGTGATTCCGCAAGAAGAGCGCCCACTGCGCGCTGTCGGGAATTTCCGGCGTCTGCCGCAAAATATCCGTGACCGGATGGCGATCCTCCTGAGCCAGCGCCATGTACATGCGCGGCATCAGCGGAAAATGGAATGCCATGTGACACTCGTCGCCATCGCCGAAATAGGGATGCGTATCCTCGGGCCATTGATTGGCTTCGGCGAGGAGCATGCGATCTGGGTACTGCGCGTCGACCTCCGCACGGATGCGCCTCAAGATCGCATGGGTCTCGGGGAGGTTCTCGTTGTTGGTCCCTTCGCGCTCACAAAGATACGGTACGGCGTCGAGCCGCAGGCCATCGACGCCAAGGTCGAGCCAGAAGCGCATGACATCGATGATCTCTTCGAGAACCTTGGGGTTGTCGAAGTTGAGATCGGGCTGGTGCGAATAAAAGCGATGCCAGTAATAGGCGCCCGCCTCTTGGTCCCACGCCCAATTCGACGTCTCAGTATCCAGAAAGATGATCCGTGTACCGCCATAGCGCTTGTCGGTGTCGCTCCACACATAGAAATCGCGTTCGGGCGACCCAGGCGGCGCCTTGCGGGCCGCCTGAAACCAGGGGTGCTGATCGGATGTGTGGTTGACGACAAGCTCCGTGATCACCCGGATGCCACGCCTGTGGGCCTCCGCGATGAAAGCCTTGAATGCGTCCATATCCCCATACGAGGGATTGACGTGGCGGTAATCCGAGATGTCGTAGCCGTCATCGCGAAGCGGCGAAGGATAAAAGGGAAGCAGCCAAATCGTCGTGACGCCGAGAGACTCGACATGGTCGAGCCGCTGCATCAGACCCTCGAAATCCCCGATGCCGTCGCCGTTGGTGTCCTGAAACGCCTTGACATGCAGTTGGTAGATGATCGCGTCTTTGTACCAGTCCGCTGCCGCAAGATCGATCGCCTGCGTCTCCTCGCGCTCGGTCTCCGGCGCCGATGGCACCTCGATCGGCGCGTCGACTAGCGCCTCGGATGTTTCTGCCGTGCTCATTTGCCCCCCTTTGGATGGAGGCGCCAGATCGCGTAGGGCCGTTCGGCTGGATCCAACAGCACATGCTGTATCTTGCCGGACCATATGAAGCGCTGGCCTGTCACCAGATCCTCGACTCCGATATCGGACTCATCCGGCAGACCGAACTCCCACAGCGGCACCTCGAAGTTTCCGCCTTGGGCATTGTGCGGATCGAGATTGACCGCGAATAGGAGAAAGTCCGAGAGGTCGTCGGTGAATTTGCCGTAGTACAGAATCTGGTCGTTCCACAAATTGTAGAAGTTGAGGTTCGTGAACTGCTGAAGAGCCTTGTGCTCGTGGCGCAATCGATTGACGAGGGTGATGTCGGCGCGGATGTTCCCCTCGCGGTCCCAATCCCAGGCCACGATCTCGTATTTCTCGGAGTCGAGATATTCTTCCTTACCGGGCACGGCACGCGCTTCGCAGATCTCAACGCCATTGTAGATGCCGTAGTTGCCGGCGAGCGTCGCGGCGAGCAAGACACGAACCTGAAAGCCGGGCCGGCCGCTCGTCTGCAGATAGGGCGGGTTGATGTCAGGCGTATTGACGAAGAAATTCGGCCGGAAATACTCCCGCATGGCGCTTTTCGTCAGCTCGCTCGCATAATCGATCAACTCCTGCTTCGAGTTGCGCCACGTGAAATACGTGTACGACTGCGTGAACCCGAGCTTGGCCAGCCGCTTCATCGGAGCGGGCCGCGTGAATGCCTCCGACAGGAAGATCACGTCCGGATATTTGTCCTGAACCTCGCGGATCATCCACTCCCAGAACGGAAACGGCTTCGTGTGCGGATTGTCGACCCGGAAGATCCGGACGCCCTTCTCCGCCCAGAAGAGCACGATGTCGCGCAAGGCAAGCCAAATCGACGGAAAGGCATCGCGATAGAAGTGAACGTTGACGATGTCCTCATATTTCTTCGGGGGATTCTCTGCGAACTTGATGCTGCCGTCAGGGCGCCAATCGAACCACTCCGGATGCTCTTTGATCCATGGATGGTCGGGTGAACACTGGATCGCGAAGTCCAGTGCGATCTCGAGACCATGTGCCTTGGCCTCCTGAAGAAGACGCTCGAACGCGGCGAATGTTCCGAGCTCTTTGTGTATCGCGTCGTGTCCGCCATCTTCGGATCCGATGGCATAGGGGCTCCCAGGATCGTCTGCCCCCGGGGTCAGTGAGTTGTTGCGTCCCTTGCGGTTGGTCTTCCCGATCGGGTGGATCGGCGGGAAGTACAGGACGTCGAAACCGAGATCGCGGACATAGGGAAGCCGCTCAATGACGTCGTCGAACGTGCCATGACGTTCGGCGTCGCCGGACTGCGAGCGCGGAAACATCTCGTACCAGGCGCTGAAGGCTGCACGTTTGCGGTCGACCCAGACAGGCAGAACCTTGCTGTAACCCGTGACGTTGGTGCGCGGACCGGCCTTTGCATAGAGATCCTGCACCGGCGCGGCCGTGAGACATGCGAGCCTGTCGGCATCGGTCTTGGCGAGGTCGAGCGTTTTGAGCACAGCCTCGAGCTCCGCCCGCTCCGCCACGGCCCCGCGATCCGAGCGCATGGCCGCCTCGATCAGGTGACGGCCCTCGGTCAGTTCCAGCGGGATCGGCTGGCCTGCATCATGCTTCTTCCCGACCTCGTCGCGCCAGGTGGCATACAAATCGCGCCAAGCAACGATCGTGTAAAAATAACGTCCGTTCCGGGAAAGCGGGAGTTCAACCCTCCAGCGGTCGTTGCCGAGGAACTGCATCGGCAGTTCGCTCCAATCCTGCTCGGCCTCGAAGCGGTAACGCAACCCGGCGTCGATCTTGTCATGGCCGTCGCAGAAGATGTCAGCTTCGATCGTCAAGACGTCTCCGACCACGCGCTTGACGGCAAAACGGCCCCCATCAAGCTCGGGCGTCACGGCTTCGATGGCAATCCTGTCGCTGACGGCGTGTTGCAGCCGATCATCGTCGAAGGTCTGCTGGGTCGACGCAGAACTTGGCGTTTTCTTCAGATCCCGGGCAGTCCAGTCAGCCATCGCGCCTCACAATCGTGTTCTGTGTTCAATTGCCAAAACGGCTAAGCTTTGCCTCGATGCCCACGTATCGACCCGCGAGCCCGCACAATTCATGCTCGCGCCAAGCGCGCCCGGCAATCCGCAGTCGGGCGCCGGGTCATGTGACCATCGAGAGAATTCTCGCTCTACACCGACGATCACTGTGCTCCCGAAGAGCCGGATGGGCGACGAGATGCGCATTGATGGCCTAGACGGGGTCCGCATGGCACTTCATCGTCTAAAGTGGCTCTAGTTCCGATTCGTACGTCATGAGCCCCCGTGCCGTCGAGGGTTGCCCGCGCGATTTTAAAGGTCCCTTTTCTCCCCAACAGTCTTACCGAGTGCCCGGGTTGCAACTGCAACGAGGATACCGAAGAAAATGAGGCCGATGAGGCCAACAAGTACGCTCACGACTCGGCTCGATATCGTTGTCGGAACAACGTCGCCGTAGCCAACAGTGAGGCCAGTGATCATGGTGTTGTCTCCATCAGTACAGATCGCATTGTCTTTCACACCGCCGATAACGTTGGCTTTGTAGGTGGAAAGCGTGTTGACCCCGATGTGAGAAACTGTCGCCGACCCCTGAACACTGCCAGGAAAAATCGGGCGTCCGTGGAATGATTTCTTAGCCATCTGAGGGCTCCTGCTCCAGGTCTTGATTGAATTGGTGCTTTTGGCAAGCCTGCCGGGCAAACCGGCAGGGTGGCGGTATGACGATCAGGCTGCTCGCTCGGGGACCTCGCCCGTTAGGACAATTTCCAGAATGTCCTCGTCTTGAAGAAGCGCGCGTTGGTGTACTCGCGGGCCTTGTTCGAGTTCGTAACGGCGAACTCAGTCAGGGTGATGCCCGGGATACCCAAGAAGGTGAGTGGATACGTACTGGTGAATGTGATTCCGGCGCGCATCATGTCGCGGACCAGGTCAGGGTGTTCTTCCATGATATGGTTCTTCACGAGCGGCGAGCAGAGCAGATGCAACGGAATGGCCACTCGTTCGTGGCCGCGCCGGTCGGAAAGCGCATGAGTGACCTTCATTCCCCAGTCGTAGAGCTGATGGAACGAATTGTGCGGGCAGCCGACGAAGGCTCGCGTGGGTTTGGCGTCTTTTTACTCCATAGATTGGGATAGTTTTTCGGACGCGTTCGATCTCGGCATCATCGATAACTTAAGCCTGGTAGCCCTTGATGAGCAGATCGCGGCCATGTTCAATTGCGTCGGGTGTTATGTTTTCGACGTGATAGAGACCTACCGCCCCGTTGGTGGCGGTTGCGGCACCCATATCCTTGAGCTTGCCCATCGACAGACCATCCACCTTAGGCATCGCGCCAATCGACGGCTGCTGCTTGGCGGGGCTACAATGTTCTCACAGTGTCTGTGAAACCCAATAGCGTCGATGTCTCCTCGGGGAAAAGAATCCTGCGCCCACGTGATAATGTGTGGCGCATCGAGCGTTTCTCGCGCGCTGCAGTCCTGATAGATCCCGCGACCTATTTCGGTGCAGTCCGTGCGGCCCTGCTGAAAGCCAAGCACCGCGTCTTTATCATCGGATGGGACATCCATAGCCGCACCCGTCTTGTAGGTCCTGCGGGCCATGCTGACGACGGCTATCCAGAGGAGTTGGGCGCCTTCCTCTCTGCCCTCGTCGAAAACAAGCCAGAGCTTGAGGTGAATCTGCTGCTGTGGGACTTCGCTTTGCTCTACGCGGCAGAACGGGAACCGTTTCCTGTATATTCGCTGCGCTGGAACACGCCGCGGCGCGTAACACTTTGCCTCGATGACGCGGTACCGATCGGCTCCTCGCACCACCAGAAGCTGGTAGTGGTTGACGATGCCATTGCCTTTTCGGGTGGCATCGACATTACCGTGCGGCGCTGGGACACATCGGAACACCGCATCGATGAGTCGTTACGACGCGACCCGGCCGGTGAATCCTACGGGCCATTCCACGACGTGCAGATGCTGGTTGACGGTGACGCGGCGTATGCTCTGGCTGATCTGGCCCGTGCGCGGTGGCAGTCCGCAGCGCGTGAAATCATTCCTCCGGCCGACGCTGGTGGTGACCCCTGGCCCAAGCATGTCAGGCCCGACTTCGTCGACGCCGAAGCCGGCATCGCACGCACACAGCCGCTTTTCGAGAGGCTGGAGGCGGTGCACGAGGTGCAACAGCTGTTCTGTGATTCAATTGGCGCGGCGGAGGATACGATTTACATCGAGAATCAGTTCCTCAGTTCCATCCCGCTCGCAGCGGCACTGGCCCGGAGGTTGCGCGAACGTCCGCAGCTGGAAGTGGTCATCATCACGCCGGCGAGCCACACTTCCTGGCTCGAGGCAAGCAGCATGCGCAATGGCCGCGTCCGCTTCATGCAGGAGCTGCAGAAGCACGACATTGCCGAGCGCGTACGCGTCCTCTCTCCTGAGGTGCGCGATGGTAGCCGCGCAATGCACGTCATGGTCCATTCCAAGGTGATGATCGTCGATGACCGCCTGCTTCGCGTCGGCTCTGCCAATCTCAACAACCGTTCCATGGGTACCGATACGGAATGCGACATCGCAATCGAGGCGCGGCGCGCCGATGAGCGCGAGGCGATCGCCGCGGTCCGCAACCGCCTGATCAGCCACCACTGCGGCACCACCTCGGAGACTGTGGTAGCGGCACTGGCGAAAAATCCCTCGCTTGTTGCCCTAACCGACGGACTGGCTTCGAACGGACACGCGCTTCGGCCAATCCATGACGGGCCGGTGAACGGCAACGAATGGGCGGCCTACATGGAAAGCATCGCCGATCCCGAGCGGCCGATTGGTGCAGAAGAATTCGCCAGCACTGTTCTCGACGCGCGCGTCCAGCGGCGCGGTCTGTCGAACCTTGTCAAGGTATGTCTTGTGGGCCTTGTAATGCTCGCCCTGGTGCTGGCTTGGCACCTGACCCCGCTGTCCGATCTCGCACGGCCCGAGACGGTACGTAGCACGATGGAGTGGGTTGCTACGGTGCCCTGGGGCCCGCTTGTGGTGCTCGCCATATTCGTCGTCAGTAGCGTTCTGTTGTTTCCAGTCACGGTACTGATCGCAGCAACCGCCGCTGCCTTTGGTCCGTGGCTCGGCTTCGCCTATGCTGCGGCCGGGTCGCTACTCAGCGCGCTCGTCTCGTTCGGCATCGGTGCTCTGATCGGTCGACAGACGCTGACGGACGTGCTCGGTCCGCGGCTAAACCGTATTAGCCGCAGCGTGCGCAAGAGAGGGGTGTTAGCGGTGGCGGTAGTCCGCCTGGTGCCAATCGCCCCATTCGGCGTCGTAAATCTGGTCGCCGGCGCCAGCCGTATTCGGTCCCTGGACTTTGTGCTTGGCACCGCGCTAGGCATGTTGCCCGGCATCGCCGTACTAGCGGCCGTCGGCCACCAAGTCATCGAGGTGCTGATGGATCCAAGCCTAAAATCGCTCTTGTGGCTGGCATTGGCATTGGCGGCGTGGATAACGCTGTCCTTCAGCCTGCAGGCTCTCGTCTCCAAGTATTGGGGCGACTCTTCGTGATCGGGACGTCGCCGACCATCCGATTCATGACCTGGAACATCCATGGCACGATCGGTTTCAATCCCGGCTTTGACTTGGCCGGTGTCATTGCCTTGATCCTGCGCTGGAGACCCGACGTTATCGCACTGCAGGAAGTCGATTCCCGCCGTCCGCCCGAAGGCGAGGACGCCTTTGCGCTTCTTCAGGATGCACTGGGTCAGCATGGCATTCCCGCGCATTCCATCGCCAGCGCGGATGGTCACTATGGGCAGATTCTGATCAGCTCCTTCCCGATCATCAACAGCGAAATTCACGATATCTCTGCACCTGAACGCGAGCCACGCCGCGCTATACGCGCGGAACTCGGGACGGCTGCCGGCCCGGTGCGCGTCATCGCCACGCACCTTGGCCTGAGCATCCGCGAGCGACGTGAGCAGGCGCAATTGTTGCTCGCGCTGGCCGGTCCGCATGACATGACCACGGTCGTGCTCGGCGACTTCAACGACTGGTTCTTCGTCGGTTCCGTGCGGGCGGTGCTCGCGAGAGTCTTGCCCGGACGCAGTCGGTTTCGCACCTTTCCTAGCTTCCTTCCCTTGCTACGCCTCGACCGAATTTACTGTCGGCCCTGCTGCGCCGTACGCGACATGTATACCGACCCAAACGCGCGCAGCCTGTCGGATCACTTGCCGGTGATCGCCGACCTAGCGGTAAACCAAAGCTAATGCGGGGTGCACATCGTCCCAGGATTGACCCCCCGACCTGATAGTGACAGATCGTGCTCCCCAGAGCGTCTTGGCTAATAACCTAATTGTCTACGAACCGATTTCGTCAGCCAAAACGCTGCCGATAAAGTTCCCGCCGGCCGTGAGATGCCCGTGGAGCAACAGGATTCCACAGGTATTCCATTTGGAACGACAACACCCAACGCTCCAAAAAGGGTCTGAACATTTCCGCATCGCTGGAGTTAGTATCCTAGGAGAGACGAAGCAATATTGAAGGCTCCAGTGACCTATCGCTTCGAGCACACGACTAGGACCGTCGAGGAGAACCTGCGAAGTATTGCGCACAGTCAGATCGAGAAGGCTCTGGCGGAACTCGACGACACCGAGATGAGCGTTCAGGACACCGTCCACCAAGTACGCAAGCGCTGCAAGAAGCTCCGCGGTCTCGTTCGCCTCGTTCGCGGTAGCTTCTCGGACTACAAGTCCGAAAATCAGAAGTTCCGCGATACGGCGGCTCAGCTGTCCTATATCCGCGACGCCGAGGCCATCATCGAGACGCATGATGATTTGATCGGCGTGTATGGCGATCAGATCGATCAAATGGCTTTCTCGTCCGTGCGCGATCAGCTCGCGGCGCGCCAGGAAAAAATCCTCACGGAAAGGGACATTGAGCAGAAGCTGGCTCAACTCCGCGCCGAAATGGTCGACGCACGTGACCGGACTCATCAGTGGCGCTTGAGCGAAAAGAGCTTCGAAGCGATCGAAGGCGGTTTGGCCAAGACCTACAAACGTGCCCGCACCGCGATGGCGGCAGCGCACAAAGATCCGACGCCGGAGAAACTCCACGAATGGCGTAAGCGCGTAAAATACCACTGGTACCATGCGCGCCTGTTGCGGGACATTTGGCCTCTGATGATGCGTGCGCATGTCGAGGCCGCAGATAAACTCTCGGACATGCTCGGCGACCATCACGACCTAGCGGTCTATCGGATGACGCTGCTTTCCGATCCCGAGTCGTATGGCGATTCGGAACAGATCGAGGCTTTGATAGGACTTATCGTCGCTCGTCAGTCGGTCCTGGCGCAGGAGGCATTTGTCTTGGGCGCAAGGCTGCTGGCAGAGAGGCCCTCGGCCCTCGTCAAGCGCTGGCGCGCATTTTGGCGCACGGCCCTGCGCCAAGAGGCCGCTCGGGAAAATGCGTTGGCTGCCTGATGACCAGCTCCGCCCGGTTTGAATTCCGCACCTGGTCGCGCAACTTCGCGGTTGTTGAGGATCGGATCCGGCGATTGGCCTCGTGTGAGGATATCCGGGAGAGCACCGAGATTTATCTCGTCGCGCCCCGAATGTCCGCTTGCAACATCAAGATCCGCGATGGCGCCGTAGACACCAAAGCCTTGATCGACGAACTGGCCGATCTCGAACAGTGGCAGCCGGACTGGAACGGACAATTTCCCCTCGCCGCTCAGGCGTTGTCACAGCATGTGTTCCGACCGCTCTGCGGGGAGGTGCCTGACTTCGCGCGTCACAACTTCACAGAGCAGCAGGCTCTGGAGGAGGTCTTGCGGCCCCATCCCCTCATTGTGCCGGTAAAGCTGTTTAAGCGACGCTTCTCGTTCGCGATAGACGGCAACATGGTCGAATGGGTTCAAGTCCTAATCAACGACGCGGGCCTGGAAAGCATCGCGATCGAGTCGCTGGATCCGGAAAGGGTTACAAAAGTCCGCTGCATGCTTGGTCTCGCAGGGTTTCGCAACGTCAGCTACCCTCGCCTCGCCCAGCATGTGATCGGCATGAAGCCGCTACGGGGCGGGTTTGAGGAAGGCGGCAAGCTTGGCCCAGGAAATTGAGCGCAAATTCTTGGTGGTGGGAGACGCTTGGCGGGGACTGGCCCCGGGCACCTCTTACCGGCAAGGCTATCTGTTGACGAGCAAATCGCGGAGCGTGCGGATCCGGGCCGCCGGCGACAAAGGATATCTCACGGTCAAGGGAGCGACGGTAGGCGCAACCCGGCTGGAGTTCGAATATGAGATTCCGAACGACGAAGCGAACGAGATGCTCGACAGGCTGTGTGACAACCCGATCATCGAGAAGGCGCGCTATCGTATCCCCTTTGGCGGTTTCACGTGGGAGGTTGACGAGTTCCATGGCGCGAATTCTGGCTTGGTCGTCGCGGAGATCGAACTCGAGTCTGAAGAACAGGCGTTCGACAAGCCGGACTGGATAGGCGATGAGGTGACGGCGGATCCACGCTATTACAACGCCAATCTCGTCAAACGACCGTTTTGCGATTGGTAAGGCTCGGGCGTGCCCCGAACACCGAGCCGCCTTGCAGGTCTGCTCTTCGACTTTGAAAGCCGTCGTCAGGACGATCTGAACTTCGGCAGAAGCTGTCGCGGCACTCTAGTCGTTCGTGGACAGTTCGCGCCGCTCCTCGGGCGTACCGACAGGCGCGCCGGCATCAGCCAATTGCCGTCTCCTCCAAAGAGGCTTCCGCAAACGCGGAACGATGAGCAAGGAAATCGGCCATGCGAGCAAGGCGCTCGCGACGACAACGATTGGAATGCCGATCCAAAGATGTCGTGAAAAGCTTTCGATCGACAGCAAGACGATGAGACCAATGCCGAATAGAACGGCATCCGTAATCCCGTAGATGACCAATCCGATACGGCTTCGTGTCGGTAATTCGTTGGTGTTGCTCATTGGGCGTCTCCCATTTTTCGGATTCGAGGACCCTCGGCTTTTGTGGGTGCGGTCCGAGGTTGGCGATCGTCCGTCGCCCTACTCGTCCTCTTTGTGCTCCGGCTTTCCGTGCCGTGGTGTGGACGCCATGTCTTCAAGCTCCTTCTCGCTCATGGAGTCGTACATGCTTTTTGAGGCGCCCTTCAGCTCACTCACTTTCTGCTCGCCGCGCTTCGCAGCCAAAGCTGCGCCCGCGGCTTTCTGCTGTGCTTTTGATGTTGCCGGCATCTCGACCTCCGCAATCTCTTCACTGATAACCAACACCAGGTCTGCAGCGTTGTTCCGGGTCCAAGCGACCCACTTCCTGACCTAAGTCAATGAGACGCGGAGATTGGGACCCACACCCCCCGGCTTAGCCCCAGAGCCGAGACGCACCGAACCCCGTCGCGCAATGCCATTGTCATCATTCCCCGCGCACAAATTCGAGTGCGGCATTGGTGATGGACTGTCGCACTGCGCCGTAGCCTTTCCAGGGGTCGGATTTCAGGTGGGCGAGACGCGAGCGTATATTGCCGAGCGTATAGTCGGCGGCACCCTCGATGCGCGGCAGCTCGCGCCAGGACACCGGGGTTGCGATTGGTGCACCAGGGCGCGCGCGTAGCGAATAGGGCGCAATCGCCGTCGCGCCGCGCTGATTGCGCATCCAGTCGATAAAGATCTTTCCTTTCCGCTTCTCCTTGGAGGCTTGCGCCACATAGGTTCCGGGCGCCGCCTCGGCGAGTTTCAGAGCGAACCCCCGCGCAAATGTCTTGATGTCGGGCCATTCGCGCCGGCGCTCCAAGGGACAGATCACATGGATGCCCTTGCCGCCGGTGAGCAAGGCGAAAGACTGGAGCCCCGCTGCCTTCAAAACATCGCGCAGTTCCCGCGCGGCATCGCGCACGGCTGCGAACGGTACGGCGTCGTCCGGATCCAGGTCGAACACGAGCCGATCCGGCCTTTCGATATCGTCGGCGCGCGCGCCCCAAATGTGCAGTTCCAGAGCCCCGATCTGCGCGGCGCCGACGAGCCCCTCGGGAGAATCGATCAGCAAATAGGAGGACGTCTTGCCATCCTTCTGCTCGATGCTGACGGCCCTAAAGTGATCGGGGAGCGACGTCTTGTAGTGCTTCTGGAAAAAGCACTTTCCGCCACGCCCCGACGGACAGCGCACGATGCTCAGCGGCCGGTCTTTGAGATAGGTAAGGACGTGATCTTTGAACGCGACATAATACTCGGCGATCTCCCGCTTGGTTGCCCCCTGTTCGGGA
The DNA here is from genome assembly GCF_000828475.1 of Methyloceanibacter caenitepidi. Lineage (NCBI taxonomy): Bacteria > Pseudomonadati > Pseudomonadota > Alphaproteobacteria > Hyphomicrobiales > Hyphomicrobiaceae > Methyloceanibacter > Methyloceanibacter caenitepidi. Next base: position 158,908 of record NZ_AP014648.1, read on the forward strand.
AACATCACACGGCCGGGGTGGGTCAGCTTGACGCCAAGAACCTCGACGGGATCGTCGTTGTTGTTGTCTTTGTCCCGGCTGACGTCGTCTGGAGAGTCTTGGTTTGACGTGTCTTCGTCCGGCACCGCGGTCACGTCCTTGGCGGCTTTGTCTTCGCGCAAAGCCAAAAAGCTCGGATGCCGGAGATGGCCATCCTGAGTGCGTTCAGTGTACGAGACTTGTGCCACGAGCTTCGGCGTCACCCAGACCGCGCCGCGGCGGGCATCAGCCGGCAGTTTCTCGAAGGGGCTCGTCTTGCGCTGCAACGGCTCCATCTTTCGATGCAGCATATCGAGTGTCTTCGCGTTGAATCCAGTGCCGACGCGGCCGCGATAAACCAGCTTGTCCTTCTCGTACTCCCCAAGCAGCAGCGAGGCGAAGGGACGGCCGCGCCGCTCTGATTTGCGATAGCCGCCGATGACGAACTCGTCGTTCCCAATGCATTTGGATTTGATCCAAGACGTTCCGCGTCCAGATCGATAAGGGGCGGTTGCCTTCTTGGAGACGACGCCTTCGAGATTGAGGGCACAAGCCTTCTCGATAACAGCCTGCCCCGACCCCTCGATGTGATCGCTGTAGTGGATCAGCTTGCTCGCGCCTTTCAGGATCGCTTCAAGCTGCTCTTTGCGCTCCAGCAGCGGCTCCGACTTCAGGTCTTTGCCGTTGAGGGAAAGCAAGTCGAAGGCGTAATAACGGAGGTGAACGCTGGGATCGTCCGCCGCGTTTTGCAACAAGCCAAAGCGGCTGACGCCTGCGTCGTCGAGGGCCACGAGCTCACCGTCGATCGCAGCTGAGCCGACTTTCAGCGTGCGCAGCGCGTCGGCGATGGCGGGGTATTTGTCGGTCCAGTCTTTGCCGTTCCGCGTGATGAGGCGGACCTCGTCACCCTTGATGAGCGCCTGAATGCGATAGCCGTCATATTTCAGCTCATGCAGCCAGGCGTCGCCCTTGGGTGGCTGGTCCGCGAGCTTGGCCAGCTGCGGTGGCGTAAAGCTCACGCTGGCCAGACCGGACTTTTTCTTTGCGGACGAACCTGATTGCTTGGCCGTCGACTTTTTCGCCTTCGGGGCCCTCTTGCCCTCGTCGGTCCCGCCCTCCGCGATGGCAGCCATACCGCGGTCCGTCGCAACGCTTTTGGTCCAGATTTTCCGCGGGTCGCGGCTCTCGTCGGCGTCTTGATCGCGTTCCTTGACGAGGAGCCAGTTCTCCCGTTTCTCGCCCTTCCGCTTTTTCATGCGGACAAGCGCAAACCCGCCCTTCAAACGCTTGCCGTGGAGCTCGAATTTGAGAATGCCTTCCTCGAGGCCTTCATGGGGGTCCCCCTTGGGTTCCCATGTGCCCCGGTCCCAAAGCATCACCGTTCCGGCACCGTAGCCTTCCGGGATCACACCTTCGAACGTGCCGTAGTCGACGGGGTGATCTTCCGTGCGAACCGCGAGGCGCTTGTCGGCCGGATCGAGGCTTGGACCTTTGGTTACTGCCCAGCTCTTGAGCACGCCGTCCAGTTCAAGCCGCAGATCGTAGTGCAGACGGCGCGCGTCGTGCTTCTGCACGACATAGACATTGCCGCCCGGCTTCGCGACGGACCCCTTCGGCTCTGGCGTCGCCTTGAAGTTTCGCTTGGCGTTGTAGTCGTCGAGCGTGGCCGTACGTGAAGCCATGATGGACTACCCGGCAGCGCGCTTCGTGGTCTTGCGCCGCGACGACTTGGTCCGTGCCGACTTGGCTTCAGACCGTTTCCGCCCGGGCTTCATTTTGTCTTTTGCGATGCTCTTTTTGAGCGCGCTCATAAGATCGATGACATTGTCGCGGCTTTCCGCCCGGTCGTCGTCCGAGCTTGCCGTCACGGCGCCGGATTCGCTCTTCTCATTGATGAGATCGCGCAAGGCCGTGGTGTACTGCGATTTGAACGCCTCGGGATCGAACGGGGCCGATTTGCGCTCGATCAACTCCTCGGCGAGGTTCAGCATGTCCTTGTCGACCTTGACGTCGGGAATTTGCCCGAAGATCTGATCGCTCTTTCGTATCTCATCCTCGTAGCGAAGCGTCTCGAGGAGAAGGCCCCTGCCGCTCGGGCGGATCGCGATGACATAGTCGCGGCCGCGCACGGCCATTTGGCCCAAGCCCACCTTGTCGGTCTCGCGCAGTGCGTCCCGGATCACCGCGAACCCCTCTTCGGATACATCGAGGTCCTCAGGCACCACGTAATAGGGTTTGTAATAGTAGCGCGGGTCGATCTCGCAACTATCGACGAACTGCACCAGGTCGATGGTGCGCTTACTTTCGAGCTTGATCTCGTCGAGCTCTTCAGGCTCAAGCAGGACGTACTCGTCCTTTCCGACTTCGAAGCCTTTGACGATCTCGTCGATGTCAATGGGGCCGACGCCCGGCGCGACTTTCTGATAACGGACCCTCTGACCCGAGGGCTTGTGGATCTGATGCAAAGAAAGCCGGCTTGCCGAGGCGGTCGCCGCGTAGAGCTCGATGCCAATCGAAACGAGAGAGAGGCGCAAGTGACCTTTCCAATAGGCACGTGTCGCCATGTCATCCTCCCAAATCTGGATGGCACATGAGATGCGCCGAAGTGTGCGGTCTGACCACGGGTATCCTTAGTCTACTGGCTGACCGTGCAGACTTTCTAAATGCCCTTCAGCTTTGACTTTGGCACCCTGTAAAAACCGTCAAATTGGGAATGTTCCGGTAAGCACATCATTGCTCATGGTAGTGCGCGGCAGCTCGTTCCGGCGCTTTCTGTTGCCCTGAACGAGAAGAATGGGCGGTCAAGGTTTATGGGCGGCTTCTGGGGGGGAGCCGGTATGTTTCGCCGTCGTCCACTTTGGTTCAAAAGCAGTCAAGCTGGCCAAATTAGATGGGGTCGATCAGAAGGTAAGCCCGACCCATGAGGCGGGCCGGGCTACTTGAAAAATGTTTTTGCGGAAATGAGCTAGGCGCTATTCGCCAGCGGGTGTGCCTTCCATATTTTCCATGGTTGAGTCGTCAGCACTTTTGATCCAACCCTTTTTACAACCTTCTTCGAACTCACTCTTCTTGATCCGGTCATTGCTGTCGGAATCGACCATTTGAAAGTTCAGCACAAAGGGCTCGGCTTTACCTTCACTCAAATCGACATCGCCTCCTGGTGAGGCCATTTCCCAGACCTTCTGGCACTCCGTGTTATCCAGGATCTTACCAGGTCGACCAGACGGGTCTGGCTCCTGCGTCCCTCCCGGAACGGGAGCTCCGCCACCGGCGAACGCAAAGGACGTGGTAGCCAGTAAGAAGATAATAGCTGCTGCTTGCTGCTTCATTTTGTCCTCCTTGTTCTACGTCAAGTTATCGAAGACATAAATTCACGTAAAAACGAAATCGGAGTTTTCAAGGGGCCGCCACTAGTACAACGCCAATATTGTCAACCGGCACTTGTGCGATTGTTGCGGATCGGGGGAACGTACTTAGCGTGCGAAGCCGCCTCGTGCTCGTGCCGTGGCGCTCGAAAGCTGCCTTCAACCCCATCATTACTTCGACGGTTGGCTCGTGCAGCACGCTCCACTGAGAGCAATGCGCGCGATAGCCGTCTTTGGAATACCTGCTGAAAGTGTCAGGGGAACTCAGCAATGGAGAAGCGATTGAGGTCTCTTCTGGATCAATACGCGACATCAACCGTGTGCGCCTACGCCGCTTCGAAGAAGAATGGCGACGTTACCCTGTAGGAGAAGGTCATGTCGTTGTTTCGGCACTGCGCAGTTCGCCCACAGCCTGCCGGAGGATCTGAACCGAGGAGGTAACGAAGACGCCGGCCATCAATGCCGCAACGCATAGATCGGGCCACCTCGTGCCCGTGATCCAGACACCCAGCGCCGCCAGCATCACCGCCACGTTGCCAATGGCATCATTGCGCGAGCAAAGCCAAACCGACCTGACGTTGGCGTCACCATCCTTGTAGCGAATGAGGAGGAGAACGCTCGTGGCATTGGCAGCAAGTGCTAGAAAGCCGACAAGACCCATTACTTCTGCTTGAGGAGTGCCGACTACCAGTACGTGGTACGCCGTTGCACCAAGGACCCACACTCCCATGACCGTGAGACTTACGCCCTTGACGAAGGCGGCCCACGCGCGAACCCGCAGAGCGGAGCCGATCACTGCTAGGGTCATGCCGTAGGTCAGCGTGTCGCCCAGGAAGTCGAGCGCGTCAGCTTGGAGCGCTCGCGACCCTGCCAATGCACCGGCACCCATCTCTACAAGGAACATCACGGCGTTGATGCTGATAACCGCCCAGAGACGACGCTTGTAGGCAGGATCAAGCCCTTCGAACCGCGTCTCATTTCCGCAGCAACTTGCACTCATGCCCGCAACATAGTGAGACCGACGCCACTGACCAAGGTAGTGAGCAGCTGTGAGGCCGTCTGGATAGGCGCGCGCGCCGGGCGACCGAGATGTCTGCTATGGGTCAGAAGCGGACAGTCCTCGGACAGATCAGGGGTGTCTGCTTTAGCCTCAAAAACCGACATGGGCTGGAAGAGGTTTTTGCAAACGGGGTTGCAAACGAACCGGGCAGCATCGAACCGTATTCGAAGTCATGATCCGGGACGACAGCGATGCAGGTAGCGAACGGAATCATGCGGTTGGCCATTACGCATCACAAGGCGGCATGAGAATCGCAGATCTCGAAAACCGGTGAGCGGGCAAGCGTTCCGAGGGTTCGAATCCTTCCCTCTCCGCAAAGCCTCTGCGCCCAGTCATTCTCTGCCACGTCGTCCGCACATGATCAGTCCTGTTAGCGGCTCCCATTGGCTCGCCGTCGAATAGGATGGGACCGCACGCGCCGCCTTTCGGCAGGCGCTGCCGCCCCCATCAAACGCGGAACACTCGCACGTCCTTCGTGTTGACGAGGCCCAGTCCCGACTCAGGACCAAACACGACATGAGGATGACGCAGTGAAAAATCTGGAAGGCTTATTCAAGCACTTTCTCCGCGACATGTACTACGCGGAGAACAAGATCCTGGACAGTCTGCCGAAGATGGCAAAGGAAGCCGATGCGGCGGATCTCCGCGATGCGTTCAATGCGCACCACAAGGAAACCAAGACGCAAGTCGCAAATCTAGAAAAGGTCTTCAAAGCCTTGGACCTCAAGCCTCGCGGCGTAACCTGCGAAGCGATCAACGGCATTATCGAAGAGGCCAAGGAAATCATGAAGGAGTGCGAAGACCCGGATGCCCGCGACGCCGGCATGATCGCCGCCGCACAGGCCGTCGAGCACTACGAGATCACACGCTACGGCACGATGGTGGCCTGGGCGCAGCAGCTCAACATGCCGAATGAAGCAAAGCTGCTCGCGGCCAATCTCGACCAGGAGTATGCGGCCGACAAGAAGCTATCGATGCTTGCCGAGAGCGCGCTTAACAAACAGGCCGTTGCGTAACGGCTGCCCAAGACTTCCGAGAGGGGCGCGTTAGCCGGGCGACGAGATGAACAGGCGCACCGGCAATCCGGTGCGCTCGTCATCCGAGCCGCGGACGAGCCCCTCGAGGCCTTTCACCTGAAGTATCAGCGGGTGCCAGTCGATCAGGTTCTCGCTCGTGAGTGTCTTGAGGCTGTTGAGCCTCTTGCCTCGCCCCTACTTTCGCTCGGCGGTGCCGTGACCGGGTTTCGATCCCTCTCGCATGGAAGACTTGCTTGCACGAGAGTCCTTCAAATTCCGCAGCATTTCTTCGCTTTCTTTTTCTTCCTGGGCACGTTTCTGGCCGAGGTGGCCCTCCAGTTGCCCTTTGTTGGATTCGCCTTTGCGGGATTTCTTCGTCATGGTTCCTCCTTCCCGGCCAGAGCTCTCGGAACTAGCGCGCTAGAGATACGCGTTGAGCACGACGGCGGCGATGGCCGCCAAGACCAGTGAGCCCAGGAGGACCCAGATAACGCCGGAGCGTTGGCCTTGGCGCGCTTCGGTGGCGCTCTTCTCGATTTGTCTGTCGTCCTTGTGCATGTCCGTTCTCCCTGGATGACTCGTTGCGCCGGCGCGGCTCTGCGCCAGTGACACTGCCTGGCCACGCCCGCCGCTCGGGCATCAGCCGAAGTTGATCGTGCTTTTTCGATTTTCACCGAGGTCTGGCTTCTGACCGGTCGCGCGCGCCCTTGCGAACTCGAGTGCCGCGACTGCGGAACTCGCCGGTCCATCCCACATCTCTGCACGCGTAAGCTCCACGCGCATCACCATGAGGTTGGGATCATCGGGACCATCCCACCACGCCTCCTGCTTCTTGTTCCAAAGGCTGCGCGCACGCTTCGGGTCTCGTCCGACCGACGCACGGCCGGTCAGGCTTAGATAGGCCCTCTCGTCCGGGTGAATGAAACACAGGCAGACACCGGAATGAGCCTTCACCTCGTCATCCTTCAGACCGCGGCGATCGGTCAGAAACCAGATGACTTCGTTATCGCGATCGGGGCGCGCCTCCATGGGACGGGCTCGGGGACCATCGATGGCATTCGTCGTCAGCATACAGACGTTCGCCTTGCCGATGACGTCCCATACGCGGTCCATTGTAGCGTCGGCACTAGTGCTCATGTCGCCTCATAACGATGTTGCTCGAGGGCGCGCGCGGAGCGCAGCGATGATGGCATAGCTGCGCTGCGCATATGCGCCTTGTCTCAATCGTCGTCACACTTGTACTTCCAGCGGCCGAGCAGTCCCTGCTTCCAATAGCAGTACGGAGACTGCGGTGGCCCCCAGCTTCTCGCATAGCCGGGAACCGGGCCCCAATAGCCGGGAACCCATGAGCAGCGACGTCCGATGCACTGCCACGCAGCTTTCTGGACGGTATTGGTTTGGACAGGATTGATGTTAACAGCCGAGCCGAGCGGCGCCGCTTCGACAGGCGTTGCCTGGCCCACGAGCAGTACAGCTGCAGCAAGTGCGGCACTGCATAGAAGTGTCTTTATCATCATCGCCTCCGTGGTGGTTTCGCTGTGGTAGCAACACCTCGGCTGTCCACTTGTTCCAACATCGTGGCGCGTGGTGATGCATGGGTCGCATGGGACGTCGTCACCCCTTCGAAGGAACAATCGCGAACTGCTCTTGTTTACCGGACACGAAAGAACAGGCTGCGCGATCACGCGGCCGTCGTAACCAAGAGGACGATATGAAAGTCAAACTTCTCACGACTCTCACACTGGCGCTGCCGCTTATGGCAAGCGCGTCGCCGATGGTGCTTGCCGCCTCCGACGAGCCCCAGACGAAGGCCGAAGCGCCAAAGGATGCCATGCAGTCCAAGGAAAGCGCGAAGGACACGGGCGCAACCAAGACGATGGACTCGTCGATGAAAAACAACGACAACCCCGACATGAAGACGGCCAGCAACATTGAGTATGTCACGCGCCAGCAGCCGTCGGAATGGTCCGCTCAGGCTCTTATCGGTCGCGACGTAATCAACACCGACGGCGAGGAACTCGGCGAGATCAACAACGTGATCATCGACGAGAGCGGCAAGGTCGTGGCTGTAACAGTCGGCGTCGGCGGCTTCCTCGGTCTAGGCGAGAAGGACGTTGGGGTTCCGTTCGATGCACTGAAATTCGAGACGGGCACGCAGTCCACTGAGACAACGCAGGACAGCGACACCGCCGATCAGGAAAAAGCGGCTGACGAGCAGTCCTCCGGTGAGACCGGAAATGCGTTATCGGATCGGTTCGAGCGCGAACATCCCGACACGAAAGTCGTGCTCGACGCCACGCGCAGCCAACTCAAGAGCGCTCCCGAGTTCCTGTGGCTAGATGAGCAGGCCGACAAGCGGGCCGAAGCCGAGGGCACGACGACCGCACAGTAGTCCGGCGCCTAACAGGCCCTAGTGCGCCGCAGCAAGGCTCCCGCGTAGTGGGTTGAACCATGCGCGGGAGCTTCGTCCCTATTCGTTCAATGGACAGTTCTTTATGGGCACCGTCATGCTCCGACCTTCCGAGTAGAGCAGCACGGAACAGCGGTGCGGGATCCGGGACTGGCGGAAAACGAAGCGCCCCACGCGATTGCTGCGCGTCGCGAGAACCCGATCCAATGACACGAACTGCATCGGCTCGGCGGTCTTTCCGCGAACAATTACCAAGCCACCATCATAGCGTGCCTTCGCTGAGACGACCTCGGCGTAACCGGTGTCCAGCGCGCCGAGAAAAGCGGCGATAGCGGCAAGCCCAGCGAGCGCTATCCGTCGGGGCTTAAGCGTCAATGACTCGGAACAAAAGGGAATTTTGAACGTCATAGGTCACCTCCTTTGAGCGTCTGGACGATATCGTCGCGGCGTAGTCGCGTTTCAGGCAACGACTGAGGGAAGGTTGGCGATCCGGCGTGACTTAGAACTCGCAAGCGACATTTCCTCCGAGCGTGCGCCATTGTTAGTGACATCGCGCCCACACCGAAAGTAGGGCCTACGAGCCGGAGGCGTGCTGGGGCTTGCCGCGTCGCGGTGTCGAGGCCATCTCTTCCAGTTCCTTCTCACTCATCGAGTCGTACATGCTTTTCGAAGCGCCTTTGAGCGAGCTCACTTTCTGCTCTCCACGCTTAGCCGCGAGGGCTGCGCCTGCGGCGTTCTGCTGCGCTTTGGATGTTGCTGGCATGGGAACCTCCGGGATCGTTATACTACGGCACCAACACCTCCGGCACCGCGGTGTTCCCGACGGCGCGACGGCTCCTATTGTCCAGCTTGAGCCTGTGTGCGGACCTTGATGCCGGAGAGCTTTTGGTCCGCTAAGCACTAAAAGCAGGCACGACGGGTGATCCGCAGGACCCTTTGCGTCGTATAATGGGCTCGAAGCAACGACAGGACCTGGCGGCTTCCGAAGGATGAATGCGGCCCAACCATTGGTATCTTGCCCGGAAGACAATCTGGACGATCGAGCGCTCGTCGCGCGCGTGGCACGGCATCGCGATCGTGAGGCGTTTCAGCGCTTATTTTTGCATTTCGGGCCGAGAATCAAGGGATTGATGATCCGGAGCGGCAGCGACGCCGATACGGCGGAAGATCTGGCTCAAGAGGTGATGCTGACCCTGTGGCGCAAGGCCGGCCTGTACGCGCCGGAGAGAGGCACGGTGAGTGCATGGGTTTTCACCATCGCCCGCAATGTCCGGATCGACCGGCTGCGCCGGCAGTCATCCCGGCCCTATGAGGACATCGCGGACCTCCAACTGGAGGCGCCGGGCGCAAGCGGCGAAGAGGAAACGGAAATGCGGCAGCGCGAGAGGCTGGTGGGACAGGCTCTTGCCGATCTGCCGGCGGAACAACGCCGTGTGGTGGAACTGTCGTTTGTCGAGGACATGCCGCAGGCGGAAATCGCGACGGCGCTCGGCCTGCCGCTTGGAACGGTGAAGTCCCGCATGCGCCTTGCCTACGCGAAGCTGCGGGAACGCTTGGAGACTGTGAAATGACGATTGTCCATCATCCTGACAACGCAACTTTGGTGAGCTACGCCGCAGGCAGTCTCGATGAGGGGTTTGCAACCTTGGTCGCGGCCCATATCGCCTCATGTGACGCCTGCCGTGCCGCGCTCAACGAGATCGAAGTTGTTGGCGGCGCGTTGCTTGATACTGTCGAGGCGTCGCCCATGAGCCCTTCTTCGCTCGATAGAACCCTCAGTCTTCTCGACGAGCACGCCGACGCGCCGGCTGAGCGCGTAGAACCTCGTGCGAAGGATACCCCGCCGGGCGTCCCAAGACCGCTTGCCCGGCTGCTCAAAGGCGGCCTCGATGATATTGCTTGGAAGACAGTCGCCCCGGGTGTCGCCAAGCATGTCCTTCCCGCCTCCAAGACCGCGCGCAGCAGGCTAACCCTGTTGCGGATCGCTCCCGGCACCAAGATTCCGGACCACGGCCATGGCGGGATGGAATTGACTCTCGTTCTCGAGGGTTCCTACCGCGACGTTTTTGGACGGTTCGGACCGGGCGACATCGCCGATCTCGACGAGCACGCGGAGCATCAGCCCGTGGTGGACTCGCCGGAGGCCTGCATCTGCCTCGTGGCCACGGAAGCGCCGACGCGCTTCAAAGGCTTTTTCGGCCGCCTGCTGCAGCCCATTGTGGGGATTTAGGTGACCGGCACGCCGGCGCTTCCCTGGCGCACCGCCTGGATTGTCGGCGCGAGCTCCGGTCTTGGTGCCGCGCTTGCGAAGCTTCTCGACGGCCGCGTCGGGACGGTTGCCATCTCTGCGCGCTCGGCCGATAGCCTCAGCGCAATGCAGGCGGAGTCCAAAACCCTCGTCGCCTACCCTCTCGACGTTACCGACGCGGATGCCGTGGCACGCTGCTACCGTGACATCGAGAAAAAGGCCGGCGGCGTCGATCTCGTGGTTCTGTCCGCCGGCACGTGGGACGTGGTTGAACCGCCCGAGATCGATCCCGCAGTGTTCAAGAAGTCCATGGACGTCAACTTCATGGGAGTCGTGAATGTTCTCGCGCAAGCCGTACCCGGCATGATGCGCCGCGAGGCAGGACAGATAGCGATCATCTCATCCGTCGCAGGCTATCGTGGGCTGCCAAAGGCCGCCGCCTATGGACCGACAAAGGCAGCGCTGATCAACCTCGCAGAGTCACTGCATCCGGAGCTAGCCGCGAAAGGTGTGACCTTGTCGATCGTCAATCCTGGATTCGTCGATACGCCTATGACCGCCGTAAACGACTTCCCGATGCCATTCCTAATGCCGGTGGACGACGCGGCGCAAAGGCTGCTGCAAGGCCTCGAGCGCAAGGCGTACGAGATTACCTTCCCTCGCCGCTTCACATGGGCGATGAAGGCCCTGCGCCTCTTGCCGAATGCCGTCTATTTCTGGATCGTCCGAACCTTCGTGCTCCGCCCGTAAGAGGCGACCTCAGTCTCGTGTCAGGCGGTACAGCCCCACATCGATGGATCCCTCGAGGAAGCCGGCCTCGCAATACGCGAGGTAATAGCGCCATTTGCGGCGGAACCGTTCGTCAAAGCCGAGCCGCTCGATTTCGGGCCAGGCCGCCTCGAACCGCGCGCGCCATTCGAAAAGCGTGCGCGCATAGGACGGACCGAACGCGAGGACCGGCTCATAGCGGAAGCCGGCGGCACGCGCCTGATCGGCGAGGATGGTCTTGGTCGGCAGCATGCCGCCGGGAAAGATGTACCGTTGGATGAAGTCAGGCTGGTTCCGATAGACCTCGAAATGCTCCTCGCCGATGGTGATCGCTTGAAGCGTGGCGACACCTCCCGGCCTGAGGCGATCCCGCAGCGTCCGAAAATAGTGCGGCCAGTTCTGCTCGCCGACGGCCTCGATCATCTCGACCGAGACGACCCGGTCGTACTGACCGGTCGTGTCGCGATAGTCTTCCAGGTCGAAACGCACCAGATCGTCGAGCCCTTCGAGTTTGGCGCGGGCCCGCGCGCGGGCCAATTGCTCATGAGATAAGGTGATGCCGCGCACCGAGACGCCCCGATCGCGAGCAGCTGCAAGCGCCAAGGCGCCCCAGCCAGAGCCGATCTCCAGCATGCTCATGCCGGGCTCTAGGTCTAGCGAGTCCAGGATAGCGTCGAGCTTAGCCTCTTGCGCGGCCTCCAGCGTCGTGGTGCCGTCTTCGTACAGCGCGCTCGAGTACAGCATTTGATCGTCGAGCCAGGTCTTGAAGAACGCATTGCCGAGGTCGTAGTGCTCGGTGATGTTGCGGCGGCTTCCCTGCCGCGTGTTGCGGCGCTGGAAGTGACCGATCCGGTCCAGGACGCTCGTGCTGAACAGCGAACGCCCCGAATCGTTGAGCGCCGCCTGGTTACGCAGCACAAACCGGAACAAGCCTACGAGATCGGAACAGTCGATGTCGCCGTCCATGTACGACTCGGCGAAACCAAGCGCGCCCCGACGAAACGACTTTCTCAGGACTCGGTAGTTCTTGAGCGTCAGAACGGCATCATGCGGACGTTCGTTGCCGAACCGCACGCGCTGACCGTTCGGCAGCACGATCGAGAGCGAACCGATGGGCTGCCACGTCAGCAAGCGCTCGCCGATGCTAACGACGAGGCGGGTCAAAAGGTCGAGCGCCAAAGGCGCCCGGGCGGCGGCAATCGAACTCTCCGTCATTGCTCTCCGCGCCCTCCTGGAGTTGGCGAATAATCGATTGCGGATCCGGCGCGTTGTGGCCGCTCCACGAGGCGCAAGCCCTTGAGCCAAAGCTTGAACGCTTCGTAGTGAATGGCCGCAATGACCTTAACCGAAAGCCAGCCTGTTCGCGCCAAGGCGGCCGCCAGCGACGCGTCGGTCAGCGTCGTACGCTCGCCACGGAAGAAGGCCTTCAGCAGCGGCCCCTCCTCGGTGTGAAGCGCAATGCCGATCGTGATCTCGTCCTCAAGCGGGGTGACGTGGAAACTGTACCGCCCGTCGACGCTGTTGAAAGGCGAGACGTAGAACGTCTTTCCGCAGCTTTGATGCAGTGTTTCACCGCTGCCGCCCGGTTGTGCCGGCACCACATAGGTCTGCCGCTCGCCGAACGTGTTGTTCACCTCGTAGACGATGAGCGCAGGGGTGCCGCACGCCTTCAAGCCGAAATAAACCGTCACCGGATTGAAGCCATAGCCCAGCACGCGCGGATAGCAGAGCATCAAGAAACGTTCGATCCCCGTCACACCGCTCTGATCCGCAATGCCCCGCAGATACGCGGCAATTGCCGTGCCGTCACCATGGTCGGCGTCTCGGATGCTGCAAACATTGAATCGGTTGTAGGAGAAAAGCCGCAAACGCCGATCTAGATCGGGAAGCTCATCACAATCGATCAGAAGAGAAAAGACATGATAACGCAGCGCATGCTGTACCGGACGCACGCGCTTGTGCACCACGACACCGTTGTAAAGCGCCGATGCGGACATCATTCCGCCGCCACGAGTGGCACGGTGCCGGCAGCACCCGCATCGTGTGTGATGTGGATACGTCCCGACTCCTCGGGCACCGACCATGGCCGCCGAACGCCTCCGAGTTGTTCCGCGACCGCCAGTCCACTCTGCAGCCCGTCCTCATGAAAGCCGTAGCCGAAATAGCTGCCGCAGAACCATGTGCGAGCCTTGCCTTGCAGCGACCAGAGTCGGCGCTGCGCGGAGATGGCCCGCGCATTGAATACGGGGTGGTCGTAGTCGACCTGCAGGTCGATCGCCTTCGGGTGAATCTCCCAGGGCGGGTTCAGGGTCACGAACAGGTCCGTCTTGGTCGGCAGGTTCTGCAAGCTGTTCATCCAATAGGAGACGCACAACTCCGATTCCAAGCCGCGCCCGCGCTTGATGTAGTTCCAGCTCTGCCAGAGTCGGCGGCGGCGCGGCATGAAACGCCGATCGCGATGGAGCACCGCATGGTTACGCTCATAGGCGAAGTCGCCAAGAATCTCCTGCTCCCTTGAAGTCGGATCGGCGAGCAATTTTAGCGCTTGGTCCGCATGCGTTGCAATTACCACGTGATCGAACATCCGAACGACGCCTCGTACATCCTCCACGTGAACGCGGGACCGCACGCGGCCGATCCGCCGAACCGGAGTGCCGACGGCGGTTTGGATGTTGCCATCGTCGATCAAGCGGTCGACGTAATTCTTGCTCCCCCCGGCAACGGTCTTCCAAGCGGGGCGGCCGACCGCCTGCAGCATGCCGTGATTGGCGTAGAAGTTGACGAAGGTTGCTGCCGGAAAGTCCAGCATGCCCGCCATCGGCGTCGACCAGATCGCTGCGCCCATGGGCAGAATGTGGTCCTCGATGAAGGCGTCGGAATAACGTTCTGCTCGCAGGAAAGCGCCCAGCGAAATCCCTTCCGGATGATGCTTCAGTGCGCCTTGCGCGTTGCGGAAAAACCGGAAGAGATCGGAAACGAGGCGCCATTGGCGCGGGTTCGCGAGATTCGAGACCTGGCCGAACAAGCCCGGGCCGCTGCCGGCATATTCGAAGGCGCCGTCGTTCGCGGAAACGGCGAAAGTCATCTCGGTCGACTCGGTGCGAACGCCGAGATGCGCGAAGAGAGCGGTCAGATTCGGATAGTTCAACTCGTTGTAGACGATGAACCCGGTATCGACAGGCACCGGTCCATCGGCCGTCAACGCGGTCGTCGTGTGGGTATGGCCGCCAAGCCGATGATCCTGCTCGAACAGCGTGACGTCATGACGTTTGGAGAGCAGCCAGGCGGCGGAAAGCCCTGAAATCCCCGAGCCGACAACTGCGATATTGAGATTAGCCATGGTGACCCTGATAGACGGCAGCACTTGAACCGTTACGGACCAATAGACGGCTTGGATCACCTGCAAGGAGCAGGAGTTGCGGCATCGTTTCGAATGCCGCGGCAGATCCCTTATGTGCCAGTCAGTGCCCGCGTGGCGCTATAGCCGGCAACGGCGGCGGTACCCGTGAGAAAAGTGCCCCAGGCGATATCGACGACCGTAAGAGTCGGGCTCCAGCCTTGCAGCGTGGCCAGATTGGTCATGTCATAGGTGGCATAGGCGAAGAAGCCGAACATGGCGCCGTAGAGCAACGCCGTTCGCCACGTGCCCCCCTGCAGCGCGGGAGCCACCGCGAAGATGACCACGCCTGCGATAAAGACCAGATAGAATCCGACTGCCGCAGAGGCATTGAACTTCTCGAGGAGAAGCGGACCAATTTCCTGCTGGTAGAGGGGCTTGGCGACGTATCCCAGCCAGATGAAGTCCAGGAAAAGAAAAGTAATCGCGGTTGCCACATAGGCAAGGACATAGGTCATGCGGTGGTCCTGAGCGTTTTCCGTAAGCGCATTACGGAAGGCGGCCCGATCCGGATCACTCTTATGGCCCGAACTGCGCCCAGGCCCGGGAGTTCGGACAACCCATGCAACAACCGCGGGCCCTACGGGCGGCTCACCGCCGCGACGTAGGTGCAGCGACGATTGGCATCGGATGCGTGAGGCATCCACGTCGGCCTGAGCTGGCTATCGGACGCTTGGAATGTCTCGGCTATTGAAGAGCGCCTCGACAATAGGTTACAGCGGGCCCTGTCGATGCGGGAGCCGATTCTAACCTGGAGCTACTAGTCTCAAGATGCCAACTGACTGCATGAGGAGTGCTTGCCGACATGCCCGTGGTGCATTCAGCAAGGCCGGATTCGCAAAACCACTCCTCCACGCAGCGCTCAGGCCCGCGCTCGTTTGGCTTCTCCTGCTTGTCGGTTCCGCTCCCGCCTTCGCCATGGATGCGGGGATGCCCAATCCGCCCGCCTCTCCCACCGAGGTGAAGGTCGGCATTTTTCTGGCGGACATTATCGACCTGGACGAGGTGGATGAAACCTTCCAGGCCGAGCTCATTATCCTGGCGGAATGGAAGGATCCGCGTCTCGCGTTCGACGCAGACGAATACGGCAGCGACCGCAAACTGTTTCAGGGCGGCTTCCAGTTCGACGAAGTGTATAGCGGCTGGTGGCCGTCACTCATTTTTCTCAATGAGATCGGGTCCGGCGATCTCAACGCCATACAGATCGAGGTGTTTTCCGACGGCCGGGTGCTCTCCAAGGAGCAACGCAATGTGACACTTGAGACGCCCATGAATCTGCACTCATATCCCTTTGATGTGCAGGTTCTGGAAGCAGACATGATTGCTTTTGGCGACACGCGCCACGAAGTCGTCTTGGATGTTCACACGGGGATGCAGGGCGCCAGCGAGGAATATGCCGAAACCAACCAGAGAGTGAATATTGCCCAGTGGCAATTGGCCGGTGTCGACCTGACGCCCTTCATGTCGAAGCACCGGTACTATGCCGAAGACGCGGAGGTTTCCGCAGTCAAGCTCGCCATAACGCTGAAACGCGACCCCATGAACATTATCTGGAAGGTGCTCGCGCCGATGGTGATCTTGGTGTCACTCATGTGGGCGGTCTTTTGGATGGATATCCACGACCTGTCCGACCGGTTGAACGTCTCGTTCATCGGCATCCTCACCATCGTCGCGTACCAATTCCTGATCGACGGAACCATGCCGCGGATATCGTATTTCACGCTCACCGATACAGTCGTGCTGTACTCCTTCGTCATCATGTGCCTGACGATCTTGGAGAGCCTAGTGGTGGTGTCCCTCTCCAGGGCCGATCGGGATTCGATTGCCCGCCGGGTCGACAAGACAGCCCAGTGGCTGTTCCCGGTCGTCTATTTCTCCGGCTTGGTCCTAATTTTCGCGACCTATCACTTCTACTTTCGTGGCTGAGTCCGGCTTGGGTCCCCACCCGTCCACCCCCCCGACGAAGACGCCGCATACTGGAATTCCGTCTAGGCATTGAGGCAAAGACGGGCTAGCACGGGCCATGGCTCCGCCTCCCCTCCTGCTTCTCAAGGACATCTCGCTGTCCTACGGCAGCAAACCGTTGCTGTCCGACGCCGTTCTGTCGATCGGCCAAGGCGAGCGGCTTTGCCTGGTCGGCCGCAATGGTTCCGGCAAATCCACGCTCCTGAAGATCGCCGCCGGGATGATCGAACCCGATGCCGGCAGCCGCTTCGTCCAGCCGGGCGCCACGATTCGCTATCTGGCGCAAGAGCCGGACCTGTCCGCCTATGCCACCACGGGAGCCTTCGTCGAGGCGGGACTGAACCCCGGCGATGATCCCCATCGCGCGCGCCAACTGCTGGAGAGCCTCGGACTGACCGGCGACGAAAAGCCGTCCAACTTGTCAGGCGGCGAAACAAGGCGCGCGGCCCTAGCTCAAGTCTTGGCCCCTGATCCCGACATCGTGCTGCTGGACGAGCCGACCAACCATCTCGACGTGGCGGCGATCGAGGAGTTGGAGGCGGTGTTGAAAGCCTCCCGTTCGGCATTGGTTTTGATCAGCCATGACCGGCGTTTTCTGGAAACTCTCTCGCAAGCGACAGTTTGGCTTGACCGCGGAATCACAAGGCGGCTCGAAGAGGGCTTCGGCGCGTTTGAGGCATGGCGGGACGGCATTCTCGAAGACGAGGAGACGGCCCGTCACAAGCTCGACCGCAAGATCGTCCGCGAAGAACATTGGCTGCGCTACGGCGTCAGCGCCCGGCGAAAACGCAACCAGCGCCGTTTGGAGAACCTGGTATCGCTGCGCGGCGAACGCACGGTCGCCAAGCGCAACCGCACGCAAGCCGACGTGAAGATGGCCGCCCATGAGGCAAACGAGTCCGGGCGGAAAGTGATCGAAGCCCGGGGTCTTGCAAAACGCTACGGCGACCAGATCCTGGTGCGCGACTTTAGCATCAAGATCGCCCGGGGCGACCGGGTCGGTCTCGTTGGACCGAACGGCGCCGGCAAGACGACCCTGATCAACATGCTCACTGGCGCGCTGGAACCGGATGCGGGCCGCGTGAAGTTCGGCACGAATCTCGAAGTGGCCACGCTCGATCAGAAGCGCGAACAACTCGATCCCGAAAGAAGCGTCGCCGCGACCTTGACCGGGGGGAGCGGCGACACGGTGATCATCAACGGGGAAGAACGCCACATCATCAGCTACATGAAGGATTTCCTGTTCGAGCCCGAGCAGGCCCGCACGCCCATCAAGGTACTGTCGGGCGGCGAGCGCGGCCGGCTGATGCTGGCCCTGGCGCTGGCGCACCCGTCCAATGTTCTGGTGCTCGACGAGCCCACCAATGATCTCGATCTTGAGACCTTGGACGTCCTGCAGGAGTTGCTGGCGGACTATCCGGGAACCGTGTTGCTCGTCAGCCACGACCGCGATTTTCTCGACCGCACCGTCACCTCGATCGTCGCCTCCGAAGGGGACGGGCGCTGGATCGAATATGCCGGCGGCTACACGGACATGGTGGCGCAGCGCGGGGCTGGCGTGGGCACGCCAAAACGGGACAAGCCGGCTGCGAAGAGCCGCGAAAATGGAACCGCGCCACCGCCGAAGGTCCCGCCCGCACCGCGGAAGCGCCTCAGCCCCAAGGAGCAGCATCTGTTGAAGACGGCGCCGGAGCGAATGGACAAGTTGACGGAAGAGATTCGCCGGCTGGAGCAAGTCCTCGCCGATCCGCACCTCTATACGAGAGATCGCGACGCATTCACTGCTGCGGCAGAGGCGTTGGGCAAGGCTCAAGCAGAACTTGCCGCCGTGGAAGAAGAGTGGCTGCGGCTTGAACTGCTGCAAGAAGAGATAGCGGCGAACGCCGCCGCACCATTTGCGCCGTAAGACGCAAGGACGAAGCATCGCGGTCCGAGTCCGTTGTCCCTCCTGCGCGGTGCCCGTCTCGGTATTCTTCGTCGTCGACGTGTCGAATGCGGTTGTCGTTCAACTAGCTCTCTGGCTGTAGCGTCGGGTACATTGACGCCTTGGCGACTTTGACCACTCGAGA
Source organism: Methyloceanibacter caenitepidi (assembly GCF_000828475.1). NCBI lineage: Bacteria > Pseudomonadati > Pseudomonadota > Alphaproteobacteria > Hyphomicrobiales > Hyphomicrobiaceae > Methyloceanibacter > Methyloceanibacter caenitepidi. Next base: position 177,224 of record NZ_AP014648.1, read on the forward strand.
TTGCGACTCATTGGAGAGCATGACCAAAAGCCAACGTTCGACAGCGACCGAGCCCGAGGCGTCCCCTTGGTGGCTTCCCTCCTACGTAGGACTCTTCGTCGGCGTCATTTTCTTCGCCCTGATGTTCACGCCGTCCTTGATCCCGCGCCCGCCGATCTTTCAGGGACTTCTCGGCGGTCTGGCCTTTGCCATAGGCTACGCCATCGGGCACGGCAGCGTGGTCCTGTGGCGCTATCTCGAACTGCCGGAAGTGCCGCGTCCCTGGCGGCGGGCGGCCAACATCGTGCTGGTCATCGCCTGCGCCATTGCCGCCGTCATATACGTTCCGCAGGCGGCCGCGTGGCAGGACGAGGTGCGCGCGCGGCTGAACATGCCGCCGGTCGAGACCTTCAATCTCCTGCTCGTGTTCGCGGTGGCGGTGATCACGGCGCTGCTCCTGATCCTCTTGGGGCGTCTCGTGCTCGCGGGCGTCCGGGCCGCGTCGGCCGGCGTCTACCGCTGGATGCCGCGCCGCATTGCGAGCTTGCTCGGCGCCGTGATCTTTATCGTGCTGTTGGTCACGATCGTGAACGGCACGCTGGTCAGTGCCACGATTGGCGCGATCGACCGGGCTCAAGCGCTCGTGGACGTTACCGATCCCCCCGGGGCTGTCGTACCGGCGGAAGACACCCGCTCGGGCGGGCCCGGCTCGTCAATCGAGTGGCGGCAACTTGGCCGGGCCGGCAAGCGGTTCGTCACGGAAGGGCCAAGAAAGGCGGACATCGAGGCCTTCACCGGGCGCCAGGCCCTCGAGCCGATCCGTGTCTATGCCGGACTCCGCGCTGCCGATTCACCCGAAAAGCAGGCAGAGGCGGCCCTAGCGGATCTGATTCGCATGGGAGCGTTCTCCAGGTCCATCCTGGTTATCGCGACACCCACAGGGACGGGCTGGGTCGACAACAACGGCATCGCGCCGCTCGAGTACATGCATGACGGCGACATCGCGACCGTCGGCGTTCAGTATTCGTACCTGCAAAGCCCGTTCTCGCTGGTGCTCGAGCCGGGGCGGGCTCAGGACTCCGCGGCCGCGGTATTCCGGACCATCTACCGCTATTGGAAGACCCTGCCCGAGGACAGCCGGCCGAGGCTCTATCTCTTCGGCCTCAGCCTCGGCTCGCACGGTTCGGAAGCCTCACCTCCGTTGCATGCCTGGCTCGGGGATTCGTTCGACGGTGCCGTCTGGTCCGGCCCGCCGTTTCGCAATCGACTCTGGCTCACCATTCAGCGCGACCGGGACGAGGGGTCGCCCTCTTGGCGTCCGGTGTTCGAGGGCGGTGCCAATTTCCGCGTGATCGGCCACGGGGGCGACGCGAGCGATGCCCCTAGCGACTGGGGACGCGTGCGGATGGTCTACATTGTCTACCCGAGCGACGCGATCGTGTTCTTCGAAGAGAGCATGTTCTATCGGCCACCCGAGTGGTTGACCCCGCCTCGTGGGGAGGATGTGTCTCCGCTGCTGCGTTGGTACCCGATCATCACCGCCCTTCAGGTCGGAATCGACATGATGCTGTCGGCGGAGGTGCCGCCGGGACACGGGCACGACTACGCGGTAGCGGACTATATTTCCGCTTGGAACGCCGTCAGCGCCCCTGCGAATTGGACGGACGAGGACGCGAAGCGACTCGCCACAAAGATCGAGACGGAAACGGCAAAGCACAGCGGGTCCTGGTAAGGCCGGGTCCAACCGGCCGGCCGGCGATCAGCTGCGACGACCTATCGGGTTACCAGCAGAGCTTTGCCCCGGACGTGCACACATAGGGCGAGACCACGCCCGACCAGCAAGTTGTGTAGGAGCTCTTCTTCACGATGTCGGGCTTGTAGATGCCGCACCAGACGTTGAAGCAGAGCATGTTGTTGCTGACGCTGGTGCGCCAATAAGGGTTCGGCGACGCACGCATGGCGGTCACGCTAACGGTGCCCAATCTCTTCTGCGCCTTATAATCCCTGACCTCCTCGGCGAGCGCGGCCTGAGCGCGGCCGACCGCCGTCGGCTTGTCGAACCCGTCGGCTGTGCCCGACAGGAGAACACAACCTGCCTGCGCGGGAGCGCCCACAGCCAAACAAAATACCGCGGCGACGAAAGCCAGCGCCACGCCGTGCCAACAAACCCTCATCGGAACGTCTCCCTCCCTGTCAGCCTGATCAAATATAGGGTGCCGTCCAGGCTTCTGCCGACACTGCCAAATCCTAGTAGCTCCCGACGTAATTCTCGACGGAAGTGTCGGATTCCCGCTGGCTCCCGTTCCCGATCTGGCAGTCGTCTGGTAGCAATTGTTCAGATAAACGAGCTCCATGAGGCCGGCCACACACAACAGCCCGATCACGGCTCCGCAGGTCGCTCACCGTCTCAAGATCGGTCTCCGTCTAATGGTCCATGCAAAATGGATAAGGGGCGACTAGATAGCCGGCGATGTCTGACCGGAAAAAATAGCAAAACCGGGGCGTCCGGCTTCGAGGAGATCGTTGTTTTGGTCCGGGGCCCGTCCCGCCGCGAAAAACAGCGTGGCGGCCGCTGCGGACATGAACGATCCAGGCTGCACGTGCTGTTTCGCTGTTTCGAACATTGGAACAACCTGGCAAATCAGCTGTTCGACCTTGGGGCGGTTGCTGGCATCACTATAGGGAGATGCTCGAGTGCGCTGGAGGCGCGGCTAAATGTCGACAAGACGTCCTGGTGTGTGCCTGCTGGCACGCGATGAGATCCTCTGCCGACCGGATGTGGCGGCAGCGGTCGACGCGGTGCGGCGCTCTTCCGTCGAGCTTGATATCGGCACACCGGCCAGCCCCGAGGCACTCAAGGCCTCCATCCCACGTGCGATCGAAGAGGGCGCCAGCCGGATCGTGGTCGCCGGCGGCGACGGCACGCTCAACGCCGCGGTCGACACACTGATGGGAGCGGAGCTCGGCCGGGAAGCATCGCTGGGGCTCCTGCCGCTCGGAACGGCCAACGACTTTGCGAAGAGTGCTGGCATACCCTCGGACGACGTGGCCGCGGCGCTCTCTCTCGCCTGCACCGGCGAGGCGACCCGGATCGACGTCGGGTGTGTGAACGGAAGCTATTTCGTGAACGCGGCCAGCCTCGGCTTCGGGGCGCAGGTCACGGCGACTACGCCACAGGATATGAAAAGTCTGCTGGGTGGCGCGGCCTATTCCATCATGGGACTCGTACGCGCCTTCCGCGCGGAGCCCCATGAAGGACGGCTCACGTTGCCCGACGGCGAGACGATGGAGGTGCGCTTCCTGATGATGGCGGTTGGCAATGGCCGTTTCGCAGGCGGCGGGTTCGACGTGGCCCCTTACGCCAGTCTGACCGATGGCCTGCTCGATATCGGGTGGATCGCCGAAGCGGCAACGGAATCGATTGGCACTGTGTTGGATGAGATGACCGACCCCGCCGACCCACAGAACGAGCACATACTCTATCGGCAGGCTCCCGGTTTCAAACTCCAAACAATCGACCCGCTCCACGTCACGCTAGACGGGGAGGCCACCACCGGTTCCCTCTTCGAATTTGAATGCTTTCCTCAAGCCCTGTCCATGGCCTTGGGTGCGGATGCTTTGACCTCCAAGGAGCCGTCTTCTTGATGAGATCGGATGTTTGAAATGCGCCGTCAGGGCAGGCCTGGCGGCGCCCTTCGTGCTATCGAGCGTGAGAGATCACCTTGCACCGCACGTTGACGATGGCGTGCAATGTTTTGATGATAGCGGTCGATGAGAGTCGCTCGAGGCGGCGCAGGTTCGCTGTGCGCAACAGGGCCAGCGTCACAATACAGGCGGTATCGCGGTCTGATGCCGGCCAATGCAATGCAAGAGTGTTAGGAGCACCGATTACCGATGACTCAGGTCTGCCCAAGCTGCAATGCGCCCCTCGCCGATGACGACAAATTCTGCAGCGAGTGCGGCAAGGAGCTCGATGCCTTTCTGGAGCTGCCTGACGGATCGCGGCCCGTGGCGCGCCGGCCGAACCTCTACCGCGACGCCCTCGTCTTTTTCCTGCTCGCGGCAATCAGCACGCTGGTTGCGGACTTCATTGAAGTCAATCTGGCCCTGAGAGCGTCTTGGGACATCACCTCCACCCCGTCGCTCTACCTTGTCTATTCGTTGCTGGCGATGGGCGTTTTCGTCATCCTCTACATCCTCTGGGGACGTCTTTTCCGCGGCTTGGGACCGGCCTATTCCGGCCGCCAGCTGCTGGCACAGCTGGTATGCCTCGGCCTTGGCATGGCGATCTTGTTCTACGGTCCGATCACCGATGCGATCTACGAAGTGACCGACCCCGAGGGGCCTATCTGGTACCAGTTCGACCTCCTGAATGCCTTGCTGTCCGCTCTCCTGTATGCGGCGTTTATGGCGTTCACCATGAGGCGTTCCGATTGACGGCAACGCTCGGTGCTCACCATGGCCGGTGATGGGGCGTTCGCGCTTGGTCTGAGCCTCGCAGAATCGGGCGGTTTCCGCTGAATTTGGCTTAAAAACCAAGGCGGGTACGAACTCGGGCCAGTGCTGTACCGGCCTGCCGTCAATCTTCCTCATTGTCGTGGCTGAACGTCAGCCGGTAAAACCGGCCTTGGAAGTTCAAGGGAATTTCCGGCCGCTGTTCGCCGAGGAGATGAATCGACCGTGCCAATGTTTGGGCCAACGCAGAGACTCTCACGCATAGCAACCGTCTTGGGCTTTCTCCTGACGCTGGTGGCCTCCCCGCTCGCCATCGCCCAGGATGGGACAAAGACGCCGGTTGCCGAAGCGGGAGCCCCCGAAGCTATCGTTGCCGACCCTGGCGTTCTGGCCTTCAGCGAGAAGCTCGATAAATGGCGCGCCAAAATCGAGGCTGCTGAGCGAGAGATTGCCGATTCCTCAACGACCGACGAGGACCTGCGAACAATTCCGGACGAGCTCGAAGGGCTCCGCCAGACGATCGTCGACCGCCGTGCGAAACTCCGGCCGAATTTGGAGGACCGGCGCGAGCGGCTGGCAAAGCTCGGCCCCGCTCCCGAAGACGGGGCGCCGCCGGAAAGCGACGAGATTGCCAAGCAAAGGAAGCAACTCGAGGACGAAGTCGCGGACCTTGACGGCAAGCTGAAGCAAGCGGATGTGCTGTTCGTGCGCGCAGGCCAGGTGATCGACCAGGCCAACGAGGCGCGCCGTGATCGCTTTACGGACTCGCTTTTTCGGCCGGTTCCCAACCTGTATTCGTCCATCCTTCCGACTGCCCTTGAAACACTGCCCCAGCAATTCGTCCGCATTTTCGCAGAATCTGAAGAGCGGATCGCTGAAGCCTGGAGCAAAGGCGTCCTTGTATTCGGGCTTCTAGTGTTCGCACCGTTCGGTGCCGCCTACGCGACGAGCCGCTTTGTTCGCCGCTTGGCGCCGAGCGCGGTCGAGGCCGGTCAACCCGCCAGTCTTCAAGACCGGGGCATCGCTGTGATCAAAGCCTTGCTGCGCACGTGCTTGCCCATTTTCGCAGGGCTCGCCGCATTCGGCCTCATCGCCGTATCGGCTGGGCTGGCCGGTCCCACGCTCGACGCCTTCCTGCCGCAAGCGCTGTTCGCAATCGCCTGGGCCGCGCTGCTCGCATCCCTCGTTCGCGAGACGCTCGTTCCGGAGGACGGCGTTCAAAGAATAGTGCACGCAACCGACGCGGTGGCCTGGAAGGTGGCGGTTTTGCTGTGGGCGCTGATCGCCGTCTGGCTGCTAGACAAACTGTTCGTCTTGAAAGACCTGATCGTATTCACGCCCTATCAGGTTTCGGTCTTCCGCTCGACCCTCTTCGCCGCGCTGTGCGGGCTCCTACTCGCTTCGGTTCTTTGGACCATCCACAAAGGACCGCAGATACGCCAAGCCGCTCTCAGCGGCTGGCGGGGCTGGCTGTTCTCGCTCGCCGCCGTTCTCACCGGCGCCATATTGCTGGCCATGCTCCTCGGCTACGCGTCGCTCGCGCAGTTCATCGGGACGCATGCCGTGTCGACGGCGGGCGTGGTGTGGATCATGTATCTGCTCCACCTGGGCGCGGAGTCCATCTCGAGCGTCAGCGTGATCTCGGGCCAGGCCATCGACGATGATGCCGAGGAAGACGAGGACATGGGGGCGCCATCGCTCCTGACGATGCGGATCATCGCCAGTCTATTCTTGGACATCGCCATCCTCGCAGTTGGCATCACGATCCTCCTGCTGCTGTGGCGGTTCGACTGGGTCGAGGTTCACAGCTGGATCAAGGCGGCCTTTTTCGGATTCCAGTTTGGCCCGATACGGATCTCGCTTCAGTCCTTGCTGATCGCGCTTGGCGTCTTTGCCCTGGGCCTGGCTCTCACGCGGTTCGTACAGCGCTGGGTTACGGGCCGTGTTTTCGCCGGCCGTAGAAGCGAATCCGGCCTGCACGAATCGATCCGGATCGGGATCGGCTATCTCGGCTTCGTCCTAGCCGCGCTCGCGGGCATATCCTATCTCGGCGTCGACTTTTCGAACCTTGCCATCATCGCGGGCGCGTTGTCGGTCGGCATCGGCTTCGGCCTGCAGAGTATTTTCAACAACTTCGTGTCGGGTCTCATTCTCCTCGCCGAACGGCCGATCAAGATCGGTGACTACATCCGGGTTGGCGACCAGGAGGGAACGGTCAAGAAGATCAGTGTGCGGTCGACCGAGATCGAGACGATCCACCGGCAATCCGTCATTGTTCCGAACGCCACACTCATCACAGATCCGGTGGTCAATTGGATGCATCTCGACAAGAGCTGCCGCCTCGATTTGCCGGTTGGCGTCGACTACGGCACGGACATGGAACTGCTCTCTTCGACGCTGCTGCAAGTCGCCCGGTCGCATCGCGGCGTTCTCAAGCATCCGCCTCCGGTCGTGCACTTTGCCGGCTTTGGCGACAGCTCGCTCGACTTCGAGCTCCGCGTCTTCTTGCGTGACGTGCGCGAGCGCATCACAACGAGCAGTGCGCTCCGCTTCGCTATCCTCGCGGCCTTGCGCGACGCGAATATCACCATTCCGTTCCCGCAGCGCGACGTGCACGTTCGGGGCGGCTCGCCCGAAGATGGGGTCTGACACCTGAGGCTGGCTGCCCCGCGCTCTGACTGCCCACTCCTGGTGAGAATGGTTTTGCGCGGCCGCCGCAATACGGCTTTGAAAAATGCGCCAGGCCGCTATCGGTTGGTCGCGGCTTTGCCCCGATCTGGCCCTAGTAGTCTTCTTCGCCGGTCTCCGGCGTTCGTTATAGGGAGCAGATCCATGAGGCCTCTCATCGCATTGTTTGCCGCGCTCGCTCTTATGGCGGTTTCCTCAGGGGCCATTGCTCAAGACGACTGCCCCTCGGGCACCCATTGGGACGAAGATGTCCAGGCCTGCGTTTCCGACGATCTTCCCGACGAAGCCTAGCAGTCTGCTCTGCATTCGCTCGAAAGAGCGCAGAACTCCGGCGCCGCCCGGCCCTCACGGGCTTCTTGCCGGGGCATAACGGCCGGCTATTCGAACGTGACGATGCGCCCGCCGACGCTCCACTCGAGGCCAAGCGGATCCACACTTACACCGTCCTGCAACACGGCCGGCAAGCACCCGCCCCAGGCCTCTCCCGGCTTCAGGATCTTGTTGCTGTTGTAAGCACGGCGGCTCGCCAGGTTAGTGGTGTCCCCCTTGCGCTGGGCCCTGAGCCTAAAGCTTATCTCCTCGACGGTCTTCGGCGAGTTGTTGACGATGTCGACGAATAGTGGACGGTCTCTAGCGTCGGAGCAGATCGCTCCGGCACCTTGCGGATGGACGGTCACGCTGACAGCAACCTTCTTGACGTGGCGATCGTAGGTCCAATGCCGATAGACCGTGATGCCCACCCAGAGCAGCAGGCCGAAAGCTGCGATCGCAAGCAGCCCCTTGAGCAGCCGCGTTAGAAACACGCGACTGAACGCTTTGACCGAGTCGGCCATCGACCCTACCCTTCAGCTCCAGTCCCGGTAGTCTACCTGGATGGGCATGGATCACCAATGGCCATAGGCATGATCGGATGGGCGTTGTCATGCTGGAGACACACCAAGACCCAGCCGGGCGCGGCGCCCGCGAAAGCGACGATGGCTGCTTGTGATGAGCACATCTGACGAACTCTATCACCGGGCCGGCATTCTCCTGTCCCAGGTGCCGAACTTCAATCGGCAGGGCGCGCTGAGCGCTGAGGAAGACCACTGGCTCGCAGCGGCGATCGCCTTGATCGAGCGCGCGTCCGAAATTGTCCCCATGCCGGACATTCTGGAGATCTTCGACGCGAAGTACGCGGCAAAGATGGTCGTGGCGCAAATCGCGAACGCTCATTTGAGAGCGACGAATGCGCGCATCGTCATTTCTTTGCTTCGCCGCGTCCTGGGCCGTCTTGAACTGCAGGTCCAAACGGCAATCGTCGGCGCTTATGTGCCCGCCGGAGATCTCGAAGAAGCCCACAAAGCCGTCGGCGATGTGCTGAGGACGGCGGTCAGCGATGTACTCCTGGTGGATCCGTTTGCTGATGAAACCATTCTCAAGGCCTATGCGGAACGTGCCCCCGACAACGTTGTCGTCCGTGTCCTGACCGATCCCGATAAGCACGAGCCGACACTGAAGGCGGCACGCGAAATCTGGAAGCAGCAATACGGGGACAAGAGACCGCTACAGGTGCGCCTCGCCAATGCCCCGTTGCACGACCGGCTGATCATCGTGGACGGAAAGCGCGCATGGACGGTGACACAGTCCTTCAAGGACCTCGCCGCAACGCGCCCAACGACGATCGTCAGCACACCCAACGAAATCGCCGAACTGAAGATCAGGGCCTACCAGGATATTTGGAGCGGCGCGGCGCGGATTGTACCGGCATCCGGGCCTTCCCCGTGACGATAACCTGCCTGCCGGCGCCGCAACCTAGGTGCGTCCTGCTTTTTCAAACTCCCGTCAGCTAAGAGGCCTGAACCCGATGAACACGGAGACGTATCTGGAAGAGGCTCGAGTGGCCCACAGGAAGATTCTGGAGGCGGCGGCATTTCTTCACGATGCAGCCGAGCCCTTCGCCGACACGCCGCGCCGACGGGCCATCGAGGGGGTCGCGGCCGATGCCGAGAAACTGGCCCGGGACTTAGAAGCCCATTTGCAGGAAGTCCTGCGTGGACTCTGGCAGGGCGAGTAGAGCGGATCCTGCGTGCAACCGTATGGGGTTCTGAAGCGCGCCCGCCGGTTCTTGATAACCGCATGGTCGGCCCGTTGCTGCTTCACGTTCAGCCGAAAGACAGTATGGTGCTCTGACCTCGTTGGTGCCCGTCGCGGCAAGGACTTCCGTACATGAAGAAACGCGTCCCTCGTTCGAAACGTCTCGACGGCCGTGAGATCGGCTGGCGCGAGCATGTCGCCCTTCCCGAACTCGGCATTGCATCGATGCGCGCCAAAATCGACACCGGGGCACGAACCTCGGCGCTGAATACGGACCACATGGAGCGATTCGAACGCAACGGGCAGCATTGGATAAGCTTTACGCTCCCGGCGGCCGGCCGAAGATCCAAGGTGCGCTACGAGGCACAGCTTGAGGACGTGCGCAACATTAAGAACACGGGCGGCGTGGCGGAGACTCGTCCCATAATCAAGACGACGATGATTCTCGGCAAACGCGCTTGGGTGATTGAGATTTCACTCGCAGACCGTGAGAATATGAAATTCGACATGATTGTTGGGAGAACGGCGATTCGCACGCAGCGACTAATCGTCAACCCCGGCCGGTCGTATCTCGCCGGAGAGCCCATCGGGCCCGCGCCGCTTGAGTCGAACGAGACGTAGCCGTGAAACGTGTCGAGGACGCATTGGCGCCTCGTTTTGCCTAATCTGTTGACACCGGGGTTTTGATATGAAGATCGCTATGTTGGCTCGCAACCCAAACCTTTATTCGCATCGGCGCTTGGAGGAAGCAGCGGAGGAACGCGGCCACGAGCTGCATATCATCAACACGTTGCGGTGCTACATGAACATCGCCTCGCGCCGCCCCGAAATCTACTACAACGGCGAGAAGCTGCCCCACTACGATGCTGTCATCCCCCGCATCGGCGCGTCTGTGACCTTTTACGGTCTGGCCGTGCTGCGGCAGTTCGAGATGATGGGCGTTTATCCTTTGAACGAGTCGGTCGCCATTGGCCGCTCGCGCGACAAGCTGCGGTCCATGCAGATTCTGGCGCGCGATGGGATCGGCCTGCCGGTCACAACCTTCGCTCACGATCCGAAACAGACCGAGGAAGTCGTCAGGCTGGCCGGCGGCGCCCCGCTGGTCGTGAAGCTCCTCGAAGGCACTCAGGGCATCGGTGTGGTCCTTGCGGACACCGATCGATCCGCCAAGTCGGTCATCGAGGCCTTTCGTGGCGCCAATGTGAACATTCTCGTGCAGGAGTTCATCAAGGAGGCTGGCGGCAGCGACATTCGTGTCCTCGTCATCGGGGGGAAGGTCGTCGCCGCCATGAAGCGCACGGGCGCGGAGGGCGAGTTCCGGTCCAACCTCCACCGGGGCGGCTCCGCTCAGACGGTCAAGATCTCGCCGGAGGAGCGGTCCACGGCGGTACGCGCGGCAAAAGCGCTCGGGCTGAATGTCTGCGGCGTCGACATGCTGCGCGCCAACCACGGTGCCGTTATCATGGAGGTGAATTCGTCCCCAGGGCTCGAGGGTGTCGAGAAAGCCACAGGCATCGATATCGCCGGAAGGATGATTGAGTTCCTCGAAAAAGAAGCAAAGCCCGGCAAGACACGGACACGCGGCAAGGGTTGAATTTGAGGCGCAAACCATTCGAGATCGGCGGCAGAAAAGTCCCGCCAGGCGCACGGCAGACCGTTGACCTCCCCGTCAGCGTTCTGTCCGACCACACACCCGTCACCATGTCGGTCCATGTGGTGCATGGACGCGAACCGGGACCGACCTTGTTTGTGAGCGCCGCGATCCACGGCGACGAGGTCATGGGCGTGGAGATCGTACGCCGGCTCTTGCGTATGCCGAGCCTCGATACGGTGAAGGGCACGCTGTTGGCGATCCCCATCGTCAACAGCTATGGCTTCCTCAATCATTCGCGTTACCTGCCGGACCGGCGCGACCTCAACCGCTCCTTTCCCGGCGACGCGGTCGGATCGCTCGCCGCGCGTCTCGCCAAGATGTTCATGACCGAGATCGTCAAGCGGTCCGATGTCGGCATCGATCTGCACTCCGCGGCGATCCACCGTACGAACCTGCCGCAGGTCCGTGTCTCGCCGCGAAAGCCGGAGACGATGACGCTCGCCGAGGTCTTCGGCGCTCCGATCGTGATGACGTCCAAGATTCGCGATGGATCCCTGCGTCAGGCCGCCCGAGAGCATGACGTCGACATCTTGCTCTACGAAGCTGGCGAAGGCTTGCGCTTCGACGAAGTTTCTGCGCGAACGGGCGTCATGGGCATCCTGCGGGTCATGCGTCATCTAGGGATGGTCAGGGCCAAAGGGATCGCCAAGCCGCAGGTCGCACCGATGCGGTCCTCGTCGAGTTTCTGGCTTCGCGCTCCGGCAGGCGGACTGTTGCGTACGGTCAAGACGATCGGCGCCCGTGTGGAGTCCGGCGACATCCTCGGACTGATCTCCAACCCGTTCGGCGAAATCGAGACGGAGATCATTGCCGGCGAGCCGGGCTTGCTGGTGGGTCGCACCAATCTGCCCGTGGTCAACGAGGGCGACGGCCTCTTTCACGTGGCCAGAATTCGCGCCGACGACAACCCCGCGGCGACGATAGACCTGCTGACCGGCCAGCTGGAAGAAGACCCGCTGTTCGACGAAGACGAAATCATCTGATCCCGGCGGCGCAGGCCCGGGCGCCGTCCTGCACGACCGCGACGGAGCGGCGTGCGGCATGGCGAGAAAGAAGCCCTGCCGTGCCACTCCCGAGGACCGCGCCGCGATAGACCCCCGGCCCGCCGGTCCGTTTTTGGCATCCGCGACTCGGTGAGACGCGCTCTGGAAGTCAATGAGGCTTTGGTCTAATGCTGGTCCGATGAGGCCCTTCTTCTTGGGCTTCCAAAAAGCTGTGCCCTTTTCGCAAGTGCGAAAAGAGAAGACCCCAGAGGAAACGGACGGACATGAAAGACAAGGTCATCAATGCTGACGAAGCGATCGCGCTGATCAGTGACAACGACGTCGTCACGACTACGGGTTTTGTTCAAAGTTGCATACCCGAAGCGCTTCACGCTGCCCTAGAGAAGCGTTTTGTCGAGACAGGTGCCCCCCGTGACCTCACGCTGATCATGTGCGCCGGCGCCGGCGACAGTAAGGGCCTTGGCACCGGCCGTCTGCACCATGAGGGTCTTCTGAAGCGCGTGATCGCCGCCAACTTCGGGCGGATGCCCAAGGTAGCCGAGGCAGCGCAACAAAATAAGATCTGCGGCTACAACCTGCCCCAAGGCGTGATCTCTCAACTCTACCGGGCCTGTGCCGCCGGTCAGCCCGGCCTCTTCTCCAAGGTCGGCCTTCACACTTACGTTGATCCGCGGATCGACGGCGGCAAGGTCAACGACATCACGAAGGAAGACATCGTCAAGCTCGTCGACGTCGAGGGAGAGGAGTGGCTCTTCTACAAGGCGACCAAGATCGATGTGGCCTTCATCCGCGCCACGAGCGCCGATCCGTCGGGCAATCTCAGCATGGAGAAGGAAGCGCTGACGCTCGATAGCCTGGCCCAGGCCATGGCCGCCTACAACAACGGTGGCCTTGTCATCGCCCAGGTCGAGCGCATCGTCGAGCAGGGGTCCCTAAAGCCGAAAGAGGTCAAGGTGCCCGGCATTCTGGTGGACTGCGTCGTCGTCGCCGACCCGCCGGAGATGCACCGCATGAATTACGGCGTGATCTACGATCCGGCGCTGTCCGGCGAAATCCGCGTGCCGGTGGATGCCATGCCGAAGATGCCGCTCGATGCCCGCAAGGTGATCGCGCGCCGCGCCGCATTCGAGCTCCCGCCCAACGGCGTCGTGAACCTTGGCGTCGGCGCGCCCGACGGCGTGGCCTCGATCGCCAACGAGGAGAAGGTGACGCCCTATATCACCCTCACCACCGAAGCCGGCGCCGTCGGCGGCGTGCTGGCGGGCGGATCGAGTTTCGGATCCTCGGCCAACGCCCACGCGATCATCGACCAGAACACGATGTTCGATTTCTATGACGGCGGCGGGCTCGACCTCACTTGCCTCGGCATGGCCGAGTGCGATGCGCAAGGCAACGTCAACACCAGCCGCTTCGGCGGCCGCCTCAACGGATGCGGCGGCTTCATCAATATCTCGCAGAACTCCCGCGCCGTCGTGTTCGCGGGGACGTTCACCGCGGGCGGGCTGCAAGTCGAGATCGCGAACGGCACGCTCAAGATCGTTCAGGAGGGCCGCGCCAAGAAGTTCGTCAAGCAGGTCGAGCAGATCACGTTCAGCGGGCACTTCGCGCAGCAACGCTCACAGCCGGTGATCTACGTCACTGAGCGTTGCGTGTTCCAGCTGACCCCCGATGGGCTCGAGCTAATCGAGGTCGCTCCGGGCATCGACATTGATCGGGACATTCTCCCCCACATGGAGTTCGAGCCCGTCAGCATCAATCCGATCTGCATGGAACGGCGCATCTTCTTCGATGAGCCGATGGACCTCTTGTCCGACCTGATGAACCTGAAACTCTGGGAGCGCGTCAGCTACGACGCGGATCGGAACATCCTGTTCCTGAACCTCGAAGGCTGGAGTGTCCGCAAGAAGAGCGATATCGACGACCTCCAGAAGGTCCTGTGCGATGCCTGCGAGAAGGCCGGCAAGCGTGTCAACGCCGTCGTGAATCACGATGGCAGCCGGATTGCGGAGGACCTCTACGACGACTATGCCGCGATGATCGAGTATATGATGCAGCATCATTACGCATCGACCACCCGGTATACGACCAGCGCCTTCATGCGCCTCAAGATGCAGGAGGCGTTGAGCAAACGCGGACTCGCACCGCATGTCTTCGAGAAAGCGTCCGAGGCTCACGAGGCTCTCGGACTCGACGACAGCGGCAACTCGGGTCCGAAGCCGACGGCGCGTCGTATGGCAGAAGCTCCTATGGGTAAGTAGGACCGGGGCGGCCAGCGTCAATGCCTATACGAAACACACGCGGGGCGGCCTTGCGGCATGCCGTGCGACCACCGCACCGTTGGAACTGTCATCGAGCCTTATTATAGATTGCTCAACGACACTCGAACGAAACGCGGTGGCGCCGGATCATGTTGCAAAGATGGGGGCGGCTTTTCGGATTAGCTTGCATCGCCGTGACGGTGGTTTCGGCGATAGCATTGACAGGGCTGCACCGAACGGCACAGTCGAGCGCGATGAACAAGGGGATCGAACCGCCGGACGTGAGCGCGAAATCGGTGTTCGTGCTGAATGCCGATACGGGTGAAGTCCTCTATGAGAAGAACCCCGACGAAGTCTTCCGGATCCTCAGCCTCACCAAGCTGGTGACAGCCTACCTCCTCGTGGACCGGATGGGCGACAGGCTCTCCGAGACGATCAAGATCAACTGGCCGCACCTCGCCGGCGGCTCGTCCGCGAAGCTCAAGCGGCTCGATGTCTGGACGCTTCAGGACCTGCTCTATGGCATGGTGCTCGTCTCCGGCAATGACGCCTCGCTCGCCATCGCCGACGCGGTCGGGCACGACCTGTTGGCCTCTGAGGGCCAGCGCGGCGACACGGCTAAGGCCACGGCGCGTTTCGTCGAAGAAATGGGGGCCGCGGCCAAGACGCTCGGTGCGCACAATGCGACCTTTGCCGACCCGTACGGCTTGTCGCCCCAGAACGCCGCGACAGCGCGCGACATGGGGCTGATCGCCGCCCAGATCTTCGTGGATCCGCGGCTCCTGCCCGCATGGGCTTGTACCGAGCGCACGCTGCATATCGAGGGAAGACAGCCCCGCACGGTCACGCTCAAGACAAGCCTCGAAATCCTCGGCGAAGGATCCGTGATTGGCGCCAAGACGGGATCGCACGTGTCCAAGAACATCTACAATCTGGTCACGGCATGGCGCGCACCGAGCGGCCAGACTATCGTGGGCGTGGTGCTGGGCAGCAAGAGCCATCCCGCGCGCTACGACGAGATGCGCGCCATCATCGACGCGGCGCCCCGCGACTTTCCGGAGCTCGGGGCGGTCGAGACCGCTACAAAGCGCGCGTCCACCGACACGTGTCATTAACGGAAACCGCCTAGATCGCCGTGGGGCACGAACGGGCCGGTTCAGATGGGCCGGTTCGGACATCCATCGGTCAGCACGCATGCCTGCCGGGGTGGCGCGCTGGATCGGGGGTCTGGCCTGTGGCATAGTGCGCATCTGCGTAGGGAGTAACGTTCATGGCCGAGCATAAGCTACTCGGAATTCTTCTGGCGATCGGCCTTTGCCTTGTCGCGGGTGTCTTCTTCTTGATCGACACCGAAGACACGACTACCAAAGACACGCTGGGGATGACGGTTGACGTTGCGCCGCCGGCCGACGACTCGGGCTCGGCGGCAGCCGACAACCGGCCGACCATGGGCACGCCCTTGCCGCCGGACTCGCCCCTTGCCGGCAAGGTGCTCGTTTCGAAGCAGCCCGTGCAGGTGCTGTCCTCACCCAGTCCCTCCGCAACACCGCTTTACAGCCTTCCTATGGGGCGGCCGTTCCGCGCCGTGGCGAAACAAGGCAGGTATTTGCGTATTCAGGACGTGAATAGCGGCGCCGGCGGCTGGATCGAGCAGGCCGCTCTCGCGCCCGCGCCCGCCCAGAAGCGAGCTGCGGAGCCAAGCCGCGCCGCCCCGTCCGATTCCGGCGCCAGCCCATCGCGACGGACCACGACGTCCAGCCCGCCGAAGCAGACAACCACAACCACGAGCACGGCAGCTGCGCCCAAGAAGGAACAGCCCCAGCGCCGTTCCGGCGGCGGTCTGTTCGGCGGCAACGGACCGCTTAAGGGCCTGTTCGGCAACTAGCAGAACCTACCCCGGTACGGCCTCGCCCTTGGGCATGGAGGCTTCCTTGTCGCGCCGGCGCTCGGCGGCGATGCGAAACAGGCCTGCCCGCAAGGCTGCGGCGCCCACGCCCCGCCGCGCTGTCACATAGGCAAGCGGGATGGCGGCCGTCAGTCCCAGCCACACGGGCAGAAGCCACAGCCAGACCGACACGGACACGCTGAACGCGGCGAACGACAGGGCGAGCCCCATGGCCGTCAGCCCCAAATTCCCCCGGACCAAGGCTGTGAAGGAGGCATCCGCCGCAAACCGCTGCTGAGCGGCCCAGCCCGAATCGCGCCCTAGGACCACTTCCAGCACGGCGCGGCTCTGCAGAAGCATCAGCACCGGCGCCAGGAGCGAGGACAACAACACTTCGAGAACGACGCTGCCCGTCAGCGCGAGGCCCCCGCCCGCGGCCGTGCGCCTGCCACCGTCTATCATGGCCGCGGCCCAGGCCAGCACCTTCGGCATGAGCAGCACCGCCAGGGATACGCCCAGCAGAGACCACGCCTGCCGGGCATCGAACTGCGGCCAGGTCGGATAGAGCGCAAAGTCGCGGGGGAAGTAGTCGATCGGGACCGCCACGGCGATCCAACTCAAGGCAAAGCCGGTCGCCAAGAAGAGGAGCCAGATGGGCGACGCCAGATAGCTCATGATGCCGTTGACGAGATGGAACCGGCTCATCCAATGAAGCCCCGCCCCGCCGACGATGCGGGCGTGCTGAAGATTGCCTTGTGCCCAACGGCGGTCGCGTGCGGCGTGCTCGGACAGCGTCGGCGGCGTCCCCTCGAAACTGCCGGCGATATCGGGCCGCATGGAAACGCCGTAGCCGGCCCGGCGCATCAGGGCGGCCTCGACGAAGTCGTGACTGAGGATCGGTCCGCCGAAAGGCGGCACGCCGCGGAGGTCCGGGAGCCCGCACGCTTCGGCAAAGGCCCTCACTCGGATAATCGCGTTGTGGCCCCAGTAGTTGCTGTCGTTCCCGAACCAAAGCGCAAGGCCCGATGCATGAAGCGGTCCATAGACGGCCGCGGCGAATTGCTGGAGCCGAGCGAACAGCGTTTCGCCGCCGGTGAGATGGGGCAAGGTCTGAATGAGACCGGTCCGGGGTTCCGCTTCCATGGCCTGCGCGAGCGCGATCACCGCGCCGGGAGTCATCGTGCTGTCTGCGTCGAGAACGATCATGAAATCGTAGCGGCCGCCCCACCGGCGCACGAACTCGGCGACGTTACCCGCCTTCTTGCCTTCATTGTTCTGCCGCTTGCGGTAATACGCAAGGATGCCATGCCTGCCGAGAGACCGAAGCCGGTGCGCCGCCATCTCTTCGCGGCGCACCGTCTCGGCGTCGCTCGTGTCGCTGAGAACGAAGACCTCGAAATGCTTTGCGCATCCCTTTGCCGCGAGTCCCCGCGCCAGATCGCCCAGCGACCCGAACACCATGTCCGGATCTTCATTGTAGACGGGCATCACGATCACCGTTCGCGTCGTCAGGGGCGTGGCACGCTCGGTGCTTTGCGCACGAAGGCGCCGGCTGACCAGAATGCAGAAGCCGAGCAGCGCGGTCGCCGCCGACAGTGTGATCCACGCGAATGCCAAGGCGAACAGGATAACGAGGAGCACCTGCAGACTGGTGGCATTGCTCTGCCCCACGATGGCGTACATCTGCGTCGCCCCGTACATGGTGACAGCGCCCGCGGTCGCGAACACGAAGAGGCGCGCGAGCAGAACCTTCCAGGACAGCCACCCAAGATGGCGCGGACTCGGCCAGTGTCTGAGGCACTGCCGCGGCATGGTCAGCCCCTGCTCCGGCGGCACGAGTGCTGTAGGGCTGAGAGACTTGGTTGCGGCCTCTATCATGACTCAGCCCGTCCACCGGTACAGCCAGGTCTCGCTGACGACCGCGCCGTGATGCTCCAACGCGAGCCGAAGCTCGCTCAGGTCGACCCCGCTTGTGTCCAGCTCGAAGCTCGCCCGATAGCCGCCCGTGGCACGGTTCGGGTATCCGACGACGTTGGCGACCTCGCCGGCGCTCGCCCAAACGCTCGGCTCGATCTCGTCCGGGAAATAGTCCGCGCCCTTGCGGCCGCCCGGCGTCTCCACGTCCAGCGGCGCCTCGAAGTCCACGACGAAGAGCTGCCGGCTGCGATCCAGCGTCAGTCCGCCATTGGTTTCCTTCACGCGCGCAAGACCACTCTCGGTCAGGGGGCGTCCCCAACGCAAGGCGTAGGCGTAGTGCATCGGCGCACCGGGCTTGAGCACGCGGGAGGGCCGCCAGAAGGCGACGATGTTGTCGTTGAACTCCCTGTCGGACGGGATCTCGACGAGCTCCACGACGCCCTCGCCCCAACCCTCGCGCGGCACGACCCAAATGCTCGGCCGCAGCTCGTACTTTGCTTCGAGATCCTTGAAATCGGTGTAGCGCACCGAGCGCTGTTGCAGGCCGAAGCCCTTTACATCGTTGGCCGCGAACGCGCTCATCTGGAGCGACGTAGGATTTGCGAGGGGCCGCACGACCCAGTTGCCGCCAGCCTCGGCAATTGTAAGCGTGTCGGAATCATGAACCGCGTCGCGATAGTCCGGAAAGCGCGGCTTCTCCATCGAGCCGAACAGATACATGCTGGTAAGCGGCGCAAGACCCAAATGGCCGATCTCCGCGCGGGCGAACAGCGTCGCATCCACGTCCATCAGGGTCGAGTGACCAGGCATGATCTGAAAGGTGAACGCGCCGGTGACGCGCGGGCTGTCCAGCAAGGCGTGCACCGTTGCGATACGCGCACCGACTGCCGGCCGCTCGACCCAAAACGCACGAAAGATGGGGAACTCTTCCCCTTCCGGCTCTCCGGTATCGATCGCCAGCCCGCGGGCGGACACGCCATAGACCTGCCCCTCGCCAACCGAACGGAAATAGCTCCCGCCCTGGAAGACGGCGATCTCATCCAAATAGCCAGGGGTGTTGATCGGATAGCGCAGGCGAATACCGCTGAAGAGGCGCGCGCCGGGCTCATGCGGCAGCTCATTCTTCCCGAATGCAAATAGAGAGGGATCGTAACGCACTGCCGCTTCGACACCGTTCTCGACGAGATGAACGTCGACCGGCGTGTCGTAGATGAACCCGCTATGCAGGAGCTCGAGCACAAAGCCGCGTTTGTCGCCCGACCAGATCGCATGGCCCGGCCGAAATTGAATGTCACGGTACTGATCATATCCGAGCGCGCGAAAGGGATCCCCGACCTTCTGCGGCGGTTCGTAAGGCCGTGCGGCGAGTGTCTCGGCGCGCGCAACAATCTCATCGCGATTGAACGACCGGCTACGTTCCTCGGCCCAAGCCGGGTCGGCAACGCGCGGCGCAATCGCGCTCAACGCACTTCCTCCGCCAGCAACCAGAAACTCGCGACGGTTCATCCCGACCCTTCGGATGAAAATTCCAAACCGGAGACCAACGTAAGTTTGGCGTGCTGTGTTCCGACTTCAGAACCGCTTTCTGAATTGAGTCGCAGGCAAAACGTCGCAGCGACGGCGATTGCCGTCTGCTTAAGCAGTCTCATAGGGGGAATGCGCAAGGCGCGGGCGGATGGCGCGTAATTGCACTGAGGTCCGCGGGAAGCCTGGCGGGCGGCGCGGCGCGGCACCGCCATCGCTACGCGCTAGAGAGCGCGATGCCGGCCGACGGGAACGCCGATGATGAGATCCGCGCTTGCGGACTCGACAGTCGTCACTTCGGGCACCGGGACAGTCGACAAGCGATTGTCGAGTTGCATGCCGAGCCAAATCAGGGCGATCGCACCTGTCAGGCCGAACAGCTCCACCAGCTGGTGACGCCGGGCCAGGGTCCGGAAGCAGATCGGACGCTGCCGCCTCAAGAAGCGCTTGCGTCCGTAGAAGGGTGTCATCAGGTTGAGCATCATCGTATGCTGATCATTGGTGCCGTTGGAGGCCTGCGAGCGATGGTGCAGGTCTAACCGGGGGACCCCAAAAGAACCGTTCACGACGTCGCCGATTCTCCGATTTGCACGGGGAACCTGCGAACAAGGTGAGCAAACTGTTGACGGTGGAAACGCCATGCGCCTGCTCCTGGTCTCCGACCTGCACTATTCGCTGCCGCTGTTCGACTGGGTCGTCGGGGTCGCGGGCGATTTCGACGTCGTGGTCATGGCAGGCGACCATCTCGACCTCGCTTCGCTGGTGGACGGCCGCGCGCAGGCCACCGTGGTCCGGAAGTACTTCGATCGCATTCGCACCAAGACGAAGCTTCTCATCTGCTCGGGCAATCACGACCTCGATTCGAAAAACGAGGCCGGCGAATGGACGGCGCGCTGGCTGACGGGGCGCCGCAAGGACGGCGTTCTGTCGGATGGCGAGACGACCCGTATCGGCGACATCCTGTTCACGGCCTGCCCTTGGTGGGACGGTCCGGTGTCACAGGCCGAGATCGGCCGGCAGTTCGAGAAGGCCGCCAAGGACCGCGAGGGGCGTTGGATTTGGATCTACCATGCGCCGCCGTCGAAATCGCCGATCGCCTGGAGCGGTCAACGCTATTTCGGAGACGACGCGCTACTGCGCTGGATTGAGGAGTACCAGCCGGACATCGTCATGTGCGGCCACGTGCACGAAGCGCCTTATGTGGCGGATGGATCATGGGTGGATCGCGTCGGCGCGACCTGGGTCTTCAACACGGGTCACTATCTGGGGGCCCCGCCCGCCCACGTCATCATGGACACCGACGAACAAGAAGCGATCTGGTTCTCGGCGGCGGGAACCCAGCATGTCCGCCTGACGGAAGATTTGGCGCGCCCGGTGCCGAACCTTCGCGCCCTCCCCGATTGGCTTAAAGACGGGGATCCGATTCCCGCTCCGGACCAGGGCTGAACTCTCTTTCGTGCGTGTGCATCAGCGTGTCGAGCACCTCGCCGACCATGCCGAGATGGTCCGCGCGATCTTCGAACTGTTGCTTGATGTCCGCCAAATAACAGGTTGCGGAGTTCAACCGGCTTGCGAGGAGCCGCGCCACGTGAAACGCAATCTCGGGGCGCGACCGCAGGAAGCTCGCGGCATCGTCGAACACGAAAAGGGTGCAAGGCGTCATGGTGCGGACGGTCGCCGTGTGGGGCCGCTGCAACAGCACCGACATTTCGCCGAACAGGGCGCCCGGTTCGTCCACGACCGCCACTTGCGTCTCGCCGCGCAGGACCTCGACCTCACCGTCCTTCAAGACGTAAAGATGTCCCGACGTCGTGCCCTCCGTCAGCAACACCTCGCCCGCCGGAACTTCGGCAAGCGGTGTACCCTGACAGACTTCGAGGAGCGATTGCATGACGTTGAGCCTAGCGCGCGGCCAACGTTTGTCAAACAGCGGCCTGGGGGCAATGCGTCACACGTCTATTGCCCGGAGAGCCAATTGTTGAGGAGCTGCTTCCCGATATCCTCGGGCTTCAGCTTCTTTTTCTTGGTGTTGTCCTGGGCCTGATTTTGGGTCTGGGTCTCGGGCTGAGCCGTGCGGTTCGTCGTCGGCGCCGTGCCCGTCGCCGCGCCGGTTTTTGGCTGCTGCGCAGGTTTAGGCTGTTGCGCGGCTTTGGGTTGTTGCACAGCATTGGGTTGCGGCGCGACGTTGCCGCCGCCGATTAGTCCACCAATGCCTTCGATCAGCTTGTTCTTGTCGATCTTGCCGTCCTTGACGACGCCGTCCAGCGCGCCGGCGGCGCCACCCAGCCCGCCCGGCAGATTCTTCAGGTCCTTGCCGAACTGCTTGTAGCGCGCAATTGCCTCGGCGGGGTTCTCCAGAATGCCTTTGATGTCAGGATAGATCTTCGGGTTCGCCCAAGGCCCGACGATCATGACCGGCACGCCGAGACCGGCCATCTCCTGCTGGCGCCCCTGGCCCTCAAGCGAGGCCACGAGCTGCGGATCGACGCGAAGCTTCAGCGACTGCTGGGGAAGGTTGACCGTGCCGCCGCCATTCACCGTCACGAGCGGTCCGACGAGGTGGATGTCCTTCGTTTGGGCCACACCGTTCTTGATCTGAAAGCTCGCCCCGAGCGATGCGAAATCCGTCTTCTCGGCCGCACCGCCCTGCCAGCCGTTGATCGCGCCCTGTCCCAGGTTGCGGATCATCTTGGCGACATTGACGCCACGAATAGCGCCGTTCTTGAACTCAACGCTTGCCTTACCGCCGAGCGAGCCGACCATCGCCCGCTGACTGGTACCGGCCGTCCCGACATTGAGTGACACGGTCCCCTTACCCTCGATGGAGTCGAGGCCCGCGGCATCGTTGAGGAACGTGCGACCGTCGAAATTCTTCAAGGACGCGTTCACACGCTGCGTGGGCCGCTTGCCGCTGGCATCGATGACCACGGTTGCATTGCCCGCGCCGCCATAGAGCCCGAATTGCGCCAGCTTCGCGTCGAGCTTACCGCCATTGAGTGTGACCTGGAGGGAGACGGGCGCGATCTTGACGTCGTCGTAAATAAGTTGCTCCGCACGCAGATTAACTTTGCCGTTGACCGATCTCAGGATCGAAAAGTCGATCTTGTCGTTGCTCCAACCGCTGCCGCCTGCGCGCTTGGCCCCGCCGCCTTCTTTCTTCGCGCCGCCGGAATTCGAGCTTTTGGATTTTTTCGGCGATGACTTCTTGCTCCCTGTCATCGCGTTGATGTCGATCGTCTTTGCGCCGAATGCGGCCACTACATAAGGCACCTTGTTCGCGAGACTGGCCTGAACCTGGCCGGCGAGAACCGTGCCGCGCACATTCGCCCGCAACGGGTTGATGGTGATAATTTTGTCCTTGTAGTGCACGGTGCCGGCGAAGGTATCGCGTCCCATCGTCCCGGTGAGCTGACTGAGCGTCGCCGCGCCGTCCTTGTAGAGGGCCGAGCCCGACAGTGTCTTGTCACCGGACTTGGCGCTGAACTGAGGCAGCGTCAGCGTCTCGTCCTTGTAGGATGCGGTGCCGCTCAAGCTCACCGGATCGTCGAGCGTGCCGGGCAGGCTCGCCTTGATGCGTACGGGCACCGTGGCGCCGCCGAGGAACGGCCCGAAGTTTCCGATCGCGGCGCCGAGCGTCATCGCCTTGCCATCCACCACGGCGGACGTATCGAGGTTCATCGGCTCGTCGTATCCAGGCAGCGAAGCCGTGAGGTTGAGCTTCGCGATCTTGGTCCCGGGCTTTCCACCGGACGACGGCAAGGTCACAGTGCCGTTCTTGATGACGAGCTTGTCGAGAGAAATCGATTTCAGTTGCTCGGCGAACGCGGCCATGCCCGACTGCCCGTCCTGAGCCGCGGGCGATGCTGGAGCGGCGGGAGCATATGGCGCAGCCGGCGTGGCTGGCGCCGCGCCCGGTTGTGCGGCGGGTGGAGCTGGTTGGGGAGGCTGTGCCGGCGCTGGCGCCGACGCCGTCGTCTGCGGCACGGCGACAACCGGATTGACCAGGGTCACCTCGCGCACGCGAACGTTCCCCTGCAGAAGTCCGGTCCACAAGAGATCGAACCGGACCTCCTGTGCCTTCGCGAACTCCTTGTCGCCGCCGGCGGTCGGCTGCGCGATCCCGACATCTTCGGCCACGAGGGCGAGAGAAGGAAACACGGTGATATCCAACGGGCCGCTCACCCGAAGCCGGTAGCCGGTCATCTGCTCGACCCGCGCGAACAGCTCGTTCCGCACATCGTCCGCGGAGATGAACATCGGGGCGACGAAAATCAGGCCCGCGATCAAGACCACGATAGCCGTCAGGATTGAGAAGATGAGCCGCACAATGCCTCTCCGCAGGTGTGGTGGGGTTGAAGCCAGTTTACCGCGATTCCTGCCATGTCAGGAAAGGTCGCGAAAACCTGACAAAATACCGCCGTCGAGGAGGAAATTGGCTTTGAAATACGTGCAAATAACGGCCAGACACAACGGTGGCTGCAAGAATGTCCGCCTTGCCCTTTCGCTTGTGGCCCCATAAACCGTCCCGGCGGAGAATTTGCAAGGAGGAGCCCAATGCCGCGCCTGATCTTGCTTAGACACGGCCAAAGCGTCTGGAACCGCGATGCTATCTTCACGGGCTGGACGGATGTCGACCTCTGCGACAACGGCATCGAGGAGGCCCAGCGCGCGGCGGAGCTCCTGAAAGATCATAATATTGAATTTGATCAATGCTTTACCTCGTATCTGCACCGCGCCATCCATACGCTTTGGATCGTTCTCGAAGCGTTGGACAAGACTTGGCTGCCCGTGGAGCGCAACTGGCGGCTCAACGAACGCCATTACGGTGCGCTTCAAGGGCGCAAGCGTGACGTGGTCAAGGAAGAGGTCGGCGCCGAGCAGCTACATATCTGGCGCCGGAGCTATGCCGTCCAGCCGCCCGCTCTGACGGAGGACGATCCGCGCTATCCAGGCAACCAGGCCAAGTACAAGGGCGTGCCGCGGCGGCATCTGCCCCTCACCGAGAGCCTGAAGGATACGGTTTCGCGCGTCTTGCCGTTTTGGCAGGAACGGGTGGAGCCGCTGCTGATGCAGGGACGCACGCCGCTGATTTCCGCCCATGGCAACAGCCTGCGCGGTCTCATCAAATATCTCGATGGAATCTCCGACGAGGACATCCCCAGCCTCGAAGTGCCGACCGGCAAGCCGCTGGTCTACGACCTCGACGATGGTCTGCAGACGGTCCGCAGCTTCTATCTGGAAGATGGCCAAGAGGCGCACAGCCTGCCAAAGGCCAAGGCGGCACGCTCAACCGCCTAGCCGGCCAGCCCGGGAGGCGCTTATCACCAAAGGTTCTGCGGCCCATAGGCCCCGCAAGCGCCCTGCAGCCGGGTGTCGCCGCCCATCGCCTGGCAGATCTCCACCTTCTTGAGGGGGTTGTTGCGCACTTCCGCATCGGAAACGCGCCAGCCGTAACTGCGCGCGACCCGTGCGATCTGCCGGTCCCGGCAGATCTGGGTCGAGACCAAACCGGTCTTGTTGACCTGGAAGATTCCCTTGCAGCGGATTTTCGCCGAAGCGGGGGCGGTGCAGACCGCTATCAGGAGAGCGAAAAGAGCGCTCGCGATCAACGGCGCGGCTGCACGCCACCTAGAGAGGACCGGCTTCAAGGCTGCATCTGCCATCATCACCTCCGTGGCGCCGCCCCGGGACGAGACAGCCCCGCGCACCTACCACTCGACGGACTGCAACGCCGGGAAGAAACCATCCTCACGAAAGGCATAAGCCTCCCCGTTCGGCCATACGGCTGCGGGACGTCCGTCCGAAACCAGGGCGCCGTCCTCGAGCCGAAGGCGCGGCAGCGGGAGGCAGACGAAGCGCTGCCCGACAATCCAGAACGACCCGAGCCCGGCCATCAAGGCGTCCGCGAATGGCATGTAAGCCTCGTTGAGGTCCTCGAGACGCTCACTCTCCACACTGGAGTTCGCCACCACGTCACGCATCACCGACGTGACCAACGAGGCTACGTTGTACCCTCGCGTGCCGGCGTCGCCCGAAATCAAGTTCCGCAGAGCCAGCGCGAATATTTCTAGATGCAGCGCGTCGGCGATCCGCTCGGCCGCATTGGCTTGCGCCCGACGATAGGCCTCCGAGGTCGCAGGATCCGCACTGAGTTCCGCCATGGCCTCATCGCGCATGGACTTCGTGGTGTCTGCCCAAAGGCAGGATTCTGAGCTCGAGAAGTCGATTCCGGAAAGCTCGTCATTGGCCTGTTGCGGCCCCATGGCCCAGGTGAAGGAAACGTCTCGAAAACCGATCAGCCGCGCGTGCCGGCTCACAGCTTCCTCAACCACGATCGGGTCGAAATACGGCCGCTCCGGATCGATTCCGTTCAGGCGTGAGATAATTTTTTCGACTTCATCCACCACGGCCATGTCCTCCCTGCGGGGCGCCCTTCCGCGCTTTAGCCGGTAACGCCTCTTCTAAAGGTTCTTGTCTGTCTTGGCAGTGCCGCTATGGAGCGCTTTAAGCGCCCGCGTCCCCCTAGCATAGCCTATCGCGCCCCGTCGCGCGCCCAGATTGCCAAATTCGAACGAAAAATCTAGGCCCCGGCGCGAGCCGGCAATAATGCATTAGCCACAGTCGCTTATACGTAGATGAGTTCCATACTAGATCGTGCGCGGCAGCCTCGAAACGTAACCTTTGCCATACTATATCGTAGGCGAAATCGGGGCCGGCCGCGCCAGAATGAGGCGGTCCTGTATCGGGACGAGACGGGGCACTGCCGAAGGGCCTGGAAGACAGCGTTTGCCGTTGCCGAACCGTGGCAGGCGAATTGCAGTGACGGAGCAATGGCCCAAACTGGTACGGGTTCGCGCGAGACGGCAAGTGGGCGCCAATAGAGCATGCAAGACATCGCACAATCCAAAGAGAACGCCTCACGCACGATTCTCGGAGTGAGGATCGAAGACCTGAGCCGCGACAGTGCCATCGCCCTGATCGATGAACGGCTGGCGGCCGGCCTGGAGACCAAGATTTGTTTCGCCAACGCCCAAGCCCTAAACGTGGCCTGCGACAACCCCGACTTCCGCAAGGCTCTCGCTGATTTCGTCGTTCTGAACGACGGGCTTGGGACGGACCTCGCCTGCCGGCTCAAATTCGGCCACCCCTTTACCGAGAACTTGAACGGGACGGACTTCGTTCCTGACTATCTCGGAAGGACCGATCAGACACTCCGCATCTATCTGGTGGGAACGAATGACGACACGGTTGCGCGTGCGGCGGAGGTCCTTGGGCACGCCTATCCGAGGCATAGCGTCGTCGGATACCGCAACGGATTTTTTCAAGATCGGCAAGACATCGAACAGACCTGCGCCGAAATTCGCCAGTCCACGGCGAACTGCCTGCTAGTGGGCATGGGCAATCCTCTGCAGGAGCTGTGGATCGCCGAACATGGCGGCAAAACCGGAGCGAAGCTGTTTTTCGGGGTCGGCGCGCTACTCGACTTTCAAGCGGGGCGGGTGCCACGCGCGCCGGAATGGCTGCGCGGTCTACGCTGCGAGTGGATTTACAGGCTGGCTCAGGAGCCTCGGCGCCTGGCGCGGCGGTACCTGATCGGCAATCTGGTCTTTCTCGGACGGGTGATGGCTGATGCGCGCCGTTGAACAATCACACCGCCCGGCGGGTGGATCGAGTTGCCGCCGAACCGCAAACAGTGTGCGGGAGGACTGACATGTTCCTGACGCATGTTGTTCGGCAGTTTTATCCCGGGGTCGGCGGCCTCGAGAACCACGTACTCGACCTTGCCGCTGCGCAAGTTGCGGAAGGGCATCGGGTTCGAGTCGTCGCCTTGAACAGGCTGTTCAAGGACGCTCAGGCCAAAGTCTTGCCGGCACAGGAGACGCTGAACGGCATCGAGATCGTGCGGATTCCCTTTCGGGGGTCTTCGCGCTATCCGATCGCACTGTCGGTTCTCCAGCACATCAAGGACGCCGACATCGTCCATGTCCACGCCATCGACTTCTTCTTCGATTTCCTGGCTTGGACAAAACCATTTCACCGGCGCCCGCTCGTCGCCACAACCCATGGCGGCTTCTTCCACACGTCCTATGCCGCGGGTCTCAAACGCTTGTGGTTCGCCACTTTGACCAGATGGTCGGCGCGCGCCTATGACGCCATTATTGCCTGCAGCGCCTCCGACTACGATCGGTTCCGCACGCTGAACCTCGAGCGCCTCGTCCTGATCGAAGACGGCGTCAACACGGACAAGTTCCGGGACGCGGCATCAAAGAACTTTCGAAAGTCCATACTTTGGATCGGGCGTTTCTCGCAAAACAAGCGCATCGATCGCTTCGTGCAGTTTGCGAAATCTCTCAGGCAGATCGACCCCGAATGGACCTTCACAATCGTGGGGCGTCCGGACGATCTCCAGACCTCCGACATTGCGGCGCTCGCGGACGCGGCGCAGGTTGAAGATGCTATCCAAGTCGTCACGTCGCCATCGGACGCGCAGCTGAGGAAACTGATGGGCGACTGCTCCTTCATCGCGAGCACGTCGGACTATGAAGGTTTCGGAATGACAGCCGTGGAGGGACTGTCCGCCGGTCTCTTCCCGCTGCTCAGCGACATCCCGCCCTATCGGCGTCTGGTTCAGGCGACGGGGCTCGGGTTGATCCTCGACTATGCCGACCCCGACGCCGCCGCGCGGGCCGCATCCGCCGAGGCGAAGACGCTTGTCTCCTCAATCGGACGGCGACGGCGCGCCAGTATGGAGGCGGCGGCCGGCTACGACTGGGCCCATATTTCCCGTAAGACATCTGAACTCTACGAACAGGTTCTGAATGGCGACGTCACCGGCGAGGACCCGGAAGACCGGAACGCATCCGAGTCTCTCGACAATGGGGGCGTTTCGATTGCCAAGCACTGACCAAACGCTCCCGGCCACTGCCTCGGCTTCGGCGTGGTTCGCCGGCGCCATCATTGTCGGAACGGTCGCGTTCAACGCGGGTCTCGCCTTCTTGAACGGGCACGTATTTCCGACGGGCGCCACGGTGGTGATGGCGTCTGAGGCGCTCCTTTTGTTCGCTGCTGGCCTGGCATGCCGCAACTACCTCACGATGAACCACGTGGCGCTGCTCGGGCTGCTGGTCGCCTATGCCTTGGCACTGGCAGCGACGCGGTCGATAGCGATTCCCGGTACGCCCTTCGATCCGAAGAGCGCGCGGGACATCGTCATCCCGGTCATCTTCTTCCTGCTGGGACGCGCCGTCGGCGACATTCGGGCGGCGGACAGGATCGTGCTCTTCGTCACGGGCCTGCTCTTCGTCGTCGCGCTGTTGGAATACTTGTCGCTGAGCACCTATCTGTCGGTCTTCAAGGTGGCTCAGTACTACATCGCGCGCGGCACGTTGGAGGCCAGCTCCCACTCCCTGAACGTTTCGGAGGGCTTGATGGTCAGCGGCGTGCGGCCGGAGGAGCAGGGACGCACGCTGCTTCCGTTCCTCGGCGGCCACCGCGTTTCATCGCTGTTCCTCGAGCCGAGCACGCTTGGAAACTACGGAGCGATTGTCGCGCTATGGGGCGCGGTCCGGACACGGATGACGCGGCAAATCTACTTCTGGACCATTCTCGGCGCCTTGGCGCTCGTCGTCCTGTCGGACACGCGCGTGGCAGCATTCCTGGCTCTGGTCGGACTGATCGTCCTGTTGCTCCCGCCGCGGCTGACGACCCCGGCCGTCTTTGTGCTTCCCTTTGCGACGATCTTCGCTCTATGTGTCTTCGCCGCCTGGACCGGACCTGTGAACGGCAAGCTCGAAGTCGAGGGGTTGGGCCTCTATGACCGGCTGCTCTATTCCGGCCGTGTGCTGATGAGTTTCGACATCTACCACTGGTTCGGTCTCAACGTTTCCACGGCACAAACCTTCGATTCCGGCTACGGTTATGTCATCAGTAATTTCGGGATTGTAGGGTTCGCGCTTCTGTGGACGCTGTTCATGTCCTTGAGGGGACGCACCCCGTATTTTCTTGCTTTTCGAAACGTCATGGGGGTTTTCTTCGCAGCCCTGCTCTGCATCTCCGCCTCGCAATTCACGATCAAGCTGGCGGCAACATTGTGGTTCCTTCTCGGCGTGCTGTCCGTCGCGCAAGAGCCGAAGCTTGCGAAGCGCTTCGGCACGGCAAGGACCCAGCTGGCGCCGCCTCGTCGGATCGAACGCGGCTGGTTCGGAACGCCGGCGGGAACCGCCCCGGAACTATCAGTCACCAACAAATTTCGTCGAGCATAGGAACCAAGATGTCACTGTACGCTTTGAGACGGCTCGGCCGGCCCGGCCAACTGAGGAAGGTCCTCGTTGAGCGCGGAACCGAGCCAATGCACCTGAACCTTCTGTCCGTGTTCGTTGCACTTTTCGGCAGCTATCGGGCAAAGGTCGATTTCGACCTCGTGGTCCGGCAGCAATATGCGTTTCCGATCCTGTACGCCGCCGATATGGCAAAGAGATATGGCTACAAGGCCGTTACGATTATCGAGTTCGGCGTTGCGGGCGGCGCCGGGCTGATGAACATGTGCGAAATCGCCAAACGAACCACCAAGGCGACGGGCATCGAGTTCCGCGTCTTCGGATTCGACACGGGTACGGGCATGCCTCCCGCCATCGACTACCGGGATCTTCCGGAGTCCTTCCAGGCCGGCGATTTTCCCATGGACCAGGAGCGTTTGCGTGAGGCGCTACCGGATTTCGCGGAACTCGTTATCGGCGATATCGCTGACACGGTGCCGGCCTTCTGCAAGACGCTCACCGAGGATGCGCCGGTGGGCTTCGTCGCCATCGATGTGGACTACTATTCCTCGGCGAAAAAGACGCTCGAGATTCTGAAGGGCGCACCGGAGCATTATCTGCCGATCGTTCCCGTGTACCTGGACGATATCGGCGTCGACGGGTCCAATCCCTGGACCGGCGAGCTGCTGGCGGTCAAGGAGTTCAACGAAGAGAACGCGCTACGCAAGATCGCGCCGTTCACGCTCCTCCGGTCGCAGCGGATATTCAAGAACACCCAGTGGATCGACCGAATGTTCGCCGCCCATATCCATGACCACGCCTTGCGCTCGCCGGAGAACAAGCGCGAGCCGCAGAGAAGCTTGCCGAACGAGTACATCAACTGGCGGAGCAAAGACACCGCCGACGCAAGCTGACGGCGGTGCGGACGTGGGCGTCGCCGAGATCGGCCGAGGACGAGACGGCTCGGGCGTGACCGTGGCCTCGACTTCCGGCCGCCGGCGAAGTGCCCGTGTCGCTACCATTTTGGCGTTACTTGCAGGAACGCTGTTCCCGGTGCACACGACGTCTGCCGCCATGGCCGACAAGTCCGGCGCACTGCCGCTTCCGGGTGTCAACCTGCCGAGCGGCAGTTTCGGTTCGGACGGGGACGTTCTGGGACGCGACTATATCTATCCGACGCGCGCCGATATCGATGCCTGGGCCGCGCAAGGTTTCAAACTCATCCGATTGGGATTTCTGGGGCGCCGGCTGCTGAAGCCGGACGGTTCGGGCGGGTTCAACACGACGGCTGATCTCGACATTCTCGTAGACCTTGTAGACTACGCCTCTACCAAGGACATGTCGGTGATCCTCGACATGCACGATTACGGCAAGACGGCATCGGGAAAGCTGATCGGGCGCGACGAAGGCGCGGTCGCCGAGTTTGCGGCCGCGTGGCGAAAGCTTGCGGAGGCCATGAAGCACCGCGCCAATGTCATCTTCGGCCTCATGAATGAGCCGCACGAGCAGTCGGCGGCCGAATGGCTGGACGGCGCGAACGCTGCCATTGCCGCGATACGCGATGTCGGCGCCTATCAGCTCGTTCTGGTCCCGGGGTCCTACTGGGGCGGCGCGCACGACTGGACCAAGACGGACAACGCGACGGTCATGCTGCAGGTCGATGACCCGGCCCGGAACGTCGCGTACGAAGTCCATCAATACCTGGACTACAACAGCTCCGGCACCCACCGCACCGTCGTGGCCGGAGCTGGTGCGCAACGCCTTGCGGCATTCACGGCCTGGGCCCGCGCGCATGGCGTTCGCGGCTTTCTGGGCGAGTTCGGCTGGGCGGACAACCGGCAGGCCCAACGCGAAGGCAGGGCCCTGCTCTGCTACATGGCGCGTAATCGCGACGTGTGGCTCGGCTGGACGTACTGGGCGGCAGGTCCGTGGTGGGGCGACTACATGTTCTCGATAGAGCCCAAGGACGGTGCGGCGCGGCCCCAAATGGCCGTGCTCGGGAAGTTCGTCGGCCCGACCGTTCCACCGGACTGCGCCTCGTAGACGGCGTCTTAGGCTTGGGCGTCCATCGGCAAACTAGATGGCTCCTGTCGGCGCCGATCCACGACTTGCTTGACGAAACTGTCGAGCGCATCGGCCATCTTCTCAGGCGAGTAGTCACGCGACCGGGACAGGGCGCCCTTTTGAAGCCTGCGAAAGAGAGGTCGGTCTTCCGCTAAGCGGCGAAGGCAGGCGCCAAGCTCGTGAGGATCGCCAGGCGAAAAGACAAGCCCGCTCTTGTCCGGTTGGACAATTTCAGGAAGTGCCCCGGAGCGGGCGGCAATAACAGGCACACCGTACGAGAGCGCCTCGACTGCCACGTTGCCGAAGGGCTCTTCCCAAATCGACGGAACGACAACGACGTCGACCTGCCGGAAGAATTCATCCCGCTCGGTCCAGCCAAGAAACGTTGCTGTCGACGACGGGAACGTCGCACGTAGCTTCGCCATGAAATCGCTGTCGCCATCGCCGGCGATGACGTATTCGAACCCGGCGTCGGGTCCCAGCAATGCCGCAGCATCGGCCAGCGTGCCGATGCCCTTGACCGGCGCAATCATACCGATGAACCCGACGCGGACCGGTCCGGTGTCAGGCAGAACATTGTCCGGAATGACACTGGGCGGTTCGACAGCACCCGGAATAACCATGCCCAACGCGCGGCGGAAGAAGCCGTTCTTCCGATGCTTTGCCATCGAGTGGGAGGCCTCGGACGTGACGCCATCGACGACCTGACTGCAGAGTTTCTTACCGGCGGAGGCGATGCGGCACTGCCAGCACTGCGTAGGGCAGTTCCGCCCTTTCGAGAACATCGTGCCACGCCAGCACATCAAGAAGTAGCTATGGATTACGTGCGCGACGGGATAGCCCATGGTCTTGGCGGCCACCCAGGTTGCGACATTCACGTTCTCGGCGCTAATCGTCATGACAAGGTCGGGACGGAATTCGGCGATTTCCTTGCGCATCCGGAAGTAGGCGCGCGGATTGAAGTTCTCGAGCGCGTGCCAGATCAGCTTGGTGATGGTGGGCCGTTCGGTCCAATAGTTCCAGTAGACGTTCAGACCACCGATCGTCTTGACCTCGACACCGTCACGGGCCTCGAGCGTTTCTTCACCCGCGACCGTAATGACACGCACGGTATGCCCGCGGCCGGCGAGTGATTTGGCTACAGCCTCCGACGCCTTGGGTCCACCACCGCGGCCGTGCGGCGGATAGGCGGCGGCTGCACAGAGTATTCGCAATCAACGAACTCCCGTCTGGTCCGACACGTCGGCACCGAGCTGTCCTTGGCGGCGATCCGTCATGGACATAGTGTGCAAGGAGGGTGCCACCGTGAGAGCATGGAGCATCGTTTACCCTATTCATTGCCCGCGGACCGGAAACGACCGGGCCCGTATTTCGATATCCAGCTCAACAGCATCGTCTGCTCGTCTTGCGGGAGGACCGACAGCAGCGCAATGCAAGCCGTGTAGACAACAGCGCCGGCCGCGATGCCGAGGAGCATGCCGAGAAGCCCGGGATCCCAGTAAAGGCAAAACCGCGCCGCCAAGGCCGACATGAGACCTGCCGCGACAATCTTCAAGATGTCGGCCGTAACAAATGGCATGTCGAGCCGCGTCTGGCAGTACCAGGCAAACGACGCGAGCGTCGCAACGGCAATCGCGGCCTTGATCCAAGCGGCCCCAATAGGCCCGAGGAACGGAACGAGGATCAGCATAAGGACGATCGAGATCGCGCCCCAGACTCCCGAGAGGCCGAGCTGCCACGCGCTTTTTTCCCGGGCGAGCATCATATGGGTCTGCACCAATGTGAGCGCGCTCGCAAATGAACACGCGACCAGCACTTCCGAAATCGGGACTGCCGGCGTGAACTCTTGTCCGAAGACCAAGGGTATCAACGCCGGCGCTATCGCGGCTCCGCCGAAACAGATCGGCGCGAGGACGATTCCCAGCCAACGCAGACTGCGCTGGTAGCTGAGGACAAGCCCCGCGACGTCGTTTTGGTCGTGTAGTGCGCTGAAATGAGGAAGAAGACTCGCAAGGAGGAACAGCCCGAGCTGGACCACCAACGCATACATGGTGAGGCCGACTGCGTAATAGCCGACGGCGACGAACGAGAAATACAGACCGATGACGGCGAGTTCGGCGCGGGTTTCGACGGTGGCATGCAGGACGCCCGAAAGCCACGTGTTCCTGGCATAGTTCCGAACCGGTTTCGTAATCTCGACGTCCCGGCTCGAGCCCGGTCCGATATAGCTGCGAAGCGAAAGCGCCTGCGGCAAATGCCGGAGCACGTGTCCGAGAATTGCCCCGCCCGGCCCGAGCACCAAAGCGCCAAAGAGCACAGCCGCCGGCTGCATGATGCATCCGATGAGCGTGTTGACGGCCGCGTCGCCGAAACGACCAAGACCGTGAGCGGCGCCGATCGACATGGCGGCATAGGCATAGGTGAGGAAGAGCGCCGCCGTCGCGGCCCATACAAACGCCGCCCCGCTGTTGCCAGAGTGGTAAAGCCAGCCGGCATAGCCGAGGATGCCGATCGCCATGAGGCCAGTCGTAACGGCGAACCTCTTGATCAGCGCCTTGCAAAGTAGGCTGGTCCTGCCATCAGGCCCAACGGTTCCCCCAATAAAGCGCAGAACTGCTTGCGGCCACCCCCGGTCGGAGACGGCCGTCGCAAGCATCATGAACCACAGCGCGAAGGCAACGATACCCGTTCCTTCGACACCCAGCGCCCGGGCAACGATCACGCTCGAACCGAAGCCGGCGATGAGGGAAAACATCCCCGCCGCAGTATTGATGAGCGACGAGTTCAGCGCGGACTTACCCTCCCGCAGCGCAGGAGGACCGGCGAGGGATTCATACAGGCCCTCGTCTCGATGAACGCCTACGCCCAGTATATCGCCGGTACCGGTGTGTTCGTCGCGGTTGATCGGATTCTGGTCGTCCGTCGTCGCCTCGCTGTTCATTGGCTGACGTCAGTCATGAAAGCCCCCGACCACCCGCTAGACCCACTGGTCAAATCCATTCTTGGCCATCCAGCGCGCGAGCGGTTGAGGAGACAGAATGCGAACGATGGAGCGCAGCCGCCATGTCGAAAGGAAGTCCGTAACCGAACACTTGGCGAGCACGGTCCTCCAGCCCCAGAGTTTCT
Source organism: Methyloceanibacter caenitepidi (assembly GCF_000828475.1). NCBI lineage: Bacteria > Pseudomonadati > Pseudomonadota > Alphaproteobacteria > Hyphomicrobiales > Hyphomicrobiaceae > Methyloceanibacter > Methyloceanibacter caenitepidi. Next base: position 212,107 of record NZ_AP014648.1, read on the forward strand.
GGACCGCCTGGGACAAGCTGGCGCCACCGCGGCGATAGATAACAAGATTCACCGCCGCCATATAGGCAAGATAGCGATTCAGGAGCTGTTGAATGCGCTCGCGCATCGCCGGGTCGGAGACCTTCTTGGCCGTGACGGCAGACAGTTCGTCCAGTACCTCACGCAGATCGCCGAGGCGCTTGTCGGCGGTAAAGCCCTCGGTCAGGCTCTCCCGAAGAACCATATAGGTCGCGCAAGGTTCATCCACGAAGCCGGCACGCCCCTCCATCAGGAGTGGAATCCAGGTCGCTTCGTCGCTCGCGCAAGGATGAGGACTGTATCCGCCGTTGCGCCGAAGAATGTCGGTCCGCACGAGACTGCTCAAGAGCTGTGCGGAAATGCGCCCATGCAGGTACTCCTGCAGAATGTCCGTACCCTGCCAGATACCAGTCGAAAGCTTTTTGCTCAGCCGAGCCGGCACCGTGCGCCGATCGTCCTTGGAGAACTCATCGACGACAAGGACGTCGTAGGCCGCGATTACAATCGGGAGGCCAGGTTCGTCTTCGATCAGACGCACGCACTTGCTGACGAAGTCGGGTCGGTAATAGTTGTCGTCCGCGGCCAGCACAAAATAGTCGCCGCGCGCCTCGTCGATGCATTTGTTGAAGTTACCGATCGCGCCGATGTTCTCCTCGCTCGTGAGGATACGAAGACGGTCGTCGTCGATGGCCCGAAGCATCTCCACCGTTCCGTCGGTCGACGCGTTGTCCGACACGAGAATCTCGAGTTTCGGATAGGTCTGTGCCATTGCGCTGCGGACACACTTCTCGACCAGTTCCGCGCGGTTGAATGTCGGGATCGCAATCGTGACAAGGGGTGCGATAGGCACGTCCGCACCGTCACGCCCTTTGGCGGTGGAACCGCTGTGCGCGTGGGATCGATCACCGCTAGCGCGGCCGAAGTTCGGCAGTGCATCGCTCAATGTATAGCTCGCAGGATCGACATTGCCGCGAAATCCAAGAATCTTCATATCGCTCTCCCGCCCCGATGCGGCACGCTCCGCGTCGAAGCGAACCCGACACGCCACAACTGACAGCAATTGTTGCGCCCTGCGCGATACTAGACCTTGGCCCTCAACAAATGGTTCTTCAGTAGCCGACAGATTTCCGTTTTTTGGCTGCGTCCGGCGCGCGGCGGTTTACCGCACCACGAGTTTTCTAGCAAAAAACGCCTCCGCGAATCGCTCCGGCGCCCGGCACTCCATGCCTCTGATGCGGGCCAGCCCTTTGAACGTGTCGGCGTCGAACCAATCTTTGGACCGCTGCGAGCCGAAGCAATTCTCGAGGATCTCGAGCTTGCGCTGCATAACCTCTCCGGTCATGGGAATGTAGAGATTGGGCTGCCCGAGATCGCCATCCCATTTCGGTATCTCGTATTCTAAAACCACCTGGTCGCGGAAGGCATTCCAGGTAAGGCGCGATATCTCGCGGTGATCCTGATGCGCGTCGTCGCCGCGGTGGGTAAATACGATGTCGGGCTTGGTTCGCGTGGCCAGATCCTGGACCCACTCCTTGACCTGCTCACCCTGCGCCGGGAAGTAGCCGTCGCGGAAATCTGCACATTCCACGGTCTGCGTGTTTGCCCCGCCTAGGACCGCCGACGCACCGGCCATCGCCTCGTCGCGCCGGGGCCCGGCCCCGCTCAAGACACACCAATGCACGTCGAGTTCAGTCCCGGCGGCGATCCATCCGAGCAGCGTGCCTCCCACGCCGATCTCGATGTCGTCCGAATGCGCCCCGAGACAGAGCACCTTCAGCGGCCCTTTCGGCTTCTGCCATGACAGGTTCAGCATCGCCCTACTCTGCGGCGAGGCGGCAAGCCAGGTTATCGCGCCGGTCCCAAGGCATCGTACCCTGTTCGACCATTTCCTCGAGCACCTGACGGTCGCGCAGCGTGTCCATCGCACGCCAGAAGCCGTGATGCTTATAGGCGAGCAACTGATCGTCCTCGATCAAACGCGCGAAAGGCTCGACGACGAGCTCCTCGCCCGGCCGCATGTAGTCGAAGATCTCGCGACGGAAAATGAAGAAGCCGCCGTTGATCCAGAGGTCGGCCTGAGACGCCGGCGTCATCTTCCGGACCAGGCCGTTCTCCGCAATGTCTGCGAAATGGAACGTGAGCTGTGGCGGCACCGCAAGAAAGCACGCGACCTTCCCGCTTTCCTTGAAGTCCGCGATCATTTTGTCGAGATTGACGTCACTGAGACCGTCGCTGTAGTTGGCCATAAACATCTCTTCGTCCTTGAGATGCTCGCGAACGGCCCAAAGGCGTTCGCCGACGCTCCGCCAAATTCCGGTCTCGATCATTTTGACGGACCAATCATCCGTGGGCCGATCGAGCAGTTCGACCGCGTCGCCGTTATTCCAGACCACGCAATCGTTGAACATCTCGTGCCGGTAATTCAGGAAGAATTCCTTGACGACGGTCGCCTTGTGCCCGAGGCACAGCGTAAAGTCAGAGTGCCCGAAGGAGCTGTAATACTGCATGAGGTGCCAGAGGATCGGCTGTCCTCCGATCGGGATCATCGGCTTCGGAATGGCCTCTGAATATTCCCTGATTCGGGTACCCAATCCTCCGCAGAAAAGCACAACCTTCATTGTTCAACACTCCTGTTGACGCGCAGAACACGTAAGAACGTCGTTCGACATTGACAAGCACGGGAGTGGCGCCAGCATAGCCCCGAGGCGTATCGCCCGATAGTGCCGGAGAGCCGGCCTTGGCCGGGTCACGAGCGGCCTTTCCCCGTGTTCGCCTTCGAACGTCCGCCCCAAAGTCCCAAGGGGCGGAAACGCATCGGTTTTTCTGTTCGAATCCGGGACTGTCATCCCTTTTCGATTGTTTAGCGCCTCATAAGATAGAAGCAGGCGATGAAACTTCCCTTAACCGGTGTCGTCATTAATTTTTGGTAAACCGGGCAGTAGCCCTCATTGTTCACGCCCACGGAGCACTCGGATGCGGTTTATAGAGACTGAACTCGCAGGCGCCTTCGTCGTCGAACTGGAGCGTCGTCAAGACGACCGGGGCTTCTTCGCGCGCTCGTTTTGCCGGGATGAGTTCGAGGCGCATGGCCTGAGGCCGCTCGTCGCGCAATCGAACCTCTCCTTCACCGCGAAGTCCGGCACTGTGCGGGGCATGCACTTCCAGTTTCCGCCGTCGACGGAATCAAAACTCGTGCGGTGCGTGCGGGGAGCGGTCTGGGACATCATCGTCGATCTTCGCCCCGAAAGCCCGACCTATCTCAGTCACGTCGCCATAGAACTCGACGAGGAAAGTTTGCGGGCGATCTACGTTCCGGAGCGATTTGCCCACGGCCACCAGACTCTGAGAGACGATTCACTTCTCAGTTATCAAATGGGGGCACCTTACACACCGAACAACGAGGGTGGCTTGCGCTATGACGATCCCGCGCTCGGCCTCACCTGGCCGCTACCCGTCACAGAGATTTCCGAGAAGGACCTCTCGTTTCCGTCCTACAGCTCGATCGAGCAGTCACTGCGAGACCGAATGGCGAACCTCGATACAGATGCCGTCGACGAGGCCGGGAAACATGGCCAGTGAGATCCGGCCGATGAGTGGAATGCAACGATGACGAACGAGCCCGTTTCCGCCGAACCGTGCTGCCGGATCTGCCACGCACCGCTGCGGCACACATTTGTGGATCTCGGCATGTCGCCGCTGTGCGAGAGCTTCGTGCCCGCGGACAAGATCGATGCGATGGAGCCGTTCTATCCGCTTCACGTGATGGTGTGCGATCAGTGCTTCCTCGTGCAGCTGCGCGAATATGTCAGCCCCGAGAGCATCTTCGACGACTATGCGTACTTCTCGTCCTATTCGACCTCGTGGGTCGCTCACGCCAAGACCTATTGTGAGATGATCGCGGCGCGGCTCGGTCTCGGGGCGGACAGCCAAGTGGTCGAGATCGCAAGCAACGACGGATATCTGCTTCAGCACTTCGGACCGCTGGGCATTCCCGTGCACGGCGTAGAACCGTCCGGCAACGTGGCCGAGGTGGCCATCGAGAAAGGCATCCCCACCACCGTCGACTTCTTTGGCCAAGGACTAGCCCGTCAGCTCGTCGAAGACGGCAGGGCGGCCGACTTGATCGTTGCAAACAACGTCCTTGCCCATGTGCCGGACATCAACGATTTCGTTGCCGGGCTCAAAATCCTCCTGAAGCCGGAGGGGATCGCCACGCTCGAATTTCCCCATCTCGAGCGTTTGATGGCGGAGAACCAGTTCGACACGATCTATCACGAGCACTTCTCGTATCTTTCGGCCCTGGTGATCGAGCGGCTCGCAAAGATGCACGGGCTCGCCTTTGTCGACGTCGAAGAACTGCCGAGCCACGGCGGCTCCTTACGCATCTATCTGGCCCAGGCCGGCTCGTCCCATGTACGGAGCCCGCGCGTGGACGAGCTGATTGCACGCGAACGGAAGCTCGGTTTCGACAACCTTGCGGGTTACGTAGGCTTCTCGGACAAGGTCGAAAGGACGAAGCGGGAGCTTCTGTCCTTCCTCATCGCTGCGAAGAACGAGGGTAAACGTATTTGCGGCTACGGCGCGCCCGGCAAAGGAAACACGCTTCTCAACTATTGCGGAATCGGTCCGGACTTCCTCGACTTCACCGTCGATCGCAACCCATACAAGCACGGCCGATTCACGCCGGGAACGCATATCCCCATCCGGCCCGTTGAGGCGATCGACGAGGCCAAGCCGGACTTGATCCTGATCCTGCCTTGGAATCTGACGAAAGAGATCGTGAGCCAGATGAAGCACGTCGCGGACTGGGGCGCAAAGTTTGTGATTCCCATACCGGCCGCTCACGTGATCGATCCGGCCGCACTTCCGGAAAGCAGCACCGCAGAGAGCGGGACGTCATCGGAGCGACCGGCGGCAAGCGCCGTGGCGAATGGATGACCCGAACTCTACAGACTACGGATAGCGGGTCGGCCATGGCGGGTTTGACGACGCAGAGCCTCATCTCGCCCGACGCCGGTCAAGAGATCTATGCGCTCGCGCGCGAGATCTACCCGATCTGCCGGTCCATCACCGGAGACGGCGTCCGCGAAACGCTCGACATCATTGGGCGCCACATTCCCATCGAGCGCAAAGAGCTTCCAACCGGCGCCAAGGTGCTCGACTGGGAGATACCGCGCGAATGGAACATTTCCGACGCCTATATCAAGGATGCGCAAGGCAACCGGCTGATCGACTTTCGCCAATCCAATCTGCACGTCGTGAGCTACAGCGCGCCCGTCCACCGGCGCATGAGTCTAGACGAGCTTCGCCCCCACATCTTTACGCTGCCCGAGCAGCCCGACCTCATTCCCTACCGGACGTCGTACTACGCCGACGCCTGGGGCTTCTGCATGTCGCGGAACCAACTCGACAAGCTTGAATCCGCCGGGGGCGAGTTCGAGGTCGTCATCGATTCGCGCTTCGCTAGCGGCTCCCTGACCTGGGGTGAGTATCTGCATCGCGGCGCCAGCACGGACGAAGTGCTCCTGTCGGCGCATATCTGTCATCCGTCACTCGCGAACGACAATTGCTCGGGGCTCGCCCTTCAAACCGTCTTGGCGCGCGCGTTGTCGAACATGAAGACGCGTTTCAGCTACCGCTTCGTGTTCGCGCCCGGCACGATCGGTGCCATTGCCTGGCTCGCTACCAACGATGCCGAGGCCAGCCGGATCAAGAATGGCCTGGTGCTATCATGCGTCGGCGATGCCGGCGGTCCGACCTATAAGCGCAGCCGTCAGGGAAACGCACTGATCGACCGCGTCATGATCCATGTCCTGCGCCACGCGGTCGCAGAACCCAATATCATCGACTTCTTCCCCTACGGCTACGACGAGCGGCAATATTGCTCGCCCGGCTATGACCTTGCCGTGGGACTGTTTCAGCGCAGCCAGTTCGCGACCTTTCCCGAGTACCACACCTCCGCCGACAATCTGGACTTCATCTCGGCGGAGAACCTCGCCGCGTCCTATGGCTGGGTGACCGACGCGCTGACCATTCTCGAGAGCGATCGCACCCTCATCAATCTGAACCCCAAGGGCGAGCCGCAACTCGGACGCCGGGGGCTCTATGCGGGGACGGGCGGCGACAAGGATGCCGTACGCCACAACATGGCGATGCTTTGGACACTGAATCTATCGGATGGGACGCACTCGCTCCTGGACATCGCGGAGCGGTCGCAGCTTCCCTTCAAAGCGATCGCCCGTGCGGCAAGCGCACTGGAAGAGCATGGGCTCCTCGCCGAGCGACGCGCGCGTGAAGGTTGAGTGTCGTGCGAGAAGAACGTCTTGAGATCGCGCGCGTGGCATCGATAGCGCCGCCGCGTCACATAACAGTCATTGGTTACGTCGAAAGGAGACAGTCATGCGGGTATTGGTGACCGGGAGCCAAGGCTATATCGGGCAGGTCATGGTGCCGATGCTGATGGCGGCCGGCCACGATGTGGTGGGTTGCGACACGGATCTGTACCGCAGATGCACGTTTGCGGAGGGCGGCACGGTTCACGCTGCACCCACGCTCGCGATCGACGTTCGGGATCTGCAGCCTTCCGACGTTGCCGGATTCGACGCCGTCATTCATCTTGCCGCGCTGTCGAACGATCCGCTGAGCGATCTCGATCCCAATCTCACCTATGACATCAACTACCGCGCCAGCGTCCGCCTCGCGGAGCTGGCCAAGAGCACCGGCGCCAAGCGCTTTCTGTTTGCCTCGTCGTGCAGCAATTACGGCGTTGCCACCGAAGGCATGATCGACGAGACCGGCGAGCTGAATCCGATCACGCCCTACGGTATTTCAAAGGTGCGTACGGAGCAGGACGTCTCCAAGCTTGCCGGCGACGGCTTCTGCCCGGTCTACATGCGGCCCGCGACGGCCTATGGCGTTTCGCCCCGCCTGCGCTTCGATATCGTTCTCAACAACCTCACCGCCTGGGCCGTGACCAAGGGCAGCATCTATCTGAAATCGGACGGCACGCCGTGGCGCCCGATCGTCCATATCGAGGACATCTCGCGCGCCTTTATCGCCGCACTCGAAGCGCCGGAAGAGGCCGTGTTCAACCAGGCCTTCAACGTCGGGCAGACCGCTCACAACTACCGCATCCGCGACATCGCGGAGATCGTTGCCGAGGTCGTTCCTCAGTGCCAGCTTGAGTTCGCCCCCGATGCGGGACCGGACAACCGCTCCTACCGGGTCAATTTCGACAAGATCGCGGAGACGCTTCCGGCCTTCCAACCGCAATGGGATGCCCGCAAAGGGGCACAAGAGCTGTACCAGGCGTATCTGAAGGCCGATATTTCCTGGGAGGATTTCGAGGGGCCGCGCTTCCAGCGCATTGCCCACATCCGAAAGCTCCTGGAAGAGGGAATTCTGGGCGGGGATCTCCGATTCACGGGAAAGACCGAGGCAGCCTGAGCGGGAGCATGAGCCTGCGACCCGCAGGTCGGGACAGGGCTAATGGCAGGTTAACACCTTGCCAAGAATTCATCGTTCTAAAGCCCACCGTAAGTTTTATCCTAGTAGAATAATCCGATCATGACCGGGACAGGGGCCGCGCGGCGGGCTTGATGGTGTGGCCGGACGCAATAGAGCGGCAAGTTTCTCGTAGAACGGACGTGTTGACCCATGGAAACTGAGGCTACCTACGCACCGTCTCCGTCGCTTGGAGACGCCGTTGCCGTTCTGTGGCGGCGCTGGTTTCTCATTGCCATGACGACCGCGATCGCGATTGCCCTCGGCGTGGCCTACATCGTGGTCGCGCCCCGCTATTTCACGGCCAGCACCGAGATCCTTATCGATCCGCGCAAGAAGAACACCGTCGAGAACGAAGTGCTCCCCTCCGGGCTCGGAACCACGGCCAGCGACAACTTCGCCCTTGTCGACAGCCAAATGAAAGTGATCACGTCGGATGTCGTGCTGAAGCCGGTCGTGGAGAGCCAGAACCTTGCGGAGAATCCGGAGTTCAACGGCACCGAACGAGGGATCGCCGCGCGCGCGATCGGCTTCGTCTCCGAGCTTCTCGGCGGCTCGGGGGCCGGGCCCGCGGCCAGTCCCGAGGAGCTGGCGCTATGGAACCTGAGGAACGCGATCACGGTCGAACGGGACACCGAGACCTACGTGATCGTGATAACCGTGACTACGAGAAACGCTGTGAAGTCGGCGGAGATAGCGCGCGCCATCGCCGATGCCTATCTGCGCGATCAATCCGGAGAGCGGCTCGAGACCACGCAACGGGTCAGTTCCCAAATGGATGCGCAGCTCGCCACGCTTCGGGACAGGCTGCTCAAGGCGGAGGGCAAAGTCCAAAAGTTCAGGGCCGAGAACGATCTGCAGATATCCGAGAACGATGTCCTGATCGACACGCGGCAACTGGAGCAACTCAACGAGAAGCTGGCCGACGCCAAGGCGGACCTAGCCAAGACCCAGGCCAAGTACGATCAGCTGCAACGGCTCCTGAAGAGCGGCGTGGATCCCGACGCGATGGCAGAATCGATCAACTCATCGACTGTCACAGGGCTGCGCGACCAATACGCGACCGCCGCCCGCCGGGAAGCCGTCCTCAGTGCGAGCCTGCTGCCGTCCCACCCGACGATGGTACAGGCGCGGTCGGAGGTTCAGCGGCTGGCCGGTCTGATCCGGGCGGAGGTCGAGCGGATCGCCAAGGCCATCAAGCTGGAGAACGACGCGGCAAAGGAACGGCTTCGGGCGGCCGAAGCCGCGCTTGCGGCCTCCCGCAAAGACGTCAATACCAGCGACAGCGCCATTGTCGAGTTGCGCGAACTCCAGCGAGAGGCCGAGACGACCCGCGCCGTCTATGAGAGCTTCCTGTCCCGGGTCAAGCAGATGAACGAGTCCGAGAGCGTTTATACGCCCGATGCCCGGATCATTACGCCGGCCAGCATCCCGCTGAAGCCGAGTTCGCCCAAGAAGCTCCTCACACTTGCGCTCGCATCGATGGCCGGCTTCATGCTTGGGTGCGCGCTCGCGCTCGTCCGAGACTTTACCGGTCAACCCTCGACCCACACGAACACCGAATTGCTCACGCGTTCGGGCCTCACGCCATTGATTTCCATTCCGGCGCTCCGTCCCCAGCGCGGCCTGATCGGCACGGGGCGCGGCGGCCAATCCGCCCCTCCCAACCTCTATGAAATCGCGATCGAGGTCTTGGACGGGGGCGCCCGGTCGCGATATCGCTCGGCGGTGATGCAGCTACTGTCTTACATCATGGATCTTGAGGCGTCCGATCAGCCGCGCATCGTGACATTGACATCCGCGTTGCCTGGAGAGGGCAAGACCGCTCTCGCGCTTAGTCTCGGTGTTGGCGCAGCCTCGTCGGGCCTGAAGACATTACTCGTGGACGCAAGCAATTCTAATCCCGCGCTGACCAAAATGCTCGGTCAAGAGAGCACCGGCCGCAGCTACCGCGACCGCCTAGTTTCCGATGCTCAACTCGGACTCTCGTTCTTGTCGCTTCAGGATGCAGCCGGGCAGCGCTCGAGTGAGCATGTCCGCAAACGCGAGTTGGAGGAACTCGCCGGCAGGTACGACTTGACGGTTATCGATGGCGGGCTCCTGAAAGACGACACGACCATGGAGCCGTTGATCTCGATTTCCGAGGCTGTTCTGCTGGTCTCTCAGTCGAAAAAATCGTCGCCTGCGGTGGATGCCAGCGCGGCCGCCGACCTCCTGGAAATGGCGCGCGGCAGATATTGCGCGTCAGTCCTGACGATGGCGAATGCCTAGCGTGAGACGCCCACGGCGCGCAGACGTCTGATCCGCCAATCGTGTCTAGAGGGCGTTGCGGTAGGCTTTTGGCGAAACGATCGTGCGGACGAGTACGGAGAAGTCCAGCAGGAACGACCAATTGTCGATGTAGTAGAGATCGTGCTCAACGCGTCCCGCGATCTTATCGAGCGAGTCCGTCGGCCCGCGATAGCCGTTGACCTGCGCCCACCCCGTAATACCCGGCTTGATGTTGTGGCGTCTGGCATAGGACGCGACACGGAGCTCGAAATCCCGGTCGTGCGTAACCGCATGCGGACGCGGCCCGACCAGGGACATCTCCCCTCGCACCACATTGATGAGCTGGGGCAGCTCGTCGAAGTTCCAGCGGCGCAGGAACCGGCCAACGCGCGTGACCCGTGAATCGCCTTTGACGACTTGGTTGACCGCCTCGCCGTCCTCGGTGACCGACATCGTACGGAACTTGTAGATCTGGAAGGCCCGCTGATTGAAGCCCAGCCGGTGCTGGCGGAACAGGACGGGTCCCGGCGAATCGAGCTTGATCAGCACGGCGAACAGCGCGAGCAGCGGGGAAATCAGTGTCAGTACAGCGGAAGCGGCAACAAAATCGAAGGCGCGCTTGAGCCATACCTCGGCTCGCATCAGCGGCGGCCGGACAAGATTGAGCGTCGCCGCCGGACCGAGCTGGGAAATGGGCGCATCGAGAAACCGGTCGAAGACGGCTTCCGGTCCCAGGCGGACCTTTGCCGGTGTCGTCATGAGCATGTCGGCGCAAATATTGATGGTGTTGTTGCTCGACCAGGGCAGCAGAACCACGACCTCGTCCACGCCGGAGTCGCGGATTCGCGCAATGGCATGCCGGACGCTCTCCCGCAGCAAGACGCGGCCCGCCGTCGTCTCCTCAAGCGCACGCTCCGGCCAGGAAATGATGTCGCTGACGACGAGCCCGAAATCGGATGGCTTGTGCTTGGCCAGGAACTCCTCGACCTTCTCGGCCGTCCCGAGCAGCAGTACCCGATGTGCTGCGAGCGCGCCCGAACTATAGCCCTCCCGAACGAGACGCTTCCATGTGGTCTGCCACAACAGCAGGACCGGGAAGCCCAGGACATAGAAGAGGAGGATGGCGCCGCGGGAATAGTCCGCGGAGACCTTCATCAAAAAGGCGAAGGCGATAACGAGCAGAAGGGTCGCGGTCCAAAGCTGGAACTCGGCGCGCACCGTGCTGCCCGGACGGCGCGAACGGACCGCGAATGACTTTCTCAGGAGCAGCCTCAGTGCCGCAACACCGATACCGAGATGGAAGTAGGCCTCGATCGGACCGGCCTGGCCGTAGACGACCCAGTGATACGTGATCCCGAAAAAGACCGCGAGACCGACAATGACCAACGCGTCCGCAAGGGGCCATGACGACCGCAGGGCGCGCCCAAAGAAGAGTGGCAGACGATACGGCGGCCGCGCCGCCGGCGATGCAACGTGCGGCGTATCAAGTTTGGTGATCGATATATCGGTCATGGGCGCGAAATGGGTAGGGAACCTTTGTGGGCCGCCATCAGTTGGGCTCTTGCGGGGTACTGTGCAAGTCGCGCGCCGTTCCGGACGGTATGGACGGGTGGCGCGACACCCCGCGCTCCCGGCGTAAGTCCATCGGAAATAAAGCGTTTATCGGTGTACGCTGGCGGCACGGCTCGATCGGCCTGCGACATTTAATCTTCGTAATGTCCGGATCGAGGCGCCCCGCATGCCACTCCAGGTGCATTTTTGTACGATCCTACAACCCAGCGACGCCTGGTTGCCGCGTGCCGATTTGGTGCAACTGCCGCATCGAAAGGGGGACGTGCCCAGCCTGGGACATCCGCTCAGCATTTATTAACCATGCCGGGGGTAGGTTCGGGACGTATCGACGCCTGTTTGGGCGTCGTTCGACGACGTCCTGGAGCCGCTTGATGACCACGTGCCGTATCACGGTCAGTGCCAAAATCCTCACCCTCTTGCTCGTGGTTCTCGCGAGCGGCCTGTCGGGGTGCAAAGGCGGCGCCATCCCAGGGCTGAGGACGCCGGATCTCGCTCTTTCCACGCCCGCGCCCCTGCCCGGCCCCGGCCGGCTGTTCCCGCCCGGCGCAGGCCGCGCCCCGCCCGGCGTTCCCGTCGTGCCCCACGCCAACTACACGCTGGATGCAGGCGACCGCGTCCGCATCATCGTGTTCGGGCAGCAGAACCTCTCGAACGTCTACACGGTCTCGGCCTCCGGCAGCGTCGCCGTGCCCCTGATCGGACAGGTTCGCGCGCGGGGCCTCACCGCCGACGAACTCGCGCGCCAAGTGGCCAGCCGCCTGCGCAGCCAATACATCAAGGACCCCAAGGTCACCGCCGAGGTCATCACCTACCGGCCCTTCTACATCCTCGGGCAGGTCACGCGGCCGGGCCAATATCCGTTCGCCCAGGGCCTCACCGTCGAGAACGCCGTCGCCATCGCCGAAGGCTACACGCCGCGCGCCAAGCAGCGCTTCGTCCGCCTCACGCGCAAATTCGACGGCGTCATGTCCACCGTCATGGTGCCCACCGACTATCCCGTCCAGCCAGGCGACACTATTTACGTCCTCCAACGCGTGTTTTAAGCGGATTCGGACTGCCGTGTCTCAGCCCGGCAGGGTAACGAAAGCTAGAGCATTCGCAGGTAGGTTTCGCCGGCGCGGCACCCGTCTCGTCCGCGTTGGCAACTCTGTGCGGAGGAGTGTGTGTCCAAGCCGAACAAGCCAGTCCAGCCACTCGACCCGATGCGCTTCGACCGCTCCAATGCGCTGAATGCGCGGCTCCGCCATCTCATTCCCGGCGGGAGCCACACCTATGCCAAGGGCGAGGATCAGTTTCCGGAGCATATGGCGCCGGTGATCGTCCGCGGATCCGGGTCGCATGTGTGGGACGCCGACGGCAACGAGTTCATCGAGTACGGCTCCGGCTTGCGCGCCGTGACCCTCGGCCATGGCTATCCCGCCGTGATCTCCGCCGCTCGGGAACAGTTGCCGCTCGGATCCAATTTCATTCGCCCGGCCGAGATCGAGTTGCAGTGCGCCGAGCAGTTTCTGCGGCTTATTCGCACGGCCGATATGGTGAAGTTCTGCAAGGACGGCTCCCACGCTGTGAGCGGCGCCGTCCGACTGGCCCGCGCGGTGACGGGGCGGAAGCTTGTCGCCATTTGCGGCGACCAGCCGTTCTTCTCGACGGACGACTGGTTCATTGGAACCACGCCCCTGCATAACGGCATTCCGAGCGAGACGCGAGCGCTCGTCCGCAAGTTTCACTACAACGACCTGGAAAGCCTTTCGGCCCTGTTCGACGCCTACCCGGACCAGATCGCGGCAGTGATTCTCGAAGCGGAGAAGGAAACACCGCCGACGGAGGAATTCCTGCCGGGCATCCGCGCCTTATGCGACCGTCACGGCGCCGTACTCGTGCTCGACGAGATGATCACCGGGTTCCGCTGGGACAATGGCGGGGCACAAGCCTTCCACAAAATTCAACCGGACTTGTCCTGCTTCGGCAAAGGTCTCGGCAACGGCTTCTCCGTATCCGCTCTGGCGGGAAAGCGCGAGTTGATGCGCCGCGGCGGCATCGACCACGACCTGGAACGGGTTTTCCTGCTGTCGACCACCCATGGCGGCGAAACCCATGCGCTCGCCGCCGCGATGGCCACCATGCGCACCTTCGAGACCGAGCCTGTCGTCGAAACGCTTTGGGCGCGCGGCGCGCGGCTCAAAGAGGGATTGCAACAAGCGGCCGCGGCACACGGGCTATCCGAGCAGGTGCCTATTCTTGGTCGACCCTGCTGCTTGGTCTTTGGGTCGCGGGATCGGGACGGGCAGCCTTCGCAACTGTTCCGGACGCTGATGCTTCAGGAGTTGCTCAAGCGTGGCATCCTCGCCTCCTCACTCGTGGTGAACTATTCACACACCGAAGCGGATATCGACCGAACCGTCGAGGCGTTCGACGAGGCCTTCGTGACCTACCGTCGCGCACTAGAAGACGGGATCGAGCGCCATCTTGCCGGACGACCGGTCAAGCCCGTGTTCCGGCCTTATGCCTGACGCCGCTTCCGGCCCGCATCAATCGTGACGGGTCCTTTTGCGGCGATGCTGCGCGCGATTCTCGAATGTCCACTGCACGCCGACGAACACCAGCGCCGTGGACCAGCCGAACATCAGCAGGCCGTTGGCGGCTTCGAACGAAGATAGCAGCCGCCATTTATCCTCAAGCACAATGTCTCCGAAGCCAAGCGTGGTGAACGTTACGGTCGAAAAGTAGAGCGCGGTCTCGAAGGAATCGAAGGCGTCAAGGGAGATGTAGAGCGCCGCCCACACCCACACCTCGGTGATCGTGGCGAGAAATAGCCACAGGACGAATGCCGCCAGCCGCAGCGTCGACCAGATCAGCGCTGGCTCATTGTGCCGGTCGGCGTAGTCGCGCATGTATTCCACGCCCACCATGGTGAACACGCCCTGGATGATCGTCGTAATGACGATCATGGCGGCGCCGATGATGATTTCGAAGTGCATGGCTTAGGTCTGCTGCGGCGCCGGGTCTTGCGTGGATCCAGTTTCGCCAGGCGTACCGGATCCTTCGGATGGTGTCGGGGCGTCGCCGCTCTTCTTCTTGTTCTTCACCGATTCCCGCAAGCGCTGGAACTCGACATAGAGGAACGGGATGAAACTGACGCCGATGATCGTCGCGAACAGCATGCCGCCAAAGACCGTCACGCCGACCGAGACACGCGACGCGGCGCCGGCGCCGGTCGCCAAGACAAGCGGCAGCACACCCAGGATAAAAGACAGAGCCGTCATAAGAACGGCGCGGAACCGCAAGGATGCAGCTTCCTCCGCCGCCTGCACGATCGGTTCGCCCGCCTCGCGTTTCTCCTTGGCGAACTCGACGATCAGAATTGCGTTCTTGGCCGCGAGACCGACAAGCAGGATTAGACCGACTTGACCATAAGTGTTGAGCGCGATGCCGGTGAGGCGCAGAGCCAGGAGCGCACCCAAGACCGCGAAGACGACCGTGAGCATGACCGCCATGGGAATGGTCCAGCTCTCGTACTGCGCGACCAGGAAGAGGTAGGCGAAGATGATCGAGAGCAGGAACACGGCATTGCCGGCCGCCCCCGCCTTGACTTCTTCGTAGGACATGCCCGTCCACTCATAAGTGTAGCCTTCCGGCAGATTCTCTGCGGCCAGCGTATCCATGGCGTCGAGCGCCTGCCCCGAACTGTAGCCGGCCGCCGCGTTGCCGTTGATGGTGGCGGAGTTGAACATGTTGTAGCGCTGGATGGTGTCGGGTCCGAGCGAGGGCTCCAGGGTCACCAGCGAGCGGACGGGGACCATCGCGTTGTTGGTCGACTTTACGTAGAGGTCTCCAACGTCGGTCGGTTTCTCACGCTTGTCCGCCTCCGCCTGGAGGTAAACTTGGTAGACACGGCCAAACTTGTTGAAGTCGTTGACGTAGTACGTACCGATATTCGCGTTGAGCACGGTGAAGAGGTCTTCCGCGCTGACACCTTTGGTCTCGGCCAGCTTGCGATTGAGATCGACGAAGTATTGCGGCGAATTCGCCGTGAACGTGCTGAAGACGCCGGTGAGCGTGGGATCGCCATTGGCGGTGTAGATGAAGCCATTGAGCACCGAGGCCAAATCCCCCACCGGACGGTTCTGGGTATCCTGCAGTACGAACTCGAAGCCGCCCGTGTTGCCGAGCCCGGGAATTGCCGGCGGCACAAAGGGTATGATCGTCGCCTGCGGTATGGCGGCGAACTGCGGACCAATGGATTCCATGATCCCGCGCAGACTGAGTTCCTTCGTCGTCCGCTCGTCCCACGGCTTTAGAACCGCGATCAGGAACGCGGCATTCGGCATCACGGTGCTCTGCAGGATCGAATACCCACCGACAGAGATGATGTTTTCAACGCCGGGGTTGTCCTCGAGAATCTTCTCGACCTGCTTCATGACTTGGGCCGTCCGCGGCAGGGCGGCGCCGTCGGGAAGGCTCACGTTGACATAGACCGTACCCTGATCTTCTTGCGGAATGAACCCGGTTGCCGTGGTCATGCCGAGGAAGGCGGTCGCACCGATCATGCCGGCAATGATCACCAGCCCGAGGATCGTTCTGCGGATCAGATGGCGGACGATTGAGTTGTAGCCATTACGTGATTTTTCCAGTCCCTTCTCGAACCAGGCCAGCGGCCCCCAAGTCGCTTTCTTGGGCTCCCTCAGAACGGCAGCACAGAGCGCAGGGCTGAGCGTGAGGGCATTGATCGACGACAACAGCACCGAGATCGAGATCGTCGCGGCGAACTGGACGAACAGCCGGCCCGTAATGCCCGGCGTGAAGGCGGACGGAACAAACACGGCGAGCAGGACGAGTGTGGTGGCGATGACCGGAGCCGTGACTTCCCGCATGGCGACCTTCGTCGCCTCTCGCGGTTCGAGTCCGTCGGCGATATGCCGCTGCACGTTTTCGACCACGACGATGGCGTCGTCCACCACGAGGCCGATGGCGAGCACGAGGCCGAACAGGCTGATCGTGTTGATGGTGAAGCCCATTGCCAGCAGGAACGCCAGCGTTCCGATCAGCGAGACGGGGATGGCGATGGCCGGAATGAGCGTCGAGCGCCAGTCCTGCAAGAAAATGAAGACCACACAGATCACCAGGGCCAGGGCCTGGAACAGCGTTACGACGACCTCCTTGATCGACGCCGTCACGAAGAGCGTGGTGTCGTAGGTAACCTGGTAGGCGACATCGTCGGGAAAGCGCTGCGCCAAGACTTCCATCTCGGCCCTGATCTGATCGGCCACGTTGAGCGCATTGGCGTCGGAGAGCTGATACACCGCGAGGAGTGCGGCTGGCTTTCCGTTCAGTTCGCCGAACCAGCCGTAGTTCTGCGCCCCGAGCTCTACCCGGGCGACATCCTTGAGCGTGACCACGGTGCCGTCCGGCTTGGCCACGAGGATGATGTCCTCGAACTCCGAAACCGTGTCGAGACGCCCCTGGGCGGTAAGCGTGTACTGGAACTGCTGCGTCTGCGAGGTCGGCGCCGCGCCGAGCGAACCGGGCGCCGCCTGAATATTCTGCTGGCGAATTGCCGAGATGACGTCGGTTGCCGTCAGCCCCAGGCTCGTCATCCGGTCGGGCTGCAGCCAGACGCGCATGCTGTAGTCGCGCGCGCCGAGATTGCTGACCTGCGCGACGCCGGGCGTCCGTGCCAGCGTATCGAGCACATTGATGCTCGCGTAGTTTGACAGGAAGATGCTGTCGTAGGTGCCCTTCGGAGAATAGATCGACACCACCATGAGCATCGTGGTGGACGTCTTCTGCGTCGTAACGCCCTGGCGCTGCACTTCCTCGGGGAGCTGCGGCAAAGCCTGGGCGACACGGTTTTGGACGTTGACCTGGTTGATGTCACCGTCCGTATCGATCCCGAACGTCACCGTGAGGGTGTAGCTGCCGTCGTTGGTGCTCTGGGATGACATATAGCTCATCCCTTCGACGCCGTTGACCTGCTCCTCGATGACGGCGGCCACGGATTCGGCCACCACACTCGCGTTGGCGCCCGGATAGCTTGCGGTCACCTGCACCTGGGGCGGCGAAATCTCGGGGAACTGCGCGACGGGCAGCACCATGAGCGCCAGCACGCCGACAAGCGTGGTCACAATAGCGATGACGAATGCGAACTTGGGACGGTCTATGAAGAAGGCGCTGAGCACGGTCTACTGCTTCGCCTCCGTATTCGTGTCCGTCGTTTCGTCCTTTCCGGCGTCGGACGATGAAGCGGGCGCGGCATCCTTGTCTGCGGCATCCGCCTCGCTCGCTTTGCCATCCGTATCGCCACTCGGCTTCTCGGACGGCTTTGAAGATGTGTCCGGCTGGGCGGCCTCGCTCTTTGTGTCCTCGGTCTTTGTGTCCTTGGCTTTGGCGTCTTTGGTCTCTGCGGATTTGCCGCCCCCGGTCGCAGCGGAACCCGACTCCGCGGACGCACCCTGGTCGTCAGACGCCTGACCGCCGCTACTGTCATCGGAGCCAGCGGCGGCCGGCTCGCTTTCGACATTCTGAGCGGTCCCGGACGGGTTCTGATAGGTCACCTTGACCTTGGCCCCCGGCCTGACTTTCTGAATACCGTCAACGACGATCGTCTGACCTGGAACCAGCCCTTCCGTCACGACAATCCCCGTGCCCACGCGCTGACCGGTCTTGATGGCGCGGGACTGCACTTGATCGTTGCTGTCGACGACAAGGACAAACGGCCCGGACTGATTCTGCTGAACGGCGGCTTGCGGAACAACGACCTGTTTTTCGGGTTTGGCGTCCGTCAAAAGGACGGTGACGTATTGCCCCGGCAGCAGCAGGCGATCAGGATTCGGGAACTTCAGACGGATGGCGATGGTGCCTGTCGTCGGGTCGACCTCGTTGTTGACCACATAGACGCGTCCCGTGTGGGGATAGAGCTTGCCGTTCGCCAGACGAATCCGCGGGGTGAAATCTTTCGCAGTCCCCGCTTCCTTCGCTTCCACGTAGTTCAAGTAGACGCGTTCACCGACCGAGAAGTCCACCTCGATCGGATCCAGCGCAACCACCGTGACGAGCACGCCGCTTTCCGGCCCGATGATGTTGCCCACGTCCACCGCCGAAATGCCGGCCCGGCCATTGAGGGGCGAGGTGATTGTCGCATAGCCGAGATTGAGCTTGGCGTTGGCGACGTCGGCCTTGCCGGCACTGACTTCCGCATCCGCCTGCTTGGCCTGGGACAATGCAATGTCGTATTGCGCCTCGCTTACGCCGGGGCTGTTCTTGTCGACCAAGGCCTGATAGCGCGCGAGGGTGAGGTTCTTCTCGTCGGAACTGGCTTGCGCCTTGGCCAGGGTCGCCTTGGCCGAAAGGAGATCCGCTTCGAATTGCGACGGATCGATCTTGTAGAGAACCGCGCCTTCCTTGACCTCGCGCCCTTCCTCGAAGGGGCGCTCCAGCAGCGTGCCCTTGACGCGCGCTTGGATATCGACGCTTTGAGAGGAGCGGGTTTGGCCGACGAACGTGGTCTCGTCGCTAACCTCTTTCTCCGTGACGACCTCTGCCACGACGCCCGGAAGAGGTTGGTTGGTTTTCGCAGCCTCTTTGCCGTCGGAGCAGGCACTCACGAAAAGAGGCAGCGCAAGAACCAGCAGCGCCTTGATCACCCCCGCAACACGACCCCACTGACCCATTCGACCCCTCTTGCGCAGCTTGACCTAATCCGTGTGACGCGATGCTACCCCACTCGGATCGGGAGACAAAACATGACCTACCGCAATCCACTTGCCGCCGCGACCCATGATGTTGTGGAAACTTGCACAGAGCGGTCATAAGGCGGACATTCGGCTCGCCGATCCAAATCGTGACATACATCGAACCAGAGCCGGTCCGAACAAGGCTCTATCCAGGGAGAACAACCTCATGGCGACCATTCGCCGGATGCGTTCCTACTTCAGCCTCCTCCCCGCCATGGCCGCCTTCGTCTTGCTCGGCGCGCTGCCGGCTCAGGCTGAGCGCCGCGACGGCGTCAATGGCTGCTTCATTGAGGAAGTGGAGACCGACGCAGGCAAGGTCTGGCGGCATAAGCTCGACGTGCAGGTACCGAAGGACGGCTATTGCCGCCTCTACATCGTCGACGACAAGGACAAGAAAAGCTGGCGCTATTGCTCGTTGAAACGGGCGGCGGAGAACCCCGTCTCCGACGTTTGCGACGATCCTGTCGATGACCCGGATTTCGACTATTGGAAAGCGAAGGCCGTGTGCGGGGGTATGAACCTTATGGCGACCTGCCGCCGGGAGAAGCCCTTGCAGCCCGGTCAGTTCTCAGGCGACTGACACCATAGCCGTCGCGGCTAGGGTTTCCGCTACCCGTTCTTCGACTTCTTGCCTTTTGACTTCCTGTTTTTCGGCGCCTGCCCCCGCGGCCGTTTGGCCTGGGCGTTCTTTGCGGCAGGTCTTCCTGCCTGCGGTCTCTGCCGCTGCGGCCTCTGGGCCTGAGGCTTCTTGGCTTGAGGCTTTTTGGCTTGAGGCTTTTTGGCCTGAGGCTTTTTGGGCGCTGATCGCGTCGCTTGGGGTCTCGGGGCCTGCGGCCGCTTAGCTTGAGGCTTCTTGGGAGGGGATTTCCGCGCCTGCGGCATCGGCCCCCGCGGCTTGTTGAGGGCGGCATTCGGCCTCGCCGGAGGCCGTTTCGCTTGCGGCCTCGGGGCCGGGGGCCGGTTGGCGTGGGCCTGCTTTGCCGAGGGCTTGCGGGCGTCAGGCCTCTTTGCCGGCGGCCGTTGCGCCTGTGGTTTCCGTCCCTGCGGCCTGGCGGCGGCATTCGGCCTCGCCGGAGGCCGTTTCGCTTGCGGCCTCGGGGCCGGGGGCCGGTTGGCGTGGGCCTGCTTTGCCGAGGGCTTGCGGGCGTCAGGCCTCTTTGCCGGCGGCCGTTGCGCCTGTGGTTTCCGTCCCTGCGGCCTGGCGGCGGCATTCGGCCTCGCCGGAGGCCGTTTCGCCTGCGGCCTCGGTGCCGGCGACCGATTGGCGTGCGCCTGCTTCGCCGAGGGCTTGTTGGCCTCCGGCTTCGGGCCGGGCTGCTTCTTGCTCTGGGGGCCCGCGCCGCGACCGCCTGCGCCATCCGGTCTATTGGCTGCCGCCCCGCGGCCCTGCGGGGGTCCGCTCGGTCGATTCCGGGCATCAGGCTGCCGGTCGGGGCCGCGTCGGGCCTGCGATCCGTTCGCGCCATCGGGCTTGCGGTTGGCATAGCGCCCGTCGGCAGGCCGGTTCTGTGTGCCGCGCGTACGGCCGGTTCCATGGCCCTCGCCGGGGCCGCGCCCGGGACCGCGATTGGCCTGCCGCGGCGGTCCATTCTTCTGTGCCTTCGCATCCTTGGGCGGCTGCGAATGCTTCGGCTTCGACCTGGCGCTGGCCGGTTTCGGGGCGCCCTGTTTGGGCTTGCTGCCCTGGTGCGGCCGCGCGGCCGGAGGCCGGCGGCGCGCCTCCTCGAGCTCTTTCCTCTGGACGTAGGACGGCTTGACCGCCGCGGCCCGCTCGAACGGCGTCAGCCGTGGTTGAGCCGGGGCCACATAGCGGGGCGCGTTGCCGCGGGCAGACGCCCTTCCGCGCCCCTGATTGACGCCGACCTTCCGGCGCGTGGACTTCTGCGCGACCTTTTTCGGCGGACGACGCGGCCCGGCATTCTTCTTCACCTGGGGCGCATAGACATACAGGTCCCGGTTGCCCCGGCTATAGGCACGGCCTCTGTAAGAGTGAGGCCGGTGAGCGGCCCGGTGGACGCGATGCGTGTCGAGGTGTCTGCGCGTGACCCTGGACCAATGCGCACGGGGGAAGCCCTCGTTGTAGATGGCGCCGTTCCGGTAATGCGGCCGGTACACGGTCTTCGTCGAATTGAACACCAACGAGATGCTCGTGCGCGGAACCGCATAGCTTCGAACCGCCGGCGATACGAGGTAGCGGGGTCGGACGAACGTCCAGGCATCGGCGACGGGCGCGTAGGTGCGCGGCGCGTAACGCCCCGGTGCGCCGTAGCCGTAGCCGTAATCGTCGTAGCCGTCGTAGCTCTCGATGGAGAACCCGAAGCCGCCGGAAGACAGACCGAGCCCGAAATAGGACAGTCCGTCGTTGTAGCCGTAGTCTCGGTAGCCGCCATAAGAACCGCCGTAACCGCCGTAGCCCACAGGCGTTACCGGGGCCTCGGGCGCCCAGCCGACATAGTCGTCGCTATAGCGCCACTGCACCCAGGCCGGAGACCATGTATCGCCGGGAACCCAGTACCAGCCGTACTCGGCATCGTAGCCCCAGCGCCCGTAGTGATAGACGGCCCAGGCAAACGGCTCGGGCGAGTCCCAATACCAGCCGTATTCGTCGGTGTAGACCCAATTGCCCACGGTGTAGGGGCGCCAGCCCTGCTGAACAGCGTTGGGGTACCAAACATAGCCAAAGCGCTCGTCGGACACCCAATCGCCATACGGCGCAAGGGCATCGTAAAACTCGTCGATCTGGAAATCGGCGGCGGCGTAAGGGGCAGGGCCGCCCGCGTGCGCCTTGCCCGAAACCAGCGTGCCGCCGGCGATCGAGGCGATCGCCATCACGCAAACCATGAGCAAGCGGTTCATTAAGACCTCCACGGTCCCACCGCTCGGCTCGGGAGACCATCCTGGGGCACAAGGTGGAGGTCCCGACCTGAACCCAGTCTGAACACGAAAAGCGCGGCCATCCAAAGAGACCATGCAGCTCGAAGGCGGCGCGCTGCGTCGTGTTGATGCGTCCCCTTGCCGTTGCCTCCCGACTTGGATAGGGAAAGCGCGGCCCAGACGCTCGACCTCGAGAGCCGGGAACCGCAGCACAGAGATGAGAAGGAAGATCGATGTCGGGCGTCCCCTTTGTCGACTTGAAGACACAATATGCGCGGCTGAAGCCGCAGATCGCAGAAGCGATCCAGGATGTTCTCGACGACGGCCGCTATATCCTCGGCCCCGCGGTCACGAAGCTCGAAAGCGAGCTTGCTGAATACTGCGGCGTCCGCCATGCGATCTCGTGCTCAAGCGGCACCGACGCGATCATCATGCCACTGATCGCCTACGGCATCGGACCGGGCGACGCGGTGTTCGTGCCGTCCTTCACCTTCACAGCCAGCGCGGAAGCGATCATCCTTGTCGGCGCCTCGCCCGTGTTCGTCGATGTCGAGGAAGACAGTTTCAATCTCGACCTTGCGGATCTGGACGCAAAGATCGCCGCGACCCGCGCGGGCGGCAAGTTGAACCCGAAGGCGATCCTCGCGGTGGATCTGTTCGGCTTGCCCGCGGATTGGGACGAACTCAATACGTTAGCTGATCGGGAGGAGCTGCACCTGATTTCCGACGCGGCGCAGTCGTTCGGTGGCGTCTATGACGGCAAGCGCGTCGGTTCGCTCGCGCATGTGAGCTGCACCAGCTTTTTCCCCGCCAAGCCGCTGGGATGCTACGGCGACGGCGGCGCGATCTTTACCGACGACGACGAACTTGCAGAACTCTTGATGTCGATCCGCGTGCACGGCCAGGGCGCCGACCGCTACGAGATCGCCCGTATAGGCATCAACGGCCGCCTCGACAGCATTCAGGCGGCGATCCTCTCGGTGAAGCTGCAGATCCTCGACGACGAGCTTGCGGCCCGCGATCACCTCGCGTCCGTCTACGACGAGGAGCTCAAGGACGCGGTGACGGTCCCGAAGCGCATCCCGGGACGGCAGTCGGCCTGGGCGCAATACACCATCAAGACGGACCGGCGCGCCGACATCCAGGCGGCGCTGAACGAAGCGGGAATCCCGTCGGCAATCTACTATCCGAAGCCGATGCACCTTCAGGCGCCCTACCTGCCCTATGGCGGCGGCGAGGGCTCTCTGCCGATCAGTGAGACCATCTGCCATCAGGTGATGAGCCTGCCGATGCATCCCTACCTGCCCGACGACGACGCGCGGCGTGTCGCCGAGGTGATTCGAAAGGCTGTGGCTTAGCGGTAAAGGGCCGCGACGCGCCGGTGGCGCTGTACGGGACGCGGGGCTCAAGTTGGGGAACCATCCCCAAGGCAGCGTTGTTCATGTCATATTCAGGGTCGGCCGTGTTAAATGCCGATTGGTGAACAAGAGGGAACACCAAGAGCAATTTTGACCTATCTTCTTCGGATAAGCGCCCTTCTGATTTTCTCCCTGGCCGTCCTGCCGCTCGGCCAGGCTGAAGCCGCCCCTTTCAAGGGCTGCAATGCCCGCCCCACGTCCAAGCTGACGGTCAACGTCAAGTCCATGGGCGCGAAGGGCAACGGCAGCGCGGACGACACGAAGGCCATCCAGCGCGCGATCAACAAAGTCGCCGGCACAGGCGGGACCGTCTATCTTCCGCCCGGCACCTATCGGGTTCAGACCAAAAGCAAGAGCCGGCTGACGTTGAAGAGCAACATGACCTTCAAGATGCACCCGCAGGCAACCTTGAGAATGTTTCCGACCGACAAGCCGCACTACACGGTCCTCCGGATTTCCGACGTTCAAGATGTGACTGTGACTGGGGGCACGATTGTCGGCGACCGCCGGACGCATAAAGGCAAGGGCGGCGAGTGGGGCATGGGTATCTTCATCATGGAAGGATCGGAGCGCATCACGATCTCGAATGTGCGCGCACGCGAATTTTGGGGCGACGGCTTCCACATCTCCGATGCACAGGACGTGGCGCTTTGCGGCGTCCGGGCCGAACGCAACCGGCGGCAGGGTCTTTCCATCATCCACGGCAACCGCATTCTGGTGACGAGGTCGATGTTCCGGGACACCCAAGGCACGCGCCCCGCCGCTGGGATCGATCTGGAGCCCGACAACCCCAAACAGACGATCACCAACGTTCGCATCGAGCGCTCGAAGTTCATCAACAACGAGGGCGGCGGCATTATCATTGCCGGAAAGAAGGCGCGTATCTCGCGCATCCAGATCCAGAACAACGAGTTCGATGGCGCCCGTCCCCTGTTGATCGAGTATGCGCCCCGCCTCGCCGAGAGCCACATCTGCAGCAACAGCTACAAGCCGTTCCGGCGCATCGACATGAAGATGTTCGAGAAGGTGTCGCGGCCGAAGCACACGATCGGGATGCAGAAACCCTGCAACGGCGCGGCCCAGAAGCCGCTCTGGTAGAGTCACCCCGCGGGAGCCATGGACGCCCCTCTGGACAAAGTGGACACAACGGTCGTCGGCGCAGGGGTGGTCGGGCTCGCGATTGCGCGGGCGCTCGCGCAGGCCGGGCGCGAGGTCCTGGTCCTGGAGCGCGGATCCGGCATCGGCCAGGAGACATCCTCGCGCAACAGCGAGGTCATCCACGCGGGGCTCTACTACCCCACAGACAGCCTGCGCGCCAAATTCTGCGTCGAAGGTCGCCGCGCCCTTTATCACTACTGCGAGGAGCGCGGCGTTCCCTACAGCCGTTGCGGCAAACTCGTCGTGGCGGCGAACGACGAAGAGGTCACCGCGCTTGAGGCGCTCCACCGGCGCGCGCTCGCCAACGGGGTCGAGGACGTCGAGCTGATCGACAGATCGCGCCTGGAAGACTTGGAGCCCTCCCTCACCGGGACGCGGGCGCTTCACTCCGGGTCGACGGGCATCGTCGACGGGCACGCCCTCATGTTGGCCTACCAAGGTGACGCCGAGAGCGCCGGTGCGCTGGTGCAATGCGGCGCGCCGGTCGTCGGTGGCACGTTAGGTGGCGGCGCATCTGACGGCGGCGCAATCCGGCTTCGGATCGGGGGCGCCGATCCCACCGAGATCGAGACGAGCCTTCTCGTCAACGCCGCGGGGCTCGGGGCGTGGGACCTCTCGCGGACCCTCGCGGGGCTCGACCCCTCCACCATCCCACCCCGCCACCTCGCCAAGGGCTGCTACTTCTCTCTGACCGGGCGGGCGCCCTTCCGGCACCTGATCTACCCCGTTCCCCCCGAGGGCGGGCTGGGCACGCACCTCACGTTCGACCTCGGCGGACAGGTGCGCTTCGGCCCCGATGTGGAGTGGGTCGATGAGGTCGACTACCGCGTCGATCCGGGCCGCGGCGCCGCCTTCTACGCCGCCATCCGCCGCTACTGGCCGGGCCTCCCCGACGGCTCGCTGGAGCCCGACTACGCCGGCATCCGCCCCCGCACCTACGGCCCGGGGGAGCCCGCGGCGGACTTCGTCATCCAGGGGCCGCGCGAGACGGGGCACCGCGGCTACGTCGCCCTCTACGGCATCGACTCCCCGGGGCTGACGTCGTCGCTCGCGATCGGGGACTACGTCGCCCGCCTCGTGATCTAGCCGCGAAAATCTGGCTGGTGATGCGCAGAGCCGGCCACTTCAAAGACCATGAACCTTGCCCGCACTGGACCGTGACTTGTTCTGGGCAACTTCAGAACTCTATGCTGTGCCCTACTATGAGACGCCCTTGGCTCCTGGCTGGCATGGCCGCGCTCGTTCTGCTCCTCGCGGTCGGCTTGTGGTTGCGGCGAGATCCCCAACCGCAGCCGCTGAATATTATGTTTCTTACCGTCGAGAGTTGGCGCGCCGAGACGGCGGAGCCGGGGCGCATGCCAAACCTCTTGCGCGCCGCGGCAGAAGGATCCCGCTACCTCAACCACCGCGCAATCTCAGCGTGGACGGCCCCGAATATCATCGCCGTCTTGACGGGTCTCTCGCCGTTCGAGCAGGGCGTCCACGCCCGCGGGCAGTCGATTGACGCCGAGCGCGACGTCTTCCTTGAAGATCTAGCGGCAAAAGGATGGGAAGTCGCGGGCCTCCAATCCTTCATGACAATCGACGTCTTCCGAAATCTCGGCCTCGCTGTGGAGCCGAAGACGGACCCCTTCGCCTGGCTGACGGACCGATCTCGAGCGGGCAAACCATTCGTGCTGTGGCACCACTACTTGAACACCCATCTTCCCTATGCGCCATCCGAAGAATTCCGCGGCCCGTATCGCGAGCTTGCTGGAGAGCTCGACTCCTCAGCACGCGCCCGACTTGACGTCGTTCAGACAGCGTCGACCATCCCGACCGGCACCGTCGCCTTTGAAGACGGTGATATCCCTGCGGTGCGGGCACTCTATCTGGGCGGCGTCGCCGAGTTCGATACTTGGTTCGGCACCTTTTGGGAGTTTTTCAATCGGTCGGGACTTCGCGATACAACGATACTGGTTGTCACGGCCGACCACGGCGAGGAGCTCTTCGAGCGCGGCAACGTCGGCCACGCCTCTACGACCCGCGCTGGTCACCTGCACGAAGAAATCTTGCGGGTGCCGCTGTTCATCTGGCGGCCCGGGCAGCGCGACGGAGCCGCGGTCGAAGAAGCGACGGACCACACGGATATCGTTCCATTGCTGCGGAGCCAACTCGGGCTGCCCTCTCGGCAAAAGGCTCCCGATGATGGCTCCTATTTCGCCGCGACAAGTCTGTCCGGCTACACAGAGGCCAACCCCAGCGACCCCTCGGGCTTCGAGGCGGCGATCATCCAAGGCGGCTGGAAATTGCGGCTCCGGCAGCTGCGGGACGGGCAAGTCGTGCCGCACCTGTATGACCTCGACGGCGATCCGGATGAGCGCAGCGACCTCGCCGAGGCGGAGCCGGACCGCGTCGCCGCGATGAGCCAGACGCTCCTGCCGAAGCTTTTATCGCTGCGGCGCAGACCAAGAACCGATCACCCCCCCTCCACGAGTGTCGACGTCGCACGCCCCGAATGGATGACCCCGAGCGCGAGCCGCACCGTTCGCTACGCCGACATCGCAGATGGGGCGCGTCTGCAATGGACGGGCGATCCATCAGGGCAATACGTCGTTGAGTACCGCGCCGGCGATGGGCCGTTCGCGCTCGACGGGGTGCTCGATGTTTCGGGAACGACGAAGGACTTCGGCACCGTTGGTGAATTCTACTGGCGCACCTGGGTGGTTCCCTATCGCCAGATCAAGCTTCGCGTAATGCCCGAGGGACGCGAGCACCTCGCAAGCGAGTGGATTGAGCTGACATTTGCGCCGTGAGGCGTTCGACGCCACTGGGTTGATGCCTCGCAGCTGCGTGGCAGCTTCAGCGGGGCGGCTTCGTTTGCTCTTCAAGTGAGGTGACGGCCCAGTGAACAAGGCCACCCCATGGCGTTGAGTATTGGTATAGTCGACCGGCAACTCAAGGAACTAGGGAGGCTCCGATGAAAGTTGCGCTATTGACGTTGGCATTTTTGCTCGCAGCCTCGGCTAGCCTCATGGCGGAGCCGCAGGAGATGGGTGACCCCCAAGAGGGCTTCGAATACGCCAAAGAGGTTTGCGCCAATTGTCATGCGATCCTTTCCAATGGAACCTCGCCCGTGCGCGAGGCCCCAACTTTTGACGAGATCGCTAAACAGGCGCAGATGTCAGCGGCGACGATCATCGAGCGGATAGAAGCTACTCATCCCTCGATGCCCAACATCCCGATGGAGCGGGATGAACTCAATGACCTCGCGGCCTACATTTTAAGTTTGGATGATGAGGAACCGGCCAACATCCCGTAGCACCACGACGGCTGAGTAGCGCGCGCCTTGCGCATAGACGCCTTCGCGCCGCACCTCATCCATCTCAAAGGAGCCTCAAGACACACATGTCGGAGGACCGAATCCTGAAGCTGCTCGAACAGCGCCTCGGACGCCGCCACGCGCGGCAGCGTCTGGGCGTCGAGAACGACCACGAGGCGCAAGTCTTCGGGCAGGGCATCAACTTCTTCCACATCGAGAATATGCCGATCGGCGCCGCGATCATCCGCGCGGTGCTCATGGTGAGCGGGCTCTATTGGCGCGGCCGCCGCAACGCCACAAAGGTCGTCGTCCGGCACAATGTGATTTCGTCGCCGCAAGTCCCGAAGGCATTCGACGGCTTCACGATGCTTCAGATCAGCGATCTGCATGTGGAGTACAGCGCGGAGGCGATGGCTGAGGTGGTGAGGCTCGCCGGCGACCTCTCTTACGACATCACTCTTCTGACTGGTGACTACAGAGCCAAGACCTGGGGGCCGTACGACGCAGCGTTGGAGGGCACGAGACGTGTGTGCAGCGCGCTACGGGGACCTGTTTACGGCGTCCTCGGCAATCACGACACTGTCCGCATGCTCCCCGGGTTGGAGGAGATGGGCATTCGGATGCTCATGAACGAGGCCGAGACGATCAGGCGCGGCGAAGACCGCATCCATCTCGTTGGGATTGACGACGCCCACTTCTACCGCGCCGACAACATCGAGAAGGCCGCCGACGGCATCCCCCACGAGGACTTCTCGGTCCTCGTGACGCACACACCGGAAATCTATCGGCAGGCGGCCCATGCGGATTTCGATGTGCTGCTCAGCGGCCATACCCACGGGGGGCAGGTCTGCCTACCCGGCGGCGTTCCCTTAACCCTCAGCGCCGTCTTGCCGAGAGCGTTGGGCTCCGGTGCGTGGCGGCACCACGGCATGATCGGATATACGGCGGCGGGGGCCGGGTCGTCCGTCGTGCCTGTCCGCTTTAATTGCCCGCCGGAGATTACCCTTCACCGCCTCCGGCGCGCCGATCAGTAAGGCTTGTCCCGGACGTTCAGCTTGAACAGAAGGCGCGAGACGACGAGGCTCCCCACAAAGAACAGAGCCGTACCCACCAACACGTCGGCAACGCCGACGGGTAGCAGCCACCGGGCCGCAAGAAGCGGCAAGAGGGACTCCGGGATTTGATCGAGGCCGATGGCCTGACTGCTGGGGCGAAGCCCCAAGCGCCGCTTCAGGAAGCTCGATACGAGATCCCCGGCCATCGCGGTTCCTGCGACCACCAAGCCGACTGGCCAACTCAATCCAATCAACAACGCCACGACTGGTGTCAGGACGACCGAAAGCAAGACGCCGCGGACGGTCTTGGATGCACCGAACAGAGGCCCGCCATCGGGAAGCGTGACGCCGCCATCCAGCGGCCAGGCAGTCGCCGGCCCGAGCAGCTTCTTCGCGAAGACCGGTATCGCGTTCGCGACCGCGATCAGCGTGAGCAGCTGAAGTAGCAAGAGTGGCTGCATGTCACGGACAACGCGCTCTGTTGATGATCGGAACCACCTCGTGAGGCTATCAGATATTTTTGGGGAAGCAGCGGCTCGCAGCTGCCCAATCGTATGCGAAGATCTCGCATACTTCCTCAGGCAACCATCGTCCGGAGCGCGAGCCGGTAGAGCGGCGTTCTGCCGACGCCGCTCTCATTGCCCATCATGTACTCGATGCAATCGCAGCAGAGGTTGGGATCTCTTGCGCCCGCCCGAAGCATACGGTCGAACAAGCCCGGCCGCTCGAGGAGCTTCCGCAGGTAGTAGTTGCCCCGAAAGTGTCCAGTGAAGGTGCGGCGGAAGACGCGCTCGTAGCGGATCAGCGCCTGGGCCCTCCCCTCTCGGGTCTGCGCCGCGCGCGCGAGCCCGCGGCCCAGCAGGAGGCCTGCCTCCATGCCGTAGAAGATGCCCTCTCCCGTCAGCGGGTTAATCATCGAGGCGGCGTCGCCGATGAGCGCCGCCTGAACCTTGGGGTAGGCGAGCGGCGGCATCTGCGAGGCGAGCGGCAGGATTTGGGAGTGCCGCGTGGCGTCGTCGTAGGACAGCGTATCCGGCAGCAGGCCCTTGTAGGTCTTGAGGATCTCCCGCAGGTGCCGCCCACTCGCTTTGTATGTGGGGGTGTCACACACGAAGCCGACGTTCACGGTTCCCGACCCCGTGGAGAAGTTCCAGGCGTAGCCGGGGATCGGCAATTCCTTCGCGACGTTGAGCTCCTGCCGAGGGGGAAAAGGCGGCTCCGTTTGCGCGAGGATGCGCATCGAGACCGACACGTGCCTCTCGTGATTGAAAGGCTGCCCCAAGAGCCGCCGTACCCGTGACGTTGCCCCGTCTGCGCCGATCAGAACATCCGCCGTGATCGAGCATGGCTCCCCGCTCTCGCTTTCCGCCAAATCGAGCCTCCACCGGCCGTCGGCATACTCCGCGCCCTCGAGCGTCCAACCGGTCCTGTCGGCGCAACCCCGTTTGGCCGCGGCGCTCATGAGCGCATGATCGAACTCCGTACGCCGGATCACGTAGCCAAGCGGCGACTGACCTCTGATCTCGTTGTCGTTGAGTGTCATGCGGCCGCCGAGCGGGCTCGTCATCACCATCTGCGTGACGCGCCGATGACCATCGAGGATGTGGCGCAACTCCAGCGCCTCGAGGATGGCGATGACCCCGGGCCCGATCCCGTCGCCGCAGATCTTGTCTCGCGGGAACCGGGCGCGGTCGATGAGGACGACGCTCGACGCGCCCTCAAGCAGCAGCGCGTTGGCGCAGGCCGAGCCCGCGGGCCCGGCCCCGACAATCGCGAAATCGTAGTGCGATTTGGCCACTCAGGCGTACCCCGCGCTGATTTCGAAGGTCCAAGAGTATATTAGAGCAGGATGGCCAGAACGGGCCAGCGTCACCCACCACGTCACAAACGCCACCCTGCGTGGCATAAGGTCTAGGTGGCGTTGTCGTCCACGCAGCTGGTCGTCTGGCCACGGCCGACGCCCATATAGGTGAAGCCAGCCTCGGCGGCGAGCTTCGGCGCGTAGACATTGCGCAAGTCAACGAGTACGTCACCGTTCATCACGGATCGCAGCTTCTTGAGGTCCAGCGCGCGAAACTCATTCCACTCCGTCAGTACCAGGAGCACATCGGCGTCCCGCGCAGCCTCCATCGGATCGACGTACCACTCGACGTCCGGCAACAGCGGCTCTGCTTGGGTACGCCCCTGCGGATCGCACGCACGGATTTTAGCCCCGCGGGACTGGAGCATCGGAAGGATCACAAGACTTGGCGCATCGCGCATATCGTCGGTATTGGGCTTGAACGTGACCCCCAGCACCGCGACGGTCTTCCCTTGAACCGAACCGCCCGCGGCGCGTTCCACGCGCGCGCCCATGGCGATTTTCCGCTCCATGTTGACCTTCTCGACCTGTTCGACGAGCGTGATGGGCGCCTTGGCCTCGCGCGCCGTACGCGCAAGGGCACTCACATCCTTCGGAAAGCACGAGCCGCCGTAGCCCGGGCCCGGATTGAGAAATTTCGGACCGATACGGCCGTCGGCGCCGACCGCTGTCGCCACCTCGCTGACGTCAGCCCCGACCTCTTCGCAGAGATCGGCGATTTCATTGATGAAGGTGATCTTCATCGCGAGGAAGGAATTTGCGGCGTATTTGGCCAACTCGGCCGACTCGCGGCTCACGAACATGATCGGCGCATTGCGAAGCGAGAGCGGCTCGTAGAGCCGCGCCATGACATCCCGTCCCCGGCCGTTGTCGCAGCCCACCAGCACACGGTCGGGATGAGTGAAGTCGCGAATAGCCGACCCCTCGCGCAAGAACTCCGGGTTGGAACACACGGCGAAATCGGCGTCGGGGCGCAGCGCCTTCAGGCGCCGCTCGATTTCCCGTCCCGTCCCGACCGGCACGGTCGACTTCGTCGTGATAACGACGCCGTCCCGTAGATGGGGCGCCAGTTCCTCGACGGCCTCGAAGACAAAAGTCAGATCGGCATACCCATCACCGCGGCGCACGGGCGTACCGACGGCGAGGAAGACAACGTCCGCGTCCTGTACGGACTCGGCGAGGGAGCCTGAGAACTGGATGCGGCCCGCGGCGACGTTGCGCGCCACCAAGTCGTCGAGCCCGGGTTCGTAGATGGGAATCTCGCCCCGATGGAGCTGCGCGAGCCGGCCTTCGTCCTTGTCAACGCAAACGACATTCCAGCCAAAATCCGAGAAACAGGCAGCGGAAACAAGCCCCACATAACCCGCCCCAATCATGCAAATTTTCACGCGGCAACTCCTCGTCCAAACGCTGGTCGTTAATAGTGTGATGGACAGGGGAAGACAATACCGGCAGAAAGGCGGCTCATGACGCTTCAATGACAAGCGTGATCGAGGTCATATTGCACGCTGGATGATGCCCCCCAATTCGCCAGCCGGGGCACCCGCCACACGCGCGGGACCGGCAGACAGGCCGAACTTCCCGGTTGAAACCGCCCACCAGCGCAAGCCATAACGACGCGGGCTCCCCTGCTCCAACCCGAAAGCCCAGGTAGTTTGACCAGATGAAGATATTGGTGACCGGCGCGGCCGGCTTTATCGGCTTCCATACGGCGCGCGTGCTGCTCGATCGCGGCGACGAGGTCGTCGGCTTCGATAACCTCAACGACTACTACGACGTTTCACTCAAGGAGGCGCGGCTGGCCCAGCTTGCGCCACGCAACCGCTTCGCCTTCGTCAAAGGCGACCTTGCGGACAAGAAGGCCGTGGACGGCCTCTTCGCCGAACACCGCCCCGAGCGCGTGGTCCATCTCGCGGCCCAGGCCGGCGTCCGCCACTCCCTGACACACCCGGAAGAATACGTGGCGTCCAATCTGGTCGGCTTCGCCAACATCCTGGAGGCCTGCCGGCATGGCGGCGTGGAGCACCTCGTGTATGCCTCGTCGAGCTCCGTTTACGGAGCCAACACGCGTACGCCCTTTAGCGTCCACGATAACGTGGATCATCCCTTGAGCCTGTACGCCGCGTCGAAGAAGTCGAACGAGCTGATGGCGCATGTCTATGCGCACCTCTACCGCATCCCGGTCACGGGCCTTCGCTTCTTCACCGTCTATGGTCCATGGGGCCGGCCCGACATGGCGCTGTTCACGTTCGTAAAGAAGATCCTGGCGGGTGCACCCATCGACGTGTTCAACCAGGGCCACCATGCCCGCGACTTCACCTATATCGACGACATCGTCGAAGCCGTGGTGCGCGTCACTGACCGCATCCCGGAGCCCAACGCCGAATGGAGCGGCGACGCGCCCGATCCGGGGACGTCGTCGGCGCCCTACCGGCTTTACAATATCGGCAATAGCAGCCCCGTTCAGCTGATGGACTTCATCGCCGCGATCGAAAAGGCCTTGGGACGTGAGGCGAAGAAAAACTTCCTGCCGATGCAGCCGGGAGACGTCCTGGAAACCTATGCCGACGTGAGCGACCTCACCGCCGACGTCGCGTTCTCGCCAAACACGCCGATCGACGAGGGCATCCAACGTTTCGTCGATTGGTATCGGGATTACTACAAGCCCTGAGGATCGTGCGGCACACGAGAGTCTTGCGGCCGATCCGCTTCGCCCCTCCAGCTAAGCCGTTCAGGTCGAAATTAAAACCTGCTCGCGGCTCCTGAGATCGGCGATCTCCGCCGGCGTGAGGAAGCGGCGATGATCGCCAGGGTAGGGTGAGCGCACGTGCCGCAGCCTGCTGCCATTCTTTGCAACATATTCAAGCGGATCCGAGAAGAACTCCTGGTCAACCTCCGGGGGTGGATACTCCGGCCTCAAATCACTCAAGATCGATCCAATGCCCGGTATGGCGTCCTGCAAGAAGGCTTCGATCCGGGCCGCCCATTGGTCATAGTCCACGACCATTTCCTCGTACTGCACACAAAGAAACCTATCCGGGCCTAGGCGTTCTTCCAGCACGCGAAGCCTCGCCATTTTCTGGAGAATGGACTCTTGGCCGAAGTCGGAGCGGCCTTCGAATTCCATCAATGCATAATCGTATACGCTGATCCGGCCGGCTCGGAGATCTTTCCTCACCTGGCTGAAATCATCATTGGGCGTATGAAGCCAGCCCTGCGAGAAGTATTGAGAGACCACAAGATCCAGGGTGTCGCGGACCTGGCAAACGGCGAAATACGAAACTCCCTCGATCAAGAAATCCGGGGTCGCAAACCTGTAGTCCTTATCGGGATTGCCGGGAGCGCCCTCGATGACGGAGAAGTTTCGGACAGGACCGCGTAGGCACGTTCCGTCGACGTTGAGCACACGTGCATCCGCCAAGTCCGTGTGATTTGGAGGCCGGTTGTTCTGAGAGAAATGCGGAATGCCTGTTCGCCGCGAGATCGTGTTGAGGATCTCGAAGGCGAACATCGAGGCCGTCTTGTGGGGGAAGTGAAAGGCTATGATCGTTGGCACTCTCGTCCTACATCAGTCTGATCCGGCTCACATCAAGTGTCCTAGTCGTAGGCTGGACCCGAGCGGGATCTGGCTCTTTCCTTACCTATCATCCCAACGCGGCGCGCATGCGAAGACGCTTGCCCCGCTGAGGTGCCTCGGTCGCAGCACTACCGCTGCTGTGCAAACATGCCTTGATTGCGGTCGCAGGGCTCCTCAAGTTTGACAAAGATGACCGGCGCATTGGGGCTGAGTGAAAAAGCACGTGATCCTAGCGGTCCGCTGGGCTGCGGGCTATAGAGACCCTACGCTTTGCGCCCGTCGTGCGCTGCGCCGATTCAACAGCCTTGTGTCCCTATGCCCGACCTACATGCCACCGCCTCGCTGGAACAGAAATTGGACAGGGCGCGCGTACACGGCAACGTTGTGGTTTGCGTGTTTGCGAATCGCGATTACGGAACGCTGCTAAAACACTGGCTCGCGACGGCCGCGCGGGCGGGTTGCCACAAGCCGCTTGTCTTTTGCTTCGACGAGGAGACCGCGCAGATTGCCGCCGAAGCCGGGGCGAGCTCCCATACGGTGCCTTTCAACGGCGACTGGTTGGGCTTCATGCGCCACCAGATGCAGATCACGCGCGGCATTCTGGCGCTCGGCTATGCGCCGCTGGCCAGCGATCTCGATGCGATTTGGCTCCGTGACCCGATCCCGTACACCATCGGTCATCCCCAGGATATGGTCTTTTCACCAGGCACGGTTCAGCCTTCCGAGGCTCACGCGGCGTGGGGCAACGTGCTGTGCTTCGGCTATTACTTGCTCCGTCCGACGTCGGCGGTTTTATCGATGCTGGATAAGTGTCTGCCGCTCATGGAGAGCGCGGGCGATCAACCGGTATTCAACCGCTATCTCCTGGCTCAAGGCCTGAACTTCGCGCCCACGAGCCTCTACGCGTTGTCCTTCAACGGAAACGACGTGCTTCAATCCCGGGAGACCCGCTTGGGCGCTGCCGGCGACTTGTCCGTCGCCCTTCTCCCCAACCGGTTGTTCCAACGACTGCCGGAGCCGGATGAACCGGAACCTCTCGTCATCCATCCGATCACGCCGAAGGTCGAGGACACCAAGATCGCCCACCTCAAGGAGATCGGCCTCTGGTTCGAGGACCTGGTGAGCGTGCCCGAGGCCGTCTCGGAGCTCAGGTGAGCGCCGCCGGCGCGGCCCTTGCTAGTGGGTCCAGGGGTGCTTTCGGGGTACTGGTCATACAGGTTGTCAACAGCCGCGGGGATCGGCTAAAGGTCAAACTGCCTTCCACAATTCGGCAGAGCACAGTCTGGCTGAAGGAATACCCATGAGAATTCTCGTACTTGGCGGCGATGGCTTCTGCGGATGGCCGACCGCTCTGCATCTGTCGAATCTGGGGCACGACGTCGCAATCGTTGACAACCTGTCCCGCCGGAAGATCGATATCGAACTCGAGGCCGAGTCCCTGACGCCAATCCGGCCGATCCACGAACGCCTCCGGGCCTGGAAGGAGGTTTCCGGGCGCGACATCGACCTCCACACGTTCACGGTTGGCGAGCACTACCACCGGCTGCTCTCGCTAATCGAAGACGAGAAGCCGGACGCCATCGTCCACTTCGCCGAACAGCGCGCGGCACCTTACTCGATGAAGTCGTCGGCCCATAAGCGCTACACCGTCAACAACAACCTCAACGCGACCAACGATGTCTGCGCGGCCATCGTTGAGTCAGGCGTCGACGTGCATCTCGTTCATCTCGGCACGATGGGCGTCTACGGATACGGCACCGCCGGCATGCAGATCCCGGAAGGGTACTTGCCAATTCGCGTCGAGACCAAGGACGGCGAACTGATCGATCAGGAGATCCTGTATCCGGCCAATCCCGGATCGATCTATCACATGACGAAAACCCAGGATCAGCTGTTCTTCCACTTCTACAACAAGAACGACAAGCTCAAGATCACGGATCTTCATCAGGGCATCGTTTGGGGGACGCAGACGGCGGAGACAAAGCTGGACGAGCGGCTCGTCAACCGCTTCGACTACGACGGCGACTACGGAACGGTGCTCAACCGGTTCCTGGCGCAGGCTGCCGTAAACTATCCGCTGACGGTCCATGGCACCGGGGGACAGACGCGTGCCTTCATCCACATCCAGGATACTGTCAAGTGCATCCAGCTTGCCATCGAGAACCCGCCGCAGACAGGCGAGCGAGTCAACATCCTGAACCAGATGACGGAGACACATCGCGTCCGCGATCTCGCCAAGATGGTAGCCGACCTGTCGGGGACGCAAATCGCGTTCGTCCCGAACCCGCGCAACGAGGCCGACGAGAATGATCTGTTCGTGGCCAACGATCGGTTTCTCGCAATGGGCCTGGAACCCATCACGTTGGAAGCGGGGCTGTTGGAAGAGGTGCGCGAGATCGCTCAGAAGTACGCCGACCGGTGCGATCCGGCGAAGATCCCTTGTGTTTCCGCGTGGAACGCGGACGCGCAGGTCCGCCTTGAGGGTCAGGCCTGATCCCTGGCCTTGGACCGGCAAGGTCTATGGACGGGCCAAGAGCCGTCCTGTAGCGCCGTCGATCGATCTTGAGAAATTGATACAGTCGCGTCGCACCGTTCCAACGGGTGTCGTTCAGTACGGCTTGCGCCACACCCGTTCCATGATATGCGTGACAGTCCGTTTCTGTTCCACTTGGATCGGCTGCACCTGCCTTCTGGGCTACCGTCTAGATCGGGCTCAGCCGCAGAGGGTTGCTCTAGACCGCAGATGATTGTTTGGCTTGCCTCCTACCCTCGCAGTGGCAACACGTACTGCCGATCTGTGCTGAACCACTATTTCGGCATACGCAGCTACTCGATCTATGGCGATCGACGTGACATCGGATCGAACGCAAGACTTGGAGAGCTGGTCGGGCACACCGCGAACGCGGACGATGCTCTCCCTTTGGACGAGTTCAGAGCATCGGACGATTGCTACTTCATCAAGACGCATGAACACCCAGATGGAACGGTTGCCGATGACGACATGGTTTTCTACGTCGTCCGCGACGGCCGCGACGCATGCATCTCCTATCAACGATATCTTCTCAAGATTGCCGAATTCGAGAAGGTGACGCTCGAGGAGGTTTTGACCGGCGCGGTGCCCTTCGGCCTGTGGGGGAGCCACATCCTTCGGTGGCATCAGGCGAGGCAAGCGCAGGTACACACGTTTAGATTTGAGGAAATCACACGTCAGCCCGACACGTTCGCAAACAAGCTGTCGGGCATCTTGCAAATCGAGCGTTCGCGGGAGCCGTTTCCGGAGTTCGAGACTTTTCGGCAGGCGTCGCCATCGTTCTTCGGTTCAGGCAAGGTCGGTACCCACAAAGCAATTTTTTCCGCTGCGGATTCGGCCCTGTTCGAGATGTACAACGGGCCCGCGATGCGGCTGACGGGATACGCTGAGGGTGGGGTCGACGACAGCGAGATCGTTGCCTATAGCATCTACTGTAAGCGATTAGACGAGGAGGAACGGCTGCGGAGCATCGTCAGAGATCTCAAGAATCGTCTTGCCTCTGCGAAGCAGCAACGCGAAAAGCTCGACCGGAAGCTCGTCATCGCGCGGGGCGAGATAGAAAGACAGCGCGAACAGAAGGAGGCGCTTTCTCGTGCGCACGCGGCTCTCGCCGAGAGACACAACACCCTCCTGCGATGGACGGGCATCTCAGCATTCCGATGGGTTGTTGCGAGATTGCGCGCCGCCCTACGGCGCAGTTGAGGTGGCTTCCCGCGTCGCGGTCACCGGCGACGATCGCGGCCGGCGGCGATTAAAGGGGCGATGATTTCATAAGCTCCGGCGTGAGCCGAAGACTACCAATCGAAGGTCTTCTCGTATCCGAGATTAATGAGCCCTTGGCCATAGCGCTCTTTGAAAATCTCGCGAACGCGCGGTGTGAAATGATTCTGCCACGCTCCGGATTCAGAATTCACATACACGGGCGATAGATCGATTCCCGCGATGTCCGAAACGCACAACCACTCCCCGATCTCGCTCAAATACTTCCGAGGATCCAGAACATAGTCCTCGAGCCTGAACTGCAATAACCGATCGTCGGTAAACGGCGCGAGAATCTGCTCCTCGATAACTTCTTTCGAAATATTGTCGAGTTCGTACAGGAGCCCATCTTCTTCGCTTAGTTTTTGCAAGATCGGCTGGTCGGTAGCGAGCTTGTCCCAGACCCACCCGGCACCCTCGGTTGGGTGCCCGGCCCGATGATGAAAATAGTTCGAAACGAGAATCTGGCGGGGGTCCCGTACGACGCGAACACCCTTCCAATCCGGTGCAACCGAGCGGATCTTCTCCAACGACCGCAGCGTCGCGTTGGCAAAGAGGACAACGTTGCGTTCCGAACTGGACAAGCTGCTGAAATCGATGTTCGCCAAGTCCAACTCATCCATTTGCGAATAATGGAACGGCGGGTTCTCGATTTCGTACTTCAGGACGCCGGCTCCCGACATCTCGGCGACTCGCGACATCAGTTGAAAGCGGAAGAAGCGCGAGGCGCATTTGTGGTGGCCGAAGAATACAATGCACGGCGGCGCTTCGGGATACCGGAGCGCGCCCAGTTGTCGCTCGGCAGCCACCGCGCGCTCGCGCAAGAGTTCAAGTTCCGTTGCGTGCTGCAACGACAGAGCCTCGTTTGAGCGAATTATCCTGTCCAGCTTGGCGTCAAGCTCTCCCGTGCGGCGGTTTGCGGCCTCGATCCGACCGAGCACAGCTCGATGTCGGCCTTCTGCATCGGCCGTCCTTTGCCGCAACAGGCCTAGCATGGCGAGCAGGATCAGAGCCGCCGCCAAGGCGGCTACCGCCAAAGCGCTTAGCCCAACCAAGATCCAGGCGAACGTTGCGCTCGGCACGAGTAGGGCTGCCACCAACGGTATGACGATGGCGAGAATCGCGGCGCCGCCGAGACCGAATCGTCGGCGCCACACGGTTCTTGCAGATCGCGCGACGAACCGGCCTGCATGGTAGAGCAAATGACTGCGGCCTTTGATGCTCTCCGCAAAGTGCGCATAGCGGTCCGCCGCATGACCTTTTTGTGCTGCCAGGATGCTGGTGCGCCTACGAGCGGCGGCAGAACGGCGAGCCGCGTCTCGTCGCGCAACATCCCTTGAAACCAGATTGTTTCTGAATGCAGCCGCCAGCGAGTCCAGGCCCGGGTCTTCCCGGAACGCCAAGAGATTGCCCCAGCCCTGGGGCGTCGCTAGAGCGCTCGGATATTTTGTCAGCCGGCACCAGTCGTGTGCGATGCCATATCGGATGATCGGATGCCACTCGCTGATATAGACCGTATACCCCTTATCTACGAGAAAATCGGCCATATCGGTGTACGTATGACCCAGCGGCACAGTCTTTGCGTCTTCGAACTCGCACTCGATCACTTCCGGCTTGATGGTGTCCCACGGAACGCCCTTGAGCACAGCAAAATCGAGACCTTCCACATCGATCTTCAAGAAATCGATTTTTTCCACGCCATGTTGACGCGCGACCTCGCCGACAGTGGTCACGTCGACGGTGCAAGCCTCTTCGTGGGTGTCCCGGAATGCGTGAAGCGTACCGATGCCCGTGCTCTCCTCCGAGACGAAAAACGCTTGATCCTTCTCGACAGCCTCGCCGACGGCGCGCTTGTCGATGCGGATGCGAGGGTTTTCCCCGAACCTTGCGGTCAAACGCGCACGATTTTCGTCGTTCGGCTCAAAGCAATAGAGGCTCCAACCGAGTGCATCAAAGAAGGCTGCGCTTGTTCCCACATGCGCACCAACGTCGAACATCACATTTGACTCGCCACGCTTCTTGGAAAGGAGCTCGGCAACGACCTTCGTCTCATCCACGCCCATCTTAAGGCTGCGCGGATATACGAGCGCCCGCGTGCTAGGAGCGGACGATGCACCCGATTTCGCCGCCGCCGACATGGCGTCCATAAACCGGGTCCTGATCTCCTCGAGGTTGAGTTTCTCGAAGGCCACTTCGCGACCGCGGGCTCCAAGCTTCCGGCGGCGGTCCTTGTCCAAGAGTTCGCGTAGTCCCGCCTTCACGCTGTCGGGATCGGGCTTGTCGAGAACAAGCGCACAGTCGAGGTCGGCGACAAAGGAGACGGTGGCTGCTGCCTTAGGACCGTGGACAATCAGCGGCGCCGCGCTGGCGAGGCATTCAGGCAACTTGTTTGCCATCGAGAGGCCGACATAGCGCAAGCTGTCGTCGTCGAAATTGTACGCGATGAGAACGGCCCCGGCAGAGCTGAGCCATTTGCGGTAGTCCTCGGGCGACAGAAGGTCCGTGACGATCGACGTGCGCTTTAGATCTTGGTATTGCGACCCGCGTCTGATCTTCCAGATCTCTCTTGTGCGGATTTCAAAGCGTATCGGGAGGCCTTCTTCTGCGAGGCTTTCGATGGCCTGGGCCACGCGCATGACGCTCCCGGCGCCCATGTTGTCCGCAAGCGCACCAGCATAGCGAACGACAAGTTCGGAATCCGGTGGATACTCGAGCGAAGACCAATCCTTGGGCTCGATCCCATTCGCAAATGGCTGGAACTCGTAACCATAGCGTTCCTTGAACGCATCGGACATCTTTTCGCAAATCGAGAGGCGTAGCGCCGAATTCTCGAGCAACCAGAGCCAGTCCTCGTTGCGCGCGGTGTACTGGCTGGGGTCGTCGACCTCCAGGCGAGCCGGCCAATCGTCCATAATCCACGTGACCAGCGGCACTGATGGACGCGAGGCGATCGCGTGCATGGCGAATTCGTGCAGAGCCGGCGCATCGGGCACGGGCCTGTACAGGATGAGCTCCGGATCGAACTCATCGACAACCCGCTCAAGCTCGTCGGCGTCGGCGGGATAGTCGTGCGCCTGGTCGGCCACCAGCCCCCGCTGCACACCGAGCGCATCGCCGCCCTTGTTGAAGATCTGCAAATAATTGTCGTCCGGCCATTGCGCGAAGATGTTTCGCTTCAGTTCGCCGGTAGCGCTTCCATCGCCTTGCGCTGTGATGTCGAGCACGAGCAGACGCGGGGTAACGACACGTTCCGCCAAAGCTTTCTTGTTCGCGGCGGCCACAACCTCGGGAGCGCGGGCATCGGGAAAGATATCCGCGTAGGCGCGTCGTTCGAATACCTCGAGCTTGCCGCCAATGGTTGCGTTGTAGATCCGCTGATCGGTCCGTTCGGTCACGCGCCGTGCCTCTTGGTAAGCCTGGACCATCTTCTCGACTTGCGGATCGTGCCAGCGAAAGCCTTTGCCGAAGTAGTCGGGATGAAAATGGTTGGGGTCGTCGGACTTCATATCGAGAACGCCGACGGCATAGGAGTCTGCCTGTTTGACGTCCTGGGGCAAGTCGTAGCTTGCATCGACGCCGATGAGATAGATCTCCTCGAAACCGAAATAGAACGCGAGCTGCATGCACGTGAAGGTCACGGTGCAGCCGGTATAGGTCGCTTGGGCAGCGTCGGTAGAGAAGTCGTAGCCATGCGGGAAGCTCTTCCGCGGCAAATGATTGAAAAAGATCGTGTCCTGACCCTCATCGAGGCAGTAGCCAAGATAGGCCGGGAAAAGCTTCGTGGAGCCTTCGAAGGCATTGATCCAACGGCGTCTGTCTTCTGCGACGAGATGGTCTTCGACGACGTAGAACGTCGGACGCCAGTCCAGATCCTTGGCCTTGAGAAAAAAGCCGTTGACCGCGAAGGTGACCTCGTCCTTCAGAACGGACAGATCCGTCTCGTTGAGACTGGGGCCGTTTCCGATGACGAAGCACCGTTTGGTCCCCTTGTACTTTTTTCGCAAGTCCCTGAGCTTGGGGCGATAGATCGCATCCAGGCGCTTCGTATAGATATCCTGGACTTTCCGGATACCAGCCAAGCGCTGATCGAGTGTGAACTTGTCGGTCGGTAGAAAAATCTCCGTGCGCGTCGGCAAGGAGCTTACGATCTCGCGATATTCCAATTCCCGCAAGTCGTCGTCAGAATAGGCGTCATTCATGCATGGTACTCGGCTGCCGCCGCGCTAGGCGTGATTGAATTAACAGCCCCTACGCCAATCCGCTCGCGGTTTGGAGGCGATGACAGAGCTTTTCCGCTCCAAAACTCGGCACTAACTATCAAGTCAAACCCCGCAGTGCAACAAGCAGCCTGCGGTTACGTCAATTAGAACTCTAGCTAAGCAGGGTCAGCATTGAGGCAGCAAATCTGGATCGGATTTGCGCCATGCATGGCCGACGAGCGCTGCCGCCGAGAGACACTGGAGGCACGCAGAGATATGGGTGATTGCAGACGAGGCACCAAAAGAAGGGAAGCACCTGGCCAAATCTACTGCTGGGAGCAGCCAAATGCTTCATCGAGCGATGTTACCGCAATCACAAAAAAGAATTTTCCATAGAAAGGTTCTATGACGTTGTTGGCCAATCAATTGAATATCATGCTAAAATATTCATGCGACCATCATCAATACTGGCTAAGGGTCTCGAACCGCAGGTCAGATTCTCTAGAACTCTTCCGAGAAAGCATGTCGCGCGCGTCTTGTGATGCTTTGCCGACTGAGAGCCAAAGAACAGCGGATTTGGCGCGATGCGACAGGCGCCTTGGTTGTCTTTACCCAAACCACGCTCGGATGCACCAGCTCCCCAAAGCCGGCTCGCTCAGGCAAAACTCTGCGCAACAATCGTTCGGGACAGCGAGAAGGATGCGCTGGCAAACCAATACAGGCAGACTCCGGAAGGCGCTGGATAGATCAGTACGAGAAGAACAAGCGCGACAATGAGGAAACGTCGACGAGATTGCGGTGTCGACTCTCTCTTGAGCCAGGCCTCAATTAGGGTCACGGCGATGAGAGCGAATGGCAAGACGTTCACCGCTGCTCCCCCAATCTTTATTAGGTGATCCGGCGCCGCAAGGTCTGGGAGAAAGAGAAATGGCGTTCCTTCGATCGGTGGATAGTCCGACAGCAAGAGCAACGCTGCCAACAAGAACGGCAGCTGAACGAGCAGCGGCAATAGCGAAACAGTCGATTTGATTGGATGGTAGCCGTACTCTCTATAGACTTCATCGATCCTCTCGAAGCGCTCCTGGCCCCGATAGCTGGCTCGAATCTCTGCAACTTGCGGAGCCATAAGATCTAAACGGGCCTTGTCTTTTGCCTCTAGCCGTCGGGCCGTAGCTGCCACCGGAAGGAGCAAAGTGGAGACAAGGAGGCTCACGCAAATGATCGAGAGTCCATAGCTTCCAGTGAGCGAATAGATCAGTTCGAGCGCAATCTCCAAAGCCGCGATGAGTGGCCACAAGATTGTCTTGAGGACATCCATCAACGGCAGCGCAAATAATAAATCTTGCGATGCCCGCCCTTTAGCTCCTCGGCAGCTCCAATGGAAAACCTCCGGGAGGCCAAACGCTCGAACTCAGCTTCAGTATAGTCAGTGTACTGATTGACTTTGTTGCGCATGAGCATCTGAGACATGTCATCTTCTGGACTTACGAACTCGATGATGACATCCGCGCCTAGTGAGGCGATCCAATCGAT
The DNA here is from genome assembly GCF_000828475.1 of Methyloceanibacter caenitepidi. Taxonomy (NCBI): domain Bacteria; kingdom Pseudomonadati; phylum Pseudomonadota; class Alphaproteobacteria; order Hyphomicrobiales; family Hyphomicrobiaceae; genus Methyloceanibacter; species Methyloceanibacter caenitepidi. Next base: position 255,967 of record NZ_AP014648.1, read on the forward strand.
AAATTCGGCCATCGGAATGTTGGCGCCAATAACCATATGGTGGATGAGCGCTAGGCACAGCACGAGATCTGGATTCCCTCGAGCGTCCAGGGCCTTTCGCTCCGAGCAGCGCCAGCCCTGATTGGGGGACACATTGCTGAGGTCAACGACAATCGGAAGCAGCTTTGAAGACTTTCGTTGCCGTTCGTGCAGGTAACACCGATCGATCGCCTTAGCGTCACCATCCATTGAAACAACGTAGTCGGCGAATGGTTCGCACAGCCGCGAAAAGGTTCCGGTATTGCAGCCAATATCCCAGACAAGAGCGCGATGACGGCTTCCACCATGCTTCTCTACGAAACGCTGCTTCTTCGCGAATGAATCGTCGCCATAGCTATGGCCCGTATCGTATTCGCCCCAGGTCGTTTGGGCATCGGGGCTTCGCATGCTTCCGATGGTACGCCTCATGCTTTGAACCATACCGAGAACCATTGCCTTGGAATGCCGCATTGACGTCGCGGCCTGGACCGTACCTTGTGCGTCCTCTGTGAGCCGGCGGGCCTCCTCGATTTCTTTTGCTGCGGCTCTCTCTTGCATCCGGGCATGCAGCGCAACATGCGTCGTTACGCCCTTCCGGAATCGCGTCCACCCGGTCAAAATCTTATTGGCGACGCTTGGGTCGATGCCCTCCAAGCTGCTCCTGAGGAATGGGCCGAAGTCAATTCCGCGGTAAGCCTTCAGCATCAGCGGATACAAAAACATCATGCAGAACTGCCGGTAGCCGCCCCATGGCGTTCCTTCGGCATATGGTTCGAGCGATGGAATATCGATGAAAACGGGTTTCGGACCGACCCATTGGATATTGAAAGACGATGAGTCTTTCAGCGTCCAGCCTTGTTCGAGGGCGGCTTCCAAAATGTCCAGGTGCAGCAGAGCCGCGTCCTTGAGCATGTTGAAGGACCACTCATAGGGGTAGGTCAGGAAGGGAACACGATCGTGCTGCAGCACGCCCGGCCAGGACTTTAGGTCGATGTCACCCTCGACGGTAGGGCCGGCTGACTCCTCAGTCCTAACCAGCTTCGACTGCGACATCAGATCCGCAAAGAAGTCCGTCCGCGACACCTCGCGCCAATTTTCGAGGGCCGCACGGCTTACGCCGCGATAAATATGCACCCCGTCGTCGTAAACACGATTGTTGCGATCGCGAAATGACCCTGGGTCCGCACGGAGCTGCGTCGCGCTCTTCAAAGCGCCCATTGAACCACTCAACGCGTCCGCGCTTTGTTGTCCGCTTCAACCGCCTTAGGTTGACGACCGAACAACGCGTCCTTCAGCCGATAAAAATACTTCCGGCCCGTATAAGCCGCCGCCGCAAAGAAGCCGATGATTGCGCTGGTCAGAACGCTGCCCGAGCCCGGATCGATGTAGGCTTGCGCAGGTGAAACCATCCCTACAAACAGCAAGCCCGCCAGAACAAGTACTGAAACCCTAGCCATCGGATTATCCCCCAAATCCACTTGCGCTGTCATAAAACCTACATAAAAGTGCGTCCAAGGCAAGGCGGATTGCCAGGGCCGTACCGCAATGCGTGCCCAGAGCAATTGTTGTCACGGTGCGCGTGTTGAGTCGAAATGCGGGAGGTGGATCAATACACAGGGCCCCAGAGGGAAATATTTATCTTTCTGGCTTAAATATTTCGTCAAAAACTCTATGAGATATACATAACAATATTCGTGATATTGTTGTGATTATTGGAAAAATATTGTTATTACGCAATTTTATCTCATATCGCAATCATGGTGCTATCACCGGCATTCTTTTTGACTTGCGGTGTGCTGCCCTTTTTAGGGCTCTGCATCGCCGTCGCTGTAGAGATTCTTTGTCTAGCCGTCCTTCGCTCCACTTCGTGGTGCGGAAGAAGTTCTACCAAATTCGAGAACGGGAACGGCCTTTGGTCGGTCGTCACCCCCGTCGTGGGGTGCCAGCACAGATCACGGATGTGCGTGCAGGTTTGTGGCGTGGTCATCCGTTGCGATTGGCATGTATCGGGAAAAATGTCCGTCGCTTCAATGGCGACGGCATGATGAGCAAGGAATGCTCGTTGGCTCTAGGCTGCGCCAGCCAGACGGTCGAAGACGCGACCATAGCCGCCCCGCGCCTACAGGCAGTTCCGCGTGAGGGTCTGCTGGTCGACACGGACTACGATCGGAGCGGACCACCGATGCGGAGTAACTTTCAGCAACGTCCAAGGTGAAAATTGATCATGCAATCGGCACCGTACCCGCGGGCCTGGGGACAAATTCTGGGAAGTGCACTCGCGCTGTCGGTCTCCATCTTCCTGCTTGTCCCATCGTTTTTCTATCAAACTCAGGCTGCTAGCATTGCTCTCCCGTTTGGGAACTTCCTTTTGCTAGGTTCCTTGGTCGGCGCCTTGCTTGCGTTCACGCTTGCGGCGATCGCAATTCTGGTCAGCAGATGGCTTGACCTGTCTCGCCTCTATAGCGCGCTCGCAATCGCAATTACCGTAAAGGCGATATTTCTTGCGTCCTATGTTCCGCTTCTGGACGGGGATGTTCAGTTCCCCTCTATCCAGTCAGCGACAGGTATTTGGTCTGCCGTATCGCTGCTGATCGCGCTGGTTCTCGGGTTCGCCGCGACGTTTGTATTCAACCTAAGGGCCGGACCCGTCCTCGTCGCCGTCCTTGTATTCAGCCTTCAGCCGCTCTTGGATACGCGGAACTGGAGTTGGAGTAGGTCGGCCCTCAGTTCCCAGAAGAGCGTAGAGCCGGATGCCTTGCTGTCGTTTTCCAAGAGCAAGCACAACGTGCTTATCGTTTTGATAGATACGTTTTCTTCGGATGTATTCGCGGAGATTTTAGAGGAAAAAGAAAAATTTCGCCAAGAATTTGCGGGCTTCATATATTTCTACAATGCCATTTCCTATGCCCCTTACACTATGATGTCCATGCAGAATGTTTATTCTGGCCGAGAATATAATGGTGGCGACATTGTAAAAATATATGAGTCGATCCGGAGCGATAGCCTGTTTGCAGATTTTGAGAAAAATGGCGGTCAAACCACGCTCGGCGGCTTCTACTTTTTCCGAAAGTGTCCCGCACAGGAATGCTGGACAGAAAATGAGATTCTTGGAACGACGCCAATAGATACATCAATATTGGATTACATTGAGTTGCTTGAAAATGGTCTGCTGCGCATTTCGCCAACATTCCTTCAGGGTCAGATCTACAACTCCGGCAATGGGAGGCTCGGAAAATACTTTGATCCGGATAAGGAGCCGGGTCGTATTTCCGCGGAAGTGATTAGCGAGTTTACGCAGAAGCTACAGGCGATTGAGAGCGGACCGCAGCTTAAGTTTCTCCACTTGATGACAACCCATTCGCCGCTAGTTCTTGATGACCATTGCCGTACTGTAGATGAAATGTCGCACCAACGACGCAATTACAAGAAGCAGGCGACATGTGCCGTTCGCGGGTTGGTCGCCATGTTGGCAGCCCTGAAAGCGTCAAATGTCTACGACAACACGACTATAGTGTTGCTCGGAGATCATGGCGCCAGCATCGTCGGCCGCAAGCCGGATCGACGCTTCTTCGACGCCGTGGCTCCGACGGTGGGACGCGTCGGCCGGTTCAGGCCCGTTCTCGCGGTAAAACCCGCAGGCGCCGACGGACCGTTTTCGGTATCGGGCGCACCAGCTCAACTTGGAGACATTAGGAAGACACTTTGCGCACTGTCGAGTGACTGTCTCGCAAGCGTGCCGGGAGAGAGCCTGTTTTCACTGTCCTCAGACGCCGATCGCGAAAGACCATTTGTCGATTACGACAATCCCACCGTTGTGCGCAGCGCGAAAGAATCCGGCGAGATTCCAGAGCGTCTTCTTACGCGGTACACGATCGGAGGCTCATTGGAGTCGTTGTATGAAACCTATGACCCGGGCGCCGTTTCCAAGCACACGCGTTAGGTTTGATCCCGACCCTTTTGGCGCGATGGTGGTAATCCCTGAAACGGATGCGTCTTGGTCCCGGTGATGTTGAAATCAATCAGTTGAACGGCTCTCGCTCCAGAGTACCGCCCGGGCCGCTTCGAGCAGCAGCGCGACATACGGGTAGCAACACGTCCCGGTGCCGCTAATAAGATTGGAAGTCGCGGGCTATTCCGCGAGATGTTGCTGCGCCATGCGAAGGAGCTCGTCCTCGGTCCAAAAATGCCTAGCGAATTTCGAGCCATACATCTGCTCGATATATTCTGGCTCCAGAGCAACCTGCTCCTTGAACGCCCGATAGGCCGCCGCATACGGCTTCATCTTGGAAGAGTTCTCTACGGCCAGCGAGATCGGCTGCCCCACGAAATCCGAGACCTCAGCCTGCTGCCGCTCAAGCTCAGCATCCATTCGCATGACCAGGAATTCAAACGCGTCTTTGCGATAACGCCCAACGCGGACCTCGCGATCAAAGTCTTCTGCAAAAATGTCGAAGTCGACACCGTCATTGAACTCCCGATCGAACCACTCGAGCGGCAACCTGTGGGGATAGCGCGCCTTGAAGGCTTTGACGAGTTGATCTGTAGGCGCCTCGTGCGACAAAGCAAAAACATGAAGATTTTCGAAGAACGCGGAGATGTTCCGAGCGATCGGTTCTCGAACCATCGTGATAATCCGCACCGGACGAGCGTCGCTCGCTATGATCTCTACGGCCTTTTTTGATGCTTCGACGTGCGGGACACGCGGAGGCCTAATAGCCTTTGTCGCACCGTTCCATTCCCGCCGAAGGAGCGGCAGAAGACCAACTTCTCGTGGCCGAGAGCGCGACGGCGCAGCCTGAAAACCTCCGCGACGTAAGCATCCCAACAATTCCGATGAATCTCGGTACTTGCGGAGGGCCGCCAGCCAACGGCCCCACTTAACGGTCGCATGCACGTTGGGCCGTATAGAGTGCATATGAAGCGTTGGGATGTGCGCGCGCTTGAGCGCCCGCGAAACGGTGCTGGTGCCCACCTTGCCCATGGTCCAAACAAGTATAGGGGTTGCCTCCGACATTCTGCCCTCTCTCAGAGCTATATCCAGCCACCATCGACGACGAAGGTTTGATGGGTGCACATTGCACCATCGTCCGCAGCCAGAAACAATGCCATGCGCGCAATGTCGTCGGGCATGACCCGGCCAGGCAGGCATTGTGCGTTATCGATCTCACGGTGCGCTTCTTCGTCTACCCAGCGCTCTAGCTGGCGCTCGGTCATCGTCCAGCCGGGTAGCAACGCATTCACGCGGATTTTCTTCGGCCCCAAGAGGCGCGCCAAAGTCCGCACCAGGCCATGAATGCCGGCCTTCGCCGTCGTGTACCCCACCATCCCTGTGGTGTTGTTCAACCACGAGATGGAACCGAGACAGATTATGGCGCCGCCGCCAGCGGCTTCGATTGCCGGATACGCCGCCTGGGCCGCAAAGAACTGGTGCTTCAGATTGACGGCGAGGCAGTCGTCCCACAGATCAGGGGTAACCTCATCCAGTTCGTGGCGCGTGTCGTTCGCGGCGTTGGCGATCAGAACCTGAAGACCACCGAGCGCAGCGGCGGTGTCCTTGATGGCTGCTTGTAGCTGCGGCGCGTCTGCGACGTCGCAGACCACGAAACGCACCCGCCCGCCGAGCTGCGCAGAGAGAGCCGACCCGGCCTCCTCGTCACGGTCGAGGAACGCGACCTTGGCGCCTTGCGCCGCAAACGCCTCGACCATGGCGCGGCCGATACCGGTCGCCCCACCGGTGATGACGACAGCGCGATCCCGGAGGCTTGGATAAGTCGCAAACTGGTCGCTACCGCCCAATCAAGCCACTCTGTTCGGTGTGAAGTCCAAATCCTTGAGGCCGAGCACGTGGAGCAGAATGTCCGTGGTCATCGCGTTGACCCGCGCAACGGCCTCGATTGTATTCGATCCGTTGTGTGTGCTGAAGACCGCTGTATCGAAGCCGTGAAGCGCGCTGGTTTGCGGCAGGGGCTCCACCTCGAAAACATCGAGCCCCGCGCCGGCGACTTTGCCGCTCTCGAGCGCCCGGCACAAAGCAGCCTCGTGGATCAGCGGCCCCCGGGACACGTTGACGATATAAACGCCTTCCTTCATCTGCGCGAAGGTTTCGTCACGCAGGAGATGCCGGCTCTCGGGTGTCAACTCGCAGGCGACGAGGATGGCATCGCTTTGCGCAAACAAGGCCGGCAGGTCGACCTGCATGACGCCGAGAGCGGACAGCGTCTCCTGATCGATCTCCCGGACGTCATACCCGATCGTTTCCATGCCGAATGCAACGGTACGCTTTGCTATAGCCTGGCCGATCGAGCCCAGACCGATCACGCCCGCCGTCATGCCGGCAAGGGACCGGCCCGGCACTTTACGCCAGCCGCCCTCTCTAACCGAGTTGTGCATGTGATGCGTCTGACGCAGGACGTTCAGCAGCAGGCTGAGCGCGAGATCGGCGACCTCGTTGGCGAAGGTGCCAGGCGTGTTGTAGACAGGGATACCGAGTTCGGCGGCTTTCGCCTTGTCGATCGAGTCCGTCCCGATGCCCCATTTGATGACGGCCTTGAGCTGGGACGACTTTCCGGCCTCCAGAACGCTCGCATCGATCTCGTCGTCACCGGCGATCACCGCGTCAACGCCGACGATGGCCTCTCGCATGGCTGCCGCATCGAGCTGCTGCCCTTCGATGGTCGGCAGGATCGGTTCGACGCCGGCGGCCTCATAGAAGGGACGGAAGTCCTCGAAATAGCGTTGCAGATGGTGGCAAGTCACGAGTGCTCTGTACATCGCTCACGCGCCACGCGTTTCTTTGAAGATCAAGTCAGCGATGCGGAAATCGATCTCTTCGTCGATATCCTGCGCCTCGAGCGGATCCATCTCGAACATGATTGGACGGTTCCCGATGCGGTTGTGCCGCTGCTTCATGAGATCGCCGGGAAAGATGAAGATGCACGAATTCTCTTCGTAGATCGGCGGCAGGTCTTGCGTCCGCAGCAGGATGTTCGGGTTGTGGTTTACCGCGCGGGCCAAGCCATCCCAAAGCCGTGTCTGCAGCCGCGTGACCGAAAACAGCGAATCGTAAATCGGGTATTGGTCGAAGAACATGTCGACGGCGCGCTGCATCGTGTCCTTGCTGAGCAGTGGATTCGTCGAATGCGTCTGAAGATAGAACTCCGACGGAACCTCGTTGATGTCGTGCAGCAGGACATCGTTCATAGGCGTCATGCCGCCGAGCAGGTGCTCCGGGCGGTCCAGTACGAGAACATCCGGGAATTGGTCGGTACACTGTTCTTTGATGAGGTTGCTATCCGTATCGATGACGATCTTGTCGATCTGCGGACACGAGAGCATCACCTCGACCATGTGATGAAAGAGCGGGCGCCCGTCGCCGAATGGGCGATAGTTTTTCCCTGGTACGCGCTCCGAGCTGTGCCGCATGGGCATGAGTGCGACCAGACGATACGGTGAACTCATCGATCTCCTCTTACAATCCGAAGGCTTGGCGCCGCGCCATCGCCGTCTCCATCGCGGGGCTCCGCCTGGGCATCGGCGCTCGGCTCGTTCTCATCGAGCAGTCGGTCGTAGTCGATCGGGCGCCGCTCCACCGCCGCGTGGCCGTGGTGATGATGGGGCCGGGTTGGGTAGTAGAACCGCGCCCGGAGCTCGGCGGAAACGTCTGACGGACCGTTGAACCCGCGCCAGGTCCCGAGCAGCTGATTGTAGCGGAACTTGCAGATCGATCCCCACTCGCGGCGGAGAACGCCTTGCTTCAGGGCATGCATCCCATCGGACAAGACGTGTTGCGCGAGGAGCCAGCCAAAGTCCAGCCGCGAGAACTTCGCATGCTCGTCGATGGCGCGCATGGCGATCGCCTCGCGGCGGTAGCGGTTTTGCACCTGGTCCCAGGTCTCGTCGTGCAAATGCACAATCTCCGCTTCGGCCGTATAAGCGAGGAGGTAGCCCTTCGCCTGCACCGACTTGGCCCAAGCGAGGTCTTCCAGGCCGGTGAGGGCCTCGTCATAGGGATGATCCTCCCAGGTAGCCTTCCGGATCGCCGCATTCGCGTTGTTGCAGAAGTAGTTCTTCTGGGGAAAGACCGAGTGGGGCGGAAACCAGCGGGCGAAAATCTGATGCTCGGAGAACTTGTTCACATCGCCGCCGCGCTGCCGCCCGTAGGTGAGCGCGACGCGGTCGTCCTCGAATGGAGCGACTAGCGTCTCGAGCCAATCGTCGTAGAGCGGGTAGACATGCGCGCTCACGAACACGCAGATGTCCCCGGTCGCCGCCGCGCAGCCGAGGTTCAGAGCCCGGCCGAAGGTGAACTGGTGCTTGTCGATGGGCACGACCCGGCAGCCGTAACGCCGCCCGATCTCGACGGTGCTGTCCGTGGACCCGGAATCAACAAGGATGATCTCGTCGGGCGCCTTGCGCTGAGCTTTTAGGCCAAGCAGAAGCTTCTCGAAATGCTCCTCCTCGTTGAAAGCCCGGATCACGATGGAAACGCGCATACAGCTCCCCCAACGACGCCTGACGCACCCAGAACGCGCGGCATCGGCCTCATGTAGGCCGCATCGCATCGCATGGGTCAAGGGCAAAATGCCCGCCCCCCGGCGGCCGCTGAGGCTGCAAATCGGCCCTTCCGAAAACACCGCCTGCTGGCCCGCGCCGGGACGGCAATGCTATGAGGGGCTGTGGGCCGTTTCGAGGCAACGACGTGCCCCGCCACAGGGAAGACCTTGATTATGAATACATTCGTCTCTGAGGCGCCCGCGATCGCGGCCGATGTGACCTGTATTTGGCGGGCAGGCGCGGTGCTCGGCGAAGGCCCGGTCTGGCACGACGCCGAGAAACGTCTGTATTGGACCGACATCAAGAGCTCGCGGCTCCACGCCTATCGGCCGGCGGACGGGAACATGCAGCAATGGGAGCTTCCCTGCAGGGTGGGATCGGTCGGCGTTCCGCCCGCCAACTGGGTGCCACCATCGGAGTTCGCGGGCACAGCACTTCTCGCCTGCGGCGACTGGGGTCTCATGTGGCTTGGGGTAAGCACCAAGGAAGTTACCGCGACCCCCATCGCGGACCCAGAATCGGACCTGTTAGAGAACCGCTACAACGACGGCAAGATCGGGCCGGACGGTCGCTATTGGGCCGGCTCGATGCATGACGCCGAAACCGAGGCCACGGGCAGTCTCTATGCCTTCACGCCCGCCGGGCAATCGATGCGTCTCGACACCGGCTACCACGTGACCAATGGGCCCGCGTTCAGCCCCGACGGCCGGACGGTGTATCACAACGACTCCGCGCTCCAGACCATCTACGCCTTCGATTTGAACCAGGACGGAACGATTGGGAACAAGCGGGTCCTGGCGCGCTTCGGGCCGGACGAAGGATATCCGGACGGGATGACCACCGACCGCGACGGGAACCTATGGGTGGCCATATGGGGCGGCGCCCGGATCGAGAAAGTCTCACCCCAAGGCGAGCGCCTCGGGCGCGTAGCGATACCGACGCCCCAGGTGACCTCCTGTGCCTTCCAGGGCGACGACGAGACCGTCCTCTACGCCACGAGCGCAAAGATCGGCCTCGAGGCTCCCGAGCCCCTCGCGGGCGGACTGTTCAGGATCACGCTGGCATAGACACGCGCCGCATGCCGGTGGTCCTAGTGGGCCCCGAGGCCGCGGAAACTCGCTCGTGACAAATCGCACCAGAACGGCCAAAACCAATCCCATGGCAACGGCGACGACACTCGTAATTGTTGGAAATGGCCCGTCCTTGCGGGGGTTCGACTTCGAACGGCTGGCGCAAGCCGACTGCATCGGAATGAACGCGGCCTATCGCTTTTGGCGCGAGACGGGGTGGTACCCGCGCTACTACATCTGCCTGGATTTGGTGGTCGGCCTGTCGCACAAGGAGGCAATCGCGGATCTCATTCGGGAGTCCCGTTCGAACGGGATCGAGCGATTTTTCCTGAGACAAAACCTCATCGAAGCGCTCCCCGCGGACGTTCAAACGGCGCCTGGCGTCGTCAACTACGATGCCTGGGCGAAGCAAGAGCCCTTTCTGTCCATCAATCCGCTGACCACGGGCAGCCACTCCGCGCTCATTGGCGCGCTGCTCGGCTACGACCAGCTCATTCTCTTGGGCATCGACTGCGGCTATGTCGAGCAGGTCAGCGGCTCGAAGCTTTCGGGTCGCACGCTTGAGATTGCCGCTGAACCGGGCCGGAATCCCAACTACTTCTTCGACGGCTACCAGCAGGTCGGCGACAAGTACAACGTGCCGAACCCGCAACCCGACCTCCACATCCGGAGCTGGCGCGCCGTTGCGCCGATCCTCGAAAGGGCTGGCGTCGCCGTTTGGAACTGTAACCCGCTCTCCCATGTCGATGCGTTCCCGTTTCGCCAGCTGGACGATTTCGAGGACACGCTGGGGCAGCGCCTCCCCCCGTGGGATGGGCACGCAGACAGCCTGCGCGCCACGGGGCGGAACGGCACGGCGGCTACATCGCCGCCCACACAGTCATCCCTGGCGCGGCGCGCCGCGCGGACACTTTGGGCTCGGAGGCGATGGGTTGCGGCGGCCTTGGCCATCGCTCTGGTGGTGTTGCCCTTCGCCTTGACGGCGGCCTTCAGCGCGCCGGCTTGGCTGCTCGTAGCCGCGAACAGCGTCATCGTTCTCGTCCTGCTTGCGGGCCTGGCGGCGGAGCTGCGCAGTCCGGATGCCCTTGCGCGCCCGGAGGCAGGCAATGGCCGCGATCCGGGCGCGGTATCGAACATGCGGGCGACGGCCGCCTTCTCCAAGGCATCCGTTGTCGCCCAGGAATTGAAGTCGCTCGAAGAGCGGCTCGACACGCGGGAGGATCGCGACCACAGCGAATACCGGCTGGAGACGACAGGAAAACCTAGCGACTAGGATTTGGTTGGAGCTGTCGCGCGGCGCCGACTACCGCCGCGCTATTTGTCCTGAGCGCCGTCGTTATAGAGCTCGAGGGCCTCGTCCAAGCCCCCGTAGAAAAGGACCTTGCCCTTCGACAACACCAAGCCGTGCGTACACAGATTCCGCATCAGCTTTTCGTTGTGTGTGGCGATGATCAGACCACGGCTCTTTTCGACCAAGGAATTCATCCGCTCCTGGACTTTGCCGCTGAAGCGCGCGTCGCCCGCACCGAGCCATTCATCCAGCAAGAGAATATCCGGCTCCACCATCGTCGAAATACTGACGGCAAGACGCAGACGCATGCCGCTCGAATAGGTATTGAACGGCTTCTCGATGGCGTCGCCGAGTTCGGTGAACTCGACAATCCCCGGAACGAGGGATTTGATCTCGTCGAGATTCAGCCCCATCTGCAGCCCGCGCATGTAGATGTTCTCGAGCCCGGTTGCATCCTGCAGCATCCCAAGGGACACATCGAACAGCCCCTTGGCTGTGCCTCGCACGGTCAAGGTCCCGCTGCTCGGCGTGTAGATCCCCGCCAGAACGCGTAGCAATGTGCTCTTGCCGGCGCCGTTCGCACCGATGAGCCCAAGCCGCTCGCCGTGGTTGACGGTGAATGACACATCTTCAAGCAGCGTCGAGACGGAGCGGTTGGTGCCGCCGAAATACAAATCCCGCAGCAGCCGCATGGGGCTGATCCTGATGGACCGGTCGTTCGCCTTGAGGATGGGAATTCTCAAGGCGAGGTTCTTGGCCTCGACCAACGGGAGCGCATCCGTTTGCGCTACCGCCTTGCCGGCGCCGGTCTTTGGAGCAAGTTCGGTCACGGACATGACGTTACACCCAAAGCGGCACGAGCCGCGCGAACCGCCTGTGCATCTCGTTCGCCAGGAAGAAGCCCCCGACGGTAATCGTCAGGACGACGATCCAACTTGTCATCGAAATAGGCATTCCGAGAAGCGGCGCCCGGACGATCTCGAGGAAGTGGTAGAACGGATTCAGGAGTAGATAGATCCCAAGCATCTGGCCGCGGGTGGATGTGGCCATCCAGATAATCGGCGTCGCGAGGAAGGCGACCCGCATGATGGCGGAAATCATCTGATGGAGATCGCGGTAACGCGCGCCCACAATGCCGAAGACGATCGACAGCCAAAACCCGTTTGCCACGATGATCGCAAGGCCTAACAGGCTGACGAGCGCGTACCAGGAAAACGGGAAGCCGTAGATCGCAAATACAACGACCAGAATCAGAACCTGGTGGATGAACTGCAAGAATATCGAAATAACGTCGACGACCGTAATCTCGATCAGGGTCATGGACCCCTGGAGGATCTGAGCGCGGTTACGCGGGTAGACCGTCGTACTCTTCGTCACGAAGCCGCCGAGCAAGGTCCAAAGGATCACGCCGATGGCCAAATGGGGTACGAAGATTTCCGCGGGGACGTCGTTGACCCTCTTGAAGATGCCGCCAATGATGAAAATGAAGATCGATGGGCCGGCCAGAAGCCAAAATGGACCGAGGGTCGTCTTCCGGTAGGTCACGACGAAGTTGAACCAGGCGACGTAGAGCCAGCGGTGCCACCGATTCCAGTCCAAAGCTGAATCCAAGATCACGAAAGTGCCCTTACCCCAGGGTTTGCGCGGGAGTTCCAAAGGAACGCCCCCTAAGGGGCAAGCGCATAAGTGGCTTGAAACCGAACGTCAAGCCGACAGGCGGCTCCCCTCTCCGGCCTATCGAGCGCAATACTATGTCGCGCATAGGGCAAACCCGCTGGTCACGGCCTCATGAGAGGCCACCGGCATCGGCGATAATGTCGCAGGCGTCCTCGATGCCAGATGCTCGTGCGGCCGGCATGGCCGGTTCCCTAAAAACGGCGTCTAACGCGGCACGGAGCGCCTGCTCCCCGAACCCACTCGGCGTCAGCGCGAAGCGGGCGTTGGCCGCCGCCCACGACAAGAGAAAGGGCGACTCCGGCCAATCGTCGCGCGGCGCGCTGATCAGCGCCGTCCCGTTGCATGCCGCCTCGACGAACGTGGCATAGCCAACCTTGCCGATTACCGCATCCGCCGAGGCCAAGACATCCGCGAACGGCAGCCCAAGCGACCGAACGTCATTGGTCCCATCCGCAGGACCTGAGACGCCTGCGCCGGCGAGCCAGTGGATACCTTCGAGTGGCGGCAGGATGAGAGGGTCGCCCCCCGGAATGCCGCCAAGGGTGACGAGCACCAGCTTGCGGTGGGACGGCACACCCAAAGCGGCGTCGATCTCGCCGCGCCGGTCACGCCCGACCCGCGCAACCGGCCCGATCGAGCGCCTGTTCGACAGGTCCGTCATGGGCATGTGGGGTTGGACTTGAAGGAAGAGGTCCGCAGAACGGTAAGCGCCGCCGATGGTCTTTAGGACCGCCTCGGCGTCCGGTGCCGCGCCGCAATAGGTGCGGTAGATGTCCCCCCAGTTGATGGAACTCAGGCCGATCGCGGGAAGGCCGAGGCGTTTCGCCGCCGCGATCGATAGGTAGGAAACATCCGACACCAGGACCGCCGGTGCGAGCGCAGCAAGACGGGCCGCTTCCCGTTCGACGTGAGTGTCCCAATTGTCGCACAGACGACGGTGCGCTTCGGCGCTCGCGGAGGGATCCACGGCTGTCGGGCCGTGCATGACCATCGTGGCTTCCGTCGGCGGCGGCGCCAGCTCGATGCGGCTGCCGACAAAGTCGCGCACGACGGCCGCCGTAAGGGCGGTTCGCACGACGATGCGGCAGCTTGGATGACGTGCCCGGAGAGCCTGGACAATCGGGGCGACCTGACCGAGATGCCCGAACCCGTGACCCGAAACGTCGAAGACGGCGGTCGGACCCGCGCCACCCGCTTCATCAGTTACCATGGCTCCCCTGTCGAACCCCGGTGTGCGCATTTGCGCAACGAGTTTGCGGCAAGCCATACGGCGCAAGCCGGTTGACTGCAACGTCCCGCCGCAATAGCGGACAGGGATTGTGGTAACGACTTCGGCAGCCGCCGGTGCGGTTCAGGCCGGCGGTCGGGGTGCAGGCGGGCGGCGACTTGCTGCGGGACGGGATGCAGAATACATCGCCACTGAAATATCGGCCGGAAATCGACGGTCTAAGGGCGCTGGCCGTTTCGGCCGTCGTGATCTACCACGCCGAATTCACACTGCAGGCAGCGCCAGTGCTCGCGGGCGGATACCTGGGCGTCGATATATTCTTCGTTATTTCCGGGTACCTAATCACCTCGATCATTCTTCGCGAACTTGCCGCCGGCGGCTTCTCTCTCCTGACCTTCTACCACCGGCGTGCTCGGCGCATTTTGCCGGCGCTCTTTCTGGTTTTGGCCGTCTGCGCGCCTTTTGCCTGGCGCCTCATGACCCCGGACCAACTGGAGTCTTTCTCCGGCTCGGCAATCTCCGCCCTGACGTTCTGGTCGAATTTCTGGTTCTGGTCCGAGGACAGCTACTGGGCCGGGCCGAGCGAGTTGAAACCGCTTCTGCATACCTGGACGCTGTCCCTCGAGGAGCAGTTCTACATCATCTGCCCCCTGTTTCTGATGGCGACCTGGCGGCTGGCCAAGGATCGGATCCTGCCGATCATGGTCGTGCTGTTCGTTGCCTCGCTGGGGCTGGCTCAATACGGCTCGAGCGCCTTTCCAGACGCGAACTTCTTTCTGCTTCCGACGCGCGCATGGGAACTATTGGCGGGCGCGATCCTCGCGAAAGTCGAGTTGTCCGTGGGCGGAAGGCCGGCTGGCCGTTGGGACGCAGTACTAACTGCGCTGGGAGCTGTGATGATCGTCGGCCCCTTCGTGGCCTTCGATCAAGGCACGCCGCACCCCTCGCTGCTGACGCTCGTGCCGGTGGTCGGCACATGCCTCGTGATCCGTTTTGCGCGCCCCGGCGAGCCCACGACTGCACTCCTAAGCTCCCGGGCGTTCGTTGGCGTCGGGCTGATCTCCTATTCGCTGTATTTGTGGCATTATCCAATCTTCTCGTTCTGGAAGATGACGCACCCCGAGAATTCGGCTTTCGATGCGAGCATCCTCATTGTCCTCGCCGTTCTCCTCTCTATCTTGTCGTACTTCCTCATCGAGCGTCCGGCTCGGTCTAGAATCGCGGTTCCGACATCGGCGTTCGTACCGGCGATTTCAGTCACCTTCCTCGTCTTCCTGACCCTCGGTGTCGCGTCCTATGTCTCCCACGGCTTCGCCTTCCGCTATGGAAGCCTCGCCGAAGTTTTCAAAGAGACAGGCGCGCAGGAGATGTATGCATCGGTGTTCGGCGCAAAGTCGAAGCCGAACGGCCGGATATTCCTGGTCGGCGACAGCCATGCCGCCGTCCTGACGAGAGAGCTCTCCGAGATGGCGGAAAGGCACAACTATGCGCTGGACCGAAGGGTCTCCGGGAGCTGCCCGGTCGTCGATGTGGAGTCCGTAAAATTCGATGATTGCGATGCTTATCGCACAGAGACGCTCAAGCTCATCGAGGAGGCGCCGCCTGCGCTCATCGTTTATGCGCTTCACTGGAGGAAGTACCAGGATCAATCGGGCCGGAAGAAATTCCGCGGCACGGTTACCCCTCACAAAGGCGAGACGCTGCGCGCGGCTTACGCCAAGACATTCGCCAACTGGATCCGGGCGGGGCACCGCATTGTCGTGATCCTTCCCGGGATGGAAACCGAGCGCAATGTCAAAGAGCAGCTGAAGGAACTTGTCGACGCCGTCCCGTACGCAGAGCGAGAGAACTTCTTGGCGAATCTGAAAATGCAGGTCGCCTACGCGCAACAACTCGCCCGGGCGGACTGGGAGCGGGACATGATCAGCGCTGAGGCGGAGAGCGAGGACCTCCAAGCGATCGATCCGCTCGACCTCTTCTGCAACCCTTCGCAAGGGATTTGCACGGTGAACGAAGGAACGACGTTCTACATCACCGACAAGACCCACTATTCGCGGGCGGCGGCCAAACGGATCGTCCAGCGCATCGAGGATGTTCTCTCGGACGCCGATTGGTGGGCTTCAGCGCCGCAGGACAAAAACACGCGAAGACCCTGAGAAGGCGCCGGCAGCGGCCGGACTTCACTGGGACCGGGATTGGGTTTGTGCGTTGAAACCCCCTTTGGGCTCTGCTAGGCAGCGGGACACTTGCGCCGCTGTCGGGACACCGCGCGAGGCGCGAGCGACTAGGCCTCAAGGGCCCCTGACCCACTCGAAGGCACTGATCCGGCCCGGAAGCAACCACTTGGGACTGCGATTTTCGTGTCTAAGGTCCACGTCATCATTCCGACCCACAACCGACAGGCGCTCGCGGAGCGTTGCCTGGAGCGCGTCTTTGCGCAAACGGCGATGAACTCCATGACCGTTACCGTGGTGGATGACGGCAGTACCGACGGGACCGCCGCGATGCTGGCAGAGAAATTCCCGGCGGCCGGCGTGATCGAAGGCGACGGCAATCTTTGGTGGACCGGCGCCGTCGCCAAGGCCCTGGATACGCTGCGGCCGGATTTTGCGCGCGGCGACTTCTTCCTCCTCGTCAACGACGACACGCTGCTGGGCGCGGACACCGTCGAGGCGCTTGTGCGCATTTCGGAGCAGAGCGGCCGCGCGGGCGTCGCACCGATCGCCGTGGATGCCGCCAGCGGCCACGCCATTTCGACAGGTTGGGCGCCCGGATCGGGGCCCGTCCTGAACGATCTCGAAAAACTCCATGCCGCCATGGCGGAGAACGGCGGCCTCTACCCGGTGCAGACCCTCTTCGGGCGCTGCTCTCTGTTCCCCGTCGAGATCCTCGACCGGGTCGGAAACTACGACGCAGCCTTGTTCCCGCATTACTACGGTGACGCGGATTTCTGTTTGCGCGCCGGGAAAGAAGGCTTCCGCTTCTTCGTCACCGATGCCGCTTCGATCGAGGTGGTGGAGGAGCAAGCGGCGACGGGTGTCCATTTTACGTTCCGACAGGGTCCGCAGGACTTTCCGGCGGTCCTTGAGAACATGACCTCGATACGGTCGATCGAGAACGTGCCCATCGCCTGGCACTATATGCGCCGCCATTTTCCGGGCCGCGCCGGCGCCAACACCGCATCGATCGCTTGGCGCAGCCTCCGCCAGTGGCGGCCGATCTACAACGCCCTCGGCCTCGAGCCCCTGCCGCAGAGGGGGGCGCCGGCTCAGCCGCAGAACGGCGTCGCAGCGCCGTCGAAAGACGCAAAGCTACCGAGACGCGTCGTCCGGCTTGGGCGGAAACTTTTGGCGCCGGTGTTCGAAGTCGTGTTCTTCCTCTGCTATTACATCGCGCGCGCCGCCTACCGCCTCGTACGGTGGGTGCGGCAGCGATGACGTCATTCCACCACAGCCGACAGGTGTTGATCGCAGCATGAAACGGGTTCTAGTCACAGGCGGGCTTGGCTTCATCGGAACGAGCCTGGTGCCGAAGCTGCATGGGCGGTTCGGCGCCGAGATCCGCATCCTCGACAACATGTCGAACCCGAGCGGCGACCTCGTCATCGCAGATGGGATCGAGGTCGTGGAAGCCGATGTGCGCGACGCCGCCGCGGTGCGCAAGGCCGTCAAGGGCATGGACGCCGTCGTTCACCTCGCCGCGCATACGCGTGTGATCGACTCTATCGAGGACCCGCAGCTCAATTTCGACATCAACACGACCGGCACCTTCAACGTGCTGGAGGCGATGCGGCAGGAGGACGTGCCGTCGCTGGTGAACGCGTCCACCGGCGGCGCGATTCTGGGCGAGGTGCCCCCGCCCATCAACGAGGACATCGCCGCCAAGCCTGCGTCGCCCTACGGCGCCTCGAAGCTCGCCGGCGAAGGCTATTGCTGGGCCTACGCGCAATCTTATGGGCTCAAGGCCGCGAGCTTGCGTTTCTCCAACATTTACGGGCCGAACTCGCGCCGCAAGAGCTCGGTCGTCGCCGCCTTCATCAAAAACATCCGCGACACCGGCGCCGTGACCGTCTATGGCGATGGAACGCAGACTCGCGACTACCTCTTCGTCGACGATCTCACCGACGGGATCGTGCGCGCCATCGAGACCGGCGCCGCCGGCACCTACCAGCTTGGTTTCGGCAAACCGACGTCCGTGAATACGCTGATCGACATCATTCGCGAAGCGACCGGCACTAATTTCAGCGTGACCTACGAGCCCGCGCGCGCCGGCGAGATCCTCCACACCTATTGCGATATCGCCAAGGCGCGCGGCGCCATTGGCTATAATCCGACGACTGAACTCGACGAGGGCGTCCGGCGCACCTGGGATTGGTTCGAGACATCGGGACATGCCTGAGCAATCTGCGACCGACAGACCGTTGCGCGTCATCCACCTGTGCTATTCCGACAGCATGGGCGGCGCGGCGATCGGGGCGCGGCGGTCTCATCAGGCCATGCTCTCGCAAGGGATCGAGTCCCGCCTGGTAGTCGTGCACAAGGGAACCGACGATCCGCGCGTTATCGCTCTACCCAAGAAGCGGCTTCGGCGCCTGTTCGCCCGCCGCGGCACCTGGCTGATCAACAAGCTCCGGCGGTCCGACAACCCGGTGGTCCGGACGTTCAATATCGTTCCCATGGGCGCCGCCGAATTTCTGAACCGGATGGATGCCGACCTCATCCAGATGCATTGGATCGGCGAGGACACGATCTCGATCGGTGAACTGGCTAAGCTCAACAAGCCCGTGGTTTGGAAGTTGCCCGACATCTGGGGCTTCGCCGGCACGGAGCACTATCTCCTCCCCGGCGATCCGGAGCGCTACCGCGAAGGCTACCGCGCCGACAACAGACCTGCGCACGAGTCCGGGCCCGATTTCGATCGGCTTGTCTGGAACTACAAACGCCGGTGCTGGCGCGACACCGAACTCAACATCGTGGGCCCCAGCAAGTGGATCAGCGATTGCGCCGAAGCGAGCCAGCTCTTCGGCCGCTATCGCGTCCGTCACATTCTCAATCCCGTCGACACCGAACTCTACGCGCCGAGGGATAAGAAGGTCTCGCGCGACGCCTTCGGACTGCCACGGGACAAATGCGTGATCATGTTCGGGGCCATGAACTCGACCAGCGACCGCCGCAAGGGCTTTCACCATCTGAAAGCAGCCCTCGGTCATCTCTCCGAGCATCTCGATCCGGAAAAGACGGTGTTTGCGATCCTTGGGGCAAGCGGACCCCCGGACCAGACCATCGCCGGGTTTGCGTGCCGCTATCTCGGCACCATCAACGACGAGGAGAAGCTGGCGACGGCCTATAGCGCCGCGGACGTGTTCGTGCTGCCGACCGAGGCGGACAACCTTCCGAATACCATCAAGGAGGCGGCCTGCTGCGGGGTCGCTTGCGTCGGCTTCGACGTGGGCGGGATGCCCGACATGATCGACCACCGCGAAACCGGCTACCTCGCCCAACCCTTCGATGTGGAGGATCTCGCCAAGGGCATCGCCTGGGCCGCCAGCCACACCGGACCCGATATGAGCGCGGAGATAAGAAGGCGCGCGGTCGCCCGTCACGCCCAGGCCACAGCCGTGCGGAACTATGTGGACTTCTACCGCGAGATCTTGTCCGCGCGGGAGCGCGGCGGCGAGCAATAGGTGACGCGCCGAATTGGGCTATTTGCACCCTGGCGAAGCGCGAAGAGACCTGCGAAAAACGGGGCACTGCCGCCCAAAGAGAACCGTTGATGAACCAGGCCAAGGCACAGACGTCCGAGACGGCGCCCGTCGCACTCTTCGTCTACAACCGCGTCGACCACGCGCAGGCGACGCTCGAAGCGTTGCGCGGCAACGCGCGCGCGTCCGAGACGGATCTTTATGTGTTCAGCGACGGACCGAAGACGGACGCGGATCGTGCGGCCGTGGAGTCCGTCCGCGCACTGCTGGAAAATGTCGACGGCTTCCGCTCGGTCACCGTCAATGCACGGCCCGAGAATATCGGCCTCGCCCAATCCATCATCGGCGGGGTGACCGAGATCGTGGAACGCCACGGCAGGGTGATCGTCATCGAAGACGACCTCGTGACCCATCCTGCGACCCTCACCTATTTCAACACCATGTTGGATCGCTTCGAGAACCATGCGGGCGTCTTCTCCATCAGCGCGTATTCGCATCCTGCAAACGTGATGCCCGTTCCGGCGGATTACGACTACGACGTCTACGCGATCCCGCGCATGCAATGCTGGGGCTGGGCGACGTGGCACAACCGCTGGGAAAAAGCGGATTTCGCCGTTCCGGACTTCGACGAGTTCAATTCCTCGGCCAGCGCGACGGCGGCCTATGCGCATTGGATCGGCGCCGACAGCCTCGACACGTTGCGCGCCTGCATGCGCGGCGAAAGGGACGTCTGGGCCTGCCGCTGGGTCTATACCCACTTCAGGCACCACGCGGTCTGCATCTGCCCCACGCAGTCGCTGGTGGACAATACGGGCCTCGACGGCTCAGGCAGCAATTGCGGCGTCCGTCCAGAATTCAAGCACACGCTGGACACGTTGAAGATGACGGACTGGCGGACCCCGGAGACCGCGTTTGTGGATCCCCGCATCTTCGATGCGTTCATGGCCGTGATGGACCCGCGGCGGAAGCGCGCACGGGCGTCCGGGGCGGCGCAATACGGGTTCGATCCCGCTCCACGGCCAAGCGCCGCGGCACGCGCCGCCTATTGGGCGCGCAGGCCAAGACAGCTCCTCCGCCGCATCCGGGAGCGGGCAGGGTTTGCCGGAGGCGTTAGCTTGTCTCAAGTGGAAGCGCGGCATAAGGCGCTCAGCGCGCCACCGAGCGCGCCGCTCATCCGGCTGGGCACGGATTATGGGGGCTGGTGGCTGCCGCAGACGGGACTGAGTGCCGACGACGTCGTCGTCTCGGCGGGGGCCGGCGAAGACATCTCATTCGACGTCGAGGTGGCGAAGCGGTTCGGCTGTAGGATCGTTGTGCTGGATCCAACTCCGCGCGCCATCGCCCACTTCGAAGCGACCAAGGATGCTATCGCAACGGGGGCGCCTGCACCGATTAACAACGCCGCGGCGGTGTTCTACGAGGCCGACAGCGAGACGCTGAGCCGGATCGCCTTCCGCCCGTGGGGTCTGTGGCGCAAGAATGAAACGCTGAAGTTCCACGCACCGGCGAATGCCGGCAGCGTCTCCCATTCGGCCGTGAACCTCCAGAATACGGACGACGGCTTCGATGCGGAATGCGTCAGCCTCGACGAACTCATGCGGCGCGAGGACATAGACAACATCAGTGTCCTCAAGATGGATATCGAGGGTGCCGAATTCGCCGTTCTGGATCGTCTCGTGGACAGCAGCCTGCGCCCCAAGATCCTGCTCGTCGAGTTTCATCCCGGCGACAGCGACGCCGAAAGGACCGGCAAAGCCCAGACGCTCGCGACGCTAGGGAAGCTCTACGACGTCGGCTATCGGCTCGTCCGCTATCGTGGGTGGGACTACGTGCTGGAATATCAGAGAGAGACTGATTGAAGCCCGAGCTCAATCAACTGCCATTGTGCATCCGGTCCAACAGGACAGTCAGCCGCTTGCGTACACTTTCGGGAGCTTGCCCGTAGCGATAGCCGCGATACGCGACGTAGCGCGCCAAAGAGATGGCGCATGCGGCGGCCGCAATGGCTACGCAGCCGAATCCCGCCAGCCAATAGGCGATGACGTATCCACCCTGGGCCGATGTAACTATCGGGGCGATGAAGAGGATTAGGCCTAGGCATAACAGAGCCGCAAGTACAGCAAGTGTTCGGGGGCGAATTAGTCCGGCCCATGAAACGATAAGCGAGCGGGGGCTTTCTCCACTGGCATCGGAACCCAGCAGGCGTTGGGCCGCGCGTTGCAGGAGCGGTGCTTTGGTGCTTTCCGGCCGCAACGGCTGAGATTTCATGCGATCCAATGTGCCAATTGCTCGTCGTACATTGGTGCGGATCATTCTCTCCCGCGCGACCAGCCTATTGTTCTCGCGCTTCAGCTCGTCGAGCTCGGTGCGAATCGTTCCGACTCGGTCCTCGAGCACGTTGTTTCTGTTCGTCAGCTTTTTGATTGCTCGCGGCGCGGCGATCGCGTGGTAGTCACGCATGGAGCGAAACTCAACGACGCCGCAGCTCACCACCTGGTCCGCGCAGAAGTGCAGCGCTTCGGATTGGCTGCGCAGCCAGTCGTACACCGCGAGCGCGATGGCCTGCGACTTCTCTGCTGATACGTCCGGAAACTGAAGTACATCCAACGCACCTTCAGAGGCCAGCCGACTGCGCTCCTCGATGATTTGGGCGCGGAAGTACCGCGAATTCTGCTCCCAAGTCTGCGGGTCCCATCTGCGTTCGTGTGCCAGATGCAGGAGCATCGGAGAAGACGTCCGAAAGAGCTCGATGCCCCGCAGCGCAGCGATGCACGGAAGCCAGTAGTCCCACCAGGGGTCCCCCAGCCGTAGAGTGGCGTCGAAGTTTGTCCCGAGTTCAGACGGCAGAAAATAGAAGCCATCGAATCCCCCGCAGGATCCGGGCACAAACTCTCCATGGTCTCCAAGATCAATACGCTCGGTGAAATAGAGGCCGTGTGTCGTCTCCTGATCGAGTTGCTGAGCCAATCCCGGAATCCGAACCATGATGCAGTCGGCATTGACGATGCCGCAAAGACGCGCGCCAGTTGACTGTGCCAGCTCGAGCAGGGAGGCGATCGTTGGACGGCCGTCTCCGTTCGCCTCTACGACCTCAAGCGGCAGCTTCAGGGATCGAACCGCGTCGACCTCACACATCGGGTTTACGCTGATGACGCGGAAACCCGATTCAACCCAAGACTCTATGCAATCGCGCTGGTAGCGCTCTCCAACTTGCTGGCCACCCCGCATCCGGTGCGTTGCCGGCGGGACAGACGTCAGGAGAACGGGATGCGAAGCACTCAAGGTATCGCCCATGCCGAGAGATTGGCACGCTCGGTCTGCAGAACCAATCGAAGCCTATGCCCGGTTGTAGATATCCTCTAGCCGGACGATGTCGTCCTCGCCGAGATAGCTGCCGGTCTGCACCTCGATGAGCTCGAGTTCGATCTTGCCTGGATTGGCGAGGCGATGCGTGCACCCAATCGGGAGATAAATCGACTCGTTCTCGTGGACGGTGAGCACTTCGTCGTCACGCGTCACCTCTGCGGTGCCCTTCACGACGATCCAGTGCTCGGCGCGGTGAAAGTGCTTTTGCAGTGATAGGCTCGCGCCAGGCTTGACTAGAATGCGCTTCACCTGATGCCGCGCGCCCTGATCGACCCCCTGATAGTAACCCCACGGACGATAGACCCGCTTGTGCTCGACCACTTCGCGGCGTTCGCGCTTTCTCAGCTCCTCGACCAGCGCCTTCACCTTGTCGGCCTCCTTGCTGTTCAGCACGAGAACCGCGTCGGCTGTCGTTACGACGACGAGGTCTTGCAGGCCCACAACGGCGGTCAGCATCTCGGGAGAGCGCACATGGACATTGGTGCAATCGACAACCACGCCGTCGCCGCGAATGGAGTTGCCCGCATCGTCGGTCACCGTGAAGCCCAGCGCGGAACTCCAGGTGCCAAGGTCGTTCCAGCCCATATCGGCCTCTAGAACGGCGGCGCGATCAGTGCGCTCCATAACGGCGTAGTCGATCGACTTCTTGGTCGCGCGCCCGAAAGCGTCCTCGTCGAGAACCAGAAAGTCGAGATCCGTCTTTGCTTTGGCAACGGCATCGGACACGGCGGACGCCATCTCCGGCTCGAACCGCTCGATCTCATCGCGCATGGTCTCTGCCGGGAAGACGAAATTTCCCGAATTCCAAAGATAGCCTTCGGCGATATAGCGTTCGGCGGTCGCGGCGTCCGGCTTTTCGACGAAGGCCTCGACACGTCGAGCCGCGGTTCCTTCGATCGGCGCGCCGGGGCGGATGTAACCGAAATTCGTCGCCGCGTGAGCCGGCTTGATCCCGAAGCTTACGATGTTGCCTTTGGCCGCAGTCGCGATTGCGGCCTTGCAGTTCGCGATAAACTCGTCGGGCTTCTCGTAGATATGGTCCGCGGCGAACATGGCCACGACGGTGTCCGGCCCGGCCGCGGCGCCGAGGATCGCCGCGACCGCGACCGCCGGACCCGAATCCCTTCGCACCGGCTCAAGCACGATGGTTGCCTCGACGCCGACCTCATCGAGTTGCTCGGCGACGAGAAAGCGATAGGCGTGGTTTGTGATGACGACGGGTTTGCCGAACACGGCGGGGTCCGCGATCATCGAGAGGATGCGCTGAAACGTGGACTGCTCGCCAACGAGCGGGATGAACTGCTTGGGAAGCGTCTCGCGCGATTCCGGCCAGACGCGAGTCCCCGCGCCGCCACACATGATCACCGGAATGCAGAGGGGTCCCATCTTTCGCAGCCTCACTCCATCGGGCTTCCCGCCGCGAGTCGGGCGAGTGCATTAACTATCTGGTCTGTAAGGGCCGATCACGCCGTGCACGACCTGCCCGGGTCGCCGCACAGTCATCCCCGCCAGGCCCGCGGTTGTCAATGACGGTGTCGCGGCATGGTTTGCCGCAGGGACGTATCGATTGGCTTGGGGAATTAAGTGGTGCTATGGAACCGGCGAACGACACGAGGGGATTGATGGCTTCGCAGTTGGATATTTCAGGGAAACGCATTTTTGTGGCCGGCCACAAGGGCCTGGTGGGACAAGCGCTTGTCCGCCGCCTCGAACAGGAGCCTGTCGAAATCCTGACCGCCGGACGGTCCGGGGTCGACCTGCGCGACCAGGCGGCGACGAAGAGTTACCTGAAGACGACCGCACCCGACATCGTGATCGTGGCCGCCGCGAAGGTCGGCGGCATCCTGGCAAACGCCACCTATCCCGTGGATTTCCTCAACGACAATTTGTTGATCGAATCCAACCTCATTGCCGGATCCCACGAAGCCGACATCGACAGGCTGCTGTTCCTCGGCTCCTCTTGCATCTACCCGCGCGAGGCCCCGCAGCCCATGCGGGAGGATGCGTTGCTGACCGGCCCGCTTGAGCCAACCAACAAATGGTACGCGATCGCCAAGATCGCCGGCATCATGTTGTGCCAGGCTTATCGCGAGCAATACGGCCGCTCCTATATCTCCGCGATGCCGACAAATCTCTACGGCCCCGGCGACAATTTCGACTTGAACAACAGCCACGTCATTCCCGCACTCATGCGCAAAGTGGATGCGGCGGCGCGTGAAGGCGCAAGCAGCGTCGAGATCTGGGGTACAGGCACCCCCTTGCGTGAATTCATGCACGTGGACGACCTCGCCGACGCTCTCGTTTTTCTGTTGCGGGAATACGACGACGCCGAGCACATCAATGTGGGAACGGGCGAGGAAGTCACCATCGCCGAGCTGGCCCAGCGCATGATGGAGGCGGTCGGCTTTTCGGGCGAACTGCGCTTCGATAAGTCGAAGCCGGACGGGACGCCGCGCAAGGTCATGGATTGCTCGCGCCTGGCTGCCCTCGGCTGGCGGCCGAAATACGACCTCGCCGCGGGCCTCAAGCAGACTTACGAGTGGTATACGGGCGAGCTCGGCAAAGGTGAGATCCGGCTCGGCGCCGCCTAGGCCTTTTGTGCGCTCCTACTCGCCCATCGCGCGGCGCTGGAAGCTATTCGTTCCCCTGAACGCACGCATGTCGCTGTCGACCATCTCGGATACGAGTTGCCGAAACGGCGTCGAGTGCTCCCACCCGAGGACACGCTTCGCCTTGCTCGGATCGCCGAGCAGCTGATCGACCTCAGTCGGCCGGAAATACCGCTCGTCGATGCGGATCAGAACGCGGCCGTTCCGCGTATCGATGCCTTGCTCGTCGATTCCCTCGCCACGCCACTCGATTGGAACGCCGAGCTGCCCGAAAGCGAGTTCCACAAACTCACGGACAGAGTGCATCTCGCCGGTCGCCAGCACGTAGTCGTCCGGCGTGTCCTGCTGGAGAATCCGCCACATGCCTTCGACATAGTCCCGCGCATGGCCCCAATCGCGCTGGGCGTCGAGATTGCCGAGCCACAGACAATCCTGCGCGCCGGCCTCGATCGCGGCAACCGCGCGGGTGATCTTGCGGGTCACGAAGGTCTCGCCGCGAATGGGGCTCTCGTGGTTGAAGAGGATGCCGTTCGAGGCATGCATCCCGTAGGCCTCGCGGTAGTTCACCGTGATCCAATAGGCATAGAGCTTCGCAGCGGCATAAGGCGAACGCGGATAGAATGGGGTCGTCTCCCGCTGGGGGACTTCCTGAACCTTACCGTAGAGCTCGGAAGTCGAAGCCTGATAGAAACGGGTTCGGCCCTCCATGCCGAGAATCCGGATAGCCTCGAGAAAGCGCAGCGTACCGACGGCATCGGCGTTCGCCGTGTACTCCGGCGTGTCGAAGCTGACCTGCACGTGGCTCTGTGCCGCGAGGTTGTAGATCTCGTCCGGCTGGACCTCTTGCACGAGGCGGATGAGGTTGGTCGCGTCCGTCAGATCGCCGTAATGCATGCGAAAGCGCGGATCGTTTTCGTGCGGATCCTCGTAGAGATGATCGACGCGCTCGGTGTTGAACGACGAGGAGCGCCGCTTGATGCCGTGGACGCGGTACCCTTTGGACAGCAACAGCTCGGCGAGATACGCGCCATCTTGGCCGGTGACACCGCTGATCAATGCGACTTTATCTGACAAACTCAATCTCCTGTTGGCGCCGACCGCTGGCGGACGAATGGCCACGAAGGTTCGAAATATTGGGCCTTGTCCTACAAGGAACCTCCCCCACAAGGCAATGGCTTAGACCAACCCCGCAGGAATCGGCACCTGTCCGCACCGCAGATTTTAGGGCGTCCGCAGGAGCGACCGGATCCGGGGGCCGAGAATGACTCGAAACGGCCAGTTTCCGGCGGGTGCCAAGCAAAAGGCGCGGAGCAGCTCGCCCCCGACCCCCAGCCACCGACCCTGCCCCGCGAAGACGGCGCCCCGGTTGAAGGCGATGCCCGAGCGGAATTGCCGGTACAGCTTGGGATCACGAGCCCGCAAAGCGGCTCCGTGCTTCGAGAGCATGAGATCGAGGGCCGTGTTCCACGCCGGACGGCTGGCGCTGGAGCCGAGATGGATCGCCGCAAGCGGCGTGTCGAGAAAGCCGATCCGCCCCGGATGGTCCAACACGAGCCGCAGCATCAAATCCCAGTCCTCGAAACGGGCGAATTGCGCATCATACGATCCGCTGGCCGCAATCGCATCGCGCCGCACGACCAAGGTCGAGCCGGGGCTGGTGTAGCAGCCCCAGGCGGTATCGCTCTCGGACAGGATTTCCGCGTAGGGGCGCCAAGCGTCTTCGGCCTCGGTGCCGGATATCGTCTTGAAGCCGGTGCAACTGCCGACCAGACCGAGGCGCGCCATGAATGCAAGCTGCTGCGCCTGCTTGTCCTCGAGCCAAACATCGTCGCTATCGAGAAAGGCGACCCAGTCTCCGCCGGCCGCCTCGAGACCCGTGTTGCGCGCCGCCGCCGCCCCCTGGTTGGTCTCGTGCCGGACGCACCGCACCTTGTCGCCGAACGGTGCCAGCACCGCCGCCAGATCGTCGGTCGACGCATCGTCGACGACGATGATCTCCTCCGGCGGCAGCGTTTGTGCCAGCACACTCTCGAGCGCGCGGCCGATACAGTGGCTGCGGTTGTAGGCGGGGATGATCGCGCTGACGCGTCCGGTCACCGACATGGTTACACCCGCTCCAGCCGCATACGCCGCACGGCCCAAGCCCCGACGGCACCGAGCGCAGAGACGGGCCAGAGACCATTGGACCGCATCGCGCGGCCGGCCCAACGGCTCGCGTCGCTGACGTCGCCTCGCCGCAAAGAATCGGCGACACAGATGAGGGTGCACTGCGCATGCAGACGCTTCATGCTGCGCGCGGCGGCCGCTGACATTTGCGGCGTGCGGCCGAGCCAATCTTCGGCCATCTCGATCGACTCTTCCGCGATACGCCGGCGCGCTCCGATGCCGCCAATGGTGAGCGACCCGCCATGGGACCCGTACGCGTAGACGACACCCTCGATTGGAGCGGCCGCCGCATCTGCGAGCGCCGCTCGCAACAGGAAGTCGCGGTCCGCCACGATCTTGTACCTTGTGTCGAACAAGCCGACTTGGTCGAACAATGCGCGACGGTAGAACCGCGCGTTCACGATGGGCACGCCGAGGAGCAGGTCCTGCGGATCGAGATTCCGGTTGTCGGCGTTGTCATAGCGCCGGATGACGGTGTCGCTGCTCGCCGCGCCCTCGAGTATGTCGGCGCCGCCGCACACCATCGCAGCTGCGGGGTCGGCGCTAAAGGCAGCAACGGCCTTGCGGACGGCGTGCGGCCGATAGACATCATCGGAGTTGAGAAGGCCGACAATGGAGGCTTGCGCCCGTGCGATGCCCTTGTTCAGGGCGTCGTAGAGGCCATTATCGGGTTCGGAGACCACCGTGACCTCCGGGTAGCACTTGAGCAGATCGAGGGTCCCGTCCGTCGAGCCGCCGTCCATGACGAGGTGCTCGATACGTCCGTCGAAATCCTGATCGCGGACGCTCTCGACTGCGGCAGCAATCATGTCCGCGCGATTGAGACACGGCGTTACGATCGTGACGGCCGGCTGCGAAGTCATCGCGCCCTCCAAAGCGGCCGGACGTCGGGCATCAGCGTGCCCCACCCGGGCCCAATCCGAAGCGATACCGGACAATAAAGGGAAACGAGAGCACCGTGGCGAGATATAGCAAGTGTCGCGGCATTTGCGTGCGCCACGCATCGTCCAGTCTCACGACGACCGTTTTCTCGTTCCGCATCGCGTTGCCGCCGAGCGAATGGTAATCGCCGATGCCGCTCTCGTGGGTCACTCCTTCTTGCGCGCCCTGCGGCAGTATGCCTTCAAGGGTACGTGGCGTGCCGAACCGCACAAAGTGATCGTACCGCAGCCGGATCATGTCAGGCGCGAACCAGAGTCCCTGCAGCTCGGCCGCGACGTTCGCCGCCTGCCAGACGAGCGACGTCTTTGCCGCCAGCAGAACGTCGCGCCAAACGCTCGGTTGGTCTCGCCGCGTCCGCCGGTCGCGAACGACCGACCAGACGACCGCGCGCGGATCCCTGACCAGGTGCACGAGATACAGCTTCACGGGCAGGGTTCTGCTGAGGAAGTGGGGGCGGAACGCGAGCAGCGCGGCCGTCTTGGAGGAGTCGACGATGGTCTGCTGCGTCGAGACTTCGAGAATGGCGCGGAGCAGCGCCGCATGGTCATGCCGATTCGCCGGCCGGGGCGGCAGCTGGCGCAGCTCTTCAGGGACGGCGCCCCAAACGGGGCACGCGGTCAATCTCGCGCCGCATGAGCAGCGGGACTTTGGTTTGGAAAGAAACAGCGGCGCCATGGCCACTTCGCCGACGTCCAGCGCCTGTCCGGTACTCGCAATGAGGCGACCCACCAAGGTCGATCCGCTGCGGCCATACCCCGCTACATAGACGAGCGTCCGTTGAGCCGTCCGCGCACTCTTGCCGTCGGATGTTTCTGGGGTCATTCAGCCACAATATCCGGGATTGGCCGCAGCCCTCCCCCGGCTTTCGCGGTGACCGCCAAAGTCTCCGCCGTCTATTCGGATGTCAGTCATAGCGCGGCAATTCAGCAGACCGCCGCGCGCCGCGCAAGACGGCCTGGGCCGCAACGTCGAAGCCTCTGTCATTGGCGGCGCCAGGCCTCGAACATCAGCACATTCCAGAGGAAGTGCTGCCAGTTGCGCCGCCCGGAGAGGTGCTCGGCCCATTTGAGCCTGATCGGCTCCGGGTCGAGATATCCCGCCTGCGCCATCGGGCCCGGGTCGAGGAGATCCTCGGCCCACTCCTTGAGCGGCCCCCGGAGCCACGCGTCGATCGGAACGCCGAAGCCCATCTTGGGCCGCTCCACCAGCGATTTCGGGACGTATTTGTAGAGAAGCTGCCGCAGCAGCCATTTTCCCTGACCGCGCCTGATCTTGAGGTCGTCGGGCAGCTGCCACGCAAACGCGACCACGCGGTGGTCCAGGAGCGGCACGCGCGCCTCCAGCGATACCGCCATCGAGGCGCGGTCGACCTTCGTCAGAACGTCGTCCGGGAGGTAGGTCACCATGTCGGCGTACTGCATCCAAGCCAGCTCGTTCTTGAAGCGGCTGCGCACCTCTTTGGCGAACGGGGCCGGCTCGGGCCGGCGAGCGCCCTGGACCAGCGACCACGCCTCCGCCCAAGGGGAAACCAAAACCGGGTAGTAGTCGTCTGCGTCCGCGCCCAGAACGGCCGCAAGCTTGTGCAGCTTGTCGCCCGGCTGCCGGGGCCGCAGCCCCGACGGGACGGCTGAGAACAGGGCGTCCCACGTCTGCGGCGACGCCGACGCCAGCAGCCGGGAAACGGCACTGGGCAGAGGTCCGGGCAAATGCCGCAGCGCCTGCACGGCGCGAAGGCCCTGAGCGTAGCGATTGTAGCCCGCGAACAACTCGTCGCCCCCGTCGCCCGAGAGCGCCACCGTGACGTGCTTCCGCGTCATCTCCGAGACGAGATAGGTGGGAATTTGGGAGACATCGGCAAAAGGCTCGTCGAAGATTTCGGGCAGCTTCGGCACGACGCTTTGCGCTTCGGCGGCGCTCACATAGAGCTCCGTGTGATCGGTGCCGAGATGCTCCGCCACCGCTTTCGCTGCGTCGGCCTCGTTGTAGGACTGCTCGTGGAACCCTATCGAGAAACTCCGCACCGGCTCTCGCGCGTTCGCCTGCATGAGCGCCGCCACGGTCGATGAGTCGATGCCCCCGGACAGGAACACCCCGAGCGGCACGTCGGCGACCATGCGCCGCGTCACCGCATCGGTTAGAAGCGCCTCGAGCTGACCGACCGCCTCGGTCTCGTCCGCCTTCAGGGGTAGGGATTGCCCGCGCTCCGCCACATCGAGCGCAGACCAGTATCTGTGGCTTCGCACGACGCCGTCGGCCCGGACTTCAAGCATGGAGCCCGGTTCCAACTTGGAGATGCCCCGATAGATGGAGGCCGGCGCGGGCACATAGCCGGTGCACAGATAGGCCGCGAGCGCGTCGCGATCGATCTCGGAAGGAAACCCCGGCAGCGGCGCGAAGGCTTTCAACTCCGACGCAAACGCGACGCGGCCCTCGAGCCGTCCCCAGTAGAGGGGCTTGATGCCGAGACGGTCGCGGACAAGCGTCAGCACGCGCTCTTTGCGGTCGAAGACCGCGAAGGCGAACATGCCGATCAGCCGCTCGACGGTCTCCGGCACGCCCCACGCCGCGAAGCCCTCGACGATCGCTTCCGTATCGGAATGACCGCGAAACAGGTGCCCCTCCTGTTCGAGATCGGCGCGCAGCTCGCCTGCGTTGTAGACCTCGCCGTTGTAGGACAGCACGTAGCGCCCCGACGCTGACGCCATGGGCTGCGCGCCTGCCGCGCTGAGATCGATGATGGAGAGCCGGGCGTGGCCCAGGGCAACCCCGGCCTCAGGCTCCGTCCAGACCCCGCTTGCGTCGGGCCCGCGATGCCGCAGCAAACACACCATGTTTTCCGCGAGCCCCTCCAGCGCATCGCCTGTGGAGCGCCGTTCGGGGTCGAGCAGCCCGGCAATACCGCACATCTAGGAGACCCAAGGCATGGAGCGTGGCGAGGATGGCATCATGAATCGAGAGACGGCATCGGGGCGGTCCGGTTGTCAAGACGTAGTGGTACAAGGAGCGCCGTTGCACTCATCCGAAGAGCAGCACATGCGTCGCGCGACGAGACGATCATGAAGGCAACCTTTGGTACTTGAGCTAAGGTCAAACGGTAAGCAGGGAAACGCCGCCGGATGAAAATCCTAATCGACTGCTCCAACTACTTCTCGCAGTGGTCGAATATCGGGGATATCGCGCTGTATCAGGTCGCCGGGAGGCGACTGTCGGAGCTGTTTCCCACCGCCGAGATCAGGGTTTTAACAGACGACCCCGACCTCATCATTCGGCACTGCTCGCCTCTGATGCCAATTTCGCACGGCGCCGCTCATTCTCGAGAGTGGTTCGCAGCAGGCGATCCTTCACGATGGCCGATCGACGGTCTCTGGCCGCTGAGGCGAACGGCACTAACCGCCGCTCGCCAGGTAAACACGCCCGGTATTCTATGTGGGCGCACCAAGGAACTGTGGGACCTACCGCGCGCAGAGGCATACTTCGAGGCACTCCGATCCAGTGATCTCGTGCTTTTGTCGGGGGGAGGTTACTTCACCGACAGCTTCGCGCGTCATGCTCGCGGTCTCCTCGATACGCTGGCGGGCGCGCAGCGACTTGGACGTCCTACGGCCATCATGTCCCCGGGCTTCGAACCCTTTGGACGCGAGCTCGCCCCCAAGGCACGGGACGTCTTGGCCAACGTGGATCTCATCGGCTGCAGGGACCCGCGGACTTCGCCGAAAGTTCTTAGATCATTAGGTGTCGCCGAGGAGCGGATCCACATGACCGGGGATGACGCCCTCGAGATTGCGCTCGAAGGCGAGAGGGCGGAACGGCCGAATGCCATCGGTTTCGGAATTCGTGTCATAAAATACGCCAACGTAAATGACGAAGTGGCACACGGCATCGGGACGGCGATTGCCGACGTTTCTTCGCATTTTGACGCGCCGGTCGTGCGGCTCCCTGTCAACATAGTCGGCCCATCGGACTGGGACGCGATGGAGTCCGCGCTATCGGGGCTCGCTGTAAATCTGGACGACGCCCCGATGCCGACGACGCCGGCCGAACTTAGTAATCGCGTGGGCCGGTGCCGTGTGGTGATAACCGGGGCTTTTCATGCTGCCGTATTTGCACTCGCTGCCGGGGTCCCGGTCGTTGCCTTCGCAGCATCGGACCATTATCGCCGCAAATTTTTGGGCCTTGCAGATCTGTTCGGGCGTGGCTGCGAGGTGATTGATTTCGCGGATGGCGTCCCCGCTAAACGACTGATCGAGGCCACGCGGCGTGCGTGGAATCAAGGCGACGATGTGCGTGCCGGGCTCCGCAACAAGGCAATTGAGTTAGTTAGAACTCAGCGCGCGTTTTGGGGGCGACTGCGTGAGCTGGTCTAAGAGGCTCGGTGAGGCTGCACAAATGCCGGTCCGGCACTCGCACCGGGCGCATGGTGGTCCACCCTACTGAGGTCAGGCCAAATTACGTGTAAACGAGATGTATCGCGCATTTCACATTCAGGCGGCACGCAGGCCGGCGATGCGATTGCGGCGGAGCGGCATGCGCCTTAATCCTGTGATCCGTTGGGCTCTGCCTGGTCCTGCTGCGATTTGAGAACCTCTACGATGTCGCCGAGGTCCGTCGTGCGGCGGCTCGGCTCCGCCGCCGTCATACCGCGCACCAGATCGCCGATGTCGCGCGGCATCTGGTCCTCGCCGTCGCGCTTCCAGAGACGCCCCAAGTTCGCGCGCGCCGGCACGCGTCCGCCCCATAGCTCGGCGATCATCTGCCCGAGGGCGTAGATGTCGGCGCTCGTGTCGACGTCCCCGCCGGCCACCTGCTCCGGGGCGACGTACGGAGGCACGCCTGGATACCCGGCAACGCCGGGTGCCGCGGCGACGGGCGCCAACCCCAACTCGATCAGCACCGGAAGCTCGCGGCCCTGGTTGTCGCGCCCGACGACCACGTGGTCGGGGGTCAAGTCGCGGTGCACGATATCGCGGCGGTGCAGCACGCTGAGCGCCCCGGCGGTGTCGGCCAGAAGCGAGAGCATGCGCGACGGGTCAGTTCCCGCTGCGTAGAGGTCGCGAAGGGTCGGGCCTTCCGGCCGAAGCTGCAGCGTGTAGAGCAAGCCGTCCGGCGCGAGGCGCATGTCGCGGATCTTGGCGATCCGCGCATCGTGGAGCGTCGCGACCGTTGCGTAGGCGCGCCGCTCCCTGGACAGCACGGCCTCGCGCTCCTTCTCGCCGAGAGCGCTGAGATCCAGCGTCCTGAGGGAGACCTCTTCGCCGTCGTCCATACCCAACGCGAGCACGCTGTCACCGGCGCTCCCGTGGCCGAGCGGGCGGAGCTTCACGAACCGTAGCTCGCGTTCTCCGTCGAGCCCGATCAGGCTCTTCGAGCCGGCGAGGTCGAGGAGACGGTCGGCACCCGCGCGCCGCAGAATTTCCGTGCGCAGCTCGCCCGCCACCTTGAGCTTCCCGTGTAGCGCCGCCCGCAGCGCGCAACCGAGCGCCCCCAAGGCGCCGGTAACGTCGCCTCGCTTCAGGAGCGCGTTGGCGAGCGCGCGGCAGGCGACAACGATGCGCGCCGCAGCATCTTGCTCCGTATACTGTGCAACGAGAAGCTTCAAACTCTCAACGGCGGATTCCCCGGCGCGAACCTCCTGCAGCTCCGTCACCGCCTCGACGAACTCGGAGTGGTCTATCGCCGTAACGTCCTCGGGCAGGAAATTCTCGGCCACCAGCAGCCCACCCTCCGCCTCGTCGTGACGTCCGAGCCCCGCGCTCGCGCGGGCGGCCTCGATCTGCGTCAGGAAACGCAGGCGCCTGTCGTCTTCACTCAAAGTCGCGTGGGAGACCTTGACGTGGGCGGGAACCTCCTCGTGCCGACCGAGCGCGTTCAGCGCCTGTACGAGACTGATACGAGCGTCGTGGACGGCGTAGTCGGGGACTTTGAGGGTGTCGTTGCCCTTGAGAAGAAACTCGAAAAGAAGTGCGCCGTTCTCGAAGCGCCGCGCCTGCAGCTCGCTCTGCGCGACATCGGCGACGAGCCGCACGATCTCGTCGGGTGTGCCGCCGATTGCGGTGAAGGTCAGCGCGGTGATCAGTTCGTCCCGAGCCAGACGTTCGTCGCCCGAGGCCGCATAGATAGCGGACATCGCGCGCGCGACGTTGCCCAACTCGCGGTAATTTGGCGGCGACAACTTCGCGGCGAGCCCCCGCGCGTCGCCGAGTTCCTTGAGCGCATCGGCGTCGCGGCCCATCTGGCTGTAGACGACGCCCAGCATGCGATGGGCGCGCGGACGCTCAGCGCTATCGCGCGGGAAGCCCAAGAGACGCGTCGCAAGCTCCGACAGCAACGAATCGGGCGACGCCTGACGCCGCTCGACGGTTTCCTCCAGAGCGTCCAGAGCCGCGATCAGATCCTTCGACTTTTCGGTCATACGGCAACACCCCCCGCCAACGCCGTGGACGGAGTGTCGTCGGCAAGTCGTCGGAAAGCAAGTTTCGGCACATATGTGTCCAACAGTCCGCCCGGTCGCTCAAGTCTGTTTTTCAAGTTCATTGATCGCGATCCATCTGTTGCGCTAGGGTCGCGGCGCGAAGAACTGGTGTCCGCCGTGTTGCGGCGCAAGACAATCCCAACAAGACAAACCCGAAACGAGTGCACATTCATGCCCCTATCCTTCGGCGCCTTCGGCAAAGCCGTCGCGATCTTCGTGGTCGCCGCGTTCATTCTGTGGCTTATCTTCACCTACATGTTCGCCAGCGAGGAAGCCGCCGTGGAAGCCGAGCAAATCGGCGCGCTCCCGGCGGCGGCGCTTACCTAGAGGGCAAAATTCTCCTAGAGGGCCTTCCGGCGCTCTCGCGCGGTACGCGACGCAAGATGCAGGACGTCGGTGCGCAGCCCGCTCACGCGCGATAGGACCACCGCGCAGGTGCCAAGCCACACCAGCGTCGCCACGGCCACGGCAAGCGCCGCCCCGACGACGCCCAAGGGCGGCACAAGCGCCAAATTAGCCAACGCGAGCACCACGAGGGCCGTAACGGCGAGCGTTGCGTTCTGTCGCTGAGCGCCGATCACCGAAAGCAGCGCCACGTTTGGCCCGAAGAAGACACGGACCAGCTGGCACGCGAGCAGGATCAGGAGCGGCACCTTCGCGCCCGTGAACGCCGGTCCGAACAACGATAAAATTGTCTCACCCCAGAGCGCGACCACGACGAGTGCGCCGAGCGTCGCCACGAGCGGGAACAAGATCGCCTTCAGCACGATGGCGTCGATGGCGTCGTGCTCCTTGCGCGCATGGGCGTCGGCGAGGTCGGGCACCGTCACCTGATGGGCGACCTGGACCGCGAAACCAACGAGGAGCGCCAGCTTGAGGCAAAGTCCGACGATGGCCGTGTCCGCGCTGGAGAGAAGCGGCGTCACCAGGAGAATGTCCACATCGGCGAAAAAGAACGTGTACAGCGCAACCAGGATCAGCGGCGGCGCCTCGCGGCGCCAGATCCGCACGTAGCGCGGCGGGGCCTGTGTCGCGGGTCGGCTCACGGCGGGGACCGCCCTCGCTAGCAGCAGATATTGCGCCAGCGCGAGGGCGACGAAGATGACCGTCAGAAGACTGGTCGCGATCGCGGCGGTCAGCGGCGCGCCCAGCTCGACCAACAGCAGCAGACAGGCCAACAGAATGAATGGCCGGATGCACGTATCCGGAAGATAGGCCAACCCGAATTTTCGGAAGGCAGCCGCAAGCGCGCCGTTGAACCGCAGCGCCGCGTTCGCCGGGATCGCGAGAGCGGCGGCGGCCGTCGCAAGCTTGGCCTCCGTGCTCAGCCCCGGCCACATCGCCGCGAAGACCAGCACGGCAGCGGTGGCGACGGCGGCGCACAGCCTCGTCGCCGTCCTGGCATGGATGACGAAGGCCGAAAGCAGCCCGTACTGGTTCTTTTCCCGGAAGCGCGACACGAAGCGCGACGCGATCCCCGGATAGCCGAGTGCGGCGACGACCCCCATGACGGCGGCGAGGCTGGTGACGGAGTAGAACAGCCCAAGCGCCGAGGCGTGGAGCGCGCGCGCCAGCAGGATCTGCGTGGCGAAGCCCGCCGCCGCGCCGGCAATCCGCGCGAGCGAAAGAAGCGACGACGTCGATACGAACGGCTTCAGGTGCCGGTGCAAGAACGCCATCCAATCACCTTCCCTCGCAGCGCCCCCGGAGACGTCGGGCCGTTCGGTCGAATATTGCATCCGCGCTGCACTCACGCCGCATGCGGCGCCGCGCCGGGCGGGGTGGGCGACGCGACGTCCCACCCCTTGGACCAATCCGCAGGGTCGAGCGCCGGATCGACAGACCAGCGGCCGACATGCCCCTCTTCCGAGGTGTACCACGGCAGCAAGGACAGGAAGTCGTCGCGCGGCATCGCCACGAAGCCGGTTTCGGCCAGATGGGGCGTCATCCATTTCGCATCGTAGAGGCGGTAGCCCCAAGCTGCGAGGTGCCGGTGCAGATAGGCGACCGCGACCTTGGATGCGTGGGACGAACGGGAAAATTTGGATTCACCGAAGTAGACTTGGCCGATGGCGAGGCCGAAGAGACCGCCAACCAGCCTGCCATGCCGGTCCCACACCTCGACGGAGTGCGCGTATCCGGCTCTGTAGGCGGCGTAGAACGCCCGCATGACCTTCGGCGTGATCCAGGTGAGCGGCGTCTTCCCCGGCCGCGGCTGCGCACAGGCCTCCATCACGCCTACAAAATCCGTGTCCATCGTGACCGTGAAGCTGTGCCGCCGGATGAGCCGCCGGACGGTTCGGCCGACACGGGCATTCCGCGGGTCCTGCACAGCCCGCAGCGAGGGACACCACCACTTCATCGGCCCGATATGGCAGACCGGGAACAAACCCTGCGCGTAGTTGTGTAGGAGCGCCGGAACGCCGAGGTCATCGCTGATGCCGGCCAGCCCCCAGTTGGTGTAGTAGGTGGGCCGCGCCGGCAAATGGTCCCGCACGTTTTTGGGGCTCAGGTAGTAGGCAAGCGTCATCTGCCACAGCCGCGGCAGGAGCGCGATGCGCTGCGGCTGCAACGCATAGGCCGCGCCGAGAACGAGCCGCCGCAGATAGCGGCTCCACGGTTCCCAAAAGGGCGGCTCATGAGCCGGCTCATGAAATGAACGTTCGTTCGGGCTGGACGGCCCGGTGGCCGCAGCGCTGCCCAAATCCCTCGGTAGCCTTTCTGGCCTAAGCGCACCCATGCGGGCATCCCATCCCTGTCGGCGCCCGGCCGGCGGGTCTCCCGCGCCGGGCTGGTTTGACCTACCTTTCTAGGCCAAGAGTCCTTAACAACTGGATTAGGACGGTAGCCGCTAACAAGTTGTTATCCTTTGCAAAATGTGACTCTGGGAGACGCAGGGAACAGGAACCACGGAGATTTTATGGAGTATCGGGAACTTGGACGCACCGGCGTGAAAGTGAGCGCGCTCACGCTCGGCACGATGACCTTCGGCGAGCAGAACACCGAGGCCGAGGGGCACGCGCAGATGGACTACGCCGTGGAGCAGGGCATCAACATCTTCGATGCCGCGGAGATCTACCCGATCCCGCCGAAGGCTGCGACCCAGGGCGCCACGGAGGAGATCGTGGGAACCTGGCTCGCCTCGCGGAAGGCCCGCGACAAGGTGATGATCGCCACGAAGGTGGCGGGGCGCAGCAGCGTCATCGACTGGCTACGTGACGAACCCGTACTCTCGCGTCAGACGCCGGCGCAGATGCGCGAGGCCATCGACAAGAGCCTCAGGCGCCTGCAGACGGACTATGTGGACCTCTACCAGCTCCACTGGCCGGACAGGCCCATCCGCGTGTTCGAAGGGCTGGAATACCGGCGGCTCGGCGACGACGCCCACAACATCCACGAAATTCTCGAAGTGCTT
Organism: Methyloceanibacter caenitepidi; assembly: GCF_000828475.1. Lineage (NCBI taxonomy): Bacteria > Pseudomonadati > Pseudomonadota > Alphaproteobacteria > Hyphomicrobiales > Hyphomicrobiaceae > Methyloceanibacter > Methyloceanibacter caenitepidi. The sequence goes on from NZ_AP014648.1 coordinate 294,472, forward strand.
GGCGAGTTCGTTGCGAGCGGCAAGGTGCGCTTCATCGGTCTGTCAAACGAGACGCCGTGGGGCACGATGAGCTTCCTGAAGCTCGCCGAGCAGCACAATCTGCCGCGGGTGGTCTCGATCCAGAACGCCTTCAACCTCGTGAACCGGTCCTACGAGGTCGGCCTTTCCGAAATCAGCTACGAAGAGCAGATCAGCCTTCTGGGCTACTCACCACTTGGCCAGGGCTATCTGACCGGCAAATACGAGAACGGCGCGTTGCCGGAAGGCGCGCGCAAGACTCTGTTCAATCGGCTCGGACGCTACGAGCAAGGAAACGGCCCCCGCGCGATATCAGCCTATGTTGCGCTCGCCCGACGCCACGGCCTCGACCCCTCGCAGATGGCGATCGCCTACGCCATATCGCGCCCCTTCATGACGTCCGTCATCATTGGCGCAACTTCGATGGAGCAGCTCAAGACCGATATCGATGCCGCGGATCTGACGCTGCCTAAGGCGGTTCTTGAGGACATCGAGAACATCCACCTTGACTACCCTAACCCTTGCCCCTGAGACTCGTAATCGCAACAACATGTTGATTCGGTTATGCCCAGGCTATTCACCGCAATAGAGATACCGAGGAGCATCGCCGATCGTTTGTCGATGCTACGGGCCGGCCTCCATGGGGCCCGCTGGATCGACCCGGAGTACTACCACCTCACATTGCGCTTCATTGGCGACGTGGACGGCGCGACGGCCCGCGATTTCACCGAGGCTCTAGGCGAATTGGTCGCCGCGCCCTTCACCGTCAAGCTGAACGGTCTCGATAGCTTCGGCGGCAAGAAGCCCCGTACGATCTTCGCTTGCGTCGCGCCCTCGCCCGAGCTCGAAGCGCTGCAGCACGCCCATGATGGGGCCGCGCGGGTCGCCGGTCTCGCGCCGGAGCGCCGCAAGTTCACGCCGCACGTGACGGTCGCCCGCCTGCGCGGCACCAGGCCAGATGCGGTGGCCGCCTATCTTCAGAATGCCGGACTGATCTCCGAGACCTTCACGGTGAAGCGTTTCGTTCTTTACTCGTCGCGCAACTCGGTCGGCGGCGGCCCCTATGTCGTCGAGGCGGCCTACGATCTCGATGACGAGGAGGTGGACTACGGCGACGACTACTATGGCGGCTACGAGTTCGATCACCCGCCGCTCTTCGGGATCGATCCTTAAGACTCCGGCGCCGCGTCGGCTTCGCGCATCAGCTCGGTCAGCAGACCCGTTGACGCCGCTTCGATGAGGTCGAGCGCGTGGTCGAAGCCTGCCTCCCCGCCGTAATAGGGATCGGGGACGTCGTCCTCCTCAAGGTGCGGCGCGAAGTCGAGGAAGCGCCGGATCTTGTGGCGTTCGGCATGAGGCGCGACGTCCTGAAGGTCGGCGATGTTCGATCCATCCATGGCCAAGATCAGATCGAAGTGTTCGAAGTCTTCGAGTTCGACCTTGCGCGCCGACTGCGCGGAGATGTCGACCCCGCGCGCCAAGGCGGCCTTCTGGGCCCGGGGGTCGGGCGCCTGACCCTTGTGCCAATCACCCATCCCGGCCGAATCGATCTCGAACAAATGCGCCACGCCTTCCTCCTCGGCCACGCGGCGAAACACGCCTTCGGCCATCGGCGACCGGCAGATATTGCCGAGGCACGCAAACAGCAGCCGATGGCGGACCATATCGGCGTTATTGGTGTTGTCTCCAGTCATGTCTCGGGTCTTGGTGCTCCACTTGAGAGGGGGATCTCGACCTCCCATATAATAAAAGAGTTGCGCCCGCACACATCAAACGGACAGACAGTCGACCATGACCGCATTTGAAGACGCGGCCGATCTCCGTGAAGCCGCTTTGGGACGGGAGATATCCGTGGAAACAATGCTCAAGCGCGAGCAAAACGTACGCAGCAACTTTTGGCGCAAGCTGAAGCGCGTTGCCGGACATGTGCCCTTCGTCGAGGACCTTGTCGCCGCGTATTACTGCGCCATGGACCCAAACACGCCGATGCGCGTGCGCGGCATGCTGCTCGCGGCGCTCGCCTATTTCATCATGCCGATCGACGTCATCCCGGACATCGTCGCGGGCCTCGGCTTCGCGGACGACATGGCGCTTCTGACCGCCGTGGTCGGCCTCGTGTCGGCAAATATCACGCCGGTCCACCGGGCGGCCGCCGCGCAGGCGCTGGACAAGGCATTGCCGGGCGCAACCGCCCACAGCTAGCCCGTACAGCGCAACAACGCGCTATTCCTGCGGGCGGACGATCACCTTGCCGCTGGCTTTGCGTTCCTGAATGACCCTTAGGGCCTCCTTGGTTTCGGCCAGCGAATAGGTCCCGTGGATGTGCGGCGCGAGCCGCCCCTCCCGGCACCAATTCAGAACCTGCAGCGTGTTGGCGCGATGCGCCTCCGGCTCGCGGTCCACGAACGCCGTCCAGAAGACGCCCAGCACGTCGCATCCCTTCAGCATGATCACGTTGAGCGGCAGGCGTGGGATGTCGCCGGATGCAAAGCCGATAACGAGATACCGGCCCTTCCACCCCAGCGCGCGCAAAGACGGCTCCGCCGCATCGCCGCCGACACAGTCGTACAGCACATCGAGCCCCCCGGGCGCCGTCCGCTCCTTGAGCGCCGTCTTGAGGTCGCAGGTCTCGTAGTCGATGCCCTCGTCGGCCCCATGTCGCATGGCGAGCGCAATCTTCTCCTCCGAGGAGGCGACGGCAATGACGTGGGCGCCCATCAGCTTGGCGATCTCGACGGCCGCGAGACCCGCGCCGCCGGCCGCCCCCAGCACCGCGACGCTCTCGCCGGGCTGCAGCTTCGCCCGGTCCTTGAAGCCGTGCATCGCCGTCCCGTAGGTGACCGAAACCCCCGCCGCCACGTCGTCGCTGACGCCGTCGGGTATCGGGATCGCGCGCGCGGCGTCGATCGCCAGCCGTTCCCGGCAGCCATTGCCGCCCACATGCGCCATGACCCGCTGGCCTATCGTGAGGTCGGTGACGTCGTCGCCGAGCGCCTCGACGACACCGGCAATCTCGCCGCCGGGCGAGGCCGGAAGGCGCGGCGTGAATTGGTACTTGTTCCTCAGGACCAGGGTGTCGAAGAAGTTGAGACCGACCGCTGTGACCTTGACGACCACCTCGCCGGGCTTCGGCGCAGGATCCGCGACCTCCACGAGCTTGAGCGCGTCGATCCCTGAGAATTCGCTGAACTGCACTGCACGCATAGAAGGGCTCCCGGTCGCGTTGCCTCTCATGCCTTTTGCCCCGAGCGCGCCGCCATCACAAGTCCGAGCGGCCGGCGGGATGCAGAGCCGCCTTTTGCTCGGCTCTTCCGTGTGGCACACAAGGTTCGTGAAACCGAACCCTTCGAGGACGCGCGGCTATTTCGGCATCGGTGCCGAAAGTATTTCCAAAGCGGGAAATCTCGGCGGCCTGCTCCGGTCGGCGCACGCCTTCGGTGCGAGCTTCGCGTTCACGGTCGGCGCGGATGCCCGGGCTCTGGAGATGCGCTCGGACACATCCAAGGCCGGCAACCACCTGCCGGTGTACCATTGGAAGACGGTAGACGAGATGCAGCTTCCCAAGGGGTGCAGCCTCGTCGGGATCGAAATTCTGGACGACGCCACAGAACTGCCGAGTTTTCCTCATCCCTTGCAGTGTGCGTACGTGCTGGGACCGGAACGGGGTGTACTGAGTGCAGGGCTGCTCACGCGCTGCGATCAGGTAATTCGCATTCCGACGAATTTCTCATTGAATGTGGCGACAGCAGGGGCAATCGTAATGTATGACCGGCTTCGGGCGTTGGGTCGTTTCGCCCCGCGTCCGGTCAGCGAGGGAGCCGTAGCGCCGCAGCTGGCGCCCCATGTCCAGGGGCAGCCCAAGCGGCGGCGTCAGGGTTGACCTTTGGGCCATAACTAGGGAAGACTGCAGCCATTCATGCGTAGAGACTGCTCACGACACGGGGACGGGGAGATGCGCCGAGCCGTTGTAGCGGCTTGTGCGGTGGTGGCGTTCAGCGCAACGCCGGTCGTCGCGCAGGAAGTCAAGCTTCTTCAGAAATTCAACGACTGGGCCGCCTACGTTTCGCAAGGAAGCCCCAAGGTCTGCTTTGCCGTCTCGCAGCCTCGTAAGTCGCTGCCGCGGAACGTGCGGCGCGGGCCTATCTATTTCTACACATCCGAATACCCCAGTGACAAAATCGCCGGCGAGATCAGCGTGAAGATGGGCTACCCCTTCCCGCCCGGCGGCAAGGTCACGGTGACGATCGGCAGCGACTCGTTCGAACTGTTCACCAAGGACGAGGGCGCCTTTGTCGAGAAGCCGGAAGACGAGGCGAAGCTCGTCGAGGCGCTGAAGGCCGGGAGCGCCATGACCGTCAAAGGCCGGTCGGCGCGCGGCACCAACACCACGGACGAATATTCCCTAAGCGGCACCTCGAGTGCAATCGAGCGCGCCGCCAAGGAGTGCGCCACCGAGTCCGGCTAGGGTTCGCCGAAGTCCTGTTACCTCACTGTCGGGCACGCCGGCCTCCGGGTTCGAAAGCCACCCGATGCGGGTGGCTGTCCGCAGCATCTTGGCATTTTCGGTCCGCCTCATGATATGAGGGGCCGAGAAGGCAATTTGTCATGACCACGACCGCCACAATCGATTCGGCCGCAGAGCCGCAGACCGCCGATATACACGCACGGGAAAGTCTTGCCAGGGAAAGCCTTGCCGGGCTTGGCCGTGAAGCGCTGCGCGACCGGCTGACCGCCGCCGGCGTGCCCGAGCGGCAGCTGCGCATGCGCGTCGCCCAGCTTTGGGGCTGGCTCTATGTGCGCGGCGCAACCTCATTCGACGCCATGACCGACGTCGCCAAGGATTTGCGCGCCACGCTGGCGGCGCGGTATTCGCTCGACCGGCCGCAGATCGTCTCCGAGCAGGTCTCGGTCGACGGGACGCGCAAATGGCTGCTTCGGCTCGCGGACGGCAAGGATGTGGAGACGGTCTACATCCCTGAAGAGGATCGCGGTACGCTCTGCATCTCGAGCCAGGTCGGCTGCACGCTGAACTGCACCTTCTGCCACACGGGCACGCAACGGCTCGTGCGCAACCTCACCGCACAGGAGATCGTCGGGCAGATCTTGCTCGCGCGCGACCGGATCGGCGATTGGCCCGGTGCGGTCCCGGACGACCCCACGGGGCTGCCGTCCGGCGAGCGGAAGATCACCAATGTGGTGCTGATGGGCATGGGCGAGCCCCTCTACAATTTCGACAACGTCCGCGAGGCGTGCGCCGTCGCCGCCGACGGCGAGGGGCTCTCCATATCGAAGCGCCGCATCACGCTGTCCACCTCCGGCATCGTGCCGGAGATTCCGCGCTGGGGCGACGAAGCCGGAACGATGCTGGCGATTTCGCTGCACGCCGTGCGGGACGAGCTGCGCGACGAGCTGGTGCCGATCAACCGCAAATGGCCCATCGCCGAACTGCTGGACGCCTGCCGCGCCTATCCGGGCCTCTCCAACGCGAAACGCATCACCTTCGAATATGTGATGCTGAAGGACGTGAACGACTCGATCGACGACGCGAAGGCGCTCGTGCGCCTACTCAAGAAGATCCCCGCCAAGATCAATCTCATTCCATTCAATCCCTGGCCGGGCGCGCCGTACGAGTGTTCCGACTGGGAGCAGATCGAGAAATTCGCCGAGGTCGTCAATCGCGCCGGCTATGCAAGCCCGGTACGCAGCCCCCGCGGCCGCGATATCATGGCCGCCTGCGGCCAGCTCAAGAGCGCGAGCCTAAAGCAGCGCGCGAGCGCGCGTCTCGACGAGGCGCGGGCTTGAGCAGCCTGCAGGACCTGCCGGACGACCTTCCCCGCCCCATCGACGACGGCGCCTGCGATCATCTTGCCGGCATGGCGGTGCCGGAGATTGTCCTTCCCTCGACAAAGGGACGCGACGTCAACCTCGCCCGCCTCGGTCCCGACCGCACGGTTATCTATTGCTATCCGCGTACCGGCGTGCCCGGCGAACCCTTGCCAGACGGGTGGGACGCCATCCCTGGTGCGCGCGGTTGCACGCCGCAGGCTTGCGCCTTCCGCGACCTCGCCGCCGATCTCGCCCGGCTCGGGGCGCGGGTGTTCGGACTCAGCACCCAGGACACGGCCTATCAGCGGGAGGTGGCGGAACGCCTCCATCTTCCATTCGAAATCTTGAGCGATGTCCGGCTCGCATTCACCGAGGCGCCGCGCCTGCCGACTTTCACAGTGGACGGCATGCGGCTGATCAAGAGGCTCACGCTCATCATCCGCGACGGCGCGATCGAGCACGTGTTCTATCCGGTGTTCCCGCCGACCTCGAACACCGCCGATGTGATCGCCTGGCTCGAGGACCACCAGACCTGAGAGCTACCCCTTCGCCCAGCGCAGCGCCGCTTCCAGCCGGTCGTTACCCCAAAACAGTTCGTCGCCAACCGTGAAAGACGGCGCACCAAAGATGCCGCGGGCCTTGGCCTCGTCGACTTGGGCAAACAACGCTTCCTTGTTGGCCGGCGCATTGGCCGCCTCGAAGGCGGCATCCGGATCGACATCGATACCAGACAGAATGTCCCTCAGCGTCCCGTCGTCGGAGATGTCGCGCTGCTCCGCATAATTCGCGGTGAAGACCGCGCGCGTGAACGCCGCCGTCCAGCCGTCCGCTTCGCCGGCAAGCGCGAGCCGCGCGGCCTTCACGCCATTCTGCGGGAAGCGCACCGGCGGCAGTTGCAGCGGCAAGCCTTCTTCGTCACACACGCGAGCGAAGTCGTGCCACATATAGCGCCCCTTGGCGGGATAGATATTGAACGGTGAGTCGTTCCAGCCGAGTTCCTTGAAGATGGGACCGAGCAAGAAAGGCCGCCAGCGGACAACGACGCCTTCCTCAGCCGCGACGTTCGCGATACGCATCGCGGTTATATAAGAGTACGTGCTGGCGAACTCGTACCAGAAATCGATTCTAGGCATGATGCTGATCCCCGGGGCTGCGATGCTTCTTCTATAGTCGCGACAGCAGGAGGCGTCACGGAAAGCAGGGGAACAAAAAGCCGCATGATCGGGCATTTCGTTTGGCGCGGCATCGTCGTCGCCGTGTCGTTCTGCGTTGCCGTCGGGGTCGCGCTCGTTGTGCTGCTCGCACTCGGATCGGTGTGGGTGGGCGACGAGCTACGGGCGATTGCAGTCGAGGACCCGCAGTTTCGCGCCTTCGTGCTTCAGGACCCGGTCCTGCAGGATCCCGACGTGCAGCGGAGCGTGGCGATGACCTTCGGAGCTGTCGTCTTCATCGGGACCGTCGGCCCCGCGCTCACGGCCCTGCCGGCTTTCGCCGCCGCTGTCATCGGTGAGGTCCTGCACGTCCGTTCGTGGATGTACTACGTGCTGGCGGGGGGAGCGGCGCTCGCCGCCATTCCGGTCCTGGCCGGCGCGGCAGCCGACGCGCCCTCTCTGCCCGCGAGCGAGTACATGACCATCTTCGCGACGGCGGGCTTTGCCGGTGGTTTTATTTACTGGCTTCTGGCAGGTCGCGGAGCTTGACGGGCGAACGCGCCTTGTCGTGGTCCACGGCAACGAGCCAGGGCTCCGGCTTGAAGAGCGTCACCGTCTCGCGCCAGGACCGCTTGGCCTGGCTGCGGCGGCGGCGCCAAGCATAGCCGAATTCGCGAAGCAGAGCCGCACGCGACTGTTCCTGCTTTTCGTCTGTATCGATCGTGTCTTTCGTCATCTACGCACTCCTTCGGACCCCCCGAAAGAATCAACACACCTCACTCTGTGTGGTTCCAGCTCGTTGCGCAACAATCATAAAATCGTCACGGGGATTTGGGTTTGCGATATCCCATAGCTGTTGTTGGCATTGTGCGTGCGCTGCGCCATAAAGCCTTGATTTTGGTCATGCGAACCTCGCCGCCAGCATCCCCGCGGCGGCCGGTTCCCTCACGTTAGGAGATAGGCGTGGCGCGCCGCTTGCTGCTCGCGACTCTGGCTCTCGGACTGATCCTGGGTTTGATCTTCGCGATTTTCCCGGAGATCGATCTATGGGCGGCGTCTCTGTTCTACGATCCGCAAACCGGCCGGTTCCCGATGGCGCGCGACGAGGACTGGGAGAGGGTACGCAACCTGGCCTACTGGGTCCCTTATCTCCTCGTCGCCCCGTCGCTATTCGTGCTGATCCGGAAGTTCGTGTTTCCCCGCACCAAGATGGTCATCGCACCGTCCGTGGCGCTTTTCCTCGTCGGATCGTTCATCGCGGGGCCAGGTGTCCTCACCAATCTGGTTCTGAAAGACAATTGGGGGCGCCCGCGTCCCAACCAGGTGGAGCAATTCGGCGGCAAGGCCGACTTCGAACCCTGGTGGCGGCCCGGTGGCGCGTGCCACCGCAATTGCTCCTTCGTCTCTGGCGAGGGCAGCCTCGCCTTCTGGACCGTCGCGCCGGCCATGCTCGCGCCCCCGGCCGCCCGGCCCTTCACCGTGGGCGCGGCGGTGCTCTACGGCATCTCCGTCGGTGGCTTGAGGGTCACGTTCGGACGGCACTTTCTGAGCGACGTCCTCTTCGCCGGCATCTTCACCGTCGGCATGTTGCTGCTGTTCTACTACCTGCTCCTGGCGCCGGGACGCCGCAACGATGCCAGACTGGAGGCGCAGCTCGACAGAGTAGCCTTCGCCCTGCATCGCGGTATTGCCGCGCTTCTTGCCGGTATCGGCACGGGGCTCGCCCGATTGGGGGCGGGCTTGCGCCATTCGGGCCAAGCCCTGCTGCGGCGCGCCGACCCCGACTAGCCAATCCCGCTCGTTGCTCCTGCACCTCTTGCGCGCGGGCGCGCCGCGCCTATAGTCCCGGCCAACGCTGCAATCGCGCCGCAAGCGCGCCTCTCCAAGACTTCGGCAGGACTTCTGAATGGCTGATATCAAGAAGGTCGTGCTCGCCTATTCCGGCGGTCTCGACACCTCCATCATCCTCAAATGGCTCCAGGAAACTTATGGCTGCGAGGTCGTCACCTTCACGGCCGACCTCGGTCAGGGCGAGGAACTCGAGCCCGCCCGCAAGAAGGCGGAGATGCTGGGCATCAAGGAGATCTTCATCGAGGATCTGCGCGAGGAGTTCGTGCGCGACTACGTGTTCCCGATGTTCCGGGCGAACGCGCTTTATGAAGGCGTGTACCTGCTGGGCACTTCCATCGCGCGGCCACTGATCGCCAAGCGGCAGATCGAGATCGCCAAGGAGACCGGCGCCGATGCCGTCTGTCACGGCGCCACCGGCAAGGGCAACGACCAGGTCCGGTTCGAACTCGGCTATTACGCGCTTAACCCAGACATCAAGGTCATCGCGCCGTGGCGCGACTGGGACTTCAAGTCACGGTCCGATCTCATCGAGTTCGCCGAGAAACATCAGATCCCCGTGGCGAAGGACAAGCGCGGCGAGGCGCCGTTCTCCGTCGACGCCAATCTGCTGCATTCGTCCTCGGAGGGCAAAGTGCTCGAGGATCCGAACGTGGAGCCGCCCGCCTACGTGTTTCAACGCACGGTCGCACCAGAGGATGCGCCGGATGAGCCGACGATCATCACCATCGGTTTCGAGAAGGGCGACCCGGTCTCCATCGACGGCATGGCCTTATCGCCCGCGGCGCTCCTTACCAAGCTCAATCAACTCGGCCACGACAACGGTATCGGACGCGTCGACCTCGTCGAGAACCGCTTCGTCGGCATGAAGTCGCGCGGCATATACGAGACGCCGGGCGGCACCATCCTGATCGCCGCGCACCGGGCCATCGAGTCGCTCACCCTCGACCGCGAAGCGATGCACCTGAAGGACCAGCTCATGCCGCGCTATGCGGAACTCGTCTATTACGGGTTCTGGTTCGCGCCCGAGCGAGAGATGCTGCAGGCGTTGATCGACAAGAGCCAGGAGCACGTGGAAGGCGAGGTGACGCTCAAGCTCTACAAGGGCAATGTCATCGTCATCGGCCGCAAGAGCGCAAAGTCGCTCTACTCCGACGAGATCGTCACCTTCGAGGACGACAAGGGCGCTTACGATCAGAAGGACGCGGAAGGCTTCATCAAGCTCAATGCGCTGCGGCTGCGCACGCTTCGCAAGCTGCGAGGGTCGTAGCGGAACGGCAGCGCCGGTAGTACAAAGTCGTCATGACCTGGCCTGACCGACGCCTTCTCGACCTGTTTGGCATCGACGTCCCGATTCTCCTCGCCCCCATGGCCAATTCGGCGGGGGTCGAGCTGGCGATTGAGGTTGCCCGGGAGGGCGGGCTTGGCGCGCTGCCGTGCGCGGTGCTGAGCCCGGCGGAGATCGAAGCCGGGGTCGCCGCCTTCCGGGCAAAAACGGACGCCCCGCTCAACGCAAATTTCTTCTGTCACAGGCCTGAGCCCGAGGACCCGGAGCGCGACCGCGCGTGGCTTGCCCATCTCGCCCCCTATTTCGACGCCGCCGGGGTGGCGCCGCCGGATCTGCCGCTGCCGACCGGCCACGCGCCATTCGGGGAAGCCGAGTGCGCCGCGATCGATTCGGCCAAACCGGAGATCGTCAGCTTTCATTTCGGGCTGCCCCCGGCGCCACTTCTGGCGCGCGTCAAAGACACCGGCTGCAAAGTTATTTCTTCCGCGACCTCGCTCCGCGAAGCCCGCTACCTCGCTGAGAACGGCGTCGACGCGATCATCGCCCAAGGCGCCGAGGCGGGCGGGCATCGCGCCATGTTTCTGGAGACCGACGTTTCGCGTCAGGTCGGGACGTTTGCGCTCGTTCGGAGCATTGCGGCGAACATCGATCTGCCGGTGATCGCGGCGGGCGGCATCGCCGATGGGCAGGCAATCGCTGCATGTTTTGCGCTGGGTGCGGCCGCCGTGCAGATCGGCACGGCCTACCTCCTCACGGACGAGGCCTGGACGCCGCCGCTTCACCGCGCGGCGCTGGCGGATCCGGTGCGCGAAACCGCCATGACGAACGTGCTGACCGGCCGCCCGGCACGGGGTGTCGTGAACCGGTTCATGCGTGAACAAGGACCGATGAACGCCGCGGCGCCACATTTTCCGCGCGGGCGCCCGGCGATTGCGCCGCTGCGTGCGAAGGCCGAGGCCGAAGGCTCGAGCGACTTCTCCCCGCTCTGGTCCGGTCAGGCCGCGACGCTGCCCGGGCCCATGGGTGCCGGCGCGCTAACGCGGTGGCTGTCGGAACACGCCCTCGCGGCAATGGCGTAGCGGCCGCGGCCGTTTCCAACGACCCGACGACCGCGCCTAGGACTCCTCCTCGGGCATGATCACCGCATCGCCGGGCATCTCTTCGAACACGCTTTCCTTCACGCCGAAATTCGTGGAGAGCAGCAGGTCGGGCGTCCCCGCCATCCAGGCGGTGATCGAGATCGACTCGTAAGTGCCGTTGTTGAGCACGACGAGAAGCTCGAGATCCTCCGCGCCGGTGTTCTCGATGTAGTGGCCGAAGCCTTGCGGCACGTAGCCCACATCGCCGGCGGCGAATTCATCCGTGCGCGCCCGCCCGCCCGAGCCGAACACGGTCATGCGGCCCGTGCCCGTAAGATAGTATTGCCACTCCACGGCATTCGGATGCCAATGCAGTTCGCGCATCCCGCCCGGGGCAATCGTCAGCAACGCACCCGTCATCGTCGTCGAGATCGGAAACTCCACCTCCGAGGCGATCCGCATCTCGCCGCCCGGAAACGGCTCGGGCGCCTGGGCGAGAAGACGATAGCGGTGGGTCAGCGGGGGCACGTTGAGCGTGCCGGGCGCAGGGAACGCGTCGAGCGGCGGCGGTACCGGGCCCTTGGCGATATAGACCTCATGGTCGGGAAAGTTCGCGAACGCCGATTCCGGCAGGCCGAAATTCTTGGCCAGCACCTCGTGCGGCGTGTGGCCCAGCCAGTCCGTGATCGAGAACGTGCCGAATTCCGAGAAATAGCCGTTGTCGAACACGAGAATGAAGGTACAGCCGTCGCTCAAGCCTTGGATCGAATGGCCGTGGCCGCGCGGGAAATACCAGACGTCGCCGGGCCCGAAGTCGACGACCTCCGCCTGGTTCTCCGGATCGATAGTGGTGACGCGCGCGTGACCCTCGATCATGTAAGCCCACTCGGCGGCATTGGCGTGCCAATGCAGCTCGCGCACCGCGCCGGGCTCCAAGGTCATGTAGACCCCGGCGAGCGCTTCGGAGACCGGAAACTGGCTGACATTGGCTTCCTTCGCCGTGCCGCCGTCGAACTGCTTGGCGGGGGCATCGCCCAGCGCATAGCGGAACGACGGCAATTCCTTGCCGGAGAGCGACTGGGGCATGGCCCCGAAGGGCGGTTCAGGCGTTTCAGTCATCGCGGGACCTTCATGGGATGGCTACGGTGAGGCGTCGCGTCGCCGGCCTTGCGGCCGGCCGGGCAGGCGCGAGTGTGCCGCATCGCCGACAGCGCGCGCAACGGATATCGAATGTCTGTAACGCACCCATGATCAGGCCGATCGCGCGCCATTGCGGTTGGCGGCAAAATCCCTATATTGCGCCGCAATAACAGCCCGCTGGCGCTTCCGCCCGCGCCTGGCCGAAAGACCTACCCAAATATGAAGCTACGCAACATCGCCATCATCGCGCATGTCGACCATGGCAAGACCACCCTCGTCGACCGCCTCCTCCAGCAGTCGGGCGCTGTCCGCAACAATCAGCGTGTCGACGAACGCGCCATGGACTCCAATGATCTGGAGAAGGAACGCGGGATCACCATCCTGGCGAAGGCCACCTCCATCGTGTGGAACGACATCCGCATCAATGTGGTCGACACGCCGGGCCACGCCGATTTCGGCGGTGAGGTCGAACGCATTCTCAACATGGTCGACGGCGCACTCGTCCTGGTCGATGCGGCCGAGGGCCCGCTGCCGCAGACGAAATTCGTCGTGTCGAAGGCCCTCAAGATGGGCCTCAAGCCGATCGTGGTCATCAACAAGGTCGACCGTCCCGATGCGCGGCCCGACGAGGTTCTGAACGAGATCTTCGATCTGTTCGCGGCCCTCGACGCCAACGACGAGCAGCTCGATTTCCCGGTCCTCTACGGCTCGGCCAAGGAAGGCTGGATGGCCGAAAGCCCCGAGGGGCCGAAGGACCAGGGCATGATGCCGCTGTTCGAGCTGGTTCTCCGGCACGTGCCGGCACCCGCCGTCGAGGAGGGGCCCTTCCAGCTGCTGGGAACGATCCTCGAGGCCAATCCCTATCTGGGCCGCATCGTCACAGGCCGCATCACCTCGGGCACGATTAAGCCCAACGAAATGGTCAAGGTGCTGGACCACGAAGGCAAACTCGTCGAGCAGGGCCGCGTATCCAAAGTGCTCGCATTCCGCGGTCTCGAGCGCGCGGCGCTGGACGAGGCGAGCGCGGGCGACATCGTCTCCCTTGCGGGCCTGCCCAACGCGACGGTCGCCCATACGATCTGCGCCCCGGAAATCGATACCCCGCTGGCGGCCCAGCCCATCGACCCGCCGACGCTGTCCATGACCTTCCGGGTCAACGATTCGCCGCTGGCAGGGACCGAAGGATCGAAGGTCACCGGCCGCATGATTCGCGACCGGCTGCTGCAAGAGGCCGAAGGCAACGTAGCGCTGAAGGTCACAGAATCCGACGAACGCGATTCGATGATTGTCGCCGGCCGCGGCGAGTTGCAGCTCGGGATCCTGATCGAAACCATGCGCCGCGAGGGTTTCGAGCTTTCAGTGTCCCGGCCGCGCGTCTTGTTCAGCCGCGACGAGTCGGGACAGCTTCTGGAGCCGATCGAGGAAGTCGTCATCGATCTCGATGAGGAGCACCAAGGCGCGGTCGTGCAAAAGCTGTCCGAACGAAAGGCCGATTTGATCGAGATGAAGCCGTCCGGCGGCGGGCGGATACGCCTGGTCTTCCATGCGCCGACACGCGGCCTGATCGGATATCAGAGCGAACTCCTGACCGATACGCGCGGCACCGGCATCATCAATCGGCTGTTCCACGGCTATGCGCCGCATAAAGGCGCGATTCAGGGACGGCGCAACGGCGTCTTGATCTCCACCGAACAAGGTGAGGCCGTGGCCTATGCGCTCTTCAACCTGGAAGACCGCGGCCCGATGATGATCGAACCTGGGGCGCGGGTCTATCAGGGCATGATCGTCGGCGAGCATACGCGCGGCAACGACCTCGAGGTCAATGTCTTGAAGGGCAAGAAGCTCACGAATATCCGGACCACGTCGAAGGACGAAGCGGTCCGCCTGACCCCACCGATACGCATGGTCCTGGAGAAGGCCCTCTCCTACATCCAGGACGACGAGTTGGTCGAAGTGACGCCGGACTCGATCCGTCTGCGCAAGCAGCATCTCGATCCGAACGACCGCAAGAAGGCCGAGCGGCAGCGGGAAGCGGAAAACGCCGCCTAGGGGTATGTCCTTTTGCCCGTGCGCACCGGACTCGTGTGCTCGCTTCGCGCGTATCGGAACAAGGGATAACCCAAACGGACCCTTTGCCCGATTGGAGCGGCTGAGCTAGGCTTTGCCTATGTCCGTCGATGTCGCTCAGGTTCGGCCGGCAGGGCCAAAAGACGCAAACGCGCTTGCAACCGCCTACGAGGAAGCATGGCGCGGGGCCTATCAGGGTATTATTCCCCATCTCGATCTCGAGCGAATGATTGCCCGCCGCGGCCAAGGCTGGTGGGAGCGGGTGCTGCAGCGGCGCGCGTCCGTGCTCGTCCTCGACTTTGGAGGTCAGGTGGCGGGCTACGTCACCTTCGGGCGTTGCCGCATCGGTCGCGGCCCGTACCGAGGCGAGATATTCGAACTTTACCTCTCGCCCACCTATCAAGGGTTGGGATTGGGCACCAAGCTCTTCGACGGCGCGCGACAGAAGCTTCACGAATGGCGTCTCCCGGGCCTCCTTGTATGGGCGCTCGCGGACAACGAGGCCGCGTGCGACTTCTACCTAACGCTCGGCGGAAAGCCGATTGCCGAAGGCACTGAGGACTTCAGCGGAACAAGCTTGCGCAAGATCGCATTCGCTTGGCGCTAATTTGCGCCCGCCGATTCAGCAACCATTAACTGTAACCATTCGGTCTGCCTTAACGACCTCGCTCATAGGGTCTCCTATTCAGCTAGGGACGGTAGGGACGACGATATGGCGGAGATCGACAAGCGCGACCGATGGATCATGCTTGGTCTTGTTGTGCTGGGGCTTTTCACGGTGACGGCCGCCGTTCTTTCGGGCGGATCTGCAATCAATTACGCACTTGAGGTCGAGGCCAGCAACGCGGCCCATGCCTGGGGCACGGAGGCCGATAAGCGCCTTCGCGGGGCCTTGGATGGGGAGGAGGCTCTTCCTGCGGGAGAGGCTCTGCACGTCATCGATCCGGCAGCGTTGCGGCGGCACTTGACGTCCGACCCGAGCGCGGCTTCCAGCATGCCGACGATTTCCGTGAATGAGAGCCATCGCAAATTCGCCGACCGGCTTCGGTGGCTCACGGGCGGTCTGCTTGCCGCCGATCCGGGCCGATCCGGCGAGGACGCAGTGAGCAAGATGGAAGGCTTCGCCGTGCTCAGCCCGAGCGGCAAGACCATGGCTGTCGGCGGTCCCATCGCGCCCGATGTCCTTGTCCGTACGCTCCAAACCGGTCAGAACAGAGAGGCCATCGCGGCCGCGGTTGCGCTCAAAGAGATCACGGTCGCCGAGTTGCCGGGCAAGGATCGAAAGAGCCTCGCCATCGTCCCCGTGATCCACAACGGCGATGTGGCCTATCTCTATGCGTTTGAGGTCGACCAGAGCGCTGCGGCGGCCCTCACCAACCTCGCCCTTGTCGTCGTGACCGTGACGACTGGCCTTCTGATCGTGATGGGTTTCTCGGTTCCGGCCGCCATTGCGTCGCGCCGCATCCGCGAGCGTTGGCAGGCAGAGGACAAGATCCGCTATCTCGCCATGCACGACTCCCTGACCGGGCTGCCCAACCGGCTGCAGTTTCGCTATCACCTGGAACAGGCCGTCGCCCGTGCAAAGAGGCATGACACCAAGATTGCCGTCTTCGGCTTGGATCTGGACCGCTTCAAGAACGTCAACTACACCCTCGGCCATGCGACCGGCGATGCCCTGCTTGAAGAGGTTGCCGCCCGGCTGGTCGAGACCCTCCGCGACAGCGATATCGTCGGACGAATGGGCGGCGATGAATTCGCCGTGGTCGCCGAGAACATCGCGGTCCCGGAAGACGCCATGACTTTGGCCAAACGCATTTGCGATGCGCTGGGCGCGCCGTACATGGTCAACGGCCATGAGATCACGACGTCCGCCAGTGTCGGCATCGCTCTGGGACCGATCGCCAATCATCCCGTCGAAATCCTGATGAAGAACGCGGATCTGGCGCTTTACCGGGCCAAGCAGGACGGTCGCAACACGTTCCGCTTCTTCGAGCCGGCCATGGACGCGGCGCTCCAAAGGCGCCGGCGTCTGGAGCACGATCTGCGGAATGCCATCCGCAAGAATCAACTCTATCTCGACTATCAACCGCAGTTCGGTCTCAGCGAAGGACAGTTGACCGGCTACGAGGCGCTGGTGCGTTGGTGGCATCCGACGGAAGGCGAAATCCCGCCGTCGACTTTCGTGCCGATCGCCGAGGAGACGGGTCTCATCGTGCCGCTCGGCGAGTGGATCCTGAAGACAGCCTGCACCTATGCCTTGGGTTGGCCCAGCGACACCAAGCTCGCCGTGAACCTGTCGCCCGCCCAGTTCAAGACCCAAGACGTCTTCGACCTCGTGCGACGGGTGCTGGTAGAGACAGGCCTTGAGCCCGAACGCCTGGAGCTTGAGATCACGGAAAGCACCATTCTGCAGAATACCGACCAAGTCATCGAGACGCTTAGCAGGCTGGACCAGCTCGGTGTTTCGATTGCAATGGACGACTTCGGCACCGGCTATTCGAGCTTGTCCTACCTGACCCGTTTCCCGGTGAGGAAGATCAAGATCGACCGCTCCTTCATCGATACGCTCGGCACGAACGAGCAGACGAGCGCGATCGTCTCCAGCATCGTCGGCCTTGGCCAATCCCTGCATGTGACGATCACGGCCGAGGGCGTCGAAACCGAGGGGCAGGCGGCCATGCTGAAGCGCTGGGGCTGCGATCAGGTTCAGGGATACTATTACGGCCGGCCGGAGGCCGAGGTGCCCGCAAACCCGCTCGAAGACGTGCCGCTCGACCGCAACGTCGCGTGATGGCTTGAAACGAGCCGCAGCCGGTCGTCAGTCGACCGGCTGACCGCCCGGGCCGTATGTCCGCGGCCGGTCACGTTCACATGAAAACCGGCGCGCGTCCTTGTCCGCGATCTCGCGGGCCAGTCTGTTCGCGTCCGGGTTCGCCTCCGCGCGCACATAGGCGACATGGCAGGCGTCCGTTTCGCCCAGCTTGGTGACCACCAGGGTCGACCCCTTGCTGAGGCCGTCCGAGTCCCAATGGTATCGGAGGATCGTGGCGAACGGCTTCCCGTCCTCGACCCGCCACTCCAGCGTTTCGCCGGTCGTGTTGAACATCGGGAGGGTCTGTCGGGCGGCCGTCTGATCCCTCGCCCGGTTGCCGTAGGACACGAACATGCGCAAATCGCCCTCGGCGACCCGGACGGCCATGCCGCCGTACCCCTTGCAGCGAAACACCGCGCCTTGCTCGGCCATCGCGGGCGGCGTGACGGCGTCGCATTTCTCCAGGACGAGGGGCGTATAGGCGCTTTCGGCGGCTCCGGCGGCCGGCGCCGTGGGCACGAGAAGCCCGGCCCCAGCCAAAATGGCGGCGAATGTCCGGCTCCCAGGCCCCGTCATGTCCGAAAGCCCCCTACTTTGGTCCAGTGAGGTTGAGCGCTTGCCGGACTTGTGACAAGCGTCCGGTCGTCATACAACGGCACCGCACAATTTTTTGCCGTCAGCCATCGTAGCCCGGCGGCTCGACGAATGCATCGGGGGCGCCACGCACCATGAGTGACATGAGGATCGCGGTACTCGGTGCTGCCGGGCGCATGGGCCAGGCCCTGACCCGCGCCCTGCACGCGACCCCGGGCTGCGAAATCGCCGGCGGCCTCGAGACGGCGGGCTCGCCGGCTGTCGGCTGCGATATCGGCGAGATCGCCGGCCTTGATCCTGTTGGGGTCTCAATCACCGACGATCCTCATGCGCTCTTCGCCCACGCGGAAGGCGTTCTCGACTTCACCCTGCCCCATGCGACGACCGAGTTCGTGGCGCTCTCCGCTCAGGCCCGGATCGTCCATGTCATCGGCACGACCGGTTTTAGCGACGAGCAGCTTTCCCGGATCGATGCCGCCGCCCGGCACGCCACCATCGTAAAGGCCGGCAATATGAGCATGGGCGTCAATCTCATGGCGGCGCTGACGAAGCGCGTCGCCGAGATCTTGGGGCCCGAGTTCGATATCGAAATTCTGGAGATGCACCACCGCCACAAGCGCGACGCGCCGTCGGGCACCGCGCTGATGCTCGGCGAGGCGGCCGCACAGGGGCGGGCAGTCGCGCTCGCGGATAAGGCGGTCCGGACGCGCGAAGGCGAGACAGGCCCGCGCGCCGAAGGCGACATTGGTTTCGCTACGCTCCGGGGCGGCGACGTCGTCGGCGAGCACAGCGTGATCTTCGCCGGTCCTGGCGAGCGTTTCGAGCTGACACATATTGCATCCGACCGCGGCATTTTCGCCCGCGGGGCGGTTCGCGCGGCCCTCTGGGCCCGGGGACGGCCGCCTGGGCTATACTCGATGGCGGATGTGCTTGGACTGTAACAACGCAGTGATAGTTCGGTTGGGGACATCCGATGGCAGCGCTAAGGCCTTGTTATCCTTGCAGCCAAAAAGTCACCCCAATGGGCGGTAATAGTGACCATGGCTCTTACACATGCGGACTTATAATCGCCGCCAAGAAGAGGCCTCCACGGCGTCGAAGGGCCAATTGAGCAGACGATGACAGGGCGGTATTCAGGGGACATGCTTCAAAAGACGAGCGATCGACCAGACGGCTCAGACAACGTTCTTGTTTTGGTCCGGCACGGCCAAAGCGAGTGGAACCGCCTCAATATGTTCACGGGCTGGAAGGATGTCGGCCTGAGCGAGGAAGGCGTCTCCGAAGCGCATCGGGCCGGTCAGCGGCTCAAGGACGAGGGCCTCGTTTTCGACAGCGCCTTCGCGTCCACATTGAAGCGCGCCCACAACACGCTCGACATCATCCTTGGCGAAGTGGGTCAGGGCAAACTCCCCATCATCAAGGCAGCCGCGCTCAACGAGCGCGACTATGGGGACCTTGTGGGAATCAACAAGGAAGAGGCCCGCAAGCGTTTCGGTGCCGAGAAGGTTCAGATCTGGCAGCGCTCTTACGATGTCGCGCCGCCGGGTGGCGAATCCCTGAAGGATACGGCCGCGCGGGTGTGCCCCTTTTTCGATCGTTGGATCGTCCCAGAGCTGCAATCCGGCAAGAACGTGATCGTGGTCGCGCACGGTAACTCCCTGCGCTCGCTGATCATGGAGCTGGACAAGCTCACGCCGGAAGAGGTTCAGCACTACTCCCTGGCGACCGCCACACCGGTGATCTATCGGGTCAAGGCGGACGGAACCCTCGCCGAGAAGCGCAGCCTCGCCGCGTAACGCTTCAGCCGTTTCAGGTCACTAGACGGCCGGTGCGCTGCCTTCGCGCAGCGCCGCTTTCAGCGCATCCGCAAAATCTTCCCGCTCCGGATCGGTCAGAAATGCGCCGAACACGAGCCGCTTGCCGTGGCTGGCCAGAGACAGCTCCGAGGAGAGCCCGACGCGCTCCTCGACCCGGACCCGGACCCAGTAGGGATTGAACCGCCAGGACTGCTCTTTTCCATTGGGCGCGACGCGCGTCACCGTCAGCGCCTCGTCGGTGAGCGCCACGGTCTCGTACACCCGCAAGGCCCTGAAATTGATTCGGAACGCCACATAGACGAGCAGCACATCGAGGCCCATGAACCCGAGGATGGGCCAAGCCCCCATCAGGAAAAACATGAGTCCTGTGCCGAAGGAAACCGCACTGATGGCGGCCATGAAAATCACAAAGCCCTTGGGTCCCAGAGACCGGTGCGGGGTCAGCACCGCACGAAATCGAGGCTCGCTGTCATCGGGGCCTTGCGGCAGGGTCGGCGTGTCTGTCATAGCGTTCACAATAATACAGCCGGGAAGGGTGGCACAACGCAAGTGGCGGTCGGATCGAGAAAGGGTGAGGCGCCGAAACGGCGCCCGGCGCGCCGGCGCTCGGGCACCAAGCTGACCCGCGCGCAGATCGAGGAAATGTTCGCGCGCTTCGAAGCGCTCGATCCCGATCCGCGGACGGAATTGAACTACCGCAATCCGTTCACGCTCCTCGTCGCGGTGGTACTTTCCGCCCAGGCCACCGACGCATCCGTTAACCGCTGCACACCGGCTCTCTTCGAGATCGCCGAGACACCCGAGAAAATGGCCGCTCTTGCCGAAGAAGACGTCAGTGAACGGATCAAGACAATCGGGCTCTTCCGCAACAAGGCTAAGAACGTGATCGCGCTGTCGAAGAAGATCGTCGCCGAGCACGGCGGCAAGGTGCCCGAGAGCCGCGAGGATCTCGAGGCGCTGCCGGGCGTGGGACGCAAAACCGCAAATGTCGTTTTAAACGTCGCGTTCGGCCAGCCCACGATCGCCATCGACACGCACATCTTCCGGGTCTCCAACCGCACCGGCCTCGCGCCCGGAAAAACCCCGTTGCAGGTGGAGGAGACCCTCGAGCGCGTGATCCCCGACCGGTACAAGCGCCACGCCCATCATTGGCTGATCCTGCACGGACGTTATGTGTGCAAGGCCCGTAAGCCCGAATGCTGGCGCTGCCATATAGCCGATCTGTGCACCTTCAAGAAAAAGATCGAGGCGCCCACTTAGACCCTCGTCGTTTGCGCGGCAGGCTCTTGTGCTGCTTGGCGTTGTCCGGAACCCGGCAGTCCGGGCTTCGTCTTGGCGGCAATGCGTTTCCACATGCGCACCATGAACCCCGTCGCAAAGAGCGGCGTGAGAAGGTTGAGGATCGGCACGGACGCCACGGCCGCGATCACCAGCCCGCACAACAACACGGTCGTGGTGTTGGCCTTGCGGATGCGCTTGGCCTCGCGCGCGCTTACATGCCGCATGGCCGCAAGTTCGAAATACTCGCGTCCGAGCAGATAACCATTGCCCACGTAGAACGCGATCAAATTGACGCCCGGCACCAACAGAAGGAGCAGCGCGACGAGATTGACGATCAGGACGACGAAGAAGAATCGGATCGCCAGCCATATGGATCGCGCGATCGGTAACTCCCGGCCCGGCGGATCGGCCGGAAACCCCTGTTGCTCGACGACGGCGGCGATATCGTCGAGATAGAGGCCCGCGATCAGTGACGTCACCGGTGGTACGAGGAAGATCGAGGCCGCGACCAGCGCAAGCCCGCCGAGAACCTGAACGGATGTCTCGATCCAATCCGGCCACGCGACGAAATGCGCGAACGACCACTGGATGGCGATGAAAAGCCCTGCCAGCAAGGCGAGCGTAAAAGCCACGCACTTCACCATGACCGAGCGGAATGGCGGCGAGAAGAGTTCCCCAAAGGCTTGACGTGCTGCGCTAAGCATGACTTGTCCTGCGTCTGTCGGCTGGAGGGAATATAGCGATGGCAGATCGCGACGCCAGCAGCCACATCTGACGTGAACGAAGCTGAACCGGGAGAATTGGCGGGACTATGGCTGAAAAGACGATCGACGTGGTTGGTATCGGAAACGCCATTGTGGACATCATCGCGCGTTGCGACGACGCGTTTTTGACGAAGCGCAACCTGGACAAAGGCTTCATGCGGCTGATCGATTCCGCAGAGGCCGCCGAACTCTATGAAGAGATGGGACCGGCCACGGAGCGTTCGGGCGGATCCGTCGCCAATTCGATCGCCGGCCTCGCCGCACTCGGTGCGAAGTGCGGCTTTATCGGCCGCGTCGCCGCCGATCAGTTCGGCGGGATTTTCCGCCACGATATCCGCTCACTGGGCGTCTCATACGAGACCGAACCGGCCGTCGACGGCGCGCCGACCGCGCGCTGCCTGATCCTGGTGACGCCCGATGGCGAGCGCACCATGAACACGTTTCTCGGTGCGAGCGTGGACATGACGGCCGCCGACATCGATGCCGATCTCATCGCTGCCTCCAAGTTCGTCTATCTGGAGGGCTATCTCTTCGACAAGGACGAGGCCAAGTCGGCATTCCGCGAGGCGGCCAAGCTCGCCAAGGAGGCCGGCGCCAAGGTTGCTCTGTCGTTGTCAGATCCGTTCTGCGTCGACCGGCACCGGGACGACTTCCGGGAACTGGTCAAACACGGCGCCGACATCGTGTTTGCCAATGAGAAGGAAATCACTTCCCTTTACGAGACCAACACGTTTCTGGAGGCGGCCGACGCGGCCTTGCAGGACTGCGAGATGGCCGTCCTCACCCGGTCCGAGGACGGATCGCTGATCGTCGGCGGCGGGGAGACCATCGAGATTCGTGCCGAGCCTGTCTCCGAGGTGCTGGATGCCACGGGCGCGGGCGATTTATACGCGGCGGGCTTCCTTTTCGGTCTCTCGCGCGGCATGCCGGTCGCCGATTGCGGCCGTCTCGGCAGCATTGCCGCCGCAGAAGCCATCTCTCATATCGGCGCGCGGCCCGAGGCTAACCTCGTTGAACTCGCCAAGGCCCGAGGGCTCCTGTCCTAGCGCGGCACGGTTCACAGCTTCCGCAGCGCCACGCTTTCCACGGCGTGGCCTGCGCCCTTGCGCAGGATGAGATCGGCGCGCTGCCGGGTCGGCAGAATGTTCTCATGCAGGTTGATGAGGTTGATCGTCCGCCACAGCGACAAGGCAACCTCGCGCGCCTCGACTTCGGAGAGCGACGCGTAGCGGTGAAAGTAGGCCGCCGGATCGCGGAAGGCCGTTTGGCGCAAACGCAGGAAGCGCTCCACGTACCAGCGCTCGACCAGGGCTTCCGCCGCATCGATGTAAATCGAGAAATCGAAGAAGTCCGATACGAACGGAATCGTCTCACCATCCTTCGGCAGAATGGCGGGTTGAAGAACGTTGAGCCCCTCGACGATGACGATGTCCGGATGCTCGACCGCGAGTGTCTGGCCCTGCAGCACGTCGTAAACGACATGCGAGTAGACCGGCGCCTCCACCCGCGCCTTGCCCGATTTCACGTCGCCCAAGAAATTGAGCAGCGTTGGCAGGTCGTAGCTCTCTGGGAACCCTTTCCGGGTCATCAAACCACGGTCTTCCAGGACCGCGTTCGGGAACAGAAAGCCGTCGGTGGGAACGAGCGCCACGTTCGGGTGGCTCGGCCAACGGGCGAGCAACGCCTGAAGCACGCGCGCCGACGTGCTCTTGCCCGCGGCGACACTGCCCGCAAGTCCGATGACGAAGGGAATCTTTCCGTTGCCTTTGCGCAAGAACTCTTCAGTGATGCCGTGCAGACCTTGCGAGGCTTCAACGTAGAGATTGAGTAAACGGCTCAGAGGCAGATAGACATCGACGACTTCGTCTGTGGAGACGCGTTCTGTCACGCCGGACAGGTTCTCGATGTCCGCCTCGGTCAGCGTGAGCGGCGTGTCCTCACGCAGGCGCGCCCATTCCTCGCGCGAGTAGAGCGTGTAGGGCGAGAAACCGACGGCGGGCATGATATCCATCACGAAACACCCCGTGGCGGGTTAGCCGGCCGGTCCTTTGTCGCGCGCAAGGCCCGACGTGCCCATGCGCTGCTCGAGCACCTCGCACACCTCGTCGAGCGCAATGTTGCGGGATTCCAGCAGCACGAGGAAGTGATAGAGCAAGTCCGCGCTCTCTTGGAGGAGTGCGTTCCTGTCCTGCGCCGTTGCGGCAATCGCCACCTCTACGCCCTCTTCGCCCACTTTCTTGGCCGACTTGATGGGATCGTCCAGAAGCTGCCGGGTGTAGGACTTATCGGCCGCTTCGGTCCGGCGTTCGCGGATCGTGGCGGCGAGCCTATCCAATGCATTCTTGCTCATGTTGTGGCTCTTACACCGTGCCGACGCCGCTGGGAATAGGCGCAAAGGCGGATCGAAGGGTCAAGGGTCCAGGCGAACAGGCAATCCCGCTTCGGCCATGAAGCGCTTGGCTTCGCCGATCGAATGCTCGCCGAAATGGAAAATCGACGCGGCCAGCACCGCCGAGGCGTGCCCGTCGCGCACACCATCCACGAGATGCTGCAGATTGCCGACGCCACCCGAGGCGATGACGGGCACCGAGACCGTGTCCGCGATCGCCCGTGTCAGCTCGTTGTCGAAGCCGGCGCGCGTACCGTCGCGGTCCATCGAGGTCAGCAGGATCTCGCCCGCGCCGAGCGAGACGACCTCTTCGGCGTAAGCGATCGCATCGATACCCGTGGGCTCGCGGCCGCCATGGGTGAAGATTTCGAAGCGCGGCGCCTTGCCGTTGGCGCCAACGCGCTTGGCATCGATCGCCACCACGATGCATTGCGCCCCGAACTTTTCTGCGGCGCGGCGCACGAGCTGGCGGTCGCGCACCGCCGCGGTGTTGATCGAGACCTTGTCGGCGCCCGCCTCAAGAAGCGCGCGGACATCATTCGTGGACCGGACGCCGCCCCCCACGGTCAGCGGCATGAAGCAACGCTCGGCGGTGCGGCTGACGATATCGAGAATAGTCCCGCGCTTCTCATGGCTTGCGGTGATGTCGAGGAAACACAGCTCGTCCGCACCGGCCTCGTCATACGCGGCGGCGGCCTCCACGGGATCGCCCGCATCGCGCAGATCGACGAAGTTCACGCCTTTCACGACGCGCCCGGCCTTCACGTCGAGACAGGGAATGACCCGGACCTTCAACATACTCTATGCGGCCCCCTGCTTGGCCCGTTTGCGCGCCGCGACTGCGGTAATGATCCAAACCAAGATGAGGATCGCGGCCGCACCGAGACCGAGCGGCAGGGTCGCGATGGCGAACCATCCAACCATGCCGAGTTGATACAATGTCTGGCCAACATCCTGCCCGTCGACGATGCATGGATTGACGAAGCCCTCATGCAGAACGCAACCGTGATTCGCGGCATAGGTCCCCGCACCTAGCGTGACGATCAGCGGCGCGACGGCAAGAAGCAAGATCAGCACAAGGGCTAACAAGAAGAACACATTGCGTTTGCGCATCGGCACATACGATGTCCCATGAATCAGTACTGCCCTGTCACACCGTGATGGCCGTACTTCGCCGCGATGATACCAAGCGCCTCGGCCGCATCGAGCCGGCCGTCATAGAGCGCGCGGCCGGCGATGGCCCCGTCGAGCTTGGCGCAAGCCGGTTCGACCAGCCGCTTGATGTCGTCGATCGAGCCGAGACCACCGCTGGCGATCACCGGCACGGAGACCGCATCGGCGAGTTCCACCGTGGCGTCGAGATTGAGCCCTTCCAGCAGGCCGTCGCGGGCGATATCCGTATGAATGATGGCGGCGACGCCCGCGTCCTCGAACCGGCGCGCGAGATCGAGCGCCGTCATTTCCGAGGTCTCCGCCCAGCCCTCGATGGCGACCTTGCCGTCGCGCGCATCGATCCCGACGGCAATGCAGCCGGGGAAATCCCGTGCCGCCTCCCGGACGAGATCGGGGTCGCGCACCGCCGCCGTACCGAGGATGACCCGGTCGATACCTTTGTCGAGCCAGTCGGCGATCGTATCGATATCGCGGATGCCGCCTCCGAGCTGTATCGGCAGATGGCTCGCGGCAAAGATCGCCTCGACCGCGGGTCCATTCACCGGCTTGCCCTCGAACGCACCGTTGAGGTCGACCACATGCAGCCATTCGAAGCCTTGGTCCTCGAACGTCTTGGCCTGAGCGGCCGGGTCCTCGTTGAAAACGGTGGCCTGGTCCATCTCGCCTTGGCGCAGGCGCACGCATTGTCCGTCCTTCAGATCGATGGCGGGATAGAGAATCATGAACGGTGTCTCGCTATGGCTTCCATTTGAGGAAATTGTCAATCAGGGCCAATCCCAGTTTCTGACTCTTTTCGGGATGGAACTGGCTGCCGGCCACATTGTCCCGTGCAAGGAACGCCGTCACCGTGCCGCCGTAATCCGTGGTCGCGACACGGGTCTCACGCGCCGCCGGCACGAAATGGTACGAGTGCACGAAATAGGCGTGAAGGCCCTCAGGGCCGGTCGGAATGCCCTCGAAGAGCGCATGCTCGCGATCGAGGTCCAGCGTGTTCCAACCCATATGCGGAATCTTCAAGGTGACGTCGTCGGGCTCGATCGCACGCACCTCGCCGCCAATCCAGTCGAGACCCGGCGTAACACCGTGCTCCAGCCCGCGGGTCGCCATCAGCTGCAAGCCGACACAGATTCCGAGGAACGGCGCTCCCCGCTCGCCGACGGCCTCGTCCAGCGCCTCGATCATGCCCGGCACGGCGGCGAGCCCCGCCTTGCAATCGGCAAAGGCGCCGACACCCGGCAGCACGATGCGATCGGCGCTGAGCACTTCGTCCGGTTCCGCCGTGACTTTGATCTCGAGCGGCGAGCCCTGTTCACTCGCGGCGCGCTCGAACGCTTTCGCGGCGGAGTGGAGATTGCCGGAGCCGTAATCGATGATGGCGACATGCATGGTGTCAGCTCCGCGGAAAAGAGCCGATCACTTCGTCGCCGGCCGCGGGTCGGGTCGGCACGATCGCGGAGGGGGCCGCTGGCGCCGGGAGGACGGCCGGAACGCCTTGCGCTACCTTCTCCTGCTCGGGGAGCCAGCGCGAGAAAAAGCGCGTCTCGGCCTCGACCTGATCCCGGCCAAAAGCCGTACCGGCGAATTTGAAGCCGCGGCGGCGGAGGGCCCAGCTACGCAAGTCGTTGGCCTCGAACGCGAACAAGACCAAGAGCCCGATCGAAACCCAGCCCCCGATCTCTTGTCCGGCCGGGCCTGATCCGAAGATCGCCGGCAGCGACAAGAAAATGGCGAGAAAGGCGATGAGCTCCAGCCACATACGCTGATAGATCAGCCACAGGATCGGGACGATCAGCGCAAACCAAGCGATCCCTTCCTTCACGAAGGCGACCTTGCCCGCGCGCGCCGCGAGATCGGCGTCGTCGACAGGCTCATAAACGGAATAGACAGTCACTGTTCGCTACGCTCGACTTCGGTCAGGCCGCCGCCCGTCGTTCCGCCCTTACGGAACGTCAAAGCTGGCCCTTGGTGGAGGGCACACGCCCGCTCTGCCGCGGATCTACGGCCACAGCCTGGCGCAACGCCCTTGCCAGCGCCTTATAGCAGGTCTCGGCCACGTGGTGACTGTTCTCGCCATAGAGATTCTCCACGTGGAGCGTGATGCCCGCGTTCTGAGCGAAGGCCTGAAACCACTCGCGGAACAGCTCCGTGTCCATCTCGCCGATCTTGGAGCGGCTGAAATCCACGTTCCACACGAGAAACGGCCGTCCCGATACGTCGAGCGCGACGCGGGTCAGCGTCTCGTCCATGGGCAGATAACAGGAGCCGTAGCGCGTGATGCCGGCCTTGTCGCCGAGAGCCTTGGCGAAGGCTTGGCCCAGCACGATCCCCGAATCCTCGGTCGTGTGATGCTGATCGATGTGAAGATCGCCCTCGGCCTTCAGCGTGATATCGAACAGACCATGACGCGCAAGCTGCTCCAGCATGTGGTCGAGAAAGCCCACACCGGTCGTGACATCGTAGACCCCCGTCCCGTCGAGATTGACGGTGGTGCTGATGTTCGTTTCCTTGGTGCGGCGATCGATCGTCGCCGTGCGGGGCGTTGCCGCGCCGGCGGCGTCCGCTGATTTGCTTCGCTGTTGCATGTCTGCCAGCCTAATCCAAAGGCTCTTAGCAATTCGCTTCCATAACGGATGCGCTTATACGCCCCGTCATGCAGCCATGCTATGGGCGACTGTCACAATTTGAGGGAATTTGAGCCAATGCGCCGCCTGTTTCTGCTGATTCTCATCCTGCTCGGCATCTACCTCGCCTACCCCTACTGGACGCTGTACCGGCTTCAGAACGCGCTGCTATCGAACAATGCTGAAACTTTGAAGAAAATTGTCGATTTTCCAGCCGTCCGGGCCAACATGGAGAAGCAGGTCCAGGGCGGACTGCTCAAAAAATCTCAGGAATTGGGCAAGAAAGCCCCGGTTCTGGGGGATATCGGCGAGGCGCTGACCCGCACCTTCGGTCCGTCGGTGGTCGGCGGTTCGATCGATAGCCTCGTGACGCCCGAGGCCGTCCTGAGCAATCCGACCGTCGTGGAACACCGCGAGAACCAGGAAGGATTCGCCGATTTCCTCAAATGGGCGTTCTTTACAGGCCCGACGACCTTCACAATCCAATCGCAGAACCCCGAAAAGGCCGATGCGCCCGTAATCACCACGACCATGAACCTTGAGGGGCTGCGCTGGCGCATCACCGATGTCGACCTGCCGCCGCTGAAGACCCTGGTGCCCGACATGATCGCGCCGGTCCCGGAGCCGGAGGCCGCGCCGGCGAATTAGACGCTCAGCACGCCCGGAGGACCAGCGCTTGACGAACGGGACGCCAGGCCCGATATCGCAGGACAGTTATGAGTGCTTCTTCCTCTTCGGCTGAGACGTCGCCCCCATCCTGGCATGGCACGACCATTCTCACCGTCCGCAAGGACGGCAAGGTGGTGGTGGCGGGCGATGGCCAAGTCTCCCTGGGCCAGACCATTATCAAGGGCACTGCGCGAAAAGTGCGTCGCGTCGGCTCGGGATCGGTGATCGCCGGGTTCGCGGGTTCCACCGCCGATGCCTTCACCCTGTTCGAGCGCCTCGAGACCAAGCTGGAACGGTTTCCCGATCAGCTGAAACGCGCCTGCGTCGAGCTGGCCAAGGACTGGCGGACCGACCGCTATCTCCGCCGGCTGGAGGCGATGATGATCGTGGCGGACCGGGACGAGAGCCTCGTCCTGACGGGCACCGGCGACGTGCTGGAACCGGACGATGCTGTCATGGGGATCGGTTCCGGGGGCATGTATGCCCTCGCCGCGGCCAAGGCCCTGCTCGACGCCGATCTCGATGCGGAGCAGATCGCACGCAAGGCGATGGCCATTGCCGCCCAGATCTGCGTTTACACCAACGATTCGCTGACCGTCGAAACCCTCGACACGGCCGCCAGCTAGACCAACGCCAACCAGTATCTGTCAGTATCTGTATGACCGCATTCTCCCCCCGCGAAATCGTCTCCGAACTCGACCGCCACATCGTCGGCCAAAGCGACGCCAAGCGCGCCGTGGCTATTGCCTTGCGCAACCGCTGGCGGCGTCAGCAGCTCGACGAGGACATGCGCGAGGAGGTTTTGCCGAAGAACATCCTGATGATCGGCCCCACTGGCGTCGGCAAGACCGAGATTTCCCGCCGCCTGGCCAAGCTCGCCAACGCGCCCTTCATCAAGATCGAAGCGACCAAGTTCACCGAGGTCGGCTACGTGGGCCGCGACGTGGAGCAGATCGTCCGTGATCTGATCGAGGCGGGTATCGGTCTCGTACGCGACGCAAAGCGCAAAGAGGTTTCGGCGCGCGCGCAAGTGAACGCGGAGGAGCGCGTGATAGACGCACTCGTGGGCCCCGGCGCCGGCAGCGCCACGCGCGAGTCGTTCCGGAAGAAGCTTCGGAACAACGAGCTTGACGACAAGGAAATCGAGATTCAGGTGGCTGATACGGGCGGCATGCCGTCGTTTGAGATTCCCGGCATGCCCGGCAGCCAAGTCGGCATGATCAACCTTTCCGACATGCTCGGCAAGGCGCTCGGCCAGCGCACACGCTCGCGGAAAGTGACCGTCGAGGACTCCTTCGAGATTCTGATGGCGGAGGAATCCGACAAGCTCATCGACGACGACATGATGATCCAGGAAGCCATCCGCAACGTCGAGAACAACGGCATCGTTTTCCTCGACGAAATCGACAAGATCTGCGCCCGCTCGGACCGGGCCGGCGCCGACGTCAGCCGCGAAGGCGTGCAGCGCGACCTCCTGCCGCTGATCGAGGGCACGACCGTCGGCACGAAGTACGGGCCCGTGAAGACGGACCACATACTCTTCATTGCCTCGGGCGCGTTCCACATCGCCAAGCCCTCGGATCTATTGCCCGAACTGCAGGGGCGCCTGCCGATCCGCGTTGAGCTGCGCGCGCTCACCCGCGAGGACTTCCGCCGGATCCTAACGGAGCCCAAAGCCTGCCTCATCAATCAATACGTGGCGCTGATGAAGACCGAAGGTGTGGCGCTGGAGTTCACCGAAGATGCTATCGATGCGATCGCCGACATCGCCGTGGAGGTGAACACCTCCGTCGAGAATATCGGCGCACGCCGCCTGATGACGGTGATGGAGCGTATTCTGGACGACATCTCCTTCGGCGCCTCCGACAAGAGCGGCGAGGCCATCACAATCGATGCCGCGTATGTGCGCGAGCATATCGGCGACCTCGCCAAGAACGCCGACCTCTCGAAATTCATTCTTTAGAGCGAACGTCCCATGGATCGCCGTGTCGTGATCTCCGGCTGCTCAGGCGGGGGTAAGTCCACCTTGCTCGAAGCGCTGCGCGAACGCGGTTTTAGCGTGGTCGAGGAGCCCGGCCGGCGGATCGTTCGTGAAGAATTGGCATCGAACGGGTCGGCTTTGCCCTGGATCGATCTTGCTGCATTCGCACGGCGGGCCATTTCGGCGGCGGCTTCCGACTGGGAAGCCAACGCGAAATCCGACAGTTGGGTCTTCTTCGACCGCAGCCTTGTCGATGCCGCTTCGGCCCTGGAACACGCCAGCGGCGACCGAGTCCTGGACGACCTAGGTCGAACACACCCCTATCATCGGCGCGTGTTTCTAACGCCACCCTGGCCCGAGATCTACGGGCAAGACGAGGAGCGGCAACACGATCTCGAGGCCGCAGCCGAAGAGTACGACCGACTCCTCGCCGCCTATCGCATGCTCGGTTACGAGATCACGATTTTGCCCAAGGCCAGCGTCGCCGAGCGGGCAGACCTTATCCTTCGCACGCTGGAGGCCGATGTCCCACGCTAGGGGTCGCACGGGGGCATCGTGTTCGGGTCTGCTCCCTCTAGGAGCAGCGCGATGTCTTGATCGTCGCACTCTCGCAATCCCGTAGATTTCGCGGGTTTCGTCTCCGCGGCTGCGTTCTTGGCGTCCGCGTTCGGCTTTTCGGGCGCCGCCTCCGACTTTTTCTCCGGCTTCGGCGCTGGATCGGCCAGAACCTCCCGCGCTCTTTTCCGGCCCGTGTCCCAAGTCTTGGTGATTTCAGCTGGCTTGGCTTTGCCCTCGATCTTGGCGACAGTGTCGGCCCACACACCGCACGGCAGCCCGCTCGCGGGCGCGTCGGCCGCGATCATCTTGCCAAGCTGGACATTGACGTTGGGCACGCCCATGCCATTGAGCGTCGCTGCCAGATAGCCGGCATTGGAGACGGCGAACACCGCGGCGGCTCTCTTGCCGTATTTCTTTTCGAGCGCCGCCTCGGCCACCTTCGCTTGACGGAAAATGAAGCCGATCGTCTGCTTGAGCTGGTCGGATTTCGATCCGTCGAATTTGGGAATTTGGGCGAGCCCGCGCGGCGGCTCTCCCGCTGCCTTCTGCTCGGCGCGAACGAGATTTGACATGACGTCCCAGGCCTTGTCGATCGTGGCATTGGGCTTGCCGATCAGATGTTGGATTGGCGCCAGGGCCGCGACTTCTCCCATGCTCCAGACGTCGCGCAGCGTCGCAGGCGGTATGGCGGGTCCGGTCGGCGCAGGGCCTGCCGTTGCCAGTTCGCAGGCCCGCTCCGGATTATCGAGATAATCGGGTTTGAGCTTGTCGATTTGCGCGCGCAGTCGTTTCGCTTGGCGGGCGTCACCCTGCTGCGTGCGCACGAGCAGCAAGCCATGAAGATAGTCCGCATTCTTGGCGTTGAGTGCGACGAGCTTCTCGAAATCCTTGGCCGCCGCGTCGAGCTTACCGTACTCGCGATAAAGGTCCGCGCGCGCTTTCAGATAATCTTTGTACCGGTAGGCCGTCTCGTCGCTCATCGCTTTGGTGTAGTCGGCGATGGCCTCGTCGATCCGACCGAACTGCTTGTAGAGGGCCGCACGGTCCGCATAGCGCCGGGCCTCGGGTTCAGGATCGAAGCCGATCCCACTGCTGAGATCTGCAAGCCGTCCCTCTTTGTCGCCGATCCGATAGCGGGTGAAGGCCCGATCATAATAGGCCCGGGCCTTGTCCTCGTTGTTCTGCGCGTATTCGACCTGCGCGTTGCGCTCGGCGAGCGCCTCTTGGAAGTCTTCTCGCTTTTCATAGATGTCCGCGCGTGCCGCGCGGTAGACCGATGTCTTGGGATTGCGCTCGATGGCCTTGTTCACGACCCCGAGCGTCCAGTCCAGGAACACGGCTGGTGCCGGTTGTGCCATCGAGTCATTGTTGAACAGCGCCCGCATGTGGGGTCGAATTTTCCAGAGCCCCTCGAAGTGTGCGTCGAGCAGCAAGGCGATATCGCGCACCGCGAGGTCATAGTCGCCCTGACCCGTCGCGGCAATGGCGCGGCCCAGATGGCTCTTCTTCAGCTCCTCCTTGGCGAAAACGTTCTTGGCGGCCAACGTCTGGCCACAGGTCTTTGCGGTCCAATCGATCGCTTTGGTGTAGCCCGCGATCGCTTCACGATACTTTTTGGCCTTTAATGCCTCGTCAGTGGTTGCGGTGGTGACCCAGCACGTATCCTCGGTGAGCGTGGAATACATGTCCGCCCTGGCAGCTTGCGTGGCTGGCAGGGCAAAGCTGAAGACGACGAACATCGCCGCAAGAACTCTGAGGCACGAAGTTTCGATCTTGAGCATCGCTGCCCTCCCGCCATCTATGCCGACTCACTTCACGTAGCTCGCCTCGAAGCTGGCAATGTCGTTGGCAGCGACACAGCCCAGCGGCGTACTCATCTTCGTCTCGACTCCCGGCGCCAACGAGTGAAACGTCCAGGCGCCCCCGCTATGTTGTGTCACGCGGACTTTGATGGGCCGCTGCCCGCCGTTGAGGATCTGGCACTTTTCCAGCCGCCCACGTTCGGCGAAGAGAACATCGCAGGCGTCGCCGCTACACGGGCGCATCGGCGAGTGCCTGGCCTTGCCCTTCGGTTGCCCCGGCGCGGCGGCTTGCTTCGATCGCGCGGCAGGCTGCGACAAGAGGTTGGCGATGCCGGCGACCGCAGTCCCTTCCTCGGCCGCATGCGCGGCATAGGTATCGATCTCGCTCTTGTCGGCGATGCAGTCCTTGGATCCTCTGATCTTCACCGAGAAGGTACCGTAGTCGGCCTGCATAAACGGGTCGTACGTCTTGCCGTACGTTCCTGCGAATCTGTCGGCGCCGCGGGACGGCCCGAGCGACGCGGCCTCCATTCCGTACCTTTGCGTCTTACCACCGGTTTTGACCGCAATGATGACCGGCTCGGTCGCCCGGCTTTGGAGCCAGTAGCACCCGTCCTTCTTTGTCAGCGAGACCGCTTGGCAGGAATCACCCGTGCAGTTTGGCCCCTTTTTTCCGGCGCCGCCGAGGGGAGGGGGCGACAGGACGACTTGATAGTTGGCGAGGTTCTTGTCGGGATCCAGACAGCCGTCGGCGGCGTATGCTTTGCGGGTTTGACCTGGTGGGATGGTGTAGCTCGAGAAGCTGCCGCTCTTCAGGAAGACGAGAACCTGTATCTCCGTGTCGGCACTGTTGGTAAGCTTGCAACCGTCTTCACTCAGGGTAAGCGCGGTGCAAGCATCCTGCTTGCCGCGACACGCCGGACTGGCCGCGGCATCAACGCCGACAGCGGCTACTAATGCTGCCGACAGAACGGTTCCAAGAGTCCTGTATCCGAGCATCAGTCGTCTCCACGACCCGGTGCGCCGTTCACGAGCCAGTGTTCTTGTCGAAAAACTCCCGAAGCGCCTCGATGTCGTAATGTGCGCCGATCATGAGCCCCATCGGCTTACCGTCGCGAAACGCGACCACCGCCGGAATCTGCATGTTGGGCGGTCTCTTGATGTCTTGCTGATCAAGCATCATGAGGATCGCCTCCACCGTGCGTGGATTTGAATCGATATCCAAACTGACGAGCTTGACGCGCCCATCTTGGCCAGCCGCGGCCGTCTCCAGCTTCTGGAACAACGGGCGGCAGGGCCGGCACCAAACCGCATAGAGATTCACGAAGACCGCCGTGTGTTTGGACGCCTCGATCACCTCCGCAGTGAAGCTCTCCTCGGTCACGCCCGGAGCCTGCGCCACAGTGGGGCCCGCCACGATAAGCGACAGCCCGACCAGCAGAAAGGCGCCCGGCAACGAAAGACAGTGACTGAGAATGCGACGGGACATGACGAGGGGCTCCCTCACCAATGCTTGGCGTAGCTACGGTCCCCGCTTATGCACTCAACTTAGAATTACATTTGCACGCGCGCAACAGGTGCCGCGCGGCCAGTCAGCGCCGGCGGTCCGCCCGCCGCAGCCGCACATAGAGCGCGCCTTCGCCGCCGAGCCGGCGGGGGGCATCCGAAAAGCTTACGATCAGCGGCGCCAGGTCCCCGTGGGACAGCCAACGCGGCACCGCCTGGCGCAGCACGCCCCGCGCTTCTTCGTCATAGAAGCTTCTGTCCTCGGCGCGCAGCGACCCCTTGCCGGTGATGACCAGGACATGGCGATAGTCCTTACCCCGCGCCCACTGCAGGAATTTCCGCAGGGCGCTATGGGCCTCGCGCTGGCGCATCCCATGCAGATCGATCCGCGCGTCGATGGCGAGATGGCCCTTGTCGAGCTTGCGCGCGGTTTGCCGGTCGAGACCTTCCTTTGGCGAGAAAGCTTTCGTGACGCTGACTTTGCCGGCGCTGGTCCCGGGGCTCGGCTGAAGCTCCGGCGCAATAGTGGGCATCACCTCGGCCGCCTTCGGTTGTTTTGACGGCGATGGCCTTGCGGGAGCCTTGAGCGGCATTGCCACATCGACGAAACGGTTCTTCTTGGCAAGTGGATGGGCGGTCTCGGCCACGCGCGCCCACAGCGCCGCGTCGTCCTCGAGACGGCCGGACTCCGCACCCTTCTTTGATGGCTTAACCTTGCCTGATTTCTCTTTGGCCATAACCGCACCCTAGCGCAAAGCGCCTTAACGCTTCCGCATCAGGACATGAAACCGCGCCGCGTGGCGCGTGCGCCCGGAAAGCGCACCCGCGGCCTCGCCGGTCCCGAAGAAAATGTCGCCGCGCTGTGGCCCCCGGATCGCCGAGCCTACGTCCTGAGCGATCATCAGACGGCGGAAGGGCCGCCCGTCGTCGCCGGCAAGGTCCGGGGCCGTCACGAAGACCGGCGTGCCGAGCGGGATATAGGTGGGATCCACCGCGAGACTGCGGCCCGGCGTGAGGGGAACGCCCTCGGCCCCGTGCGGGCCTCGCGCCGCCTCGCCACCCGGAAGGACGGAAAAGAAGATATAGGACTGGTTCAGCCGCATGAGCGCCTTGCCACGGTCCGGATCGGCTCGAAGCCAGGCCTTCAGCGTACTCATATCGATGCCGCCGGCCTCAAACTCGCCGCGATCGACCAGAACGCGTGCAATGGACGTATACGGATGGCCGTTCTTTCCCGCATAGGTGAGGCGCAACGAACTGCCGTCGTCGAGGTGAACGAGACCCGATCCCTGCACATGCATGAAGAAGAGGTCGACAAGATCGTCCGTATACAGGAGGACGTGTCCTCTCCCGTCGAGCGCGCCCGCTTCTATTTCGGCGCGCGTGAAATACGGAACCATACCGTCAGACGTGAGACGAAACCCGGTGTGGCTTTCGTTGTGGGCCGCGCGGTGTGTCTCTACAATCGTCGTGACAAGGTCGGGCGGGCGACCGTAGATCGGGAATGGGAAGCGCGGTGACTTGGTCATCGAACCGCGCAGCTCCGGCTCGTAATAGCCGGTGACAAAGCCGGGCGTGTCGGCGGCTGCCGCAAAAGCATTGAACGCGGATTCGAAGTACCCTCGGGCCTCGTCCTCTTGGAGGCGCGCAACTCCATCGCGTATTGTCGAGTTCACGAGGGCGCGCAGGGCCGCTGCGTGATCGTCCTCCGCCCAACCGTCGAGGCCGGCAAAACTGCAAGGGGTTGCGTAAGCGGGGCCGGTCAAGGCCGACTGCTAGTTCGCTGCCTCGGTGGCCACGAGCTTCCAGTTCGGATTGCGGGACACCGTATCGCGGGCGAATGTCCAGATGTCCGTAACCTCGCGCACCTTCTTCGGATCGCCGTCAACGACCTCTCCGGCGGAATCGCGCGTGACGGAGATGAGCTCGCTCACGAACTTGACCGTGACGAAGGCCTGCTTGTCCTTGACCTCGGCTTCGATCATGTCGGCCTTGTCGATGCCCACCAGTGTCGTGTGGTGGGTCTCGCCGCGTTCGTCGCGCTCCGCGATCGCGCGGGAGAAGCCCTCCAGAACGTCGTCGCCCAGGAGCTGCTTGAGTGTCTTCTCGTCGCCCTCGGCAAAAGCGGCCACGATCATCTCGTAGGCCATCTTGGCGCCATCCAGAAACTGTGCGGGGTCGAACCCTGGGTCCGCCTTGATCAAGGCGGTCAGCGATTTGCCGAGCGGACTATCCGCCTTGGCATAGCGTTCCAGACGCTCTTCGATGTCCTCGGGCGAAGGGCCGGTGTCGGTACCGACAGGAACCTCGGCGTTCCGGCCGCGCGGCAGCGCCACGACGGTGCCCTCCGGCGCGCCCTGCTTGGCGTCGGGTCTGGAATAAGGATCGAAGGGCTGCCGCTCGTTTCCGGTCCTGCGTCCGAGCACGCTGCGCAGCCTGATGAAGATCACCACCGCGAGAACCAGAAACAGCAATGTATAGATGTCGAAAGCTTCACTCATAGTCTTGCTGCCATCCAGTTCCGGATCCGGTCCGGTTCATGCAAAACGCCTCGCGGTCAGTGGACCAATGCCATAGCTTAGATATTGTTGCATGCCACGGGGTTTTCTAGCGGTCGCAACCCGCCGCAGCGCATTTTTCATATCGAACAGGCTGCGTAATAGAGCCAACTTACGTCATTCCCCTCACTGACGCCAACCCCAAAGGGATGGCCGGGCGCACCCGTGCACTTTGTCGAATTGCGTGGTGCTCGCCTCCCGTGTTAGCCAGCGGTCGGAGTTTGCGCCCAGGGAGGATCAGATGGCCAAGAACGACAAACAGAGTAGCCCGAAAGGCACCAACGGCGACGGCCCGGCGGGCGCGGAAGGCGGCTCTCAGGCCCAACTCAACGTGCTCGCACAGTATGTGAAGGATTTCTCCTTCGAGAGCCCGGGCGCGCCGCAGACGCTGCAGGGCCCCGGCGAGAACCCCCAGCTCCAGGTCGGCGTCAACGTCAATGCCGGTCCGCGGGGCGAGGACATTTACGAGGCCGTGGTCCATCTCGAGGCGCACGCCAAAAGCGACGCGGGCGTCATCTACAACGTCGAACTCGACTTTGGCGGCCTGTTCCGAATCAAGAATGTCCCGGAAAACATGCTGCAGCCGGTCTTGTTCGTGGACTGCCCCACCCTGCTTTTCCCGTTCGTGCGGCGGGTGATCGCGGACGTCGTCCGCGATGGCGGGTTTCCGCCCCTGATGCTCGATCCCATCGACTTCGGCCGCCTCTATGCACAGAACTTGTCGAAGGGCGGCGCAGCCGACATGAGCCAGCCGAACTAGGTCCTCCGCCAGACCCGCTGATCGACCGAACCACGCCGGACAGGCATCAGCATTCACTCACTCGTAGCGGTGCCAGATCGCGTCTTCGCCCAACGTGGCGACGAAGGCGCGATGGGCTTCGCGTTCCTCTGCCGTCAGGCGCGAGGGCAGCGGCGCCGCGCGCGGGGCGACCGTGACGGCATTGCCCGCCGGATCGGCCTGCTGCGCTCCGTTTCCGGCCAGCTCCAGCCGCGCCTGCTTTCCGCCGACGAGTTCCACGTAGACGGCGGCCAGCAGACGGCAGTCCAGGAGCGCGCCGTGGAGATCGCGCCCGCTGAGGTCGATGCCATAGCGGCGGCACAGAGCATCGAGACTTGCCGGCGATCCAGGATGGCGCCGCCGCGCCAGCGCCAGCGTGTCCACGATTCTGTCCCAGGTCAGGAGCGGCTTGGACGCCCAGCCGAGCTCCGCGTTCAAGAAGCCGAAGTCGAACTTCGCATTGTGAATGACGAGCCTCGCGCTTTCGACGAATTCCAGGAACTCGTCGGCCTTGTCCGCGAACAGAGGCTTATCACCGAGGAACTCGGTGGAGAGCCCGTGCACGGCGAAAGCCTGTTCAGGCATGTCGCGCTCGGGATTCAGATAGCAGTGCCAAGTCCGGCCCGTGGGAATGGAGTTGACCAGCTCCACGCAGCCGATCTCGACGATCCGATGTCCCTCTTTGGGTTCGAGACCCGTCGTTTCCGTATCGAGTATGATCTCGCGCACCGGTTCGAATGACCTCCGCTCGGCTAGTGACGCTGAGCGCGCAGGCGCTCCATAACGCTTCCGTCCTGTAGCTTAAGCGATTCGATCAGCACATCGAGTTGCGCCTGCAGGTTTTCCAAGCTGGAACCGCTGTCAAGCCCGTGATCGGCCCGCGCGCGCCGGTCCGCATCGTCGAGCTGCCGCGCTCGCAGCGCTTCGAACTTCTCGGCTGTCATGCCTAGCCGTTCCAGCACGCGCTGCCGCTGCACATCTTCGGGCGCGCTGACGGCAACCGTGACGTCGACGCGGGTCTCGGCGCCCGTTTCGAACAGTAGCGGTATTTCCAGAACCGCCATGGGCACGCCGGCGTCTTCTTGGTCGCAGAGAAAGTCGATCTCCGCCTGCACCACCAGCGGATGGACGATCTCCTCCAGTTGCTTGAGCCGATCTGGACGCCCGGCTACTTCCTTGGCCAGGAGCGTACGGTCGACCCGACCGTCGCGGGTGGTCCCCGGAAAGGCGTCCTCGATCAAAGGCACGGCCTCGCCCTCGTAGAGCTGGTGCACATAGTCGTCGGCGTCGAAGACGGGCACACCATGGCG
Organism: Methyloceanibacter caenitepidi; assembly: GCF_000828475.1. Lineage (NCBI taxonomy): Bacteria > Pseudomonadati > Pseudomonadota > Alphaproteobacteria > Hyphomicrobiales > Hyphomicrobiaceae > Methyloceanibacter > Methyloceanibacter caenitepidi. The sequence continues at coordinate 333,502 of NZ_AP014648.1, forward strand.
CCTGAAATGAGCGGCTGCTGAGCTTTTTCCCATGCCAATCCCGCCCGTGAGCCCGATGACCAGCATCAGCCCGCCTCCAACGTGGCGACCACGAGGGCACGCAGATCGGGGGTCACCTCGGGCCGAACGCCGAACCAGCGCTCGAAGCCGGGCACGGCCTGGTGCAGTAGCATGCCCAACCCGTCCACGCCGGTCAGCCCGCGCGCGCGGGCCGCGGCCAACAAGGGCGTCTCCAGGGGTACATAAACAATGTCCGCCACCACGGCGTCCGCGGGAAGGGCCGACACCATGATGTCGAGCGGGGCTTGGCCCGCCATCCCGAGGCTCGTCGTGTTGACCAGGAGGCGGCACGCGGACAACGCCGAGTCCTTGTCCTCCCAGGGAACGACCTGGACGGAATCGCCGAAGTCCCGGGCCAGTGTATCCGCCTTCGCAATCGTGCGATTCGTCAAGAGGATCCGGGGAACGCCAGCCTCGATCAGGCCATGAAGGATTGCCCGCGCGGCGCCCCCAGCGCCCAGCACCATGGCAACGTCGTAGCCCTCACGCCATTCGGGCGCGCACGCATCGAGGTTGGTCATGAAGCCATAGGCGTCCGTGTTGGCGCCGTGGAGCATGCCGCGCTCATCGACCCACACGGTATTGACGGCGCCGATCGCCCGGGCGGCCGGGTCGGCGTCATCAACCGTACGCAACGCGGCTTCCTTATGCGGCAGCGTGACGTTCGCGCCCACATAGCCGTGCTCCGAGAGGGTGCTCAAAAAAGCAGGGAAGTTCTCCGGCGGAACGGCCTCTTTGGTGTAGGCGCCGTCGATGCCGTAATGGGCGAGCCAATAGCCGTGGATCGCCGGCGAGCGGGAGTGCTCCACCGGCCAGCCGATCACACAGGCGCGCGGTGCCGTACTCATGGTCCCGTCATCCCTCAATAACCGCCTCGCGCCGCAGCGCATCGAGGAGCGGGAGTAGCGGCAAGCCTAGGATCGAGAAGAAGTCGCCTTCGATCTTTTCGAAGAGCTGGATACCGAGCGATTCGATCTGGTAGGCGCCGACCGAACCCATCACGCCTTGGCCCGCGGCAGCGAGATAGCGCCCGACGAATTCCGGCGATAGACGCCGCATTGTCAGGGTCGCGACATCCGTGTGGGCCCAGACCGTGGCGCCACCGGTCGCGACGACAACAGCGGTGTGCAACTGGTGGCTCTTGCCGCTGAGGTCGAGAAGCCGGGCCCTTGCATCCTCCATCGAATGCGGCTTCCCGTAAATCTTGCCGTCGGCGGCCATCACCTGGTCTCCGCCGATCACGAACGCATCGCCAACTTGCGCGCTCACGTCCTCGGCCTTGGCGCGCGCCAGAACCTCGGCCACGTCACTCGGCTCCACCGTGCCTTCGAGACCAATGGCCGTGCGCATCGCAGCCTCGTCGAGTTCCGAGCCTTTCGTGCTGAAGGTGAGGCCTGCGCCCTCGAGAAGCTTGCGCCGCGTGGCGCTAGCGGAGGCGAGGACCAAGGGCGGGCGACCCTCTTGGAGAAAGTTCGTCATGTGTCGAGGGCCGGTGCGTCGCGATCGTCATAAAGCCGGATGATCGCTGCCGCGGTTTCTTCGATCGACCGGCGCGTCACATCGATGATGGGCCAACCGTGGCGCGCGCAAAGCTGGCGCGTTTGCGCGATCTCGGCGGCGATGGCGTCACGATCCACATAGTCGTCCAAATGCCCGTGGGCCTGTTCGATGACCCGGTTGTGGCGCACTTGGGAGATTCGCTCCGGACTCGCGACCAGGGCGACCACGAAGGCTTTGGTCTCTTGTTCGAGCTGCGGCGGGACGGGTACGCCCGGCACGAGCGGGACATTGGCGGTCTTCAGTCCGCGGTTTGCGAGATAGATACTCGTCGGCGTCTTCGATGTACGGCTGATGCCCAGCAGGATGATGTCGGCATCGTCCAGATTGTCCGGCAAATGCCCATCATCGTGCATCATGGTGAAGTTCAGCGCCTCGATACGGCGGAAATAGTCCGCGTTGAGCTGGTGCTGTCCGCCGACCATGGGCGTGGAGGCCATACCCAAATAGGATTCGAAAATCTGAAGCACGTTCAGCAGCGGCGCCACGTAGGGAACGTTCAAGCCTTTGCAGGCCTGCTCGAGCTTCTCGGCGAGGTCACGATTGAACAGCGTGTAGAGGACGATGCCCGGCGCCGCCTCGACCTCTCGCAGCACGCGTTCGAGCTCGCGCTCGCTGCGCACGAGCGGGTGCAGATGTTCGATCGCCCGGGCCGCTGCGTATTGCACTCCCACGGCCCGCGCGATCGTCACGAGCGTCTCGCCGGTGGCGTCGGAGATCATGTGAAGATGAAAGGTGCGCTGTTGGATATCCATTGTACGGCCATTGGATAACTGGGGCGGGGAACAGGAGCAACATTAGGCGGTACTGCGCCTCTCCCCACTGACCCGAAAATCATACGCTTTGTTTTTCACAGATTCGTCTGTGTCTAGATCGTGACGGAGTTTGTCAGCAGGGGGGACAATAGCCTTTTTCATCCCCAGCTCCGAGGGGGTGCAACCCACAGATAATGCGGGTGTTCCCAAGCCGCTTCGTAGCGGAAATAGACAAGTTATTTCAATTTTTTATGCGATTTTTCAGGCACGCATGGCCACAGCCGGCCGTCTTCATCGCGAAACCGTCGCATTCGGCCATGCGAAGCCTGTTGAAACTGTGGTGATGAAGATGAATGTCCGCTATCCACGGGATAACAAAAACAACAGAAACCTTTTTAAAGACTCTTCTTATTTGTTTTAGAGAGACGCATGTCTTTTCCCGACTCTCCCTTTCTGTCCGTCTTGAGCGGTCAGACCTGCTCGCCTCCCCCCATGTGGCTGATGCGCCAGGCGGGCCGCTACCTGCCCGAGTACCGGGAGGTCCGGAAAACGGTCCCCTCGTTCCTGGATTTGTGCCTGACACCGAAATTGGCGGCCGAGGTCACGCTCCAGCCCCTGCGCCGGTTTCCCTTCGATGCCTCGATCGTCTTCTCCGACATTCTGATCGTGCCCTTCGCGCTCGGTCAGTCCGTGACGTTCGTTGAGGGAGAGGGTCCGAAGCTCGATCCCATCCGCGATGCGGCCGCGCTGTCGAAGCTCGATCCTGAAGCGGCCCCTGAGAAGCTCTCGCCGGTCTATGAGACCGTGGAACGGGTGGTGGCCGGGCTGCCGGACGGAGTCCCGCTCATCGGCTTCTGTGGGGCGCCCTGGACCGTTGCCACCTACATGGTCGAAGGGGCGGGCAGCAAGGATCAGGCGCGGGCGCGGGCGCTCTCCTACGAGGACCCCCCGCTGTTCCGGGCGCTGATCGATACGATCGTGGAGACATCGACGACCTATCTGCTGGGGCAGGTCGCGGCCGGGTGCCGCGCGCTCCAGATCTTCGATAGCTGGTCGGGAAGCTTGCCCGAGGATGCTTTCGCCCGCTGGTGCATTGCGCCGACGCGAGAGATCGTGGAGCGGGTGAAGGCGCAAGCCCCGGATATCCCCATTATCGGCTTTCCGCGGGGCGCCGGACCCTCGGCGGTCCGCTACGCCGAAGAAACGGGAATCGACGCGGTCGGGTGCGATACCAGCCTGCCGGTGGGGTGGATCCGCGATGCGCTGCAGACGCTCGTGCCCGTGCAGGGCAACCTCGATCCGGTGCTGTTGGTCGCCGGCGGCCCCCAACTCGATGCGCGTGTCCACGAGATCCTGGAGGCGCTCGGCGACCGGCCGTTCATCTTCAATCTCGGCCATGGCATCCTGCCGGAGACGCCGATTGAGAACGTGGATCGGCTGGTCCGTCTGGTGAATGGCGAGTGGGCCGGATAAGGATCTGAAAAACTTATGTTTTTACTCTACATCAAGGCGTTTCACATCATCTCGGTGATCGCCTGGATGGCAGGCGTCCTCTACCTGCCGCGGCTGTTCGTCTATCACACCTTGGCGGAAACAGGATCGAAGCAGTCCGAGACGTTCAAGGTGATGGAACGGCGGCTCCTGAAGGCGATCATCACGCCGGCGATGATCGCGAGCTGGATATTCGGGTTGATCCTTGCGTATTACGCGGTCGATTGGGCCCAGGCGGGCTGGTTCCACCTCAAGCTTCTCCTGGTCGTGGTGCTTTCGGGTTTCACCGGCTCCCTCGCCCGCTGGACCCGGGAGTTCGCCGAGGATCGCAACACTCACAGCCAGCGCTTCTACAGGATCGCCAACGAGGTCCCGACGCTCCTGATGATCGTCATCGTCATTCTGGCGGTGGTGAAACCCTTTTAGAAATCCTGGTCTTCAGATCCAGATCAGTCGGCGCACAAATAATGTGCGGCTTTTAGGTCAAGTCTATTCCGCGCGGGCGCAGGCTCTGCTATAAGTCGACTCGAATCTAGTCTAAGCCTCAAGGTTCCAGTCCGGCATTCGACGCCGACTGGCCGGGGCGGTCCCGCCGCCCTCCCGCCATAGACCATCCCTTTCCTTTTCTCTTCGTTCGCGCGCCGGTAAGCGCGCGGCAATCCAAACCACAACCCCTTTCCCCATTGGAGTTAGCAGCGTGCAGGAAATGAAGCTGCAAGATTTGAAGGCCAAATCGCCGACGGAGCTTTTGAGCTTCGCCGAGGAGGTCGAAGTCGAGAACGCGAACGCCATGCGCAAGCAGGAACTGATGTTCGCGATCCTGAAACAACTCGCCGCCCGGGAGGTGGACATCACCGGCCAGGGCGTGGTCGAGGTGCTGCAGGACGGATTCGGCTTTCTACGGTCGCCGGATTCGAACTATCTGGCCGGCCCCGACGACATCTACGTTTCGCCCTCGCAGATCCGGCGCTTCGGCCTTCGGACCGGCGACACGGTCGAGGGGCAGATCAGAAGCCCCAAGGAAGGCGAACGCTATTTCGCGCTTCTCAAGGTCAACACGATCAATTTCGAGGACCCGGAGAAGCAGCGCCACAAGATCCATTTCGACAATCTGACGCCGCTCTACCCGGACGAGCGTCTCGAGATGGAGACGGAGGATCCGACGCGGAAGGACCATACTGGACGGGTCATCGACATCGTGGCGCCCATCGGTAAGGGCCAGCGTGGCTTGATCGTGGCGCAGCCGCGCACGGGTAAGACCGTGATTCTCCAGAATATCGCCCACGCGATCACCGCCAATCATCCGGAGTGCTATCTGATCGTGCTCCTGATCGACGAGCGCCCGGAAGAAGTGACGGACATGCAGCGCTCCGTGAAGGGTGAGGTCGTGTCCTCCACCTTCGACGAGCCGGCCGCGCGCCACGTGCAGGTAGCCGAGATGGTGATCGAGAAGGCCAAGCGCCTGGTGGAGCATGGCCGCGATGTGGTTATCCTCTTGGACTCGATCACCCGTTTGGGCCGCGCCTACAACACGGTGGTTCCCTCTTCCGGCAAGGTGCTGACCGGCGGTGTCGACGCGAACGCGCTGCAGCGCCCGAAGCGTTTCTTCGGCGCGGCGCGAAATATCGAAGAAGGCGGTTCGCTGACGATCATCGCCACGGCCCTGATCGACACGGGCAGTCGCATGGACGAAGTCATCTTCGAAGAGTTCAAGGGCACCGGTAACTCCGAAGTCGTGCTCGACCGTAAGGTCGCCGACAAGCGCGTGTTCCCGGCTATCGACATCGCCCGGTCCGGCACCCGAAAAGAGGAGCTGCTGGTCGACAAGGATCAGCTCAAGAAGATGTACGTGCTCCGCCGTATCCTGAACCCCATGGGCACCATGGATGCGATCGAGTTCCTGGTCGACAAGCTGAAGCAGACCAAGAACAACGCCGAGTTCTTCGACTCGATGAATACGTAGATTTTGCGCCTGGAGTGGCGGCCGCTAGGCGACCGTCACCTCTCGTGCGGTCTTGATCGTCTCCACGAGCTTTTCAGGCTCCGTGACCGGCAAGGAGCATTGCGGGCCGATGCAGACATAAGCGGTGGTCTTGCCGTCGATGACGGTCTTACCGGCCGCGGGTGACGTGGACGGCAGGGTCTCGTCGGCCCAGACCTCGTCCACCACGGCGTTCGGAAGCGAGACGTCGCGAAGTGCCGCACGCATGGCCGTGGGGTCGCCGCCTTCCGGCACCATCAGGACAATGAGCGCCGGCGCTAGCCGGTCGAGCGCCGCCCCCAGCATGCCGGAATGGCCGACCGGGTTGGCGGTGATCGCGGGGCCGAACGCCTCGATGATCCTCTCGGCACGATCCGTATACGTCGTATGGCCGGTCCAGGACGCGAGCGCGACGAGGTTCGACACCATCATCGCGTTGGCGTTTGGTGTGGCATCGTCGTGCGCGTTGAGCGGACGCACGAGGATGTCGGCCGTATCGTCGGCCGCCAGGTGATAGCCGCCGAGATCTTCCGACCAGTAGTGCTTGTCGAGGACATGGGTCCAGGCGCAGGCCTGCTCCACGTATTCCGGATTGTTCGTGGCGTTGGCGAGGGCCAGCGCGGCGCGGATCATGTTGGCGTAGTCGCTGGCTGTCGCCGGCGCATTGCCCGGACCTTCGCGATAGGCGTGGATGAGCCGCACGCCCATACTCATCCGCATAAGGACGAAATCGAAGGCGGCCTCGGCGGCTTCCAGCCACTCGGGTCTGTCGAAGGCTGTGGCGGCATTGGCGAGCGCCGCGACCACGAGCCCGTTCCAATCGGCGAGGACCTTGTCGTCGAAACCAGGACGTATACGGAGGGAGCGGCCCTCGAACAGCGTCCTCAGCATGCCTTTCAGCCGTGCCTCGGTGTCGTCGTCGCGCAAGTCGACCGTATACAGACGATTGGGGATGTTCTTCCCCTCAAAATTGCCCGGCGGGGTGACGTCGTATATGTCGGCGAAGAAGTCGATGTTCTCCGCGCCAAGCAGGGCCTTCACCTCGTCGAAGTCCCAGACATAGAACTTGCCCTCCTCGCCTTCGGAGTCCGCATCCAGAGACGCGGCGAAGGCGCCGCCTTCCGTGACCATCTCCCGCAGGAGCCAGGCGACGGTCTCCTCGATCCGCTTGGCAAAGAGCGGCGATTTGGTCTCGCGCCAGACCTCGGTCATGAGGTCGATCAGGAGCGCGTTGTCGTAGAGCATCTTCTCGAAGTGAGGGACGAGCCATCGCTCGTCGACGCTGTAGCGGGCGAAGCCGCCGCCCACATGGTCGTAGATGCCGCCCTGGCAAATTTGGGTCAGCGTGAGGTCGACCGCGTCCCGCAGGGACTCCACGTCGTAGCGGAGGCCGCCGCGCCAGAGGAGAGAGAAGAAGGTCGTTTGCGGGAATTTCGGGGCGCCGCGCAGGCCGCCGGTCACAGGGTCGACGGCCTGGAGGAAGCGCTGGGTCCAGTTCTCAAGTGTGGCGTCGGTGAGCGGGACGGCCTCGCCTTTGGGCTGCGTGGGGGTCAGCCGGGATCGGAGGGCGTCGGCGTTGGTGCGGATTTTTTGCGGCTCCGCATGAAACGTATGGGCGACCGTGCGGAGGACGTCCACGAAGGCGGGGCGGCCGTAGCGCTGCTCTTTCGGGAAATAGGTGCCGCCCCAGAACGGTTCGGCGTCCGGCGTGAGGAACATCGTCAGCGGCCAGCCGCCTTGCTCGCCGATCATGTGCAGCGCGTTCATATAGATCGAGTCGACGTCCGGCCGTTCCTCGCGATCGACCTTGATGTTCACAAACAGGTCGTTCATGACCGCGGCTGTTTCCGGATCCTCGAAACTTTCATGCGCCATGACATGGCACCAATGACAAGCGGCGTAGCCGACCGACAGCAGGATGGGCTTGCCGGTGCGCTTGGCCTCGGCCAGGGCATCCGGGCCCCAGGGGCGCCAGTGGACGGGATTGTCCTTGTGTTGGCGCAGATAGGGACTGGTCTGGTCGGCGAGTTGATTTCCGTCTTGTTCGGCCATCCTGGCTTCCGGTCTTCTATAGGCTCCGAGTACGATAGCCTATGAAACACACGCATCCTCATCATGGAACAGTGGACCCGCGGCCAACGTCCGGAGGCGACACGATTGTGGCGCTTGCGTCTGGCGCGGGGGTGGCAGCCGTCGCGGTTGTGCGCGTCTCGGGCCCGGGCACCCGTGCGGTACTGGAGAACCTCATCGGTTCGGCGCCTGTTCCACGTGAAGCATCCTTGCGCCGCATTGGCGGTATCGACCGCGGGCTGGTGTTGTGGTTTCCGGGTCCGGCAAGCTTCACGGGCGAGGACATGGCCGAGCTGCAGGTGCACGGCGGCCGCGCCGTCGTGAAGGCCGTGGTTGAAGCCGTGCTGGCGACCGAAGGCACGCGCCTTGCGGAGCCCGGCGAGTTCGCCCGGCGGGCCTTCGAGAACGGCAAGCTGGATCTCACCGAGGTCGAGGGTCTGGCAGATTTGGTCAGTGCGGAGACGGAAGCGCAGCGGCGGCAGGCGTTGGCGCAATCCGAAGGTGGGCTGCGCCGGCTCTACGAGGGCTGGCGGGCGGAGCTTCTGAAGGCGCAAAGCCTCATGGAGGCCGGGCTCGACTTTTCCGACGAGGCCGACGTGGCGGAGGATGCGACGCGGATGGCCGGCGATGTAGTGGGGGCCCTGCTCCCGAAGATCGAGGCGCATCTCGCGGACAAGAGCGGCGAGCGTCTGCGGGATGGCTTCCGTGTCGTAATTGCCGGGCCGCCCAACGCGGGCAAGTCGTCCATCTTGAATGCGCTGGCGAAGCGCGACGTGGCGATCGTGTCCGAGGAAGCCGGCACAACGCGCGACGTGATCGAGGTGCATCTCGATATCGGCGGCATGCCGGTGATCGTCGCGGACACGGCGGGCCTGCGCGAAGGCGGCGGCGCCGTCGAGAGCGAGGGCATCCGCCGTGCGGTGTCGCGCGCGCAAGGCGCCGACCTCGTGCTTTGGATCGTGGATGCGGCGGAACCCAATCCGGAAGCCGCGCCGGGTTTTGGCGGCGTGCCGGTTCTGTCCGTCACCAACAAGTCCGACTTGGTCTCACGTTCTGCGGCTGGAAGCACATCGGGGGTGACGATGTCGGCCAAGACCGGAGAGGGCCTCGAGGCGCTCATTGCCGAGCTGGGCCAGCGCGCGGGTGCGGGTATCGGGGCACATTGTGCCGCGCCGATCACCAGGACACGCCATCGGGTCGAGCTTGTGTCGGTTCGGGACGCCCTGAAACGATTTGTTAACCACGATCTCGATTCGGAACTCCGGGCGGAGGAGTTGCGGATCGCCGCGCACCATTTGGGACGCCTTACGGGCCGGATCGACGTCGAGGAAGTGCTTGGCGCCATCTTCTCCGAGTTCTGCATCGGGAAGTAGGAGCATGCGCCCCGTGCGCGACCGAAATGATTCACGTGAAACGTTGCTGAAGGCGCACGTCAGAATGATTCACGTGAAACATCGTCCCGGTAGGTCGTCGATGGCGGCTCTGCTTTGACGCGGGCGCATTTCGCCACTACTTAGCGCCCATGAAGGACAACATGAGCGACGCGCCTACACTGAAGCCCTACGACGTGATCGTCATCGGCGGTGGCCACGCCGGCTGCGAAGCCGCGAGCGCGGCCGCGCGGCTCGGTGCGCGCACGGCTCTGGTGACGCATAGCGCATCGTCCATCGGCGAGATGTCGTGCAATCCTGCCATCGGTGGCCTGGGCAAGGGGCACCTTGTGCGCGAGATCGATGCCCTGGACGGGCTGATGGGCCGGGTCGCCGATGCCGCTGGCATTCAGTTCCGCATGCTGAACCGGAGCAAGGGGCCGGCGGTGCAGGGGCCGCGTGCCCAGGCCGACCGCAAGCTCTACCGGGAGGCCATGCAGGCCGCCATTACCGCGACCGAAAATCTCGAGGTGATCGAGGCCGCGGCTGAGGACCTTATTGTCGACGGCGATCGCGTGGCAGGCATCGTCACGGGCGACGGCCGCCGGCTCGTCGCGGGTGCGGTGGTCCTGACGACCGGCACGTTCTTGCGTGGGCTCATCCATATCGGCGACACGCGCATTCCGGCCGGTCGGATGGGCGAAGCGCCGGCGCTTGGCCTGTCCGAGCGCCTGTATGGTCTCGGCCTGCGTATGGGGCGCTTGAAGACGGGCACGCCCCCGCGTCTCGACGGGACGACCATCGATTGGGCCCGGCTGCAGGAGCAACCCGGCGACACGCCGCCGGTGCCGTTCTCGTTCCTCACGGAAACCATCTCGACGCCGCAGGTGCCCTGCCACATCACCTATACGACTGAAGAGACTCACAGAATCATCGAGGCGAACCTTTCGCGGGCGCCGATGTACTCGGGCGCCATCGAGAGCGTCGGTCCGCGCTACTGCCCGTCCATCGAGGACAAGGTGGTGCGCTTCAAGGATCGGGCGAGCCACCAGATCTTTCTGGAGCCCGAAGGCCTCGACGACGAGACGGTCTACCCGAACGGGATCTCGACCTCCCTGCCCGAGGACGTCCAGCACGCGTTCCTGAAAACCATTGCGGGTCTCGAGAACGTTCACGTGAAACGTCCGGGCTACGCGATCGAGTACGATTACGTGGATCCGCGCGAACTGCATCCGAGCCTCGAGACGAAGGTCGTGCGGGGTCTTTTCCTTGCCGGCCAGATCAACGGCACCACGGGATACGAAGAAGCCGGCGCGCAAGGCCTCATTGCGGGTCTCAATGCCGCGAAGGTCGCAGGCGGCGACCGGGATCGCTTCGCCGTGACGCGGGCCGACGGCTATCTCGGCGTGATGATCGACGATCTCGTGACGCGGGGCGTCACCGAGCCGTACCGGATGTTCACCTCGCGGGCGGAATACCGGCTCATGCTACGCGCCGACAACGCGGACCAGCGGCTGACGCCGCTCGGCATCGCCGTGGGCTGTGTGGGCGCGGAGCGCTGCCGGTCTTTCGAAGCGAAGGCGGACCGTCTGGCGGCAGGCGCGGAACTCCTCCGCGGCCTGACGCTGACGCCGAACGAAGCCGCAAACGCGGGTCTCGCCATCAATCGCGATGGGCGCAAGCGCAGCGCCTTCGATCTTCTGAGCTACCCGGAGATCGATATTGCCCGGCTTACGCAGATCTGGCCCGAGATCGGGGCGCTCGATGCCGCCACCGCCAATCAACTCGCAATCGATGCCCGCTACGCGGTTTACATCGCGCGACAGGAATTGGATGTCGCCGCGTTCCGCAAGGACGAGGCCATAGCGATCCCCGCCGATTTCTCCTACGAGGCGCTTCCGGGTCTTTCCAACGAGCTGCGGCAAAAGCTGTCTCGGCATCGGCCGGCGAGTCTCGGGCAGGCGGCGCGCCTCGATGGGATGACGCCGGCGGCGCTGATGTTGCTCCTTGCCCATGTGAAAAAGAGCGCACCAGCGAAAAGCGCATGAGTGCGGACAGTAAACGCGGCGCCCTCGCATCGAGTGCGGAATCGTTCGCCGACACCTTTAAAGTTTCACATGAAACAATCCACAGGCTAGAGCGCCTTGTGGACCTCCTGGAGCACTGGCAGAAAACGACGAATCTCGTCGCCCCCTCCACGCTTCCGGACGTCTGGGGCCGCCATCTGGCCGACTCAGCGCAGCTTTCAGGGCTTGCACCGAAAGCGCGACTCTGGCTCGATCTAGGATCGGGCGGCGGCTTTCCAGGATTGGTGGTCGCCATCCTTCGAAGCGGCGATCCGGACTTCCGCATGCATCTCGTTGAATCGAATCACAAAAAATGCGCGTTCCTCGGCCAGGCGGTACGGGCTGTTCAGGCCCCTGTGGACATTCATGCGATGCGTATTGAACAGTTTGCGGAAAACGCCCAAAGCCTAAGGCCGGACGTGGTCAGCGCCCGTGCGCTCGCGCCGCTGCCCCGTCTCTTGGAGCTTGCAGAACCGTTTCTGCGAGGTGAAACCCGGGGGCTGTTCCTGAAAGGCCGCGAAACAGAAGCCGAGATCGCCTCCGCCCAAGACCGGTGGAGCTTCGGTCATGTGTGCCATCCAAGCCTGACGGCCGACGACGCGTGGGTCGTTCAGGTCACGAATCTGCGCCGGAGGCCCGCATGAGCCGGAGCATCATGCGCGTCATCGCTCTCGCCAATCAGAAAGGGGGCGTCGGCAAGACGACCACGGCGATCAACCTCGGGACCGCCCTCGCCGCCGTCGGCGAACGCGTGTTGATCGTCGACCTCGATCCGCAAGGCAACGCCTCGACGGGACTCGGCATCGATCAGCGCGAACACTCGACATTCGACGTTCTCACGGGCGATGCCTCGATCCTCGACGCGAAGGTCGCGACGCACGTCCCGCGCCTGTCGATCATCCCGGCGACCATCGATCTCATGTCGTTCGAGCGAGAAGTCGGCGAGAGCAGCGGCAAACACTATCGTCTGCGCGATTGCTTCGCCGAGCTGGCTGCCAGCGAGAGCGACGACGCCCGCACGACCTACGTGCTGATCGACTGCCCGCCCTCGCTCAATCTTCTGACGCTCAACGCCCTGGCGGCGGCAGACGCCGTGCTGGTGCCGTTGCAATGCGAGTTCTTTGCCCTTGAAGGTCTGGCCCAGCTCTTGAGCACCGTCGAGGAGATCCGCGGCCGGCTCAATCCGAAGCTGCGCATTCACGGCGTGGTCCTGACCATGTACGACCAACGCACCAGCCTTTCGGACCAGGTGGTGCAGGACGTCCGGGATGTCCTCGGCGACAAGGTCTACACGACTGTGATTCCCCGGAACGTGCGCGTGGCCGAGTCGCCGTCGCACGGCAAGCCCGTCCTTCTCTACGATTACAAGTGCAGTGGAAGCCAAGCCTATATCCAACTCGCCTCGGAGGTCATCGAGCGCGAGCGGCGGATCAAGGCGGCATGATGCGGGGACGGCCCAATGCCGTCCGGAACTGGAGACCAAGAAGATGGCAGTGAGCGCACAGAAGAAACGATTGGGCCGGAGCCTCGCCTCCCTCATCGGAGACGAGCCGACAGGAGCCGCGCTTGCTTCCGAGGATCAGCGGACCGTAGCTCTATCGGCGCTAAAGGCGAGTTCGTACAACCCGCGCCGGGATTTTTCCGACGAGCACCTTGAGGAGCTTGCCGCCTCGATTCGCGAGCGCGGCCTCGTCCAACCGCTCGTTGTGCGCCCCAAAGGAACCGACAAATACGAGATCGTCGCCGGCGAGCGCCGCTGGCGTGCGGCTCAGCGGGCCAACCTCCATGAGGTTCCCGTAATCATCCGTACACTGACGGACAAGGAAGCAATCGAGATCGCGATCATCGAGAACGTCCAGCGCGAGGACCTCAACGCCATCGAAGAGGGCGAGGGCTATCAGGCGCTCATGGACGGTCACGACTACACGCAGGAAGACCTCTCAAAGGTGATCGGCAAGAGCCGCAGCCACCTCGCCAATACGCTCCGTTTACTGAAGTTACCGAAGGCCGTCCGTGATCTCGTCCGCAACGGCGATCTCAGTGCCGGCCACGCCCGCGCGCTGATCGGGCGCGACGATGCCGCGAAGCTCGCCGAGCGTATCGTCAAGGAGGGTTTGACCGTGCGCCAGGTAGAGGCGCTGGCGCAGGAACAAAAGGCGAAGGGCAAAACCAAAGCCAAGGCCGGTAAGGACGCCAACACGCGCGCCGCCGAAACGGAGCTGCACGAGGCTCTGGGCCTGCGCGTCGAAATCAAGAGCGGCCGCGGCGAACGCGGCGAGCTGCGCATTCGCTATACGAATTTCGATCAGCTCGAAGACTTGCGCGAACGGCTCATGCGTACGCCCGGCCGATAGCCACAATCGTCGTTCCTAAATACGACGTATACGGACGTTATTCCGTGCCGCCGCCAAGGAACTCCTCGGCCTTGAATAGAGATTTGAAGGGCACGCCCGCGTCGGCATAGAGTGCCGCCGCGCCTTCGCCCCGGTCGAGGATCGAGATGACCAGGGACACCTTGGCGCCGGCATCCTCGACGACCTTGACCGCATCCATGGCGGAGCCTCCGGTCGTCGTCACGTCTTCGAGAATGACGACTGTCTTTCCGGCAATGTCGTTTCCGTCGACGCGTTTCTTGGTGCCGTGATCCTTCACCGCCTTGCGCACAAAAAAGCCGGGCAGGTAACGGCCATAGGCGGGGGACTTCATGGCGACGGGGGCGATCAAGGGCACGGCGCCCATTTCCAACCCGCCGACGGCATCGGCGTCGATCCCCTGAAGCTCCTCGAGAATCAGCTCGGCCATCAGCGCCGCGCCGTCCGGGTCGAGCATGGCCGGCTTCATGTCGAAGTAGTACGTGCTCTCCTTGCCCGAGGCGAGGACCACCTTGCCGCGGCGGAATGCCTTCGCCTGCAACAGCATAAAGAGCTTGTTGCGGCGCTCGAACGTCGCGGGGTCCTGTCCGGCAGCCTGGTGCTCCATTGCCCATTCCTCTGAAAGTGAAGTCGCCTACTGAATAAGAACGGGCGCGCGCGGCGTCAAACCCGGGGTGTCAAACTTTCGACGCGAGCGCCAAGAGAAGACGTTCCCCGAAGGCGGGCCCGAGGTCGGGCGACCGCCGGGTCCGGCGCACCGCCTCTTGGATGAGGGGCAGGGTGCTCGCCAGCCGCCTTGGGCCCCATTTGCGGCAGTGCTGAAGAAACATGTCGCGGCGCTTGTAGTGCAGCGGCGGCCGCAGTCTCTTGGCGCCGTCCTCGAGTGTGCCCTTGTGGGTGGCGACGAGGTAGAGCTTGGTGAAATGCCGCGACAGGGCGCCGAGGGCCACGGTGCGGTCGGTGCCCGACGCGGCGAGCCGGTTGAGTTCGCGCAAGGCCCCGGCTGCATCGCCTGCGCTCACCGCGTAGACGAAATTGTCGAGCGCGATCTCCGAAGCGTCGCCGACGATCGCGGCGACATCGTCGTGGGTCACCTGCTCCGCACCTTGCGCATAGAGGGCGAGCTTGGCGACCTCGCCCCGCGACAGTGCCTGGTCGGCCCCGAGCCGTCCCATCAGATAGGCTTTGGTGTCGCGGTCGATGGACAGGTGGCTCTTGGCGAGTTCGGTCTCTATCAGGTCCGACAGGCCGCGCTCGTCCGCATAACAGGGGAGGGCGGCGGCCTCGGCATGCTTCTCGAACAGCTTCCGTAGGGCCGCGTCGGGCCGGAGATTTCCCGCCTCGATGACCAGGGGATTGTCCGAAGGTTCAGAGAACAGGGCCTTGAGCGCGGCGACGTCGAGTTTGGCGCCGGCCTTCGCCCGCACGACCTTGCCGGAAGCGAACATGGAGCGCGTCCGGCACTCCACCTCCAGCCGCGCCGGATCCTCCGCGAAATCCCGGTCGTCCAGCCGGACCACCTCGGCGTCCGGCCCAAGGCCGTCGGCCAGTTTCTTGGCGAGGGCGGCGGCCTGCTCGGACACGAGCCCGGCATCGGGGCCATACACCAGCATGGCCCGGCACGCGGGATCCGGGGATCGGAGAAATCGTGAAACGCTGGCGGCTTTATAGGCGACCATGGGACCAAGCAATCACGGGCTTAAGCCAGCACGGGACTAGACCGTCCGCAAATCATGAGAACGCCGCCGTGCCGTTGAAGCTGGCTACGTTGTCGCAAGGTAGGCCGCGAGCTGGCTCTTGATGCTTTGCGAGACGGTCTCGGCGGCGCGGTCCTCGGCGTTGTACCGGGCCCGGACATTGGCGAACACTTCCTGGAACCGAGTATAGGGTGCGCGCGAAATGGCCGTGCCTTCGTGGATGACTTTCCCGGTGGCGATGTCCGTGAGCTTGTACTTTGCTTGGAGCTGGTACACTTGCCCTTGCGCGTTACCCGTCACCTGCACGAGCTGCTGAATATCGCGTTCTTTCAAGGCGATCTTGAGCTGATAGCGGGGGGTGGGCGCGGCGGCGCCGCCGGTGTTCGAGAAGATCAGTTCGTTGCGGACCTTCTGCCCGACACGGCCCGGGATCGGTTGCACGTCGACAGCCGACATCGCCTCCGAAAGCCGCGTGCCGGAGGCGGTCGTCGTACTGCTGCCGTAGAGCGGCTGGAATCCGCACCCCGCCAGGCCCAGCCCGGCGATGGCGGCTACCGCGACAACAGCGAATGCGCGACTACGCGACCACATTGACGATCCTCTGTGGTACGACCACGATCTTCCGAATTTCCCGTCCCTCAATGGCGCGCGCGACCGGAGCCAGCGCAAGCGCCGCAGCCTCAATATCTTCTTTCGCGGCGTCGCGCGCAATCGTCAATTCGCCTCGCCTCTTGCCGTTGACCTGGACGGCGATGGTGACCGTATCTTCGGTCAGCAACGAGGAATCGGCTTCAGGCCAGGCCTGCTCTGCTACAAGTCCTTGATTTCCCAGAATTTTCCAGCATTCCTCGGCCAAATGCGGCACCATCGGCGCCGCCAGCCGCACCAGAGCCTCGGCAGCCTCGCGAATCGCGAATTTCGACCCCTCGGTCGGGGCTTCGGCCTGCAGCGCCGAGGAAAGCGTACCGGCCAGCTCGTAGATCTGCGCCACGGCCGAGTTGAATCGGAGCCGTTCGACGGCGCTCGTGACCGCAGCGATGGTCTTGTGGGTCGCCCGGCGCAAGGCCAGGGCATCGTCGTCCAAGTTCGCCGGACAAGCGGTTCCGGCGGCAGTGCCCGTCAGCGCGGCCTCGCCGGCGAGACGCCAGATGCGCTGCAGGAAGCGGTGGGCGCCGTCGACGCCGCCCGTGGTCCACTCGATATCGCGCTCGGGCGGGGTGTCGGAGAGCATGAA
Organism: Methyloceanibacter caenitepidi; assembly: GCF_000828475.1. Lineage (NCBI taxonomy): Bacteria > Pseudomonadati > Pseudomonadota > Alphaproteobacteria > Hyphomicrobiales > Hyphomicrobiaceae > Methyloceanibacter > Methyloceanibacter caenitepidi. The sequence continues at coordinate 350,155 of NZ_AP014648.1, forward strand.
CCAGCGGGCCGTATCGGCGCCGTAGGTTCCGATGATGCTGTCCGGATCGACCACGTTCTTCTTCGACTTCGACATCGATTCGACCGCGCCGACCGTCACGGGCGCGCCGGTTGAGACGTGTACGGATTTTCCGTCGCGCGTGGCGACGTCCTCCGGGAACAGCCATTTGCCGTTCTCGTCCTTGTAGGTCTCGTGGGTGACCATGCCCTGGGTAAACAGACCTTTGAAGGGCTCGTCCAGCGCCACGTGTCCCGTCTTGTGCATGGCGCGCGTGAAAAAGCGCGCATAGAGCAGATGCAGAATCGCGTGCTCGACGCCGCCGATGTACTGGTCAACGGGGAGCCAATAGCCGACCGCGTTCGTGTCCGTCGGCACATTGGCCCGCGGCGAACAGAACCGCGCGAAGTACCAGGATGAATCCACGAACGTGTCCATGGTGTCGGTCTCGCGCGTCGCGGCTCCGCCGCAACTGGGACAGGTCACGTTCTTCCAGGTGGGATGCCGGTCGAGCGGATTGCCCGGCACGTCGAAGGTCACGTCCTCGGGCAGCTTGACGGGCAGGTCCTCGTCCGGCACCGGCACGAGCCCGCACGTCTCGCAATGGATCATGGGAATGGGACAGCCCCAATAGCGCTGGCGGGAGATACCCCAGTCGCGCAAGCGGAATTGCGTCTTACGTACCCCTTGCGGCGCCCCGCCGATCTCGCGCGCTTCCAGACGATCCGCCATGGCGTTCTTCGCGTCGACCACGGCCAGGCCATCGAGGAAGTCCGAATTGAACAAAGTCCCGTCGCCCGTGTAGGCCTCGTTGCCGATCTCGAACGTTTTGGGGTCCGCGCCGGGCGGCAGCACGACCGGCAGCACCGGCAGTCCATAGGCCCGGGCGAATTCCAGGTCGCGTTGGTCGTGCGCCGGGCAGCCGAAAATGGCGCCGGTGCCGTACTCCATGAGAATGAAGTTGGCGATGTAGACCGGCAGCTCGGCGCCTTCTATCACCGGATGGGCAACCCGCACGCCGGTGTCGAAGCCCTTCTTCTCCAGCGTCTCGATTTCCGCCGCACTCGTGCCGTGCCTTTGGCATTCCTCGACGAAGGCGCGCGCATCCGGATTTGACGAGGCGATGGCCTGCGCAAGCGCGTGGTCGGGCGCGATCGCCACGAAAGATGCGCCGAAGAGCGTATCGGGACGGGTGGTGAAGACCTCGACGGTCTCGAAGCCCTTCGGGCTGCTCCCCGCCATGGTCTCGAACTTGAGGAGCAAGCCTTCAGACCGGCCGATCCAGTTCGCCTGCATCAGGCGCACTTTGTCCGGCCAGCGCTCGAGCGTCTCGAGCGCGTCCAACAGATCCTGGGCGTAGTCCGTGATCTTGAAGACCCATTCCGGCTGCTCTCGCTGCTCCACCAGCGCACCGGAACGCCAGCCGCGTCCGTCGATGACCTGCTCGTTCGCAAGCACCGTGTTGTCGACCGGGTCCCAATTCACCTTGCGCGTCTTGCGGTCGACGAGGCCTGCCGCGAGCATGTCGAGAAAGAGCTTCTGCTGCTGGTGGTAGTATTCCAGATCGCAGGTGGCGATCTCCCGCGACCAATCCAGCGACAGGCCCATGCTCTTCAGCTGGCCGCGCATGGTCGCGATATTGTCGTAGGTCCACTTGCCCGGATGGACGCCGCGCTCGATGGCGGCGTTTTCGGCTGGAAGGCCGAACGCGTCCCAGCCCATGGGGTGCAGCACGTTGTAACCGCGCGCGCGCATGAAGCGGGCGACCACGTCGCCCATCGTGTAGTTGCGCACATGGCCCATATGGATCCGGCCCGACGGGTACGGAAACATCTCGAGCACGTAGTATTTTGGGCGCGCTCCGTCGTCCTGCGCCTCGAACAGGCCCTTATCGTCCCAGGCCTTCTGCCAATGCTTTTCACGTGCCGGCGCGTCGTAGCGGTCCGCGGCCATAGTCACCCCATTCGGTTCTCGATTGCGCGGCAATCGAAACCAAATCGGCAATCGGGTCAAGCGCGTGGTGAGGTCGCGGGGCGCCATGACCTGCGCGGGCGCTCGACAGGACCTGCGCGGGCGCTGGACATGCCCGATGCCGCCGCTAATGATGGGCGCCGGGAATCCTGCATGACCACAGAAAGCCACTCCGCCGCTGAAATTCCGGCCCGCCTGAATCTCGTTCGGGAGGAGATTCGTCTCGCCTGCGAGGGTGCGGACCGGCCTGCCGATGCCGTCGAACTGGTCGCCGTCAGCAAGACCGTGCCGGCTGCCGCGATCGAAGACGCCATCGAGGCGGGCCAGTGCGTCTTCGGCGAGAACCGTGTGCAGGAGGCGCATGCCAAGTGGCCCGCGCTGAAGGAGCTTCACGCCGGCATCGAACTCCATCTCATCGGGCCGCTGCAAACGAACAAGGTCAAGGACGCCGTTGCGCTCTTCGACGTCATCCAAACCGTGGACCGGCCGAAGCTAGCGCGAGCCCTCGCCGAGGAAATGGAGCGCACCGGCAAGCGGCCGGGCTGTTTTGTTCAGGTCAACACGGGCGAAGAGCCGCAAAAAGCCGGGGTGGCGCCGGACGATGTCGCAGAGTTCGTCGAGCTCTGCCGCGAGACCTTCAATTTGCCGATCATGGGATTGATGTGCATTCCCCCCTTCGACGAAGAACCCGCCATGCACTTCGCCTTGCTGGCCAAGCTGGCCGATGAGCTCGGCCTTTCTGATCTCAGCATGGGCATGAGCGGAGACTTCGAGACGGCAATCGCCTTTGGGGCGACCTATGTGCGGGTCGGCACGGCGATCTTCGGTGAACGCGTTCTGCTGGAATAGAAGACGCAGGCTACGGCACGACGAGGATGCGGCCCCCGGGACGCAACTCGGCCAGCACCGCCCGCAGATCCCGCAGCGAGAAGGCGATGCAGCCTTCGGTTGGCGTATAGCCGGGCCGTGCGAGGTGGCAGAAGATCGCGCTGCCGCGTCCCCGGAGTCTCGGCCGGTCGTTGTGTCCCAGAACCAGCACGATGTCGTAGAGCGCGTCGTCGCGCAGCATCGATTCGGTGCTCGGGCCGTAGGGAATGCGGACGGGCCGGTTGTAGTTCCTGTCTGAAGGGTCGTCGCACCAGCCGTCGCGCGGGCCGATCACCTTGAGCGGAAACGCGGTGCGCGGACGCAAGAGCCGGTCCGCCCGGTAGAACACGCGGCGCACGGGCAGCGGCCCGGTCGGCGTGCCGCCGTCTCCTTCGCGTTTGAGGGACTTGATGCCGCCTCTCCCCAATGCCGCCCGACGGACACCGTGGGCGAGCTGCACCCGCGCCTCCGTCGGCCGTCCCGGTGCACGGCGGACAATGATGGGCTTGGGCCGTTTCACGCCCGCAGGGCCTCCATTCGCCAATACGCCAGAGAATCGAATACTTGTAGCTTCGCTGCGCCCCCCTTAAGAACGTGTACCGAGAAACTGTCCTGCTGGCGATCAGCAACAAGCCCTTGGCAGAAATCAGTCGGGAAGGACCGCCCCATGAGCAATGCGCGCAAGATTCTCATCATCGACGACGACGATGAGCTGCGCGAGTCCTTGAGCGAGCAGCTGTCTCTACATGAAGAGTTCGAAACCGAACTCGCATCGACAGCGCAGGACGGACTCAAGCTTGCCCGCAACGGTCACGTGGATTTGGTCCTGCTGGACGTGGGGCTGCCGGATCTCGACGGCCGCGAAGCCTGCAAACTCCTGCGGCGCGGCGGGTTCAAGGGACCGATCATCATGCTGACGGGCCAGAGTTCCGACGCCGATACCATCCTGGGTCTCGAGTCGGGCGCGAACGACTATGTCACCAAGCCGTTCCGGCTCGGAGTCCTTCTGGCACGCATTCGGGCGCAGCTCCGGCAGCATGAGCAAAGCGAGGACGCGGTCTTCACCATCGGGCCGTACACGTTCAAGCCTGCCTCGAAGCTGCTGCTGGAGGCCGATGGCGGCAAGAAGATCCGGCTTACCGAGAAAGAGACGTCCATCCTCAAATATCTCTATCGCGCCGGAGAACGGGTGGTGACGCGCGACGTCCTGCTGCACGAGGTCTGGGGCTACAATGCCGGGGTCACGACCCACACGCTCGAGACCCACATCTACCGTCTGCGCCAGAAGATCGAGAAAGATCCGTCCCAGGCCGAGCTCCTGATCACCGAGACGGGCGGCTACAAGCTCGTTCCCTGACACGGCGACGCCCACGTCGGCCTGCCTGGCGGTCGCGTCACGCGATCTCGAAATCCGATATCACCGGCACATGGTCCGACGTGCGCTCCCAGTCGCGCGTCTCTTGCAGGACCCGCATGGCGACGGCCGCGCCCTCCAGGGCCGGCGTCGTCCAAATATGGTCGAGGCGGCGCCCCCGGTTGGCGACGCGCCAATCTCGGTTGCGATAGCTCCACCAGGTGAACAGAGATTGCTCGGGAGGCACATGGCGGCGCATCACGTCGATCCAGTCGTGCGAGGCGAGCGCCTTTGCCATCCGTTCGGTCTCGGGCGGCGTGTGGCTGACCACTTTCAGAAGCTGCTTGTGGGACCACACGTCCGTCGGCAGCGGCGCCACATTCAGATCGCCGACCAGGATCATGCGGTTCTTGGCCTTGGTTTTGTGGGCGGCCGACCAGGCGGTCAGGGCATCGAGGAAATCGAGCTTGTGCTGGAACTTGTCGTTGGCGGCCGGATCGGGAATATCGCCGCCCGCGGGTATGTAAAAATTGTGTAAAGTCAGTGGCTTATGACCAATCAGACCGTCGTCGATCACGACCGAGACGTGGCGGGCATGCCCGTCGCCGCACAGATCCAAGCGGTCCATCTTAACGAGCGGAATCTTCGAGACCGTGGCCACGCCGTGATAGCCCTTCTGGCCGGTCACGGCGATATGCGGAAAGCCCATCGCCTCGAAGGCCGCACGCGGAAACTGGTCCTCCTGGCACTTGATCTCTTGGAGGCAGAGCACGTCCGGGTTTTCGGCGCGCACGAAGCGCTGGACGAGGTCGAGCCGAAGGCGAACGGAGTTGATATTCCACGTGGCCAATCTGAAACGCATGATCAGGCTTGCTAAGCCGTCGCAGGGGCCCGCGCAATGGCAAGGTCCGGCTGGGGCGCTGTTTTCTGGGGATCACCGGGGAGGAATGGGCCGGGCAAAGAAAAAGGCGTCCAACCGCTGCGCGGGGTTGGACGCCTAAGCGCGTTCTTCGCGCGAGCCGGGAGGGAAGCCGGCTCGAGCAGATCACGTCTTCGGCTAGACGGGGGGCACTGCCGATGAAAAGCGACGTGATCCGCTTCTGTTCAAGAGATATGCAGTACCAGAGGCGACTTCAAGCTCTGCCACAAGAAAAACTTAATAAGTAGTAAAGACGATGAAGTTGACGCCGTAAGCCTCTGATTTATCCGCCCATTCTAAACGGGTTGGTCTTTTCCTTGATCGTGAAGAAACTGGGCGGTTTCTTGCGCCCCCGGACGAGACTGTCGACGGTGACGCGCGTGGTCAGGCCCTGCGCGTCGGTGATGGTCCACTCCTCCAGCTCCAGGGCGCTGCCGGACTTGAACAGGAGCCGGATATGGCCGGCAGTGCCCTTGCGGTCTTCGAGCGTGATCGCGAGGCTCCCGTTATCCCGTTCGACCCCGACAATCTTGGCATCCCGGCCAAGATCGACCGTGTCGGCCAGCAGCAGTCGGAACGGGGTCGACTTGATGGGATACTTCTCGACCGTCTTCAGGCTCGTATCCTGAATGCCGAGCGAATGGCCGTCGGCGACAATGCGCAACGGGCTCGGCGGTGCGTAGTCGAAGCGGATCTTGCCGGGACGAAGCACGTAAAACCGCCCGGAAGAGCGATTGTTGCTGGCGTCCGTCTGATTGAAATTGCCCTCAAGGCTAGTCATGCCGTTGAAGTAGGCGTTGATCTTGCTGACCGCCGCAGCCTGCTGCTGCCCCATCAAAGGTGTCGGTCCCTTGGCCTGCTCCACCGCGACCTGCCAGTCGGCCCCCTCGTCGATCTTGGGAGGCACGACCTCTTCGACCGGCGCGGCGCTCTCGACCGGAACAACGCTCTGGTCGATGCTCGGACGCAGAGCCTCATGAGATGCGGGCTGTTGCGCGGGCGTCTTGGTGACGGTTGTCGAGGAGTCCTCAGCATAGGCCAGACCCATGGTCAGGCAGAACGCAATCGGCAGACCTGCGGCGGCTCGTGCAGCGCAGCCTTTCGTCATAAATCCCCCATCGTCGGAGCCCGCTTGGCGAGGACGTGTGTTCAACGCCTCCGAATAGACGATTCCGCAAAATATGGTCAACTTATTGGCGGCGACCCGTTTTGTCGCGGGCCTTTAGTAGGGGGAAGCGCCGTCGTCGTTGCCGACGAGGATTTCGCGCTTGCCGGCATGATTGGCCGGGCCGATCAGGCCCTCTTTCTCCATCCGCTCGATCAGGGTGGCGGCGCGATTGTAGCCGATGCCCAAGCGGCGCTGGATGTAGCTGGTCGAAACCTTCTTGTCGCGAAGCACCACGGCCACGGCCTGATCGTACAGGTCGTTGCTGCCGTCGCCATATTCCGGCGTGCCGCCGTCCTCGTCGTCGCCGGACTCGTCGTCTTCGGTGATCGCATCGAGATAGGCAGGCACGCCCTGCTTCTTCAGATGACGGACGACCTTCTCCACCTCGTCGTCGGACACGAACGGGCCATGCACGCGAATGATGCGCCCGCCACCAGCCATGTAGAGCATGTCGCCCTGGCCCAGCAGTTGCTCGGCGCCCTGCTCGCCCAGGATCGTGCGGCTGTCGATCTTGGAGGTGACCATGAAACTGATGCGCGTCGGGAAGTTCGCCTTGATGGTGCCGGTGATGACGTCGACGCTCGGCCGCTGCGTCGCGGTGATGAGATGAATGCCGGCCGCGCGGGCCATCTGCGCCAGGCGCTGGACCGCGGCCTCGATGTCCTTGCCGGCGACCATCATGAGGTCGGCCATCTCGTCGACAATGACGACGATGTACGGCATCGCCTCGTAGTCCATCTCTTCCTGCTCGTAGATGGCTTGTCCGGTTTCGCGATCGAATCCGGTCTGGACTGTGCGGGTCAGGGTTTCGCCCTTCGCCTCGGCCTGCGCGATGCGGGCGTTGTAGCCCTTGATGTCGCGCACACCGAGCTTGGACATGCGCTTGTAACGCTCCTCCATCTCGCGAACCGTCCACTTCAAGGCGACGACGGCCTTTTTCGGATCGGTGACGACGGGCGCGAGGAGATGTGGAATGCCGTCATAGACCGACAATTCCAGCATCTTCGGGTCGATCATGATGAATTTGCACTGCTCTGGCGACATTCGGTAGAGCAGCGACAGGATCATCGTGTTGATGCCGACGGACTTGCCCGAGCCGGTGGTGCCCGCGATGAGCAGATGCGGCATCCGCGACAGGTCGGCCACCATGGGCTCGCCGCCGATGGTCTTGCCGAGCGACAAGGCCAGCCGCGCATCGGTCTGCTGGAAGTCGGGCGATTCGAACAGTTCACGGAGCATCACCATTTCGCGCCGCTCGTTCGGCAACTCGATGCCGATGGCATTGCGTCCCGGAACGACGGCGACGCGGGCGGCGATGGCGCTCATGGACCGGGCGATGTCGTCGGCGAGGCCGATGACGCGGGAGGATTTCGTGCCCGGCGCCGGCTCCAGCTCGTAGAGCGTGACCACGGGACCCGGGCGCACATTGGTGATCTCGCCCTTCACGCCGAAGTCCTGAAGCACACCTTCGAGTTCGCGCGCATTTTCCTGCAAGGTCTCGTCGCTGATGCCGGCGCCACGCGCCACGCGCGGCTTCGCCTGCAGCAGCCTCACGGACGGCGGGTCGAACGGTGCGCCGCTCGGGCGGGCCGCGACTCGCGTTTGCTTGCGGACAGGTTTGTTTTGCGGCTCCTCGGTGCGCGTGATGCGGTATCCGGGTGCGGCAGGACCGTCCTCGTCGCCGTACGTATCGTCGCCATAGCGAGTGTCGACGAGCGGCGCCGGGCCGAAGGACGGCTCGATGCGGCCATCGTCATAGGCGAGCAGCCTCTGCTCCTCCTCCGGGTCTTCCCAGGGCTGGACATCGGGCTCCAGGTCCTCGTCGGCCTCGTAGTCGTCGTCACTGACGGCCGCCGTGGCGCTCGGCTTGCGGCGGAACAGGCGCCGTACGCGCGCGAAGCTGTCGATCATGACGTGCATGGCGGCGCCGAGCCAGGCGTTGGCCCATTCCTCGGCCGCGCTCTGCCGCGGGGCCCACAGGCCGACCAGCTTCGAGACACTGGTGCCGCTAGCGAAGAACAGGAGCGCGAATCCTGCGATCATGAACACAAGACCGGCGACAAAGGACACGGCCGCTTCGGGCAGGAACGGCCCGATGACATGGGCGCCGGCCATGATGAAGTCCCCGAGGATGCCACCGAGCCCGTTGGGGAGGGGCCAGCTCTTCGGCTGTGGCAGTCCGGCGAAGGCGGCGGCCAGCAGGAGGCCGGCGAAGGGCCAAGCCAAGAGGCGGTACTTGATCTTGCCGGGGACCGTATCGGCCACCAGGTGCCAGCCCCAGGCCGCCAGAGGCAGGAACATGAAGATCGCCGCGAGCCCCAAGGATTGAATGCCGAGGTCGGCGATCACGGCGCCCCAGTCACCCAGCAGATTGCGTGGGACGACGGGCGTTGCGTTGTTGAGGCTGGGATCGTGAACGGACCAGGTCGCCAGCGCCAGCCACACGGCGCAGGCGCCCGCGATCAGGACGAATCCGTAGGTGCCGAACATCAGGCGCCGCAGGCCGTGCGCTACAGCGCTTGGAAGGAGGCGTCGCTTCGGTTCTGATCTGCCTGTCGCTGCCATCCCTCTCGCCCGCTGCCCCTCTAACCCAATGTGGCGACGATCCGCGCAAGGCCGTCGCGCGTAGTCTCCGCGTCGTGCACGAGCGCAAGGCGGACGTAGTCCCGGCCCTGATCGGCCTGGCCGTCTTGCGACTTCGTGAGATAGGTCCCGGGGAGAACTTTGACGCCACATCCTTTCCAAAGGGTTTTCGCGGCCTTCTCGCCACCCCCGAAATCGGCCAGATTCAGCCAAAGAAAAAAGCCGCCCTCCGGCCGGGCATAGCCGTATCGGCCCTGAAGGATGGCCTCTGCAGCCTCGAAATTGGCGCGGTAGAAGGCGCGTGCCTGCTCCACATGGGTCTCATCGGCCCACGCGGCTGCGGAAACGTATTGGATCGGCAGGGGAACCTGCGGACAGGCGACGTTCCGGAATCGCTCGAAAGCCGCCAGAAACGCCGAGTCGCCCGCGACAAATCCCGACCGCAGGCCGGGAAGCCCGGAGCGCTTTGAGAGGGACTGGAAGGAAACAACGTTGGCGAGGCTGCCCGTGGCTGCTTGCGCCACCTCCAAGGCCCCGGCAGGCGACTTCTCGGTGTAGATCTCCGAATAGCATTCGTCGGCGCAGAGCAGGAAATCGTGGGTGCGGGCGAGGCGAATCGCCTTCTCGAGATAGTCGCGGGACGCCACCGCGCCTTCGGGGTTCGAGGGCGAGCACAGATACAGCGCCACCGTCCGCCGGAGGAGCCCCACGTCCACCTTGTCGAGATCGGGCAGAAACCCCGTCTCGGCGCCGGATCTCAGAAAGATCGGCTCGGCGCCCGCAACTGCGGAGGCAGCCGCATAGACCTGATAGAAGGGGTTCGGAATGAGGACCGCCGGGTCTGCAACCTCCGGCTTTCGCGCTAAGGCCGGGAAAATTGCAGAGAAGAGTCCCTCGCGCGAACCGTTGAGCGGCAGCACATGCCGTTCCGGGTCCACCACGCCGTCGAGCGCGGGGTAACGGCGCGCGAGCCAGCTTGAGATGGCGTGCCGCAGTTCAGGTATGCCGCGAATGGGCGGGTATTTTCCGAACGACGCGATGTGCTCGTCCAGCACGGGCTGCACGAAAGAGGGCAGCGCCGTGTGAGGTTCTCCCAGCGAGAACAGAATCGGATCGGCCCCGGGAGGTATGCCCTCCAGCAGCGCGTTCAGGCGCGCAAAGGGCGAGCGGATCAGAACGTCGAGAGCGGTTTCAGAGAAAGCTTCAGTGTTGGACATCGTGCGCCTGCGTGTAGGCCAAGTCGCGGCCCGCAGCAACGGCGCGCTTCGCGGCACTGGCTCGCGCCGACGCTTGGCGCCTCGACATAAAGAGACCCCGGCGTCGAAGTGACGCCGGGGTCCGAGGTGGAGCTAGCTGTCAAGGGAGGAGGAGACCTAGCTCGAATTCTCCAATCTTCTTGTCCCTCTTTGTTTTGCGCGAAGGCTTATTGGACGGTCTCACCGTGAAGGTTGATGTCCAGGCCCTCGATCTCGACCGGCTCGCTGACCCGGAGACCCACCAGAATGTTGGTGACGATCAGGATCACGAAGGTCGCGATACCGCACCACACGATGGTGGCGACGATGCCCCAAAGCTGGGTCAGCACCTGGCCGGGGTTCCCCTCGAGCAGGCCGGCCGTACCGCCGATCGCCTCAACGGCGAAGACGCCGGTGAGGATGGCGCCGACGATACCGCCAACGCCGTGGATGCCCCAGACGTCGAGCGAGTCGTCATAGCCAAGCGCCTTCTTCACGGCAGTCGACATGAAGAAGCAGATCACGCCGGCGGCAATACCGATCCAGAGTGCGCCCCAACCATCGACGAAGCCGCAAGCCGGGGTAATGGCCACGAGGCCCGCAACGGCACCGGAGATGATACCGAGTACGGACGGCTTCTTGTGGACGAGCCATTCGACGAACATCCACGCAAGAGCCGCAGCTGCCGTGGCGACCTGCGTCGCGAGCATGGCCATGCCGGCGCCGCCATTGGCACCGAGAGCCGAACCGGCGTTGAAGCCGAACCAGCCAACCCACAGCAGAGAAGCACCGATCACGCTGAGCACCAGATTATGCGGTGCCATGTTCTCGTTCGGGTAGCCCACGCGCTTGCCGAGGAAGATACACGCCACGAGAGCGGCAACACCGGCATTGATGTGAACGACCGTACCGCCAGCGAAGTCGAGAACGCCATCTTCCGAAAGGAAGCCGCCGCCCCAGACCCAGTGCCAAACCGGCACATAGACGATGATCAGCCACAGGCACATGAAGATGCACACGGCGGAGAACTTCATGCGGTCCGCAAAAGCACCCACTATCAGGGCCGGGGTAATGGCCGCGAAGGTGAGTTGGAACATGAAGAACACCGATTCGGGAATCGTGCCGCTCAGCGTGTCCGTGCCGATCCCGGCAAGGAACATCTTGTCGAAGCCGCCGATATACGCGTTCAGCGAACCGCCGTCGGTTGCCGCCAGCGAGTAGCCGACGATGTACCACAGCAGCGTCATCAAGCAGACGATCGTAAACACCTGCATGAGAACAGCCAGGACGCCCTTCTTCCGGACGAGACCGCCGTAGAACAGGGCGAGACCGGGGATGGACATCATCAGCACGATAGCCGTGGCGACGATCATCCAGGCCGTGTCGCCTGTGTCGAGAGTGGCTTCAGGTTCGGCCTCCTCGCCTGCTTCGGCGAGAGGTTCTTCTGCCGGCGGCTCTTCAGCCTGGGCTACCTGAAACTCGGTCATCTGGGCACTTTGAGCAGTGGCCGCCTGAGAGGCGCCCTCAGCAAATGCCGAGTCGGCATGGAACAGCGCTACCAAAAAGAGCGCTGCGACCACGCCGAACATGTATTTGGCAAAGGTCGTCATCTTCAACTTTCCCCCAATCACAGTGCAGATTCGTTGGTTTCGCCGGTGCGAATGCGCACCGTTTGCTCGACGGGAACGACGAAGATCTTGCCATCGCCGATCTGACCGGTCTTCGCGGCTGCGACGATCGCATCCACTGCGTTGTCGACCATCTTGGCCGGCACCACGACTTCGATCTTGATCTTCGGTAGGAAGTTCACCGCGTACTCGGCGCCACGGTAGATTTCCGTGTGGCCTTTCTGCCGTCCGTATCCCTTGACCTCGGTAACGGTCATGCCTTGCAGTCCAAGCTCTGTGAGGGCTTGGCGCACCTCGTCGAGCTTGAATGGCTTGATGATTGCCATCACCAGCTTCATCTGTTTGAGCCCTCCTAATGTTGACGGCCGTCTGGGCGGTTGTCGCCGCAGTTCAGCCGTTGGAACCCGTTAACAGAGTCAAGCTGCGTGCCAAGTCGGCAAATGTGGCCCCAACTCGTTGGTTTTACGGAAAATTTAGGATGTTCCGCCGTCTGTGCGCATTGCTTGAGCAGCGATATGATGCACAAACAGGTGGCAAAAATAGCCCATTGCATAGAAAATAGGCTATTTGGACGGCAGGCGTTCGCGCACAAGCCCCTCCTGGGCGGTCGAGGCGACCAGCAGCCCGTCGCGCGTGTAGAAGGTCCCCCGGCAAAATGCGCGCGCGGCGCCCGAGATCGGGCTGTCTTGAGCGTAGAGCAACCATTCGTCCGCCCGGAACGGCCGGTGAAACCACAAGGCGTGGTCTAGGCTTGCGAGCATCAGGCTTGGGTCGAAGACGAACCGGCCATGGGCAACCAGGGCCGTATCTAAAAGGGTGAAATCCGAGGCATAGGCGAGGACGCACTGATGCAAGGCCGGGTCGTCGGCCAAGGAGCCGCTTGCCCGGATCCAGATGTACTGGCCCGGGTCGCGCTTCTGCGGCGACAAATAACGCGACAGATCAACGGGGCGCATCTCGATCGGACGCTCGGCCTGCCAATAGGCCTTGGCCGGAGGGGGCATGCGATCCATCAGCGTCTCGGCCAGCGCCTCCTCGCTCGGGACCTCCTCGGGGGGCGGCACGTCGGGCATCGGCATCTGGTGTTCGAGACCCTTTTCTTCCCGCTGAAACGACGCCGACATGGAAAAGATCGGGTGGCCGTGCTGGATCGCCACAACATGCCGGGTCGAAAAGCTCTTGCCGTCCCGCAGTCGGTCCACCTCGTAGATGATCGGTACGGCCGGATCGCCGGCGCGCAAAAAATAGGCATGGAGCGAATGCGCCCCCCGGTCCTCGACGGTCCGCTGGGCGGCGACGAGGGCCTGGCCGATGACCTGGCCGCCGAACACCCGCTGCCATCCGATCTGCGGGCTGAGGCCCCGGTACAGATTGTGCTCCAGGGGTTCGAGATCGAGGATGGACAGGAGTTGGTCGACGGCAGCGCTCATATGAAAGACCTCGTTCGACGGCGTGGGGTAGGGCGACGCGCCCGGGCCCAAGCCCATAGCAGCTTGATCGCGGGTACGAAAAGCCGCTTGTCCGCCGCGACGGGTAACACAGCAGCCAGGTGCGGCCTGCAAGATGTGGCGCGGGCGCTCGCGCTCCCCTATAGAAGGCGAGTGTCGCAGAGCGCCAAAGGACAGAGCGGTTTTCGCATCGTCGTTGCCGGCGGAGGTTTCGCCGGTGGCGTCCTCGCCCTGGCGCTGGCACGCCTTGCGCCGAAGACATGCCGCGTGACGCTGGTCGACGCGGCCCCGCCGGACGCGACCAGAGACCCTGACGGGCGCGGGCTTGCGCTCTCCCCGGCGTCGAAGAATCTCCTCAACGCCGTCGGGCTGTGGTCGCGCCTTGAACCGGGCGCGCAGTCCATGGACGCGATCGAAATCACGGACAGCCCGCTCAATGCGGCCTTGCGGCCTCATCTTCTGGGTTTTGCGGATGAATTGAAGGACGACGGGACGAAGGCCTGGCTCGTCGAGGCCGGGGCGCTGCTCGGGACGATCGCGGACGAGGTTCGCGACGAACCGGGGATCGAGCTGATCGCGCCGGATACGGTGCAGACCTTCGAAACCGACGGGTTCGGCGCCACCATACATCTGGCGAGCGGGCGAAACTTGCGGGCGGCGCTGCTGGTTGCCGCGGACGGAAAGAAGTCGAAGCTTCGCGATCTCGCCGGCATCAAGTGTATCGGCTGGTCCTACGCGCAGATGGGGATCGTGGCGACGATCGCCCATGAGCGGCCGCACAACGGCCGCGCGATCCAGCATTTCCTTCCCTCGGGGCCCTTTGCCATTCTGCCGCTCAAGGGCAACCGCTCCTCGATCGTCTGGACGGAGGAGGCCGGCCTCGCGAAGACATTGGTCGAAGGCGACCCGGACATTTTCTTGGCCGAGCTGAGCCGCCGCTTCGGCCACCGCTTGGGCGCTATTTCTCTTGAAGGATCCCCACGTGCCTTTCCGCTCTCGTTCCAGATGGCGCGGGCGTTCGTCGGGGAGCGCCTGGCGTTGGTGGGCGATGCGGCGCATGTGGTGCACCCGCTGGCCGGGCAGGGACTCAATATCGGGCTGCGCGACGTCGCGGCGCTCGTCGAAGCCATCACCGACAGCGCGCGCGTGGGACTCGATATCGGGTCGGCGACGGCGCTTGCGCGCTATCAGCGCTGGCGGCGCTTCGATAGCGCGTTCTCAGGCGCCGCGATGGACGGCATGAACCGGCTGTTCTCGAACGACAGCGCGCCCTTGCGGGCGATCCGCGATCTCGGCATGGGGCTCGTCGATCGCGCGCCCGGCCTCAAACGCTTTCTCGTCCGCGAGGCCGCGGGCGCGACAGGCGACGTCCCGCGCCTTCTCCGCGGCAAGGCGCTGTAGTGGCATGGCGATTCAAGCGGCGGCGTCTTCGGGCTTCGTGACGCGCTTTGCGCCGTCGCCGACAGGGCTTTTGCATCTAGGGCATGCGTATTCAGCGCTGACGGCCTGGGAGGCCGCGAAAGCCGCGGACGGGCTGTGTCTCCTTCGCATAGAGGACACAGATGCGGGCCGCGTCCGTCCCGAATACGAGGCCGCGATCTACGACGATTTGTCCTGGCTGGGACTCACTTGGCCGGAGCCCGTGATGCGCCAGTCGGAGCGGCACGCGGCCTATGCGGATGCGCTCGCCCGCCTCGGCGCGCTCGGGCTGACCTATCCGTGCCGATGCACGCGCGCCGATATCCGGGCCGCGTTTGCCGCGCCGCAGGAAGGCGCCACGCCGAAGGAAGGCGCCACGCCGGAAAGCGATGCACCGCTGGTCTATCCAGGCACGTGCCGGGGGCGCTCCCTGTCCGACGCAGGGCCCGAGGAAGCGATCCGCCTCGATCTCGACCGCGCGCTCCGCCTCGTCCGGGGAGAAAGATTGACCTGGCTCGAAACGGGACCGAGACACGCGGGCGCGCAGGCGCTCCATCCCGACACCATGCGGGACGAGATCGGCGACGTGGTGCTGGCGCGGAAAGACAGCGGCACGGCGGCCTATCACCTCGCAGTCGTGGTCGATGACGCGGCCCAAGGTGTGACGCATGTCATCCGCGGAGAGGATCTGCTGGATGCGACGCCGATCCACCGTCTCCTGCAGGCGCTCCTCAAGCTGCCCGTGCCGGTTTGGCACCATCATGCGCTGGTCCGCGATGAGAACGGCAAACGCCTCGCCAAACGTGACGATGCGCGCGCGATCCGCGCCTATCGAGACTCGGGAATGACGCCGGCCGAGGTGCGTGATTTGTGCCGCGCCCAGGCATCGTGAAGCCCGGCGCGGCCGTCCTTAGGGCTAGCTCTGGTCGAGCTCCCGCGCCTCTTCCGGCAGCATGACGGGAATGCCGTCACGAATGGGGTAGGCCAGCCCGGCCGCGCGGCTGATCAGTTCCTGGCGCTGCGCATCGTAGTCCAACGACGTTTTTGTCAGGGGGCAGACTAAAATTTCAAGGAGCCGCGGATCGACGCCGCTGCTGTCAGCGTTCTCTGTCTTGCCGGGATCGGTCATTGCAGCGAAGTCCCTGAGTTGTCATCGCGTGAGGCCAATTCCATTTCCGCCAGGGCGACCAGGGCCTCGGCCCGCGCCCTGAGGCTTTCCGCTTCGAGGAGCGCCTGCTTCTCCTCGGGCCCGTAGGGCGACAGGATAGAGAGCGTGTTCACGAGCTGCTCGTTCGCCGCCTCGTTGATCCGCTCCCAGTCCGCGTTCAGGCCGTTGGCCTCCAGGTAGCGCCGAAGCGTTGCAAGCAGGCGCACGCGATCCACATCCTCCTCGCCGAGATCCGGTATAAAATCGTCTGCATACGCACTAAAATCGGCGGCGAAGAGCCGGAACGGCGCATCGGAGGAAATCTCTTCCCCGACCTGGAAGCGCGAAACACCCGTGAGAGAAATAACCAGCGGTCCATCGTCGGTCTCGTTGAAGGCGGAAATGCGCCCCACGCAGCCGACGGAACGGACTGCAAAGGATTTCCCTCTCGGCGACTCCGCTGAGCCCGTGTCGCCGGCAGGCTGCACCACGCCGACGAGGCGTCCATTCGCCAAGGCATGATCGACGAGCGCAAGGTAGCGCGGCTCGAACACGTTCAGCGTCAGCGAGGCGCGCGGAAGCAGGATCGCGCCGCGCAAAGGAAACACGGGCAGAACCGAAGGGAGATCGCCGGGACTGTCGTAGACGGTTGTCATGGACGCTCCTCAGGCCTCGTCAGGCAAAAAGCAGCGACGACAATCTCTGCCGGCCGGAGGTCGTCGCCGGGTCCGATGGACCCCAGACCTCGAAGAACTGCACCAGTTGCTTCCGGGCGGCATCGTCGTTCCAGCTCCGGTTTTTGGCGACGATGGACAGGAGCGCATCGAGTGCGCCGTACCGGTCGTCGGCCGCGTTGAGAGCCAGCGCCAGGTCGAACTGCACTTGGGGATCGTTTGGCGATTGCGCCGCTTTGGCCCGGAGGGCGTCCACGTCGCCGGCATCGTTCGATTTTCGCGCAAGGTCCAGGGCCGACTGGGCGGCGGCGATCGGGGCGCTGTCGGCCTTGCCCGCGGGCGCCAGCGCAAGGGTCTGTTCCGCACGCTCGAGATCGCCCATCTTCACGTAGCATTTCGCGAGACCGGCCAGCGCCTCCATGTTCTCCGGCTCGTCCTGCATGAGCTGACCGAAGATCTGTGCGGCGGCATTGACGTCGCCGGCATCGAGTGCGGCCGTGGCTGTCTCGATATCGGCGGCGGTTCCAACCGTCTCGCCCACGAGCCGCGCGATGAAGGCATTGATCTGCGATTCGGGCAGCGCTCCCATGAAGCCGTCCACTGGACGCCCTTCCTTGAAAGCGAACACGGCGGGGATGGACTGGACGCCCATCTGCCCCGGAATTTCGGGATGCTCGTCGATGTTCATCTTGACGAGGGCAACGGCGCCTTTGGAAGCGCGCACCGCTTTCTCGAGAACGGGTGTGAGCTGTTTGCAGGGGCCGCACCACGGCGCCCAGAAATCCACCAGCACAGGCCGGTCGCGCGAGGCCTCGACAACATCGCGCATGAAGTCTTGGGTGGTGGTGTTCTTGATGGCCTCACCGCCTGGGGCGCCATCGCCCTCGGCACCGAGGATCGGGGTGTCCATACTCATTCTAGATTCCGTGGGCCGCAGCGAATGCGCGGTATCTTGCGGTTGTCTCACTCGCCCCGAAAGATGGGCCGTCCCAACGCATTTGGCAACCTTGGCGCCGGTACCCACGGACGTTCAGCCATGCGCCGTGTCACTGAAGCGGCAGCACTTGCGGTTCGTGTCCGCAGGCCCGCATGAAGCGCAGGAGATCGGCCAGCGCGAGCCGGGTCGTGGCGCGGTTGTCGAGGGGATGGCAGTTCACTTCCGCGAACGCCATCAGGGCCTCGTCCACGACCACAGCGGCAAGGTCCTTCGATCCTTCGTTCATCAGCGCCAGCGCCGTCACCGAGCCCGGCTCGACCCCGAGCACGGCTCTCATCTGCTCAGGTCTACCGAAGCTGAAACGGCCGAGCCCGAGCTTTTTGGCCAAGGCTTTGAGGTCCACTGTCGTGTCTTCCTTGGCCACGACCAGGACGAGTCGATTATCTTTGTCGCGCAAGAAGAGGTTCTTCGTATGGGCGCCCGGTATCGTGCCGCGCAGGGCCTGAGACTGTTCCACCGTGAACATGGCGTCGTGTTCGACGGTCGTGGACGCGATTCCGAGCGTGTCCAGATACGCAAAGAGCTTCGCGCGTGCTAAATCCATTGCGTTTGCTGCCCGGTTCCTTTAATGGGAGCCCCTCATCGGGCCCAAACGGGGTCTGGCCGCGGCGCGGCGGGCGTCAGTAGACTTCCCCCGCGCGGTCGATTACAAGACCAGTTCGCGGCAAGTGACCACCCAGAGACTTGAATTTCAAGGATGCGCGGTGGTCTGGAGTGCGGGTGTAGCTCAGGGGTAGAGCACAACCTTGCCAAGGTTGGGGTCGTGGGTTCGAATCCCATCGCCCGCTCCATTTTCTCAAGAAGGCAAATGCGTAACAGCGCCCCACGGGCGCTTGCCCGCGCGGGTGCGTGAGCAGCCGACGCCGACGCGGTTGGGCCCCGGCGCGGCGTCCTTCGCTTCAATCTAGAACTGGAAGAAACCGCGGCGCGGTGAAGCGCGGCGCGATGAATAGCGAGAGCGCGACCGTTCCCGCGTATAGCTGGGACGTTGTGCCGTCGAGCGCTTGCGCACCGCGCGGCTAGGCGTGGTGCTTGCCCGCTGTACCGCGGCGCCCTTGCTCGTATCCCAGACCAGGAAGTCCGCTCCCTTCGGGAGCGCCGCCGAGTTGATGGCCGTATCGGCCACGATCAGCGACGAGCCGGGAGTCAGCCGCTCGGAGATGCGCTGGCGCACATCGTCCGGGATGGTGATGCGGTCGAGCACCGATTCCGCCGTCTCCTCGTCATTCAGGCTGATGGCGGTCCACTCGGCCTGCTTCGCGCCAGGCTCGAAATGCATGATCGTGAAGAGATGCGTGCCGAGCGGCTTATCCGGATTGGAGAAGCTGACCGGTGTCGAAAACACGCTTGCGAATTTCTGCCGAACGAAAAGCTGGCCCTCCGCGGGCTCCTCCTTGCCGGCCACTTCGTAGATTTTCTTGATGACGTCGTCGGTGAACGCGCCGGTGACAGGCATCTCGTTGTCTTCCTGAAATGCCTTGAGGGCACGGATCGTAGCCGACCCGCGCGTGCCGTCGAAATTCTGCCGCTCCAGATAGCCCATGTCGGACAGCATGTACTGAACGTCGACCGTGCGGTCGCGCGTCGTCCGGCGCGTCACAAGGATACGCAGCGGCTCCTGAGAGATCGGGTCGGCGGCCTCGACCGCCGCGGCGCGGGCGCCGGCCTTCAAACGCGAGGTCATCGCGGACGGCCGCTCCAGCGGCAGCGGCGGATGGTCGTTCACGCCGAGGACGGAAAGAGACACCGTCACGGGCTGCTGCGCTGCGGCCTCCAAGGTGCCGGCGGTCACGGTCGGCGTCGAGTCCGTCGCAGGCATGCTCTGCGATGCCGATTCGCTGACGAGGTCTGCAATCGGATCGCTGTCTTTCGACTGCGGCTCGATTTCCTCCGCAGCGCCGACCGGCTCCTTGGTCGCTGCCGTCTTGTCCGCAGGCCCCAGCCGATCCTGGCCCTTGGGCCCCTCGCGGTCCAGCAGACGATCCTGATGCTTCATGAAGTCGTCGGTCGTCTCGACGGCGGCAATCTCCGCACCTGCCATCGCGTTGCCGGACACGTCGTCACCAACCTTGGCAGGGCTCTTGGCGGCGACAGCATGCGCACCGCTGCCCACAAACGGAGCGGCACTCGGGTCGATGGCATGGTGGCTCGTGTCGTCCAGGCTATGCGGCGTCTCGAAGCCTTCGGCCTGCATGGTGCTTTCGGCCTGCGGGATCGAACCCGTCGTCTCCGGCACCAGTGCCAGCTTCGCCGCCGCCTTGCCCGCGGTCGGCGCCGGCGTGACGGCGGTCGCCTTGGCGAAGACGACGGGTAGACGGAACGGCCGCTCCGGCGTCGTTTCGTTGCTCGACTTGCGCATGGGCTTGGCGGCCGGTGCGGTCTGGGTGAGGAGCTCCGGCGGCATTGGCGGCGGTAGCGGCTGGAACAGCG
This sequence comes from Methyloceanibacter caenitepidi, assembly GCF_000828475.1. Taxonomy (NCBI): domain Bacteria; kingdom Pseudomonadati; phylum Pseudomonadota; class Alphaproteobacteria; order Hyphomicrobiales; family Hyphomicrobiaceae; genus Methyloceanibacter; species Methyloceanibacter caenitepidi. Next base: position 369,992 of record NZ_AP014648.1, read on the forward strand.
CCGGATGCGAAATCGGCTTCGGCTCCACGGCGCTGTGCGCAACGACGACCTGCGCGCCGACTTGCGTCATGGAAAACAGCTTGGGCGCAAAGGAGTAGGGCAGCCGGATACACCCATGGGAGGCGGGGTATCCGGGCACGACGCCCGCATGAAGGGCGGTGCCGGACCACGTCAGGCGCTGCATCCAAGGCATGGGCGCGCCGTTGTAGAGGTTCGAATAGTGGCGGCGACGTTTCTCGAGGATGCTGTAGACGCCGGCCTTGGTCGAATGGCCGCGCTTGCCGGTCGACACGGCTGTAGTTGTCACCACCGACGTGCCGCGGAAGATCGTCGCTCTCTGGTTCGGCAACGACACGACAATGGTCATCGGATCGTCGGCATTGGCCGGTGCGCCTTCCTCGGCCGCGGCCGGCGCAGCCCAAAGGGCCGCCGCAAACAGCGCAGCGCTGGAAACGCTCGATAATCTCATAAGGGTCCGCATCTTGGCGCCTGCCCGTCTGTTCCAGGTCTTACGCCTACGCAACACCGCTACTGCACCCATCAAGAGCCCCCAAAACGACTCGCGAATCAGCCTAAAAGAGGCCTTGCAGTTTGACTAGCAAAGCCTTCGGATTGGCTAACGCCCACCAAAGCGTGTCGAACGGAAGTTCCTCGCCCACCCTTGTGGAAAAAACGTTGACCTGACGCACAGTTACTTTGTGTGTGCGCTGCAAAAAGGGAAGAGACACCTGCGCCCTTGCAGGCCCCGCAACAACAGAAAGTTGCCCGCTGTCTCATTCGCGCAACACCAAAACCGGGCGCGACGCCTTGTGATCTGCTAATCGGCGCCGCGAAACTGCTTGTCAGCCTCCGGGGCTGCCACTACACGAGTCTGCAGAGGGATCGCTCGAAAGGACATCGTCATGCAGGCCTTGGCGCGGATTTGGAACGGGCCCGTCGGCCGGATCGGACTCCTGTCGCTGGTGGCGGCGATGCTGGCCGGTTGCGGCATCAACACCATCCCGACGCTGGATGAGCGTGCACAAGCCGCGTGGAGCGAAGTGCTCAACCAGTATCAGCGACGCGCCGATCTCATTCCGAACCTGGTCGAGACCGTGAAAGGCTTCGCCGAGCAGGAAAGCAAGGTCCTGACGGAGGTGATCGAAGCGCGGGCCAAGGCCACGCAGGTCCAGATCCCGAAAGACATCCTCACGAACAAGGAAGCCTTCGACAAGTTCCAGGAGGCCCAGAACAACTTGTCCGGCGCGCTGGGCCGCCTGCTCGTCACCGTCGAGCGTTACCCCGACCTCAAGTCGAACCAGAACTTCCTGGCGCTGCAGTCGCAGCTCGAAGGAACGGAGAACAGGATCGCCATCGCGCGGCGCGACTACATCGCGGCGGTTCGGGACTACAACACCGAACTGCGGACCTTCCCCGGACGGTTGTGGCACATGATCCTGTATTCCAACCTGGAGCCGATGCAGAACTTCTCCGTGTCTGAGGGTGCGATGGATACGCCGAAGGTCGAGTTCTAGCGGGCCGATCCGTCAACGCGAGGGCTTTATGGCCGGAATTTCGCACAGCCGGGCGGTGCCTCACGGTCTCGTTGGCGCGCTGACACTCGTCTTTTGTCTGGCCGTTTTGCTTCCGGCTGCCCTGGCGGAGCCGGAGTTCCCGGCGCTCACGGGGCGCGTCGTCGACAACGCCAATCTTCTCAGCCCTGCCGACGAGCAGGCGCTGACGGAGAAACTCAAGCAGCTCGAGGACAAAAGTTCGGACCAGCTGGTCGTCGTCACGCTGCCCTCGCTGCAGGGCTATACAATTGAAGATTTCGGCTATCAGCTCGGTCGCCATTGGGGCATCGGCACGAAGGAACTCGACAACGGCGTCCTCCTGATCGTCGCGCCGAACGAGCGCAAAGTGCGTATCGAAGTCGGCTACGGGCTCGAGCCTATCCTCACCGATGCTCTGTCCCGGGTGATCATCGACAACGCGATCCTGCCCCGCTTCCGCAGCGGAGACTTTGCGGGCGGCATCAAGACTGGTGTGGAAGACATCAGCCTCGCGCTCACGGGCGACACGGCCGAGTTGGAACGGCGGGCCAGCGCGCGCCACGACGCGGATGAGGCGCCGATCGATTGGTTCACCGTCCTGTTCTACATCGCGATCTTCGTGTTGGTCATGTACCTGTCGAGCAAAGGCGTAGTCGTCGCGCCAGGCAGCGGCCGTGGCGGCCGGTCGGGCGGCGGCTATTCGGGCGGCGGTTGGAGCAGCGGCGGTGGTGGCTTCTCGGGCGGCGGCGGCGGTTTCGGCGGCGGTGGCTCCTCGGGAAGCTGGTAGACGGCCTAGTTCACGTAGAGATCGGCCAGAGCGGCGATGTTGTGTCCGCCGGTATCATCGGCATCGCTGGACAGCGCGATTGCCACAAGGCGCCCCGGCGGCCTTCCGAACGCGCGCCGGAAATCGTCCGCAAGGGCCGCACTCTCCTCGAACCATTTTTCCGCGGGGGCATCGGCCGGCTGTTTGACCACGGCCCGTCCCCGCCCGTTGAAATAGGGCACGTTCACGAGCGTTCCGGGACGGCTCTGACCGCCCCACACATACATGAGGATATCGCCGCGCCCCGAGCGCAAGAGCGCCTTGAGGTCGGTGCGGCCGCTCACGTCACGCGGATCGACGAATGCGAAATAGACGGCGAGGAGCCGATCGTCGCCCCCCTTCCTCGACAGATCCGTCGGGCCCACGCCAAGTGCCTTGCGCCAACGCCACGTCGCCGTCGTGGCGCCTGCGGCACTGGCCGGGAGGGGACGCCAAAGCAGCCCCGCGCCGCCGGCAGTTTCGACATGGACGGCATCGCCACCGCGTGCTGTGAAGCGTGCGGCGGGGCGTCCAGGGAAGCTGACCGCCTGCCAGCCCGCCGCCGCGAGGCTGGGCCCGAACGGTATGGCGAGTCCGGCCGCCATGCCGGGACCACGCGCCAGCACCGGCGGGATGAAGCCAACGAGGGTGGCACCCGCAAGTGCGGCCGCCGCTGTGGCGATGCGGGCCGGACGGAACGGGTCAACGAGGCCAAGAAAACCGGGCCGGAGCGACCCGAAGGAACGATTCAGCATGAACTACCCTCAAAGACAGCGCTCGAAGCGCCCGGCAGTTGCCGGCCAGATTGCCGGTTCCAAAGCCTGCGATTCTCGCCATAGTGTGCCGGGCTGCGATCAGGCACGCCCGGACGCCAAGACCATACGCGATGAAGCCCTTCACCCCTGATGAACATGCCGTGATTGCCGAAGCGATCTCGCGTGCCGAGCGCAGGACCAGCGGCGAAATTGTCATCGTCTTCGCCGCGGCGTCGTCCGGATATTATTTCTTCGCGCTTTTATGCGCCGCCCTCCTCGCACTCGCGGTGCCGCTGCCCTTCATTCACCTCACGAAGTGGCCGATCGAATATGTGTATCTCACCCAGCTCGCGGTCTTCGCCGCCGGCGTGCTCCTGGTTCAATGGCCGGCTCTCCGCGTGGCGCTTGCCCCGGGGAGTCTCAAACGGCACCGCGCGCACTTGCGGGCACTCCAGCAGTTTCTGGCTCAGAACCTTCACACCACCAGGGGGCGCACCGGCGTTCTTGTGTATGTCTCCGACGCGGAACACTACGCGGAGGTGATTGCCGACAGCGGGATCTACGAGAAGGTGCCGCAGGGTGTCTGGGACGACTTGGTTGCAGACCTCACGGCGCAGATCGGCCAAGGCGACCGCGTGCAAGGCTTGATGGCGGCGGCGGAACGATGCGGCGATATTCTGGCCGAACATTTTCCGCCCGAGCCGCTCGGTCAGGACGAACTGCCGAACCATCTGATCGTGCTCGACGCTGAGCGCTATGTCTGACGCCGCGCAGCCTGTCCGCAAACGCGGCTTGGTGGGGTGGGCCCTGTTCGACTGGGCCACGCAGCCCTATTACACGCTCGTCGTCACCTTTCTGTTCGCGCCCTATTTCGTGAACGGCTTCATGAGCGACCCCGCCCACGCCCAATCTCTCTGGGCGTTTGCAACGGGCGCCGCGCAGCTGGCAACCGCCTTGCTCGCCCCCGTGCTCGGTGCGATCGCCGATGCGGGGCTGCCCCGCAAGCCTTGGATTGGCGTGTTCTCGGTCATGATCATGCTCGGCCTGAGTGGCTTGTGGTGGGCCGTGCCGGGGTCGAGCGGCGCGGTGCCCTTGGTCTTGGTCTCGTTTGGGATCGCGACTCTCGGCGTCGAACTCGCCACGCAGTTCAACAACGCTATGATGCCGGGGCTCGTCTCGGCGAGGCGCTTGGGACGGCTCTCGGGTCTTGCCTGGGCCGTGGGCTACATGGGCGGTCTGGTGAGTCTCGCCCTCGTCGCGGGTTTTTTGGTGACGAGCCCGGACACCGGCAAGACGCTGTTCGGCTCGAGTCCGATCGTGCAGCTGGATGCAGGGACGCGCGAGGGTGATCGCTTGGTCGGGCCATTCTGCGCGCTCTGGTACGCCATCTTCGTCTTGCCGATGTTTCTTTTCACGCCGGATAGGCATGGCGCGCGGGCGGAGACAGGTTCGGTACGGGAAGGGCTCGCCCGCTTTGCCGGCTCGATCAGGGATATCCTGCGTAGCCACCGCAACGTCGCTCTCTTCTTGTTGGCTAGGATGCTCTACGCGGATGGCGGTGCCGCGATCTTCGCCTTCGGCGGTATCTATGCGGCCAGCGTTTTCGGCTGGGGCGTGACGGAGCTTGGACTGTTCGGCATCATCCTGACCGTGGCCGCGTTCTTCGGCGCCTGCGTTGGCGGCCTACTGGATGACCGGGTGGGCTCGAAGACTGTCATTGTCGCTGGCCTCGTGATTCTCATAAGCGGCGCGCTTGGCGTGCTGTCGGTCGACCCGGACGAGATTCTCTTCTTCGTACCCGTGGAGCCGAAGGCCGCCGGCGGCGGGATGTTCGCGGCCGCGGGCGAACAGGCCATGCTAGTTTTTGCCGTTCTCCTTGGCCTTGCGGTGGGGCCGGTTCAGGCCTCGGGCCGAACCTTGCTGGCCCGCATCTGTCCGCCGGCGCAGACAACCGAGTTCTATGGCTTCTTTGCCTTCTCGGGCAAAGTCACGGCCTTCGCCGCGCCGCTGGCGATCGGGATCGTGACCACGCTGACAGGTAGCCAGCGCCTTGGAATCTCAGTCAGTCTCGCGTTCCTGATCGCGGGGCTGCTGCTTCTCGTGCCCGTCCGTCCTTCCCGCTGAACAAGTACGCCGTGCACCGGATTGCGCTGGGCGAGAATAGGTCGGTGCCGCGCGGCCCGGTGCGTGTTGACCCCTCATAGTCGCGGGAACTTGGACCGTCGCGACGCGAACCGTAGAAATACGTGGCTTTTCGCGCTACGCTCAGCACAATGCCTAGCTTAGAATTTCGCGCGCAATCGATGGATCGGGGGGCGATCATGAAATACGTGGGTTTGGGTGGTGCTTTGCTGGCGGCGATGTTGCTCGCTGCCTGCGAGAAACCGAAAGACGAGACAACCGAGAAGGACGTGGAGCCCGCTGCCACTGAGGAAGCGGCGCCGGCACCGGAAGCCGCTACTGAGGACCAGATGGCTCCGGCCGAGGACCAGATGGCTCCGGCCGAGGACGAGATGGCTCCGGCCGAAGAGGAGCCCGCCGCAGCCGAGGAGGAGATGGCTCCTGCCGAGGATGAGCCGGCCGCAACCGAGGACGAAGCCGCTCCGGCTGAAGACGAGATGGCGCCCGCTGAAGAGGAGCCAGCCGCTGCCGAGGAAGAGGCCGCACCAGCCGAGGAAGAGCCGGTCGCCGTGGAAGAGATGACGGCCGAGGAAACCATCGTCGTGCCGCCGACCGTGTCGGAGGACGCACCCAAGTTGCCGAGCAAGGGCGAGCCGCCCTCGCCGAACCAGCCGCAGCCCGTGGTTCCGGAGGAGCCCGAAGCGATGCCGGAAGAGTCGGCAACGGAGGCCGACGAGCCGGCTATGGCGACCGAAGACGAGGCTATGGAAGCACCTGCCGGTGTTCACAAGGGTGAGCCGCCGTCGCCGAACCAGCCGCAACCGGTCTATCCGGACGGCGGTCCCGACGGCATGTCCGATAGCGCCGACGCGGCCGATGCACCCGCCGTCGTCGTTGAGGAAGCCGATGCGGTGATGACGACGCCGGAAGGTAACACGGTCATCGTCGAGGAAGACGCCGTGACGGTAGTCGTACCGCCGACGGTCTCCGAGGATGCGCCGAAGCAGCCCCACAAGGGCGAGCCGCCGTCGCCGAACCAGCCCCAGCCGGTCTATCCGGACGGGCTCTAGGCGAAACGCCATTAAGAGCTGAAGAAGAGGCCTCCCTACAGGGAGGCCTTTTTTGTTTGGGGTCAGCTAGTGCCGGAAGTGGCGCATGCCGGTGAAAATCATGGCGAGGTCCGCGTCGTCGGCAGCGGCAATGACTTCGTCGTCACGCATGGAGCCGCCCGGCTGAATCACCGCCGTCGCACCGGCTTCCGCGACGACCTGGAGGCCATCGGCGAAGGGGAAGAAGGCGTCCGATGCCGCCACAGACCCGATCGTGAGCGGCTTCCCGAGCCCCAACGTCCCGGCGGCGTCCTGGGCCTTGCGCGCGGCGATGCGCGCGGAATCCACTCGGCTCATCTGGCCCGCGCCGATGCCGACCGTCGCGCCGTCCTTCGCGTAGACGATCGTATTCGACTTCACATGCTTGGCGACGGTGAAGGCGAAGACCAGATCAGCAAGTTCCTGCTCGGAGGGCTTGCGCTTCGTCACGACCTTCAGCGCATCCTGATCGACCAGCTGATTGTCCCGGGACTGGACGAGGAGGCCGCCTGCCAGCGAACGGACGGTAATGCCGTCGGCGCGCGGATCCGGCAGCGCGCCGGTCAGGAGGAGCCGCAGGTTCTTCTTGGCGGCGATGATCTCCTTCGCGGCCTCGGTCGCATCGGGGGCGATGATCACCTCGGTGAAGATCTTGACGATCTCATCGGCGGCCTCAGCATCAAGTGTGCCGTTGAGCGCCACGATGCCGCCGAACGCGCTGACGCTGTCGCAAGCGAACGCCTTCGCATAGGCCTCGGCGAGTGTCGGTCCGAGCGCGACCCCGCAGGGATTTGCGTGTTTGATGATCGCGACGGCGGCCGAGCTGTTCGGATCGAACTCCGCCACGAGTTCGAACGCGGCGTCCGTGTCGTTGAGATTATTGAAGGAAAGTTCCTTCCCCTGCACCTGCTCGGCGGTCGCGATGCCGGGGCGCTGCTCGGCGGTCTTGTAGAACGCCGCCCATTGATGCGGGTTCTCGCCGTAACGCAGCTTGGCCGCGCGCGTGCCCGAGAAAACGCGTTTGTGCGGCGCGGTCACGCCGAGCTGATCGGCGAACCAGGTCGCGATCGCCCCGTCATAGGCGCCGGTATGCGCAAAGGCCTTGGCCGCCAGATGCCGCCGCGTGCCGCCCGTGGTGCAGCCTTCGTGGGTCGCGATCTCTTCGAGCACCTGAGCGTAATCGTCCGGATCGACGACGACCGCGACGCCATCGTGGTTCTTTGCCGCCGCGCGGATCATCGCCGGCCCGCCGATGTCGATGTTCTCGATGGCGGTGCCGAAGTCCGCGCCGGCCGCCACCGTCGCCTCGAACGGATAGAGATTGACCACCAGGAGATCGATCGGCGGAATGCCGTGCGTGCCCATGGCGGCCACGTGCTCGGCGTTGTCGCGCATGGCGAGGAGCCCGCCGTGGATTTTCGGATGCAGCGTCTTGACGCGCCCGTCCATCATCTCGGGGCTGCCGGTAACCTCGGCAACGTCGACCACGTCCAGCCCAGCCTCGCGCAGGGCCCGCGCGGTGCCCCCCGTCGACACCAGCGTCACGTCGTATTTGGCAAGCGCTTGGGCAAACTCGACGAGTCCAGTCTTGTCGCTGACCGAAAGCAGCGCTCTCCTGATCTTACGTGTTGGCATGCTCTAACTGTCGTTCGAACGATTGTCGGGTGCGTCATTGGGATCGACGAGCGCGTGCGGCGCGGCCTCGTCGCCCATCTTTTCGAGATTCCAGACGATGCGCACTTCGCGCGCGTCGCCCATCATACCGCTGAGCACGATCTGCGAGGTCACTTGCGGTCCGCGCGGGTCGGCGAGAAGCACGCTTTCCTCGATGCTCATCTCCTCGGCGTTGGCGGTAAGCCGCCATGTCTCGCCGTTGCGCAATACGAGGACGGCCGACATGCCGTCGCCCATGGTCTGGGCTTTGACGGATGGGTGCAGGTGAAACCGCACAGCGTACGCTCCGGCGATGAGAACATCCGGGCTCTTCAGTCCGCGCGTCGAAAGCTTATCTTCGCTCGAGATCAGATTGCCGTCCGGGGCAATCAGAATCTGCCGGGCGTGGCTGACCCCGTAGCGCTCCACATAGCCGTCGTGGGAACCCTTTATGCGCAAGTTCCCGCCCTCTCCCTGGTCGGAAAAGGCGCCTTGGGGATTGAGCGGCCCGATCAGGGCGGCGTCCGCCTCCGGCTCGGCGTCCTCGCTCGCCAGTTCGAACTCGGCCAGCGAGTCGTCCTCGAGGCTGAGCGTCGAATGGGCCGGCGTTGTCCGCGAATAGAGACGCCATTCCTCGAACTCCGGAGTCGGCGCCCCGCAATTGATGATGATGGGCGCGTCTCCCGAACTCATTTCGAAGGACAGGAAGCCTGCGTGGGCTTGGCGCGTGAGAGACTTCGCCGGCGGCGGCCCGAGATCGCACAGAATGAGGATCGACCCCGCCTCGACGCGGACATAGCCCGAATTCGCGGCGGAGCGCACCGGCGCCCCATCGATATCGTCATAGGCGCGCACGGTGGCCAGCGCGTCGGTGGGCGTGGGACCCGCGCCGTTGAACCGGGCCATCGATCCATCGCCCAGCCGGAAAAACCGCAGCATGGGCATGATGCGGTCGACGGCATCCGTGAGTTCCTTCGGCGGGGTGCGGTCACGGGCCACGAAGCATTGGCGCAAAGGCAGCAGGTCGAGCAGCAGCTCGATGAGCGCCTCCGGATTGCGGGAGATATGGCCGCCATCGGGCAAAATCTGACGGTCGAGCTCGCGGCAGAACGGCTTGGTATACCGGTCCACCACCGCCTTCTGGTCTGCGATGCACAGCCCGCCATAGAGAAGCGCCGTAAGCGACAGGAGCCGCGGCACACCGTCGGGCGCATCGCGATAGCCCGCCGAGAGATAGCGCAGCTGAGCGGTGAGCTCCTTCAGAAACGATTCGTAGGCTTCCGGTTCGTCCGCAGCCAGCACCAGAACCGAGTTCGAGAGCCAGGAAATCACCCGCCGGGCGACGATCTCCGGTTGCCACGCAAGCGAGGGTACTTGCCGCCGCAGCCGAATGAAGTCGTGGACCAGCGTCTTGGCTTGCTCGCGGGACAGTTCGGAGTCCGCGGCCCGCAAATGCCGCAGCCAACCGAAGCCGTAGAGTTCCCGCGCCCAGCGTGCGGAGGGCGGATCGATCTCGAACGGCGATTTCGCGCCGATATCGGCCAGCTTGCCGGCGAGCCCGAAATGACCGTTATAGATCTCCGTTGCGAAGCTCGGGTCGGCGGTCCGCAGTTCCTGCGGGGCCAGAAGCAGTTGCTCGGCCTGTGAACCGGGGTAGCTGACGGCCGCGAGCCCGGACAGCATGAGGCGTCTCAGCGCGCTCGGCCCGCCAAGCTTCACCTCTTGAGCGCCGTTCTCGCGCTCGAAGGCCTGATCGCCCGCCATTAGGATCGTTCTCCATCCGAGCAGCGGCACGCAAAACCGGCGCCACGCTCTCCCCCGCTGCTTGTTGAACAAGCAGGGCGCATTGTCGTGCAGCAGGACCCCAAGGGCAAGTGGCTCAACACTTTCTTCCCTAGCCGGCAGCGACGAGCCGGGCCGCGAAGAACCCGTCCATGCCGCTCCATTCAGGACTGTCGAGCTGGAGTTGGAAGGGGAACGTGCGCAACACGCCGGACGACTGCGCCCACGCCGTATTGCCAAAAGGTTCGTCGGCCCGCATGGGCTCGATACGGAGCGAATCGTTCCGGGCAAGGAGCGCCGCGATCTGCGCTTCACCCTCCTCCGGTTCGAGCGAACAGGTCGAATAGACGAGCGTGCCGCCCGGCTTCAAGAGGCGCACCGCATTGTCGAGCAGTCGGGTCTGGAGAGCCGCCAACTCGGCGATGTCCGCATCCGATTTGAGATAGGGCACATCGGGATGGCGGCGAATCGTGCCGGTCGACGAGCAGGGCGCATCGAGCAGCACCGCGTCGAACGGAGCATCCGGTTGCCATTGGGTTGCATCGGCGGTGACGGTCTCGGCGGCGAGGCCGAGTCGGCTGAGATTCTCCTCGAGCCGGGCGAGACGATTCTTGGAGAGGTCGACGGCAGTCACGGCCCCAGCTCTTGCCACGAGTTGCGCCGTCTTGCCGCCGGGAGCGGCGCACAGATCGGCGACCCGCTTGCCGGCGACGTCGTGAAGCAACTGCGCCGGGATGGACGCCGCCGCGTCCTGCACCCACCAAGCGCCTTCGTCAAATCCGGGCAATTCCTCGATCCGCCCGCGCGGGATCAGACGCACGCTGCCCGTGGGCAACACGCGGCCGCCGAGCTTCTCGGCCCAAATATCCGGATCGCCTTTCACGGTGACGTCGAGCGGAGGTTCGATAAGCTGCGTCTCGGCGATAGCGCTTGTTCGGTCCTCGCCCCAGGCGCGGACCCAGCGCTGCCACAGCCAGTTCGGTGTGTTCACCCGGGCGGGGTCGAGCGCCTCCGCGATGCCGGCACCCTTCTCCGACACGCGGCGGAGAACGGCGTTGACCAGCTTGTCGTAGCGCTTGGCGCGCGGGTCCCATTGGGCGAGGCGCACCGCCAGGTCGATGGCTGCATGAGGCGGTACGTTCATGAAGAGGATCTGCGCCGCGCCGGAGAGGAGGATCGGATAGAGGGTGCCGGCCCGTGCGGGCAGGCCTTTCTCCAAGAACGTTTCGAGCACGCGGTCGATCTGCCCCTTGCGGCGCAAGGACGTGCCGACGATCGCGCGGGCGAGCGCCCGGTCCCGCGTTGGGAGATCGAACAGAGCGCCGGTGCGGTTCCGTCCGAGCACATCGTCCAGGGACTGATGCTTTTGCAGCACGGCGTCGAGCAGATCCGCGGCAGCGCGGCGGGCGGGAAGCCCGACCTGGTGGTCGCGCGTGGGCGAAAGGGTCTTGTTCCGAGGGGTGGTCTTCATCGCGTCGTCTCCAAGGTGCTTCGGTTTCAATGAGTCTGGGGAGATCGGTGGCCGGTGAGGCGCTTGGTCTTGCGGCGCTCAGCGCCGAACGGGGGCCTTCTGCATGGCTAGCCTATTCCGTGGCCCATTTCCTAGCCCCATGGACCGCGCGCGCGGCGAGGGCTCTCGGGTACACTTCCGGACCAGGGTCCGGTTTCGGATGCCGGCCGCACCGACCCGCCATCATAGCCGCCGGATCCCATGGTTTGCGACATGGCTTTGAGCCTCGCCACACGTTCCTCCATGGGCGGGTGTGTCGCGAACATGCGGTCGAGACGCAGACCGTGCAGCGGATTGACGATGAACAGGTGCGCGGAGGCGGGGTTCTCTTCTGCCTCTTCGTTGGGGATGCGTGCCGCGCCGCCGGCAATCTTCTGCAAGGCGGATGCGAGCCAAAGCGGGTGGCCGCAGATTTCGGCGCCACCCTTGTCGGCCTCGTACTCGCGCGTCCGGCTGATCGCCATCTGCACGAGACCCGCCGCCATGGGGCCAAGGATCATCAGGGCAAGCGTACCGATGAAACCCATGTGGTTGTTGTCGCGATTGCCGCCGAAGAACATGGCGAAATTCGCGAGCATGGAGATCGCACCGGCGATGGTCGCGGTGATTGTCATCAGCAGCGTGTCGTGATGGCGGATATGGGCAAGCTCATGGGCAATGACGCCCGCAAGCTCCTCTCTTGTCACCGTTTGCATCAGGCCGGTCGTCACCGCCACCGCCGCGTTCTCCGGGTTCCGGCCCGTAGCGAACGCGTTCGGCTGGGGATTGTCCATGACATAGACCTTGGGCATCGGCAGGTTCGCATTGCGCGCGAGCCCAGCGACCATGTCGTACAGATCGCGCGCATCGCGGCCGCTGTTCGGGTCCACCAAATGCGCCCCGTACATGCGCAGGACGGCCTTGTCCGAGTTCCAGTAGGCGAACAGGTTCATGCCGCCCGCCATCACGAGCGCAATGATCATGCCGGTCTGCCCGCCGAGCAGGAACCCGATGCCCATGAAGAGGGCGGTGAGCGCTGCGAGCAGAATCGCGGTGCGCATATAACTCATGGACGGTGTGGCCTCCGTAGACTGTCCAAAAAACCGCGGAAATCAGCGGCTTCTCATATGTTGGGAGTGGACGGTTCCGGTGCAAGGGCTTGAGCTGGCATCGAAAAGAGGGGTCGTGTCCCGACCCGCTGCGCTCTCAAACTTAAGATCGCGCTTACCTTAACGCTTCATCAATCCGGTTTGCGCATTCTGTCGATAATTCAGTTCAAGGAGTAACCCGACATGCCTGCCGCACTGCACGTTTCGGATGCCGCGCCCAAGAAGTCCACTCGGCGCGCAAAAAGCACCGCGTCCAAGGAACTTAACCTGACGACGGAACAGAAGCGTTTGATTCTGAATAGCTTTTTCCGTCTGGAACCCGCGCTGGACCTTGTCGCGCAGCTCTTCTTCCTGAAGCTGTTCCGCCTCGATCCCGGTCTTCGCAAGAAATTCGACGGTCCCGTGGAGATGCAGGCCCGGAAATTCTCGGCCGGCGCCAAGCTCGCGATGATTTCGCTCGGCCATGAAGACGGCCTTGCACCGACCCTCAAATTGCTCGGCACCCGTCACCGGCAGATGGGCATTCGCGCTCGCCACTACCGCACCATGTCCCGCGCATTGGTGTGGACGCTGGAGCGGTCCCTCGACAAGTCCTTCGATCGCGATACGCGCGATGCCTGGAACACGATGCTGGCCCAGTTCACGAAGGTTATGTCCGGCTAGGGCCGACACGCTCTCCGCTTCGAAGTCGATCTCTGATTGGGGCCTCTCCTAGGGGCCCCAATTGCGTGCCTGGAGTCCTAACTCTCAGGTTCCAGCGTCACCGTGATATTGCCGTCCTTGGACACGGTGACGGTGACGTTTTCTTCCGGTTCCAGAACCTGAGCCTTGCCGTCCACCGAGAGTTGATCGGCGGTGACCATGATCTCGTGGCCTTCCACGATAATCTTGACGCCGTCCGCGATCGATTCCTGGCTGAGCGTGTCGTAGTGGCCATCGACGGTGACGGTCCGGCTGCCGACAGTGAGCGCCGTGATTTCCCCGCCGCTGTCGCCCGATCCCACATTGCCGATCAGGAGCACGATCACGATCACGAGCCCCAGGGCCAACGCGACCGCCACCAGCACCCGCATGATCCAGACCATTCGCCATCCCCGTGAAACCGCCCCGCGCCGTACGAAGCTCCAACGAAGGTCATAGCGCGGTTCGGCCGGGCATGGGAGCCCGGCCGTTACATAGCCCGCGATCTAGACCCTTGGGTCCCTAGGTAACCCGGCGGTTCTGCCGGTTCTCGATCAGATGAGAAACGACGCTCGGGTCCGCCAGCGTGGAGGTGTCACCGAGATTGCCGTACTCGTCCTCGGCGATCTTCCGCAAGATGCGCCGCATGATCTTGCCGGAGCGCGTCTTGGGCAGTCCCGGTGCGAACTGGATATGATCCGGAGCGGCGATGGGGCCGATCTCATTGCGGACCCAATCGCGCAGTTCCTTTTTGAGGCCATCCATCTCGTGCTCACCGGCCATCAGGGTTACGTAGCAATAGATGCCCTGGCCCTTGATGTCGTGGGGGAAGCCCACGGCCGCCGCCTCGGAAACTTTGGGATGGGCCACGAGGGCCGATTCGACTTCCGCCGTTCCCATGCGGTGGCCCGACACGTTGATCACGTCGTCCACGCGCCCGGTGATCCAGTAATAGTCGTCCTCGTCGCGCCGGCAGCCGTCACCGGTAAAATACATGCCCTTGTAGGCGGAGAAATACGTGTCGACGAAGCGCTTGTGGTCGCCATAGACGGTTCGCATCATACCGGGCCAAGAATCGAGGATGACGAGATTACCCTGGCCCGGTCCTTCGATCATGTTGCCGTCCGAGTCGACGAGGGCCGGCTGCACACCGAAGAACGGACGCGTCGCCGAACCCGGCTTCAGTTTCGTCGCGCCGGGCAGCGGCGTGATCAGCACGCCACCCGTCTCAGTTTGCCACCACGTGTCGACGATCGGACACCGGGACTCGCCGACGACGTGGTAGTACCACTCCCACGCTTCCGGATTGATCGGCTCGCCCACCGAGCCCAGCAAGCGCAGCGACTTGCGGCTCGTCTTCGTCACATAGTCCTCGCCCGCACCCATCAGGGCCCGGATGGCCGTCGGCGCGGTGTAGAAGATGGTGACGTTGTGCTTGTCGACGACCTCCCAGAACCGCGACGGATCCGGGAAGTTCGGGACGCCTTCAAACATCAAGGTCGTCGCGCCGTTGGCCAACGGTCCGTACACGATATAGCTGTGACCGGTTACCCAGCCGACGTCCGCCGTGCACCAGTAGACGTCGTCATCGTGATAATCGAAGACGTACTGGTGGGTCATAGATGCATAGACGAGATATCCGCCCGTGCAGTGAACGACACCCTTCGGCGCTCCGGTCGAGCCGGACGTATACAGAATGAATAACGGATCCTCGGCGTTCATCTCCTCCGGCGGGCAATCCGGGCTGGCTTCGGCCATCGCCTCGTCGAGCCAAATATCGCGGCCCTCCGTCCACGGAATATCGCCGCCCGTGTGACGCACGACCAAAATCTTTTCGACATGGCCGCTCTTTTCGGCGGCGGCGTCGGCATTGGCCTTGAGCGGAACGCTCCGTCCGCCGCGGCGGCCCTCGTCGGAGGTGATGATCACGGCTGATTTGCAGTCCTCAACGCGGCCTGCGAGAGAATCCGGCGAGAAGCCGCCGAACACGATGGAGTGGATGGCGCCGATGCGCGCGCAGGCCAGCATGGCGTAGGCCGCCGCGGGAATCATCGGAAGGTAAATGGTTACGCGGTCGCCGCGCTTGACGCCTTGTGCCTTGAGCACGTTGGCGAGACGGCAGACATTGTCGTGCAGCTCGCGATAGGTGATGTGCTGCGCCGGGGTCTCGGGATCGTCCGGCTCCCAGATGATGGCCGTCTGGTCCGCGCGCTTCGCAAGGTGCCGGTCGATGCAGTTCGCCGACACGTTAAGCGTTCCGTCCTCGAACCATTTGATGGAGACGTCCGGATACGCAAAGGTCGAGTTCTTGACGCGCGTGTACGGCTTGATCCAGTCGAGGCGCTGTCCTTCCCGTCCCCAAAACGTGTCTGGGGCCTCGACGCTTTCTTTGTAAAGCGCCAGGTATTTGTCGTTATCGATGTATGCGCGTTTTTTCCACGCGTCGGACACTTCGACGGTGTCGAGTTTGTAGACCTTATGCTCGGACATGGGTCCGGTACCTCCCTAGTACGCGAGTAGCCTTCAACGGCGTTTTGTGTGGGACATTATGCCGCCATGTAGGGCCGTGGAGAAGGGGCTGTTGGTCATCCTTTCGTCTGACCGACTTTCGTCCAAATCTCCGAGGGTTCGCCTAGACCCCGAAGGCGCCGATGATCGCGCCCATGACCAGGAGCACGGCGAGCCAGTGGCCGCCGTCTATGGCGGTCAGTTTGGTGCTGGCGCCGCTGAAGGCGTGATTGACGCCCATGGTGGTGATGACGAAGCCGATCCAAACGAACAGCGCGCTGATCAGCCCGCCCCGGATCGTGACGTTGCCGAGATGGCCCATCAGTCCGGCAAGCATGATGGCCATCACCAAATCGGCCACGAGAGCGATGACGAAGGGCATGGCTTGCGCCACCCCGCTGCCCTTGATGTCCTCTTCGGTCTTGCCGAGCGCATCGAGCCAGGCCTTGCCGAAAACCGTGTACCAGATTGCGCCGACGCCGAATCCCGCCAGCGCGGCGACTACGACGGCGAAATAGTTCGCACCTGCGAATGCCATGTTGCCTCCCCGCAGCCATCCCGACTGTCTCGTTCGAGAGACCTTAACGCAGAAGAAGCGGCAAGAGCACTAGGCCGTCGGAGGATTCTTTAGGCCCGCCAGCGCACACACCGCCGTCCACTCGGCCGCTGTCACCGGCTGTACGGACAGGCGCGAGTTGTTGACGAGAACCATGTCGGCGAGCTTCGGCTTGGCCTTGATCTCGTCGAGCGTCACCGGCCGCGGGAGATCCTCGACGGCGGCGACGTCGACGCATTCCCACTTGCCCGTCGTGTCCGTGGAGTCCGGGTGCGCTTCGGCAACGACCTTGACGATCCCCACGCACGCCTTCTCGCCGATCGAGTGGTAGAAGAAGGCGAGGTCGCCATTCTTCATGGCGCGCATATTGTTGCGGGCCTGGTAGTTGCGCACCCCGTCCCACTCGGCGCCCTTCGCGCCTTCCTTCTTCTGATCCTCCCACGACCACGTGCCGGGTTCGGACTTCATCAGCCAATACGCCATCGGACCTCCGCGCCTACTCTTCTGGTTTTCCGAGCGACCATTTCCACGGGCGGATGTCGACCGAGGCGAACAGGCCGGCCTTGGCGAAGGGATCCCCGTCGGCGATCGTTTTTGCGTCGGCGAGCGAGGCCGCCTCGATCACGACGAGGCTCCCGGTCATGGTCTCGCCGTCCTCGGCCGTGAAGGGGCCGGCAAATTTCAGCGTGTCCCCCAGCCCTTGCAGATAGGCCAGGTGTTCGGGGCGGTGCGCCTTGCGGATGGGCAATCCGTCCGGCTTGTCGGTGCAGATGAACGCGAAATACATTCAAGCCTCCCTCGGCAATGTGCAGGGCGCCGTAAGCGCGGCGCGCGGTTTCGTCATTCGGTCTCGGGGCGCAATGGGCGAGAGAGCAGGGCGCCGATGGCGGCGTCGACACCCATCTCGCCGCTCACAATCGCATGGACGGCCTCGGCAATGGGCAGCTCGATCCCGCGCGCCCTGGCGATCTCCACCATGGCTTGCGCCGTCGCGACGCCTTCCGTGACTGACAAGCGTCCGGACAAAACTTCCGCTGTTGTGGCGCCCCGGCCCAACGCGATACCGAGCGACATGTTGCGCGACTGCTCGCTGCCGCAGGTGAGCACGAGGTCGCCGAGGCCCGACAGACCGATCAGCGTTTCGAGCGCGGCGCCCATCGCGACGCCGAACCGCGCCATCTCGGCAAAGCTGCGGGTGATGAGACCGGCTTGCGCGCTGCTGCCGAGTTCCTTCCCGACGACGATGCCGGAGGCGATGGCGTAGACATTCTTGACGGCCCCACCGATCTCCGCGCCGAGCACGTCGCCGCTCCAATAGCAGCGGAACGCCGGCGCGCGGAGTGCATGAGAGAGATCCCGTCCGAGATCCTCCGCGCCGGTCGCAAGGGTCACGGCCACGGGCAGTTCGCGCGCAACCTCGGCGGCGAAGCTCGGGCCCGACAGGACGGCGATCGTCGCGCCCGGCATCACGTCGGCGGCGACTTGCGACATCAGGAGGCCGGTCGACTGTTCGATGCCTTTGCAGCAAAGGATGAGGGGCTGCCCGCTTCTCGTATAGGGCTGCAATGCGCCGAGGATTCCGCGCAGGTGCTGCGCGGGGCTCACGATGAGAAGCGCATCGCATGTCGCCACCTCGCTCAGTTGTGACGTCGCTTCGATGGCCGGGTCGAGATCGACCCCGGGCAGATAGGTGGGATTGGCGTGGCCTTGATTGATCGCGGCCACGGTCTCGGGCTCGTGCGCCCACAGAAGCACGTCGCGGCCCGCACGCCGCGCCACAGTGGCGAGGGCCGTTCCCCACGCGCCGCCGCCCACAATGCCGATCGTCTGAAGCTGTCTGCCTGTCACGGCGTCCGGTTTTAGCGCAGATTCGCCGGTTGCGTGGACGAAAAAGCGCCAAATACGCCGAATACGGCGTTAGGCCTTCACGCCCGCCCCGAGCGCCGGCGCGGCGTCCGGGTCGAGGGGCCAGCGCGCGCGGCCCGGCGTACCCATGTCGTCCGTAAGGCCGCGCGCCAGCCGTTGCGCCCCGGCCCAGGCGATCATGGCGGCATTGTCCGTGCAAAGGGCCGGGGGCGGCACCACCAGCCGGTATCCCCGTGCGGCCGCCACCTCGCCGAGCGCGGAGCGGAGCCGCCCATTGGCGGCGACGCCGCCTGCGGCGACCAGTGTGAGCTCGGTGTCCGCGGAAACCCGGTCCTCGAACAGGTCCATGGCCCGCGTGACCCGGTCCCGGACCACGTCGCCGACGGCCTCTTGAAAACTGGCGCAAAGATCGGCGACATCGTGCTCACTAAGCGGCGCCCGCGCCATCGCTTCCTGGCGCAATGCAGTCTTGAGGCCGGCGAGCGAAAAATGCGGCTCCGGCCGCCCCATCATGGGGCGCGGCAGCGGAATGGTGGGAGCCCCGCGCGCGGCCCAGCGCTCGACGTCCGGCCCGCCCGGATAGCCGAGCCCAAGCAGTTTGGCGGCCTTGTCGAACGCTTCGCCGAGGGCGTCATCGAGCGTGGTGCCGAGCCGGGTGTACGAGCCTACATCGTTCACGACGACCAGCTGCGTGTGCCCGCCCGAGACGAGCAGGAGCAGATACGGCGGACGGACATTGTCCGTCAGGCCGGGGCTGAGCGCATGCGCTTCCAGATGGTTGACCGCGACGAACGGCTTTCCGCAGCCGAGCGCGATGGCCTTCGCGGTGGTCAGGCCGACAATGACGCCACCGATCAAGCCTGGGCCGGCGGCCGCCGCCACCCCATCGAGGTCGCCAAAGTCGAGCGCGGCCTCCGCCATGGCCTGCTTGATCGCAGGCTCCAGCAAGTCCACATGAGCGCGTGCGGCGATCTCCGGCACGACGCCGCCGTAGGCGGCATGAAGGTCGAGCTGGGCACGGACGACGTTGGCGACAATCTCGCCGCTGCCGTCCGCGCGCAGGCGCACGACCGCGGCGGCGGTCTCATCGCAGCTCGTTTCGATGCCGAGGAGCGTGAGCGGGGTCCGGTTCATTTCTCCGGGAATAGCACACCGATCGGCATCAGCAGTACCGTCACGACCGGAATCAGGAGCGATCCGAGCAGGAAGCCGAAGACGGCATGCGCCGTGGCGGTCACGATCCAGGTCAGCGCACCGCCTGCCTCGTTGCCTATCAGCGCCGTCACGACCCAGCCCGTGGCCTCGTGCGGCCATGAGACGTGTAGCGTGTGAAGGCTATGCTCGACGATGCTGCCGCCCACCCACAGCATGGCGATCGTGCCGACGACCGAGATGACGTTGAGGACCGTGGGCATGGCGACGACAAGACCGCGCCCGAAGGATCGAAGGAACTTCCACGACGCCTCCTGGCTCATGTGCAAGCCGACATCGTCGACCTTCACCAGCAGCGCGACGGCGCCATAGACCATGATGGTGAACACGATCGCGACGACCGCCAAGACCACCGCGCGGGTCCAAAGGTCGTCGACCTCGATGGTCGACAAAGCGATGGTCATGATCTCCGCCGACAGGATGAAGTCTGTCTTGATCGCGCCCTTGACCCGCTGTTCCTCGAGATGGGCGGCACTGACGGGCTTCTCCGTGTCGCGCTCGACCTCGTGATGGCCGAGAATCCAATGCCAGATCTTCTCGGCGCCTTCGAAACAGAGATAGCAGCCGCCGAGAAGCAGCAGCGGTGCGATCACCCAAGACGCGAATGATTGCAGCAAGAGCAGCGCCGGCAGCAGGATCACCAGCTTGCTGAAGATCGACCCCGCGGCGATCCTGCCAACCATGGGCAGTTCTCGGGCAGCGGCGATACCGGTGACGTATTTCGGCGTTACGGCGGCATCGTCGACCACCACGCCCGCCGACTTCCCTGTGGCTTTCGCCGCATGCGCGGCGATGTCGTCGACCTGCGCCGCGGCCATCTTGGCGATGGCGGCGACGTCGTCGAGCAATGCGAGAAGGCCGCTCATGACTTCCGTTCCGCTCCAGTGTTGTCCTGCCCTGTAGTGGGCAGCATTGTTATACGCAACGCGCAGGCGGCGCGACAGTCGAGGCCGCGAGGCGTCAAGGTCTTGCCAATCGGCCGGGGACATTGAAGGGGCTGGCGAAACGGTCCAATAATGCGGTACTCCCACTCCGTGAGTCGCCCGCGCAGCCTATTGTTAATGCGAGGATTTTTCGCAGTTTGCCCGCATCACTTCCCATCGGTACACGAGGCAGCCCCCTAGCCCTCTGGCAGGCCGAGCACGTGCGCGACAGGCTCGCCGCCCATCATGGTCCCGACCGTGGCGCGGCGTCGTTGAGCGTCATCACGACCAGCGGTGACCGTATCCAAGACAAGCCGCTCGCAGACTTTGGCGGCAAGGGGCTGTTCACGAAGGAGATCGACGAGGCCCTTCTACGGGGGGATATCGCCCTCGCCGTGCATTCCATGAAGGACCTGCCGACACAGCTTCCCGACGGGCTATGTCTTGCGGCCGTCCTGCCGCGCGCCGACGTGCGCGATGCCTTTCTCAGTCCCTCCGCAGCCTCGTTGGCGGCGCTGCCCGCCGGCGCCGTTGTCGGCACCTCGTCTTTGCGCCGGGGCGCTCAGGTCAAACGGGCGCGCCCGGACGTTCGCGTCGTTGACTTTCGCGGCAATGTTCAAACGCGCATGCGAAAGCTCGCAGAGGGCGTCGCGGATGCAACGCTTTTGGCCAAAGCGGGCCTAGACCGGCTCGGCCTCGCCGATGCGGCCACGTCGGTGCTTTCGGTCGACGAAATGCTGCCGGCTGTCGCACAAGGTGCGATCGGCGTTGTCACACGCTGTGATGATGATGAGACGCGCGCGCTGCTGCAGCCGCTGAACGACTCTGCCACGGAGACCGCCGTCACCTGCGAACGGGCGTTTCTCGCAGAGTTGGATGGGTCATGCCGAACCCCAATCGCGGGGCTCGCGGCGGTCGAGGGCGACACAATCCGGTTTCGCGGGTTGATTCTCTCTCCGGACGGCGCAGAGTGGCACGAGGTTGAAATGACCGGACCCGTCGCCGAGGCAGAAGCAATCGGCCACCGGGCCGGCGAGGACGTGCGCGGCCGGGCGGGCCCCGCGTTCCTCGACAAGATGACGTGATGTGACCGAATGCGCTTGCTCGTGACGAGGCCGGAACCGGATGCGACAAGGGAAGCGGAAACGCTGACCGCGTTAGGGCACGAGCCTGTGCGGGCGCCGCTGCTTCAGATCGAGTTCCTTCCAGACGTCCCGCTGAACTTGAATGGCGCGCAAGCGATCGTCATCACGAGCCGGAATGCACTCCGCGCGCTCGGAACTCATCCCGAGCGCGAGAAGGCAGTCCAGCTGCCGCTTTTCGCCGTCGGCGAGGCGACGGCGTGGGCTGCCCGACAGTTGGGCTTCACTGAGGTGACCATTGGCCCGGGAACCGGCGCGGGGCTGCCGCCGATCATCTGTACGGAGGTCCATCCCGACCACGGTCCGCTGATTCATATCGGCGCGGAGAAGGTCGCGTTCGATCTGAAGGGCACGCTGGAGGAAGACGGCTTCGAGTTGCGCCGGGTTGTTCTCTACCGGTCGCACCCGGTTGAAGAGCTGAGCGAAGAGATCGTCCAGCAGCTCAAGAACGGCGACATCGACGGTGTGCTTTTGATGTCGCCACGCACCGCGCGCGCCTTCGCCAGACTGATCCAACGCTACGGTCTCGTCACAGAAGCAAAGGGACTCGTTTGCTATTGCTTGTCCAAGGCGATAGCAGAAGCCGTCGTAACGTTGGGCGTCGAAGCCCGCGTTCCCCAATATGCGCGTGAGGAGGATCTCATCGCGCTCGTGGAGTCCGGTGCGTGAGTGTTCTTTCGGCGCGAAGCATGGGCCGTTTCGATAGTCGGCCGAACGAGTTTGGCCACAGTGGCGACAGCGCAGAGGTCATGATGCGATGAGCGGTACCTTCGACGAGAGGGGCACGGGATCGGATTCGTCGGACAAGCGGCCGCGGCCGACCATCGAGGGCACGGCGACGGAAGTATCCGTCGAGCCGAGCGCCGAAGAGACAATGGCCGGCGCGCTCGAGGCAGGGTCCGCGAGCACTGACGAAGCGCCGGCGCACGAAGAGGACGTTCACGAGTCCGACTCCGGCAGCGCCGAAGGCGGTGAGCCGGGCGACGCAGATGGAGAGTCCGGCGACGTGCCGCCGGCGCCGGCAGCCGCATCCGGCGGCCGCTCGTTCGGCAGCAGATTTCTCGCCTGGATCGGCGCGCTTTTCACCCATGCCTTGGCGGGGCTCGCCGGTGGCCTTGCGGTCTTGGCGGCTCTGATCTGGGGCTACTTGCCGGTAGGCACGCCGCAACAAGACGCAAGCATCGACACCATCGAGACCAGGATCGCCGCGCTCGAGTCGGCGCCGAAGAGCCCGGACAACGCGGCCGCTCTCGAGGCCTTGCAGTCGCGGCTCGCGACGCTCGAATCCGCATCCGGTGAGGCGGCGGCGCCGGCCGTCGACCCGGCCGAGGTCAAGACACTCGCGGCGCAAGTGGCCGAGATGCAGCAAAGCCTCAAGTCGATGGCCGAGGCCGCAAAGGACGGCGGCTCGGTCAGCGACGCCGCTGCGATCAGCCGTCAGGTCGCGGAGGCCGAACAGCGCCTCGACAGCCAGATTAAGAGCAAGGTTGAGACCGAGGTCCGGTCGGCTTTGGCCGGGGTCCAAGCCTCGGGCGCAGACGACAAAACAGTGGCGGCGCTGAAGTCGGAAGTTTCCGCTCTTGACGCCAAGCTCAAGGCGCTGACGGCGGCCACGATGTCCGCGGATGAGGGCTCGAAGTTGAAGCCCGAGATATCGGCCCTGCAGCGGCGCTTGAACGAGATCGAGACGACGCTTCCGGCTTTGGAGCAAGCGCTCGATGCGGAGAACGCCCAAACCAGGAAGGCCAATCTCACGATCGCCTATTCGGGCCTGCGCGACGCGGTCAACTCGGGGCGCCCATATGCGCCGGAACTCGCCGCCATGACCGCACTGTCGGCCGATACGAACGACCTCGAGGACTTGGCCGAATACGAGCACACGGGCATTCCCACCGTGCCGATGCTGGCCAGCTCGTTCGCCAAGCTGCGCGAGCAGGCGCTGGCAGCGCAGCCTGAAGCCGAGCAGGATCTCTTCGGACGGCTTCTCGGAGGCGCGCAGTCGCTCGTCAAGGTCAAGCGCATCGGCGAAGAGGCGGACGGCACGGGTCCAGACGCGATCCTGGCTCGGGCCGATGCGAAACTCCAAGCCGGAGATCTCCAGGAAGCGGTGATGGAAGTCGAGAAGCTGAAAGGGCCGCAGGCAAAGACCTTCGGACCGTGGATCGACGATGCGCTAGCGCGCCTCGACGCGAACACGGCCTTGCAGCGCCTGCAGGAGGCGCTACTTGTGTCCTTGGCAAGCGGCGACGGCGCCCCTGAAATTGTGGTCCCCCCGGCGGCAGGCGAGACAGAATAGCCGATGACACGCATCCTCTTTTTCACGCTCTTCGTCATCGCGGCGGCGCTGGGACTTGCCTGGCTTGCCGACCGGCCGGGCACGATCTCGGTCGCCTGGTTGGGGTATCAGATCGAGACCAGCGCCTTTATCGGCGTCGTGTTCCTGTCGGTCTTCGTCGTGGCCGTGATCCTGGTCTTGGCCATCCTGCGTTACATCTGGACCCGGCCGTCGGCCATCGCGGCGCATATGCGCGAGCGCAAGCAGAAGCAGGGCTTCGACGCGCTGTCGCGCGGGCTCGTCGCCATCGGGGTCGGCGACCGGGCTCAGGCGCAGCGCTATGCGGGCGTCGCCCAGCGCAACCTGCCGCAGGAACCGTTGACGGCCCTCTTGAAGGCGCAGACCGCCCAACTCAAAGGAGACGACGCGGCCGCGCGGCGCACCTTCGAGGGCATGCTCGATCACCACGATACGGAACTGCTCGGCGTGCGCGGCCTCTTCCTCGAAGCCAAGCGCGCGGGCGACGAAGGCGCCGCGCTCGTCCTCGCGCAGCAGGCCGTCGACCGCAATCCGAAGCTGGCATGGGGCGTCAATGCGTTGTTCGATCTCCAGGCCCGGTCCGGCGATTGGGATCGCGCCCTGAACACGCTGGCGATCGCACGCCAGAACGGACATGTGGATTCCAAGAGCGCCAACCGCCGCCGCGCGGTCTTGCTGACCGCCGAGGCGCGCGAGACCGAGGCCTTCGATCCCAGCAAGGCGTTGATCCTCGCGAACGAGGCCTTGCGGCTCGCCCCGTCGCTGGTGCCGGCGGCTGAGCTCGCCGGCCGCCTGCTGGCGTCAAAGGGCGAGGTGCGCGCCGCCTCACGGCAGATCTTGCGGACCTGGTCGCTGTCGCCGCATCCCAGCCTCGCGGTGGCCTACGCCTTCGCCAAGCCCGGCCTGTCGCCCAAGGACCGCCTGAAGCGCGTCGAGTATCTCGCCAAGCAGACCCCGGACGACGTGGAAGGCACCGTCGCCATTGCCCAGGCCGCCGTGGAGGCCCAGGAGTGGGATCGGGCGCGCGAGGTGCTGGAACCGTACCTCGAGGAGGCGCCGTCGGCCCGGATCTGCACCTTGATGGCACGGATCGAAGGCGGCAGCGGCGACAAGGGCCGCGAGCGCGAATGGCTCGCCCGCGCGCTCCGCGCCCCGCGCGACCGGGCCTGGATCGCCGATGGCTATGTGTCCGACCGCTGGCTTCCGGTCTCCCCGGTTACCGGCGTCGTGGACGCGTTCGAATGGAAAGCGCCTGCGGACGCCATCGGCCGGCCCGACGAGACGCTTCAGATCGACGAATGGACCGGCCCGCCGCGCGATGCCAGCGCCATGCTGCGCGAAAGCCACCCGACGCAAGCGCCGGACTTGCGGGACGAAGCCCCGGCCGACGTGGGCGAACCGCCGATCGAAGGCCCATCCGTGATCGAGGGTACGGCCGAGGAGGTTACGGTGTCCGAGCCTCAGCCCGCTCCGCCTCAGCCCGCCGACACCGGCACCGCAAAGCCCGAGGATGCCCCGTCCGGCGAAACAACCTCGGCGCCCGAGACGCCGGAACCCCCTGAGGGAAAGGCCGAAACCCAGGCCAGTTCCGCGTCAGTTGCCAAGACAGGTGACGGCGCCGCCGAAGAGAAGCCGCCCGCGTCGATCCTCGTCCCGCCGCGGGCGCCGGACGATCCGGGCGTAGCTCCCGACACCGAAGACGAAAGCGAAGTCTCGCTGGAACGGCTGCGCTCGGCGCATATCCGCTAAGGTTGTGGACGCGGATTCCAGACGGCGGAACCGCCCATTCTGCCTCGCGCCGCGCTTGCGCCGCGCGCCCAATGGCATTAAGCACGAGGCCACACTCAGAGGGCCGCAATAGCTCAGTCGGTAGAGCGGCGCATTCGTAATGCGTAGGTCGGGGGTTCGAATCCCTCTTGCGGCACCACTCTCGCCATCTCTCCAGTTCCATTTTCGGTTGATCCGGCAAGTCCGGATTCACTCTCCGTCTAGGCGCTTCTGTTTTTCCGCCTGCCTGCGCTAGGATGTTTGCCGGAAGATCGGCGCATCGGCCGACGCATCGTAGGAGGGAACTGCATGTCCAACCCGACACTTCGCGATCTCACCGGCATGAGTCCGGACCCTGCGCCGATTTCGACGAGCGCGCTTGTCTTGATCGACTGCCAGCAGACGTATCGCGAGGGCGTCATGCAGCTCGAGGGCGTCGAGCCGGCTCTTGAAGAAGCGGCCGAACTTCTGCGGCGGTTCCGCGAGGCGGGCCGCCCCGTCATCCACATCATGCACGATGCGGGCGAAGGGACGCCCTATGACGTCGGCGCACCGATCGGACAGATCGCCGATGTGGTCGCTCCGATCGACGGCGAGACGGTCATCATCAAAAGATTCCCATCCGCGTTCGAGCAAACCGAGCTCGATTGGGAGCTCAAGAAGCACGGCGTCGACAATGTCGTCTATGGCGGGTTCATGACCCATATGTGCGTGAGCTCGACCGCGCGATCCGCCTTCAACAAGGGCTACGCCAACACGGTCGTCGCAGGCGCCACGGCGACGCGGGCGCTTCCCAATCCCGCCGGCGGAGAGGCCGTGCCGGCCGAACAGCTTCAGACAGCCAGCCTATCGGCGCTTGCGGACATGTTCGCGGTGGTCGTCCCGGCGACCAAGAACCTGCCTGACTGAGCCGCGCCTAGCTGCCGTCGTCGAAGAAGCCCGTGCACGGCTTGCGAATCTCGCGTGCACTTGACGCCTCCAAGTCTTCAGACAGTGCGCCGAGCACCACGCCCCGACCGTTGGCACGCAGTGACTCTGTGTCGCCGGGCTTTTGGTTGCAGGTGCGACAGAAAGGCCTAGAATGTGCGCCAAACAAGACGAAGGCCTTATCGGTCAGGGTGGGACGCTTCAAAGGGCTGTCATTCATCACGCGTAGGTTTTTCTTTCGACAGAAGCGACAACGCTCCGACAGCTCTGCTTGAATTACCGCAGACCTGCACATCAAAGGTCCACAGTTCCATGACCGATACGGTTGCCGACACCGGCACGACATCCGACCACGTTATCGAATCCATGTTCGACTCCGTCGCGAAGGCGGTCTCGGAATCGCCAGCCGTGATGCTCAATCGCCGGGTGGAGGCTGCGACCAAGATCTCCGATGGCCTGCAGACGACGCAGAGCTTCCTGATGCACAGCGCGATGAGCCACGCCGAGCGCATTTCCCGCGAACATCAGGAACGGTTCAAGGCTTCGTTGGCCACGCTGTCGGACATTGCCAAGAGCTTTTCCGAAAAGCCGGACCTGGACGAACTTGCCGAGGCCTGGCAGGCCTACGTCAACGACAGCACGCAGCGTGCTGCCCTCTTCCTGGATACGATGCGCGAACGCGGCGACATCTTCCTGGAGCACGAGGCGGCCGGGTGTCCCCCTGTCTTGACGTATGACTACGAGGTCGTGCTCGACGGTGCGAACCTGCTCCATCCGTGCAACTACATGCTGCTGAAAATACTGCCGCCCGAGGGCATCGAGATCGACGCAGCTCTGCGGCCCTACATCATCATCGACCCGCGGGCCGGCCACGGCGCCGGCATCGGCGGCTTCAAGTCCGACAGCCAAGTCGGCGTGGCTTTGGCGAAGGGCCACCCGGTCTACTTCGTCGCGTTCCGTCGCGAGCCCATACCCGGGCAGGACCTTTCCGATGTGACGCGCGCCGAGGCCGAGTTCGTTCGCGAGGTGGCGCGGCGCCATCCGCAATCGCCGAAGCCCGTCATCACCGGCAATTGCCAGGGCGGTTGGGCGACGCTTCTCCTTGCTGCGACGAACCACGACCTCACGGGACCGATCGTCTTGAACGGGTCGCCCGTTGCGACCTGGGGCGGAGAAGTCGGCAAATACCCGATGCGCTACAATGGCGGCATTCTGGGTGGCACATGGCAGCCGATGTTCTGGTCCGACATGGGCGACGGCGTGTTCGACGGCGCCCACCTGGTGCTGAACTTCGAATTGCTCAATCCGAGCCGAAACTATTTCGGCAAGTACTACGACCTTTATCGGGATATCGATCACGGCCGCGAGCGCTTCTTGGAGTTCGAGAAGTGGTGGGGTGGGTTCTTCCTTCTGAACGAGGCCGAGATCCACTGGATCGTCGAGCAGCTCTTCGTCGGCAACCGCCTTGCGAAAAATGAAGCGCAGCTCGAGCCCGGACGCCACATCGATGTGAAGAATATCCGTTCGCCCATCATCGTGTTCGCGAGCCAGGGCGACAACATCACGCCGCCGCAGCAGGCCCTGAACTGGATTGCGGACAGCTATGCGGATGCCTCGGAAATCAGGATCCGGGGCCAGCGCATCATCTACATGGTGCATGAGCAGGTCGGCCATCTCGGCATTTTTGTCTCCTCGAAGATCGCCAAGCGCGAGCATTCGGAGATGACCGGCACAATGGAAGCGATCGAATCGCTTCCGCCCGGCCTGTACGAAATGAAGATCGACGACTATCAGGGTCACGGCGAGGGCCGCGAGTTCACCGTGAGCTTCCACGAACGCAGGCTCGATCAGCTCCGCGCCCTCGATGCCAAGCGCGAGGACGAAAAGCCCTTTGCCGCCGTCGCGCGCATGTCCGAGATTCAGGCGCAGCTCTACGATCTTTGCCTGAGGCCATTTGTGAAGGCTGCGGTCAATCCGGGTATCGCCGAACTTGCGCGCATGCTGCATCCCTTGCGGTTGCAGCGCGGGCTCGTATCCGGACGCAATCCCGTGATGGCCGGCGTGACAGGTCTAGCCGAGAAGGCCAAGGAGGAGCGGCAGCCTGCGGCCGCCGACAACCCGTTCGTTCAGACCGAGAAAGTGTTTGCCGCGCTGTTCGAACAGTCCATCGACTTCATGCGCGACGTGCGTGACGCGATGTACGAGAACATGTTTTTCTCGATGTGGTCGACGCCGTGGGCCGCGTCGTTCGGTGCGCCCAATCTCCTGGGGCGGACGCTCAAGAACGAGGCGGAACTCCGCGCTCTTCCCGAGGTTCAGACGGCTCTCCGCCATATTTCGGAAGGCGGCTTCACGGAGGCGGTCATCCGCATGCTCATCCTGCTGGCAGACTCGCGCGGCGAAGTGCGTCGCGACAGGCTGGAGCGGGCTGGTGCGGTGCTCACCGAAGACGAGCCTTTCCGGTCTCTCAACACCGACCAGCGGCGGCAAATCATCGATGAGCAGACCCTGGTGGTTCAATTCGAGCGCGAAGCGGCAATCCAGACTCTGCCGGATCTGCTGAAGACGAACGAGGACCGGAAGCTGGCCGCCGAGGTCGCCCAATACGTGCCGGGGTCGATCGAAGAGATGTCGCCGAACACGCTGGAAATGCTTCAGCGTTTCCGCCATGTCCTGAACCTGTCGCCGATTTCGGGCGACATCACGAAGGATCCGCTCGCGGGCCGTAGCTTCGGTACCTTGCGCGGGGGCGTGCGGATGCCGTCGGCCGCCGAGTAGGCACACGGCGAAGGGCACAATGTGCCGGGCTCAACGGATAACTGTTTTCGAAATCTGAAGGAAAAAGCGGCGCGGCCGTCGTGCTCGGCCTAACGGTCCCAGTAGAAGCGGTAGGCGAGCCCGACAGTGCCCGAAACCTGGTCGGGGGTCTGCACGACGGGGCTGTCCGCGGCCTCGTCCAGAAGACGGCTATAGTTCACGCCGCCCTTCAAGACCCAGCGGTCGCTGATGTCATACGTGCCGCCAACGGAGACGAAGACATCTTTGATGCCGCCATCGGTCTTGTAGACCGGTAGACCTGCCTTCGAACGATTGGCCTCGGCCTGCGTCACGCCGAAATAGGTCTGCATGTATTCCGCGCTGGCAAAGGTTGTGCCGACCCGGACGCCGGCCTTCAAGCGATCCGTCAGTTGCTTCTCGGTCTCGATGCCGAACCGGTATTGCGGACCGGCGGACTCGCCCGTGACCTTGTCGATATAGGCGGCATCGAACGTAAAGGCCCCTAGCGTGTACGCTGTGTACGCGCCGAGCACCAGACCGCCCTCGACATCGCCGAGGCCTTTCAGAAGATCGCCATCGTCTTGATCGCGCGTTGTGATGTAGCCGGTCACCGCCCCAATCTGAAAATGGTCGCCGCCAAAGGCACGAATCCGGATCTCATCGAGCCCGCGAAAAGTGATGCGCTGGCGCACTTCCTTGAAGATGCCATCCGGCGTGTCCTCGGTCTCGACAAACGAGGGAATGATCATCGGGATCGGAATGACTTCGACCTCGTTGGAGCCTTCGTATTTGGGCTGGATGATCGCGGCAGCGCCAAGCGCGACGCTCTTCCGTACAACGGTCTCGCCGGCCGCTGGGCCGTCGACCAGAGCTGCCTGAGCATGCGCGTCAGAGACGGCAAAGCCGCCTGCCAGGACGGCACAGACGACGCCGCCCTTCAAAGCACCGTGGGCGCAACCCAGGTGCCGCGCAAACCCCAACCCAAACCGCATTCGTGAAACCCCGTTGAATCGTTCCGTGTTCTTAGCACGGATATGGTTAACCCAATAGTCGTGAAGGCCACATTGAGCCGAAGATCGTCATAGGAATTTGCGATGGAAAGAGAGGAGCTTAGCTATGGCCGCGGTGGGCGGTCCGGCGGCCGGAGAGACCTCGGCCAGCGGCCTTGCCCCTGACGGCAAACGGCCTGCACGGCCTGGTTTAGGCCGCGGCTGCCGAAGCGATGGCCTCTTGCGCCTTCTCGGCCGCATGAGAGGCGATCATCAACTCTTCATTGGTGCGGATGATGAAGACCCGAACGCGCGAGCGCTGGGAGGAGATGATCGTCTCGCCCGCGCGGTTCTGCGATTCGTCCAGTTCGAGACCCAGCCATCCGAAGTCCTGACAGACGCGCTCGCGAATGCGCCAGGCGTTCTCGCCGATGCCGCCGCAGAAAACGAGCGCATCGAGCCCCGACAGGATGGCAACCATGGCCCCGAGCTCGCGGCGAATGCGATAGACGAAATAGTCGATCGCGCGCCGCGCCTCGATCGTGCCGGCCTCCTCCAGCGCCCGCATGTCGTTCGAGAGCCCCGATAGCCCTTTGAGACCGGACTGCTTGTAGAGCAGGTTCTCGATCTCCGCGGCCGTCAGTCCCTTCTCGGCCATCAGATAAAGAACCACGCCAGGATCCAGTTGACCGCAGCGCGTTCCCATGGGGAGGCCGTCGAGCGCGGTGAAGCCCATCGTGGAGCCGACACTCTGTCCGCCTTGGATGGCGCACATCGAAGCGCCGTTGCCGAGATGCGAGACGACCACACGCCCCGCCGCGTGCATCGGCGCAAGCTGCCGCAGAGCGCGCGTCACGTATTCATAGGACAGCCCGTGAAAGCCGTAGCGCCGGATCCCTTCCTCATAGAGCTCCAACGGCAACGCATAGGTGTCGTTCACCCACGGATGCTGCCGATGGAACGCCGTGTCGAAACACGCAACCTGCGTCGCGTCGGGGAAGGCCGCTTGCGCGGCCCGCACGCCGGATAGATTGTGCGGCTGGTGCAACGGCGCCAGCGGGATCAGTTTCTCAAGATTCGCGAGGCAGTCTTCGTCGATGATCACGGGCGAGCCGTAGTCGGGGCCGCCATGAACGATGCGATGCCCAACGGCTTTTACGTCGGCGCCGGAGAATCTGTCCTCCATGAGCGCGAGAATTGCGGCTAGCGCCGCGGCATGATCGCTGACCTCGGCGGCATCCAGATCCGTCTCGGTTTTTTCCGCATTGGCGATCCGCGCGCTGAGATGCGGCTTTGTCCCGATCGCCTCGATCTGCCCGCGCACGCGCTCATTCAGGCTGCCGGCTTCGAACAGCGCGAACTTGATGGAAGACGACCCGGCGTTGAGCGTGAGGATATGGGGCACTACTCGGCTGCCTCCGCAAGTCGCGACCCGACAGGAACGCCGTTCTCCTGCCAGAACCGGTACAGCACGGCGATGGCGCACGAGGCGAGCCGCGCCTTCTCGCCGTCGGCGCGGCTGGTCAGGATGATGGGAACGGAAGCGCCGAGTGCAATGCCGGCAGCGTCGGCGCCGGACACGAAAGCGAGCTGTTTCGCAAGCATGTTGCCCGCCTCGAGATTGGGAACGATGAGAACCTCGGCATGGCCGGCGACCAGGCCCGTCACGCCCTTGGTCGTTGCTGCTTCGGCGTCCATTGCATTGTCCATCGCGAGCGGGCCGTCGACGACGCCGCCCTTGATCTGACCGCGATCCGACATCTTCGACAGCGCGGCTGCGTCCAGCGTCGAAGGGATCTGAGGGTTCACCGTCTCGACCGCCGATAGAACGCCGACCTTGGGCTTCTCGATGCCCAGAGCCAGGGCCACGTCGATGGCGCTCTGGGTGATGTCCACCTTCGTGACCAGGTCGGGCATGATGTTGATGGCCGCATCCGAGATGATCAGCGGATGGTCGAGCCCCGGCACGTCCATCACGAAGGCGTGGCTCATGCGGCGGCTGGTGCGCAAACCACCCTTGCTCTTCAGCACCTGGTGCAACAGATCGCTCGTGTGGAGGTGGCCCTTCATGATGGCCCCGGCGTAGCCCTCGTGCACAAGCTCGACAGCCCTGCCGGCCGCGGCGACGTGGTCGGGAATGTCGATAATCTCGTATGGGCCGAGATCTTCGCCTGCGTCGAGGGCGGCCTGGCGGATGAGCGGCTCGGATCCGATAAGGATCGGCCGGATGAGTGAATGCCGCGCCGCTAAAAGCGCCCCGCCGAGAGACTCCTTCTCCTCCGGCGCGACGACCGCGGTCACAAGCGGCTCCAGTCCCTCGCACAAATGAATGTAATGGTCGAAGTGCTGATGCCGCTGCAGGACGATCTCCGGCAGCTCTTCCATATCGATCCTGACTTTGCGCTCGGGCGCGAGCACCTCCGCGACCCCCTCGGCAACAGTCTCGCCGCCCCGGCCCGTGACCTTGGTGTCCATGACGACGACGGAATTGGGCAGCTTGTCCTTCACGGAAACGGTGATCGTCAGCTCATCGCCCACATGAACCCGGTCGAGAAATCGCAGGCTCTGCGACCGGTACAGTGTTCCGGGTCCCGGCAGCACGTTGCCAAGCACCGACGAAATCAGCGCGCCGACCCACATGGATGGCGCGACGGCCTCTGTGCGGTCCTTATCTTCTTCGTCCGGGATGTGAAGCGGATTGAGATTGCCGGACGCGTGCGCGAATACGAAAAGGTCGTTCGCTGTGCAGACACGTTTGACCGACTCCGTGTCGCCGATCGAAAGTTCGTCGTAGAGCCTGTTCTCGCGGATCATGTAGGTCTCCTGCGGTCTGCTGTTTTCCGCTGCTGTGACAGCCGTTTTTTCGGGCGAGGTCCCGGCGCCTCAAGCGCCAATGCGCATGCCGGGAGCCGCGCCGTTGCTTCTGCCCGGAGCGCGTTCCTTCCACCCCCGGGCCATCGTGTACAATGTTGATTGCAGTTGCTTGAACATGGCGATCGTTCGGTCATCCATCTCTTCGGCGGGACCGACGATATCGAACACGAGATTGACCGCCCGCACACGGTCGACGTCGTCACGCAGCAGCACGGGCAGAGACGAGACCGCCCCGTCGGCTGCGAATTCGACGATCATGTTCTGCTCATTGATGAGGCGGGCGCGCCGTTCCGGCGTCATCGTGTCGAAGGGCGCGCGCGAATGGAGCAGGCGGTTGGTACGCTCCAAGCGGTCGCGCCGGACGGAGCCGCGCGCGCGTGCCAGTAGGATCAGCATACGTACGATTGCTTCCTTGTAGCCGCCCGCTTCCGCGTTCTGGATCGCGTCACGAACTTGAGGCAGCTTTCGAATGTTATGCTCTTGCGGGCGCGCCTGGTATGTGGCTCCAAGCCGCATCATCCAAGGGGTCGCGTAGAGACCGAGGAATGCGATCTCCATGCAGGCATCGCGCATGTCGCGGGCAAGGTTGAAGCTCTCCTCGATGGCCGTCGCCGTCAGGCGTTCCAGACGCAAGAACGGATTGTCCTCCTCGGCCGGGTCGCGTGCCTCCCGCGTCGCTTCCGCCAGCGGATAGATGCCGCCGAGCAACGGATTGGCGCTCGAGAAGAGCTTGTATTGCGCGCGCATGGGATGGGCCTCACGCAACGTTTCGGCGACCTCCGGCGTGACGAGCGCACGCAGTAGGGGCTGCACTGTCAGCTCATAGGTTTTGACCGCCCAATCCGAAAGGCGTGCGACGGCGGCGAAAGCGGCTTCCTCCTTGCGGTCGCCCCCGATTGCCAGGATGTCGTCGATCGTGCGGGTCTCGAACGAAACGGTCGGCACGCCGTCGCCCTCGTGAATGAGCATCTCGTAGAGACCCGGCGCCAGCGACTCGATCGTCTGCACGACGGAAGTGATCTCCTTGTGCTGCTTACTCGCGACCTTTGCGGACACGAAGATGCCGAGATGGCCGATGCTGTCATGCAGCGTGTAGACGATCACGTGTCCACGCGCGCGCACCTCCTGAACGGACTCGTAAAGATCTGCGATCCAGAACAGCGCCTGCTGCGGCGGCGTGATGTTGTCGCCGTGGGAGGCGAACACGACGATTGGCGAGTCGATGCGTGTGAGGTCGACCGGCGTTCCGTCATCGAGCACGGCCTCTCCGCGGACCAGCTTGTTGCCCACGAAGAGAGTCTCGACGATCCAACGTATCTCCGCCGCGTTCATGAAATAGAACCCGGACCACCAGCGTTCGAAGTCCAGGTAGCGCTCGGAGTCCCAATCGACCTTCGAGAAAATATCGTAGTTCTTGCGCCAGACCGTCTTGCCGGGATTGAGCTGCTCGAAATTGTGGATCAGCGTCGCGCCGTCGAACTTGCCTGCACCGAGATCGGCGGTCAGCAGGGCCGGAACCGCGCCGCCTTCCATGCCCGCAAGATACCGGAACGGATTTTGCCCGATCTTGCCGGCCCAATAGGACAGGGGCGTGCCGGCGATCACCACGGGCCCCATCAGATCCGGGTGGGTCGCAGCGAGGATCATGGCGGCCCAGCCGCCTTGGCAATTGCCGGTCACCAGGGGCTTGGAACTCTTCGGATGACGCTCCCGAACCGCCTTCAGGAACGCGGCCTCGGCGGCGCAGACATCGGCCAGCGTCTGATGCGGCTCGGGGTCCCGGAAGAAGATGACGAAATACACCGGGTGACCGTCGTTGAGGGCCTCGCCCACTTCAGACTCGCTCTTGAAGCCGCCGATGCCGCTTCCCTGACCGGCACGCGGATCGATGATCACCCATGGGCGGCGGTCGTTGCGGGGCGGCGGCGCGCCTTCCGGCGGAATGATGCGCACGAGCGCATAGTTGGCCGGACGTTCCAGCAGCCGTCCGTCGACGATGATCTCGTAGTCGAAGGCGAGCACCGGCGTGAAACCCTCGGCTTCCCTGGCCGCGCACGCGTCGCCGCGCCGGCACAACGTGTCGAGCGTCAGCACCCAGCGCTGGGCCGCGTCCTTCCAGTAGGGCAGAAGGCTGTTGGCGGCGAATGGGGCGGCGAACCCGGCCGCGATCCCGGCCCATTCGTCGGCAAGCCCGCTCCAGGCCGTACGGGTCTTCTCCGCGATGGCCGATCCGTGCTTGACGGCAAGCGCGCCGAGCAGCTGCGCTTGGGCATTGGCCTGGTGAAGGTCTTCCACGGCGTGCCGGGCATAGGCGTCGCGGCTCTGTGCGTAGACACCGGTTTCGTTGGGGATCTCATCCGACAATGTGATACCCGCCGTCGATGTAGTGCACGCCGCCCGTGACATTCTCCGCCTCGCGGCTGGCGAGAAAGGCGGCGTAGGCACCGATATCCTCGATCGACGCCAGGTGATGAGTGGGCGCGCGTTCGGCTGCCTCGTTCATCAATTCGTCGAAACGGGAAATGCCCGAGGCGGCGCGAGTCTTCAGCGGCCCCGGCGACAACGCGTTCACGCTGATGCCCTTTGGTCCGAGCTCCGCGGCCATGTAGCGCGTGACCGATTCAAGCGCTGCCTTGGCCGGCCCCATAATGTTGTAGTTCTCGACAACCTTTTCCGCCCCGAAGAAGGAGACGGTCATGCAGCTGCCGCCGTGGCGCATCAGCGGTTCGGCCCGGCGCACCATCCGGATGAACGAGTAGACGGAGATGTCCATCGCCGTGATGAAGCCGTTGCGCGAACAGTCCACCACGCGGCCATGCAGATCCTCGCGCGGGCAAAACGCGATCGAGTGCAGGCAGATATCGATGTGGCCCCAGATTTGGCGAATGCGGTCGAACAGTTGCCCGTACTGTCCGTCTTCGCGCACGTCGAGGGGCAGCAGAATGTCCGTGCCGAGCTTCTCGGCGAGCGGCCGGACATGCTTTTCGGCCTTATCGTTCTGGTAGGTAATTGCGAGGTCCGCGCCCTGGTCGCGGAACGCCTTCGCGCAGCCGAACGCAATGGAGTCCTCGTTGGCGACCCCAAGGACGAGAGCCTTCTTTCCGGCAAGAGAGAACATGGTGTGACTCGGCAGGTCTGTGACAGTGGAAACTACCGATGCAACATGACACTTGGGATTCAGTCGGGCGGATTTCAGTTGGACGCGGCCCTTGCGCGCTTTGGTCGCGCCCGGCCTGTCATAACGCCGACATTCCGCTGAGAGGGCACACGGCGACCCCTCCGCGCCGCTATTCGTCCACAGCCTCGTCTTCGATCTCGTCCATGCGCACATCCGACGAGAGCTTCTGCTCGGCCTTCTCCGTGGGCTGGGTGGTGAAGTCCTCGAGCGTGCTTACCTCCTCGGCATCGCGCCAGAAGGCGATCGGGCTCAAGAGATAGGCCGTGATCAGCTCGGCCAGTGACCGCAGAGCGTGAATGTGAATGCGCTCCCAGCCGTGGGAAGCATCGATGCCGAAACAGACCAGGGCCGTGCGGACGTCGTGCCCGGCCACAACCGCCGAGGCAACATCGGACCGGTAGTGCCGGAAGATGTCCTTCTGATAGAAGATGTCGTCCTCGCGGCAAAGGCGGGCCAGCTTTCGCGTGAGATGGTAGTCGAACGGGCCGTTCTGGTCGGCCATGGCGAGCGTCACGCCAAACTCGGCGCTGTTCTGGCCAGGCGCCGTAGTGCCGTTGTCGACCGCGATGAGCGACGCGATGTCTTCCGTCAGGATATTGGCTGCGCCGATCCCGACCTCTTCCTCGATCGTGAAGAGGAAATAGGCGTCGACCGGAAGCTGGTCCTTGACCGCGATCAGGGCCTTCAGCGCCGCGAACATCACCGCCACGCCGGCCTTGTCGTCGAGGTGCCGGGAACTGATGAACCCGTTCTCCAAAAACTCCGGCTGTGGATCGATCGAGACGACGTCGCCGACTTCGATGCCGAGCCGAGTGGCTTCTTCGGCCGTTGAGCATCGCGCATCCACACGAATCTCCACGTGGGGCCAGCCCGTCGGCTGCTCGTCGACATCGTCGCCAAACGTATGCCCGGAGGCCATGAGCGGCAGGATCGTCCCCCGATAGCTTCCGCGCTCGGTGAAGATGGTGCATCGCGCGCCCTCGGCAAAGCGCGCGCTCCAATAGCCGATGGGCACTACCGCCAGGCGTCCATTGTCCTTGATCGCCTTCACCTGAGCGCCGAGCGTATCGAGATGGGCTGCGATCGCGCGCGCCGGCCGCCGCTCCTTGCCGCGCAAGACGGCCCGGATGGCGCCGCGCCGCGTAACCTCGAACGGAATGCCAAGCCGGTCGAGCTCCTGGCCGCACCACCGCACCGCATTGTCGGTGTAGCTCGTGGGGCTCGGAATATTGAGGAAAGTCTCGAGCGTTTCGGCGAGGTAGTCGAGATCGATATGGAGAATAGTCATCACGCAGCCCTGGTGTTCGCAGCGCTCGTCGGCGCTTTTGAAAGATTGGCTATGGGTAGTACGAGGACGCCTACATTTGAAGCGCTTTGCGCACCGTAGCAGGCACTGTCTGGGGGAATAGAAGGTCGATAAAGCGCGCCGCGGTCGGCTGTGGCTCGTGATTAGCGAGCCCCGGGCGTTCATTTGCCTCGATAAACCAGTAGTCCGGCTCCGTCGGGGTCTTCACGATGAAATCGATGCCGGTGACGGGAATTTCGATTGCCTTGGCGGCATTGACCGCAGCGTCGATCAGGGTCCGGTGAAGGATACCCGTCACGTCGTGAATCGTGCCGCCGGTGTGCAGGTTTGCCGTCTTTCGGACGGCGATCGAGGCATCGATCTCGGGAACATCGTCGTAGGTATAGCCTGCCGCGGCTAGGCAGCGCTCCGTCTCCGCATCCATCGGGATGGCGGATTCGCCCCCCGTCGCAGCCAAGCGTCGTCTCGTCTGCTTCTCGATGAGTTCGCGCACCGTGGATTTGCCGTTGCCGATAATGGTTGCCGGCTTTCGGATCGCGGCGGCCACCACGCGGTAGTTGATCACGATGATGCGAAGGTCGACCCCCTCAACGAATTCCTCGAGGATCACTTCGTTGCAGAGAGTCTTCGCATAGTCGATCGCCGCTTTCGCATCGTCCCAATTCGTGAGGCCTACGGCGATGCCCTTGCCCTGCTCACCGCGGGCCGGCTTCACCACGACCGACCCGTACCGCCCCAGAAATGCGCGGGCTGTATCCTCGTCATCCACGTTGATCTGCTCGGGAACCTGCACGCCTGCGGCGCTAACGATGCGCCGCGTCACTCGCTTGTCGTCGCAGATGCTCATGGCGATGGCGGTTGTGAGCGCGGTCAGGCTTTCGCGGCAGGCCACGGACCGGCCGCCGTAAGTCAGCCGGAAGAAGCCGCCCTCGGCATCGATGATCTCCGTTCCGATACCGCGCCGTTGTGCTTCGTCGACGATGATTCTCGCATAGGGGTTGAGCTCGTCGTACGCGTCCGAGATTTCCGTAAAAAGCTGCTCGTTGATGACGTTCTTGCGCTTCACGGTGAATGTGGCCCAGCGAATGAAGCCCAGCTTCTCATAGAGCGAGATGGCCAGCTTGTTGTCGTGCAGGACGGACAAGTCCATGTACGAACAACCGCGATCCTTGAAGTGCTCCGACAGGCGGCGCACGAGCGACTCGCCGATGCCTGGAAGTGTCGACTGGGTGTCCACCGCAAGGCACCATAGCGACGAGCCCTTCTCGGGGTCGCCGAATGCCGCGTTGTGGTCGACGCCGGTGACGGTGCCGACGACCGCATTGGTCTTGTCGTCCACGGCGACAAAATAGGTGATCGCTTCGCTGTCGCGGTTCTCCCAGAAGAAGTTTGGCGCAACCGTCACCATGCGCCTGGCCGCGTAGATGCGGTTGATCTCCTCGGCGTCCTGCAGAGACTCCAGTCGCCGGATGTGAAATCCCGGCGGTGCGGTGGTCGCCGGCTCGTACTTCTTCAGATCGAGCCGATAGGTATGCGAGGGATCGAGAAACAGCTCCTGAGGGGCCGCCGCCAAAACCACATGGGGGTCGAGGATGTAGAAGGCGATGTCGCGCCGGCCGGGGCCTTCCGCCCGCAGACACTCCGCCAAGTCAGCCGCGCTGGCGAATGTCTGGCCGAACAGAAGACGTCCCCAGCCGCAGTTGAAGGCGACATTGCTTTGGAGCTCGCTCTGCGGCGAAAGATTCGCGCGCGGCTGCATGTCCTTAAGAGGGCCGCCTTCCGTCGTGCCGTGTACGCTGCTTTTTTCCGTGCTCATGCCGTGCCTAGATGTTGTGGGACTGAAGCCAGAGCTCCAACAACGCACATTGCCAAAGCTCTGATCCGCGCAAGGGTGTGATATGCGCCTTCGGATCAGAAAAAAGACTGTCGAGATAGCCCGAACGGAAAAGCCCTCGTTCGCTGGCAGCTTGGGACGACAGCGCATCGCGTGTCATCTCCAGGACGGGACCGTCGATATATTTGAGCGCCGGCACTGGGAAGTACCCCTTCGGCCGGTCGATTACGGACGAAGGAATAACATCGCGGGCCACGTCTTTCAGAACGCCCTTGCCTTCGTCCTTGAGTTTCATCTCCGGCGGTACGCGCGCGGCGAGTTCGACGAGTTCGTGATCGAGAAACGGCACCCGCGCCTCGAGGCCCCAGGCCATGGTCATGTTGTCGACGCGCTTCACCGGATCGTCGACCAGCATCACGGTGGTGTCGATGCGCAAGGCGCGGTCCAACGGCGTCTCGGCGCCGTCCTTCATGAGGTGTGCCTCCACAAGCCGGGCTGGCTCGTCCTCGTCGGCCATCCACGTCTCGTTGAGGTGCGAGGCCAGTTTCTC
Source organism: Methyloceanibacter caenitepidi (assembly GCF_000828475.1). Taxonomy (NCBI): domain Bacteria; kingdom Pseudomonadati; phylum Pseudomonadota; class Alphaproteobacteria; order Hyphomicrobiales; family Hyphomicrobiaceae; genus Methyloceanibacter; species Methyloceanibacter caenitepidi. The sequence goes on from NZ_AP014648.1 coordinate 409,731, forward strand.
CCGGCCCCGGTCGAAGAAGAGGGCCTTGTAGTCGGTCAGCACGTCATTGGAATTCGCCAGCTTCGGATACCAATGGTATCCGGCAAAGACCTCGTCCGCGCCTTGGCCGCTCTGCACCACCTTCACGTGCTTCGCCACCTCGCGGGAAAGCAGGTAGAAACCCACATTGTCGTAGGACACCATGGGTTCGGACATTGCCGCGATCGTGTCCGGCAGGGATTCGAGCATGTGCCCTGTGGGGATCATGATCTTGGTGTGGTCGGTGCCGAAATGCTTGGCGATGATGTCCGAGTATTTGAACTCGTCGCCCGCTTCGCCGTGGGCGGCCTCGAAGCCGATCGAGAACGTCTTCAGATGCTGCTGTCCGGCTTCGGCCAAGAGGCCCACGATCAAGCTGGAATCCACGCCGCCTGAGAGCAGCACGCCTACCGGAACGTCGGCGATCATGCGCCTGTCGACCGCGCGACGCAGTGCGGCACCCACGCGGTCCTTCCACTCCGCGTGGCTGGTCGCAAGATCCTCCGCCGAGCGTTCGAAGCGCAGCTCCCAATATTGAGTATCCTTGAAGCTTCCGTCGGGCTCGATCAGACGCAAGGTTGCCGCCGGCAGCTTTCTCACGCCCCGCAGGATCGTATGCGGCGGCGGCACCACGGCATGAAACGTCATGTAGTGCGCCAGCCCGACGGGATCGAGCCCCGTATCGACATCGCCCGCCGCAACGAGCGCGGGCAGCGTCGAGGCGAAGCGCAGACGCTTGTCTGACATGGTGTAGTAGAGCGGCTTGATCCCGAGCCGGTCCCGGCCCATTGCGACTCGGCCGGTATCGCGCTCATAGACCACGAACGCGAACATCCCGTTGAAGTGCTTCGGCGCCTCCGGTCCCCAGGCATGCCATGCTTTGAGGACCACTTCGGTGTCGCTCGTGGAGAAGAACCGGTAGCCCTTGGCTTCCAGTTCCGTGCGCAGCTCCTTGTGATTGTAGATGCATCCGTTGAAGACGAGCGTTATGCCGAGGTCCGAATCGACCATGGGCTGCTGGCCGCGTTCGGACAGGTCGATGATCTTCAGGCGCCGATGGCCGAATGCGAAGGGACCGCGCGAGACGATGCCGCCGGCATCCGGGCCTCGCGGAACCATTGAGCACGTCATGGCCTCCATGGCCTCGACCGATGCGGGCGAGCCGTCAAATGTGATCTCGCCGCATAATCCGCACATACTGCAATGCCTCTCTTGGGACGATGGTTTCGGCTGACCGCGTCAGGCCATTCCAAGAATTAAGCAAGAATGGGGCCGGACTCGCGAAGTTTCGCGCGCGCCGGCAACGACGCTCTTAGGAACATAGAATTGCGTTGATATTGCAAAGTATTGCATCGATGCGGGTATCGATCAAATCGGGCCCCCCGTCATGTGCGGGTCAAATCCGCGCAGATGCCGTTTTTTTGGGCATGCGGGCAAAGGGACCCTCGGCCTGAGGTCCGGCGCCGCAAACATGGCCGTCGCGAAACCGCCGGAAAGATGCAAGGCTGGCGATTTTGTGATGGGCGGCGCCCGACAAAGCCCAGGAACCGCCCTGTTTTGCCATTATGTTTAGGCTCTTGTGCGATCCTCTGCAAATTCATGAATGCGGCGACTACATTAGCGCTCAGGCGCGGAGGCTTTGAGGGACGGCGAATGAGGGGACGAATTGCCATTATTGGGCTGACGGCATTGGCCCTTTTGGCATTGGGGATTGGTACGAGCGCGGTTCCAGGCACGGCAACGGCAGAATTCCGCGTGCCCGGCCTGTTCGGCGGCAAGAAGGTCGTCAAGCGCAGACGCTATCGCCGCCCTGCGCCCGTCGAGCCGGTTCGAAACCCCGACAGGATCTTCGCCACCGCCTCCGCCAAGACCGTCTCGCCCGACGTTGCCAAGGGCAGCGACAACGCGCTCGTCGTTGGTGCCGTGTCGACTGCCAGCGTGGTCATGGCGCTGCCTGCGGCAGTGGCTCTCGCGGCCACGACAGACGATTCCGACGACAATGCTCTCGCCGACAACAAGTCCGACGAAACCATGACGGCCGAATCGGATGAGATTCCGGCGTCCGAATCCGGCGACACGACGTCCGACTCCAAGACCGAGAGTGCGGATGCGTCCGATGCGTCCGACAAGAAGGCCGAGCCGGACTCGACGGCTGACGCGGAGGACAGCCCAGGCCAGGCGGACGAGGACAAGCCGGCTGTGGCGGATTCCTCGTCTGCGGATGCTGAGAGTGCTTCCGATGCGCCGACCGCCGAGGCGGATGAGTCGGACACGCCAGAAGATGCGACCGACACGGCCGCGGTGACGGAAGAGACCGCCGAGACAAAGTCAGCAGACGCCGAACCCGCAGAAGACCATACGTCGTCCGACACCAAGACCGCCGAAACGGTGACGGATGACGAGGCGTCGGATACGAAGCTCGCGGACGCCGAATCGGACAAGTCCGACACCGAGACCGCAACTGACTCCGAGGCGAATGCCGACGAGGGCGATGCGTCTGTGACGGCGGCTGCCGATACCGACGAAGACAAGTCGGCCGAGTCCAAAACGCCCGAATCTAAGACGGCTGACACAGAGAACTCCGACGACCAAGCGGCCGGAACCAAGACAGCGGACGCGACGACCGCTGACGGCGAGACCGCCGGCACGGAAGCTGCCGAGGAAAAGACGGCGGCGGACGACAGTGACGGCGACAAGACGGCGGGCGACAAGGCAGAGGAAGAGCCTCAGTCGAAGACCGCCGCTGCGGACGCACCTGAAGAGTCCGAAACCGCATCGGCCGATGCATCCGCAAAGTCGGAGGATGCCGCCGACGAAGACAAACGCGACGAAGCCGCCGAGACTGCTGCCAAGTCCGAGGACACCGCCAAAGACGAAGCCGCTAAAGCGGCGACGGCCGCCGCCGCCGCAGCAGCTAGTGCAGCCGCGGCCGCAGCGGGGGCTGACGCCGAGAGCAAGGACCCCGAGACCGACGAGCCGGCGAAGGTTGCCGACAGCGCCAAGGACGAAGACGCGACCGTCGAAGACTCGGAGGATGCCGACGCCAAGCAGGCGGATGCCGAGGATGGCGATACCAAGAGCGCCGACGCCAAAACTGCAGACACTGAGACCGCAGACGCCAAGAACGCCGATACCAAGACTTCCGATACCAAGGCTGGCGAGGATACGGATAGCGAGGGCGTCGCCGAGAACGCCGAGGAGCCAGCCGACAAGGCTGACGATTCCAAGGGCGAGATCGTGACCGCGTCTCTTCCGCCCGCTCCGGAGCCGAAGCCCGAGATCGCCCGCATGGCGAGCCCGGCCAACACGCCCGAACGTGCGGCGGAGACCGCAACAGACGATGAGGACAACGGGCCGTCCCTCGATGGCGAAGTCACGGCCTCGATCTCACCATCCTCCGAGCCGGACGGCATGGCCCATTCGGACGAAGCGCAGGACGTTACGGATGTGGCCCGCTCGTCGGATGAAGACCCTGCCGAAGAGCCTCTTGAGCTCGATCCGCGCGCCTATTCCGCGACGGTCGTTCTCGACGTCTCGCCGCCGCCTGGCGCCGAGGCGGGTGGTGAGGACACCCAGGTCGCGGCGCTCGAGCCCGGTTCGGCACGGTTGACCGCCGACGATGAGAAGTCCGAAGGCGAAGACACGAAAGAGGCGGTCGATCTTGGCCCGCCCCCTCCGCCGCCTGTCGATCCTGTCATCGAGAGCGTGCGCGCCAAGCTCGAAGGGTCCACGGCGCCCAAGGTGGCGACAGCGGATCTGGAAGCGCTCAAGACGCTCTATGGCGAGCGTGACGAGGATCCGCTCTGGATCGCCGACGACAGCCTGACCCCCAAAGCCAAGGCGCTGGTCGCGACCGTACGCGACGCGGACGACTGGGGCCTCGACGCGGCTGCATATGAGGTGCCGTCCCCCGAAGTTGCTCTGACCACGGACGAAGCGCGGGCAGATGCCGAACTCGCCCTCTCCGCGGCTGTTCTCAAATATGCACGCCACGCGCAAACCGGCCGCTTGACGCCGTCGAGCGCCCACAAACTCTTCGACTTCAACCCCAGGGCGCGCGATCCCAAGACCGTCTTGACGGAGATTGCCGCGTCGGACACCCCGGACAAGGCGCTGCTCGCGCTCCATCCGCAAAGCGAGCAGTATCAGCGCCTGCATACGGCGCTGGTTCAGGCGCGGGACTCGGCGAAGCAGGCCGGCCGCAACCCGGACAACGACCGGACCGTTCAGCTCATTGCCATCAACATGGAGCGGTGGCGCTGGCTGCCGTCCGACCTCGGCAACTTCCACGTCTGGAACAACATCCCGGAGTTCAAGTTCCGTGTCCTGAAGGGCGGCCGGACGATCTACGAGGAAAAGACGATTGTTGGGCAGACCCAATACGCCACGGCCTTTTTCTCCGCGCCGATGCGGAACATCGTCTTCAATCCCAATTGGACGGTCCCGCCGACGATCGTGAAAGAAGACATCGCACCGAAGTTGAAGGGCCCGCAGCGCTCAGGCGGCTTGTTTGGCGGGCGGGAATCCCGGAACAGGATGCTGAGCCGCTACGGCTTGAAGGTCAGCAAGGGCGGCAAGCCTGTCGATGCGGACGCCGTGGATTGGCAGACCGTCAATGTGCACGCCTACACGTTCCAGCAGGATCCGGGGCCGCACAATGTGCTCGGCCAGTTCAAGTTCAACTTTCCGAACAAGCACGCGATCTATATGCACGACACGACGCAGAAGGAGCTGTTCGGGCGCCGGGTCCGGACGCTGAGTCACGGGTGTATCCGCGTCAATCAGCCGGCCCGCTTCGCGGCTTTCCTTCTGAACGAGGACAAGGGCTGGTCCATGGGCACGGTCCAAGACATCCTGGCCCGCGCCCAAGGCCAGACGAAGGTGATCGCGCTCGATCACAAGATTCCGGTCCATCTCACCTACAATACGGCCATCGCCGACGGCTATGGCTCCATCCGTGAATTCGGCGACGTGTACGGCATCGACAACCGTATGGCGGCGAAGCTCTTCAAGAATCCGGCGCACTTCAACGTGCCGGTATCCGGGCCGGAGGTTGCCGAGACATCGCCCACCCAGCGGTATTCGGAGCCGCGTCCACGCAGGCGGCGCACCGCGAACAGCGTCGACGACTTCATCTCGGGAATCCTCGGCAATTAGCCGTCTCGGCTAGCCTCGCTCGATCGCGCTGAGAATGTCGCGCGCGAAAGCCGTGAGCGAGGGGTCGCGCGCGCCCATGACGAGGACCACGTCGCCTTCGCGTGCTTCGTTCGCGATAGCCTCGATCAGCCACTCCCGCGATGGCGCGAACGCGGCCTGCGTCCCGGCCGCGGCGATCTCGCCGACGATGTCGGCGGCGGAGAAGTCCCGCGTCGCCGTGCCGCCCGCGTAGAACACTTCGAGCATGAAGAGCCTGTCGTCTGCGGAAAGTTCGCTTGAAAAGGTGCGGACGAAGTCCTGCCACAGGAAGCGCGTCGGCCCGTAGCCGTGCGGCTGGTAGATACCGAGCACGCGGCGCCCCCTAAGTTTCGCTGTCCGGATCGCGGCGGCGATCTTCTCCGCGTTATGAGCGAAGTCGTCTACGACCTCTATTCCGCTCGCGCAGCCGATAGTTTGGAACCGCCTCCCAATACCGGAGAAGCCCGCGAGCGGGTCCGCCATGCCTTCCAGCGGCAGGCCCGCGGCGCGGCAAGCTGCGATGGCGGCAAGCGCATTGGTTACGTTGTGCAGCCCCGGAACGGGAATCGCGAACGCGACGCCCTCCACCTCGAAGCGCGCGCCGTCGGCGCTGTGTTGCACATTGACCGCGCGAATGTCCGCCCGCTCGCTGAGGCCGAAGCGCATCGCCCCGCCGGCGAACGGGTCGAGGTTCGCATCGTCGCCCACGACGAGCGTCTCGCGGGTGCGCGCGCGCAGCGTGGCGAACATCGCCGCCACGTCCTCCATCTCCTTGTGGTCGCGTTGGAGGTTGAGGATGACGCCGATGGACGGTGCATAGCGGACGAGGGAGCCGTCGCTCTCGTCCGCCTCCACCACGAGCAGGTCGGATGCGCCGGCGAAGGCATTGCCGATCAGGCCTTCGGCTTGAAGCGCCGGCAAGTCGCCGCCGGTAATGACGGATGGATCGGCGCCCATCCCACGCAGGATCTCGAACGTCATGCCCGTCACGGTGGACTTTCCGCTCGTGCCGGTCACCGCAATCGACCGGTAGGTCCCGACAAAATGGGCCAGCATCTCGGACCGGTGCACGATCGGCACGCCACGGGTTTTGGCCGCGGCGAAGTCGGGCACAGTCTCTTCAACCGCCGTCGACACCACGAGCGCGGCGCAGTCTTCTCCGATCCCGCTGCCGTCTTGGGGAAACACGCCGATACCCAGCGCTTCGAATTGGGCGCGGACGGCCGCGCGCTCCCCATGGTCAAAGGCGCGGTCGCTGCCGCTCACGCGCCCGCCCTTCATCGCCTGGAACTGTGCGAGGGCGCTCATGCCGGAGCCGCCGAGGCCCGCATAGTGAAAGCGGCCAGAAGACAGTTCGGGGATGTCTCGGCTCTCCGGCGGCGCGATTAGAATAAGGTCGCCCTCCTGCGCCACGTCGAACAGTGCGGTGACATCGGCGTTGCCCATACGGACGCAGCCGCAGGACGCCGGACGCCCGATGTGCTCCTCATGGTTGGAGCCGTGGATGTAGATGTAGCGCTCGCGGGAGTCGCAGCCCGGCCCGCGGTTCACGCCGTCCTCGAGCCCGTCCAATGTCAGGATCCGTGTGAGGATGAGATCGGACTCGCAAGTCTCGCCCTGCCAGCGCTCGCCGGTCGGCTCCCGCGACGAGAAGACCGTGCCCGCCGCCGCGCCGGTGCCGATCTTGCGGTCGATGCGATGCCAGCCCGGGGGCGTCTTGAAGGAGTTCTCTTCGCCGCCGATCCCTTTCAGCGCCGTGGAGACCGGCCAACTTGCCACGGCCACCCCGTCCACGATCAGCGCCGCCGTCTGCCGCTCCACGTCGACGACGAAGAGCCGGCCGGGAAGGTCCGCAGGCGCGCCGGGGCGGGCGCGGGCAGCCTCAAAAAGCGCAAGGGCACGGGTGGTTATGGCGGAAGCAGGCGGCGTCACGCGGCGCACTCTGCCACAAGGGCAAGGTGCCGTGTCACTCTTTTATCGCAGAGCGATGAATGGCGTTACCGCCGCGAGTAAAACAAAGGACCGCCGTAAGGATAGTAGAACTTCCAATAGCGGTACTGGTAGGGGCGGTAGTACCGCTTGCATTGCCAGCCGCAATTGCGCGTGCTTTGCCGCACAGTCTTGCGCTTGCGCTTCGCGACCGTCGTGATCAACGAACCGGCGTCCTCGGCGATCGTATCGGCCGCCGTACCGGTCAGGGGTACGGGCGCCGCGTGTGCGGGAGCGGCGGCGAGCCAAACCGCACCAACTATGACAAGCGTCGCAATCGCAATGCGCATGGGACAGAACTCCTTCTGGCCGGATGCTCCGAAGGCCGCTGTTTGGCAACGACATGGGCACCATACCACGCCAGTCTTTCGGCCGTCTTACGCAGATCTTAGCGATTTGGTTACCCTGACGGGACCTGCTGCCCGAGCTTTGCCTCAGGGCAACGCGGCCGCCGTGAGCAGGATCAAGATTTCGCCTGCCTGTTCGGCGGTGCCGAGCACATCGCCGGTTTGGCCGCCGATCTTGGCGATGGCCATCCGGGCGAGCACGGCGAGCGTCCCGGCCAACAGGATTGCGGACACGAGGGTCGCGCCCAACCCGAGGCAGGCGAGGGTCACAACAACGCCGAGGGCGAGAGCGCCGGCGGCCACGTTCGCGCTGGGCCGGCCTGCGCCGTGCGAAAGGCCGTCCATGCGGGCCCGCGGTACGGCCCGCATGAAAAGCGGCAAGGCACCCCTCGCGCCCGCATGCGCGGCGATCAGAGCGAGGATCGCGGGGCCTGCACCAGCGGCGGCGAGGCTGGACAAGGCGCCAATGCGCAACAGGAAGGAAACGATCAGCGCGATGACGCCATAGGTGCCGATCCGGCTGTCGCGCAGAATCTCGAGCACCCGCTTGCGCTCATGGCCGCCACCGAACCCGTCGGCCGTGTCGGCGAGCCCGTCCTCGTGAAGGCATCCGGTCGCCAGGGCCGTGGCGGCAACGGCCAGCGTCGCCGCGGCGAAGGGCGGCAGGTTGAGCGACAACGCCAGATATACGACGAAGCCGCCGATCAGACCGACGACGGCGCCGGCGATCGGAAAGGTCCAGGCGGCATCGGCCAGCCGCGCGCCGGCGGGCGCCGTGACAGGCAGCCGCGTGCAAAAGGCTAGGCCCGCCCTGAGGTCCGTGTTAATGCCGCCCATAGAGTTGAATTCCACTCTGTCTCCCTCGATCTACTTTTGCGACCCTACGCTGAAATGTCCCGATTTTCTTCTCTCAAACAGTTGCGCGCCGCCTGTCTCGACCTGCCGGCGCCCGACCAGTCCGCCGCGGACGCCGCTGCCGCGCGCGAAGCTCAACTCACCAAACCGCCGGGTTCCCTTGGCCGGCTGGAAGAACTGACGGCATGGCTCGCCGCCTGGCAGGGGCACAACCCTCCCGGCTTGGACAAGTGCGAGATTCTGATCTTTGCGGGCAACCATGGCGTCGCGGCACAAGGCATCTCGGCCTATCCGCCCGAGGTCACGGTGCAGATGGTGGCCAATTTTGCCGCCGGCGGAGCGGCCATCAACCAGCTCGCGCGGGTCAATGGGGCGTCCTTACGCGTGACGCCGCTCGATCTCGACCGGCCAACCGCCGATTTCACTGAAGCGCCTGCTATGAGCGACGACGAGTTCCTGGACGCCGTGGGGACCGGCTACGACCAGGTGCCCGACGGGGCGGATCTGATCATTCTGGGCGAGATGGGCATCAGCAACACCACGGCGGCGGCGGCGCTTTCCGGCGCGCTTTTCGGCGGTGGGGCGCGGTTCATCAGCACCGGCACGGGCGTCGGCAAGGACGGCTTCGGCCGCAAGCGCGCCGTGATCCAGCAGGCGCTGCTCTGCCATTCCGACGTCCTGGGCGATCCCTTGCGCGCGGCAGCGGCCGTCGGGGGACGCGAACTCGCCGCGATGATGGGCGCGTGCCTTGCGGCCCGTCACAAGCGGGTGCCGGTCCTGATCGACGGAATGGTGAGTTCGTCGGCGGTGGCGCCGCTCAAAGCGTTGCGGGCCGACGCCCTCGATCACGCGCGGGTCGGGCACAAATCGGCCGACGCCGGTCACGAGTTGCTCCTGCGCGAACTCGGCATGACCCCGCTTCTCGATCTCGGCATGCGGCTCGGCGAAGGCACGGGCGCGAGCGTAGCGCTTCTAATCCTCCGCGCGGCCCTCGCGTGCCACACGGGCATGGCCACCTTCGAGGAAGCGCAGGTGTCGGGGAAGGCGGCGTCCTAGACTCGAGCATTATGCGGAATTCCTACGCCGCTGCGATCGCGTGGAAGAAGGTGCCGGTGACGGTCCCGCACCGTCCGCCGGAAGTGCCGAGCGGTTTTCCTTCGCCGTCGCTGAGCGCCGCCAAGGGCGCATCGTCCCCCGGCTCAATCACGCACGCATAATGATATTCGTGCCCGCGCACGCTCGCGCCTACGTTCCCGAGCACGGACGGTTCGAGCAGCTTCGCTTGGCGATAGCCGAGATGCATGCTGCGTTCCGCGAAACTGGTGGCGTGGCTGAGAAGACCGCACATTTCATGGCGGACGCCGTCCGCGTCCACGAGCCCCTGACCCAGCACCATGTACCCGCCGCACTCCCCGTGCACGGGCCGCGTCTCGGCGAAGGCCGCGAGCTTCGTCTTGAAGCCGGAAGCGGCGGCGAGCCGGCCCGCGTGCAGCTCCGGGTAGCCGCCCGGAAGCCAGCAGGAATCGCAAGATCGATCCGGACCCTCGTCCGCCAGTGGCGAGAACGGCACGAGGGTCGCGCCGTGCTCCCGCCAGCCCTGCACGAGATGCGGATAGAGGAACGTGAAGGCCGCGTCCTGAGCCACCGCGATCCGCATGCCCGGCTGGGGTAGACGGCCCGAGACCGTATCGCCGGACAAGAGAGGCGGCCGCGCGAGGGCGAGGATCGCATCGAGATCGAGATGGGCCTCCGCGAGCGCCGCCAAGGCCGCAAGCCGGGCGTCCAGATCGTCGTGCTCGCCGGCCTGGACGAGCCCGAGATGCCGTTCCGGCAAGGTCACGGTCTTGTCACGGGGGAACATGCCGAGAATCGGGATGCGCAAAGCCTCTATAGCGCGGGACACGAGATTCGCATGGCGCTCGCTTGCCACACGATTGAGGACCACGCCGGCCACTTGCACCGCCGGATCGTGAGTGGCGAAGCCCCTGAGAAGTGCGGCGGCGGACTGGGCCTGCGAGGTGACGTCGATCACCAAGACGACCGGAAGGTCGAATCGGGCCGCGAGATCTGCCGTTGCGCCCGTGCGGCCCGGGACGCCGGCGATCCCGTCGAACAGGCCCATGACCCCTTCCACCACAACGATATCGGCCTCGCGCGCAGTCTCCGCCATGAGGGCGTCCAGCAACCCTGGTGGCATGGCCCAGCTGTCGAGGTTGACGCTGCCATGTCCGGTTGCCCGCTCATGGAAGGCTGGGTCGATGTAGTCCGGTCCCGCCTTGGCCGCATGGACGGTCAGATCCCGCCGCTTGAGGGCGGCGAGCAGCGCCAGCGTCAGCGTGGTCTTCCCCGCGCCCGATTTGTGCGCGGCGATAACGAGGCCGGACGCACTCACGGTGCGCCCTCCGCGTGACGGCGCGGCATTTGCGTCCTATAGGCATGGGCATGAAGGAAGAGGACCGCCCGCTCCGCAAGGGATGGACCACAGGCGCCTGCGCCACGGCCGCGGCCAAAGCCGCGTACACGGCCTTGCTCACCGGCAGTTTCCCCGATCCCGTGGAAATCACGTTGCCGGGCAAGCAGCGCCCCGCTTTCGCGCTGGCAACGGCCGAGGCCGATGCGGCATCCGCGACGGTTGGCGTGGTCAAGGACGCGGGCGACGACCCGGACGTCACCCACGGCGCGCTCGTCTTGGCCATCGTCAAGCGCGGAAGCCCGGGGGCGGGCGTAACGTTTCGCGCGGGCGAGGGTGTCGGCACGGTAACCAAGGCCGGTTTGCCCATTCCGCCGGGCGAACCCGCCATCAATCCCGTGCCGCGCAAAATGATGCGTGACGCCCTGGCCGAGGTGGCCGATGAGAACGGGGTGGCTTGCGACGTGGAGGTCGAGATCGGTGTCGCCAACGGCAAGGCGCTGGCGGCGAAGACGCTGAACGGACGCCTCGGCATTGTCGGCGGCCTTTCGATCCTCGGCACCACGGGTATCGTCGTCCCTTATTCCTGCGCGGCCTGGATTCATTCCATTCACAGGGGCGTTGACGTGGCCCGCGCGGCGGGTCTCGATCATATCGCCGCGTCGACCGGTTCGGCGTCCGAACGTGCCGTGCAGGACCTCTACGGCCTGTCCGAGACAGCGCTGATCGACATGGGCGATTTCGTCGGCGGCACGCTCAAATACGTCAAGCTGCATCCCGTGCCGCGCGTCACGATTGCCGGCGGCGTGGCGAAGATGACCAAGCTCGCTCAAGGGCTCCTCGATCTTCATTCCAAGCGCGGGTCCGTCGATCTCGAAGCGCTGGCGTCGTTCGCTCGGGCTGCCGGTGGCTCGGCCGATTTGTCCGCGCGCATTGAGGCTGCCAATACGGCGGCGGAAGCGTTTGGTCTCGCGGCGGCTGACCATGTTCCTCTCGGCGACGAGGTGGCCCGCGCCGCGCAAGGGACGGCGCTGAAGGTCGTCACGGGCAAGCCGGTCGCCGTCGAGGTCGTGGTCTTCGACCGGCAGGGTCAGCTTGTCGGCCGCGCGCCCTTCGCTCATGCGGGACCTCCCCGGTAGCGGCGGCGATAGTCCGGATCGTAGAGCGCGCTCTCTCTGAAGTCGGATGCGGCCAGCGCCGGCCCCACCAGGATCATCGCCGTACGCTCGATCGGGTTGGCTTCGAGCTGCGCGCACAGCGTGCCGAGCGTCCCGCGCAGGACCGTTTGGTTCGCGTGGCTTGCGTGGGCGACGATGGCGGCGGGACAGTCCGCGCCATAGTGCGGCAGCAAGGTCTCGACAATGGCGGGGAGCGCGTGAATGGCCAAGTGAATGGCGAGCGTCGCACCGGTCGCGGCGAACGCTTCGAGACTCTCGCCCTCCGGCATTTTCGAGGCGCGTCCGGACACGCGTGTCAGCACCACGCTTTGCGCGACTTCCGGAACCGTCAATTCGCACCGAAGCGTAGCGGCGGCCGCGGCGAAGGCCGGAACACCGGGCGTCAGCGTGTATGGAATGCCGCGCGCATCGAGCCGACGCATCTGCTCGGCCACGGCGCTATAGACCGAAAGATCCCCGGAATGGAGCCGCGCCACGTCATGCCCTTGGTCGTAGGCCGCCACGTACTCGGCTTCGATCTCGTCGAGCGACATCGGCGCCGTGTTCACGATGCGGGCCTTTGCCGGGCAGTAGGCGAGCAGTTCTTCCGAAACGATCGATCCCGCATAGAGACAGACCGGGCAACGCGCGATGAGATCGCGGCCGCGAACCGTGATCAGGTCCGCAGCGCCCGGCCCTGCGCCTATGAAGTGAACGGTCACGTTTTCGGGGCGGTGCCCGCGATGGCGCAGGTCACGGACCCGACGATCGTGCGGGGGCCGAACAGAGTGGAGTCCGGCCCAGCCGCTGCGAGCGCGGCGGCCTCTGCCACGGACGGCACGTCAAACATTTCCTTGACCCTCGGCGAGAAGGACTGCGTGCGCGGCCCGGCCGCTTCCAGCGCCGCAGGCTTGATGAGGATGAGCTCGAGACCGCACGCGGCGGCGGCATCGACGAGGCCCGGCTCGCTGCCCTTGCCGTCCGATGTAGCGAGCGATGTCAACGCTGCGCGCGTCTGCCCCGTCTCCGCGAGGGCAGCCTCGATCGCCGCGTCGATCTCCTGAGCTGTGGCGCCTTTGCGGCAGCCGATTCCAGCGACAATCATGTTTTCTCCCAACTCCATTGCGTCACGGGCATTGCCGAACGCCAGCCGGTCTTTCCGCCGACGGCGTCCGCGCGCGCGAGGGCCAAACGGGTCAGCGTCCCGCCCCGCGCGGCATGCCTCGCGATGAGTTCCGATTCCGTCTCGAGCGTCACCGCGTTGGCCACCAGGCGGCCGCTGGGCTTCAGTGCCTCGAGACAGGTGTCGAGCACGCCGTCGCCGCTGCCGCCGCCCCCGACAAAGATCGCGTCGGGTGCCGGCAAATCAGCAAGCGCTTCCGGCGCGCGCGCCTGTCTCACATCGAGATGTGGCACGCCGAAGGCAGCAGCATTGCGCGCGGCGCGCGCGGCACGGGCCTCATCTGCCTCGATCGCGATCGCACGAAGCGAGCCATGTGCGAGCAGCCACTCGATCCCGATCGAACCGGAGCCGGCGCCGACGTCCCACAGGAGTTGGCCGTGGCGGGGCGCAAGCGAGGAAAGCGTGAGAGCGCGAATCTCGCGCTTGGTGATCTGACCGTCGTGCTCGAAGAGGTCGTCGTCGAGTCCAGGCGTAAAGCTGAGAACGCGCGCACCCAGCTCGGCGGCCACCTCGATGGCGACGGTGTTGAGCGCGGCAATATCGGCAACGCCGAAGTCTCGCGCTACCGCCCCCCGGACGCGTTCGCTTGGGCCCCCCAAAGCCTCCAGCACGGTCATGCGCGATGGGCCGAAGCCTGTTTCAGTGAGGAGTTGCGCCAACGCCGCCGGGCCCTCGGCGTCCGACGTCAGGGCGAGGAGCTTCGCGCCTGGATGCAAGTGAGGCCGAATGCGGTCGAGCGCACGGCCATGCACCGAGACCACGGTCGCTTCCTGAAGCGGCCAGCCCATCCGCGCGGCCGCCAGGCTGAAGGCGGATGGCGCCGGGACGACCCATGTCTCGTCGGCCGCGACATGGCCCGCGAGTGTCGCCCCCACGCCGTAGAAAAAGGGGTCGCCGGACGCCAGCACGCACACGCGCCGGCCCCGCAAAGCAACCACCTCGGCGGGCGCCAACGAAAAAGGCGATGGCCAGGGTTTCGCTTCGCCGCGGATGAGCGGCGCGGCAAGCGCGAGATGGCGCACGCCTCCGAACACGATCTCCGCACTCTGGATGAGGTCCTGGGCTCCGCGGCCAAGGCCGTCGATCCCATCCTCGCCGATCCCGACGATGGACAGCCACCGCTGCAAGGGGGCGGGCGCTGCCGCAAATGGACTAGGAGCGGACATGGAGACTCTCCCGCGTCGTGTCGCGTTGCGCGATCATGCGCTTACCGCGGCGGCCATGCGCGGGGTGTAGACAAGCGGTGGCTGCCCGTTGCGGGCGATGACGCGGGTTTCCGGCGAGCCGACAATAATGAGGGTCGCCATATCCGCCGGCGTCTCGGCCGCTTTGTCGAGCGTGGTCACGGTCACGGCTTCGTCACCGCGCCCCACGGCGCGCCCGAACACGACGGGCGTTTCCGGCGCGAGGTGACGGCTAAGACGTTCGAATGCCTGACCGAGTTGCCAGGGCCGCGCCGTGGAGATCGGATTGTAAAACGCGATCACGAAACCGCCCGTGGCGGCGGCGTCCAGGCGCCGTTCGATCAGGTCCCAGGGCTTGAGATTGTCCGACAGCGAGATGGCGCAGAAATCGTGTCCCAGCGGCGCGCCGGCACGGGCGGCGACGGCAAGCATGGCTGTCACACCCGGCAGAATGCGCACGTCGAGCGCGCGCCACTCATCGGGACCGTCCTCGATCTCGCCGCACACCGCCGCGGCCATGGCGAATACGCCGGGGTCGCCGCCCGAGACCATGGCCACATGCGCGCCTTCCGCAGCATGGGCGAGCGCAGCCTGCGCGCGGTTGCCTTCGACGCGGTTGCCGGACGGATTGCGGGCCTGACCCTCGCGCACAGGGACCCGGTCGAGATAGGGCCCGTAGCCGTAAAGCGCCTCGGCGCTGGCAAGCGCGTCCCGTGCTTCGGGTGTGAGGAAGCGGTCGTCCCCAGGCCCGAGCCCGACCACGGTCAAGCGTCCGCTCATCGGCGCTCCTCCCAGCCGGGCACGAGCACAATGGCGAAGTAAGGCGCCGCGACATCGAGCTTGTCGGTGAGCTTCATCACCGCCGAATTCGTCATCGTGCCGCGCTCAACATAGATCGCCCGGTCGAGGCATCCGGCCCGTTCGCAGGCGCGCCGGATCTTCGGCAAGTGCCGGCCGATCTTCATCACTACGGCGGCGTCGCTGTCGGCGAGCCGCCGTTCGAGCTCAACCTCGGGCAAGGTCCCCGGCAGCACGGTGAAGATATCGTCGCCTTGGGTGATTGGCGTGGCGGCGGACGACCAGCAGCCGGACATGCCGGTGACGCCGGGGATCACTTCCGTCGGGTAGTGCTGGCTCAGCCGCACATGGATATGCATGTACGAGCCATAGAACAGCGGATCGCCTTCGGACAGGACGGCCACGTCCCGCCCGTCGTCGAGATAGGAGGAAACAGCCGCCGCCGAGACATCGTAGAAGTCGGCGATGGCGTCGCGATAGGCGGTGTGCGCCTTGGGGATCTCGGTCGTGACCGGATAGAGCAGCGGCAGCTCCTCGGCTCCGTTCAAATGGCCTTCCACGATCCGCCGCGCATTGCTCTCGTTGCCGGCCTTCGCGAAATAGGCGACGACGTCCGCCAATTGAAGCGCCTTCAAGGCCTTCACCGTCAGAAGTTCCGGGTCGCCGGGGCCGACGCCCACGCCGATCAAACGGCCGGTTATTCGGCTCATGCGCTCATCCTCATATGCCTTTGCGCGCAAGCGCGTTCAGCGCCGCCGCCGTCATGGCGCTGCCGCCCATACGGCCGCGCACGATAAGCCAGGGCACGCCACCGGAGCGAGTGGCCAGCGCCTCCTTGGATTCCGCCGCGCCGACAAACCCGACGGGGACGCCGAGTATGGCGGCTGGCTTGGGTCCGCCCGCCTCAATCATCTCCAGCAGGTGAAACAGAGCCGTCGGTGCATTGCCGATGGCGACGACCGCGCCCTCGAGCCGGTCGCGCCACAGCTCGAGCGCCGCCGCCGACCGCGTCGTACCGAGTTTTGCGGCGATCTCGGGCGTGCGTTCGTCCCGCAAGGTGCAGATAACGTCGTTGTCGGCCGGAAGCCGCGCCCGTGTCACGCCATGGGCCACCATCTGCGCATCGCAAAAGATCGGAGCGCCGTTCTGCAGCGCCTCGCGCGCGGCAGGGACGAAGTCTTCCGAGAACTCGATGAACTCGGCCGCATCGACACGGCCGCACGCATGGATCATGCGAACCGCGATATCCGCCTGATCCGGCGTGAAGCGCGACAGGTCGGACTCTTCGCGGATGATCGCAAACGAGCGCTCGTAGATCGCCGTGCCGTCGCGAATATAGTCGTGCTCAAGCATTCTCGTTCTCCGCGGCGACCCGGCGCGCAATCTGTCCGATCATATCATCCGTATACATATCATCAGCGGTTAAATTTCGAACGGAGCCGCCGTCAATGATGCGCGCGCCCTCGTCCGTACCCACAATTGTCAGCGGCGCGGGCCTCGGATAGGCGCAGCCCTTGCTGCACCCGGAAATATGAAGCGCGAAACTGCCTTGCGGGAGGCGCTCGGCGATACGGGCCGCCAGTTCACGTGACGGAATATGTCCGGACCTGCAGGCCGGCGCACCCGCGCAGGCGGCAATACGCCGGCGCGCATCGCGGGCATCCACGATGAAGCCGAGCGTGTCGGCGGCGGTCCCGAGCGCAAAGGCCGTCATCTCGCCGATGGGACCGAGAAGGAGTGTCCGGTGCGGCGCAAGCGCCACCCAGTCCGCGCCATTCGCACCGGCAATGCGAGCGAGCGCGATGAGATCGAGCGACTGAGCCTGACCGAAAGGCAGCGCAACGCCGATGGCGCAAGCTCCTGTAGCGAGGCGGTGCAGGCCGATGCTTTCGGTGAGCCGGGGAGCCGACCGAATGGCGGTCCTGTCGAGGGAATCCCCCCCGGCACGCAGGAACCGCTCAACGCCTTCGCGCTCGACGATATCGCGCGCCCGTGCATCGGGGCCGCTTGCCGCCAAGGCCGCGAGCACATCGACGGCAACCGTGCCCGCATGTTCCGGCCGCGTGACCCCAAGCGGCACGGCAGTCTCGCCATCGCCACCAAGGCAGACGACAACGTTCGGAGTGGAGGGTGACTCGCGCAGCGTCAGGCGGACATCCGCCCCCAATTCATCAAGCGAAATCGGCCCGCCGTCATCGACGACGACCGACACCTTCGGTGCAAGCTTGAGCGCGCGCTTGGCGATCCCTCGGCGGATTTCAGAGGCGATCTCTTGCGGATTGAAGCCGCCGCCCCGAGGTGCAGGCAACGGCGAGACGACGACGGGAACATGATCGTCGAACGGAATGTCGAGCGCCTCGACCGCAGCCGCAAAGCGTGGCGCGGAACTCTCGGACAGACCGCGCACCTGCAGGCTGCCCCGTGCCGTGATCTCCATGAGCCCGTTGCCATGGGTCCGCGCGGCGGCGCAAAGGGCGGCGAAGCTGTCGATCGGAACCGGCCCCGACAGCACAATCCGCGCAAGCAGCCCGTCGCCCGTCTCCATGGGCTCGGAAAGACGGGGGCACGCGCCTCTTGGGCGGCGCACCGCGAGGCCGTCGCTTTGACGCTGTCCCTCGCTCATTGTGCTGCCTCCGCAAAACCCAGGAGGGCGTCCGTATAAAGATCGTTCCGCTTCGGGTGCCACAATCCCTTGCGGCGTGCATCGTCGAGGCGCGTCGCGATGGCGCGGGCGGCTGGCAGGTTTTCCCGGATCAGGAAGTCTCGCACCGCAGTGTCCGCAAGATAGGCGTCGTGGATTGCGTCGAACAGGCTGTCGGAGACCGCGTCCGTGATCTCGGCGAAGTCCGCCAGCCGGTCGACGGTCTCGGCCAACTCGGCCGCGCCGCGCGCCCCGTGGCGCATCATGCCTTCGATGAAGGCGGGGCTGATCGCGCGGGCGCGCACGATCCGGGCGAGAGCCTGCGGCAGCGGCCGCGCTCTGGGAGCGTCCGGGTTGGTCGTGTCGAGCACGACGAGATCGGGACTGGCGCCGAGCGCGCGGGCGGCGGCCGCAAAGCCACCCATGTGGGCGACGTCCTCGGCGCCTTCGAGAATGTCGCGGGTCGGGTCGTCACTGATGTGCACGAGGAGGTCGGCCGACGCCACGCGGTTGGCGAAGGCGCCGCGACGGGCCGTGCCGGTTCCCTCGGCGCCGCCGTAAACATGTGATGTCGCTGCGAGATAGGCGGCGCTCAAAGCCTCGTCCGAGACGGGTTCGGCGCTCTCCGACCCCAGCAAGTCTTCGATCCCCGCGCCGTAGGCACCTGGTGCGCTGCCGAAGATGCGTTCGGGAGCCTCGGCGCCGGCCTCTTTGACTGCGGCTGCCAGCGGGTTCTCTTCCGCTTCCTCGTCCCGCGCGGCCACGAGCTTGACGGCGGCATCCAGCAGGGCGATCTGTGCCGGAAAGAGATCGCGGAACAGCCCCGAGATGCGGAAGGTGACGTCAACGCGCGGCCGTCCCATCGACGCGGGCGGCAGAACCTCGACGCCGGTGACGCGCCCCGTGGCGGGATCCCAGACTGGGCGGCAGCCCATGAGAGCCAGACCTTGTGCGATCTCCTCGCCGCCGGTCCTCAAGGTCGAACTACCCCAAAGGTCGATTACGAGCGAACGGGGCATCTCCCCATGCTCCTGCATGTAGCCGCGAACGATTTCGCTGGCGGCTCGCGCTCCAAGCTCCATGGCAGTTTGGGTGGGCAAGACGCGCGGATCGGCCGTGTAGAGATTGCGTCCTGTCGGCAGCACGTCGCGGCGTCCGCGCGCCGGCGCACCGGCGGGGCCCGGCTTCACGCGCTTGCCGTCGAGCGCATCGAGAAGCGCGGCGCGCTCTGTTTCTGCGCAGGCCAGCCAGTGGGCATCATCCGTATACGCATCACGTCCGAAAACGTGCAGCCCGTCCTTGACGGCGAGGTCTTTGAGATCGCACAGCCAGGTGTCGATCTTGCGCAAGGCCTCTTGTTCGCACTCACCCTGAGCAAGACCCGCCTCGGCGGCGAGTCCCGTCTCCTTTGCCTTGTCCACGATGAGCCCTGCGAGGCGGTCGCGCCGCCGCGTATCGAGACCGTCGGCAATCGCGTACTCGTCCACGAGTTGCTCCAGTTCGAGCGCCGCGCCGGACATCTCCGTACCGGTCAGCGGCGGCGGCAAGTGGCCGATGGTCACCGCCGCGACACGCCGCTTGGCCTGCGCCGCTTCGCCGGGATTGGACACGATGAAGGGATAGAACACCGGCAGGGTGCCCAGCACGGCTTCGGGGGAGCAGGATGCCGTGAGGGCGACAGCATGACCGGGTAGCCACTCCAGCGTGCCGTGGGCGCCGAGATGCAAAACCGCATCCGCACCGATCTCGTGCTGCATCCACAGGCCGAAGGCCAGCAGTGCATGGCGGGGGGGCAGCACCGGATCGTGATAGTCCGCGCGCCGGTCGGTCGTCTTGCCCCGGTCGGGCGGAAGCGCGGCGACGAGTTTGCCAAATCTCGCGGCCTTGTATCGGAAGGCGCCGTCGCGAAAATCCGGGTCCTCCTCGGGACGGCCCCAAGCCTCGCGCACCGTCGCGACTACGGATTCAGGAAGCGCTGACACGAGACGCTCGTAGCGTTCGAGGCTCAGGCATAAGCCCCCTGCCGGGTCGGTCAGGCGTGCCAGCAGCGTGCGCGAATCTTCCGGAACACCCTCAACCGTGTATCCGGCGTCCTCGAGATCCGACAAAACAGCCAGCACGCTCGCGGGTACGTCGAGTCCGACGGCATAGGCCGCCCTGCCACCCGCGCCGGGGTAGTCCGGCAGCACGATGGCCAGCTTGCGATCCGCGCGCGGCATGTGCCGGAGGCGGGCGAGCTTCGCGATCTTGTCCCCGACCGCCTCGATGCGATCGGGTTCGGGTTTGCTGACGAAGCCTTCAAAACCCAGTGCGTCGTCTTTGTCGCGCTTGTCTTTGAAGCCGAGCGTTCCGGCCAGCACACGCCCGTCGAGCTCGGGCAGAACCACATGCATGGACAGGTCCGACGGGCCGAGACCGCGCGGGTTGGAGGCCCAGGCCTCACGCCGCGTGTTGGCGACGATCGCCTGCAGAACCGGCGCATCGCAGCCGTCGAAAACGCCGTCGCCGGCGGCAAAGGCTGTCGTCGTCACGATCACCGACGGGTCGAGCCGGCCGAAAGCCTCGCGCACGAAAGCGATCGCATCCGGCGCCTTCAAGCTGGGAACGAAAAGCGGGACGGGATTGAGCCCGCGCGCTGCAAGCGCGTCGCACAGCGCATCGATGGGCCCCGTGTCCGCGGCAAGCAGCGAGGCGCGATAGAAAAGAATCGGAACAGTTGCTTCCTGCTCCGGACCCGGAGCGAGCTGGGCATCGATGTCGGTCACGCCTGTGCCGGGCCGGTACGCGCCCATGCGCGGAAACGTATGCGGCGGCGGCGCCTCGATCGCCGCGCCGCCAAGACGGGCCAGGCGCCGCAGCAGTGCGCGCAGGTTCGCAGCACCGCCCTCGCGGAAATAGGCCAGGAGAGTTTGCAGTTCGGCTTCGTCCAACGTCGATAGCTCGAACAGGCGCGGGTCGTCCCGGTCTTCACCCGGCAGGACAGCGAGCGCGATCCCGCGCTCACGGGCGACGGCGGACAGCCTCTCGACGCCATAGCGCCACCAGTCCAGGCCGCCCAAGAGCCGGACCACGATCACCTTGGCGTGCTGGGCGACAGTGTCGATCCAAAGATCGGTGGACATGGGATGGCGAAGGTCGCGCAAATGCGCGAGCCGCACGGACGGCACCTGTTCGCGCTCGTCGGCGTACGCGGCCGCGAGACCCGAGAGGTCGCTATCCGTGAAAGACAAGACCGCGATGTCGCCGGGCGTCTGGCCCAGGTCGATCGGCTCGGCGATGTCGTCGAGCGTCGCGCTGCTTGTCTGCAGGAGGTGCATCCGCGGGCCTTTCGGTTATCCGGCCAGGGCTTCTTGGCCAGCCCGTGACGTGTCACCGGTCAGAAACTTGGCGACCGCCTCGCGGTCGAGGCCCTTCAAGCCGATCACGACGACCTTGCCTTGGCGGTCCTCCGCCCGCTCCCAGGGACGGTCGAAATAGTGGTTCACGCGCGGCCCCACGGCCTGGATCAGCAGGCGCATCGGCTTGCCCGCCACGGCGGCGAAGCCCTTCACGCGCAGCACATCGTGCGCCTCGGCCAACTCGGCGATGCGCTGCGTGATGTCCGCGGCATCGGCGACCTCCGCGATCGGAACGACGAACGTGTCGAAATCGTCGTGGTCGTGATCCTCCTCGCTGTCGTGATGGGTCTTGCGGTTTTCAATATCGTCTTCCGCGCCGATACCGAGACCGAGGAGTGCGGTGGCATCGACCTTCCCTTCCGACACGGTCACCACGCCGATGCCGCGCGGAAGCGCAGCCGTCACCGACTGCATGGCGCGCTGGAGCCCGTCGGCATCGAGCAAATCGCGCTTGTTAAGGACGATCAGGTCGGCGCAGGCAATTTGATCCTCGAAAACCTCTTCGATGGGATCGTCGTGATCGAGCGCATCGTCCGCAGCGCGCTGCGCGGAGAGCGCTTCGATGTCGGCGGAGACTTGACCCTCGGCGAGAGCCGCGCCGTCGACGACCGCCACGACACCGTCAACGGTGACGCGGTTCTTGATGGCCGGCCAGTGGAAGGCTTGGACCAGGGGCTTCGGCAGCGCGAGGCCCGAGGTTTCGATCACGATGTGGTCGACCGGCGGCTCGGCCGCCAGGATCTCGTCGAGGGCCGGCACGAACTCGTCCGCGACCGTGCAGCACAGGCAGCCATTGGCGAGCTCGACGATATTTTCCTCGCTGCAGTTCTCGTCGCCGCAGCCTTTGAGGATCTCGCCATCGATACCCACATCGCCGAATTCGTTCACGATTACGGCCAGACGCCGCCCATTGGCGTTGGCGAGCACGTGGCGGATGAGCGTGGTTTTTCCCGAGCCGAGAAAGCCGGTCACGATCGTGCAGGGAACGCGGGCGACGGAATTCATTCAAAATCCTCCGGAATGGGGCCGAGTACGAGGGGTGGAACGCGCGCAACGAGGCCGCCCTTGAGGGCGTCGGGCCGGCCGCGCCAGGGCAGGAGACCGTCCTCTGCTTCTGCGAGCAGCATCGCGCCGTCGATGAGAGCGGCCGCATCGTCGGGGGTGCTCAGATCGCCGAAGACATAGGTCCAGCTGTCCTTCTTTCGCATTGCCGCGCTGAGCGAGCGCCGGCAATTGGCAAGGCATTCGACTTGGCGGACCGTTACGCGCGTTCCGCGCGCGGCCTCCGCTGTGGCCTCGGCGAGAAGCAGGCCCGCGCGGGGGGCATCGGCTGCGTCGTCCGGCTTGCGGCAGGTTACGCAGACATAGACCGTGGGGCCCTCCGGGATGGGGGCGGCGCTGTCCTTGGCGTCTAGGGGAGATGTCACCCTGATGATCCCTCGGCGATCCCAAGCGAAAGCCACAGCAGACAGGGTGCAATGCGGCCCAGATTCGGGCCGGAACGAGGACCAACCGTCGCAGAGGCACCCCGCCCGGCGAACGACTAGATCGACGACAGGTCTCCTGGCTTCGCGGGTCTCTCCCTTCGCCGCCTTCCCGGGTCAGTCCCAGTGGCAATGGCTCGGGCGCCCAAGACCGGTATCGAGACCGTTCGATGGGCTCACCGCTTACAGTTGCGGGGGCAGCCGCGGGTTTGGGATATCCCCATACCGCGTTCCCTGTTCGCTCGAAACGAGCAACCGTCGATCAGGCACATAAGGGCTTCCGGTGCGGGTTTGTCAATGCGTTGTATGGGTTTGTGATCTGCGGGCGCCACTCTCGGTCGTCAGGCCCGCCACCGAGGTTTCCCTCTTGCGACGGGCCCTTCAGGCTCTATAGTCGTTGCGCCGATGGTTCCCGCATGAGGCGGGACGCAAGAAGGGAACACGGTGAGGGAGTCTCCCGATTCCGTGGCTGCCCCCGCAACTGAAAGCGGAGAGCGCCCCTCGTCACGCCACTGGAGCGGTCGCTCCGGGAAGGTTGAGGGGATGCGCAGACCCGCGAAGCCAGGAAACCTGCCACGGCACAAACCTTGAACGGCGTCCTCGGGTGGAGGGCGCAAGGGGGGACCACATGACTCGTTCTTCGCTCCATCGCACCGCGCTTTTGGCGCTCGCCGCACTTATGCTCACCGCCGCGCCGGCCTCGGCGCACCACGTCATGGGCGGCGAAATGCCGTCCACGTTCGTCCAGGGCTTTCTTTCCGGTCTCGGCCACCCGGTGATCGGGCTCGACCATCTGGCGTTTCTCATTGCCGTTGGCGTCGCGGTCGGCGTCGGCGGTCTCAATCTCGGCCTGCCGGTCCTGTTCGTCGCGGCTTCGGCCGTCGGCGTCGGCATCCATGTCGTCGGGTTCCAGCTGCCTGGGGCCGAGCTTATCGTCGCGTCCTCGGTAGTGATCGTCGGCGCTCTCATCGCCGCCGGCCGCGCGTTGCCCCTCGCCGCCTGGGGCGCCTTGTTCGGCGCCGCCGGCCTGGCGCACGGCTATGCCTACGGCGAGTCGATCTTCGGCGCAGAGCCAACCCCGCTCTTGGCCTATCTGCTCGGCCTTGTGGTCATTCAAAGCGCGCTCAGCGTGGGCGTGGCCTTATTGTTCCGCATCCGCAATCTGTCCGTCTCGGCCGTGGCGCCGCGTCTGGCCGGTGCGGTTGTCGTCGGCATCGGCATCGCCGCGCTGCTCGGCCAGATCATCCCGGACGCATAGCGATCTGATGGCAGACAACAGCCTCGAGGACGAGGGGATTACCTTCGTCCTTGGGGGTGCCCGCTCGGGAAAAAGCCGTTTCGCCGAAAGCTTTGTCGCCAGTCTTCCTAGGCCCTGGGTCTATATTGCCACGGCCGAGGCCCATGACGACGAGATGAAGGCGCGGATCGCCGAGCACCAGGCCCGGCGCGAGGCCGGCTGGCAGACCTTGGAGGCGCCCCACGATCTGCATGACGCCATACGCGCGGCGCCGAAAGGGGCCATCGTCCTCGTGGACTGTTTGACCTTGTGGCTCTCAAATATCATGCACGGCCCTTTCGACGTCGGCCGCGCGATGGACCAGCTGGAGGACGCGTTGCACACCCGTGAGAGCGCCACCGTACTGGTCTCCAACGAAGTCGGAATGGGGCTGGTGCCCGAAACACCGCTCGGGCGCGCGTTCCGCGATGCGCAAGGGCGGCTCAATCAGCGTATCGCCGCCATCGCCAGCCGGGTGATTTTCGTGGTCGCGGGGCAGCCTCTCATCGTGAAAGGAAGCACATGACCAAATCGGTCGAAGAGAAAGACCTCGAGCGCCATCGCGCCAAGATGGCGAAACGCAAAGAGCTGCAAGATGCCGAGGTCGCCGAGAAGACCGTCGAGAAGGGGCTCCTGATCGTCCACACGGGAACGGGCAAGGGCAAGTCGACGGCGGCTTTCGGTCTTGCCTTGCGCATGATCGGCCGCGGCAAGCGCGTGGGGATCGTGCAGTTCGTCAAGGGCGCGTGGCATACGGCGGAGCGTGACGCCTTGGAGCGATTCGGCGATCAGGTTGCTTGGTATTCCATGGGCGAAGGCTTCACCTGGGAGACCCAGGATCTGGAACGCGACATCGCCGCGGCGGAGCGTGCCTGGGCCAAGGCGGTCGAGTTGATGGACGATCCCAGCTTCAGCCTTGTCATTCTCGACGAACTGAACATCGCGCTGCGCTACGACTATCTGCCTTTCGAAGAGGTCGTGGCCACGCTGAAGGCGCGGCGCCCGGACCTCCATGTGATCGTGACCGGACGCAACGCCAAGCCGGCGCTGATCGACGCGGCGGATCTCGTCACCGACATGACGCTCGTGAAGCACCATTTCGCCGCCGGGGTGAAGGCGCAAGCCGGCATCGAATTCTAGCGATGACCGCCCGCGCGCTCATGTTTCAGGGCACGGGCTCCGATGTGGGTAAGTCCCTGATCGTGGCCGGGCTGGCGCGCGCGCTCGTGTCCCGTGGACTGAAGGTCTTGCCCTTCAAGCCGCAAAACATGTCGAACAATGCGGCGGTCACCATCGATGGAGGTGAGATCGGGCGCGCACAGGCTCTGCAGGCGCGGGCGGCGCGCGAAACGCCAAGCGTTCACATGAATCCGGTTTTGCTCAAGCCGCAGAGCGAAGTCGGGGCGCAGATCATCGTGCGCGGCCAGGTTTACGGAAAGGCCAAGGCCGCGGACTACCAGGCGCTGAAGCCCGAGCTGATGGACGCGGTGCAGGATAGCTTCGCCCTTCTCAAGGACGAGGCGGACATCGTTCTAGTCGAAGGGGCAGGCAGCGCCTCTGAAGTCAATCTTCGCGCGAATGACATCGCCAATATGGGCTTTGCACGCGAAGCCGACGTGCCCGTCGTGCTCATCGGCGATATCGACCGCGGAGGTGTCATCGCCAGCCTCGTGGGCACAAAGGCGGTGCTCGACCCCGACGATGCCGCGATGATCCGCGGATTCCTCGTCAACAAATTCAGGGGCGATCCGTCGTTGTTCGCGGACGGCATGGTGCGCATCGCGAGAGAGACGGGCTGGGAACCGCTCGGCCTGATCCCGTTCTTCGCGGACGCAAGAGCCCTGCCTGCCGAGGACGCGCTGGCCCTCGAGCAGCAGCAGGCCGCAAAGACCGACGCGTTGCTGAAGGTCGCCGTGCCGCTGTTGCCTCATATCTCGAATTTCGACGACCTCGATCCGTTCGCCGCCGAGCCGGCCGTCGAAGTCGTCCGTATACGTCCTGGTGAGGCGCTGCCGGGGGACGCGCAACTCGTCATCCTGCCGGGCTCGAAAGCGACGCTGTCCGACTTGCGCGTACTGCGTGACGCCGGTTTCGACATCGATATCGAGGCGCATTTGCGCCGGGGCGGATCGGTGCTCGGCCTGTGCGGCGGCTATCAGATGCTTGGGCGTGTGTTGCGCGACCCGGACGGCATCGAAGGGCCTCCCGGAGAGGCCGAGGGTCTCGGTCTACTCGATGTGGAGACCACGTTGTCGGACGAGAAGCGTCTCGAGCCGGCGTCCGGCCACACCTTCGACGGTGTCCCGTTCGAGGGCTACGAAATGCATATGGGACGCACGAAAGGGCCCGATTGCGCACGGGCGTTCGCACGGCTCGACACGGGCTTCCAGGACGGCGCGATCTCGGCGGACCGTCAGGTTTACGGCACCTACGTGCACGGGCTGTTCGCGGACGACCGCCAGCGCGCCGCATGGCTAGCGCGGTTCTCCGCTGGCCCGTCGCAGATTCGCTACGAGGAACAAGTCGACGCCGTGCTGGACGATCTAGCCGCTCATTTGGAGGACCATGTCGACATCGACCGCCTACTCACCTTGTCGCGTTGAAGATCATGCCGAGCACGGCCGCGATCGCCACAAGCGCGATCAAGACTGCGTCGGCGCGCGCGTACAGGCGAAGCGCGGCGCGAATGTCTTGGGCGGTTGCGGTGCGCCGGCCGTCGCCGAGCCAAGGGCCGTCCGTATGCGATCCGGCGTAAGTGCGCGGTCCACCCAGCACCACGCCGAGGGCCCCTGCCATGGCCGCCTCCGGGTACCCGGCATTCGGGGAGGCGTGCTTGGCCGCATCGCGCCGCATTGCCGTCCACGCGCGCCCGGGAGATGCCTCTTTCGTGAGGGCCGCCGCGGCGACGAGCAACAGGCCGGACAGGCGGGCGCCCGGCAGGTTAACGGCGTCGTCGAGCTTGGCGGATGCGCGTCCGAAATCCTCGTATCGTTCGGAGCGATGACCGATCATGCTGTCGGCCGTGTTGATGGCTTTGTAGAGCGCTCCGCCCGTGAGCCCGGTAAGCCCCAGCCAAATCACGGGCGACACGACGCCGTCGGAGAAATTCTCGGCGAGACTCTCGATGGCCGCGCGCGCGATGCCGGCTTCATCGAGTTCAGTTGTATCGCGGCCGACGATTTGCGCGACGGCGTCACGCGCGTCCCTCAACGAGCCATTCTCCAGAGCCTCCGCAACCGCTGCCACGTGGCTGTAAAGGCTCCGTTGCGCGATCAAAGTGCTTGCGGCGAGGGCGGCGAAAAACAGTCCGTAAGGCAACAGGAGCAGTGCGGTCTCGAGAAGAAGCGCGCAGGCGCCGACAATGAGCAGCAGGAGCACGAGTGCCATGAGGCCCGCACGCCGCCGCCGCTCGCCACCCGCCGCGGAGTCGTTGAGCCGCCTATCCAACCACCCGATCAAACGGCCCATCCAGGTCACGGGATGACCGATATGTGCCGTGAGCCAAGCCGGATAGCCGACGGCAAGCTCGACGAGCATCGCAAGAAGCGCTAGCGGTGCTGCCATGACGTCACCCGATCCATACCCACTCAAGAGCCTCGCGGCCGCATACGCCGCGGACGAAACGCACGCCCCATTTGTGCACGGCGGCGACCGCGGCGCGGCGCGCGCGCAATTTCCCAACGCGCCCCAGCCAATCGTCGACCTGTCGACCGGCGTCAACCCTCATCCCTATCCTATCGCCGATTGTACCGCCGACGATTTTGCCCATCTTCCAGATCCGGGCGCGCTCGCACGTCTCTTGGATCCGGCCGCGGCCGTCTACGGCGCACCGTCGACACAAAACGTGGTGGCCGCGCCGGGAAGCCAGATCTTGATGGCGCTGATTGCCGATCTCTTGCCGCAAGGGCCGGCCGCGATTTTGGGGCCAACCTATGCGGAACATGCGCGCATTGCGGCGCTGGCCGGGCACACGGTGGTAACGGTCCAGACTCTGGCCGAACTCGAAGAGTCGACTTTGGCTGTCGTGGTCAATCCCAACAATCCGGACGGACGCGTGACGTCGCGGGATGATCTCTTGAGACTGGCCGACAGGCAGAGCGTCAACGGCGGCATTCTCGTCGTGGACGAGGCCTTCATGGATGTCGGTCCCAATGGCGCCAGTGTTGCGGATCAGGTGGAGCAAGCCCCCATTGCCGTCTTGCGCTCGTTCGGCAAGTTCTTCGGCCTTGCGGGTTTGCGTCTCAGTTTTGCGCTGACGAACCGAGCGCTTGCGAGACAGCTTCGCGCGCGGCTCGGCCCGTGGCCGGTTTCCGGGCCGGCGCTTTCCATCGGCGCCGCCGCGTTCGCCGACAAGGCTTGGATCGACAGCACACGAACGACGCTGAGAGCCGCGTCGGAGCGGCTGGAGATGTTGCTTCGCTCGGCCGGTCTGACGCCGCTGGGGCGCACGGATCTCTTCTGCCTCGTGAGCAGTCCGCGTGCGCAGGCGATTTTCACGGCGCTGGGCGAGGCAGGCATCTTCGTGCGACGGTTCGATGAGAACCCGCAAGCTTTGCGATTCGGTCTTCCGGGAAACGAAGTAGAGTGGCAGCGCCTGAGCGGCGCGCTCAAATCCCCGTCCTAAGACGTCTTCCGCGAGTGCGCCCTAGTGGGCCCAGCGGCGGTTATAGTGCTCGGCGAGTTCTATGCTGCCCTGCGCTTCTTCCGGCAGGAGCCTTGCGATCACACCCATGGCGAGTTCGACGGACACTTCGCTGCCGCCGCACTCTTTGAGTTGATCCCGAAGCCAGCCATAGACTTCCTCGTCGCCCGATTTCAGCCCTACGGCGATTTCCTCGAGCATTTGCACCAACGATTCGGCTGCCATCGCGTCCTCCGATCGAACGAAGCCCAAGGAAACCATGGGCTTACGGCTTGGTTAAAGCGTTCCTGGTGCGATTCTTCCCCGAACTGATCATACCCCAATGGTGCGTCTGCGAAGTTGCGGATGGGCCACAGTCGGCTGTTTTCTCCCCCCTAGTGGGCGGGCCCCAGCGTGTAGGCCGGCATCTGCTGGTCCGCTTCGGTCGTTCCGGTGAACGGGATCGGCTTGACCGATGCCGTCGAAACCGGGGCCGTGTCGTCGGCAGCTGCGAACAGGCCTTGCTTGGGCTGCGGCCGGCAGTAGTGGCCGCCACCCTTCGATACGTTGGTGATGAGCAGGTCCACGTGGAAATGGTTGTAGTGGGCCCGGTCGCTGCCGGGACCTAGAACCGTGAAGAACTCTCGGCAAGCGCCCGCGAAAGCTTCGCGCAGGAACGCTTTCTCGGCGGCCGTGCCGCGCCACCAGCCTTTGACGACCGTGATGGTGCGGCCGTCCGCGAGCGTGAATCCGGCGATATCCAAGGCGTTTCCGAAGGCGTGCTCGGACAGTTTGCCGGTCGATTTGCTGTTGCGGCCGCGGCAGCTATAGGCGGAGATCTGCTTGATTTCGACGACCGGTTGCCGGAACTGGCGCATGGCCGCCCGCTGCACCGAATTGTTGAGCCAGCGGTCGAGCGCCGCCGTCATGGGGCAGCCCATGGTCGCAGTCGGCGCGACGCGGACTCGGCCGCCGAGCGCCGCCGAGACCCGCAGCGGCGCCAAAATGCCGCATGCGCTGCGGCCACGGATCGAAGAGACCTGCGTCACATAGGAAGACGCACGCACTTGGCCCGAGGCCATGCACTGTGCCTCGGCACGGTCGCGCCATTCCGCGCGCGTGTCGTTCGGAATACCGCCGCCACCGCATGAACTGAGAAAGACAGCCGCTGCCAGTGCGGCGGCCGGATACGCAATACGAGCCCCCAACATGGCCACGACTTTGGGGCCAAGGTCGTGAAGAATTCTTCAATGCGGTGGTCCCGACTGACCCGGGGGGCCGGTCTTCAGAACCGGCGGAATTCAGCCGTTAATCGAGGCCGAGCGCCTTGCGGGCGCGGGCCGTTATGGACTGTCTCGTGGTGAAATAGCCCTCCCAAGGATCCGTCTTCAGCTGGGACAGGCGGCGAGGCAGCGACTTGACCGAATACGGCGCCCCGCTCTTGAGGCCCGCCAACTCGTCCCAGCGCAAGGGCGTGGCAACTGGCGCACCGGACTTGGCGCGCGGAGAATAGTTGCAGATCGCCGAACTGCCCCTGCCGTTGCGCAAATAGTCGATGAAGATCTTGCCGGTGCGGGTCCGCTTGAGCGGATTGGCCGTATAGCGATCCGGCACCTCGGCCACGAGGGCGTCGGCGACCGCGCGCGCAAATGCCTTCACCGCCGGCCAATCGGCCTTGGGGGTCAGCGGCGCGACGACATGCACGCCTTTGCCGCCCGTGGCCTTGAGGAAGCTCGTCAGGCCGAGCTCGGCGAGATAATCGCGGACGTGCCTGGCAGCGTCCCTCAGCACCTCAAATCCCAGGTCCTCGTCCGGGTCGAGATCGAAGACGAGCCGGTCCGGCATTTCGAGCTTGTCGACGGTGACACCCCAATCGTGAATCTCCAGCGTTCCGATTTGCGTCAGCGCAAACAGTCCATTCTCGTCGGCGATATAGAGATACGGTTGGTCGGACTCGCCGCCCGGAACGTCCACCTGCTTGATCGCATCGGACATGCCCTTCGTTGCGTGCCGCTGAAAGAAGCGAGGGCCGCCGAGGCCCGCAGGACAGCGCACGAGGCTGATGGGCCGATTGGCGGCGTAAGGGAGCATGGCCTGTGCGATCCGGGCATCGTATTCGGCGAGATCGCGCTTGGTCAGCGGAACGGAAGGATAAAGGACCTTGTCTGGACTGGTGAGCGTGATGGCGCCGAATGTGTCTCGGTCGGACTTCTGTGCCGCGCTGTCGGCTGACATATCGGGCCCTCGCCTCCTACCGGTCTCGCCGTTTCGGATCTTGGCGTCCGCGCCAGTTCGATGCCGACAATGCCATGTATCCGGCCGGTTCCGAAGCGAAGTTGTACCGATTGCCAGCAGCCTTGGCTTGCGCCAGGGCGCATTCGGTGGTTGCTTGCCGCCCGATTGGCGGACTTACGGACGAGCGGGGAACGACGCAGTGAGCGGGCAACAATAAATGGCAGAGATGGACTCGGCTAAGGGAACACGGGCGCCATTGAAGCCGGTCGCCGTGATCACCGGGGCGACGCGGGGGATCGGCCGCGCTCTGGCCGAGGAGTTCGCGAAGAACAGCCATGCAGTCCTTCTTGTCGGGCGCAACGAAACGGCCCTCGCCGAGCTCGCCCAGCAGATCGCTGCCACCTACAATGTCGGGGCCTATTCCGTTGCGTGCGACCTCGCGACGCCGGAAGGGTGCGACAAGGTCGAAGACGCCCTTCAAGCGAATGGCCTCTATTGCGAGTCGCTTGTGAACAACGCAGCCATGATGACTGCGGGCCACTTCCAAGATCAGGACCGGGATACGCTGCTCAAGACGATCGATCTCAATCTGCGTTCGGTATTGGACCTCACGCGTCGGTTCCTGCCCGACATGATCGCGCGCGGCGCCGGCGGCGTGCTGAACGTCTCCTCGGTCGAAGGGTTCATGCCGGTGCCGTATCAAGCAACCTACGCGGCCACGAAAGCGGCCATGATCTCTTGGAGCCGGGCGCTTGCCTACGAAGTTATGGGAACGGGTGTGCGGGTTTGCATGGTCGCGCCGGGCGTGATCGAAACAGACATTCACGCAACCGGCGGCGCGGAGAACTCCTACTACGCCCTCTACCTGCCGAAGATGACGCCGGAACGCTTGTCCGAAGCGGCCTACCGGCGCTTCAAGCACGGCAATTGGATCATCATCGAAGGCTGGTTGAACCGCGCCTTCGTCACGCTCGCCCGCTTTGTGCCGGGCTACTTCCTCATCCCCACGTCCGGGTGGTTCTTCCGCGTCCGTGACGAGAACGGCACCGCGGCGGAAGCCAAGCCGCTGCCGCATCCGGACGACGACACGCCGAAGCACGATAAAACCTGACGCAAGCCGTGTTCGCGCAACCGGGGCGACGGTGTCTTCTGGATCCCGCTACTGCTTCAAGCTTCGCCCGGGGACGGACGGCAGATTCTCGATCGCGAGCCGCATAAGCTCGGGCAGTGATTGCACCCGCAGTTTGGATTTCAGCTGACTGCAGGTATTGGCGATCGTCTTGTAGCTCACATGCAGGTCCGAGGCGATTTGAGCGTAGGACTTGCCTTCCGCCAGAAGCGACAGGATTTGCAGTTCCCGCTCGGTGATAGCGTGCAAGGGGTTCTTGGTGTGCCCGCGAGCTTCCATGAACGCGATGTTGGACGCGAGCTCGTGGCTCAAATACGGCACGCCGTTGCGGATCGCGTCGAAGGCTTTGACGATCTCGTCACCGGACGTGTCCTTCAGGATGTAGCCGTTGGCGCCGAGCTTCAGCGCCTGGGACACGATGAACGGATCGCTATGCATGCTGAAGACAAGGACAGGCGTGCGGCTGTCGTGCAGCCGCAGGCGACGGATGAAGGACAGCCCGCCAAGCGCGCCCGTGCGCATCGCTAAGTCCACGATGATCACGTCCGGTTTCTTGCTGCGGTAGAGCTGGAACCCTTCCGCGAGACTTTCCGTCTGCACGATCTTTTTCGCGCCCGCGAACTTGAGGAGCTGCTTGCAGCCCTCCAGCACGATGGGATGGTCGTCGATTACGAGAACCTGCATTTATGTAACCTCGGTGTGGTCGAGTATTCCGGGTGCGGCGGCTTTGGTCTTCGCCAGTGCGGCGGTGACGGGAATGACGATCTTCAGCAGCGTACCTTTCGACGACACGTTCTCGATCTGCCAGGTGCCGGACAGGGCATGCACGCGTTCGCGCATAGCCGTCAGTCCGAAGCCGAGAGAGGTGCCGGGCGGAACGCCTTTGCCGTCGTCTTGAATAAGAAGGTGCAAGAGCCTGGCGCCGCGCTTGGGACGCTTGTCGAACAGGTCGACACGAATGGCCCGCGCGTTGCCATGCCGGATCGCGTTGGTCACGCCTTCCTGAATACAGCGGTACACGGTCAGGTCGACCAACTCACCGTAGCGCTCGCCCCGCGTCCGCAAGGAGGGGGTGATGTCCACGTGCGGATACCGGTTCTGGAGTTCCCCGATAAGATCGCGTGCCAATTCCGACAGAGCCACGTGATCGACCGCGACCGGGCGCAACTTCTTCAGCATGACTCGGTTCATGTGCTTGAGCCGGTCGGTGATATTCAGGATCTCGGTCAGATGCTCGCCGAGCTCGACGGAAGACCGTTCCGTCGGCTGTTCGAGCAGCCGTTGCGCCGACATGGTGTTCGCCATGATTCCGAACAGACACGGGCTCGCCTCGTCATGCAGCTCGTTGGCGATCTCGCGCCGCTCCTCTTCCTGAACGGTGACGAGCTGGCCGTACAGCCGCCCATTCTCCGAGCGCGTGCGCCCCAGCGTTGCCGCGAGACGGTTGAAGCTCGATGCGATCGCGCCGAGCTCCGTGACACGCGGCGGGGTAAGGCGTGTGCCGTAATCGCCGTCTTCGAGCCGTGACAAGCCCTTCGCGACGTGCGCCATCGGATCGAGCAGGCGTCCCAAAACGACATAGAGCGTGGCCAGCACAAGGATGTTGATCAGGCCGACGACGGGGCCGAGGGCGGTCAAGTCCGCCCAAACCTCCGCGACTTCGTCGGAGGGTTCGCCGGCGATCACAACAGTGCCGAGATCCCAGGTGCGTGGGCCGTCGAGAACCGGCATCTCGACCATGACGATGGAGCCGGCCGTCTTGGCCGAGTGGATTACACTGACGGTACTCGGCGCGACGTCGGGCGCAACGAGGGCTTCGAACCAGCGCGGCGCGGGCGGCGGCAGTGCGGGATCGCGCCTTGCGCTCGGCGCAGGCGATAGCTGCACCAGGGCGCCGGTCGCATCGGCCATATAGATGCGTACGTGACGAAGCTTGCCGATGCGAAGCCGGCTCGACAGCTGGTCCACGTTCTTGGAGATATCCTCAGGGCGCGTATTCGGCGACAGCGACTGGATGGCGACCCGCACGAAATTCTTGGCCAGATCGACCGAGGCGTCCATTTCGACGCGCGTCGCCTTGTGCGCATTCGCGACGAAGATCACGCCCACGATCACGAGCGCGATGACATTGATGATGCCGATGGCGATCATGAGCTGGACGCGGATGGTCCGGTCGTACCAGATCGCATTCAGTAGCTTAGCCATGGCTTCGGTCACTCCCGGGTTCCCGCAAACTAAGGTCTTGCAAGCGTTCGACGGCGGCCTTGCGGCCGATGCCCTGCTGGCGAAGATTGAAGTATTGCTGGCACAGCGCGCCGAAGCCCTGGAGAGCGCCGGACGTTTCCGCGACGGGCAGCAGCGCCTCGATGATCTCCGGGGCTGTCTCGTGGATGCCGCGTTTCGCGAGCATGCCCTCGAGCTGAACCGCGCGGTTGGCGATCATGCGCGGTTCGTCGCCAAATCGGTGCGCGGCAAGCCCGAGTTCCGTTCGCGCCGCTTCGACTCGTGGATCGTTCTGCGGCAGCTCTGTCTTCGCGGTACGGCTCGCCAGCCACTGTGCCGGCGTGATGGGCGATCCGGCGTCCAGCCAAGTGATCTGTGAATAGACGGAGCGTTCGTCCTCTTGCGGAACGGGCGTCCGCGTGGCCGTCGCGGACTTGTCGTCGCAGCCAGCCAGGCAAAGTGCCGTCAGCGCAACGAGCAAAAGGCGCGAACGGCGCGCGGCGACAGCGGGGAGCAAAGGGGACATGTGGGTGTCGGCTCTCGAATTATTCGGCAAGATGCCTGGGCCGCACGCGCTCCGCGCGCGCTCTCTCGGCGGCATCTACTCGGCAGCAATAATGTCACCGAGTTTCTTGCCACCGTTGACCAATCGGTCTGCTCGCTTTTCCCGAAAATTTGCTTCCTCCTGCCGCTGCCCGAAGCGAATTCGTCAATCGCTGCCGGGAGGAAACGCACGGCTGTCCCACCACTAATCCAAACGTCTGAGATGAAGTTGCGCCCTTCGGTTTCGAGCAATGCTCCAGAGGCGTTTCTGGGAATAGGCCCAAAGACGTTTCAGCGGGCGCGGCCCTAGACTTCGTCCACCGCTAGGGATGTGGGCGCCCTGTGGAAGCAAGCCGCTCACGTCTCCTGACATGGCCAGACTTCAACACGTGGTTTGAACATTTGGCTTGGCGGCTGCGTGAAGCGCCGACGGCATCGTTCGCCCGAGGTGTTGTCGCGCAGAAACCGAGCGGAGAGGACGAGGTCCCTCGATCATGAGGGCTCTTGGACGTCTTCGTCATAATGGGAGCGAAAACGCGAGGGTTCGCATATGAGGAGATTTCACAGTATCGGTGGGTATGTGTCGGCGTCATGCGTCGCGCTAGCCCTCGGTGGCTTTCTAGCAGGGGCCGCCAACGCCAACGATCGTCTGATCGAGATGGCGAAGAATCCAGAAAACTACGTCATGCCGGGTCTCGACTACACGGCGGACAACTACAGTGAGATGGATCAGATCAACACGGGGAACGTTAAGGACCTCCGTGTGGCTTGGACTTTCTCGACGGGTTTGCTGAATGGTCACGAAGGCACGCCGCTCGTGGTCGATGGCGTGATGTACGTCAACAGCTCTTTCCCGAACAACGTCTATGCCCTGGACCTCAAGAATCCGGGCAAGATCAAATGGCAGTACAAGCCCAAGCAGGATCCCGCGGCCCGTGCCGTGGCGTGCTGCGACTTGGTCAATCGCGGTCTCGCCTACTGGCCGACCGACGATGCGAGCAAGACGCCCAACCTCATCCTCTCGAACCAGCTCGACGGACATGTCGTCGCGCTGAATGCTGATACGGGTGAGATGTACTGGAAGGTCGAGAACTCCGACATCAAGGTCGGCTCGACGCTGACTGTCGCGCCTTATGTCGTCAAGGACATGGTCATCGTCGGGTCGTCGGGCGCCGAGCTCGGCGTTCGCGGCTATGCCACCGCCTACAACGTCAAGACCGGCGAGCAGGTCTGGCGCCGTTATGCCACGGGTCCCGACGCCGAAATCGGCATCGGCGACGACTTCAACAAGGATAACCCCCAATACGGTCAGAAGGGCCTCGGCCTTGCGACTTGGGAAGGCGATGCCTGGAAGATCGGCGGCGGCACCAACTGGGGTTGGTATGCCTACGATCCGTCCTTGGACCTGATCTACTACGGCTCTGGCAACCCCTCGCCGTGGAACGAGACGATGCGTCCGGGCGACAACAAGTGGACCATGACCATCATGGCCCGCAACGCCGACGACGGCATGCTCAAGTGGGGTTATCAGAAGACCCCGCATGACGAGTGGGACTACGCCGGCGTCAACGTGATGATGCTTTCCGATCAGAAGATCGATGGCAAAGACCTCAAGCTGGTCACCCATCCGGATCGGAACGGCATCATCTACACGCTGAACCGCGTGAACGGCGACCTTGTCCGTGCCGACTTCCTGGATGACACCGTCAACGTTTGGACGCATGTCGACATGAAGACGGGTATTCCGGTTCGTAATCCGGAATACGGCACGCGCATGGACCACAAAGGCAAGGACATCTGCCCGTCGGCCATGGGCTACCACGACCAAGCCCACGACTCGTACGATCCGGAGCGGGGTCTCTTCTACCTCGCCATCAACCACATCTGCATGGATTGGGAGCCCTTCATGCTTCCCTACCGCGCCGGCCAGTTCTTTGTCGGTGCCACCCTGTCGATGTACCCGGGTCCGAAGGGCGACCGCGCCAACTATCTTGGTCTCGGTCAGGTCAAGGCCTACAGCGCGCCTGAAGGCAAGTACAAGTGGTCGGTCATGGAGCGCTTCGCCGCTTGGGGCGGTACGCTCGCGACCAAGGGCGGTGTGATGTTCTACCCGACCCTGGACGGCTACTTCAAAGCCCGCAACTCCGACACCGGCGAGCTTCTGTGGAAGTTCAAGATGCCATCTGGCGGTATCGGCTACCCGATGACCTATGAGCACGACGGCACGCAGTATGTCGCAGTGTACTACGGCGTCGGCGGCTGGCCGGGCGTTGGCCTGGTGTTCGACCTCCAGGATCCGACTGCCGGTCTCGGTGCCGTGGGTGCGTTCCGCAACCTGCAGAACTGGACCCAGCAAGGCGGTGGCCTCCTGGTCTTCTCGCTGGACGGCAAAGGTCCGTATAGCGAGGACGTGAATCTCGACGAGTACTCGACCGAGATCATCACGGACGGAACCTAGTCAGACGAAGGGTTCGCCAGGGCGCCTCGGTGCGTCCTGGCGAAACCCGCTTCCCCCACGACATTGCGAGGGTCGACCAGGCCGCCTGATGGACGAGAGCGCGATCGGCATTCGCCGACCCGCCGTTGCCGCCGCGCCAAGCCGAACCCTCCAAACGACAAGTCAGTCTGTAAGGACACAATGTGATGGACAAGAAATTCGACTTCCTGAGTAAGGCGCTTCTGACGACCGCCGCCGCCATGGCCCTGTTCGCGGGGCCTGCCAATGCGGCGAGCGACGCAAAGAGCGACGAGGCTCCCTTGCGGGTCTGCGCCGGCGCCAACGAAAACCCCTACTCCCTGAAAAGCGAGGAAGGCTTCGAGAACCGCATCGCCAAGGTTCTCGGCGAGGCCATGGACCGAGACGTGGAATTCGTTTGGGAGGACCGGCCTGCGATCTACGTGGTGCGGGACCTCCTCGACAAGGACAAGTGCGACATCGTCATCGGTGTCGACACTGGCGATCCGCGTGTGCTCACCACCTCGCCGTACTATCGCGCCGGCTATGTCTTCGTGCAGCCCTCGAACTCCAAGCTCGAAATCGAGGCGTTCGACAGCGAGGATCTCGCCAAGGCGAAGAACGTTGGCTACGAGCCCGGCGGACCCGCCGAAGTGATGATGGTGAAGTACGGCCTGTTCAGTAAGAACTTCAACTACGTAAAGTCGCTGACCAACTTCAAGAGCTCCCGCAATCAGTATCTGCGCATCGACCCGGCCCTCATGGTGGGCAACGTGTCGTCCGGCAAGTCTGACGTTGCCATTGCGTTTGCACCGTCCGTGGCGCGCTACGTCAAGGAATCGGACGGGAAGCTCAAAATGACCGGCGTGCCGGACAACAATTTCCGCTTCGACGGCGAGCCGGTGCTGTTCCACTTCGATCAGTCCATGGGTGTGCGCAAGGACGACGAGAAGCTTCTCGCCGAGGTCGAAGAGGCCTTGGAGCGGGCCAAGCCGCAGATCCACGAGATTCTGATCGAGGAAGGCATCCCGGTCGAAGAACCCACGAAGCCGCCATCGGATACGAAGTCCTAGGACATGGCATGCGGGCGTCTGGGCGCCACCCATAAAGAAGACTTGAGAAAGAAGAATCGAGAAGGAAGCGAAACGTAATGAGGCAGGGTTTTAAGTTTGCAGCCGTGGTGGCCGCGCTTTCGTTGATTCCGCTGATGGCTCTCGCCCAGCAGATTCAACTGGTTCACACGATCACCGGCATGCCGCTCGATCTCAGCCTGTCGCCGGAGGAAGGGCGAGACACGCCGGCTGTGAAGGAGTTCATGAAGACCGGCCACAATCCGTACAACGGCGTTGAGAGCTGTATGCACGAGGCCGAGGAAGTGTTCCTCACAGCGTGCTCGGGTTGTCACGGCCATATCGGCGAAGGCAAGCTCGGCCCCGGTCTCAACGACGACTACTGGACCTATCCGAAGAACCAGACCGACAAAGGTCTGTTCGAGACGATCTATGGCGGCGCCCGCAGCATGATGGGACCGCAAGCATCCGCCAGAACAATGGACGAGATCCTGCTGGTGATCGCCTGGGTCCGCCATCTGTACAAAGGGGACGTGGAGGGCGCCGTCTGGCTCACCGATGAGCAGAAGGCCAACTTCGTTCCCTTCGACCCAGAACACCACAAGCCTGAAGCCGAAGAATTGGTTTGCGAGATTCCCGCGCAAACGGCCGCAGTAGGTGCGGACAGCGCGGAGAAGAAGACGGAAACACCGTCGGAAAACTAGCGACTGAGCACGGAGGAACTGACCCATGAAGAAGACACTACGTATTACAGGCGCGGCGCTTGCGGGCGCTGTTGCGCTTGCCATGACGGCCGGAAGCGCTCTGGCCTATGACGGCACCAACTGCAAGGCCCCCGGTAATTGCTGGGAGCCCAAGCCGGGCTACCCGGAGAAAGTCAAGGGATCCAAGTACGATCCGAAGCACGACCCGAAGGAACTCGCAAAACAAAGCGAGTCCATCAAGGAAATGGAAGCGCGCAACGCCAAGCGCTCCGCGCACTTCAAAGAGACCGGCAAGTGGGTCTACGACGTTTCCAAACTCTAGCTCTGTCCTGCTTCTCCCAGAGCTAACCCTCGGAACAGGGCGTCCATCACTGTTTTTCGGGGGCGGGGTGCAGCCAAGGGCTGCACCCCCTTTTGTCTTCGACAACTCGGACGGCGTGCCGCGCGCCTGCACTTGAGTGACAGCGGCACAACGCAAGAGGGGGGCATTGCTATGACAGGTCTTGCTGGGCCGCACGCGGACTCCGTCAGCCGGGACCAAAAAATCGATCTTGCCAATTGGCGCGACCGCGCCTTGGCGTTCGAGGGCGTCCTTCGAAACACCATTATCGGACAGGACCGTGTCCTTCGTCTGCTGACGATCGCGATCTTTGCGCGCGGCCACGTGCTGCTGGAAGGGGATGTCGGCGTCGGCAAGACAACGTTACTGCGCGCTGCAACGCGCGCGCTCGGCGGTGCGTTTGAACGTGTCGAGGGCACGATCGACCTCATGCCTGCGGACCTGATCTATCACACATATCTCGACGAGGACGGACGGCCGCGCGTCGATCCGGGCCCGGTTTTGCGCCAGGGCGGCGATCTTACGGTCTTCTTCTTCAACGAGATCAACCGTGCCCGTCCTCAGGTTCATTCATTGCTGCTGCGGCTCATGGCCGAGCGTAGCGTGACGGCGTTCAATCGCGAGTATTCCTTCCCGCACCTGCTGGTGTTCGCTGACCGCAACAGGATCGAGCGCGAGGAGACGTTCGAGTTGCCAGCCGCCGCACGCGACCGGTTCTTCATGGAAATCTCCATGGAGACTCCGAAGGACCGTGAGACCAGCCGCGCTCTGGCCTTCGACCGTCGGTTCTACGATGCGGATGCGCTGGTGCAATCGGTCACGGGGG
This sequence comes from Methyloceanibacter caenitepidi, assembly GCF_000828475.1. Taxonomy (NCBI): domain Bacteria; kingdom Pseudomonadati; phylum Pseudomonadota; class Alphaproteobacteria; order Hyphomicrobiales; family Hyphomicrobiaceae; genus Methyloceanibacter; species Methyloceanibacter caenitepidi. The sequence goes on from NZ_AP014648.1 coordinate 449,792, forward strand.
AGGTCCTCGACCACAGCCAGTTGAACGATGTGGCGCGTGGCGTGCAGTCGGAGATCCAGACCAGCGAGGCCCTCGAGAGATACACGCTCGATCTGTGGTCTGCCATTCGTGATCCCGTATCCGCCGGAATTGAAATCAGAGGTGTCGATATGTCCCGACTCGTCCAGGGTGGCGCGTCACCGCGCGGCATCGCCTATCTGGTGCGCGGCGCCCGTGTCGAAGCCTGGCTCAATGGGCGCGACATGGTGGTCCCGGAAGACATCCGATCCTTGTTCCCTGAGATCATGTCGCATCGCGTCTTTCTGGATCCGATCTACGAGCTCCGCCGCGAAGCCCTGGTCGGAGCGTTGTTCGCGGAGGTCTTTGCGAAGGTGCCGGCCCCATGAGCATGGCTTCTCAAGAAGTCAGTTCAGCTATTGACGTGCCTTACCGGCTGGCTTGGCGCGCGGCCGGCGTTCGCATCGGCGCCCATCAAGGAAAACTGGAGGGCGCCGGCGGACTGTTCAAGGACCACGAACTTCTCATTCGCACCAAAGACCCGCGCCGTATCGACCTGCGGGTGTCGCTTCGCGATCCGTTCGGAAACCTCTACGCCAAGCGGTTTTCGCAGAGAAGCGCCATCACCGTTTATGCGCTCGTGGACCTGTCGGCCTCCATGACATTCGTCGGAGAGGCGTGCATCGTCGACGTCGCCGCTGATCTATGCGCGGCGCTGGCCGGATCTGCGCGGCGCGTCGGCGATGCGTTCGGTCTCATCGGTGCCAATCGCCGTATCGTCCCGACGTGCTTCTGGCCAGCGACTGCCTCTCGCGGCGCCGAGGCGGAGATGCTGACCAATCTACGCGACTTCGAGCCCGCCGGGCAGGGGGACTTCGGTGCGAGCGCTGAGGGTCTTGTCGATGCCGCCGCGATCATCGCCGGACGCCGCAAGCTGGTGTTTCTCATCTCCGACTTCCTCATGCCGGGCGAGACGATCGAGGCCATCTTCGAGGCCCTGGCTGGCCACGATGTTATTCCGATCGTGTTGCGCGATCCCCGCGAGCTGGAGGACCTGCCGCGCTACGGCCTCGTGTCGTTCGCCGATCTCGAAACGGGTCGCCGGCGTCTGTACGTGATGCGGCCCGCCTTGCGGGCGGCGCTGGTCGCCGATGCCGCGGTGCGGTCCAAACGCCTGCGCTCGGTCGCCATGCTTTACGGCCGTCCGCCGTTCGAGAGTGTCGGCAAGATCGATTGGGACAGGTTCGGCGCCTATCTCATGGGTGAGACCGGATGATCGCGTTCGTGCTTGCCCTGCTGCTGTCGACACCGGCGCTCGCGGTCGACGCGCCCGCATCGCCGGTCCTGTCCGTCAGCACGGTCGAGCCGCGCGGCTTCGGTTACTTTGTCGGCGATCTCCTCACGCGCGAAGTGCATGTTGACGTCGCCAAATCCTATATCCTCGAAGCGGCGTCACAGCCGAAGCCCGGACGTTTGTCCTATTGGCTCGACCTGCGTTCGGTCGATGTATCCGAGCGGTGGGCGTCCGGGGCGACGCGCTACCGCCTCAAGCTCGTCTACCAAACGCTCTACGTGCCGCTGTCGCCGGCCGAGCGGCATCTGCCGGCCTTCGAACTCCGCTTCAAGGATGGCGACGACGTCGCGGTCGCCAAAGTGCCGGCGTTCAAATTCGTCATGGCGCCGCTGCGCGAGGTCATCCCGGAGGTGCCGGCGGAAGGGCCGGAAGGCTACCTGAGACCCGACGTCAAACCGCAAGCGCTGTCCACACGCCGCGACCGCGTCCTGTTCGGCGTGGGGCTTGGTCTCACTGGTTTGGCGTTGATCTTCCTGGCGTACGACCGGGCGTGGTGGCCGTTCCGCGCGAGGCCGAACCGGCCCTTCGCGCGCGCCTCCCGCCGGTTGCGGTCGCTCGCGCGCTTCAAGAATGCCGATGCCTATCGTGAGGGGCTCCTCGATCTGCACCGGGCGTTCGACGCCGCCGCCGGGCGCCGTGTGCTGGCGGAGGATGTCGCCGGATTTCTGGAAAGCCACGCGGTGTTCCGCGCCTACGAGCGCGAGATCGGCCGGTTCTTCGCCGCCTCACGCCAAGCATTCTTCGCGAACGATGTGAGCGGCGCCGAGAAGGCGATGCCGCTGTCGGCAATGGCCGCCCTCGGCGCCGAACTCAGTGCAGCGGAACGGAGGGCCTTGTGAGTTTCGCCGTCGGCTATGCATGGGTTCTGTTTCTGCTCCCGTTGGCAATCTTGCCGCTCCTGGCAACGGCGCGGGAGGCGAACCCCTATCCATCGTTACGGGCCGCCAAGCTGGACCCGCTCTCGCAAGGCGTCGATGTGGTTTTGCGCGTGCTCGGGGCCCTCGCGATCGCCGCGCTCTTGCTCGGGCTGGCGGGGCTTCACGTCAAAGGCCAAAGCATCGAGCGAACCGGCGAAGGCGCCAGTATCGTGCTGCTCTTCGATCGGTCGTCCAGTATGAACGACACTTTCGCCGGCCAGGCGCCGACACGCAGCGGTGAGGAATCGAAATCGGCCGCGGCGCGGCGCTTCCTGAAGCAGTTCGTCGCGACCCGCGAGCACGACCGCTTCGGCATCACGGCCTTTTCAACGGCGCCGATGTTCGTCCTGCCGCTATCGGAACACAAAGAGGCGACGCTTGCCGCCATCGATGCCATCGTACAGCCGGGGCTCGCGCTTACCAATGTCGGCAAGGGCCTCGCCATGGCGATCGCCATGCATGACACGGATATCGTGTCCACGGAGGATACGGATGCCGGGGTCGCGAACCGCGCCATCGTGCTGGTCTCGGACGGCGCCGCCGTCATCGACCGCAAGATGCAGCAGAAGCTCGAGGCGGCGTTTCTCAAACGGCCGGTCAACCTCTATTGGATTTTCCTGCGCACGGAAGGCGCGCGCGGGATTTTCGAAGCACCCGATCCCGACAAGCCGGACACGCCTCGGGCTATGCCGGAGCGCCACCTCAATCTGTTCTTCCAGAACCTGAATATTCCATATCGTGCGTTCGAGGTGGAAAACTCATCCGCGGTCGGAGAGGCGATCGCCACCATCGATAAACTCGAGCGGCGCCCGATGCGCTACCGTGAGCGCATCCCCCAGAAGGATCTATCGGGACTTGCCTACGCCATTGCCACGGGCGCCCTGATACTTCTTGTCCTGGCTAAGCTCGCCGAGGTCAGGGTCTCGAGGCCGCTCCCTCTTCGGAAGGAGGCGCAATGACCGCCATCCGTCACTCTGCTCGCACGCCCGGGCTTCTGCGCGGCGCTCTGGGCACCATCTACGCCGCGCGCATCGTTTTTGTCTGGCTTCTCCTTGCCATTGGCCTGGCGCTTGCGATCGCGTCGGGCTGGAATTGGTACAAGGCCTGGAACGACAACCGCACAATCGCCGCGCTGGCCGCCGGGCAGAATGTCGAGATTCGCGCCGACACGGCGTCGCCGCCGGTGCTGTTCGCGCGCGCTTACTATCTTCTCCAGCGCGACCGGATCGGCGAGGCGCAGCTACTACTCGATCAGGCCAACTTTCGCGCCGACGACAAAACGCGCGTCGCCATGCTCTATGACGACGGTAATGCGCGCCTGCGAGCGACCTTCGCCGCGATTGAACAGGGAAAGTTCGACAGGGCGACATCGCTCGTCAATCTCGCCAAGGCCGACTACGAGCAGGCGCTCCGCCTGGACCCCGGCACCTGGGACGTCAAATACAACATGGACGTGGCTGCGCGGCTGGTCCGGGACCTTCCCGTGATCACGCCGAGCGAAGAGCCGATGCAGCAAGAGCCGCGCAAGGACCTGTGGAGCGACCTGCCCGGCATTCCGCGGGGGGCGCCATGAGACGCGTGTCCGTCCCGTCCGCGCTTGGTGACATTCGCTTCTGGTTGCTGGCTGCCGCGCTTGCTTTGGTCGTTGCCGCGCTCTTCGTGCCACGCGTGACGCTCACACGGAACGCCTACGATGCGATGGCCTTCGTCGATGTAACGGCGAGCATGAACACGCGCGATACCAAACTTCACGAAGAGCCGGCCAGCAGGCTCGACTTCGCAAAGGATCGTCTGACGGGACTGATCGCACAACTGCCGTGCCAGTCCAAAATCGGGCTCGGCATTTTCACGGCGCGGCGCGTCTTCGTCTTGGTCGAGCCGATCGAGGTGTGTGAAAACTTCTCCAGTCTCGATTCCGCAATCGAAGCGCTCGACTGGCGCATGGCTTGGGAGGGCGACAGTTATGTCGCGCTCGGCGTCCACGACGCCTTGGCCGTCGTGAAGCCGCTCGGCGCATCGCTACTTTTCTTTACGGACGGTCACGAGGCGCCGCCGCTTCCCTGGACAGGCATTCCGGCGTTCGAGGGAAGGCCCGGCGACGTACCGGGCCTGATCGTCGGCGTCGGCGGCAAGACGCTGGTGCCGTTGCCGAAGTTCGACGACTCCGGCCGCGAGATCGGCACCTTGAGCGCAACGGACGTGCTGCAGGAAAACCGTTCCGGACAGCCGCCGCCCGATGCGTCGTCGCGCCCGGGCTGGCACCCGAAATGGGCGCCGTTCGGCGACATGCCCATCGACAACAACGAACACATGACCTCCGTCAAGGAGGATCACCTCGAAGCGATCGCGGCGCAAACCGGACTGACCTACGTTCACCTGGGGAGCGCAGGAGCACTGGTTCAAGACCTGGAGGAGATCGCGCCGCCACGGAAAGTTCGGGTCGCGGCGGATGTTCGCGCCTATCCCGCCGGCTTGGCGCTGCTGCTTCTCGTCGTCCTTTACGGCGTTCTGCCGCTGCGGGAGCGCATCGCGCGCCGCATCCAACACCCAAGACCAGTACTGAATGAGGTTTATCCATGACGTTGTTTCGATATGCCATGCTGCACGTCCTACTACTGCTCGGCATCGCGCCCGCGGCAGCACATGGTCCGACGCCACAAAAGGTCGAAGAGAGTATCGCGATCGCGGCGCCGCCCGCGAAAGTGTGGGAACTCGTCAAGGACTTCGACGGCCTCGTGTCGTGGAACCCGCTCGTCGAGACGAGCATGGGCACCGGCGGCAACGAGGCGGGTGCGGAACGCACGGTCGTGCTGCGCGATGGCGGTCAGCTCAAGGACAGCCTCGATGAATATGTCGAGGCCGAGATGTCTTACTCCTACCGCCTCGACACGCCTGACATCCAAGCATTCCCCGTGAGCTTCTACTCCGCCACGCTGGCCGTGAAGCCGGACGCCGACGGCGGCAGCGAAGTCATCTGGGACGCGCGGCTCTATCGGGCCGATACGGGCAATTTCCCCTCCGAGACGCAGAACGATGCAGCGGCCGTCGATGCCGTCACCACGTTCTACAAGGCGGGGCTCGAAGAGCTGAAGAAGAAGGCGGAGCAGTAGCGGTGGCCGTGGCGCGGCAACGTATGGCCGGGGCCGCCGGGCTCCTTGCGGCGCTTTGCACTACCCTGTGTGGTGTGAGTGTTTCGGTAGCTGCGCCGCACCTTTATGTCACCAACCAAGAGGCGGGGCGCGTGGTAGTGATCGACACTGCGACGGACGAGGCAGTCGAAACGATCACGGTAGCACCGGGCCCCGCCATCATCGCCGCCGCGCCGAACGGACGGAGGCTGTATGTCACCCATCCCGAGATCGGCCGGATCGACGTTCTGGATCCCGGCGCCCTGAATAAGCCGCGCACCATCACCATTGCCGGCACGCCGTTCGGGATAGCCGCCTCCGACGACGGGCGCTTGTTCGTCAGTGACTGGAACAGAAATATCCTGTCGGTCGTGGACAGTGCGGCCGGGAAGACCCTCGCGGAGATCAAGGTCGGACGCTCGCCAGCGCATGTGGCATTCGCTCCGAAGCTCAAGCGGGTCTTTGTGGCGAACCGCGAGGACGATTCTGTGACTGCGATCGATACGGACACGTTGAAGGTCGCGGGCACGGTCCACGTCGGCAAGGCGCCGTTCGCGCTGAACGTCTCGCCTCTAGGCGAGCGCGTTTACGTGGCCAACGTCCGAAGCGGTGACGTGTCGGTCTTGGATGCACGGTCCCTCGCGACGTTGGGGACCGTGCGAACTGGCGCCATGCCGTACGGCGTTGTGGTCTCACCGGACGACGCGCGGGTGTTCGTGGCAAACCAGCAGTCTGGAACTGTGACAATTCTGGACGCCGAATCGCTCGATCCCGTTCAACGCACCAAAGTCGGAAAATATCCGGAGAGCATGGGCATGCTCCCCGATGGCAAACGCCTCTACGTTGTGAACTGGATGTCCGGCGACATTTCCGTCCTCGACGGCACGTCGGGACAAGAGCTGAAGCGCATCGCGGTGGGCGAAGGCATTCGCGGCCTCGCCATTGCGGCCTCCGAATAGTGGTCCTCTCTCGATGCCGCGCCCGCCACGCTTCTCTACGATCCTAGCTCGGCTGGCGCTTCTGATCGCCGCGACGCTGCCGGGCCCATCGGTTCACGCCCTTCCCAACGGCATCGACGATCGCGACAACCGCTATCCCTTCGTCGTGGAGATCGCCCAGCGCGGCCGCATGATCTGCTCGGGCACGGTGCTGTATCCCCGCGTCGTCGTAACCTCGGCGCACTGCGTGCAGCATGTGGCCCAAGCCTATGGCAAGCGCATCTATGTCGACTCCTATCTGCAGCCGGACGAGCTCTTCGTGCATGTGTTCAAGCAGGGGCGTATGCGGTCCCACGCCGTAGAAGCCGTCGAGATCGCTCCGGAGTGGCGCGAGAACGATACGAGCCAATGGCGAACCGCGCGGGTTCCCCATGATATGGCGATACTCGTCACGGCGGCGCCGATCGATGTCGAATTGCCGCTCGCCGAGACTGATGCGATTGGGGCTTCGTTGCCGCGCCCCGCGACGACGGGGCCAGGACGAAAGGGCGTGCTTGTGGCCTATGGGGGGCTCAGTTGCGTTGCGGCGGAGGACTGTAGCAGTGCGGGCGTGCGCCGCTATCTGCCCGTCGAGATCAAGAACTCGGCGGAATGCTTCAAGAGCCGCTTGGATCGCGAGGCAGGCCTCCCCGAGGCGCTATGGTGCCTGGATGAAAATGTTTCGCCGGGCGACAGCGGCGGCGCCCTCCTGATCGAGGACGACGACGCAGTGTTGCGCTATGTCGGAGTCATATCGGCTCAGCGCGGCCTGCCGCCGGAACTGGCCGCCGTCTTTGGCCGGCGCGAGAGTGCCGCTACTGCGCTCTCCGCAAATCTCGCGTTCATCGAAGGGACAGCGCGTTCATTGGGCTACGGGCCGGCTATTGCGGATCCATGATCGGCGCGAGCTTGTCCTTCATGGCAACGATCATCTCGTAGTTCGCATCGGACGGCTCGAGGCGTTTCAGGCTGGACGCGATCCGCCGATACATCTCGATCATCTCGGCCTTTTGCTCCGGCGTCAGGTTCGGATTGCGTTCGGTGTGCTCGACGTTCAGGCGGAGAGCCGTATCGGTCGCGCCGGGCTTCTTGCCTTGGGCCAGGAAAATATAGCCGCGGACCACGGTCCCTGCCGTGTCGGACCATTCCTCCAGAGTCTTGAAGCCGTGCTTTTGGGCAACAGCCTCGAGGGCCGCGCGCTTGTTGTCCGGCAGAGCGTCGAGGTCTGAGTTGCCGCTACCGGGTACGGGCGGCTTCTCCGGTAGCTGTGTCTTGGAGAACTTGGCTCCCGTCTTCCGCATCTCGGGGAACGACGCGATCAGCCGGGTCACCATGTCTTCGGTGAGATCCACCTGGTGTACCGAAGCAGTCATCGCTTCGAGGTCTGCGGGGTCAAACCCCCCTTCGGCAAGCCCTTGCGCCTGCGCGGTGTTGATGAAGGCAAGCGCAAGGAGCGTAGCGAAGCTCAGACACAGAGTGCGAAGAGCCGGAATGCGAATGGACATGGGGTTACTCTCGTTTCGGGGACACAAGAGTCTTCCCTTAGACGATCGCGGGTCCTGGTAGCGATGCCATCGCCCCCAATTCTACCGAGTGAAAAGTGCCCATGACAAAAGGTTCCAACGCTCGAAAAAACGCAGAGAAAATGGCCAAAATGCCACGCAGAACTGGACCAAAGCGCGCCAGACAAGTTCCAATGTCAGAGTGGCAAACTTGCCTACCAACCCCCAGGATGTTCTTGACCGGCCGCCAGGCGAAGTTGACAATTTTGCCTCGACGCAAATTTGCACGAACCAGGACAGGCCATTCATGCAGGCAAGAACTCTCTTAATTGCGTTGGCGGGCGTCTTCGCGGCCATTCCCGCGGTCGCGGGCGAGGCCAGATCACCTTCAAAGGTCAACGCCATGCTGTGCGAGACCGAGGCGCAGGCCATTTCACTTGCGTCGGAGTTGTCGGCGGGCAAGACTGAACCCATCGCGGTGAACGCGGTCAACAAGGCTGCAGGCGCCGAAGTCTGCGGACGTTTCATCGGCTACGCCGTCGTGGAAGTCGAAAAGACCAAGAATCAGTCCGGCGCCTTGTTCATCCTGGCCGGTCTTCGCTTCGCCGAGGACGGGCGCTTGGGCTGGACGGCCTCTTGGATCACGCCCTTCGACGGGCTTAGCGTCGCGCGCGGCATCTGAGCGGATTCGTCGGGCACACGGCATCCGCCGGAAGAACCGGCGGTCGGCCGAACTCGGTACGGCCGACAACGGGCTGAGATTGCTGGGCACGCGCAGTCGCCGGCGCAGCATCGATTCCCATCCGGGCGTTGGCGACTATTGTTCCTCGGCCTACCAACGCGATGAGGGAGGCTTCCCGTTTTTCTGCAGGCGCTCTGGAATATCAGGCATGGCGCCCTCTGCTAACATTTCTCCGCAAAGGCGAATCGAAGTGGGGCGAACTGAAATCCGGTGCCGAATGATAGAAACCCGAACGGCGGGCAGACGGACTCGAACGACGTCATTCTGGTCGTCGACGATCATCCCGTCGTCTTCGCCGGCATTCGCCTGCTGATCGAAGAGACCCGTGCCACCGTCATTCACAATGCGCAAAGCTTCTCCGAAGCCTTCAGGCTCTGCCGCCTCAGGCGGCCTGCCATCGTCATTGTGGACTTGGCCATGGGCGCCGGCGCGCTTGCGGGCCTGTCCTTCATCAGGCGGCTCCGCCGCTACGACGAGAGCGTGCCAATCCTCGTGCTCAGCATGTACGACGATCCCCGCATCGCGCACGAGGCGCTGAAGGTGGGCGCGGATGGCTATGTCGTGAAGGATGCCTCGAACGACGAGATTGCGATCTCGCTTGAGACGGTGCGCGAAGGGCTTCCCTATGTGAGCCGCGTCCTGGCGTCGGATCTTGCATTCCTCAGAAATCGACAGCCGAAGTCGCTTGACCTCGAGGCCCTATCCCCTCGCGAACGCTTCATCCTGTCCCTCCTTGCGGAGGGGAAGTCCTACGCGCAGATCGCCGACAATCTCGCCCTCAGCTACAAAGCCGTTGCTCACATTTGCAATCGACTGAAGCCGAAGCTGGGCGTGCAATCGCTGCAGGAATTGGTGCATTTCGCCGTTCAGCACTTTCCGGTCACTCCGAACGTCGCGCGCCCGACTGCCAAAGGCTCCAAAAAAACAGGCTAGATCTTCCCTGTGCGTCGGGAAACCCCGCGGGAAGAAGTGTTGCGCGAAGTCGGGACAAATTCCCCAAAACCCAGACGTGCGTTTTCGAAGGCGGCGCGCAATCTTCTCTGAGAGGTCTGGAACACCAAGCACAGCGACACTCTATAGCATCCTAGTCGTCGAGAGCCTCAATGGCCCTCCGTTTGTGAGAGTGTTGACTTCGTTTCGAACCCGCGTCTGGGCACTTCTTCCCAACTCGACTTTCCCTCGGAACATCGCGCTCACGGACAAGCCGGCCAGCGAGTGCTTCGCCGACGTCACGCCCCAAGGGGCAAGTCTGGCCCGCAGGAACAAATCCTACGAGCCGCTCGGATAATTCGGGAGGAGCAACCGAAATGAAGTTTGAGAAACTAGGCCTAGGTATTGGCCTGACAGCCGCGCTTCTGCTCGCGCCGGTGTCGGTGATGGCGGACCAGTCCGCATCAGCCGAGATCGACGAACGAGCAAAAGATCCGGACCTTTGGCCCGCGCCGGGTCGCGACAACCAGCTGACGCGTCACAGCCCGCTGAAAGACATCAACACGGAAAATGTCGGCAAGCTTGGGATGATCTGGGCGCAATCGATGAATTCGCTGCGCGGCCAGGAAGGCCAGCCCATCGTCATCAAGCTGGAAGACGGCACGCCCATGATGTATTTCGTGAGCGGTTGCCCGTCGATGCCGCTCTGCAACGTCGTGCAGGCGCTTGACCTGACGGATCCGGATAATCCGAAGCAGATCTGGAACTACGTGAAGAAGACCGATCGTGACGAATCGGCCATCCCGCGCGCCTGCTGCGACACGGTCAACCGAGGTCTGAACTACGCCAAGGGCAAGGTCGTGTTCCACACACTGGACGGCTTCGTCATTGCGCTGGACGGCAAGACCGGCAAGGAGATCTGGACGGTCAAGCACGCCTATCCTGAGCACGGTGAGACCCACACGGGCCCGACGATGATTGCCGAGAACCTGGTTCTGGCCGGCTTCGGCGGTGACGAGTTCGCCGCTCGCGGCCGCATCACGGCCTACAACATTGAGGACGGCAGCGAAGTATGGAGCTGTCATTCGACGGGGTCGGACAAGGATGTCTGCCTGACGGCCGACACCAACAAGGCCAACCCGCATTACGGGTCGTATGGCAAGGATCTCGGCGTCGTCACCTATCCGAAAGATGAGTGGAAGATCGGCGGCGGCTCGCCTTGGGCGTGGTTCAGCTACGACCCCGAGCTGAAGATGATCTATTACTCCACGGGCAACCCCGGTCACTGGAGCCCCGGCCTTCGCTGCGGCCTCGAAGGTGAGGATCATACGCACGAGAAGTGCAACGAGTTCGATCCCGACCTGACCTCCGGCAAGTTCGACAACAAGTGGTCGATGACGATCTTCGGCCGCAAGGTTGATACCGGTGAGGCTGTGTTCGCTTACCAGATGACCCCGTTCGACCAGTGGGACTATGACGGCGTCAACGAGAACATCCTCGTGAACATGGAAGTCGACGGGAAAGACCGTAAGACGCTGGTGCACTTCGATCGCAACGGCTTCGCTTACGTTCTCGACCGGGTCGACGGCACGCTCCTTCGCGCCAATAAGTTCGTCACGGTGGATTGGGCGGAGAAGGTCGATCTGAAGACCGGCCGTCCGATCAAGGTGAAGGAGCATTCGCCCTTCGACATCGGCGTGAACACCTCGGCGTGTCCGTCTGCCATGGGCGGTAAAGATCAGCAGCCCTGCGCAATCGATCCCAAGGAAGGAAACATTGCGTACTGCCCGACCAACAACTGGTGCATGGAGGACGAACCCCAGGAGCGTACGCATACGCAACAGGGCACGGTCTACGTGTTCGCGAACGTGTACATGTATCCAGAGAAGCCCGGTGTGACCGGCAAGTTCAAGAAGTTCGACGTGCTGACCGGTAAGACGCTCTGGGAAATCCCGGATCCGTATCCGAACTGGGGTGGCGCTGCCGTGACCGACGGCGGCCTCGTCTTCTACGGCTCGCTCGGCGGTGACTTCCGCGCGGTCGACCGCAAGACCGGCAAGGTCCTGTGGAGCCGCAAGCTTGGCTCCGGCATCATCGGCAACCCGATCACTTACAAGATCGACGGGAAGCAGTACGTGTCGGTGCATTCGGGTATCGGCGGCTGGATCGGCCTTCCGGTCACCGCGGGTCTCGACATGAGCGACAAGTTCGGTGCGATCGGCGCGACGGCGATGGCGAAAGCCACTGGCCTGAGCAACATCCCGCAGGGTGGAACGGTCACCACCTTCAGACTCCTCGACTAGCTACGGCTTGTCACTGGCGTCAGGCGGGGCAACCCGTCTGACGCCAACTCTTTCCCTGATAACCGTTCACCAAATTGGGGTTGTTGCGTTGACCCACCGACTTTCCTGCACCGCCGTCTGCGCGGCGTTTCTGCTTTTCTCAGGCAGCGCAATCGCGACTGTTCAGGCCAAAGAAGCCGTGCGGCCCGAGGAAACGTCACAGGCCAAAGACAAGCCACAGGCCAACGAGACAGCCGAATTCCTCAGTCAGGGCTTTGCCAACAAGACCTATGACGAGCTGACCTCCGCCGAACTGACGGAGGCCAAGGCGGTCGCGCGCAAGATGAAGATCGACTCGCTGCGCGTTTGCGCCGACCCCGGCAACCTGCCCCTGTCCAACGACAAGAGGGAGGGCTTCGACAACAAGATCATCGACATCGTCGCGAAGGAACTCGGCGCCAAGATGACCTATTTCTGGCGGCCACAGATCGACCGTGGCCTGACCCGTCAGACCTTTGACAATCATGAGTGCGACGTGCTCTTGGGCATGCCGGCTGGCTATGAAAGCGTTCTGACCACGATCCCCATTTATCGAGCCCCGTACGTATTCGTCACCCGCGAGGAAGACGGTATCGACATCGAAGATCTGGACGATCCGCGCCTGAAGGAGCTCCGCTTCGGCGTCTACCAGCACTCCGGTCTACGCCTTGCGCTCGCCAAGCACGGCATCACCGGCGGCTTGGACGTGCATGTTCTCAGCCACGACGCGGACCTGGAACCCGAGAAACAGCCCTGGCGGCAAGTCCAGCAGGTCGTCGACGGGGAGCTCGATATCGCCGGCGTGTTCGGTCCGTTCGCGGGCTTCCTCAAGACCATGCGCGGCGAGAAGATCGCCATTCAGCCCGCCAATTTGATGGATGACAACATACCGCTCGAGTTCAGCCTCGCGCTCGGTGTCCAGCCGACCAATGTCGTGCTGAAATACATGCTGGACGATGCGCTGGAACGCGGCCGCGACGAGATCAAGAAGGTCTTGACCGCATACGGCGTGCCGCTCGTGCAATGCAGCAACTGCGTCGTGTCGGGCGACATTCCCTCTCACGGCACCTATTTCACCGACCGGCAGGAGAAGGCGCGCAGACTCTATTTGTCGTCGCTGTCGGAGAACCGCGATGGGCTGGCGAAAGACAAGGCCTCCGCCGACCAGGTTGTCACGGAAGAGCGTCTCGACCAATGGCTCGACGACGGCGCCGACCTCAACGAAGAACTCAGCAACGCTGTTATCGGCACCGACCGGGAGCGCGCCGCCTTCTTGCTCGACCGCGGCGCCGACATAAACGCGCTCAATCTCATGGGGCTGGCGCCACTGCACACCGCAGCACGCGAAAGGGATTCAGAGATGATCGCCTTGCTGCTCGAACGGGGCGCCGATCCCAACCAACTCGATCGAGACGGGTGGACGCCGTTGCTGCATGCCGCGTTCCGCAATCACGTGCCGTCCATCGAGACGCTGGCGAAGGGCGGGGCCGATTTGGACAAAGCCGCCCCCAGCGGCGCGACGCCGCTGGCAATCGCCATCATGGAAGCCAAGTTCTTCGCCGCCAACGCGCTCATGGACGCGGGCGCGAAGCTGGACGAGCCGGTGGGCGCGGAAAAGCTAACCCCCCTCATGATGGTTGCCACGCAACCCCTGAAGTCGGGGCGTGCCGCTCGCTTCAATCAGGGTGCCAGTTCCGTCGATGTCGCCCGCCGGCTCATAGAAGGCGGTGCAGACGTCGATGCGCGAAGCACGAAGGGCGTGACACCGCTCATGATCGCCGCCACGCACAACAACCCGCCCCTGATCGGTCTCTTGCTCCAGGCCGGTGCCGATCCAGAGGTGAAGACGCCCGGCGGTCAAACGGCGCTCGATATCGCCAAGGCCAATCAGAGCGATGCTGCGGTTCTCCAGCTCGAACTCCCGGCCAAGATACCTGGGCCGCGCACCAACAGGTCCGAGCGCGGCGCGGAAGAAACGCCCGAGAAGTCGTCCGCGGCCATGATGGAGGTGAAATGAGATTGGCAACGGCCAGCTTGAACCTTGCCATCGCCGCGATCTCGATCGCATTACTCACGCCTGCGCTCGCCACGAAGCAACCGGGTAAAGGCGCTTCCCAACCGGCCGAAGAGTCGCGGGCAGCCCGGAAGCCACAGGTACCGCAGCCGGACACGGTCGTGGACATCGTCTATCTCGGCAAGCAGTACGAGGAGCCGATCCCATTGTCGCTGATGGAGCCCGTCCTGACCGACAAGGGTATTCAAGGCGCCCGTCTCGGCATCCTCGATAACAATGCGACGGCGCGCTTTCTCGGCGTCGAGACAGTGCTGACGGAGCACATCGTGCCCGAAGATGGCGATGTCGCCGCCGAAGCCAAGAGACTGCTTGCAGACGGACCGCGACTGATCGTTGCCGATTTGGAGCCGGCGGACCTCCTCGCCGTGGCCGATCTTCCCGAGGCGCAAGAGTCGCTTATTCTGAACATGCGCTCCGCCGACGACCGGCTGCGGCAGGTGAATTGCCGCGCCAACATTGTCCACATCGTGCCCAATTGGGCCATGCGCGCGGACGCTCTTGCCCAATACCTCGTTTGGAAGAAATGGCCCAGATGGATGATCGTCAAAGGGACCACCCCGCAAGACGACGACTATGCCGAGGCCGTCAAGCGCGCGGCGAAGCGATTCGGCGGCAAGGTGGTCGACGAACGCACCTATGAGTTCGAGGCCGGTTCGCGGCGCGTCGAGTCCGGCCATCAGCAGATTCAGAGCCAGATCCCGATGGTCACGCAGAATGCGCCCGCTCACGACGTGGTCTTCGTCATCGATACGGCCGAGGCCTTCGGACTGTACTTCATGTACCGCACAGCGGATCCCGACCCGGTTGTCGGCACGCATGGTCTTACGGCCTCGATCTGGCACCGCGCCTTCGAGCAATGGGGCGGCATGTCTCTGCAAAGCGCCTTCCAGGAACAGGCGGGCCGCAGCATGACCGAGCCGGACTATGCGGGCTGGCTGGCCGTCCGCACGCTCGGCGAAGCCGCGGCGCGTTCCAAGAGGCGCGATGTGGAGTCCCTGCGCGACTACATCTTCTCGGACAAGTTCCGCGTGGCCGGCTTCAAGGGTCAGAAGATGACCGTGCGGCCCTGGGACCACCAACTGCGTCAGCCCATTTTGATCATGGGCCCGCAGGCGCTCGTGTCCCTCTCGCCGCAGGAGGGATTCCTGCATCAGCATTTCCCGACCGACACGCTCGGATTCGACGAGCCGGAAACGGACTGCCGTTTCCCTGAAAACGCCGCCCCCGAAACAACCGTCCAGAGATAGTGGGAATGAAACGCCGCAACGCCGTCATGCTGGCCGTGGCGCCGGCCGCGATGCTCGCGATCACGCCGGCCTACGCCGATAAGATCTTCGTCTCCAATGAACGAGACAACACTGTCACGGTGGTCGACTCCGAGTCGTTGGAGATCATCAAGACGATCGCGACGGGGCGCCGCCCGCGCGGGATCGTCACGGGACCAGACAAGACGGAGGTGTTTGTGTGTGTCGGTGACGACGATGCCGTCGAGGTCATCGATGCAGAGTCGCTCGAGATCGTCCGCACCTTGGATTCGGGCCCCGACCCAGAGCTGATGGACGTGTCGAAGGACGGCAAGACCATTTACATCGCCAACGAGGACGATTCGATGGTGACGATCATGAAACCCGACTCAGGCGAGCTCATTGTCGAGGTTCCCGTCGGCGTCGAACCGGAGGGCATGCGAGTCAGCCCCGACGGCGCCGTGACGGTGGCGACGTCTGAAAGCTCGAGCATGGCGCATTTCATCGACACGGAAGCCAACGAGCTCATCGCCAACGTCCTCGTCGATACGCGGCCGCGCCACGCCGAGTGGCAACCGGACGGGAGGAACGTCTGGGTCTCCTCCGAAGTGGGCGGCACCGTTGCGGTCATCGACGGCAGCACCTACGAGACGCTCAAGGTGATCGGCTTCGAGATTCCCGGCGTATCGCCGGAGCAGATCCAGCCCGTCGGCATGCGGTTTTCCAAGGACGGCAGACAAGCCTTTGTCGCACTGGGGCCCGCCAACCGGGTCGCGGTGGTGAATGCCGACACGTTCGAAGTGGAGGACTATATCCTTGTGGGACAGCGCCCCTGGCACGTAGAGGTCGCTCCCGACGGGTCGAAACTCTACGTCGCGAACGGCCTCACCAACGACATGACCGTCGTCGATCTGGAGACGCTGAAGCCGCTGAAGTCGGTCCCGGTCGGGCGCCTGCCGTGGGGCATTGCGATCACGCCGTAGAGGGGCCCGGCGCATGACGCGCACGAAACCGACCCGGCGGACGCAAAGGCTTACGACCGCGTCCTATAAGAGACTGATTAATCGCGGGATTTGGTGGAGCCGAGGGGAGTCGAACCCCTGACCTCAGCAGTGCGATTGCTGCGCTCTCCCAACTGAGCTACGGCCCCATTCGAGCCCCGCATTTAGGGAGCCGCCTCGCCCTCTGTCAAGCAACGCCCGCGCTGATGCGCCGATTCTTGTAAGGGTTCTGCAGAACGGGGAGGCCGCCCCGAACAGGCCATGGGTCCGCATGAACGGGCTTTTCGTCACGGGGCTTGCCCTTTGGCGTGCCCGTCCGCTACATGGGGTCCGAGGCCGCGCGAGGAGGGGCCGTTACATGGTGCCTTTGATCGGATTCATTGCTCTTGTCATCGACCTCTTCATCTGGGTTGTCATTGCCAGCGCTATCTTGAGCTGGCTGATCGCCTTCAATGTCGTCAATACGAACAACCGCTTCGTCTACTCGATCGCGGACATGCTTTACCGCATCACCGAGCCGGCACTCGCGCCGATACGCAGCTTCATGCCCAATCTCGGCGGCATCGACATCTCGCCGGTGATCCTCATCCTCATTCTGTTGTTCATCCGCGACGTGGTGCTGCTGGGCTGGCTGCTGCCGGCTTTCGTGTAGCGGGTCGATGGGCGAAAGCGCCCAGCGGCCTCGCGCGCCGCAACTGAAAATCCGACAGACCGAAAACGGCGTCGCCATTGCCGTTCGGCTGACGCCGAAAGCCGCGCGGGATGCAGTGGAGGGCATCGAGGAGTTCGGGGGCGACACCGTACTGAAGGCGCGCGTGCGCGCCGTGCCGGAGAACGGCAAAGCAAATGCCGCGCTCGAGGCGCTGATCGCAAAATGGCTCGATGTGCCGCGCTCGACGGTTTCGGTGATTCAGGGCGCAAAGGCGCGCATCAAGATCGTTGCGATCGACGGCAGCGCCATCGGCCTGTCGGCCCTGGTCGCCACACGGCTCACCGAATTTCTAAAATCTGATTCTTAGCTTGCTGCGGCAATCTCCGCGGCGATCGCTTCCGCCGCTGCGCGCGGATCCTTCGCGCGCGTGATCGGGCGTCCGATCACGAGGTAATTCGCCCCGGCGGCGATCGCATCGCTAGGCGTCACGATCCGCGCCTGATCGTTTGCATCGGCGCCCGCCGGTCTGATGCCGGGCGTGACGATGAGAAAGTCCCGCAGGCGCTCATGCAGCGCGGCGGCCTCCTTGCCGGACGCCACGATGCCGTCGAAACCCGCATCCTGCGCCAGCCTCGCCCGCTCTTGCACGAGGGCCAAGGGAGGCATGTCGATGCCTTGCTCGCCGAGGTCCGCCCGGTCGAGATTGGTGAGCACCGTGACGCCAAGCAGCTTCATCGCACTGTCGCCGCGCCCGCGCACAGCCGCATTCAGAGTCTTGCGATCCGTCGCGTGGACGGTGAGGAACTTCGCGCCGGTCTTGGCGATCGCCGCCGTGGCGCGCTCCACGGTCGCTTCGATGTCGAGCAGCTTGGCATCGAGAAACACGTTGCGGCCCTCGCCGGCCAGTTCCTCCGCGAAGCCGAGGCCGCCGCGATAGATCAACTCGAGGCCGATCTTGAACACACCCACGCTGTCGCCGAGCGCGTCGACAAGCCTCCGCGCCTCGTCGAGATCGGCGACGTCAAGCGCCAGGACGATGCGGTCCTTGGGTGCCAGGTGCTCCGTTGCCATGTCTCCCCCAACGATATCGCGCCTACGCGGCGAATTTCCGCGCCGCCACCGCCAAGGCCTCGACCACGTCGGCAAACCGCTTCTGCTGTGACTCGTCAACCAGACTACCATCCTCGGCGAAGGCTTTCATCGCGTTGGGCAGAGCCATTTGCTGCGGAATCACAGTTGCGCCAAGACCAATCGTCAGGACCTGGCGCAGCTGCAGCAGCGCGCGCATGGCGCCATAATAGCCGGGTGAGGTGCCGGAGACCGCGAATACGCGGGTTTGGAACACGTCGGGCTTCGTGCCGACACGGCTCACCCAATCGAGCGTGTTCTTGAGGAGCGGTGGGATGCCCGAATTGTATTCTGGCGTGACGATCATGACGCCATCGTATTCGCCAAGCAGCGCCTTGAAAGCCTGTGCCCTCTCTGGCACGCCCTCGGCGTCTTCAAGATCGCCGTGATAGATCGGCATGTGATAGTCGGCGAGATCAGCGAATACGGCCTCTATACCGTTGGCCTCGGCGATCATCTGCCCTAGACGGGCCAGCTTCTTGTTGTGCGATCCCTCTCGAGCGCTCCCTGCGAAAAACAACAACCGCATTAGCGTCTCCGTTGTAATTGATCTTTACCCGTTGAGCCGTGTCGGCTGAGCCTCGCCCGCCGAGGCTTGATGCGCCCTCGCCGTGGCCTAATGGCGAAGCGCGCCGGTGCCGCCCTCCTGTCGTCCGCGCGAGAATGCATGTAGGGACGTTTCGGCGGAAGCGAAAGAGGCGATTGTGCAATTAATCGACTTGATTGCGCCGCGGCGTTGCCTATTCGCCGATGCCGTCAAAAAATTCTTTCACCCGCGCGAAGAAGCCTGACGATTCGGGACTCGTTTCCGCGTTCGACTCTTCGTCGAATTGCCGCAGGAGTTCACGCTGTTTGCGCGTGAGGTTCTTCGGTGTTTCGACCTCGACCTGAATATAGAGGTCGCCCTGCTGCTTGGACCGCAGAACGGGCATGCCTTTGCCCTTGAGGCGAAACTGTTTGCCGCTCTCGCTGCCCTCGGGAATCTTCACGCGGCTGCGTCCGCCGTCGATCGTCGGGACTTCTATATGCCCGCCGAGCGCGGCCGTCGTCATGGAGATCGGCGCGCGGCAGAACAGGTCCGCACCGTCGCGCTGGAAAAACGCGTGAGGCTTGATGGCTAGGAAGATATAGAGATCTCCCGGCGGTCCGCCGCGCAAGCCTGCCTCGCCCTCGCCGGCAAGCCGGATGCGCGTGCCGTCCTCAACGCCCTCGGGGATGGTCACGGACAGCGTCCGCTCGCGCATCACGCGCCCAGTGCCCTGGCAGCTCGTGCAAGGGTCTTCGATAACCTCGCCGCGGCCATCGCAAGTGGGGCATGACCGTTCGATTGTGAAAAACCCCTGGCTCGCGCGGACCTTGCCCGCGCCGCCGCACGTCCGGCAGGTGACCGGCGATGTCCCCGGCTTGGCGCCCGAGCCGGAACACTCTTCGCAGGTGACGCCGGTGGGAACGCGGATCTGCGCCGTGCGGCCTTCATAGGCCTCGGCCAGCGAAATTTGCATGTTGTAGCGGAGATCGGCGCCACGCTCGCGGCCGCCGCGTTGCCGTGGCCGGCGCGCGCCCATGAACTCGCCGAACAGGTCGTCGAACATCGCCGACATGGATTCCGAAAAGTCCGAGCCGAAGCCGTGAGGGCCACCGCCCCCGCCAAATCCGCCAAAGCCCGACCGTCCGTCGAAGGCCGCATGGCCAAACCGGTCGTAAGCCGCGCGGCGCTGCGGATCCTTCAGGATCTCATAGGCTTCGTTGACAACCTTGAAACGTTCTTCCGCGGTCTCATCCCCGCCATGGCGGTCGGGGTGACATTCCTTCGCAAGGCGCCGGAACGCGCTCTTGATCTCGGCGTCATTGGCACCGCGGGCAACGCCGAGGACTTCGTAGTAGCACTGCTTCGCCATCACCCCTCCGGACCCTCATGCCCCGTTCGTTTGTAAACGGGGCGCATGCGAGCCTCTTATTGGGCAGTCGGCGGAGCCCCGAACGAAACCAGGGCTCCGCTGCCGTATTGCACCTTGTCGTTACGCGGATTTCTTGTCGTCGTCGTCTTTGACTTCCTCAAAGTCGACATCGACCACGTTCTCATCTCCGCCGCCGCTTCCGGCTGCATCGGCAGAGGGACCCTCAGCGGCACCCTCGGCCTCGTTCGACTGATACATGGCTTCGCCAAGCTTCATCGAGGCCTGAGCCAGAGCCTCAAGCTTCTGCTTGATGGCTTCCACGTCCTCGCCCTCGGCGGCGGTTTTCACTTCGGCCGCGGCAGCCTCGACTGCCGCTTTGTCCTCGGCCGAAACCTTGTCGCCGAAATCGGCGAGCATCTTTTCGGTCGAATGGGTCAGCGCTTCGGCCTGGTTGCGAACCTCGACAAGTTCGCGGCGCTTCTTGTCTTCCTCGGCGTGGCTCTCGGCTTCCTTGACCATGCGGTCGATATCCGCGTCGGACAGGCCGCCAGAGGCCTGAATGCGGATCGACTGCTCCTTGCCGGTTGCCTTGTCCGATGCCGAGACGTTCACGATGCCGTTGGCGTCGATGTCGAACGTAACCTCAATCTGCGGCACGCCACGAGGTGCGGGCGGAATACCGACAAGGTCGAACTGGCCCAGCAGCTTGTTGTCCGCCGCCATCTCGCGCTCGCCTTGGAAGACCCGGATCGTCACCGCGTTCTGATTGTCTTCGGCGGTGGAGAAGACCTGGCTCTTCTTGGTCGGGATCGTGGTATTGCGGTCGATGAGACGGGTAAACACGCCGCCCAGGGTCTCGATGCCGAGCGACAGCGGCGTCACGTCGAGCAGCAGCACGTCCTTGACGTCGCCCTGCAGCACGCCCGCCTGGATCGCGGCGCCGATGGCCACGACTTCGTCCGGATTCACGCCCTTGTGCGGCTCTTTGCCGAAGAAGTTCTTCACCGTCTCGGCGACCTTCGGCATGCGGGTCATGCCGCCGACGAGGATCACCTCGTTGATGTCGCCGGCCTTCAGACCAGCATCCTTGAGCGCCGCTTCGCACGGGGCGATGGTGCGCTTGATCAGGTCTTCCACGAGGCTCTCGAGCTTCGCGCGGGTCAGCTTCATGGTCAGATGCTTCGGACCCGACTGGTCGGCCGTGATGAAGGGCAGGTTGATTTCCGTCTGCTGCGTGGAGGACAGCTCGATCTTGGCCTTCTCGGCCGCCTCCTTCAGGCGCTGCAGCGCGAGCTTGTCGCCGCGCAGATCGATCCCGTTCTCCTTCTTGAACTCATCGGCCAGATAGTCGACGAGGCGCATATCGAAGTCCTCGCCGCCGAGGAACGTGTCGCCGTTGGTCGACTTCACCTCGAACACGCCGTCGCCGATCTCGAGAATCGAGACGTCGAAGGTGCCGCCGCCGAGGTCGTAGACGGCGATGGTCTGACCGTCCTTCTTGTCGAGACCGTAGGCCAGCGCAGCCGCCGTCGGCTCGTTGATGATGCGGAGCACCTCAAGGCCGGCGATCTTACCGGCGTCCTTCGTTGCCTGGCGCTGAGCGTCGTTGAAGTAGGCAGGAACCGTGATGACAGCCTGCTCGACCTTCTGCCCGAGATGAGCTTCCGCCGTCTCCTTCATCTTCTGAAGGATGTAAGCGGAGATCTGGGAGGGCGAGTATTTCTTGCCGTGGGATTCGACCCAGGCATCGCCGTTGTCCGCCTTGATGATTTGGTAGGGGACCAGCTTCTGATCCTTGGCGACGGTGGGATCGTCGAAGCGGCGCCCGATCAGGCGCTTGATCGCAAAAAACGTGTTCTCGGGATTGGTAACGGCCTGGCGCTTCGCCGGCAGGCCGATGAGCACCTCGTCGTCGTCGGCAAACGCCACCATGGACGGTGTCGTGCGCACGCCCTCGGCGTTCTCGATAACCTTCGGGCTTGTTCCATCCATGACCGCGACACATGAATTCGTCGTGCCGAGGTCGATACCAATAACTTTCGCCATTTCCGAGCCTCTCTTTCTGGCAAACCGTCCGGGCCCTAGCGCGGCACCCGGCATCAACTGATGCGCCTGGCCTTCCTCAAGGCGGCGCGATCCGGTTCCCAATTGTTTCGCAGCGCCCCCGTGCGGAAAATCACGCGGGGTTCCGCGGTTATATAGGTGCCAACCCTAGGGCCCGCAAGGAGAACACAGGTCGCATCTGGAGGTATTCCAGGTCTTCCCGCCGATGCTTCTGCGTGGCCCTTACGTGCGACGCCCGGCCTCGCAATCGGCTCTATCCTGGGCATTTCGGCCCGATAGACTGAGGCTTCAAGGCGAGAGGCGCGAAAGGGAAGCGGAAAGGCAAACGGCGCGTGCAGTATTTTCCGAAAGAATTAACCGTGGCCGAACAGATCGCGCTGCTGGGCGATATTCGCGACATTATCCGGCAGGCGCCACTTTTCGTGCCCACGATGCCGCGCTCAGGCAGGCCCATGTCCGTCCGGATGACGAATGCGGGCGCGCTCGGCTGGGTCACGGACAAGGCGCGCGGCTATCGCTATCAGGCCACTCATCCCGCGACGGGCGCCCCATGGCCCGCAATTCCCCAAGGGCTCCTCGCGCTGTGGGAGAAGCTTTCCGGCTATCCCCATCCGCCGGAAGCCTGCCTGATCAACTACTATGACAGCACCGCCAAGATGGGACTGCATCAGGACCGGGACGAGGACGAGTTCGCAGCGCCTGTGCTGTCGGTGTCGCTTGGCGATACCGCGATTTTCCGTGTCGGCGGCACCACCCGGAAAGGCCCGGCGCGCAAGCTCGAGCTGATCTCGGGGGATGTGGTCGTTCTGGGCGGCGCCGACCGGCTCGCCTATCACGGGATCGATCGCGTGCTGCCCGGCACGAGCGATCTGCTGGACGAGGGCGGACGGTTCAATCTCACGCTCCGCCGCGTCACCAAGCCCGGCTAGCGCTGTGTCCTAGCGTTTGCCCTGATTGTCGTCATTGGCCGCCGTGCCCGTGCCGAAGCCATTGCCCTGCTTCCCTTGGGCGTCGCCTTTCGGCGTGGGCGCCGGCTTCGGACCGCCCTTCGACACGGCAACGAGCGCGGGCCGCAAGACCCGGTCGCCAATGGTGAAGCCGGCCTGCATGACCTGTACCACGGTGCCTTCCGGCACGTCGGTCGTCGGGACCTCGTACATCGCCTGCTGCTCGTTGGGATCGAAGCGCTGCCCCAGGGGCTCCAGCCGCGTGACGCCGTGCTTCTCCATCATCTTCAGGAGTTCGCGCTCGGTCAGTTCCACGCCTTCGAGAAAGCTCTTGAGCGCCGGGTCCTTCTCCGCCGCCTCCGCCGGCACATGTTCGATCACGCGGCGCAGATTGTCGCCAATGGTCAGAACGTCGCGCGCGAAATTCGAGATGGCATAGCGTGAGGTATCTTCCTTCTCCCGCTCCGTGCGGCGGCGCAGGTTCTCCATGTCGGCCATGGTGCGCAATAGCTTGTCGCGCATGTCTGCGTTTTCTGTCAGCAGCGCATCGAGGTCACCCGCGACGTCGGTGCCGGCGTCCGTGTCGGCAGACGTTTCCGGCGCACCTTGCGGTGTCTGCGGATTGTCGTTGGGGCGGGTATCGGAAGGGTCGTCCGGCATCGAAACTCTCAAGCGTTTGGATTGACAGGAAGCGCCCCGGATATCGACCGGGCGGCGACAAAAATCAAGGGACAAGGCCGGGATCGCCGTGGCGGAGGCCTTACGGGACGAGCCGCCCGAGGAGCCGCGCCGTGTAATCCACCATCGGAATGATGCGGGCGTAGTTGAGGCGCGTGGGCCCGATCACGCCCAGCACGCCGACGATCTTCTGCTCCGAATCCTCGAATGGCGACACGATAAGCGCCGAGCCGGAGAGGGAGAAGAGATTGTTCTCCGAACCGATGAAGATCCGGACCCCTTGCGCCCGTTCGGCAAGGCCGAGCAGCTGAATCAGCCCCTTCTTGGCGTCGAGATCCTCGAACAGCAGCCGGACCCGCTCCAGGTCCTCCATGGCCTTGATGTCCTCGAGAAGATGCGCGCGGCCACACACGATCAGGCTCTGCCGGTCGTCGGCTTCGCCGGACCATGTCGCGAGGCCATCCGTCACCACTTGCGCCGTCAGTTCGTCGAGTTGAGCGCGCCGCTCCTCGATCTCCGTCTCGACGCGCTTGCGCGCCTCTTCCAGCGTCATGCCGGCGATGCGCGCGTTCATGTAGTTCGTCGCCTCGTTCAGAGACGACGGCGGCAATCCTTGCGGCAGCGTGACAATGCGGTTCTCGACGTCTCCGTCTTCGCTCACGAGCACCGCCAGCGCCTGGCCTTGACCGAGATTGACGAACTCCACCTGCCTCAGCGTCTTGCTCTGCTTCTCGGCCAAGACCACGCCGGCGCAGCGGGACAGGCCCGACAGCATCTCGCCGGCCTCGGCGAGGTAGTCTTTCACACCCCGGTGGCGCCCGCTCGCCGACATGCGGGCTTCGATTTCCCTGCGCTCGGCCTCCGTGACGTCGCCGATCTCCAGCAGGCCGTCCACGAACAGCCGCAAGCCCGTTTGCGTCGGCAGCCGGCCGGCGCTCGTGTGCGGGGCGTAGATCAGTCCCAGCCCCTCGAGATCGGACATGACGTTGCGCACCGAAGCCGGCGACAAGGTCATCGGCAGTGCACGGCTCAAATTGCGCGAGCCGACCGGTTCGCCCGTCTCCAAATAGGTCTCGACGATGCGCCGGAAGATCTCGCGCGAGCGTTCGTTGAGCTGACGCAAACCGGCAGCCGCGTCCGCCGCCGCCATGGCGTCTTTGACGTCCGTATGACCCATGCGGGAAATTTAGGTAGCGCTCTGCACGGCGTCAAACGACATCGGCGGCGGGCGTCGGCGTGTCGACTAGTTCAACGGTCCAAAATCTTGGGTGATCGGGGCCGCGAGTTCGTCCGGCGCGCCGAAATGAGCGAAGTAGCGCGAATTGATATGCTCCACCGGCAGGATGATCAGGACATCCGTGGTGCCGAACTGCCGATCGATTACCGCCCCGTCGCCGATATAGGCCCCGAGCCGGAGATAGCCCTTGATCAGAGGCGGCATCGCCTTGAGCGCCGCGCGCATGTTCAGCGCTTCCTGCGGCATCATGTTCATGTCGACACGGAGATGATCGTGCGCCGAGACACGCCACTCTTCCGGCGGACTGGCCGTGTGATGCAGGAAGCTGAGTGCTGCCGCATGCTGGGCGGGATCGACTCCCGGGAAACTGGCGCAGCCGACCATGACGTCGACGCCGTGTTGGCGTACGTAGGACCAGATGCCGTGCCACAGAAGCTCCACGGTCCGGCGGTTGCGGTACGGCTTCAGCACGCACGAGCGGCCGAGCTCCATGAAGCTGTAACCGGGTTTGGACCGGATCAGCGGTGCGATGTCGTATTCGCCCTGGGTGTAGAACCCGTCGTGTTCGTCCGCGATATCCTGGCGCAGAACGCGATAGGTGCCGACCACCTTCGAGCGCCTCCAGCCCTTGCGGTTGGCATCGCCGTGGTCCAGCACCAGGAGATGGTCGAAAATGGGATCGAACGCATCCTCGTCGCGTCGCGACAGCATGGCCAGGGCGTTGGGCGTGGCCGCCATCTCCTCGTAGAACACTTTGTAGCGGAGGCGCTGGGCCCGGCGGATTTCGCTCTTCTTGCGTGCGAGCCGGACTTCGAGCGAGCCGATTCGTCCATAGACCTGCGGCGGCTGAAACCGCCCGCGAAAGCCTGCCGAGAGGCCGCCCTTGCCGAGGGCGAGGCCTTTGCCCAAAGCGCCGCCGCTGCCCACAAACGGTAGTCCGCTGGGGACGCCTCGGAAATTCAAACCGGGGAATTTAGCTCCCACCAGAAACTTCTCTGCAAGGCGTCCCGGAGTCGTTTTCGTCGGCATAGTGCTGCCCACCTGACATTTTCGGGGATCGTGCCGCGAGGCTTAAGCAAGGTCTCGACGGATCGCAGGGCCTTCCGACCAACCCCGATTCGGCCACATCGGAAGCGGGTTAGCAAACCAATTCGAACTCTATGTGACAGGCGGTGGATATCCGCACAGGGCGGGTACTGCTTACGGTGACTAGGCGGCACCTGCTTCCGCCTCGAGAGGGTCCTCTTGCCAGCGTGCGACCAGCTCTTGCAGGTCACGTTTTTCGAAGGGTTTGGCCAGGTAGTCGTCCAGACCCGCTGCAAGATAGGAGTCCCCGTCCTCCGCATAGGCATTGGCGGTCAGGGCGACGATCGGGGGGCGTCCGTTCCCCGGTTCCGCACTGCCGGGATAGAGCGCCCGGATTCGGGCCGCGGCTTCGATTCCGCCGATATTCGGCATGTGGATATCCATCAGGATCAGGTCGATGCCGGCGCCGGTACCGAGGGCCGCCTTGACGTTCGCGATGGCTTCGGCACCGTCGCGAACCCGGGTCACGCTGGCCCCCGCCTTCACAAGGACGGTGCGCGCCAACAGGGCGTTGATGTCGTTGTCTTCGGCGAGCAGGACCGAAAAGCCGCTTGCCGGGAGGGTGCGGGTGGGGGAGCCGCCGCCGAGCCGGTGGACGGGCTTCCGGGTCGCTTCTAGCGGGGCGAACAGGCGCGTCAATGCCGAAATCGGCCGCACCGGACGCACCAGAAAAGCTGTAGGGCCCTGGTCCGCGAGCCCCGCATAGGCATCGCGTTCTCCTGGATCGATGACAACCACCAGCCGGGGCTCCGATTGGCCTTCCGCGCGGCCAAGCAGGGGGACGAGGGACCGTGCGCCGTACTCGGCGTTCGCCATGTCGGTCAGCAATCCGGTGAACGGGGCGCCTTCTTGGGCCGCACGTTGCGCGACGCTGGCGGCTTCGGCGCGGGCGACACAGGCGACCGAAGCGCCGGCGCTGGCGATGAGGTCTTCAGCGACGGTAGCTTCCGTTCGGCCCTCGAGCAGGATCAGCACGCGTTCTCCCGGCAGGGGCTTTGGCCATGCGGCGCCAAGAGGCGGCGTGTCTGCGGGGGCTTCGAGCGGGATCTCGACGCTGAAGGTCGTCCCCATGCCCGGCCGGCTTGCAACACGGATGTCGCCTCCCATCGCCTGCACGAGCCGCTTCGAGATTGTGAGCCCGAGCCCGGTGCCGCCATGGCGCCGTGTCGGGCCCTGATCGGCTTGTTCGAACTCGGCAAAGATGCGCTCGAGCGCGTCGTCGCGGACGCCGGGGCCCGTGTCGGTCACGTCGAAACGGAGAAGGGCTTGGTCTGGGTTGGAAGGATCGCTGGCGCCGCTGACGGATAGGCTCACGCCTCCTATCTCGGTGAACTTGATGGCGTTGCCGACGAGATTGATCAGCACCTGTCGGACCCGCATCTCGTCGCCGACGATGCGTGTCGGCAGGTCGGGCGCAACGATCCAGCCGATCTCCAGCCCCTTCTCGCGGGCGCGGGGAGCCAGCAGTTCGACGACGCCCTGAACGGCTTCGGACAGATCGAACGGCGCCGGGCGCAATTCCATCTTGCCCGCCTCGATCTTGGAGAAGTCGAGGACCTCGTCGATGAGGCTCAGAAGCGTTGTTGCGGATGCCGAAATGGCGCGCGCATAGGTCAGTTGTTCCGGCGACAGCTTGGTGTCCAGGAGCAGACCCGTCATGCCGAGTATGCCGTTCATCGGTGTACGGATTTCGTGGCTCATCGCGGCAAGGAACTGCGACTTGGCCTGGTTCGCCGTCATGGCTTCGTCGCGGGCGCGGGCGAGCGCCAATTCGGCAGCCCGCTGCTCGGTCACGTCGCGGGCGACGCTCTGAACCTCACCGTCCCTGCCGTCTTCACACGGCAAGGCGAAATCCTCCCAGACGAACCAGCGCGGACCCGAGGCGGTGTTCAGCTCGATCACGCGGGTGCTGCGGCCCGCCCCTGTCTCATCGCTCTGCGGACCGGAGTCGCTAGCGAGGATGGGCAGCGTCAGCGGTGCACCAATGACTTCGTCGCGGGCGACGCCGAACGTTCTGCAAAATGCGTCGTTGACGAAGGACAGGTTACCGTCGGCGTCGCGGCGCGCGATGACCTCGTCCTGGTGGTCCAGCAGGTCGCGATAGCGCCTCTCGCGCTCGCGGATTTCCCACTGCAGGTCCTTGATCGATTCGATGTCGTTGTTGAGCCGGTCGGCAAGGGCCGCAAGCCGGCTGTGGTCGGGTGCCGGATGCAGCCGCATGGCCACGACCAGGAGGGCGAAGCCCAGCATCAGCGGCGCAAGCGCGAGCGTTCCGGTCCCGCCCAGGCCGAGCAGGCACAGCCCGATCAGCGCCAGCGCGAGGGCCGCGATGGTCAGGGGTGCACGCACCCCGCCGGCGCCGTCAGCGCCGGAGCTCTGCCAGTTCGTGTACTGCACTGTTTTGACGCCTGTTTATGCGCCGGACTTTGTGTCCGGCTTTTCATTGGCGCCGAGCTTGGCAGAGAAAGTTTGAGAAACTCTTGAGAGGATCGCGCGCAATTGCGGCTTCAGGCCGCCACTTTCGTGCGGCGCAGGGCTTCGCCGCGATAGCTGAGGGCCTCGGCGATGTGGATGCGGGAGACGGTCTCCGCGCCGTCGAGGTCCGCAAGCGTCCGGGCCACGCGCAAGGTCCGGTGATAGCCGCGGGCGCTTAACGAGAGCGTCCGGGCGGCATCGCGCAACAGCCCCAGCCCTTGCGCATCGGGCGTTGCCGCCGTCTCCAGGACGTCGCCGTCGGCCTCCGCGTTGGTCCGCACATGCGGCAGGCCGAGGCCACGGTAACGCGCCGTTTGGATGGCCCGTGCGGCTGCCACGCGCTCCCGCACCTCGGTGCTGCCTTCGGAGGCGCGCGGCAGCACCAGATCGGTGGCGGAGACGGCCGGCACCTCGATCTGCAGGTCGATCCGGTCGAGTAGCGGCCCGGAGATGCGCGCTTGGTAGCGGGCCGCGCATGCATGCCCCTGGCGGCAGACATGGCCGGGCTCGCCCGCGTGCCCGCACCGGCACGGGTTCATGGCCGCGACGAGTTGCACCCGGGAGGGATAGGTGATGCGGTGGTTGGCCCGCGCGATCACTGTCTCGCCGCTTTCGAGCGGCTGCCGCAGCGCGTCCAGCACCTGCGGATTGAACTCTGGCAGTTCGTCGAGAAACAGAACCCCGAGATGGGCCAGCGCCACTTCGCCGGGCCGGGGCCGCGTGCCGCCGCCCACCAGCGCGGCCATGCTGGCGGAATGGTGCGGCGCCCGGAAGGGCCGGTTACGGCCGATTCGCCCGCCCGCCAGATCGCCCGCGAGGCTGCGGATCATGCTGACTTCGAGCATTTCGGCGGGTTCGAGAGGCGGCAGGATCGAGGGCAGGCGCTTTGCCAGCATGGATTTGCCCGAGCCCGGCGGGCCCACCATGAGAAAATGATGCCCGCCGGCGGCCGCCACTTCGAGCGCACGCTTCGCGGTTTCCTGCCCCTTGATGTCGGCCAGGTCCGGCATGGATTCGTCTTCCGGCTCCAGATTGGGCTCCGGACGCCGCAGGGTTTGGACGCCTTTGAAATGGTTGATGAGCTGCAGCAGGTCCGCCGGCGCCAGGATCGGCATGTCGGCCGCCGCCCAGGCGGCTTCGGGTCCGCAGGGGCCTGGGCAGATCAGCCCCTTGTCCATCGCGTTGGCGCCCACGGCTGCCGGCAGCGCGCCCGCAATGGCGGCGATCGAACCGTCCAGCGCCAGTTCGCCCAGGACGCAATGGCCCTCGATCGCGTCCGGCGCGATGGCCCCGGCCGAGGCCATCACCCCGAGCGCAATGGGCAAATCGTAGTGGCTGCCTTCCTTCGGGAGGTCGGCAGGCGCGAGGTTCACGGTGATGCGTTTGGGCGGCAGGGCGAGCCCGATGGCGTTCAATGCGCCGCGCACCCGTTCGCGGCTCTCCGCGACCGCCTTGTCGGGCAAGCCCACGATGGTGAAGGCGGGCATTCCGGAGCTGATCTGCACCTGCACATCGACCGCGCGGGGCTCGATACCCTCGAATGCAACCGTCGTAACCCGCGCAAACATGCCGCGAACCCCCGTTTGATCGTCGAGGGCAATGCTATCTCAGCGTGTAGGCGCGCGGCGATTGTATACTTGACAAACCCAAAAGGAATCCCTATTTTGTAAGGACTTAAGAGGGAATTCCGATGTCTGTCCTGTCCAAAGCCTATTTCCACGACGAGAAAGCCGCCTTCGAGAAGCTTGAGCAGATTGTGTGGCCGAACGGCCCCGTCTGCCCTCACTGTGGGAACAAGGGCGACAAGCCGTTCTACGACCTGTCCAAGACCCGTATTGGCCTGAAGAAGTGCGGTGACTGCCGTAAGCAGTTCACGGTGCGCGTGGGCACGGTTTTCGAGTCCAGCCATGTGCCCCTGCACAAGTGGCTCCAGGCCACGCATCTGATGTGCTCGTCCAAGAAGGGTATCAGCGCGCATCAGCTGCACCGCGTCTTGGAAGTCACCTACAAGACGGCTTGGTTCATGGCTCACCGCTTGCGCGAGGCCATGCGGGACTCCAGCCCGCTCCCTTTGGGCGGTGAGGGCCAGACCGTGGAAGCTGACGAAACCTATTTTGGCAACGTGAAGGCCGCCCGTGCCAAGCGCATCTTCATCAACGGCAAGGGATGGGTTCGTCGCGGTGCCGGTGGCGAAGCGAAGTTTAAGGTCGTGTCGCTAGTGGAGCGCGGTGGCCGCGCCCGCTCGGTGCATGTGCCCTACCTGACGGCCAACAACGTCCGCAAGGTTCTTAAGCAGAACGTGCTCGCTAAGACCGATCTCATGACCGACAACGCGCGCTTGTATGACACGGTGGGCAAAGAGTTCAACAGCCACGAGACCGTGAACCATTCGATCTACGAATACGCTCGCGGCATCGTCCACACGAACACGATTGAGGGGTTCTTCTCGATCTTCAAACGCGGCATGCGTGGCGTGTATCAGCATTGCAGCGAGAAGCATCTGCACCGCTATCTGGCGGAGTTCGACTTCCGATACAGCGAGCGGAAGGTCTCGGATACGGAGCGCGCTGAGACGGCCCTGAGGGGCGTCAAGGGCAAGCGCCTCACCTATCGGAGAACTGACGCAGCCCAGGCCTAAAAGCGAATCCGAATCAACGGGTTAGAGAACCTATTGATTCTTAACGTGGAATCTACTATATTTAGTTTGGTAGGCAAGCGCTGGATGACCTGAGGGGGTAACACCCACACACTCGGACCAGGGGCCTACCTTCTTTTTATCTGTAGTGGGTTTCTACCCAGTGAGCCTTTGGTTCGCCTGGGTCGAGTTGCTGTGGGAAGAACTTAAGGCCGTAGCTCATACAGTTGCCGTTGCGGCGATAGGTTATCGGTTCCAGCAGCTTCGCGTAGCGATGTTCCGTGAAGCCAAAGAGAGTTTCTTCGAGCGCCCACTTGAGGCCGCCCGCTGTTAGGTCAGCCAATTGCAGCCCTGCGTACTGATCTTTTTGTGCGGCTTCTACTTTGTCTCGTTGAATGGCCGGCCAGTGAATCCGAACGTCGTTCAACAGGATCTGGAGCCAAGCGTCCTCTAGCGCTAGCCCCTTAAGTGTATCGAGGTAGTCACGTAATTGATCGTAAGACAGGCGCTTGCGGTGTTCGAAAATTATCCGTGCGAGCGGGGACTCAAGCCCTAGCGCTTGCGCCGTATCGCGGCAGTACCAAGAGATGCGCTCTATCAGTAGGCGGGCAGCGTAGAAATAGAGCCTGAATGGAGCACTCGTGAAGACTTCAGGCTGCAAGATTCGTCGTTTGTGAATGATGACGCTAGAGACACGAATAGGTGCGTCAGCCATCTCTGCGAATGCTCGCACACGCTTCTCATGCGGGATGTCTTTGAAGTGGAGCTTCTCGCGCTCCTGCAATTTGAGGGCAGATCGGATGCGCGCTGCTAGCGCCCTGACTTCTTGGTCCTGGCTAGTTGGTATGATTACCGCCGAAAGTACGAACCAGTCTGAACTTCCCTTGTCAGGCGGGTCTTTGAACGTGAATCCTTCGTCTCCAGACTCGTCAATGTAGACAACAAAGCTATGAGCCATGCCTAAGACCCCTGCCGACGAGAAAACACAGATTCAGAAATTCAAGGACGCCGCCAAAGAAGTCGGCTGCAACGACGACGAAGCGGCATTTGATGCAGCATTGCGAAAGATCGGCAACGCACAGCCCCCTACGGCATCAAAGCCCAAACCCAAGAAGACAAAAACCCCGGCCAAGTGAGCCGGGGTTACATCCAGGGGAGCCTTGCAGTGCGGGCGGGTGCGACCGAGAAATGCGCTGGGACCAACTGCCAACAGCTAGTTCACAATCGTCGGCTTGTACGGGTCTTCCTTGGGCCCATCGATAAGATAGGTCAGGATGCTTTGGGCGTGGTCTTGATCGATGTAGATGCCTTCGGGCGGCACCCATTGAAGGAAAAAACGATAGCCTGAAGGAGATACCCAATACTGGCCCAATAGGGGGCTAGCGCACCTTTCCTTGGGAGAACACTTCTGCGCTACCAGCTGACTCTCAACTGTCTCCCGGAGTACCTGCTGGACCATCTGTGCCACACCCCATATCTGCAATCATGAACGCTGGAAGGTGGCGAGGGGAATTATCAGATTCATCTGCATCGCGCAATGCGGGTAGTTGGCGAAGTTCACCAGCACCGTAATTCACGCTCAGAATTTCAGGTAGAATTGCAATGGCGTTGCTAAACGCCTCGTCTTGGCTTGCCCCGGTTACGCTGAACATGGGGACGTCTGGACTCTCGATGAACCAGCTGCCGTCATCTCTTTCTCGACCTTCGAGAACGATGATCACCTTCTTGCTCATAACGGTCTCTCCTTGACTTCCCGTGGATACACTTTGTGAATCACCTAAACCGGGCGGTCAACCATGAAGCGCTACCTAGGGGTGTTGCAGATATGCCGCACCACAAGCAAACGCAAGCCCAGCAACGATTAATAGTTAGCAATCTGTCGCGGTCGCATTTTGGGTTCGCCAAGTATACAAACGCCAGGCGCGCGCAAGAACATTAAGAGAACAAACCGCAGATCTGCCAAATCCGGCGCGATCGTGTTTGTCTTTGCCAATGAAGAACGATTCGATCCCGCTCGGGTTCTTGATCCACGCCGGCGTCTACCTCGCCGTCGTGGGGCTGTGCGCCGCGCTGGCGCTGTCTCACGATCCGCCGCGCCACTGGTTCGTGTGGGTGGCGGCCGGTTGGGGCATCGGGCTCGGGGCCCATGCTCTTGCCGTTCGGCGCTGCCGTGCGAGACGGCCCGCGCGGTCCTAGCGCGCCGCGACCTTTTTCTCGACCACGTCCCAGATCATGGCGGCGATGTCGTTGCCGCCGAACTCCTTCACCTGACGGATGCCCGTCGGCGAGGTGACGTTGATCTCGGTGAGGTAGTCGCCGATCACGTCGATGCCGGTGAAGATCAGGCCGCGCTTCTTGAGCTCGGGCGCGAGGCGGGCGCAGATCTCCTCTTCGCGCGGCGTCAGCGTGGTCTTCTTGGCCGTGCCGCCCACATGCAGGTTCGAGCGCGTCTCGTCCGCAGCCGGCACGCGGTTGATGGCGCCGGCGACCTCGCCGTCGACCAGGATGATGCGCTTGTCGCCCGCGCGCACGCTCGGCAGGTAACGCTGCACCATGATCGGCTCGCGGAAGGTCTGGCCGAGAAGTTCGATCAGCGAGTTGAGATTGGTGTCGCCCTCGGCGATGCGGAAGATCGCGGCGCCGCCGTTGCCGTAGAGCGGTTTCACCACGATGTCCTTGTGCTCGGCGCGAAAGGCGCGGATCTCGTCCGGCGACCGGGTCACGAGCGTCGGCGGCATCAGGTCGAGGAAGTCGAGAACGAAGACCTTTTCCGGCGCATTGCGCACGGACGCCGGATCGTTGACCACGAGCGTGCCGGGCTGCAGGCGCTCCAGCAGATGCGTCGTGGTGATGTAGGCCATATCAAACGGCGGGTCCTGACGGAGCTGCACCACGTCGAAGTCGGCGAGGTCCACCGTGTGCGGATGCGCGAGGCGGTAATGGTCGCCCGGCTTGTCCTCGACCGTCAGGCTGTGGCCGAACGCGATCAGCCGGCCGTCCTTCAGCGAGAGATTGGGCGGTGTGTAGTAGAACACGTCGTGGCCGCGGCTCTGCGCCTCCAAGAGAAGCGCGAAGGTCGAATCCCCGTTGATGTCGATCAGCTCGATGGGGTCCATTTGGAAGGCGACTTTGAGAGCCATATTGTCCTGTCGGGTCTGGGGGCCAAGATGAGGGCTAAGGCAAGTTCCGCGGAACTTGCGCGCTGGGCCGGCCCTTTTCAAGCGCGCCGGGAGCGCAGGGGCCGGCCGCCGTCAGATGGGGAAGGCGTTCTCTACGTGTTGCGGCAAGGTCCACGGGGCGCACAGCACCACGTCGAAGGCGATGGCATGACCGACGAAGTCCGGATGGCTCGCGATCCAATACTGCGCCGCGCGGACGATGCGCCGCTTTTGCCGCGGCGTGACGGCATAGGCCGCCTCGTCGTGGGTCTTGCGATGCTTCACTTCCACGAAGGCGAGGCGGCCGCCCTTGGTGGCGACGAGATCGATCTCGCCAACCGGCGAGCGATAGCGCTTCGCCACGATGCGGTAGCCCTTGAGGCGGAAGAGCCAGGCAGTGAGCGTCTCGGCCATGACGCCGTCGCGATAGGCGCGTGTGCGGGCCCGGGTCACGACCTGTCCCGTTTCGTCAAGGACAGCCCAAGTTCGTAGACCCGCGCGCGTTTCACCCCGTGCGCGTCGGTCACCGCGCGCACCGCATCGCGGAAGCTCATGGTCTGAAGCGCCGTCTCCAAGTCCACCGCGAGGCGTGCATCGTCAACGTCCGCCTCCTCGGCGCGTGGCGGCGCGATCACCACGGCCACCTCGCCTTTCACCGGTTGCGCCTCGATGTCTTTGGCGAGCGTCTCCAGGTTGCCGCGATGCAGGGTCTCGTGGAGCTTGGTGAGCTCGCGCGCGACCACCGCCTCGCGTGGTCCCAATACCGCGCTCATGTCGGTAAGGCTCTTGGCGAGGCGAGGCGCGGTCTCGAAGAAGATCAACGTGGCCGGTGCATCTTTGAGCGCCGTGAGACGCGCCTGGCGCGGTCCTGATTTTGGCGGCAGAAACCCGCCGAACAGGAAGGAGTCGGTCGGGAGCCCGGCGCTTGTCAGCGCGGCGAGCGCCGCCGACGGTCCGGGAATGCTGGTCACCTTGAGTCCCGCATCGAGCGCCTCGCGCACCAGCTTGTAGCCGGGGTCGGAGACGAGCGGGGTGCCCGCGTCGGAGATCAGCGCGACGGCGTAGCCGGCCTCGATCCGTGCCAGAAGCTTCGGGCGTTCCCGTGCCGCGTTGTGTTCGTGATAGGGCGTGAGTTCTGCGGAGATGTTGTAGTGCGACAGCAGTTTGCGGGAGTGCCGCGTATCCTCGGCGGCGATCAGCGGGGCGCGGCAGAGGACCGCAAGCGCCCTCAGAGAAATGTCGGCGAGATTTCCGATCGGCGTCGCCACGAGATAGAGGCCCGCCGCCAACGGCCGGTCCAGAAGTTCGGACAGCGCCTCGCTGGCTCGGGCCATCGTTCTGGCATTGGCTTCTGTCGTGGCCTGGTCTTGCACCGGCTCCACTCTTTCTGAAAGTCTCGTTCCGGAATTGGAAATCTAAGCGGATTCGCGTGGCTCCGCACGCGGGCTTCAGGCGGCGAGTTCCAGGATCAGCCGTTCCAGCACGAGCCGTCCTGCGGGTGTCGCCACAAGCCGCGTCTTGTTCCGGGCAAGCAGTCCTTCGGCGGCAAGCGCGTCGATGCGCGTCTCCTTGAGCGGTTCGCCGGCGAAACTCTGAAAGCGGGACAGATCCATGCCCTCGGCGAGCCGCAAGGCCATCAGCAGATATTCTTCCGCCGTTTCGCGCGAAGAGAGCGGCTCGTCACTTAGGAGACCGTGCCCGCGTGCTTCGACTTGCGCCAGCCAGTCTTCGGGAAGCCTCAAAGTCGAGAGCGCACGCTTCGTGCCGTCTAACGTGACCCGGGCATGCGCGCCCGCGCCGATCCCCGCATAATCGTGGCCGCGCCAATAGACGAGGTTGTGGCGAGACTCGGCGCCCGGCGCCGCGTGGTTGGATATCTCGTAGGCGGGGAGCCCGGCAGCCTCGCACAGCTCTTGGGTCGCCAGATACATCGCCCGCGCCGTCTCGCCTTCGGGCACCCGCAAACGACACCTCTCATGCAGCGCCGCGAACGGCGTCCCCTCCTCGATGGTCAGCTGATAGAGCGAGAGATGATCGGCGGCGAAGGACAAGGCGCGCGTGAGTTCGTCCCGCCAGGCGTCGAGAGACTGCCCTTCGCGCGCATAGATCAGGTCGAAGGAAATCCGGTCGAAACATTCCCGCGCCAGCGCGAATGCGGCGAGCGCCTCCTCGGCCGTATGCATGCGGCCCAAGGCTTTTAGACTGTCGTCGTCCAGTGCTTGAACGCCCAGCGACAGCCGGTTGACGCCCGCGGCCGCGTAGCCCCGGAAGTTCTCCGCCTCCACGCTGGTCGGATTGGCTTCGAGGGTGATCTCCGCGTCCTCGTCCAGCGTCCAGTGTTTGGCGATGGCATCCAGGATGGCGCTCGTCACGCGCGGCGCCATGAGCGAGGGCGTGCCCCCGCCGAAGAAAACGCTGGTCACCGTACGTCCCGGTGCGGCTTCCGCGAAATAAGCGAGTTCCTGGACATAAGCGGCGAGGAAACGGTCCTGGTCGATACCGCCATGGCGCACGTGGGAGTTGAAGTCGCAATAGGGGCACTTGGCCGCGCAGAACGGCCAATGCACATAGACGCCGAACGGCTCGCCGCGGGAGGCGTTCTCGCCGCGTGCGGCGTCAGCTTGCGGTTTCGTCGTCGGCTTCAGCATAGGTCGCCTCGATCAGCTGCTCGAAGGCGCGCATGCGGTGAGACAGGTCGTTCTTCAGGGCCGGGTCCATCTCGCCGAATGTCTCTTTGTAGCCCTCGGGCACGAAGATGGGATCATAGCCGAAGCCGTGCTCCCCGCGCGGCGGCCATTGGATGTGCCCAAAGACCTTGCCCGTAAAAACGGCTTCCTCGCCATTGGGAGCCGCAAGCGCCAGGGCGCAGGTGAAGTTGGCATGCGTGAACGCCCCTCCCGTGGCTTCCAGCGCCTCGTGCACCTTCCGCATGGCGAGGGCGAAGTCCTTGTCCGGGCCGCCCCATCGCGCCGAATGGATGCCGGGATCGCCACTGAGCGCATCAACTTCTAGCCCGGAATCATCCGCGAGCGCCATCATACCCGAGCCGCGAGCCGACGCATGGGCCTTGAGCAGCGCATTGGCCTCGAACGTGTCGCCCGTCTCCTCCGGTTCCGGCAGATCGAGACTGCCCGCCGAGACGCAAGTAATGCCGAGCGGTTCGAACAACTCGCCGAGTTCGCGCACCTTGCCTTCGTTGTGGCTGGCGACAACGATTTTCGAGCCGGGATGAAGAACGCCGGGACCGAGCACACGCGCCTCCTTAGGCAATGGTCATCTTTTGGAGCTCGACGAGATCGGCGATGCCGGCGCGCGCAAGCAGCATGAGTTGATCGAACTGCTCTTGGCTGAACGGTTCGGTTTCGGCCGTTCCTTGCACCTCGACAATCCCGCCTTTGCCGGTGATGACGAAGTTGGCGTCCGCATCGGCCTCGGAGTCCTCGGCGTAGTCGAGATCGAGCACGGGTTCGCCGCCATAGAGCCCGCAGGAGACGGCCGCCACGTGGTCACGCAGCACGCCGCCCTTGATCATGCTGCGCGCCTCCATCCAGGCGAGCGCATCGTGGAGCGCGACCCAGGCCCCCGTGATCGAGGCGGTGCGCGTGCCGCCGTCGGCCTGCAGGACATCGCAGTCGATGACGATCTGCTTCTCCGCCATGCCCGCCAGATTGGTCACCGCCCGCAAGGAGCGTCCGATCAGCCGCTGAATCTCTTGGGTCCGTCCGGACTGCTTGCCGGCGGCCGCTTCGCGGCGCGTGCGGTCGTGGGTCGAGCGCGGCAGCATGCCGTATTCGGCCGTGACCCAGCCCCGCCCGGAGCCCTTCAGCCATGGGGGAACCGATTCGGCGACCGAAGCGGTGCACAGGACATGGGTCTCGCCGAAGCGGACAAGGCACGAGCCTTCGGCATGGCGCGAGGCCGCGCGCTCGAGGCTGACGGGGCGCAGTGCGTTGGGCGCGCGTTTGGACGGGCGAATGATGGCGGCTCTCCTCTCAAATAACGGTGGGGCCGCGCACCCTAGAGGACGCGGCGAGGCGCGGGAAGCCCTTTCCCCCGCTGTCCTCCCCAACTGTCGCAGGGCGTGCCCTTGTGCGCCCGACGGTGAAAAGCTAGGACGCTTTGATGGCCTGGTGCGACGAAGTTTTGGGGTTCTGCGATGCCTCGGGTGCCGCGCTCGATCCCATGCCCGCCCATTACGAGGTCGCTGCGCGGATCGAGGCGATGCCCATGACCGACTGGGTTCGTGCCTGGCGCGAGGTCTGCACGACGAAGTTCCGGGATCGAACGCCGGGGGTCTACGCGTTCGTCACCCATTTCGATCGCCTGTCCCACGACGACCCCGAACGGGGAGTTGCCTTCATCGAGGCGGCGCTGCAACACGAGCCGGACGACGAGGTGCTCAATCTGATCGCCAAGGGTAAGCCGCTCGGTCAGCTTCTTGTCTTCCGCGCCCCGGTGGCGACGCCTCTCCTGCAAGAGCTTGCGCTGCGGCAGCCGCGTCTGCGGTGGCTGATGGGCCGCCAGGCGGCATCCATAGGGAACGGCAAGGTGGACGATACGGATTTGGCGCGGCGTCTCCTGGCGATCTGCGATGAGCCCGCCTACCGAGCCTGGGAAGAGGCGGCGTATCCCAAGTCCGAGCCGGTCGACTTCGAGGCCCTGTCCGTTCCCGAACTCGCTGCAAAATGGGTAGAGATCATGTCGCGCTCCGATATTGAGATCGAGCGCGACCATCAGTGGTACGACCTCTACGATTACCAGCACACCCTGACCGGAAGCGAGCCGTTGAAAGCCTTGGCCCTGGTGAAAGCCATTCTCGATATCGAAGACAACCCGAACCTGCTTGGCATCCTGTCCGCCGGTATGCTGGAGGACCTGATACCCTATGACGACGGCCCGGTGGTCGATGCGGTGGTGGCTGATGCCGCGGACGATCCGCAGTTCCAGGATTTGTTGTGCGGCGTGTGGTTCGATGGCTTGAGCCCGCAAGTGGTGGCGCGGCTCAAATGGGCATGCGGTCAGAGACGGCCATGAAGACGGACACGCAGACAGGCAACAGCCTCGGCGCGGCGAAAGAGCCTTTCCGCGCGCCGGACGGCGTCACGCCGATGATGGCGCAATACCTGGAAATCAAGGCCGCCAACGCCGACAGCCTCCTCTTTTACCGCATGGGCGATTTCTACGAGATGTTCTTCGAAGACGCGTCGGTCGCCTCGCGCGCGCTTGGGATCGCGCTCACGAAGCGCGGCAAGCATCTCGGCGAGGACATTCCCATGTGCGGCGTTCCCGTCCATGCCGCCGACGACTATCTGCAGAAGCTCATCGCTCTAGGCCACCGCGTTGCCGTGTGCGAGCAGACCGAGGATCCGGCCGAAGCCAAGAAGCGGGGTGCGAAGGCCGTTGTCCGCCGCGACGTGGTGCGGCTCGTGACGCCCGGGACGCTCACCGAGGAGTCGCTGCTCGATGCGCGCGCTCACAACTTCCTCACGGCCCTGTTCCGCGAACCGCAAAGCGAGGGCGCCGAGCCGCGCTTGGCGCTGGCCTCGATCGATATCTCTACGGGCGAGCTGATCGCGGCGACCTGCAAGCTCGCGGATATACCGGGCGAGCTGGCGCGCATCCGGCCGGGCGAGGTGCTTATCGGTGAGGACCTGGCGAGCGACGCCGAAATCCGTGCGCGCATCGGCGAGGCCGGGGCCGCGCTCACGCCGTGTCCGCGCGCCCATTTCGACTCGGCCCGCGGCGAGCGCGCCCTGAAGGAGCGTCTCGGCGTGGCCGCGCTCGACGCCTTCGGCGATTTCTCGCGGGCGGAGCTCGCGGCCCTTGCGGGGCTGCTCACCTATGTGGAGCTTACCCAGGTCGGGCGCATGCCGCTCTTGCGTCCGCCGCGCCGGGAATCGGCCGACAGGCTGATGCTGATCGATGCGGCGACGCGGGCCAATTTGGAACTCGTTCGTTCGAACCAGGGGACGCGGGCGGGCAGCCTATTGGCGGCGGTCGATCGCACCGTCACTGCGGCCGGCGCGCGCGAACTCGCAAGCCGTCTTTCGAGTCCCCTCACGGACGTCGCCCTGGTCAGCGCCCGGCTCGACGCCGTGGGCTATCTCGCCGACGAGCCGCCCCTGCGTCAGGACCTGCGGGATGCCTTGAAAGCGGCCCCGGATCTCGCCCGTTCGCTTGCACGCCTCGCTTTCGGCCGCGGCACGCCGCGCGATCTCGGGGCCGTGGGTGCCGCGATCGGGGCGGCCCACGCGCTCGCGGCCCGGCTCATCAGCGCGGGCGATACTCTGGGTTTGCCACGAGAGTTGATGGGGATCGCCGAACGTTTGGCGCAAGCGCCAGCGGACGTGGCGACGTCGTTGTCCGCAGCCCTTGTCGAGGAACTGCCGGTCAACGCGCGGGACGGAGGCTTCGTGCAAGCCGGATACGACGTGAGCCTCGACGAATTGCGCGCCTTGCGGGACGGTAGCCGCAAAGTCATCGCCGGTTTGCAGGCGACATATGCAGAGGTCACCGGTATCAAATCGCTCAAGGTCCGGCACAACAACGTGCTTGGCTATTTCGTCGAAGTCACCGCGCTCCATGCGCCGACGCTCACGGCGCCGCCGCATGCAGAAACCTTCATTCACCGCCAGACCATGGCGAACGCTGTCCGGTTCTCGACGACCGAACTGTCCGATCTCGAGTCGAAGATCACCTCCGCCGCAGATCGGGCGCTGGCGCTGGAGCTCGAGATATTCGCCAGGCTCACGAGCGAAGTGCTCGCCGCGGAACGGCAACTGTCGGCCGCCAGCGCCGCGCTCGCCGAACTCGATCATTATGCGGGGCTCGCGGAACTCGCGGTCGAGCTACGCTATGTGCGCCCGCGCGTCGACGACAGCGCGGTGTTCGCAATCGAAGAAGGCCGCCACCCGATGGTGGAGCAGACCTTGCGGCGCGAACAGGCCGGCGACTTCATCGGCAACGATTGCCGGCTGTGCGGCGGCGATGGGGACCGCAATGGGGCCCCTAGTGCGCTCGTGGTCACCGGGCCCAACATGGGCGGCAAGTCGACGTTTCTGCGCCAGAACGCGCTGATCGTGGTGTTGGCGCAAGCCGGTGCGTTCGTACCGGCGAAGTCGGCGCATATCGGCCTTGTCGACAGGCTCTTCAGCCGTGTCGGCGCCGCCGACGATCTTGCGCGCGGCCGCTCCACGTTCATGGTCGAGATGGTCGAGACCGCCGCAATTCTCAATCAGGCGACGCCACGGTCCTTCGTGGTACTCGACGAGATCGGACGCGGCACGGCGACGTTCGATGGGTTGTCGATTGCCTGGGCCGCGCTCGAATATCTCCACGAGGTCAATCGGTCGCGCGTGCTGTTCGCGACCCACTACCACGAACTGACGGCGCTCGCCGACCGGCTTCCCCATGCCGCCAACGCAACCGTCGAGGTCAAGGAATGGCGCGAGGAGATCGTTTTCCTTTATCGCGTGAAGATGGGCGCCGCCGACCGGTCCTATGGTATCCACGTGGCCAAGCTCGCGGGACTGCCGGCGCCGGTGCTCAAGCGCGCAGGCGCGGTTCTCGCCGAGCTGGAAAAGGCCGACGGACGTCCGAAACCCACCGATCTAGCCGGCGACCTGCCGCTGTTTCAGGCGGCCGCCGCGCAAGCGGCGGAGTCGACGCCGTCCAGGCTGGAGGAGGCGCTGCGGGAGTTCCATCCGGACGCCATGACGCCGAAAGAGGCCATTGAGGCGCTCTATCGCTTGCGGGCGCTGTTAGAAGACGATGGCTAGTGCGGTTGTGCTAAAGTCTGCCTCTATGGATCAAGCCGTTATCAAAAGAGCTCCCTATCTCGATTTCGACCTGTTGCGCGAACAAGCCGACGATGTAGCGCGCACGCATGCTGGCCAAGACACGCAGATGCGCGCGGCGCTGGTCGAATTCCTGAAACCACGCGTGGAAGAGGCCCGTTCTCTGGCAAAGGCTCAGCTGGA
Organism: Methyloceanibacter caenitepidi; assembly: GCF_000828475.1. Lineage (NCBI taxonomy): Bacteria > Pseudomonadati > Pseudomonadota > Alphaproteobacteria > Hyphomicrobiales > Hyphomicrobiaceae > Methyloceanibacter > Methyloceanibacter caenitepidi. The sequence goes on from NZ_AP014648.1 coordinate 491,916, forward strand.
CGACGACGGGGACGGCCGCGCTTGCGCCGCCGGTCTGTCCGCCTTCCAGGATGAACTGATCCGCCTCGCCTACGACTTCACCACGCGCCACGTCTACCGGGCCGAAAATCCTTCCATGTCCGAACGCATGGCCGTGGTCGCCCAAGGCGGGTACGGGCGTGGCCTGCTCGCGCCGGGCTCCGACATCGATTTGCTTTTCCTGCTACCTTACAAGCAGACTGCCTGGGGCGAGAGCGTTGCGGAGTACATCCTGTATCTCCTTTGGGATCTCGGCTTCACGGTAGGACACGCCGCGCGCACGATCAGCCAATGCGTGCGGCTCAGTATGGCCGATATGACGATCCGCACGGCGCTGCTCGACGCGCGATTGATCCTCGGCGACGAGAAACTCTTTGCCGAGTTCCTGCACCGCTATCGCCGCGAAGTGCTGGATGTGGATGCGCGCGCGTTCGTCGAGGCGAAGCTGGCCGAGCAGCATGCGCGTCATTCACGCTCGGGCGCATCTCGCTATCTCGTCGAACCGAACATCAAGGAGGGTACGGGCGGACTGCGCGACCTCCACACGCTCCACTGGCTCGCCAAGCACATCTATCCCGACCAGGCCGAGGAGGAGTTCGTCGAGGCCGGCGTTTTTACACACGCCGAGTATGCCAGCTTTCGCCGCTGCGAGTTCTTTCTGTGGACGGTCCGCTGTCACTTGCATTTTCTGACGGACCGGGAAGAGGACCGGCTGAGTTTCGATCTGCAGCGCGCCATGGCCGAACGGCTCGGTTATCGCGACCACGCAGGGCTCAGCGGTGTCGAGCGCTTCATGAAGCACTACTTCATGATAGCGCTGGAGGTGGGCCAGCTGACGCGCATCGTGTGCACCGCGCTCGAGCTGAAACAGCTGAAGTCGGTGCCTTCGCTCGACGCGCTTCTGGCGCCTTTCGATTGGCGCCGCCGCGCCAAGCTGCGCCGCACCTCGGACTTCCGGATCGACAACGGCCGGATCTCCGCCGTCGCGAAGGATGCGTTCAAAACCGACCCGGTGAACTTCATCCGGCTCTTCGTGGTGGCGGATGAGAGCCAGGCCGCGCTGTCGCCCGAGGTGCTGCGCCAGATCCGCGCGAACTTCCGCTATATCGACGAAGACCTGCGCCAGGACCCGACGGCCAACAAGCTGTTCATGAAGTTGCTGACATCGGCGCGCGACCCGGAAGTCGCCTTGCGCAAGATGACCGAGGCCGGCGTGCTCGGGCGCTTTCTGCCGGAGTGGGGGCGGGTCGTGTCGATGATGCAGTTCAACATGTACCATCACTTCACGGTCAACGAGCACCTCGTCCGGACGATCGGCTATCTCGATGCCATCGAGCGCGGCAAGCTGGCCGCCGAGCACCCTCTGGCGAGCGAGATCATCAAGACGATCGACAATCGCCGCGCACTCTACGTCGCCGCGCTGCTCCACGACGTGGCCAAGGGGCGCGACGAGGACCATTCCATCGCAGGCGCTCGCATCGCGCGCGAACTGTGCCCGCGCTTGGGGCTCACGCGGTCCGAAACCGAGACGGTCTCCTGGCTCATCGAGCAGCACCTCACCATGAGTCTGTTCGCCCAGAGCCGCGACCTCAACGACCCGAAGACGATCAGCGATTTCGTAGAGATCGTGCAGAGCCGCGAGCGGCTCAAACTGCTCCTGATCCTAACGGTGTGCGATATCTGCGCCGTCGGGCCCGGGACCTGGACGGGCTGGAAAGGGCAACTTCTCCGGACACTCTATTACGAGGTCGAGCCGATCCTCAGCGGCGGCCACACGGCACTCACGCGGTCGCAGCGGCTGCAGCGTACCCAAGCCGCTTTGCGCGAGAAGCTCGCCGATTGGCCCCAAGAGGAGTTGGACCGCTTCATCGACCGACACTATCCGGCCTATTGGCTTCGGACCGATCTCGACGTCATTGCGGAGCACGCCGAACTCATGCGCTCGGCGGAGCAGCAGAACAGCGTGATTGCCACGCATATCGCCACGGATGCGTTCCGCGGGGTCACGCAGCTGACGCTGCTTGCACCGAACCATCCCTGGCTGCTCGCGATGGTGGCCGGGGCCTGTACGGGCGCTGGCGCCAATATCGCCGACGCGCAAATCTCGACGACGCGCGACGGCATGGCCCTCGACACCATCCATCTTCAGCGCGAGTTCGATCACGCCGAGGATGAAGAGCGGCGCGCCCGAAAGATCGCGGGCTCGATCGAGCGCATGCTCATGGGCGAAACCGACGTGGTGGATGTCATCAAGGCGAAGGTGCTCGGCACCTCGCGCCTGTCCGCCTTCTCCGTCGAGCCCCAAGTGATCATCGACAACACGCTGTCGGATGCCCTGACAGTGATCGAGATCAACGGGCTCGACCGGCCCGGCCTGCTCTACGAAATCACGCGCGAAATATCGAACCTCAATCTCGATATCGCGTCGGCGCATATCGCAACGTTCGGCGAGAAGGCCGTCGACGTGTTCTACGTGACGGACCTGACCGGCAAGAAGATCGGGAGTTCGAGCCGCGAGTCCCTCATCCGCGAGCGCCTGACCCGCGTGCTTGTGGAAACCCAAGAGCCGGAGCTGGAGGTATTGTGACCCCTGGCCCCGCTTACCATTAAGTCCCGCGTGCAGATGGCGCAGCATCCATGACGCTCTATCGCGGGTTCGCAACCGTCGGCGGCATGACCGTCATCAGCCGCCTGCTCGGCTTCGTGCGGGACATTCTGATCGCCGCCGTGCTCGGCGCCTCGGCCATTTCAGATGCGTTTTTCGTGGCGCTGCGTGTGCCGAACATGTTCCGCCGCATCTTCGCCGAGGGCGCCTTCAACGCGGCCTTCATTCCGCTCTACACGAAGAAGCTCCATGAGGCCGGGGAAAAGGCCGCCAAGGACTACGCCGCCAAGGCGCTGGCAGGGCTGACGGCCGTTTTGGTCTTGGTCGTGCTCTTGGCGGAGATCGCTGCACCTTGGCTTGTCATGCTTCTGGCACCCGGCTTCGCGGAGGATCCGGACAAGTTCAGCTTGACCGTTCTGCTGGTGCGGATCGCGATGCCGTACCTCCTCTTCATGTCCTGGGTCGCCCTCTACACGGGTTTGCTCAACACGCTCGGCAAGTTCGCCGCCGCCGCTTTCGCGCCGAGCATCTTGAACTTCGTCCTGATCTCCGTGCTGCTCGGCCTCATCGCGACGGGAAATGGTCAAGATGAGGTCGCGGGCGTCGCGCTTGCCTGGGGCGTGGCTATTTCGGGCCTGTTGCAGGTCGCCATCGTCGTCTTCGCCGCCGTCCGCACGGGGCTGCGGCTGAAGCTCGAGCGCCCGCAATGGTCCGACGACATGAAGCGGCTCGTGCACCTCGCGATCCCCGGCATTATTGCCGGCGGCATGGCGCAGATCTCGATTGTGATTGCAACCATCGTGGCCAGCCTCGAAGGCCGTGTCGTGTCGTGGCTGTATTACGCGGATCGCATTTTCCAACTGCCGCTCGGTCTTATCGGGGTCGCGGTCGGCGTCGTGCTGCTCCCGGATCTCAGCCACAAGCTCCGGTCGGGCGATCATGACGCCGTTGTGGACAGCGAGAACAGGGCGCTGGAGTTCTCGCTCTTGCTGACCGTGCCGGCGGCTGTTGCCATGTTCATATGCGCCGAGCCCATCATCCGCGTGCTATTCGAGCGCGGCGCCTTCACCGCGATCGATGCCCAAGCGTCGGCGGGGATGCTGGCAATGCTATCGCTGGGGCTGCCGGCCTATGTGATCGTGAAAGCCCTGCAGCCCAGCTTCTTTGCCCGCGAGAACACCAAGACGCCGATGATCTATTCGGGCATCGCGATGACGCTGGGGGCCGTGCTCTCCGTCGTGCTGTTCTACGCGATCGGACCCTCAGGCATCGCCCTCGCCACGAGCCTGTCGGGCTGGATCAACGTGGTCTTGCTCGCCGGGGCCTTGAGGAAACGGGGCGAGTTTATCCTGGATGCGCGCTTTCGCTCGGCTTTTCTCGGCATCGTCCTTGCCAGTACGGCCATGGGGCTTGGCCTGTGGTGGGCGGCCTCCGCGCTCCAGCCCTATTTCGATCCGGGCTACGGGCTCCTTCTGCAGATCGTTGCCCTGGCTGCGCTCATCGCCTTCGGGCTCGCACTCTATTTCGCCATTGGCACGCTCACGGGCGCCGTGAAGCCCCGGACCTTCGTCAAGGACCTCCTAGGGCGCTGAATTAGACCAAGGAACCAGTTCTCCCCGGTTGCGCCGCGACGATGTTGCAGTGCAATATCGGCGTTCGACAGACATGGGGGAACTTGAATGGCAGGTCGTCCGCGCCGCAGCGTGCTCTATATGCCCGGCTCCAACGCCCGGGCCCTGGAAAAGGCCAAAACGATCCCGGCCGACGCGCTGATCTTCGACCTGGAAGACGCCGTCGCCCCGGACGACAAGGTCATGGCCCGGGAGCAGGTCTGCGCGGCCGCGGCCGCCGGCGGCTATGGCGGCCGTGAGGTCGTAATCCGGGTGAACGCGCTCGAGACCCCCTGGGGCGCGGCGGACATCATGGCCGCCTGCAAGGCTGCACCCGACGCTATCCTGATCCCGAAGGTCATCCACTCCGGCGACATCATCTCCGCCGCCAAGCTGTTGCAAAGCGTGCATGCACCGAAGAAGGTGCGGCTCTGGGCCATGATGGAGACGCCCATGGCCATCCTCAACGCCCGCACCATTGCAGCAAGAGCGGTCTACGACGACAACCGGCTCGATTGCCTCGTCATGGGCACCAACGACCTCATCAAGGAGAGCCGGGCCCGCGCGCTGCACGATCGTTTCGCCGTGGTGCCATGGCTTGCCATGACGCTCGCCGCCGCGCGCGCCTACCGGCTCGACATCATCGACGGCGTCTACAACGACTTTCGCGACGTCGAGGGCTTCCGCGACGAGTGTGAGAAGGGCCGTATTCTCGGCATGGACGGCAAGACGCTGATCCACCCGACGCAGGTGGCCCCCTGCAACGAGATCTTCTCGCCGAGCGAGGAGGAAGTCGAATGGTCCCGCAAGGTTATCGACGCGTTCGGCCGGCCGGAGAACGAGAAGAAGGGCGTCATCGTGGTCGAAGGCCACATGGTGGAGCGGTTGCACTTCAGCATGGCCCAGCGCGTCGTGGAGATCGCCGACCAGATCAGAGAGCTGGAAGCCTCGCTCGGCTAGCCGGATCGGTTTGTACGGACAGACCGGCCTCGTGAGCAGAGCAGCCTTGCGTGCGCGCCTGCCCCACGCCATAACGCCGCGTGGCTTAGGGCGAGGATATGCAAGACACTCCGACACATAAGACCCGGATCTTCTCCGGGGTTCAGCCGACGGGCAATCTGCATCTCGGCAACTATCTCGGGGCGATCAAACGCTTCGTGGAGATGCAGGCGGACCATGAGTGCCTGTACTGCGTGGTGGACCTGCACGCCATCACCGTGTTCCAGGACCCGGACGAGCTGACCCACAACACGCGCGAGGTCACGGCCGCCTATATCGCGGCCGGCATCGACCCGACGCAAAGCACGATCTTCAATCAGAGCCAGGTGTCGGGCCATGCGGAGCTCGCCTGGATCCTCAACTGCGTCGCCCGCATCGGCTGGCTCAACCGCATGACCCAGTTCAAGGAGAAGGCGGGCAAGGACCGCGAGAAGGCGTCCGCCGGTCTCTACATCTATCCGAACCTCATGGCGGCCGACGTGCTGCTCTATCACGCCACGCACGTACCGGTGGGCGAGGATCAGAAGCAGCATATCGAGCTCGCCCGCGACATCGCCCAGAAGTTCAACAACGATTTCGCAGAGACGATTGCGCGCGTCGGCTATCCGGGCGGTTTCTTCCCGCTGCCCGAACCCGTGATCGCGGGCGCGGCCACACGCGTCATGAGCTTCCGCGACGGCACCAAGAAGATGTCGAAGTCCGATCCGTCCGATCTCAGCCGGATCAACATGACCGACGACGAGGACACGATCGCCAAGAAGATCAGGAAGGCGAAGACCGATCCGGAGCCCCTGCCGTCCGAAGTGGACGGCTTGAAGGAACGTCCCGAGGCCGACAATCTCGTCGGCATCTACGCGGCGCTGGCCGGGACGGGCAAGGACGCCGTGCTCGCGGACTACGGCGGGGGCGAGTTCTCGGCCTTCAAGGGCGCGCTGGTGGAACTGGCCACGGAGAAGCTCACGCCCATCGGGGATGAGATGCGCCGGCTGCTGTCGGACCCGGTCGAGATCGACCGCATCTTGGCCGACGGCGCGGCCCGCGCGCACAGCGTGGCCGATCCCATCCTGGCCAAAACCAAGGACATCATCGGCTTCATTAGAAGCTAGGCTTCATCCGGAGCTGATGCTGTCATGCCTGCGAAAGCGGGCCACCGATCCTCATCCTTCGAGGCCCGGCGCGTCATGCTGAGGTGCGCGCGACGCGCGCCTCGAAGCACACGCCGGGCGCCTCAGGATGACGGCATCGCGTTAGGCTTCGACGCCGGTCCCGATGGGGCAGGCGACGCCCGTGCCGCCAAGTCCGCAATACCCCGCCGGGTTCTTGGCGAGGTATTGCTGGTGATAGGCTTCCGCGAAATAGAAGGTCGGGGCAGGCGCGATCTCGGTCGTGATGGCGCCCATGCCTTGCGCCTTGAGCGCCGCCTCGTAGGCCGCCTTCGATCTTTGCGCGGCCGCGGCCTGCTCGTCCGAGAACGTATAGATCGCCGAGCGGTACTGGGTGCCCACGTCGTTGCCCTGGCGCATGCCTTGGGTCGGGTCGTGGCTCTCCCAGAACACCCTCAGGAGATCGTCGTAGCTGATCTCGTTGGGATCGAACACGACGAGCACCGCCTCGGTGTGCCCGGTCCGTCCGGTGCACACTTCGTCATAGGTGGGGTTCGGCGTCGGCCCGCCCGCATAGCCCACGGCCGTTACAGCCACGCCGGGCAGCTGCCAGAATTTCCGCTCCGCGCCCCAGAAACAGCCGAGGCCGAACAGCGCCATTTGCGCGCCTTGCGGGTAGGGGCCCTTGAGGGGCGCGCCGTTGACGAAATGGGTCTGCGCCGTCGGGATCGCATGATCGCGGCCGGTCATGGCCTCCGCGGCGCTGGGTATGGTGAGGGATTTGAGCATGAGGGTTCTCCGTATGAGCTCAAACATGGGGTTCCCCCGAACCGATTTCAGCGTCCGCGTCCATCACAAGCGCGCTAGCGCTAGTTGATGAAGACCTCCACCTCTTTGCGTTTCTGACCAAGCCAATAAAGGAACACGCCGAGGATCCCGAACACGACCCAGGTCGGCGCGGCGAGGATCGACAGCAGGATCGGGTCCCAAAGCCAGTCGCCCACGGTGTTGATCACCCACTGCCTGAACCCGTCCAGCATCTCCGGGAACAGTTGGCGCCATTGCTCGCCGAGCGGCGTCACGGCCCAGGCTCCGCCGCCCGCCAGGCTCTTGGTGGCGTCGACGACGGCCGCGACCATGGCCAGCAACAGCAGCCAGATACCGAGGGTTCGTAGAACAAAGCGCATGGGCCGCAATCGCTCCGGTAGCGTTAACGCATTTCCGCTTTGATACGCGATCCGCCTTTCCGGTTCAAATGGCAGGTCAGGCGCCTTCGAAATGAGTGCCGAAAGGCCCATTCGCTCGCTTGAACGCGAAACACGGATCGCTATAGTGCGGCGCTTCGCTTTCAGCGCCCTTTAGGAGAGATGGCCGAGTGGTCGAAGGCGCACGCCTGGAACGCGTGTAGGCGGGTAACCGTCTCGAGGGTTCGAATCCCTCTCTCTCCGCCATGCTGCCTCTCGGCAATCTGTACAGTCTGATTGGCCCTTGCGCGCGACGCTATAGCCCAAGGGTACCGAAGGCCTACGCCGCGCGGCGCCGGGGCGGCCTGCGGCGCTTGCTGCGCTCCGGCCTTGAGGCGCCGGACGCCTGCTTCTGACCGCCTCGCTTGTGCTGGTTCGGCCGGCGCACCGGCTTGCCCTCGCGGCCGCCCGTCGGCGGCGTGCCGCTCGCGACCGGAATGTCGAACTTCATCAGCCGCTGGATCTGACGCAGCAGGCCCGCTTCGTCCGGAGCGCAGAGAGCGATGGCTTCGCCTTCGCGGCCCGCACGGGCTGTCCGCCCGATGCGGTGCACGTAGCTGTCGGGCACCTCGGGCAGATCATAGTTGATGACATAGACCACGCCCTTGATGTCGATGCCGCGCGAGGCGACGTCGGTCGCCACGAGCACCGTCACGCGGCCCTCGCGGAACGCCTTGATGGCGCGGTCCCGTTGGCCTTGCGTCTTGTTGCCGTGGATTGAGGCGGCGTTGTAGCCGTCGGCGATCAGGCTTTTCGAGAGCTTCTCGGCGCCGTGCTTGGTGCGTGCAAAGACGAGCGTCGTGGCATCGAGATCGCTTGAAAGAATGTCGCGCAGTTTCGCGGGCTTCTCCGACTTCTCGAGGAAGTGCACCGACTGGGTGATCTTGTCGGCGACCTTGCCGGGCGGCGCGACTTGCACACGCTTCGGATCGTTGAGGTACGTGTGGGCGAGTTCTTCCATCTGCTTCGGCATCGTGGCCGAGAACAGCATGGTCTGGCGCGGCGTGCCCAGCCGGGGCGCGATCTTCCGCAGCGCATGGATAAAGCCCATGTCGAGCATCTGATCGGCCTCATCCAGGACGAGGTGACGCACGGTGCTAAGATCGACCGCCCTGCGGTCCATCAGGTCGATGAGACGCCCGGGCGTCGCCACGAGGATATCGGTGCCGCGGCCGAGCATCTTGATCTGGTTGTAGAGCGACGCGCCGCCAACCACGGTCGCTACGTGCAGTTTCGTTTTCGCCGTGAGGACGCGCAAACTGTCGGCGATCTGGTTCACCAGCTCGCGCGTCGGCGCGAGGATGAGCGCCTTGGCGGTTTTCGGTGCGGGCCGTCCGGGCGCCGCGAGCAGATGCTCGATCAGCGGCAGGCCGAAAGCGAGAGTCTTGCCGGTGCCCGTCTGGGCAAGGCCGAGAATGTCGTGGCCTTCGAGGGCCAGCGGGATCGCCTGGTCTTGAATAGGGGTGGGAGTGGAAAATCCGGCGCGGGAAAGCGCCTCGTTCAAAGCCGGCGCGAGGCCGAGCGTATCGAAGTCTAACAAATCGAATCCTTTTATTGCCGCGCTCAAAGCCCAACGGCCGCGCGGACGTGTTGCATGGCCGCGCGGGAGCGCGACATACGAGGGTGTTGCAAAAACCTCGGCGCTATCGGGCCTCGTGCCCAAGCGCGGCTTTGCATGAAGAACCCTGCGTGATGGGGAACTGGAAAGAGGAATCCGTGCTGCTGTGCCCTAAAATTTCGGGCGCGGCTGATTCACGCGGCAGCGCAGCGGTGCCCCTGACGTGAGGCACGGGGCCCGGAATGTCAAGCACTTACTGGCGCGGTGCGGTATTGCCGCACGAGCCTAGGCGGATGAAAGCGCCCGCCTAGGCAGGTTTGTTTGCCGCGCTTCCCGCCGATCAATAGCGCCTAAATCTGGCTCATGCGATTCCACGCATCGAGCCCGGCCACCTTGTAGGCCTCGGCAAGGGTCGGGTAGTTGAACGTGTTCTCGACGAAGAAATCGACCGTACCTTTGAGGTTGATCACCGCCTGGCCGATGTGGATCAGCTCGGTCGCGCCCTCGCCGATGATGTGCGCGCCGAGGAGCCTGCGTGTGTCCAGCGCGAAGATCAGCTTCAGGAACCCGTTGTCGACGCCCATGATGTGGCCGCGCGATGTCTCGCGGAACCGCGCCACGCCGCATTCGTAGGGTGTGCCGTTGGCCCGCACCTCTTCCTCCGATTGCCCCACGGTGGAGATTTCGGGCACCGCATAAATGCCGTAGGGAAACGCTTCGGGCGGCGGCGGGGCAGGCATGCCGAAAGCATGACAAGCGGCGAGACGCCCTTGTTCCATGGACGTGGAGGCAAGGCTCGGGAAGCCGATCACGTCGCCGGCCGCATAGATGTTGGGGACGGCGCTCTGAAACGTCTCCGGATCGACCTTCAGCCTGCCGCGCTTGTCAGGCTCGAGCCCGATCGCCTCGAGGTTCAGGCTCTCCACGTTGCCGGAGCGGCCGGCAGCGAACAGCACGAATTCCGACGACACCTTGCGCCCGTCGTTCAGCGCAATCGAAACGCGATGATCGGACTGAGTGATGTCCTTCACCGCGGCGCCGAGGCGGACGATCATGCCGCGGTCGCGCATCTGGTGGATGAAGTCCTCGACAATCTCCTTGTCGAGAAAGTCGAGAATGGTGTCGCGTCCTTCGATGAGCGTGACGGGAACATCGAGCGCCGAAAAGATCGTCGCGTATTCGACGCCGATCACGCCGCCGCCGATCACAGTGAGCGAGCGGGGCAGGTGCTCGATCTCCAGGATATCGTCGCTGTCGTAGATCCGCTTGCCGTCGAACGGAACGTGTCCGGGGCGGAAGGGACGAGTGCCAACCGCTATCACGGCCTTGTCGAAGCCCACGCGCCAGGTCTCTTCGGACTCCGTGGTCAGCTCGACCTCATTGGGGCCGATGAAGCGAGCCGATGCGAGGGCGAAGTCGACCATGTTGCGCATGAACTGGTGCTCGAGCACCTCGACTTCGTGATCGAGTGTCTTGTAGAGGCGCTCGGTGAGGTCGACGGCGCTGATGTCCTGCTTCACCCGGTAGGAGCGCCCGTAGAACCCGCGCTCACGCCAGCCACTCAGGTTCAGGACGGTCTCGCGCAACGTCTTCGACGGGATCGTGCCGGTGTGGACGGAAACGCCGCCGAGCCGCCGTCCCCGATCGACGACCAGGACCGACTTCCCGAACTTCGCCGACTGGACAGCCGCCCGCCGCCCTGCGGGCCCGCTGCCGATCACCAACATATCCACCTTGTCCATGTTCCCCCCGTTTCTTGTCCCGCTAGGCGAAAAAGCCAGTGCTGGCACATGCAAGTTTCGTACAAGTGACGGGCACACGAGAAACCGCAGAAGCCTCTAGCTTCTTGCGCAGAGCATACGCGCAGGGGCCGTGGACGGGCCGGTTTTGCTTGCAAAAACGGCACTCGTCGCCTATTTGCCCAGGGTCGGGTCGGCCGGGGGGCGCTTCTCAAAATCGGCGTTCGGGAAACGATTTTCCTTGGGTGATTTCGGCACGGCTAGGGCTGTGCGACGATCCCGTATGCCTTCGTGCCGCGCATCTCTTGTGGGGCTTTAAGTGATCGGGACCCGAGCTGCAGCCAGCGAGGCTATGCTTCGAGATGCACCGTGCATGGGGTGCGGCGCTGCTAACCGACAGGGGTGTGTTCCCGATCTTCCGGCGCACGAACAGCAACGACCGTGAACATCAACATCGCCCCGTCCGTCAATATCAATTCCATCCTGCGAGATTGGGTCGAGCGGCAGCCCGCACGCCGGTTGTTCGCCTTCGTCAATTCCCGGGGCGAGACGCTCGAGGACTATGACTATGTGGGGTTCGCGGCGCGCGTAGAGACGCTCGCGGCGCGGCTTGCCGAAACGGACGGCTTGCGGCCGGGCGACCGTGTTGTCCTGACCTACCAGCCGGGGCTCGAACTGGTGGCGGCGTTGTTCGCCTGTTCGAAAGTCGGGCTGATTCCCATACCGACGCCGCCGCTGAGCGCCTTCGATTTCGTTGCCTGGGTCGGGCGGATCGACCACATCGTTGCGGACAGCGGCGCAAGTCTGTGGCTCGCCTGCGGGCGCACGCTCGAGTTTTTTGCCGATGGGCGCCAACGCTATACCGATCCGATGTCGCGCGCGGGGGCGGACAGTCTCGATGCGCTGCCCGTGGTCGAGACGACGGCGATCGAGACTGATCCGAATGCCGCGGCGCCGGAGAAGCCACACCCGATCGCCTTTCTTCAATACACGTCCGGTTCGACGAGCAATCCCAAGGGCGTCTGCGTTTCGCACCAAAACCTGATCGCGAACTGCCGTGCCGTGGTCGACTACGACAACCAGATCGCGGTGACCTGGCTGCCACAGCACCACGACATGGGGCTGATCGGCTACTACATCTACGCGGTGCTCTCGGGTGGCACCACATGGGGAATGTCGCCGCGTTCCTTCATGCAGAACCCGTCCATTTGGCTGGAACTGCTGACACGCCACAAGGCGACAGCGACCTCCGTTCCGAACTTCGCGCTGGAGCTCTGCCTCAACGAGCGCCATGTCCCACCCGCCGATCTCGATCGCTACGATCTTTCTTCGCTGCGCATGCTGATGGTCGCGGCCGAGCCCGTCTCGCCCGAAACGTTCGAGGCATTCCGGCGGAAATTCGCGCGCTGCGGTCTCAAGGACGAAGGCTTCTTCACCGCTTATGGCCTTGCGGAGTTCACGCTCGCGGTGTCGAGCCGCGGGCGCCGCGCCATCTCCGTGGATCGGCGCCGTCTGGCCCAAGGTCAGGCGTCGGTCGTCACCGAAACGACGGGCGTGAGTCATGCGCTGCCCCTCATGAGCTGCGGGCGTGCGCTCGGCGACACGGATATTCGGATCGTCGATCCCGACACCGGCATTGAGGTGCCGGATGGTCGGACCGGCGAGATCTGGTGCGCCGGCGCCGGACGCGCGATGGGCTATTGGCAGAAGCCGGAAGACAACCGCGACATCTTCGATGCTCGGTTGGTCGGCGCCGCCGGTGTTGACACGCCGTTTCTGCGCACCGGCGATATCGGCTTCATGCAGGACGGAGAACTCTTCGTCTGCGGCCGCCTTAAGGACATGATTATCATCCGTGGGCAGAATATTTACCCAGAGGATATCGAAGCGTTGGCGCTGCAAGTTTATCCCCAACTGCGCCGCAACGGCGTCGTGGCGTTCTCAAGCGGCGACGGGACGGAGACGGACATTACGCTGGTGGCCGAGATCGCGCGGGGCAACGAGATGCCGGACGAAGTCGAGATCGTCCGCGTGATCCGCGAGGGGCTCCAGGTTCCCGTGGCGCGCGTCGTATTTGTGCCGCCGCGCTCGGTCGCCCGCACGAGTTCGGGCAAGGTGCGCCGCGCCCGCACGCGCGAGTTCTTGGAAACCGGACAGATGCCGCTCCTTCTCGACACGCGCCACGCTCTGGCGGCCGCGCGGACGGACGGGAAGTCAGATGTCTATGAGCTAGAGCTGTTGAAGGACCGCTACGGCATCACCGGCGAAGAGGACTACACGCTGTTCGACGCAGGGATCGACTCGCTCGATCTCGTCGTGTTCCTGAATTGGATCAAGGACTCGCTCGTCGATCGCAATGCGCCGGAGCTGGCCGAGCGGGTTAATCCGCGCCTTCTGTCGTCGATCTCCATTCGTGATCTGTTTGCCCTTGTTCGTCAGTTCGTGACGGCGCCCGCCGCCGCCACCCGGGCCATGGCCGAGTTCTTCGCGCATGCCTATGAGGCGCGCGTCGCCGCCGAGAAGGAGAAGATGCTCGCGGATCGCAGCTATCATGCGGTCGACCGCCGCGCCGCCAACCCACCCGGCCAAAAAATCGGAACGCTGCTCACGGGCGGGACCGGCTTTCTCGGCCCGTTCCTGATCGACGCGCTCCTCAAGCAATCGGACGAGGACCTGCACGTGTTGGTGCGGGGGCGCAGCCTCGAGCAGGCTCGCGCGCGTCTGGACAAGGCCTTCCTCGAAAACATCACCGGCCCGGACAGTCGCAAGGCCTACGAGAAACGGGTTCACGTGGTCCTCGGAGATCTGGAGGCGCCGCGTCTCGGTCTCGACGAGGCGGCCTGGTCTCGCCTGGCTGACGGCGTCGATACGGTCTATCACAACGGCGCGCTGGTGAATTACCTGCTCACTTACGATCACATGCGGGCCGCGAACGTTGTCGGCACGTCCGAGGTTCTGGACCTCTGCTTTACCGGCCGCGACAAGGTGCTCAACTACCTCTCGACCACCTTCATCTTCGGCTGGGCCGTCAAGGATTTCCTCTACGAGAGCGACAATAACGACGCCATGGACCGTCTCGACTTCGGCTACAGCCAGACAAAATGGGCTGCCGAGCAGAAGGTCTTCGCCGCCATGCGGCAGGGCCTCAAGGCGCGCGTCTTCCGGCCATCGCTGGTGACGCCGGCGCTCAACGGCAACGGCGGCAACCTCGACATCGCGTTGCGCCTGCTGAGCTTCATCGTCAAGCACGGCCTCGGCGTCACCGCGGGCAATCAGGTGAGCTTCATGCCGGCCGACATCTCCGCCGACAATATGATCGCCATCGCGCGCCAAGAGGAGACGCTGGGTCAGACTTTCCATGTGGTGCGCGACCACCACGAGACCATGCCGATGATCACCGACATCATCGCGCAGCGCCTCGGTACGTGTTTCGATATGTACGACCTGAAGAGTTTCGTGCCTCAGGTCATCCGCCGCTGCACGCGGGCCGACCCGCTCTATCCGCTGCTCGATTTTCTCGTGGGGTCCGTCGACAACATCTCGCGGATGGAGTTCAAGCGTTACGAGAGCAGCAACTACCAACTCGCCCGCGACCGGGCCGCGGCTACCCATGCCGACCCGCCGCTCGACGTGGTCGTCGATGGTATCTTGCGCTTTCTGAAGGTCCGGAACCTGCTTTAGCGGCGCGCCGCTAGAATTTGGGCCCCCGCGCCTAGAGGGCTTCGCGCCAAGGCGTTGGGCGCCCTAGCGCTTCCGTTCGAAGGGCGCACCCTCCGGTGTCGTCAGCCGGATGCCGGCCGCGGTTCGGTGCAGTACAGCGCCATGGTCCGGGTAGTGCACTGTTTCTTCCGTGGCTCTCGTGCCGACGATGAGGATCGTAGCGGCGTCGCCGGAGCGATTCTCGAGGCAGTGCGCAGTCGGGACCCCGGCGCGCCAAGCTGCTGCATCGCCTGCGTTGAGCACGGTCTCGGCGTCTTCAACGAGAACGAGTTGACCTGAGATCACGTAGACGAATTCGTCCTCGTTCTCGTGCCAATGCCGGACGGACGAGCGCGAACCGGGCGGCAGCCGCTCCATCCGCACCCCAAACTGACTGAGACCCACCGTGTCGCCGAGCACGATCTCACCGTAAGATCCATGGTCCTCACCGGAAATTGCATTGATGCCGCCAGGGCTTTCAGTCCAGTTGGGCATGTCGATTTTTGGCATGTGAGTCGACGTAATTGAGTCGGGAGCCGCGCGCAAACGTGAAGACCGGCGTTAGCGACGTTCGGTTTGGCGGATGGAGAAGCCCTATGATCACCCTGTACACATTCGGTCCGGCCTTTGGCCTGCCCGACATGAGTCCCTTCGTCATGAAGGCCGAAATGCTGCTCAAGTTGGCCGGCCTCGTCTACGGCACCGATACGACCGGGTTCAGCAAGGCCCCCAAGGGCAAACTTCCCTATATCGACGACGATGGCGCGGTCGTCGCCGATTCCACGTTCATCCGGCGTCACATTGAGCAGAAGTACGGGATCGATTTCGATCGTGGCTTGGATGCCGAACAGCGCGCGATCGCGTGGGCCTTCGAGCGGATGTTCGAAGATCACGTCTACTGGGCCTTCCTGCATGCACGATGGGTGGACGACGAGAATTTCAATCGCGGGCCCCGCGTATTTTTTCAACGTCTGCCGATGCCCATGCGCCTCATCGTGCCTCGCGTTGCGCGGCGCCAGATGAAGGCACAGGTCATGGGGCAGGGCATCGGCCGTCACTCCGACGCGGAAATTGTCGAGCTAGGGACGCGCTCGCTTGATGCAGCCGCGGCGTTCCTTGGCGAAAAGACCTACATGATGGGCGAGGAGCCCGGCGGGCTGGACGCTACTGCATTCGCCTTTCTCACCCACGCACTGTGCCCGGTCTTCGAGACACCGCTGCGGACGGGCGCCGAGCGTCACGACAATGTCAAAGCCTATGTCGGTCGTATGGCCGAACGCTACTTTCCGGACTATCCCGAAATGCGTGAGTGGGCGGCATAGACCTAGCGACCGTACCGTTGGCCTGATTATCCACGGGCGCGCGGCGGACCACGCCTGTCAGCACGCCTGCCGTCACAAGACCTGAACGTTGCTGCCCTAGGGTCGGCTGGCGATCGAGTTGTGGGGGCAGTCATGGATCAGACCGTTATTGCGGAGAAGGTCAAGGACGGCGACACGCGCACCGTCCAGGACTACATCGACGAGACGCCATTCTGGGCAGACGGCACATCCGTCCCGGACGGCCCGATGAGCGGCATGCAGTGGCGGATCTGGTGGCTGTCCATTGCCGGCAAGTTTTTCGAAGGCCTGGTCGTCTTCATGACTGGGGTCGCGCTTCCCCTGCTCGCCAAGGACTGGGACCTGACAGCGGCCCAGCACGGCATGGTCGGGGCGTCGACGCTGTTCGGCATTCTCATTGGTGCGAGCGCGCTCGGCGCTCTCTCCGACTATTTCGGCCGCAAGCCGATGTTCATCTTCGAGATCGGCCTCTTCACGCTGTTTCTCGCGCTGATCGTCGTATCGCCCGGCTTCATCTGGTTCATCGTCTGCCTGTTCGGTCTCGGTCTCGCGCTTGGCTGCGACTACCCGACTGCTCATGTGATGATCTCGGAGAGCACGCCCTCGCGCATCCGCGGAAGACTTGTGCTCGGCGCGTTCGGGTTCCAAGCGGCAGGCGCTCTGGCGGGCACGGCAGTTGGCTATTTCGCGTTGAGCCTCGACCCGGACGTTGGCGCGTGGCGCTGGATGTACGGCGCGGCGCTCATTCCGGCGCTGCTCGTTTTGATCGGCCGCTTCTACGTCACCGAGAGCCCCCACTGGCTTGCGGAGATGGGACAGGACCAAAAGGCCGAGCACGAGCTCAATCGGCTGCTTCAGCGCCATCCGCCCTATCCGCCCCAGTTCAACTTACCGGCCGCGCAAGCGGAGGCGGCCGCCAGGAAGGAATCCGGATATCGCGCCTTGTTCAAGAAGAAGAACAGGCGGGCGCTCGTGCTCGCGTCGGTGCCATGGTTTCTGCAGGACCTCGGCACCTACGGCATCGGCATCTTCACGCCGACCATTCTTGCCGCCTCCTTGGGACACAAGCGCGAGCACGCGCAGAACGTCGCCGATATCGTGCACAACGATCTTCTTGCGGCGAAGGGCGCGGCGATGGTCGACGTCCTGCTTCTTATCGGTATCGCCGTTGCCGTGCTGCTGTCCGACAAAGTCGGACGGATCAAGCTTCAGGTTCTCGGCTTTATAGGGTGCGCCGCCGGTCTTTTCATCGCGGCACAGTCGGCCTTGTTCTCGGACGACGACCCGTTGAAACTGGTCCTGATCTTCGCCGGCTTCATGCTGTTCAACTTCATGACCAATCTCGGGCCGAATGCGCAGACCTATCTGATCGCGGGCGAAGTCTTCCCGACCAAGGCTAGAGCGAAGGGCGCAGGGCTGGCCGCGTCCTTCGCCAAAGTCGGTGCCTGTACCACGGCCTTTCTCTTCCCGATCCTGCTCGCCGATATCGGCACACAGGCGCTCCTCTACATTCTCGTCGGAACCTCGCTGCTCGGTGCGCTGGTCACCTGGCTATTCCGCATTGAGACCAAGGGCGTGACGCTCGACACCGTCGGTGTCGAGCTTCGTTAGGACTGCCTAGAAATAGTCCGGGATGAAGGTCTGATCCTCGAGCGGTGGCCGGACATAGTCGCCGGCCTTCGGACGCGGCGGCAGCGACGGCGGCGTCGGCGTCAGGTCGCCATACTCGATCTGGCTGAGCAGGTGCGTGATGCAGTTCAGCCGCGCGAGCTTCTTGTTGTCGGCCTTCACGACGAACCAGGGCGCTTGCTTGATATCGGTGTGCGCGAACATGTTGTCCTTCGCGCGCGAGTACTCGACCCAGCGCGAACGCGATTCCACGTCCATTGGGCTGAGCTTCCAGCTCCGGGTCCGGTCGGTCATGCGCTTTTGGAAGCGCCGCTCCTGTTCCGCATCGCTGACGGAGAACCAGTATTTGATGAGAATAATGCCAGACCGTACCAGCATGCGCTCAAATTCCGGGCAACTACGCAAGAACTCCTGGTACTCGGCGTCGGAGCAGAAACCCATGACGCGCTCCACGCCGGCGCGGTTGTACCAGCTGCGGTCGAACAGGACCATTTCGCCGGCCGCCGGCAGGTGCGGCACGTAGCGCTGGAAGTACCACGAGGATTTCTCGCGTTCCGTCGGTGTGCCGAGCGCGACGACGCGGCAGAGGCGTGGATTGAGGCTTTCCGTTATCCGCTTGATAACGCCACCTTTTCCGGCTGCGTCGCGGCCCTCGAAGATCACGACCACGCGGAGCTTCTCCGCCTTGATCCACTCTTGCATCTTCACCAGCTCCACTTGGAGCTTGGCGAGTTCCTTTTCGTAGACGTCGTTCTTGATTTTGCGTGTTTTCGCTTTGACATCGCCGACAGCGAGGTCGGCGGCGGCGAGCTCTTCATCGGACAAGTGTTTGGCCAGCTTGCCATTTTTCTTTGGCTTCTTGTCCTTCTTCGACTTCTTCTCCTCGTTCAGGATCGCATCCATGGCTATTCCCTCTCGTTCCTGGCTCTGACGTCCTGCCAACGCGGACCTTGCAGGGCCTAAAGCTTGCCGGCTGCGCCGCGGGTGGCCGTTGCCGGCCTCGATACGGCGCGTCAAGGGATTAGCGCTGCAACAAAAGTGCCATAGTCGGCTGCAGGCACCGACCCGCGGGCCAGCGGGCTAGGATGGATCGCCTTCAAGCGCGGCGTCCGGCTCCTCTGCGACAAATTCGAGGATGTCTCCGGGCTGGCAGTCCAGCGCGTCGCAGATCTTTGCGAGGGTCTCGAAGCGCACGCCTCGCACCTTGCCCGTGCGCAGCAGCGAGAGGTTCGATTCCGTGATGCCGACGAACGCGGCCAGGTCCTTCGCCTTCATCTTCCGGCGAGCAAGCATCAAGTCGAGGGTGACGACGATTGGCATGGCGGCGGGTCACACGATGGCGGCATTGTCTTCCGCCAGCAGCGCCGCCGCATGCAGAACGCGCGCGAGCCCGAGGAAGATGAGAGCGAACAGAGCGATCCAGATCTGGTGCGAGCCGATGCTGAGGACCAGGCCGTGCGCCCTGCCAGCACCGGACAAGATCGCGGACAGGGCGAGACCGCCCAGCGGGGCGGCGAAGGCCTGCGCCAGAAGGCCCAACGCAATCCGTCGCAGGTAGACAGCCGTGCGCGTCGTGAAGACCGCGCCCTGGCGGAATCGCAGAAACATCAGACGGGCCGCGTTCGTGGCGTAAAGTACGGGCGCCGAACACAGCACGAGAACGCCGAAGGCCGCAAGTCTCCAGGGAAGTGTCAGAGGGCCCGGCGCGGCTTCGAAGTCCCCAAGGATCTCCAGGCTCCGAAGTTGCTCGGAGAAGACAAAGGCGAGGACGCCGAGGCCCAGCGGGACCGAGAGCAGAACGGCGCCGAGGGCAATCTCCATCATGCGGCTGAACCGCCCGATCGATTCTAATTCGGCGCGCGGCGGCGCGGCGATGGACGTCGATGCGTCTGCCATTCTGTCGTCCTCCTGCTTCGTATTTGTCATCGGGGTCTCTCCCTCCGGCCGGAATTGCTATCGGGGGCAGGGCTTGAGCTCAAGCCGGCCGTCGGGCATGCCGGTGCGCAAGTCGACATTGCGAACCAGCGGGACAAAACTCTTTGTTTCGCTCGTCTTGAGGTAGGTGTTCACAGGAACTGGACCGGCCGGAACGGAACCAGTGCTACACGCATCGGCGGCGACGCTAACCATCAGGCTTCCTTTGGTCCCGCGTTGTTTGGCACGGAGCGCTTCCTGCCGGAGGTCGTCAAGCGCACGCGTCGCAGTCGCAGATAGGCCGTAGGCATAGAGCTGTCGGGCACCGTCGCTTTCGACATTGATCGTCGCCGCTTCCGCATCGTCGACCTCAACCAGTTCCAGCTTCCGTTCGAGCTTGGGGCCGTCGTCGCCGGAGACCGCGATCCACAGCCAGACACCGTCCGGGGCGGGACGCAGATAGGACGGCAACAGGATCGCTGCGCGAAGTACCGACAGGTCGGTGGTCTCGAAATCGATTCGCGACAGTTTCGCCATGCTTGCCACCGGCACTGTCGTGCAACCGGCGGCAAGTAGGACCACGCCTAGAAAGACGCAAAGCAGAAGTGTCGTCAGAACCTGAAAACGCATGGTGCAGCCTCGAAAAACACGCCAAGAGGTCTCCGACTTTGGCTCTCTGCGTGCTTTTCGTACTGCAGCTATAAATTACTGTCAAACAGAAATAAATTACTGTTATGCGGTAGGCATGGGGCCTAAGGCTTTGCCGCGTCGAGGCCCTTCGGGCACTCGGGGCCGAGATATTTCCCGTCGATATTCACGCCCATGCGGTGGATGGCGCCAATCGGCGGGTCGAAGGTGGTCTTCATCGTGCCGTGGTAGCGCGTCTCGAAATCTCCGGTGAAGGTTGAGCTGATGATTTGCTTGCCGTCCTGGTTGCTGCACGCGACGGTGACGATGATGCCTTCGTCGAGCGGGGTGAGTTCGGGCTCCGTGCAGTCCGACCCTTCGGGCCGGATGATGTCGTCGTTCTCGCCGATACAGACGTTGCGGGTCGTCATGCCGGACACGGGCGCCACGGTCGTGATTTCCCAGAGGCCGGCCTTGCGTTGGGGTGCCGCGACGTCGGCAGCGGCAGCGAGCGAACAGGCGGCCGAGCCCAAAACGGCTGCGAGAATGAACTGACGTACAATGAACCGACGTACCGGGAATTCCATGGGTGACCTCCGTACCGGGGCGCTCGTTGTGTCTGATAAGCGTGTGGTCGCAGACATCGGCGTGCTCGCCAACGCGGGGCGCGTGGGCATGTGCCCAAAAATGCACGTGTGCTGATCCCGGAAATCGTCGGGAAGAACTTCCCGCCTGCGGATCGCCGGCGCCGACGGACGCGGGGGCTTGCGCGGAGGGTGCCGTTTGCCCCACTCCTGCGGGCGAACTTGAACTGGAACGAATCGGATGACGACTGAGACGAAGACCGCGCCGACGCCGGCCTCGAACGGGCCGGCGCAGAAAATGGCCGTGACCGTCCTTGCGGCGATCAGCATGTGCCACATGCTCAATGACATCATTCAGTCGTTGATCTTGGCGATCTACCCGATGTTGAAGACCTCGCTTGCCCTCGACTTCGCGCAGATCGGCTTCATCACCTTCACATTTCAGGCGACCGCATCCGTGCTTCAGCCCTTTGTCGGCTACGTCACCGACCGCTACCCCACGCCCTATTCCCTCGTGGCCGGCATGGGTTCCTCGCTCGCGGGTCTGCTCTTGATCGCCTACGCGACCACCTATTCCACCGTCCTTGTCGCCGCCGCCCTCATCGGCATGGGATCGTCGGTGTTCCATCCCGAGTCCTCGCGCGTGGCGCGGCTTGCTTCCGGCGGCAAGCACGGTACCGCCCAGGCCGTGTTCCAGGTCGGCGGAAACTTTGGCACCGCGCTCGGACCGCTGCTTGCGGCCTTCATCGTGCTGCCCTATGGGCAGCACTCGATCGCCTGGTTCTCCGTGGTGGCGCTGGTGGGCATGGTGATCTTGGGCGGCGTCGGCGCGTGGTACGGCAAGGCGCTCAAGATCCGCCCGATCTCGCACCCGGAGGAGCGCGAGGCGATCGCCGCGCTCGGGCGGCGCAAGGTGGCCAAGGCGATCGTGATCCTCATCACGCTCACGTTCTCGAAGCACTTCTATCTGGCCTCGATCGCAAGCTTCTACATCTTCTATCTGGTGCACACGTTCGACCTGTCGGTGCAGTCCGCCCAGCTTTACCTGTTCCTGTTCTTGGGAGCGGTCGCGGCGGGCACGGTCATCGGCGGTCCCATCGGCGATCGCATCGGACGGCGACGCGTGATCTGGTGGTCCATTCTCGGCGTGTTGCCTTTCACCCTGGCGCTGCCCCATGTAGGCCTGTTCGCGACCGCGGTTCTGAGCGTGATCATCGGCTTGATCCTCGCTTCGGCCCATCCCGCAATCATCGTCTATGCCCAAAGCCTGTTGCCGGGCCGCGTAGGCATGGTCGCAGGCCTTTTCTTCGGCTTGGCTTTCGGGATTGCAGGCATTGGAGCGGCGCTTCTCGGCCGGTTGGCGGATGCGACGAGCATCACGTTCGTCTACAACGTCTGCGCGTTTCTTCCTGCTATTGGGCTGCTCGCGGCATTCCTGCCAGAAATGTCGAACCCGCGGCAAGAGCCCGCTCAGGACAAGCGGCCGCGTGCCGCCGGTTCACCCCAAACTTGACAAGTTAATGACACCGTCCGGTGTCACCTCTTGGTCAATTGTTCAGCGCACGTCTTTGTTTTGTCTTGGCCGGCTGATCCAAGAGCGCCGGATTAACGTTAATGAGACGTTGCTTTGCTGCGGGACATCGCCGGGGTCCGGAAATTCGAGACTCTGCAGGCGGTTAACGGTAAAATGCTGAGTGTTGGCGCCGATGCTGAGGCTGAGTTCGGCGCCCCGTCTACGAGTTCTGCGTAACGTACCGGGCGGCGGTGGGCGCGGTCATTTTTGACCCGCAGGAACCCCTTGCCCGGATGTCAGTTGTACTGAGGTTCAGTGATTTCTGGGGGTAAGAGATGCGTGATATTCGCGGGGACCTACAAGACCGCGCTGGCTTCCTAGAGGAGCAGATCAGCGCGGCACAAGCGCAATTTGAAAAGAGGATGGAGCTGTTCACGCGCGAGCATGAGTCGAAGATCGCCGATCTTCAGGCCGAGCTCGAGGCGGTCAGCATGCTCATGGAGCGCGAGTACCGTCGCATCATGAGCGCGCCGGATGTTGCGGAGGAGCGCCGTCAGGCGCCGCCTCAGCCGGCACCCGAGCACGCCCCGGTCGCATCCACGCGTGAAGCGTATGAGGAGTCCGAATACCTGGACGACGAGCCTGAGTATCTTCCCGAGGACGAGCCCTACCGCAGGACCGCCGCCGCGGATCCGGCCCGGCATGCGGCGCCCGCCGAAGAGGCAAGACCCGTCCGGCGGGAGCCCGAGCCGCGCTACGCGCCGCGCCCGGCAGCCCACGCCGAGGACGATCATCGGCAGCACGCTGTAGCGGAAGCGCAGCCACAGCGGCCGATTCCCATGGAGCGTCCGGCAGCGGAACAGCGTCCGGTCGAGGCAGCGCCCTACCGGCCTACCGCCCGTGCACCCGAGCCGCGTCAGGAAGCGCCGCGTCAAGAGGCTCCCCGTCAGGAGCCCGTACGTCGGGAAGCACCTCGGCAAGAGGCGCCACGCCAAGAGGCGCCTCGCCAAGAGCCTTCACGGCGCGAGGAGCAGCCCCGGCACTACGAGCCGGTACAGCGGGACCGCGGTCCGGCGCAGCGTCAGCCTCTTGCGGACTTCCTGATCCGCAAGCTCGGTGAAGCCGGCAACATGAGCCTGGACGATTTGTGCGGCGTCGCCATCCGCGAGGGGTACTTCGCCGAAGGCGACAACCCGGACCGGACGGTGCACATGACGCTCATGAATGTCGTCAAGGCGGGCTTCATCCGGCAGATGCCGAATGGAACCTTCGCACCGGCATCCGTCATGGACACGATCAGGCTGCGGCGCGCGATCTAGCGCCGCCGTCTCATTCGGTGGGCCGTCCGCGCAGCAACTCGACGACGTCGCTTCGGATCTTGTCTTCCGTATAGCGCGCCAGTTCCTTGCGATCGGCGAAGTCGTCAAGCGGCACGGGCGGTCCAATCCGAATATTGGCCTCAAGTGGCCCCAGCCCCAGCAGCCGCCAAGCGTGGCTCGCCATGTCCATGTCGCCATACCAGGCGACTTGCGGCCGGCCGCGGCGGCCGAGCGGCAGCCCATAGACCTTCGTATATGCCAGCGCCAAGGTCTGAACGGAGACATCGGACTCCGTCGTTTCGCTCCCGGGCGGCTTCACAGCCGCGAACAGCGCCGAGCGGAAGGGCAGCACGCCGTTGCCGTCGCTGGACGTACCTTCCGCGAAGAACACGACATGGTCGCCCGCCTCGAGCCGGTCGAGAATTTCGTTCGCCTTTGTGCCCGTCTGCGTGCGCCGCTCGCGGTCCACGAAGACCGAGCGCTGCAGCTTCGCCAGCCATTTCACGAAGGGCCAGGTCGAGACCTCCTGCTTTGCCACGAACGAGACCGGCGCCACGGCGGACAACACGGTAATGTCGAGCCAAGACACGTGATTCGAAACGACGAGGACGCCGTTCTGGCGCGCGAGTTCGCCATCCACATGGATGCGGACGCCGACGATTCGGCAAACTTGACGGTGATACCAATGCGGGAAGGTGCGGGCGAAGCGCGATCGTGTCCGGACGAAAAGGTGCTGCAAGGGCATCAAGGGAAGGGTGAAGGCGAAGAAGGTCGCCAGCACGAAGAATGCGCGCGCATTTTTCATCGGTCAGCAGCGAAGCGAGCGGGTATCAGCGAAGTCGAGGGGCTCAATGCATCAATAGCAGGTGCGGTTCCCATAGCGCGTGATGCAGATCCCGCGCAAGGCGGAGTCTTTGGCCCGCACCGGCAGCGGCCGGGTCCTGCACTCAGTGCGGATGTCGCCACCACCGAAATCGAACGTGTCGCAGACCTCGCGGCTTCCGGTATCGATGAGATAGAGGTCCAGCTCGGATGGGAAGGCCACATTCACAGGGGCCGCGCCGGGCGCCCGCTTTGCGGTGGCAGGGTTGCGATCGGTCGTCTGGCTTTCGACCGGCGCCGCGCTCGGGGCCGAATTCGTTTGCGGTTTGGGCGGGGCTTCCGCGTCGAGCGAGATCGCGTGCTCCGCAAAGGCGAGTGAGGTCAGCAGCATCAACGCCGTCGCTAAAAATACGCGCAAACCCATCACGCACCCCTTCATCCCGTTAACCTTTCGTTAACGTTGTCCCGGGGCGCGCCGGAAGTCAAACATTGCACGCGGCAAGCGCGCGCCGCCTAGGTCTCGTCCTTGGCCTTCCGGGGTTTGAGCGGCTTGCCGAAAAGCTCGAGACGATGGCCTGTCAGCCGGAACCCGAGTTCGGCCGCGACGCGTTCTTGCAGGCGCTCGATGTCTTCGTTGGTGAACTCGATGACCTCGCCGGTGGTCACGTCGATGAGGTGGTCGTGGTGCTCGTGGTCGCCCGGCTCGTAGCGCGCGCGGCCATCGCCGAAATCGCGCCGCTCCACGATGCCCTCGTCCTCAAGGAGTCGAACCGTGCGATACACGGTCGACAGGGAAATGCGCGGATCGCGCTCCGCCACGCGCCGGTGGACTTCCTCGACAGCCGGGTGGTCGTCTGCCTCGGACAGGACTTGCGCGATGATGCGCCGCTGCCCGGTCATCCGCAGGCCCCGCTCGGCGCAAAGGCGCTCCAACCTGCTCTCACGCCTGGGCTGTTTGGGCATGGCTCTCGTCGGGCGCGACGTGTTCGGCGCTTGGCCCATGCTCAGCGCCGCCACGGCTCGGGTTGTTCGCGACATAACGCATCATCGTGGCGTGGGTCTCAAAGGGCAAGAACGAAGATCACGCCCGAAGATCGAAGCGCAAGATGGCGGCGTTGCCGCCGCTCTCGTAGTAGCCGGGCCGGCGCCCGACCGCTACGGCTCCAAGCCCGCGGTAGAGCGCAAGCGCGGGCGCATTGGCCTCGTCCACCTCCAAGAAAAGCGAGCTGATTTGGTTTTCCTTGAGGGCCGCGACCGCGTGCCGGAGGAGCGCGCGGCCGACGCCGCGCTTCCTCGATCCGGCCTCCACGCCGATCGTGAGCAACTCCGCTTCGTCGCCGGCCGCGCGAGCGACCAAGAAGCCGGCGGGCCGCGCTTCCGCGCCAACCGTTGCCAGCAGGCACAGCGTAGAAGGGCCGGCGATAAACTGCGTCATCGCCGCCTCGTCCCAGGCGCGCTGCCGTTGAGGCTGTGCGCCTGTGTTGAAGCAGGTCTTGTGGAGGGCGGCAAAGAGCAGGGCATCGAAGGGCGTGGCCTGCCGAATTTCAATGTCCGCGGCGTCTTCGTGCCCGGTCACGGCCGCCGCTCCAGAGCCGTATTCTGGGGCTTTGCATCCGGGGGGCGTAGATAGAGCGGCCGCAGGACAGGGTCGCGCTCATCGCTTTCGGCGGCAAGCTCGGCGAGCGCCAACGCGCCGGGCTGCAGGCGGGGCAAAACGGGCGTCAATTCCCGGTTTTTCGCCGCTGCAGCCTCAGCCAGCAGTGCCGCGCCGCTCCCGACAGCAAGTGTGAGAGCGCCGGGCAGAAGCACCGCGGCGTCCTCGGGGCCGAGAAGGGCCGGGCCGTTGAGGCGCGCACCATCGGGTCCGAAGAGGCCGAAATAAAGCATGCCGCGCCGCGCATCGGCGGCGACCGCGAACGGGCCGTCCGGGGCAAGTCCTTCCCGAACCGCTCTTCGCGCCATCACCGTGAGACTGTCGGTACCGAAGAGGGCGCCCCCGCAGGTGAGAGCGAGCCCGCGCGCGGCCGCAATGGCTATGCGCACGCCCGTGAAGCTGCCGGGTCCTTGCGTGGCGGCGATCGTATCGATGTCGTCAGGCGCGAGGCCGGCCTCGGAAAGAACGCCCTCGACCATCGGCATCAGCGCCTCGGCGTGACCGCGCTGCATCTCGGCTTCGCGCAGCACCTCGGTCCGCGCCGATGGGCTGGTTCGCAGCACGGCAGCCGAGCAGACTCCCATGCTCGTATCGAGCGCCAAAATGTTCATGAGGTGGTCTTAGAGGATGCGGGCGACTTGGTCGAAGTCGAATCGCGGCGACCGGGGACGCAGTGCCGAGCTGTCGCCATAGCCGAGATTGCAAAGGAAGTTCGATTTGACGTTCGTGCCGTCGAAAAAGGCCGCGTCGACGCCGGCCGGGTCGAAGCCCGACATGGGGCCGCAGTCGAGCCCCAGAGCCCGTGCGGCCATAATGAGATAGGCGCCCTGCAGCGTTCCGTTGCGGAAGGCGGTCTCGGCGATTTTCTCGGGTTTACCCGTGAACCAACTCTTCGCGTCCGTATGCGGAAACAGCTTGGGCAGGTGTTCGTGAAACTCGAGGTCGTGGCCGATGATCGCGCAGACCGGGGCCTGCATGGTCTTCTCCCGATTGCCGTCCGACAGGAACGGCTTCAGCCGTTCCTTGGCTTCGGGGGACTTCACGAAAACAAATCGAGCGGGGCTACAGTTCGCGCTGGTCGGCCCCAGCAAGACAAGCGACACCAGCTCGCGCAGCAGCGCGTCGGGCACATCCCGGTCCTGCCAGGCATTGTGCGTGCGCGCCTCGTGAAAAAGCTGTGCGAAGGATCCGTCTGGGAGGCGGTCCGTCAAATCGGGCGGACTTCCTGCACTTCGGGAATGAAGTGCCGCAACAAGTTCTCGATGCCGTGTCGCAGCGTCGCCGTGGAACTCGGGCAGCCGGAGCAGGCGCCGCGCATGTGCAGGTAGACGACACCGTCGCGATAGCCCTGGAAGGTGATGTCGCCGCCATCCTGGGCCACGGCGGGCCGGACCCGCGTATCGAGCAGTTCCTTGATGGTCTTGACCGTGTCCTCGTCCTCGGGCTCGAAGAACTCTTCGCCACCCGGCTGGACCTCATCCGCCTCGTCCACGGTGGCTTCGCCGGACAGGTAATGCTCCATGATCGCGCCGAGGATGGCGGGCTTCAAATGTGGCCACTCGCCATCGCTCTTGGTCACGCTGATGAAGTCGGAGCCGAGAAACACGCTGGAGACCCCGTCGATCTCGAACAGCCGCGAGGCAAGCGGTGACGCTTCGCCCTCGTCGCCGGCGCGGAACTCCACCGCGTCGTGATCGCCGAGGACGGTTCGTCCAGGTAGAAATTTCAGGGTCGCCGGATTTGGCGTCGCCTCGGTCTGGATAAACATGACAGGCCCTTCTGTGAGACGAGTCTCATGCGAGTCTTAGAATTATTCTATATTTGTGCCCACGGCGCCCCGAAGTCAAGGCGGCGGGGGCCAGAGGGGCGGCTTCTCCAGCGCCTTTTTGGCCTCAAGCCAGCGCTAGAATCTCCTCTGTCGACAGGTGTCCCGGAACCACCGTGATCGGCGTCGGGAAGACACCAGCGAGCCGGCCACCCGCGAGGCTCGAGACCAACGGGCCGGGGCCGGAGGGGTCCTTCGACGCGCCGAGAACCAGAACGCCGATATCGGGATCTTCCTCGATCAGCTTGGTGATTTCCTCCGATTTCGAGCCTTCTCGCACGATCTCTTCAGGGTCCAGATCCTCGAAGCCTAAGCTCTTGAGTTTGCGCCCGAAAAGGCGAAAAACGGCCTTCGCCTTGTTGAGCCCCTCCTCGCGCGCGATCTCCTCGACACCGAGCCAGTGCATGGCACCGTCTTCGGGCTCGATGACGTAGAGGAGCGCGAGTTGGCCTTTGGTGCGCTCGGCGCGGCTTGCGGCAAAGGCAAGCGCGCTCTCGCATTCCGGGGTTTCGTCGACAACGACCAGAAACTTGCGCTTGTGGCCCTTGAGATAGATCTGGCGCTTCTGGGGGCGCCGCGCCGGCTTGGACTTCTTGTCTTCTGATTTTTCGCTCATTGTGCCGCAAAGGTGCCCGTTGGTAGCTTGGGCGCGCATGCTGCCACCTCCGGATGGACGCAACAAGCCAGTTCTGAGCGGCGCACCTGAGCGCTCAGGCAAGGTCGATGGCAAAACGTTTGAGGTCTTCGAGCTCCACGAGCTCGAGCGTCGCCTCGTGTGTCGCGCCAAGGATGACGCGCGGCGCCTTGCCGGCCTCGAAGGCCTCGAGCCAGCGGGCTGCGCACAGGCACCAACGGTCTCCCGGCTTCAGGCCCGGAAAGCCGAAGTCCGGAACGGGCGTGGAAAGATCGTTTCCACGTGCCTTGGAAAACGTCAGGAACGCCTCGGTCACCTCGACACAGACAGTGTGCAGCCCGGCATCCTCGGGGCCGGTATGGCAGCAGCCCGTCCGGTAGAACCCCGTGAGCGGCCGGTCCGAACACGGCTTGAGGGGGTCCCCAAAGACGTTTCTTTGACCTTCGAATGGATTCGAGCGCCTCTGCAACATGGCCGGGAGTGTGCCCGAAAGAAGCGATCTGCGCAAAGACGGCGCGCCGCCACGACGCCGCCGGTCAGCGGATGGGATTGCGCTCGGGCATCTGCATCGAGACTTTCTTGGGCTTCTCGCCCAAGGCCCTGGCGAGCTCTTCCTTTGAGAGGACCGGCACGCCGGGCCCTGCGTCCTTGCTGGTCGCGGCCTTGACGGCGATTTCAGGTAGCTCGTCGCCCACTTTGAGCGGCTCCACGCCGCCCGATGTCAAAACGGTCTGACAGTCTTTCGGCAGATCCCCGAGTTTGCCGCGATTCTTCCGGTCGGAAACGCTGGGGCGGCGCCGGATCGGGTCCAAGGGGCTGAAGCCGTGGTCTGTCGCCCACTTGGCGGAGATCTTCAGCTTCTTGTCCCAATACACGAAAGCCTTGTCGTCGCAGCCGATATCGCCCGAGACCGGCGCCTGGCTGTCGCACCCGGACATGCCCCGCGGGCAGTTCAGGCGGACATGAAAATGGTAGTGGTGATTCCACCAGGGCCGGACCTTTGCCAGCCACGACTTGTCCTTGCCGGCAACGTCCGCGCGCGCACACAGTGCTTTCTTGATCGCCGGGTGGACAAAGATTCGCCCGACCTGCGGGTAGGACGCCGCGCGCCGAATGAGTTTGATCTGCAGATCCGTGAAGACTTCCGGATCGACGGTGAAGGGGTCCTTCAGCATCGAGACGGCCGTCATCTCCTCCCGCTCTTCCTGCGTCAGCACACGGTCTGGCATGGGCGTCAGCCAAATGTCTGCATCCAAACCAATCTGATGGCTGGTATGGCCGGTGAGCATGGGCCCGCCGCGGGGCTGAGATAGATCGCCGACCAGGAGCCCCGGCCAGCCGTCGAGAGCATGCGCGTCGCTGGCGAGCCGCTCCATATAGTCGATGAGCTGCGGCGCTCCCCAATTGCGGTTCCGCGATACGCGCATCACTTGCCAGTCCGGACCGTTGATAGGCAGCGAGACCCCCCCGGAGAGACAGCCCTTGGTGTAGCCGCC
Source organism: Methyloceanibacter caenitepidi (assembly GCF_000828475.1). Taxonomy (NCBI): domain Bacteria; kingdom Pseudomonadati; phylum Pseudomonadota; class Alphaproteobacteria; order Hyphomicrobiales; family Hyphomicrobiaceae; genus Methyloceanibacter; species Methyloceanibacter caenitepidi. The sequence continues at coordinate 521,848 of NZ_AP014648.1, forward strand.
GATTGACCGAGCGGCCAGCGGGGCAGGCTCTGCCACCGATCCGAACAGATCGTTGGCTGGGGCTAGCTTCGCCGGAGGAATATCCTTTGGCGGATCGGGCCGGCGCAACGGAAGTTCCATCGGGACGTCCGCCTGAGCCGACACGTCCTCTTCGCCCGTAGCGCCGTCGGCTGGTTGGGCCTCGTTTAGCGCGTTGTCTTGCTGAGACGTCGCAGCGTCTGGCGGCGCGACGTGCTGCGGCCGCACGGCCGCTTGCGGCGAGGCGACCTCCGCCACGGCGACCCCGGTCATCAGGATAATAAGTGGTAGGCCGATGATCAGCCTACGCATTGTCCTCCAGCCACATGACATGTGCCCCGCCAGCTGACGACGATGAAAGCGAAAGCTTAACACAATCAAGATCAATAGTAGGAGCCCCTTGAGGGTGCCGATTCGCCAAAGACTTCCGACCCAGCAGCACCGTGCGCGCCGTTCAGGAGATGTTCAGTCCATGGCGATAGACTGACAAGTGAGAGGTTTGAGGGCTTGCGCGCGTCAGCGCCGCCGATCCTGAGCGTGAGTTGAGCTACGGAGGAGACACAACAAATGCGTCGTTTCTTGGTCCTGATCGCGATCCTGGGCGCTGCAGCGTTCCTGCCCGCATCGGCCGTTGCCGGCGTCGTGGCGCAGATCGACCTGTCGAGCCAGCGGATGCACGTCTATGTCGACGGCAAGCCTGCCTATACGTGGAAGGTCTCGACCGCGCGGCCGGGGTACCGGACGCCGACGGGGACGTACAAGCCCTATAATCTTGTCAGGTACCATCGCTCGACGATCTACAACGGCTCGCCGATGCCCTACTCGATTTTCTTCAAAGGCGGCTACGCGATCCACGGCTCATACGAGACAAAGCATTTGGGCCGGCCCGCTTCGCATGGCTGCGTGCGGCTGCACCCGTCCAATGCCGCGCGGCTTTACGCGCTCGTTCAAAGATACGGCAAGAGCAACACCACGATCCGCATCACCCGTTAAGGGTGCCCGGGCCGGACGTTCGTCACACGCCGCCAGCAGCATGAACTTTGTACGAACGCCTTGACCGGGCCCCGCCCGCGCAGGACGCTTCAGGGAAAATTGGAAAGACCGGTATTGGAGGAACGCATGTGTGATTGCCCCGAACACGCAACGCTGTCGCGCCGCACAGTTGTCGCCGGCGCGGGAACGCTGCTGGCAGCCGGTATGCTCCCACGCCGAAGCGCGCAAGCCGAAGACGCGCAAGCCCAAGACAAGGCACAGACGCCACCGCCCAATGCGATCCCACCTGAGGAGGCGCTCGAACGGCTGAAGGCAGGTAACGCCCGGTATATGGCTGGCGATGCGAAGGAAAGAGACTTCTCGGTGGAGCGCGCCGCCCGCGTTAAAGCCCAACATCCAATCGCCGGCATCCTTGCGTGCGCCGACAGCCGCGTCCCGCCGGAGATCATCTTCGACCAAGGCCCCGGCGATTTGTTCATCTCGCGCGATGCGGGCAATGTCGTGAGTAACTATGGGCTTGCCAGCTTCGAGTTCGCGGTAACGAGCCTTCGCATTCCGCTGATATTCGTCCTGGGGCACACGGGGTGCGGTGCCGTGCTGACAGCGCTCAGCGCCTCTATGCAGCGCAAGGAACTGCCGGGCCATTTGCCCGAGCTGGTCAAGGCTATTCAGCCCGCCGTCATCACCGCCCACGGCAAACACCCAGGCGACTATCTGGCGGCGTCGATCGAAGAGAACGTGCGTCTCGGCATGAAGCGGCTGAAGACCCAATCGGACATCATCGGCGAGGCCGTCGCGGCCGGAAAGCTGAAGATCGCCGGCGGGGTCTACGACCTCGAAACGGGCACCGTAAACTTGGTCTAACGGGGAACATCATGGAAGACGTGCTTGAGCGTTGGCGGTCGGAAAAGACTGCGGCCTACCTGTCTACCGCCGTCGCGGCCAACGAGCCCGATCCCAGGCGCGCCAAACTCTTCCGCAAGATGGCCGAGGCGGCTGAAGCGCAGGCCGCGATCCTCGCCAAGGACATCACGCAGGTTCCGAGTTTCACACCGTCGGTGCGGTCGCGCATTATGGTCTTTCTCCTGGGCATCTTGCCGCCACGCGCCATGCGCAATGTCCTGTCCGCGCACAAGGTGCGAGGCATCTCCGTTTATCGCGGCAGGACCGAGGAGCCGAAGGACGAAAAGACCGACGGCGGCGGGCATCCCTGGCCGACGTCCGTCGACGACATCGGACGTCAGCACAAGAACTACACCAGCGGAACGCTGCGCGCTGGCGTGTTCGGCGTGAACGACGGGCTTGTCTCCAACACGTGCCTCGTCATGGGCGTGGCCGGCGCAGGCGTGGGGCCGAGCGAGATTCTGCTGACCGGCATTGCCGGGCTGCTTGCAGGCGCGTTCTCGATGGGCGCCGGCGAGTTCATCTCGATGCTGTCGCAACGGGAAATGTTCGAACATCAAATCGCGCAGGAGAGGGACGAGCTCGAACGCTATCCCGATCAGGAAGCCGAAGAGCTTGCGCTCATCTACGAAGCGCGCGGCATTCCCCTCAACGAAGCGCGCGATATGGCCAAGCATCTAATTGCGAATCCGGAAAAGGCCCTCGATGCCTTGACCCGCGAAGAACTGGGGCTCAATCCCGACGAACTCGGCTCTCCCATGGGTGCGGCCGTCTCGTCCTTTCTCACCTTCAGCGTCGGCGCGTGCGTACCGCTCGTGCCGTACCTCCTCGGCTACGAGAAGGAAGGCATCGTCATCGCCGCGGTGCTGGCGGGGATCGCGCTGTTCGGCGTGGGCTCTGCGCTCAGCCTCTTCTCGGGGAAGAACGCGATCGTCGGCGGCGCGCGCATGCTCGTCGTCGGCTCGCTGGCGGCGGCGGCGACCTACTTCATTGGCTCTCTTCTCGGCGCGAACGTCGCCTGATCCACCGCCGATCGTCGGCTTCGCGTCCCTTCTCCATTGCCGGCATTCGCGGTAAAATCAGCAGCATCTCGACTTCGTTTTCAAAAATTCGTTTCGGGAGCTGGGTATGAGTAAACATCTGATACTTGCGGCCGCCGTCGTTGCGGCTTTCGTCGCGCCGGACGTCTTCGCCGCCGACGCCGAGAACGGGAAACAGCTGTATGCGACCTGCGCGGCCTGTCACGGACCGGCCGGAGCTGGCAACGAGGCGCTCGGTGCACCGCCGATTGCCGGCATGCCGGCCTGGTACACAGTCCGGCAGCTGAACAACTTCAAGACCGGCATACGGGGAGCCGACCCCAAGGACACCCATGGCCAGCAGATGGCGCCCATGGCCAAGATGCTGGGCACGGATGAGGACGTCGCGGACGTGGCGGCCTATATCGAGACGCTCCAATAGAGCGGGATGGACCGCCGGCGCCTGACACGACCTGCATGAAACCTGGAGACGGGACCGCATATCGCGGCCCCGCCCTGTTCATTCAGGAGCTTGTTTTCTTGAGCGCGTTGCCGGTCCGCCGCGATGGGCGCCAAAGCTTTTACGAAAATTCGAGTGGGTTGCGCCGGTCCTCGATAACCTTCTGTGGAAGTTCGAAGTCCGCTTAACGCAGCCTTCACAGCCACCACGCATTCTCCTGACGAGTTTCGTCCAAGGAGATGGTCCATGATTCGACGCGCTGCAACGTACGTCTTCGCCGCTTCGCTTGCGCTGGCCACAACCCCGGCGTTTTCCTGCACCGGCATTAGTCTCAAGGCGCAAGATGGCGCCGCAATTCGTGGCCGTACGCTCGAGTTCGGCTTCCCCCTCAAGTCCAATGTGATTGCGGTTCCCGCCGGCCAGGAGTTCAGCGGCTCTCTGCCCGACAATGGCAAAGGGCTCACCTACAAGACCCGCTACGACATCGTCGGCGCGAACGCCTTCGATGAAACCGTGATTATCGATGGCCTGAATGACCAGGGGCTATCCATCGGTCTGTTCTATTTCCCGGGCTACGCGCAATACGCCGAAGCGACGTCGGACAACGCGTCCCGCACGCTTGCACCGCAGGATTTCGGCATGTGGGTGCTAGGCAACTTCGCCACGGTCGACGAGGTGAAGAAGGCGGTCGAGGACATCCTCCTAGTAGGAACGCCCATGCCGGGCCTCGGCAGCGCCAAGGGCATGCCGGCGGACGTCCACTTTTTCGTTCAGGACAAGACCGGTAAGTCCATCGCCATTGAGCCACGCGGCGGCGTGGTGAAAGTGACGGACGCGCCGCTCGGTGTCATGACCAACGCACCGACATACGACTGGCACATGACCAATCTGGACACCTACATCAACTTGTCCCCGAAGGATGTCGATTCGGCGAAGCTCGGCCCGGTTACGCTCGAATCAACCGGTTCCGGCACGGGTATGCTCGGACTTCCCGGCGACTTCACGCCGCCGTCGCGCTTCGTTCGCGCAGCCATGTTCAGTCAGGCCGCCGTTCCCAACGATAACGCCGAGGATGCGGTGTTCGCCGCTTTCCACATCCTGAACCAGTTCGACATTCCGAAGGGATCGGTGGTCAATGCATCCGTCGGGGGCGCTCTTCCTGAGATCACCGAATGGACCAGTGTCAACGACCTTCAGAATCTGCGCTGGTATTTCCGGACGCACCAGGATCAGAACATCCGCGTGGTCGACCTCAAGGAGGCGATCAAGGCTGCGGACGGCAAGATCTCCTATATCGAAATGGAGACCGCAACGCAGTCCGTGTCGGATGTGTCGGCCGACGCCAAGCCCGCGCCTGCGGGGTCGACAGACAAGTAGCGCGCCGTCGAGCGAGACCAAACATGAAGGCCCCGGGCGCATGCTCGGGGCCTTTTTTCTTCCGTTGTGGGCATATCGTTTCAATTTGAGACAATTTCGAAAGAAGTTTGCCGAAAGCGCCCCGCGAGGCGAGACAAGCCGCGATTCGGCGCATAGGATCGGCGCGGTTGGGGAAATTGTTCAGCGCACCATCATGACGTCTTCGCTTCAGAAAGCCTTTGTCAGGGGTCGTCTCGCCGGGGCTTGTCTCGGCAGGTCTTGGCTCACCAGCGCCTTGTTCTTGTCGCTCTGCCTGCTCGTCTTCGCGGTCCCCATTGCGCGCGCTCAAGACGCGCCGGACGATGCGGAGACCGCCACGGAGCAAACCGACCCGAAGAGCGATGAGGCGGAAGAGGCCCCTGCGGCGTGGGACATCGCGAAGCCGTGCGTGAACGTCCAGCATCCCTATCAAGCCGACGTCTGCCAGCAATCGCGCGCGGCGGACGCATCCGAGAGCACGGCGCGGCTGTCGCGGCTGATCATGCTGATCGGCCTGGTCGCCCTTGCGATCTTGCTCCTGATGCTTTGGCCCATTATCACCGCCGCGCTCGCGGCACGCCGTGCCGCCGAGGGCGGTGCCGTGCCGGCACGGTTGACGCCCGCGCCGAGGACAGGGGACCACGAAGCGGAACTGCGCGCCTATGTTGATGTAGACTCGCTCGAATTCGTCGAGACGCCGGAGGCAGACGGTGTCGTCAAGGTGAAGGTCACGTTCCGCAATTCGGGCCAGACGCCGGCGTTCAAGCTCGAAACCTTGGCCGAGATGGAGGTCGTCGACACTGCCGATGAAGCGGACCTGCCGGTCAAGGCCGTTCCCGATGACACGGCGCCGGCCTCGTCGCGTCCGCGCGTTGGGCGCGACGGAACCACGACGGTGATCGTGCAGTGCGATTCGACACCCAAGCTTGCCGACCGCGTGACGAATGGCGAAGCGACCATCCTCGTTTGGGGCGCGGCGGGCTACTACGATGTCTTCGACCGCCGCCGCCGCACGATCTTCCAATATTTCTGCAACGCGGAAACTCTGGACACGGGCGAGATGTTCCGGCCCATGGAGCGCGGCGACGAACTCGGCTAGGCGCCGAGCCTTCGACGGCGCCTCGTCCACAGCCGCCGATGCAGACCTCATTCTCCCTGCTTGAGCTTAGCTCATAGGCGCGGCACTCTAAGGCCGCGTGCCGCGCCTTCCACCGCGGCCGGGAGATCGCCATGACGTCCCGTTCGCCGCTGCCTATCACACAATCCACCGCTGAAAGCCGCGCCAACGTGCTCCAAGGGCTTCTGATCGCAGCCATCGTGATCGGCGGCCTGTATCTTGCGCAAGAAGTCCTGCTTCCGTTGGCGGTAGCGATTCTGTTGAGCTTCGTTCTCACGCCGCCGATGCTGGTTCTCCAGCGCATCAAGGTGCCGCGGGTTCTGGCGGTGGTCGTGGTCGTAGCCGTTGCGTTCTCCATTCTCGGTGGCCTCGGTTGGCTGATCTCGCACGAGGCAACCAAGCTTGCCGGCAATCTGCCGAGCTACCGATGGACGCTGTCGCAAAAGATCGATCTGGTGCGTGAAACCACGGCGGAATCGCAGGTTCTGAAAAAGGCCGGCGACGTCCTCGCGGAGCTCGAGAGTCAGTTGGACAAGCCGGCGGAGGTCGAGGGCACCAAGCCCGGCCAGGTCGAGGTCACGGAGGAGGACGCCGAACGAGAGCCGATACCCGTCGAGATCCGCGTGCCCGAGCCCACGGGGCTCGATCTTTACCGGTCGATTGCGGGCAAGGTCTTGCCGCCGCTCATGACGGCAGGCATCGTCCTTTTGTTCGTGGTCTTCATACTTCTGGAGCGCGAAGATCTGCGCGACAGGATCATACGCCTGTTCGGTGGTTCCGACCTGCAACGCGCGACGTCGACAATGAACGAGGCAGCGAAGCGGCTCAGCGGGTACTTCCTGCGCCAAGTTCTGGTAAACGCGGCATACGGAATATTCATTGGCATCGCGCTCGGGGCCGTCGGCATGCCGAGCCCCGTCGCTTGGGGCATCCTTGCGATGATGATGCGCTTTGTCCCCTATGTGGGATCTTACATCGCGGCCGCTATCCCCGTGCTGATTGCCGCTGCGATCGATCCGGGCTGGTCTCTCGTTCTCATCGTGATTGCGCTGTTCGTGGTGGGTGAGTTCACCATGGGGCAGATTGTCGAGCCGCTGGTGTATGGGCGCGGCACCGGCGTGACGCCGGTCGCCGTGATCGTCAGTCAGGTATTTTGGACCTGGCTTTGGGGGCCGGTGGGTCTCATCATCGCCACGCCCATCACCGTCTGCCTCGCGGTACTCGGCCGCCATGTGCAAGGCTTGAGTTTCTTTGACGTGCTGTTGGGGGACCGGCCGGCCCTGTCGCCGGCGCAGGGATTCTATCGGCACGCCCTGATCGGCGATGCAGCCAATGCGACCTACAAGGCCGAGCTCGCCCTCAAGGACCAGAGCCTTCTCACCTATCTCGATGATGTCGCGCTCGGCGGGCTTGGCATAGCCGAACGGGACCTGGCCCGCGGGGCGCTCGAAGACGAGCAGACCGAGCAGATCGCCGAAACCGTTGCAGAGATCCTCGAAAATCTCGACGAATACGAACCGAAGCGCTGGTTCTCGCGGCTGCGCCGGCACCTGGAAATGGTGGGCGCCGAGCCTGCCAAAGACGACGAGCCTGTCGACGAGCCCGAGACCGAGGACGCGCAGGTGGTCGATTCGAAGGACTTTCGACCGGGATGGAGTGTGGATACGCCGGTCCTGTGCATCGCCGGCCGGAACGGTCTCGATAAGGCCGCAGCGTTGACGCTGGGGCGCGCCCTCGAGAAGCGTGGCCTGAAGGCCAGCGTACTCGGCCCTGACACGCTGTCTCCCGGCATGATCGAATCTCTGTCGGAGACGAAGGCGAAGCTGGTGTGCCTGTCCTATCTCGGTTTCGGAGGCGGTCCGGTCGAAATTCGCTACATGGTTCGCCGCCTACGGCGCATCCTGCCCGACGGCACGATGATCCTCGTGGCCTATTGGAATCAGGAGAATGAGGGCGAAGCCGAGGCGGAACGCAAGCTCCTCGACGTAGTCAATGCCGACGGTTATGCCAACACGCTCCACGAAGCCGTGCGGTTCTGCGAGGACGCCGCGACCAAAAAGCCGCCTTCTGGATCCGAGGAATCGGCTCAAGCCAACGCCGCACCCAAGACAGTGCCAGCGGCCTAGGCCGGCGCGCGCGCGCCGGTGCGTGGTTCCCTGAACGCCAGTGCCATCACGCCGCCAAGAGCGAGTGCGGCAGCGAGGAAAAGGAGCGCGGCCGAGAAGCTGCCCGTCGCTTGCTTCAGCACGCCGACGATGTAGGGCCCTGCGAAACCGGCCGCGTTCCCCATGGAGTTGACGAGGGCGATGCCGGCGGCTGCGCCCGCGCCCGTAAGAAGTGCCGTCGGAAGCGCCCAGAACGGGCCGAAGGCCGCGTAGAAGCCGAGCGTCGCAATCGTCAGCGCGATCATGGTGGGAACGAGCGGGCCCGAGTAGGCCGACCAGGCGAAGGCGGCCGCTGCAAGGAAGAGGGGCAGGGCGATGTGCCAGCGCCGCTCACCCGTACGGTCCGAACGCCGGCCCCAAAACACCATAGCGATGGCGGCGAAGAGATAGGGGATCGCAGTGAGAAAGCCCACCGCCAGCGAGCCGAGTCCGAAGCCGCTGATGACCTGCGGCATCCAGAACCCGATGCCGTACAGCCCGGTGACCATGAGGAAGTACAGGCACCCCAGCGCCAATACGCGCGGGCGCGTCAACGCCGTGCGCAAGTCGGCGTAGCCGACGGCCTCCGTCTCTTTTGCCTCCCGGGCCAGCGCCCCCGACAACGCGGTCTTCTCTGCGTCCGTTAGCCAGTCCGCCTCGCTCGGCCGGTCCGTGAGCACCTTCAACGCGAGGATGCCGAGAATGATGGCCGGCAAGCCCTCGATCACGAACAGCCATTGCCAGCCTTGGAATCCGAGAAAGCCGTGCATCTCGAGCAGCGCCCCGGAGAGCGGCCCGCCGAAAACGGTCGCCAGCGGCACCGAAGCCATGAACAACGCGACGATGCGGGCGCGCTCGGCGGCAGGAAACCAGTAGGTCAGATATAGGATGATGCCTGGGAAGAAGCCGGCCTCGGCGATACCGAGCAGCGCGCGGGTCACGTAGAAGCTCGTTTCCGAGTGAACCAGCGCCATCGCGCAGGCGATAACACCCCACGAGATCATGATGCGCGCGATCCAGATCCGTGCGCCGAAGCGACGAAGGGCGAGATTGCTCGGGATCTCGAAGGCGATGTAGCCGAGAAAGAAAATTCCCGCGCCGAACCCATAGACCGCGGGAGAAAATCCAAGGTCCTCATTCATGTGCAGCGCGGCGAAGCCCACATTGACCCGGTCGAGGAAATTGACCGTGTATGCAAGACACAGAAACGGGATCAGACGCAATGTCGCCTTGTGGATTGCGGACGCAAGGGCATTGGCTTCGTCTGTCTGACGCTTCATCGAGGTCCCGCTTGGCGTATGCTGCTGGGAAGAACAGGAGTGATTCGACCGACACCCTAGAGGAGGGCCCGACCCATGGCTATTCCAGTGGACGCAGCTGCCGCGGCGCTTCGCGAGGCAATGCGCGAGACCGTGAAGCGTTACTCCCTTTGGTACCTAATTCAGGGCGTGTTGCTCGTCGTCGCGGGCGTGCTCGCGATCATCTCACCCGTTATCGCGTCCGTCGCGATCGTATCCCTGTTGGGGTGGGTGTTGATCATCAGCGGGGTGCTGCAGGCGGTCGGCTTGATCGGCGCCACCAACGTCCCGCACTTCTGGCTGCAGCTGATCTCGGCCGTGCTCGCGGTCCTGATCGGCGTGCTGCTGCTCCGCTCTCCCGAAAGCGGGCTGCTGGTGATGACGATGCTGCTGATCGTCTACTTCATGGTCGAAGGTATCGCGAAGGTCATCTTCGCCCTGACGATCCGCCCGTTCCCGAATTGGGGATGGGTGCTGGCAAGCGGCCTCGTCGGCATCGTTCTGGCGTTCATCTTGTGGGCCAACATGCCGCTGACGGCCAGCTGGGTCCTTGGGCTGATGCTTGGCATACTGCTCGTCAGCGAGGGGTCGGCGCTCACCTATCTCGCTTGGCAGGTGCATAAGGCTCCCGCGGTCAAAGACAGCTAGGGCGCGCTGCTCTCCTTCAGGAAGCGGTTGTAGATGTAGCCTTCCTGCGCCGTTTTGGGGTCGGCGACGCGGATCCAGTTGCCCTCGCGGCCAACCACGCGGAACTTGGCGCCTTTCGGGGCGACCTTGTCGGTGCCGGCGTTCGAGGAGGGGCCCTTGCGGACATTCACGGGGCTGGCGACCTCCATCCACTCTTCCTGCGCCGAGAGGCCGGCGGCCGCGCGCACAATCATCGTCAAGGGTCCTGGCTTCGGCTCCTCGTCGGAGGCCAGCAATTGCGGCCGTACCGAACTCGTCGGGACGGCGTTGTTGCTGGCAACGCGTTGCCGGTCGGCGCCGCCGCTGGCGTCTTGCGGGACCCGCGTTGCGGCGTGGGGGTTCTTGATGGGAGCGGAGACGCCGGGCGCCGAGATGCTGTGAGTCGGGCTCGCCGACGCCATGATCTCCGTCTGTTTGGGAGTGGTCTGCTCGTCGCCCCAGTGCTCCGTCAGTCTATGGAGTACCTTTTCCCGATCGGCGATGCCGAGGCCTGCCGCCGTCGCATACCATTTGGCGGCTTCCGCTCTGTCGGGTTTGATGCCCTGAACGCCCAGGCGAGCAACGATGTCGGGATCGTAGGTCGCGCCCAGCGCGAGAGCGGCTTCGCCGCTTCCGGCTTCCGCCGCCCGGCGGTAATAGGCCCGGGCGCCGGCGAGATAGCCCACGTCGATCATTTTCTGCCCGTGCGCCATCAAACCTTCGATGCGATCGGACTCCCCGGCCCGCACGGCGAACCCAGACGAAAGTGGGGGAGCCACATTAGGCCGGGCCGCCGTACGGACCTTGCCGTCTTCGTCCGCCGCGAGGGTCGGAGCGGAGAAGCGAGGCGGAAGGACGTCGATCGACAGTGCCGCGGATGCGCGCGGCGCAGTGTCCGTTTGCTTGACGAGGCCCGCATGCTGGAACATGCGGTCCAGGTCGAGATTGAAGTCGAGACCACCGCTACCCACGAGCCACATCATCCCACCCGCCAAGGCCGTCGCGGAGGCCAGTCCGAAGGCAGCCGCGCGCAAGAAGCGCCGAGGCCTCGCGACGGCCCGGCTTGAGGCCGGCGGAACGGGAGCTAGCAAGGTGGGATCTGCGGCAGCGGCGCGCTGCCGAACGGTGTCGGGTGCGAAGCGCCGCGCGAGCGAGGACGCGGTGTGGTCCGTATTCGCAGCAGCGAGCCTATGCTCGAACGGCGCGGCCGCATTGATCTCTTCCGCAAGCCGCAAGACGTCGTCCGGCAAGAACTCATCTAGAATGCCGTCCTGTTTCAGTACTGGCTGTGTCACTGTGACCTCCCTCTCAACATGCCGGTGGCAGTTGACGTTGGTTCAGTTCGACTGTTGGGCCTTGTTCCAGGCCTTGAAGGCGCGGAACAGCTTCTCCTGGTCCGCATCGGAGACAGAGTCGGGCCCCACGACGTCGCCGGCCTGCGTCAGGAACGCCTTGAAACTTTCGCGCTCGCGGGCTTCCGCGACGGCTGCCGAGCGGGCCGTGTCGATCCACGCTTGTGCTTGCGGGGCGCGTTGCCAGCCCTCGAGCGTCGCGGCGAAATTCACGTCCCGCCATTTGGGGTGGTTCGGTGCTTGCTGGAGCACGTCGAACCCCGAGAAGAAGCGGTCGACGAAGAGTTCGAGTTTTGCCCCAAGTTCCGCATTGTCCTTGTCGGCGAGCGCCACAAGTACGGCGCAAATCGCCACGGTATCGAGGCGCGCGCCGTCGTCGATCAGCACCGGGTAATCGTCATGGGTCAGGACGGCGGGATAGGTGTCGTCCTCGAGCCCCGGCGGGTACGGGACCGGCAGAAGTTTGAGGCCTGCATCCACCCCGATCTGCGCCAAGCCGGCGATGGGCGTCGTCCCGATGAGGATTGCGGCGTCGATCCCGCCCGACTTCAGCTTCGCTACCGCATCGGCCGGTTCGAGACGAGCTGCCTCGACCTCAAGCCCGAGCCCCTCGAACAGGATGGTCGCCGCGATTTCCGTGGCGCTTCCTTCCGGGCCGACATTCACCGTCTTGCCGTTCAGGTCCTCAATCGTCGTGACGTCCGCGCCGGCCAAAAGGTGCAGGTCTTCGTTGAACAGCTTCGCCACATAGACGATGCGATCCTTGATGGGTCCGAGCTCGCCCGTATCGGCATAGTGATTGAGTACGGTCGAATGGGTCACGCCCAGATCGACAGTGCCAAGGTTGAGAACGTCGCGGAGGGTTTGCGCCGGGCCCTGTCCTATCATCGGGACGGCCCTGAGGGACGGGTCGCTGCTGCCCGACGCCCTGCTGTTGATCATAGCCGCCATATCGCGAGCGACGACCGCGGTCCCGTCGAACGTGGTCCCGGACATGATCGTCACGGTACCGGCGGTCAGCGGGCTGCCGTCTTTGCCGGCGCCATTCTCGGCGCTGTTCGCGGCCCCGTAGGGGAGCAGCAGACACAGTCCGGCCAGGCCGAGGGCCAAAGCGATCCGCATGATAGTTCCCTCATTCAAACGTCCCCCGCGTCGAATGGGAAGTGATCGATTCGCATCTGTCAACAATAGATGAGAAAAAATCAAGATAAAAACGCAAGTATGACTGGAGTGTGGCGGAGAAAACGATAGTTAGACTGAAACAAGGCAATAGACGTCTGAATAAACGCAAACAAATTCGGGCGCGTGGAAAGATGTCCCGCACAATTTACTTGCTTCATTATATCAAGGCACACGCAGTATCGCCCGTGGTGCGGGCTACCGCATCATCAACGCGGGGGGAGCGAATTGGTTTCGTCTGAGGAGAGGACCGCCTAATCCGCGTCCATCTTGAGGGCGGCGATGAAGGCTTCCTGGGGGATGTCCACCTTGCCGAAGCTGCGCATCTTCTTCTTACCCGCCTTCTGCTTCTCGAGCAGCTTGCGCTTCCGGGTGATGTCGCCGCCGTAGCATTTCGCGGTGACGTCCTTGCGCAGGGCGCTGATGGTCTCGCGCGCGATGACCTTGCCGCCGATGGCCGCCTGAATCGGGATCTTGAACATGTGCCGCGGGATCAGATCCTTGAGCTTGTCCACCATGGCGCGGCCGCGCGCCTCGGCCCGGTCGCGATGCACGATGACCGACAGCGCGTCCACGGGCTCGGCATTCACCAGCATCGACATCTTGACGAGATTGCCCGCCTCGTAGCCGGTGATGTGGTAGTCGAAGGAGGCATAGCCGCGCGTCACCGACTTCAGGCGGTCGTAAAAGTCGAACACCACCTCGTTGAGGGGCAGGTCGTAGACGATCATCGCGCGGGCGCCGGCATAGGTGAGCGTCTTCTGCCGTCCGCGCCGGTCCTCGCACAGCTTCAGGACGGCACCCAGATGCTCGTCCGGCACGAGAATGCTCGCCTCGATCCACGGCTCCTCGATGCGTTCGATCTTCTGAGGCTCGGGCATGTCGGCCGGATTATGCAGCTCGACCATCGTGCCGTCGGTGAGGAACACGTGGTAGACGACCGACGGGGCCGTCGCGATGAGGTCGATATCGAACTCGCGCTCCAGCCTTTCGCGGACGATCTCGAGATGCAGGAGGCCGAGGAAGCCGCAGCGGAATCCGAAGCCGAGCGCGGCGGATGTCTCCATCTCGTACTCGAAGCTCGCATCGTTGAGCCGCAGCTTGCCGACGGCCTCGCGCAGATCTTCAAAGTCGCCCGAGTCCACGGGGAACAGCCCGCAGAACACGACCGGCTGTGCCGGCTGAAATCCAGCCAGGGGTTTGTCGGTCGGCTTTTTCTCGTCGGTCACCGTGTCGCCGACGCGGGTGTCGGCCACCTCTTTGATGGCGGCCGTGAAAAATCCGATCTCGCCGGGTCCGAGTTTGTCGCGCGCTTCCTTTTTGGGGCGGAAGATGCCGCAGCGGTCGACCTGATAGCCTGCGCCGGTCGACATCAGCCGGATCCGCTGCCCTTTCCGCAGCGTGCCGTCGATCACGCGGACGAGGACGACCACACCGAGATACGCATCGTACCAGCTGTCGACGAGCATGGCCTTGAGCGGCGCGTCCACATCGCCTTCCGGCGGGGGCAAACGCGTCACGATCGCCTCGAGCACATCTTCCACGCCAAGACCTGTCTTCGCCGAAATCTCGACCGCTTCGGAAGCGTCCAGCCCGATCACGTCCTCAATCTGCGCGCGAACCTTTTCCGGCTCCGCGGCCGGCAAATCGATCTTGTTCAGGACGGGGACGATCTCGTGGTCGTTGTCCAGGGCCTGGTAGACATTGGCGAGGGTCTGGGCTTCTACGCCTTGGGTCGCGTCGACGACGAGGAGCGATCCCTCGCACGCGGCCAGCGACCGGTTGACCTCGTAGGCGAAGTCCACATGGCCCGGCGTGTCGATCAGGTTCAGCTCGTAGAGCTGGCCGTCCTTCGCCCGGTAGTCGAGGCGAACGGTCTGGGCCTTGATGGTGATGCCGCGCTCGCGCTCGATATCCATCGAGTCGAGCACCTGCTCCTTCATCTCCCGCGCCGTGAGGCCGCCACACAGCTGGATCAGCCGGTCGGCCAGGGTCGACTTGCCATGGTCGATATGGGCAATGATCGAGAAGTTTCGAATATGGGAAAGGGGTGTCGGCGCACTCATGGACGGCTACGTAGGGGAGCAAACGGCTGTAGGTCAAGCTGGGAGTGATGCGCGCCGCGGCGCCTGTTAATTTGGGCGAAACCATGTGCGCGATTGCCGTAATTTTGCAGTTGTCTCGGCGTAGAAATTCCTCGATTGGAATGCTCTTCCGATCGTGGGGGATTCGGTCGATTCGCAACGTGTCCGGAGCCTCGCATCCAAACCCTGGTCTCGTTCCTAGAGACTGCCCTTGAGGATTACGTCTATGAATAAGAATGTCCTTCTCGCCACCGCTGCGGCTGCTCTGATTGCCGGCGCCACGCTTGCGTCCCCGGCCCAGGCCGCAAAGACCTGCCAGGAAGTGGCCAAGGTCAAGGCCACCAGCATGATGGAGCGCGTGAAGATCAAGCGCGAGTGCAAGAAGTCGATGAAGTCGGCCAAGGCCGACGGCGGCATGTTCTCGAAGCTGAACTTCCTGAAGGACCGCTCGTAGCAGCGCCGATCGATCGCGGATCGATTGACATCAGAAATGCAAGAAAGGGGCTCATTTGGGCCCCTTTCTTTTTGCCTGTTGGGGCGAGGTGCCGTGCCGATCCCGTCAATACGGAGGAGACTAGCGATGAAGAAACTCGTTCTATGTTCGATAGCCGCCGCGATGATCGCGGGTAGTGCGACGCTCGTTTCGGCCCCGGCCCCGGCCAACGCGGGTCCCAGCTGCGGTGACCGCGCGAAGTGGATGTACCCTCACGACAAGTGGTCGCGCAAAGCCTACAAGCAGGCTTGCAAGGATCGCCGCGACGCTTGGGAGGACCGCCGCAAGGCCTGGAAGAAGGCCCGCAAGCGGGGCGTCTGGATCGGCTACTAGCCGCACCGCCGGATAGACAAGCCAATGGGGCGTCGTGCATCTGCACGCGCCCCATTTTCGTTTCGGCCGTGATCGATCAGCTACTCTTGTCGCCCCAGATCTCGGAGAGACGCTGCGCGCGGCCGCAGCCCCATTTGTAGTACTTGTAGCTCACCGGATTTTTCGTGTGGTAATCCTGGTGATACTCCTCGGCCGCGGTGAATGTCGTAGTCGGCCGGATCTCGGTCTCCACCGTCTTGCCGAATTGCTCCTCAATTTCCTGCTTCGTCTTCTCGGCAAGCGCCCGTTCAGCATCGTCGGAGACGAACACGACCGTGTGGTAGGCGGGGCCCTTGTCGCAGAACTGCCCTTCCGCATCAAAAGGGTCGATGTTGTGCCAGTAATTGTCGAGCAGTTCCGCATAGGTCACTTTCGACGGATCGTAGGTGACCTTGAGGGCCTCCACATGGGTCTTGTGGTTCGCATACGTTGGGTTTTTCAGGGTGCCCCCCGCGTAGCCCGAGATCGTCTCCGTCACGCCGTCGACCTTGTCGAAGGCATCCTCCACACACCAGAAGCAGCCGCCGGCGAAAATGGCGGTCTTCGTCCCCGCCGCATCCTCCGCCATCGCAGTCTGGCCATGCATGGCGAGCACGAACAGCGCCAGGAAGGCGGCCGTTAGGCTGGCGAAAATCCATCGCGCGATCATTGAACGTCTCCAAATTGTTGTCTGTCTTGGACGATAAGGAGTCGCGCAGTGCGGCGGTAGAGACACTCGCGGTTGTGTGATTGGAAGTGAACCGGACCCAACCCTGCGGCCACAACGTGTTGGAAGTCCTGCCGCACCCGAGGTATTGAGAGGCATGCAGCAGCCCGTAACGCTATCCCTGGACCGCTTGGCCATGCGGCCTGCCTACGACGTGGTCGTGGTCGGGTCCGGCTATGGGGGCGGCATCGCCGCGTCCCGGCTGTCGCGCGCGGGCCAACGCGTCTGTGTCCTTGAGCGGGGCCGGGAGGTTCCGGTCGGCGGCTTTCCCGCGCGCCTGCCCGAACTGCGGCGCGAGCTTCAGGTCCACAGCGGCAAGAAGCGCTCCGGGTCCGGAACGGGCCTGTACGACGTTCGCCTGGGCTCCGACATCAACGTGGTGGTTGGGTGTGGCCTTGGCGGCGGTTCACTGATCAACGCCGGCGTCGCCCTGCGGCCCGATGCGCGCGTCTTCGCCGATCGTGTTTGGCCTGACGCGATCCGAGACGACGGCCTGCTCGACCTCGGCTTTGCTCGAGCCGCGGCCATGCTGCGGCCGGCGCGGTATGCGGGCGCGCCCGAACTCACCAAGTATCGGGCATTGGAAGCAGCCAGCGGTGTTTTCGGCAAGGCGCCGGTCACCGCGCCTATCACCGTGAGCTTCGACGAGGTGGTCAACCCCGCCGGGATCGCACAAGCCGCCTGCACGCTTTGCGGCGATTGCTGCTCGGGCTGCAATGTGGGTGCAAAGAACTCCGTCGCCGTCACCTATCTGGCCGATGCCAAGACCCATGGCGCTGAGATCTTCACCGAGCTTTCCGTGAGCCATGTCGAGAAGCTGAGCGGCGGCTGGCGCGTGCATTTCTTCTCGACCGGCGATGCGGGCGAGGCGTCCTCCGTCGATGCGAAGACGGTGTTCCTCGGCGCAGGGACCTTGGGCTCGACCGAGATCTTGCTGCGCTCGCGCGAGCGGGGACTCAGCACCTCCGACCGGCTCGGCATGGGGTTCTCGGCCAATGGCGACATCATCGCCTTTGCCCTGGGCGGTAAGAACCGCGTCAACGCGGTGGGCGTCGGCGAGCCGCCCAAGTTCAGCGAGGATCCCGTGGGGACGTCGGTGGCGGGCCAGATCGAACTGCCGGACGACGACGACCTCAATGCCAGCATGATCATCCAGGAAGGCACGATGCCATCCTCCGTCGCGCCGTTGCTGCCGGTGTTCTTCATCGCGGGCGGACGTCTGTTGGGCGCGGCCCAGAGCCTGATCAAGGGCGTCTATAAAGGCCCGCTCTCGCATCTGCAGAGCTTCTTCTGCGTATCGCACGACGAGGCGCTCGGCCGGCTCGTCCTGAAGGACGATGCGATCCAAGTCGATTGGCCCGACGTCGCTAAGCAGGATGTTTACGCGCGCGTCGACGCCGCGCTGACGAAGGCCGCGGAGTTCGTCGGCGGTCGCTACATCAAGAACCCGCTCGCGGCCACCAACATGGGCTCAAAGCCCGCGACCGCGCACCCGCTCGGCGGTTGTGGCATGGGCGAGACCGCCGAGAGCGGCACCGTCAATCACAAGTGTCAGGTCTTTGCGGGGCCACGCGGCGATGAGACCCATGCCGGGCTCTATGTCTGCGACGGATCTGTCATGCCGCGCTCGCTCGGTTGCAACCCGCTTCTGACGATCAGCGCCCTGGCGGAGCGCGCGATGGTTCAATTCGCGCGCGACCATAACCTAGGATTCGACACCGAACCGATTCGGCCTCAAGCCGAACTCGAAGCCACCGCCTAAGGGCCGGATACGGATGCGCCTTGCTGCCTGCACCACTGCCTTGTTCCTAGCGGGACTCGGCGTGTCGGTAGCCGTTGGCGCCAGCGGGCCAGCGCGGGCCGACATGCGCATCGGGCCCTGTGCGAATGCCGAGTACACGGCGTCGATCGGCGGCAGGCCAAAGCTGGCAAGCGCCTCTCCCATGAAAGGACCAACTGAGTTCACGCTCGTGCTGGCCGGCGATACGGGTTTCAATCCGAAAGGCGCACTGGTCGACCCAAAGGGCTTCACGAAAGACCGGCGCAGTCTCACGTTCGATCAGAGCCTCAGCGGCATCGCGGGCGAATTGGACGGCGACGTCGCCTTCCTCAATCTCGAAACCGTGGTGACGGACCGCAACGATTTGCCCCCGGATATGAAGGGGCAGACCGCGCCCTACAATTTCCGCAGCCATCCGGCCGGGCTCGACGCGCTCATCGGTGCCGGCTTCAACCTGTTCTCCCTCGCCAACAACCATTCCATGGACTACGGCCCAAAGGGTGCGGAGGAGACGCTGTATCATTTGGCCATCGCGAATGCGGCACAAGGGGATGGCAAAACCATCGCATATGCAGGCCTTGGCGCCGATTTCGAGGAGGCGACGCGGCCGGGCTGTCTCGATATCGAGGGCATGACGCTCGGCTTCGCGGCGACGGGGATCGTCACCGGTCAGCGGACCGAGCATCGCGCAGGAGAGGGCAAACCCGGTCAGGCTGCCTATCGCCGGCGTGGAGATTTCGAAATCGTCGTCAATCGGCTGCGTGAGATTCCGGCCGACTATCGGATCCTGTCGGTCCACTACGGGCTCGAAGGGCGTGTCGTGCCCGACAAGCGACAGCTCGACGACTGGCGGGACTTCGCCGCGCGCGAGAAAGGCATCGATCTGATCGTCGGTCATCACCCGCATGTGGCGCAAGGTGTCGAACGCGTCGGGGACTCGCTGATCTTTTACGGGCTCGGCAATTTTCTGCATCCGGGCACGGCGGAGATGAAGCGCTTCGGCATGTGCCGCGACTACGGCCTCATGGCGAAGGTGCATCTGGCCAAGATGAACGATGCGTGGACCGTCGGCGCGATCGAGGCCATCCCCATCGCGGACACCCATATCCGCCCCGCGCGCTTTACGCCCCAGGAGGGCGCGCGGCGGATCCATGCGCTCAACTATCTCGGGGCGCGGCTAGGGGATGGCGAGGGCGCGGAAGGCATCGTCTTCACGCCGCGCGACGATGGGACGGGGCTTTTTTGCGCGGACGGCGCCGGAGAATTTGGCGGCAAGATCGGCGCGCTATGCGCTGCTTGGACGCCCGCGCCGCCAATCCCCGCGCAACTCACTGCGACGCTGGCGAACGCGTGTGCGGACAAGCCCTTCTATGGCGCAGGGCCCAAGAAGAAGCGCAAGAGCAATTCGATTTTCGGGTTCGGACAGTTCTAGCGCTGATGCGGCTCTGGCGCTGACACAGCTTTGCGGGAAAACGAGGGCCACGAGCGTGGCCCTCGCGAGAGATCAAATGAGTGTTGGGACTATTTCTTTTTCGCCCGACCGGCCTTGGCGGCGCCCTGTCCTGCTTTGGACATGCTTCCCGCTGCGGGTGTGCTGGAACGACTTTTGGTCTGTTTTACCGGGGTGACGCGGCCTGTTTTGGCAGCGCTGGCAGATGCACTTGTTTTGCCCTTTGGCATTTGAGTTTCTCCATGAGAGATGCACCACGATCGGTGCATCGAATCGAAAAATTGATCCGAATCTGCGGGGAACGCAAGGGGAACGTGCAGGCGTGGAAGCTTTTGCACTTCAATAGCTTGGCGGCCCTTCGAGGGAGAGCAGCCTAGCGGAGCGTGCCGCCGGTGGTCTTGACGACGCTTGCGACGACCTTTTCGGCGACCGCGTCGATCTCTTCGTCCGTCAGCGTCTTGTCGCGCGGCTGCAGCGTCACCTCGATGGCGAGCGACTTTTTGCCCTCCGGCACGCCTTGGCCGGTGAACTCGTCGAACACGCTGACGCCTGAGATGAGCGCCCGGTCCGCACCGGACGCGGTTCGCACGAGAAGACCTGCGTCCGTGTCTGCATCGACGAGGAAGGCGAAATCGCGTGTGACCGCCTGAAGGTCGGAGGCATCCAGCGCAGGCTTAGCGGTGCCCTTGCGCTTCGACGGCGGCAGATTATCGAGATAGAGCTCGAACGCGGCCATGGGCCCGTCCGCATTGAGGCTTGCGAGCGTATCGGGATGAAGTTCGCCGAACACGCCGAGCGTCACTTTCGGCCCGAGCTTGATCTCGCCCGACCGGCCCGGATGAAACCAGTCCGGTGCGTCACGCGTGATCTGAACATTGCTCTGACTGAGGCCCAACGCTTCCAGTGCGGCGATGGCGTCCGCCTTCACGGTAGCCCAGCCGGCCTCGGGCGCGGCGCCCGACCAATGGCGGCCCGCGCCGTCGAGCGCGGACTGTCCGAAACGGACCCCGCTTGCGGCCGTGTACTGATCGTCTGGCTCAAGGCCGCGATAGGCGTTGCCAAGCTCGAACAGGGCGCCATCGGCGAAGCCGCGGTCCCGGTTGCGCTTGGCCGCACTGATGAGGCCCGGCAGGAGGCTCGGACGCATCTGGGACATCTCCGTCGAGATCGGGTTGTCCAGCGCGAGGGCTTCGTTACCGCCGCCGAAGAGCGTAGCCTCGTTTTTTGGGATGAAGGACCAGGTGACGGCCTCGACGAAGCCGCGGGCAGCGAGCAGCCGGCGTGTGGTGCGCGCCTTTTTCTGGGCAGGCGTGAGCACCGGCTTGGCGACGCCCGACAGGCGAGGCAGGGGCTCGGCCGGAATGCGATCGACGCCCGTGAGACGCACGATTTCTTCCACGAGGTCGGCAGGCATCGAAAGGTCGGGGCGCCAGGACGGTGGCACGGCTTTCAGCACGTGGCCCTCGCCTTCGAGCATGACGCCCAGCACTTTGAGTTTGCGTTCAATGCCGCGGTGAAGCAGCGAGAGGCCGCTCAAGCGGCCGATCAGCCGCAGGTCGAACCGGAAGGGCTTGTTGGCCTTCGGCGCGCCGCCGGCCACCGTGACCGTGCTGGGCTCGCCGCCGCAAAGGTCCAGCACCATGGCCGTTGCCTGCTCGATGCCGTGCTCAGCGGACTGCGGGTCGATCCCGCGCTCGAACCGGAATCGGGCGTCGGAAATGATGTTCAGGGTGCGTCCTGTGCGGGCCGTGCGCTTCGGATCGAAATAGGCCGATTCGATGAAGACATTGGTCGTCTCCTCGGTGCAGCCTGTCTCCTCGCCACCCATCACGCCGCCAAGGCCGAGCACCGCACGTTCATCCGCGATCACGCACATTTCGTCGTCGACCTTGTACGTCTTGCCGTCGAGAGCTTCGAAGCTCTCGCCGATCCTGCCGAGCCGGGCGTGCACGGCGCCGGCAAGCTTGTCGGCATCGTAGACATGCAAAGGCCGCGCACGATCGAATGAAATGTAGTTCGTGATATCGACCAGCGCGTTGATGGGGCGGAGCCCGATCGCTTTGAGCCGCGCCTGTAGCCAGGCCGGGCTCGGCCCATTCTTGACACCGCGCACGAGGCGGCCGGCGAAGATGGGACAAGCGTTCTTCGTTTCCTTGTCGAACGTAAGCTTGACCGGAACGGGATTGTCGAAGCGGCCCTTGACCGGTTTGACCGTGTCCTTCTTCAGCTTGCCGAGGCCGGCTGCCGCAAGATCGCGGGCCACGCCCCGGACGCCGAGACAATCCGGCCGGTTCGGCGTGATCGCGATATCGAAGATCACGTCGTCGAGGCCGAGTGCCTTCGCCGCCGGACTGCCCACGCGCGACTTCGCCGGGAGCTCGATGATCCCCGCATGCTCGTCGGAGAGTTCCAGCTCGCGCTCCGAGACCATCATGCCGCTGGATTCGACGCCGCGGATCTTGGCTTTGGTCAGGGTGAAATCGATGCCGGGGACGTAGGTGCCGACCGGGGCGAACACGCCCTTCATCCCCGCGTGCGCATTTGGCGCCCCGCAGACGACCTGCAGCGTCTCCTTGCCGGTATTGACCTGGAGCACCTGCAGCTTGTCGGCGTCAGGATGTTTCTCGGCGGTTACCACCTCGGCCACACGAAAATCCGCGAGCGACTTGGCGGGGTCGACGACCTCTTCGATCTCGAGCCCGATCAGGGTCAGCGTGTCGGCGATCTCCTCGACGGTCGCGTCCGTGTCGAGATGCTCTTTCAGCCACGACAGGGTGAACTTCATGGTCTAGCTCAGCCCCCCGGCAAGGGTCGGGACGGCGAGCGGGGCGAAGCCGTAGTGCTTCAGCCAGCGCAGATCCCCGGAGAAGAACGCGCGCAGGTCCGGCGCGCCGTATTTCAGCATGGTCAGTCGGTCGATCCCGACGCCGAAGGCGAAGCCTTGATACTTCTTGGGATCGAGCTGGACGGCGGTCAGCACGTTGGGATGGACCATGCCGCAGCCGAGGATCTCCAACCACTGATCGCCCTCGCCGATGCGGATCTCATCGCCCACCTTGGCGTAGCCGATGTCCACCTCCATCGAAGGCTCGGTGAAGGGGAAATGGCTTGCGCGGAAGCGCATCTTGACCTCGGGCACCTCGAAGAAGGCCTTGCAGAATTCTTCGAGCACCCATTTCAGGTGACCGAGATGGGCCTCATTGTCGATCACTAGCCCTTCCACCTGGTGGAACATGGGCGTGTGGGTCTGATCTGAATCGCAGCGATAGACGCGCCCGGGCGCGATGATGCGCAAGGGCGGCTTGTTGTTCAGCATCGTGCGGATCTGCACGGGGCTCGTATGGGTGCGCAGGACAGGCCGCGTCCCGTCCGGGCCTTCCGCGAAATAAAACGTGTCGTGGTCCTGCCGGGCCGGATGCTCGGGCGGAATGTTCAGCGCCGTGAAATTGTTGAAGTCGGTCTCGATGTCGGGGCCCTCGGCGATCGAGAAGCCCATGTCGGCGAAGATCTCGGTGATCTCGTCGGTGACCTGGCTGACTGGGTGAACGCGGCCCTCGGCCAGTGGTCCTTCGCGGACCGGCAAGGTCACGTCGGCTCGTTCGGCGGCGAGTTTCGCCGTCGTGGCCGCGCGGGCGAGCGTCTCACGCTTGGCTTCGAGTGCGTCCGAGACGGCCATCTTGACGGCGTTGACTGCCTGGCCGAAGTCGCGCCGCTCTTCCGGCGGCATGGAGCCGAGACGCTGCATCAGGGCTGAGACGCGGCCCTTCTTGCCGAGCGCGCCCACGCGCACCTCTTCGAGGCTCGCCAAATCGGACGCAGCCGCGACCGCCTCAAGCAGTTCTGCTTTGAGGGTGTCGAGCTCTGACGCGCTCATCGGTCTTGCTCCTTCGCCGTTCGAGGCCGGGCCTTACGCCCGGGCGGCAGTGGCAGCTTCGACCAATCCCTGGAACGTTTGCGGCTCGCGCACGGCGATGTCCGCCAGGACCTTGCGGTCGAGCTCGATGCCGGCCTTCTTGAGACCGTCGATGAGCTGGCCATAGGTGACCCCATGCAAGCGCGCGGCGGCGTTGATGCGCTGGATCCACAAAGAGCGGAAGGTGCGCTTCTTCACCTTGCGGTCGCGATAGGCGTACTGACCGGCTTTCTCCACGGCCTGCTTGGCGACGCGGATGGTGTTCTTACGGCGTCCGTAATAGCCCTTGGCCTGCTTGAGGACCTTGCTGTGACGGGCATGGGCGGTAACGCCACGTTTTACACGGGACATGTGTCGGTGCTCCTTAAGCGTTCGTTTCTTCTCTTGGCCCTATGGGGCGCAAGGCCCAGCCTTAACGGGCGTAGGGGAGAAAATTCTTCTTCACGACTTTTGCGTCTTCGTCGGCCAGGACCATGGTCCCCCGGGCATTCCGGATGAACTTGTTGGTCCGCTTGATCATGCCGTGACGCTTACCGGCGGCGAGGCATTTCACCTTGCCGTTGGCCGTGACCTTGAATCGCTTCTTGGCACCGCTCTTCGTCTTGAGCTTGGGCATTTTGCTTCCTTCTTCGGCAGGCGCTGGATGGCTCCAGGCCCACGTTCTTGAACAATTTTCGTACAGATATGCTGGAAAGCATGCGAGCCGCCACGGCATGCCCTGCCGGGCGGCTCCTTGAACGGCGGGTTATAAAGGGAATTGCGCCTGAAGTGCAAGCTCTGTCGGCGCGATTCGGGCCCGCCGCCTAGCGGGGTGCGAGCACCATGACCATTTGGCGCCCTTCCAGCCTCGGCTCGGACTCCACCTTTGCGATTTCAACGGTGTCGTCCTTGACCTTGTTGAGCAGCTGCATGCCCAACTCCTGGTGCGCCATTTCGCGGCCTCGGAAGCGCAATGTCACCTTGACCTTGTCGCCCTCCTCGAAGAACCGGTTCATGGACCGCATCTTCACGTCGTAGTCGTGCGTGTCGATGTTGGGCCGCATCTTGATCTCTTTGATCTCGACGGTGCGCTGCTTCTTGCGCGCCTCGGCGGCCTTCTTCTGAGCCTGATATTTGTATTTGCCGTAATCCAGGATCTTGCAAACGGGCGGGTCCGTGTTCGGCGAAATCTCGACGAGATCGAGCCCGGCTTCGCTGGCGCGCGCGAGCGCGTCTTCGATATCAACGACGCCGACATTTTCGCCGGTTGCGTCAATGAGCTGGATTTGCGGAGTGTCTATACCCTCGTTGGTGCGTGGGCCGCCCCGGTTGGGGGCCATCTTCATGGGCCGTCTTGCGATGTCTCAGTCTCCTTAAGTGGTGATGCGCCCTCGCCGCGGCGAGGCACGGGACGCGACAGTAAAACAAAGTTAGAAGCGAAAAGTTCTACAAGAAGGCGGTAATGCCTGACAAGTCACGACGGAATCCGCTTTCGGATCAAGGCTAAGTGGCAATGGTTTCCGGTTGGCTCGCACGATAGACGCTCACGGCGAGCGCGACATAGAGCCCCGCCAACCCCGTCAACGCCATCAACCATGCCTGCCACATGCCCCACGCGAATGCGATGATAGCGAAGTACGCCGCCACTTGGGCCAGCGCGAAACGCTGCGTATCGTCTGGTAGACGGCCGAGCGACAAGATGACGGCCGACCCCGTCACAACGAACAGGATCACGCCGACGGCGCCCAGTTCGTACCACGTCTGCAGAAAGACATTGTGGGCGTGGGCGCCCGCGCGCCAGCCGAAGCCCTCGGTCTTCAGTTTCTTCTTCCACTGCTTTTTCCGATTGTCCGGCGACTGGTCGATCTTGCGTGTGGACGATCCGCCGATGCCGAGGATAGGGGCGTCGCGGACGTGCTTGGCGGTGTAAGCCCAGAGCGTCACGCGTGCTTGGGCCGACATCGGGAGATACTCGGACTTGTGAAGGTCGGCCTTGTACGCGGATGTCGCCAGCGGCACCACCAGAGCGAACGCAAGGCACCAGACGAGCCACAATGCTTTCCGCGCCGCTCCGGGCCAGGGGGTCGCGAGCGCGAAGACGACCAGACTCGCAACGATGCCCACCTTCGACGAATCGTGATTGGACAGAAAGATGGCCGCGGTTGCTGCGACAAACAGCGCGCCTGCCGCGAGATAACGGTTCCTGTCGCCGAGACGGGTCAGGATGCAGAGCAGCGCCGGCCACAGGGCCAACAACATGACGGCGATCATCGCGTTGAGTTCGCCCGGCGCGATCCGCGTGATCTGACCGTTGCGCACACCGAACCCCTTGAGGCTGTCGGGCTGCGTGACGGGAAACGCGTTGTAGAGGCTCACAGTGGCGAGCCGCCCCGTGGCCGCTTCGAAAAGGAGAAAGGCAACGCCGCCCCCGATCCCAATAGCGAAGGCCGTCGCCGCCGCACGCAATGCGGGCGCCGGCCAGCGGGCAAGCGCACGGGCCGCGCTGAACGTCATGAGAGCCACCAGGACGAACCAGGCAGAAGCCGTGACGGCGCGTTGGGGGTCGAGCGACCACATCGCGTTGATGAAGAGATACGCGGCCGTCACGCCGAACAAGGCGAGTGTCGCATCGATGCGAAACAGATCCTTGAGCTTGCCGCCCCGCGCCAAGTCGAGCCCTACGCAACACACAAACAACACGATCAGGATCACGACCGTCGTTTTCGGGATCAGCAGCGTGATGAGGGGCCCAAGGAAAAACAGCGAACGGATGATCGCGAGCTCTCGCCGGAGCGCGAGTTTGGCAAGCTGCCGCATAGAGATTCCGGTGTCTGGGCTTGGGCGCGGGTCCCGAGATGCCGTTGGTGAACGAGGTCAGTGCCGAGTCCATAGCACTTCGCATGCGCACCCGGAAGCGCCCTCCAGGCGATGTTGGGGGCCCACGGAGACCTCCCCGGCTTTCGGAGAGGTACTTGCGGTGGAAGGTGTCGGTTGGATCGAAGGTCTGCTAGACGATCGTGGCGGGGTCTTGCTGCGGGACGGCAATACCGGCGTCGAAGTGTCCCCAGCGCCGCTGCAAGCGCCGGACGATCTGGTGCACGAAGCGGATGGCTTCCCCGCCGATGAAGCTGGCAGCCCCGTTCTCGAGGGCGACCGGACGCACGGCGCCAGTCTCGTGCCGCGCGTCGTGCCAGGTCTCCCAGAGTCTCTGATCGATCAAGTTGTCGTCCTGAATACGCGCCACTGTCGACTGAGGAAGCAAATCCAGCGTTAGCGGAGTCCAGCCCGCACCCCGCGACAGGTCCGCGAGCCCGTTGTGCAGCCGCGCATTGGCCGAGATGTCGAGCCGGTCGCCAAGAGCGCTCAGCAGGTCATCGCACAGCGTGTAGTCGCCGACGAACCAGAACATGGACAGGAACGCATTCGCGAGGTCGTACTTCTCTTGATCGGATAGGCTGGCGATCTGCACCCAGTTCAACTCGAGGAAGTTGTTGAGGATGTAGTGCGTTATGAAGTTCCGCCGCATCGCGCCATAGGCGATGTCGATGCCGTAGGGCTGCAGACCCTCGTTGATGTAACGGGTCATGCGGTAGTTGTAGTACGACACGAAATGGCTCGCCGGGTCGCGCAGCAGCATGCTGCGCTTGATGAGCCGATCCCGGAACAGCGCGTCGATTGAGATTCCGAGATAATGGCTGCTGACGACCTTCGTCTCGCTCGGATCGGGCAGATGCGAGGTGTCGTAGCCCGTCGCAAACCGGCCCAGGCCCCGGCGCCGGCGCAAACGGTGATAGGCGTTCGCCGGCAGCGCGCCGGCCAGATGCCGATCTATCGTCCGGCCTGCACATTTCGGCACGTGATAGACGAAGTGCACCGGCGGCGTATCCACGCCCCGCGCTGAAGTCGTTCGTGCCTGCATCTGTGTTGAAACGCCTGGGTACATTTTTAAGAGATTGGCACCGCCCTACTTAACAACTCCTTTAGGATGTTGGTTCCCCGAATGAGGAGCTGTGCAGCGCCAGCGCGAACAATTGGTCCCAGGATGTCGCGGCGGAACCGAGGCAAAACCTGGGCAAACGGCACCGAAGCCGGCACACGATTTTTTGAACGATTAGAGTTGCTTGGCGGGACAGAACGCCGCAGCCAATTCCGTACCTAATAGTTCGTCGTAGACGGCGAGCGTGGCCCGCTGCATGTCGTGAAGCGCAAAGCGTGCGCGTGCATGCGTCCTGGCTCGTTGCCCGATTTCGGCAAGGGACTGAGGGGAAAGGGTTAACGCCTCGGCGAGGCAATCGGCGAGGGCGCGCGCATCGGCGGTCGGCACGACCCATCCGGTGAAGTCGTCTCCGGCGCTCTGGGTCACCACGTTCTCGCCCGCCGCTCCCACATCGCTGACAATGACCGGACACCCGGCCGCCTGAGACTCGATACTGGTGCGTCCAAATGTCTCCGCGCGCGTCGACGCGACCACCGCGAGGTCCGCCAGCGTGAAGGCCGCCGGAATATCGTCGCAATGGCCGACGAGGCGCACGACGCCCGTGAGACCCGCAGCGTCGATCTCGCCCTGAAGTTCGGCGCGGTAGTCCTCGCGACTCTGCGTGTCGCCGGCGAAGACAAAAACTGCATCGCCGAGCTGGCCGCGCTCCTTCAGCAGACGCGCCGCCTCGATTGTGTAGGGATGTCCCTTCCAGCGCGTCAGCCGCGCGGCTTGCAGGACGACACGGTGTTCCGGCGAGATACCCCAGGCCTCGCGCAGCCGTGCAATGCGGTCCGGCGCCACGTTGTCCGCATCGAACGCCGAGACGTCGAACCCGCGATAGATGACGTGCAGGTGCTCCGGGGGCACGGTGTGTTGGCCGTTGATCAGCCCCGCCGTGAAGCGGGAGTTCGCGATCACGCGGTCGCCGCGCGCCATGACGCTGTTGTAGAAGGTCTTCAGCTGGCTCTTGCCGCTATAGGCTCCATGATATGTGGTGACGAAGGGGCGCCCGGTGCGGCGCGCTGCTATATACGCGCTCCAGGCAGGGGCGCGGCTGCGCGCATGGAGCAGCGTGACATTCCGGTCTTCGACGATCCGCGCCAGGTGCCGCGCGTTGGCGAGGATGGTCAGCGGGTTCTTGCTCGCCACGGGAAGTTCGATGATTTCGCCGCCGGCGGCCTCGAGAGCAGTTGCCAAGCGGCCGCCTTCGGTGGCAACCAGAGCCTTCGCTCCGGCTTGGGTGAGCGCTGCGGCGATCTCGACGGTCGACTGTTCGCTGCCGCCGGTCTCAAGCCGTGGCACGACCTGCAATATGGTCACGTCCGACATCGCGTCGCTTTTATCCTCGAATTCCAAACTGCGGGCAGCTCTCAAGATGGACCAGCAAGAACCACATTTTATGGAGATTGGCCAAGGGGATCATGGCCGACGCATCGCCTATCGCTTCGATGAGGGCGCATCGGGGAACGCGCCGGTCATCGTTTGGCTGTCCGGTTTCCTCTCCGACATGGCCAGCACGAAGGTCGTGTTCTTGAGCGAGTGGGCGGCCCGGAAGGGCTACGCGATGCTGCGCTTCGACTACTCGGGCCACGGACGTTCCGGCGGCGACATCGAGAAGGCATCGACCGGTGCTTGGCTGGAAGAGGCGCAAGAGATGCTGGCGCTCGTGGGGACACGGCCCGTGATTCTCGTGGGCTCCTCGCTCGGCGGCTGGATCTCGTTGCTCCTGGCGCGCCAACTCGCGGATAGCCGCGACACGCGCCTCAAGGGCCTCGTGCTCATCGCGCCGGCCTGGGACATGACCGAGAAGCTCATGTGGGAAAAGATGTCGGAGAAGACGCGCAACGTCGTGCTCACGGAAGGCGTTTACTACGCCCCCTCCAATTACGACGACCCGTATCCCATCACCAAAATCCTGATCGAAGAAGGCCGCAACTATCTGCTGGCCGACGGCAACATCCCGGTGAATGCGCCGGTGCGCATCCTTCAAGGCATGCGCGACGAAGATGTGCCCTGGGAACATAGCGCGCAGTTGGTAGATCTTCTGGCGACCGATGATGTTGAGCTCACGCTGGTGAAATCCGCCGGGCATCGCCTGTCGGAGCCTGCAGATCTCGATCGCCTCGCCCGCACGATCGAGACGCTGATCGATCCGGCGTCCGTCTAAGCCCTATGGTTTGAGCGCGGCCAGACCCTCGCGGAAGGTAGGATAACGCAGCTTGACGCCAAGCTCGGACTTGATGCGCGCGTTGCCGATCTTGCGGCTGCCTTCGTAGAAGCTGCGCACCATGGCCGGCAGATTGGCATCCTCGAAATCGATTTCCGGCGGCGGCTCGACCCCGATCATCCGGGCGGCATGGGCCACAATGTCCCCGGGCGCCGCGGGCTCGTCGTCCGCGACGTTGTAAATTGCCCCCGCGCGCGGTTGCGCAATCGACGCCTCCAGCACCGTGGCGATGTCGTCCACGTGGATGCGACTGAAGACCTGGCCCTGCTTGTTGATGCGCCGTGCCGTGCCCGCTTTGAGCTTGTCGAACACGCTGCGGCCAGGGCCGTAGATCCCTGCGAGCCGGAAAATGTGCACCGGCACGCCGGTCTTCGCGCCGAAATCGAGCCAAGCCTGTTCGGCGGACACGCGCGCTTCGGTGCGGGCGCTGTTGGGCTTCGTCGGCGTTTCCTCGCTCACCCACTCTCCGTGCTGATCGCCGTACACGCCGACCGTCGAGAGATAGCCGATCCATTCGAGACTGCCGAGCTTGGCCAGCGCGTCGCCGTAATGGATCAGCACATGATCTCCGTGCTCGCCATCGTCGTCGCGGTCGGGCGGAATCGAATGCAGCAGATGCGTGGTCCCGGTCAGCAAGCGGTTGACGTCCGGGTTGACCGCAATGCCTGAAAACGAAGCGGCCTCGAATCCGCGAGCGCGCAAGGCGTCGCATTTGGCTTCATCCCGCGCGGTGCCGGCTGCGGTCCAGCCTCGCGCCACGAGCCGCGGTGCGAGTTCCTGTGCGGAATAGCCAAATCCGAAAGCGAAGAGCCGGCTCATGGCACCAACGCTCCTGCGGTCTCCTGCCACTCCGCCCGAACGGCACTGTCAGTCTCGGCGGCGAGCCGTTCGGCACGCATCGTGTCCGAGCGGGCAGGATCGAGGCGCTGAAGCGCCCAAGCCGCCATGGCACGCACGAGCGGCGAAGCATCGTCGATCAATGCCTCGACATGCGGCACGAGCGATGTGTCCGCCGCATTGCCGGCCGCGATGAGAGCATTGCGGACGAAGCGGTCGCGCCCGGTCCGCTTGATCGGCGTGCCGCGGAAGCGCTCCCGAAACGCCGCATCGTCCAGCGCCAAGATCTCGGCGAGCGGCGGGTCGTCCGTCTCCGGACGAATAGCGAGCTTCGTCTCATGACTCGCTTGCGCGAATTTGTTCCAGGGGCACACGGCGAGACAATCGTCGCAGCCATAGATTCGATTCCCCATCGCCGCGCGAAACTCGCGCGCGATGTGTCCCTTGTGCTCAATGGTGAGGTAAGAGATGCAGCGGCGCGCATCGATCTCGTAGGGCGCGGTGAACGCCTTTGTGGGGCAGGCGTCGAGGCAACGGCAGCAGGCGCCGCAATGGTCGATCTCAGGGGCGTCCGCTTCGATATCGGCCGTGGTGAAGATCGAGCCGAGGAACAGCCACGACCCGAATTCGCGCGAGACGAGATTGGTGTGCTTGCCCTGCCAGCCGAGCCCGGCCTTCGCGGCCAGCGGCTTTTCCATCACGGGCGCCGTGTCGACGAAGACTTTCACGTCACCACCAGCCAGTGCCTGGATCTGTCGTGCCAGTTGCTTGAGCTTGCCCTTGATGACGTCGTGATAGTCCGCACGCTTCGCATAGATCGACACGGCGCCGCGCGAGGCATCCCGCAGAGACGCGAGCGGGTCCTCAGGGCCTCCGTAGTTTGTTCCAAGCAAGATGACACTGCGGACATCGGGCCAGAGCGCCTGCGGGCTCTTGCGGCGTTCCGCCGTATCCTTGAGCCAGCCCATGTCGCCCTCGCGCCCTTGCGCCAGAAATGCGTCGAGCTCGGAACCTATGCGCGCGGGAGCATCGGCGCCCGTGATCCGCATGACATCGAAGCCAAGCGCCTCCGCACGTTCGGCGATGGTCTGTTTCAGAGATTGTCCCATCACGGACGACCGTCCGGTTGCGGCAGGGTGGGCACGCTCCAGGTGCTGCGCGTCGAACTCAGAAGTCGAGATCGGCATAGGTCCCCGCCGGGACGAATCCGGCGATCCGGTCCTGCAGCAGCGGGCGGAAAGAGGGCCGCGACTTCACCAGCGCATACCAGTTCTTGGCAGGTTCGAACTCTTCCCACGGCACCTCGCCGAGATAATCCAGGGCCGACAGATGGGCCGCCGCCGCCAAGTCCGCAAAGCTCATAGCATCGCCTGCGAGCCAGCTGCGCGTCTCCGTCAAATGGCCGATATAGGTCATATGATAGCGCAGATTGTCGTGTCCGGCCCGCATTGCCGCCATGTCGGGCGAGGAACTTTGGGGGCCGAAGCGCCGGAAGACCTTCTCGACAACGAGATAGTCGGTGACCTCCTCGTAGAACTTGTGATGGAACCACTCGACGAGACGGCGCGTCTCGGCACGAGCCGCGGCATTTCCCGGGAAGGGCTGAAAAGCGGTCGCCGCGCGCTCGGCCATTGTGTCGGAAAGCCATTCCGAGATGGCGTAGGCGCCTGCGATCGGGGCCCCTCCGTCGGGAATGAAGACCGGCAACGTTCCCGCCGGATTGAGGGCTAGAAACTCGGGTCTCCACTCCCAAGGCCTCTCTTCGTTCAGCTCGTACTCGACCCTGCATTCCGCAAAGGCGAGACGAATTGACCGGGAGAAGGCGCATAGCGGATGGTGGAGAAGATTCGCCATGAAGGGCTTCGATCGCTATTCGTTCGGAAGGTGACCGGGCGCAAAATGAATCGCGCCAAACGCGTGAGCCTCGTATAGAACCTGCGGCCAAGGCGAACAAGCGGCACGGGCACGCCGCGTCTGGGGGGTGGGACCATGACCATAGAGCAGATCATCGTCATCGCGGTGGTTCAGGGCATCACGGAGTTCCTGCCCATTTCCTCGTCGGGTCATCTGGTTCTCGTCCCTTACCTTTTTCATTGGCCGGACCAAGGCCAGTTCGTGGACGTCATGGTGCATGTGGGCACCCTGTTCGCGATTCTGATCTATTTCTGGCGCGATGTCTGGAAGCTGATCGTCGGTGCCTTGGAGCTTTTCCGGGGCAAGGTCACCCAGGACGGCAAGCTTGCGATCTACATCGTCCTGGCCACGATCCCCGCGGTCGCATTCGGTCTGTTTCTCAAAAAATTCGGTGTCGGCGATCTGGAACGCAGCGTCACGATCGTCGCCTGGAACACCGTTATCTACGGCATTCTCATGCTCATCGCCGATATGCTCGGCAGGCAAGAGAAGACCATCGAGAACATGACGCTCAAGAGTGCGATGATTATCGGTGTGGCCCAGGCGCTTGCCCTGATCCCCGGCACCAGCCGTTCGGGCATCACCATGACCGCCGCGCGCTTCCTAAACTTCACACGGCCCGACGCGGCGCGGTTCTCGTTTCTGTTGGGGATCCCGGCCATCGCCGGTGCCGGCGTACTCACCGTGGGCGAAGCGCTTGCCTCGGGCGATGCGATCACGATGGACGCCATCTACTGCGCAATCCTGACCTTCTTCGCCGGCCTTGCGGCGATTGCCTTCCTCATGGCGCTCGTTCGCCGCATCAGCTTCCTGCCCTTTGTGCTCTACCGCATGGTTTTGGGCGGCTTCCTGCTGTTCATGATCTACCTATGAGGATCGGATGACCGAGATCCATCATGGCGGATGCGCTTGTGGCAACGTGCGCTACACCACGATGGGAGATCCGCAGCGTGTCAGCGCGTGCGCGTGCCGCTGGTGTCAGCGGCGCACGGGCAGCGCCTTCGGCATCTCCGTCTATTTCGACAGGGACAATGTGACGTTCAACGGAGGCGTCATGCGCACGTATAGGCTCGTGTCCGATGCTGGCCGTTGGATCGATGCGGAGTTCTGTGAGACGTGCGGCTCGACGGTGACGTGGACGCTCGAGTTCTTGCCGGCCTATCGCGGCATCGCCGGGGGAACCTTCGACGAACCCACGTTCTGGTACAAGCTGCAGCGTTTCGGGTTCGCGCGCACGAAGCCCGATTGGCTCACCGTGCCCAAGGGCCTCGAAGTGTGCCAAGGCATGCCGAAATAGGCCGTGCCGAAGCCAAGCGTTCGGCTCAGGCCTTGTAGACCGAGAACTGCCCCCGCGGACGGAACTGCTCCAGATAGTCGGGCGCGACGCTGGCGATCTGCACCGGCTCGATGCCGAGCCCCTGCAGCGTGCGCCCGTCCTTCACCGCGCCCTCGCTGACGACGTTGTCGGTCTCGAGAAGGCGAACCTGGTCGACGGTCAGCGGCGGGTTGGGCAGCCATTGCAGGAAAGCGCCCTGCAACTTGGCGAGCCAGAACGGCAGCGGGATCAGCGGTCGCGACCGCATCGTGTAGGCGAGCACGCGCTCCATCACCTCTTTCATGGTCAGGACTTCGGGACCGCCGAGTTCGTACGGCGCGTCCGTCTTCGTCCGGCCTTCGATCGCCGCGACAATGGTCTGGGCCACGTCGCCGACGAAAACCGGCTGGAATTTGGTGTGACCGCCGCCGATCAGGGGCAGAGCCGGGAACAGCTGCGCCATCGCGCCGAACCGGTTGAAGAACTCGTCTTCCGGGCCAAACACGACCGACGGACGGACGATCGTGGCGTCGGGATAGACGTCCCGAACGGCTGCTTCGCCGGCTGCCTTGCTCCGAGCATAGACCGACGGCGAGTCCGCGTCGGCGCCGATTGCCGAGGCATGGACAAAGGTCCCGACACCGGCCGCTTTAGCGGCCTCGGCGACGTTGCGGGCGCCTTCGTCCTGCACCGTCTTGAAGGTCTGCTTGCCCGAGGCGAACAGGATTCCGACCAGATTAACGGCCGCGTCCGCATCCTCTGCGGCGGTCACGAGCGAGTCTGGAAACCGTACGTTTGCCTGGACCGGAACGATCTGCCCGACGCCGCCGAGCGGCTGGAGATGGCCCGCGAGGTCTGGCCGGCGGCAGGCGACTCGGACGCGCGCGCCGGTGCGGGCGATGGCCCTCACCAAATGGCGCCCCAGAAATCCGGAGCCGCCATAGACGGTTACCAATGCTCGATTGTTCAGTGTGACGCCCACGGCAGTGCCTCATCTCTCACGGCGCTGAATTTCGCAGATGCAACATGCCACGAACGCAGGCCGCCTTGAAGGCGGTTCTTCGTCTCAATTCCCGCTCTCGAAAGAATTGACATTGTGCAGCGCCAATCGTACCTGAACCCGTTCAAGCCCAGGTGGCGGAATTGGTAGACGCGCTAGCTTCAGGTGCTAGTGCCCGTATGGGCGTGGAAGTTCGAGTCTTCTCCTGGGCACCATCTCTCGTCTCGCCGTGCAATGGTACGGCGAGCGTCTTAGTCGGCAAGAGGGGTCTGCCGAGATCCTTCCGGAAAGGCGCACTTGAGCCAGTCCTCGACCGTAGAACTCTTCAAGGGTGATTTGCCGCCGGGCCGCTTCACGGCCAAGGCGATCGCGGTCGACACCGAGACGCTCGGCCTCAATCCGCATCGCGACCGTCTGTGCCTGGTGCAACTCTCCGATGGCGATGGCACGGCCGCGCTGGTGCAGATTTCTCCAGACGACGACGCACCCGAGCTGAAGCGCCTGCTGGCCGACGACAGCGTACTCAAGATCTTCCACTACGCGCGTTTCGACGTAGCCGTGCTGAAGCACTATCTCGGCGTCGACACGGCGCCGATCTACTGCACCAAGATCGCCTCGAAATTGGCTCGCACCTATACGGATCGGCACGGTCTGAAAGATCTGTGCCGGGAGCTCCTAGGGATCGAGTTGTC
The DNA here is from genome assembly GCF_000828475.1 of Methyloceanibacter caenitepidi. NCBI lineage: Bacteria > Pseudomonadati > Pseudomonadota > Alphaproteobacteria > Hyphomicrobiales > Hyphomicrobiaceae > Methyloceanibacter > Methyloceanibacter caenitepidi. The sequence goes on from NZ_AP014648.1 coordinate 557,133, forward strand.
TAAGCAGCAGCAATCATCCGACTGGGGCGCGGACACGTTGAGCCCCGACCAGCTCAGCTACGCGGCCAGCGACGTGCTGTATCTGCATGCCCTCAAGGAGCGGCTGGATGCGATGCTCGACCGCGAGGGCCGGGCTCAGTTCGCGCGTGCCTGTTTCGCGTTTCTGCCGGTCCGGGCCGAACTGGACCTCAAAGGCTGGTCCGAAATGGACATCTTCGCCCATTGAGGCCCGCGAAAAATCGCGTGAAATCAAGGGTCACGGTCGCAATGTGATCAAAGTCCTGCGGCTAGTTACCTAAGGGTTCCAGCCTGTCCAATCGTGCGCGGAGCCAGGGGCGTGGAAGTTGGCGAATGTAATGGCATATGAGGCGGATATCGCGGGCGCGCGGTCGCGCCACCGGATACGTACGCCTGAAGAGCGCGCTCGGGCGATGCGCAATGCCAAGCGCCACAGCGTGGTGGTCCGCGTCTTGCGGAATGCGCTGCCCGTTCTCGCTATTCTCGTGCTGGGCGCCTACTTCTTCTCGGCGCGCATGAACGTCCATGTCGGCGGCATCACCGCGAGCATCGACGGCCTTCAGGTGACCGACGGCGCCTTGCGGATGCTCAATCCCACCATGCGCGGGACCGACAAGAAGAATGGGGACTATGTCATCAAGGCCGACTACGCGGACCAAGATGTCACCAACCCCAACCTCGTCGAACTGAACGCAATCAAGGCAGATGTGAACAACAAGGCCAATGGCAGCTGGTCGCGTATGCGCGCTGTGCGGGGCAAGTTCGACTCGAAGAAAGAAAAGCTCATCCTCAAGGACAAGATCACGCTCGCCACCAGCGCCGGCCTGACGGGCGAACTTTCCTACGCCACCATCGACATGAAAAAGCAGATCCTCCGGTCCCATAACCCGGTCAAGCTGGATATGCCTTCCGGGACCGTCAGGGCCAACGCCATGACGCTCTATTCGGACAAGAACGAGATCGTCTTTCGCGGGAAGGTGGCCGTTCATCTGAAGCCGCGAAAGGGTAAGGCCGCGGCGCCGGCAACCCAGCCGTCCGCCGCCGTCCCGGCCGAGACGCAGGCTGGGCCGGCACAATGAGACTGGCGTCCGTCATTTGGATCCCGGTGGCCGTCGCGGTCCTTTTGGGAGCGTTTTCGCCAGGCCCGGCACGCACCGAGGAGGTCAAGAGCGCCTTCAAGGGCCTTTCCAAGAACTCGGACAAGCCGATCGACATCTTGGCCGACACGCTCACGGTCTATGACGAGAAGAAGCTCGCCGTCTTCAAGGGAAATGTGCGGGCAAGCCAGGGCTCGTCCACCCTGCGGGCGGCTCAGCTCGACGTCCATTATATCGGCGGGGCAAACAAGCTGACCGGACAAGGAGAGCCGCAGCAGACTACGCTGCAAGCTCAGCCCACGGCCGCGGGGGACTCCGGCCCCGACGGACAGATCGAGAAGATCGAGGCACGCGGCAGCGTCGTGATCACCGGCGAGGACAATCAGACGACGACCTGCGACCATCTTGTCTACGACGTTCCCACCCAGAAGGTCACGGTGACAGGGAACGTGGTCATCAATAGCGAGGAAGATCAGACGACCACCAGCGATTGGGCCATTTACGATGTGGCCGGGCAGAAGGCCGTCGTCGGCGGCAATGTGGTACTGTCCCAAGGGCAGAACGTGCTAAAGGGTGACCGGCTCAATATCGACCTGGCCACGGGCGAGAGCCGGTTCGAGAACACCGGCACGACACAGGATGGCAGCCGCCGAATCCGCGCTTTGCTTCTCCCGAAGGAGGAGAAGAAGAAGCCCGGCAAGGAGAAGAAGAAAGCAAAAGAGGCCCCGCAGCCCTGACCCTAGGCAGGTTCCTCGGTTGGCCGGCGTCGCCACGGTGCGCCGCCGGATCGCGCCTGCGCTCATTGCGCGCGTCCGTGTGCCGCGCCGCACCGCGGCCGTGATTGGCGCAGAATTGGAATGTCAGGGATTTCTGCAGGTATTCTGCGTACACTTTAGCCGGCATTAACGGCGGTGCAGTTCAACCAAAGGGTGACACGAGCATTGGGCAAGGTGGTCTCGATACCGGGACAAGGAGCGGTTTCCGCTCCTCAAGGCGCGTCCGCGGGGGCGCAGCCTGGGCACGCGCCGCGTAACGACTCGGGACGCGCGAATGCACCCGTGCAGTCCGACCCGCGAAGCCATCCGAGCCAGCCCGCGCATCCGAGTCAGCCCGTCATGCCAAGCCCAGCGCCGCGCCCTACCACGCCGGCACCCCATGGGCAGCCTGCGCCGCAGCGGCAGCCGGCCGCGCAGCCTGCCCCGCAGCCTCACCGGGTTCCGCCGGGCCGGCCTATGCCGCCGGGGCAGCCCGTGCCGCCACCGCTGCCGCAGGAGCCGCATGCCCGACAGGCTCAGGCCGCGGCGCCGCAAGGGCTGCATGAACCGGGCGAGGGATGGCTCACGATCCGTTCCATTGTGAAAAGCTTCAAAAAGCGAACCGTCGTCCGCGGTGTCAGCCTCGATGTCCAGCGCGGCGAAGCGGTGGGGTTGCTCGGCCCGAACGGCGCGGGCAAGACCACGACATTCTACATGATTACGGGGCTCATTCCGGCGGACGAGGGCTCGATCAAGATCGACGGGCAGGACGTCACGCGGCTGCCGATGTATCGCCGCGCGCGCCTCGGGATCGGCTATCTGCCGCAGGAAGCGTCGATCTTTCGAGGATTGACGGTCGAGGAGAACATTCTCGCCGTTTTGGAAGCGGTGGAGCCGAACAAGAAGGCGCGCCGCGAGCAGCTGGATGCCCTGCTCGAAGAATTCCGGATCACGCGGCTTCGGAAGTCTCCCTCGATGCGCTTATCGGGTGGTGAGCGACGCCGCGTCGAGATCGCGCGCGCCCTTGCCACGCGTCCCTCCTACATGCTGCTCGACGAGCCCTTCGCAGGCATCGACCCCATCGCAGTCAACGATATCCGTGCGCTCGTTCGGCATCTCACCCAGCGCGGTATCGGCGTCCTGATCACGGATCACAATGTTCGCGAGACGCTCGACCTCGTGGGTCGGGCCTATATTATTCACGATGGAACAGTTTTGACCCACGGAACCACCCACGAGATCGTCAACAACGAAGACGTCAGACGCGTCTATCTGGGTGACGATTTCAAAATTTGAGTCTGTGATCGCGAGTGAATTCGTAGATGGCGATCAACGCAAAGCTCGAAATGCGCCAGACCCAGAGTCTGGTCATGACGCCTCAGTTGCAGCAGGCCATCAAGCTCCTGCAACTGTCGAACATGGAGCTGAGCGCTTTTGTGGAGGGTGAGCTCGAACGCAACCCGTTGCTCGAGCGGGGCGATGGTGACGGTTCTTCTAGTCAGCCTACCGAGGATAATCCTGCCGAACGGTCGGATGAGAAAAGCGACGGCGCGGCGGACGCGCGGGATTCCGACAATTGGGTCGATCTTGAGTCCGGCGGCGACAACAACCGGACGGAGGACCTCGACGCCGATCCGCGCGACATGTTTCCCGACTCGGAGGATTTCGTTCCGGGCGCCGTGATGGACAGCGGCTGGAGCGGCCTGACGCATTCCGGGCCTGGCGTGTCCGAAGATAGCGCCGACCTCGAAGCTTATGTGGCCGAGGAAAAGACGTTGCGGCTCCATCTGTCGGAACAGTTGACGCTCGCTTTCGCCGATCCCGCGAAACGCATGATCGGCCAGCACATCATCGATATGACGGATGAAGCCGGTTATCTGCGCGGCGAGCTGGACCTGCTCGCCGACCAGCTCGGAGCGCCACTCGATCTGATCGAAGAAACGCTTCGGCAGATGCAGGGCTTCGATCCCTGCGGAGTCTTCGCACGCGACCTGCGCGATTGTCTTACGCTCCAGCTAAAGGAGCAGGACCGATGCGATCCCGCCATGGCCGCGCTCATCGACAACCTGCACCTGCTTGCTGCCCACGACCTCGTCGCCTTGAAGCGCGCCACGGGCGTCAGCGACGAGGATCTCCGGGATATGATCGCCGAGGTGAAGCGGCTTAATCCGAAGCCCGGCCTGGAGTTCGGTGCGACACCCGCGCAGCCCATCGTGCCGGATGTGCTGCTCCGGACCTTGCCGGACGGCAGCTATCACGTGGAACTCAATTCGGACACGCTGCCGCGCGTCCTCGTCAACCAGACCTATTATGCGAAGGTCACCAAGGGTCCGCTCGCCAAGGACGACAAGAGCTACCTTGTCGATTGTCTGCAGACTGCAAACTGGCTGGTCAAAAGCCTCGACCAGCGGGCGCGCACCATCCTGAAAGTGTCCCAGGAAATCGTCCGTCAGCAGGACGCGTTCTTCACCTACGGCGTCCGGCACTTGCGGCCACTCAACCTCAAGACCGTCGCCGATGCGATTTCGATGCACGAATCGACGGTGAGCCGCGTGACGGCCAACAAGTACATGGCGACGAATCGCGGTCTGTTTGAGCTGAAATACTTCTTCACGTCCGCGATCGCCGCCACCGGCGAGGGCGATTTCCATTCTTCGGAAGCCGTGCGGCACAGGATTCGCGAAATGATCGACGCGGAGCCTGCGGAAGACGTGTTGTCCGACGACAAGATTGTCGAGCGCCTCAAGGTCGACGGAATCGATATCGCGCGCCGTACCGTTGCAAAATACCGCGAGGCGTTGGGTATCCCGTCCTCGGTCCAGCGCCGGCGACAGAAGCGTATGGCGTTGGCGGCAAGCGCCTAGCGGGCGGACTTTTCGACATTTATGGAGGATTGGATTTGACACCCTCCAAGCTCAGAGCTAGCTTCCGGCCTCCGCTACAGAGGCCTATGTTGTTTGGGCCGGGACGTATAGATCCCGATGCTGGCCTCGCTTCTTGTGGAATTGGTGCCGGATGGTGCGCCGCCGCAAGACTTGAGCGGGTCGCTAACGGGAAAAACAGCGCAGCCAGTTACCAGATAGACTTCCAGAACTCGTCAGAAGCGTTCCGCGTTTTCGGATAGATTTGCGTTCTATAGCGACGCCCGGCGGTCTCGGGCCCCGGGCGAGGCGCGCGAGACACAAACGAATGGCCCGCGCGTGCGGGTTGGAACACACGCGCAACGAAAATTGTTTGTTGGTCGATGTCGACCGTGCCGGATCGGAGGCACACAGGTAATCAAAATGACCCTAGCTGATTTCATTGCGCCCGACGCCGTACTGCCCTCGCTCCACGTCGCGGATAAGAAGCAGCTTCTGGCTGCCCTTTCGGCGCGTGCCTCGGAGCTATGCGGCCTCCAGGAACGGGATATCTTCGATGTTCTGTTGCAGCGGGAGCGCCTCGGATCGACGGGGCTTGGTCAGGGCGTCGCGATTCCGCATGGCAAAATGCCGGGCCTGAACAGGATTGTCGGCATGTTCGCGCGGCTTGCCGAGCCAATCGACTTCGATGCGGCCGACGCCGAGCCCGTGACAATTGTTGTGCTGCTCTTGGCGCCGGAGGGCGCGGGCGCGGACCATCTGAAGGCCCTGGCGCGCATTTCGCGTCTGCTGCGCGATCGACCGTCGGTACAGAAGTTACAGTCCAGCACCGACGCCGAGGCGCTCTATGCTGTGCTGACCCAGGACGACACGGCGTCTCACGCTGCGTAACGGCCGCTGCGCGCGTCCAGCAAACGCTGCAAGTTCATTTTCAGTATTAGTGAACGCTCAAGGGAACGAGGTCATTCTCGATCGCGTTGGCGATCGCTGCGTTGCGGCTGTCCGTTAGCGCGATCGGCGTTCCGTCGGCGCCCAACACGGCGAACAGATCGATCCCCTCCGGCGTATCGTCGAGAGCCGGAAACAGCCGCTCCGCATCGTCGAAATCGACCTGCTTGATATACGCGACTTCGCCTTCCCCAAGCAGAGCAAGCTCCTTGGGGCTCATCGCGATCTCGGTCTCGTCGTCTTGGTGCTTATTCATCGAACTCGTTTCCAAACATCTCAGCCAGCGGGCTTGATCCCGACCTTGAAGGCGCGCGTCTCTCGCGGAAGTCTCTCGAGCTCGACGGCCAGGAGCCCGTTGTCTAACTCCGCTTTACGCACTTCAACGCCGTTGACAAGTGCAAACGTCCTTTTGAAGCGGCGGCTGGCGAGGCCGCGGTGCAAATAGTCCCTGCTGTCTTCTTCCGGTTTTTCACCGCGGATGTGAAGTGCTCCGTCTGCGACGCTCACGTCCAATTCTTCCCGGGAGAACCCGGCCACGGCCAGGGTAATCCGCAATCGCTCGGGACGTTGAGCCTCCGCAGGCAGGATTTCAACGTTGTAGGGCGGATAACCGCCGTCGGCCAGCTTCGTCGCAGCGCCGTTTTGGGCGGCGCCGACGCTGATCCATGGACTGCCGTTGGGACGTGTCATGCACTATCCGGCAAAGGGGCCTATTCTTCCGCCGTCGTCCGACGCGCCGGAAAGTTCCAAGAAATCAACCTCGATATGGGTGTCCGGCGCCTGAATTCAAGTTCGACGCTCCGGCCTGCGCCTGGCGCCAAACGGTCGCTGTCGACGCTTTTTTTCCCGAAGGGAGGCGTCGGGACGCATGACAACTTGACACACCTACCTAGTGATAGGTAGGATGCTTTGCAGATGCCGAACGATCTTCACAGCCATCCCACAGGGACCACGGGTGCTCACAGCTGCGGCTGTGGGGTCTATGTGCTTTCGCGCCGGAATCTGATCCTGGCGGGCCTGGTGATGGCCTCCGCCCCGCTCCTGCGCTATAGCCCTGCATATGCGTCCACCAGCGAAGTGAGCGAAGTCGCGCCCGGCGTTTTCGTGCATCAGGGACGCTACGAGGTTCAGTCCGCCGCCAATGGCGGGGACATCGCCAATGCGAGTTTCGTCGTAGGATCCGAGGCCGTCGCCGTCATCGACACGTCGGGCAGCGCCAAGCTCGGCGCTGAGCTGCGCGACGCCATTCGGGCCGTCACCGACAAGCCCATCAAATACGTGATCAACACGCACATGCATCCCGACCATGTTTTCGGGAATGCGGCCTTCAACCAGGACAATCCCGAGTTCGTCGGTCACTACAAGCTCGCGCGGGCGCTCGGGACCCGGAAGGACAGCTATCTCGTCGCCAACGAGCAGATGATCGGTGCCGAAGGCTTCGCCGGCAGCGAGATCATTCTGCCGACGCTCGGCATCAAGGAGCCGACGAAGCTGGACCTCGGTGATCGGGAGTTGCTGCTGGAGCCGCAGCCCACCGCCCATACCGACAACGATATGATCGTGACGGACCTGAAGACCAATACGCTCTTCCTGGGCGATCTGCTGTTCTCCGTGCACGTCCCGACCATCGACGGGTCGATCACGGGCTGGCTCGCGGTGCTCGACGAGATGGGGAAGCGGAAGGCGGCCCGCGTGGTTCCTGGTCATGGACCGAAGACAATGGAACTGCCGCAAGCGCTGGTCCCCGAACAGGAATATCTATCCGCCATTGTGGACGACGTGCGGCGCCAAATCGCCGAAGGCAAGACGTTGGAGCAGGCGACGAAGACGGCTGGCTTCACTGAAAAAGATGCCTGGAAGCTGTTTGATCAGTATCATGTGCGCAACGTCACTGCCGCCTACGCCGAACTCGAGTGGGAATAGCTGAGACCAAAGCGATAAGAGGAAACACAAGGTCATGACACACGCTTTCAACACGCTGAGCCGGACGATCTGCGGCGTCGTGCTCGCAGCCAGTATCGGCGCTTCCGCGACCGCACCGGCGTATGCGGAGGAAGATATATGGCCGATCCTGCGAGAGCAGGCCTTCGGCGACCGTCAGATCGCGGAGGAGGACGGCGCTGTCGTTCTCGAAACCCCTCAGAAGATCGAGGACGCCGCCATTGTGCCGATCACGGTGCGGATCCCGCCTCACGTAAAAGACAAGGTCAAATCTCTGTCGATCTTCATCGACAAGAATCCGGATCCGAAGGTTGCGACTCTCACATTCGGTCCGGCAGCGGGAACAGGCGGCGAGCGCAGCTTCGCCACGCGTGTGCGCGTGGACAATTTCTCCCATGCCCGGGCCGTGCTCGAGCTTGAAGACGGCAGCCTACATATGGCGACCAAGTTTTTGTCCGCCGCCGGAGGATGCGCCGCCATGCAGGCGAAGGATCCGGATGCGGACACAGCCGGAATGGGCAAGACCATCGTCCGCACTTTCCCGCCGGCGCTGAGCAGCAATCCGATCTGGGGCGGCCAGGTCATGATCAAGCATCCGAACCACAACGGCATGCAGCTCGACATCAACACCGCGAAGTTCATTCCCGCCCGTTACGTCAAGGAAGTGACCGTCGAGCGGGATGGTGAATTGGTGTTCAAGCTGGATGGGACATTCTCGATTTCGACCAATCCGAATTTCCGCTTCACGTTTGCGAAGGGCGACAACAATGAGCTCGACGTATCGGTTGTGGATACGGACGGCGAGACGTTCAGCGGGACGAGTAAGCCCCAAGGTGGGTCCTAGGACCAGCGCGGGCAGCGCTGTCGAGGTGCGGCAAATGTCGATCGGAACACGCGATCTCTTGTTGAAAGAGGCGGAGATGCTCACTCGGACCCGCGGCTACGCGGCCTTCAGCTACGCGGATCTGGCCGAACGGGTCGGCATTCGCAAGGCGAGCGTCCATCACCACTTTCCGACGAAGGAGGTTCTGGGAGTCGCTCTGATCGACGGTTATCTCGTCGAGTTCAAGAGGGCCCTTGAGAAGGTTTTGGAAGAGGACACCTCGGCGAGGGGCCGTCTTGCGGTCTATAGCGGGTTCTTCATCGACAGCCTGCGGGATGGTTTGATGCCGCTCTGCGCGGCGCTTTCCGCCGAGACAGCCGCCCTGCCGCAGTCGATGCGCGCGCAAGTATCGACGTTCTTCGAGCTTCACCTCGACTGGCTCTCCGGCGTCGTCCGCGATGGGATCGCCGACGGCGAGTTCCGTACCGATCTCGACGTGCGCCAGACGGCGACCATGCTGTTGAGCGTCCTCGAAGGGGCCAGCCTCGTCGCATGGGCGTTGAAGGACAGCACGCGTATCAAACCGACATTCGCACAGGCGCTTTCCAGCCTTTCCGAGACCGGCACGCTCTAGACGTCCCACAATCCGACCGGCAATTGGGTGTCGCCCGCGTCACAAAAGGCGACTACGATCCGTTACATCGGTCCTTGAGGGAATTGGAGACAGCGATGGTCGTGTTCAGATTCGTGCCTGCCGTGGTTCTTCTCGCTTCCGTGCAGGCGGTCGCCTATGACGGGCTTGAGGCGGATTTCGCCACGTGTACGCAGGGTAACGACAGCAGTGCCGTGGTCGCGGCCTGCACGCGTTTGATCGACAATGCGGAGGCGGAAAATTCGGTGACCGGCATGTTCTACGGCCTTCGGGCGGCGAACAACACTGATGCGGCACAAAACTGTGCAGACGCGAAAAAGTCGCTGGCGCTTGCCGACGATGCCACGATCAAGTCGCTGTCCCAGCAACTCATCGATCAGAATTGTTAGGGCTCTTGCCGGGTTGAGCGGCGGCCCCGCCGAGCAACGCTTCAGGGGGTGCAAGCGGATCGAAGCGTGTGCTTCCGCCGCTACGCACCTCTCGCCAGATCAACGGCAGACAGACGGCGCAGACACCGAGCGCCACCGCAAAGCTGCCTAGCAAGGGCGCGTCGAACACCGTCTCGAACAGCGCCGCGGCAAGAAGCGCGATCACGCCAACCCAAAGCAGGCCGACAGCCAGCCACAGGATCCACAGCCCCGTGCTGCCGGCGACGAACGTTGCGCCGGGGTTGGTTTTGTGTATCCGCCGGGCTAGTTCACGTACGAAAGGCCCGTAGCTGTCCGTTCGATCCTCGAACGCGCCGAGGCTGAGATAATGCGCGGATCGCAGCCGCGCCCTGTCCCCGGCCGCGCTTGTCACCTTGCACTGCAGAGCCCTGCCGATGGGTGAGGCGTAGGAGATCAACTGCATCGCCCGGGCATCCGCATAGGCCAGGCGTCCATCGGACTTGCCGGTCTCCGTCCAGCAAAGGGCCTCCGGCGTGAGCCGATATGTGCGCTCTGCGCCGAACATGCTGTTGCGGACCCTGTGTGCCCATTCGGTCATGGACAACTTGGGTAACCTGTTTCCACCCGAGGTCCAAGCCTCGCGGCGGAGGCGCGCCGGCGATCTCCTAGAGCGTCAGCGACCCTAGCAAGCTAGAACCGGCAATCGTCGTTGTGGGAAATGGTGGAGCCAGGCGGGATCGAACCGCCGACCTCGTGAATGCCATTCACGCGCTCTCCCAACTGAGCTATGGCCCCTTAGCGGAATTGTTGAGAATCCGGGCTGCCGAGCAGCGCCGTCGATTCCAGACCGCATCGTTTAGGATGAGCGGCCCGTTCGTTCAAGCGAAATGCGACTCGGCGCGGCAGATCCATTGGAACAGGGCGGTATGCCGGGGGGCGTGCGCCTCCGGCAGTGTCTTAGCCCTCTTCTTCCCGTTCGTTCTTGACGATGTCGGTGACGTCGTCTTCCTCTTCGTCGTCCTCGAGGAACGTATCCTCGTCGTCGCTGTCGGGGATGTCTTCATCGTCATCTCCGATATCGACGATTTCCTCGTCGTCGACAGCCGCCTCCTCGGCCTCCTCCGCTTCGTCGAGGCTGATAACTTCGGCACCGCCCATGACGGGCTTGTCCTCTTCTTCCTCAACCTCAGGCTTGGCGGCCGGCTGCGCAGCTGCACCGCGCCGCGTCGGCGCTGCGACGTGATAGACGGCTTGACAGACGGGGCAGATAATCGGCGAACGACCCAGATCGTAAAACCGCGCGTCACAGCTCGCGCACACGCGCTTGGTTCCCCGTGCGGGTTTCGACATGACTCTCCTCAAACATAGTCTAAGCGTGACTCCCCATTGCCACGCCTCATGCGTAGTGTCAAAAGCTATCAAGCATCCTCAAACAGCAATCTGATCCCTATGCCGCAGCCTCTGACCGCTCGCCGATCCGCAGCCATTTCCGGCCGCGTGAAAGTTCCGGGCGACAAGTCGATCTCGCACCGCGCTCTCATCTTGGCCGGTCTTGCGACCGGACGCACGCGCATCGAGGGATTGCTCGAGGCCGACGATGTTCTGGCAACGGCGCGTGCCGTCGCGGCGTTGGGCGCCTCGGTCGACCGAGACGGGGACGTCTTCGAGGTCCTAGGGCAGGGCGTGGGTGGTCTTACCGCCCCCGAGGGCCTTCTCGATTTCGGCAACTCCGGTACGGCAAGCCGGCTGATGCTCGGCGTGCTGGCTGGGTATCCGATGCATGTTTCGCTTACGGGAGACGCGTCCTTGTGCCGGCGCCCCATGAGTCGCGTGTTGAAGCCGCTGATGGAGATGGGGCTGCTGGTCGAGGACGACAGGGAGACCTTGCCGCTCACGGTCATCGGTACCCAGGACCTGTTGCCGATCGTGTATGAACTGCCGGTGCCGTCCGCCCAAGTTAAGTCGGCCATTTTGCTGGCGGGCCTCCATGCACCGGGACGCACCACCGTGATCGAGCCGCTCCCGACCCGCGACCACACGGAACGTATGCTGCGCTATTTCGGCGCCGAGGTTGATATTGAGACGCGCGCGGATGGCTCGCGCGCCGTCGTTGTCGCCGGCGATGCGGAGCTGAGGGGCGCTCACGTGGTCGTGCCGGGCGATCCGAGCTCGGCGGCCTTCCTGGTCGCCGCCGCCCTTATCTGTCCTGGCTCCGATCTCACGATCGAGAACGTGCTTCTCAATCCGACGCGCACCGGCTTCTTCGACACCTTGCAGGAGATGGGTGCCGATATCGCCGTGCTCGACCGGCGCGACGCGGCTGGCGAACCCGTTGGCGATCTGCGGATCCGGTCTGGCGCGCTGAGCGGCGTACGCGTGCCGCCGGAGCGGGCACCGTCCATGATCGACGAGTATCCGATCCTCGCCGCGCTTGCGGCCTTCGCCCAAGGAGAGACCAGAATGGAAGGGCTCGCCGAGTTGAAGGTCAAGGAAAGCGATCGCCTAGCCGCTACCGCCGCCGGGCTCGCTGCCTGCGGCGTGACCGCACGCGTTGAGGGCGACGATCTCATCGTCACCGGTACAGGCGCCGTTCGGGGCGGCGGGACCGTGGCGACGGAGATGGATCACCGCATCGCCATGGCCTTTTTGACGCTCGGCCTCGGCGCCGAGAAACCCGTGGCCGTCGACGATATCGCGATGATCGCCACTAGCTTCCCCGCCTTCGTGCCCTTGATGACCGGCTTGGGAGCGCGCCTGGGATGATTATCGCAATCGACGGGCCGGCCGCATCGGGCAAGGGCACTTTGGCCAAGCGGGTCGCCGTGCACTATGGACTACCGCATCTCGATACGGGTCTGCTCTACCGAGCAGTGGGCAGGGATGCCCTGGCCCGAGGCATCGCGCTCGATAACGCCGAGGCCGCGGCCGAGGTCGCCTCTGCACTCGAAATCGCCACACTCGACGATCCCGCGTTGAGGACAGCAGGGGCCGGCGAGGCGGCCTCCCAAGTGGCCCGCCACCCGGCGGTGCGCACGGCGCTTCTCGCCTATCAGCGCTCCTTTGCCCATGGGGAACTTGGCGCGGTCCTGGACGGCCGGGATATCGGCACGGTGATCTGCCCCGACGCGGACGCGAAATTGTTCGTTACCGCGACCCCCGAAGTCCGCGCCATGCGGCGATTTTTGGAACTGGCGGGCCGTGGCGTCGCCATTTCGGAGGCGGCGGTGCTCGAAGATATCAGGGCCCGGGACGAGCGCGACTCGACCCGAGGCGCCGCGCCGCTCGTGCAGGCCCCCGACGCGGTCTTGCTCGACACCTCAAATTTGAGTATAGACGCGGCGTTCAGGGCAGCTCTCGATTTGATCGAGGCTGCGATGAGCCGCGCAGGGCGGGCCGGTTGAGGTCATGCCCATTTGGCGTTGGCCCATCATCTTGAAGCAAGCTTGAAAGAATTTCGCGCGGCGAGGCGAAGCGGATCAGGCCATTTACAGATGGCAGCGGTCCGGGGCGCGTTCGTCGCATTGCTACAACATCTAACCTCGGGTTCGGCCGCACCAGGCACAACACAACCAACGAACGCCGAGTAGGAGTACAAATGTCCGAACCACAGACCAGCATCAGCCAGCCGAGCCACGACGAGTTTGCAGCGCTTCTTGAAGAATCTCTGACCGGCGCAGCGCTCCAGGAAGGCAGTGTGGTCAAAGGAACTGTCGTCAGCATCGAGAAAGATGTGGCGATCATCGATGTGGGCCTTAAGACCGAAGGCCGCGTCCCCCTCAAGGAATTCGGCGTCGCCGGCGCCCCCTCCACGCTTTCGGAAGGCGACGAAGTCGACGTCTATCTCGAGCGTGTCGAGAATGCTGCCGGTGAGGCAGTCCTCTCCCGCGAGAAGGCCCGCCGCGAAGAGAGCTGGGTCCGTCTCGAGGAGAAGTACAAGAACAACGAGAAGGTCGAAGGCGTGATCTTCAATCGCGTCAAGGGCGGTTTCACCGTCGACCTCGACGGCGCCGTGGCCTTCCTTCCTGGCAGCCAGGTCGACATTCGCCCGATCCGCGATGTCGGCCCGCTCATGAATACGCCGCAGCCCTTCCAGATTCTCAAGATGGACCGCCGCCGCGGCAACATCGTCGTGTCCCGCCGGTCGGTTCTGGAAGAGAGCCGCGCCGAGAAGCGTGGCGAGATCGTCGCCCGCCTCAAGGAAGGCGAAGTCGTCGACGGTGTCGTCAAGAACATCACCGACTACGGCGCCTTTATCGATCTTGGCGGTATCGACGGCCTGCTTCACGTCACGGATATGGCGTGGCGCCGCGTCAACCACCCGAGCGAGATCGTCAATGTCGGCGACACGGTGAAGGTGCAGATTATCCGCATCAATCCGGATACGCAGCGCATCAGCCTCGGCATCAAACAGCTCGAGGCCGATCCGTGGGAAGGCATCGCCGCGAAGTACCCGGTCGATGCGCGCTTCACGGGCACGGTCACGAACATCACCGACTACGGTGCGTTCGTGGAGTTGGAGCCGGGCGTTGAAGGCCTGATCCACGTTTCCGAGATGAGCTGGACCAAGAAGAACATCCACCCCGGCAAAATCATCTCCACCAGCCAGGAGGTCGAGGTGCAGGTTCTGGAGGTCGATCCGGACAAGCGCCGCATTTCGCTCGGCCTCAAGCAGACCCAGGAGAACCCGTGGGTCGCGTTCGCGGCGGCGTATCAGCCCGGCACCGAGATCGAGGGTCAGATCCGAAACATCACCGAGTTCGGCCTGTTCGTCGGCCTCGATGGCGGGATCGACGGTATGGTCCATCTGTCCGATCTGGACTGGTCCAAGTCGGGCGAGGAAGCACTCAAGGACTACAAGAAGGGCGACACGGTGAAGGCCGTTGTCCTGGAAGCAGACTCCGAAAAGGAGCGCATCAGCCTCGGCATCAAGCAGCTTGGGGCGGACCCGTTCGAGGGCGCCGCGTCTTCCGACAAGCTTGGCAAGGGCGCCCGCGTGACCTGCGAAGTGACGGCCGTCAAGGACAATGGGATCGAGGCCAAGCTTCTCGACCATGACCTCACGACCTTTATCCGCCGTTCCGATCTATCCCGCGATCGTTCCGAGCAGCGTCCCGACCGCTTCGGCGTGGGCGAGAAGTTCGACGCCGTCGTGACCCAGGTGGATCAGAAGACGCGCAAGATCTCCGCCTCCATCAAGGCGCTCGAGATCGCCGAGGAGAAGGAAGCGGTGGCTCAGTACGGGTCGACCGATTCCGGCGCGTCGCTTGGCGACATTCTCGGCGCTGCCCTGAACAAGGCCAAAGACGCAGACGAGGAGCCGGCCGAGGCCGACGCCGAAGCTGCTCCGAAGGCGAAGGCTGCGCCCAAGGCCAAGGCCAAGCGCGCTGCCAAGGCCGCGGCCGACAGCGAGAGTGCGGACGGGGCCTCCGCAGAGGAATAGTCCGGCACGCCTCACGGCTGCCTGATTTTCGATGTCTCACGGGCTGCGGTCGATTAGACTGCGGCCCGTGTGTCGTTTGAGCCCGAGTTACAACTTTCGAGTCGAACCTTATGAGCCTTGACGCAGAACGCGTAGTCGAACGGCGCCGCCTGAAACGGCGTATTTCCATCTGGCGCATCGCTGCAGTGCTGCTTGCCGTGCTGTTCGTGGGCACGCTCGTCGTGGGCGACCCGGAATCGAGCGGTACGGGCGGAATCCTGCCCCATGTGGCGCGGATCACCGTCGATGGGGTGATTACAAACGACCGCAAGATGATCGACCTGATCGACAGGGTCGGTAACGCCGACCAGGTCAAGGCGGTGATCCTCGAGGTCAATAGCCCCGGCGGGACGACGACCGGCGGCGAAGCGCTTTATGACGCCATTCGCCGTCTCTCGGAGAAAAAACCCGTGGTCGCGACATGCGGGACCCTGGCGACATCCGCCGCCTATATCGTCGCCCTCGCCACGGATCGGATTTTCGTCTACGGCAACACGATCACGGGCTCGGTCGGTGTGATCTTCCAATGGGCCAACGTGACCGAACTGATGAAGAGCCTCGGCATTCAGTTCGAGGACGTGAAGAGCGGGACCTTGAAAGCGGTACCCAGCCCGTTTGAGCCGACCACGGAAGAAGCCCGCAAGGTGACCGAAGAAATGGTCGACGACGCAATGGAGTGGTTTGTCGGCCTCGTGGAGACGCGCCGCAAGATCACGCCGGACACAATTCCGGGGCTCACCGAAGGGCGCATCTATTCGGGTCGTCAGGCCGTCGACTACAAGCTGGTCGACCAGATCGGAGACGAACTCGCCGCGCGCGCATGGCTCGCGAAGGAACGCGGCATCCAGCCGGGCTTGCGGGTCCGGCAATGGAAACCCCCGGCCGAGGAGACAGGTTTTCTCGGGTTTGCGACGCAGTCCATTGCGGCGATCTTCGGGGTGTCCGGAAGCAAGTTTGCGGGACTATTGGACGAGGCCGGTGCGGTCCTTGAACTTGACGGTCTGGTCTCTGTTTGGCACCCTGCGTCCAATTAGTGGGGCTTGGATCGCGGCGGTACAGGGCTGCGGTCCCTTTGGGGCGTGCCAATGATAAAATCCGAGTTGATTCAGCGGGTGGCCGCCGCCAATCCGCATTTATTCCATCGTGATGTTGAGCGCATTATCAATATCATCCTCGATGAGATCACCGGCGCACTGTCGCGCGGGGATCGTGTCGAGTTGCGCGGCTTCGGCGCCTTTACCGTCAAGCATCGCGCGGCGCGGCAAGGCCGTAACCCGCGGACGGGCGACACGGTGTTCGTTGAGGACAAGTTCGTGCCCTTCTTCAAGACCGGCAAGGAACTGCGCGAGCGCCTCAACCCGGACGACAACCAGGGTGGCGCATAGCGCTGACGGCGTGGGGCCCCGAACGGGCCGCTTTGGGAGCGAGACGTGACGCGGAAGCTCGTCCTGGGACTTGTGATCATCCCGCTTGGCCTGGCGCTGATTGCGCTTGCCGTCGTCAATCGTGGACCGGCCGAGCTCATTCTCGATCCGTTTGGCGGCGACCAGGGCTATATGGTCGAGGCACCGCTGTTTCTGTTCCTCCTCTGCGCGTTTGCACTGGGCCTCCTGATCGGCGGCTTCGCCTCCTGGATCAATCAGGGCAAATGGCGCCGGACGGCTCGGGCCGAGGCGCGCGAAGCGCGCGACTGGCGCCGGCAGGCGGATCGGCTGGAGCGCGAGCTGGAATCGGCCAATACCGCACAGCAGCGGCCGCAACTGCCTGCCGAATAGGCCTTCCTCCATGGATCATTTGACCGTTTTCGGTCTCATTGCCGTGACCGCGATGCTGGTCACCTACGCGCTCGAGGACCGCAGTCCCTGGTTCATCCTGGCGTTCGCGTTTGCGTGTCTGCTCGGGTCGGCGTATGGCTTCCTGCAGGGCGCTTGGCCCTTTGGTGTCCTCGAGGCGGTCTGGGCCGGTGTCGCGGCCTATCGCTGGCGCAGCCGTGTCGCCCGGTAACCGCTATGTTGCGGTGCGATGGACTTGAGCGCGTGGATTTCATAGGGTGAGCGCCGCTCCGGGCCCCCGCCCCGGCGAGCCCCGTGTCACAACCTTTTTGAAGAGTTCCCGTGACGGTCGAAGTTAAAATTTGTGGTGTGCGGACGCCTGCCATTCTCGATGCCGCGATGACCGCGGGCGCGGATTTCGTCGGCTTGGTCTTCTTTAAGAAGAGCCCCCGCAATCTCTCGGCGGCGGATGCGGCGCCCCTCGCGACCGCCGCCCGCGGGCGCGTGAAGACAGTCGCCGTCGTCGTCGATCCCGACGATGTGCTGATCGAGACGATCGCCACGCAAGTGTGCCCGGACGTGGTCCAGCTTCACGGCTCCGAGACCCCCGAGCGCACCGCGGCCATCAAAGCGCAGACGGGTTTGTCCATCTTCAAGGCCATTCCGGTCGCGGAGGCCGCCGATGTGACGGCCGCCGCGCGTTACGAGGGCATCGCGGATCGCATCCTGTTCGATGCCAAGGCGCCGGCCGGCGCCGACTTGCCCGGCGGCAACGGCATGCGTTTCGACTGGGCGATCCTCGGAGACGCGTCCGCTCCGTTCGCGCTATCGGGGGGGCTCGATGCGTCCAACGTTGCCGAGGCGATCCGCCTGTCGGGCGCGACGCTGGTCGACGTCTCGTCCGGGGTGGAAACGGCGCCGGGCGAAAAGGATCCAGCCCTTATCGCGCAATTCGTTCAAGCGGCGCGCGGCGCGGCGCCAGAGCATAAGAAAGCCTCATGAGCACGATGACGGATGCCTTGAATACCTATCGCGGCGGCCCTGACGAGCACGGTCATTTCGGCCTGTTTGGTGGCCGCTACGTGGCCGAGACGCTGATGCCGCTGATCCTGGATTTGGAGCAGGCCTATAACGAGGCGAAGGCCGACCCGTCCTTTCAGGCCGAGCTGGACTCGTTAAACGCGCACTATTCGGGGCGCCCCAGCCCGCTCTATTTCGCTGAGCGGATTACGGAGCATCTCGGCGGCGCCAAGATCTACTTCAAGCGCGACGAGCTCAACCATACCGGCTCCCATAAGATCAACAATTGCCTGGGGCAGATTCAGCTCGCGCGGCGCATGGGCAAGACGCGCATCATTGCCGAGACCGGCGCCGGCCAGCACGGCGTGGCGGTGGCGACCGTGGCCGCGCGCTTCGGACTGCCGTGCGAAATCTACATGGGCGCCACCGACATCGAACGGCAGCGGCCGAACGTGTTCCGCATGCGGCTGCTGGGCGCCAAGGTCAATCCGGTCACGTCCGGATCCGGCACGCTGAAGGACGCCATGAACGACGCGCTGCGCGACTGGGTCGCCAACGTCCACGACACGTTCTACATCATCGGGACCGTCGCCGGTCCGCACCCGTATCCCGCCATGGTGCGCGATTTTCAATCCGTCATCGGCAAGGAAACGCGCGAGCAGATGATGGAGCGCGAGGGGCGTCTTCCGGACACGCTGGTTGCATGCATTGGCGGCGGGTCCAATGCGATGGGGCTGTTTCACCCCTTCCTCGACGACCGCTCCGTGGCGATCTACGGCGTGGAAGCGGGCGGTCACGGTCTCGAGGTACCGAACGGCCATGCCGCATCCATGACAGGTGGTGAGCCTGGCGTGCTGCATGGCAACCGGACGTATCTGCTACAGGACGACGACGGACAAATTCTCGAGGGACATTCCATTTCAGCGGGGCTGGACTATCCCGGCGTCGGCCCCGAGCATTCCTGGCTCAAAGACTCGGGCCGCGTCACCTATGTGGCCGTGACGGACAAGGAGGCTCTCGAGGCCTTTCAACTCTGCACCAAGCTCGAAGGCATTATCCCGGCTCTCGAACCGTCCCACGCGCTGGCCTATGTGCGGAAGCTTGCGCCCGAGCTGCCGAAGGACAATTTGTTGGTCATGAACATGTGCGGACGCGGCGATAAGGACATCTTCGCGGTCGCCGAACACCTCTCGATGGAAATGTAGTCATGACCAGGATCGATCAGACATTTGCGAAGCTGAAGGCGGAAGGCCGTGGCGGTCTCGTTACGTTCATCACGGCGGGCGATCCCGACTACGACACTTCGCTCAGCCTACTGAAGGGTTTGCCGGGGGCGGGCGCCGACATCGTTGAACTCGGCATGCCGTTCTCCGATCCCATGGCCGACGGCCCGGCCATTCAGGCCTCCTCGCTGCGCGCCCTGAAGGGCGGCCAGAACATGAAGAAGACGCTGGCCATGGTGCGGGAGTTCCGAGCCGAGAACCAAGACACCCCGATCGTGCTGATGGGCTACTACAATCCCGTCTACATTTACGGCGTCGACCGGTTCGTGGCCGATGCGAGCGAAGCGGGGGCGGACGGCCTGATCATCGTGGACATGCCGCCGGAAGAGGACGAGGAGCTGCGGCCCGCTGCATCCAAAAAAGGTCTTAATTTCATACGGTTGGCAACGCCCACCACGGATGAGAAGCGACTTCCCGCCGTGCTCGCGAACACGTCGGGTTTTGTCTATTATGTCTCGATCGCCGGGATTACCGGCACCGCGGCGCCCGACGTTTCGTCGGTCGGTGCGCATGTGGCCCGCATCAAGGCCCATACGGATCTTCCGATCGCGATCGGCTTCGGCGTCAAGTCGCCACAGCAGGTTCGCGAACTTGCGGCCTTGGCGGAGGGCGTGGTTGTCGGGTCGGCCCTGGTCTCGTCGATCGAGGAGACGCTCGACGAGAACGGTCAGGCGACGGCGGAGACCAAACCGAGGCTCTTGGGGCTTGTTGAGTATCTCGCCGAGGCACTCCATGAGCGTGCCGAGGCCTCGGCGATCTAGAGCGGCAGCAGCGTAGAGAGTTGGACCAGTGAACTGGATCAATAGCGTCGTCAGACCAAAAATCCGCAGCTTCCTTCGCAAGAAGGAGATTCCGGACAATCTCTGGGTCAAGTGCCCCGAGACCGGCCAGATGATCTACTACAAGGATCTCGAGGCCAATCAGTTCGTCGTGCCGGGATCCAACTTCCACATGCGCATGACGGGCCCGGCCCGGCTGAAGGCGCTGTTCGACGATGGGAAATACGCGGCGCTGCATTTGCCAGACGTGCCCCACGACCCGCTGAAATTCCGTGACGAGCGCCGCTATTCCGAACGCCTCAAGGACGCCCGCAGCAAGACGGGTCTCAACGATGCGATCCATTCGGGCATCGGCAAGCTGCATGGCGATACGGTCGTGGCCGCCGTTCAGGACTTCGACTTCATGGGCGGCTCGCTCGGCACGGCGGCTGGCGAGGCGGTGATCTCGTCCATGCGCGCGGCGCTGGTACGGAATGCCCCGTTCATCCTGTTCGCCGCGTCGGGTGGCGCCCGAATGCAGGAAGGCATTCTCTCGCTCATGCAGATGCCGCGGACCACGGTTGCCGTGGAGGAACTGCACGAGGCCAATCTTCCCTATATCGTCGTGCTCACCAACCCGACGACCGGCGGCGTCACCGCCTCCTACGCCATGCTGGGCGACATCCATATCGCCGAGCCAGGCGCCTTGATTGGCTTCGCAGGGCCCCGCGTCATCGAGCAGACCATCCGCGAGCAGCTCCCTTCGGGCTTCCAGCGGTCGGAATATTTGCTCGAACACGGCATGGTCGACATGGTCGTCCACCGCCACGACCTGCGCGCCACGCTGGCGCGCGTCTGCAACCTGCTCCTCCATCGACGGCTCGACGCCACCGCCGAGGATCAGGTGAAGGCTCTCGTGCATCGGCCTGCCGTTGCGGCGTCCCGCGAGGAAGACGCGCCGGTGCAAGCGCAAGATGCGCCCGCCAAGCATAGCGGCAATGGCCTGGACAAGAGCAGCCACGAGAAGCCCGAGACGGACGAGGTCTTGACGCAAGCCCCAAGCAATGGCGCTAATCAACAAACGTCACAGAATGCGTAAGCTGCGTAGGGCTGGCCCCTTCGAAGAAGTTCGGCCATGCCAGGCACCTGGAATAAGGTTCCTTCGATAAGGCCGATTGAGGATTGACCAGTCTACCCGATAGTGCCCGCGGCGCGTCGCCGGACCCATCTGAGGTCATGAGCTCGACGCTTCTCGAGCGGCTGAAATCGCTTCACCCGCAATCGATCGATCTGTCGCTGGGGCGCATAGAGACGCTGCTGCACCGTCTCGGAGATCCACAGGACCACCTGCCGCCCGTCGTGCATGTGGCCGGCACCAACGGCAAGGGGTCGACGCTGGCCTTCGTGCGCGCGATCGCCGAAGCGTTGTCCGAGCGGGTGCATGTCTACACCTCACCGCATCTCGTCGACTTTCACGAACGCATCGTTCTTGCGGGGCCACATGGTGCGGCCCCGATCAGTGAGGCGCGATTGGTCGATTGCCTGGAACGCACGGAGGCGGCCAATGCCGGTGCGCTGATCACCCTGTTCGAGATCACGACCGCCGCGGCATTCCTCGCGTTTTCCGAAGCGCCGGGAGATCTGCTGTTGCTGGAAACGGGCCTTGGCGGCCGGCTCGATGCGACCAACATGGTCAAGAAGCCTGCGCTCACGATCATCACGCCGGTCGCCATCGACCATGTATCGTTCCTTGGCGACACCATTGCGCTGATCGCGGGCGAGAAGGCAGGCATCATGAAGCCCGGAGTGCCCTGTGTCGTCGGTCGTCAGGAGCCCGAGGCCCTGGAAGTGATCGAAGCGCGTGCGGCGGAAATCGGAGCGCCGCTTCATGTGGCGGGCCGCGACTTCGACACGTTCGAACAGCAGGGCCGGCTGGTCTTCCAGACCACGTCGCGCCTGGTTGATCTGCCCTTGCCACGCCTGGCCGGCCGGCATCAGATCGACAATGCGGGTATGGCGATTGCCGCCGCCAGCGTCGTGTTCGGCGACGCGCTGACTCAAAGCGCGCTCGAGGAGGGACTCACGAATGCCCACTGGCCGGCACGGCTCGAGCGTCTCGCCGTTGGCGCCCTTCACGCCTACGCGAGCGAGGGCACGGAGATCTGGCTCGACGGCGGCCACAACGAGGCGGGCGGCAAGGTGGTGGCCAACACGCTCGCCGAACTCGACGAGCGTGTGCCTCGTCCCGTGCATGTCATCTGGGGCATGATGGAAACCAAGGATGCCGAGCGTTTCATCGCGCCGTTCAAGGGGCTCGTGGAACGCGTCTATACGGTGCCGATCCCGGGCGAACCGAATGCGTTCGGGGCGGGCGCGCTGGCGGAGGTTGCGCAAGCCGCTGGATTTAACGCGGTTCCCGCAAGCAGCGTCCAGGAGGCCTTGCTACGCTCGGCGTCGGGCGAGGAGCCCGCACGCGTCCTCATCTGCGGCTCGCTGTATCTCGCGGGCCACGTTCTGCGGCTCCATTCAGGCCGATAAGCCGACGCGCGCTACGCAACCCCGTCGACGGCGCCGCCGATCCAGGCCGCCAGCTGATTCTTGGGGTAGGCGCCGCGAAGCGTGTCCACCACTTCGCCATCCTTGAAGATGATGAGCGTGGGAATGGCGCGCACATTGTACTTGGCGGGGGCGTTCGGATTCTCGTCGATGTTGAGCTTGGTGATCTTTACCTTATCGCCGAGGTCCTTTGCGATCTCTTCGAGCGCCGGCGCGATCTGACGGCACGGGCCGCACCATTCGGCCCAAAAATCCACCACAACAGGCGTCGAGGACTTTAGAACTTCCGCCTCGAATGTGTCGTCTGAAACCTTGTCGGTCGCCATCGATCGTCTCTCCTCATGGCCGGCCGGAGGTGTCCGGCCGGACTAGTCTGCTGTCCCCGGAACCTAGGTGCGCCCCTCATGGGCGTCAAGGCCGCCCCTGGCCCGCAAGATGTCGCGTTCGGCCTTCTCAAGCAAAGTTGAAGAGATCTCCATGAGGCGCGGCCCATCAGTCCAAAGCAGAGCCGCGCGGACGGGCTTGCCGGGAAACATCGCGCTGAGCGCCAGCCGGTAGGCCGCAAGCTGTCCAACATAGGCCGGCGCCACGTCTTCCTCCTTCGTCGGCGGTGGGCGGTTGGTCTTGTAGTCGAGGATCAAAAGCCCGTCCTCCAGAATGGCGAGGCGATCAATCTGGCCTTCCAGATCGAAGGCCGTCTGCCCCTCGCCAATCCGCGCCACCACGGGCACTTCGGCCAGGCTGTCGCCCGCAAACAGCGGCGCGAAGCGCACATCGCCGACGATGGCGAGCGATTCGGAGACGATCTGTTCGCGGTTTTCCTCAGAGAGCATGTCGCCGCGCGCCGACACGAATCGCTCCGCCGCCGGCCGGCGCTCGTCCGCCGGAACCTGCGGCAGATGCTGAAGGAGAGCGTGGATCAACCGGCCACGGACGAAACGCATGTCTTCGGCAAGGGCGCTGGGCCCAAGCGGGGGCTGCTCGGTGCCGAACGGCCCTTCGCCTGTGGCGTTCTGAGCCAGCCGGGACGGTGAGAGCCTTGCACCGGTCCGTTCCTGCGGGGCCGGCTCCCGCGCCCAGCCGGGCAACGGGGCGGGTGCGCCTTGCGCCGGCGTGGCGCTATCTTTCTTCGGTTCTGCTTCCTGCGGGCACGACATCCGGTGGACGGTGCGCCCCTCCATGTCCTGCATCGCCGTCAGATGCCCACGCAGACCGCCTTCGATCAGGTCGTACCAGCATCCCTCGCTGCGCTTCTTCACGCCTTGCCATCCACACACATAGAGCCGGTCCTCGGCGCGCGTCATGGCCACATAGAGTAGCCGCCGGTATTCCTCCTGCGCGGCGCGCTTTGCGGCGGCTTTGGCGCCGTCGAGACCGGGAACGCCCGAATGCCCGGCGGGCGGCCAGACGAGATGCGGTGCATCGCCGGGAATGCCGCCGGTCCGGGGCGGGAGGTAGACTTGCGGTCCCTGGCTCTGCGGCGTCGAACATGTATCGGGCATGATCACGATCGGGGCTTGGAGGCCCTTCGCTCCATGCACGGTCATGATGCGCACTTCGTCGCGGTCTTGCTCCATGTCGCGTTTGACGTCGATGTCTCCCTCGCGCAAGGCGGCGATGAAGCCTTGCAAGGATGGCGGGTGCTCGCGTTCGTAGGCGAGCGCCGCATCCAGGAATTCGTCGATGGCCTCGGCGGCTTCGGGACCAAGCCGTGTCAACATCCGCTTGCGCATGCGCATGGCGCTCCCACCGAGGAACGCGGCATAGAACTCGAAGGGTGGCACCATGTCGACTTGCCCCAGAAGTGCGCGCAACGCCGTCGCGGCCTCAGCGTAGCGGATATCGCTCTCGGCCTTTGCGAGCAGCGCCGACCAGAGAGAGCCCTCGCGCCCATGGGCCAGGCCGAACAACGCTGTCTCGTCCAGACCGAACAGTGGGCTCCGCAGGACGACGGCGAGCGCCAAATCGTCCTCTGGCATCAGCAGCACATCGGCCAGAGCCATCAGGTCCTGCACGGCGAGCTGCTCGAGCAGGCGCATGCGGTCCGCGCCGGCGACGGGAATGCCCGCCCGTTTTAGCGCACGGATCATTGGGGCTGTGAAGGGCTGCCGCCGCCGGACTAGGATGAGGATATCGCCCGCCCGGATCGGCCGGTCTTGGGATTCGAGAATTTCGTCCGTGTCCAGCCAATGGCGAATCTGCCGCGCGAGGCGCAAGCAGAGCGCCTCCAGCGCATCGGCCCCGCTTTCGTCTTCGTTCCAGGGCTCGAAAGGCGCGCTCTCCAGAGGCTGCTTTGTCTCCTCGACGTCCCACAGTTCGACAAGACCGGCCTGGCCCTGGCGCGCGGCATGGTGCTGGATCGGCGTGCCTTCCAGAAATGTCAGTCCGCCCGCGGCCTCGTCCTGCGCGAACACGCGGTCGACAGCCTCCAGCACCGGGACCGTCGACCGGAAGGAGACATTGAGCGGGACGTCGAGCCAAGTCATTTGCGCTTCCCGCGCGGCCGCGCGGAACAGGCGTCCGGTCTCGCCGAAGCGCACGGGGTTGGCACCCTGGAAGCTGTAGATCGATTGTTTCTCGTCCCCCACCGCGAACAGTGTGCGCGGCTGCGGGCGTGCGCTCGCGCCGGCAAAGAACTCCGCCGCTAGCGCCTCGACGATGGACCACTGTTCCGGGTTCGTGTCTTGGGCTTCGTCGACGAGGATGTGATCGATGCCGCCGTCGATCTTATACAGCACCCAGGCAGCCGCGTTGCTGCGCGACAAAAGATTGAGCGTCTTGACGATCAAGTCATCGTAGTCGAGTGCAGCCTCACGTCGCTTCGCACCTTCGTAGGCGTTCTGCACGCCATCGGCGAAAGTCAGGACCGCGCCGGTCGCTTCGATCACGCGCAAGTGCGCAAGATCCGTTTCGAGGCGCGCGAATGCCAGCTTGGCCGCGTCGAGCATGTCCACAATCTGGGGCGCGTTGTCGGCGACGGCGTTCGTCACGAGCCGTGCCCGCGGTGTGCCCTTCTGCGTCAGAAACAGCGCGTTGAACAAGGCGGCACGTGGTGCCCCTGACGCGTGCCGCGCGCGCTGCAGAGTGTCTTCCGTGCCTTTGTCGGTCTTGGTTGCGCCGTATGCGGCGAGCGCTTCCAGCGCCGCGTCGAGTTGTTCGTCCGAGAGCACGTTGGCTTGTTCGGTTGCGAGCAGAGCCGCGTCTTTCCCTGCGACGTCGAAAAAGGTCTTGAGTGCTTCGGTCTCGACGCTGGGCCAGTCGGCCGCCGTCGCGCTTTGCAGGTGCCGCCGGACGATCCGCTGTAGCTCCGCGCGCTTTGCAAGGATCTCCCCCACGACATCGCGGAATTGGTCTTCACTCGTCAGGGCGACGACCTTGGCGAGCGCGTGGCCCAACGGGCTGTCGGGATTGGCGACGGCTTCCATCGCGACCGTATCGAAGGCCTCGTTTCGAGTGTGTTTGGCGGTTGCCTCGTCGAGCACCGTGAAGTTCGGCGTCACCGTCGCCTCCAAGGGGAAACGCTGCAGCAGCCGCTCGCAGAAGCCGTGGATGGTATGGATCTTCAGTCCGCCCCGTGCCTCGAGCACGCGCGCGAACAGCCGCCGTGCGGTCCGCATGTCCTCATCGTCGAAGGGCTTGCGGAGAAGTTTCCCCAGCGTCTCGCGCAGCTTCTCCTCTGGCATCAGCGCCCAGCCCGCCAGAGTCTTGAGGAGACGGTTCTGCATCTCCGCTGCGGCGGTCTTCGTGTAAGTGAGGCACAGGATGCTTTCGGGCGACGCCCCTGCCAGCAAGAGCCTCAGGAAGCGCTTCACGAGCACGGCCGTCTTACCGGTCCCGGCGTTGGCGGACACCCAGACCGAGGCCTCAGGTTCGGACGCGCGTGCCTGGTTGGCATCGGCGGTGTGAACGAGATCGGACGCCCCGGTCATGATCCCTCTCCCTCGGTCAGCCATTCGGGTACGCGGGCGAGTTGCGCGTAGTCGTCAAACCGGTACGCGTCCGTGAATCCCGCGCTCGCGCGCCGTTTGACCTCGTAGGGCGTCTTGGGATCGTCGAAATAGGCCACGAGCGCTTCGAGCTGTTCAAGCGCGCACTTGGCCAGAACCGCGGGAGTCTCCTTGCTTGCCGCGTGCTGCTCGCCGCCGTCGCCTCGGCCCGAGGCTCGGATATATTCGAGCCCCGTCACCGCGCGGGCCCCGAGGCCCTCGAAGCCACCGCCTTGTGCAATCGCTGCTTCCAGCGGCAATTGCGGCCGGTAGAGCTCCTTGACGTGACTTTGGTTCGGCGGCGGGCCGGTCTTGTAGTCGTAGATCACGAGCGTCCCGTCTTCCGCCGCATCGATGCGGTCGGCGCGCGCCGTCAGTCGAAACCCCGAGGGCAGCTCCAGCACGCCGGTCACCTCGGCGAAGGACTGAACGATATCGGCGCGACGTGCCGGTTCGGTGGCGGCGAACCAAGCGGCGAAACGGCGAAAGCCCGGGCGCCAGAAAGCGTGCAGGCTAGGATTATCGCCGAGGGTTGCAAACGTGGCGTCGCCGATCTCGTTCAGCACGGCTTCGATGTCTTTCGGCAGTGCCTCCGGATAGGCTTCCGTGAACTTTCGTAGGATCGCGTGAAAGGCGGAGCCGCGCATGGCGTTGTCCGGCTCGGCGCCGAGGGGAGACAGCGGAACGAGTTTCAGGATATGCCGCGCGTAAATCTCGTAAGGGTTGGCGATCCAGCGCTCGATCTGGGTGACGCTCAGGCTGCGTGGCCGCGCCGCGATGGGTGGGCAGGGACGCGGCCGCTCGGCGGGCTTGAAAGCACCATCGTCGATCGTGTCCCGGTCTCTCGCCCAGGCAATCCAATCCTCTCGGGGCGCGAGAGCCTTGCTCAGCTTCGCGGCGTCGACCAGGGCTTGCAGCCGCTGCAGCCAGCGTGACGGGACGGTCGGCACGCCTTCCACCTTGAGAGCGCGGCTCAAGACCACGGACGTGGCGCCAAGCGCCTGGGCGAAATCGTGAGCGGCAAGCCCGATGCGTCGTTCCGGCGACGACAGTCCCAACTTTTCGCGCATCGGGCGGCTGAGCCAGGGATCCGACTCTTGCGGCTTCGGCCAGGTGCCTTCGTTGAGCCCGCCCAGAACCATGAGATCCGGCTGCTGCAGCCGGGCTTCCAATTGGCCCCAGATAAACAGCCGGGGATGGGCAGGGCGCGTCGGGCGCACGGCGTGGCCCGCGAGCAGGGTGCGGTAAACGGCCGGGTAGCTGCGTGCGGGCATCTCGAACCCGCCGCCCTCCTCGATCAGCCGCGACAGCAGCACCGTCAGGGCTTCGCCCGCGTCGCCGCCCCAGAGCGGTATGGCGCCGGTCTCGTCCCGCGCCAGGGCTTCAGCGGCGGCCGTATGCGCCCGCACCAGGCTCGCCGCGTCGTGCGGTGCGCCACCCTCGAACAAGTCCACAAGGGGCGCGAAAGCCGCCTCAAGCGCTTCGACGAGTGCTGCCGCTGCTGAACGCTCAGGCTTCGAGACGGGTACCCTGGCGTCGATACGCGTGAGGGCCTTGGCTACGCTGATGAGCCCCCGGCCGAGATAGGTCTCCCGAAACACCGCCCTTTCCAGGACGCGCCCCAGGCGACGGATGTCGCCCGCGGGCCGCGACAGGCGCGTCAGCGGGTGTTTGAGCAGCGCCATCAGGTCGGGCGGCGCGAAATCGCTCTCGACGGCGGCGAGCACCAGGTCGAGAAACGCGCCCGGCAAGGTGCGACGCACAGGAGTTCCGGCAGAGTCGTCGATGTCGAGGCCGTAGTCCCTCAGGCGGGCCGCCACCCGCCGCGCCAGCTCCCGATCCGGGGTGACAAGCGCGGCGGTCTTGCCGGGGGCCTCGATGCAGCCACGCAGAATGAGCGCAATGACCTCGGCTTCGTCGTGGGCGGTAGGCGCCGCGACGAGGCTCAAGCCTTCCAGCGCCTCCGCGAGGTCGGAGGTGGATCCACCTGCCTCGTCTGTGAACGCCTCAGGCCAGCGCTCCGTAGTCTCGGCGGGCCGCAAGGTCTCGCTCGCAAGGCGCAACCGCGCTTGCGCGGCGGGCCCCGGATCGCTGCCCGGCACGAGCCCCACGTCGTCGCGCGTGGCGCCCAGCTTCTTCAGGAGCTCGGCCATACCGGCCTGCGGGTGCTCCGGGTGGCGGTGGAGCGTCTCCCAGCTTTCGCTATCGAGAAAGAGATCGAGACCGGGCAGGACGACGGCCCCGTTCGGAAGATGTGCGATCGTTTCCAAAAGGCGCGCCGTCGCGGGCACCGTGCCGGTCGAGCCCGCGGCAATCACGGGGTAGGGCGAGCCCGCCGTAATCCTCGCGGTCTCCTGCGCCATGAGCAGGTTGCGCCGCCCAACCGGCGAGGCGAGGCCGATTTCGTCGAGATACGCGGGCCACTGTTCGGTGACGATGGTGAGAAAGTCCACCGTTTCCCCCCAGTGGGCGGCGAGTTCATCCGGCACCAGCGTTTCCAGCGCGGTGAGGTCGACCTCCTCGGATTCCGTACTGTCCATGAGCGCCGCAAGGTCACCCGCAAGGCTCGCCGCCTGCGCCGGTGTCATCGGCAAATGAACTTCGTCGCCTGACGATCCCGCCGCCAGTCCGCGCGACCACGCGAGGATCATCCGCGTCAGCGCGATCAGGCGCGCGGTTGGCTCGATTGCCGGAATGCCCAGCGTGGCATCGGCCTCCGCGAAGCGCTCGCCGTCGAGGACCAGTGCCTCGTCTTCGTCCGCGTGACCGAGCGCCAGGATCTTCGGCAGCAGCAATGCTTCGCCGCCGGACTGTTCCAGAAAGGCTTCGCGCAAGGTACGCGCCGCACGCCGCGTGGGCAGGTAGATCGTGGTTCGCGGCAGGTCGAGCAGGCTGGGCTCGGCGCCGCCCGGCACGGGCAAATCACCGGCAAGGATCGCCCCTGCCAGGGTCGTAAGGAATGGCGCCGAAGGCGGGATTGTGTAGAGGCGGGGCTGTGCGCGGGGCTCAGACACGCGTCATTCTCATGCGCCTTCGTGCTCGAAAGAGGCCTCGGCCTCCTTGAGCGCCTCGGGCGTGCCCACATGCATCCAACGGCCGTCCAGGCGCACGCCAAAGAGGCGGTCCTTTTCGAGAGCACGGTCCCAGAGCAGATTGAGAGAGAAGGGACCCTCCGGGGCGTTCTCGAAAAGCGCCGACGTGCAGAGCGACACGCCGGCAAATGCGAAAGGCACGACCTGGCGTTCGCCGCGCCGGGAGATTCGTCCGTCCGGCTCCATGTCGAAGTCACCGCGGCCGCCATAGCCGATGCTGGTCGACAAGGGGGCGAGAAGCAGAAGGCAGTCCATCAACGCCGGGTTCCAGTGGCGCCGCATATGGGACAGCGCTGGCGTAACGCCCTCGCTCCAGACCGAGTCCGAATTATGGATGAAGAACGGACCTTCGCCGAGGAGAGGCAGAGCCTTGGTCGCGCCGCCGCCCGTATCGAGCAGCTGTTCCCGTTCGTCCGAGATGATCGTTTTCGGCGCTCGATCCGCGCGCGCCGCCATATGCGCTTCGATCTGTTCGGGCAGATAATGCACGTTCACCACTGCTGTCTCGACGCCCGCGGCATTGAGCCGGTCGAGGACATGATCGATCAACGACCGACCCATGAGCGGCACGAGAGGTTTCGGCATCTTGTCGGTGAGAGGACGCATGCGCTCGCCAAATCCGGCGGCGAGCACCATCGCACTGCGTACAGGAGTCATCATGGTGTCCTTCTAGAGCGACGTCGGCGGAAGCTCCTCCGCGGCCGGGAAGGCCCGCGCGTAGAAGTCGCGCAAATCTGCAAGCGCCGGGTGGGCGAGGTCCCGTTCCAGGTAGCGCGCGACTCGCGGCATGTGGCCCAGATAGGCGCGCTTTCCGTCGCGCTTCGCCAAACGGGCGAAGATGCCGAGAATCTTGGAATTCCGCTGGGCGCCAAGCGTGGCGTAGAGCGTTCGAAAATCATCGCTTGAGAAAGTCCCACCCCGCGCCGTTCGGGCCGCACAGTACCGGTCGAGTTCTGCCCGTTCAAGCGCCTCGGGCACGTCGAGCCGTGCATCCTGGAGCACGGAGACGACGTCGTAGGCAAGGGGACCATAGAGCGCATCCTGGAAGTCCAGGAGGCCGATATTCCGGACGCCGTCGCGGTCCTGCAAATACATCAGATTGGGCGAATGAAAGTCCCTGAGCACCCACCCGGGATCGGCGCTCGCGGCAGTCTCGAGATGAGGACGCCAGAGGGATTCGAACTCGGCTCGTACCTCTTCGGGCAACGCGCGACCTTGTGCGGCCGGCCACAGCCATTCGACGATGAGCGAGGCCTCGATCAGCATAGCCTCGGCATCGAACCGGGGCAGGGCGTAGGCGCTGCTACCCGGCACGGGCAGGGCTTGTTCTGGGGGTCTCTCGGCGAGCGCCAGCAGCACGTCGACGGCGTCGTGCCACAGCTCGGCCTGACTCATCCCGCGTTCCATGGCCGTCTTGAAGACCGCGTCGCCGAAGTCCTCCAGCACGATGAATCCCTTGTCGAGGTCGAAGGCCTGGATCTCGGGGGCCGAAAAGCCGCGCGCCCCTAAGGCCTCCGCGACGGCGACGAAGGGTTTGACGTCCTCCGCCAAGTGCACGAGCGCGCTATAGGGCTTGCCGTCGCGGATCGGCGGGCCGTCCGGCTGCCGCGGCGAATTCATCAGTACCGCCCGCCGGTCCGGTAGCACGAGCCGGGCATAGCCGCGCGCGGACGCGTCTCCTTGCAGGTAAAGCGCATCGGCGTCGGCGAAGGCCGTGCTCTCTAAAAAACCGGCCATGTCTTGAAGACGGTGCAGCCGCCCGGCCCAATCGCCGTGGCCGGTCAGCACGAGCGTGCGAGTCTCGGGCGCGTCTGTCTCGTCGAACACAATGTCGAGCCGGTCCTGGGGGAGCCAGTCGGCGGCCCGCTCCGGCCACTCGATCAGCAGGGCACCATCGGCCAGGGCGTCGTCGAGGCCAAGCTCCTCCAGTTCGCCGTCGTCGAGCCGGTAGAAATCGCAATGACTCAAGGCCAAGCGCGGTGTCTCGTAGCGTTGGATCAACGCAAAAGTAGGGCTCGGCACCTCGCTGCCCCTGTCGAAATGGCCGACCAGGGTCCGCGCAAGCGTCGTCTTGCCGGCGCCAAGAGGGCCCGACAGCGTCACCACGTCGCCAGTCTTGAGGGTGAGTGCGATCCGGCTTGCAAGGCGGTCGAGACGGCCCAAATCGACACCGTCAAGGCGCCAGACTTCGGTCATCCGGCGTGTTTGGCCCGCATGGGACCCGCTTCAATTTCGGGCGTTTCCACATCCTGTGTCAGCGGCAGAAGCACCGTGAACCGCGTCCCCCGGCCTGGCGCGCTTTCGAGCGAGACCGTGCCGCCGTGGAGCTCGGCCAGGCTCTTGACGATGGACAGCCCTAGGCCCGCTCCGCGGTGACGCGAGCCTTGCGTCCGGCTTTCGAAAGGATCGAACACGGCGTCCTGGAAGTCCTCCGGTATTCCCGGGCCTTCGTCCTCCACGGAGAAGGCCAGCATCGGGCCGTCGCGACGGCAGGTCAGCCGTGCCACGGAGTTCGGCTCGGAAAAGCCGATAGCATTCGAGAGCAGATTATAGAGGATCTGCGTGACGCGGCTAGCGTCCGCGACCACCTCATCGACCCCGTCCTCGATCTCGATCTCCAACTGGACTTCATTCTGCTTCAAGCGTTCCTCGACGCCGTGCTTGGCCGCGTCGATGATCGACGATACGCGCACCGGGGCGAGTTGCAGCCGCAGCGACCCCGCGTCGATTGTGGCGAGATCCAGAATGTCGTCCACGATCGCGCGCAGCGTGCTGCCCGAGGAGAGGATGTCGTCCACATACTCGCGCTGTTTCTCAGTCAATGGGCCGAAGGCAGGCTCGGCGAGCATCTGTGCGAACCCGAGCATGCTGTTGAGGGGCGTCCGCAATTCGTACGACACGTGCGAAACGAAATCGCTCTTCAGACGGTCGGTCGTTTCGAGCGCCTCATTCTTCTCGATCAGCGCGCGTTCGGCGCGCTTGGAGTCCGTGATGTCGGAGTAAGTGAGCAGCGTGCCGCCGTCGGGCAGGGGCAAGGCGGCAAAGGCCAGCACCATGCCGTCCGGCCGGTCGAACTGGCTGTCATAGGGCCGCCGCTCGGCGACAATGGAGGTGACGATCGCCCGGGTCCGGTCCCACTCGTCCGGTTCGTCGTACAGCAGGCTGCACCACGCCGTGACCTCGTCCACATGCGGTTCGGCGTCCAGAAGCTTCGGCGTAAGGCACCAGATGGCGGCGAAGGCGCTGTTGTAGAGTCGCAAGCGCCCGTCGGAGCCGAATACGGCCACGCCTTCGCGCAGCGTATCGAGAGTCTCGCGCTGCACCTGAGTAAGGGCGTTGTAGCGGCTCTCCAGGGCGATGTGTTCGGTGACGTTCTCGTACAAATAGGTCACGCCGCCATCGCTGTTCGAGTCCGCGATCACATGCAGCATGCGGCCGTCGGGCAAATGCCAGCGGTCTTCGGCCTGCTCGCCGCTGCCGTAGGTCGAAAGCCAGTCCTGTTTCCAGACACGATACTCCGCGCGCTCTTCGAGCCGGCGGGCTTGGCGCAGGCGATCGAGGATCTCGCCGTCGCGCGGCCGCGTCTTGAGCCAATCGGCATCGAGTTGCCACAGGTCGACATAAGCTTGGTTGTAGTGGGCGAGTCTCTGCGTGGAGTCGAATACCGCGAACGCCGTCGCCAGCCTGTCGAAGCTGCGGAAATGCGTATCGAGCAACGCGCGCGCTTCCGCGTTGTCGCGTTCGTTCTGCTTGGCTTCGTCCAGCAGCAAGCGCAACGCGGCGACCTGCTCCTCCAGTTCTTTATGCTTCGCCGAAAGCTCCGCCAGTTCGAGACGCTGCCCGGCGATATCGCGGACCTTCAAGACCAGGGTGTGCCCGGCGGTCCGTCCGTCCGCTTCCACATAGCGTCCGCGCTTGGTGCGGAGCATCAGGTTGAAGGGCTCGCCGTGCGCGGCAAGTTCCTTCATCGCGGATTCGAGATCGGCTGCCGACTCGCCATCGAGCCATTGTTCGAAGGCGAGGAGCCGTGAGGCATCGCGCGGCACGCCGAAGCTTCCGGGCAAGTTGGACACCAGCAACTCCGGCTGCGCCGTTTCGCCTAGGGTCAGCAAGGCTTGCGGCTCTGCGGCCAGAACGGTCTCAAGCGTGTTTTCGCTTAGGGCCAGCCGTTCGGCTTCCTCGGCGGCGGTCGCCTCGCGCAGCTTTGCCCGTTTGATCGCGCGTAGGCACGCGATGACCATGCCGACCGAAAAAGTGATGATCCCGAGATCGATGCCGAGCTTCAGCAGCATCCCGGGTTCGAGAAAGCTTCCGTCCGCCGCGCCCGCGCAAGTGCCGCACAGGAGCCACGCCGGAACCGAATAGGCGAGAATACGGGACAGCGCCGTAGGCCACCTCGATGCAGGCGCCGCCTCGCTCGTGCTGGTCCGCATGGTCCCCCTCGCTCCACGCCACAGATAAGCTGCCGAACGTCCGTTGGCCGCGCGATCTGCGCTGCGTAAGATGGTGTCCTTGCGGTACTAAAACCGAACGCGTCTGAAACGTGCCGCATTTTGGACGCGATACCGAGCTGGCGGACGCCAGCCGCAAGGACGAATCACTTTGAGAGTACCTGCTTCGCGGACTCTTGCCCACAGGGTGAAAGGCCATTCGCCGGCGCCGTGGGCAGGCCGATCCCGCGCTGCTAAGGACCCTAAGCCGCGCCCAATCGCGTTGGCATTCAGTGGCCCCTTCCGCCACCCCGAAGGCCGTGACACTGCGAGCCTCAGAAATACAGCCCGACATTGATGTTGAAGCGGGCGTGCCAATCGTTCTCCAGCCCGCCATCGGCCAGCGCGGTGGTCCAGTCGCCGCCGAGCCAGGGCTGATTCTTTCCCATGGCGAGATCGACGTAGACGTAGAGCGGATCCGCATCCACGGCGCAGCCGACGACGTTCTGCAAGCTGTTCTTGAAGCCGCTCTCCTCCTTCGCCATCAGGCTGAAGTCGTTATAGAACGTGAGCGACTTCACGCGCTGCCAGTCGACCGGAAGCGTATACGCGATGCCGGCCGTGTAGACGCTCGCGACAGACGCAACGTAATACGCCGCGTCGTACGCGCCGAAGACGACGAAACTTCCGTCGGGGCTCGCGTCGCGGTTGGGATCGTTGTCCACGTCGTAGTCGTAGTGCAGCGCCTGGAGCATCACGTTCCAGCGGTCGTAATTGCCGACGAGATGCGCGGCCACTGCATAGCGGCTGCCGTCTCCGCCTTGGGGGTTGCTGTTGTCGACTTCGCCCACCATCAGCGACACGCCGACCTCCGTGGCATAGCCCTCCCGGTGGTCGATCGTGTAGGCCAGCCGCCCGTTGAACTGGTTGCGCTCGGCGTTGCCGTTCGTGCCCTCGCGCACGAGATCGTAGGAGTAGCGCGCGCTGTCGCCGCTATCGCCGAAATAGTTGCCCTCGTCCTTCGGGAAATACGCCAGCTGGATGTTCCACGGCGAATCGTCGGCGATGTATTTGACGCCGAGATCGTAATCGTCCTCGAGCCCGAGATAGTAGGGCAGCTGAAAGAACCAGTTGTGCGAGGCGTAAGGCAGGATGCCGAACGGCACCTTGGTCACGCCGGCCTGCACTTCACGCGTCTCGCCGAACTTCCGTCCGATCCAGGCATGATGGATCATCGAATAGTCGTGGCCGTCCGCGAACTTGTCCTGGTAGTAGCGGTACTCGAACGAGCCGATGAACGGGCTCGCTTCCGTATCTAGGTCGAGATTGATGCGCGCGGTGTCGAAGGCAAATTCCCCCGGCCAGTCGTAAGCGTCGTCCCAATCGTTGACGATGTAGTTCACGCGGAACGCGCCGCCGATGCGCACCGGGCCGATCTTGAGCGGCTCCCAGCCCTCGTCGACGACGTCGTACGGATCGTCGACTTCGGGGTCGCCCGCGTTCGGATTGCCGGCGAGCGGATCGTCGGTTTGGATTTGAGATTCCGCCGCGCCGTCGGGCACGGGGCCCGTGCCCCTGTCTTCGACCGGCACGGCCGCGCCCTCGTACGCCTCCTGCGCCCGGACCGGCGACCCCTCGAGCCAGAAACAAACGCCGGCCGCAACGATCGCGAGCGGGATTTGCGCGGCACCGGGCATCCTATGTGGGACGGCGGTCTTCATGACGGCGGGCGCCCCTTCCAAAAGCGCATCGAACGGTTGCGGCCCGGCCGCACCAGCTTCGCTTTCGGAATGGACGCGGCGACCCTGACGCCAAGCATGTCACACGGGGCGGCGCCCTGACCAGCGCCGGGCGTCCCGCCATAACTTTGTCACTGCCGTCATCGCCCGGCACCCGGGTCCGGCTGCGCGGGCCCGAGCACAAGCTTGATGATCCGGGCGATCCAGTAACCACCACCCTGCGCGAATCGCGACGGGCGGTGAGTACTGGATGCCCGCGTGCGCGGGCATGACAAGTCAGAGAATCATTGCGGCCGATGCATACGGCGGACCGTTAGCCGACGCGAGCATCGAAGAGTGGGAGAACCCGATCAGTCGACCACGACGTCGCTGATTTGGATCACGGGCGAAAGATCGGTGTAGTTCGGAATGTCGCCCATGATCTCTTCGGCGTGCGGCCCGAAGGCGCCCTGGAAGCTCTCGACCGAGTCGCAGTAGATGTGACACATGCCGACGAAGGGCGCATCGCTGCCGGGCTCGCCGCCCGCGATACCTTTGTCGACCGTATAGCGCAGGCAGGCGTCGCCCATCTTCTCCGCGACCATCGGCATGTGCTTCTGGGCGTAGTAGTCGTGGTCGAAACGTGCGCCGGCTTCGTTGGGGTAAAAAACGCTGACCTTGATCATGCGTGCGCTCTCCTCGAATGGTCGGATGATTGTGTGCGTTGGGGGTGTGTAGGACGGCCGCGACAGTGTGTCGAGGCCAAGAGCGTCTCGACCGGCCGTGACATCAGCCTCCGGCGAGACCAAAGAGCGGAAGGGAAAGCCCCACAGCGAGCCAGACCAGCGCGACAACCGACAGCCAGACCAGCGCCTGCTCGCTGAGCTTGTCGGGCAGGCTCATATCGAAGCCCGCAGTCTTGGTTTTCCAGAACAGGAAAAACGCACTCAAGGCCAGAAAGGCCAGATTGAGAAACAGCGTGTAGTCTACGCGAAAGAACTGCCGATCTGTGACGCTCTGCGCGTTGGCGGAATCCGGCAGCGCACCGAAGGCGGCAAACCCGTAATGCAGGATGATCGCGGTCGCTACCAGCACGGCGAGAAAGATTCCGAGGATGTAGAGTGCCATCTTCCACCCGTAATATTTGGCCTGAATGCGCAACACGGGGAAGACCACGAGGTCCGAGAAGATGAACGCCATGATACCCGCGAAGCTGACGCCATTCGAATAGAGTACGGCGGCGAGCGGAATGTTGCCCATCGAGCCGATGAAGGTGAAGAACGCGGCGACAGGTCCGACGATCGCCTGCAGCAGCACTTCCCAGAAGGCGGGGTTCTGGCTGCCGGACCCGACAAACAGGGCTTCGAAGAAACTCCGCGGCACGAATGCGGCGATGATTCCAGCCACGGTGAAGCCGATCAGCACATCCTTCCACACCATGCGCCATTCCATCACGTAGCGCATGGCGACCATGCGCCAGCCTTCCGTGCTCTGGATCAGCTTGCGCCAGTCCGGGATATCCTCGTCAGCCGTCCGTCCCTCTTCCTGACGCGCGTGCTGCCGCGCCTGCTCGACAAGCCGCGTCGGATAGGTGAGCCGGACAAGAAGCCACATCAGCAAGATCAGCAGAACACCGCCGACATACTCGCCGACGACGAACTGCCAGCTCAGGAAGACGGCGATGACAATGCCGAGTTCGATTACGAGATTGGTCGAGGCAAGCAGGAAGGCGAGAGATGGAATGAGTCCGGCCCCTTTCGTAAATAGGGAGCGGCTTGTCGCAAGGGCGGCGAAGGAACACGAGCTTGAAAGAAACCCGAAGAGCGTCCCTAGTCCAACACTGGCTGCCCCGGCTTCTCCCATGCTCTTCTTCATGCGTTCCCGGGTCACGAAGACCTGGATCATGCTTGAAATCAGATAGCCGAAGCCGAATGCCCAAAGCGCCATCCAGAACAGGCCAACGGTGGTAAAGGCCGCCGTATGCCAAGTCTCCATGAAGTCCGATTGCATGACTAGACACGCCTCGCTTTCCCGCTTGCTTTCCTTACTGGGCCAACACGGCACTTGAGAAATTGATCCAAAATTTGAGCGGCCAAGATGCCGATGAAATAAGAGCGCCGTACGGGCTCACGCCTGCGTACTTCCTCCGGCAGCAACGCCTGTGCCTGCTCCATCTGTAAGATGTCACACGCGCTCAAGTAGCGCCTAGCGACATCGCTGCGCGCATTGAAGCACGCGCGAACTGATAATAGAGAATGGCTGAGCAACACGCGATGAGGGCGCGCATTGCGCGCCGCCGAGCAAAAAGGAGCCACGACCATGGACATCGTTCGCAACGGCACGCAGCCTTCTGTCGAGGGCCCGGCCGATTGGTTCACCGGCGACGTGCGGATTGGCTCGGCCTTTCAACGGGAGGACCCGGCCCGGGTGGCCGGCGCGGTGGTCACGTTCGAACCCGGCGCGCGTACCGCCTGGCACACGCATCCGCTGGGCCAGACCTTGATCGTGACCGAGGGCTTAGGCTGGGCTCAGACGGAAGACGGCCCGCGCATCGACATTCACCCCGGCGACGTGATCTGGTTTCCGCCGGGCGAGAAACACTGGCATGGCGCGACGGCGACAACGGCCATGACCCATATCGCGATCCAGGAGGCCCTCGACGGCAGCACCGTTACCTGGATGGAGCAGGTCGCCGACGCGGACTATTTGGGAGGGACGGAATGCCCCATATCGTCGTGAAGCTTTATCCCGGCAAGAGCGCCGAGCAGAAGGCGGAGCTTACCGATGCGATCGTGCGCGCGGTGACGGGGATCCTCGGCAGCGGGCCGCAGGCCGTCTCGGTCGCTTTCGAAGAGGTGCCGTCCGATGCGTGGACCGAGCAGGTTTTCAAACCCGACATCCTCGACAAATGGGACACGCTGACGAAGGAGCCCGGCTACGGGCCCCGGCCCTGAGGGACCAGGACTGCTCAGGCCACCGCCACGGGCGCTCGTGAACACACGCCTCGTTCCGGATTACGGCGCCCCGCGCTTGCGCAGTCGTGCGGCGAGCCACGTACCCAATGCCCAGAGCAGGCCAAAGTTGAGGGCCATCCCCAGCAGGAGGAGAGCGAGGTTAAGCGCCACGGATTCGGAGGCGCCCAGCCAGGGCAGACCAATGCTCCACGGCAGCCCGAGCAGCACAGCCGGAATAGCCGACAGAGGGTCGCGTGCGATCCATCCGGCGGCGCTCATCGGGACCAGCGCCAGCGCCAACACGCAGGCAATCGCATAAAGCCACGCGGGCCAATGTTCCAGGCGCATCCGTCCGTACTCCTCTAAAGGGAGTCTATCCCCGAAGACGGCACCGAATGGCAAGATTCTGACATGGCGCAGCGCTATCCTATGCCGCCGACCGCGCCAAGGCCGGCGCGAATGGGCCCTCCGAAAGGCGCCGGCGGGTCACTGTAGACCGTCGCCAAGGGAGGTCAGAAATGCGGCATTTTCTGTTTAAGTCAATAACGTACGTCCGGGCCGGGTCGCTCGCCGCGTGTCTGCTCGTATTGGCAGTGGACCCCGCGCACGCACAGAAGATAACCGGAACGCCGGGCTCCCCCAGCGCCACAACGACGATCGACGGTCAACAGCTTCCGGCGCCCGATCCCAAGTTCGGCGGTGTCATCAAGAACGATGCCCTCGAGTCGACTCCCTGGTGGGCGCCGCGCATCGTACCGCCGAAGGACGCACCGAACATCCTGCTGATCATCACGGACGATGCCGGCTTCGGGGTGCCGAGCACGTTCGGCGGCGTCATCCCGACACCCACAATGGACGAGATCGCCAATGAGGGGCTGCGCTATACGAGAGTCTTCTCCACGGCGCTGTGCTCGCCGACGCGGGCGGCGCTCATCACGGGCCGCAATCATCACTCGGCCGGCTTCGGTGT
This sequence comes from Methyloceanibacter caenitepidi, assembly GCF_000828475.1. Lineage (NCBI taxonomy): Bacteria > Pseudomonadati > Pseudomonadota > Alphaproteobacteria > Hyphomicrobiales > Hyphomicrobiaceae > Methyloceanibacter > Methyloceanibacter caenitepidi. The sequence goes on from NZ_AP014648.1 coordinate 596,635, forward strand.
GATCTCCGAGCAATCGACCGGGTTCCCCGGCTACAACAGCATCATCGCCGAAGACAAGGCAACGATCGGCCGCATCCTGCTCGACAACGGCTACGCGACGTCGTGGTTCGGCAAGGATCACAACACGCCGGCCTTCGCCGCAAGCCAGGTCGGCCCCTTCGACCAATGGCCGACCGGCATGGGTTTCGAGTATTTCTACGGCTTCGTGGGCGGTGACGCCAACCAGTGGCAGCCCAACCTGTTCCGCAACACTACGCAGATCTATCCGTTCAAGGGTCAGGAAGGAACCTGGAACCTCGTGACCGCCATGGCCGACGACGCGATTGATTACATTTCACGCATACACCAGACTCAGCCGGACAAGCCGATCTTCATCAAATACGCGCCTGGCGCCACCCATGCGCCGCACCATCCCACCAAGGAATGGGTGGACAAGATTAGCGCGATGCACCTTTTCGACGACGGCTACGAGAAACTGCGCGAGCGCATCTTCGAGAACCAGAAGAAGCTTGGGATCATCCCGCAGGATGCGAAGCTGACGCCTTGGCCGAAGGACGTCCTCAAGCCCTGGGACGAACTCACGCCTGAGGCGAAGAAGCTTTTCATCCGCCAGGTCGAAGTCTTCGCCGCCTACGCAGCGTATGGCGACCACGAGATCGGGCGCGTGATCCAAGCATTCGAGGATATTGGCCGACGCGACAACACGCTGGTCATCTACATCAACGGCGACAACGGCACGAGCGCTGAGGGCGGGCCCTTGGGAACGCCGAACGAGGTCGCCTTCTTCAACGGCATGAACGAAATCCCGGTCGACGTGCAGATGAAGTTCTACGACGTTTGGGGCACGGAGCAGACCTACAATCATATGTCGGCGGCCTGGGCATGGGCGTTCGACACGCCCTTCGACTGGTTCAAGCAGAATGCCTCCAGGCTCGGCGGCATCAACCAGAACATGGTCGTGTCGTGGCCGTCGCGCATCAAGGACAAGGGCGATCTGCGCGAGCAGTTCATTCACGTCATCGATGTGGTGCCGACCCTTCTCGAGGTCACGGGTATCTCGGCGCCAGACATGGTCGACGGCATCAAGCAGGCGCCGATCGAGGGCACGAGCTTCGCCTACACCTTCGATGCGGAGAATGCCAAGACGGCGTCCCGGCACAAGACCCAATACTTCGAGATGATGGGGCAATGGGCGCTCTACGACGATGGCTGGCTGTTAAGCACCAAAGTCAATCGCGCACCATGGGAGGGGTTTGGCCCTGCCAATCCCGATCCGCTGAACAATCAGGTCTTCCAGCTGTATGACCTGAGCAACGACTTCAACCAGACCACCGACATCGCGGCACAACACCCGGACAAGGTCGCCGAGATGCGGGAGAAGTTCGTTGCCGAAGCGAAGAAGTATCAAGTCTTTCCGCTAGATGCGTCGTTCGCGGCCCGCATCGCCGCGCCGCGTCCAAACATCACCGCCGGGCGCACCGAGTTCGTCTACACGCGTCCGATGGTTGGTCTGCCCCAAGGCGACTCGCCGGTCTTGCTGAACACCTCCTACACGATCACCGCCGACATCGACGTGCCGGAAGGCGGGGCCGAGGGCATGATCCTCACCTCGGGCGGTCGCTTCGGCGGTTATGGCTTCTACCTCAAGGAGGGCAAGCCCATGTTCCTATGGAACATGGTCGACCTCGAACGGCTGAAATGGGAGGGTCCGGATGCGCTTTCGCCTGGCCGCCACACGGTCGAGTTCGACTTCGTGTATGACGGCCTGGGCTCCGGGACGTTGGCGTATAATAATTTCAGCGGCGTCGGCAAATCGGGAACCGGGACGCTGAAGGTCGACGGTAAGGTGGTGGCCACCAAGAAGATGGAGAAGACCCTGCCGATGATCTTGCAGTGGGACGAGAGCTTCGACATCGGCTCCGACACGCTCACCGGCGTCAACGACGCAGACTACAAGCCGCCCTTCCCGCTGACCGCCAAGCTCGAGAAGCTGACGATCAAGATGGATCGGCCCACGCTCACGCCGGAGGATATCAAGACGCTGGAAAACGCGCAGAAGGCCGCGGCGGACGCACTGTAGGCAGGGCAACAAAAAAGGGGCGCCTGCCGGCGCCCCTATCTAGGTAGCGGTGGTAACGCTCGCTTAGTAGCGGTAGTGCTCCGGCTTGAAGGGTCCGTCGACGCTGACGCCGATATAGGCCGCCTGCTCGTCGTTGAGCTTCGTCAGCTGCGCACCCAGCTTGGCCAGATGCAGCTGCGCGACCTTCTCGTCGAGATGCTTCGGCAGCACATAGACCTTGTTCTCGTATTTGTCCGAGTACTGCCACAGCTCGATCTGCGCCAGCACCTGGTTGGTGAAGGAGGCGCTCATCACGAAGCTCGGATGGCCCGTAGCGCAGCCGAGATTCACCAGACGGCCTTCGGCCAACAGGATGATGCGCTTGCCGTCGGGGAACTCCACCTCGTCCACCTGCGGCTTCACGTTGTGCCACTTGAAGTTCTTCAGCGCAGCGACCTGAATCTCCGAGTCGAAGTGGCCGATATTGCAGACGATGGCCCGGTCGTGCATCTCGCGCATATGGTCGACCGTGATGACGTCCTTGTTGCCGGTCGTGGTCACGAAGATGTCCCCGCGCGGCGCGGCCGCTTCCATGGTCGTTACTTCGTAGCCTTCCATGGCCGCCTGCAGCGCGCAGATCGGATCGATCTCGGTGATGGCCACGCGCGCGCCCTGGCTCTTCAGGCTCTCGGCGCAGCCCTTGCCCACATCGCCATAGCCGCAGACCACGGCATACTTGCCGGCCAGCATGACGTCCGTGGCGCGCTTGATGCCGTCGGGAAGGCTCTCGCGGCAGCCATAAAGGTTGTCGAATTTTGACTTGGTCACGCTGTCGTTCACGTTGATGGCGGGGAAGGGAAGCGTGCCCTTCTTCTGCATTTCGTAGAGGCGGTGCACGCCGGTGGTCGTCTCTTCGGACACGCCTTTGAGATTGTCGCGGACCTTGGAGTAGAAACCGGGATCGCGCGCGATGCGCTTTTTCATCGTGGCGAAGAAGGCTTCCTCTTCCTCGTTCGACGGATTGTCGAGCACGGAGGGGTCGGTTTCGGCCTGGGCGCCGAGGATGACCATCATGGTGGCGTCGCCGCCGTCGTCGAGAATGAGGTTCGCGGTCTCACCTCCCGGCCATTCGAGGATGCGGTCCACGTAGTCCCAATATTCTTCCAGCGTCTCGCCCTTCACGGCGAACACAGGCGTTCCCGTCGAGGCGATGGCCGCGGCCGCATGGTCCTGCGTCGAGAAGATGTTGCACGAGGCCCAGCGGACCTCGGCGCCGAGCGCCTGAAGCGACTCGATCAGAACCGCCGTCTGAATGGTCATATGCAGGCAGCCTGCGATTCGGGCGCCCTTCAGAGGTTGGTCGCTGCCATATTCGTCGCGTACGGCCATCAGTCCCGGCATCTCGGTCTCTGCGATGGCGATTTCCTTACGGCCCCAATCGGCGAGCCCGATATCCTTGACGTGGTAGTTCATGCCGTCCTGCCTTTGCGTCCTGCCTGTTGCGTCTCGCAACGTGGCTGCATAAAGATATAAAGAAGTCCTTATATGTTATAGGCAGCTGGGGGAGTCAAGACGGGGGTGCGCGGTTTCCGGACGGCAAATTTGCCGCGCCGCCGTTTCAGGTCCCTTTAATCTGCGTCATTTTTGTTGTCACTGCTGGATGGCAAATTGCCAGCGGATCTATTGAGGAATGAGATCATGGGGAACGAAATCGAGGCTTCTTCCGGAACGGAAGTGGTGGTGTGGGATCCTATCGTCCGCATTTTCCACTGGACCGTGGTCGCCGCCTTCATCGTGGCCTATCTGGTCGAGGATCCGCACGTCGTCCATGTGTGGGCGGGCTATGTTATCGCCGCGATGCTGATTGCCCGCGTGATCTGGGGCCTTGTCGGCTCGAAGCACGCCCGCTTCTCGGACTTCCTCTATTCCCCGTCGACGACGTTTGCGTATGTGCGCGATCTGCTGCGCCGGAAAGGCAAGCGCTACCTTGGCCATAGCCCGGGCGGCGGCTACATGATCGTGGCCCTTATCGTGATGCTTGCGCTCACCGGCGTCGCCGGTCTGATCGTGTATGGCGGGGACGAAAATGCAGGTCCGCTGGCCGGCATGGTCACCAAGCAGACTGCCGAGCAGTTCGAAGAAGTGCATGAGGTGCTCGCGAACATCACGCTCGCGCTCATCCTCGTTCACATCTCGGCCGTCCTGTTCGCGAGCTTCGCGCATCATGAGAACCTGGCCCGGTCGATGGTGACGGGGAAGAAGCGCGCGGAATAGCCAATTGCGGCGGGCCTTCTGCCGGCGCTTGTCTTGTGGCGGTTCGTCAGTCTTCTTCGCCGAAGCCGTCTTCGACCAGGGCCACGAGCGCGTGGATGGCGGCCTTCGCGCTCTCGCCGCTCGCTTCGATATGGATGAAATCGCCTTGGCCGGCCGCGAGCATCATGAGCCCCATGATCGAGGTGCCGCCGACGGTCTGCCCGTCGCGGCTGACCTGAATGTTGGCCTTGTAGTCGCCGGCGGTGCGCACGAATTGCGCCGAGGCCCGGGCGTGCAGCCCCTTCTTGTTCGGGATCAGGACGTTGGCCGCGTAGGTCCCACTGGCGGGGTCCGAGAGTTCGATACGGGCCCTCTTGCCGCCCATCTAGTGCGCCGCCAGGATCTGGCTGGCGACGCTGATATATTTGCGGCCGGCTTCCTGCGCCTGAGTAATCGCTTCCTCGAGGCCGCACTCCCCCCGTACACTCGCCAGCTTGACGAGCATCGGCAGGTTGACGCCGGCCACGACCTCGACATCGGGTTTTTCCATCGCCGAGATAGCAAGGTTCGACGGCGAGCCGCCGAACATGTCGGTGAGGACGACAACGCCGTCGCCGGAATCGACCTTGGCAAGCGCCGCAAGCATGTCGGCGCGCCGCGCATCGAGGTCGTCGTCCGGTCCGATGGAGATCGTTTCGACCTGCTCCTGCGGACCGACAACGTGCTCCAGCGCTGCCCGGAATTCGCAAGCCAGATTTCCGTGGGTCACGATGACGACGCCGATCATGCTACCTCTGGGATGAATGCCGCCCCGCTATGGGCCACCATTGTCTTCGGGCGGAAGGGGACTGTGCAAGTCTGATCACGCAAGTCTGATCCGCGCCTTCCTAAACCCTATTGTTCACGACGCGCAAGTGTGCCGTGGCGGCGACGATCGCCAGTCTAAGTTTCAATGGCGCGGATGTCTCGAAAGGCGCCAACTTGAGCACCGGAATCTCGCTTCCCGCCAACACGGTCCGGTCCCAGGGGTCCGGCGGCATGCGAGGAACGTCCTGCGCAGCCACGAGGTCGCACACGACGACCAGACGCGCCGAACGGGCGAAAGAAACCGTCTGAATTCCAAGCCCGCGCACTTCGATGAGCCCCGCGAGATTTGGCGGGGGGCTTGCCATCAGGCTGTCCTCGGCGCGGGTCAAACAAACCTGATCGTCGGCTACGAGGCGCGGAAGTCCCTCTTCGCAGTCCGGCAGCGCAAGGAACCGCAAGGCGAGGTCGGACTTGCCGGCACCCGAGCCGCCACGGAGAAGAGCGGCGTCGGTCCCAAGCGCCACGCAGGTGCCATGCACGGTCTCTCGAACGCCGCCAGGGACAGGATCGCGCGTCATTGTTTTTCCGGAACCGTTACGCGGCTTTAAGGCGGATGACGAAGCGCGCGCCACCACTGCGCTTTGCGCCCGAGGCCCCCGTGTCTCCTCCCGGCGGCGGTCTGTTCTCCGCGTAGAGCTTTCCGCCATGGGCCGCGATGATCTGGCGCGAGATGTTGAGACCGAGACCGGAATTCTGACCGAAAGTCTCGTGGGGCCGGTCGGTATAGAAGCGCTCGAATATGCGCTCCAGATTCTCCGGCGGGATTCCCGGGCCCTCGTCTTCGATCAAGATCTCAATATTGGTCCCGCGCCGCCGTGCCGTGATGATCACGCGGCCGCGCGGCGGCGAGAAGGAGATTGCGTTCTCGATCAGGTTCACCATCACTTGGTGCAGCCGGCTGTCGTGGCCGATCACGCGGTAGGGATAGCTCCCGGGCGCATGGTCGATCTCCAGCGACACTTCAGGCAGATCGTCGAGGTGGATGTCGTTGTAGAGCGACACGGTCGCGCGCAGTAGGTCGTCCAAATCGACAGGCCCCGCATCCTCGCGAGCCAGCTCCGCATCGAGCCGCGAGGCATCGGAGATGTCGCTGATCAGACGGTCGAGCCGCCTCACGTCGTGCTGGATGATTTCCATCAACCGCATGCGCGATTCCTGGTCCCTCACGACCGGCAGGGTCTCGGTTGCGCTGCGCAGCGATGTGAGAGGGTTCTTCAGTTCGTGCGCCACGTCGGCCGCGAAGCTCTCGATCGCGTCGATACGGTTATAGAGCGCTGCCGTCATGTCTCTGAGCGCGCCGGACAGGTGCCCGATCTCGTCGGAGCGGTCCGTGAAGTCCGGGATCTCGGCGCGCGCCTTGACGCTGTGCCGTACGCGCTCGGCCGCGACGGCCAGGCGTTGCATCGGGCCGGCGATGGTGTTCGCGAGGATAAGAGACAGGACGACAGTCACAGCGGCGGCGAACAGCGCGACGCGGAAGATACGCCAGCGCTCTGCGGCAACGACCTTGTCGATGTCGCCGCCCCGCGTCGAAAACAGAAGCACACCGAGCACCGACCGCATGCGTTCGACGGGTACGGCGACGGAGACGACAATCTCACCCTTCTCGTTCTTGCGGACGATGGGAACGGACGTGCCCGTCAGCGCCGCCTCGACCTCCGGGTAGGCCTTCCCGTTCACGGTTCCGATCTCCGTATAGACCGGCAGATCCAAGGGTTGGAACTGATTGGCCACGGCGTTCCAGAACGTCGTCAGCGCATCGGGTTCGCTCGTCTCCGGCGGCGGCAGGTCGTAGCGCAAGACCTCGCCGCGCGAATAGAACGTGTCGGAATCGAGGATCAGCGCGCCGTCGCGATCGTAGATGCGCGCGCGGCTGCCCGTGGGTTTCACTAGTGGGCGCAGGATCGGCGCGGCGCGCTCGGGATCGATCGTGAATCCGAGCGCGTTCGGCAGGGCGCCGCTCTCGGCGAAGGCCGCATCGCCCATCTCCCGTTCCAGGATCGTTTCCGGGTCGACCTCGGACTCGCCGGCATCGACGCCCGCCGACGCGGCGATGGCCCGGGCGATGATCTCGCCTTGCGTCTGAAGGCTCTGAACCTCGGCGCCGATCAGAGCGGCGCGCAAGTCGTTGAGATACAGAATGCCCGAAACAAGGATCGCAAGGCCGATGAGATTCAGCACGACGATCCGGCGGGTCAGGCTCGAGAAGCCATGCCGGAATGGACGGTGCTGTCCGAGCCAGCGCGTGGCGCGCCGGACCCAGTAGAGAACGGCACGGCCAGCGCGCATGGCGCGGGCGCGCCACGTCCCGGAGTCCTGCTGCCAGGACCTTTCGGCCTCGGCAGTCATTGGCGCTGCCCGTTATTCTTTGAAGCGATAGCCCACGCCATAAAGTGTCTCGATCACATCGAAGCTTTGGTCGACGGCCTTGAACTTCTTCCGCAACCGCTTGATGTGGCTGTCGATTGTGCGGTCGTCGACATAGACTTGGTCATCATAGGCCGCATCCATCAGCGCGTCCCGGCTTTTTACGACGCCCGGGCGCTGCGCCAGCGCCTGCAGGATCAGGAACTCGGTCACGGTGAGGGTCACCGGCAGCCCATCCCACACGCAGGTGTGGCGCTCGGAATCCATTTTCAGTTTTCCCCGCTCCAGGACCTTCGACTTGTCGTCGGCCACTTGGGCCGTGTCGCGAGGCTGGGCGCGCCGCAGCACCGCCTTGACGCGCTCGATCAACAGACGCTGCGGGAAGGGCTTACGGATGTAGTCGTCCGCGCCCATCTTGAGCCCGAACAGCTCGTCGATCTCCTCGTCTTTCGAGGTGAGGAAGATCACGGGCATCTCCGTGCGCTGACGAAGGCGCCGCAGAAGCTCCATACCGTCCATGCGCGGCATCTTGATGTCGAGGATGGCGAGATCGGGCGGACTGTCAAACAAGCCGTCCAGCGCGCTGGCGCCGTCGTTGTAGGTCTGGGTCTTGTACCCTTCCGCCTCGAGCACCATGCGCAAGGAGGTGAGAATGTTTCTGTCGTCATCGACAAGGGCAATTGTTGGCATAGGGGGGCCTTTTTGCGCGCGTTGCGCGATTGACTGGGTGTTATGCTCCTAGCGCTGCGCGAAAACCATGGCAGCATCGGGGCAGAGCTGGGGGCGTCGTGCGCCCGACCCATCGATACCGGGATGCAACAAAAACCGTTATGGCGCAAGTAAATAACTCTCCAGAATTACCCGATATGGCAGAGATAGCGGCCGAAGCGCGCAGCCTCGTGCGACTATCTTCCAAGGGCGCTTTGGCGACCTTGGAGCCCCCATCCGGGGCGCCCTATGCCTCGCTCATCACCCTAGCGACGGAGGCGGACGGGTCCCCGGTCTTCCTCATTTCGACGCTGGCCCGGCATACGCGCAATCTGGTGCAAGACCCGCGCGCGGCAATCCTTCTGGATGGGACGGGTTCGGGCCGGGCGGACGGCGGCGATCCGCTGCAAGGCGCGCGGCTGACACTCAGCGGGCGGGCGGAGCGGACCGACGATCCAAACGCTCGCCGCCGGTTCCTGGCCCGGCAGGCTCAGGCCGCATTTTACGCGGATTTTCCCGATTTTTCGTTCTGGAGGCTGGATATCGAGAGCGCCCATTTCATCGGCGGCTTCGGCCGCATCGTCGACTTATCGCCGGAGGACCTGCTGGTCCCGCTCGCGGGCGCGGAGAGCCTCCTCGAGGCCGAGGAAGGGATCGTGGCGCACATGAACGAAGACCACGCCGACGCAATCGCCCTCTATGCGCAGGTCTTCGGCGGTGTAGCAGCCGATCCGGCCGCACCACCCTGGCTGATGAGCGGCCTCGATCCGTTGGGGTGCGATCTCGTGCGGGGCTCTGAGACCCTGCGGGTCGATTTCCGGAGCCGGATTGAGACCCCGCAGGACGCGCGAAACGAACTCGTACGACTTGTGGATGAGGCCAGGGCCACGCTAGGCTCTGGCTGACAATTGCCATTGGCCTAATTGCCGATAGGCGTTTTCCAAGAACAACGCGTATTGGAGACAGCTCCATCGATTAAAACCGCAGACAGACAACCAATAAATAGGGACGGAAACGCATGAATGTTCAGTCAAAAGTGGCCCCGACCACGAATCCGAAAGTGCTGGAGTTCGTGGCCGAGGCGGAAAAGTTATTCAAGCCGGAGGCGGTCCATTGGTGCGATGGCTCCAAGGAAGAATACCAGGCGCTGCTGAAGGCGATGGTCGATGGCGGCACGGCGATCTGGCTGAACCCCGAGAAGCGCCCAAACTCGATCCTGGTCCGTTCCGACCCTAAAGACGTCGCCCGCGTCGAAGACCAAACCTATATCTGTTCCGAAAAAGAAGAAGACGCCGGCCCGACCAACAACTGGTTCGACCCGGCCAAGATGAAAGAGACCCTGACCGCGCTCTATGACGGCGCGATGCAGGGCCGCACCATGTATGTGGTGCCCTATTCCATGGGGCCGGTTGGTTCCCCGATCGCGGGCATTGGCGTCATGGTCACGGACTCGGCCTACGCCGTCGCCAACATGCACATCATGACCCGCGTCGGAGACGCAGTCTGGGGCGCACTAGGCGACAGCGACGATTTCGTCCGCGGCATGCACACGGTGGGCGCGCCGCTTACGGCGCCGAACCAGGCCGACGTGCCGTGGCCCTGCAGCGAAACCAAGTACATCTCGCACTTCCCCGAGACGCGGGAGATCTGGTCGTACGGGTCCGGCTATGGCGGCAATGCTCTACTCGGCAAGAAGTGCCACGCGCTGCGTATCGCTTCCGTGAAGGCGCGGGACGAAGGCTGGCTTGCGGAGCACATGCTGATCCTCAAGCTCACCAATCCGGAAGGGGAGGTGAAGTACATCGCCGCCGCCTTCCCCAGCGCCTGCGGCAAGACCAACCTGGCGATGCTGAATCCGACGATTCCCGGCTGGAAGGCCGAGACCATCGGCGACGACATCTGCTGGATGAAGTTCGGCGAGGACGGGCGCCTATACGCGATCAATCCGGAGACCGGCTTCTTCGGCGTGGCGCCGGGCACCTCCGACAAGTCGAACGTCAACGCCATGCGGACCCTGGATGCGAATTGCATCTACTCCAATGTCGCGCTCACCGACGACGGCGATGTCTGGTGGGAGGAAATGTCGAAGGAGCCGCCGGCCCACGCGACGGATTGGCTGCGCCGCTCTTGGACGCCGGACTCCGACCGGCCGGCCGCGCATCCGAACTCGCGCTTCACCGCGCCCGCCGGCCAGTGCCCGGTCATCGCCTCCGAATGGGAGGATCCGAAGGGTGTGCCGATCGACGCGATTCTGTTCGGTGGCCGCCGCGCTTCCGTCGTGCCGCTCGTCATGGAGGCGGAGAACTGGAGGCAGGGCACGTTCCTTGGCTCGATCATGGCCTCGGAGAAGACGGCCGCCGCAACGGGCGGGCTCGGCAACCTGCGCCGCGATCCCATGGCGATGCTGCCCTTCTGCGGCTACCACATGGGTGACTACTTCGCGCACTGGCTGAAGGTCGGCGAGAAGGGCGGCGATAAGATGCCGAAGATCTTCTACGTGAACTGGTTCCGCAAGAGCCCGGACGGCAAGTTTCTGTGGCCGGGCTTCGCCGAGAACGCGCGCGTGTTGAAATGGATCTTCGAGCGCTGCGACGGCAAGGCCGAGGCCGTGGACACGCCGCTCGGCAAGATACCGGCCGAGGGCGGTCTCGACACCGACGGGCTCGACGTGGACAGCGGGGACATGAAGGAGTTGCTCCGCGTCGACCTCGAAGGGTGGAAGGCGGAGATCCCCTCGATCAAGGAGCACTACGAGTCGTTCGGCGACAAACTGCCCGGCGGCTTGAAGGAAGAACTCGCCGATCTCGAGAAACGCTTGAGCTAGCCGAACTCGGCAGTGACAAGAGACAGAAACATGGCCGGGCTTGTCTCGGCCATGTACCGTTTTGAGCGCCTGTTTCGTGCATCTCGCCCTTGCTCCCGGCGGCAACGCCCCTTACGCACTCCCCGATGAGCAAACCCCAATCCGTCGTTGCTGCCGGCCACACCCGGACCGCCGAGGCTGCCGCCGAAATCCTCGCCGATGGCGGCAACGCCTTCGATGCAGCCATTGCCGGCGTGTGCATGAGCTTCGTCGCCGAAGCCGTGTTCGCCTCTCCCGGCGGTGGCGGCTTCCTGATGGCTCGGGCGGCGGGCCAGCGCGCGCCTAAGCTGTTCGACTTCTTTGTGGAGACGCCGCTCAAGCGCCGCGCAGTGAACGACGTCTCCTTCTTTCCGATCAACGCTAATTTCGGACCTGCTACCCAGGAGTTCCATATCGGGCTTGGGTCCAGCGCCACCCCCGGCATCGCGCAAGGCCTCTTCGCCATGCACGAGGCCTATGGGCGTCTGCCCATGAAGCGGCTGGTTGAGCCGGCCGTCCGCGCGGCGAACGAAGGGTTTCCGCTCTCGGACTTCCAGGCCTATCTGTTCACGGTCGTCGCGCCGATCCTGCAGCAGAGTGCGTCGGCGCGGGCGATCTTCGCTCCCGGCGGCACCCTCCTCAAAGGCGGAGACACGTTCCGCAACGAACGGCTCGGCGAAACGCTCTCCTGGCTCGCCGAGGACGGTGCGCGCCTTTTCGTCGATGGCGATATTGGGCAAGCCATCGCGGCCCAATCAAGGGACCTCGGCGGGCATCTCACGCTCGACGACCTCAAGCGCTATGAGGTCTGCATACGCGACCCGCTTCTATGGCGGTTCGGCGGCGCTGCGGTCGCGCTCAATCCGCCGCCCAGCGCGGGCGGGGCGCTCGTCGCTTACGGCTTGTCCTACCTCGAGGCGTTTGCCGCAGCGGGACAGCCGATCGATGCGCGCGCGTTGGCAGCGGCCATGATCGCCACAAACGAGGTGCGCGGCGCCCATGGCAATAAGCTCGCCGCGAAGCTCGCGGCCGGGGCGCTCGCCGCGGACATCGCCGCGAGCGTGGCGGCGCCGCCGGCCTACCGCGGTACGACCCATATCAGCGTCATCGACTCGGAAGGAAATGCCGCCGCCGTCAGCCTCTCGAACGGCGAAGGCAACGGCTTCATCGTTGGCAATCACGGCTTCATGCTGAACAACATGCTCGGCGAGGAAGACGTGGTGGGCGGCGAGCCCGGCGCGTTTCACGAAGGCGTTCGCATGTCGTCCATGATGGCGCCGACGATCATTCTCGAACCCGACGGCACCGTCACCGCGATCGGTACGGGCGGGTCCAATCGTATCCGCACCGCAATCCTGCAGGTGGCGGTGAACATCCTGGTGCACCGTATGGACGTGGAGGACGCGGTGAACGCGCCGCGCCTCCATGTGGAACGCTGCGGCACGGTGAGTTTCGAACCGGGCTTCACCGAAGAGGAAGGGGCGGCCTTGCGCGCGCTCAGCGAGAACGTAAAGGCCTGGCCCGAGCTAAACCTGTTCTTCGGCGGCGTGCATGTGGCGCGCTGGCACGAGAAGAAGGGCGCGCAAGGGGCTGGCGATCCGCGACGCCAGGGCGTCGCCAAAGTCGCATAACGGCACGCCATGTCGCAAACGAGCAACCCGGCGTCGCGATAGGACAATAGACCTCTTCGCGCCGGTGCTTACCTTCAAGACTTGCGCGCAAGGAGGGAGACCCCATGAAAAACGCCGTCGCCATCTATCACGTGGCTTTCGAGGATGCCGGCACGCTCGGCCCCGTGCTCGCCGAGCGCGGCATCGGTCTCACCTATCTTCAAGCGGGGCGCGACGATCTCAGCCCGGCGCTCGATGCCGATCTGGTGCTGATCCTCGGCGGGCCCATCAGCGTTTACGAGTTCGAACGCTATCCGTTTCTGACCGACGAGCTGAAGCTGATCGAAGCCGTGGTCAAGAAAGGCACGCCGGTTGTGGGCATCTGCCTCGGCGCTCAGGCCCTGGCGGCGGTGCTCGCGGCCCGCGTCTATCCCGGCGCGGAGAAGGAGCTCGGCTGGGACCAGCTGACCTTGACCGAGGAAGGCAAGGCCTCGCCGCTTGGCGTGCTGGAAGGCCTGCACATTCTGAACTGGCATGGCGACACGTTCGATCTGCCCTCCGGCGCCGCGCGGCTCGCCTCCACCACGATCACGCCCAACCAAGCCTTCGCATACGGACCCAACGTGCTCGCGCTCCAGTTCCATGTGGAACTGCCCAAGGAGGACATGGAGCGCTGGCTCATCGGCCATACGCTGGAACTGGCGAACTCCAATGTGGACTTGGGCGAGATGCGCGCCACCACGGCGCGCTATGCGCCGGCAACCAACGAAGCCAGCCGCACGCTGTTCAACGATTGGCTCGACCGGTTGCCGCGCAGTTAGCCGTCATTCGCCGCCGCCTTCGACCGGCGTGCCATACAGCGTGATGGCGAGCCCGAGCACCATGAGCGCCGCATAGGACAGGCACAGAGGCCCGAACGGCTTGTTGCGGTGGGCGAAGTGCGCCGCGATGCCCGCCTGAATGGCGTAGTAGGCCGCGAAGGCGCGCGAGGCATAGGCGATGATCTCGAACACGTCAGCGGTCCAGGTCAGGGCAATGCCGATGACGATGAGCAGGAGATAGCCGACCCGGCTCGAGACCCTGCCGTGGGTCAGCTCTTCGAACAACCCGCCCGATCCGCTCGTGTCCGCCACCGCCGCGCTGAACTGCGCGCTGAGTGCCGCCACCACCAGCAGCACGGTGAGGATTGGCGCGACCATGCCCATCATGTCCACCACCGCCGTTTCCGAGAAATGCAGGTCTTCGCGCGCGAACACGAACGTCACGAGGCCGATATAGACGAGATAGATCACGGTCGAGATGATCTGGGCCAGCCGCATGGAGGCGATGCGCGTCTTGGCGGAATAGGTGTCGCCGAGATAGCGCGAGGTCTCGAAGCCCTGCACCGTGACGATCAGTCCGAAGAGCATCGCGACCGCGTTCCAGCCTGTAACCTGCGGCGCGTTCAGGACGAGCGCGCCTGCGGACGCCTTGGCGCCGAAATAGACCGCAAGGCCGACCAGCAGGCCGCCGATGACCGCCAGCTTCAGCCCCACGGAAATCTGTTCGAGTCGTTCGAGCGCGGAGAACCCCCGCGTCCATCCGATGACGAGAATGAACGCGAACATCGCTGTGGTCAGAAGCTTTGCCGAGAAGTCCTGATCGACATCCGCGAGACTGACACCGAAGGCGCCGAACAGGTTCAGGTAATAGGCGACCGAGATGATATAGGCGAAGGCAAGCACCCAGGAGGAGACGTGCTCCAGCCGCTCGACCGGCGATCCGGCGATCCATCCGTCCTGGTCGTACGCGGCGATGTTGAAGCGGATGGCCGAGCCGAACATGGCCGCCATGCCGCAGAGTGCGATCATGGCGAGGAGCCCGTAGGCACCGAACCGGTCGTCGAGAATGGGACCGAGAACCAGGAAGCCCGAGCCGATGATCGAGGCCAGCGGCGTCAGAGTGGCGCGCCAAAGGCGGTTGTTTGCGAGCTTCGGCCACGCCATCAGCCCCGCGCAGGCGGCTGTCGTCAGGAGTATGAGGGCGCTAAGTATCATAGGAGCGAATGGTGCAACCCATAGCGGATGATGGGCGCGAGGTCATGTGGGCGGCATCGAAGCGACTATTTGGCTGTCATCGCTCCGGCGTCTGCCAGTCGGAAGGCGGCACGTTGCGCCGCCGCAGCCGGATGGCGAGGCCCAAGGCAACGCCGACTGCTATGGCGATGGTGAGATTAGTCAGCACCGTCAGAACCAGCGTCAGCACCAGCAGAACCCGGTCCGACAGCCGCTCCGCCATGTAGCCGCGCCATTTGTGCGGCTCGCTCATGTACCAGGCGGTGAGGATGAGGAGCGCAGCGAGCGCCGGCAGCGCCAGATGCCCGGCAAGCGGCGCGGCGACCAGCATGATGACCAGTACCGCGAGTGCATGGATAAGCCCCGCGACCGGCGTCTTTGCGCCGGCCCGCACGTTCTTCGCCGTTCGGGCGACCGCGCCCGTCGCCGGCAGGCCGCCAAAGAGCGCCGAACCGATATTGGCGGCGCCCTGGGCGATGACCTCCGCATTCGGCCTGTGATGGCTGGCGATCATGCGATCCGCAACCATGGCCGAAAGCAGGGATTCGACCGCCGCCAGGAAGGCGATGATGAGGGCGCTGGGCAGCAGCTCCACCACGCGCGCGAACGAGACGTCGGGAAGAGCCGGCGCCGGCAAGGTTTGGGGCAAGGGCCCGTAGCGGGAGACGATGGTGTCGGCGGGAAGCGCGAACGCCGCGATCACGGCCGAGACGATGGCCACCACGATGATCGTGCAAGGCAGTCGCGGCGCCGCCCGCCGCAGCAGTACGATTGAGACCAGAGTCACGACGCCGATCACAAGCGCGGTTAGGCTCGCCGTGTCGCGCGCGGCCCATAGAGCAGCCACCTGGCCGAGAAAGTCGGCCGGAAGCGCCTCGACCTGGATGCCGAAAAAGTCCTTGAGCTGGCTCGTGGCGATGATCACCGCGATGCCGATGGTGAAACCGTTGATGACCGCCTCGGGGATGTACTGGATCAGGCTCCCGGCCCGGAGCGCGCCTGCGATCAGCAGGAGGATCCCGGCCATCAGCGTCGCAAGCACGAGGCCGTCATAGCCGTGCTCGGCGATGACGCCATAGACCACCACGATGAAGGCGCCGGTCGGCCCGCCGATCTGGACTTTGCTGCCGCCGAGCAGCGAGACCAGAAATCCGGCCACGATGACCGTGACGATGCCTTTCGCCGGGTCCGCCCCCGAGGCGATGGCGATGGCGATGCTGAGCGGGATCGCCACCAGGGCCACCGTCAGCCCCGCGACCGTGTCGCTGAGGAAGTCGGCGCGCGTATAGGTTTGAAGGGTGGTCAGGAGCTTTGGCTTCATGCGCCGGTGTCGCGCAACGGCACGCGCGCCGTCAACGCAGCATATTGTCTCTGGCTGGGCGAGCTGCGAAGTCGGGAGCAAAACGCGCGCAGGCGTGTTGACAGAACACTGGCGCTCGTGCGCCGGCAAGAACCGGAGGAAATGCGACGATGGTGAATATCTATCTATTTATAGAATTGCTGGGTTCGGCCAACGCCAGGGCCACCCTCGATACCCTCAAGGCGCTGGAAATGGACAACTGCCAGTTCGCCAATGTCGTGAGGTTGTCGGACGAAAAGCTCGTGGCCCAGCTCGACTGTCAGGACTCGCCCGACGGCGACAAGGCCATCCTCAACCACATCGCCAAGGTCGACGGCGTGGTGCAGACCAACATCGTCGCCGTGGTCCGGCCGCGCAGTGGCTGAGGTCTAATGTGCGGCCTCCCAGTTGTCGGCGGCGCGGGCATCGACCTTCAGCGGGACTTTGAGCTCGAGGGCGGGCGCTGGCGCGGCTTCCATGATCTCGCGCGCGACCTTCATGGTCTTCTCGGCTTCCTCCTCGGGCGCTTCGAAGATCAGCTCGTCATGGACCTGCAGCAGCATGCGCGCTTTCAGCCCCGCGTCGCGTAACGCCCCGGGTATACGGATCATGGCGCGGCGGATGATGTCGGCGGCCGAGCCCTGGATCGGCGCATTGATGGCCGCGCGCTCGTAGTTGCCACGTAGCGATGGGTTCTTCGTGTTGATCTCGGGGTAGTGGACTTTCCGCCCGAACAGCGTCGAGACGTAGCCGGAGTGCCGCGCCTCTGCCTTCATCTGCTCCATGTAGTCCTTGATGCCGGGGAAGCGCTCGAAATAGGTCTTGATATAGGCGGCCGCTTCCCCGCGCGGGATGCCGAGCTGCGCGGCGAGCCCCACCGCAGAGATGCCGTAGATAATGCCAAAATTGATCGCCTTGGCGCGCCGGCGCACGCCCGGGTCCATGCCCTCGATGGGCACGCCGAACATCTCCGACGCCGTCATGGCGTGGATGTCGAGCCCGTCCGCGAAGGCCTGGCGCAAGGTCGGCGTGTCGGCCATGTGCGCGAGCACGCGCAATTCGATCTGGCTGTAGTCGGCGCTGATCAGCGTCTTGCCGGGTTCGGCCACGAACGCTTTGCGTATTTCGCGCCCCTCTTTGGTGCGCACGGGAATGTTCTGCAGGTTCGGCTCTTGGCTGGCGAGGCGTCCCGTCGTGGTCGAGGCCAAGACATAGCGCGTATGCACCCGGCCCGTTTCCTCGTTGATGTAAGCGGGCAGAGCGTCCGTGTACGTACTTTTCAGCTTCGCGAGCTGCCGCCATTCGAGGATCTTCTGCGGCAGATCGTGACCTGCGGCCGCGAGTTCCTCGAGCGCGGCGGCGTCGGTGCTCCGGGCGCCGGTCTTAGTCTTGCGCCCGCCCGCCAGGCTCATCTTGTCGAACAGGATTTCGCCGAGCTGCTTGGGCGAACCGATGTTGAAATCCTCGCCCGCCAGCTCGCGGATCTCGTCTTCGAGCCGCGCGATGGTCTGCGCGAACGAGCCGGAGAGCCGCGCGAGCATGGCCCGGTCCACCTTGATGCCGGCCCGTTCCATCTCGGCCAACACCGGCTCCAGGGGCCGCTCGAGCGTTTCGTACACGGCCGTCACGCCTTCGGACGGCATGCGCGGCTTCAGCACCATCCACATCCGTAAGCCTGCGTCGGCTTCTTCGCCCGCGGCTTCCGTGGCCCGCGCCACGTCGACCTGGTCGAAGGGGATCGCGGACTTGCCGGTGCCGACCACCTCCTTCTCGGTGAGGCAGGCGTGGCCGAACAGGGCGGCCGTGCGTTTCGGAAGACTGTGGTCCGAGCGCCCCGCATCCAGCGCGTAGGAGATGAGCGTGGGATCGTCGACGCTGTCCAGAGCGATGCCGTAACGCCCCAGCACCACCATGGCGGGCTTGGCGTCGGCGATGATCTTCAGCACAGCCTCATCTTCGAGCAGCGGCTTCAGCAGTTTCAGCGCCTCTACGGGAGGAATTTGCGCAATCTCCGGCCCCCCGCCGAGGTCGAGCCCGTCACCGGCGCGATGGGCCATGGGGATGTAGGCCGCCTGGCCGGGCGTAAGCGACAGCGCGATGCCGGCGACGTCGGAGGCCATGGGGTCGGCGCGGTCGCGTTTCACCGACAGCGCCACGAAGGCTTGCTCGCGCGCCGCCTCTAAAAGCTCGGATAGCCGTGCGGTGTCCGTCACGGTCTCGTAGGCAGCGCGGTCGAACGGAATGTCCTCGATCCGGTCCAGGCGCTCGGCGGCCAGCTCGCGCGGCGATCCGCCCTGAACGGCGATGTCGCGTGAGGGCCCGCTCGCTCCGCGCGGGCTCTGCCGCAACGGATGATCGTAGTCGTCCTTTTTCTTGCGGGCCGTCTTCTTGGGCTTGTCGAGGCCTTCAGGGACGGGCGCGCCCAGTCCCTCGGCCACCCGCTTCGTCAGCGTGGTGAACTCCATTTCGCGCATGAAGCCGAGCAGCGCCTCGGGCTCCGGCGCACGCACCGCCGTTTCCGCCAGCGGCACGTCCAGCGGCGTTTGCGTGTCGAGCGTGACGAGCGTCCGCGACAGGCGCGCTTGATCCGCGAATTCGATCAGGTTCTCGCGGCGCTTCTGCTGCTTGATCTCGGGCGCGCGCGCAAGCAGCGTATCGAGGTCTCCGTACTCGCCGATCAGCAGGGCAGCTGTCTTGACGCCGATGCCCGGCACGCCCGGCACGTTATCGGACGTGTCGCCTATCAGCGCCTGCACCTCGATGACCTTGTCGGGCGGCACGCCGAATTTCTCGACGACACCCTCTTCGTCGATCACCTTGTTCTTCATGGTGTCGTACATGACGATACCGGGGCCCACGAGCTGCATCAGGTCCTTGTCGGACGAGACGATGGTCACGTCGGCGCCGGCGTTCTTGGCCTCAAGCGCGTAGGTCGCGATCAGATCGTCGGCCTCGTAGCCGAGCTTTTCGATACACGCCACGTTGAAGGCGCGTACGGCGTCGCGCACCAGCGGGAACTGGGGCACGAGATCCTCGGGTGTCTCCGACCGGTTGGCTTTGTAGCCCTGGTAGAGGTCGTTGCGGAACGTGTGCTCGGACTTGTCGAAGATCGCCGCTAGATGCGTCGGCGGCGCGAGCTCGTCCGCGTCCCGCAACAGCTTCCACAGCATCGCGCAGAAGCCATGCACGGCCCCGATGGGCAAGCCGTCCGAGGGGCGCGTCAGGGGCGGCAGCGCGTGGTAGGCGCGGAAGATATAGCCCGAGGCGTCGATCAGGTAGACGTGGTCGCCAGGTCCCGCAGGCTTGCTAAGTCCCGCAGGCTTGCCTGCGGTCGCGGATTTGGTGGTCTTCGTGGTCATGACCGGGCGACTATAAGGACTGCGGGACGTCCGCGGGAGGGGGAAAGCCCAACGGGCCACAGAAGCGTTGATAGCGCGGTTGCACGGAACGGAAGCCTACGATCCGTGCTCGTCTTCCTTCTCGTCCTTGACATTCCCCGGCGCGAACGCCTTGTCCGGGCCGCCGAAGGTCTCGTCGATATAGCTCCGGAAATATTTCTCGAGCGGCGGGAAGGCCCGCGCGAAGCGCCGGAAGTCCTTCTGCGCGGTGAACAGCAGCAGGCCGTCCTCGAGCGCTTCGACAAGCCCCGTGCGCAGATGCGATA
Organism: Methyloceanibacter caenitepidi; assembly: GCF_000828475.1. Taxonomy (NCBI): domain Bacteria; kingdom Pseudomonadati; phylum Pseudomonadota; class Alphaproteobacteria; order Hyphomicrobiales; family Hyphomicrobiaceae; genus Methyloceanibacter; species Methyloceanibacter caenitepidi. Next base: position 616,398 of record NZ_AP014648.1, read on the forward strand.
TGAGCAGGACCCGCTCGCCAAAATGCTCCCCGGGCCCGAACTCTTTTTCGAAATGCTCGCCCGTCTCGGGGTTGTCGATGGTCAGCTTGAAGCGGCCTTTGATCACCGTATAGAAGCCGTCGATCAGCATGCCCGGCTCGAACACCTTGTCGCCCTTCCAGAAGTGGATGTAGCGCGTGGCAGGCGCCGGCATGCGCAGCTGCACGATGTTCGGGGGCATCACGGCGTTAATCATCCAGTTCAGCCCGACGCGGAACTTCGCGACAAGGCCCGGCAGGAAGGATAGATAGAAGCCTCGCCACAGCAGCCACGCGAAGATGCCGTGCATCTTGACGCCGTAGACGTCGGCCACGGCCTTACTCATGCCGAGTGAGGCGAGGGAGCCCTTCGACGTGTAGGCAAACGGCTTCAGCGGTTCGCCCTTGAGCTTCGCCACGATATTGGCCGCAAGCTGGTAGCCCTCGCGCACCGCAAACTGCGCGGTCTGCGTCGCATAATCGGCCGGATCGTCTTTTGGATAGTCGTTCAGCGGGATCAGCGCGGCGTCGCCGAGCGCCCAAACATGGTCGTGGCCGGGCACCTGCATAAACCGGTCCGTCTTGATGCGCCCCCACTTCATGTCGAGGCCGAGCGCGTCCACAAGCGGATGCGGCCCGTTGCCGATCGTGGCGACGATGGTCGAGGCGTTGATCACACGGTCATTGGTGAGTTCGACACCGGTGGACGTGGCCGACTTCGTGCCCACGCCGGTCAGGACCTCCACGCCGTTCGCGCGGAGATTTTTCGTGGCGTATTCGGCAAGGTCCGCCGGAAAGGTCGGCAGGATGCGCGGCGCGAACTCGATGAGATACATACGAATCTCTTCGGGCTTGATGTTGTGGTAGTAGCGCAGCGCGCGGCTGATCAGCTCGTTCGTTTCCGCAGCGGTTTCAACACCGGAAAAGCCCGCGCCCACGACAACGAATGTGAGCAACTGGTCCTTGACCAGCGTGTCTGTGGTAACGTCCGCGGTCTCCAGGCAGCCGATCACGTGGGTGCGCAGCATATGCGCATCCGTCAGGTCCTTCATGGTCAGGGCGTGGTCCGACATGCCCGGAATGCGGGCGAGATCCACGCCTGTGCCGAGCGCGATGACGAGCTCGTCGTAAGGCAGCTCTACGGGCGTCATCCGGGCGCCCTGGATCACGATGACGATCTTCCGTTCGAAATCGATCCCCATGACGCGGGCCTGGCGGATCTGCACCCGGCTCAGGAGTTGCCGCAACGGCACCACGGCGTCCGAAGAGTTCAGGTTCGACGACGCCACCTCCGGCAGGAGGGGTTGAAACACGAAGTAGTTGTTGTTGTTGATCAGCTCGACATCGACCACGCCGCGTCCGAGCTTCTCTAGGGATTTAGCCGCGAAGACGCCGCCAAAACCGCCGCCGATAACGATGACCTTCTTTTTGTCCGCCATCTTCTTATTCACCCTCGGCTGCCCAGCCATCTCAGTTTTTGAGCCGCATAGGTGACGCCTATGACAAAGCGCGTCAAGTGAGGCATGGGAGCCGGGGTGGCCGCTCCCTCACGAGGCCTTTGCCGGCGGGCTCACGGGCGCGGGCTTCAGCTTGGCCCAATCGGGCCGCTCGAACAGAAAACTGAGGGCCGTGTTGCGGACCAGCCGGTGCAAAATGAGGGGCACGACGACCCCCATGGCGGTCACGATGAGAGCGATCAGCCCCGTGTCGAGTCCCGGCGCGACCTTCACGAGCAAAATCCGCGTGGCGGCCATGGGCAGGAAGAAGGCGAGATAGATGACAATCGAGTGCTCCCCCGAATAGCGGACGAAATCCGCGAGGCCATACCTCCATAGCAGCACGCCCGACGTGATCACGGCGAGTGCCCCCAGGAAGCCCAGGGCCAGACCGACGACCGGGAGGGCGGACACCCCGCTGAACACGACCACAGCCTCGAAAACGGCCCATGCGACCAGCAGTGCAGTGGCTTCGCGCGGATGGCGCTGCACCGTATCCGCGAACCGGAAGAAGAAGTCCGCGAAAACGTAGCCTGAGTAGAAATAGACGAAACGCGCGCAGAACTCGTCGATCACGATGCTGCCGGTCTGCACGTCGGCGATCTGCAGCGCTGCCGCCAGGGGCCAAACGATCAGCGGCGAGATGCCACGCGTGAGCTTCGAGACCACGAAGAAGATGGGCAACAGGTAGATGAACCACAGCGTGCCGAAGGGCTGCACGTAGGACAGCGCATAGGCCTGCGCCACGCCCGCCCAGCCATCCTCCGCGGCGAAGCCGGGCGCCTTGAAGGCGAATTGGATAGTCACCCACAGAGCGTAGAAATAGGCGAAATGGACGACCTTCGTATCGAGGTATCGGCGCCAGGGCCGGTCGATGACGCGTGTCAGAAAAAGACCGGAAATCAAGAAAAAATCGGGCATGCGGAAGGGTTTGGCGAAAGCCACCAGCGCGCCCATCCAGCTCGGTTCGCCCGTGGCCTCTTGCACGCCCAGGGTCGAATGCATCATCACCACCATGATGATGCAGATGCCCTTGGCGTAGTCGACCCACGCAATTCTGTCCGAACCGGTCGTCACGCGCTCCTGCCTCCAGTCGCCAGCCAGATCCTCCGGCCTTGTTCCGGGCGGCCCCTGCCTGCCCCAAGATGGGGTACAATACGTCCCAGGTCGGGTTAAGGGGCCGTTGCTTCGCGATCACGGTTTGGATAGGTTCGCGCACAGATTCCGCGAAAGCACCCGTAGCTCAGCTGGATAGAGCGCTGCCCTCCGAAGGCAGAGGTCACAAGTTCGAATCTTGTCGGGTGCGCCACCTAAACAATTGATCTAGCTAGATTTTCGTTTGTCGGGAATTTTGTAGAACGGCAATTTTGGCACGTTATAGTGGCTCGTTATTTTCGCGTGCGCTGCTGCTCCCGCCCAACCTGCCGGCGCGCGGCCATTCGTGCGTTGTCGAGATGCGGGAGCGCCGCCTCGATCGCCTTGGCCGCATGGCCGCGGGGGATGCCGGCGGCCTCCTGCGCTGCCTTGACCGCCTTCTCGATGTGCTTGCTGACCTCGCTCACCCCTGCCACCGCTTGATGTTGAAGAACAGCTCGCCCTGTTCGATTGCGTCCTCAATAGCGACGTGCGTGTGCTTCCGCTCCGAGAACCATTCCTTCGGCATGTTGCGCTTCGTGGCGTTTCGGTAGCCGCAGCCGAGCTTGGCCATGGCGTAAGACTTGATATCGAGCGCGGAGAAGCTGAACGGGCTCCGGCCAACGAACCGCATCAAGTACCAATAGACGAAGGTGAAATCGAAGCCCGCCGGATAGGCGACGAAGACCGGCTTGCCCTCTAGTGAATCGACCCACGCAGCGAACTCACACATGGCATCCTTGGCGGGAAGTTGGCCCCGCTGCGTCATCTCGTAAGCTTCGGGGTTCTTGGCCCACCACGCCATGGTGTCGGGATCCGGCAACGCCCCTATGATGGGATGGAGATTGCGCTGCCAACTCTCGAGCAACGTGCCTTCTTCGTCGAAGGCCGCGGCGCCGAGTGACAGCATCGAATTCGGGCCGGGGATCGGGCCGTCCGTCTCTACGTCCACGCTGACATAAATTTCCTTCACTGCTGCGTCCTCTCTTGGGTTCGCTTCATCCGTTCCCGCATTTCCCGGCGCATGGACTCAACGGCCTTCTCCGTCCGGCCGGTGCGCTCGGCGATCACCGCTGCTGTCAGGCCCGGCTTCGACAGCAGGCACTTCTCCCAGGCCGCCCAGGGGCGGCGGACTTCACCGCGTTTCACTTGCGATACCTCTTTCCTTCCCAGCCTTCGGCCGTGATCGGAGCGCCTTCGGCCCAATCCGGCAGATCGACCATGATCGCGCCCATCTCGTCGGGCGACCCGAAGTCCTCATCGACCTCGGCCACGATTTCGTCATGCACTGTGAGAATTGTCGGGTAGCCGGCGGCCTCGAGCCGCGGCATGGCGTCCGCAAGGATGTCGCGGGACGCGGCCTGCGTGGCATTTTCGGCGAGCAGCCCGCCGTAGAGATAACAACGCTCCCATTTGCGGGTGTAACTGTTGACGCCCATGTATGAGACGACTTGCTTCTTGGCCTTGCGCTTCAGGAGCACCATGCCGCGGTCGGCGTCGTAATCGGCGACAGCATCGCCCCAAAACTTACGCGCACTCTCATCGTCGCCCCAATCCTTCCAATAGGTGTCGGCATCGGAGTACCAAGGCATCTCCTTCCACTCGATCTTCGGGTAGGCGTAGGCCAGGAACCGCTTCGACGGCAGGCGCATGAACAGCCAGCTCCCGGCGACCCGGAAGACGATGCGCTCGCCCACGTAGGCCGTCTCGCCAGGATGCTCGACAGCCATGAACGCCGCCTCTTCGAGGTCGTACCAAAACGACTTGACGTTGGGGTGCGCGAGGCGCCACGCATCGCGTATCCCGATCACTTCCTCTTCCGGAAGCTGCACCCCGTAATTCACGGCCATGGTCTGGAACGCGCCGACGCCGCCTTGATAGCCGAGGGCGAGCTCCATCACCTTGCCGATCTGGCGCTGCGGCTTCGTCACTTCGCTGGCCGGCATGTTGTAGGACCGCCCATAGGCCACCTTATAGAGGTCGGGCCCGGTCCCCTCGTCGAAGGCGCGGAAGGCGTCGAGCTTCCACTGTTCGCCTGCGAGCCACGCCAGCATGCGACCCTCGATGTTGCGGTAGTCGACGGCGACGAGCTTCTTGCCCTTTGGGGCACGGAGCATGCCGCGGAGGCATTGACTGACCGTGTTCAGCGGCTCATCGAACGCCATACTGCAGTAGCCGCCGAGAATGGCGTCGATCGCCTCGGCGACCGGAAAGTCCTCATCGGTGCGGACGAGGTTCTGTGGCTGGAAGCGGCGCCCCGCCCAGCGACCCGTGCTGGCGGCGAGGAACTGCAAGAGCCCCCTGGCCCGGCCATCGGGGCACATGCCGCGCAAGAGCGCGTCGATCTTGGCTACGGAGGTCTTGGCGCTCTCCCGGCGAAGATTGAGCACGCAGCGTACTACAGGCGGGATGTCGTCTCGACCGAGGATTTCTTCAACCTGATCTTTGGCCACGGACTCTGTGTCGACTCCGTGGCTTTTGACGAAGGCGATGATTTGGTTCCGGTTGGAGCAGGCCGTGACATCGCCTTCGGTGGCAGCTCGCATGTCGGCGTCGAGCTTTTCGGCAGTGTCGGCAACAACCTGTTTCGCAGCTTCGCAGAGACGCACATCGACGCAGACTCCTCGGTCATTGATCTTCTGATCCAGATGCCACAGGTCGAGCTCGGACGGCTTCAGCGGCCGCAAGCGATCGAGCATGGCCCGCTCAACCTCCACGTCCTGCCGGCGGTACTTGATGAGCCGCTCAACCTTCTCGGCTGAGTTCCACCAACGGACATCCGCGATGACAGGGCCGTCGGGCGTACGGGCGTACGCCTCCCACCCTTCCTCGTTCATCTCTCTCACGCGGATCGCATCGTCCGGAACGGAACTGTAGCCCTTGGAGAATTTGATCTTGCCGCGCGGCTTCGCCATCTGCAGCATGAGCCGGCGACCGGCGGCGTCCTTCTGAACGTCGAGGCCCAGCGCGAGGGCCGCGTCCTCGAGCGCGCCAGGCAGCGCCATGGCGTAGGCCATGACCATCGTGCAACGCCATTGCTCGGTCTTCGGGATCGGCCAGCCGTAGCGGGGCCCGAGCAGATGCGTCCACATGACCCTTTCGAAGGCCGCGTTGTGCGCGTAGATGAGGCCCCCGGATTCGACGTGCTCGGCGATCTCCGGCGGGCAGCGAGGGTGCATGTACTCCGGCACGACATCCGGCGATTCCCAATCGAGGATCGGGCCGTCGCCGAAGGCAAAACTCGCGCCCCACACGTCGGTCGTCGGGTGCTTCGCATAGACGTACGTGCCGGTCTTCTTGAGGTCGACCGTTGAGCGGCTTTCGAAGTCGATGTGGAGGCCGTTGGTCATTGCATCGACCACCCCTCAACGAAGGCGCCAGATAGCCCGCAGCGCCGCAAGCAAGCGGCGTTGAGATCGTCGGCGGCGACCAAGACCACGGGGGCGCCGCTGTTGGCCTCCTGCATGCTCCCGTCGGATCGACAAAATTTCACTCGCTTATCGAGGAACAGGAGCGCGGAAGCACACTTCCATACTAAGCGGAACCAATTTGTCTCCGTGCGGGCATGCAGGAGCGCAATGCCGCGCCCATGATCGAAAAACCGGTCCATCCAATCCCCGACGACGTACCGGTTGAACGGCGGGTTCAGCCACACCCGGCCTGACCACACTTGAGAAAGGCCGTCGTCTTCCTCGGTGTAGTTCACATCGGCGCACGACCAAGGCCGGGGGCTCGCTGCGCAGGGGTCAAGTTCGAATTCCCCTAACGGATCGAGAATCCATCTCGGCGTGAGATGCTGTTGCGACTTGCCGACGCACCTTTGGTGGCTCCCGAGGGTCACTGGGCCCCCTCAACCTTCGCCTTGAGCCACTCCCGGCCCTTCGGCGACAGGTAGTAGCCGCGGCCCCAGCTCGTTTGGATGTCGGCATCCGGCAGGTTTTGACGCAGCTTGCAAATCTGCACGTCGATAATCTTCTGCTCCGGCAGATCGCTATCCGGCCGCTCCGAGTAGAGCGCGTGGTAAAGCATCTCCTTGGTCGCGACCTCGCGCCGGTACAGCACGCGCAGTAGGGTCTCTTGGGCGCGCGGGATGCCAAGATCGGGCCACCGCTCGTCGTTCTCTTTGAGCAGGGCCTCGAGCTGCGTGTACCGTTCGCGCTCGTGCTCGAGGGCCTCCTGCGCCCGCTCCCATTGATCGCGCCAGTACCGCGCTTCCGTGTCGAGAGGGCCTTCGGCCGCCTGGGTGCTCATGCCGAAACCCCCGACAGCTTCTCGTACATGCACGCGAAGGCGACCTCGGCCTCGCGCGGCGACCAATGGGGCAGGTCGACTCCGAGGGGCGGCCTAGGCAGCGCCCATTCCGCCGGAGCAATGGTCATCAATTGGACTTGCTCGTCGGCGAGGATCCGGTTGTCGACCTCATGGACGGCATCGGGCCACGGATACGCCAAGCCGAACTTCTCGGCGATGCACTCGTCAAGCTGCCGTTCGATGTCCTTGTATCCAGACAGGTATGGTTTCACCGGGCGCGGCACGTCGGCGAGATACGCCTCGGCCGCGTCATGGAGCAACGCGGTCAGCCGATGCTCAAGCGGCACGTTCTCGGCCACCGCAACGCTGTGCTCGGCCACGCTGTAAAAGCGCAGGCAATGCCCGTTGAAACGGCATGTGTTGGCGAGCGCGTGCGCGATGTCGCGGATGTCGATGTCGTCCGGGTGCGGATCGAGAGGCCAGAACTGCTTGCCGGTGAACGTCTGCAGCCAGTCGCCTCGCCGCTCCGTGATGTTGACTAAATGGCGCATTTAAAATCTCCAAAATCGACACCGGGGGCGCAAACGGGGGGTAACGCCCCCGGTGTCTATAGCCAGCGAGAGGGAGGGAAAGCCCCCCGCGGCTAATCCAAAAGCAGCATGCCGAGCGCGGAGAGGTACGTGTCGAGAATCATCTCCTCTTCGCGCCGCTTGTTGTCGTCCATCTTGCGGATCTTGATGAGCTTCCGCAGGGCTTTGGTGTCGAAACCGTTGCCCTTGGCCTCCGCGTAGACTTCACGCTTGTCGGCCGCCAGGGCGTCTTGTTCCTCTTCAAGGCGCTCGATGCGCTCGACGAAGGCCCTCAGTTGGTCCTTTGCCGACGAGCCGAGCGTTTCGAAGTTGTCGCCGACCTCACTCATCCGATTGCCTCGGAGATACGGGCGAGAGCCGCGTCGAGCCGCCTTTCGGCCCGTCGCATCTCGTCCAGATTCTCGATCCCGGCGCCGATGAGCCCGTAAGGCGGGGGCGCCGGTTCCTTACAGGATTCCCCGAGAGCAGCAGACACCCCGTTGCCGAGGCGATCTGCCATAGCTTCCGCCGTATCCGCATGGTTGTGGATGATCTTCGCCCAATTGGCGATCGCTTCAGTGATCTTCGTAACCGTCGCTTTCTCGACGGCCTGGGTGGTAGAAGCCTCACAGGCTTTCATGTTCTCCTGCATGGCGCTTACTCCAAGTCTTCGAGGTCGTTGGTTTCGACAGGGGCGAACTCGTCCGTGCCCTTCACGCGCCCGCCGGCCATCGGCTCGTCGTGGTCGAGAAGCTGCACGTTCTGCAGGCCGAACGAGACGCCCTTGCCGCCGGTCGGATGCGTCCACCAATAGGGCCGCACACTGAACCGCGCCCAGCGGCCGCCGTAGACCTCATCGGCCTCGTCTTCTTCGCTGACGGTACGGTCGCCCTTCGGCGTCACCACGTCGGGCTTGAACTTGGCCTGGCAGCGGATCATCCACGGGAAGTCCTCGGCCATCTCGGCGAAGCGCGGCTGATCCTCGGTCTTGAGGAACGGCGACTTGACCTTCGTTGTCTTGCGCTTGGCCTCCGGCACGTTCTCATCGACGAGCTCCTTGTAGGCCGCCTTCAGAACATCGATATCGGAGCCCGCCGGAATGAGCAGGGTGGCCTGATATTTGGCTTTGTCCTCGTCCGTCTCACCTTTCGGCATGCTCGGCTGGAACAGCGCCGGGTAGAGCATCCGGCCTCTGCAGGTCCGGATATTGCCGCTGTCGAGCAGCGTGCATTCTGTCAATGCTGACATTCAAAATTCTCCATCTTCTACATTCAGGTCAAAAGCTTCTAGGTAAATAGCTGCAACCCGCAGCAGTTTCGGATCGTGATTGAAATGGCCTATGGCGGTGTTACACCGCCTACAGAGTATTCCTCTCACGCGCCCGGTCTCCGAACAGTGGTCCGTGTGCCACCCATACTTCGAATTGGGGCTATCCGTGCCACAAAGCCTACAAACGTCTCCTTGCTGCTTCAGTATGGCGCGGAGTTCTTCTTCCGACTTGTTGTATTTCTTCCTCAGTTTCCTTTGCCTGTCGTACCGCCGCACCTTTTCGCGCTGCGCGGGGCCCATGTTGGCGTAGGCGTACCGATCTTTATTCTTTCGCCGCCACTCTCGTTTTTGCTTCCGCAGTCGATCTTTGTTCTTCTCCCTCCACGCTTTCTCCCACTGCTTACGTTTCTTGCGACGTTCATTCTCCAAAATCTGAGAGCCCTTCCGTTTTGACAGCGGGCCGCTTGTCCGAAACGGCGACGAGGTTCGTGCCCGAGCTCACCTTCTCGACGAGCTTGGCCTCGATGTCCTTGAACGCCTTCTTGCCGACGACCTTCTCGAGCTGCGCGGGCGAGCGCATTTCCGGCTCCTTTAGTATGTCTTCGTCGGACAGATCGAAATCGATCTCGAGTGCGCCTTTGATCTCTTCCTCGTCGCCCTTCCATTTGCGCGTGGCGCGCTTGGCGACGAGCTTGTAGCCGGTTGGACACCGCCCAGCGACAGCCTCGGCGTGGGCGTACTCCTGCACACTCTTGACCCATGTGAGGATGAAATCAGCCTCCTCGAGAACCTTGGCCAGGGCTTCAGGTGTCATCGCTTCCGTGCTCCACTCATCGTCGTCTTTGAAATCGGCCAGTGCCGCGGTGCGCGCCTTCTCGCGCGCGGCCCCGCACGTCGGCAATGCGGGGCAGAAGCCGCACCAATCGCCAGCCACAAGCGGCGCGGCTTCTGCCTCCGTGGCCTTGGCGGCTTGCGCCAAGTCCAGCTCAAACTCGAGCAGATCGAGGATGTCGTAGTCCTTGCTCCGCGCCGACCCGTCGGGATGCGGCGCGCGGGGCTGAATCACATGCAACGTGACGCCCTTCAGCGGCCGGTTGTGGTAGCGCCGCGCGGCGCCGGACCCGTAGGTGAGGAGCTGCGGGTTGTCCTCGACCTCGACAACCACGCCCTTGCCGAACTTCAGATCGAAAACGTGCAGCCACTCGGCCTTCGGCAGATAGATCACCGTGTCGCCGGTCCCGAAGCATTCCGGGTGGATGTGCGTCATGTCGAGGCGCTGCTCGACATCGATTTCGCGGTCCTCTTCCAGGCGGGAAAACTCGCGCACGTAGTCGACGTATTCCTGCACGTTCTCGGCCATGTCGTCGGTGACTTCGAACTTCGTGAGACTGTCACCGAGCGGGGCGCCCTTCGTCAGAAACATCGTGCCGGCGTTCTCGGCCTCAATGTCGACCACCTGGCCGATGTAGTGATCCGCGTCGAAGCCCGTCTTCAAGCAAATCGCCGCGAGCTCGTGCGCTGCGGTGCCCTCATTCGCGTAGACACTCGACTTCTCGTCGATGCCCTCGGACGCCTTGATGCTGCCGGGGCAGTGGATCCAGCGATGGGACGCGCTCGGCGCCAGCTTGGCGTGCGCGCGGGCGCTGTGCGGCTCGTCCTTCTTGCCTTTGCGGCGATCGAGGAACGCGGGGAGGGTGAGATCGGGTTGGGTCATCTGCAGTACCACCCGCGCAGGCGCGGCAACGCATCGAGTACCGTCCGAATGTCCCGCTGCGACAGCCTCGTTTCCGCTTGGATCAGGATGATGATGGCCTTCTTATTGAGGCCGCTTTTCTGCAGCGCGTCGAAGCCTTCACCAATCCGCGTGATGGCTTCCGCCAATATCTCTTTCGTCTCGGGCGGGTCGCTCTTTTTCACTTTTACGGTCATTTCGTAGCCTTTCGAACGGTCTTCTTGCGCGGCTTCGCCGTATTGGTGCGAATGCCGCGCAAGATCGTCGGGATGTCGGTGAAGTTCCGGCACGCAAGCAGCGCGTTGAGTTTTTGCAGCTCGTCACGGATATCCATGAGCAGCGCAAGGTTGGCGGCATCCCAGGAATTTTTGTCCGGAAGATCCCAATTTACGTTTTTCTTCCTGGCCATTAGCCCGCAAACTCCTCTTCCCGACATTTCGGGCATTGATGCTTCCACTCCCGACCCATCCGAAAGACCCGCCAGCCCAGCTTCTTGATGAGGTCGATCACGTCGAAGAACGTCTCCGCGTTGCCGTTGGGGACGCATTCCTCCGCGTCGCAGAAATCGCAGCGCACAGTCCAAACAAGCTGGGAGCCGCCCTGAATCGTCATGCCGCCCTCCGCTTCTTCAAATTGGCACGGTAGCGGCGTTGCACTTCGTTCGCTTTTTCCCGATCGCGATACCGGGGCCAGCGGCGGCGCGGATTGCACTCGATGCACGTCTCCGGCGGGAACTCCGGGTTCTTGACTTCCTCGTCGATCTCTTCGCCGCAGTGCTTGCAGGTGGGCTTCGTCATATCGGAAATCTCTAATCTCTACATCTGAAAGAAAAGTTCGGCGGGGAGGCGCGCTACGGACCCTTCCGGTCTCCCCGCCTAGTCGGGCTCTCGCCCGATTACGAAATCTCGGCGAGCTTCTTCTTCGCCAGCTTCACCATGGCGGGCCACTTGTCTTCGGGCAGCTCCCCGAGCTTCGGAACCTTGAACTCGTCGAGCAGGGCCTTGAACTCGGTGCGGCGTGTCGCTTCGTCGCCGCTCTTGACGGCCGCCGCGTCGATGTACTTCTTCATCTCCTCGCGCACGTCGTCGATCGTCAAAGGCTCGCCGCTCTCTTCCCCCTTGTCGTCATCGGCGCCTTCAGCCTCGGCCTCTTCCGTCTCCGGCTCGGCCTTTGCCTCGATCGTCTGCGGTTTTGGCTTGCGGCCGCTCGGCTTCTTCGGAGGCTTGACCTCCTCGGCCTCTTCGGGCTCGCTATCGTCGGCGCCGCCCTTCTTCGCCTTGGCCTTGTCGTAGTTCTTGAGGAAGCGATCGCCTTCTCTGTAAATCTCCGCGAGGCCCGCTAACTTGCCGGCCATCTGCTCGGGTGTCTCTGCAATGACTTCGACCTTGAACATAGTTCGATTCGCTCCTTCGAAAATGTGCTCTTGCATTAGCACGATGGTTAAGTTGTCGTCAATCACAAATTCTCAGATTTCTACATTCAGCCCACAATGCGGAGGATATCGGCCGTCTTCCGCCGCACCGCTTCTTGGATGTCTTCGTCAATTGAGCCGGCGAGGGTGGCGAACGTAGCAATCCGTGGCTGCGGATCCTGCACGCTCACAATGCGGTTCGCGGCCTGGGCATTCTCGGCGGGCACCCACGAGCTCTCGACGAACAGCACGTCGCGTGCCGCGGAGAGGTCGATGCCGGTGCCGGCGGCCTGAAGCTGGCCGATGAACACCCGTGGGCCGCCGGGGGTATGGAAAGCATCAACGGACGCTTGCCGCCCCCTCGACGTGCCACTCCCACGGATCAAAGCGTGATCGCTCGGGAATGCTTCGCAGAGCCCCGCGATCACGTCGACGTGCTGTGCCATCAAGACAATCTTGCGGCCGCCACCGTCCAGCCAATCCTTCACCCAGCGCACAACCGGCTCGACCTTGGCGAGACCCGTGTAGCGCCGCAGCGTAGCGACGTGCGCCGCCACCTTGCGCAGCCCGTCGACGCCATCTTCGGCGAGCGCCTTGCGCACCACTTCGATCTCGGGGCTGCATGCGGCGAATTTCGGCAACGCCCCCTCGAGGTAGAGCGGTTCGACCTGCAGCGGCGGAACCTCCGGCTTCACTTCGGCCATGGTTCGCCGCAGCATGAATCCGTCGAGCTTTACCGCTAAGGCGTCGTGGTTCTTGGCGCCGATGATGCGCGGCGTCTGCGGCGCATGCGGGTTGTACTCGGTCTTGCAGAACTTGTTGACGAACTGCCACAGGTTCCACGGCTTGCCAGTCCTGGGAGACAGGATCCGCTCTGGCGCTAGGGCCCGCAGCATGGGCCACAACTCGGAAGGGTTGTTCGGCATCGGCGTGCCGGTCAGAAGCCACACACGGTCTGCCTGCGCGACGAGCCCGTCCGCGCCGTCGCACTTCTTGCCGAAGATGGCCTGCGTGCGCTTCGCCTTCGATGATTTGAGATAGTGCGCCTCGTCGAGAATCAAAATGTCGATACCGGTCCAGCGGTGCGCCTTGCCCCGCGCCGCCATGTCGTAGGACCAGACTTGCAAATCGTAATCCCCTCCCGGCCACCATTTGCGGAACTCGCGGCGCCACGTCTCGCAGACGCTCGCGGGGCAGACGACCGTGAGGAGGGTTGCGCCGATCTTCCGCGCTGCGGAGATCGACTGCGCGCATTTACCGAGCCGCATGTCATCGGCGAGCAAGGCCGCTTCGCTGCCGGCGAGAAAGTCGCGGCCAGCCTCTTGATATGGGCGGAGGGAGAGGGTCATAGGTCTATGTTGCGGGTCTCTTTGGCGAACAGATTGGGGATGGCCGTTGCGGTGTGAACCGTGCAGATGTCTTTGCACCACTCCCGCATCTCTTCCAGCAACGCCCGCTCTATTAGGGGGCGGACTACTGCTATGACAGCTTTTGCCAAACCTTGAACTGCCCGCTCACGCGCCATTCGGTGCCACCCAAACTTATCCAAGTAGCTTCGGATGCCACGTTTCCCCGCCTCCACAAGCTCTGCGTCTTTGGGGTTAGGCATTAGACGGAATCCTTAGGAAACCAATCGGGCCAAGGCAACTCACCACGTAAACGTTCGTAGTACGCTTCTTTGGCGTCAGATATAATTCGATCCCCTCCCCAACGCTGCTTGATAAGTAGAAGCATAAAAGCCATCTCCTCGACGGCCTCGGTCATGTCTCCCGTATTTTCAAGCAGTCCGACACCCTGGTACTTACCGTCTTCGTCAACAACGTGGTCGAACGATCCTGCCATCACTCAGTCCCTCCGGTCTGTAGGGCGGCGCGGGCTCTGTCCCGAGCGTTCAAGAAGTCTTGAAAGCCTTCTTCGTTGGTGAAGTCGGAAGTGTTCGAGAGCACGGACAGCGCTTCCCGCAGCTTCTCATTTTCTGCCTTTAGCTGGGAGACTTCGGTAATGAACGCGTCCCTTTGGCGCGCGGCGTTTTCACAGCCGTTGCGCCAGCGGTCACGTTCTTCCTTGAGGGACTTGATGAGGTTATATGCGTCGTAGCTAACTCGATCCGAGCGGCACCCCAATGCAATCATGACGCGCTCTATCTCGTCCTCCCCCTTGGCTTCGGGGGGTTGGGTGCTCCACGGTGGTTTCATGGCCATCAACTCCGTCAAGTTTTCGGGGTCTCCCGGCGAGAAGTCGGCCATGCAGCCAATGACTTCCTCCCCCTTGGTTTCGTTGGGCTGGGTGATGCGTTGGTTCATAAATGCGTTCCATTCTTTCTGAGTATCCCGGTCAGGGGTGAGGGCGCGAATGAAGCCTCCGATGTTGATCGCAGCGTCTTCATAGCCGCGAGCCCACGAAACCGCGTCGGCTATGTCATCTGGTGCGCTGGCGGTGGTTATGCTCTCGCCTTGAAATGCGTTGGCGTCCGCCTTCTCCCGACAAGCCTCAAAGCCTCGCTGGAAGGCGTCAGCGAGTGCGGCGTCGATCACTTCGTTGCTCAGGTTGGAAGGCTCCAGGCCCTTGAGGGCTGCGTCGCAGAGGCGGTTAATTGTATCGTGACGTGGGGTGCGGCCTAACGGCAGCAAGCGACGTGCGTCCTCAATCTCTTCCCGTGTAAGCGGTGTCATGTCATGGCCCTCCCGCAAAAATGGATAACGCCCCGGCAATCGCAGGCCGGTTGAAAATCGACATATGGCGACGACGACGACGTGTAGGCCGAGAAAGCCTTCCAACATTCCCGCTCAAACGCTGATGCCAGTGCCGCTCGTTGTTCGTCAGAAATATCGAGGTCTGGACCAACGACGATAGTTTCGATGGTCCTGAACGCAGGCCCGCCGTCTTTAGGTGTGTTGGTCATGGGCACATCCTTCTCGGTCGATACTGCTGCGTGTCCGTTGGCGGAGCGTCATCCGTGGGCCGCGTCGTCGAATGTCCGCACGTACATCGATAGCGGAGCGCGAACGGAGCTTCATAGTGAGGACCAAGCATCTTGTCTCCACACTTGGGGCAGGTTGGGTTGGTTGTCCTCATTCGCCTTCCTCCACTTCCTTGATCTCGCATATTTCGACGGGGCGAACGTAGGAATGGTTCGTCCCACGATATTTGATTGCGCATCCAGCGTGCTGGATGAGCCAGCGCCCGTTTGGACGAAGCCCCAGCTTCTCTAATGTCTTGCGCGTCACCTGTTCAAAATGACCTTCGCCCGCTGGTACAGTTTCCCCACATCGGTAGCAGCGACCGGGAAACCGATTACGAGACATCCCCACCCCCTGTGTTCTGGATGCGCTGCAAAGCGTTGTCGGGGGTGCGGGGGTCCAGTAGGCACACCGCCTCGGACACAACGCCTGCCCAAACATGGTGGCCGTAGTTGGCGAGCCACTCGGCGCACAGGTGCATGTCCCTCAGCGCCCGGACCAACAGGTCCCATTCAGGCTCCCCCGGCGACCACGGCGATAGATCGTTCGCTATGGCCATCGCTTCTGTGATGTCGAGAGGCCCGCTTCCTGCTTCGACCTTCTCAATCAGGTCTCTGGTGAAGTCGGGGGATGTCTTCCCGGTCATTAGCGGAGCCTCCTACGGCCGCGAGGCCACGAGATCGAACAACGCGATCGCGTCTGCCTCATTGTCGTCTTTCACGGGAATCTCGCGCCTGTGGCACTCGGCGATCATCATCTCTTTCGAGGCGTTGCCTTTGCCGGTCCAGTGCTTCTTGATCTCCTGAACAGAGACGCCTTCGTAGGGGATGCTGTGCTCCTCGCACCACTCCATGAGGATGCCGCGGAGGCCTCCGTAGAAGTGCGCCGCGTCGGTGCCGAGATGCCTGCGGACCTCTTCGAAGGCCACCTGGCCGATCGGGTACGCCGCGTGGATCTTGTTGAGCTGACTGCGGAAGTTGATGAACCGCATCCCGGCGCCGGAACTGCGCGCCTCGCGCAAGTCCCACACATCGCTGATTTGGTGATCGGAGCCTTGATCGCAGGCCCCCACGCAGAAGCCGGTCTTCGTGCCCAAGTCCAACGCCAACAAAGTCCTGTGCATAGCTACCGCCCCTCCCCAGGGCCCATCTCGTAAATGTTCACATCATGTTCTATCTTCTTGGCGACGCACGACGCAAGGAATAGTTTCCTAAATCTTACCTATCCCTCCGAAAATACCGGCTAGTAGAAATACGCGGGAAACATCGCTCTCAAAATTCAACAATCTTTTCAAACGTCTACGGCGGGGGCCCTGCCTTCCAGCGCAGCATCCACCCACGTCCCGTCGATGCGCCTCTGCGCAATCTCACCACCGCAAGCCGCGTAGCCGGCAATGTCCTTCCATGAGTCCATGTGGGTCGGCTCGTTCTCGAGGCGCGCCAGTTTGAGGTCCGCGCAGAGTATGGCCACGTCGAGCTCATCAACCTCCATGTCGGGGCCGTAGCGGTTCTTGAAATGGACGGTCCACCGCCTGGCAATGCGGGCGAAGTTGTCTTCAGGCGTGCCGTAGTTCAGGCCCCGCTTGCCGACAATCTCCATGACCTCCCGAAGCAGCGTAACCTTGTAGGGCTCAGACTGCGCGGCCGTCTCACCGGCAACCAGTGCCCGGAACTGTTCGTTGGACAGGCCTTCTGGCTCCGGCTTCCGCATCATCGCGTCGATCTCGGCGCGCTCCCCTTCAGACAATCCCAGGGCCAACCGCCCCAGCTTCGACCTCTCAGGCGTTAGCGTCATGCCAGAACCCCTTCCTCGCTCAACCGCGCCAACGCGGCTTCGATCTTCTGCCTCAAAGCGGCCCGAACCCGCCGCCCACCGCGCATCTTCGGCACCAATGTCGGATCGCCAGCGACCAGATACCCGAACCGGGTGGCGCTTAGTCCGTACGCGACAAGGGCGTCCTCGATATCGCTCAAGAGTGGGTCGAGCCCTCCACGTTTCGTCATCATGCGGACATCTTTAACCTTGCGCGATGACAATTGCAAGAGGTATTGTCGATTTTGCTGAACGACGATGTCCGCAGAAGCCGACCGCAAATCTCAACAATTTCCTGATACCTAAATCACCCCTAAATCTCTAGATACTTCCACGCGACGGCGCTGATAGCTTGGGAGAAAACATTGAAAAACAAGCACGATTGGGCCAGGGCGCTCGCGCGCCAGGGGTTGAGGGTGTTCCCGCTGCAGCCGAACGGCAAGCGCCCGGCGATCGAGGGCTGGCAACGCGAAGCCACATCGGACGCTGAGAAAATCAACAGTTGGTGGCGCGGCGAGTTCGCTGATTCCAACATCGGAATCGCGACCGGAAGCGGCCTTCTCGTGATCGACGCGGATTGCAAAGGCGGCCGCCCAGGGCTCCCCTCGCTCGACATGCTGGACATGGAGGGCCTGCCCGAAAGCTTCCGCGTCAGAACACCCTCGGGCGGACTCCACGTCTACCTGACATACGATCCCGCCAACGAAATCCGCGGCGGCGCCGATTGCCTGGAAGGCTACCCCGGCATCGACATCCGCGCCGAGGGCGGCCTGGTCGTAGGCCCCGGCAGCACGATCGACGGGGCGGCATATGATATCCTTTGAGCCGGCGGCCGCGCCGCAATTCATCCTCGACATCGTGAAGCGGCGCCGCCACGCCCAAGCGAAGGACCGCAACCCGCAGGCCGACCTCGATACCGACCAGGCCATCAAGCGGGCAGTAGACTATCTGAAGGGCCCCGCGCCGAAAGCGATTGCCTTCGAGGGCGGGAACGACACGACGTACAAGGTCGCCGCGCGCATACGTGATTTCGGGATCTCGGAGGGGGCGGCCTTCGACTTAATCAGCGAGCATTGGAACGAGGCCGGCAAGGCCGAGCCGCCGTGGGATGCGCAAGAACTCAAGGACATTATCGATCACGCCTACAGCTACGCCACCGCGGCGTGGGGCGGCATGTCAGGCACCACCGAATTCGATGACGTATCGGGGATTTTGGAAACGGCCAAAAAATCGAAGAGGGGCCTGTATCGGGTGCGGTACCCGGAAGCCGCGGCTTCAGCCTTCGAACAGATCGGGACGCCCCTCGTCGAGGATGTTCTCAACGCCGGGGCCATGGGCGTGATGTACGGCGCCAGTGGGTCGGGCAAGACGTTCCTGTCCCTCGACCTGAGCTTCCACGTCGCCGCGGGGCTCCCGTGGCACGGCCGGCCCACGACCCAGGGCCCGGTGCTCTACGTCGCGGCGGAGGGCGGCCGCGGCATCTTCAAACGCATCGCTGCGCTGAAGCAGCACTTCGGAGTGGATGCCGCGCCCTTGGACGTGTGCCTTGCCCGATCAACCTGCTGTCCAGCAAAGCGGACATGAAAGACCTGCTCGCGCTGATCGATGAGGCGGGGGCCGACCACTGCGCGCCGGTCTCCCTGATTGTGATCGACACGCTTAGCCGCGCGCTGGCCGGCGGGGAGGAAAACGCCTCGACCGACATGGGCGCCTTCGTGCAGAACATGGACCGGCTGCGCGATCATACAGGCGCAACCGTCCTGATCGTTCATCACTCCGGCAAGGACACGGCGCGCGGCGCGCGGGGCCACTCCCTGCTGCGCGCCGCAACCGACACGGAGATTGAGATCGGCGACGGAACGCTCCGCGTGACCAAGCAGCGCGATTTGGACCCCATCCCCGAAATGCGCTTCAAGTTGGACAGCCTCACCCTCGGGAAGACGGAAAGAGGGAAGCCGGTCACGTCCTGCGTCGTCCGCATGCTCAAGAAAAACGAGTTTGTGAGGCTGGAACTCTCGGAGCAAGAGTGCATGGCCTACGACGCTTTTTGTCGGTGTTTGGAGACCAGCCAAACCGGGATCGTGACCTCCGGAAGGTGGAAAGATGAGATGTCGGTTGCGAATTTGTCGGATCGTCAGCTCGAGCGTTTACAGACACAGGTGACAGAGGCAGGGTGGGTTAAAAAGATCAAGAAAGCTCAATACGTTAGCTGCGAACCGACATCAACCGACACGACCGACATAGGGGCTCGAACACAACCGACATAACCGACATATACCTTAGGTATGTCGGTTGTCGGCTGTTCCGCCTTTTGTCGCCCGCGGCTGGCCCAAATTTTAGAATGTAATTTGTCGGGGATTTTGGAAATGCGGAAAAAAGGGCGAGGGAGCCGTTTCGTGCTTCGGTATGATCCCGATCGGATCGCGGCGATCCTGGCCGGGGAGGCCGAGCGGCTGCACCACGTCCTGACCGTGGCGGCGCATAAAGGCGCGGCGGCGGCCAAGGCGAAACGGAAGGCGAGGCAACGTGCGTTTTGGAAACGCAAGACAGGGTGTCGGACGGGCCGGCTAATGGCGCTGCCAGGGTGGCAAGTCTTGGTGGCGCGGATGGAAGCGGGGCGATGGTACAGCCGGCCGGACTTGCGGCAGCTCATTCCGGAATTTGCGGACGGCAGCGTGCGGGCGTGGGTGCATCAATATTTGTGGCCAATGGGCTTGATCGAGCGCGCGGAGAATGCGGCGTTCGATCGGACGCGCGCGCCGGGCAGGCAAAGCGAATCGCAATGGCTTTACAGATTGGCGCCGGAAGGGGAGGCGCAGGCTAAGGCCTGGCGCGAGGCGTTGGGGCCTGAATGCTAGGCTGGGCGCAGCGAATAGCCGTGCTCGGCCATGCAACCCGCCATGGCAGCGTCTAGGTGGGCTGTCGTGGCTTGTGGGTTTAGGGCCTGTAGAGAATTAACGCGGCCTTCGCAAATCGTGATGATGCGGCGGCCTTGCGCTTCAGAGGCGCCTGCTTTGTGCCATGTGTAATTCGGGCCCGGTGTGGCGCAAGCGGCGACGGACAAGGCGAACAAGGCGGCAAAGGCGAGGCGCATGGGGCAGCCTTCCACAATTCAGCGTTGGCGTGGTTAACGAATACATGCAAAAGGGCAGCGCGCCTATCTCTTTTTTGGGGCTAGGCGGAACTCTTCCGCCCAGGTACGGGCGAGTGCGACCGGCACCAGCGCATCAATAAGGGCGAAGCGGGCGTCTTGGTGGATGATTTCAAAGATGCCGTTTTGTCTGCAACCGAGTGTTGGGATTTGACGAGGCGGCAAGTAAAGCACAGTCGACATGGTGGCTCCCCCGCGAATAGACTGATTGCGTCCGGGGTTTAGCAAACCGGCACTAGACGGCTCTCCGTGTCTTTGGGCAGGGCCTTGGACATGCACACGGAGACCCCGGACTAAAACAGTCGTTGCGGAGTGCCGAGCCATTTCGGAGGCGGTCGGCTAACCGCTAGTGCGAAGGGTTGCTAAACCCTATCGCAACGGTAGGGCGCGCTCTAAGCGCGGTCAAATCTTGATTCTTGGTACTTGACAGGCTAACCGGCGGAAAAACTAGGCTTTCCGCCGGTCGAAAGGGCCGATCTGCACAGTTAATTCCAGACGGGCTACGTCCGAAAGAATGCCAGGCCCCAAAGGGCAGCGACAAGCAATGCCAGCAGGATCTTGGCGAGTAGGCGGAGCAGAGGGATCATGGGGCGAGTCTTTCACCACGCATGAACGCGATTCGGCGCAATGCTTGCTTGGGGGTCTTGAACGTCGCCCACGTTTCGCCGTTGTGGCTAACCCGAATCGGTGTTTCGCCATAGTGCATTGTGAAGGCGCCCCGATCGAATTGCGGGTGACGGTAAAGCCAACCGTGGCGCCCACGGATAGCCACAATGCAGCTATCCAAAATTGCGGGCCCGCCGTGCGATCGGCTGGATGCGATAATCAGGGGGATTTTGCACGGGCCCGTGCTTCGGTTGATTGTGCCGGCCACGCCGTATTCCTCCAGCCAAGCTTTTCCGGTCTCCGTGTCGCCGTAGAAAAGGCGGACGCGCTCGCCGTTAACGCGGGCTCGTTCCAGCGCACGTTTCACGTCATCAGGTGTCTTTTCGTTGAAATAGGTTCCGCCTTCGTGGCGTCGGAACGTGGCCGAGCCCTGTGTATAGGTCTCTTGTGCCTGTTGCATCTGTGAATCTCCTAAGTCTCTAATTTCTACAATCTAGGCCGAAACGTGGCCCTTGACGTTCAGGATATGATCGGCTGGGACGAAGATTCCATCGTGGCCGAAAGCGAGGGCGACGTAGCCCAAGGCGGGCGTGGCGCCAGTGCATGCGGCGAGCTCGCAACGGTAGAAGGGGTTATTGCTGAGAGGATCCGCGAAGGCGTCGCCCTCGAGGTCCACGAGGTCGCCAGGCTGGATCATGTGCGCGGGGATTTTCATCGGTTGAGTCTCCTGTCTCAGTAGCGGTTGAAAAACCACAGGGTCCCGTCTTCGGCGCGGCTTGTGATGTAATCAAAACGCAAGGCGCCGTCCCATGTGTGCTGCCAATCGATCGATATCCACGACGGGAAATTGTTCGGAACCGCGCCTGTCTCCTCTGCCAGATTGGCGGCAAAATCGGCCTCACTGTCGGCCGTGCCGGAAAAGGCGTCTTGCGCGTCTTCGATTGATGCGGCGTTGCCTGTTGCGTCTTGGTAGCGCGCGAGCATTTCGCGGTCTTCGTCGTTTAGATCGAGCCAGTCCCAAAGGTCATCGGCTAGGTGGCTTTCGCCGTAATACTCTTCAGGAAACCCGGAGTAGTCTTGGAACATCAATTCCGGATCGGACTCGTCTTTGTGCAGCTCGCGGCAAGCTTCTATGAAAGACTCCTTGTCCGTGTAGTCTTCTAAGTCGAGCCATTTGCCGGCGATGCTGCCGGCGTTGTATTTGGCGTAGGTGCCGACATAGACCATTGGTGCATCTGACATCTGTGAATCTCCTAAGTCTCTGATTTCTACTGGTTAGACGAGTTCAAGAATTGGTTGGGCCGTTGCTCCGGAGTAAATCGTGATGTTTCCGTGGTCGTTTACGAAGAGCCAATCGTGGTCTGCGATGCGGACCTCGTTTGGGTCCGACACGCGCGGCAATTCCGCTATCGAGTCCGTGTCTGGCCAAAACCCGAAGTCGGCGCCGTCGCCTTCGCGGGCCCCGAAGTAGCAATAGGGAGGCGCGAGCTCGGTTAGCGCATCGATCAAGCTATTGAGGATTTCTTGCGCGTCTTCCGATTCAGGGTCCGCGTCGATTGCCTCTTGGCACAAGTCCTCATAGGTTTGGCGATTGCCCGGATGGTCGACGCTATCGGCTAGAAAAGAAAGCTCGCCTACGAACGCCTCCAGCAAGTCTTCTGTGAGAAGCGTGCCTGTGCTGATCGACCCGACATATGCAGTGTGTTTCATCTGTGAATCTCCTGTGCGGTGTTGACAATGTAGAAATTAACCACTTTCTACACATACCCCAAATCACATTTTCGTGATAATTGTTGCAGGCAATGAGACTTCCGAAGGCGATAAGAATTTCTGATCGGGAAGCCGAATTCGTTAAGGCAATCCTATCAGGAGCCAAACCGAACGAAGCGGCGACGCTTGCCGGGTACGGGAATCCGGCCGATGCGGCATCACGTTTGCTGCGGGCGCCCGCGGTACTGAACGCTCTGAATGTTGAGCTCGGACGCCTAGTTAGCGGGCGCCTTGTGCCGGCCGCCTTGCTGGCGCTTGAGGGTATCTTAGACGGCGGGCCAGCAATCTACGGCGAACGAGTCTTCGCGGATGTTGCGTTGAAAGTCGCCGCGATGGGCGGTTTTGTGCCGCCACGCCAGGCAGTTAGCCAAGACACGGCCGACAAGGATCCGGAGCAAATGACAGACGCAGAGCTGCGTGAAGCATGCGACGTGCTTGAGGCTGAATTGGTGGGGCGTGCGAAGGATATCACGCCAAATAACAAGACAACGGACGCAGATTTGGCGGATTTGCTCTAGTTCTTCTGCCTTTGGTAGGCAGCGCAAGGGGAAGCCAGGCCGATCGGGCGCCGGCGGGCAGTCGGTCCACCCCCTGGGAGGGGGCCGCCGGCTTGATCGCAAACCGCGTAACCTGAATCGACAGATTTTCGGTTTTAGAAAAGCTTTTACCTCTTGCAAACAGTGCTTGATTGTCGGTAGGCACCGTTCTACACTTTCACCAAAGTAACCGGTTGCAGATCCCGATGGCCCTTACCCTACCCGAAACCGCCCAGCTCCTAGACGAACTGGCGAAAAGCCCCAAAGTACCTGAAGAGGTCCGTCAAGCCCTGGCCCCGAAGAACGGCCCCTCCGCCGCGGAGACTCTCAGAGCAGCCGTCCAATCCCGCGGTCTCTTCCGCGATGCGGCGCTCCGGCTCCTCGACATGGCCCAAGGCCGCTGGTCCCCATCCGGCATCTGCAAAATTTGTCTCGTCGACGAAGAGGGCAACCGCAAATGCTCAACTTTTTGCGCGGGCCTGCGCATGGAGTACGCCGACACCATCCTGAAGGAGAACCCGCTGTGACTTTTATGGCAATCGTCAATGAGGCGAAGCAGAAATTCAACGAATTCCAACCGCAGACAGTGAACGAGGCCGCGATCGATTCCCACATCGGCCAGTTGCTCGACAATCTGCGTATCGCCGCTGAAAATCTCGAGGAAGAGGTCGCGAAACGCGGCCCTTAAGCCTCTTGCAAACAGTGCTTGACACTGAGAACAGAGCCGTTCTACATTAACGACGCTACTGTTTGGGTCTCCCTAGTTGAAGCAGTAAGGACCGGGGGAGACTTCCTGTTCGGTATTGCGTAAACCCCAACCCTCTCCCGGTCCCCCCTCCCCAAAAATCAGCCCATGATAGACGCAATCGTCCTCTCGCTGCTGGCCCTCGCGCTCGCCGCCATCCTCGATCGGAACCTGCCCCTGCGGTGAACGTGTAGAATTGTCATTGATCTACAGCGTCCGACAAGCTATTTTCTGAGCCGACGCTCGTAAGGCCGCTTCGCGAACGGCGCCCCCCCCTATCTCGCGAATAGCGCTATGCCGCAGCCGCCGCAGTACGACCGCCAGTATAATTTTTCGAATTATCAGGCGCTAAATCCTTCCGAGCCGATTCCAGCGAATCAGGTTGATATCGAGTTCAACGAGATCAAGCAGACGCTCGATGCGATTCTGCAGAACCTTTCGTTGATTCAACGGGACGACGGCGAGCTCGCGAACGATACCGTCGGCAACGACCAAATCTCCGCCGCCGTGTCTCTTGGTTTCGACGCGCCTGTCGAATGGACGCCGAATACCGTGTTCGCGCTCACGTCGACGGTGTTCCATGATGGGGTTTTCTATCGCGCAGCGAGTGCGCACACATCCGGCGAGACATTTGACGAGAACAATTGGTTCGTCGTCGCCGACTTTACGATCATCAACACGGATCCCGGCATTCGCTGGACGTTTTCTGACAGCACAAACACCGGCGCCGATCCCGGCGATGGGTATTTGGCGTTCAACAACGCCGACCCGAGCATCGCGACTGCGATGGCGATCAGCAAGACCGGCACGGCACGGTCGGAGGACGTCGCGCCGGATGTCAGCGGGTGGCTCGAGGAGTGGGGCCGGTCCGAGAACGCCAATAAAGGCTATTTGCTCGTCAAAAAAGCGGGAAACAGCAGCAAATTCATCTCCCATGTTGTCGTGTCGATCTCCGATCAGACGGACTACTACCTCGTCACGTTGCGGTCGGACGGCGGCGCGGTGGACGGCTCGTTCGCCAATGACGAGGCGGTCAATGTCGAGTTTGTTCCGGCCGGCGAGCGCGGCACGTCGGCGGGCATTGCGTGGGACTTGGACGCGGCGAGCACGGACACGTCTACAACGCCGGGGGTCGGCGAGTGGCGCGCCAACAACGCAACGATCGAGAGCGCGACAGAGCTTGCCTTCGACGACCAGTCGGCGGAAATCGGCAACCCGGACTTTAGCGGCATATTGGACCGGTGGGCGGCGTCGCCCGCCAACCCAAAAGGCTACCTCTTCATCTCGAAAGCCGGCCGTGGCGATAAGCGGATTGAGTTCGATGTCACGGAAGTAACGGCCGATTCCGGGTTCTATCGGGTGACGGTGGCGAACGGCGCGCGGGTTGGCACTTTCGCCGACGGGGATAGTTGCTCGATCCAATTTGTGCGCAGCGCGGATACTGACATCACCAACGCGATGGCGCGCGATTTCGCGAACGCGACCGGCGTTGTGACCCCCGACCTGCTTGACGCTGCGGTTGCCGGCGGGCTCATCGACATCGGGTTCTCGTTTCCGTGGGACTTCTCGGCGCTGCCGAATGCGAATTGGCTGTACCGGGATGGGTCTACGATCGGCAAGGTCGGGTCCGGGGCCGATCACGAGGACGACGACTACCGGACGCTTTTCGACCTTTGCAAGGCGGAAGCCGGGTTGGGGAACGCCGGCACGGAAGATTTCGACGCAGGCGACACGGTGGCGTTGCCGGACAGCCGCGGCGTCGCGCTGTACGGCCGCGACAACATGGGGCAAGGCGCGGCGAACCGGCTTCAGAAGTCGACCACGATCAACACGACGAGCTCGTTGACGACTGCGACGGTGGCGTCGGCGACCGACCTTTGCGTCGGCATGTTCGTTCTGTCGGCCAATGTGCCGGCGGGGACGCTGATTTCGGCGATCAGCGGTACGACGTTGACGCTTTCCCAGGCCGCTACGGCTACCGCGAGCGGCACGGCCGCGCGGTTCTCGATCATCAACGACCCGCAGGTGGCCGGGTCGGTTGGCGGTGCGCAGACGATTGCGCTGATCTTGGCGATGTTGGCCGCGCACTCGCACGGCGACGGCTCGTTGAGCTGGAACGGATCGGTTTCCGGGTCTGTGTCGCCGAATCCCCACGACCACAGGGTGTCGCGGGGCGACAGGCGCGACGACAAAAACGCCGCGTCGTCGGACGGCTCGACCTTCTGGACCTGGGACCAAAGCAATTTCGATACGGACAGCAGGGCCATTAGCTGGTCTGGCTCTGTATCGGGGTCGATCAGCGGCAACACCGCATCGTCCGGGGGCGGGCAACCGCACCCGAATGTCGGGCCGGGTGCCGTCACGAACTGGATCATCTTGGCCAAGAAGACGGTCAAC
This sequence comes from Methyloceanibacter caenitepidi, assembly GCF_000828475.1. Lineage (NCBI taxonomy): Bacteria > Pseudomonadati > Pseudomonadota > Alphaproteobacteria > Hyphomicrobiales > Hyphomicrobiaceae > Methyloceanibacter > Methyloceanibacter caenitepidi. The sequence goes on from NZ_AP014648.1 coordinate 642,254, forward strand.
GACATTATCCCTATCGGCCTCGGCAACCGCTACTACCGGTTTTCGACGGCGATCTCGGAGGCGGCGCCGGGCGACGGGTACGCCCGTGTCGATAATGCGGACCTGGCCTCCGCGACTGAGATATACATCGACGATGACGACTTCGAAGGCAATGACCTCGAGGCGCTTTTGTTGCGCATCGGCGCGTCCGATTCCGTCGATAAGGGCGAGTTTCAGATCACCAACCTGACGCAGCGCGGCAAGTTCGCGGTGTTTCGGATCGATGCGGCTGCGTCCGATCAAACCGGATATGTGAAGCTCGCTGTCACCTACATTACCGGATCCGGTACGGATAGCTTTGCCCAAGACGACCGGCTCGCGTTGGTCGAACGCGCGACAGGTGACAAAGGCAACCGCGGGCTGGACCCCGGCGTTCGTTGGGATTTCGATATCTCAACGACGATGGCCGACCCCGGCACAGGCGACGTCCGGTTCAACAACGCGGCGCTCGCCAGTGTTTCGGAAATAGCGGTGTCGGCGACGTCGGCCGAGGCCGGTGGCCCCGACGTTTCCGATCTTGTGGCGTCGTGGGATGACAGCACCAACTCGGCCGACCGCGGCCGGTTGGTCTTCAAGAAGATTTCGGCGCCGGGTACGTTTGCTGCGTTCAAGATTGTCTCGGCCGTCACGGACAACACCGGGTGGCTCCGGTTTGATGTTTCGTATGTCACGAGTTCGGGATCGTTTTCGGACGCTGACGGTCTTGTGGCCGAGTTCTCGCCGTCAGGCAATGTGGGTGCGGCCGGCGGTTCCGGCGGTGGCGCGGCGTCGACGGTGCGCGCCGCGACGACGGGCAACATCACGATCTCTACGGCGCTCAACAACGGCGATACGCTCGACGGCGTGACGCTCGTTACCGGCGACTACGTTTTGGTGAAGGACCAGTCTGCATCGGAAGAGAACGGCGTCTACGAGGTTGGAACGACGCCGGCGCGCGCGACCGAGTTCGCGTCGTATGACCAGCACCCAGGCGTGATTGTCACGGTGCAAGAAGGCAACGCCAATGCTGATCGGCGGTGGCTCTGCACGTCGAACACCGGCGGGACGCTCGATACGACGGCAATCGCGTTCCGTGAGGTCAACCCACGCATCGGCAGCGTATGGTCCGGCTTCCGCCTCACACTTCCGGACGAATGCCTTGCCTGCGATGGGCTGACGATCGGAAACGGGTCGTCCGGGGGTACGTCTCGAGCCAACGACGACACATGGCCCTTGTTTGAATACCTGTGGGACATCGGCAACACGAACGGCACCCTGTCGATCTATACCAGCGCCGGCGCGGGGTCGACGTTCGGTGCCGATGCCGCAACTGATTTTGCGGCTAACAAGAGGTTGGCGTTGCCGGATGTTCACACGAGCAACAAGCATCTTCGCCCGGCGGACGGAACCAACATTGGTGTCGGTGAGGTTCAGACGGATGGCGCGCCGGATATTGACGGTACTTTCGGCAACAACATCCCAATGTCCGGGTCTTACAGCGGCGCGTTTTCCAGCGGTGGTTCGGCGTCGAACGCGGCAACTGCCGGTTCCACATACCCACGCGAGGGCAGTGTCACTTTTGCGGCGTCTGGCGATGACCCGACATATTCGGCGGATGAAGTTCGCGTGAACGCCATCGGCGTTCTCGTCGGAATCTATTATCGGTGAGGGCCATGGCGAAGATTTACAGATTTAACCCGGAGAACGGCGCATATGTTTCCGAGCAGGATGCTGTTCGCGAGGATGGCGCGACCATCACGGTTGAGGCAGGCCATCCGTCTTTGACCAGTGTGCCCGCGCCTGAACCTCGTAAGGGCTATGAGCGGATTTTTCATCGAGACCGTGATCCGCAGAAATGGACCTACGAAGAAAACCACGATGGCGAGACGGTCTACGATAAGCAAACGGGTGCCCGCGTCGTGCTCAAGATCGGCAAGAACCGATACCTGAAATACGGCCCAATTCCAGACAGCTTCACAGCGGAGAAGCCGTCCGGCCCATACGACACATTCGATGCCGAGACGGGCAAGTGGGTCGAGGACGCCGCGCTCAAGCGGGCTGCGACCGTCCCTGTATCCATCACGCCACGTCAGATGCTTCTTGGTCTCATGGGCAACGGCATGATTACTGAGCAGGAAGCACTGGACGCTGCAAAAACCGGCGCCGTGCCCGCCTCGGTCCAGCAGATTTTCGACGCGCTGCCAACCTCGGCTGAGCGCGTTGCTGCGGAGATTACCTGGGCCAAGATGAGCGTAGTCGAGCGCGACCATCCCCTTGTGCTCGCGCTTCTGTTGGCAGCAGAAAAAACCGAGGCGGAAGGCGATGCGTTCTTCGTCGCCTGTTCGAAACTTTGAGGGCGCGGTATGACTAGCTTTGATGAAATCTCGTTGATGCTCGGTGAGGTCCGGGGCGAGCTCAAAGGCTTGGGCGAAAAATTCGATGGGCACGAGAAACGGACGTGTCGGAACCTCAACACGATGCAGCGTAGGCTGTCGAGCCTCGACAAACATCTAGGCCGTGTCGTTGCGGTCGAGGCCAAGCTTGAGGAGATCGCACCAATCGTGAACAGCGTCCAGCAGGCGCGGTGGAAGGCCGCTGGTTTCGTCGCGGGCGTGTCGTTAGTGGCGGGGGGCGTCGGCGGCGCCGCCACGCTTTTCCTGAATTGGTTTGCGTAGGAGAGGAACGATGGCGAATCCGAGACCGGACGAAAAGCAGCTTCGGACAGTTTTCGACGCCATCTCCCAAGCGGTGAGGGAAGGGTGCCGGATCGGGGGCATGCCCTCTGCGTTTGTGCGTGCTGCGGAGATTCGTAGCATGGACCCAAGCACGCTTCGGCGTTGGTACAAATGGGGTCTCGAGGAGGGGTTCACGGTCGATGTGCCGGCGCCGCCGGCGGCTGAGGCCGTCGTTGCCGGTGAGGACACCGCGGCGTCTCCGGAAACGGTGCGTTTGTTGTTGGCTAAGCGGCCGCATTCCCTGGCCGAGCTGTCGAAGGCGGCGGAATCGTCCATCGGCGAGGTTCTGAACTGTGTTGATGAACTCCTCGATCAGGGTGTCAACATCCATCGCCGCGGCGACGTTTACGAGATCCCCAAGGATGTGCAGCCGGCCTTCGCGAAGCACGGGAAGCTTCAGTACGTGTCGCGCCCTGACAACACGTTTCTGTTTGGCGCCAGCGGCGACCAGCACATAGGGTCGAAATACGCCCGGTACGACGCCCTCGACGACCTCTACGACCGATTCGAAGCGGCCGGGGTCGATCGTGTGTTCAACACCGGTAATTGGATCGACGGCGATGCGCGTTTCAACAAGTTCGACGTGGAAGCGCACGGGCTAGAGGCGCAATGCGCGCTGCTCGCCGATCGGTTCCCAAAACGAGACGGCATCGAGACCTATGCGATTTGGGGCGACGACCATGAGGGGTGGTACGCGCAGCGCGAGGGGGTCGATGTCGGCCGGTACGCCGAAGGGGTGATGACGCAGGCCGGCCGCGAGGACTGGCACGACATCGGCTTCATGGAGAGCCACATCGAGCTCGTCAACGCGAACACGGGCGCGACTGCTATCCTGGCCGTGGTGCATCCTGGCGGAGGCAGCGCGTACGCGCTGAGCTACAGCATCCAGAAGATCGTGGAGAGCTACGAGGGTGGGGAGAAGCCCAATGTCGCGCTCTATGGGCACTATCACAAGCTTTGGGCCGGGCTGATCCGGAACGTGTGGGTCGCGCAGACCGGATGCACGCAGGATCAAACGGTCTTCATGCGGAAGAAGCGGCTTGAGGCGCACGTTGGCGGTCTCATCTGCGGGCTGGAACAGGATCCGGAGACGGGGGCTATTCTCAGCTTCTCGCCACAGATCATCCGCTACTTCAACGAAGCGTGGTACGCGCGGGAAGGCCGCGCGAACGATCGGTGGTCGTACACCAAGCCGGCACGGATGTTGCCGCGGTCCCCGTCAGCCATCCGTTGAGTCCGATGCTGAAATCTGAGAAGATGAAAACGTGACAGACCTGACGCAGGACGAAATCTATGCCAAGAAGCAGCGGCTTCTGTGGCTGACGAAACGCCGGCTGCTCGTCCGCGAGGCGAAGGACAGCCTGCGCGTCTTCATGCGCCTCATGCTGCCCGACGAAGAGTTCCCCGACGACCCGTATAAGAGCGAGTATCAGGACACGGCGCACGGGGCGCTGTTGTGCGAGATCGTTCAGGACATTGAGGCGGGGCGTAGAAAACGGGTGGCCGTCTCGATCCCGCCCCAGCACGGTAAGACGTGGCATTTGTCGACCTTCGGCCCGGCGTGGATCCTTGGGCGCAACCCGCGCGCCAAGATCATCGTCGGCACCTACAATGAGACCCGCGCGGACGAGCTCGGCGAGGCATTCCGCGATCTTCTATTGTCGGATGCCTATCGTCAGGTGTTCCCGAACGTCGAGGTTTCGAAGTCGTCGAAAAGCAAGTCGGCGATCACTCTGCTCGTCAACGGCCGCGCCGCCGGCAAGATTCACTTCGTTTCGATGCAAGGCACGGTTACGGGCCGTACGGCGCATTACTTTTTCGTCGACGACCCGATCAAGGACGACGAAGAGGTTCAGAGCGACACCTACCGCGAGAAGCTGTGGAAGCGGTTCTTCTCCGTGGCATACTCCCGCGGCTCCAAGAAGACCCGGATGGTGGTTGTCCACACCCGTTGGCATGCGGACGATCTTATCGGCCGGTTGTGTGACCCCAACCACGTTGAGCGGGGCAAACTCTTAAAACACAACGAGAAAGAGTGGCTGTACCTTAATTTGAGCGGCGTGATCTACGATCCGCCCCTGGCCGAGGCGCTTGGGCTTGTTTTGAAAGCGCAGACCGATCCGGAGATTGTGGAAGCCTTCGGGGATCGGCCATGTTGCGCGCTGTGGGAAGACGAAAAGCCGCTCGATTTCTACGTTGCCTGGAAGATGGCCGAGCCGCGTACGTTCACGGCGTTGGTCATGGGCCAGCCGTCGGTTGAGGATGGCGAATATTTCAAGGCGGAAAATCTTGTCGAGTATGACGCTCACGAATTGCCGGCGAACCTTACGATTTACGGCGCGTCCGACCATGCTGTGACCGAGGAGCAGCGGAACGATCCAAACTGCATCGGCTGCGTGGGGGTCGACGAGAACGACGTTATTTGGGTGCTGCCTGACCTCGTGTGGGAGCGGCAGGAGACGGACGATACGGTCGAAGACCTGATCCTTCAATTCAAGAGGCACAACCCGCAGCTTTGGTGGATGGAAGACGAACTGATCTCCAAGTCGTTCGGCCCGTTCCTTCACAAGCGCATGGTCGAGGAGCGCGTTTTTGTGACGATCGATCCGGTGCGGCCGTCCAAGAAAAAGAAGATGCGGGCGCGGGCGATCCAAGGCCGCGTGGCGATGAACATGGTGCGTTTCCCGCGCCATGCCCCGTGGTGGCAGCAAGCCAAGTCGGAAATGCTGCAATTCCCCTACGGGGTCCATGACGATTTTGTCGACTGGCTGTCGCACATCGGCATGGGCTTAATGAAGGAGCGGCGCGCGATGCCGGCGCAGCCGAAGCCCTCCTTGTGTGTCGTCGGCAGTCCGCAATGGATCATGCAACAGTCAAACTTGCGCGCGCGGGCGGAGAAGCGTGCCGCGTCGAATAGAGGTTGGTGATGGAAGACGAACGCCTAGAGCAAAACGAGTCGACCGAAGCGGAGGAGCCGAAGGTCGATGACGCGCGCAAGAAGTTCATCGAAGAGTGGAGCGAGCGGATCAAGGAATCCCGCGATCACTGGAAGACGCTCGGCGTCTACGACGAGATGAAGACGAACCAAGAGTTTGCGAAGCGCGGCGCCGACTCGGATTGGATCAAGGGCGGAAACTACACGGTCCCGATCCTGAACCGGCACATCAACCAGGCCGTCAGTCAGCTCTACGCCAAGAACCCCACGGCGCTCGTGAAGCGGCGCGAGAAGATGCTCTACAAGCTGTGGGATGGCCGCGCCGACACGTTGCAGGCGGCGCTGGCCGGCGTCGGTATCGGCGATGGGGAATCGATCGCCATCGTCCAAGAGGTTTTGGCTGTGCGGCAGTACGAGCTGCAGATGGACCGCATGTCCAAAACGATGCAGATCTTGTGGGACTATTACGTCGGCGAGCAGGCGTGCAATTTCAAGCAACAGCTCAAGGCCGCCGTTCGCCGGGCGAAGGTCTGCAAGGTCGGCTACGTCAAACTCGGCTACCAACGGATCCTCGAGAAGCGTCCGGAAATCACGGCGCAGATCGAGGATGTCACGACGAAGATAGCGGCCGTCGAGCGCATTTTGCAGGACATTGCCGAAGGCAAGATTGACGATCAGAGCGCCGAGTTGGAGCGGCTGCGTGTCAACTTGGCGGAATTGCAGGAGCAGGAGACGCTTCTCGTGCGCGAGGGCCTGATCTTCGACTTCCCGCGTGCGAACGAAATTACGATCGACAAGAACTGCGTCCATCTCAAGAGCTTGGCCGGAGCGGGCTGGGTTTCGCACGACTTCCACATGACGCCGCGCAAGATCAAAGAGACGTGGGGCGTCGACATCAAGGACGCCTATACGAAATACAAGCCGGACGGATCGCAATATGACGACAATTGCAAAAATCCGACGGCGTATGTTCACGAAGTCCACGACAAAGAAGACCGTCACTGTTTCGTTATTGTCGACGGGTATCACGACTATGTGAAAGAGCCGTATTCTCAGTTGAAGATTGAGCGGTTCTTCCCGATCTTCCCAATTGTATTCAACGAAACTGAAGACGAGAAGAACATCTACCCGCCGTCCGATATTGAATTGGCGAAAGACATTCAAAACGAGTACAACCGCAGCCGTGAAAGCTTGAGGGAGCACCGCCGCGCGGCGCGCCCGTGGTGGGTCGAGGGGCAGGGCCTCGAGCGCGAGGAAAAGGAAAAAATCGCCAACCACGAGGCGCACGAGGTCGTCACCGTCAAAACGCTCGGCACCGGGCAGAAGATCACGGATTTGATTCAGGCCGGCCCGACCGCTTCGATCGATCCGAACCTCTACGAAGTCAACATGCACTACGAGGATCTGCAGCGGGTCTTGGGTACGTCCGCGGCGCGGTTCGGCGGCACGTCGGGCGACACGGCGACGGAAGTGTCCGTGGCCGAGGAAAGCTATGCCGACACGAACTCCGACAACGTGGACGACCTCGACGAGGTTCTGACGGAGCTGGCCAAGGCGGCCGGCCAGGTCATGCTTACCGAAGTCGCAAAAGAGACGGTGATCGAGATTGTGGGCGAGGGCGCTGTATGGCCCGATATGCCGCAAACCCGTGAGCAGGTGGCCAAAGACCTCTCGCTCGACATCAAGGCGGGGTCTTCCGGTCGGCCGAATGCCGCGGCGGAACTGGCGAAACTCGAGCGCGGTGCCCCGATTTTGATTCAGCTTCAGGGCATCAACCCTGAAGTGCTGGGCCGCCGCTACGCCGAACTGATCGACATGGACCCGGATGAGCTCGTCGCGGGCGGCATGCCGTCGATTCAGGCGATGAACGCGCTCATGGCCAAGGCGGGCGCACAGCCGGCGACAGGCGACCCGGCGACGGACCCGGCGTCGCAGGGCGGCGAGGGCGCCGACAACGCGCCGGGGCCGCAGCAGAATGAGGGCGAGCCCGGTGGCCAGCCTGCCTATCCCGCGCCAGCGCCACCGGTTGCTTGACACGAGTGTAGAAATCTGAGAATTATGCAATACGACAGAAAGTGTCGAAGGAGTTTTGACGTAAAACATGCCTCCCGAATCGTCACCGGAGCCCGAAGTCGAAGCTAACGCAGAGACCCAGGACAATCAGGACGTAAACACCCCGGCAGAATCGTCCGATGCCGAGCCAGGCGTAGAAAAGTCCACCTTATTGCAGACCGTCGAGGCCGCGCTGCAGGGTGAGAAGGCAGAATCGCCGACTGCCGACGTTGGGAACGAGAAGGCAGAACCGGAGACCACCGACAAGTCGGGAGAACAGACTGACGAAGCCGAGGATGACGAGGAGTTGTCCGACGAGGAGCGAAAGCTTCTGTCTGAAAAGGCCAATCGCCGGTTTGTGAGCCTCACGCACCAACGCGACGAAGCAAAGCGCGAAACGGAATCTTTGAAGCCACGCGCTGAGCAATGGGATCGTTTGACGGGGTTTCTCCACGAAAACGATATCACGTCGCAAGAGGTCAACAACGCCCTCGAAATCACACGGCTTATCAACAGCCAGGATTACGGGAAAGCGTTGGAAGTCCTCGGACCGATCTACGAGGAAGTGGCGGCGCGAGCCGGCCAAGTGCTTCCCGAGGATCTGCAAGAGGATGTGAGACTCGGAAAGATCACTCTCGACAGAGCCAAAGAGTTGAGTGTGGCGCGGGCCAATGCGGCGGCAACGCAGCAGCGGACAGAGCGGCAAACTCAGCGAGACACCGAGAAAGACGAGCAAGAGCGGAATGCTAAGGTCGTCAACACTGCGGTCGAGGCAGTCGATAAGTGGGCGAAGGGCAAAGCTGGATCCGACCCGGATTGGCATCTGAAGCAGGACGCCGTTTCGGAGCAGGTCGAGTTGGCCATCAACCGGATGAAGCGCGAGGGCAAGTCCTTCGACGCGAACGATCCGGGCAAGTCGGCGGTAGAGCTCGCCGAGAACGCGCTCAAAGTGGTCGAGGAACGGATGAAAAAGTTCCGCCCGAAGCCGGAGGAGCGTCGAGCACCGAACGGGCAGTTTGCTTCGCCCCACGCGAAGCCCACGCCGAAGTCGCATATGGAAGCGGTCGAGCAAGCTTTGAGTGGGTAAAGGCGATGAGTAGGTACAATGCCTTTTACCGTTCAAGAACTCGAGAACATCGCGAACGCGAGCCTCGATTATCACTGGAATACCCCTGAAGTCCGGTCGCAGACCCTTCAGGACAAGCCCCTTCTCAAGGCCCTCAAAGGCATGGAGAAGACTTTCCCCGGCGGCAAGGAAGAAATCACCGTCGGCGTCAAGGGCGAGTACACCACGACCATCCAGGGCTTCGAGCACGACGAGACTGTCACGTACGCCAACCCGGCGAACATGAAGCGTGCTCGCTACCCGTGGAAGCTGATCCATGCCGGTATCTCCGTCACCATGCACGAGCTTGCCAAGGACGGCATTTCGATCACGGACACGGCGACCGGCAAGGGTGAGAAGAACCACACCGATCGCGAGAAGACCGCCATCGCGAACCTCATGGCTGACAAGAATGAGGACATGATGGAGGGCTGGGATCGCGGCATGAACACGATGTTTTGGGGTGACGGTTCGGCCGACGCCCAGCTCGTGCCCGGCATCACGTCCTTCGTGCTCGACGATCCGACCTCGGCGATTGTCGTGGGCGGCATCGATCAGTCCGCGAACGCTTGGTGGCGCAACCGTGCCCGGCTTGCCATGACGGCTTCGACGGCTGCGGATCAGAACGTCGTTCAGAAGATGCAGTACGACTGGCGCCAGCTTCGCCGGTACGGCGGTCGTCCGAACCTCGTCCTGGCCGGCTCCGACTTCCTCGATTGGGTGGAGCAGGAGCTCCGGGCCAAGGGCAACTACACGCTCGAGGGCTGGAATTCCAAGTCCAAGACGGACGCCTCCATCGCGGATATCAGCTTCAAGGGTGTGAACTTCCAGTACGACCCGACGCTCGACGATATGAGCAAGGCGAAATACTGCTACGCCCTCGACACCCGGCACATCTACCCGATGGCCATCGAGGGTGAGTCCGAGAAGACCCACAACCCGGCGCGGCCGCACGACAAGTACGTGTTCTACCGTGCCAAGACCTCGATGCTCGGCCTGATCTGCCGTCAGCGCAATGCGCAGCAGGTCTGGTCGATCGCGTAACCCTGGATAAGGAAAGGAGCCAAAGCTATGTCGTCTTTTGACGTTGTTGAAGTTGCTCTCGGTTCCGCGGTTGCGCAGTCGGGAACGATCGTCATCGACTATCCGGAGAATCGGTATTCCGGTTCTTACGTCGGCTACGGTCACAAAATCTATGCGGAAGGATTGCAGCGGCACTTCACGCAGGATGGCGGTGAGATCTCGGTCGCGTTCACGACCTCGATCACCATCACCTACAATGGCGCCACTTCGATCCCCGCCAATACGGCGGTCATGGTCGAGCTCAATCGGGCCGGCGACGATCGCGCGGACATCCTTGCCGGCTTGCCCGGCGGTGTCACGCCGATGCTGCCGTACCTGATCGACCTCGGCACGCCGGACATGCTCGACGCGGGTGGCATCTGCGAGGCGCAGTCGGACACCGGGGCCCATGATCTCACGATCAATGGCGATCTGGCCTCCGGCGGCGTGGTCGTCCTTGACGTTCCCCGGAACGTCATCGCCGACAGTGGCGGCGCCGATACGGCGGTGCTCACGGTCTACGGCGAGGATGTTTACGGCCAGCCCATGGCAGAGAGCATTACGCTCAACGGCTCGACCGCTGTTCCGGGCAAGAAGGCATTCAAGAAGATCACTCGCGTTGCGGCGAGCGCCACTATCTCGAATGGTGCGTTCCTCGGCACGGGCGACGTGATCGGGTTGCCTGTCTTCCTGCCTTACAACACGGCGGGCCTTGTGATCGGTGATTTCGAGAACGGGACGTTCGATGCTTCGCTCGACGGCACGTTGACGGCGGGTGTGCAGACCACACCGACGGCGACGACCGGCGATGTGCGCGGCACGTACGATCCTGGGGCGACTTTGGATGGCGCGACGGCCATCCAGCTCGCCGTGTTCTTGGCGGATCCGACCTACAAGGGCGTGAATCAGTACGCAGGGTAAACGGTAGGGGGCGCAAGCCCCCTACTTCACTTTGAGCTTTGAAGGACAAAAGCCATGGCTTTCGATGTCTACACCCAAACGCTGACTGCGGCTGTCGTGGACGACGGGACGATCACGTTCTCCTACGCCTCCGGCCGAGTGTTCGGCGATTATGCGGCGGGCGGCGCGCTTCTGGCGGTGCCGACGTTGCAGAACGTCTTCACCGAGGACGACGACGAGATTGATGTCTCCTATGGGGCGTCCAGCATCGTCGTAACGTACAAAGGGTCGACCACTATCCCCAAAGGAACCACCGTCAAGTTCCAGGCCACGCGGGACGCTGCGGACTCCGTTGTCGATTCTCTTCTAACGACCACCGGTGTTGGCGCGGTCACGACGGAGGCGACCACGGATGTCGAGGAGCATGGCGACGGGATGTTCCACATCACCAAGCTAACCTTGACCGACTTCGCGATGGGCAGCTCCGGTGATGGCGCGAACCTGGCCCTCGGGGCGAGCCTCTACACGTTCCCCGCGGGCGCGATCATGGTCGAAGACTCTTCGATCGTTGGCACGATCAATGCGGACATCTCGGTCCAGACCGACACCCCTGAAGTCGGCCTCGGTACGGTTGTCGGCGCGGGCGTGCAGGCAACGCTCGGCGCGGTCAATGCGGCTTGCGAGAACATCGGCGGCCCCTTCGCGGCGGCGAGCGTCAATGACGGCGCCGTGGCCGGGGCGGGCGCGGCGTCGAACACCACGGGCCTCTACATCGCGGAGTCCGGCGGGCTTTCCCACGTCGTCTACCTGAACGCTGCGGATGGCTGGGCGGATGTTACCGCTGCCGGCCCCGTGACGTTCACCGGTGTCGTCACGCTCAAGTGGCGCAAGATCAACTAACGGAAAGGACATCCCTTGGACCTCTACCAGTGCAAAGTCCGCCTAGGCGGCTCCCGCTACAACGAAATCACCAAGGTCAAGGTCACGGTGCCGGAGATTTTTCTCCTCCGCTACGTGCACGGCCTAGTGGACGCCGATACCGGCGAAGTCGACGACAGTGTTGTGACCGATATCAAGCGTATCGGTCGTACGGATCGTTCGGAGTCCGACGAGCGCGCCCGGTTGCAGGGTGTTTATGGTGTGGCGCTGAAGCGCCAGGGCAAATCGATCGACCTCATGTTCGGCGTCGGCCAGCCGCTCCCTACGACGGCGGAAGGTGTCGGCGCCGGCCCGAGCGCCAAGCTCGAGCCCGGCGAGAAGCCGAAGCGGAAATACACCCGCAAGGCGAAGGACGAGGATTCTGAGACCTCCGAAGCGGAAGAGGCCGACGAGATTCAAGACCTCGTTGGGTAATCCGCCATGGCCCGCGGAACGCAGTTTCTCGACCTGATTGTTCAGGTCCGCAACGAGACGGGCCGGTCAAACGCTGTCGCTGTCGGCGTTGAGGATGTCGAAGGGCTCAAGTCGCACATCAATCGCGTCTACGAGCTCTTGTGGAACGAGTACACCTGGCCGCATCTGCGGCAGGAATTCTCCAAGACCCTCAACGCCGGGCAGCAGTATTACGATCTTCCCAGCGGCCTCGATGTCGAGAACATCGATAAGGTCGCGCTGATCTATAACGGTCTCACCTACAACATCGACCGCGGCATCACGTTCGCCGACTATGACATTTGGGATCCGGCGGCGAACGAGCGCAGCGATCCGGTGCTTAAGTGGGACGTAAAATACGTCGCTTCCGCGGGCGTCGAGCAGATCGAAGCGTGGCCGCTGCCGGCGGCGACGCAGACGCTCAAGTTCTTCGGGCAGTTGGCGTTCGCGCCGATGGTCGACGACGACGACATCTGCCTGCTGGATGACACCCTCGTCGTACTGTTCACGACCGCGCGCATTCTGAAACGGCAGAAGGACCCGGATGCCGATGACGCGCTGAGCGCCGCGAATGCGCGGCTGGCGAAGCTGCGTAAGCGGATGAGCACCGGGGAGGCTCCCTGCCGCCTTGGCGTCGGAGTCGACGACTACCGGGCAACGCCTACCAGGGCCATCGTTCGCATTTCGGGGACGTAATGGCCTACCTCCATGTGAGCGATTTCAAGTACGGGATGGACCGAAGGCGCCCCCAAGCGTCTGGAATCCCCGGCACACTTTGGCTCGGCAAAAACTGTGTAATTTCTCGGGGCGGCGACATCGTTGGCGCGAAGAAGTGGGTGCCGGCGTACACCCTCCCTGCGGGCACGTTCGGCCTGTATATGCTTGACGGGCAGCCGTATGTGTTTGGCTCCGCCAGCACTCCTGGCGGGCTCCCCGTCGGCGTGCAGTACCAGCAGCTTGCGGCGCCGAGCACGCCCGACATGATTAGGGTCGTCGATGTCAAAGCCTTCGACGGCAAGCTCTACGTCGTGGCTGAATACGACGACGGCAATCTCTACCATTTCTACGACGGCAGCCGTGTGACCGGGTGGGACACGCTCGGGGACGCCAACAGCTCCTATGAAGCCGTGGCCGAGGCCCTTGCTGCGCGGATCGAAGCCAGCGGCGTTGTGCGCGCCCGCGTTGCTGGCGCGGCCATTCAGATCACGGCTAAGACGGCCGGGACGGAGTTCACCTGCACGGCGGCCGCTACCGATGTCGACGCCGATTCAAGCGTCCCCACGGCGACCCGTAGCGCGGTCACTGCGAATGTGTCGGAAGTGGAAGAAGTGCTGTCAACGGGGTCCGTGCAGATCACGGGGGGCACTTTCGACCCCGGCAACAACAAGATCAACCAAGTCACCGTCAACGGGGTGCCGCTGCTCGAGGATCCTGTTCTGTGGACCACATCCAACAACGCCACGGCTAATGCTCTTGCGATCGAGATCAACAACAATTCGCTGACCAGCGGGTACTCGGCGACGGCGGCCGATGACACAGTGACGATCAGCGCGGCCCCTGGCACCGGCACCACCCCGAACGGCTACGCGGTAGCCAGTGTGCCCGCCGGCGATGTCACGACGATCGATGCCAACATGGCGGATGGCGTTGCCTACGTCGCCCCCGTGGCCCAGGTGGACAAGGTTGTCATCGCTGGCAGCTCCTTCGACGCTACTGATCTTTGGCAAGTCGTTGTCAACGGCACGACATATCAGACTACCGGCCGAGCCGCGGGCACGGGTACGTCAGTTTTCGTGTTCAAGAAGCGGGTGTGGTCGACCGCAAGAAGCCTCTTGCGCTACTGCCAGGTCAACGATCCTGCAGACTGGACGACGACAGCGACCCCGGCGTCGGATGCTGGGTTCATCAATATCTCGTCAGATTCGGAAGGTGCGCAGAGTCTTGTGTGCCTCGCCAAATATTACAACTCGGCGGCCATTTTCTCGCGGCAGACGATTACGTTCTACCAGCTCTTCGTCGACGCGACGAACAATGCGCTCGACAATTCGCTCGAGAGCACCGGAACCGTGTCCGCACGCAGCGCCATCCCGTACGGCAACAACGATGTCTACTATCTGAGTGACAGCGGCATTCGGTCGATCCGTGCCCGCGAAGGCACCGATACTCCGGCTGTCAGCGATGTCGGCTCCGCGCTCGATCCCTTCGTTCAGGAGGTTATGCGGGCTGTCGATGGAGACACTTTGGGCCGCGCGGTCGCCATCATCGAGCCTATTGACGGCCGGTACATGCTGGCTGTTGGCGACAAGATCATCACCTTGTCCTATTTCCCGTCGTCGAAGATCACTGCGTGGACGTACATCGAGCCCGGTTTCAGTGTGACCGATTTCGCCAAGTCGGGCCGTGAACTCTATTCCCGCGCGGGGGATACGATCTACATCTACGGTGGCTTCGACGGGGAGACATACCCCGATGAGGACGAGCAGGAAACGGTGTTCGAAACTCCGTTCATGGCCGCGAACGATCCTGCGGGCAAGAAACAGCTCACCGGGTTTGACGCCGCGCTGGAAGGCGATTGGGTTGGCAAGATCCTTGTCGATCCGAACGACACGCAAAAAGTGCTCAACATCCCCGCAGGGGTCTTGAATAGGACGACCTACCATTTGCCGGAGATCAAGATTCCCGGTCTCACTTCGCACATGGCTTTCCGAGGAACCTGCGCGTCGGCGGGCATGCGCGTCTTTTCCAGTTTGGCCATCCATTACGACAAGGAGGGCGCGGCTTGAGGATCGAACCTACCGAAGTTTGGCATCTGCTAAGAATACTTGACGATCTATCTGAGCAGAACCGGGCTGAGCATGAAGTCCTCGGGCTGTCGCAGTTTAGTGTCCTGCGCAACGCCCAAGAGTTCATGAAGAAAGGGCACGCCTATACCGGGGTTTACAACGGCCGACCGGTGTTTGCATTCGGCGTCATCCCCGATCAAGGCTTTCACAGCACATGGTTTCTGGCCACGGCTGAGTATTTCAACAGGCTGCGAGTGCAGGGCGTCGTCCATGCGCGGAGGTTTCTTAAAGAAATAGTTAACAAGCACGGCCCCCTTGTCACTGGTTCTGCTTCCCCTCATCCGGGGGTAGACCGGTGGTTCCAGATTCTAGGCTTTCAGAAGTACGATGAAATTGACGGGGTAAAGTGGTTCGTCTATTATCCGCCAAGAGCAGACGTAAGGCCGGAAGTCGCTGCGCCGGGCAATCATGCCAAGGCAGCAGAAGATGTGTTTCGGCGACGATAGCGCAAAGGACCGTGCAAGGGCCGAGCGCAGAAAAGCAGCCCAAACAGCCCAGCAGACGAAGAACGAGGAGCGGAAGCGGCAACGCGACATCCGCCGCGGCGAGCGCAATGTTGATTCGGCTTTCCGGCCGTTCAACAACAGCTATTTCAAGAAGTTCCGGAACGACTACACCGGGTACTACTTCCCGCAGCTAGAGGACCAGTTCAAAGAGGGCAAGGCGTCGTTGTTCGGCGCGCTGGCCGAGCGGGGCCTCGACGAATCCACCGTCGGGATCGATGCCCAGGCGGACCTCCTCGAGAACTATCAAGGCGAACGGGCCCGCGTGGCCAATGAGGCTGCCGACCGGTCGAACGAGCTGCGCGGCCGGGTCGAGGACGCCAAGACGAACCTCTACGCGCTCAACAAGAGCTCGGCAGATCCGCGGGGCATCAATGCTCGAGCCCTCGGCTCTGCCCGCGCCCTTGTGGCGCCGCAGGCATTCACTCCGCTTGGGCAGGTGTTCGCGGCGGGCCTCGAGCCGTGGCTGAACTACGGCAAGAACCTGCAGGGCCGGCCGGGCGCGGGCTATTCCTCGCCCTATAGCGCAACGCCGACCGGCAGCGGATCGGGAAGGGTGATTGGGTAATGTGCACCGGTATTGAACTTGCAGCCCTCGCTTCCCTCGCGACGACTGTTGTGGGGTCCGGGGTCAGCGCCTACGGCGCCCACCGCGCTGGCCAGGAGCGGGACGCCAACGCTGCGCGGGAAGCCGCTGCGCGCAATGCCGAGCTTGAGGACGTGCTTCGCCGCAATCGTAAGATCGCGGATGAAAGCCGTGACCTCTACACCAAGCGCGAAGAGGCCATCGCTCCGAAGAACACGAAGCGCGCCCAGGAAGAAGCCACCCAGGACCGTACCAATATCCTCACCGACGCCATCTCCGGCCCCGAAGAGGTTCCGATCAGCGGGTCCGCGCCGGAGGTCGTGAAGACGGACCTTGCTAAGCGGCTCGGCGAAGCCGTAAGCGGCGCCAAGGAAGAGGCCAAGGCGTTGGGCAAGGTCGGCAGCTACGGCGACTTTTGGTTCAATCAGGGGCTCGCCGACACCGAGCTCGGGCGGGGCATCGAGACGCGCAGCAATTTCCAGCAGGGCAACCTAAATCTTCTGCCATACAGCTCCGACCTCGCGGCGTTCCAAACCTACAAGCCGTCGACCGGCATTGGCGAGGCGATGATGGCCGCTGGCCCCGCCCTCGGTCAGGCCGGCGAGGCGTACTATGGCGCCGTGACCCGGCCGAAGACGCAGAAGAAATACCAATCGCCGTTCATGGGGACGTAAATGCCGCAGATCATCAATGCTTTTCGTGGCACATCCCCGATCGCTGAAACGATCCGGTCTCTCAGTGGTACGCTTCTTGGCTCGCCGGGCGATCAGACATCGGATGCACTGAAGCGCGAGCAGCTTTACGCCGCGCAGCGGGAAAACGTGGAGACCGATAATTACGGTCGCCAGATCGCCGAGGGCGGCGCCGACACCGCTTGGCGTAGCCCCGTGGCCCAAGCCATGCTGTTCGCCAGCGGGCGCAACGCGGGCTCGACGCAGGGCGCCTTCAACGCCAATCAGAGCCGCATGGCGGCGCAGCACGCAGCCTCCTTGGCGGAGAGCCGCCGGGCGTCCGAAGCGGCGCTGACCGAGAACGCGCGGCAGTTCAATCAGACGCCTCTGGAAGCTCTGCAGAACGGCGCTCCGGTATTCGTGCCGCGCGCGGGTGCTTTCGAGGAAGGTGTCTCTCCGGTCCTGTCGGACGCGGAGCGGAAGGGCACCTTGGCCGGTCAGAATTTTGGCAGCTTCAACAAGTTGCCGATCGAGGAGCAGACCTATCTTGGTGCGGACCCGTCGGCGGCGAAGCCGGGGGCGACGTGGAACTACATCGCCGACGGCAAATCGTATCTTACGAACGATCAGGCGGCCGCCAGGGGCGTCGACCTCAATGGCAACCCGCTGCCGGCGGGCGGCTACAAAGGCACGGTCGAGGGCGCTGCCGGCGACGTGGGTGTCACTGGCAAGGCCAAGATCGACAACGATCTGCTGACCTCGCGCACCAATACCGACATCGCGGTCAACGCGATCGACGGGCTTTCCGCGAAGCTGCAGACCCCTGACGCGGGCGCGGCGATCGGCGTGCTTGGGCAGGGCGCGCGGCTGTTCAACGATGTCCGGGCACAGATCGAAGCCGCAGGTGCAATGTTCAACGAGCCGAGCGCGGATGTGGTCATCGGCAACCCCGAGAGCCAAGCCGCGCTTGACCAGGGCATGAACGCCTTGCTCGGCGACCCGGAGACGCAAAGCCGGCTCCGCCAACTCGGTATCGATTCTTCGATCCTGCGGTCCAACATTCAGGACTTGGCGTACATCATCGCGAAGGCGCAAGGCGGCCCCGCCGACAAGCTTTCCGAGAACGATGTCGCCCGCGCCGTCGCTACGATCGGCGGCTCACTGCAGGATCCGTCGGCCATGGTCGAAGTGCTGGCCGATCTGAAGATCAAGCTGCAGACGCAGCAGGCCATCCGCGAACGCAATCTCATGGAGACGTTTCCCGGCGCCAACTTCACGCCGCGGGAGATGCCCGCGGCCCCGTCGCCGCAGGCGGCCCCGCAGGTCGTCAATCCTGGCCAAGGGTCCGGGGACGGCCCCGTTGATTGGCAGACCTACTTCGGAGGGTCGTGATGCCCGTTGTGACGATGCCCGACGGTGTGCCTGTCGCCTTTCCCGACGACATGCCGCCGGAGCAAATTCGGTCGCTGATCGAACAGAAATTCCCCGACGCGGCCGCACAGGCGAGCGCCCAGCGCCCGCAGCTTGATCTTGAGGTCGAGCAGCCGGGCGTTGCGGGGGAGGAGCCGGGCGTCGGCAATGTCTGGCAGGGCCGCATGGGCAACAACCCGCTCACGGCGGGCATCGGCGCGGTGTTCGATCTGTTTGGCCCGGCGGCGTCCTCGCGCGGCGCCATTGAGGGCGTCAGCGATCTTGCATCGGTGGCCAATCCCGTCGGCGGGGGGTCGCTTGCCCGAATGCTGCCGAAGGCCATGGATCAGATATTCGGCCCGGCCGACGAGATGTCGCCCCGCGAGAACCTGGGGCGCAACGTCGTTCGGTTGGGCACGAACGCGATCATCCCGGCCGCCGGCATGGCGGGCAACGTGGAGCGCGCTGCCCGTCCGGCGGCCACGTTTGCCGGTCGCATGGGGCAGAAGCTCATGGAACCGTATGCTGTCAACCCCGGCCGCGCCGTGGCTGGCGATGTTGCGGGCGGCGTCGGCGCCGGCACCGGTATCTCGGCCTACGAGGAGTACGCGCCGGAGAGTGTTCAGGAGAGCGGGTGGGATCCTGTAGCGAAAACGGTGGCCGCCCTTCTCGGCGGTGTCGGCGGCATCACGGCGATGCAGGGCGCGCGGGGCGCGGTCAATACGGCGCGGACGGGCGTGAAGTCTCGCCTCGGCCTAGACAATGAAACGACGCTTCCTGTGAACGAGGCGACCGGTCAGTTCTTCAAAGCCGATGAAGTGAACGAGGCCGCTAAGTTCGTTCAGGAGGGCGCGAGCGATCCGGAAGCTGCCGTCCGTACGATGCGCGAAACCATTTCGCAGCTCGGCGACGGGCCGCTGCCGACGACAGGCCCGCTCACAAACGATGTCGGCATGCTTCAGATGGAGGGCGGTCTGCGCCGGAGGGGGCCGAAGCCCTTCATCGAGCGCGACCGCGCCGTAGACACCGCGGCGTCGGCGCGCACGTCGGCGCTGGCGCCTGAAGGGTCCACGGGCCGCGATGCGACCGACTACCTTGAGAACGTGCAGCGCGAGCGCGTCGGCCAAGCGCAGATGGAGGAGCGCAACGCGCAAGAGGCGCAAGATTTGCTGCGGCGGACCCGCCGGCAGGAAGCCGCGCCGTTGCAGTCCATGGCCGGCGAGGGTGGCCGCGCAGCGGCTCGCATCGACGAAACTGTTGTCGACCAGACATTGGTGCCGACGCAGGAGCGCATGTCGGCGAACTACCGGAACGTCGATCCGGATCGCAGCGCCGTCGTGGACGTGTCCGAGTTGGTCGACCAAGCTGACGCCGTGCGCGCGAGCCTCGGCGACCTGAACGACCCCGCCAAGGTGCTGCCGCGCGGCTTATTGAACCGTATCGAGAACACGGTGCCCCCGGAGGATTTCCGTGTCAGCCCGGACGGCACCGCCGCGCGGCCAGTCGCGGAGACCAGCATCGGCGATATCGTCGAGGTCATGCCGGAGATGTCGGCGACGATCTCCCGCGCGCAGAAGGCGCAGAACTACCGGCTGGCCGACAATCTCCGCTCGCTTCGCGACAGCATGAAAGGGGTTGTGGCCGATGCCGCCGAGCAGGGCGATGAGGCCGCGCAGCGGTTCATGCAGGCCGACGAGGACTTCGCCGCGACCATGGGGCCGACATTCAAGCGTGGCCCCGGCGACGAAGCGCAGAAGTTCCGGAAGGACTTCAACCTCGACCGCCACAATCGCTCTACGACGCCGCCCTCGGCTACCGCCGACAGGTTCCTCCGCCCCGGCCAGCCGGAGAAGGCGCAGGCGCTCAACCGCATCTTCGACCAGGCCCCGAATCCGGAGGCCGGCCGTCAGGCAGTGCGCGACTACCTTCTCTCCGATCTGGCCAACAGCGGCGCGATCGACCCGCAGTCGGGCGCGTTGTTGCCGCAAGTCATCCGCCAGTGGCGGCAGCGTTGGGGCGCGTCCCTCGACGAGTTCCCCGAGATCGGCCGGGAAGTTGACGACCTGATCGGCCGCGCGCAGCGAGGCGCCGACATGGAGGGTGCTGCCGAAGATTTGGTCCGTACGGCGCAGCGGGGCGTGGAAGAGGCTCAAACCAACACGGGCGCCCTTCGTTTCGCGCTCGGCAACGACCCGGAGCACATGATCGGTCAGGCGTTGTCGTCTGGCGATTCCGAGCGTGCGATCGGCTCGTTGGTCAATCTGACCGAAGGCAACCCGTCCGCTCGCGCCGGCCTGAAGTCGGCCCTGGTCGACTATCTCGTGAAGACGAAGACAACCTCTGCCGTGGGCAAGACGACCGACAATACGCGGCCGGTCTCGTTCGCCAAGCTCGACGATCTGTTCAAGAAGCACGAGCGCGCCCTGGCCCAGGTGCTCGAGCCGGAGGAGATGAACCAGCTCCGCCAGGTTCACAAGATGCTGTCGATCTCCAAGCGAGACGTGCAGGCCACGACGGGCTCGCAGACGGCCGAGAGGCTGTCGTCCGGGCCGATCTCGGAGCAATCTCTGTTCCCGCTTGAAGCCGCGTTGCGGCTCAAGTTTGGCATGCTCAAAGGCGGCGGCATCATGTCGATCATCAAGAAGGCGCTCCGTCAGATGAAGGGCAGCGAGACCGATAACGTCGACCAATTGATGCGCCAGATGGCGTTCGACCCCGAGCTCGCACGGCATCTTCTGACACGTCAGGTCGACGTGGGCGGCAAGGCGTGGAATGCCAAATTGAACCGCCTGATCGCCTACGGTGCGGGTGCCCGCGCGATCGAGGAAGACGGTGGTGAAGCCCCTCCGCCCGAAGAGAGCCAAAATTAGGCTTGCTTGGAATGTAGAAATCTGAGAAATTTGTCGGGGATTCCAAAAACACGAAATTCGGAGCACCGATGAGCCGACTAGCAAAGAGCGCAGCAGTTATGGCCGCGGCCGTCGCCCTTGTGGGCGCCTGGGAAGGTCTTCGGACAAAAGCTTACCGTGATGCCGTCGGTGTCCCGACGGTATGTTTCGGTGAAACCCGCGGCGTCAAGATGGGCGACCGATATACGGTTGACGAATGCAAAGCCATGCTCGGGGACGGCCTGGCCGATTTCGAGCAGGGCATTCGGAAGTGCCTGAAGGCCCCCGATCGCATCCCCGACAAGACCTACGTTGCGTTCCTGTCTCTCGCCTACAACATCGGCCAATGGGGTTTTTGCAAGAGCTCGGTCGCACGCTACGTGAACGCCTACGCTGACAGTCACCGGATGAGCGATCTCCGCCGGGCATGTGACCGGCTACTCGCTTTCAACAAGGCCGGCGGCCGAAAGCTGCAAGGGCTCGTGAACCGTCGCAGGGACGAGCACCGGCTTTGCATGGAAGGCACCCGAGAAAAAACCGTCACGGGGGTCGAATGATGTTCGGTTCTTGGGGCGGTGTTTTGGATCTCTGGCACGCGGTGTCGGCCTTCGTATCGGCGGGCTTCGTTGGCGGGCTTGCAGCGGCCGTCGGGTTCGGGGCCGGCGCCTTCTACTTTTCGCGAAACCTGATCGGCTTTGTGGCTGCCGCGGCTATCGGCGTTCTGATCGTCGGTGGCGTCGGCTGGTCGTCCGCCATGGATTTGCGGGCTGCAACAAAAATCGCGCAGCTCGAGGCTGAGAAAGCCGCAATCCAACGCGACTTCGACATCGCGAAGCTCGCGGCCGAAGCCCAGGAAAAGATCGTCGCAGAGCAACAGGAAATTTTGATCGACAACGAGGCCGTATTCGACCGCCTCAACGACGCCATCGCGAAGCATGCCGGCGGCAACGACGAGTGCGTGATCTACCCGGACGAATTGGAGGCCATCAATGAGATTCGCTAAAGCACTTGCCGTATTTGCTCTCGCGGTTGCCCTCGGCGGCTGCATGGTAAAGGGCCCCAGCGCCCAGCCATTGGCCGTAAATCTGCCGAAGGCCCCCAGCTACTACCGGGCGTGCTTCGAAAAACTGACCGACATCCCGATCGAGAAGCTGTCGCGCGAACGTGTCGTGCTGCTCGTGGCCGATCTCCGCAAATCCGAAATGGCCAAGAGCCGGTGCGGCAAGGACTTGCTTGCTTGGTACAGCACCGTCCGCGCGGCCTACATGAAAGCGAAATAGTCCAATGGAAACCGTCGCTCTTTCCGTTCTCTTTGCCGTGCTCAACCGCCTCCGTGGGTGGGTCGGCATCCTTGTGTGGCTTGCCGCGGGGGCGTTCGGGCTCATCGTGTGGGCCCTGACCGGCGAGTGGATCGCTGCGGCTGCAGCAACCGGCGCCTTCGTAATCGGCGAGAGTTGGGGCTGGACGAAATGGATCCGGTGCACCCCCGGCCACTTCACGCAGAAGCAATACGACGTTCTGTTCTTGGACGATGACACGGGCAAGATAAATGGCACCTATTGGCTTGCCGAGCTGATAGCCCCGGAGCGGAAGGACTATTGGGCGCACTGTTTCCTCGGGGCCTACCTGCGCGGCTTGTGGTGGTGGCTGCCGGTCTTCGGCGTGCTGGCGTGGTTCGGCCTTGTCAATTTCGTCGACGGCGCGGTGTCCGCAGCGGCTCTCTCGTTCGCTTTCCCCGTCGTCTATTGGCTGGCCTACCGCCTGCCGGAAATCTTTGGCCTTCGATACCTCATGCGCGCCGAGATCATCTACGGCGCGATCTACGGCGCCGTGCTCGGGCTCACGCTGTTTGGGGTTTGAATCATGACGAGACGCTTCACAGAACGATAGAGGGGAGACCACAATGCCCGTACCAATGCCATCTGCCGTCGTACTGATTGTCTGCAAGACTGTTCTGCTCCCCGCCGACCAACACGATGCGAACTCCAAATGGACGGGCTACGAAAACCGCACATGGGCCATCGAGAACTCGATGATGCAGTGCCGGCGGCTTGAAGTCCCGCTCTACGACCAGTCCGAAGCCATGGGCGCGGCGGCCCAGCCCTTCAACCAGCAGCGCTGCCAGCGTGCTTCGCTCATGCTTGGCGTCGAATGGGATCAAGCCCATAAGAGTTCCAGCTACCGCTTCTGGCGGGTGGCCTGCCCGGTGCCGATCGTCGACACGCGCACAGGCGAAGTGATCGCCTGGAAGATGCCGGAATGCGGGCACCGCGACACGGTGATTTGCGAAGTCGATTCGGCGATTTAGCCCAAACTTCCGAGGATCGTCTCAGTAAAATTCTACACGCAAAGCGCATGCGCCCTCTTGACTATGACCAAAATACTAATTATGTCGGGTATTGACGAATGATACGAAATTCACAGATAAAGACAGGGACCAAAACCGGTGATTCGGAGAAACTACGTCAACCCCGCACCAAAGGGCCTGCCCGACGGCGCCCCGCGGGATGCAGTCAAGATAGACTTCGCCAACCGGCTCCAACGGGCCCTCGTGAACAAGGGCTGGAACCAAAGCGAGCTCGCCCGCCGGGCTTCCGAGAAACTGCCCCGCGGCAAGACCATCGGCCGCGACATGGTATCTCACTATGTTCGTGGCGTCGCCTTGCCCCGGCCGGCGCAACTGGAAGCCTTGGCCAAGGCCCTTGGCGTCGAGCCTTCCACACTGCTGCCCACGTCGCCG
The DNA here is from genome assembly GCF_000828475.1 of Methyloceanibacter caenitepidi. Classification (NCBI taxonomy): domain Bacteria; kingdom Pseudomonadati; phylum Pseudomonadota; class Alphaproteobacteria; order Hyphomicrobiales; family Hyphomicrobiaceae; genus Methyloceanibacter; species Methyloceanibacter caenitepidi. Next base: position 666,073 of record NZ_AP014648.1, read on the forward strand.
TCGGCCGCCGACAAGCTGCCGGCTGCCGATATGAAGGCGTTGGAGAACGGCAACGTGTGGCTCCGGATCAATCAAGGCGTCCCTATGACGAAGGGACTACTCATCCTCTCAATCCTCAACGGGCAATACGAAGCGGCTGCCGAATTGCTCAAAAGCGCGATGGCCGAACACGATGAGGATAAGTGAGTTCGCAGATGCCTGTGGGGTATCCATACGAACGATCGAGCGCGCGGTGGCCGCTGGCCGATTCCTCCCCAAAACACGCACAGCCGGCGGCCACATGCGCTTCGGTGTCGAGCAGGTCGAGGAGTTCAAACGATGTCGCGTAAGGCGCGGAAAACGCCCTGGATGGACACCAGAGACGGCCGCTGGGTCGTCAAATGGTGGGACCGCGACACCCAGCAAACCCGGTGCCTCTCACTTCGCACGTCAGACGAAACTGAAGCGCGAGAACGATATGCGGCTTTCCTCGTCGAAGGCGAAGCGATCTTTAAGCCTCGAGGAAATGATGGAATAACGGTCTCTCGGACGCTCGACGACTATTACACCGAGCACGTCTGCGAGACCGACGACGCCGGCAAGCCCAATTGCGCCGACACCGAGCGCCAGGCCATCGCCATCCGGCACCTGAAGAACTACTTCAAAGACGTGCTTCTCTCCGATGTCGATATCCCTATGTGCCGGCGCTATGCGGCAGCGCGGCGGGAAGGCTCGATCGGCGGCGATCGTTTCGGCCACCGCAGGAGAGGCGGGAACGGGACCATTCGCAGGGAACTGAATGTCCTCGTAGCGGCCGCGAACCATGCCTTGCGCTGGAAGCGGACGACTCAAGACAAAATGCCGTCGATCGAGCTCCCCGAAGCCAAGACCCTCGGGCAGGATGAGGAGGCGCCTTTCTACACGAAGGCCGAGCTTCGACGCCTGATCGACGCGGCCGAGGACGAGCTGAAGTGGTTCATCGAGTTGGCCTACTGGACCGGCGCGCGGCGGCGGTCCATCTCAGAGTTGGACCGGTCGCAAGTGAGCTGGGAGCGGAAGCGGATCCTGCTGCAGAAGCCGGACAAGAAGGCCACTAAGAAGCGCCAGCCCATCGTGCCGATCCTGCCCGAAATGGAGCGTCCGTTGCGGGCCCTGTGGGATGCGTCGGAAGGCCGGACCCGCCTGTTCAGCAACATCGACTTCTACGTCCGGTTCAAGGCCCTCTGCATGGCCCAAGGGCTGGCCGATCGGGCGCACCCGCACCTGATACGCCACAGCCGGGCCACCCACCTGCTGCAGGACGGCGTGTCGCTCTATGCCGTGTCCCGGCTGCTGGGCGACACCATGGAGACGATCGAGCGGGTCTATGGCCATCACAGCCACGAGAATCTAGCGGAGCAAATTGGGGGATCGAATGCCAGAGCAGACGACCACGTTGCCGCGTAGCAAAGCCGCCGAAGGGTACGGCCGCTGCCAGGACTGCGACGAGGATTGCTGGGGCCTCGACCACACCTATTGCTGGCTCTACGACCCCGCCAAGGGGCTTTGCCCGTGGCTCTTTCCAGGGCTGACATTTCCGCCTAGAAATGACTCGCATAACAGTGCAGTTACACGTTGATTTTGTCGGGAATTGTCGTTTTTGCACCCGGCGTCGGCCCTAGAAAAACAAGGACTTGGCCAAAATTCTACATTCGCTACACGGCCCTCCGAAGGCAGAGGTCACAAGTTCGAATCTTGTCGGGTGCGCCACTAACAGGGTCCTCCGCGGGCCAAGGCGCCCGCAAGCAGCGCTGTTCCCAGGCGCTACAAGGGGGACGCGTTCGAACGCCTCCGAAGGCTGCCGAGGTCGTCGCGATCAGGAGGGCCGTTGTGAGATCGTTTCTCTTGGCGATCGGTTTGGTACTGTTACCGGCCTCTTCAATCTGTGCCACCCAGGATCAGAACGCCGAGGCCAAGGCCGCCCTGTTGGCCGCCAGCTGTTCGGGATGCCATGCCAAGACCGAAAGCGAAGACGGGTTTCCATCGATCTACGGGCGTCCGGCAGCCGAGATCCGCGACTTGCTTCTCTCTTTTCGATCGGGCCAGCGCGAAAGCACGGTGATGAACCGGCTCGCTAAAGGCTACGACGACAAGGAAATCGAGCTTCTATCGGGCTACATCGCCGCACAGGGGACCGCGCATTGATGCTGAAGGACGGCCTCACTTCCGTGCATGGGCGCGCGTCCGCATGAGTTCGGGCCCGAGCACGCCGACCCGCCGGCGGTTCCTGGCGACGGCTGCGACCGCGGCGATTGCCGCCGGCCTGCCGGCGCGGTTGAAGGCGGCGGGGACGTCTGCACGGGTCGTGGTGATCGGTGGCGGTTATGGCGGTGCGACCGTCGCCCGTTTCTTGCGCGCCGCCGATCCGCGCCTCGAGGTCACGCTGATCGAGCCGAGGCGCGATTACTATTCCTGCGCCTTCAGCAACGCCGTGATCGGCGGCCTGAAGCCGTACTCGATCCTGCGCTTCGGCTATGACGGCGTCGAAGCCGCGGGCGTGCGCCTCGTGTTCGAGAAGGCGATGCGTGTCGATCCCGCCGCGAAGACCGTGCGTACGGATGGGGGAATTGTCTTCGCCTACGATCGCCTGATCATGGCGCCGGGCATCGAATTCATCTGGAACGCGATCGCGGGTTACGACGAAGCGGCGGCGGAAATCATGCCCCATGCCTGGAAGGCGGGGCCGCAGACCTTACTGCTGCGCAAACAGATCGAGGAGATGCCCGACGACGGTGTTGTGGCGATCGCGCCGCCCACCAATCCGTTCCGGTGTCCCCCCGGTCCTTACGAGCGCGCGAGCCTGATCGCGCACTATTTGAAAGCGCACAAGCCGCGCGCGAAGGTGATCATCCTGGACTCCAAGGAGTCCTTCTCGAAGGATCTTCTGTTTCGGCGCGCCTGGAAGGACCTCTACGGCGACAGGATCGAATGGCATGGGATCTTCGATTACGGCCCCGTCATCGCGGTCAAGCCGAAGGAGATGGTGCTGGTGACGGAGGCGCGGGAGTTCCGCGTGGACGTCGCCAATATCATCCCGCCCCAACAGGCACCCGCAATCGCGCGCGACGCCGGTCTTGCGGACGCGACAGGCTGGTGTCCGATCAATCCGGTGACTTTCGAGTCGCGTCTGCAGCCTGGGATCCACGTTCTCGGCGATGCTTCGATCGCCGGCGCCATGCCGAAATCCGCGTTCTCCGCGAACGCACAAGGCAAGGTGTGCGCGATGCAGGTCGCCCGTCTTCTAAGCGGCGAAGCGCCGATTCCGACCAAGCTGGATAATGTCTGCTACAGCCTCGTAGCGCCCGACTACGGCATCTCCGTCGCCGGCGTTTACAGGCAGGGCGAGGATGCCATCGAGGCTGTCGAGGACGCCGGCGGCGTCAGCCCCATCCACGCATCGGAAAAATTCCGGCGGAGCGAGGCCGGTTACGCCGGGGACTGGTTCGAGACCATCACGCGACAGGTCTTCGGCTGACGCGTATGCCTCGAAGACGGATCACCAGCTGAAACGGGCGGGCTGGAGCCGCTTGAACGCCGCCGCGCTTGACGCCGAGGACGGCAACGGCGTACGCGGGGTGTCGTCGGGTTGGGTAGGGGGGTCGATCGCGATGTGGCAGGGGGTGCTTCAATCTGCGCTCGGACTTTTTGTGCTGTTGGGCTTCGCCTGGGCGATTAGCGAGGACAGGCGCGCTGTATCCGCGCGAGTGGTGGCGAGCGCGATGGCGCTGCAGGTGGTTCTCGCCCTCCTACTCTTGCGTGTGCCGCCGGTCACGGTCGCGCTATCCTGGCTCAACAAGGCCGTCGAGGCAGTGCGCCAGGCGACGCTCGCCGGGACGTCCTTTGTGTTCGGCTATCTGGGCGGCGGGCCAACGCCTTTCGAGGCCACCGCGCCGCAAAACGTCTTCATCCTCGCGACGCAAGGCCTGCCGCTCATCCTGATCGTGAGCGCGTTGAGTGCGTTGCTGTTCTACTGGCGCATCCTGCCGAAGATCGTCCAAGGCTTCGCCTGGCTGCTCGAGCGCACGATCGGTCTCGGCGGCGCCGTGGGCGTTGCGTCGTCCGCCAATGTCTTTGTCGGCATGATCGAGGCGCCGCTGTTGATCCGCCCGTACCTGCGCGACTTGAGCCACGCCGGACTTTTCTTGGTGATGACCGTTGGTATGGCGACGATCGCCGGAAACATGTTCGTGCTCTATGCGGCGATTCTGTCGCCTGTACTGGCCGACGCGGCTGGAACGCTGATGACTGCGTCGGTGATTAGCGCGCCGGCCTCAGTCGCTATTGCCGCGCTGATGGTGCCGGGCGACTACACGGGCGATGCAGTCGAGCAGCACGGTCCGGATGAAGATGCCACCAGCGCGGCCGAGGCGCTCGTCAACGGCACGCTAAACGGCCTCCGGGTCGTGGTCGCCGTGGCGGCACTATTGATCGTGGCCGTTGCCCTCGTGCATCTCGTGAACATGGGGTTGGGCCTGTTACCTGAGATCGGCGGGTTCAAACTGAGCCTTCAGCGCATGCTCGGCTGGCTGCTGGCGCCGGTCGCCTGGCTCATCGGCATTCCCTGGACCGAGGCCGGGCTCGCGGGCGAACTGATGGGCACCAAGATCGTGCTCAACGAGCTGGTCGCTTATCTCTCCATGGCGGAACTGCCCGAGGGCGCGTTGTCGCCGCGCAGCGACGTGATCCTGACCTATGCCCTGTGCGGCTTCGCCAATCTCGGCAGCCTCGGCATCATGCTGGGCGGCCTCGCCACCATGGTGCCGGAGCGGCGCGCGGAGATCGTGGCTCTCGGCCCCAAAGCGCTGATCGCCGGCACGATCGCCTGTTTCATGACAGGCGCCATGGCGGGACTATTCGCCTGAGCCCCCGGCGTCGGGCCTCTTGTCCGTGAAGGCGTTCACCAGCGGGCCGAGGTCGCGCGCCGTATCCCAGTCGCCGCCGTTCATTGTTTGCCCCAGCCGCACGACTACCAGGTCCTTGGAGGGGATCATGGCCACGACCTGCCCGTTATGGCCAAGCATGTAGAACGAGTCGGCGGGCATCGGCGGCTCGCCGAGATTTGCCGACTTCTCCAGTTTCAGCCAGACCTGCGCGCCGTATCGGTCGTTGGGGGATTGAACGGTCGGCCGCGTCGTATAGGCGACCCAGCCTTCGGGGAGGATCTGCTCGCCGTCCCACCGGCCGTCCTGAAGGTACAGAAGTCCGAGCCGCGCCCAATCGCGCGCGGAGGCGTAAAGAAACGCGCCGCCCATAAACGTGCCGGCAGCGTCGGGCGCGAGCTGCGCCGTGCGCATGCCGAGCGGGCCGAAAAGGCGCTCCCGCGGGTAGCGCAAATAGTCGCGCTCGTCGTCGAACGTCTCGCGCAGTACGCCGGACAGTATCGCCGCCGTGCCCGTCGAGTACGACCAATGAGTCCCAGGAGCGTAGGCGAGCGGCTTCGAAGCGGCGAACGCCGCCGTATTCCCTTGCACGAACATCATCTGTGACACGTCGCTGAGCTTGTCGTCCGGGTCCTCGTGAAAGGCCAGTCCCGAAATCATCCGCAATAGCGTGTTGAGCGTGATCTCGCCGCGCATGTCGTCGCGCCCGAGCCACTCGGGCATTAGACGTGTATCGTCGAGCCCAAGTTTCCCGTCCTTGACCCGAAGACCGATGAGCGCGTTCGTGCCCGTCTTGCTCATGGACCATCCGACGAGCGGCATATGCGCATCGAAACCAGGGGCATAGCGTTCGGCGACGATACGGCCCTTGTGCACGACCACGAGCGCACGCGTGGCGCGTGGCCGTTCCGGGTCGGGGTCGGCGAAGATCGCATCCACGGCCTGGGAAGCCGCCGGACCATCCACGCCGTCGGGCCATGCGAAGTCCGCGCGCCAAGCGCCGGCCGCAACGCGCGACCCTTGCGGCCACTCTGCGTCCGGCGCCGCCGGCGGGTCCGCGTCAAACGGATCGCGCGCGCGCGCGGCATAGGCGGCCGCCGATTGATCCCGAACCAGCGTGCAGCCGAGCCCTTCCTGAAAGACTGCCGTCTGGCCGGCAAAGCCGACGCCGAGCGGAGAAGCACGCACAGTCTTCGCCGTGTCGTCCACATGGGCGGTGAACGGCGCCAATGGCCCAAGGCCCGGACCCGACAGATCCTCGGCCATGACCGCGTCGAAGGTTCGGCCCGAGACGAACAGGCCTGCGCAAAGCTGCTGGGCCATATAACCGGAGCCGAGCAGGGCAATGCGGTAGAGCGGCGGTACGGCGAGGTACGCGACGGCCGCGATCGCAATGGCCAGCGCCACCAGCCAGACCTTGCCTGAGCGCTTCAAGGTTTTGGACACGGGGCTATGTTCCGCCCGCTAAAGCTCTTGCGCCGCCTTGAGCACCTCGTCCACGTGGCCCGGCACCTTCACCTTGCGCCAGATACCGCGAATGACGCCCTTGCCGTCGATGAGAAAGGTCGAGCGGTCGATACCCATATATTTGCGGCCGTACATGCTTTTCTCGACCCAGGCGCCATAGTCTTCACAGACCGCGCCATCTTCGTCGGATGCCAGAGGGAAGGTGAGGTCGTACTTGTCCTTGAACTTGTCGTGCTTCTTCACAGGGTCCTTCGAGACGCCGATGACCTTGGCTTTGGCCTTCGAGAAATCGGGAAGCGCGTCGCGGAATCCGCAGGCTTCCTTGGTGCAGCCTGGCGTGTCGTCCTTAGGATAGAAGTAGAGGATGACGGTTTCGCCCTTGAGGTCTTTCAAGGAGATGTTACCGCCGCCGTCCGTCGGCAGGTTGAAATTGGGCGCCTTATCCCCGACCTCTAAGCTCATTGTCCGCTCCTTCTGGGTTTGACCTTCACGACTATCCGCACAAGAGGCCTTGACCATGACGAACGCCAATGAAGCTTGGCCAGACCTACCATACTCGGCATGGCGTGACACGTCCGCCACATTGCACTTGTGGTCTCAGATTGTCGGCAAGATCCGTCTCGTTCAATCGCCCTGGCTCAACCATTCTTGGCACTGCACACTCTATGTCACTCCGCGCGGCCTGACGACATCGACCATTCCTCACGGAGAGCGCACGTTCGATCTGACGTTCGACTTCGTCCGCCATCTTCTCGTCGTGTCGTCGGACGACGGCGTTACCAAAGAGATCGGTCTCTATCCGCGAACCGTGGCCGACTTCTATGCGGCGGTCATGGCGGCTTTGTCGGAGCTCGGTCTTTCTGTCCGCATCCATGAGATGCCGAACGAAATACCCGATGCCGTCCCCTTCAGCGATGACCTGACCCATGCGGCCTATGACCCGGTCTATGCGGAGCGGCACTGGCGCGCGCTCGTTCAAATCGACCGCGTTTTCAAACTGTTCCGATCGTCGTTCCTCGGCAAGTCCAGCCCCGTGCATTTCTTTTGGGGCAGTTTCGATATGGCGGTCACGCGCTTCTCGGGACGGACCGCGCCGCTTCATCCCGGCGGGGTCCCGAATCTCCCCGACGCCGTCGCGCAGGAAGCCTACAGCCACGAAGTGGCCAGCGCCGGGTTCTGGCCCGGCAGCCCCGGCGTCGAGTACCCGGCCTTTTATGCCTATGCCTATCCGGAGCCCGAGGGCTACGCCGAGGCGCCGGTCGGGCCTGACGAAGCGTTCTATCACCAGGAGCTGAAAGAGTTTGTGTTGCCCTACGACGCGGTCAGGGCGGCACCCGATCCCGATCGAGCGTTGCTGGACTTTCTGATCAGCACTTACGAGGCGGCGGCCGACGGCGCCAGCTGGGACCGCGCTGCCCTGGAGTGCCCTCTGGGCGTGCCGGGCAAGCCGCGCGCCGTGTGAGAGGCCGTTTAGGCCAAGCGCTTCGTCACCCGCACGTGCGGGATCGTCTGTTCAAAAAATGCGTCTCCCTCCTGCGCGTAGCCTTGCTTGAGGTAGAACCCTTCGGCGCCGACCCGGGCGTGCGCGACCATGAGCCGGAATCCGGCGGAGGCGCCCCAGTGTTCCGCATGGGTGACTAGCTGCGAGCCGACGCGCGCGTCGCGTTTCTGTTCGGCGACGGCCATTTGTTTCAGATGGAGCGTGGTCTCGTCCAGGGGCCGCAATGACACCGTGCCTACCACCACACCGCAATCCACGGCGCAGAAGTGCTGGCGCATAGTGTCGTCGGCCAGTTCCTCGGCGCTCACCGTGAGGCCAAGAGGGCGCCGCAGGATGTGCTCCCGCAGACGCAGCGCATCGCGATACAGGCCGGAGCCGAGCGGCGCCTCGAAGATCAGGACGGTCGTGCTGCGGTCCATGACGGTCACTCCCATTCGGGCGACGACTCCGCCGGGGTTTCCTCCACTGGAGGTTCCGCGAGACGCTCCACCATATTCCAAAGCGCGCGGATCTGCGGCGCGTCCTTGCCAAGATAGTCGAGACCCGTATAGCCCCACCAGTCCCAGCACCCTTGCGGGTTCACGACGCTGGAGGCGATCTGCGGGAACAGAATAATCAGCCGGTTCGTGTCGGCCAACTCTGCATAACCCGTGTCCTCAATGAAGGTGCCCCCGACCCGGGCGCGCGATTGCTGACAGCCGTGCAAGGCCACATGCACCCGGCAGCCCGGAGTCTCGCGGCAAGAGGCTGGGATGTAGACGACGCCTTCGTCGGCCAGCCCTTCGCCGGCTTCCGTGAACTCTTCCTGGTCGAATACGACGAAGTCGCCCTTTGCCTTTCTGGCAGCCGGCGTCAGCGGACCGTAGATCCAGCCGAGGATGGCGCGAGCCTGATCGTAGTCGCAGTCGCTCACGAAGGGCGTTTCCGACAGGCCGCAGGCCGCGCCGCCTTCTTCGGTGATAAAGGCGTGGCCGCCGTCGCCCTCCACATAGGAGATGTTGCCCTCCGGTACGCCGGCGAGTTCGTAGAAATTCTTGGCTGCTGCGACCACGGGACGGCTCACCGTGGAATCCTTGTCGCCGGAATAGAGATAGATGTTGTGCTTGGCGAGCGCCGAGAGCGGGTCGATGTCGCCGTCCTCGGCCAGGTCGCGGGCGCGCGCCAGAAGCTTCTCCGGCTCCGGCTCCCCGAGAGTTGTTTTCATGCAGCTTTGCGCCGCCTGGATCGCGTTCTGCGCCACCCCCGTGGCCCAGTAAGGGAACAGCCGGGCGGACGCCGATTCGGCGCAGGCGAAAGGACCGCCGGCGACAATTCCGGCGCCGACGATGTTTTCCGAATGGGCGATCTCCAATTGTCCGGCCATGAAAGCGCCGGACGACAGGCCGGAAATGGAGGTCTGAGACAGGGCGGCGCCGAGCTTCGGAAGAGCGTCGGCGGAGGCCGGGCCGGGCACGAAGAGCGCCCAGCACAGCACCGAACCAAGAGCGGCGGATTGCGTCACAGTCCAGCTTCGCACCAAGAAGGTCATCGTCGCACAGGCTCCTTGAGAAGGGTGCGCCAGCTCCGGCGGTTGCGTCTGACTGTCACAATCGAAGTTAGAGCGCGACCGCGATGTTCATACCACGCGTCACGGGGTCCCAATGTGACCTTTGCCACCAAAAAACCACTTGCAAGCGAGACTCGCGCGGTGCATGACACTGCCCCTTATTCGACTGGATCTATCTGCTGGTTGGGGAGGACGCCATGTCCAGTGACGCCCTCTTCCAATTGGGGATGGACTTGGATCATGGTTCAAGCACCGCCCAAACGGAAGAAACGCAAACCTTGTGTCTCGAGGCCGAGATGGCTGATGAGCGCAAGGATTTTTTCTGTGAGCGAGATGGTGTGCGCTACGCGGGCACGCATCTCATAATTGATCTTCTCGGGGCGGAACGGCTCGACGATCTGGAGCACATCGAAGCGACGCTGAGGCAGTGCGTGGAGGCGGCGAACGCCACGCTCCTGCACATCCATCTGCATCACTTCGAGCCGAATGGCGGTGTGTCGGGCGTCGCGGTGCTTGCCGAGTCGCATATCTCGATCCACAGCTGGCCCGAATACGGCTATGCGGCGCTCGACGTGTTCATGTGCGGTGCCGCAGATCCGAACGCGACGATCGAGGTCATGCAACGCGCGTTTTCTCCGGACAACGTGGTCGTGAAAACCGAACTTCGCGGTAGGGAACTTGAGCGATGGACCGTTGGGTCGAAGAGACTCTCCATGGCGGCTTCCGCGTCCGCCTGAAGGCGGGCAAGGTTCTGTTCGACACCCAGACCGAGCATCAGCAGCTGATCATCTTCGAGAACGATGACTTCGGCCGCGTGATGATGCTGGATGGCGTTGTCCAGGTCTCCACCAAGGACGAGTTCGTCTACCATGAGATGATGGCGCATGTGCCGCTCTTCGCCCATGGCAAGGCGAAGAACGTCCTCATCATCGGCGGCGGTGACGGCGGGGTCCTGCGCGAGGTGCTGCGGCATCCCGAGGTGAAGCGCGCCACGCTGTGCGAGATCGACCGCAGTGTGATCGACCTATGCCGCGAGCACTTTCCGGAAATCTCGGACGGCGCCTTCGACAACAAGCGCACGCGCGTCGTCATTGCCGACGGAACCAAGTTCGTGGCCGAGACGGACGAGCGGTTCGACGCGATTCTCGTCGACTCGACGGATCCGATCGGCCCGGGGGCGGTACTCTTCACCAAAGAGTTCTATGCCGACTGCAAGCGCGCACTCGCCCCTGGCGGCGTGCTTGTGACCCAAAACGGTCTTCCATTCCTGCAGCCGTCGGAGCTCAGGCAGTCCGTCGGTTTTTTCCGCGATCTGTTCGAGGACGCATTCGCCTACATGGCGACCACGCCCAGCTATTTCGGCGATGCCATGTCCTATGGCTGGGCGAGCGACAACGACGACCTGCGGCAGTTTACGGTCGGCGAGATCGAATGGCGCTACGCTGCGGCGGGCGCGTTCCCGACGAAGTACTGGAACCCGCGCGTCCATGTCGCCGCGTTCGCGTTGCCGAACTACGTTCTAGACCTGGTCGAAGCTTAGCCCGCTCGAAGCCTGGCGCCGCCGGTCAGAGTTTTCCGAAGGTCGGGAGCTCGCCCACCAAGGGGTGGCAGTAGTCGTAGAAGATGGCGCTGATGTTGTTGCCGTCGTCCGAGAAATCCTCCGGCATATGCCGCGCGTGGCGCGCCACCGCGGACAGGTCCGCGCGGCCGAACTCGCTGCGGTAGTCGCCGGGTACGTTCGAGGTCCGGATGATGGTGATGGAGGCGCCGGCGTGGCCGTCCGCTGCGAGTTTCGCCGCGTGCCGCCCGACCCCGCGGGCCTCCAGGGCGTCGATGGATGACGTCGCCGGCCAGCAGCGCTGCAGATATCCGAACGTGTCGGCGCGGACGCGGGGGGCCTTGCCGCCGGTCGGAGTCAGCGCCTTCTTCACCGCATCGGCGAGCCCGTCACCGAGGGCGCCCGAGCCCGAAAGTTGCACATTGCCGTGGGCGTCCACTTCGCCCGAGCGCATGAGCTGCGGTCCGATCTCGTTGCCATCCGCATCCCGGATGCCTTCGCTCACGGCGATCTGGCAGCGGCCCAGCGCCGAGTAGACCCGATCGACGTCTTGGAGGAAGTGATCCATCACGAACGGAACTTCGGGCACATAGATCAGATGCGGCGCCGGCCGCTTGGCCGCGTCCTTGTCGGTCTCGCGGCAGCCGCGCGCGAGCGACGCGGCGGCGGTCAGGAAGCCCGCTTGTCGGCCCATCACGACGTTGATCTTGATGCCACCGAGGCTGGCGTTGTCCAGCGCATCGCCCATGTGGGCGAGCGTCACGAAGCGCGCGGCGGAGGCGAAGCCCGGCGTGTGATCGTTTTCTTTTAGGTCGTTGTCGATGGTCTTGGGCACATGGAAGCAGCGCATCTCGTAGCCTGCTTCAGCCGCCTTCTCGTTGACGATGCGGCAGGTGTCGGCGGAATCGTTGCCGCCGATATAGAAGAAATATCGGATGTTGTTCTGGCGGCAGCCGTGCAGAATTTGCGCGCAGTATTCTTCGTCGGGCTTGTCGCGGGTGGAGCCGAGGGCCGCGGACGGCGTCTGGGCGATCACATCGAGTGTCTTGGCCGGCATCGCGGTGAGATCGACGAGGTCCCCGCCATCTTTGGCGATCCCACGCACGCCATGGCGCATGCCGAGGATCTGCTTCACCGTCCCGGAGGCGACGAGACCCTTCTGCAAGCCCTCAACGACGCCCACAAGCGACTGGTTGATGACGGCGGTCGGGCCGCCTGATTGGCCAATGGCCGCATTCCCCGTTGGAAGATCAGACACGCGCTACCCCTTCTTGCCTCTCATTGTCGGGGCACCATGCCCCGGAGCCTTGACCCGTTGCAAGACCTTGGGCGCCGCCGCCAGGGAAGCTGCGTCCAGGCTGGCCTAGGCCGCCCGCAGAAGATGAAGGCTGAAAAGCGCCGCTTCGTCGGTCCAGACACGGGCAGGCTCCCAGCCGCCGCGCCTGGCGAGGTCCTGAAAGCCTTGGATCGAGTATTTGTGGGAGTTTTCCGTGTGGATGCGCTCGCCCTTGGCGAAGTCGAAGCGCTCTCCCAGGACGTGAACGGTCTGGTTCGCAAGGCTCTCGAGATAGATCTCGATACGTCCTTCGCGGGGATTGTAGAGCGCCCGATGGGCAAACCGATCCGTATCGAAATCGCCGTCGAGCTCCCGGTTGATTCGCGCCAGGAGGTTGAGGCTGAACGAAGCGGTCACGCCCTGCGCGTCGTCATAGGCCGGAATCAGAACGTCGAGGCTCTTCTGGAGATCGACCCCGATCAGGAAGGTGCTTCCCGGCCCAAGGAGCCGCGTGGCGTTTTCAAGGAAGTCGGTGGCCTCCTCGTGGGTGAGGTTGCCGATGGTGGAGCCGGAGAAGAAGCCAAGCGGCTCATCAGCCTCGATCCCTTTGAGATCGCGCGGCTTGGTGAAATCGCCGACGACGGGGCGGACGGTCAAATCCTCGAACTCGGCTTCCAGCCCCTCCGCGGCTTCTGCGAGAAAGCTCCCCGACACGTCGATCGGCACATATGTGTCGAGGCCGTCCAGGGCCTCGATCAGGAGGCGCGTCTTGCGGCTCGACCCGGAGCCGAACTCGACCAATGTCTCGACCGGACCGACGCATCCGGCGATCTCGGCGCCATAGGACCGAAGCAGCGCAATCTCCGTGCGGGTCGGATAATATTCGTCGAGCTTCGTAATCTCCTCGAACAAAGCCGAGCCGGCCTCGTCATAGAGAAAGCGCGAGGGAATGTGGCGCGGCCTGTCCGCAAGGCCGTCCAGGACGGCTTTTGCGAACTCGGCGGCGTGAACGGCAAGCGTCGGCTCCGCGGCCTTTCTCACGGCTTCGGCGACGTCGCTATCCGCGTGCGGCAGCGAAGCGCGGGACATGGAAAGGGTGCGCGCCATTAGGCGTCCGCCGCGAGCCGAAGGCCCGTAAACTGCCAGCGCTGCTGGGGATAGAAGAAGTTCCGGTAGGTCCTCCGGATATGGCCTTCGGGGGTCGCGCAGGACCCGCCTTTGAGGACGAACTGGTTGCACATGAATTTGCCGTTGTATTCGCCCACGGCGCCGGGGGCCGGTTTGTAGCCCGGATAGGGCAGGTAGGCGCTGGCCGTCCATTCCCACACATCGCCGAACATCTGGGTCAGACCCGCGTCGTCCGGTGCGGCTTGCGGGCGCAAGAAACCGCTGCCCAGCGTTCGTCCCTGTTCGGCGAGGCCGGCGGAGGCATGCTCCCATTCGAATTCGGACGGAAGCCGGAAGCCGGCCCAGCGGGCGAAGGCATCCGCCTCGTAATAGCTGACATGGGTCACGGGCGCGGCCGGGTTGACCGGGCGAAAGCCCCGGAGCTCCATCTGGCCATAGCCGTCTTCGGCCCGCTCGTAATAGAGCGGCGCGCGCCAACCCTCGGCGTTGATGAGGTTCCATCCGTCCGCCAGCCACAATGCCGAAGTCTCGTAGCCGCCGTCCTCGATGAAGGCGATCCATTCGGCATTGGTGACGCAGCGATTGGCGAGCTTGAAGGGACGGATTAGCTGTTCGTGGCGCGGCCCCTCATTGTCGTAGGAGAAGCCGTTCCCGTCGTGACCGACCTCGAACACCCCGCCGTCGAAATCGACGAATGTCAGCGGATCGGGCGTGCCGGCGGGTTCGCCCGGCGCCGCGTCGCGATAGGCCGGCTTCAGCGGCTGGGACGCAAACAGGCTCAAAATGTCCGTGAGCAGCAGTTCCTGATGCTGCTGTTCGTGATTGATGCCGAGTTCCACGAGCGCGGCGGCCTCGTCCGGAAGCTCGCGGCTAAACAAGGTCTCGAGGGCCTCGTCCACATAGGCGCGGTATGCGCGGACCGCGTCGCCCGACGGCCGCGTCAGCAGGCCGCGAAAGGGCCGCGGATGGCGCGCGCCGACGCTCTCGTAATAGGAGTTGAAGCAATATTCGAAGCGGTCGTCGAAGCGGGTATAGCCGGGAAGAAACTGCGACAGGACAAAGGCCTCGAAGAACCAGGTCGTGTGCGCCAGATGCCATTTCGTCGGACTGGCATCGTCCATGGCTTGAACGACTTGATCTTCGTCGCTCAAAGGCTCAGCGAGCTCATGCGACAGGGCGCGCGTCGCCATCAGTCTCTGACTGAGGCGGCCATATCGCGTTGGTGTATCTTGGGGAGAGTCTGCGAGGATAGTCTGCGTGAGGCTCATGGTTCCTCCCGTTTACCGTTTGGACCCTAAGGGGCAACCCTACGTCGGACAGCTTGTTCCATATCTCGAAACAAGCCACCATGCACAATTCCGTGACGATGATCGGGCAATTTTTGAAGGAAATGCCAGTGCCCAACGTGGAACAGGACCCGTTGATCGTGGTCGATGGCCGCCAGTCGGAGGCCGCGGCCGAGCTTCAGCGCGGCGTTTGCCGCACGTTGCGCGCCTACGGACATTCGGTCATCACGGAATTGCCGCTGGCCAATGGGCGACGTGCGGACGTTGTGGGCCTTTCGGCGGCCGGCGACATCATGATCGTCGAGATCAAGTCCTGTCTCACCGACTATCGCACCGACGGAAAGTGGCACGAATATCTCGACTATTGCGACAGACTCTACTTCGCGGTGTCGGCGGATTTTCCGAGTGACGTGATCCCGGAACACGCGGGGCTTATTCTCGCCGACCGCTATGGGGCGGAGCTTGTCCGCGAGCCCAAAGAGGACCGGCTCAATGCCGCGCGCCGCAAAGCGATGATGTTGTGTTTTGCACGCGCCGCCGCGCTCCGGCTCCAGCACCAACTGGATCCGGGCTGCGGATTGAGAAGCTAACGCGCCGCGTCGCTATTTGGGCGCGCGCTTCGCCAAAATTCGCTGAAGCGTACGGCGATGCATATTGAGCCGGCGCGCCGTCTCCGAGACATTGCGATTGCAAAGCTCATAGACGCGCTGAATGTGCTCCCAGCGGACACGATCCGCCGACATCGGGTTTTCCGGCGGCAAGGCCTTGTCGTCCGGTGCGGCGACGAGCGCATTGTAGACGTCGTCTGCATCGGCGGGTTTGGCGAGATAGTCGACAGCGCCGATCTTCACCGCCGAAACGGCGGTCGCGATATTGCCGTAGCCGGTCAGGATCACCGCCCGCGAATCGGGACGGATTTCCTTCAAAGCCGCGACGACATCGATACCGCTGCCGTCATCGAGACGCATATCCACCACGGCAAAGGCCGGCGGGCGCTGCCGAAGCATCGCCAAGCCTTCATCCACCGAGCCTGCGGCCTCGACGGCAAAGCCGCGCGTTTCCATGGCGCGTGCCAAACGCTGCAGGAACGCCCGATCGTCGTCGACAATCAGAAGCGTGTTGTCCTGCAGGGGGCCGCTGAAATCCTCTGACATCGGTAGTACCGGCTGCATATCCATAAGTCTGCTCCCTTTGCGGTCGTACAACCCCGCCAAAGGGCGTGTCCTCCCGGACGCGAGTACAATTTGCCTTATATAGCTTGGCTGACAGGTAAGGTCTTTAACCAGTCCTGACAAGTCTTGGCAGTTTCCGCCACGGCCTATTCTAACGAAAAATCGGGAAAACTGGGCCGTTCACCGCTGTGTTTTGTCCTTATGGTGAAGACTACCGCAGCCAATGGGCGAATAGGGCCGCGGATTCCTAAATCGCCAAGTCCGTGTGATGGCAACAATGGGGCTCTTCAAACGCCTTTCTCGGCCAAATGACCGTTACGACGGCCCCCGTTTCGGGCTCGGGCCGATTGGCGAGCTCGAGGCGCGCACAAGACCGCTCGAGCAGCGTTTTGGCGATGAAGAAGCCTAATCCCATGCCGGCGTGTCCCGGCTCGTCGTGGTCGATAGTCGCGGCGGGCCGTGTGGTCACGAACGGCTCGCCGAGCTGCTCGAGAACGTCGGGCGGAAATCCGTCTCCATCGTCGGTGACGACGATTCGGACTTCGTCGCGCGACCAGCTTGCATCGACGTTGACCTCTTCCTTGGCGAAGTCGAGGGCGTTCTCGATGAGATTGCCGAGGCCGTACAGAACGCCGGGATTGCGATCGGCCACCGGCTCGCGCGCCGCGTCGCTGTTTGGGTACACGCCCAGTTGCGGAGCGGCGGTCACCTTGATCGGGACGGCAAGCGGCCGATACGGTTCGACGACCTCGTCGATGAGATGGCTGACGGGCAGCCGCGACAGAATCGTGTCGAGTTCCTCGGCGCGCGCGCTCAGTTCTTTGAGGATGTCGCGGCAGCGCTCGGCCTGATGACGCACGAGAAGCAAATCGTCGTAAATTGGGTCGCCTTCCTTGGCCGCATGTAGCAGCTCCTTGGTCGCGACGGCGATCGTGGCAAGCGGGGTGCCGAGTCCGTGGGCGGCGGCGGCGGCCATGCCGTCGAGCGCGGATAATCTTTGCTCGCGCGCGAGCACCATCTCCGTCGCGGCCAGCGCCTCGGCCATGCGCCTGTTTTCTTGCGCCGTGCGCCAGGTATAGAAGCCGATGAAGACGATCCCGAGCACGACCGCCGCCCAGACTCCCAGCACGTAGATCTGCGGGATCGCGATCGTTTGGGAATGGCACCAGGCAATCGGGTGATGAAAGATTTCCGGCCCCGTATTGGTGTGGTGGCACCACGGCAGCGGATAGTGCACGTATGCGAGGAGGCTCGCCGCGGCGATGGCGAGGAGGCCGAGCGCAATGGTCGTCCGCAGCGGCAGAGCGGATGCGGAGACCGCGACCGGCGCGACCAAGAGAAATGCAAACGGGTTCTCCAGACCGCCGGTGAGGTAGAGCAGCGCGGCGAGCTGGATAATGTCGAAGCCCAGCATCAGAAATGCCGAACGGGCGGTCAGGCGCTGGCTCTCCGGAAAACGGATGCGCAAAGCCACGTTGAGCCAGGCCGACAGAGCGATTACGGCGAAGCACCAGCCGATCGGGACCGTCATGCCCAGGCCCCAATGCACGGCAACGATGGTCAGGCTCTGACCGACCACGGCCAGCCACCGAAGCCGGACGATCGTATGGAGGCGCAAACGGGAATCTCCCGCGCGCAACCATTCCGGCGGCGCGGGGTCGATTGTCGCCTGCTGCGTTTCGGTGAGGCTCATGAGGCAACCCTAGCATGGGCCGGAAGCTATAATTCCGACAAAGATGTTCCGTATCGCATGGCGCCCCGGCACGGCAAGGCGGCCGAAAAGCGCGGGGCGCAGCAAAGGTGGATGCGACGTGGCGAGAGACATCACACAGGACGAAGGCGGGGCGGCGGCAGCCGACCTGGCGCCTGTCGTCGTGCGCGGTCTGACGAAGCGCTTCGGATCGGTGACCGCCGTCGATCATCTCAGCTTCACCCTGGAAGCCGGAACGACCGTCGCCCTGCTCGGCGGCAATGGCGCGGGCAAGACCACGACCATCGCCATGCTGCTCGGTTTAATTCGGCCAAGCGCGGGCACGGTGCACGTTTTCGGCGCCGATATTACGAGCAACCGCTATGCGGTCGCGCAACGCATGAATTTCCAAAGTCCTTATGTGGACCTGCCGCAGCGGCTCACAGTTCGTCAGAATCTCATGGTCTATGCCGGTCTGTACGGGATCGCCAACGCGTGCGACCGCATCGCGAGCGTCGCCGCGCAATTGCAGATCGACGCGCTTCTGGAGCGGCCGACGGGCAAACTCTCGGCGGGTCAGAAGACCCGCGTGGGGCTTGCGAAGGCGTTGCTGAACGCGCCCGAACTTCTTCTCCTGGACGAGCCCACCGCGTCTCTCGACCCGGATACGGCGGATTGGGTGCGTCAAACGATCAAGGGCTACGCGTCGTCTCGTGGGGCGACGCTTCTCATCGCCTCGCACAACATGTCCGAGGTCGAACGCCTCGCCGATCGCGTCATTCTGCTGCACGCCGGCCGCATCGTCGAAGACGAAACGCCGGCAGCCCTCATCGCCGCCTACGGCCGGGAAACACTCGAGGACGTGTTCTTGGATGTCGTGCGCGGGCGCAGCGCGACCGATGCGTCTGAGCGCGGGCAAAGAGAGGCATCATGAGGGGCTCCCAACTCGACGAGACGGTCAGCCCGGTTCTTCTCGCGCCAACTGGCGCGCGGTCTTCGGCGCGCCGCATCGCGGCGCTGCTGCGCCGCTACATCTATCTCTTGCGCAGTTCGAGCGTGCGGCTCGTCGAGCTGATCTATTGGCCCTTCCTGCAAATGCTGACCTGGGGTTTCCTGCAGAAATTCCTGGCGAGCACGAACAATCCCTACGCCAAGGGCGCGGGCGTCCTGATCGGCGCGGTGCTGCTGTGGGACATTCTGTTCCGGTCCAATCTCGGCTTCTTCACGACGTTCATCGAGGAGATGTGGTCGCGCAATCTGGGCAATCTCCTGATCAGCCCGTTGCGGCCCCATGAACTCGTCATGGCCTTGTGTATTTGGAGCATCATGCGGCTTTCGGTCGGCATGATCCCTGTCGCATTGGCTGCCTTCTTCATCTTCCAATTCAACCTGCTCGACCTTGGCCTGTGGCTTGCGGTGTTCTTCGCCATGCTTGTGTTGACGAGCTGGTCCTTGGGACTCATCGCGGCAGGGGTGATGCTGCGCTACGGACTTGGCGCGGAAGAACTCGCCTGGTCGCTCGCCTTCTTGCTGTTGCCCCTCACTTGTGTCTATTACCCCCTATCCGCACTTCCCGGCTGGCTCCAATACGTGGCGCTTGCGCTTCCGCCGACCCATGTCTTCGAAGGCATGCGCGCGATTCTACTGGAACATCGTTTCGATGCCGGCGATCTGTGGTGGGCGTTCGTCTTGAACGTGATTTATCTGGCCGTGGGATACGGCGTGTTCCGTTGGCTGTTGAGCCGCGCCCGCGACAACGGATCATTGCTGCAGCTTGGTGAGTGAGACGATGAAACGTCGGTTGCTTCTCGTGATTGTCGGCAGTTTTCTGCTTGGGACCCTTATCGGCGTCGGCGCGCTGATGCTCAATCAGGGCTCATCGAACAAGAACCGCGTGATCACGAGCGGGCAGGCACTGATCGGTGGTCCGTTCGAGCTTGTCGGCAAGGATGGTAAGACCGTCACGGACAAGGATTTCCGCGGGCGTTACATGCTCGTGTTTTTCGGCTTCACCCACTGCCCGGATATTTGTCCCGCCGAGTTGCAAGTCATGTCGGCGGCGCTGGACGAACTTGGCGACAAGGCGGACAAAGTCGTCCCCATCTTCATCACGGTCGATCCCGAGCGCGACACGCCGGAATTGGTGACCGCGTATGTGGAGAATTTCGGACCGAATTTTGTCGGGTTGACGGGGTCGCCGGAGGCGATCGCAAATGCGGCGAAAGCGTACCGCGTGACCTATCAGAAGTTCCAGGAAGAGGGCGCGGGCGACAATTACAGCGTCGACCATTCGGCGCTGCTTTACCTCATGGGGCCCGACGGCACCTTCGTGACGCATTTTCCTTACGGAACATCCCCAGAAAAAATGGCCGAGACATTGCGCCGCTATCTCTGATCGCGCCACAGTCGCCCTGCGGCCATCTGTCATTGCAAGCCAGCACAATATGACCACCCCATTGTGCGATGCAGCATTATGATGAAGCGAGTCGGAGGCTTTAATGCTGTATCATCTCTATGAGCTAAACCAGGCCGCGCTGCATCCGGCCCGGGCGGCGGCAGAAGCCTACCGGATGATGTGGCGAAATCCGCTGAATCCGGCGTCCCACACCGTTGTCGGGCGTGGTGCTGCGGCTGCGCTCGAGCTCTTCGAACGCTCGACTCGCCGGTACCGCAAGCCCGAGTGGGATATCGATACCGTCACGGCGCACGGCATGACGGCGGCGGTGAAGCCGGTCACGGTCCTGGCCAAGCCCTTCTGCAATTTGGTGCATTTCCAGCGTGAACTGCCGAACGCCGTCCAGAAGAAGGATCCGAAAGTCCTCCTGGTGGCGCCGATGGCGGGCCACTTTGCGACGCTTCTGCGCGGCACCGTGCGGGATCTCCTGCCCGATCACGACGTCTATGTGACCGAATGGATCGATGCCCGCTTCGTACCGCGCTCGGCAGGGCCGTTCGATCTCGACACGTATATCGACTACATCATCGAATTTCTTCAGGGCTTTGGCGGCAACGTGCATGTCATGGCCGTCTGTCAGCCGACCGTGCCGGTGTTCGCCGCCGTCTCGCTCATGGAAGCCCGGCGCGACCCCAACGTGCCGCGGTCCATGGTGCTCATGGCCGGCCCCATCGATGCGCGCAAGAGCCCGACCGCCGTCAACAAATACGCGACCGGTAAGCCCTTGAGCTGGTTCCGGCAGAATGTGATCACCCAGGTGCCGTGGCCCTATCCGGGCCATATGCGGCTGGTCTATCCGGGCTTCCTTCAGCTCTCGGGCTTCATGGGCATGAACCTGGAGCGTCACGTAACCGCGCACCGCGATCTGTTTCACAACCTGATCCAAGGCGATGGCGATTCGGCCGCCAAACACCGCGAGTTCTATGATGAGTTCCTCGCAGTGATGGATCTTTCCGCCGAATATTATCTCCAGACCATCGAGACCGTGTTCATGGAGCACAAGCTGCCCAAGGGCGAGATGCACCATCACGGGGAACTCGTCGATCCTTCGAAGATCAAGCGCGTGCCCCTGATGACCGTCGAAGGGTACAAGGACGACATTACCGGTATCGGCCAGACGGAAGCCGCGCTTGAGTTGTGCACGGGCCTGCCTGATTCGATGAAGGCGCATCATCTCCAGGAAGGCGTTGGGCATTACGGCGTCTTCAACGGCTCGCGCTTCCGCAATGAGATCCTGCCGAAGGTCCGCAAGTTCATGCGGGCGCATCAAGGGCAGGGAAGCTTGCTCAAGCGGGTTCTGCAGCGCGTCGCTTGAGGCTCGCGCGCGTGCTTCCACTATTCTCCGTGCTAGGCTAACGCTGAAAGATTCGGGGCCTGATTCGCCCCGCCGTCTTGGATTGCCGCATGCTGAAGCGCCTCAAACTTGGACGTACCGGGACCACGGAGATCCCGATCAACGGTCTCGACGTGCCGTTGGTCCTACGCCGCACCGCGCGCGCGCGGCGATTCAGCCTCCAGGTCAGTGAAGCGCGCCGGAGCGCGGTCCTGACCGTGCCGGCCTATTCGAGCCTTGCCGATGCGCAGCAGTTTCTGTCGCGCCATATGGACTGGCTGAGGGAACGGCTCGATGGACTCTGCGATCCTGTGCCGTTTGCGGATGGCGCTGTCATTCCCTTGCGCGGCCTGGCCCACCGGCTGAATTTCGTCGGCCCCGTCCGGCGGCGCGGGGTGGTGTGGATCGAGGACAGCGACGAGGCGCGGATCGCGCCCGTATGGCCCGTCGGTCTGACCGAGGCGGACGTCGTTTTGCCGCTCCTGAACGTGGCGGGCGAGGGACAGCACGCCCCGCGGCGCTTGCTCGATTGGTTGAAGCGCCAGGCGCATGACGACCTCAAACTGCGCGTCGACATTCACGCGAAGCGGCTCGGTCTCAACCCGAAACGGATCAGCGTGCGGGACCAAAACACGCGGTGGGGGTCGTGTTCCTCGACCGGAACGCTGTCATTCTCCTGGCGCCTCATCCTCGCGCCACCCTTCGTGTTGGACTATCTCGCCGCGCACGAGGTCGCCCATCTCGAGGAGATGAACCACGGGCCTCAGTTCTGGGCGCTCGTCGCGCGCACGATGCCGCGCCAGGCGGAAGCGCGGGCGTGGCTTCACGAACACGGCTCACACCTGCACGCGTTCGGCGCGGCCGGTCCGCCGCCGCCTGAGCAAGAGGATTGACGAGAGGGACGCGTGCTCGCGGGCGCTCACCCGCCGCCGAAGAATCCCATGACACGTTGAAACAGGGGACGCGCCCTTTGGGTGGCGCTGTTGGGGCCGTTGCCGAGGAAGGGAAAGCGCGATGCGACAGCGCCGCTGCCCTGCCACGGCATGCCCGGGCCGCGCGGGCTCGGAAGCGCCGTGGGGCGCTTGTCCTTGTGGGCCGCAAGCATAATGTCGTGCCACAGCTCTGCGGGCAGCGAACCGCCCGTCACCTTCTGCATCGGGGAATTGTCGTCGTTGCCGATCCAAACGCCAGTAACGTAGTGCGCGGTGTAGCCGACGAACCAGGCATCGCGTGAGTTCTGGGTGGTGCCGGTCTTGCCGCCCGCCGGATGGTGCGGAATAGCCGCGCGCCGGCCCGTGCCGTCGCGGACCACGGCGCTCATCATCTCGTTCATGGCCGCGACATGGGCCGGCGCAACGACGCGCCCCGCGGCCGAGCGATGGCGCGTATAGAGCGTTTCGCCGGCCTCGGTGCGGATATGGGTGATGACATGCGGGAGCACGCGCGCGCCGCCGTTTGCGAATGGGGCATAGGCGCCCGTCAACTCGACCAGCGTCACCTCGGATGTGCCCAGCGCGAGCGAGGGCTGCGCGTTGAGCTTGGAACTGACGCCGAGACGTTGCGCGGTCTGCGCGACGCGGCCAGGGCCGACATCGGCCGTCAGTTTCACGGCAACCGTGTTGATGGAATGGGCGAGCGCGTAGCGAAGCGAGACCCGGCCCTTATAGGAGTTCGTATAGTTCGAGGGCGTCCAGCCGCGGATATTGACCGGCCCGTCGATCGCTACCGAGCCCGGACCGTATCCCGCTTCCAACGCCGCGAGATAGACAAACGGCTTGAACGCGGAGCCCGGCTGCCGGCGCGCGTTGAGCGCGCGGTCGTAGGGGCTGTTCCTGTAGGAGCGGCCTCCGACGAGCGCCCGCACGGCGCCGGTGTTCGGATCGAGCACGACCACGGCGCCCTCGCCAGCACGAAGTTTGCGGCCCTTCCCGTCCAGCAGCTTGCGCAGATTTTCTTGCGCCTGCCGCTGCAGCTTCGCATCGATCGTCGTTTGCACGACGAGGGCATCGTCGTGATGGCCCACATATTCGGGCAGGAGCTCGGCGACCCAATCGACGGCGTACGGATAGCCGGTAGCGTCGCCCTTGGCCTGCAGACGCAGCGGCTGTTGCCCCGCCTTTTGCGCTTCCGCCGCCGTGATGAAGCCGGCCTCGACCATGTTGTCGAGCACGACCTGGGCGCGGGCGCTCGCCGCCTTGATGCTGCGGGTCGGC
Organism: Methyloceanibacter caenitepidi; assembly: GCF_000828475.1. Classification (NCBI taxonomy): domain Bacteria; kingdom Pseudomonadati; phylum Pseudomonadota; class Alphaproteobacteria; order Hyphomicrobiales; family Hyphomicrobiaceae; genus Methyloceanibacter; species Methyloceanibacter caenitepidi. The sequence goes on from NZ_AP014648.1 coordinate 689,596, forward strand.
GCGTAACGCGACGGGGCCTTGAGCAGCCCGGCGATCACCGCGGATTGCGCGAGTGTCACGTCGCGGGCCGACCGGCCGAAATAGTGACGCGCGGCCGCTTCCACGCCATAGGTTCCGCCGCCGAGATAAACGCGGTTGAGATACAGCTCGAGGATTTCGTCCTTAGTGAAGCGCTGCTCGAGCCAAGCCGTATAGACAAGCTCTTCGAGCTTCCGCATCACGGTGCGCTCGGGCTTCAGGAACAGGTTCTTCGCAAGCTGCTGCGTAATGGTCGAGCCGCCTTGCACCACGCTGCCGGCACGGAAGTTCCGATAGCTCGCCCGGATCAAGCCGCCGACATCCACGCCCCAATGGTCGTAGAAGCGCCGGTCTTCGGTCGCGAGAACCGCCTTGATGAGATGATCGGGCAGCACATCGACGCGGATGTGGCCGCGGCGCAAGCCCCGTTCGGCGAGCACCGAACCGTCGGCGGCGAGCACGGTCACGTTCGGCGGCCGGTCGTCCAGCGTGGCGAGCAGCGGGTCGGGCACGCGCGAAATGAAGAACAGGACCGCGCCGGCGAGGAAGAGCATACCGAACAGCGAGGCGACGAGGCCCAGCTTGGCCGTGCCCATCAGGAAGGGATGACGTTGGGAGAAGCGCTTGTAGCGGCTCCAAAGACCGCCGCGCTTGCCGCGCGTCCGGCGCGACGATGCCCTCCGGCGCGCGCTCGAGGTGCCGCGCGGCGTCTTGCCCGGCATCTTGGGTGCGGACGAACGGTACCGCGCGCGTCCCTGGCCTGTGCCTTGAGGTTTGGGCCTGCGCTTCGCGCCGCTCATACGCAATTACACTCCGTGCAAACGATGGAAAGGGGCCTCGCCGCCGCTGCAGCTAGACGTTGGGGGTCTTCCACTGGAAGCACCCTAGGGTAGCCATGTTGCTATCCCGTTAAGGAATGTGGCCTGAAAGCGCGGCTAGACGTCCAGATTGGACACTTGCAGCGCGTTTTCCTGGATGAATTCGCGCCGTGGCTCCACAACGTCGCCCATGAGCCGGGAGAAGATGTCGTCGGCGTCTTCGCCTTCCTTGATCTTCACCTGCAGAATCGTTCGGGTCTCCACGTCGAGGGTGGTCTCCCAGAGCTGTTCGGGGTTCATCTCCCCGAGGCCTTTGTAGCGCTGCAGCGACAGCCCCTTCTGACCGGTCTCCATGACCGCGCCGAGAAGATCGGACGGCCCGTGCACCGCAAGGGTCGTGTCCTTACGCTTCAGCACGGCGGGTTTCGCGTAGACCTCCTGAAGGTGCTCGGCGTAATGGTCGAGCTTGAGCGCGTCCGCCGATGCGATGAACGGCCCGTCGATCAGATGTGACTCCATCACGCCCCGGAGCTCGCGCCAGAAACGCAAACCGCCTTCCGGGAGCGCTTCGCCTTCCCAGCCCTGTTCGGTCTCGTCCGACAGCGCGTCCAGCCGCCGCGCGATGTAGTTCGCGGCTTCCTGAGCCTGTGTCACATCCTTCAGCATTTTCGGATTGAGAACGCCGGCGATCGCTGCCTGCTCGATGATGAATCGCGGATAGCGGCTATGCAGGCCACTTAGGATCGATGTGATCTTTCGGGCCTTCTCGACGATGTCGCGCAGGTCCGCGCCGCCGCGCGCCGCGTCGTCGCCCGTCATGAGCACGGCGTCCTGAAGGCCCTCGTCGATCAGATAGTCCTGAAGGCTCGCCTCGTCCTTGAGATAGCGCTCCTGTTGCCCGCGCTTCACCTTGTAGAGCGGCGGCTGCGCGATGAAGAGATGGCCGGCTTCGATGATATCGGGCATCTGCCGGTAGAAGAACGTCAGCAGCAGCGTGCGGATATGGGAGCCGTCCACGTCGGCGTCCGTCATGATGATGATCTTGTGGTAGCGCAGCTTGGAGAGATCGAACTCATCGCCGATGCCCGTTCCGAGCGCGGTGATGAGCGTGCCGATCTCGGCGCTCGACAGCATCTTGTCGATGCGCGCGCGCTCCACGTTCAGGATCTTGCCGCGCAAGGGAAGCACCGCCTGGAAGCCGCGCTCGCGCGCCTGCTTGGCGCTGCCGCCGGCCGAGTCGCCCTCGACGAGGAAAATTTCCGACTTCGCCGGATCGCGTTCCTGGCAGTCGGCCAGCTTGCCCGGCAGGGACGCCACGTCGAGCGCGCCTTTGCGCCGCGTGAGTTCCCGCGCCTTGCGGGCCGCTTCGCGCGCGGCCGCTGCCTCCACGATCTTCTGCACGATGTTGCGCGCTTCGTTCGGGTTCTCCTCGAACCACTGCGACAGGCGCTCGGACATGACGCTTTCCACGACGGGCCGCACTTCCGATGAGACGAGCTTGTCTTTCGTCTGGCTCGAGAATTTTGGATCAGGAACTTTCACCGACAGCACGCAGGTGAGTCCCTCGCGTGCATCGTCGCCCGTCAGCGACACCTTCTCCTTTTTGGCGATGCCGGATTCGGCGGCGTAGGTGTTGACGGTGCGAGTCAACGCGGCGCGGAAGCCGGCCAGGTGCGCGCCGCCGTCGCGCTGCGGAATGTTGTTCGTAAAACACATCACGTTCTCGTGGTAGCTGTCGTTCCACCACAGCGCCGCTTCCACGGTAATGCCGTCTTGCGACTTCTCCACCACGACCGGTTCGGTGATCAGCGGGTGCTTCGTCCGGTCCAGGAACTTCACGAACGCGCGCAGGCCACCTTCGTAGTGCATCTCCTCGGACTTCGGCTCGACGCCGCGCAAATCGGTGAGGTTGATGCGCACGCCCGAATTCAGGAACGCCAGCTCGCGCAGGCGGTGTTCGAGCGTCGCATAGTCGAAATCGACCATGGTGAAGGTCTCGGTCGACGGCACGAACGTAATCTGCGTGCCCGTCTTGCCGCCGGAGTCGCCCACCACTTCGAGCGGCCCTTCGGGCACGCCGTTGGCGAAACGCATTGCGTGTTCCTTGCCGGCCCGCCAGACGGTGAGGTCGAGCCGGCTGGAGAGCGCGTTGACCACGGAGACGCCGACACCATGCAGACCGCCCGAGACCTTGTACGAGTTCTGGTCGAACTTTCCGCCCGCATGAAGCTGGGTCATGATGACCTCGGCGGCCGAGACGCCTTCGCCTTTGTGGATCTCGATCGGAATGCCGCGGCCATTGTCGTTGACCGTCACGGACCCGTCCGCGTTCAGCACCACATTGATCAGGTCGCAATAGCCGGCGAGCGACTCGTCGATCGCGTTGTCCACGACCTCATAGACCATGTGATGGAGGCCCGACCCGTCGTCGGTGTCGCCGATATACATGCCCGGCCGTTTGCGCACGGCATCGAGGCCCTTCAGAACTTTGATGGACTCGGCGCCGTAATCGGCCGCGGCTTCAGCCTTGCGTTTGGCAGCAGGTGTCATGGTCTACGAATGTACTTTTGGAAGCGGTTTCGAGGGTCGTTCCAGGGCCAGGCAAAGGTCCCAGGTGAGGGTGCCGGCGAACGTGTGAATCATGCCGATATTATACCCCGATTCACGTCCAGAATCTGAGCACTTTGTCCCAGAGGCGAAAAAAGTTCCTTGTCCGTTCCGGTCATCCAGGCCTGGACTTTTAGCCTTAAAATCTCGGCAAAAAGGGCCTCTCGCCGGACGCCGTCCAGATGGGCCGCGACCTCGTCCAGGAGCACGAGCGGGGCGATCCCTTCCAGGGTCTTGATCAGCTCGGCTTTGGCCAGGACCAGCCCAAGCAACAGGGCCTTTTGCTCGCCCGAGGAGCAGATGGCGGCGGGGGCGTTTTTGGGCCCGTGGACCACCAGGAGATCGCTTCTATGGGGGCCTTCGAGGGTACGGGATGCCGCCCGGTCGCGCTCCCGACCTTCCTCCAGCAGGATCCGGAACGCATCTTCGGCCTCGGTAGCCGAGCGTTCCGCAAGGTCTGCTTCCACCGTCCCGTGCAGCGCCAACACAGCATGGGGAAAGGGCGTCTGGTCTTCACTCTCGCGCCGCTCGTCGATGAGAGCGGAAAGCCGCTCCACCGCATCGAGCCGCGCCGCGGCGATGGCGACGCCGGACTCGGCCATTTGCTCTTCGAGCCCCTCAAACAGGCTCTTGCCGTGCTCGCGCATCTGGAACAGCCGATTGCGCTGGCGCATGGCCCGCTCGTAGCGGCTGAGCGAGGTGCGAAGGCCGGGCGCAATCGCGACCACGAGACGGTCGAGGAAACGCCGCCGCTCGGACCCGGGGCCGGTGAAGAGCCCATCCATGGCGGGAATGAGGAAGACCTGTTTCACGTAGTCGCCGAGCGCGCCGGCGCTTGCGTCTTTCCCGGCGATGCGAACGGTGCGGCCCGTGCCGTCGTCGCCCGCGCGCGGCGTGTAGCCCGTCCCAATATCGAGTTCGCCATGGCGCGTCCGCACGCTCGCGGCGATCGCGAAGCCGCCCTGGCCGTCTTTCCGCGCAAGCTCCGCATAAGGGCGTCCGCGCAACCCGTGGCCGGGACCCAGAAGGGAGACCGCTTCGAGGAGATTGGTCTTGCCCGACCCGTTCTCGCCGGCAAGAACAACGGGGCGCGCGTCGAGGTCGAGCCGGGCGGACGCGTAGTTGCGAAAGTCCGAAAGCTTCAGTGTACGGACGGAAAGTGTCGCTGTGCCGGGCTCGGTCTCGTTGATCTTTATCGTGTGCTCTTTTGGGCTCGCGGTCATACCCGCATCGGCATTAGCACGTAGAGGGTCGAGGTATCCTTCACGTCACGCACCATCGTCGGCGAGCCGGGATCGGCGAACAGGAACTCGGCGGTCTCGCTTTCCAACTGTTGCGCGATGTCGAGCAGGTAGCGGGCGTTGAAGCCGATCTCGAGCGGATCGGCGTCGTAGCTGACGGGTAACTCCTCCGTGGCGCTGCCGGACTCTGGATTGTTGACCGTGAGCGTCAGCGTGTCGCCGGCGAGCGCGAGCTTCACCGCACGGCCCTTGTCGTTGGAGAGCGTCGACACCCGGTCCACCGCCTGTTCGAAGGTCACGTTGTCCAGTTCCAGGCGCTTGTCGTTGCCTTGCGGAATCACGCGCTCATAGTCCGGGAAGGTGCCGTCGATCAGCTTCGAGGTCAGAACGATCTGACCGGCGGACACGCGGATCTTCGAGGGCGAGAGTTCGATGCGGATGTCTTCGTCGCCTGCTTCCGTCAGATGCAGCAGATCCGCCACGGTCTTGCGTGGCACGATCACACCCGGCATGCCCTTGGCGCCGGCCGGGAGCGCGATCTCCACCTGCGCCAGCCGGTGGCCGTCCGTGGCGACCGCCCGCAGCGTCTCTTTGCCGTCGGTCTCGGCGGCATGCAGATAGATGCCGTTGAGATAGTAGCGGGTCTCCTCGGTCGAAATCGCAAAGCGCGTCTTCTCGATGAGGCGTTTGAGGTTCGCGGCCGGTACGGTGAAGGAATGGTCGAGGTCTTCGACCGACAAGGTCGGGAAGTCGTCGGCCGGCAGCGTCTGCAGCGAAAACTGCGCCGGGCCGGACGTGATGGTGAGCCGTTCCTGTTCCGCATCGCGGTCGATCGCGATGTCCCCGTCCGGGAGCTTGCGCACGATGTCGTTGAACATGTGCGCGGGCACCGTCACGGCGCCGTCGGCGGCGATGGTGCAATCGACCGTCTCGACCACTTCCATGTCGAGATCCGTGGCTGTCAGCTTCAAGGCATTTTCGCCGGCGGTCAGCAGCACGTTGGAGAGGATCGGTATCGTGTTCCGGCGCTCGACCACGCTCGCCATGTGGGCGAGGGCTCGTGCGAGTTTCGGCTTCTCGATCGTAAGGCGCATGGTTGGAGAGTATCCCGAAATCTAGCGTCTTTTCCGCTGAACGATCCCCGGTCCAAGACTGGCATTCCGGCTGAGCCAGGGCTCCCTTTGGAGCCGCCGCGCTCCCGACGGAGCCTTGGCGAGGCGGGCGAAAAACCGCGTCAAAAAAGCTCAGTGAACTTGCAGTGATGCGGCGGAATTTGCAAGTGCGGCAAGCGCTCAAAGGGGCTGTGACGGGGACCAACGGCGTAGTCCGATAGGGCCTCCAATGGCCGACGGGCCCGGAGCGTGCCGCTCCGAGCCCCGCCAACCTCAAGCGCTAGTCGCGCAGGAGCCGCTTCAACAGCTCGATCTCCTCCCGGAGCTGCGTGTCGTCGCTCATCAGTTGCTCGACCTTGCGTATCGCATGTAGCACCGTCGTGTGGTCGCGGTTGCCGAAACGGCGCCCGATCTCGGGCAGCGACCGGGAGGTCAGCAGCTTGGCCAGGTACATCCCGATCTGCCGGGGCCGCACGATGGAGCGGTTCCGGCGCCCGGAAAGAAGGTCGCTGCGGTTGACTCCGTAGTGCTTGGACACGGTCCGTAGGATGTCGTCGATGCGCACCCGGCGAGGCTCGGCGCCGCGCATGAGATCGCGCACGATCTGTTCCGCAACGGCAATGGTGACCGGCTCGTCGGTGAGCTGGTAGCTCGCCCGCAGGCGGTGAACGGCGCCTTCGAGCTCACGCCCGCTTTCCGTCAGCCGCTCCGCAAGGAAGGCGAGGACCGTGTCCGACACTTCGAGGCCGTTCGTTTCCGCGCAGGCCTCCAGCGCCCGCTTCTCGAGGATCTTGTGGCGCAGGTCGTAGTCCATGGTCTTGATCTCGGCCACGAGACCGCCGCCGAGACGGGAGCGCATCCGCATGTCGAGCTTGTCAAGATGGGTAGGCGCCCGGTCCGCAGCCACGACCACTTGCCGTCCGCCATCGATCAGCGAGTTCAGCGTGTGGCAGAACTCCTGCTGGATGGTCGGGCCCTGCAGGAACTCCATGTCGTCGATCAGGAGAATATCGATATTGCGGAGCTTTTCCTTGAAGGCGAGGGCGTCGCGCGCGCGCAAGGCCTGCACGAAGCCGGACATGAAGCGCTCGGCGGTGAGATAGAGAACCTCGGCCTCCGGCTTCTGCCGCTTCACCTCCCAGGCGATGGCATGCAGCAGATGCGTCTTGCCGAGCCCAACATTGCCGTGAAGAAACAGCGGGTTGAACGGAGACTGCGGGCTCGACGACGAAAGCGCCACTTGATGGGCCGCCGCGTGAGCGAGCTTGTTGGTGTTGCCGACGACAAAGCTGCCGAAGCTCAGGCGCGGATCCAGCGGCGATCCTTCGAAGCCGTCATAGCCCGTGCGCAGGGGCATCGGCAGGGCCGAGCGCTCCGCCACGACCTGCGGCGAGACGGCGCGCGGGATGGCGACGTCCTTCGGCGGCTCGACCGTGAAATGCGGCTGCCGCACGGAGAATTCCAGACGCTCCGCGTTGGGCCATTCTCCCTGAACCTGCCTCAGCACAGTGTCGTAGTAGTGGGTCCTCAGCCAGTTGCGCAGGAAGCGCGTCGCGACTGTCAGATGGATAACGCCGTCGGCGATATCGTCGACTTCAACGCCGCGAAACCAGCTTGCGTAAACGTCCTCTCCCAGTTCGCCGCGCAGCCGGGATTTGACTCGCGTCCAAGCCTCGCCTGGGCCGCATTGCTCCTCTTGATGGGCTCCATGGTCGTGAGCCCGTGCCTGTGCCTCTGCCACGATATTGTTCTTTCCCTAATCATTATTTTTGTCGCGCCAACACGCACCGTACGCAGCTACTGAAGCGGCCAACATTCTTGGACGCAGACCATCCCGACAGTTCCAATGACGAGCTCCCTAGCCTTGTAACCAGGGGAGCCCAGTCGCTTTCCAACCAGACAGGGAGCCCCGATGCCGGTCGTCGTCGAGCGGTCCTTCGAACCCCTCAGAGACGTTGTGACAAGCGCGATACCCCGCCGACGCCATCGCCTTGGCCGCGGCCAAGCTCCGGCTACCAGAACGGCAAATGAAGAAAAGATCGTCGTCTACTTGGACACCGAGTGCCTGCAACTCGTGTGCAAGGCGATCGGCAAAGCGCGGGTCGACGGACTGATCGGGAAAGGTCTGCCACTCAACAAGGACAGCCCGTTTGCCGAGGGCCCCCAGATCCGGGATGCCCACATAAGTCCACTCCGCGCGCGTACGCACATCGACTAACTGCGATCGAGGATTCCCCTGGAGAGCGCTCCAGGTCGACGCCACATCAACCTCATCGACCGTGTAATTGTCCATGCGCGCGCCCAATTTCGAGCCTCCTCCCCAAATTCATGAGCACGGTACAAGTACAGAATTCGTGCCACCCACTATCCGTGGTGATCTTGTGCGATTTACGCACGTAATATTCACAACTTACGCATAAGCATTCCACAAGATGTTCATGAAGCCCCACGCTTAAGACAAAGAAATCCTGTCTCGGCAACGGCCAAGATCAAGGTACTCAATTGTAAGGAGGGGACTTCCCCGTTCGGATAACTAGACTATACACACGCACTTCCCCCCGATCAAGCAAACGAGAATCCGGCTGAAGCCAGTATTCGTCAGTAGACTCACTGATGATCGGCGCCCCTCAAGCCCCTGTGCAAAAAGCGTGAATCGGCTAGGTCATCAAGACCAGCCTGGCGCACCAAAGCCTTTTTGCAGCCTCGGGGGCCGAAAATTTTTTTTCTAGGGACATTCGGTGGAAAAGTGAGGCGCGGAGGCCACAGCCGGCAGGCGTCGATTGCATGACAGCGGCGTCAAGCAATTGATATCTCAGTGTCAAGTAATTGAGACAAAGGCGATGTGCTTGCGGCGCCAGGCTGGCGCGGCCCGCCATCAGCGCTAGAGCGCTGGGCACGCGCGCCGTTCAAAGCGTGTGTCGCAAGTGGTGCCTGGCCCTGGGCCCAGGCGGAAGCCGGCCGCTTCGACGCCCGCGGCGTACACCCTCGACGGCATGCGGCGCGCCCTCCATACGCGGACGCAAAAAGACCGATCGACGCCGCGCGAAAGCGGAGCCGGCCGGTCGCTCATGTCATCAAGTGAAGTGGCGACGAGGCGAGCCTGCTACGCACCCAGTCTGTCGAGCACCAAAGGTGCTACGCACCGGAAGTGCTAGGCATTCATGGCGCCGACGCGCTTGGCGAGGCGCGAAACCTTCCGCGACGCCGCGCGGCGGTGGAGGATGCCAAGCTGGGCCGTGCGGGCGACCACCGGCTCGGCACTGCGCAGGGCTGCCTGAGCGGCATCCTTGTCGCCGGAGGCGATCGCCTCCTCGACCTTGCGCAGATAGCTGCGCATGTTGCTTCGCCGGGTCTTATTGACGCCGGTACGACGGGTAATCTGGCGAACGGCTTTCTTCGCCGACTTGGTATTGGCCATGTTCAGGATCCTTGAGGGCTTCCGGTCCGCCTGGGGCGGCTCTCAGAAAGCGCCGTAAATACGAATTTGGCATGCTCTATACAGAGCGGCCTCCGAGGCGTCAACCTGGCCTGAATTAGCGGTTCTTGAATTGAGGCTTCCGCTTCTCGATGAAGGCGGCCATCCCCTCTTTCTGATCTTCGGTGGCGAACAGCGAGTAGAACTGGTTGCGCTCGAAGCGAACGCCCTCCGAGAGGGTGGTGACGAAGCCGCGGTTGATCGACTCCTTGATCATCATGACCACGTGGACCGGGAAGTCGGCGATCTTCGAGGCCGTCTTCATGGCCTCGTCATGCAACGACTCCACGGGCACGATGCGGCTTACGAGATTTGAGCGCTCGGCCTCGTCGGCGAACATCTGCCGGCCGGTCAGGCACAGTTCCATGGCTTTGGCCTTGCCCACGGCGCGGGTCAAGCGCTGGGTGCCGCCGGCGCCCGGCATGATCCCGAGATTGATCTCCGGCTGACCGAACACCGCGTTCTCGGCCGCCAAAATGATGTCGCAAGACATCGCCAATTCGCAGCCGCCGCCGAGCGCGTAGCCGGCGACTGCCGCGATGATCGGCTTGCGGGTCGCAGCGATCGTGTCATAGGGCGCGAGGAACGCGGTGCTGTACGCCTCGACGGAGGTCTTGCTCTGCATCTCCTTGATATCGGCGCCCGCCGCGAAGGCCTTCTCGCCGCCGGTGATGACAATGCAGCCGATCTCCGGATCCTTGTCGAAGATGTTCAGCACTTCGCACAGCTCGCCGACGAGCTGGGAGTTGAGCGCGTTGAGGGCCTTCGGCCGGTTGAGGGTGATCAGCCCGACTTTGCCCTCGCGGGTCACGATCAGTGTTGCATATTCCTTGGTGGCTGGTGCTCCGCCGACCGCGGTCTGATCCATATACATGTGTGTCAGTTCCCTTATCTTTGGCAGATTGGACAGTAGAAGGTTGAGCGCCCGCCCTGCGCGATCCGGCGGATCGTGCCGTCGCAGGCGTCTCGCATGCAGCGCGCGTCCTCCCGTCCATAGGTTTGGAAGCGGTGCTGGAAACGGCCCAGCCGCCCGTCCGTATGGCGGTAGTCGCGCAAGGAGGAACCGCCCGCGCGAATGGCGTCGTGCAGGACGGAGGTGATGGCCGCGACCAGCGCGCCCGTCTTGGCAGTCGGGCGGCCCGTCTTCGTGGCGAGCGTGCCTGCGGCCCGCTCGGGCGACAGACCCGCGCGATGGAGCGCCTCGCAAACATAGATGTTTCCGAGCCCGGCGATGAGGCGCTGGTCCAGAAGCGCCGATTTGATCGGCGTGGTCTTGCCCTTCAGCCGCCCCGCAAGCCATTCGGGCGTCAGCTCCTCTCCCAGCGGTTCGATTCCGAGGCCCTTGAAGAGCGCGTGTGACTCGAGCTCCCCGGCTGCCGCAAGATCCATGATGCCGAATCGGCGCACGTCGGAATAGCGGACGGTCGAGCCATCGCCCAAGTGGAAGACGATATGCTCGTGCTTGGGAAAGCCGAAGGCGGCCGACGGGCTCGGGTCGTGCACGAAGTCGCCAGGCGCTGTCTTGCCGGCGCCCGCCTTCTCAATCGCGAAGCGGCCGGTCATGCCGAGATGCATGATCAGTACCTGGCCGTCGTCCAAACGCGCCAGGAGATATTTCGCGCGCCGGTCCAGCCCCTCGATGGCGCGGCCCGTCAGACGCTCGGCGAATCGCGCGGGCAGGGGAAAGCGTAAGTCCGGCCGGCGCTGCTCCACGCGCGCGAACGCGTTTCCCACCAGCACGGGCTCCAATCCCCGGCGCACGGTCTCGACTTCAGGCAGCTCAGGCATGGGCCTCGAAAGTCCTACGGTCGGAAAATGAGGATTTCCAAGGCTGTTCCGGTACGCTGCAGTGCAAGGTCATCATCATTGCACCGCAACAATAGCGTGAACTCAGGGCTTAGGCTATTGTCCGCTGCCATGCCAGACGACGTGAAAAATCAAGGCGATTCCGGGACCGAGACGAGCTTCGGCTTCGCCCGTGTGTCGGAGAGCGCCCGCCAAGGCCTCGTCAACGAGGTCTTCTCCAAGGTCGCGAGCCGCTACGACCTGATGAACGATCTAATGTCGGGCGGGCTGCACCGCCTGTGGAAGGCGGATCTCGTGACCGCGCTCGCCCCGCCGAAGTCCGATGTGCCCTTCGCGCTGATCGACGTAGCGGGTGGGACGGGTGACGTCGCCTCGCGCTTTCTCGATGCCGCAGGCACGGGCAGCACGGCCACGATCTGCGACATCTCGAAGGAGATGATGGAGGAGGGCAAGCGGCGCTCGAAGGGCCGCGAACGGCTCACCTTCGTGCAGGGGAATGCCGAAAGCCTGCCCTTCGAGGACCGGCGTTTCGATGCCTATACGATTGCCTTCGGCATCCGCAACGTCACCCATATCGACACGGCGCTCGCGGAAGCCTATCGCGTCCTGAAGCCGGGCAGCCGGTTTCTGTGCCTCGAGTTTTCGAGTGTCGAGATGCCGCTACTGGACCGGGTTTACGACGCCTACTCTTTCAACGCGATTCCAGCGCTCGGCCGTCTTGTAGCCGGGGACGCGGAGTCCTATCGCTATCTCGTGGAAAGCATAAGACGCTTTCCCACTCAGGAACGCTTCGCCGAGATGATAAGAGATGCCGGGTTCGAGCGCGTGCGCTACCGGAACCTGACCGGCGGCATAGCCGCCATCCACTTGGGCTGGCGGCTTTAGAGCATCGTGCGAAAACGTGGATGCCGGTTTTTCGCGAGAAACGATGCGGTATCGAAAAAGGGTAGAGCTCAATGCCTGCTGGTTGCATCGGCACGCACTGAGCCTGAAGTGAGGCGATAGACGTGAACGCCATTGCGAATATGGCGCGGCTGACGAAGGCAGGCGCGACCCTCGCCTGGAGCGGCGCGCGGGTTCTGCCCGACGATGCGCGCGTGTCCGGTCCGCTGGCCGTATTCGGCCGGGTCACGGCGCCCTTGCGCAAGAAGGGCAGCACCGAGAACGAAGCGCGGCTGTCGTCGGCGCTGACCTCCCTCGGGCCGTCATACATCAAGCTCGGTCAGTTTCTCGCCACGCGGGACGACATTGTCGGCCGGGAGCTGGCGCGCGATCTCTCGACCCTGCAAGACCGCCTTCCGTCGTTCTCTCAAGACGAAGCGGTCAAGCTGGTCGAAGCGGAGCTTGATGCGCCTATCACCAAGCTCTTCGCCGAATTCGGACCGCCGGTGGCAGCGGCCTCCATCGCCCAGGTGCACAAGGCAAAGGTCAAAGGACCCGACGGCACTTTCAAGGACATGGCCGTGAAGGTGCTGCGCCCCGGCATCGAGCAGCGCTTCAAGAAGGATCTCGATTCCTATTTCTTCGCCGCGCGGATGATCGAGCGTTTTCATGCGCCCTCCCGGCGGCTGCGCCCCATCGCCGTCGTCGACACGCTGGCGAAGTCGGTCGCGATCGAGATGGATTTGCGTATGGAGGCGGCGGCCATTTCGGAGATGGCCGACAATATCGTCGGCGACGAGGGCTTTCTCGTTCCCACTGTGGACTGGAAGCGCAGCGCCCGCCGCGTCCTGACGCTCGAGTGGATCGAGGGCACGCCCATGGGCGACTTGGCGGCGCTGAAGGCGAAGGGGCACGACCTCCAGGCGCTGGGCGCGACGCTGATGCAGACCTTCCTGCGCCACGCGCTGCGCGACGGCTTCTTCCACGCGGACATGCACCAGGGCAATCTCTTCGTCGATGCGGAGGGCCGCATCGTTGCGGTCGATTTCGGCATCATGGGCCGTCTCGGCATGAAAGAGCGCCGCTTCCTCGCCGAGATTCTCTATGGCTTCATCACGCGCGATTACCGCCGTGTCGCCGAAGTGCATTTCGATGCGGGCTACGTGCCGCGCAAACATTCAGTGGCGCAATTCGCCCAGGCCCTGCGCGCGATCGGCGAGCCCATTATGGACCGTCCCGCCAACGAAATCTCGATGGCCCAGCTGCTCGGACAGTTGCTGCAGTACACGGAAGTGTTCGACATGCAGACGCGGCCCGAGCTGATCCTGCTGCAGAAGACCATGGTCGTGGTTGAAGGGGTGGGCCGGACGCTCGATCCGGAGCTGAACATGTGGGTCGTGTCCGAGCCGATCGTGAAGGAGTGGCTCGAGAGCCAGCTCGGCGCGGGCGCGCGGATCGAGCAGGCCGCCGAAGGCGCCGCGTCCGTCGGCCGCTTTGTCGGCGATCTGCCGAAGCTCCTGCGTCAGGCCGAGCGGACGGCGGATTCGTTCGCGGAAATGGCCGAGGACGGGCTGCGCCTGGACGACGTGAGCGTGGCGCGGCTGGCGCAGGCGCAGAGAGCCCAAGACCGCTGGACGCGGCTGGGCATCTGGGTGGGCGCGCTCGCGCTCCTCGCCATCGCGGTCGCGCAGATTTTCTGAGGCCCAACCAACGGGCTTGGCTGTGATAGACTATCGCTTGAGAACGCAAGGACTGAACCGATGCTGAGCGGCAAGCGCATCCTTCTGATCGTCGGCGGCGGCATCGCCGCCTACAAGTCCCTGGAACTCGTGCGCCGTCTGCGCGAGCGGGGGGCGTCCGTCCGCGTCGTCCTGACAGAAGGCGGCGCGCAATTCGTGACGCCGCTTTCCTTCGCCGTTCTGTCGGGCGAGGAAGCCTTCACCGATCTTTTCGACCTCAAGGACGAGGCGGACATCGGGCATATCCAGCTCAGCCGCGAGGCCGATCTCGTGGTGGTAGCGCCGGCGACCGCGGACCTCCTCGCCAAGATGGCGAACGGGCTGGCCAACGATCTTGCTTCCACCGTGCTGATGGCGACGGACAAGACGGTGCTCGTGGCGCCCGCCATGAACGTGCGCATGTGGGAGCATCCCGCGACGTTGCGCAACGTCGCAACCTTGCGTGCCGACGGCGTGCGATTCGTCGGCCCTGAGGAGGGCGACATGGCGTGCGGCGAATTCGGTCCCGGCCGCATGGCCGAGCCCGAGGATATTGCCGATGCGATCGAGCGCGTGTTGCCAAGTGCACAAGGTACATCGCTGGTGGGCCGCCATGTCTTGATCACCTCCGGGCCGACCTATGAGCCGATCGATCCCGTGCGCTACATCGCCAATCGCTCGTCGGGCAAGCAAGGCCATGCCTTGGCGCGGGCCGCGAAAGACATGGGCGCGCGCGTCACGTTGATCTCGGGGCCGACGCACCTGCCGGACATTCCGGGCGTGACGACGGCCAAGGTCGAGACCGCCGCGGACATGCTCGATGCGGCGCTTGGGGCGCTCCCCGCCGATGTCGCGATCTGCGCCGCTGCCGTCGCCGATTGGCGCGCGGCCACCCAAGCCATGGAGAAGCTGAAAAAGGAGGAGGGCCAGACCGCGCTCAGTCTCGCGCTGGCCCGCAACCCGGACATTCTGGCGACCCTCGCGGCCCCGGGTGCGCGGCGGCCGACGCTGGTCATCGGGTTCGCGGCGGAGACCGAAACCATCATCACCCATGCGCAGGAAAAACTGAGCCGGAAAGGAGCGGACTGGATCGTTGCCAACGATGTGTCCCCGGATACGGGCATCATGGGAGGCGACCGGACCGAGGTCCATCTCGTCTCGGCTTCGGGCGTGGAAGATTGGCCGGCCATGAGCAAGGACGAGATGGCGGTGAAGCTTCTCGGCCGCGCCGCCGAGGCGCTGCAGACGATGCAGCTCGCGGCGGAATAGGGGGCCGGATGAAGCCTCGCTTGCGCGTCCTGCGGCTTCCGCATGGAGAAGGCCTCAAGCTGCCGGCCTATCAGACCGACCACGCGGCTGGCTTCGATCTTGTCGCGGCGATCGGTGAGAACGAACCCGTTGTCTTGAGCGCCGGTGCGCGGGGGGCCGTGCCCACGGGTCTCGTGTTCGAATTGCCGGAAGGCTATGAGGCGCAGGTGCGGCCGCGTTCGGGGCTCGCGTTGAAGCACGGCGTGACGGTGCTCAACAGCCCCGGCACGATCGATGCGGACTACCGCGGCGAGGTGCAGGTCGTGCTTATCAATCATAGCGATGAGGCGTTCCGCATCGCCCGCGGCGATCGCATCGCGCAAGTCGTCATTGCGCCCGTAACGGCCGTCGAGATTGCCGAAGTTTCGGACGTGAGCGACACGGCGCGCGGCGCAGGCGGCTTCGGCTCGACCGGCTGAGCGCAACCGGGACGGCACGGTTGGGGCGCCACTGGCGCCATTCCAGGCAAGGAGATGCTTCGATCAACACCATGCTGACAGACGAGGAAATTGCCCGGTATCGCCGGCATCTGGTCTTGAAAGAGATCGGCGGCGAGGGGCAGCGGCGCTTGAAGCAGGCGAGCGTGCTGGTCGTAGGCGCGGGCGGTCTCGGATCGCCGCTGATCCTTTATCTGGCGGCGGCCGGTGTCGGCCAGATCGGCATCATCGACGACGACCGCGTCAGCCTCGACAATCTCCAGCGCCAGGTTCTGCACGGCACGGAGTCCGTCGGCATGCAGAAGACGCGCAGCGCCGCGACGACCGTCTGGAGCCTCAACCCCCATGTGGATGTGAAGCTCTTCACCACGCGCCTGGTGGCGGAGAACGCAATCAGCATTGTAGGCGGCTTCGACATTGTCGCGGACGGTTCCGACAATTTCACCACGCGCTATCTCGTCAACGATGCCTGCTATTTTGCGAAGCGGCCCCTGGTCGCCGCCGCTCTCGGGCCGTTCGACGGTCAATTGACCACGTTCCGCGCTTTCGAGACCGATGCGGACGGGAAACCCAAGCCAAACTATCGCTGCTTGTTCCCGGCCCCGCCGCCGGAGGGAACAGTGCCTGCCTGTTCGGAGGCCGGCATCTTGGGAGCCGTGGCGGGCGTCCTCGGCACTCTTCAGGCCGTGGAGGTCGTCAAGGAACTTCTCGGAATCGGCGAGGGGCTGGTGGGCCGACTCATGCTCTATGACGCGCTCCAAGCCCGTTTCTCGCAGATCGGCTATGCCTGGGATCCCGAGAACCCTTTGAACGGCAGGAATCCTAGCCTCAAGGACCTGTCGCACCATATCGGCTGAGTCCCGTTCGCGGCCGCTGTCCCCGTGGCGCCGACCGCGGGTCTCTGGGCCGCGCCCGTCGGGACAGGATTTCTCAACCTTTTGACGGCACGATTCGCCCGTGAAACTCTAAATTGATCGTGTGAATATCGATCGTGGGATCGCCTGGCGATCATGCCGGGCGGCCTCGAATGGGGCTGCGCGATGTCGGACGAGCCAAGGCAACGAACGATCACCGCCCAATGCGCCATTGCCGGCGGCGGGCCGGCGGGCGTGATGATGGGGTTCCTGCTGGCACGCGCCGGCGTGAAGGTCGTCGTCCTCGAGAAGCACGCCGACTTCTTTCGCGACTTCCGCGGCGACACGATTCACCCCTCCACTCTGGAAGTGATGGACGAGCTCGGCTTGCTCGACGCCTTTCTTGAATTGCCGCACCAGACCGTCGAGGAACTCAGCGTCGAGATTGGCGACCGCACATTGAAGATTGCCGATTTCTCGCATTTGCCGACAGCGGCGAAATTCATAGCGATGATGCCGCAATGGGACTTTCTCGATTTTCTCGCAGGCCAAGCGAAGCGGTATCCGAATTTCGATCTGCGCTTGGGCGCTGACGTCGACGAGCTGCTGACCGACAACGGCAAGGTCGTCGGCCTCAAAGCGGCGACCCATGAAGGCGATCTCGAGGTGCGAGCCGATCTCGTCGTGGGCGCGGACGGCCGTCACTCCACGGTACGGTCGCTCGCCCGTATGGAGGTCGAGGATATCGGCGCGCCTATGGACGTGCTTTGGATGCGTGTTTCGCGCAAGCCGGAGGACGGCGATGTGACTTTCGGCCGGATCGAGCCAGGCCGGTTCTTTATCATGATCAATCGCGGCGACTATTGGCAGTGCGCCTTCGTCATTCCCAAGGGCGGGTTCAACCAGTTGCGGCGCAATGGCCTCGAAGCCTTCCGTCAGATCATCATGGCGTTGAAGCCGTCGCTCGGCGCGCGCGTTCGCGAGCTCGAGACCTGGGACGATGTGAAGCTGTTGTCGGTTCGCGTCGATCGGCTGAAGACGTGGTACCGGCCGGGGCTTCTATGTATCGGCGATGCGGCCCATGCCATGTCTCCGATCGGGGGCGTGGGCGTCAATCTCGCCGTCCAGGACGCCGTCGCGGCCGCCAATTTACTGGCGTTGCCCCTGCTCGAGAGGAATGTCTCCGAGACCGATCTCGCGCGGGTGCAGAAGCGCCGCACATTGCCCATGAAGCTCACGCAACGGCTGCAGGTCTTCCTGCAGGACCGGGTGGTCACGAGCGTCCTGACGGCGACGGAGATAACGGAGATCCCGTTCCCAGTGAAGACACTGAACGACTTTCCCCTGCTGAGGCGCATCCCGGGACGCATTATCGGTCTCGGGTTTCGGCCCGAGCACGTCGCCCTGCCGGAAGTGGCGCGGCCGACCCGCGCCTGATCCAGCTTAGAACATGGCCGGATGGACGCGGTCCGGCGGCGCATGGCCGTCGAGGAAGGTCTTGATGTTGACGATGACCTTCTCGCCCATGTCGACGCGGCCTTCGAGCGTGGCAGAGCCCATATGCGGGAGCACGACGACTTTCTCGTTCCGCAGAAGCTTGGGGTTCACCGCAGGTTCGTGTTCGAACACGTCGAGCCCGGCGCCGGCCAGCTCGTTGTTGTCGATCATGCGGGCGAGGGCGTTCTCGTCGATCACCTCGCCGCGGGCCGTGTTGACGACATAGGCCGACGGCTTGAGCAGCGCGAGGCGGCGCGCCGACAGCAAGTGATAGGTCGCCGGCGTGTGCGGGCAGTTGATGGAGATGATGTCCATCCGCGCCAGCATCTGATCGAGGCTGTCCCAGTAGGTGGCCTCGAGCGACTTCTCGACATCGGACGCGACCCGGCGCCGGTTGTGATAGTGGATCTGAAGGCCGAACGCCTTGGCGCGCCGCGCGACGGCCTGGCCGATCCGGCCCATGCCCACGATGCCGAGGCGCTTTCCGTAGATGCGGTGACCCAGCATCCAGGTGGGCGACCAGCCTTGCCAATCGTCGCTGCCGGATTTCAGCAGCGCCGCGCCCTCGGTCAAGCGCCGCGGAACGGCGAGGATCAGGGCCATTGTCATGTCGGCCGTGTCTTCGGTGAGGACGCCCGGCGTGTTGGTGACGATGATGGCGCGGTTGCGCGCCGTGTCGAGATCGACATTGTCGACGCCGGTGCCGAACTGGGCAATGAGCTTGAGATCGGGCCCAGCCTGGCTCAGCACGGCGCGGTCGATGCGATCTGTGACGGTCGGCACGAGCACGTGGGCTTCCTTCACGGCGGCGATCAACTCGTCCCGCGTAAAAGGCCTGTCCTCGAGGTTGAGCCGCGCGTCGAACAGCTCCCGTAGCCGCGTTTCCACGACATCCGGTAGCTTACGCGTGACGATAACGAGCGGTCGTTCTGTAGCCATAGTTGTGTCCCGTCAGGAGGCAGGGCGGTCCCGAGCCCTAGTTTTCGTAGAATTCTGCGCCCTGTCTAACAGAAGCGACTCCGAGAGATAAAGCGTCAACTTGGCCCAACTGTGCCGCACGGGCCTCCGAGACGCTCTCTCGGGCCCGCGGAGCCACGATCCGTTCACTTTTCTCCTCCATTCAGAAGGTAAGATTCGGTGTCTGAGGGGTGAACCGATGGGAAATCGCAGGACTATAGGGCAGGGGACGGCGCTGGCACTGGCCGGGGGCGCTCTTCTCGCGGGCCTGGTTCTGCATGGGGCTCCGGCGCCGGTCGCGGCGGCGGAGGTTGTCGTCCCTGTCGCCGCGAACGGCCAAAGCTCCGGCCTGCGCGTGCCGCGCTTCGTCAGCCTCAAATCGGACAAGGTCAATGTCCGGCGCGGACCCAGCACCGATCAGTCGATCGTCTGGGTGTTCTCACGGGCCGGCCTGCCGGTGGAGGTGATTGCCGAGTTCGAGAACTGGCGGCGAGTCCGGGACAGCGAAGGCGCCGATGGCTGGGTCTTCCACAGCCTCCTCAGTGGACGGCGTACCGTCCTCGTCAGCCCCTGGAGCAAGGGCAAGCAGGGCCCGGTCTCGATCCCGCTTCACAGTAGCCGGTCCGCCGGGTCAGGCGTCGTCGCGCAGCTTCAACCGGGAGTCTTGGGCGACCTCGTCGAATGCGACGGCTCTTGGTGTGAGCTGTCGATCGGCAATTACTCCGGCTACGTGCAACAGGAGAAGCTCTGGGGCGTGTACCGGAACGAGAAGATCGAGTAGCGAGACGCCTGCTGGCGCCGGTAGGGCCGCAAACCTCTGGAAGGGCGGCTTAGCTGTCCTTGTCGACGAGACGGACCAGCACGTCCACGCGGCTGATCACCTTGCCGTCGGGCGCCTCGGGCAAGCCTTCGATGCGGATCGCGCTCGTGTCGATATCAAGCAAATCCGCGCTGTCCTCGCAGAAGAAGTGGAAGTGGTTCGACGTGTTGGTGTCGAAATATGTCTTCGCGCCTTCCACGGCCACGGCACGCAAGAGGCCAGCCTCGGTGAACTGGTGAAGCGTGTTGTAGACCGTCGCCAGCGAGACAGGGACCTGCGAAGCAACGGCTTCCTCGTGCAGGCGCTCGGCCGTCACGTGCCGGTCGCCTTCGGCAAAGAGCAGCCGGGCCAGGGCGAGCCGCTGACGCGTGGGCCGAAGTCCGGCACCGCGCAGCAGCCGTGCTGCATCGCCGGCCGGGGCCATCCTGGGATCGTCTGCGGTCGTCATCTCTGTCATCGTCTCATTCGAATAAGTCATTGAAGCTGGGAATATAGTGGGAAGCCACGGCAACCGCAATGCTATGTCCCGGCGGGCATTTTGGTACCTTGACCTGCGTCATCCAACGGCCCGAAAAAACTCCCGAGCCCCGGAGGTGCCGGGCGGGGTTTTGGTGGACCCGGGCATGTGTTAGGAAACCTGCCCACCGAATGGAACACATTCCCAACGAAGGACAAATGAGCGTGCAAGAACCACTGGCGGAACGGCAGTCCAGCTTCGACTATGAGGATCTGCTTGCCTGCGGCCGGGGCGAGCTGTTCGGCCCTGGCAACGCGCAATTGCCTCTGCCGCCCATGCTGATGTTCGACCGGATTCCGCTTCTGGACCCGACCGGCGGCGAATTTGGCCGCGGTCAAATCGTGGCGGAATTGGACGTGAAGCCCGATCTTTGGTTCTTCGCCTGTCACTTCCAGGGGGATCCCGTCATGCCGGGTTGCCTTGGACTGGACGCGCTCTGGCAGATGCTCGGGTTCTTCCTCGGCTGTACGGGCGCCCCCGGCAAAGGGCGGGCCCTCGGGGTCGGCGAGGTGAAGTTCTCCGGCATGGTGGTGCCGACAGTGAAAAAGCTGGAATATGTCGTCGATGTTCAGCGGGTGATCCGCCGCAAGTTCGCCTTAGGAACCGGCAATGGTCTGCTGAAGGCGGACGGCGAGACGATTTACACGGCTCAGGACCTTCGGGTCGGGCTGTTCCAGGCGGAAGAAGGCGCACCCGCTGGTGCATAGACGCTATGTCGCGGCTGCGGCCGGAAGGACGTTGTGACAATGAAACGCGTGGTCGTAACCGGCATGGGCATCGTTTCCTCGATCGGTAACAACGCCCAGGAAGTCTTGGCCTCTCTCCGGGAGGCCAAGTCCGGCATCGTCAAGGCCGACAAATACGCCGAACTCGGATTTCGCTGCCAGGTTCACGGCGCCCCCTCGCTCGATTGGGAGGAGGCGATCGACCGCAAGGTTCGCCGCTTCATGGGCGCGGGGGCAGGCTGGAACTACGTGGCCATGGAGCAAGCCATTCAGGATGCGGGACTGGAGGAGAGCGATATCTCCAACGAGCGCACCGGGCTGATCATGGGCTCGGGCGGTCCCTCGACCCGGGCCATCGTGCAGGCGGCCGACACGACGCGCGAGCGCGGACCGAAGAAGGTCGGACCCTTCGAAGTCCCCAAATCCATGAGTTCGACGAATTCGGCGACGCTCTCCACGCCCTATCACATCAAGGGCGTGAGCTACTCCATTTCCTCGGCTTGCTCCACGAGCGCCCATTGCATCGGCAATGCGGCCGAACTGATTCAGCTTGGCAAGCAGGACATCATCTTTGCGGGCGGCGGCGAAGAGCTCGATTGGACGCTCTCGGTTCTGTTCGACGCGATGAACGCGATGTCGTCCGACTTCAACGATCAGCCGGAGAAGGCGAGCCGCGCCTACGACGCGGCACGCGACGGGTTCGTGA
The DNA here is from genome assembly GCF_000828475.1 of Methyloceanibacter caenitepidi. NCBI lineage: Bacteria > Pseudomonadati > Pseudomonadota > Alphaproteobacteria > Hyphomicrobiales > Hyphomicrobiaceae > Methyloceanibacter > Methyloceanibacter caenitepidi. The sequence goes on from NZ_AP014648.1 coordinate 711,094, forward strand.
TCGCCGGCGGCGCTGGCGTGCTTGTGCTCGAGGAGCTGGAGCATGCCAAGGCGCGCGGCGCGAAGATCTACGCCGAGATCGTCGGCTACGGTGCGACGTCGGACGGTCACGACATGGTGCTGCCGTCGGGCGAGGGCGCGGTGCGCTGTATGCGGATGGCCATGCAGTGCCTCGGCGACGACAAGATCGACTACATCAACCCCCATGCCACATCGACGCCTCAGGGCGACGTCTTGGAGATTCAGGCCATCCGCGACGTGTTCGGCGAGGATTGCCCGCCGATCAGCGCCACCAAGTCGCTGACGGGCCATTCGCTTGGTGCGGCGGGCGTGCACGAGGCGATCTATTCGTTGCTGATGATGAAGAATGGCTTCATCTGCGAATCCGCGAACATCGAAAATCTTGACCCGGACGTCGCGGACGTCCCAATTGTCCGTGAACGCCAGGACGGCGTTGCTCTAAACACGGTAATGTCCAACAGTTTTGGTTTTGGAGGCACGAACGCCTCCCTCGTTTTCCGCCGGTTGGACCGCTGAGGCCGGTGGAACGGGTCTTTAGGCAACTTTCAGCAGAGTAAGTACGATGGCACCGACCAAAGATATTGCAGAACCCGGACCGCTGATGGCGGGCAAGCGCGGCTTGGTGATGGGCGTCGCTAACGATCGATCGATCGCTTGGGGCATCGCCCGCGTCTTGCACGGACAGGGCGCCGAGTTGGCGTTCAGCTATCAGGGCGGTGCGTTCGGCCGCCGCGCCGTGCCGCTGGCCCAATCGATCGGTGCGGAGATCATCGAAGAGGTTGATGTCGAGGATCTCGACAGCGTCGACCGTATGCTCGATGTGATCCGGGAAAAATGGGGCAAGCTGGACTTCGTGGTCCACGCGCTGGCGTTCTCAGACCGGAACGAGCTCAAAGGCCGCTACTGCGATACCACGCGGAAGAACTTCGAGCACACGATGGTCATCTCCTGTTTCTCCTTCACGGAAATCTGCAAGCGCGCCTCTGACATGATGAACGAAGGCGGCTCGCTCCTGACGCTGACCTATGGCGGCTCGACCCGCGTGGTGCCTTGCTACAACGTCATGGGCGTGGCCAAGGCGGCCTTGGAAGCGTCGGTACGCTATCTTGCCTCCGATCTTGGGCCACAAGGAATCCGCGTGAACGCGCTGTCTGCCGGCCCCATGCGGACGCTGGCGGGTGCGGGTATTTCCGATGCGCGGACGCTGCTGCACTACCAGCAGCAGCATGCGCCGATGCGCCGTTCGCCGACGCTGGACGAGGTCGGCGGTTCCGCGTTGTACCTTCTGTCCGATCTGTCCGGCGCCGTCACGGGCGAGGTGCATTTCGTCGATTGCGGGTACGCAACGACCTTCATGCCCGATCTCGAGTCGCTGAAGGAGATCGAGCGGGCCGAGGAGATCGGCAACGCGATGGCCAAAGCCGCGCCGCGCGAAGCCGCGCAATAGTGAACCGACGGTCCTGCCGCTGCGTATGCCTTGCTAAGGAGCATCAATGTTCGAAATCATCGTGATGGTGTGTCTCGCCGCGACCGGGGAGCAATGCAAAGAATACAAATTCACCGAGCCCCAATTCGAGGACGCCGTTTCGTGCATCCGCGAGAGCCACGCAACTGCGTATGAGTGGCAAGGCGATAATCCAAAGTTCACTGTTATCGGCACGCGCTGTGCCAAGGATGCCAAGGTCCCCGAGGTGCCGCAAAGCTAGGCGCTTGTCGCAGCGACGAAGACGCAAAATAAAAGGGGCGCCGGAAGCGCCCCTTTTTCGATTCTGAATGTCCGCGAGGGCCTAGCCGGCCTCCGCGACTTCCTTTTCCTTGCCGGTCTCCTGGTCGACCACCTTCATCGACAGGCGGACCTTGCCGCGCTCGTCGAAGCCAAGCAGCTTGACCCAGACCTCGTCGCCTTCCTTGACCACGTCCCCAACGGTCTTGGGACGGCCTTCGGCGAGTTGAGAGATGTGCACGAGGCCGTCGCGCGGGCCAAAGAAGTTCACGAAAGCGCCGAACTCCATGCACTTGACGACCTTGCCGCGATAAATCTCGCCGACCTCGGGTTCCGCCGCGATCGACTTGATCCGGGCGATGGCCTGGCGGATCGATTCGGCGTTGGCGGAAGCGATCTTGACCGTGCCGTCGTCCGAGATATCGATCTTGGCGCCCGACTCCGCGACGATCTCGCGGATGACGGAACCGCCGGAGCCGATGACCTCACGGATTTTGTCGGTCGGGATCTGGATCGTCTCGATGCGCGGGGCGTATTCGCCGAGCTCGGGACGCGCCTCGTTCAGCGCCTTGTCCATCTCACCGAGGATGTGCATGCGCCCATCTTTGGCCTGATCCAGCGCGATCTTCATGATCTCTTCGGTGATGCCGGTGATCTTGATGTCCATCTGGAGCGACGTGACGCCTTCGGACGTACCAGCCACCTTGAAGTCCATGTCGCCGAGATGATCCTCATCGCCCAGGATGTCCGACAGGACGGCGAACTTCTCGCCTTCCTTGATGAGTCCCATAGCGATACCGGCGACGGGCCGTTTGAGCGGCACGCCGGCGTCCATCAGCGCGAGCGACGAGCCACAGACCGTCGCCATTGAAGACGACCCGTTCGACTCGGTGATCTCCGAAACGACGCGCAGCGTGTAGGGGAACTGCTCGTGATCCGGCAGGATCGGGTGAACAGCCCGCCAGGCAAGCTTGCCGTGGCCGATCTCGCGACGCCCCGGAGAGCCCATGCGGCCGGTCTCGCCGACGGAGTAAGGCGGGAAGTTGTAGTGCAACAGGAACTTCTCTTTGTAAGTCCCCTGCAGGGCATCGACGAACTGCTCGTCGTCGCCCGTGCCCAGCGTCGTCACGACGAGGGCCTGCGTCTCGCCGCGGGTGAACAGCGCGCTGCCGTGGGTACGGGGCAGAACGCCGACTTCGCAGACGATCGGCCGGACGGTCACGAGATCGCGGCCGTCGATACGCTTCTTGGTGTCGAGAATGCTGCCGCGCACGACGTCCTGCTCGGCTTTCTTGAAGGCGCCGGCGACTTTGGCGGCGATCGAGCCGTCATCGTCCTCGGGGACGAGCGCGGAAACGACCTTCTCCTTGACCTGGGCGATGCTGTCGCGCCGCTCCGGCTTGGAGACGATGGCGTAGGCGTCGCGGAGACCGGCATCGGCCAGTTCGCTGACCTTGGCCACCATCTCCGAATCGTCTTCGGCCTTCAGCTCCCACGGCTCCTTGGCGGCAACCTCGGCCAGCTTGACGATGGCGTCGATCACGGGTTGGAAGTGCTCGTGTCCGTACATCACCGCGCCGAGCATGATGTCTTCGGGAAGCTCGTTGGCTTCGGACTCCACCATCAGAACGGCGTCTTTGGTGCCTGCGACCACGAGGTCGAGCGAGGTTTCAGGCATCTCGTCGACCAGCGGGTTCAGGATGTACTTGCCCTCGACATAGCCGACGCGCGCGGCGCCGATGGGTCCGAGGAACGGAACGCCCGACAGGGTCAGCGCCGCAGAGGCCGCGACCATGGCCACGATATCGGGATCGTTCTCCATGTCGTGCGAGAGCACGGTGGTGATGACCTGGGTGTCGTTCTTGAAGCCCTTGGCGAAGAGCGGGCGGATCGGACGGTCGATCAGGCGCGAGGTGAGGGTTTCCTTCTCGGTCGGACGCCCTTCGCGCTTAAAATAACCGCCGGGAATCTTACCGGCGGCGAAGGTCTTTTCTTGGTAATTCACGGTCAAAGGAAAGAAGTCGATCCCGGGCCGTGCTTCTTTCGCGGCGACAACGGTCGCAAGAACGCAAGTCTCGCCATAAGTCGCGAGGACGGCGGCATCGGCCTGGCGCGCGACGCGCCCGGTCTCGAGTTTGAGCGGGCGCCGGGCCCATTCAATTTCTACAGTGTGTTTATCGAACATGTGTGTGTCCCATTCGGTAGGGAAAGATTAGGCCGTCCCGCCGCCCGGTGGCGATGAGACGAGCCCGTGCATATATGTGGAAGCTCCCACACACGCCGCGCGAAGCGGCGCGGATGCTACCGGCGAATACCGAGCCGGCCGATGAGCTTCTTGTACCGTTCTTCGTCTGACGCTTTCACGTAGTCGAGCAGGCGGCGGCGCTGGCTGACCATTTTCAACAGCCCGCGACGCGAATGGTTGTCCTTACCGTGCGTCTTGAAGTGCTCGGTGAGGTTGCTGATGCGCTCTGTGAGAATGGCGACCTGGACTTCCGGGGATCCGGTATCGTCAGCCTTTGTCGCGTATTCCTTGATAAGCTCTTGCTTGCGTTCAGCACTAATCGACATCGGTTTCTCCTTAACTTTTGAGGTGTTTGACAAGGCCGGGCCGGGATGTCGTCCAGCGCGGTCGGATCCGATTGCGGGGCACGCCTGCGGATTTCGCGAGGGTCCCACGCAACCGCTGCACTATAGGGATTATCGTCCCCGAGACCAGCGCTATTTGGAGGTCTAATCGGGCAGCACGAAGACCCGCGAAGGATGGAATTCCCCTTGGGCGACCTCGCCGATGGCCACGGGCGCGCCCCGGGAGACGGCATAGGCGGCGCCGGCCATGATCGGCGCGTCCCGCCCGCGCAGCAAGACGGCGCGCCCCTGGCGAATATTGGCGGCATCCGCAGGCGTGACGGGCAAGGCGGGCAAGGCGGCGAGGGCCGTCTCGACCGGTTGCAGTAAGGCATGAAGCGCCTCCGGGCCGTTTTCGGCAGCCTGCTCCACCTGTTCGAGGGTAACCGTCCGATCGGCGGTGAAGCCGCCGACCCGGGTGCGCCGCAGGGCGGAGATGTGCCCCAAACAGCCAAGGGAACGGCCCAGATCCCGCGCCAGCGCCCGCACATAGGTACCCTTGCCGCAATCGGCCTCCAGGACGCAATGATCGGGGTCCGGCTGTTCCACCAAGGCGAGACGGTCGATCGTGACCGTGCGGGGCGCCAGCTCGAAGTCCTCTTGGTCGCGCGCCAGGTCGTAGGCGCGTGCCCCATCGACTTTCAGCGCGGAGTATCGCGGCGGAACTTGTTCTATCTCGCCGATGAAGTGCTGAAGGGCGGCCTCGATGTCGGTACGGGACGGGCGGGTCTCGCTGGTTTCGGTCACCGTGCCCTCGGTGTCGTCCGTGTCGGTCTCGGCCCCGAATCGAACCGTGAAGCGATAGGTCTTGGCGCCTTCGACCGCAAACGGAACGGTCTTCGTGGCTTCACCGAAGGCAATCGGCAGCACGCCCGTCGCCAAAGGATCGAGCGTGCCGGCATGGCCGGCCTTTTGCGCATCGAACAGCCAGCGCGTCCGCCCCACCGCCTTGGTGGAGGTCAGCCCCTCGGGCTTATCCAGAATAAGCCAGCCACTGACCGCTTGGCCCTTCCGCCGCCGTCCCATCGAAAAGCCCTCTACGCGCTCTTGCTACTCGTCGTGATCGCGTGCGGTGTTGCGCGTGTCGCGGGCCACTTCGGGCGAAGCCAGGATCTGGTCGATCCGCGAGGAGGCTTCGAACGAGGTGTCCTCCCGGAAACGGAGCTCCGGCATGTATCGTAGGTCGACGCGCTTCGCGACCTCGCCGCGCAGGAAACGCTGGTGCTTTGCCAGATGTTTGACGACATCGCCCGCTTCGCCGCCGCCGAGCGGCATGACGTAGCAGGTCGCGAGCTTGAGATCGGGCGACATGCGCACTTCCGGAACCGTCAGGGAATGGCGCGCGATCACGTCGTCCAGCACCTCGCCGCGCGCGAAAATCTCCGCGAGCGCATGGCGGACGAGTTCACCCACCTTCAACTGGCGCTGGCTTGGCGCGCGGGCGCCTTTGTCTCGCGATGCCATCGGTCGGTCTCGTTGAATCCGTGTTTCGGTTGCGCCCGGGCAGGGGCGGCCCAAAGCGCCTTGGCTAGAGCGTGCGCTGGACGTGTTCCACCTGGAAGCACTCGATCACGTCGCCCTCGCGCATGTCCTGATAGCCTTCGAACGCCATCCCGCATTCCTGGCCGGCCACGACCTCCTTGACCTCGTCCTTGAAGCGCTTGAGCGTGGAAAGCTCGCCTTCGTGAATGACGACGTTGTCGCGGATCAGGCGGACATGCGCGCCGCGCTCGACCTTGCCCTCGGTCACGCGGCAGCCCGCCACCTTGCCGACCTTGGAAATGTTGAACACTTCCAGGATGTCGGCATTGCCGAGGAAGGTCTCGCGCCGCGTCGGCGATAGAAGGCCCGACATGGCCTGGCGCATGTCGTCGACCAGGTCGTAGATCACCGCGTAGTACCGCACTTCCACACCGTCGCGCTCCGCGGCCGCACGGGCCTGCGCATTGGCGCGCACGTTGAAGCCCAGCACCACGGCGCCGGACGTCGACGCCAAGGAGATATCGGACTCGGTGATGCCACCGACGCCGACATGGACGAGACGGGCCCGGACCTCGTCGTCGCCGAGCTGGCCAAGGGCCGCGCTGATGGCTTCGACCGAGCCCTGGACATCGCCTTTGATGACCAGCGGGAACTCCTTGACCCCGTCTTCCTTGAGCTGATTCATCAGCTGCTCAAGGCTGCCACGCTGACCGGCGACGGCAAGCGTCTTGCGCCGCTCGCGCTCGCGATACTCGGTGATCTCGCGGGCACGCGCCTCGTTCTCGACGACGGCGAACTGATCGCCGGCTTCCGGCGCCGTATCGAAGCCCAGCACCTCGACCGGAACGGACGGGCCTGCTTCCTTCGTGTGGTCGCCAAGATCGTTGATGAGGGCGCGCACACGGCCCCAGGCGGAACCCGCGACGATGATGTCGCCGAGCTTGAGCGTGCCGCGCTGAACCAGAGCGGTGCCGACGGGACCGCGCCCGCGCTCGAGCTTGGCTTCCACGATCACGCCATCGGCCGGCCGGTCTGGGTTGGCCTTGAGTTCCAGAACTTCCGCCTGCAGCACGACCGCTTCCAGGAGCGCGTCAAGGTTGGTTCTCTTGAGCGCCGATACCTCGATCTCAAGCGTGTCGCCGCCCATGCTCTCAACCACGATCTCATGGCTCAGCAGTTCCGTACGGACCCGCTGCGGGTCGGCGCCCGGCTTGTCGATCTTGTTGATGGCAATGATGATCGGCACGTCGGCCGCCTTCGCGTGGTTGATCGCCTCGATGGTTTGAGGCTTCACGCCGTCGTCGGCGGCCACGACCAGAATAACGATGTCCGTGACCTTGGCGCCGCGCGCACGCATGGCGGTGAAGGCCGCGTGACCCGGCGTGTCGATGAAGGTGATCTTCTGACCCGACGGAATGGTAACCTGATAGGCGCCGATGTGCTGGGTGATGCCGCCGGCTTCCTGACTGACCACATTGGCGGCGCGAACGGCGTCCAGAAGCGAGGTCTTGCCGTGGTCCACGTGGCCCATGATGGTCACTACGGGCGCGCGCGGGACGAGATCTTCTTCCTTGTCTTTTTCGCCGATGAAGCCTTCTTCCACGTCTGCTTCCGAGACGCGGCGCACGGTATGGCCGAATTCTTCAGCGATGAGCTGCGCCGTATCGGAATCGATCACGTCGGTGATCTTGTGCATTGCGCCGTCCTTCATCAGGTATTTGATGATTTCGACGCCGCGCTCGGCCATGCGGTTGGCGAGTTCCTGAATCGTGATGACATCGGGGATCGTCACTTCACGGGCGATCTTCTGGCCCGTCTGAGGACCGGTTCCCTGCTTCTTCTGACGTTCGCGATGGCGCTTCAGAGAGGCCAGGCTCCGCTGCCGCTGCTCTTCGTCGAGCGCGTTGGTGATCGTGAGGCGTCCGCGAACGCGGCGCTCTTCGCCACGGCGTGGCGTGGCGGGGGCTTTCTTGTGCCGCGCGTCGGCCTGGCGCTTCGGGCCCTCCTGGTCCGGCTCCATCGGCCGGCGCGCAGGCTCGGCGGCCTTTGCGGCGGACTTCGGCTTTGCCGCCTCCGCTTCGGCCTCGGCGGCAAGGCGCGCTTGTTCCTCGCGTTGCCGCGCCTCTTCCTCCGCGGCTTCCTTGGCGCGCTGCTTAGCAAGCGCAGCCTCTTTCGCGGCGTCTTCCTTGGCGCGCTCGCGCTCTTCGGCCTCGCGGACCCGGGCGTCGGCAAGCGCCTTGGCGCGCGCGCCCTTCTCCTCTTCGGAGAGCTGTTTCAGAACGACGCCGGAGCGGCGCTGCTTGCTGGCTGCCGGCTTCGGCGCCGCCTCTTTCGCAGGAGCCTCTTTGGCCGCGGACTTGGCCTGCGGCTTCTCCTTGGCCTCGTCCGCCGCGCCGCCCGCTCCGATGGACCGGCGCTTCTTCTTCTCGACCAGGACGGATTTGGAGCGCCCATGGCTGAAGCTCTGGCGCACATGGCCCGACTCTACGGTCCGGCGCAAATTAAGCGTCATCTTGCGCCCGCCGGTCTTGCCTTCAGTCTCGTTGGTTTCGCTCATTCTTGTTCCGTATCCAATCCGTGTCTGTCTGCGAATGCAGAAATTCCCTCGCGGTAGCGCTCGACACGCGAGGCCGCCGCAAGAAACTTTTGAGCCGCACCGCCCTGGATGAGGGCAGCATGTATCACATTTGTCCGGCCCGATGCCAAACCCAATTCATCTGCGGTAAAGACGCAGATCGTCGGAAGGCCTTGGCCGCCGGTGACCGCACGGGCCTTGCCGTCCAGTTTCCGGACCCCGTCCGCCGCCGCATCGGCGGCGTGGACCAAGGCGATGACCCGGCCGGATCGCAGGGCCTCTTCAACCTTGGTATGGCCGAAAACCAGATCGCCGGCCTTGTTGGCCAAGGCCAGCGCTCCAAGGGCAGACTCCGCCAGGAGGCCGTCGACTTGCTCGGCCAAGCCGTCCGGCGCGCGAGCATCGGTCTTGAGCGCGCGGCCGAAGGCACGACGCTTCGCAGCCTCCGCTATCGTATCATACGTGGCGGTGAGCCAAACCCCCCGGCCGGGGAGCCGCTCTTTGAGGTCCGGGACGACGGTGCCGTCCGGCCCTAGCACAAAGCGGATGAGGTCAGTCTTGGCCCGGTGGGCACGCGTCAGCGCACAGCGCCGCTGGGTATCCCCAGAGGCCTGCCGCGGCGGGGACCGCCGCGTCTTGCCGTGCACTGCCGTTTCCAACTGCAACCGCCTTGTGTTTTAGCCGGCTCATGACGCTGTTGCGTCTTCGCCGGACGTTTCGTCGTTGTCCGTGGCGCCCTCGGCGTCCTCGGAACCCTCTTCCTCGGTCTCCTCGGGCTCGTCAGGGATCAAGTCCGCCTCGTCGATCCAGCCCGCCTTCACGCGCGCAGCCAGGATCAAGTCCTCGCACTGAGCCCGCGTCATCCCGAATCCGTCGAGGAATCCGGCGTGGCGCGTCGTCTCCTTGTCCTGCCGCTCGGTCCAGCCGGCGAGATCGTCGGTGGCGCAGTCGGCCAGATCCTCGAGCGACTTTACGTCGTTCTCGCCAAGGGCAACCAGCATCGCGGTGTTCAAGCCCTCGAGCTGCAGCAGATCGTCCGCAACGCCGAGTTCCTTGCGCTTGGCATCGAGTTCGGCCTCGAGCTTCTCGAGATGCTCGCGCGCGCGCGCCTGAATCTCGCTCGCGGTTTCCGCGTCGAAGCCTTCGATGGAGGAAATCTCGTCCGTGTCCACAAAGGCCACTTCCTCCACGGAGGAGAAGCCTTCCGAGGCGAGCAACTGGGCGATGACCTCGTCCACGTCGAGCGCTTCCATGAAGCGCGCCGACCGTTCGGCAAATTCCGCCTGGCGGCGCTCCGATTCGGATGCCTCGGTCATGATGTCGATATCCCAACCGGTAAGCTGGGAAGCGAGGCGCACGTTCTGGCCTTTGCGGCCGATGGCGAGCGACAATTGCTGGTCCGGGACCACCACTTCGATGCGCTCGGCGTCTTCGTCGAGCACGACCTTGACGACTTCCGCCGGCGCAAGCGCGTTCACGATGAACGTCGCGGCATCCGGCGACCATTGAATGATATCGATCTTCTCGCCCTGCAGCTCGTTCACGACGGCCTGCACGCGCGAGCCGCGCATGCCGACGCACGCGCCAACGGGATCGATCGAGCTGTCGCGCGACACGACCGCGATCTTGGCGCGGCTGCCCGGGTCGCGGGCCACGGACTGGATGGTGACGATGCCCTCATAGACCTCGGGCACTTCCTGCGCGAAGAGCTTGGCCATGAATTCCGGATGGGTCCGCGACAGGAAGATCTGCGGGCCGCGCTGTTCGCGTCGCACGTCGTAAACATAGGCGCGGATGCGGTCGCCGTAGCGGAAATTCTCGCGGGGCAGGGTCTCGTCGCGGCGCACGACCGCTTCGGCCCGTCCAAGGTCCACGATCACGTTGCCGTATTCGACGCGCTTGACGATACCGTTGACGATCTCGCCCACGCGGTCCTTGTACTCGTCGTATTGGCGCTCGCGTTCGGCCTCGCGCACCTTCTGCACGATGACCTGCTTGGCGTTTTGCGCGGCCACACGGCCGAAATCCAGCGGCGGCAAGGGCTCGGCGATAAAGTCGCCGACCTGGGCCGCGGGATTCTTGCGCCGCGCTTCGGCCAGCGAGATCTGCGTCGCCTCGAATGTGACGTCGTCGACCACTTCCAGCAGACGGGCCAACGAAATTTCGCCGGTCTTCGGGTCGACTTCCGCCTTGATTTCGTTCTCGCTGCCGTAGCGAGACTTGGCCGCCTTCTGGATCGCGTCTTCCATGGCGGTGATGACGACTTCCCGGTCGATCGACTTCTCGCGTGCGACCGCATCGGCGATTTGCAGGAGCTCCAACCTATTGGCGCTCACGCCTGCCTGAGACATTCTTTAGCCTCCAACAAAGTTTCGTTCATGTCCGGCACGCCCCAAGGGACTGCCGCAAAATTCAATGGGCGGCGTCGCCACCCGAAAGATCTGCGCGAAGCGTGTCCACATCGATGGTCAGCTTCGCTTCGCTGATGAGCGAGAAGGGCAGGCCGATGATCGTCGGCTCCGAACTGCCTTCCAGCTCGATCTTCAAATGCACTTCCTCGCCGACGACATCCTCGATCCGGCCTTTGAACCGCTTGCGGCCGTCGACGGCCTCTTTCAACTCGACCTTCGCGTCATGCCCCACCCAGGTGGCGAAATCGCTCGAGCGGACCAGAGGCCGGTCGATACCCGGAGAAGAAATCTCCAGGTGATATGTCCCGGGCATCGGATCGTAGGCATCGAGCACGGGAGACAGGCGCCGGCTGATCGTCGCGCAATCGTCCACACTCATCTGTCCGTCCGGCCGTTCGGCCATGATCTGAACCGTGCCGCCGTCACGTCCCGAAATCTTGACCCGCACGAGACGGAAACCAAGTTCGTCCAGGACAGGTTCGGCGAGGTCCGCGACCGCCCGCTCCGGCCCGGTCTCCCGGACAAAGCGGCGATCCTCGTCTGCAGCAACGCTCGACATCGATGTCCGCACTCGAGGGTTTCGACGGATCAGGATCTGCGATAGCGAAAAACGGCCATGCGCGCCGCCTGCGGCCGAAGCCCATAACAAAAAGGAGCGGGCCGAGGCCCACCCCTGATCAAATCAATCATGAGTTTCTGCCGCTAATATACGGCCTTTTGCGCACGATTCAAGCGTGCCGCGCAGCGGAAATCCGATATTTTTCAGTCGCTTCCGATTATTCGGACAGGAGCTGGCGCTGGATGCGAGCAAAATCGGCCACGCGCTCAAGACTCAAGGCGCACAGGCAGGCGGCGTAGTTTCCGCCGATCGACGTGCCGCCGAACGCCAGTTCGTCCTCGAAGGTGCAGTTCTCATCGCGATAGGCGATCCACTTCTTTTGGGCCGCCGTGAGCCCCTCGAGCTGGATGACGGGTTTCTGTCCCATGACATCGGCGTGCCGGCGGATGGCCGACTTGAGGGTGCCATAGGCCTCATTGAGAGCAGCGTCCGCGGCATCGGCTCTCCGGGAGAGGCAGGCTTTGTATTCTGGATTGGAGGTCGTTTGGGATTCGCAGTCCGTGTAGCACGTGGATTCGATGTCGGCGGCGCGGGCGGGCAACGCCGCAACAAGGGCGAGCGGCGCGAGCGCTAGCGCGACGAGAAAGACGTTCCGCATGGCGTGCTCCAAGGGGTTGTTCCAAGGTCAGCGACGACGAAAGCAAAGATAGGACGGCTTCCGGCCATCGCTCAATGCCTTGCGCTCGTAGCGCGTTTCCGGCCAGTCCGCGGGCCGCTCCCGCCAGTCGCTGGCGCGGCGCGCTGTCCAGGCAAAATTCCCGTCGCGTCCGATCGTGAACAGCACCTCGCGCGCATAGTTCATGTCGTCGCTGGCGAACCGCAGTTCTCCCCCGGCACTGATGATCCGAGCCAGGGACCGCACGAGCGCCGGCGTCACCAGCCGCCGCTTGGCCTGCCGCTTCTTCGGCCAGGGGTCGGGGAAGAGAATGAACGCGCGGGAAACCGAGGCTTCAGGCAGCCATGCGATGAGGTCACGCGCATCGCCGTCATGGATACGGATCGTCTCAATGCCGGAATCGTCGATGCCGCCGAGCAGGCTGGCGACGCCGTTGAGGAAGGGCTCGCAGCCGATCATGCCGATATCCGGGTTCGCGCGCGCCTGCCAGAGCAGATGCTCGCCGCCGCCGAAACCGATCTCGAGCCAGACGCCGCGCAACGGGCTGTCGAACAACGCCCGCACATCGCCGGGGGCCGGGCGCGAGAGGTCAGGACGGAGCCGTGGCAGAAGATCGGCGACGAGCCCGGCCTTGCGGGCGGTCAGCCGCTTGCCCTTGCGCCGTCCGTAGGAGCGGAGCGGGCGGTCATCGCTGCCGTCTCGTGTCTCCGTGTTCATCCGGTGCTGGGTGCCAACCATGGGGTCTTCTGTCTACCCCCAAAAAGCCGATGGCCGGGACGATGCCCGGCCATCAAGCAAGTTCGTTGCGTGTCCCGCAGCCTAGCTGAGGGCACCCCGAATCGGGTCGGCCAGATCGACGCGCTCCCAGGAGAAGCCGCCGTCGTTTTCCGGCGTCCGGCCGAAATGGCCGTAGGCGGCGGTCCGCTCGTAGATCGGCCGACTGAGGCCCAAATGTTCGCGAATGCCGCGCGGGCTGAGATCCATGACCTCGCGGAGCGCGTTCTCGAGCTTGTCCTCGGCGACCTTCCCCGTTCCATGCAGATCCGCATAGAGGGACAGAGGCTGCGATACGCCGATGGCATAGGACACCTGCAGGGTGCATTTGTCGGCAAGTCCCGCCGCCACGACGTTCTTGGCAAGGTAGCGGGAGGCGTAAGCCGCCGAGCGGTCGACCTTGGTCGGATCCTTGCCGGAGAAGGCACCGCCGCCGTGAGGAGCCGCGCCGCCGTAGGTGTCCACGATGATCTTGCGGCCGGTCAGTCCGGCATCGCCGTCGGGGCCGCCGATGACAAAGCGCCCGGTCGGATTCACATAGAATTTCGTTTTGGCGTCGACCCATCCCTTCGGAAGCACCTCGTCGACGACGCCGCGGACGATCGCTTCGACCTGGTCCGACGTGGCTTTCTCATCGTGCTGGGTGGAGACCACGACGGAATCGGCGCGAACGGGCATGCCGTTTTCATAGACCAGCGTCACCTGGCTCTTGGCGTCGGGGCCGAGTTCCGGCGTGCGGCCCGCGTGACGGGCCTTGGCCATCTCGTGAAGGATGCGATGGGAATAAAATATCGGCGCGGGCATCAGCGCGTCCGTCTCGCGGCAGGCGTAGCCGAACATGATGCCTTGGTCGCCGGCGCCTTCGTCCTTCTCCTTATCGGCATCGGCGTCCACGCCCATGGCGATATCGGCGGACTGCTCGTGTAGGAGGTTTTCGAATTTGGCGAGGTCCCAATGGAAACCTTCCTGCTCGTAGCCGATCTCCCGGACCGCGCGCCGCGCCGCCGCTTCGATCGCCTCGCCGGTCACGCTCTCCGGGCCCCGGACCTCGCCTGCAAGAACAATGTGATTGGTAGTGACGAGCGTCTCGCAAGCCACCCGCGAGTAAGGATCGGCAGCAAGATACAAATCGACCACGGCATCGGAGATGCGATCGCAAACCTTGTCCGGATGTCCTTCGGACACGGATTCACTCGTAAAAAGGTAGTTTCCTCGGGCCACTGGGCTTCCCTTCGTGTGAGATCGTCGGCACCAGCCGACGTGCGGGGCCGGTTCTGACAACGAGGCGACCTGAGGTCAAGCCCCTTGCGTTGAGAGAGTACTGCGGACCTTACTTCTGATCCTTCGGCTCGCTGAGAGCCCGGACGAGGTCGACCACACTCTTGCGAACCTTCGGATCGGCAATCTTGGTGAAGGCGCGATTGAGCTCAAGTCCTTCGCGCGTATTCAAAAACTCGAGGATGAAGGCCTCGGATTCCGGTTCCGCCATGCCCGGCGTCGCAGTGTTCTCCTCGATGCTGGGGGCTTCCTCGAAGAAGAATCCCACGGGCACGTCGAGTATTTTAGAAATATGATAAAGGCGGCTGGCGCCGATACGGTTGGCGCCCTTCTCGTACTTCTGCACCTGCTGAAAGGTCAGCCCCATGCTGTCGCCGAGGCGCTCCTGGCTCATGCCCAGAAGCATGCGCCTTAGCCGGACACGGCTGCCAACATGAGCGTCGATGGGATTGGGTTTTTTCCCTGCCATTGATTCGTTCTCGTTTGGGGCTGATTGCGAAAGAGGCCGCCAGGCTGTTTCGCGGAAGTTTCTAGGTCAGGCCAAGTTCATAGGTTGGCCCAGGTCAGCCCGTCAAGCGTGGCGGCCGGACGCGAATGCGGCAAACAAGCCACCCCAATAAGGCGATTCCGAGAGCAAGAAGCTCCGTCCACAACCCCCATGTTACATAGAGCGTGAGCGGGCCCAAAGCGGGCACTGTGACGTCGCGGATGCCGCTCGTATCAAGATTGATATTCGCAAGCACGCGGCCGAGAGGGTCCACCACTGCGGACACGCCCGTATTGGCGACCCGAACCAGTGGCAGGCCGAGTTCCACCGCGCGCAAACGAGCCTGATAGAAGTGCTGATAGGGCCCCGCGCTCGATCCGAACCATGCATCGTTGGTGACGTTCAGCATCCAACCGGGTCGTTCCGTGCCGCGAGGCGGCGACGCTTGGGTGCGAACCTCGTTCGGAAAAATGATTTCGTAACAGATCAACGGCAGCGCCGGCGGCGCGCCCGGAACCGTCATTAGGCGGGAACCCGTTCCCACGCTGAAGCCGCCGCGCACGCCGGTCATCTGCATGACGCCGAGGCTCTCGAGAAAGTCTTGGTATGGTAAATATTCGCCGAACGGGACCAGGTGAACTTTGTCGTAAATGGCGACGACCTGCCCCTCGCCGTCTACGGCCATCAGGCTGTTGTAGGCACGTCGCGAAACGAGGATGCCCATGTCGTTGCGCCGTTCCGTCCACCGCGCGCTGCCGACCAGCAATACGGTGTTCGCGGGCAGGATGTCGCCGATCGCGGCGAGCGCATCCGGGGACTTATCGAGCGCAAAGGGGAGAGCCGTTTCGGGCCAAATCACGATGTCGACATCCTCGAGCCCCGGCCGCTCGGTCATTTCGAGATAGGTCTCGAAAATCCGCGTGGCGTTCTCGGGCCGCCACTTCTCGGCCTGGTCGATATTGGCCTGCACGAGGCGGACGCGCAGGTCCGTGGGCGTGTCGGCCGTGCCTGCCAGGCGTATGGCGCCCCAGGCATAGGACACTGCGAGCAGGACGAGGAGGGCGCTGGCCACAACGGCAGACCGGCGGCTTTGTGAGCCGCCACCGCACCAGATGGAAGCGGGCGACGCGAAAACGAGAACCGCGAACACCGTCGCGGCGTAGACGCCAAACAGCGCGGCGAGCTGCATCAAGGAGGGGGTCGCGAGGAGGCCGTAGCCGATCAGGTTCCAGGGGAAACCCGTCAGCACGTAGCCGCGCGCCAGTTCCGAAAGTCCGAGCCCCAGGCCCAAGGCGAAGACCCGCGCTGGGCCTTCGCGCCACAGCGCCATGGCGAACGCGCAGCCCGCCGCGAAGAACAGGGCCATGCCGGCCGGGAACGCCGTCATGACGAACGGGATCAGCCAGCCGTGGCGCCAAGGCTCGACGAGGAAAGCTTCGGCGATCCAATAGAGCCCCGTGAGGAAAAATCCGAAACCGAACCAGAAGCCCGTCAGGCCTGCGCCGAGGATGCGCGCGGGCAGCGTTTCGCCGCCGCGGTAGCTGCCGTCGAGCAGCCAAACGAGGCCGCCCAGGCTCACGAACAGTATGGGCCACAGATGAAACGGCGCGAAGGCGAGAACCGAAACCGCGCCGAGGAAGATTCCCACAGCGGCGCGTTTCAGTCCGGTCAGCCCCGCCGTCCAGGCCGCGATGCGCGCGGGCCCTGCCACGGCGCCGCTCAAGACGCGCTGGGCGTTGCGCCGCTTTTGTCGGCAGCGATGACGTGCCCCTTGGGCAGATGAATCCGCACGCGCTTGATGCGGCGCGGGTCGGCGTCCAGAACCTCGAACTCGACGCCGCACGGATGGCTCACCACCTCGCCGCGCGCGGGGATTCGGCCAGCGAGCGCAAACACCACGCCGCCCAGCGTATCGATATCCTCTTCCTGTTCGTCGGTGACGAGGTCGACACCCAGATACTCGTCTAATTCTTCGATGGGCAGCCGTGCGTCGGCGACAAGCCCGAGCACCGGATCGTTCTCCAGCATGGGTTCGTCTTCGACGTCATGCTCGTCGGCGATGTCGCCCACGACCTCTTCCACCAGATCCTCGATCGAGACGAGGCCGTCCGTGCCGCCATATTCGTCGACGACCAACGCCAGATGCAGTTGCGCCGTTTGCATCTTGAGGAGGAGATCGAGCACCGACATCGATGGCGGTACGTAGATCAATTCGCGTGCGATCTCGATCGAGCCGACGGTCCGCGTGAGGTCGACCTTGCCGAGATCGATGCGGCCGTCGTCGTTGCCGTTTGCTTCCTCGGTGATCCACGACATCAGGTCGCGGATATGAATCATGCCACGCGGGTCGTCCAGGGTTTCGCGATAGACGGGAACGCGGCTGTGTTCGGATTTGCGGAACACGCGCAAGAGGTCCTCGATGCTGACGCTGTCGTCTACGGAGACGATGTCGGCGCGTGGGACCATTACGTCTTCCACGGTCAGCGTGCCGAAACGCAGTATCCGCAGCATCATGCTGCGTTCCTGCGGCTTGAGCGCATCGCTCGTGCTTTTGACGAGAGCGCTTTCGATCAAAGTGCGCAGGTCGCGTTCGTCGTTGAGCCCGAAGGTCTGCAGCAGCCGTTCGAACCAGGAGGATTCGTCCTCGGCCGCGCGGGCCGATTCTATGTCACGATCGCGCTCGGGCGCGGGGGTACTCATTATGCGATCTCCGCTAGGCCCGCATTGCCGTCCCGGATGGGAGCATCGTCCGCGTAAGGGTCGGCAATGCCCAAGGATGCCAGGGCCTGTCGTTCCAAGTCTTCCATCTGCTCGGCTTCTGTGTCGTCAAGATGGTCGAAGCCCAGTAAGTGCAGGGCGCCGTGCACCACCAGATGCGACACGTGGTCGGACAGGGGAATGGCCTTCTCGGCGGCTTCCGCGGCGGTGGTCTCGAGCGCAATGACGATATCGCCGAGGAGCACGGGAGCACCGTCTTGGGTGTCGTCGTCGAACGCGCCGGCAGCGTCGGGCATGTCCCCCGATGGAAACGAAAGCACGTTCGTCGGTTCGTCCTTGCCGCGCCAGGTTCGGTTGAGGTCGCGGATCTCGGCATCGTCCGTGAGCACCACGGTCACTTCGCAATGCGCGGCCTTCGACGGCGGCGCGCAGGCGAGCGCGGCGTGGGTCGCAAGCTCCACCATGGCGTCGCTGATGCCGCGTTCTGTCCATGCGCCGTCGTGGCGCACGACGTCGACGTCCAGCGCGCATGTGGCGGGAGCTGGCCTGGTACTCGGTCTAGGGCCGTCGTCGCTCATTATTCTTCCCCTGCGCCGGGAGAATCAGCCGTCCCTTGCGGAAGGTGGCGCTCCACGGGGGGCTTTGCGTCCGGGCGGTCGGACTTGCTGGCGGCATCGTAAGCCGCCACGATGCGTCCGACGAGTTCTCGCCGGACCACGTCCGCATTGGCGAACGCGATATGCCCGATCTCGTCGATGCCGCGCAGGATCTCGATGGCCTCAAACAGGCCGGAGTCCTGGCCCTTGGGTAAATCGACCTGGGTCGGATCGCCGGTCACGATCATCTTGCTGCCTTCACCGAGGCGCGTGAGAAACATCTTCAGTTGGACTGCCGTGCAGTTTTGCGCCTCGTCGAGAATGACCATGGCATTGGAAAGCGTGCGCCCGCGCATGAACGCGAGGGGGGCGATTTCGATCATGCCGGTCTCGAGCCCGCGTTCCACCCGCTCGGAGCCCAGCGTGTCGTAAAGGGCATCATAAAGCGGGCGCAAATATGGATCGACCTTCTCGCGCATGTCGCCGGGCAGGAAGCCCAAGCGCTCGCCGGCCTCCACGGCGGGGCGCGACAGGATCAGCCGGTCGCAAAGACCGCTCTCCAAGGCCGCCGCGGCGAAGGCCACGGCGAGATAGGTCTTGCCCGTGCCGGCCGGCCCTGTGGCGAAAACGAGGTCGTTGTTCTGCAGGCACTCGAGGTAAGCGCTTTGCGCCGGAGTCCGTGCCGTGATGACGCGCTTGCGCGTCTTGATCTGCTGCGCCTTGGGGCGAAGGCCGGTTTCAGCAACGTCCGCTACCGTGGCATGGCGGATCGCGCCGGCTACGTCGCCGACGCCGATGGTCTCGCCTTTGGCTATCCGGTCATAGAGGTGTTCGAGAATGACCTTTGCGGCGGCGGATGCCTCAACCGAGCCGCGCAAGGCGATCGCGGTGCCGTTGACCACGGCTTCGATGCCGAGGCGCTCCTCGAGAACGGCGAGGTTCGCATCGAAATGTCCAAGGAGGTCGCGCACGAGGGCCATATCGTCGAAATAGACGACCAGGGGCTCTTGGTCCCCAATTGCATGCGCCGTTTCAAGGCGCTTTGCCGTTACTACTCGCCCGCGCGTCAAAAGTGCTTTCCGAAAACTGCCTTGCAGCTCAAACGGCTGTTCGAATCGGCTCGCGCCATTCAAATCCCGCGTTCATGACACCGGTAAGACTGTTCGGCCCCGCGGCCAAGATGTCAACCTCGGCGATGTGACCTATCAACCGTTCCGGACCGTCCACATACACGGCCTGAAGGTAAGGAGAACGCCCGGCGATCTGTCCGGGTTTCCTACCGTTGCCCTCGAAGAGCACCGGAATCCGGCGGCCGACGGTCGCACGGTCGAAGGTGCGGCGGCTCTCTTCGATCTGCGCCTGGAGAATGGCCAGCCGTTCCTTCTTAACCATCTCCGGAACTTGTCCCTCGAGAGAGGCGCCGGGCGTCCCTGGACGGGCGCTGTATTTGAAGGAAAAGGCCTGGGCGAATCCCACGCGCTTGGCCACGTCGAGCGTGTCCTGAAAGTCTTCGTCGGTCTCGCCGGGGAAGCCGACGATGATGTCCGTCGAAAGGGCGAGATCCGGCCGCGCGGCCCGGATGCGGTCGACCAGGCGCTCATACTCCTCGGCCGTGTGCTTGCGGTTCATGGCCGCAAGGATACGGTCCGACCCTGCCTGATAGGGCAGGTGGAGATAGGGCATCAGCTTCTCTTCATCCCCGAACAGGGCGATGAGGTCCTCGTCCATGTCGCGCGGATGGCTGGTGGTGAAGCGCATGCGGGCGATGTCCGGAATCTCGGCGAGCCGCCGCAGCAGCCGCGCCAGGGACCAGGCCGAACCGTCCTCGCCGTCGCCGTGATAAGCGTTGACGTTCTGGCCGAGCAGCGTCACCTCGCGCACCCCGGCGGCGGCAAGCCGTTCCACCTCGGCCACGATGTCCGTCACGGGCCGCGAGTATTCGGCCCCGCGCGTATAGGGCACGACGCAGAACGTACAGAACTTGTCGCAGCCTTCTTGGACCGTCACGAACGCGGAGACCTGGCGCTTACCGCCCGCGCGTGAGGGAAGAGCGGTGAATTTGTCGTCAGCGGGGAATTCGGTCTCCACCGAGCGTTCCCCCGTCTCGGCCTTGGCCACGAGATCGGCGAGCCTGTGCAGGCTTTGCGGTCCGACCACGATATCCACCACGGGTGCGCGGGCGATGATCTCCTCGCCTTCGGCCTGCGCCACGCAGCCGGCCACAGCCACCATGGTGCCGCGTCCTTGGCTTTTGCGCGCTTCCTTGTTCAGCCGCACGCGGCCCAGCTCCGAGTAGACCTTCTCGGCGGCCTTCTCGCGGATGTGGCACGTGTTGAGGATGACGAGATCCGCATCGTCCATCGCCTCCGTCACGTCGTAACCGGCAGGTGCGAGCGCTTCGGCCATGCGTTCGGAATCGTACGCATTCATCTGGCAGCCGAAGGTCTTGATGTGGAGCTTTTTGCGGCTCTGGGTCATGCGCTGTTGTGAGCAAGGCCCTGACATTCGTCAAGAGGCAGGCGCGCCAGAGAGGCAGGTGTTCCCATCGCGAGCGATCGACCTATTGCTGTAGGCGCACGAGCACGCTGTCGGCGTCGCCGACCGCATCGGTCACCGTCAGCCGCACGAAGCCGGGCCCTTGCGGTGAGAAGAACACGGTGCCGGCGCCACGCGCCGATTGTAGCGGCAGCCCGTCGACAAGGATGTTCAGCGGAGCCGTGCCGCCTGTGACCTTGATGGCGACGGGATCGATGGTGTCGCCGTCGGCTTCCAGCGCCAGGGACGCGCCGTCGGGCGGAAAGAGGATCCGCACGTCCGGCGCGCGCGTCGTGCCGGCAAGAGTGTTCGCGCCGAAGCGGCGGAGCGGTGGCGGCAACTGCGCGGTGCGCGCGGTCAAAACCCCTTGCGGTGCGGGGCTCAGAGGGCGCGGCTGCTCGGTGAGCCGCGCGAAGACGTCGAACAGGATCGGCGCCGCTGCTGTGCGTCCCAGGAGACCCGGTACGGGGGCGCCGTCGGGACGCCCCGTCCAGACGCCCACCGTGTAGCGGCCGTCGAAGCCGACGGCCCACGCGTCGCGATAGCCGTAGCTCGTGCCAGTCTTGAAGGCGATCCGGCCGCCAAGCGCGTTCGGCGGGGGCGGGGCGTCGCGCAAGATGTCGCCGACATACCAAGCCGCTACAGGCTCCATCAGGCGCCGCTCGGGCCAGCGCGGTTCGGCCGCTCGTTCGTAGAGCGGCGCGACTGTTCCTTGACGCGCGAGGCCGGCATAGAGCGCGGTGAGATCGACAAGCCGAATGCCGATGCCGCCGAGGCCGAGCGCAAGCCCGGCCGTTTCGTGCTCGGGAAGCTTCAGCCGCGCCCCCGCCTCGTCGAGCCGTGCCAGCAGGCGGCTGGGGCCGACCGCATCCAGCAGCGACACCGCGGGCACGTTGAGGGATTGTTGCAGTGCCCGGCGCACCGTGACCGTTCCCTGGAAGGTCTGGTCGAAATTCTCCGGTGCGTAGTCGCCGAACCGAATGGGCCTGTCCTCGATCAGCGACTCCGGATGGATCAGGCCGTCCTCGAAGCCGAGCCCATAGATAAAGGGCTTGAGCGTAGAGCCCGGCGAGCGCACCGCGCGGGTGAGGTCCACCTGACCGGCGCGGTCTGAATCGAAATAGTCGGGGGTCCCGACACGGGCGAGGACGCGGCCTGTGTCGTTCTCCACGACCACGATGGCAACGGACATGGCATCGCCGAGAGCGACGGCGCGGTCGCGGGCCAGCCGCTCCAGGCGCCGTTGCAGCCGCGCCCGGATCGTCAGACGTATGATCGATTGATCGGAGGACGCGGCCTTGGCGTCGTCAGCGGCGTGGGGTGCGCCGAGCGGCATAGGCCGGCGCGCGTTCGGCACCGGCTCCGCTTTCGCCGCTCCCAACTCCTCGGGGCTGAAGATGCCGCTGTCCGAGATGCGGTCGAGAACGCGGTTCCGGGCCGCGCGCGCGTGGTCCGGGTGGCGGTCGGGGCGGCGATACTCGGGCGATTGCGGCAAGGCGACCAGCAGCGCCGTTTCGCCGAGCGTCAGGCGCCGCGGCTCCTTGCCGAAATAGGCGAAGGAGGCCGCTCGGATTCCTTCGAGGTTGCCGCCATAGGGCGCCAGCGTGAGATAGAGCGCGAGGATCTCGTTCTTGCTGTAAGCCTGCTCGAGTTGCAGCGCCCGCACCATTTGGCGGTACTTCGCATAGAGCGAACGCTTGCGCCGTGGCTCCAAAAGACGTGCAACCTGCATCGTGATCGTCGACCCGCCCGAGACGATCTCCCCGCGCGTTGCGAACTGATACAGCGCGCGCGTCATGGAAAGCGGATCGACGCCGTGATGCTCGTAGAAGCGCTTGTCCTCGTAAGCGAGCAGCGCGTCCAGGAAGCGCGGGTCCACGTCCGTGCGCGAAGCGGGAAGTCGCCAGCGGCCATCGGGCGCGAGATAGGCGCGCAACAGGTCGCCGTCGCTGCCGAGCACCGTCTTGGAATAGGTGAGGTTCTTTCCGAGCGGCGGCGGCCCGAAACTATCGGCAAGGCCGACAAGCGCGCCCGCGACGATGGCGCCGCACCACAACGCGCCTACCGCCGCGTAAGTGAGGCGGCGGCGCCAGTTTCCTCTCCGTGGAGTCCCCATCAGCGCGCCGTCACCTTCACCGTGCCCGTCGCCGTGCGGCCGAAGCGGTCGGGCTGATACATGTCTTCGACGCTTGCCTGCGGGAGCACGTAGGTGCCCGGCGAGACCGCCCGGACGATATAGGCGACCCGGTAGACGACCGGGCTCTTTGCGGTGCGGTCGAACGCCGCCACGAAGCGGTCGTCGCGGAAGGCCGTATGTACGGGGCGCGCCGCGTGGGTGATCCAGGGCAGCCCGCCCGTGTCCGCCGACGAGACCAATTTCGGATTGTCGATCTCGAAGCCCGCCGGCACGTGATCGGTCAGGGCCACCCGCGCGAATTGCGGTTTGGCTTCCGTCACGGAAAGCAGAACCACGTAGCGCTCGTTCTGCTTGGCCTCGGCGATATCGACGGCTTGGCCGTCCAGCGTATGGAAGGTCCGTTCGAGCAGGAAGCCGCTGTCGGTCGCAGGCTCGGGCGATGTCGGCGCGCCGGACACGGAGAAGACCACGTCGACAGGCGCGCTGCCGCGATTGGTCACCGAGACCGGACTGATGCCTAAGTCCTCTTCGCTGTAGTCCCGATAAAGCGGGCCGCTTTGTGGCACGGGCTCGCCCGTGCCCGATGCCACGTCCAGCTCGACGCCCTGGTTGCCGAGCGCGCGTGCGGCAAGGATGAGCCAGGCATCCTCTTGCGTGGACGTGCGGGTCACGGCCTTGCGGGCGACGCCGATCTCTTTCGTTGCGCTGACGAGGATCGGCTCGGCCGCTTTGCCTTCCGCGGCGAGGGTGACCACCGTGGCCGCATCCCTGAGCCGCGAGCCGAAGTCGACGCGGCCGTTCGTGGTCACGACCTCATCGGGGAGCGCACTGGCGGCGACACGGAACGCCTTTTCGGCGCGGACGCGGTCGCCGAGCATGGCGAGGGCCGCGCCGATTTCGGCCTGTGCCGCCGGCGAGCCAAGCTGGCCCATCTTCACGTCGGCCACGTAGCGCAGATCGCCGACCGGCGCCGCCCCGTTCCGCGCCAGCACATAGAGCGCGTAGGACAGGGCAAGGCCGCCGTCATTGGAGACGTCCGGCGCGGTGCTCACGTAGTTGCGCAAGCGGTTGATCGCGAGCTTGAAGCGCTCGTCCGGAATGGTGTGGCCTTGAGCCCGCGCACGCGTCAGGAAGTCGGCCACATAGGCATCGAGCCAGGCGTCGCCGCCGCCGGGCGACCAAAGGCCGAACCCGCCTTCATAGCCCTGACGGGCCAGCACGGTTTCGATGGCCGTATCGATGCGCTTGGCCGTATCCGGGTCGGGCGTCTGCTCCGTCTCCAACTCACTCAAGTAGAGAAGTGGGAGCGCGCGGCTCACGATCTGTTCGGTGCACCCAAGCGGATAGCGATCGAGCGCCGCCAGCCGGCCGGTGACGTCGAGCGCTGCGGTCGGCGTCACGGAGAGCGCGAGGCTACCCGTCCCCGGCACGAGATCGGCGAACACGTCGTTGGAGAGCGCGATGCTCTTGCCCGGTGCGAGCGGCGTCACCGTGCGGCGCGCAAAGATCTGCGTGGCCGGTTGCACCTCGATCGTGTAGCGCCGAGCGACCTCGAAGCTCTCCGGGCCGCTCACCGTGATGTCCACGCTGCCTTCGCCGACGCCGAGCGCCGCAATCTCGAACGACGCCGCCTCGCGGCTCTTGGCCTCGATGCCGAGGACGCTTTCCGTCTTGGGCAGCGCGATGGGACCGGTTGCGGCCAGCGCGATCTTATAGTCCCCGCTCGCGCCTTCGACATTGTCGAGATCGAGGCGCAGCGTGGAGCGGTCGCCCATGAGCAGGAATCGCGGAAGCGTGGTGGTCACGACCACGGGGTCGCGCACGATCACGTCGCCCGAGCCATGCCCGACCTGAGTCTTGTTCCAGGCCACGGCCATGACCCGCGCCGTTCCCGTGAAGGCGGGAATGTCGAATTCGATCTCGGCGGTGCCGTCGTCGCCGACGGTGACGATGCCCGAATAGAGCGCGAGCGGCGGGCCCGACGGGGGACTGCCCTGGAGCGTGCCGGCGCCGCCATCGCCGCCGGTTCGGATCTGCCCGCGCGTCCCTTGCATGCCGTCGATCAACTGCCCGTAGAGGTCGCGGATCTCGGAAGAGAGCTTGCGCTGTCCGAGGTAGTATTCGTCCGGGTTCGGCGGTTCGTAGCCGGTCAGGTTGAGAATGCCCACATCGACCGCCGAGACGACGATGTGCGCCTGCTCGCCCGGGACGAGGTTGGTGAGCCTCACCGGCACGAGCAGCTTCGAGTTGGGCCGGATGAGACCGGGCAGGTCCATCGCGACGCCGATCGTGTTCTGCGCCTTGTCGATGCTGAACCACTGCGTGCCGATGGCCCGGCCCGGCATGCGCTTGGCAGCCGCATCGAGCGGACGGCGCAGCGTCGCCAGCACATAGGCGCCGGTTCCCCAGTCCGAACCGACGGTCAGCGGGATGGTGGTGAGACCAGGTTCGACATCGGTCGTGCTCTGAGTGAGCAGCCGGTCGCCGATCACCGACAGCGTGACGGTGCCGGCGCTGCGCGCAGTTACGGCCACGTTCATCGTGTCGCCTTCCGAATAGCCCGACCTGTCGAGCGCGATCTCGAGCCGATCGGGGGTGTCGGCGCTGGCCTCGGCGTACCAGCCGGAGTCGAAGCCATAGGTCGTCACGGGACCGAGCGGGTCGGGGCTTTCGACCTCGAGCCGGTAGCGCCCCCAGGAAACGGGCATCTCGATGGAAGCAGGTGCATCGGCGCTCGTGTCGATCACGCCATTCGCGACGCGGCGCGTGACCTTGATGGGCTCATAGTCCCAACTGCCGTACTGGCGGTACCATTGGTACTTCTGCTCGATGCGCAGGAGTTGCCATTTCAGGCCCTTGCTCTCCAGTTGCGTGCCGTCGGGCGCGACCATCACCACATCGAATTTCGCCGTGTCGTTGTCGCTGAGGGATGTGCCTTTGAACAACGGCTTCGCCCCGATCATGTCCGCCTTCGGCTTGATCGGCAGCGTCAGATCCTGTTCGACCGCACGGCCGCCGGGTTCGGCCAGGCGCACCACAACCTTGGCTTCGAGCGGGCGCGACGAGGCTGGCAACGCTCCGAGCGCCACGTCGAATGTGGCGTGGCCCTTGGCGTCCGTTTCAGGCAAGTCCGCGAGCGGCAGCGTCTCGACAGTGAAACTGTCGCCGCTGTCGGTGTCCTTCGTGCCGAACACATAGCCTTCGTAACCGGGCCGCGCGCTGGTCTCCGTGACCTTCAATTCGCCATCGACCGGGAGCCCCGATGCGGGCGCCCCATAGAGGAAGCGGCCGTCGAGGGCGATCTTTACCGGGGAGCCTTGCGACAGGCTCTTCGCGTCGGTCGAGATGTCGAACTCGAGCCGCTCAGGCACATAGTCCTCGACCAGGAAGCTCGTCTCGCCGATCGGCGCCGCCTTTGGATCCGAATAGATCTTGACCCGGTAGGTGCCGGTCTGAGCCGCGGCGATGATCGGCAGATCGGCGGACAGACCGCCGACCCCTGCGTCCCGCGCGACAATGCGGCGATACTCGATGCCGTCCGGACGGTCGACGACGAGGGTCGCGTTAAGGTTGGGCACGGCGACGCCGGCCGCGTTCCGGAGAAGCGCGGTGATGTGCACGGTCTCGCCGGTGCGGTAGACCCCACGCTCGGTGAACACGAACGAGTCGAGCCCCTTCGGCGCATCGCGTCCCGCCACGCCCCGGTCGGTCAGGTCGAAGCCCGGTGTCTTCAGGTTGAGGAAGGCGTAGTCGCCCTCCGTGGCGCCTGTAACCAGCAGCGCAGGCGCAAGGCCGCCCTTGCCGCGAGCGAGGCCCGGCGCGAACGTCACAGCGCCGTTCGCATCGGTCGTCGCGGTTCCAAGAACCTCGTTGTTGCGCGCGATCAGCCGCAATTCGATTCCGGAGATCGGCTCCGTCGTGGCCAGCGAGTTGGCGAAGGCATGAATGCCATCCGACCCCGAATAGGCCGTCAGCCCGTAATCGGACACGACGAACCATTGCGTCGCGCGCTCGCCGTAGTCGTCGCCCGGTACGTCCGAAGGCCGCGCGGCGAGGATGTAGATGCCCGGCTCTAGGTGCGGCACGGCCTCGCTGATGGGGAAGGCCGTGGTGACGTCCTTGTTCAGATCCTTCTTGACCTTGAGCGTGCCGCTCCAGATTTCCTCGCCACTCTCGTCGGCGATGTTTTCGAGACTGTAGCCATACAGATTGCGCTGGAAGTCGTAGCCGAGCACGATGCCCAGCAGATTGCGGTCGCCGATGCGATACAGTGTGACATCGAGCGCGCCGGTATTGACCGATTGCAGCGGGATGCCCTGCTGGCCGGTGCTGGGCAGCACGTATGCCTTGCCGATGGGCCGCACCGACGGCGTGCGATCGCGCACATAGATCGTGAACGGGGCATTCTTGATCAGGTCCTCGTGGACGGACGAGGGCAGGCCCGCACGCAAGGTCACTTTGTAAGACTCGCCGTGTTTCAGGCCCTCCACGCAAAGCTGTTTGTCGTCGAGCGACAGGGCCGGTTTGTCCTCGCCGGCGACGGCGACGAAGGGGGCGTAGTCCGCGCGGGCAAGCAGGGGCTCGGTGAACTGGAAACATGCCCGAGGAGACGTTGCGTCGGAGTCCACGCTGAAATCGGCGACACGGAATCCGTACTTCTCGCGAAGCTGCGCGTAGGTGGCCGCCAAGCCCGGATCGTCGTCGAGCGTTGTGGCCAGCCGTAGCGCGTTCAGCGCCGGACGCCAGTCGCTGCCCTTGGCAAATGCGTTCGCGAGAGACCCGAGTGCGGCGGCTTCGCCCTTAGGAGTCTTCGCCTGGGTGTAGGCGATATAGGCGGCGGTCCTAGCATCGCGATAGCGCTCGCTGCCGTCGTCGTCTTCGTCCGGCGGGATCGCCAGCCAGATATCGGCCAGGCGGCGCCAGGCCTCGGAGTCGTTCGGCGCAGCGGTGACGATCTGACCATAGATAAAGGCGGCGTTCCCGAGATACTGCTTTCGCAATTGCGCCGCGGCCTGCTCCTTGAGCATCGGCACCGGCCGTTCGATCGTGCCGGACTCATTCTTCAGATCGGCTTTGAGCGTGATGGCCGCTTCGTCCAGCGCGTCGTCTTGATAGCTCTTGTCGGCGGCGAAAGCGGATAGGGAGACGCAGGCGAAAAGCACAGCGGCGAAGCCGGTGCGAAACCACACAACCATGGGTGTCCTCCAGGCGCCCGGCCCTCGGCGTCGAGCGGGCGAGGGCTCCATGGTAGCGGAGCATCATGACGGAAACAATTGAGCGGTTGTGGGCGCGTTGGCCGCAACGTGACCGCGCCGCTGACGCCTGATGGGTGAGGCATTTCCCACGCCGTGCTGCTGGCCAGACCGGTCAGCGCGCCGATCGGCCCGTCACGTCAGCCCGTCAAATCCTGGGCGAGAAGGTCCTGGGCCAGAAGAGAAAACTCGCCCCGGAGCCACTGATGGCATTCGTCCCGGTCATAACTCGTGTGCCACAACAGGCGCACCGGAAACGTTACGGGCTCGACCGGTTGTTTGATCCGCGAGAGGCCGAACTGACGTTCCAGCAAACTTGCCAGCGACGCCGGGAGCGTGAGCAAGGCGTCGCTGTTGAGCGTCGCCATGACGCCGACCAACGCGGAGGAGACCTGAGACGTTCGCCGGATGTCGAGCCTCGCCTCCGCCAGCCGTTCGGTGAGACCCTGGAAACCGGGGAGGGAGTGGACGGCTACGTGCTCCGCGGCGGCGAAGGCTTCGCCATTTGGACGCCGCTTGGAGAAGGGGTGTCCGGGGCGAGCCAGGGTTGCGAGCGCGTCGTCGAACAGCTTAGCGGCCCGCACGTCCGGCGCCTCGGCGCTCTCGCCCATGATGTCGATAACGAAGTGGCAGCGGGCGTTGCGCAGTTCGTCGATCGTCGACTCCATGTTCGACGAGGTCCAATCGACCTGGACGCTCGGTGCGCTCGCCTGCAAGCGCTTGCGCAGGGGCTCGACGAGGATCAATTCGCCGGCCTCGCTGGAGGCTGCGGCAAACGCGCGCATCGTCAGGGACGGGTCGAACGGCTTGTTGGGGCGAAGCAGGCTTTCCATGCCCGCCAGGATCACGTGGACCGTCGGCGCGAGTTCCTGAGCCCGGGCGGTTGGAACA
This sequence comes from Methyloceanibacter caenitepidi, assembly GCF_000828475.1. Classification (NCBI taxonomy): domain Bacteria; kingdom Pseudomonadati; phylum Pseudomonadota; class Alphaproteobacteria; order Hyphomicrobiales; family Hyphomicrobiaceae; genus Methyloceanibacter; species Methyloceanibacter caenitepidi. The sequence goes on from NZ_AP014648.1 coordinate 739,836, forward strand.
AGCCGCTGCCCGGCGCGCACGAAAAGCTCATCGTCGAACAATTCCCGCAGCTTAGCCAAAGCATGGCTGATGGCGGAGGCGCTCCGCCCGAGCCGTTCGGCGGCCCGTGTGACGCTGGCGTCGACCAGGAGCGCATCGAGCGTCACGAGCAGATTGGCGTCGACTTCCTTAAGATGCATATCGCTCAACTATTATTATGAAAACAGTTCACTTCATTCATGATACGGCCCCCCCTAGGGTTATGGCAAGACATTCGGCCGCCCAGCCCGGGTGTCTGAAGTGTTTCAGCCCGAGCCGAAACGCTTCCTCATCTCAGCCTTGTGGCGGCCCACGGTCCCTGGCCGTTGGGTCGTCACATTCTTCGCCCCGCTGATAGGGTGAGACGATTGAAATTATAGATTGTGATAGAAAACGACCGGCGAGTCGTAGCAACGTGAGAGGGAGTTCGATGCTTCGAGGACTAAAGACGATGGTGCCGGCGGCAGCCCTGGCAATTGGCTTTTGCGTGGCGCCCGCGCTGGCCGATGGCCCCAAGGACGTCTTGAAGAACTACGCCGATATCGCGCAGGCCGGATACGAAGACTCGCTCGAGACTGCCAAGACCATGCAGCTCGCGATCGACGCGTTCTTGGAGAAACCGACCGAACCGAACCTGCGCGCTGCGCGCGCCGCCTGGATCGCCGCGCGTCCGTCCTACATGCAGACCGAGGCGTACCGCTTCGGAAACCCAATCGTCGACGATTGGGAAGGCAAGGTGAACGCCTGGCCGCTGGACGAGGGGCTCATCGACTATGTCGCCGAGGTCTACGGCGACGAATCACCCGAGAACGAACTCTACGTGGCCGACGTGATCAAGAACGTCTCCCTGTCTCTCGGCGGCAAGAAGATCGACACCTCCAAGATCACAAAAGAGCTGCTTGCCGACACGCTGCAGGAAGCGGGCGGCGTCGAGGCGAACGTGGCGACGGGGTATCACGCCGTCGAGTTCCTGCTGTGGGGACAGGACCTCAATGGAACCGAAGCTGGTTCGGGCGAGCGTCCGGCGACCGACTACGACCTGAACAACTGCTCCAATGGTAATTGCGAACGGCGGGCCGAATATCTGAGCACCGTCACCCAACTCCTGATCGACGATCTCCAGTGGATGGCCGATCAATGGAAAGAGGGCGGTGATGCGCGCAAGGCCGTCATGGATGCAGGCGATCAAGGCGGTCTGACCGTCATCATGACCGGTCTCGGCAGCCTGTCCTATGGCGAACTCGCCGGCGAACGCATCAAGCTCGGCCTGATGGTGCACGACCCGGAAGAGGAGCATGACTGCTTCTCCGACAACACCCATGCCGCACACTTCTTCGACGCGCTTGGCATCCACAATGTCTACACGGGCCGCTATCGCCGCGCTGACGGGTCCGTCGTGTCCGGCCCCAGCGTCTCCGACTTGGTCAAGGCCAAGGATCCGAAAGTGGACGCCGAGGTTGTCGCAGCGCTCGACGCCACCATGGACGCGATGAACACGCTCTATCTGCGTGCCCTGACCACCGAGAACTACGACCAGATGATCGGCGAGGGGAACGAAGAGGGGAACAAGGTCGTCCAGGACGTGGTCGACGCCCTGCTGGTTCAGACCAAGGCGATCGAGCGGGCCGTGGCGACACTGGACCTGAAGTCCATCGAGTTCGAGGGATCGGACAGTCTAGATGCGCCCGATAAGGTCGGGGCTGAATAGGCAAGGGACGACATAGGCAAAGGGACGATTTGACGACTAGAAGAAATTTTGTGAAATGTTATAATGTATCATTCCACATTCGGAATATCGGCAAAAGCCGAACACGATCGACGAAACACGAACCAGAAGCCGTTGGGGGGCTGATTAAATGGGATTGATTGAGAGAAATCGCGGTCCAGCGACCGAAGACTTGGGTGGTCTTTTCGGCACGTATGTGCGGAAGGCAGCCATCGCGGGGGCCGCGCTGGTTATGACAATGGTTGCTTCGCCGGGGCTCGCATCGGCCGCTTGCGAAGTGGAACTCGATCCGCGCGATTTCATTGGTGAAGAGAATGGCGAACTGAACGCCATTGAGCACCTCGCCGGAGGCACGGTCTCCAGCTTGAACCGGGCGGGCATAGATATCGGCGGCGCCTATGTCGCCGAGCCGTTCTACAATTGGGGCGGTATCGACGAAGGCGGCGAGTATCAAGGTGTGCTTGAGCTCTACGTCAACGCGGACATGAAGAAGCTCGGTCTGTGGGATGGTCTTTGCTTCCACGCGAACGGCTATCAGATCCATGGCAACTCCATCACGGGCTCCAATATCGGTTCCCTGATGCCTGTCACCAGCTTCGAGGCGAATGACGCGACGCGCCTGTTCGAGATCTGGTTCGAGCAGTTCCTGTTCAATGACACGGTTTCGGTCAAGGTCGGACAGCTGGCGGCGGATGCCGAGTTCTTCTTCGCCGAAGGCGGGGGCTACTTCATCAACGGCACATGGGGTTGGGCGCCGATCGCTGCCGAAAACAACCCCGGCGGCGGTCCGGCCTACCCGCTGGCGACGCCCGGCGTCCGTGTCGCCATCACCCCGACGGAGCAAACCAGCCTGATGGTCGGCGTTTACAACGGTAATCCGGCGCCGGACTGCGCTGCGGACGATCCGCAAGTGTGCAACAACGACGGTCTGGATTTCGGTCTGCGGGATCGGACGCTCTTGATGGCGGAAGGCGCCTACAGCTATTCGCTGGCGGGCGGTGAACTGCCGGGCCAGATCAAGGTCGGTGGCTGGAACCACTTCGGGGACTTCAACCACATCTATACCGATGCGGGCGGCAACCCCATTGCGATCTCCGGTAATGACGGCAAGCCGCTCGACAACGATTACGCGCTCTATGTGATCTTGGACCAGTTGCTGTGGCGTGTGCCGGGCAGCGAGGACCCGCAAGGGGTCGGCTTCTTCACCCGCTTCGCCGGAGCGCCGGACGATCGCAACTATGTCGACTTCTACTTCGACGTGGGTCTCACCTTCACCGGCATGATCCCGGGCCGTCCCGACGACGCCTTGGCCATCGGCTATGCCTATACGAGCATTTCCGACCAGGCGCAGGCGTTCAACGTAACCAATGGCGATCCGGCCGGCGAGGGCTACGAGGCTCTGATCGAGATCGCGTACACCATGGAGGTCATCGACGGTTGGACGTTGCAGCCGGACTTCCAGTACATCTTCAATCCGGATGGCGGCGTAGAGGCCGAAAATGCAACGGTCGTTGGCGCACGCAGCACGTTCGCATTCTAGAAAGGTGGGCGCGTGAACACAGCACGGTTCACGCCGTCTCAGAGTCAGTCGACCCCGACAGCACCGTCAAGTCACGCGAAAGCGTGGCTTGGCGGTGTCCTTCTTGTTGGGGGCTGCGTGCCTCTGCTGGCGGGCCTTGTATTGTATGCGGGCTCGGCCGGCGGGACGGGAGCGTCCGACGTTCCGGTGCCGCCTATCGACTTCACGAAGGCCGAGCCGGGGGAAGACCGGCCGGGCGGCGGCGCCACATCCCGCGCCGCGACCGACACTGCCAATGCGTTTTCCCAATCTTCCGGCAACATGGGTTTCCGCAAGGAACTCGACTTCAAGATCGGGAACAGCATTTTCCGACGGCACTGGGTTTCTGCGCCCGCCTCCACCGATGCCTCGGACGGTCTCGGGCCGCTCTTCAACGTGCGTGGCTGCCAGGACTGCCATATCAAGGACGGACGCGGCCATCCTCCCGTCGCCTCGAACACGCCGGGGCCGACGGGTTCGCTCCTGTTCCGCCTCTCGGTGCCCGCCAAGACCGATGACGAGAAGGCGCTCCTTGCCTCCGGCAAGGTGACCGTGCTTCCCGATCCGGTCTACGGCGGACAATTGCAGGACATGTCGATCCAGGGCCACCAGGCGGAGGGCGCCGTCAAAGTGACGTACGAGGAGGAGGAGGTCTCTCTCGCCGGTGGCGAGAAGGTCTCCTTGCGCGTGCCCCGCTACGAACTGTCCGGACTCAACTACGGCCCCATCAGTCCAGACGTGATGCTGGGTCCGCGCATCGCGCCGCCTATGATCGGACTCGGCCTGCTCGAGGCTGTTCCGGAAGAGCAGATCATGGCAAATGCCGACCCGGAGGATGCGGACGGGGACGGCATTTCAGGGCGTCCGAACCGTATCTGGTCAGAGCTGCACGACAAGGAGATGCTGGGCCGTTTCGGTTGGAAGGCGAATGTGCCGACCATCATCGAACAGAATGCCGGTGCGTTCTCCGGCGATATCGGCATCTCGACAACGCTCCATCCGAGCGGCGCGGGCGAATGCACGGAGCGGCAGACGTCGTGCACCGACGCGCCGTCCGGCAACTCGCCCAGATACCAAAACGTGGAAGTGGGCGACGAGCTGTTCGATCTGATGACGTTCTACACGCAGAACCTTGCGGTTCCGCCACGCCGCAATGTGGACGTCCCCGACGTGCTGAAGGGCAAAGAGCTTTTCTACCAGGTCGGCTGCGCACAATGTCACCAGCCCAAGTTCACGACCGGCGACGTGCCCGAGCAGCCCCATCTGTCGAACCAGCTCATCTGGCCCTACACGGACATGCTGCTCCACGACATGGGCACGGGGCTCGCGGACAATCGGCCCGACGGCAAAGCGACGGGGAGCGAATGGCGTACGCCGCCGCTCTGGGGTATCGGTCTGACCGAAACAGTGAGCGGCCACACCCAGTTCCTTCATGACGGCCGGGCGCGCAATCTCACGGAGGCCATCCTGTGGCACGGCGGCGAAGGGCAAGCGGCTCGCGACCGCTTTGCCGCGCTGGAAAAGGAAGACCGGGAGCGCCTCTTGGCGTTTTTGAACTCGCTCTGATTGCGACGACCAGGCTACGCCACGCGCAACGCCGGAAATCAGATGTTAGACACATGCCAATGACCCGTCTGCCAACGATCCGTTTCCTCCATTCGGTCCTGTCTTTGGGGGTTCTGCTTCTTGCTTTCTGTTCGGCCGGGACCGTAGCGCGGGCGGAGGCCGATCACGGCGCCGTTGCCGAGGCTGCGCTGACGAAAGTCATAAGGCCGGGCTACGACGCATTCGCAGCCGATGCCGCGACCTTGGCAGCCAAGACCGCGGTGCTCTGCACGGACCCCTCGCACAAGAGCCTCGCGGACGCCCGCGCGGCCTTTGTCCAAGCGGTGAAGGGCTGGAGCGCAGTCGAGAACTTTCAGTTCGGGCCGGTCAACCACGAGCATCGCTACGAGCGGCTTTTCTTTTGGCCGGATCGGAAGGGCCTTGGCTACCGGCAGGTGCAGCGGGCTCTTTCGGACAAGGACGAGAGTGTGACGAGCGTCGAGACGCTCGCCAAGAAGAGTGTCGCGCTCCAGGGCTTGCCCGCGCTCGAAATCCTTCTTTACGGTAAGGGCTCCGACGCACTTGCGAGCCGAGGGGACGATGCGGTGTTCCGCTGCCGCTTCGCCGCTGCGGCAGCCGGCAATATCGCGCAACTTTCCAAAGACCTCGTCCAGGCGTGGGCGCCTGGTGCACCCTTCACCAAGAGTTTTCTGGAACCCGAGCCCGACGGCGCGCTTTACCGTGCCCCGAAAGACGTGACGCTGGAACTCTTCAAGGCCTTCAGCGGCGGTATCGAACGCGTGCGTGATCAAAAGCTCGGCCGGGTGTTGGGCGAGTCCGCCAAACGCTCCCGGCCGCGTCTGGCGGCGTTCTGGCGAAGCGGCCAGACCTTTCCGAACATGGCCGGCAATCTTCGCTCCGTAAGGGCCCTGTTTGTCGACGGAGGCTTTGCCGGGATCGTTGCCGACCAGTCGCCGGGTGTCGAGGACTCGATTTTGTTCGACCTCAACCACAGTATCGACGTGCTTGCCGCCGAAACCGAGCCGGTCGCCGAGGCGGTGACCGATCCCGAACAGCGGGGCAAGCTCGAGGCTTTGCGTGTCGGGTTGAAGAGCGCCAACACCACCGCATCCGGATTGATCGCCGAGGGCGCGGGCCTCAGCTTCGGGTTCAACGCGGGCGACGGAGACTAGCCATGACACTCAACCGCCGCACATTCCTCACCGCGCTCGCCGGATCCTCGCTGGCGCTGACCATGCCCGCTCGTCTCGCCGCTGCGTTTTTGCCGGAGCGTTTCGCCGCTGCGCGCATGGACGATCAGGGCAACTACTCTGCGGCACTCTTCGATCTCGAACACGGTGATATCCGCGAGGTCCTGCTGCCGGCTCGCGGCCACGATGTCGCGCTGCGTCCGGGCGGTTCCGAATGGGTGGCCTTCGCGCGCCGGCCCGGCCGCTTCGGCGTCGCCGTTCCCATGGATGCGCGTGAGCCGGTTTGGTTCTCCGCGCGCCCCGGCCGGCACTTCTACGGGCACGGCGTATTCTCCGCTGACGGCAGGCTGCTCTACACAACCGAGAACGATTACGACGGCGGGCGCGGCGTGATCGGCGTCCGCGACGCAGGCGCCGGGTACCGTCAGATCGGGGAGATACCCAGCCACGGCATCGGTCCGCACGATCTGGCGCTGCTTTCCGACAAGCGCACGCTGGTCGTGGCCAATGGCGGCATTCAGACCCATCCGGACCGAAGGCGTGAGGAGCTGAACCTCGCCAGCATGGAGCCGTCGCTCGCCTACGTGGATATCGAGACGGGAGACCTGCTGGAACGGCACGGTCAGCCCGAGGAACTGCGCCGTCTATCCATTCGGCACCTGACGGTCGCGGGGAACGACATCGTGGCGTTCGGTTGCCAGTATCGCGGCGATGCCGACGATCTGCCGCCCCTGATGGGATTCCACCGGCGCGGCGAAACGCTGACCGTCATTCCGGCGCCGGAAGAGACTCAACTCACCCTGAAAAACTACATCGGCTCGGTAACAGCCGATTCGAACGGCTCGGTCGTGGCGGCGTCCGCGCCGAAGGGTGGGGTCGTGACCTATTGGGATCCGCAAGCGCGGCGCCTTCTCGGGTCGTGCAGTCTGCGCGACGGCTGCGGACTGGCGCCGACCCACAAGGGTGCGACATTTTTGCTCACCAGCGGCGAAGGCTGGCTCCTCTCCGGGAGTGCGGATGGCCTAGGCCCGCGCCATTCCACGCGTTTTCACTGGGACAATCACGCAATTCTCGTGAGCTGAGCGGCGCAACTCAACATACCGGATAGTTTGTCCGTGGGCGAAGCGCGCGGTCTTGCACTTCGTTCCAATTCTCACCGCATTTGTCGGGCTAATTCGAATAGTTCGTCCGGGGGATCAATGCAGCGCCACACATCTGACAAGACGCGACAGCGTTCGCGCGCACTCGTGCCTGTTTCGCGATCGCTGCACCCGGCAAATGTGCGGCTTCGCGGCGTCGAGTTGGAAGGCGCGGCGATCTCGCAACATCCCCGGCGCCGCGCCTGGCGCCTCGGACTAAAGATTCTCGGCGGAGTCATTGCCGTCTACGCCATCGCGTTGGCCTCCGCCAACATTCTGGCTCCGTCCGGCTGGGTCGAGACGCGAGCCGTTGCTTGGCTCAAGGCGCACACCGGCCGCGATCTTGTCGTCAACGGCACCACGCGGCTCCTCTTTTTGCCGACGCCGCACATCGACATCACTGATGCCGTCATCAGCGCGCCGAACGCCCCGGCGCTTAAGATTGCGAAGCTCGAAATCGATCTCGGTTTTTTCGAGCTTTTTGGCGCCCCCACCTCGTTTGAACGTGTTGTCCTCATCCAGCCGGTCTTGTCGCTGGACGCCGGTGGCGGCCTGCCAGACCTGTCGCCAATTCGGGGCGTCGGACAGACGGGTGACGCGAAGACGGAACGAGACTTCGCTATCGACGAATTGCTAATCCGCGACGGCACGATTCTTCTTCACAGCGCTCGCCGGGCTGCACCGCACCGCTTCGAGCGCGTCAACGCCACGCTGACCATCCCGGCTCTCACCGACCCGATGGCAGGGCGCGGACACCTCAACTGGAAGGGCAAGACCGTCGGCTTCGAGCTTGAGCTCGCATCCCCCGCCGCCATCGCAGGCCAAGGCGCCGCGCAGCTGCAACTGGCCGTCGAGGCGGATACCGTGTCCGCGCGCTACGAGGGCGACATCGCAATGGTCCCGCGCGTGTCGGGCCAAGGCACGCTCTTCGCCAAGACCCGCTCCGTTCGCCAATTCCTCGCTTGGCTGAAAGGCGTTTCCGGCGCTGTCCCGGTGACGGGCGAAGGCGAGATGCAGGCCGCGGTGGCTTGGACCGGTGATCAGGCCGACCTCAGCGACATACGTTTTGTGCAAGAGAATGCCCGAGGCGAAGGGAGCGCGAAGATCGCACTCACCGGCACCCGCCCCCGCATCGAGGGATCGTTCGTCGTCGACGAACTCAATCTCGGTCCGGTTCTGGCGCTGGCTAACCGGGGATCGCTGGCCGAGATCCAAGCCGCGGCGCCATTGGCATTCGCAGCTCCAAGGCCGGCCACCACGAGCGCGGGTTTCGCCACGCAGGTCGAACAGGACATCGCGCCGCCGCCGAACCCTCACGCCGCCTCGAACGGCCCGCGACTCTTGAAACCGGGCCCGGGCGTGGTGCAGCCCAGCCTGACGATTTCAATGCCTCAGGAGGCCATCGACCAAGTGCTGGCGACGGCTGCCGTCCCTCAGTCCAACGAACCGCTCTTCGACGCCGACGTCGACTTGGATATCCGAAGGGCGCAGCTCGACGGCGTGCAGATCGGACCGAGCGCGGTGAGTATCGACTTCGCGAACGGCACCCTCGCGGCCACGCTCTGGCACATGGCCTTCTATGGCGGCAGCGGGCGTGGAACGCTGACAGCCGCCTTGGCCGATTCCGTTCCGAGCTTCGCCGGCGATCTTCGCCTCGAGGATGTCGACACCCGCTCGCTGCTGAAGGATGCATTCGGAACGGAGCGGATCGGCGGCAAGGGAAAGCTGACGCTCAACGTGTCTGGCATCGGAGGGGACTGGGAAGAGATGGCGTTGTCCCTCATGGGCAATGGCGCCTTCGCGATTGCGGACGGTGTTGTCGACGGGATGTCGGCGCCCGCGCTCGTCAGCGCACTCGAGGCCGGGAAGCTCGACCTGCGCCTGGAGCCCGCAGCGACAATGCCGTTCAGCCTGCTCGCGGGCAGCTTCGACATCAATCACGGTCTGGCCTCGACACAGAACCTCAGACTGCGAAGCCCGTCGGCGAATATCGATGCCGACGGCGTCGTAAACCTTCCGCGCGATAGTCTCGATCTTGTGGTGAATCCGGGGCCGGTCGAGAAAACGCAAGGTGGCGGCGTGGCCTCGACGGCTGAACACCTGCCGCCGCTTAGGATTGCAGGCCCCCTGACGAACCCCCGGATCGGGATCGGGGGTAATCCGCTTGTGGCCGGAGGCGGCGAAACCGCCACCGAGATCGTCATTCCGGGCGTGGCTCTCAATGACAAGCGTGGCATTCGTCGCCGCACGCAGATCACGAGCGGTGCAGCTGCGGGCCAGAACCCGCAGCCGAGCGCGCTGGCGCCATCCTTCTCCGTGGCGCCGGCAGACAATGACGGCTCACCGCCCCTGCGGATGCAATCGCTACGCTAGGTTTCGCGATGCCGGGTCTTGCCGACGCTAGTTCTGCTTTGCCATGGCAGCGCTCTTCTTGTCGAGGGCTTCAAGCCCCAACGTGAGCCCGTCGAACTCGGCGACCGTCTGGATCTGTTTTCCGTTCAGCGCGTAGACGACGATCGTTCCCGTTTTCGACGCCAGCAGATCCTGCCGCATTTCGTCGGGCACCAGATAGAGCGCCTTGCAGCCCATGGGGAGACAGGTTTGATAGGGCATCGTGTAAACCTTGCCCGAGTCGGTCGCGAGTTGCACGCCCTGCTGGAGCGCGACGCCCGTCGGGCCGTCCACGCGAAGTACCAGCCGCGCCTTGGGTCCATAGACCAGGATCACGCGGAAGATCAGTTTCTGCGTCTTCTTCTCGATCAGCGGCAGGACGAGCGAGCACCGCTCCTCCGCGGTCTTCGGGTCCCCCTCCTTGCCGCACAGAAGCGTCCAGTTGCCGTAGCTTCCGGCGACCCGTGTCGTGGGCTTGTTGGGATCGGTTTGAGCGGGTGGGGTTTTTTTCGCCGATGTGGTTTGGGCCGAGACCGTGCCGAGCGGCGCGCCGCACACAAGGACGCCGGTCAAGAAGGCCAAAAACATCGGACGCAGTCGCATAAGCAGGACCCTTGTCGCGCGCTGAAGCGCCGTCGTGCCGGCGGCTCTCAGCCACCGGGAGATAAACGCCAAACGCGGTCGCATGCAACGGCCTTGGCCGGAGCTCTGCCCTTGCCGTTCGTTCTCTATTGTTTCGGGCCCCGGCAGCCTGTAAGTGCGACCGATGACTGAGATGAGCGAAACCGCACCCGACAAAGATGCGCCGCGCGGCGCTCCCGCCCCGAAGATCGGCCTTGTGAGCCTTGGCTGCCCCAAGGCCCTTGTGGATTCGGAGAGGATCGTCACGCGCCTGCGTGCCGAAGGCTACGAACTGTCGCCGGACTATGCGGGTGCGGATGCCGTCGTCGTCAACACGTGCGGCTTCTTGAATAGCGCCAAGGAAGAGTCGCTGCAGGCAATCGGCGAAGCCTTGGCGGAGAATGGCCGTGTGATCGTTACGGGCTGTCTCGGCGTCGAGGCCGGACGCATCCGCGATCAGTATCCCGACGTGCTCGCGATCACCGGACCGCAAGCCTATGAGGCCGTGGTCGAGGCCGTGCACAAGGCCGTGCCGCGCGCCCACGATCCATTCTTGGACCTCGTGCCGCCGCAAGGCGTACGGTTTACGCCGCGTCACTACGCCTATTTGAAGATCTCGGAAGGCTGCAACCATTCCTGCAGCTTCTGCATCATTCCGCATTTGCGGGGACCGCTTCGGAGCCGGCCGTTCACGGACGTGATGCGCGAGGCAGAACGGCTCGTTGACGCCGGCGTTCAGGAACTGCTGGTGATCTCGCAGGATACGAGCGCCTACGGCGTGGATCTCAGCTATGCGGAGACGGAGTGGAAGGGCCGGCAAGTGCAGACCCGCTTCGCCGATCTCGCGGCGGCGCTTGGCTCGCTCGGGGTTTGGGTCCGCATGCACTACGTCTATCCGTATCCGCACGTGGACCAGATTTTGCCGCTGATGGCCGAGGGACGCATCCTGCCCTATCTCGACATCCCGTTTCAGCATGCCAGCCCGCGCATCCTGAAATCCATGCGCCGGCCAGCCCATCAGGAAAAGACGTTGGAGCGTCTCGCGCGCTGGCGCGAGCAATGCCCCGATCTTGCCGTTCGGTCGACGTTCATCGTGGGCTTTCCCGGCGAGACCGAAGATGATTTCGTCCAACTGCTCGACTGGCTGAGCGAAGCGCGACTCGCGCGGGTCGGATGCTTCAAATACGAAGACGTCGATGGGGCGCCGGCGAATGCGTTGACGGGCCAAGTCCCCGAAGAGGTCAAGGAAGAGCGATACGCTCGTCTCATGGCGCACCAGCAGGCCATCAGTGCTGAAGTGCTCGGCGCCCGTGTCGGCGAGGAGCTCGAGGTCATCGTCGACGATGTCGATGCGGAGGGCGCGATTGCGCGCTCCCATTGGGATGCACCGGAGATCGACGGGAATGTCTTCATCGACGATTGCGAAGGTCTCGAGGCGGGCGACCGGCTATTGGCAAAGGTGACGGATGCGAGCGAGTACGACCTTTGGGCAAGTCCTTTGCACCAGCCCGCGGGAACCGCTGCCTAGCAGGAATTGTCCGTCTTCTTGACGGTCAGGCTTCGCCGCGGCCGCGCATAGAACGTCCGTTCCATATTATACGACCCGGGACTGAAGAACCCGCTGAGCCCGAGCAGCGGCTTGAAGGCATAGGTCACCTCAGCCACGATCACGCTGCTGTCGGGTTCGGTCAGTCCATTCGGGACTTTGAACGTCGAGCCCGTGGTGCGCGCGGCGCCTGTGTTGGCGCAACTCCACTCGACCTTGCCCACGTTGTTGTCGTTTGCGACCACACTCGTCAGGACGATCTTGAGAGGGCCGGTTGAGTAGGGAGTTAGGATGCTCGTTGCCGCGGCCTGAATGTCGGCGATGTCGGTCTTTGTGACGGTCTTGACCTGCGCGGTGAGATCGGCGGCCGTCGTCGCAACCTGCATGGTCCGGCGATAGACCGTCAGGGCGTTGTTCACCTCGACAGCACCCGTATACAGAATGAGCATGACGGGCAGGATGAACGCGAACTCGATGGCCGAGGCGCCGCTGCGTGCGTCGGCAAGACGGCGCATCAGGCGCTTCATGGAGCGCCGGTAACGCGATCCGATGCGTCGAGTTGATGGCACGCGGCGGCTCCCTACAAGTACGGTTCGTTACGGAACGCGGCCGTCGATACGAGCATGCGGTCTCCGTCGGCCATGTTACCCATGCTGCCGAGCCCATATGCGGACGGGAAGAGCGACCCGATCTCCAGCGGATAGAAGGCGCGGACGATGACCACCTGCTCCGGGCTGCCGGGATCGAAGGCCACGTTGTTGTTCATTTTTCCGTCCGAATCGAGAGGCGGGGTCAGTCCGGCCGCAGCCGCCGAGAAGTTGTCGTAGCTGCGCACGTCGAGCATCAACTTGCCGCATGACAGCGGGCCGACAAGCCCTTTGCACAATTCTTCTTTGAATTTTGCCGCATCGAAACCGTGCAACTGCGCTTGGCCCGTCCGGATGAGGCGCGCTCCGTTCGAAACCGCCCCGTCGAGGGCGAAGTTCGCGAAGTAGACGTATCCGATCTGCATGATGGCGAGCAGGAGGAAGATAAACGGAGCCGCCACGATGGCGAATTCGAGGGCGGAGGCGCCACTGTGATCGCGCGCAAAGCGGGCGCCGGCCCCGATGCGCCGCGACCTCGCGACTAGCTGTCTAAGCGGGATAAGCATGTTGAAACGAATAGAGGCTGTACGTTTAACGGTGAGTAAATGTTAAGTTCTGCTATGGGCAAAGGTAAACAGAGAAGTAATGCGTATTAAATCTAAGTATATTTGAATTTTAGCGAACTGGGAGACGGGCCGTAAGGACGTTTCTGCTTAAGTGACGCCCGCTGGACAAGGGGCGCGTCAAAGGATGCCCCTGCCGGCCAAACAGACAGGGGTGTCAAATGCTAAAGGCTTGGACGGCGTGCGCGCGCCGCTTTTCCCGTGACAAACGTGGCAACGTGGCGATTCTTTTCGGCATCGCCATCGTTCCGGTCATTCTTTTCGTCGGCGTGGCCGTCGACTACGGCAGGGCCATGACGGTTCGGGGCACGATGTCCGATGCTGCCGACGCGGCGGCTTTGGCCATCGGTTCATGGGTTGGGCTGTCCGAGTCGGAGCTCGAAGACAAGGCGAAGAAGTTCTTCGAAGCGAATTACGCGTCGACCCTGTCCTCGGACATCAAGAGCAACTTCGAGGTCCGTTTCGTCGGCGACGATATCGTCGTCAACGCAACGGCCTCGGTGCCGACAACCTTCATGCGGCTTGCCAACTTCAACGATATCAACGTCGGCATCCAGAATACGATCACGAAACGACAGCGTAATATTGAGCTCGCCCTGGTGCTGGACACAACAGGCTCCATGGGGTCCAGCGGCAAGATGAACGCCATGAAGGACGCGGCGAAAAAGATGGTCGATGATCTTTTCGGCAAGACGTCCATCTCGGACACGCTGGACGTCGCCGTTGTACCCTTTGCCGCTGCGGTGAATGTGGGCTCGGACAAGATCAACGAAGACTGGCTGGACAAGGGCGAGTACCCAAATATGTCGTCGATTTCCAAGGAGAACTTCGACTTCGAGAACGGAGAAAGCATTCTGGCGTTCTTCGAGAAGCTCAAGCGCAAGCGCAGCAGCTGGGCCTGGGATGGCTGCGTGCGCGAGCGTGCGGAACCTTACGAACTGACGGACGCAACGCCGGTGCAGGGCAACAAGGAAACGCTGTTCACGCCATACCTCGCGCCGGATGAGCCCGACGAGGACAACGGGGGCTCCTACAACGGTAATACCTACATCAAGGACGACGGCTGCGGCGCGAGCAACAACAACGGCGGCGGCTGGGGCTGGGGCTGGGGCTGGGGCGGCGGCTGGGGCGGAAACAATAATAACCCCTCGCCCGAGGAGTGCCAGGAATACACCGGGAAATACGCGTCTCCTTCGACCGACCGGAGCGGCGCCACACCCAATCTGTATTGCCCGCCCACAGCGATCACGGCCTTGAGCGATAGCAAGAGCACCGTGAAGGATGCGATCAACGCCTTGCAGCCCTCCGGCAACACGGTGATCCCGGCCGGTCTGCTTTGGGGGTGGCGTGTGCTGTCTCCCAGCGCCCCCTTCACGGAAGCCGAGGCCTATGACGAGGAAGAGCGGGTCAAGGCCATCGTGCTGCTGACGGACGGCGAGAACAACGTGAATGGCGGCCAAAGCTTCAACGGGTCTACGTTCAGTGCGTTCGGTTACAAATCGAACGGCCATCTTGGCAGCAACCCTAACGCCGAGCTGAACAATAAGACGCAGGCGGTGTGCAACAACATCAAGGCCAAGGGTATTCAGATCTATACGATCGGGTTTCGCGTCAACGACTGGACGACCCAAAATCTCCTGAGGGATTGCGCGACAAAGCCGGACATGTACTACAACTCGCCGTCCAATTCGCAGCTTGCGGCGATCTTCAGCGAGATCGCGCAAGGTTTGAGCGAACTGCGCATCGCGCAATAGCTTCGAGACTGAATGGAATGCTGTATCTCGAAGCCCGGCGAGCCGATCGCGCCGGGCTTCGGTGCATTTGGATGCGGGAAGGTGCGTGGCGGGCTATTCGGCGGAGGCTTGGCCTTCCGCCGATGTCTGACCGATACCTTGCTTGATGCGAACCTCTTTCGCGATCGAGTCGAAGTAGGTGGTGTGGTCGCCGATCACGAGCGGCGTCTCGCAATTGGGCGAGCAATGGACGGTCTCGCGGCTGGCGCCCCGGTAGACGGTGATGAATCCCCCGTCCGGCTCCTGAACAACGACGCGGCGATTCACGAGAACCTTCCCCTCCCGATCGGTCACGATCAGGTTGGTTTCGCCGAATGACTTGCCCGTCAGGACGAGCGTATTGCTGCTTTGCACCGCGACATCGGCGATCGAGGGATTGCCGATCACGATTTCCGCCGCGGGACGTTCCAGCCGCACCATCATCGCTTGGTCCATGAGGACCTCGATGTCCCGGCCCGAGGCGTTCATGCCCGAGGCCCACACGGGTAGGATGGAGGCCATGGCCACGGCAGCGGCAACTGAGATACCGCAGGCCTGACGACCCGGGCGAAAGCGGAATGCCATTGGCTTCCTATCCCCTACGCTCAACTAATAACGAGGACTGAATGTCTAGAGTGATCTCAACCGGAAAAGGTGAAGGATTGGCAAACCTTGTTCACCACCGATCGGTTAACGCGGTCTTTAATCCTTGGCAGCAAGACTTCGCCCGCTGCACGGAGTCGCCAGATCTCGTGCGAGGCCCTTAAAGCGTTCGGTAGAGGCACAACGTTACATGGTAACCGACCTACTCATCATCTCGATCTTTCCATTGGCGATGGCGTTCGCGGCTGCCTACGACCTGTTCTCAATGACGCTGCCGAATTGGATCTCGCTGGCGTTGATCGCCGGCTTCGCCGTGCTCGCCCCGCTGGTCGGCATCGGCTGGGAGACCGCGGGTCTCAGCGTCCTCTTGGCTATCGGCGCGCTCGTGCTCACCTTCGCGATGTTTTCCATGGGGTGGATTGGCGGTGGCGATGCGAAGTTCTTCGCCGCCACGTGCCTGTGGGTGGGGCCCGAGAGCATCTTGGCCTACGCGCTCTACGCCGCTGTATTTGGCGGGGTTTTGACGCTGCTTCTGCTCGCGATGCGGTCGATGCCGCTGCCGGCGGCACTCTACTCGCAACAGTGGATCACGCGGCTGCACGACTCCAAAGAGGGCGTTCCTTACGGCATCGCGCTCGCAGCTGCCGGCCTTCTGGTCTACCCCCATACGGCATTCATGGCCGCGTTTGGTGGGTAACGCGCCCTAGCGCACCTCCACATCTACCCGATTGACACCTGTTTGCGGTGCCAGAGTTCTGGCGCCGCGATGCTGTTTGCCTGGACTTCGTTTTCGGCGCCGGGTCCGGCCTCGTTTCCGACCTTCACCGCAGGCCCAACGCCATGGTGCTGCACCCGAATTGGCACAGTCATTAACTTCGCGTTGAGGTTTGGTGGGGCACAGTCAGCCTCAACTGGCGCGTTGTTTGGAGCGCCGAAGGGGAAGGGCTGACAATGAAAAAGGGAAGGGCCGTCGTTCTGGTGATCGCCGCAACAGCAGCGATCGCCGCGGCGTGGATGGCGAACTCCATCGTTTCCCGGCCTCCCGAAGTGCAGGAGGTCGAGAAGACCGTTGGCTCCACGGATGTGCTCGTTGCGTCGAAGGACATCAACCTCGGCGACAGCGTGGATGCAGCCGATTTCAAGTGGCAGCAGTGGCCTGTCGAGGGTGTGACGCCTGGGCTCATCACGCGGGAGAGGCAGCCAGATGCGCCATCGGAGCTTTCTGGCGCCGTCGCCCGCGCGCCCTTCATCACGGGCGAACCCATCAAAGATCAGAAGCTCATCAAGATCTCCGAAGGCGGCGTCATGGCCGCCATCCTGCCGCGCGGCATGCGGGCTGTGTCGACGCCAATTCAAGAGGAAACAGCCGCTGGCGGGTTCATCCTGCCGAACGACCGGGTCGATGTCATCCTATCGCATCGCCAGCAAGTCGGGCGGAAGGAGCAGATGGTCAGTGAGGCTATTCTCCGCAACATTCGCGTGCTCGCCATCGGCCAGGCACTGGAAAATGACGATGGCGAGAAGGTCGTCTCTGGAAAGACGGCCACGCTAGAGCTTTCTCCGCGTCAGGCGGAGGTGCTGATGCTCGCGCAATCCATCGGCGAAATCTCTTTGTCGCTTCGCAGCCTTGCCGACGCGCAGACGAACGGAGAGTCCTCGGCGCCGATCGGCGACGATGGTTCTAGCACGGTGAAGCTTCTGAAATACGGCGTGCCCTCACGCGCCTTTGGGGTCAACTGAGAAAGCGCATGACGAATACAACAAAAAAAGGCAGCAGGATGCGTCGCTCTCTCTTTGCTTCCCTGATCGCGTCGGCAGCAATCGCCGCAGCCCTCGCTGCGGCGATGACGATGGCGCCGCGATCAGGCTATGCTCAAGCCTATCACCAGTCGCTGTTACGCGTCGGCGACGGCCAGGTCCGCCAGATCAAGCTTGGGCTCAACAAGTCGATGATCGTCGAGCTGCCGCGTCCGGTGCGCGAAGTCATGGTGTCCAATCCCGAGCAAATCGACGCGGTGATGCAGAGCGCCACCCGCGCCTATCTCATCGGCAAGAATCTCGGTGAAGCCAACATTCTCTTTATCGACAACAACGGCGGTCAGGTCGCTGTGCTCGAGGTCACAATCGAACGGGACCTCGGCGCGCTTGAAAACCTGATTGCGCGCCTCGTCCCCGGCTCGCGCGTTCATGTCGAGACAGTTGGACAGAACGTAGTGCTGACCGGGAGCGTTCCCACACCGATCGATGCGACGCGCGCAAGCGAGATCGTGAACAGTTTCCTGGATTCCGGCGCCGCAGCGAGCAGCACGACGGCCGGCGGCGGCGGCGCCGCGGTCACGATCAACAACAGTAGCGGTGGCGGCGGCTCCGGTGGTGACCAGGGGTCCAGCCGGGTTATCAACATGATCACTGTCGAAGGCCGCGAGCAGGTCCTGCTGAAGGTCTCCGTGGTCGAAATGGAGCGGAACGTCGTCAAGCAGCTTGGCGTTGATCTGGCTGCCATCGTCAATTCCGGCAATTTCGGTTTCGCCGCGCTCTCGGCCTTGCCTTACCCCATCAACGGTGCCGTGGGCGCCGCCGCGGGCGGATTGCTCGGGGCCGGCGGCCTTCCCAATCTCGTCGACAGCCGCCCCGGTGCTGCGCTCGCCGGTGTGGGCTGGCAATCCGGGACGAGCCAAGTCGACGCCGTCTTGCGCGCGCTCGACCAGAATGGCCTGATCCGTACGCTTGCGGAGCCGAACCTCACGGCTATTTCCGGAGAAACGGCGAACTTCCTTGCCGGCGGCGAGTTCCCGATACCTGTCGCGCAGCAGCTGGATCAGATCACCGTCGAGTTCAAGAAGTTCGGTATCGGCCTGTCCTTCACCCCGGTCGTGATGTCCGAAGGCCTCATCAGCCTCAAGATTTCGACGGAAGTCAGCGAACTGTCGACCGAAGGCGCGGTGGTCTTGAGAAACATCTCGATCCCGGCTCTGAAAGTCCGCCGTGCAGAGACCGCGGTCGAACTGCCGAGCGGCGGATCGATCGTGATCGCCGGGTTGCTGTCGGATCAGTCCCGGCAAGCCATCAGCGGATATCCCGGGCTGAAAAGCCTGCCCGTCCTTGGGACTCTGTTCCGCAGCCGCGATTTCCAGTCGAAGGAAACCGAACTGGTCGTTCTGGTTACGCCCTATGTGGTCAAGCCGGCTGCACGCCAGCAGCTCGCGACGCCTAGCGACGGCTTTGCCTGGGCGTCGGACGTGAACAGCGATCTCCTTGGCCAAATGAACCGGATTTACGGACGTGATCCCGAACGTGCACCCGCCGGCGATTACGCAGGCGACGTCGGATTCATCGTCGAGTAGAGGGAAGAGGAAAGTCAGATGAAGTCAACCGCTCAAGGTCTCACGGGCTTTGCTCGACCGAAGATTGCTCTGCTCGCAGCCGTGATGGTGGCAGCGCCCACGATGACGCTCTCGGTTGCCGGGTGCGCCCAAGGTCCGCGCATGCAGGCCCCCTTCACGCTGTCCGACCCCACGCAGCGCCATCCGATACAGGTCGGCGAGGGCGAGGCGATGCTCGATATCGCCGCGCCGCGCGGTACGCGCGGCCTGACCGGCACGCAGTGGAACCGGCTTTACGGCTATCTCTCCAACTACCATGAGCGCGGAACCGGCGGTCTGGTGGTCAGAACGCCGTCGGGCAGCGGCAATCAGGCCGAGGCCAAGCGCGTCTACGGCGATGTACGCCATGCCATGCGCCGGAGCGGTATCAGCCCGCGGGACGTCCGCGTGGAGCCCTACTACGCGAATGGCGACCCGTCGGCGCCGGTGCGACTGTCCTATATGGAGTTCCGCGCCAAGGGCCCCGACTGCCCCGATTGGTCGGAGAACCTTGCGAGAAATCCCGCCAATCTGCCGTCGCCGAACATGGGCTGCGCCACGCAGAAAAACCTGGCCGCCATGATCGCCGATCCGCAGGACCTTCTGTCGCCACAGCCGGAAGCGCCGCGTCCGGGCGAACGGCGCGATACGGTCTGGAGGAAGTACGTCAAGGGCGAACCGACGGGCGCCAAGTGGGCTCCTCAGAATCAGCCTTTGCCTGAGCGCGCACTCACGAGTGAATCGGCCGTAGGAAACTAACGTATGTCGAGCAACGTCGCCTATTCT
Organism: Methyloceanibacter caenitepidi; assembly: GCF_000828475.1. Lineage (NCBI taxonomy): Bacteria > Pseudomonadati > Pseudomonadota > Alphaproteobacteria > Hyphomicrobiales > Hyphomicrobiaceae > Methyloceanibacter > Methyloceanibacter caenitepidi. The sequence continues at coordinate 759,324 of NZ_AP014648.1, forward strand.
CTGGAGTCAGCGCCGCAGTCCCACCAGGATTTGCCCGAAGAGCCGCGTGCGCGTCCGATTCCGCGAGTCAATATCCAAGCGTTCTGCGAGGACCAGGAAACCGCATCTGTCATCCAGAAGGCCTCGGAAGATCGGCGCCTATCCAAAGCGCACGTTACGGTGCGGATGGGTGGCGTCGAGGCAGCCGTCGCGTTCTACCGAGATGCGTCCACGCCCAATCTCATTATCATCGAGTCACTCTTGGACAGGAACGAGATGCTGGCCGATCTTGAGCGTCTCGCGGAGGTCTGCGACTCTGGTACCAAGGTCGTCGCGGTCGGCCATGTCAACGACGTCGTGCTCTATCGCGAACTCCTGCGCCGTGGCGTCAGTGAGTACGTTGTTGCGCCAACGGGCGTCGCGCAGATGATCGAGAGCATTGCCTCGATCTACGCGGATCCATCGACCGAGCCGGTCGGACAGTCGATTGCTTTCGTGGGCACGAAGGGCGGCGCGGGGTCCAGCACCGTTTGCCACAACACCGCATTCGCCATCGCTGGCGCTTTGGAAAGCGATGTGGTCATCGCCGATATGGACCTGCCTTTCGGTACGGCCGGGCTCGACTTCAACCAAGACCCGCTGCAAGGAATCGGCGATGCCTTGTCCGCGCCGGAACGCCTAGACGAGGTTCTTCTCGATCGTTTGCTCTCGCGGTGCTCGGAGCACTTGAGCCTCTTTGCCGCTCCCATCGCCCTCGACCGTCCCTATGACGTCGACCCGCACGCGTGCGAGTCCGTGCTCGATATTGTCCGTGAGAGCGTGCCGTGGGTCGCGATCGACGTCCCGCATATGTGGACGGCCTGGGCCAAGGACGTGGTTCTGAAGGCCGACCACGTGGTGTTGACCGCGATGCCCGATCTGGCGAGCCTGCGCAATACCAAGAACCTCGCCGACCAGCTCAAAGCCGCCCGTCCGAACGACCGTCCGCCAATGTTGGTGCTGAACCAGGTCGGCGTGCCCAAGCGTCCCGAGATTCCGGTCAAGGACTTCGGTCAAGCGATCGAACTCGAGCCGCGCGTCGTCATCGAGTTCGACGCTCAGCTTTTCGGTACGGCCGCGAACAACGGTCAGATGATCGAGGAAGTTTCCGACAAGGCGAAGGCGGCTGAGGCGTTCCGGAGCCTTGCGAACCTTCTGACGGACAGGGTCGAGCACAAGAGCGAAGGCTCGTCTCTACTTGCTCCGCTGCTCGAGCGGCTCAACCTCAAGAAAGCACGCAGCTAGTACGTCGCCATGTTTGGAAAGAGAAACAGTTCCGGACCACAGGTCAGTCCCAAGCCGGCGCCCCAGCAGGGGCCTAAACCGGCTCCCAATCTAGCTCCGAAGGCGCCTCCCGCCGACGTCAGCGAAGCGCCTGCGCCGCCTGCCGACCAAAGTGAGGCGCCGTCCCCTGCTTTGCCGGGTCAGACGCCGCCCACCCCGGCCGTACCTGCGCCACGCAAGGCGCCGGAGTCCAAGCGTTCCGAAGAGTATTACGACGTTAAGACGACGGTCTTCAACGCGCTGATCGATACGATCGACCTGACCCAGCTCGGGAAACTCGACGCCGAGGCTGCGCGTGAGGAGATCCGCGACATCGTCAGCGAGATCGTGGCGATCAAGAATGTCGTCATGTCCATCGCCGAGCAGGAAGAACTGCTCCAGGACATCTGCAACGACGTGCTCGGCTATGGCCCGCTTGAGCCCTTGCTTGTCCGTGACGACATTGCCGACATCATGGTCAACGGCGCGGAAACAACCTACATCGAAGTGAGCGGCAAGGTCGAAGCGGCATCGGTTCGCTTCGCCAGCAACGCACAGCTGATGAACATCTGTCAGCGAATTGTCAGCCAGGTCGGCCGGCGCGTCGATGAGTCGAGCCCGATCTGCGATGCGCGACTCCCGGACGGAAGCCGCGTGAACGTGATCGCGCCGCCGCTGGCGATCGATGGCCCTACCTTGACCATTCGTAAGTTCAAGAAGGATCGGCTGACGCTCGACCAACTGGCGCGGTTTGGTACGATCAGTCCCGAAGGCCGCACGCTTCTGTCGATCATCGGGAGGGTACGGTGCAACGTCATCATTTCCGGCGGCACGGGCTCCGGTAAGACGACTCTACTCAACTGCCTCACTGCGTATATCGATCAGGACGAGCGTGTCATCACCTGCGAGGACTCGGCGGAGCTTCAATTACAACAGCCGCACGTGGTCCGGCTCGAGACACGGCCGCCGAACCTGGAAGGCGAGGGCGAGGTCACGATGCGCGACCTCGTCAAGAACTGCCTTCGCATGCGTCCCGATCGCATCGTAGTCGGCGAGGTGCGCGGCGCGGAAGCGTTCGATTTGCTGCAGGCCATGAACACGGGTCATGACGGCTCCATGGGGACGTTGCACTCCAACAGCCCGCGCGAATGCCTGAGCCGTTTGGAGAGTATGATTCTCATGGGCGGGTTCAACCTTCCGGCCAGAACCATTCGCGAAATGATCACGTCATCGGTCGACATCATCGTGCAGGCCTCGCGGATGCGCGACGGTAGCCGCAAGATCACGCACATCACCGAGGTCGTCGGTCTGGAGGGCGACGTGGTGACGCTGCAGGACCTGTTTATCTACGACCACATGGGCGAGGACGCCAATGGCCGCATGGTCGGCCGGCACCGCTCGACGGGAATCGCGCGCCCGATGTTCTACGACAAGGCTGTTTATTTTGGCGAACATCAGCGCCTCACCGAGTGTTTGGCTTCGGCCGAGGTCAACGACGAGAACGGCCGCCCGCTGGGAGAGAAGTTTGCTACCGCCTGAGCTCATGCAGTTCGCCGCCATCGCGCTGGCCGCGCTCGCCGTCGGCGGCGTGGTCTATGTTTTGGTGATGCCGTATCTCAGCGGCGAACGGAATGTGGACAAGCGCTTCGAAGTCGCCGCCAAAGGACAGACGACGAAGCGTCAGCGCGCTGTCGTGCCGCAGCAGCTGCAAACCCGGCGCCGGCAGGTTCAGGACACGCTCAAGGACATTGAAGCCAAGCAGAAGAAGCAAAAGCGCCCTTCGCTGAGGGTGAGGCTCATGCAGGCTGGGCTCAATGTGAAGCCGCGGATGTACTACATCTTCTGTATCGTCATGGCGCTTCTCGGCGGCCTGGCCTTTCTTCTGTCCGGACTTTCGCCGATCGTGTCGCTGCTTGGCATGGTGGTTTGCGGGATTGGCTTGCCGCGCTGGCTTTTGTCCCGCCGTATCCGCTCTCGGCAGGCAAAGTTCCTGACCGAGTTCGCAAACGCGATCGACATCATCGTGCGTGGCATCCGGTCCGGTCTTCCGCTGACGGACTGTATGGAAGTTATCGCGACAGAATCGCCCGAGCCCGTTCGCAGCGAGTTCCTGGAGCTCGTGGAGCAGCAACGAATCGGCATCCCGCTGCCGCGGGCGTTCGAGCGTCTGTACGAGCGCGTACCGCTCCAAGAGGTCAGCTTCTTCTCGATCGTCATCGCCATCCAGTCGCAGACCGGCGGCAATCTTGCCGAGGCGCTCTCCAATCTGTCGGGCGTGCTGCGGGACCGCTACAAGATGCAGGCCAAGGTCAAGGCGCTCAGCGCAGAAGCCAAGGCTTCGGCCATAATCATTGGGGCCCTGCCGCCTCTCGTGATGGCGGCTGTGTTCTTTATCTCGCCAGACTATATCTCCCTGCTTTGGACTCGGAAGGCGGGGCAGTTCATGCTGATTGCAGCGGGCGTGTGGATGCTGATCGGCATACTGGTCATGCGCAAGATGATCAATTTCGAGTTCTGACGAACGGGCAAGCCATGTCGACCCTTATCGATTTCGTGACCGATCCGAAGGCCATGGTGGTGCTCCTCACCGCGATTGCTGCCTTCGCCACGGTTGCCTCGCTGATCATGCCTTACTTCGCCGGCGACCGATTTGGCGCGCGCATGAAGTATGTCTCAAGCGAGCGTGACAAGCTCCGGGCCGAGCGCGTGGCGGCGATGGCCGACGAGAACCGTCAGGCGCGTCTGCGCAGGGAGCCGAAGAGCTTCATGAAGCAGGTCGTGGAGAGCTTCAATCTCAGCAAGGCGCTGGAGACGGACTCGACCCGGAACCGGTTGAAGATGGCGGGCTTCCGTGGCCAAGCGCCGGTCGTTGCGTTCCTGTTTTTCCGGGCCGCCTTGCCGTTCGCCGGCTTCGCCGTCGCGTTTGTCTATCTGTTCTTTGTGAACGACTTCGACCTGCCAACGATAGCGCGGCTGGGAATCTCGATCGGCGGCGCCTATCTCGGGTTCTATTTCCCGGACATCTTTATCAGCAATCTCATTCAGCGCCGGCAGAAGTCGATCACGAGCGTCTTTCCCGACTCGCTGGATCTGTTGCTGATCTGCGTCCAAGCGGGCATGTCGGTGGAGGCGGCAATGAACAAGGTGGCCGGCGAGATCGGCCCACGCTCCATCGAGCTGGCCGAAGAATTCAGCCTCACTACGGCTGAGCTATCCTATCTGCCGGAGCGGCGTCTCGCCTATGAGAACCTTGGCAAGCGGACGGGACTTGCTGCCGTGAAGGCCGTTGGGACGAGCCTCATTCAGGCGGAACGATACGGAACGGCCGTGAGCGAGGCCTTGCGCGTGCTGGCGCAAGAGAGCCGGGACATGCGCATGTCCCTTGCCGAGAAGAAGGCCGCAGCTTTGCCGCCGATGCTCACCGTGCCGATGATCGTATTCTTCCTGCCGGTGCTGTTCGTCGTCATTCTCGGTCCGGCCGGCATCCAGATCATGGACAACTTCCGTTAGTTCATCGCAATTGCTGAGTCTGGGTGTTCTGTCTTCCGGGGCAGGCGATCCGCGAGGACGTCACAAGCGCGGTCACAAGAAAGGCGCTCCGAAGAGCGCCTCCCTCGTTCCCTCAAAGATCGTGCTGGATCCCGCTGCGCAGTGCCCGGTGCTCTACCGCGACGACGATTTGGAGAACGTCGAGGTGCCGGGGCTTGAGGCCTGCGCGACCTTCGGCGGCGCGGAGATGACTTCCTCGACCGGCTTGACCATCTGAACCGTCGGAAGCGGGCGCGCTTGCTGGTGGCTCGCCGCCGCGACGGCGGGCGCTGCGGTCTTGGAGGGCGCGGTCGAACCGAAGGGCGACCAACCCTGGTCTGACTGAGCCGGAGCTTCCGGCTCGGCGGCGGCGACCGTGGTGGGCTTGGAGAGCATGTTCTTCAAATACGCAACGCTCCGCTTGGCCTGGGTCTCGCCGACATCGACGGCGGCGACGTCCTTGGCCTCGTTGTACTTGCCTTGGACGCCGAGAACGAGCGCGAGATTCTGGCGCAAGCGTTTGTCGCTGTGACCCTCCTTCTCGGCCTTGCGAAGGAGGGCTTCGGCCTGCTTGGCCTTGCCGTCCAACGCATAAGACAGAGCTAAGTTGTTGATCACGGACGTGGAGTCGGGCTTCTGCCGCAGGGCCGCCTGATAGTATTGCTGAGCCTTCGCGTGGTCGCCGCTCTTGGCGGCGAGCGTGCCCTGAGCCGAAAGCGTCTTCCAGTCCTTGACGCCTTTCTCCTCGGCGGTCTGGAGCGCCTTGGTGGCGACGCTGACCTGGCCGGTCTCGAGCGCGACCTTGCCGATCTCGGCGGCGAGCTCCGGATTGTTCGGATTGGCCGCGTAGGCGGTCTGCAGCACTTCGAACGCGCGCTTCTTATTGCCCAATGCCCGCAGGGCTGCGGAATAGCCGAGCGCATTGCGCGCGTTGGTGGGGTCCTTGTTGTAGGCGTCGTTCCACTTGGTCGTGGCCTCGAACGCCTCGGCGGCGGTCATCTGTACTTCGGGCGGCTTCTTCTTGAAGAGGCCGAGCCCGCCATTGGCGAGTCCGCCGCCCAAACCCCCGCCGGAATGGCCGCAACCTCCAAGGAGCACCGCGGCGGCGGATGTCGCCAGCAGCGCTATCAGCATCGAATGTCGCGGAGAATGGTTGCGGACCATAAGTGTGACTGTCCCCAGCGGGCGAGGGTCGGTGCGCCCGGCGTTTCTGGCATGCTTTGTTGAGTGTCATGATGTGGGACAGATGTATAAAAAGTCTTAACCATAAGACGGCGCACGCACCGCCATGGCTCACGTCCCGGCGCCGCGGCCGCCGCCGGTCCGCGCGCGATTGCACGGCACTCGAGGAGAAGTCGGGCTAGACCAGCTCGCGCTCGCGCATTTCGACCTCCGCTCCCGCAAGCCAATCGGCCATGTCGGGCATCGCGTAGATGGCGTCTACATAGTCCGCGGCCGTACCGTCGTCGCCGAAATCGGCGAGAGGCACGCCATAGGTGCGGAAGCGAGTCGCGACCGGAGCATACATGGCGTCGGCATTGGTGAAGCCGCCAAACAGCAGCGGTCCGCTCTGACCGAAGCGCGCTCGTGTGTCCATCCAGATTGCCACGACCCGGCGGATATTGTTCTCCAAGGTCTCGCTCAGCTCCGGCATCGGAAACCGCGAAATGAGATCCATGGGCATGTCGTTGCGCAAGGCCTGAAAGCCCGCGTGCATCTCGGCCGAGACGCAGCGTGCGGCGGCGCGCGCGGCGGGATCCGCCGGCCACAGCCCGACTTGCGGGTATTGCTCGGCGAGATATTCGACGATCGCGAGACTGTCGTAGATCACGCCGAGCTCGGTCTTGAGAGCGGGAACCTTGCCTGAAGGCGAGCGCTTGAAGATCTCTGCCTTGCTCTCGGGCATCCTCAGGCGGATGCGGTCCTCGGCGAACGGAACCCCGCAAGCCTTAAGCGATAACCAGGGGCGCAGGCTCCACGACGAGTAGTTCTTGTCGCCAATTACCAACGTGTAGCCCGTACCGGTCATCGTTCCGCCTTCCGTCGTTGTCATGTTTCCGCTCCCCTGCCATTAATGCGCGGCCCCTTCAAGACTCATCCGGGATTTTTCATGCAAACACACGTGACCTCGCTCGATCCTTTGCGCCAAACGCTCGAAGACTTGGTTCTGGAGCCGGGCTCGCCCTCCATCCCCATCGAACTCGTGGCGTCGGGTGAGGATGTGTCGCGGCTTGGCACCCGCGCGGCGCGCTGGGTCGAAGCGCGGGGGTGGAAGCCCAGCCAAGGGTCGGTGCTTCTGGTTCCCAGCGGGGATGGCGCGATCGAAATGGTTCTTTTGGGTACGGGCGGATCGGATTGGGTCGCGGAAGCTCCTATGCTCACGGGTGCGCTTCCTGGCGTGCTGCCGGCGGGCGACTATCGCTTTGCCGGGGAACTGCCCAACCCCGATCTGGCGGCGCTCGGTTTTCTGAAGGGCTGCTACCGATTTACCCGCTACAAGTCCGGCGGCAGCGGCGACGCGAAGCGCCTCGTACTGCCCGAGAGGGCGGATCGCCCACATGTCTTGGCGTTGGCGGAGGCCGTTTATCTCGGGCGCGACCTCATCAATACACCGGCCAACGATCTGGGGCCTGGCGAGCTCGAGGCCGTGGCGCGCGACGTCGCCAAGACGTTCGGGGCAACCATCAAGGTCACCGAAGGCTCGAACCTGCTGGCCGACAACTTCCCCATGATCCATGCGGTCGGCCGTGCGAGCGACCGGGCTCCGCGCCTGATCGACCTTCATTGGGGATCGGAAAGCGCGCCGAAGGTCACCATTGTCGGCAAAGGCATCTGCTTCGATACGGGCGGACTCAACCTCAAGCCGGGCAACGCCATGAACCTGATGAAGAAGGACATGGGCGGCGCCGCTGCGGCGCTGGCGTTCGCGGTGATGGTGATGCGCACCAAGCTGCCGGTCCGCCTGCGCGTCATCATCCCGGCTGCGGACAACTCGGTTGCAGGCAACGCCTTCCGCCCCGGCGACATCCTGCCCAGCCGCAACGGCATGACGGTCGAGATCGGCAACACCGACGCGGAAGGGCGGCTGGTGCTGGCCGACGCGATCAGCCTGGCCGACGAAGAGGCGCCCGATTATCTCGTGACCTTCGCGACGCTGACGGGCGCGGCGCGCGTGGCGCTGGGGCCCGATCTTCCACCGTTCTATGCAACCGACGAGGCGTTCGCCGAGGGCATGATCCAGGCGGCGTCCGCGGTCGGCGATCCCATCTGGCGTATGCCGTTCTGGGCACCCTACGACAACATGCTCAAGAGCAGCATCGCCGACGTCAACCACATCTCCGACGGTCCATTCGCCGGCTCGGTGACGGCGGCGCTCTTCCTCAAGCGTTTCGTGAAGGACGCCAAGTGCTACGCACATCTCGACATCTACGGCTGGGTCCCGAGCGCGCAGCCGGGGCGTCCGCGTGGCGGCGAGCCTCATGCGGCACGCGCGTTGTATGAGTACTTTCGCGGAGAACTGAACGCGTGACCAAGCTCGATCCACGCCGGCTTGCTTTCCGCAGCGATCTCGCGGCCGAGAGTTTGCGTGGTGTGGTCGACGCGCGTCGCTACGTGCAAGGAGAGCGCCGCCAGGTCGCTGCCGGCACCTTGCCGTTGCGCCGTGAGCCGCGTGACGATGCCAATCTCGACACCGAGGCGCTGCATGGCGAGACCCTTGTCGTGTTCCACGAGGCCGACGGCTGGTCCTGGGTCCAACTCGATCACGACGGCTATGTGGGCTACGTGCCGAGCGCGGGGCTAGGCCGCGTGGGCGCACCGGCGACCCATCGGATTGCCGCCCTTCGCACTTACGTCTTTCCGGAGCCAGACGCCAAGGTGCCCCCGCAAGGGATGCTCAGCCTGAACGCACGCGTGAGTGTGAGCGAGGAGGGCGGGCGTTATGTCCCCCTCGACACCGGCGGCTACGTCTATGCCAGCCATATCGTGCGTGTCGGCGAGCATGCGCCGGATTTCGTCACGGTCGCCGAAGGATTTCTCGGCGCGCCTTATCTGTGGGGCGGGCGTACCAGCGTCGGACTGGATTGCTCCGGGCTTGTGCAATTGGCAGCCGCGGCCGCAGGGCATGCGTTGCCGCGCGATGCGGACATGCAAGAGGCCGAGGCCGGCGAGCCGCTCGACATTGCGGGGGGTGTCGACCTCCAGCGCGGCGATCTCGTTTTCTGGGAAGGCCATGTGGGCATCATGACCAGCGCCGACGAGTTCTTGCACGCCAACGCCTATCACATGGCAGTGGAGCGCGAGCCGTTCGAAGAGGCTCGGCAGCGCATCAAGGACGCAGGCTTCGAGGTCACGAGCGCGCGGCGCCTCGTTGCCAAGCCCTAACCCGAAGCTTTAAGTGGAGACTGCGTCAGCGGGTGTCGTCTCGAGCTCGAAGGCCGCGGCCAACAGCGCCTTCGTATAATCCGTCTGCGGATTGGCGAACACCTCCTGCGACGGGCCTTGCTCCACGACCTTGCCGTGCCGCAGCACGATGATCGAGTTGGCCAGCGCGCGGACGACCTTCAGATCGTGGCTGATGAAAAGATAGGCCAGCCTGTGTTTCTTTTGGAGGTCCCGCAGCAGGTCGACGATCTGCGCCTGCACGGAGACGTCGAGCGCCGACGTCGGCTCGTCAAGGATCAAGAATTTCGGTTCGAGCACGAGCGCGCGGGCAATGGCGATGCGCTGACGCTGGCCGCCTGAGAACTCGTGCGGATAACGGTCACGAACCTTCGGATCGAGCCCCACCTCTGTGAGTGCCCGCGCCACCCGCGCATCGCGATCCTCGCGCGATATGTCCGGATTCTGGATCAGCAGACCTTCCTCGATGATCTGCCCGATGGACATGCGCGGACTCAAGGACCCGTAGGGGTCCTGGAACACGATCTGCAGATCCTTGCGCAAGGGCCGCATCTGTTTCGAGTTGTAGCCGTCGATGCGCTGGCCGAGATAGACGATCGGGCCGTTGCTGGAGATGAGACGCAGGATTGCCTGGCCGAGCGTGGTCTTGCCGGAGCCGGACTCTCCGACCACACCGAGGGTCTGGCCTTCCCTGACATCCACATCGACGCCGTCCACCGCTTTGACATGGCCGACCGTCTTGCGCAGGAACCCGCGCTTGATCGGAAACCACACCTTCAGATCGTCGGTCTTGAGAATCGTCTTCGCGTTGGCGTCGGCCGGGGGTGGGGAGCCTTTCGGCTCCGAGGCGATGAGATGCTTCGTGTAGTCGTCCTGCGGGTTCTCGAAGATGTCTTTGGTCAAACCATGTTCGACAATCTTGCCGCGATGCATGACGCAAACATGGTCGGCCATCTTGCGCACGATTCCGAGGTCGTGCGTGATGAGCAGCATCGCCATGTTGAACTCGGCCTTGAGGTCCAACAGGAGTTCGAGGATTTGCGCCTGGATGGTCACGTCGAGCGCCGTCGTAGGCTCATCGGCGATCAGGAGATCGGGCTCGTTGGCCAGCGCCATAGCGATCATCACGCGTTGGCGTTGACCGCCCGACAGCTGGTGCGGATACGAACCGAGCCGCTCCTCCGGATTCTGTATGCCGACCTTGGTGAGAAGATCGAGAATGCGCGAGCGCGCCTTCGCCCCCGTGATCCCCATATGGATACGCAGGACCTCGGCGATTTGCTGATCGATCGTGTGAAGCGGATTGAGCGAGGTCATCGGCTCCTGGAAGATCATAGAGATCTGATTGCCGCGCACATGGCGCAGGCCTTCAGGCGGCAGCGCCAGGAGATTCTCGCCTTTGAAGTGGATCGCCCCGCGCGGATGCGAGGCCGCTGGGTAGGGGAGAAGCTGCAGGATCGACAAGGCCGAGACGGTCTTGCCGGACCCGGACTCGCCGACGAGCGCGAGCGTCTCGCCGTGGTCAATCTCGAACGAGACATCCTTGACCGCGTGTGTGACCTTGTCGCCCGCGTGGAAATTTACGCATAGATTGTCGACGGTCAGAAGCTTGGGCTTGTCGGTCATGGGAAAGCTCGATGAGGTTCATCCGTCGCGTCGGCGCACGCGGTGCACTCGACTTCAACCGTCGCGTGATCCAGATTGAATTTTTCCTTCAGCCGCGCTTTGACGCCCTTCACGACCGTGTCGATCTGCGCCGCGTCGCCGATGACCGCGTGCAGGGTCGCCATGCGGCGCGACTGGGTGATGGACCACACATGCACGTGGTGGACCTCATCCACCCCGGGTACGTTGTCCACGAGGTCCGGCGCGATGTCGCGCGTATCGAGTTCCTGCGGTGCGCCCTCGAGCATAATATGCGCCGACTCCGTCACAACGAACCAGCCGCTCCGCAGGATGATCACCGCGACAAGGATCGACAGCAGCGGGTCGATCGGCGTCCAGCCGGTCAGCATGATGACCGCGCCCGCGATCAACGCAGCCACCGAGCCGAGCAGGTCGCCCAGCACATGCAGGGCCGCGCCGCGCACATTGAGGTTCTCGCGGTCGGCGCCGCGCAGAAGAACGAAAGATATGATGTTGACGAGCAGGCCGGCGACGCCGATGACGACCATGATGCCGCCTGCTACATGAGCCTCGCCAGCGATCAGCCGGCTGATGGCCTCGTAGACGATCCAGCCGGCGATCACGAATAGAGCGAGGCCGTTGGTGAAGGCAACCAACACCTGAAAGCGGTCGAAGCCATACGTGCGCTTCCAGTCGGCAGGGCGCCGCGCCAGCCGGAACGCGAACCACGCAAGTCCGAGCGCCGCGAAATCGGTCAACATGTGCCCGGCATCGGCGATCAGCGCCAAGGAGTTGGCGACGATGCCACCGGCGAGCTCGACGATCATGAAGCCGCCTGTCAGAAGGGCGGCGATTCCCATGCGGGTTTCGTTCTTTGCAGTCACCGTGTGGCTATGGTCGTGCGAACCGTGCATTGAGCTCCCTCAGGTCAGCGTCTTGCGCGGATCGAGCGCGTCGCGCACCGCCTCGCCTACAAAAATCAGAAGGCTGAGCATGATCGCGATGACGAAGAAGGCCGTCAGCCCGAGCCACGGCGCCTGGAGATTGTCCTTGCCTTGCGCCAGCAGCTCGCCCAGCGACGGCGATCCCGGCGGCAAGCCAAATCCGAGGAAGTCCAGCGACGTGAGCGTGGTGATGGAGCCGTTCAGGATGAAGGGCATGAAGGTCAGTGTGGCGACCATGGCGTTGGGCAAGAGATGCTTGAAGATGATCTTCCCGTTGGGCAGCCCCAGCGCCCGCGCGGCCGTGACGTACTCGAAATTGCGCGCGCGCAGGAACTCGGCCCTGACCACGCCCACGAGGGCGACCCATGAAAAGGCCAGCAGGATGCCGAGCAGGATCCAGAAATTCGGTTCGATGACCGCCGCAACGATGATCAGCAGATACAATTGCGGCACGCTGGTCCAGATCTCGATGAAGCGTTGAAACAGAAGGTCGGTCCAGCCGCCGAAATAGCCTTGGATTGCGCCGGCCGCGACACCGATGATTGTCGAGAAGATCGTCAGCACCAGTCCGAACAGCACGGAGATGCGGAAGCCGTAGATGATCCGCGCGACCACATCGCGCCCCTGATCGTCGGTGCCGAGCCAGTTCCACTCCAGACTGGAATCGCACGGGTGAAATCCCTTCTCGACGGCGAGCTCGCAATCCTTGTCGTTGAGCAGCCACGTCGGCTTCACCGGAAAGGCCATGGGTGGGTTCTTGTTCTGCGTGTTGTAGGAGAAGCGGATCGGCGGCCATAGCAACCAGCCGCCATTCTCGGTGATCAACTCTTGTACGACGGGATCGCGATAGTCGGCTTCCGTCTCGAAGATGCCGCCGAAATCCGTCTCGGGATAGGCCTGGAAGATGGGCCAATAATACCGGCCCTCATATTCTACCAGGATCGGCTTGTCGTTGGCGATGAACTCGGCGAACAGGCTGATCACGAAGAGGGTCAGGAAGATCCACAAGGACCAGTAGCCGCGCCGGTTGGCCTTGAAGGTTTGCCAGCGGCGCTTGTTGAGTGCGGAGACCCAAGCCCGCGGCTGCGGAATGCCTTCGGCCGCGACTTCCTCGGTGACGCTGACGTCTGTTGGTGCGTCCATCAGACCTCCCGCGTCTCGAAGTCGATGCGCGGATCGACCCAGGTATAGGTGAGGTCGGACAGAAGATTTATGAGCAGTCCGAGCAGCGAGAAGATGTACACGGTCGCGAACACGACCGGGTAGTCGCGGTTGACGATGGACTCGAAGCCGAGCAGGCCGAGCCCGTCCAGCGTGAAGATCGTTTCGATCAGAAGTGAGCCGGCGAAGAACGCGCCGATAAAGGCGCCCGGAAAGCCGGCGATAACGATCAGCATGGCGTTGCGGAAGACGTGACCGTAAAGCACCTGCCGCTCGGTCAGTCCTTTGGCCCGTGCCGTGATGACATATTGCTTGCTGATCTCTTCCAAAAACGAGTTCTTGGTGAGGAAGGTCGTCGTGGCGAAAGCCGACAGCGCCATGGCGGTCAGCGGCAGCACCAGGTGCCAGAAATAGTCGGCGATTTTCGCGTACCAGGGCAAGGACCAGAAGTCCTCCGAGACGAGCCCCCGCAAGGGAAAGATCTGCAGGAAGGAACCGCCCGCGAACAGCACGATCAGGAACACCGCCACCAGGAAGCCCGGAATGGCATAGCCGATGACGATCACGCTCGATGTCCAGATGTCGAACCGGGTGCCGTCTTTGACGGCCTTGCGGATTCCGAGCGGAATGGAGATCGCATAGGAGATGAGCGTCATCCAAAGTCCGAGGGAAATCGAGACCGGCATGCGCTCCGCGATGAGCTCCAGCACGCTCGTGTCGCGGAAATAACTCTCGCCGAAGTCGAAGCGCAGATAGCTCCAGATCATCTTGCCGAAACGCTCATGGGCCGGCTTGTCGAAACCGAACTGCTTCTCGAGGCTGGCGATGAACTCGGGGTCGAGACCTTGCGCGCCGCGGTATTTCGACGAGGCGCCGCTCACGTCGCCGCCCGGCATGCCCTGTTGACCGCCGCTACCGGCGAAGTCGCTCCCGCCGCCGCTGAACTTAGCCGTCGCGCCGGCGTCCGTGCCGGTCAGTTGCGCGATCAGGCGCTCGACGGGGCCGCCCGGCGCAAACTGCACGATGACAAAAGTCACCAGCATGATGCCGAGCATCGTTGGAATGATCAGTAAGAGTCGGCGAAGGATATAGGCGGCCAATTGTGTCGGGCTTCCCGTCGCTGCGCTGCCGGTTGCAAACGAGTGCCGCCGCTCAGGCCAGAAGGACCGGAGGATCGGCATTTGCAGCCTTTGCTTACTGGATTCTGGAGGCGAACGGAACCCGACAGAAGGCCCAGAATTATTGCAAGTTGGTAAGGCGCGGCGCTAAACGCCAGAAGGGCGGCCTGCCGGGCCGAAGAGCCACGGTTACGCCCGGCCCCTTGGGCCCAGCCGTCAGGCCCGGCACTTGGGCTCGAAAACCGGGTAGCGAAACGGCCGACCGCTGTGGGAGCTACACCGTTCGGGGCCCCCACCGACCGGCGTCAATCCAGCGCCGGTCTTTCGCCAGATCGAGCGCTTTGAGCGGCTGGCCTGAGCGCGCTACTGCTCACCGGCCGTCTGCTTCTCCGCGCCCTCGAACCACCAGGTGTCGAGGATGCCCCGATCGAATTTCGGTTTCGTCTCGGGTTGGCCGAACTTGTCCCAATACGCGATCGTGTGAGAGGCCTTATTCCAGTGCGGCACCCAGTAATGGCCTGCGCGCAACACACGGTCGAGCGCGCGGGCTGCCGTGTGCATGTCCTCGCGGTTCTCCGCGCTGATGATCTCTTCGATGAGCGCGTCCACTGCAGGGTCTTTGATGCCGGCGAGATTCAGCGAGCCAACCAAGTCGGCGGATCCTGAGCCGAAATAGCTGCGCAGCTCCACGCCTGGCGTATTGCGCATCACATAGCGTTGGGTGGTGATGTCGAAATCGAAATCTTTGAGGCGCTGCTGATACTGCGCCGGGTCGACGCGGCGGATCCGGGCGTCGATCCCGAGAAGCGAGAGGTTCTTCACGTAGGGCGCGACGATGCGCTCGAAGGTGGGCTCGAAGGTGAGGAACTCGACCGTCAGCGGCTCACCCTTCTCGTTCACACGCTTCTTGTCCTTGATGCGCCAGCCGGCCTCGTCGAGAAGCTTGCTCGCCCGCTGCAAGGACGCCCGGTCGCGGCCTGAGCCGTCGCTCACCGGCGGCAAAGGCACGGGTCCCAGCACATCCGGATCGACATCGACGCCGAGCCCCTCGATCAATGCACGTTCCGCGGCCGACGGTTCGCCTTCCGCCTTCATCGGGGAGTTCTCGAAATAGCTCTGCGTGCGGTTGTAGAGGTTGAAGAACATGTTGCGGTTGGTCCACTCGAAGTCGAAGGCGAGCCCCAAAGCTTCGCGGACCCTCTTGTCTTTGAACTTGTCGCGGCGTGTATTGATGAAGAACCCTTGCGTTCCCGATGGCGTCATGTCGGGCAATGTGTCCTTCTTCACGCGCCCGTCGCGGATGGCGGGAAAGTCGTATTCGGTCGCCCAGACCTTGGACGTGAACTCCTCGCGCAGGTCGTAGGTGCCAGCCTTGAACGCTTCCATGCCGGCCGTACGGTCGCGAAAATACTCGAAGCGGATCGTGTCGAAGTTCCAGCGGCCGTTGTTGACTGGGAGGTCCTTGGCCCAATAGTCGGGATTGCGCCGATAGGTGATGGTTCGGCCCTGCTTGAGGTCATCGACGAGATACGGGCCGGACCCCAGCGGTGGGTCCAGCGTCGTCTGGTCGAATGGCCTGTCCTTGTAATAGGCCGCGGAAAACACGGGCAGCTCCGCGACCGTCAGCGGCAGATCGCGAACGAGGTCTCCTTTGAAGGTGTAGCGCACGGTGGCGGGGGCGAGCGCCTCGGCTTTCTCCACGTCGCGCAGCATCTGCGCGTAAAGCGGGTGTCCCTTTTCCTTCAGGATGTCGAACGAGAACACGACGTCGTCGGCAGTCACAGGCGTGCCATCGGAGAAGCGGGCTTCGGGGCGGAGATAGAAGGTGACGGACTTGCCGTCGTCCGCGACGTCCGCGCTTTCGGCGATCAGTCCGTAGACCGCGTCTGGCTCGTCCATCGCCCGTACCATCAGGCTGTCGAACAAAAGCTCGAGCCCCTGAGCGGCATCGCCCTTGAGAATGTAGCTATTGAGGCTGTTGAACGTTGTGACACCGCCCCAGCCGATCAAGGAAAACGCGCCGCCCTTCGGCGCATCCGGATTGACATAGGCAAAGGCTTGAAAGTCTTCAGGCTGGGCAAGGTCGCCAAAGGCGGAGAGCCCATGGCTGCGCTCGGCGCTCACGGGCGGCGCCAGGAGAAGCGTGCAAAACAGGCCTGCCGCAAGAGCGGCTGTGGCGCGTGTCATTGTCATCGGGCAAAACATCGTCATCGACCGGACTCCCGCCCCGCTGGGATCAATTCGAGATTTGAGCGTCGGCCGCGGCGTTGTCTCTGTCGTCCCACCAAACCTGGAAGAACCCTGGCGTCAGTCCCGGCAGTTTGTCAGGCCGCCCGTAATGGCTTCGATAGGCTATACGCTGGTAGGGCGAGAACCATTGCGGCACCACGAAATCGTGCCACAGCAAGACGCGGTCGAGCGCATGCGTCGCGGCGACGAGTTCCTCGCGGTCCTTGGCGAAGATGATGTAGTCGATCAACTTGTCGATCGCCGGGTCCTTGATGCCGATGAGGTTCATGCTGCCGTCTCGGTCTGCGGCTTCGCTGCCCCAATAGTCGCGTTGCTCGTTGCCGGGCGACTCGGACTGACCGAAATTCCCGACAATCACGTCGTAGTCGAAATTGTTGAGCCGGCGCGTGTATTGCGCAGAGTCCACGAGACGGATTGAGCCCTTGATGCCGAGCCGGTTGAGGTTGCGCAGGTAGGGCTGAATGATGCGCTCGAACAGCGGCGAGACGATCAGGAACTCTATGTTCATCTGTTCGCCGGTCTTCGTGTTCGTGAGAGCTCCGTCCTTCACCTGCCAGCCCGCTTCGCGCAGCAGCATCACGGCCTTGCGCAAATTCTTGCGCATCTCGGTCTGATCGGTGTTGGTCGGGTTCTCATGCACGGTCGTGAAGACTTCCTCGGGGACCTCGTCGCGAACCGTCTCGAGGATTTCGAGTTCGCGTCCCTCGGGCAACGCCTTCGGTGCCGCTAACTCCGAATTTTGGAAGTAGCTGTCGACGCGCTCATACTGGCCGAAGAACAGGTTCTTGTTCGTCCACTCGAAGTCGAATGCCAGGTTCAGCGCTTGGCGCACGCGCCGGTCCTGGAATTTGGAACGGCGCTGGTTCAGCACGAAAGCCTGCATGGGCATGCCGCGCTCGAGCCGAACCTCTTCCCGCTTGATTTCGCCGTTCTCGACAGCGGGAAAGTCATAGGCCATGGCCCAGTTCTTCGAGCTCGACTCGTTCCAATAGTCCAGATTGCCGGCTTTAAAGCTTTCGAACGCGACGGTGATGTCCCGATAGGAATCGAAGCGCATTTCGTCGAAATTCCACATGCCTTTGTTCACGGGCAGATCCTTGCCCCAATAATCCTCGACGCGCTCGTAGCTGATCGAGCGGCCGGGGCTGACCGACTTGACCCGGTAGGGGCCCGAGCCGAGCGGCGGCTCCATCGTGGTCTTCATGGGGTCGCGCTTCTCTCCGTTGTCGTCCGTGCCGGTCCAAAAGTGTTTCGGCAGGATGGTGAGCTGCCCCATGATCATCGGCAGTTCGCGGTTGCCTTTACTGTCGAAGTAGAAGGTCACCTCGTTGTCGCCTGTCTTCTCCGCGTGGCTGACGTTCTTGTAGTAGAGGCCCATCCGCGGATTGGCCTCCTTGTTCACCTTGAGACTGTAGATCACATCCTCGGGCGTGATCGGCTCACCGTCGTGCCAGCGTGCCTCGTCGCGAAGTTTGAAGGTCACGGACGAATAGTCGTCCGGATAGGACGCCCATTCGGCGATCAGTCCGTACGACGTCGACGGCTCGTCGATACTGTCGACAAAAAGGCTCTCGTTGACGAAGCCGATGCCGGGGGCCTGCTCGCCGCGATACAGAACGGGGTTGAGGCTGTCGAACCCGCCGATCGAGGGCAGGCGCACAAGACCGCCTTTCGGGGCATCGGGGTTCACGAAGTCGAAATGGGTGAAGTCCGCGGGGTACTTGGGCTCTCCCACCAAAGACAGCGCATGATGCTTCGTCTGAGAAGACGCCTCCGAGGGGGCCGGCTTGGCCTCTTGGGCAACGGGCGCTTCGCCAACGGACTTTTGGGCAGAGCCATCCTGGGCAGCGGCCGGTCCGAGCAAGAGTGCGGTGAGCGCTGCGGCGAAAGTCAGTCTTGAAAACATCATGGGGAAATAAGCACCGTTCCGTGACTACGGGGACTGTCGCGGCGAGGCGGCCTGCGGCTGCCGGGCTGGTGGCCACGAAGCTTAAGCCTTGCCTAGAACCTTGCTATGGGGCCGCAAAAACCCCGGTGGGCAAAAAAGTTAGCATGCCGGGGTGCGGGGCCAAATGAATTATCGGTCATGTCGCGGCCCCTAGAGTTGCGGCGAGCCGCCGGCAGGACTTCGATGGAGCACGCCCAAAGAAAAAGGGCCCCGGAAGCGGGGCCCTTGATCGGATTGTTCTGTCTGAGACCGGTAAGGCCTAGATCCCGTCCGGCTTGCCGTCCGGATAGACCGGCTGCGGCTGCGACGATGCGCTGCCGCTGTCATCCGAAGCGCTGCCGCTGTCATCGGACATGCTCGGCTCGTCGGCCTGTGTCGTTGTCGACGACGGGTCGGAGGGAACGACAGGCTGCGGTTGGTTCGGAGAGGGCGCCTCGCCCTTGTGCGGCAGGGACGGAGCATCCTCCGAGACCATTGGCGAATTGACGATAGTTTCGTCCCCGCTCGCCGAATCCTCGGCCGCGGCGGGAGCATCGGCCTCCGCTTCCGAAGACTCTGCCGCAGCAGGTTCTTCCGCAGCGGGCTCTTCGGCAGCGGGCTCCTCCGCAGGCATGGCCTCTTCCTCAGCAGGAGCCGCCTCTTCAGCCGGCGCGGCCTCTTCTTCCTTGGCGGGCGCGGCTTCGTCGCTGGACTCTTCCGCAGCCGGTTCCTCAGCCGGCATGGCCTCGTCTTCGGCAGGCTTTGCCTCTTCCTCCGCAGGAGCGGCTTCGTCCTTGGACTCTTCCGCAGCGGGTTCCTCGGCAGGAGCTGCCTCTTCAGCCGGCGCAGCCTCTTCCTCCGCAGGCGCCGCTGCGGCATCTCCAGCAGGAAGCTCCGGCGGATTTTCCGTCTGGCTGCGCAGGAACGCAATCACATCGGCACGGGTCTTCGCATCGGGAATGCCGGGGAAGGCCATCGTTGTGCCGGGTGCGAAGGCCGCCGGGTTCGCAAGCCACTCGTCGAGGCGCTCATAGGTCCAATCCCCACCTTTTTTCTTAAGTGCGGCGGAGTAGGCATAGCCCTCGTGATGTCCGACCTGCGCGCCAACAACGTTGTGCAGGTTCGGTCCGATCCCGTTGGCCCCGCCGGCGTCGAAGGTGTGGCAGACCTTGCAGAGCGCAGCAGACTGCTCGCCCTTGGCTGGGTCGGCCTCCGCGAGAAGCGACAGGATTTCAGGCGCCGCCTTGTCGGGGCTTTCCTCTTTCGCGGACTCTTCCGCGGCGGGCGCGGCCGTGGGCTCGGGGATCGGCAGCGGGTCGTCGCTGTTCTGGTTCAGATAGGCGATGACGTCGGCACGCTTCTGGAGGTCCTTGATGCCGGGGAAGGCCATGCTCGTGCCGGGCGCGAACTCCGCCGGGTTCTCGAGCCAATGGTCAAGGTTCTCGAAGGTCCATTCACCGCCGTGATCCTTGAGGGCCGCCGTGTAGCTGAAGCCCTCATGCGCGGCGATCTTGTGCCCAACCACACCGTAAATGCCGGGGCCGATCATGTTCGGCCCGCCCTTCTCGAAGCTGTGGCAAACTTTACAAAGTCCGACGGCTTGCTCGCCCTTGGCGGGATCGGCCTTGTTCAGGGCTGCGATGAAAGCCGCGCCCTTGTCTTCTTCGCCGCCCTTCTTCTCGCCACCGTGAACAGCCTCTTCCTCAGCGCCGGCCACCTCGTAGCCCGGGGTCTCCGGCAGGTGTTCTTCGTAGAGAATGTCGATGAGTGTCCGTGTGCCAAAGAACAGAAGCAGTGCCAACAGCACCGCCATAGCGACTTTGTTCAAGTAGTAGTATTTCATGTTGGATATCCCCCCGGCAGGAAACAAAGGCTACTTCAGAATAGCTCTTGCGACGCTGGCTGACACTATAAGGGGCCGACGGCGGTTGCAACTGAGAGAATCAGCACAGCTGGCAAGGTCAGCCCATTTGGCATTTGAACGCTAACAAACGGGAAAAAATGACAAAATCAATCGTCGTCATTCCTGCAAGGCGCGCCGCAACACGACTGCCGGACAAGCCGTTGGCCGCGATCGCAGGCGAGCCCATGATCGTTCACGTCTGGCGCCGCGCGATCGAAGCGGAATGCGGCCCCGTGCTGGTGGCGACTGATTCTCAGGAGGTCCAGGATGCCGTTGCGCGCGCAGGTGGAGAAGCGGTTCTCACACGCGCGGACCATGCAAGCGGCTCCGACAGGATCTTCGAGGCACTTCAGGCCGCCGACCCGGAGCGGGAATTCGACGTGGTGGTCAACCTGCAAGGGGATCTGCCGACGCTCGATTCCGCCCTAATCGGGAAATGCGTCGAGGCTCTCGAGGAGGGCGAGGCGGATATCGGTACAATCGCGGCGGAGATCGTCCGCGAGGAGGAACGCACCAATCCCAACGTGGTGAAGGTAGTGGGATCGCCCCTGTCGCGCGGCGGCATTCTCAATGCCCTGTATTTCACACGCGCCACCGCCCCGCACGGCGACGGGCCGCTCTACCATCATATCGGGCTTTACGCTTATCGCCGCGCTGCGCTGGAACAGTTCGTGGGTTTGCCCCCGTCGCCGCTCGAAATGCGCGAGAAACTCGAGCAGCTCAGGGCGCTCGAGTCCGGCATGCGCATCCATGTCGGTCTCGTTGACACGGTTCCGCTCGGTGTCGATACTCCGGCCGACCTTGCGCGGGCACGCGAAATTCTTGAAACCGCGTAAGAATTTCCGATCCCCGCCCGCCCAACCGACGATGAAGCCCAAGACTGCGATGGCCACGAAGCGCGCAAATAGAATCGCCTTCCAAGGGGAGCCGGGTGCGAACTCGCACCTCGCGGCCAACGACGCTTATCCGGACATGGAGGCGGTGCCGTGCGCGACCTTTGAGGATGCGCTGGCCGCCGTCAAAACCGGCGCCGCGAAGCTCGCCATGATCCCCATCGAGAATTCGGTGGCGGGGCGCGTGGCCGACATCCATCATCTGCTGCCCGATTCGGGGCTATACATCATCGGCGAGCATTTCGAGCGCATCCGGCATCAATTGCTCACGCTGCCCGGCGCCAAGCTGTCGGATCTCAAATCGGTCCACAGCCACATCATGGCGCTCGGCCAGTGCCGCAAGGTCATCGCCGAATTGAGGCTCAAGCCGGTGACCGAGGCCGACACGGCGGGGGCCGCCCGTCATGTGAGCGAGGCCGCCGATCCGACCCAGGCGGCGATCGCCTCCAAGCTCGCCGCAGAGATCTACGGGCTGCGCGTCGCCAAGAAAGATGTCGAGGACGCGGCCCACAACACGACGCGGTTCGTGATTCTGTCGGCCAAGCCCGTGAAGACGAAAGCCGACGACGGCCCGGTCCTCACGACCTTCGTGTTCCGCGTGCGCAACGTGCCCGCGGCGCTCTACAAGGCGCTCGGCGGTTTCGCCACCAACGGCGTGAACATGACCAAGCTGGAATCCTACCAGCTCGAAGGATCGTTCAACGCGACCATGTTCTACGCGGACATCGAAGGTCATCCCGACGAACGCCCGGTGCAACTCGCCATGGAGGAGCTCGACTTCTACACGAGCGAGATCACGCTGCTCGGCACTTATCCGGCAAGCCCGTTTAGAAGCACGCTGAAGGCGTAGACGAGCGAGTCTCGATCCTCGACAGCTTGGTGCCACAAAACGGCGTTAGAGACCGACCCCCGATGATTCGAACGGTCTTTTAGTCTCGGTGCGCCGGGTCAGCAGGAGGAGATGTCACGTGAACAAAAAATCTCAATCAAAGGTGTGGAATCCGGTTTTGGGAGTGGCGCTGGCTGGCTTGGCGGTAGCCGGTTCGGTCACCGTCAGTGATGCATGCACGCGCATTCTCTATGAGACTGGGAGCAAGGACTTCATCGTCGGCCGCAGTATGGATTGGGCTGACAACACGCAGACGAATCTTTGGGCGTTTCCAAAGGGGATGGAGCGCAACGGCGGCGTGGGCGAAGGCTCGTTCACGTGGACATCGAAATACGGTTCGGTCATCGCCACGATCTATGACGTCGCCACGGTCGATGGGATGAACGAAGCCGGCCTCGTCGGCAACGTCTTGTACTTGGCCGAGTCCGACTACGGTCCGGCCGACGCTGGCAAACCGAAAATGTCCGTCGGCGGCTGGCTGCAATACGTCCTCGACAGCTTCGCGACCGTGTCGGAAGCCGTCGACGCGTTGAAGGCCGATCCCTTCACTGTCGTGGCGCCCAACCTTCCGAACGGCAAGGCCGCGACGGGCCATGTGGCCTTGTCCGACCCCTCGGGTGATTCCGCTATCTTTGAGTATCTCGACGGCAAGCTCGTCATTCATCAGGGGCCGCAAACGACCGTGATGACGAATTCGCCGCCCTACGATCAACAGCTGGCCATCAACACCTATTGGACGGGCATCGGCGGCAGTACGTTCCTGCCCGGCACGAATCGCGCAGCGGACCGGTTCGTGCGCGCGAGCTACTTCTTGAGCGCCTCGCCGAAATTCGAGGACAAGCGCACGGCGCTCGCCAGCGTTGCCTCGATGGTCCGGGCTGTCAGCGTTCCTGTCGGCGTCAAGGATCCGAGCAAACCGAATATCGCGACAACCCAGTGGCGGACCTACGCCGACCAGGGCATCAAGCGCTACTATTACGACTCGGTGTTCAATCCCGGTCTTTTCTGGGTGGATCTCGACAAACTCGACCTGTCCGAAGGCGCCGCGACAAAGAAGCTCGATCTGACCAGCTTCCCGATTCTGGCAGGCGAGGTCTCCGGCAGTTTCCAGGACGCAAAGCCTTTCAAGTTTCTCGCGCCTTGATCTGGAAGCGCGGGCTGCGCCCGTCGTCCAAACCCCAAGGGAATCAGGCCATCGCGAAGATTAGTGGCGCTCACGGTTGCCACGAGGCCCGGCTTCCCCGATATAGTGCACCAGGGAGGTTGGCGGCAGGCGCGTGCCTCGCCAACCGGGTCAGGTCCGGAAGGAAGCAGCCCTAACGAGCGTTTCGCGGGTTGATTGTCCAGCCTCCCACCTTTCCCGTGCGTCGCGTAAACTTCGCGGGTGCGATCGTCTTGCGCCCGAAAGGTTCATGAACCGGCCCCGATTGAAGCCATGGCGTGAGCGCTCCTTTTTCGATGTCCGAAGACAAGGCCCAAAACCCGACCCAAGACCCGACCAAGGATGCGGCGCCCAGCCATGCGGCGCTGGCGCGCAAATACCGGCCCAAAATCTTCGCGGAGCTGATCGGCCAAGAGCCCGTGGTGCGCACCCTGCGCAATGCCTTTGCGTCGGGCCGCATCGCCCAGGCCTATATGCTCACGGGCGTGCGCGGCGTCGGCAAGACGACCACGGCACGACTCGTGGCGCGGGCCCTCAACTATGAGGGGCCGAAAGGCGAGGGCGCCACGATCGATATCGAAGAGGAAGGCGTTCATTGCCGCGCCATCCTGGAGGGCCGCCACCTCGATGTGATCGAAATGGATGCGGCCTCCCATACCGGTATCGACGACATCCGCGATCTGATCGACAGCGCGCACTACAAGCCCAATTCGGCGCGATACAAAGTCTATATCGTCGACGAGGTGCACATGCTGTCCAAGCAGGCCTTCAACGGCCTGTTGAAGACGCTCGAAGAGCCGCCCGAGCACGTGAAGTTCATCTTCGCCACCACGGAAATCCGTAAAGTACCGGTCACGGTATTGTCGCGCTGCCAGCGTTTCGATCTGAAGCGCATCGGCGTGGAGACCCTGTCCGCCCACCTTGCGCGTATCGCCAAGGAAGAAGGCTCCCAGGCGGACCCGGCCGCGCTCGCGCTGATCGCGCGGGCAGGAGAGGGGTCGGTGCGCGATGCGCTCTCCATCCTCGACCGGGCCATTGCGTTCGGCTCCGGCCGGATCGGGCCGGACACAATTCGGGAGCTTCTGGGGTTGGCGGACCGGGGGCGCATCTTCGATCTGCTCGAGACGGTCCTGAAGGGCGATGCGGGCGGGGCACTCAAAGCCTTGGAACAGCTCAACCGCGATGGCGCCGAGCCCGGCCAGGTCATCACCGATCTTGCCGATGCCGTCCACGCGGTCACGGTAGCGAAGGCGGCGGGTCCGCAAGGGATTGATCCGGCCGCCGGCGAGGTGGAACGTGGGCGTATCGAAGACCTTGCCAAGCGGCTTTCCATGCCGGTGCTCGCACGCGCCTGGCAGATGCTGCTGAAGGGTCACGACGAAGTCCGCAGCAGCCCGCGGCCGCTCGCGGCGGCCGACATGGTGCTGGTGCGGCTCGCCTATGTGGTCGATTTGCCGCCGCCCGGCGATGCCGCCCGTCAGACCACGCCGGAGACGGGTGCGCCGAAAGCATCAGCCCCCGCTGATGCGCCTACCTCTGATACCACGTCGGCCAACGCGCCTGTCGCCGCCGGAAAGGCGCCTGTCAGCACACGAGAGGTGCGCGATGAACCGGCGGTGTTTGAGTCGGAAAATCCGGCGCCGCCCGACTTCGAAGAAGAGCCTGATTCAGAGCCAGTGCCGGCGTCGCCCATGCCGCAGAGTTTCGCCGACGTGGTGGCCTTGGCCGAGACGAAGCGCGACCTGAAACTGAAGAACGCGCTGCTGGAGCAGGTGCGTCTGGTCCGGTTCAAGCGGGGCAATATCGCCCTCAATCCGCTGCCGCTCGCGGCGCCGGATCTGTTGCAGGAGCTGATGCGCAAGCTCAAGGCGTGGACCGGTCAGGTCTGGATCGTGTCCACGAGCGAGCAGGAGGGCGAGGAGCCGCTGGGGGTTCAGCGCCGGGCGGCGGAAGCCCGCGAGATCGAGGCGCTTCATGCCCATCCCGCCGTTCAGGAAGTTTTTCGGCACTTTCCCGGCGCAAAGATCAAAGAGGTCCGCAACGCGGCGCAAGAGCCCGCTGAAGCAGACGAGCCCCCGGACGACATTGAGGACGATGTCTTCAACAGGGGCGGGACGAGTTAGGGCGGAAGCGCCGAAACTAAGATGACCCCTCAACGCGACAGATAAGGACCGCGATGAAGAACTTCATGGACATGATGAAGCAGGCACAGCAGCTCCAGGGCAAGATGCAGGACATGCAGGCCGAGATGGAGGCCATGACCTGCGAAGGCCGCGCCGGCGCCGGTATGGTGACTGTCACGCTCAACGGTAAAGGCGAGATGAAGGGTGTCGCCATTGACCCGTCGATGCTGAAGCCCGAGGAGGTGGAAATCCTCGAAGACCTGATCATCACCGCCCATGCGGATGCAAAGCTGAAAGTCGAGGAGGCCATGAAGGAAAAGATGGCCTCGCTGACAGGCGGATTGCCGATTCCCCCGGGCTTCAAACTCTTCTAGCCCTCGCCTTTATACAAAAAGACTGCGGCGACGCGTGCCGGCGGCACGATTTGTCGCATTGCTGCGTCGCAACGTCACCATGTTGCATCGCACTGCCTCGTGTATGATTCACACATCCCGGCTTTGAACGGATCGCATCCGTCGAGGTGGCAGGCGAACGCGCGTTTCCTAGCGGGAGCTGCGGCGTGCGCGCGAGTCGCATCGCAAGTCACATCGGCGGACGGGACGTTCAAACATCAGCTTCGCAAAACATTTCAAGGACCAAAAATGAAGACCGGATACAGACTCCCCGAGGTCACCTTTCGCACGCGCGTCCGCGACGAATCCGTCGGTGGGCCGAACCCCTACCGGTGGCAAGACATGACCACCGACGATTACTTCAAGGGCAAGCGCGTGATTCTGTTCTCGCTGCCCGGCGCGTTCACGCCGACCTGCTCGACCTATCAGCTCCCGGGTTTTGAGGCTTCCTTCGAGAAGTTCCAGGGCCTCGGCATCGACGACATCTACTGCCTGTCGGTGAACGACAGCTTCGTCATGAACAAATGGGCCAAGGACCAGGACCTGAAGCATGTGAAGGTCATCCCGGACGGCTCCGGCGAATTCACGCGCAAGATGGGCATGCTGGTCGACAAGGACAACCTCGGCTTCGGTATGCGCTCCTGGCGCTACGCCGCCATCGTGAACGACGGCGTGATCGAGGCGTGGTTCGAGGAGCCGGGCCTTTGCGACAATCACGCGGAGGATCCGTATGGCGTGAGCGCGCCGGAGACCCTGCTGCAGTATCTTCAGGACAGGGACGTCGAAAAAGCCGCGTAAGCCGCGCTCGCGTTCTCTCCACTCTACGACCTGGATCGACGGCACGACTCAGCTAAGCTGGGCCGTGCCGTCGGCGTTTTTGGCTGGGCGATGCCTGTGTCCAAACCGATTCCCGGTATACGGGGCTCAGCGGCTCCAGAAGTCTAGAAGAGGAAGCGGTCCATGGCGCGCGCAGCGGCAGGTCCCGAAATCGAGCGGCTCATTCAGCTCCTGGCGCGTCTGCCGGGACTCGGGCCGCGCTCGGCCCGGCGCGCGGCCCTGCATCTCGTAAAGAAGAAGGAACAGTTGCTGGACCCGCTGGCCGCGGCGCTCGCCGAGACACGGGACACAATTCTCACCTGCGATGTGTGCGGCAATATCGACACGCAAAGTCCCTGCACGCTGTGCCGGGATCAGTCGCGCGATCCGTCGCTGATCTGCGTCGTCGAGGAGGTGGGCGATCTATGGGCGCTGGAGCGGGCCGCCGTCGTAAACGGGCGCTATCACGTCCTTGGCGGTACGCTGTCGCCGCTCGACGGAGTCGGCCCCGACGATCTCAATATTCCCAAGCTCGTCGAGCGGGCGCGCGCGGACGAGGTCACCGAAGTTTTGCTGGCGCTGAACGCGACGGTTGAGGGACAGTCCACAGCGCACTATCTCACCGACCAGCTTGCCGGCTGCAACGTTTCGGTCTCGCGCCTGGCCCAGGGCGTCCCCATCGGCGGAGAGCTCGACTATCTCGACGAGGGCACGCTGGCTGCCGCCGTCAAGGCGCGCAAGGCGATGGGTGGGTAGGTTAGTCGGCCGCAGGTGGCGCTGCGGGTCCCAGATAGCTCTCGGCAACCCTGTTCGCCGCGGCCTCGAACTCCCGCAGGCACTCTTCCGGAAGGTTCGCCTCGGCGATGATTTCCCAATAGACGCTCGACTCGATCTCGCCGCCGATCCAGATCCCCGCAACTAGACCAACCGTTGCCGCGGCGAATACGCCGACAATCCACAGAAGCCGTCCGCCGTCGCTCACGGGCTCGCCTCCTCCTCAACGGCCGCCTGGTCTTCCAAGGCTTCTTTCCGAGCCTCCTCGCCGGGCGTCTCGTCCTTCTCGCTCCACGGCGCGACCTTGAGCAGCATCAGCATGCCGGGGATCGCGAGCAGGGCGCAGATGACGAAGAACTGCGTCCAGCCCACCGCTTCCACGATGAAGCCTGTCGTCGCGTTGGCGACCGTACGCGGCACGGCGATGAGACTCGAGAACAGGGCGAACTGCGTGGCCGTGAAGGCCTTGCTGGTTTCGCGCGCCATGAAGGCGGTGAGCGCGACCGTACCCAGCCCCACGGCGAGATACTCGCCGCTGACCACGACGAACAGACCCACCAGCGAATGCCCAGCCTGGCTCAGCCAGATATAGGGAACGATGGTCAGGAGCTGCACGAGGCCGAAAATCCACAGGGCCTTGTTGATGCTCAGCTTGAGCATGGCCGCGCCGCCGATCGTGGCGCCGGCGAGCACGGCCCATAGCCCGGCGAACTTGGCGACACTGCCGATCTCGGTCTTGGTGTAGCCCATGTCGAGATAGAAGGGCGTGGCCAGCGCCGTCGCCATGTTGTCCCCGAGCTTGTACAGGAACAGGAAGGCGAGGATGGCGAGCCCGGCCGCGATGCCACCACGGCTGAAGAACTCCACGAACGGATCGATCACCGCTTCGCGTAGCGTATGCGGCGCCAGATCGTCGTCGCTGACCTCTTTGACGAGCAAGGTGGTCACGATGCCTACAGCCATGAAGGCGGCCGTGATCCAGAACACGGAGGACCAGGGCAGGTGGTCGGCCAGGATCAGGGCCAGCGAACCCGGCACCAGTCCCGACAGGCGATAGGCGTTGATCCAAAACGAGGTGCCGGTGCCGAGTTCGTCGTCCGCCAGCAGCTCGCGCCGGTAGGCGTCGATAACGATGTCCTGGCTGGCGCTGAACAGGGCGACCGCGAAGACGAGCCAGACGATGGCTTGGATCGAGGTCGCCGGATTGAAGT
The DNA here is from genome assembly GCF_000828475.1 of Methyloceanibacter caenitepidi. Taxonomy (NCBI): domain Bacteria; kingdom Pseudomonadati; phylum Pseudomonadota; class Alphaproteobacteria; order Hyphomicrobiales; family Hyphomicrobiaceae; genus Methyloceanibacter; species Methyloceanibacter caenitepidi. The sequence continues at coordinate 787,723 of NZ_AP014648.1, forward strand.
GACCCAGCAGACCGATCGAAATCAGCAGGAGGACCTGCGTCAGTAAGGCCCAGCCGCGCCGCCGTCCCAGGAACGGCAGCTTGAAGCGGTCCATCATGGGGGACCAAAGGAACTTCCAGGTGTAAGGCAGGCCGACCAAGGCAAATAGGCCGATCGTCGCGAGATCGACGTCGTTGTCGCGCAACCACGCCGGTACCAGCGACACGAGCACGAACAACGGCATGCCTGAGCTGAAGCCGAGAAAGATGCACGCCAGCATTTTCCGAGTGAACAGGATCTCGGTCCAGCTGCGGCGCCCGTCCGCAGTGGTGGCTTGGTCGGTCGTTCCCTCGGTGCCCGTCATAGTCCTAAGCTCATAGCAGCCGGGCGCCCTGCCGTCATGACAAAGGAGTCGCGAGAATGGTCCGTGTCGTGGGGATCGATCATCTGGTCATAAAGGTGAGCGACTTCGACAAATCGAAGGCGTTCTACGGCAAGCTGTTCAAGTTCCTCGGCTTCGAGGTCCTGGACGAATATGCCGATGCCATCGGCTGGACCAACGGCAAGACCCGCTATTGGATTGGCCCTACGGACGCTGAAGGACAGGCGCGCGGCTATCGCACCGGCGATATCGGCTTTCACCACTACGCCTTCGAGTTGCGGAGCCGTAAGGATGTGGACGACCTGGAAGCCTTCCTGAAACGGGAGGGCGTGAGCATCGTGGACCCGGCGGACGAGTACTACGACGACTACTACGCCGTGTTCTTCCTCGATCCGGACGGCTTGAAGCTCGAGGGCATGAAATGGGGAGAGCGTGAGGCCAAAGCCCGTGCGGCCGAGACGAAAAAAGAGGCCAAGACGAAGGGCAAGCCAAAGAAATAGCCAATGTCGTGCAAGGCCCGGCGCCGATTTCACCCTTTCCGCTAAATCCTACTTGCGAATGATTTGCAACTGGGTCTATGCTGCGATGCGAAAAGGATGGTTCACGGCGACGAGGAGGTTCCTGGTGATAGCGTGTCTGGCAAGGCGGGCTCGGATTGTGTCCGCGATTCTGACCGTTTTGGGGGTATCGGTGCTTGCCGGTTGCGGCGATCAGGATTCGGCATCGAATAGTGCGGATGCGGGGAACGGCAAGTTCAAGGTCGTAACCACCTTCACCGTGATTCAGGACATTGCCCAGAACGTCGCCGGCGACGCGGCAGAGGTCTCCTCGATCACGAAGCCCGGCGCGGAGATCCACGACTATCAGCCGACCCCTGGCGACATTGTCAAAGCGCAGGACGCCGACCTCGTCCTTTGGAACGGGTTCAACCTTGAGCGGTGGTTCGAGAAGTTCTTTCAGAACGTCAAGGACGTCCCCAGCGTCGTGGTGAGCGATGGCGTCGAACCCATGGGCATCACGGAAGGCCCGTACAACGGCAAGCCCAATCCGCACGCCTGGATGTCGCCCACGAGCGCGCTCCAGTATGTGGAGAACATCCGCAAGGCGCTCGTCGAGTTCGATCCGAAAAACGCTGAAGTCTATAACAAGAACGCGGCGGCCTACGCGGACAAGATCAAGGCGATGGATGCGCCGCTGCGCAAGCGGCTCGCCGCGATCCCCGAGGACAAGCGCTGGCTCGTGACGTCCGAAGGCGCCTTCTCCTATCTGGCCCGCGACTACGGCATGCGGGAGGCCTATCTCTGGCCCATCAACGCCGATCAACAGGGGACGCCGCAACAGGTCCGCCATGTGATCGAGCTTGTGAAAGAGAACGGCATTCCCGTCGTGTTCTCCGAGAGCACGGTTTCCGACCGGGCCGCGAAACAAGTCGCCAAGGAAAGCGGCGCGGCCTACGGTGGCGTTCTGTATGTGGACTCGCTGAGTAAGGAGGGCGGCCCCGTTCCCACCTATCTCGATCTCTTGCGCGTCACCGTCGACACGGTCGCGAAGGGTTTTGAGACTGCACAAGGGTCGTAGGAACGCCGAAGGATCTACGAAAATCACATGGACCGTATCGATTTGCTGACCCGCTCCGACACCCTGGCCCGTCCCGCAAGCATCGCGGTCCAAGACGTGAGCGTCACCTATCCCAACGGGTTTACGGCGGTCCGCGACGCTTCGTTCGAACTCGGTCCGGGCACGATCTGTGCGCTGGTGGGCGTGAACGGCAGCGGCAAGTCGACCATTTTCAAAGCCATCATGGGCTTCGTCGCCCCGGCCACCGGTCAAGTGCGGCTGTGCGGTCTGCCCGTGGACAAGGCGGTGTCAAAAAACATCGTTGCCTACGTTCCCCAAAGCGAAGACGTCGATTGGAACTTCCCGGTTCTGGTCGAAGACGTCGTGATGATGGGCCGGTACGGCCATATGAATCTGTTCCGCATTCCCTCCAAGACGGACCGGCGCAAGGTCGACGAGGCCTTGGAACGCGTGAACATGAGCGCCTATCGCAAGCGGCAGATCGGAGAGCTCTCGGGCGGACAGAAGAAGCGTGTCTTTCTGGCGCGCGCCCTGGCTCAGGAAGGGCGCATCATCCTGCTGGACGAGCCGTTTACGGGCATTGACGTCACAACAGAGTCCGCGATCATCAATCTACTGCGCGAGTTGCGTGACGACGGTCATTTGATTCTCGTTTCGACCCACAATCTCGGCAGCGTGCCCGATTTCTGCGATCAGGTCGTCTTGCTCAATCGAACTGTTCTCGCGGCGGGGCCGACTGCCACGACGTTCACCCAGGAAAATCTCGAGCGCACGTTCGGCGGCGTGCTGCGCAATTTCGAACTCAGCGGGCAAGCCCTCCATGAGGACGACGACGCGCGCAGCCTCAACGTCATCACGGACGATGAGCGGCCGCTCGTGTTCTACGGTGTCAAGAAGACCAAGAAGAAGCCGGCCCGGGACAAGGCGAAATGAGCGGCATCCTGACCGAACTCATCGTCCCGTTCTCGTACGACTACATGTGGAAGGCAATGTGGGTCAGCGCGCTGGTGGGCGCGGTGTGCGCCTTTCTGTCCTGCTATTTGATGCTCAAGGGCTGGTCGCTCATGGGCGATGCCCTCGGCCATTCCATCGTGCCCGGGGTCGCCGGCGCCTACATCATCGGCGCGCCCTTTGCCGCGGGCGCCTTCTTCGCCGGCATCCTCGCCGCGCTCGGCATGGCCTTCGTCAAGGCGCACTCGCGGCTGCGCGAAGACGCCACAATCGGTCTCGTGTTCACGACGCTATTCGCGCTCGGCTTGCTCATGGCGTCGCTGTATCCGACCTCCGTGTCGATCCAGACCATCGTGCTCGGCAACATCCTCGCGATCCCCGACGCTGACGCGCTGCAGGTCGTCATCATCGCGGTCGTCTCTTTCGCGGTGCTGGCCTTCATCTGGAAGGACCTGATGGTCACGTTCTTCGACGAGACCTATGCGCGTAGCATCGGACTTCGGACGCGCACGCTGAAACTGGTGTTCTTTACGCTGCTCAGCGCCTGCACCGTGGCGGCGCTGCAGACCGTGGGTGCGTGTCTCGTAATTGCGCTGGTGGTGACGCCGGGCGCCACGGCCTACCTGCTCACCGATCGCTTCGACCGTCTGATCGCGATCGCCGTCGGGATCGGAACCGTCACCAGCTTCGTTGGCGCCTATCTGAGTTACTTCATCGATGGCGCGACCGGTGGAGTCATCGTCACGCTTCAAACGCTGCTGTTCCTTGCCGCATTCTACTTCGCACCGAAGCACGGCGTGATCGCCGCACATCGCAAGGCCCGCGCCGTCCGCGATGAGAATCTGCGTAACGGCAGCGCACTGCCGGAAAGCCGTCCCGTGCAGGAGGGCGCCTGATGGACCCGATTGCGTTCTTCGTAGAGCCGTTCGCCTATGACTTCATGCAGCGGGCGCTCGGCATGTCGCTTCTCGTGGCAGCCGTTTGTGCGGTCCTGTCCTGCTATCTCGTGCTGAAGGGCTGGTCGCTGATGGGCGACGCGATCTCGCACGCCGTGCTGCCGGGCATCGTCATCGCGTTTGTCCTCGGCATACCGTTGGCTGTCGGTGCGTTCGTCGCCGGGCTCGCCTGCGCGCTGATGACGGGCTATCTGAAATACAACAGCCGGGTTAAGGAAGACACGGTGATGGGCATCGTGTTCTCAGGGATGTTCGGTTTCGGGCTCGTGCTCTTCACCAAGGTCGAGACGGACCAGCATCTCAACCACATCCTTTTCGGCAACGTTCTCGGCGTGACCGCTGGCGATCTTCTGGAGACGGCGATCATCGCCGGTGGCACGCTCCTCATCGTGCTCGCCAAGCGCCGCGACCTCCTGCTCTATTGTTTCGATCCGAACCATGCCCGCGCCATTGGCCTGCCGGTCAACGTGCTGCATTACGGGCTGCTGATCTTGCTCTCGCTGACCATCGTCAGCTCGATCAAGGCCGTGGGCATCATTCTTGTCATCGCCATGCTCATCGCGCCGGGCGCCACCGCCTATATCCTCACGGACCGCTTCGAACGCATGCTGGTGATCGCCGTCGCGGTGGCCTGCAGCTCCGCAGCGCTCGGCACGCTCATCAGCTTTCACATCGATGGGGCAACGGGCGCTTGCATCGTACTGACTCAGGCCTCGATGTTCCTGATGGTCTTTCTGTTCTCGCCGAAGCGCGGGCTCTGGCCGTTGCCTAAAATCTTCGGCCGGCAGGAAAGCGGGTCGCCCGAACGCATTCGCGGCGCCGATGCGTCCTAACTCGCTTTTGGCGTTTGCACGGACCGGTGCAGCAGGTCGTAGACGAGCGCGGTCGACCAGCCGATCAGCATGACGCCATTGAGGGCCGTCATCGGGCCAAGCATGTGCCATTGAGGCACGGGCACGACGTCGCCGTAACCGAGCGTGGTGTAGTTGCCGAACGCGAAATAGATGAGATCGGTGTCCTTGGGAACGGCGCCGACCCACTTATAGACATACGCCCAGATCACGCATTCACCGAAATGGCCGACCACGAGAAGCGTGCCCGTGGCGACGATCACAAGCATGTACTGCACGAAGCCGGGGAACGAGGCGTCGGTGTTTGCGAGGTTCCGCAATGTTGCGGCGATGGCGCCGACCAGGATCGCATGAATGAAAAGGTTGACGAGGCTCGTCGCGCCGCCAACGGCGAGCTGATCGAGCATCGAGACGTTCATGGTGGAGATCCACATGGACTCCTTCACGGTCTCTGCGACGGTCGGATCCATCTCTTGTCCCCTTAAGTTCGTGTCGTGATGCTATTCGCCGGCCAACAGATCCGGCTGGCGGATGATGCGCGGCCCCTTGCCGGGCTCACGCGCGGCACTGGCCTGAGTGACATTGGGGACGGCTGCCGACGCAGGTGCCGCAGGCGTACCGTGCGGAACGGCTTTGGCGTCGCGAACCGTCTTGGCGTCTTCGTCGAAGTCGAGCTGCTCGATCTTCTGCCCGCGCTTCGTGATCTTGTCCGCCGAAGTGAGGATCTTGTCGATATCGGCGTTGGCCTGGCCGAAGTGCCGCTGCAGATCGAGCACGCGGTCGCGGAACCGTCCCATGTCGGCCATCAGGGTCGACACTTCCCGCTGGATGAGATGCGCCTGCTCGCGCATCTGCACGTCTTTGAGAATGGCCTGCATGGTCTGCACTGCGAGCATCAGCATGTTCGGCGCGCAGATCACGATGCGCGCGCGGTACGCCTTCTGGACGATGTCCGGGAAGTGCTCCGACAAATCCGCAGAGATGGATTCGGAAGGCACGAACAGAATGGCGGTGTCCTGAGTCTCGCCGGGGATGAGATACTTCTCGGCGATCGCATCGATATGCTTGCCCACATCGGTACGGATGCGCCGGGCGGCGGCTTTCTTCGCCTCATCGCTGCGCGCCGTACGGAAGGCCTCGAAGCCTTCCAGCGGAAACTTCGCATCGATTACGACGCCCGCCGGCGTGTTCGGCATATGCAGGAGACAGTCGGGCCGCGTGTTGTTTGAGAGCGTCGCCTGGAAAGAGTAGGCGCCGGCGGGGAGCCCGTCCTTGATGATGGCCTCCATGCGAACTTGGCCGAAGGCCCCGCGCGCCTGCTTGTTCGCCAGGATCTCCTGAAGGCTGACCATGTTGCCAGAGAGCTCGGTGAGGTTCTTTTGAGCCGTATCGATCACGGCCAGCCGCTCGTTCAGCCGCGAAATGGTCTCGTGAGTCTTGCGGGCGCTCTCGTTGAGATCGGTGCCCACCTTGTGGGTCATGCGGTCGAGGCGCTCGTTGACGGCGCGCGCCAAATCGCCGTGCCGCGTCACGCTGATTTCCGCGAGCGTCTGAAGCCGCACGCGCAGCTCGCCGAGCTGGTCTCCTTGCGCGGCGGCGTCCTGCTTTCGGCGGGCAAGATGGACGACCATCACGATCGCCAGAATCAGGAGCGCGAGCACAGCCACTCCGGCGAGCACAAGGCCCACCAGAACGGGGTCGATCATCACCGTCCCGATATGCAGGGGCTCAAGGACCATAGTGACTAGCTATAGGCTGATTCGGGAGGCTAGACCAAAACAGGAACACGCGCCCTGGCGGCGCTTCACACCCGCGGTCGATGCAGCACATTGACCGGAGCCGCATCGGTCCTTATGTCAGCGTCAGTCATGGCTACCATCCATCCCATCGTCACCATCCCCGATTCTGTACTGCGCCAGACGGCGGAGCCCGTCGAACGCGTGGACGACGAATTGCGCACGCTGATGGACGACATGCTGGCGACGATGTACGACGCCCCTGGCGTTGGCCTCGCCGCGCCCCAAATCGGCATCCTGCGCCGGGTGATCGTGATGGATCCGGCTCGAGACGAGGAGGAGCCCGCGCCCCTCGTCATGGCGAACCCTGTGATTCTGCAGCGATCCGACGAGATGCGCGTGCACGAGGAGGGCTGCCTGTCGATCCCCGACGTCACGGCGGAGGTCGAGCGCCCGGCAATGGCGCGCGTGTCCTATCTCGATCGCGAGGGCAAGTCCCAGGAGGCGGAACTCGAGGGCTTTCTGGCCACGATCGTCCAGCACGAGGTCGACCACCTGAACGGGGTCCTCTTCATCGACTATCTGTCGCGCCTGAAGCGCGACATGATCGTGCGGAAATTCACCAAGCAAAAGCGCGCCACGGCGGTCTAAGCCCGGCGAAGCGGCTTCCCATGCGCATCGAACCGGCCTAAGACCGGGCCATGCGGATCATCTTCATGGGCACGCCGGATTTTGCCGTTCCGGCGCTGCTGTCTGTTGCCAAGGCGGGCCACGACATCGTGGCCGTGTATACCCAGCCGCCACGGCCCGCCGGGCGCGGCATGGCCGTTCGCAACTCGCCGGTGCATCAGGAAGCCGAGGCGCTCGGGCTGCCTGTGCGTGTCCCAGAAAGTCTCAGAAGCCCCGCCGAGCAGAAGCGGTTCGCCGCTCTCGAAGCAGACGCGGCTGTCGTCGTCGCCTATGGGCTGATCTTGCCGGAGGTGGTCCTTAACGGCACGCGGCACGGCGTGTTTAACATCCACGCCTCCCTGCTGCCCCGCTGGCGTGGCGCGGCGCCGATCAATCGCGCGATCATGGCGGGCGACGCGGAATCGGGCGTCTCCATCATGCGCGTCACCCAAGGGCTCGACGAGGGCCCCGTCTGCCTCATGGACCGCGTCGCGATCGGCCCCGACATGACCGCGGGCGAACTGCACGATGCGCTTTCGATCCTCGGCGCCGATTTGATGGTGGAAGTGCTCGCAACGCTCGGTGAGGGCAAGCTCCACTGTGTGAAGCAGGACGGCGGACTCGCGACCTATGCGGCCAAGCTCACCAACGAAGAGACCCGTATAGACTGGGCGCGGCCCGCGCAGGAGGTGCACAACCATATCCGCGGCCTGTCGCCCTATCCCGGCGCCTGGTTTGAGCTCGTCCAGAAGGGCAAGACCGAGCGCGTCAAGGTTCAGGGCTCGACGCTGGAGAAAGGGCGCGGGGCGCCCGGTCAGTTGCTCGACGATCGCCTGACCGTTGCCTGCGCCGATGGCGCTGTGCGCCTGACCCGCGTCCAGCGTGCCGGCAAGAAGCCGATGCTGGCGGACGCGTTTCTACGCGGCGTCGATCTGCCGGTCGGCAGTACGCTTCTCTAGGCGGGCGCGCGATCATGCCCCGCTACAAGCTCCTTCTAGAATATGACGGCACGCCGTTCGTCGGCTGGCAGTTGCAGGACGGCCAGATGTCGGTTCAGGGGCGGCTTGCGCAAGCGGTCGAGGCCTTCTCCGGCGAGGGGGCGATCCCGCGCGGGGCCGGACGAACTGACGCGGGCGTTCATGCAACGGGGCAGGTGGCCCATCTCGATCTCGAGAAGGATTGGGAACCGGCGCGGGTGCGCGATGCTCTCAATGCGCAGCTGCGTCCAGATCCGATCGCCGTGCTGTCGTGCGAGAAGGTCACCGAGGCGTTCGATGCGCGCTTCTCGGCCAAGGCGCGACACTATCTCTATCGCATCGTCGATCGCCGCCCGCCTTTGGCGCTGGAGCGCGACCGGGCCTGGGGCGTGTTTAAGCCGCTCGATGCCGAGGCCATGCATGCGGCCGCGCAGACCCTTCTTGGCCATCACGACTTCACGACGTTCCGCTCCTCGGAGTGTCAGGCGGCATCCCCCAAGAAGACGCTCGATCGGCTCGACGTCTCGCGGCATGGCGAGATCATCCGGGTCGAAGCCTCGGCGCGCTCGTTCCTGCACAATCAGGTGCGCTCCATGGTCGGCTCGCTGAAATGCGTCGGCGAAGGGCGCTGGACGGCCGGTGAGCTGAAATCGGCCTTGGACGCGCGCGACCGGGCGGCCTGCGGACCCGTCGCTCCGGCTTGCGGCCTTTACCTGGTCAAGGTCGACTATTAATCCTGGATGGGCGCCCGAGCGGGCGAAGGGGACACATCCATGATCAGGCGCATTGCCACCGTCGGCGGGCTGACGCTCGTATCGCGCCTCTCGGGTTTCATTCGCGATGTGGTGATGGCCGCCATTCTCGGCGCCGGGCCCGTCGCCGACGCCTTCTTCGTCGCCTTCCGGCTGCCGAACCATTTCCGCGCGATCTTCGCCGAAGGCGCGTTCGCGGCAGCCTTCGTGCCGGCCTATGCCCATACACTGGAGAAGGCGGGGCTGCCTGCGGCGAAACTCTTCGCCGATCAGGTCGGCGCCGCGCTCATCACCATCAACCTCGTCCTGCTGGCGATCGCGCTCCTGTTCACACCGGACGTGGTGATGCTGCTGGCGCCGGGCCTGTCCGACGATCCCCAACGCTTCGACCTCGCTGTCGCGCTCACGCGCATCACATTTCCTTACCTGGCGCTTGTGTCGCTGGAGACGCTGTTCGCAGGCATCCTCAATGCCAACAATCGTTTCGCGTCCGCCGCCGGCGCTTCCATTCTGCTCAACGTCTCGCTGATAGCCACCCTGGCGCTCGCACCCTATTTCGAGAGCGCGGGTCACGCGGCCGCATGGGGCGTGCTAATCGCAGGCGTTGCCATGGTGCTGCTGGTCGGCGGCGACGCGGAGATGCACGGCTACGGCATCCGCCTGCGCATGCCGCGGCTCGACGAGCCCACGAAGCGGTTCTTGAAAGCGCTCGGCCCCGCGATCATCGGGGCGGGCGGCGTGCAACTGGCGCTCTTCGCCGACACGGTGATCGCATCCTTCCTGCCGGCCGGCGCACTATCAGCGCTCTACTACGCCGACCGCATCAACCAGCTTCCCATCGGTGTCGTGGGCATCGCGGTCGGCACGGTGCTGCTGCCGGAAATGTCGCGGCGCCTCGCGGCGGGCGACATCAAGGGTGCGGCATCGGCGCAGGCGCGCGGTATCCAGCTGGCGCTCCTGCTGACGCTCCCGTGCGCGGCGGCAGCGATCGCGATTCCCGATCTGATCATGCGGGCGCTGTTCGCCCGCGGTGCTTTCACGAGCGAAGACGCGCTATCCGCGGGTCATACGCTCGCCGCCTATTCGCTCGGCCTCATTCCCTTCGTGCTACTGCGGAGCTTCACCGCGCCCTTCTACGCGCGCGGGGACACGGCGACCCCCGTGAAGGCCGCGCTACTGGCCGCCGCCGTGAACATCGCGCTGAAGGTTGCTCTGATGGGCCATCTCGCCCAAGTGGGCCTTGCGCTGGCGACCAGCATCGGCGCTTGGATCAATCTGATCCTGCTCGCGGTCTTGGCGCGCCGCCAAGGCTTTGCCGTGTCCGGCGGGGCCATTCGCGGTCCCGTGGCCAAGCTCGCCGCCATCGGTATCGCCTTCGCCGTCGCGCTCTATTTCGGGGGCCTCGCGCTGGAGAATGCCTTGGCCTCCATGACCAAGTTCCGCGAGGAGTCGATACTCGGCATCCTTGTCGTGGTAGGCGGCATCCTCTATTTCGCGGCAGTCTTCCTCATCCTGGGGTGGGGTTGGTTCGCCGGTCTCATGAAGGAGATCGAGCACGAGGCATCGCTGCCCGCGCCGATCAAGCCGGACCTTATCGAAGACCCGACGGATGCGTCGGAAAGCCTTCCGGACTCCGAACCGCCGCCCAAGCTCTAGCCGATCGCGTCTCGGCCTAAGCCATCTTCAGATCGACAAGCGTCACGGCGCCGTCGTCGATGTCTTGCCCGAAGAAGATCGCGCCGATCCGCGCAAAGCGCTCCGGCGAGTCCGTGGCGAAGAAGCGGACGGTGCGGGGCGCGCCGCTAATTCCAGCCTGCAGTGTCGAATTCGCCAGTGTCTCGGCGACCGCCGCCGCCGTGGTCTCGGCCGAATCCACGAGCGTGATGGTGTCGCCTACATGGCGCTGGATGGCGCCTGCGAGGACAGGAAAATGCGTGCAACCGAGCACCAGCGTGTCGGGTGCGTCGGGCCGCGCGAACAGCGGCTCGAGATAATCCTCCACAGCCGCAGTGGTGGCACGCGTGTCCGCCCAGCCTTCCTCGGCCAGCGCGACGAAGACCTGGCACGGTAGCTGGGTGATCTCGGCATCGGCCATGAGACGGTGAATGGCGCGCGCGTACGCCCCGCCTTTGACGGTGCTCTCGGTCGCCAGCACGCCGATGCGCTTGTTACGGGTAGCCGCGACGCCGGCACGCGCGCCCGGTTCGATCACGCCGATCACGGGCACGGGCGCCAGCCCCTCCTGCAGCGCCTCCAGCCCCACCGACGAAGCAGTATTGCAGGCGATCACCACCATCTTCACGTCCTCGCCGAGGAGAAGGTGTGTCGCCTGAAGTGCATAGGCGCGGACGGTGTCCGGGCTTTTGGTGCCGTAGGGGAGACGCGCCGTGTCGCCGAGATAGACGAAGTGCTCGTCCGGCAACCGGGCAGTCAGTGCCCGCAGGACCGTCAAGCCGCCCATACCGGAATCGAAGACGCCGATGGGGCGCGGATCACCGTTCATTGGCGTTCCCAAAGGTCTCGAAATAGCGCGCGATGAACCGGCGGTAGATCGCGGTCAGCGTTTCGAGGTCGGCAAGCACGGCGTTCTCGTCCGTCTTGTGGATCGTCTCGGTCGTCAGTCCGAATTCCACGACGGGGCAATAGTCCTTGATGAAGCGCGCATCGGATGTGCCGCCGTCGGTGGAGAGGACAGGCGTCTTTCCGGTGAACTCTGTCACGGCCTCGGCGAGAAGTTCATCCAGCGCGCCGGGCTTCGTCACGAACGCGTCGCCATGCGGCGCAAAATCCAAAGAGAACGAGAGCGCGGTGCCGGACAGCGCCGCGCCGATGCTCTCGTGGAGCATGGCCTTCAAGGTTTCGGCCTCATGGTTGTCGTTGAAGCGGATATTGAAATGCGCTTCTGCCCGCGCCGGGATCACATTGGTCGCCGGGTTGCCCACGTCGATGCTCGTCACCTCGAGATTGGAGGGCGAGAAGTGGGGGCTGCCGGTGTCGAGAGGCGTCGCATACAGCTTGGCGAGCGCCGTGACGATACCCTTCACAGGATTGGCCGCAAGATGCGGATAGGCCACGTGGCCTTGTTGTCCGGTCACTGTGAGGTGCCCGGTGAGGCTCCCGCGCCGGCCGATCTTGATCGTTTCGCCGAGAACGCTTGGGTTGGACGGCTCCCCCACGAGGCAATGATCGGGGACGAGGTTCGCTTCCTCCATCCAGGCCAAGACCTTTTTCGTGCCGTTGATGGCCGTGCCTTCCTCGTCGCCAGTGATGAGGAGGCTGATCGTGCCCGGCACCTGGCCGCCGCGCTCGGCTACGTAGTCGATCGCCGCGGCGGCGAAACAGGCGACCGCGCCCTTCATGTCCGAGGCACCGCGTCCATAGAGTCGCCCATCGGCGATCTCGGCGGAAAAGGGCGCATGGGCCCACGACGTTTCGTCGCCAGGCGGAACCACGTCCGTATGGCCGGCGAAACACAGATGCGGGGCGCCGCCGCCGATGCGCGCCACGAGGTTGTCGACATCCGCCGTCCCGTCCTCGGTGAAGGTCAGCCGGTCGCACGCAAAGCCGGCCGCCACGAGAGGCCGGGCGAGCGCATCCAAGGCGCCTGCGTCCACCGGCGTGACGCTGGGGCACCGGATGAGGCTTTGCGCGATGGCGACCGCGTTGTCGGCGGGCGATGACATGACCAATGTCCTTAGAATTGCAGCGCGCCCGCACCAGGCGCGGCCACGAACATGACCGCGCGCGCGTCCTATGGCAAGCAGCGGAAAGGGCGGAAATGGGGCGGTTTGCGTGACGAGGATGGCCCGTCGACGGCCTCAGGGTCTCAAGAGACCTAGGTCAGGGCCGCGAGCGGGTCGCCGCCATATTGGTTGGATCCCGGTGTGCCTTTGAGAATGCCCAACTCGATCAGGAACCACAGGCCCACGCCGAGATTCACGAGTACGCAAAGCCAGCCGATAATGTTGAGCTGATCGCCTATGCCGGTCAGGCCCCAGCCGTCGAGCAGGCTTGCGATAAGGGACGGAACCAATCCGTACAGAGCCATCTTCCCGGGCTTGTCCCGGTCCTGGAAGCGCTTGGCGCAGACGGCATAGCTGGGGAAGAACAACGCCAGCGCCACGACGGTCGCCAGGAACCCACCGAAGAAGCCCGTTCCGAAGATCACTTCGATCAGCACGCCGAGAATGATGCTGATAATGCCGAGGATCACCACACCAGCCCACCATTTAGCGCGGTTGATGCGGCCCTCCAGCGACGTGAAGATGTACTGCAGATCCATTGTTTCCCCCATTGTCAGCCTCTGACGCAGGTCTCACGTTTTAGGCCCGAATCGTGACATTGCGAAGGGCGCGAGTCGAATCGCAATCTGTTCAATCTGGTCCTTATGAACCGCAACGCCGCCGGTCGGTCTTGGCCTAAGCCGCCAGACCGCGACCGAACTGCGTGCATTTCTAGTCGCGCAGCAACTCGTTTATGGACGTCTTGGAGCGGGTCTGCTCGTCGACGGTTTTCACGATCACCGCGCAATAGAGCGAAGGGCCCGGCGTTCCGTCCGGCAAGGGCTTGCCCGGCATGGAGCCTGATACGACCACCGAATAAGGCGGCACGCGGCCCTGGTGAACGAAGCCCGTGGCCCGGTCGATGATCTTGGTGGACTGGCCGATATAGACGCCCATGGACAGCACCGAGCCCTCGCCCACGATCACCCCTTCGGCCACTTCGGCGCGGGCGCCGATGAAGCAGTTGTCTTCGATGATCACGGGATTGGCCTGTAGCGGCTCGAGCACGCCGCCAATACCGGCGCCGCCTGACAGATGCACGTTCTTGCCGATCTGCGCGCACGATCCGACGGTGGCCCAGGTATCGATCATGGATCCGCTATCCACATAGGCCCCGAGATTGACGAAGGACGGCATCAGGACGACGCCCGGCGCGATAAAGGCCGAGTGGCGCACGAGGCAGCCCGGTACGGCCCGGAAACCCGCTTCCTTGAAGTCCTTGGCCTTCCATTTCTCGAACTTCATGGGGACCTTGTCCCACCAGGACGAGTCGCCCGGCCCGCCGTCCATCCGCTTCTGATCGTTCAGCTTGAATGAGAGCAGGATGGCCTTCTTGACCCATTGATTGACGACCCACTCGCCGTCGATCTTCTCCGCCACCCGCAACTCGCCCTTGTCGAGCAGGCCCAGAACCTCCTCGACGCCGTCGCGCACCACGCCTTTCGTGTCCGAATTAATATCGGACGCGTGTTCGAATGCGCCGTCGATGAAGTTCTTCAGATGATCGTGCGACATGGACCTCTCCCAAAACTCTCCAGATTATTGTGGGTCCCGCGGGCCGTCGGCAGCCTTGCTGCTCGCCGCGTCCTCCGCGAGCGAAGCGCCGATAGCAGCAACGAAAGGCGCGAGCGCTTCCGTGCGGTGATGAATGTGCTCGGGCAATTCCGCCCAGTCCTCGTGCGCGACATGTTCGGGCCGGCCCATCGCGCGGCAGTCGATCCAGATGGTGGTCATGCCAAGCGCATGCGCGGTCTCGAGATTGTGCGGCAGGTCGTCGAAGATCGCGGCCCGGCTGCTCTCGACCCCATGGGCGGCGACGAAGCGCTCGAAGGCCTCCCGCGACGGCTTGGGGTTCACGTATTCGAGGGCGTGGATGTCGAAAATGTCCTCGAACAAGTCCCGGACCCCGAGCTTGGTGGTGACGCGTTCGGCGTGCTTGCGGCAACCGTTCGTGAAAACCAGCTTCCGCCCCGGCAGCGCCTCGATGGCGGTCCCGAGCTCCGGCGACGGGTCCACCACGCCGAGGTCGATGTCGTGGACATAGTCGAGGAAGTCATGCGGCTTGACGCCATGCAGACGGATCAGTCCGGCCAGCGTCGTTCCGTGCTCGAAATAGTACTTCTTGCGCAAGGCGTGCGCGTCGTCCAGCGTCAGACCTAAAGTTTCGGCGATGAACGAGCCCATGCGGTGGTCGATTTGCGAGAAGAGATCGCACTCGGCCGGGTAGAGCGTATTGTCGAGATCGAAGACCCAAGTCTCCACATGACCGAAGCCGCGCTCCGCGATCGTGTTTGGCTCAAGCGTCGTTTGCGCCGCATCCGTCATGGCTGCCTCGTGCGGTAGCCGTGGGGCCGCCGCCGCTCGATCAGCGTACCGGCGCCATGCTCGGTGAAGAGCTCGAGCAGGACCGAATGGGGCACCTTGCCGTTAATGATGACCACGGCTTCCACGCCCTCGGAGATCACGTCGATGCAGCTCTCGATCTTGGGGATCATGCCGCCAGTGATCGTGCCGTCGGCGATCAGATCAAGCGCTTCCGACGTGGTCATGGAGCGGACCAGCGCTCCATCCTTGTCCAGAACGCCGTCCACGTCCGTGAGCAGCAGCAGACGCTTGGCCTTTAGCGCGACCGCGATGGCGGCGGCGAAGGTGTCTGCATTGATGTTCAGCGTCTCGCCCTCGGGGCCGACGCCGATGGGGGCGACCACGGGGATAAGATCGGACTGAATGATTACGTCGATGATGTGGGGCTCGACGAGGCCGGGCTCCCCCACGAATCCGAGATCGAGAACCTTCTCGATATTGGAGTCGGGATCGCGCACCCGCCGTTCGAGCTTCTTCGCCCGCATCAGATTGGCGTCCTTGCCGCAAATGCCCACGGCCTTGCCGCCCTGGTCGTTGATGGCGGAGACGATTTCCTTGTTGACCGACCCCGCCAGGACCATCTCGACCACGTCGACCGTCTGCCGGTCCGTGACCCGGAGGCCGTCCTGGAACTCGGACTTGATATTGAGGCGCTCCAGCAGCCGGCCGATTTGCGGGCCGCCGCCATGCACCACCACGGGGTTAACGCCGGCCTGCTTGAGCAGCACCACATCGCGCGCGAAATCCTTCGCAAGCTCCGGATCGCCCATGGCGTGGCCGCCATATTTTACGACGACCGTCTCGCGGTCGTAGCGCTGCATATAGGGCAGGGCCTCGGACAGGATCTTGGCCTTATCGTGCACCGAGCCGAGCGCGTCCGTCAGCGCGGCGCCGGTCGCGTCTGTGTCCTGGCCCGAAGGCGGTTTCGAGGTCGTATCTGTCACGGGTGCGCTTATAGCGGCGGAAGGCCTTAAGGTTCAACGTCGTTCGATGTGAGGCCGGCGATTGTCGCCCGGAGTTCAGGGATGCCGACGCCCTCCTTGGCCGAAGTCACAAGGAGATGGGGGAACGCGGCGGGGTGCTTGGCGAGTTCCGCCTCCGTTTTGGCGATGACGGCCTCCAGCTCGCTCAGTTTCGGCTTGTCGGCCTTGGTCAGGACGCCTTGATACGACACGGCGGACTCATCCATGAGCTTCATCGTGTCCCGGTCGTTGGCTTTCAGGCCATGGCGCGCGTCGATCAGGAGGAATACCCGCTTCAGTTCCCGGCGGCCCTTCAGATAGTCCTCGATCAGGCGCGTCCATCCTTTGACGGCAGACCGCGAGACCTTGGCGTAGCCATAACCAGGCATGTCCACGAGGTAGGCGCTGCCGTTCCCGTCGGGCCCTTGGGCGCCCAGCGTGAAGAAATTGAGCTCGCGCGTCCGGCCCGGGGTCACGGAGACGCGCGCCAGCGTCTTGCGGCCGGTCAGGGCGTTGATGAGGCTCGATTTGCCCACGTTCGAGCGCCCGGCAAAGGCGATCTCGGGACGCCCGTCAGCGGGGAGGCCGTCGACGGCCACGGCGCCCAGGACGAAGTCGCAAGGCGCACGAAACAGGGCTTCGCCGCGCGCAAGCTCGCTTTCGGTGAATTCGAAATCGGTCATGGGTATGAAGTGCCCGGCTTCGCGGGCGACCTCAAGCGGAAAGCGCCGGCGCTTACGCCGGGCTTTCTCCGTCTGCTTCGCTGCCGGCCGCCTTGGGGGCGCTCTTCTTGGCCGCCCGCTTGCGCGGCGCGCCCTTCTTCGGTGAGGCCTTCTTGGGCGCCGGGGCCGCGGCTTCGGCGCCGTTGACGGCGTCGTCGGACTCTGCGGCCGCATCGTCGGTTTCGGCAGCGGTTTGCTTGGCAGCCCGCTCCGCGCGCCGCGAGGCCTTGGCGCTGCGCTTCTCCTCGGCCGCCTCGCGCGCCGATTTCGCGTCTTCCGTGTCGTCCACGGGATCCGCTTTCGGCTTCAGGCCGAGATTCTCAAGAAGCGGGATGTCCACGCCCTGACGCCACATGATGACCGATTGCTGAAGGATCGACAGGAAGTTGTTCCACGCCCAGTAGATCACGAGGCCCGACGGGAACGATGCAAGCATGTATGTGAAAACCACCGGCATCCAGCCGAAGATCTTTTGCTGAACCGGATCCGGGGGCGCCGGGTTCAGCTTCATCTGGAACCACATGGTCAGCCCCATGATGATCGGCCATGCGCCGACCATGAGGAACATCGGCGGATCCCACGGAATGAGTCCGAAGAGGTTGAAGACCGTCGTCGGGTCCGGCGCCGAAAGGTCCTGGATCCAGCCGAAGAACGGCGCATGCCGCATTTCGATGGTGACGAACAAGACCTTGTAGAGCGCGAAGAAGACGGGAATTTGCACGAGGATCGGCAAGCAGCCCGAGGCCGGGTTCACCTTTTCCTTCTTGTACAAATCCATCATCGCCTGCTGTTGGCGCATGCGATCGTCGCCGTAGCGCTCCTTGATCTTCTGCATCTCGGGCGCGAGCTTCTTCATCCGGCTCATCGACACGTAGGATTTGTTCGCGAGCGGGAAGAGCACGAGCTTGATCAGCACGGTCACGATCAGGATCGATACGCCGAAATTGCCGACGAGCTTGTAGAAGTAGTCGAGCGCGTAAAAGAGCGGCCTGGTCAGGAAGTAGAACCAGCCCCAATCGATCAGGAGGTCGAACTTCGGGATTTCGTAAGTCGCGGCATACCCGTCCACCACGTTCACTTCCTTGGCGCCGGCGAACACTTGCCCCGATAGGGACACCGTCGCGCCCGGCGGCACGTCCATGGCCTGCATCAGATAATCGGTCTGGAAGTGCTGGCGCCCGCCCTTGTCCGATCCCTTGAACGTAGCGTCGAATGGAATGCCCTGGGCCGGGATTACGGTCGTGGCCCAATACTTGTCGGTGATGCCGAGCCAGCCGCTCTTGCTCTTGAAGGTCGCTGCCGGATCCTCGAGCGCGCTGCTGTAACTGATTTCCTCAAGGCCGTCGTCGACGACGCCGATCAGGCCTTCATGCAGAATGTAGAAGCCTTGGACGTTGGGCAGTTCGTGCCGGGAAACGAGGCCGTAAGGGTAGATCGTCGCCTTTTCGGTCCCTGTGTTAGCCACCTTGTCGTCGATCGTGAACATGTACTTGTCGTCGACGGAAATTGTGCGCGTAAATGTCAGGCCTTCGCCGTTGTCGTAGGTGAGCGTGATCGGCGTATCGGGCGTGAGCTTCCCGTCGCCCTCGGCGGTCCACAGCGTGTCGCCGGTGGGCAACGGCATCTTGTTGCCGGGATCGCCCACATAGCCGCGCTCGGCATAATAGGCATGAGGGCCGCCGGCCGGAGACAGTAGGATCACTTGCGGGCTGTCCGGATCGACCGTCACCCGGTAGTCCTTGAGCGTCAGGTCGTCGATCCGGGCGCCCTTCAGCGAGATCGAGCCGCGTACGCTCGGCGTGTCGATGGCGATGCGGGGCGAGGCCGCGAGTGCCTCCTTCCGGGTCATGCCGGTGGGGGCGCCCTCAGGCTGCGGCGCCGTGCTCGCGCTCGGGCGTGGTGCCTGTCCGGCTGCCGATGAGGTGGGCGTCGTCGCCTCGCCGGACGTCTGGGTCTGCCCTGTCTGAGCGGCTTGCTGCTCCTTGGGCGGCTTCGTCGGCACGAAGAAGAACTGCCACGCGAAAAGCACGGTCATCGACAGCACGATCGCCAGGATAAAATTGCGGTTGTTCTCGTCCATGTCGTCTTTGGGCCCGGTGGCTGTTGTCGTGCTCGTCTGGTCAAATCGGCGCTAGGCCGAAGGAGGTTTGCGGTGCCGCTTCCCCGAAGAGGGCTCGTGCACCTTGGTCAGCGCGCGCTGAAGATCTTTGATCACCTCGGTGAAGGGCCGTTGTACCGCGCCCCCGCGCGCGATCAACACATAATCATAGCCTTCGAGGACCTGGCCGGCGGCCGTCAGGCGCACGGCCTCCTTGAGTCGCCGCCGCGCGCGGTTGCGCACCACGGCGCCTCCGAGGCGTTTCGTCGCGGTAAAACCAAAGCGGGCCAATTCGGGGCTCTGTCCGGTGCCAGGCACGCGCCGACGGGCCTGCAGTACGAGCGAAGGCGTCGCGAAGCGCGTTCCGCCCTTCACGAACATATATTCAGACCGGGTCTTGAGGCGTCCGATGGCCGTCACCGGGGTGAGGCGGTTTGACTCCGCCTAGGCTGACAAGCTCTTGCGGCCCTTGGCTCTCCGGCGCGCAATAACCTTGCGGCCGCCCTTGGTGGCCATACGCGCGCGAAAACCATGGCGGCGTTTGCGGACGAGCCGCGAGGGTTGATAAGTGCGTTTCACGGACTTTCTCCTGCCATCCGTCCACGCCGCTCACAAAAGGAATGCGGGCCTCGGAGGCGAAATGGTTCGGAGCGGCTTATAGGTGCGGGAGGCGGGCAAGTCAATCAATCGGATGACATTTTGGCTCTGAGCGCCCCGAAAAACAGCCTGGGATGACGTCGAGAGGCCGGAATCGCTTCACGGACGCTGACGGACCATCACAAGGCTGCGACAGGCCATTCCCCCGGCCGTTTGGTAGGCTCTATCTATAGACGGCCGGAAATCGAGGAGTCCTTATCCCCCGAAAGGAGCCGGTCGGCATGGAGCGCACAGAGAATATGGCTTTGGGGCCTGCAAATTGGCTGAAACGGCTTTGGCCGCTGCTGCTGTTGGTGGCTGTTACCACCCTGGTCGTCACCATGGGCTGGCACCGCTATCTGACCCTGGAACAGCTGGCGGCGAACCGCGAGAGCCTGCGGGCACTGATGGACGACCACTACGTGCTCGCCCTGACGGCATTCACGGCCCTGTACGCCGTAACGGTCGCTCTTTCGATTCCAGGTGGCGTCGTCCTCACGGTCGCCGCGGGTTTCTTGTTCGGCTGGTTGCTCGGCGGCGTTCTGTCCGTGGTCGGAGCCACGATCGGCGCAACGGCCGTCTTTCTGGTCGCTCGGAGCGCGCTGCGGGATGTCTTGGTCGAGAAGGCCGGCCCGAAGCTGCAACGCTTCGCCGATGGATTTCGCGAAGACGCGACGAGTTACCTTCTCTTCCTCCGGCTCATCCCTGTATTTCCGTTCTGGCTTGTGAATCTCGCGCCCGGGCTCCTGGGCGTGTCGTTCTGGACCTATGTCCTCACGACGTTTGTTGGCATTATCCCCGGAACGTTCGCGTTCGCGCTTGCCGGCAATGGGCTCGATAGCGTGTTCGATGCGCAGCAGGCGTCCTACGAATCCTGCCTTGCAAAGGCGGGTGAGGGCGGTCATGACTCCTGTGAGTTCGGGATTGATCCCGGCGCTCTGCTGACCACGGACGTTATCGTGGCCGTCATGGCGCTGGGGGTGGTGGCGCTCATTCCAGTCGTGGCAAAGAAGCTAAGCCGCCGGACTGTGTAGTGGGTGCAACCGGCCGGTTCGGTGCAAGGGGACCAGAGCAAGAATGGAAGAGGAGCTAACTCCTGACCTGTGCGTGATCGGCGCGGGCTCGGGCGGTCTCTCGGTGGCCGCCGCCGCGGCTCAACTCGGCGTCTCCGTCGTGCTCGTCGAGAAGGGGCTCATGGGCGGCGATTGCCTGAACTACGGCTGTGTTCCATCCAAGGCTCTTCTGGCGGCGGCAAAGCGCGCCGATGCGGTGCGGACGGCTTCCACATTCGGCATTGACGTGCTCGAGGCTCAGATCGACCACCGGGCCGTCCACGACCACGTACACCGCGCGATCGCCAACATCGCCCCCAACGATTCCCTCGAGCGCTTCACCGGCCTTGGCGTGCGTGTGATCCAGGCGCAGGCGAGCTTCCTCGATAAGGAGACGCTGGAGGCGGGCTCCGTGCTTGTCCGTGCGCGGCGCTTTGTGATCGCCACGGGGGGCAAGCCGAACGTGCCCGCGATCCCCGGGCTCGACGAGGTTCCCTACCTGACCAACGAAACCATTTTCGATCTCGGGGAGCGCGTGCAGCACCTGATCGTACTGGGCGGCGGGCCGATCGGACTCGAGCTCGGGCAGGCCTACAACATGCTCGGCGCCGACGTGAGCATCTTCGACACTGGCGAGTTCCTAACCAAGGAGGATCCGGAAGCGGCGCGGGTGGTGCTGAAACGGCTGCACGACTCCGGCGTCGCGATGTATCCAAATACGCGCGTGGAGCGGGTCGAGCCCTCGGTCCAGGGGCTCGCCGTGCATTTCAGCCAGGGCACGGACAACGTTATCGTCAAAGGCTCGCACATCCTCGTGGCGGCGGGGCGCCGGCCGAACCTGAAGTCGCTCAGCCTCGATCGCGCCGGGGTCACGCATTCGGATCGCGGCATCAAGGTCAACGAGCAGCTCAAGACCTCCAACCGAAAAATCTATGCCGTTGGCGATGCCATCGGCGGCCAGCAGTTCACCCATCTCGCCAACTATCATGCGAGCATCGTGATTAAGAACGCGCTGTTCCGGCTGAAGCCGGACGTAAGCGCGATGCCCATTCCCCGGGTGATGTACACCGATCCCGAACTGGCCCAGGTCGGGCTGACGGAGAAGGAAGCGCGGGAGAAAACCCGCCGGATTCGAATCTACCGCTGGCCGTTCGCCGACAACGACCGCGCCCAGTGCGAACGCAGGACCGAAGGCTTTATCAAGGTCATCACGAAAAAGGACGGGACGATCCTCGGCGTCACGCTCGTGGGACCCGAGGCCGGTGAGTTGTTGCAGCTCTGGATCGTCGCGATCGCCAAGGAGATGCGCATCGGCGATCTGACGTCGCTTGTTCTGCCCTATCCGACGTTTTCCGAAATCTCGAAGCGGGTCGCCTTCACCTACTATCGCCCATTGCTGACTAAGCGCTGGCTGCACTGGATCATTGGCCTGCTGCGCAAGCTCGGTTGATTCCCCCTCGTCGTTGAAAAGCCCCTAAACTGACCAGATTCGCAGGCCCACAAACGCGGGATTATTGCCCGATTTGCGAGTATTATGTCGCAATGCCAGGGCGTTGGCCCAATCTGGCTGCGTAGCCGAATAGATGAGCGATACCGGTGAACGACCAGTCTGAGCACAAGAGCCTAGCCTCCTCTCGGGTCACCCGTGCCGTAGCCGGGCTGTCCACGAAGCTGCTTTTGCTGACCATCCTGTTTGTAATGCTGGCGGAGGTCTTGGTGTTCGTGCCGTCGGTGTCGAACTTCCGGCGTCAGTGGTTGATGGAGCGGCTGCAGGCGGCGCAGATCGCCTCGCTCGCCGCGGAGGCTGCGCCGGACGGACGCCTCCCGGACAAGCTGCGCGACGAGCTACTGGATCGCGCCCGGGTCAAGGCCATCTCGGTGAAGCACGAGGATTCGCGCGTGCTCATCGTTCGAATGGCGAAGCCCCAAGAGGTCGAGACTTATGATCTGCGCGACGCCTCGTGGGCGGACCTCATCGGCGATGCGCTCATGGTCTATCTCGCCCCGGACAACCGCGTGATCCGCGTTGTCGGCGAGCCCGACTTCAGCCCCGGCGAAATGGTCGATGTCGTGATGGAGGAGGGGCCGCTCAAGGCGGCCATGCTGAAATACGGCCTCGACATTCTCGGCCTGTCCATCCTGATTTCGATCATCACCGCGACGCTGGTCTTCCTGGCGCTGGATTGGCTGCTCGTGAAGCCCATGACGCAGCTCACCCGCAACATGGTGCGGTTCGCCGAGCAGCCCGAGGATCCGAGCCGAATCATCGCGCCCTCGAGCCGGCGCGACGAGATCGGCACGGCGGAGCGCGAACTCGCCGCGATGCAGAACGAACTCTCGCAGACGCTGTCGCAGAAGACGCGTTTGGCCGCGCTCGGGCTGGCGGTGAGCAAGATTAGTCACGATCTGCGCAACATGCTGTCGAGTGCCCAGCTTCTTTCCGACCGCCTCGCCGAAGTGCGGGACCCAACCGTGCAGCGGCTGGTCCCGAAGCTGATTGCATCGCTCGACCGGGCTATTCGACTCTGCGTCCAGACGCTCGATTTCGGCCAGGCCCAAGAGGCGCCCCCCAATCGGGTGCGCTTCGCGCTGGCCCCGCTCGTGACCGAGGTCGGCGATGCGCTCGGCCTACCGCGCAAGGGGGCGATCGATTGGGACGTGAACCTGGAGAGCGGGATCGAGGTCGATGCGGACCGCGACCACCTCTACCGGGTGCTCTCCAATCTCTGCCGCAACGCGGTTCAGGCCTTCGAAAGCGTGCCCGACGGCATGGGAACGATTAGCGTGTTCGCGCGGCGGGACGGCGCGGTGGTGACGATCGATGTCGCCGACACCGGCCCCGGCGTTCCCGAGCAAGCGCGCAAGCGCCTCTTCCAGGCGTTTCAGAGCGTGGCGCGCAAAGGCGGTTCGGGACTGGGCTTGGCCATCGCGGCCGAGCTGATCATGGCCCACGGGGGCCACATCGAGTTGGTGAGCAACGACGGCGGCGCCACGTTCCGCGTTACCATCCCCGACGTGGTCGTCGAACTGGAGCGGGCGCGGCGCCGCCGTGCTTAGCCGTTAGAGGCGCGTCCGAAGAGGCGTCCTGCTATTTCTTCTCGGCCGGGACGGCGCTGCCTTCTTCCTTGCCGTCTTTGTAGGCCGTCTTGCTGTAGCCGTCGCCTTCCTTGGTGATCTTCGTCACCCATCCGTCCGTCCAGGTAATGGTGGCGGTGT
Organism: Methyloceanibacter caenitepidi; assembly: GCF_000828475.1. Classification (NCBI taxonomy): domain Bacteria; kingdom Pseudomonadati; phylum Pseudomonadota; class Alphaproteobacteria; order Hyphomicrobiales; family Hyphomicrobiaceae; genus Methyloceanibacter; species Methyloceanibacter caenitepidi. The sequence goes on from NZ_AP014648.1 coordinate 811,386, forward strand.
CGCCCTCGGCCTTCCACGAGCCGGTCAGATTGTCGCCGCCCTGGGTCCCGGTGGCCGAACCCTCTTCGTCGAGCGTGACCGTCATGTCATTGCCCTGCGTGTCCTTGGTCGAATAGCTGCCGACGAAGCTGCTGCTCTCCATTCCAGCATCGCTGTCGGACGTCGTGTCGTCGCAGCCGGCCAGCATAAGGGCCATCGCGGCGGCCGCGAAAATGGCGGCGCATTTGGAAACGTATCGAGTCATGGTGCTTCTCCCTTGACAGTTATGGGCACGACTATAGCCGAAAAAAATGCGGGGTTCTCTGTCGCTGTCGTGCTGGGCCGGAGCGTCTCACTCAAATTCGCTCCAATCAACGGTCTCCTCGCTGACCAACTCACCTTTCATGGACGGCCCATCCTCGTGAACGCGATTTCTGTCGCCGCAGATAAGGTAGTGCCATTCTTCGAGCGGCTCCCCTCGGAACACCATGCGATAGGCGCAAGTATGGGGAAGCCAGTTCAGCTGAGCGACGTTTTGAGGTGTGATCTTGACGCAATCGGCCACCCTCGCCTTGCGGTTTTCGTAGTCCGTGCAGCGAAGGGTATCCAAACAAAGTAGTCGGCAGGCGGCGTTGGAAAGGACAATTTCACCCGTGTCGATATCCTCGGCTCTGATCTGGCAGCAGAGCCCACAGCCGTCGCACAGCGATTCCCATTCCTGCTCGCTCATCTCGTGGAGAGGCTTGGCTAGAAACTCTGGCTGGTTGGTCGGGGGCATCGTCTTCTACAGGCTCTCAGTCCGGGGAGTGTTGTGGAACAGCGTCTCGGACGATGCAAACATGGGGTTCGCCCGGCGGTGGACCTATCTCGCAGCCAAATTGCGACAGTTTTGCTCGAAGCTCTTGCTATCGATCTCCCTAGGTATTAGCTAGGCGGGTCTTGGGGACGCCGGTCACGGCACCCTTTTTGCGCCGAACCGCCAACATGTTGCGGTTCTTGGGCTTTTGCGCCGGTAGCTCAGCTGGATAGAGCACCAGACTACGAATCTGGGGGTCGGGAGTTCGAATCTTCCCCGGCGCGCCACCCTTTCCCAATGATCGATGGCATTGCCGCCGTCCCGCGGCGGCGCACGGAAATGTGCGAACGCGGTTGTCTGTCTGCGGATGGGGTTACCTATTCGCCGGGAGCCGGTGACGGCGTCGCCGAAGAGCTTTGCGCACCTGCCGTCTTGCCGTAGCCGGCAAGCCGGAACACGGCGATCGACAGCGCCGGCAGGAAGGTGAGCGTGACCATCGCCGTGCCTAGAATGCCGAACAGGACGATGGCGCCGACGCCGCGGTAGAGCTCAGTACCCGCCCCCGGGATGAACACGAGCGGGGCGAGGCCGCAAATCGTGGTCACCGTCGACATGGCGATGGGGCGAAGCCGCGAGGCGACCGCCTCCATCACGGCCTCCTTGGCGTCGAACGCTTTCTCGCGCAGGTTCGACAGCGCCCGGTCCACGATCAGAATCGGGTTGTTCACCACGGTGCCCATGAGAATGAGGAAGCCGAGCATGGTGATCATGTCGAAGGGCTGCACGAGAGGGTCGAGCCCGAAGCGCGGCATCATCGAGCCCACCCAATTCATAAGCGCGAGCCCCACGAGACCGCCGGCGATGCCCAAGGGGATCGTCGTCATGATGAGGAGCGGATAGCCCCAATGGGTGAAGATCGCGACCAGCAGGAGATAGATGACTACGACCGCCACGAGATAGTTGCCCGAAAGGGCTTCACGCGTCGCATTGAGGTCGTCCGATGCGCCCGAGATCGTCATGGTCACCTCGAAGGGCACTTCGCCCGCACTCTTGAGGTGGTCTATGAGCTGCTCCTGAACGATGCCGACGCCCGTTTCGAGCGCGATGTCGTCCGGCGGGATGACGTTGAGCGTCACGGTCCGGCGCCCGTCGATGCGGCGAATCGTGTTCGTGTCCACGGTCTCGCGAATCTCGGCAACCGAGGACAGCGGCACGATGGTCCCTTGCGGCGTGTAGACCGGCATTTGCGGAAGCTTGTCGAGCGAGGTGCGCAAGGCGTCCTTGCTGTAGAAATAGATGTCGATCTTCTCGTCGCCTCGGAAGAACTCGCCGACATAGGCGCCGTCGGTCAGAGCCGCCACGGTGAAGCCGACATCGGCCGCCGTCATGCCAAGTTCCGCGGCGCGTTCCCATTTCGGTCTCACCTCGATCAGCGGCTGCGACAGGGTGAGCGTAGACGGGTCGGCCTGAATGCGCGGATTGTCGAAGATCTCGTCCGCGCGCTCGTACGCGGTCGCCGCCACCGCATAGACCTCCTCGAGGCTAGGCCCCGCGATATCGAGACTGACACTGCGTGTGCCGCCGTCATTGCTGGTGATAATGGACCCACGCGAAACGAATGAATTCATCCCGGGATAGGTTCGATATTTTTCGCCCACCGCCGCCATGAGCTTGGTGATGTCGGAAGGATCGACGGTCTCGGCAATGATACGAATGCCGTCGGCCTCGACCACCAGGAAGAAGTACTTGACCGCCGGGACTTCCGTGTCTCCGCGATGGAAGCGTGCCGGGTCGTCCTCGACATAGGGCAACAGCCAATCCTGCAGGTCCTTGCCGATCTCCTCCATGGTTTCGAGGTTGTAGCCGGGAGGGGCGTTGAGGCGTGCGAACATCTTTGGTTCCTCGCCCTCGGGAAGATACTCGGCCGGCGGGGTCAGCAGCAGGATGATGGCGGCGCTCGCGCCTGCGACGCCCAGGATGCAGAGTGCACGCCTCACCGCCGTGGCCATGAGCCAGCCGACACCCTTCACGATAGCGCCATCGGCCGCATCCACCGCCTTGTTGTCTTTCGGGGTCAAGTCGAAATGGGCGGCGGCGGTCGGGACGACGGTGATCGCCACGACCATCGAAGCGAGGATGGAAGCGGAAATCGCGATGGCGATATCGGAATAGAGCTGACCGGCTTCCTCTCGAATGAAGACGATAGGCACAAATACCAAGATGGTCGTCAGCGTGGAGGCGAGAATGGCAGGCCAAACCTTGCGCACGCCTTGGATCGCTCCTTTCAGACGCCCGAGGCCTCGCCGCCGCTCCAAATCGATGCTCTCCAGCACGACGATGGTATTGTCGAGTGTCATGCCGATGGCGAAGGCGACGCCGGCGAGCGAGATCACGTTGATGGTGCGTCCCGCCAGAAGCAGTCCGATGAACGCGGCAATGGTGCAGATCGGGATGCCGAGAACGCCGATCACGGTGGCCTTGGCCGAGCGCAGGAACAGGAACATCACCAAGGTCGCTAACACCGCGCCGATGGAGAGGTTCGTCCACACATTGCGGATCGACGATTGCACATAGGTCACGTCGTCCGCAGTCAGCTTCAGCTCCATGCCCGCGGGGATCAGCACGTCGCGGTTGATCTCCTCGACCTCCTTCATCACCGCCTCCTTGATGGCGATGACGTTCGAGCCGGCCTCGCGCCGGATCGAGAGGAATATGCCGGGCCGTTCGTTCACATAGGCGCGGGTATAGATCTCGAAATGTCCGAGCTTGACCTCGGCCACGTCGTCCAGGCGGATGATGTTGTCGCCCCGCCGGGCGATGATCAGTTCTTTCAGATCCTCGGGATCGTCGAACCGGCCGATCGTGCGCAGCAAGTAGCGCCGTTTGCCGCTGTCAATCTCGCCGCCCGATGTGTCGCGATTGCGCTCCGCCACGGCCCGGCGCACATCGGTCAGGGAGATCTTTCGTTCAGCCAGCGCCGCAGGGTCGAAAAGGATTTGGATCTGCTTTTCAGCGCCACCCCACAGGCCGACATCCGATACGTCCTTCACGCTTTCCAGCCGCGCCCGCACGTGGTCGTCGATGAAGTCGCGCATCATCGCAAGGTCGAGATGGCGTGGGTTGCCGGGCAGAGGCGATATCCGGAAATACATGAACGAATTGGCGCTGAAGGAACTCGCGCGTACACGCGGCTGGTCTACGTCCTCCGGATAGGAGGGGACCTGGCTCAGCGCATTGTTGATGCGGATGAGGGTCTCGTTGAGATCGATATTGTAGGGAAATTCCAACTCGATCCGCGCTTCGCCGCTGGAAGAGCGCGAGATGATCCGCTCGAGGCTCGGGATCGAACGCAGATACTCCTCCTGCTCGATCACGATTTCCTTCTCAATGTCCTGAGGGGTGGCGCCTGGCCAGCGCGTCTGCACCGTGACCGTCCGCACCTCGAGATCGGGGATCATCTGAACGGGGATGCGGAATGCCGCGACGATGCCCAGCACGCAGACGATGAGCGTCATCACCGTCACGAGGGTTCCGCGCTGGACAATCCGTTCGAGCATCGGGTGCCTTTCTTCCGCGCTGGGCCTTAGCTGGCCAGTTGGACGGCTTGCCCTTCGCGCAAGGACTCGTTGCCCCGCACGACGACGCGCTCACCCTCTTCGAGGCCCGAGAGCACCTGCACCAGTCCGTCGAAGGCAAGCCCGATTTCCACGCGCCGTTCGGTGACGCTCGTCTTGTCTCCGTCGGTCTTTACGACCCACACGGTGATGCGCCCGTCGGGATAGCGGATCAGCGCGTCACGGCTAACGACGACGTCGCGCGCGCCGGTGTCGAGGTCAATGAGAACGCGAGCGGACATCCCCGGGGTGATGGGGATGTTGTCTCGCGTCGGCAGCACGCGCAGCGTGAAGGTCCTAGCATCCGGATCGCTCACCGGGATCAGCGCGCCGATCTTGGCGGGGATCTCCTCTCCGGGCAGGGTGTCGACTTCGATCGCGACATCGGCGCCGTCGCGCAGCCGCGCGTAGTAGTCCTGCGGCACCGGAACGTCAACGCGGAAATTCTTCATGGCGACGAGTTCGAATACGGGGGTCCCAGGCGTGACCCATTGGCCGACCTCGACCATCCGCTTCGAGATGACGCCGTCGAACGGCGCGCGCAGCTTGTGACGGTCGAGGATCACCGAGCGGCGCTTTTGTTCGGCACGATGGCTGTCATGGGTCGCGGTGTCGATTTCGACTTCGGCTTGCCGTGCTTCGACTTCGTTTTGCGGACCGTATTTCCGCTGGGCGAGGCTCGCTGCGATGTCGAGGCGCCGCTTCGCATCCTTGACCTCGCCTGCAGCTTGAGCCGCCATCGCGGCTGCCTGCTCATAGGCGGCCTGCTCGAGCTCCGAGTCCAGTTCCAACAGCATGTCGCCCTGTTTCACGTAGGCACCACTGTCGAAATGCACCTTGCTCACAAGGCCCGGCACGAGAGTCGATATCTGCGAGGCATGGGGCGAGGAAATGCTCCCGGACAATTCGAGCTTCCGGATCACAGGCGACTGCCGCACGGCCTCGGTCTCGACGGGCGGAACGGGTTGCGCTGCGGCGGTGCCGCAGGCCAGCCCTGTCGCCGCGAGGCATACGGCGAGCAGCGCGAGTCCGGCCTTGGTCAGGCGGCCAGCATGGAGTCTCGTCTCAATCGAAATCTTGTGTTCGCAGTCCATGAACTCTCGGGTTGGCTACGGGCGTCGCGGCCAATGTACGGCAGGACACCCGGCCTCGAACATTACGTTACGGAAAGGTCGCACGAGCCAGCCTCGCGACGGATGGCCGGATTGTACGGATCGGTGGCCAAACGGACTAGGTCGCATTTGGCAAAATAACCGGGATTTGAAGCCGCAAGGCCAGTTTCCGCCCGCCGAATCGCTGGGTAGCGTTAACGCGCACCGGCCGCGGGACTACGAGGCGAGCAGGTCTTTCAGCACTTGGTCGATGAACTGCGTGTCGGGTTCGTTCTGCCCCGCCGCGGACATGTGTCCCCAAATTGAGGGGATCTCGAGGAGACGCCCGCTCTGGAGATGCTGCAATTCGTCCTCGCTGTCGGCGGTCCGGAAATACAGGTCGGTCATGCAGGGCATCAGCACCGTCTTGGCGGTGATCGCCCCAAGCGCCGCGCCGAGATCGCCCCCGAACCGGTCGTTGGCGCTGATGTCGTTGTGGATCCACGTCCACGTCATGGCCATGATGTTGTTTGCGTCGCGTTCCTTGTAGAGCGCATCCCAATAGCCGGTGATGTAGTCGTCGAACGTCTCGTATCCGAGCGCGCGGTATCCCTTCGCCCGGTACCAATCCTGCGAATAGGCCCAGCCCGCATAGATGCGGCCGACCGCTCTCAGGCCGCCCAGCGGCGGCGCGTTGTAGTGGCCGCCTTGGTACAGGCTGTCGGCCTCGATCGCCGCGCGCAGACTTTCGAGGAACACGCGGTTGTGGTCCGTGGTCTTCGCGGTCCCGCACAGACAGGCGAGACGCGGCACCGTGTCCGGGTAAAGAGAGGCCCACTGGAAGGCTTGTTGGGCTCCCATGGACCAGCCGACGGCCATCGCGAACCGCTCAATGCCGAGGACGTCCGTCACCAGCCGGTACTGCTGCCGCACATTGTCGTAGATGGTGATGTCCGGAAAGCCACCGCCGCCATAGGGCGCGGGCGCGTTGGTGGGCGACGAGGAGACGCCATTGCCGAACATATTGGGCACGATGATGAAGTAGCGCTCGGGGTCGAGCGCATGACCCTGTCCGATCATGAATTCGTTCTGCTCGTGCGTGCCCCCGAAACGGGTCGGGAACAGGATCGCATTGGAGTGATCCTCGTTCAGCGCGCCATATGTCTTGTAGACCAGCCGCGCGTCGGGGAGCGGTTCGCCCCCTTGCCGTTCGAGGTCGGCAACGAACTCTGAAATCTCACCTTTGGACACAGTGCACTCTAGAAGAATTTGAGGTAGCGGTCCCGCTCCCAATCGGAGACGTGGTTATGATAGCTCGACCATTCGTCTCTTTTGAAGTCGATCCAGGCCTCGTGCATCGCGGGGCCAAAGACCTGTTTCGTCAGCGGGTCGGCCTCGAAAGCATCGACAGCCTCTTCGAGCGTGCGCGGCAGAAGCTTGACCCCGAGTGCGTCCAACTCTTCCGGCGTCTTCTTGTACATGTTTTCCCGGTACGGTTCGCCGGGATCGACCTTCTCGCGGATGCCCTCCAGCCCCGCCGCCAGCGCCAGCGCGGCGCCGAGATAGGGGTTGCAGGAACTGTCGGCTGGACGCAACTCGACGCGGCCGCCCGCTAGCGGAATGCGCAAGGAGTTGGTGCGGTTGTTGTTGCCGTAGCAGGCGAAGACGGGCGCCCATGTGAAGCCCGACATCGACCCTTGCTTGATGAGGCGCTTGTAGCTGTTGACCATGGGTGAGCAGACAGCGCAGATCGCCGGAACATGGCGGAGCAGCCCGCCGAGAAAATAGTAGCCAAGCTGGGACAACTTGTTGCCGCGGTCGTCGCTCGGCGAGGCGAAGAGGTTCTCGCCGGTCTCGCTGTCGGCCAGCGACATATTGAAATGTGCACCGGAGCCGGCGCGGTCGCCAAGCGGTTTGGGCATGAATGTCGCGAAGGCGCCGTGCTGCCGTGCGATCGAGTTCGCCATGAAGCGGAAGAAAACGTAGCGGTCCGCCATTGTCAGGGCGTCGGCGTAATTGAAGTCGATCTCGAACTGGCCGATGCCGTCCTCGTGGTCGAACGAATACACGCCCCAGCCGAGGCCGTTCATCGCGTCCACCAGATCCGAGAGCCAGGGAAGGTTGTCCAACAGCCGCGTGGCGTCGTACGCGGGCTTGTCCAGGTGGGGAAGTGTCGAGAGCGGTTCGTAGCCGCCGTTCTCTGTGTCCTTGAATACGAAGAACTCGGCCTCCATGCCGAACTTCATCGCAAAGCCCAATTCCGCCGCAGCGTCGATCTGGCGCTTGAGGATGTTGCGCGAGCATGGCTCGAACGGAGCGCCCTCGCACCAAAGGTCGCTGGCGAACCACGCCACCTCGGGCTGCCACGGAAGGATCGTGCAGGACGCAGGGTCGGGATGGGCCGACACTTCCTCGTCGCTGACATCTTGCGGCACACCGTCGAGGGCGGCGCCTGTGTAGAGCTCCGAGCCGGCGAGCATTTGGCCGATATGATCGAGCGGGACAATTTTCGTCTTCGACACACCATGCATGTCGGAGAAGCTGGCCATTAGAAACTTGACGCCCTTGTTCGAAAGCGTTTGCTCCAGCTTTGCCGCGCTGTCCGGCAGATGTTCGTCCATGGGGTCCCTCGGCGATTGTGTTGCGTCTTAGTGTTCTTGGCCCGCCACGACGAACCCCGCCAACCCAAGAGGGGTCAACGGGGCTCGCCGCTTCGGTGGGCTAACTCTAGTCTTTGCCTGCAATCTTCTTGAAGGCTTCAGTTTCGTGTTTCGCGGCCATGACGATCGTACCGAAACAAGCGATCGCCGCTAGAGCCAGGATTAGGTAGAGCACTCCCGGCATGTCCGCGAAGGTGAAGTAGGCGCCAGCCCCTTCCCAGGTTGTGATTGGACTACTGTCCATCGATTTTTCCTTTCGATCTTTGCGTTGCTAGCGGAACGGCTACTCAGCCGGCGCCAGGGTTGCACTCTTGTAACCAGCAGCTTCCGGGTAAGCCTTGGACGGGATTTCCGCCAAGTCGAGCCCGATCTCCTGCACCTCGTCCGGCACCCGCAAGACGCCAAGCGTCTTGAGAAGCAGCGAGACGAGGTAGCCCGGGACGAAGCCGCACAGGACCATCACGATCACGCCGACGAATTGTCCCATGAAGGACGTCGCTGGAGCATCGCCCGGTCCAGGGTAACCGGCGGCGAAGATGCCGACGGCGAGAACCCCGAGAATGCCGGAGAAGCCGTGCACGGAGACCGCGCCAACGGAGTCGTCGACGCCCATTTTGACCAGGAAGTCGTTGCCGGGCTTGATGATCACGCCGCCAACGATACCCAGAAGGAAGGCCAGAGGCGGGTACCAGAGATCCAGACCGGCCGCGGCCACGAAGATGCCTGCCAGGGCACCGGACATCATCCAGAACGGATCGCGCGTGGTGATCCAGGCGCCGATGATGCCGCCCGAGAAGCACATCAGCGTGTTGAAGCCGTAGGCCGAAAGGGTCATCGGCTGACCGTAGATATTCGTCCACTGAGCACCCGGATTGAGGATCGCACAGCCGCCGAGGAAGCCGAAGAAGCCCACGATGATGAGCATCAGTCCGATCAGTACCATCGGAACGTTGTGCGGCAGCAGGTCGTTCGCCGTGCCATCCGCGTTGTACTTGCCGATGCGCGGCCCGAGGTTGAGCAGGACACCAAGCGCGAAGAAACCGGCGACCACATGGATGAGGCCGGCGCAGCCGACGTCATGGTAGCCGAATTTCGTCAGGAGCCACCCGTCCGGATGCCAGCCCCAGGATGCCGCCAGGATCCACGCTCCGGAACCCAGCACAATCGCCAGGATCACGAAGGCCGAGACGCGAATACGCTCGATCACCGCGCCGGAGAACACCGACGCCGTGGTTGCGGCGAACAGCACGAAGGCCGCCCAGAAGACGCCCGTCGCGTTGTCTTGAAGGTTCGGGCCCATCTCTGCCGCCCACGGAAGACCCACATTGCCGTCAGCGGACGGAATGAGGCCGTTCGGGAAGGCGAGATAGATCCACCAACCGAAAAAGAAGAACGTGGGAACGATGAAGGCAAAGGCGAGAATGTTCTTCACGCCGGACGCGAGCACGTTCTTGGCGCGCGACGCCCCCATCTCGTAGGCGAGAAAACCTGCATGAATGCAGATCATGATCGCCGTACACCACCAGTAAAATATTTCTACGTCGACAGTGCCGAGCATGCCGCTCGACTTTGTTAGTTCTGCAATTTGCTGTTCCATCAGCAACACCCCCTTCGAAGCGAATAGGCCTGTTTTTTCAGGCCGATTGCCGCTTTGCGCAGCCAAATCCTATTTCCGCTCAGGAAATAGAATTTACGAGCATTTACAGGAGCAAGGAGTGTGCCAGCCGCAAGAGCGTGCGCGAATCAACGGCTTGCCCAAAGTGGGCCAGGATTGCCGTTCCGCTTGCCAATTTCGCAGGCAGCCGTTTGCCTAAGGATTGACGCGTGGTTCACGGATCAAAAGAACTTCAGGTAGCGGTCGCGTTCCCAATCGGAGATATGGTTGTGATAGGCGTCCCATTCCTCGCGACGGAAAGCGGCGTAGGCCTTGAACATGTCCTCGCCTAGCACCGTTCGCGAGAACGGGTCTGCTTCGAAGGCGTCGATCGCTTCTTCGAGTGTGCGCGGCAGGAGAGCGATACCCAATTCCTGCAACTCGGACGGGGACTTATTGTACATGTTCTCCGTATGCGGGTCGCCGGGATCGAGGCCCTCGCGGATGCCTTCGAGGCCTGCGGAAAGGACCATCGCGGCGCCCAGATAAGGATTGTTGGCCGAGTCGGCAGCCCGCAATTCAACGCGCCCGCCGCCGAGAGGAATGCGCAAGGCATTCGTTCGATTGTTGTTGCCGTAGCACACGAAGACCGGTGCCCAAGTCGAGCCGGACATGGAGCCCTGCTTGATGAGGCGCTTGTAGCTGTTGACCGTCGGCGAGACGACTGCACTGATTGCAGGCAGGTGCCGCAGGACGCCGGCGACGAACTGGTAGCCCAGTTTCGAAAGCCCGCACCCGCGTGGATCGTCAGCATCCTTGAAGAGGTTCTCGCCGGTCTCCAGGCTCGCAAGCGACATGTTGTAGTGGGCGCCGGACCCCGTGCGATTAGCGAACGGTTTCGGCATCCATGAAGCGAAATAACCGTGCTTGCGGGCGATCGCGTTGGCCATCATGCGCAAGAAGACGAAGCGGTCCGCCATGGTCATCGCATCGGCGAAGCTGAAGTCGATCTCGAACTGCCCATTGCCGTCTTCGTGATCGAAGGAATAGACGTCCCAGCCGAGGTCATCCATGGCGTTCACGAGTTCCGAAAGCCAATGGAGGTTGTCGAGAACGCCGTAGCCGTCATAGCAGGGCTTATCGAGCGTATCGCGCTCGGACACTGTGGTGGCGCCGTTCTCGGTTTGCTTCAGCACATAGAACTCGGCCTCCATGCCGAGATTCATGACGAGGCCCATATCCGCGGCCGCCTTCGTCGCGCGCGCCAGGATGTTCCGGCTGCAGGCCTCGAACGGCTTTCCTTCGCACCAGAGATTGCTTGCGAACCAGGCCACATCAGGCTGCCACGGCAGGATGATGCACGATGCGGGATCCGGGCGCGCGGAGACCTCCTCGTCGCTCACATCTTGAGGAACGCCATCAAGAGCCGCGCCCGTATAGAGCTCCGACCCGGCCATCATTTGTTCGAGATGAGACAGAGGCACCATCTTGGTCTTCGACACGCCATGCATGTCGGAGAAGCTCGCCATCATGTACTCCACGCCCTTGTTGCTCAGTTGACGGTGGAGTGTTTCGAACTCAGTAGGCGTGGACGACATGCTGTTCTCCCATTGCTGACAGCGAACCAGGGTGAGTGAATGCTAGCAATGAAGCGAGGATCCGTAAGAGGTTTTGTCTTCGCAAGCCTCTTGTGCCGCACTGTGTCGCAGCATGATCTCAGCGACTAAGGATTGAGAGCCTTCAAGAGGTCGTTTCGCGCAGTTTCCAGATGCTCGGCCATGCGCTTCTGCGCCAGCAACGGATCGCGCGACTCGATGGCGTCGAGAACGGCTCTATGCTGACGGTTATACTCCGCGATGGCGTCCGGCATCAGGATGTTGGCCTTCATCTCCCCCCATTGCGCGTTGAGGCGAACGTGGTTGATCTGCCGGAAGACGTGGATCAGAAACGGATTGGCCGAAGCCTGGGCCAGAAGGAGATGGAACTCTCCATCCCATTTCGAGAAGTCGTCCTGGTCGCGCGTGGCCCCGGCATTTTCCAAAACCCCCTCCAAGTCCTCGATCATCCCGGCGTCAGCGTGCTCGGCGGCAAGCCGTGCGGTAAAGGGCTCGACGGCGGCGCGGGCATCGATCAGGTCCAAGGGAGTCAGCCCGCCGATGAAATCAAGGAGTGAGCCGCCCGACTGAGGGGCTGCGCCGACAAACGTCCCGCTGCCGAGCCGTCGCGAGACGAGGCCGGCCTCCTCAAGCTTGTCGAGCGCGCGCCGTACGGTCGAGCGCGCGGTGTTGAATGTCTGAGCAAGCTGGCGCTCTGCGGGAAGGCGCTCCCCTTGCGAGTAGGCGCCGGTCTCGATCGCACGCTGAAGGTACGCGGAGACGACCTTGACGCCGGACGGACGCTTGGGAGCTTGCGCGGCCGGGAGCTCGGTATCGTCGTTCGATTGAGGCTTCACTCAAGGAGCTCCTTGCTGCCGGCTTGGCTTGCCGGACTGCTTGGCCACGAGTTTAACCGATCGCTTCGCGGTCGCTATTACCCCATTCGATATAGTCGCTTAGGGGAATGCGGTAGCGCACGAAACTGTCGGCTTTCGTATAGCGGTCGTAAAGCGCGCGGGCGGTCTCGTTCCCGGCGTCAGTGTGCCAGTAGAGCCGGTCCCAGCCCTTCTTTTTGGCGAGATGGAGGAGGTCGTCGATCAGCGCGCGCCCAATGCCGCGAGCGCGCATATTTTGATCGACGAAGAGATCCTCGAGATAGCAGTTCGGCCCTGCCGTCCAAGTCGAGGGATGAAGCGTCGAGATCGCAAAGCCTGCGATGTCGCCGCCCATCTCCGCGATACGCGCGAACACCGGACTATCCGGATCGAGAATGCGGGACCAGGTAAGAGCGGTCACCGCCTTGGGCACATCGACTTGGTAGAACTTCGTGTAGCCGGACCAGAGGCGGCGCCAAGCCGCCTCATCGCGCGGGTCCGGATCACGGATCAGTATCTCTGCGGCATCCGACACTAGCAATCGAGCGTGTTGGCCCGCTCCCAGCTCGTGAGTTCGCGCGAGAACTCGTTCCAGTTCTTCATCTTCAGCTTGACGTAGGCATCCACGAACTCATCGCCGAGCTCGCGCCGCAGCATTTCCGAGCCGTCTGTCAGCCGAAGGGCGTCGAGAAGATTGAGCGGCAGCTTTTTGACGTTGGCAGGTGCCTTGTAGCCCTCCGCGTACATGTCGATGTCGAGCGGTTTGCCCGGATCGGATTTTTTGGCGATGCCGTCCAGGCCGCTGGCCAGCACAACGGCCGGGAACAGGTAGGCATTCGTCGCACCATCGGCGAGACGGAATTCAAACCGGCCGCCGCCGGGCACGCGGATCATGTGCGTACGGTTGTTGCCGGCGAATGTCACGGTGTTGGGCGCCCAAGTCGCCCCGGACGACGTCACTGGCGCATTGATGCGTTTGTACGAGTTGACCGTGGGATTGGTGATCGAGCAGATCTCGTCCGCGTGGTCGATCAGGCCGCCGATGAAGTTGTATGCGTCCTTGGAGAGGCCAAGCGCGTCATCGGAATCCTGGAACAAGTTCTTGTCGCCGTTCCACATGGACAAATGCATGTGGCAGCCATTGCCCGTGAGGTGGGCGAACGGCTTCGGCATGAAGGTCGCGCGGATACCGTGCTTCTCCGCGATGGCTTTCACCATGTATTTGAAGAACACCATGCGGTCCGCGGTGGTCAGAGCGTCGGCGAAATCCCAGTTCATTTCGAACTGGCCATTCGCGTCCTCGTGGTCGTTCTGATAGGGCCCCCAGCCGAGTTCCAGCATGCAGTCGCAAATCTCGCGGACCACGTCGAAACGGCGCATCAATGCCGATTGGTCGTAACAAGGCTTGGCTTGAATGTCGCTGGCGTCGCTAAGAGCCTCGCCGTCGGCGCTGACGAGGAAATATTCCGGCTCCACGCCGCTCTTCATCGTGTAGCCGGCATCCTCCGCCTTCTTGAGCAGGCGCTTCAGGACGTTGCGGGGGGCTTGTTCGACAGGTTTTCCGTCCATGTACGGGTCGGCGGCAAGCCAGCCGACTTCCGGTTTCCAAGGAAGTTGGATGAGGCTGTCCGGATCCGGAATGGCCAGCATATCCGGATGCGCCGGCGTCATGTCGAGCCAGCTCGCAAATCCGGCAAAACCGGCGCCTTCCTTCGCCATATCCGAGATGGCACTGGCCGGCGCCAGTTTGGCGCGCAAGGTTCCGAACAAATCGACAAATGAGATGAGGAAATACTTGATGCCCCGGTCCTGGGCCTCTTTCGCAAGATCGATCGCCATTATCGTCCCTTTCATATGAGAAGAGGCCCGCAAGCGCGGGCCTCTGAATGTGTGTTCAATCTAGTTGCCGGTCAGGCCCGGAATCCATTTCGTACCCGCCAGAGGCACCTGAGCCATGGCGGCGGCTTCGACGGTGAGAGCTACGAGATCCTCGGGTTCGAGGTTGTGGACGTGGCTCTTGCCGCAAGCCCGCGCAATGGTCTGGGCTTCGAGCGTCAGCACCGAGAGATAGTTGGCCAGCCGCCGTCCACCGAGTTCCGGATTGAGACGCTTCGCCAGTTCCGGGTTCTGGGTGCTGATGCCGGCCGGGCAATTGCCCTCGTGCCAGTCATCGTACGCGCCGGCCGTCGTACCCAGGCGCTGATACTCTTCTTCATAGGCCGGGTCGTTGTCGCCGATGGCCACGAGCGCGGCCGTACCGATCGCAACGGCATCCGCGCCGAGGGCAAGCGCCTTGGCAACGTCCGCGCCCGAGCGGATGCCGCCGGACACGATCAGTTGCACTTTGCGATGCATGCCCAAGTCCTGCAGAGCCTGGACCGCCGGACGGATCGCACCGAGCAGGGGCAGGCCGATATGCTCGATGAACACTTCCTGCGTCGCCGCGGTGCCGCCTTGCATGCCGTCCAGCACCACCACGTCGGCGCCCGACTTCACCGCAAGCGCGGTGTCGTAGTAGGGACGCGACCCACCCACCTTGATGTAGATAGGCTTCTGCCAGTCGGTGATCTCCCGGAGTTCCTGAATCTTGATTTCAAGATCGTCGGGGCCCGTCCAGTCGGGATGACGGCAGGCGGAACGCTGATCGATGCCCTTCGGCAAGGTCCGCATCTCGGCCACGCGGTCGGAGATCTTCTGGCCGAGCAGCATGCCGCCGCCGCCGGGCTTCGCACCTTGGCCGATGACGACCTCGATCGCGTCCGCGCGGCGCAGATCGTCCGGGTTCATGCCGTAGCGGGACGGAAGCAGCTGATAGACGAGAATAGAAGAGTGGCCTCTTTCTTCCTCGGTCATGCCGCCGTCGCCCGTCGTCGTCGATGTGCCCATCTTGCTGGCGCCGCGGCCAAGGGACTCCTTGGCTTGCGCGGACAGGGAGCCGAAGCTCATGCCGGCAATCGTAACTGGGATCTTGAGGTGAATTGGCTTTTGCGCAAACCGCGTTCCCAGCCACACATCCGTCGAGCATTTTTCGCGATAGCCCTCTAGCGGATACCGGCTCATCGACGCGCCCAGAAAGAGAAGATCGTCGAAGTTCGGCAGCTTGCGCTTCGCACCGCCGCCGCGAATGTCGTAGATGCCGCTGGCTGCCGCCCGGCGAATCTCAGACAGCGTATAGTCGTCGAACGTCGCGGACTTGCGCGGTGTCGTAATTGGTGTCGCGTCCATTAGTATTCCCCAGCGTGGTCGACATTGAAGTTGTAGAGCTGGCGAGCCGAGCCGTACCGCTTGAATTCGGATGGATCGACCTCGCCGTTGAATCCGGCCTTGGTCAGGATGTCGTGAATGGCGGCCTTGTGCTCGTCTCTCATTTCTTTCTCGATGCAGTCAGCGCCCAAACTCTTTACGCCGCCGCGGACGAACAGCCGGGCTTCGTAGATGGAGTCCCCAAGAGCATCGCCCGCGTCACCGAACACGATGAGATTGCCCGCCTGCGCCATGAAGGCGCTCATATGGCCGACAGAGCCTTTCACCACGATATCGATGCCCTTCATGGAGATGCCGCAGCGCGACGACGCATTGCCGTCGATGCGCAGGAGTCCACCGCGGCCCGTCGCGCCAGCCGCCTGGCTTGCGTCGCCGCTCACATGCACGAAGCCGCTCATCATGTTTTCGGCGACGCCAACGCCCGCATTGCCGTGAACCTGCACGGTCGCAAGCTTGTTCATGCCGGCGCAATAGTAGCCAACGGGACCGTTGATCTCGACGTTCAGCGGTGCGTCGAGACCGGCGGCGATGGCGTGCTGCCCGGCCGGGTTCTCAATGACCCAGTGCGTTTCGTTCGTGTCTTTGGGGAGCTTGTGCAGCGCCCCGTTGAGTTCTCTTAGTGGCGTAACGCCAAGATCGATTTCCGGCATTCTCAGCGCTCCCAGAAGTAAACAGTGGCGGGCTCCGGCTCCCAAATCCGCGCCTCGCCGATACCCGGCAAGTCGGCGAGAACCCGGTATTCGGATCCGAAGGCGACGTATTGATCGGTTTCGGCCATGACCGCGGGCTTGCAGGCGATGCCGTCGCGCAGCACGCCAAAGCCGTTCTCGGTGCCGACGACAAAGGTGTAGAAGCCGTCCAGGTCCTCAAGACCCACTTCCAGCGCGTCGCCGAGGGAGAGCCCCTCGTGCATGCGGTGAGTGAGGTAACCGGCGGCCACTTCCGTGTCGTTCTCCGTCTCGAACGTCATGCCTTCGCGGCGAAGCTCGCGGCGGAGGTTGTTGTGGTTCGAGAGCGATCCGTTATGGACCAGGCACTGGTCGTCGCCGGTCGAGTAGGGGTGCGCGCCATTCGTGGTGACAGCGGACTCGGTTGCCATGCGGGTATGGCCGATGGCATGGGTGCCGCTCATCGTGGCGAGCCCGAAGCGGGCCGCGACCTCGGCCGGCAAGCCCACTTCCTTGAAAATCTCCATGCGGCTGCCGCGGCCCACGATCTCGGTGTCGAGACTCTCGGCCGCTAGCCATTCGTCAAGACGGCGCTCGTCCTCGTCCGGGACCGAAACGACCGCATGAGTATCATGCAGTACTGCTTTCGCCTCCGGGAAGGCCTTCTCGATATTCGAGACAGTCTCGCGGATGGCGCCGGCGGACGTGCCGCGCAGCGTAATCTTGGTTCGGCCTTCCTCACCGGCGCCATACACGGCGAAACCGGCACTGTCGGGCCCGCGTCCCGTCATGGTCTCGAGCATGCGTGCCGTCAGGCGGCCGAGCTCAGGCTCGAGAGCGGGGTCCTTTATGAATAGTCCAACAATCCCACACATGTGATCGTGCTCCAGTTTTCCACTGCCGGCAGCATGCGACAAAGCGCCTGCCGGCGTCAACCAGCAAGAAATAATTTTTCCTAAGAGGAAATACAAGGGCTGTATGGGAGACAGCCTATTGGCGCGGGTAGACGATGATGGAGAGGTAAGTCATTGGAGTCGTGACAAGTTCTTCGGGCCCATGGAGCGCGCCGGCGTCAAAGAAAAGGGAGTCGCCGGGTCCCAGCGGGTAGAGCTTGTCTGCATGGCGGTAAACGACCTTGCCGCTGAGCATATAAATGAACTCCATCCCGTCATGCTGGAACTGCGTGTAGGTGCTGGCGTCCTTGCTGAGCCGGATCAAATAGGGCTCTACGACGATGTCGCCGGCGAGGGAGTGGCCCAGGAGTTCGTAGTGGTGGCCCGCTTTGGTGCCACGCCGCTCAATTCTGACACCTTGGCCGGCGGGCACGAAGGAGCAATCGCGCCGTTCCTCGAAATCGGCGAAGAAGCTCGTCATGGGCACATGCAGGGCCTCTGCAAGCGCCCTCAGCGTCGACAGCGACGGGGACGTGCCGCCGTTCTCGATCTTGGACAACATGCCCGGTGAGAGCCCGGCCTGCGCCGCCAGATCGGTCGCAGTGAGTTGGAGCCGCTGACGCAGCGCGCGGACTCGGCGGCCGATGGACGCCTCGAGGTTGAGGTCGTTCGAGGGGGCATTGGAGCCCGTGACCGACGCGGGCGCCGCGGCCTGCTTGGCGGGTTCGCTGCGCGCAGCCGATCGCTTTCTCGTCTGGGTGCGCGCGCGGAGTTCCTTCGAAGTCAATCGTGACGCCATGGCTCCCCCTCCGTGGCCCTCATGGAAAAGTTTGCCGGCAGCTCACCTTTCCCGGCAGCCCAAAACTCTAGCACCAATGGTTTGGCCGGCGCGACTGCTACGTCAGCGTTCGTGTACGGCTGGGGGGCTCGCCGAAGGTTTGCGCATAAGCCCGCGAAAATTGGCTGGCGGAGCCGAAACCGGTCGCGAGCGCCACATCGAGGACGGGGAGCGACGTCTCGCGCAGGAGATGACGGGCCCGTTCCAGTCTAAGCCAGCGATAGTGCTGGTGAATGCCGTGGCCCACGTATTCGTGGAACAACCGCTCAAGCTGTCTCAGCGATATCCCGGCTTCTTGCGCGAGCTCGTCGCGTGGGACGGGTTGTTCGAGATTCATCTCCATCACGCCCAAGACGCGCAGCACCTTCTCGTCGGCGATGCCGAGGCGGTAGCGCAGGTCGAGGCGCTGAGGCCCGTAGCCCTCGCGAATGTGTGTATGCAGGAACCAGTCGCCCACGGCAGCCGCCAGGGGACGCCCGTGGTCCCGCTCGATCAGCGCCACCATCATGTCGAGCGCCGAAATGCCTCCCGAGCAGGTAATGCGGTTGCCGTCGATCTCGAAGAGCGACGGCACCACCGCCACGTGAGGGAAGGCCTCGCGAAAGGCCGGCAGGTGCTCCCAATGCAGCGTGACCCGGCGATCGTCCAGCAGCCCGGCGCGTGCCAGGAGGAACGGGCCGCCCGAGATCCCGCCGAGCACCGTACCCTTGCGCGCCAGCCGGCGAAGCCAAGAAAAAGTGGTTCGGTCGTTGAAGGTCGCCGGGTTGCCCCCGGCGCACACGAAGACCATATCGGCGGTTCTTTCCGTGCGCGTGCCGCAGTCCGGTAGCACCACCACGCCGTTCGACGCGGAGACGGGTTCCCCCGACGGCGCCGCATGCCACCAGCGATACAGGGTTTTGCCGGACAGCAGGTTCGCCGCGCGCAACGGCTCGATTGCCGCGGTGTACGACATGAGCGCGAAGCCGGGGACGAGCAAAAAGCCCACAGTTGTGCCCGAGGTATCACGAGTCATTCGTCATCTCGTACCGTGTTGCGCTGGAGGGCCCTGCGCACGATGGGATGGGGACTGGACGCGCCGTATGCTGACCCATCGGGCGCGCGTTTTCGACTATCCCAAAAGTCGTAATCCTCCAAAGGCGGGAAAGCTCAAGTATATGTCGTAAAATGTCAATCAACAAAAACACCGTCGCGCACAGTTGCGCTCATGCGTTACTCACTCGCCAGCCTCTTCGCGAATGCACTGACCGGCAACCGGAACTGGAAACCGGTCTGGCGCGAGCCGGAACCGAAGCCGTCCTACGACGTGGTCATCGTCGGTGGCGGCGGGCACGGACTCGCCACGGCGCACTACCTTGCCAAGGTTCACGGCATTACGAATGTCGCCGTGATCGAGAAGTCCTATCTCGGTTCGGGCAATGTGGGGCGCAATACCACGATTGTGCGCTCCAACTATCTGCTCCCCGGCAACGAGCCCTTCTACGAATGGTCGATGAAGCTCTGGGAAGGGCTTGAGCAGGATATCAACTACAACGCCATGGTAAGTCAGCGCGGCGTGCTGAACGTTTTCCATTCCGATGGACAACGCGACGCATTCGTTCGCCGCGGCAACGCCATGCGCTTTCACGGCGCCGATGCCGAACTGCTGGACAAGGAACAAGTCCGGGCGCTGGTGCCGTTCGTCGATTTCGAGAACGCACGCTTCCCCGTCAAGGGCGGCCTATATCAGCCGCGCGGCGGCACGGTGCGCCACGACGCCGTGGTCTGGGGCTATGCGCGCTCGGCGGACCAGCACGGCGTGGACATCATTCAGAACTGCGCGGCGACGGGCTTCCGTGTCGAGAACGGGCGCATCGTCGGCGTCGAGACCGAAAAGGGCTTCATCGGTGCCAAGAAAGTCGCGCTGTCCGTCGCGGGAAGCTCCTCGCGGGTGGCGGAGATGGCGGGCATGCGCCTGCCCATCGAGGCACACGTGCTGCAGGCCTTCGTCACCGAAGGCATCAAGCCGCTGCTCGATACGGTTATCACCTTCGGCGCGGGCCATTTCTATTGCAGCCAGTCCGACAAGGGCGGTCTCGTCTTCGGTGGCGACATCGATGGCTACAACACCTATGCCCAACGCGGGAATCTACCTGTTGTCGAAGATGTCGCCGAAGGCGGCATGGCGCTGATCCCCGCGATCGGGCGTCTGCGTATCCTCCGGTCCTGGGGTGGCCTGCTCGACATGTCGATGGACGGGTCGCCCATCATCGATCAAACCCATATCGACGGGCTCTACTTCAACGGTGGCTGGTGCTACGGCGGCTTCAAGGCGACACCCGCCGCTGGGTGGTGCTTCGCCCATCTCATCGCCACCGGTCAGTCTCATCCCTTCGCCGCAGCCTATCGCTTCGATCGCTTCGCCTCCGGCCGTGTGATCGACGAGAAGGGCATGGGCGCCCAACCGAATTTGCACTGAGGAAGGGCTATGCGGATCACCTGTCCCTATTGCGGCGCGCGTAACCTCGAAGAGTTCACCTATCGCGGCGATGCGACCGTGAAGCGGCCCGAGAGCATCGAAGAGACCGCGCGGGACGCCTGGATCGACTACGTCTACCTCCGCGACAATCCGGCCGGTCTTCACAAGGAGCTCTGGCACCACAGCGCGGGCTGCCACGCTTGGCTTCAAGTGACGCGCGATACCACCACCCATGAAATCGTTGACGTCGAACGTGTGGCGAAGGAGCGCTGAGAAGACGATGGGTCAGATCAATCGGCTATCGGGCAAAGGCCTTGTCGACCAGGGTAAGACGGTGTCGTTCCGCTTCGATGGACAGGAGTTCCAGGGCCATCCGGGCGACACGCTGGCGTCGGCGCTTCTCGCCAACGGTATTCGTTTGGTCGGCCGGTCGTTCAAGTATCACCGCCCGCGCGGCATTCTCACAGCAGGCTCAGAGGAACCCAATGCACTGGTCGAGCTTCGCACCGGTGCGCGGCGTGAGCCAAACACGCGCGCGACCACGATCGAGCTCTACGACGGCTTGGACGCCACGAGCCAGAACCGCTGGCCGTCGCTGAAATACGACCTCCTGTCGGTGAATCAGCTGGCCTCGCCGATCTTCGGCGCCGGGTTCTACTACAAGACCTTCATGTGGCCGGCCTCCTTCTGGGAGAAGCTCTACGAGCCGATGATCCGCCGGGCCGCCGGCTTAGGCTATCCGTCGAAGGAGCCCGACCCCGACACGTATGAGAAGACGAATGCGTTCTGCGATGTCCTCGTCATTGGCGCCGGCGCGGCCGGGCTTTCCGCGGCTTTGGCGGCCGCGCGGGCAGGCGCGCGCGTTATTCTGTGTGACGAGGACTTCGCTCTGGGCGGCCGCCTCTTGGCGGAACGTGGCGAGATCGACGGTCAGTCGACGCAAGACTGGGCGCAGTCCGCGGTAGCCGAACTCGAGAGCCTTCCCAATTGCCGTATCTTACCGCGCACGACGCTCTTCGGCGTTTATGACGGCGGGATTTATGCAGCGGTCGAGCGCGTGGGCGATCACCTTCCCGAGCCGGAACCCCATTCGCCGCGGCAGCGCCTCTGGCGGATCGTCGCCAAGCAATCAGTTCTATGCGCCGGCGCATTCGAACGGCCGATCGTGTTCGGCGACAACGACCGCCCCGGCGTGATGCTGGCGGGGGCCGTGCGCGCCTACGTTAATCGCTTCGGCGTCACCCCCGGCCGCAATGCCGTGATCTTCGCCGATAATCACGATGCGTTGCGGACGGCCACGGACCTGGCGGATGCCGGCATCGCGGTGCGCGCCATCGTCGACCCGAGGCCCCAGCGCTCCGCCGCGGCGGAACAGGTCGCCTCTGCGGCGGGGGCGATCTACGTCAACGGAATCATCGACGGCGTCAGTGGCGCCCATGGCATCAAGTCCGTCCGGATCAAGGATGCGCAAGGTGCCGTCACTGTGGTCCCGTGCGATCTTCTGGCGGTGTCCGGCGGTTGGAATCCGGCGCTGAATCTCACGACCCATTTGGGCGGCAAGCCCGCCTGGGACGAGGCCCTGTCTTGCCTCGTCCCAGGCAAGCTTCCGCCCGGCATGCGCGTTGCGGGCGCCGCAGCGGGTCAGTTCTCTTTGCAAGCCTGTCTGGCGAGCGGGGAGGCGGCGGGTGCCGGATCTGCTGAGGAATGCGGATTCTCTCCCTCGGCGCCCAGCCGTCCCGCGCCTGCGCCAAACGCCGGCCCGGCCACGCCCGTGTGGCATGTCGAAAGCAGAAGCGGCAAGGCCTTCGTCGATTTTCAGAACGACGTTGCCGCCTCCGACGTGAAGCTCGCGGCGCGGGAAGGTTTCCGCGTGCCCGATCACGTCAAGCGCTACACCACGCTCGGCATGGCGACGGACCAGGGCAAGACGTCGAATCTCAACGGCGCGGCCGTGCTGGCCGAGGCGACGGGGCGGCATCTCGGCGCTGTTGGCTCCACCACGTTCCGTCCACCTTTTACGCCGGTGGCCATTGGCGCACTCGCCGGTCATCATCGCGGGAAGGACTTCCGCCCCACGCGTCTGCCGCCCTCGCACGCTTGGGCCGAAGAGCAGGGCGCCGTGTTTGTCGAGGTCGGCGCGTGGATGCGCGCGCTGATGTTCCCGAAGGCCGGGGAGACGGCGCAACAGACCGTCGATCGCGAGGTCGCCAACACACGCACCAATGTCGGCGTCTGCGATGTGTCGACGCTGGGCAAGATCGACGTGCAAGGGTCCGATGCCGGAACGTTCCTCGATCTCGTCTACATCAACGGCTTCTCCAAGCTCGCTGTGGGCAAGGCGCGTTACGGGCTCATGCTGCGCGAGGACGGCTTCGCCATGGACGACGGCACGACAGCGCGCCTCGCCGAGGACCACTTCTACATGACGACCACCACGGCAAACGCGGTGAAGGTCAGTCAGCACCTGGAGTTCTGCCAGCAAGTGCTGTGGCCAGAGCTCGACGTGCAGACCGTGTCGCAGACCGAGCAATGGGCACAGTATGCCGTCGCGGGGCCGAACGCCCGCAAGGTCATCGAGGCATTGCTCGATGCAGGCCAGGATATTTCGAACGAAGCCTTCCCCTACATGGCGTGCGGGACCTTTACGGTGTGCGGCGGCACGCCAGCTCGGTTGTTCCGGCTCTCGTTCTCCGGCGAACTCGCCTACGAGATTGGTGTGCCCGCACGGTTCGGCGATGGGCTGATCCGCGCGATCATGGACGCCGGCGCCGAACATGGCATCGCGCCCTACGGTACCGACGCCCTCGGCGTCATGCGGATCGAGAAGGGCCATGCCGCGGGGCCGGAGCTCAACGGTCAGACCACGGCGCATGATCTTGGGCTCGGGAAGATGATGTCCAAGAAGAAGGATTTCATCGGCCGCTTCATGGGCGAGCGCGAGGCGCTGAACGAACCTGCGCGGGCTGCGATGGTGGGCCTCAAGCCACTCGATCCGAAGATGCGGATCAACGCCGGCGCCCATCTTGTTCCCAAGGATGCCGCCGCCGTCGCCGCCAACGATCAAGGCTATGTGACGTCCCAGGCCTATTCGCCGGAGCTCAAGAGCTTCATTGGCCTGGCGATGCTGGCCGACGGACCTACACGCTACGGCGAAGTGGTCAAGGTCTGCGATCCGTTGCGCAACTACGAAACGCTCGCCGAGGTGTGCAGTCCTCACTTTGTCGATCCGGAAGGGGGGCGACTCCGTGTCTAAGCTGAAATCCATGTCCGCTCTTGAGAGTGTGGCGGTCCCGGGACGCCATGGCAAATCCGACGGTCCGGCGGGCGTTACCTTGCAGGAGCGCGCCGATCTCGGTCTGGCAACGCTTGAGGTTCGCAAAGGTCAAGCGGCCGCTCTCGATGCCGCGGTCCAAGCCGCCTATGGCGTCGCGCTCCCGAACGGGCCCGTGTCGGCCGTAGGCAAGGGCGTCCGCTTTGTCGGCGTCGGCCCCGGTCAATGGTTCGCCGTATCCGAGACGCACGCGAACGAAGCCCTGGCGAACGATCTGGCCACAAAGCTCGAAGGTCTGGCTTCCGTCGCCGACCACAGCAGCGGCCGGGCCGTGGTTCGCGTCGAAGGGCCGTCCGTCCGCGATGTGCTGGCCAAGGGGCTCGCTATCGATCTCGACCCGGGCGTCTTCGGCGACGGGGCGGCGGCCGTCACCAATATCAGCCATATGGGCGTCCTAGTCTGGCGGGACGGCGAGGCTTTCGACCTGGCGGTTTTTCGCAGCGTTGCCGGCAGTTTCTATGGCTGGCTCGAGGAAGCGGCAGCCGCATACGGCCTGGATGTCGTCACGACATCGTGACCGGCTGACGCGTGGCCACGGCCCTTGCGGACGGCAAGCTGCTT
Organism: Methyloceanibacter caenitepidi; assembly: GCF_000828475.1. NCBI lineage: Bacteria > Pseudomonadati > Pseudomonadota > Alphaproteobacteria > Hyphomicrobiales > Hyphomicrobiaceae > Methyloceanibacter > Methyloceanibacter caenitepidi. Next base: position 835,603 of record NZ_AP014648.1, read on the forward strand.
GGGAATCCTGGCAGTTCCTATTAGACTTATTCTAACTGGGGGAGGTCGGGGCATCAGCCCCGAAGCGGCGTCGGCCGGCCGCGGGCAAGATTCTCGGTGAGAGCGTGGCCGTCAGCTCTCGAAACGTGAGAGACGACAATGAGATCTCCCGTGATCCTTGCCTTCGCGCTCGGCGCTTTGTTCTGCGGCCCCGTCATGGCCGAACCCGACCAGCCGACCCGCATGGGGGCGGACAAAGAAAAGACCGTATACGTACAGCTCATCGTCAAGGCGTGCCCCGCGGCAGAGACCCCGCTTGAGCCGACCAATCAGGGCAAGATTTACGACAACGAGAAGTCGCTGACCCCCGAGGAGCGCAAGGCGGCGCTCGTGTCGCTGGGCTGCATCGACGTTCCCGTGCCCATGGAATTCCTCGCCGACGCCATGTCGCCGAACGCTTGTATCGGCCGCGGCGGCTTCATGGCCGCCATGCAATTCCTGCAACAGCGCCAGGATCTACACGACTTTCCGGCGGTCGGGTCCTGGCACTGTGTGATCTCCGATCACGAGGTCATCGGCGCGTCGACCATGTAGGACGCGCCGGACACGCGTCCGCCCGGCGCGACCGGCACGGACCCGAGATCCGCGAAAAGAAGAGGCACGGGGGCCGTTCACCGTGCCCTTTTTTTGTGTGGGCTGGGCTGATCGTGCCAATTTTGCCAAGGTTCTGAAAAACCTTGGCCCACACCAAAACTTTCGTCACAGGGCGGCAGGGATGTCGTATTGAGGACGATGGGGCTTGCCGCCGGCTGACTCCCAGGTCGGCCCGCGCACGTTCCCACGATGACGACGGCCAGCCGGGACTGATTGAAATGCTACATGTGCCACCACTCGTTTCGACACTGACGATTGGTCTGGTGCTTGCTTTCAGCCTGGGCCTCGTGGCGCACCGGCTGAAGTTCCCGCCGCTCGTGGGCTACCTGGTGGCGGGGATCGTCATCGGCTTCGCGCCCGCCGTCGGTGCCGATCAGAACATCGCCAACCAGCTGTCCGAAGTCGGTGTGATTCTGCTCCTGTTCGGCGTCGGGCTTCATTTCTCCCTGCAGGATCTATTGTCGGTCCGCGCCATCGCGATTCCCGGGGCCATTGCGCAGGGCCTTATCGCGACGCCCCTCGGGATGGCGGTCGGGTGGGCGCTTGGCTGGTCTCCGGCCGCCGGGTTCATCTTCGGTCTCTCCCTGTCGGTCGCGAGTACCGTGGTGCTCCTGCGCATGCTGCAGGAACGCCGTCTGCTCGAGACCGAGCGCGGCAAGATCACTATTGGCTGGCTGATCGTTCAGGACATCGCCATGGTTCTCGCGTTGGTGCTTCTGCCGGCCATCACCGGGCTCTTTCAGGGCGAAGCGCCACCCGATTTGAGCGTGATGCTGCGGCAGGTCGCCGAGGTGGTCGGCAAACTGCTCGTCTTTACCTTGGCGATGCTCGTGGTGGGCAAGAAGCTGATCCCGGCCCTGCTTCATTACGTTGCCCACACCGGCAGCCGCGAACTGTTTCGCCTCGCCGTGCTTTCGATCGCGCTCGGCTTCGCTTTCCTCGCGGCTGAACTCTTCGGCGTGTCCCTCGCGCTCGGCGCCTTCTTCGCCGGGATGGTGCTGAGCGAGTCGCAGCTCAGCCAACAGGCGGCGACGGAATCGCTGCCGCTGCGCGATGCCTTCGCGGTGCTGTTCTTCGTCTCTGTGGGTATGTTGTTCCACCCCGCCATCATGATCGATGCCCCGCTTGCCGTGCTCGCGACGGTAGTGATCATCATCATCGGCAAATCACTCGCGGCCTTTGCCGTGGTGCGTCTGTTCGGCCAGTCGTCCGACACGGGCCTGATGATCTCGGCATCGCTCGCGCAGATCGGTGAATTCTCCTTCATCCTCGCGAGCCTTGGTTTGGCCTTGGGTGTCCTGCCGAACGAGGGCCGCGATCTGATCCTGGCGGGGGCGATCATCACGATCCTGCTGAACCCGCTTCTGTTCGGGGCGCTCGACCGTTACTTCGCGCGGCGCGACCAGACGCGTGCCGAAGAGGCCGCCCCCGAGGCGACGGAAGAAGAAGGCGATGAGAAGGAAGCCACGCCGACCCGCGAGCCCATTCCTGAGACGGCATTGACCGACCATGTCGTACTGATCGGGCACGGACGCGTGGGGCGGTATGTCTCAAAGCAACTTCTGGAAAAGGGTATCCCCGTCTACATCGTCGAGGACAACGCAGAGGATGCCGCCGAGCTGAACGCGAACGGCATCGAGGCCTTGCACGGCAATGCGGCCGATCCCGAGGTCATCAAGTCGGCCAATCTCGGCCAAGCGCGGTGTCTCCTGGTGGCTATTCCCGACGCTTTCGAAGGCGGGCAAGTGGTCGAGCAGGCCCGTGCCATCAATCCGAAGCTCCGGATCGTGGCCCGCGCCCATTCGGAGGCCGAAATCGACCACCTGGCCAAGCACGGAGCGGACTTCGTGGTGATGGGCGAGCATGAGATCGGCAAAGCCATGCTCGGAGAACTGAATGGTCTGAAGCGGCCCGTCACCGATGCGATGGCCAGTATGGCGACGGCCGGTCCCATTCGCGGCCGCTAAAGGCGCTTCACGGCTTTCTCTCAGGAGGCAGCTTCCGCCGCGAGCGCATCCGCTTCATCGTCCGTGAAAACGCGGCCGCGCGTCAGGAACCGGACGCCTTCCGGCGCCTCGAGAGAAAACCCGGAGCCGCGTCCCGTGACCACGTCGATCGTGAGCTGCGTGTGCTTCCAATACTCGAACTGATCGGCGCTCATATAGAAGGGGCACCCGCCGATCTCTCCGAGTTGCACGTCGCTCTGGCCCACGCGGAATTCGCCTGCCGGGTAGCACATCGGCGCGGAGCCGTCACAGCACCCGCCGGACTGATGAAACATCAACGGCCCATGCATGCCCCGGAGCTTGTCGATCAGCTCGAGAGCCGCATCCGTCGCCAAAACCCGCTCAACCATTAACTCGGTCTCCTTCGTGTCGCGCTCTGTCGCCGCCGGACTTGTCACCAATTTCCAAGGCCGCCTTTTCCGAGTCGGTGAATTCTCGGCTCCGCGTGATGAAGCGGAGGCCCTCGGGAGTCTCCATCGAAAAAGCAGAACCCTGGCCGACCGCCACGTCGACCGTCAGCTGTGCGTGCCGGCAAGTTTCGAACTGATCGGCGTCCATGTAAACAGGGCAACCGCCGATCTCACCAAGGCGAATATCGTTCACGCCTAGCGCGAACTCGCGGTCGAGGTGACACATTGGAGCGGATCCGTAGCTGCACCCGCCGGACTGGTGAAACATCAGCGGTCCGTGCTTGGTTCGGAGCTTGTCGATGATCTCGAGAGCCGCATCCGTTGCCAGAACTCGCTCAACCATCTCTTCGCCTTCTAAAGTAAAACGGCCCGGCGAGTATACCCGCCGGGCCGTCAATGACGATTGTCTTGATCAGATCCGTCCGGCTTAGAAGAAGCCCAGCGCTTTGGGGCTGTAGCTCACCAGCATGTTCTTGGTCTGCTGGTAATGGTCGAGCATCATCTTGTGGGTCTCGCGCCCGATGCCGGACTTCTTGTAGCCGCCAAAGGCCGCGTGGGCCGGATACAGGTGGTAGCAGTTCGTCCAAACCCGTCCGGCCTGAATGCCGCGGCCAAAGTGGTAGGCGCGGTTGATGTCGCGGGTCCACACGCCGGAGCCGAGGCCGTAGAGCGTGTCGTTAGCGATCTCAAGCGCTTCCGCGTCGTCCTTGAAGGTCGTGACCGACAGAACCGGGCCGAAGATCTCTTCCTGGAAGATGCGCATCTTGTTGTGGCCGCGGAATACCGTGGGCTTCATGTAATATCCCTCGGCCAGGTCGCCTTCATGGACGGCCCGTTCGCCGCCGGTCAGCAACTCTGCGCCTTCCTTATTGCCGATATCGACATAGGAGAGGATCTTTTCGAGCTGATCGTTGGACGCCTGGGCGCCGATCATCGTGTCCATCTCGAGCGGGTTGCCAAGCTTGATCTTCTCGACGCGGGCGATCGCCTTCTCCATGAAGCGGTCGTAGATCGATTCCTGCACCAGCGCGCGCGACGGGCAGGTGCAGACCTCGCCCTGGTTCAGGGCGAACATCGCGAAGCCTTCGAGCGCCTTATCGAAATAATCGTCGTCCTCGGCCATCACGTCGGCGAAGAAGATGTTCGGCGACTTGCCGCCGAGTTCCAGCGTCACCGGGATCAGGTTCTCCGAGGCGTACTGCATGATGAGGCGCCCGGTCGTGGTCTCGCCAGTAAACGCGATCTTGGCGATGCGCGGGTTCTGGGCCAGCGGCTTACCGGCCTCGACGCCGAAACCGTTCACGATGTTGAGGACGCCGGCAGGCAGGATGTCGCCGATGACGTCCATCAGCACCATGATCGACATGGGCGTCTGTTCGGCCGGCTTCATCACCACGCAATTGCCGGCGGCAAGCGCGGGTGCGAGTTTCCAGCACGCCATCAAAATCGGGAAGTTCCACGGAATGATCTGGCCGACGACGCCGAGAGGCTCGTGGAAATGATAGGCAACGGTGTCGTGGTCCAATTCGCCGAGTGTGCCTTCCTGCGCGCGAACGCAAGACGCGAAGTAGCGGAAATGGTCGATGGCCAGCGGAATGTCGGCCGCCGTGGTCTCGCGGATCGGCTTGCCGTTGTCGATGGTCTCGACCGCCGCCAGAAGCTGGAGGTTCTCCTCCATCCGATCGGCGATCTTGTTGAGAAGCTTCGCGCGTTCGGCCGGAGCCGTCTTGCCCCAGGACTCGCGCACCTTGTGGGCCGCGTCGAGCGCGAGCTCGATATCGGCAGCCTGAGAGCGGGCGATCTGGCAGACGCTCTTGCCAGTGACGGGGCTGATATTGTCGAAATACTGCCCGTCCACCGGGGCGACCCAGTCGCCGCCGATGAAATTGTCGTACCGCGACCGGATGGCCACGCGTGCATTCAGAGTTTCGATGACCTCGTGAAGCATTGTTATCTCCCTAGATTTTCGGCGATTTCGCCATTTTTACCCAACTACGAGCGGCGAATTCATCACCGGTTCTCGGGTGCGGCCCGTTACGCTCGATAGGTTACCGGGTAGACTAGTCGACTTTCTGCAAAGGTAGAATTCTACTTTTGGAGCAATGCGGGCTCAAGAAAGGGCTGAACAGCCCGTCCACCCGTGCGACGTCCAAGCTCCGTATTTGCGGTTGCGTTACTACGCATTTGCAATGCCGCCGGAATATGACACTCCATTGATTGCTTCTCCGTACGGGTATTGTACTTTGGTCGCATAGCGCTGCTTGGCGCGGCAACAGACCCGGAAATCGCTGGCGTGAACCAGGATGGATCGAACCGGGCGTGCCAGGGGCGATGGAGGAAACGTGCTGTGCCCAGAGCGCATGCAGAACGTCGGGCTTGTGGCGTCCAGACGGCCTGGACCTGTGCCGGTACCCCGGAAACGGCGGTTGCCGAGATCGCCGGTGTTGTGGACCCGTCCGATATCGGGCAGCTGCTGGTGTTCTTCTCTCAGCCCTACGAGGCCGAGGGGCTGATCGCCGCCCTGTCCGAGACTTTTCCCGGCGTCCCGGTTGCTGGCTGCAGTACGTCCGGAGAGATCACGTCCGATGGCTTCAGCGAGCGCAGTGTCCTTGTGGTGGCTTTCCCGACGTCGGGCTTCCGCTTCGTCAGTTGCGTCATTCCCGAGGTCCGTTCCTTGAGCGTGGACCGTGCCTCCGAGGTCGTGCAGGCGTTGCGCGCGCGCCTCGACAAGGAGACCGGCGAGCGCCACCCCAACCTGTTCGCCATCTCGCTCATCGACGGGCTGTCCCGGTGCGAGGAGGCCATCGTGTCGGCCATCGCGTGGGCGCTCGGCGACGTGCCCCTGGTCGGCGGCTCGGCGGGGGATGGCTTGACGCTTTCGGGCACGAGCCTGCTGCATGATGGGCGCGTGCATAGAGGCGCCGCGCTGTTGCTTCTCGTCGAGACCGAGCACCCGGTGCGGAGTTTCTGCTGCGATCATTTCGAGCCGACCGACACGAAGCTCGTCGTTACGGCCTCCGACACGACCACGAGAACCGTCTACGAGCTCAACGCCGAGCCGGCGGCCTTGGAATACGCAAATTCGGTGGGACTCGAGCCGTCTTCCTTGGCGCCCATGAGTTTCGCGGCCCATCCCGTGGTCGTGCGCGTTGGCGGAGACTATTATTGCCGCTCCATTCAGCGCATGAACGACGACGGCTCCTTGTCCTTCTTTTGCGCCATCGACGATGGGGTGGTGCTGACCGTCGCCGAGCCGAGAGACATGGTTAAGTCGATGGAGACCGAGCTGGAACGGCTGGACGAAGAGGTTGGGGGCGTCGATTTCGTCCTGGGGTTCGAATGCGTGCTCCGCCGGCTCGATGCCGAAAACCGGCAGGTCAGGCATAAGGTCAGCGACCTTTACCGCCGTTATCATGTGGTCGGTTTCCATACCTATGGCGAGCAGTACAACGCGATGCATCTCAACCAGACCTTCACGGGCGTTGCGATCGGGACGAACGGGGCCAATTGATGCAACGCGACGATCTCGAAAATTCCTCGAGTGGCTTTGATGAGGAGGGGCTGGAGCGGCGCGTCGAGAAGCTCGCCAAGATCAACGCCGTCCTGATGGATCGCGTCGAGCGCTCGATGGATCAGCAGGGCAATGCCTTCTCCCTGTTTCAAACCGCGATTGGCCTCGATGCGAAGGTCCGTTCCCGGACGGAAGAGCTAACCGCGGTCCTGCGCCGGCTCGAATGCTCGAACGAGGCGCTTGTCGAGGCGAAGGACGAGGCCGAACGGGCCAATCTCAGCAAGACGCGCTTCCTGGCCGCTGCAAGTCATGACCTTCTGCAGCCGTTGAACGCGGCGCGGCTGACCATTTCGGTTCTCGCCGATTTGCAGGAGAGCGACGACACGCGGCAGTTGGCAGGCCGGGTCGATCAGTCTCTGCAAACGATCGAGGACTTGATCAAGACGCTGCTCGATATTTCGAAGCTCGACGCCGGGGTCGTCACTCCGGAGATCCAGTCGTTCGCCCTCGACGAGGTGCTCGACGTACTCGAGGCCAGCTTCATGCCGCAGGCGGAAGCGAAGGCTTTGAAACTCAAGGTCCGGCGCTCGGGACTGCTGGTGCAGAGCGATCCCTTGCTCCTGCAACGCGTGCTGCAGAACCTCATCTCAAATGCCGTGCGTTACACGTCAAAGGGCGGTGTTCTTATCGGTGCACGGAAGCACGGCGAGAAGTGCTTGATCGACGTCGTGGACACCGGCTGCGGTATCTCGGAGGTGGAACTCGAGACGATGTTCGAAGAGTTCTATCGAGGCGCCGCCGCGGCCAAGAGCGACCACGCGGGCCTCGGTCTCGGTCTTTCGATCGTGCAGCGCACCGTCCAGGCGTTGGGGCACACCCTCGAGGTGAGGTCGAGGCCCGGATGGGGGTCGACCTTCCGGCTCACGCTGGACTGTGCCAGCGTCGCGACGTCTCTTCCAGATCGTCAGCCGACGGAGCGTACCAGCCCGGAGATTACGCGCGGTGCAGCCGTTGTCCTAATCGAGAACGACCGGGATGTTCTCGATGCGACGGTCCGGCTGCTGACCAATTGGTCGTGCAAGACGCTGGCCGGATCCCGTCTCGACGAGGTGGAACAGGCCCTGGCCGACCTCGGCCGCCCGCCGGATATTGCCCTCGTTGATTATCATCTCGACGAGGGCCGGACGGGCGTCGATGCCGTGAAGGCCTTGCGCGATCGGTTCGGCGCGGATTTCCCGGCGGTCGTGGTGACCGGCGATTGGAGCCCCGAGGTCGCGGCCGATGTATCGGCAGCCAACTGCGAACTTCTCCGCAAGCCCACCCGGCCCGCGGAGTTCGTGCCTTGATGACCCATCTTTTGGGGACGTACGGCGCGCCGAAGGCTTAGCTGCTGGGCGCCCCTTCGTCGCCTGCGATCGCCTCGAAGTCGAGCTGTGAGGTCTTGATCACGGCCTGGGTGCGGCTCACCACGTTCAATTTTCGCAGAATCTCAGAGACATGAGCTTTGACCGTCGTCTCGCTCACGCCGAGCTCGTAGGCAATTTGCTTGTTGAGCTGGCCATGGCGAATGAGCTGAAGAACGCGCATTTGCGCCGGCGTAAGGTTGGCCACGAGATCGGCAATATCGCTCGCACGCGAGGCAGCCCGCGGCCCTTGGGCGTTCTGGTCCAGTTCCGGCGGTACGAAGACTGAGCCGCTCAAGACTTCCGAGAGGCCCTGGGCCAGCGTGGCCTTGTCGACCGATTTCGGCACGAAGCCCGCGGCGCCGAGCCGGATGGCTTCCTGGACGATTTTGGGATCGTCGAGACCGGAAACGATCATGATCGGCGTTCTTGGAAATGCCGAGCGCAGGAGCATGAGGCCGTCGAAGCCAGTCGTTCCGGGCAGGGAAAGGTCCAGCAGCACGATTTCGATGCCCGGGTCGTCCCGGATGATCTCATGGGCGGCGTCAATACTGCCAGCTTCGAGAATTTCGGCATCGTCGCGCGAGAACTTCACGGCGCTGCGCAAGGCCTCGCGAAACATAGGATGATCGTCAACGATCAGGATCTTTGTCATCGTCTGCGGCCGTTCGGTTGATGGGCTCTCTACGGAACCCCCGATCGCTAGTGTGCCGCAATTCTCAAAAAGTCGTAAGGCCCAACCGCGTACAATTCCTGCTCAAGGAATAAGGACCGCGGCGCCCGTAAGGGCCCCTTCGCGCAGACGCGTCAGCGCTTCGTTCGCCTCGGAGAGTTTCATCGGCACAACCGTCGTCCGTACCGGAACTTCGGGCGCCAGCGCAAGAAACTCGCGCGCATCGTCCCGCGTCAGGTTCGCGACCGAGCGAATTTCGCGTTCTTCCCATAGGATATCGTAAGAGAAGGCTGGAATTTCGCTCATATGGATGCCGCCGCAGACGACGACGCCGCCCTTGCGAAGCGCCTTCAACGCGGCGGGGATGAGCGGGCCCACCGGGGCGAATATGAGCGCCGCATCGAGTTCGTCGGGCGCCTTTTCATCGGACCCGCCAGCCCAAACGGCGCCGAGGGACCGGGCGAAATCTTGAGCCTGGGTGTCGCCCGGGCTCGTAAAGGCGTAGACGGAGCAGCCTTGATATCGCGCCACCTGGGCCACGATATGCGCCGCCGCGCCGAATCCGTAGATGCCGAGGCGCTTGGTTTCGCCCTGAAGGGCGTCCTCGGCCATTTTAAATGAGCGGTAGCCGATAAGGCCGGCGCACAGGAGCGGCGCGGCCTCCGCATCGGAATAGCCGTCCGGTATCGCAAAGCAGTAGCGCTCGTCGGCCACCGTGTAGGCCGCATAGCCCCCATCGATCTGGTAACCCGTGAACTTCGGCTCGTCGCAGAGGTTCTCATGTCCCTCTCGGCAGTAGCGGCAGGTGCCGTCCGTATAGCCAAGCCAGGGTACGCCGACACGCATGCCCACCTCGAAGCCGGAGGTTTCGGGACCGACGGCTTCGACCCGGCCGACGATCTCGTGGCCAAGCACGAGGGGGAGCTTCGGATGGTCGAGTTCGCCGTCGTAGATGTGCAGGTCCGTCCGGCAGACACCGCAGGCCAGGACTTTCAGCAGAATTTGTCCACGGCCCGGCGTGGGAACCGGCAGCGTCGTGGAACGGAGCGGCTGGCCGGCCCGTTCCAGAAGCATCGCTGCCATTGTGTCGGTCATGGCGCCTTCTACTATTTCTGTAATGCCGCGGTGATGGCCGCTCGAATGCGTTCGTCAGGCTCGCCGAGCCAGGTAACGCCAGTCAGAGGGGACCCCATCAGTGCCCATGCCTGGCTTCCATCCGGGGCGAAGAGGACGAAGATCTGGAACTGCTCGCACTCGTTCGGCTTGCACGTGAAAGCCAGGGAGTAGGTTTGATTGTCGACGGTGACGGGAATACTGGGCACCGGAGGACCATCCAGGGTCTTGGTGTACTCCGCCAGCCAGTCAGGCGTTCTTTCGCCGCCGATTAGGGTCTGCCAGGAGTTGAAATAGGCCGGGTTCGTGAGGAGGTCTCCGAGGACGGGCCCAGCCGGTTCGGCCGCGTCTTGCGCGAGCGCAGGCGAACTTAACGACAGCAGCAGGGCCAGCAAGATAGAAAGGCGCATCGGGTACTCCGTCATCCATTATGAAGGGCGAACGGCTCGCACCAAAGGATGACGTTATTATAACAGCGCGTCCTAGTGCCTCAGGAGAGGCCAGCCTTCCACGGGCCGGTCCACGGCCGCAAGCGGTGCGTCCTTCGCGCAGGCTTCTGCCGCGAGTGATCCGGCCGCCGCGTGGATATTCAGCAGATGGGCGGGAATCCGGTCGGACGCGGCCCACAACGCCTTGAAGGCGTGAGCGCCACGCAGGAGTGCGGCCGGCGCGTTGTCGAACAGAACGAGCCGGTTCCGCTTGTCCGCATCGCGGCGGACCGCATCCCCGGTCCAGCAAAGCTCAGGTCCGTAAACGGCTTGCTCGTGGGCATCCATGAGCCGCGGATCGCGCGCCCAGCGCACATGATCGTCGAGATCGGCATCGGGCAGGAGCGCCGAAAGCGCCGCAAAAAGGGCATGCAGATCCGGCTCGGGGTCAACCTTGGTCAGGATGATTTTGACCGTAACGCCGGCCGCAGCCAGCGCATCCCGGGCCTGTACGAGTGCCCGGGCCGGCGCCGATTTGGCCGAGCGGATGACGAGGGTACAGACCGGCGGGTCGATTTCCATATTGAGGGCCTGTTCGGTCAACCGCGTTAGAGCGTTCACATGGCACTCCAGCTCGTCTTGCAGGGAATGTTGACCCCGGCAGTTCGTCCCGTTCCGTCCGGCCACAACGCGCATATGTCCCCCATCGGTTTTGCTGCTGCGCAGGCTGCCTCTGCATCGCAACCCTTGGTAATGAGGATGCAGCCGGGCTGGTTAAAGAAGGCTTGATGAGTGTTTCTTTTTGAGGGGAGGAGGAGGCGATTTTCGGGGGAAATTGGTGCCGGGGACCGGAACCATTTTCCGGTCCGCACGTTCACCATACCGGCCGGCGGTGTGCGCACCCTACCCGAACCCAAGCTCCGCTTGGCCGATGGCTCTCCCCAAGCCCGAAAGCCCGGCGGCAACGCCGGGCTTTTTCTTTCCCAATAAAACTGGCAGACCATGCGGTTACCCGCTGGGCATAACGGAAAGCGGGCCGGCCCGCTCGGGGCCTCCCTCGGCGCCCCGTTTACCGGAAGGGCGTTTGAAATTTTGCACTGCGGTGCCTTCCTCACTACATTCCGGCGAAGGGTACGACACCAAAACACGGAAAATGACGGAAACACTCACAAAAGACCAAATCCTGGCCGCGCTGAAAGGCGTCAAAGGTCCTGATCTGTCTGACAATATTGTCTCGCTCGGTCTTGTCTCCGAGGTCGTCATCAACAAGGGCAAGGTCTACTTTGCGATCTCGGTGGATCCGGCCCGGGCCACGGAACTCGAAGGGCTCCGGCAAGCCGCCGCGACGGTCGTCGAAGGGCTGCCGGGCGTCACGAGCGCCATGGTGACTTTGACGGCGGATCGCGAGCCGGGCAGCGCGGAAAAGAGCCCGGTCTCGACGTCGCGCGCCGCGCCTCGACCCGCGCCTGCCCCGACAGCGGCGCCAACCCCGGCAAGCGCGAAAACGCCTGCCGCGTCCCAGCCGCCACGCCAAAGTGGAGGCGGCATTCCGGGCATTCGAAGGATCATCGCCGTCGCGTCAGGCAAGGGCGGCGTTGGCAAGTCCACGACAGCCGTCAACATCGCACTGGCGCTGAAAGACCAGGGGTTGAAGGTCGGCATTCTCGATGCGGACATCTATGGGCCGTCGCTGCCGCGCCTGTTGGGGCTCAGCGGTCAGCCGCAGCAGTTGGCGGGAAATAAGCTCGACCCGATGCGGCGCCATGGCGTCAAGGTCATGTCCATGGGGTTCCTGGTCGATGAAGAGACGCCCATGATTTGGCGCGGCCCGATGGTGATTTCGGCCATTTCCCAGATGCTGAAGGACGTTGCCTGGGGCGAGCTCGATGTCCTCGTGGTCGACATGCCGCCCGGCACGGGCGATGCACAGCTCACCATGGCGCAGCAGGTACCGCTCGCCGGGGCCGTGATCGTGTCCACCCCGCAGGATCTTGCGCTGATCGACGCGCGCAAAGGCCTCAACATGTTCACGAAGGTCAACGTGCCCGTACTCGGCATCGTTGAGAATATGTCCACTTTCATCTGCCCCCATTGCGGCGGCCGGTCGGATATTTTCGGCCATGGCGGCGCTAAAGAGGAAGCCAAAAAGCTAGGCGTCCCCTTCCTGGGCGAGGTGCCTCTCACAATGGCGGTTCGGGAAACATCCGACAGCGGAGAGCCGGTGGTTGCGAGCGATCCAGACAGCGAAGTGTCCAAGGCGTACCGCGATATCGCCCGGACGGCGTGGGCCGAGATTGAGCGCGCGTCGAGCGATGCCCGGCCTGCACCGAAGATCGTAATGGAGAACTAGCCGCACGCGGCGCCGTAAGGTTCAACACGTGGGGAAGCCGCCGTCGGCGCGCTTGCCTCTATTTGGCGTGAGCGCTTCCGAACGGGCGCCGCGCCGCAAAAGGAATGATTGCGTATGTGTGGCATTGCCGGATCGATCGACCTAGCAGGCAAGCGACTACCAGATCGGGGCATGCTGCAACGGATGGCGGACGCCCTCGTCCATCGAGGGCCCGAGGACGAGGGATTTTTGTCCGCGCCAGGCGTGGGATTGGCGCAGCGTCGCTTGAGCATCGTCGGGCTCGAGGACGGGCGGCAGCCGATCTACAACGAAGACCGTAGCATCGCCGTGATCTGCAATGGCGAATTCTTCGAATACCCGGAGCGCCGAGCCGATCTCGAGGCGAAGGGGCACGTGTTTCGGACCCATAGCGACAGCGAGATTCTGGTCCATCTTTATGAGGAGCATGGCGAGGATCTGTTCCCCTATCTAAAAGGACAGTTCGCGTTCGCGATCGTGGATCTCGCGCGCGGTGTCGTCCTGCTCGGCCGGGACCGCGTCGGCATCTGTCCGTTATTCTGGTCGCGTCAGGGCGACACGATCTATTTCGCATCCGAGATCAAGGCGCTCATCGCCTCCGGCGCCGTTCGGCCGGAAGCCGATCCCCGGGGTTTGGACCATCTCTTCACGTTCTTTGCGATGGGTTCGAGTCGCACCGCATTCAAGGGCGTTCAGTCGCTTGGGCCGGGGCACTATCTGCGGATCGACCTGCCAAGTGGCGTCGGGGTGGCGAGCCCCGTCGAGCGCAAATACTGGGATTTCGATTTCCCCGATTGGGGCGACGAACTGGACGGCGACGTGGGCCAGCTCACCGATACCTTCCAGTCTGTGTTCGAACGCGCGGTCGATATCCGGCTGCGCGCGGACGTGCCCGTCGTCGGTTATCTGAGCGGCGGCGTGGATTCGGCCTTCGTCATGGCGACGGCGGCGCGCGTTGCCGGCCGTCCTCTTCCGAGCTTCACGCTTCGCATTCCCAAGGAAGGGCTCGATGAGGTTGACGAGGCGATGGAGGCAGCCGAAGCGATCGGCGCGCATCCGACCGTCGTGCATGCCTGCTCCAACCTCATCATGGACTCATACGAGGCCCTGACCCGCGCTGCGGAGTGCCCCGTTCTCGACACGTCATGTGCCGCGCTGTTGGCGTTGTCGCGCGAAGTCCGTTCCCAGGGTTACAAGGTTGTCTTGACGGGTGAGGGTGCCGACGAAGGCTTTGCCGGTTACATCTGGTTCAAGATGCGCGAGATGGCACGCCTGCTTGACTACGGCGACGCCTTCACGCCGACTACCGTGCTCAGCCGGGCCGTCCGCAAAATCGGTGCGAAGCAGAGCTCCGAGGAGCTCAAGCATATCGATGCGCTTGTCGGTGGACCGCACGCCCAATCGGTCATGTACAGCCTCGTGTCGACGTCGCGAGACCGCTATTTCAGCGCAGGCTTCAAGGAAGAGCTCGGCGGTCACGTCGCGTATGAGGATTTCGATCTGGACCTTGAGCGCATGGCGCGTTGGCATCCGCTCAACCGGTCGCTCTACTTTGGCTACAAGGTGCACCTCGCGGGGCTGCTTCTCACGCAGAAGGGCGACCGCATCGCAATGGCCAACAGCGTGGAGACCCGCTACCCCTTCCTGGACGAGGACGTCATTGGTTTCATGTCGCAACTCAGTCCACGGTGGAAACTGCGCCGGCGCATGCGCGACAAGTTCCTGCTCAGACAGGCCGCGGAGCGGATCTTGCCGAAGAATATCGCGCAGCGTCGAAAGCACATGTTCCAGGCGCCGCTGGCGGACAGTTTTCTCGTGCACGCGCCGCAATTCGTGCGCGAACTCATCAGCGAGGAGAGCCTGAAACAGACGGGCTATTTCGATGTCGAGCAGGTGCGGCGGGATTGCGCCATGGTGGCCGAGGAGGGATCGAGCCGCAGTCTCGGCAGGTTCTACAGCCTCGGTCTCGGCGGCGTCGTCGCCACACAGCTTTGGCACCATGTCTATCTCGGCGGGGGGCTTTGCAGTCTGCCGGCCTACGCACCGGCCGAGCCGCAGGAAGAGGCCCCGCTCGAAGCGGCTGTTTCCGCATAGCGCCTATTTTCACGAACTGGGAATTGCTGCCGCCTTTGGCGCTGGCCGCCAGTGTCCGGCTGCTAGGCAGCGCTGTGGCGCTTGGGAAGCGGCGAAACCTTGGCGGTCGCCTTCAGCGCGCCCTGGGCGTGAACCTCGGCGGTCTCTGGCCGGCCGTACAGGAAGCCCTGAACTTGCGGACAGCCGAAGCGCCGCAGCATGCGGGCTTGCTCGGGCGTCTCGACGCCTTCCGCCGTAACGGCGATACGCAGCGACTTCCCGAGGGCAACGACCGATTTCACGATGGCGCGCATGGCCGGGTCGCGGGTCATGTTGCGAACGAACTGCTGGTCGATCTTGATTTTGGAGAACGGGAACCGCGCGAGATAGCTCAAGCTCGAATAGCCGGTGCCGAAATCGTCCATGGCGATCCTGACACCCAGCGAACGGAGCCGGTTCAGCTTTGCCAAAACCTCTTCGGTGTCGTTGATCAGAAGGCTTTCCGTGATCTCCAGTTCCAGTCTTCTCGCGGGCAAACCCGTTTGATGAAGGACATCGGCCACCGTTTCGGTGATGTCGCCGACGCGGAATTGCGCCGGAGAGAGATTTACCGCGACCGTCAGGTGCTCGGGCCATTGGGTAGCGTCGGCGCAGGCCTGGCGCAGCACCCACTCGCCGATTGGAACGATGAGCCCGGTCTCTTCAGCAATGGGAATGAAATGGCCCGGCGAAATGAGCCCATGGTCGGGGTGGCGCCAACGGATCAGCGCTTCCGACCCGCACGGCATCTCGCTCTTCAAATCGTACTGGGGCTGGTAGACGATCTCGAACTCGTTGCGCCTCAGCGCGTGCCGCAGGTCTTGTTCGATAGTGTGGCGCCGCTGAAGGGCCTGGTCCATGCTTTCTTCGTAGAAGCAAACGCGTTGCCCGCCATCGGCCTTTGCCCGTGAGAGGGCGATTGCCGCGTGCCGCAGCAGGACGTCGGACGTATCGCCATCGGCGGGCGCCAGCGCGATTCCGACGCTGGTAGCCAGGACGACCTCGCGGTTGCTGACGTGGAACGGCTGAGCCAAAGCAGTGCCCAAGCGGTGCATGAAGGCCATCACATCGCTGAGCGCTGCGATGTCGGTCAAAGCGATCGCGAACTCGTCGCCGTCGATGCGTGCAACGATATCGGTGTCCCGCGCGAGGTGCTGGATGCGGCTTCCGAAATCATGGAGGACGCGGTCGCCGCCGTGGCCCTCCAAAGATTCGTTGAGTTCCTGGAAGCGGTCGATGTCGAGGCTGATAAGCGCCAAGTGCTTTTGGTCGGATTTCGTCCGCTCAAGGGCATGGTCGAGACGATCAGTAAGCGTGGCCCGGTTCGCAAGACCGGTCAGCGCGTCGTGCTCTTGTAAGTACCGGACTTCTTCGCTGGCGCGGCGCTGCGCACGGCCTCGGCTCCAGGCCAGGAGAAGGGGGATCGCGATCCCTGCGCTGACGAGACCGAGAATGGCGAGCGCGACGACGCCGAAATAGCTGGATAGGACGCCGGCTTGCTCGGTCTGGTCCAAATAGACCTCCACCGAGCCATGCACTTTGCCGCGGAGGCTGATGGGGATGTGCAGGCGTGCGAAGTGCGACGGCTTGGTGCGGTCATCCGTGCCGTACAGACCGATCGTAGCGCCATTCATATTCGGATTGATGGCTGCGGCGATCGCCGACTCGTCCAGCCGAAGATCGGCACGGCCGCTCGTGTAGATCACGTCGCCTTTAGAGTCGTACAGCTCGTAACGCAGCACGCGCCGTCCGTATCCGGCTTCCGTGAAAACGTCCGCCAACTGCGCGCCGCCGCCGGGAACCGTCATCGCCTGCAGGACAACCTGCGGATCGGACAAGACCGCCTCGCGGATTCGGTCCTCGGCCGAGAAAGCCTCGCGTTCCAGTTCGAGCAGGCTAATGCGATTCGGAGCCACCAGTGCGGCCAGCGCAATCGCTATGGCGAACGAGGTCAACCCGAGCCAGTGCCAGTATTCTTTCAACAGTTCTTGAAGGCGCATGGTGCCACTGCGACGGAAGTCGTTCGATCTGCTCTGTTCAACTTACGGCAAAATTTGGCCTCAGGAGGTTAAGAAACGACGTAAGCGGAGGGAACTAAAGTAGTTTTCTCGCGCGAGTGGCGCGATTTTGAGCAGAATCCGTAGTGCTCGTGACAAAATTCCCCGGTTTTCCGAGGATTAAACGCCTTCTTAAGCGCGTTCGCAGTTAGCCGCCGGTCGCCGACATGAATCGAGGCACGGAGGGCGTGGTGTCCCGATCGATGACGAAATCGTGCCCCTTTGGCTTCCGAGCGATGGCTTCCTCGATGGCCGCATGCAGCAAGTCGTCGTTGCTGCTGGCGCGCATGGGCGCCCTGAGATCGGCAGCGTCCTCTTGGCCGAGGCACATGTAGAGCGTGCCGGTGCAGGTCACCCGGACCCTGTTGCACGATTCGCAAAAATTGTGGGTCATCGGCGTAATGAAGCCGAGACGACCCCCCGTTTCTCGAACGCGCACGTAGCGAGCCGGGCCGCCTGTTCGGTCGGGAAGGTCGTCCAGGGTGAAGTGCTGCGCCAGCCGGGTCCGCACAAGAGAGAGCGGCAAATATTGGTCTGTACGGTCGGTGCCGATCTCTCCAAGGGGCATGGTCTCGATCAAGGTCAGGTCGAAGCCCCGACCATGAGCCCACCGCAGCAAGTCTTCGAACTCGTCCTCGTTGACGTCGCGCAAGGCCACGGCGTTGATCTTGATCTTGAGCCCAGCACGGACGGCACGGTCGATGCCGCGCATGACTTGGTGAAAATCGCCCCAGCGCGTCAGGACGCGGAACTTGGCCGGATCGAGCGTGTCCAGGGAAACATTGATCCGCTCGACCCCGTGTTCAGCCAACTGGTCGGCGAAGCGGTAGAGCTGACTGCCGTTCGTGGTAAGCGTCAACTCGTCGAGTCCGCTGCCCAGATGCCGCGACAGGGATTCGATCAGGCTCATGACATTGCGCCGCACCAGCGGCTCTCCACCCGTGAGCCGCAATTTCCGCACGCCGCGCGTCACGAAGGCGCTGGCGAGCCGATCGATTTCTTCAAGCGTCAGCAAGTCCTTGCGCGGCAGGAAAGTCATGTCTTCCGCCATGCAATAGGTGCAGCGGAAGTCGCAGCGATCGGTCACCGATACGCGCAAGTAACTGATGGCGCGGCCAAACGGGTCGACCAGGTTGGACTGATAATCACTCATAAAGGCGTCTCTTCGAGCCTGTTCCTCGCAAGTCGGCACGTTGATTCGCGCCTATAATTCCATTAGGGCGCGTGCAGTGAGCCACGCAAAGCCGCGTGAGACATAGCATATCACGCGACCCCAAACTTCCGCCTCGATGGGGCAGGATCATCTAGAGTATATTGAATTTGCAGCCTTTCAATAGCGCCCAGGGCCGTCGGAGAGCGACGTGATACGGGCCAATATCAGCAAGGGAGACCCTCCATGGACGAACATCGGTTCAACATGTCGATGCGACGCTTCTTGAAGGAGGTCGGCGTCACCTCCCAACAGGCGATCGAGGCCATCGTCCGCGATTCTGATATGCAGGGGCACGGCAAGCTCAAAGTGAAAATGATTCTTACGGCGGACGGCACCCCCCTCAACCATGTAGTCGAAGGCGAAATCGATCTTGGCTGACACGAGTTGGACGACACGATGAATGCTCCGGCAGGCGGTGCGGCAACCTGGCCGACCGAGTTGAAACTCGACAAAGACAAGCGCGTCCTGACCGTTTCCTTTGACGATGGCGCGCGGTTCGCATTGCCGGCAGAACTCCTGCGGGTGCTCAGTCCGAGCGCCGAGGTCCAAGGCCATAGTCCGGAGCAGCGGGTGACGGTGCCGGGCAAGCAAAATGTCCGCATCGTGCAGTTGGAGCCGGTCGGAACATACGCCGTGCGCATCACCTTCGACGATGGCCACAATACAGGACTCTATATGTGGGACTATCTGCGCGACCTCGGCGAGAACCAGGAGGCGCGGTTCAGGGAATACTTGAACGAGCTCTCTGAGAAAGGGCTCTCGCGCTGAGTCCCGATCGCCGCTTCGGCAGTTGATGCCGCCTCAGCCTCTCTCCTTGTCGAGCAGGGCCCGCTTACGCGCCGGCCCCCAGCGATAGCCTGACAAGGAGCCATCGCGGCGCAAAACGCGATGGCACGGGATCGCCACGGCGAGCTTGTTGGCCGCGCAGGCGCCCGCCACGGCGCGGACCGCGCCGGGAGCTTCGATCGCGGCCGCGAGTTCGCTGTAGGACCGCGTTTCGCCGGCCGGGATCTTGCGCAGCGCCTCCCACACGCGCCGCTGGAATGCGGTGCCGCGAATATCGAGCGCGATGGCGTTTTGGCTTGCCGGCTGATCGACCAGGGCGACGACCGAGGCCGCCGTCTCGGCGAATGCCGCGTCCGCTTCGCTCAAGATCGCCTGAGGGAAGAGCGCGCGAAGGTCACGGGCAAGGCCATCGGCACTGTTGCCCAGCAATATAGCGCACACGCCCTTTGTGCTGGCCGCGACGAGGACATTGCCGAGGGAGCAGGGCATCGTGGCGAATATCAGTTGCTCGGATGCGCCGCCTTTACGGAACGATGTCGGCGCCATGCCGAGGGCATCCGAGGCGCCGGAGTAGAAGCGCCCCGACGAGCTGAACCCGGCCTCATAGAGTGCCTCCGTTACGCTCGCGCCGCGGGACAGGGCGCCGCGCACGCGGTCGTTCTGCAGCGCGGCTGCATACGCCTTCGGTGTGATGCCGAGCGCGGCTTTGAACCGACGATGGAAATGGTGGGCGCTCGAGTCCACGGCGCGGGCGAGATCTGCAAGCGAGATCGGGACGTCGGTTTCCTCCATGAGGCGGCAGGCCTTTTCGATCCGTCGAGCCCAGGCAGGTGTCGCGGCCGCTTCGGCCGGCTTGCAGCGCCTGCAGGCGCGGTAGCCGGCGCGCTCCGCAGCAGAGGGGCTCCCGAAAAAGACGACATTGGCCCGGTCCGGCTTCCGGGCCGGGCACGACGGTCGACAGTAGATCCCCGTAGTCTTGACCGCATAGTAGACGGCGCCGTCGAACTGGCGGTCACGCGTTTGGACGGCCTGCCACGCGCTGTCGTCGTCGAGGCGGCGTGATCGGGTGGCTTGGCTGGCAGAGCTAAGAGACATTGTTCCGAGGGTCGGTGTATCCGGGGCCAACGGCCGCGATTGGAGGATGTGCTATCGCGGGGATTGTGCCACTCGGACTGTGCGTGTGCACTCCGATCCTTGCCCCCGAATTCCACAAGTTGGCGCAAAGCCAAATTTGGACGCGGCGAGCGGTAAGCCGAGTGTCGTGCTGGCAATCCCGTTGAGTGCGACCAATATAGAATGGGAAGGGATCGATAGCGGCGCCGTAACGCTCCTCGCGGGTGACGATGGGTACAGCGCGGGTTTTCTTGGGGTTGGAGCGGCAGAATGTCGCGAAAAAGTGATAATTCGGGCGCACACAGGCGAATCATGATGCGGCGTGGCCCGCCAGCATCAAAAGTAGCGCGTGCGACCAGGAGAGCGCATTGACCGACCAAGCCGAACATGACGTGCGGGTGACGCAGCAGCGCCGCGCTTGGCGTGCGCGTCAGGTCGCCAAGCGTGGGCTTCACGCTCTGACGGCGAAGCTATGGTCGTCCTTCTGGCTGATCGTCATTGTCGCCGTGATAATGGCGAGCCTCGTGGCGCTGGGAGATCTGTCCGTCGGGTTGGCTCTGGCGTCCTTTGGCGGGTTCGTCGCGGCGGTGCTGCTGCTGCCTCTTCAGGATACGGACCAGGAGGAAGAAGCCGGCTTTGCCCCGTCGCCCACCGTCGACCGCAACCGCTCGCCCATGTCGGCGGTGATCGATGCTCTCCCAGACCCCGGCATCCTTCTGAGCCCAACAGGCCAAGTCGTCTTCTTCAATGCGCCGGCGAAGGGCCTCTTTTCATCCTTGCGCGAAGGCAACCATATTTCCTCGTTGATCCGCGCGCCCGAGTTTCTCGACGCCGTAAGCGCGGCGCCGCGGAGTGGCCGGGCGGTGTCGGTGGTGTACGCCGAACGCGTGCCGGTCGGCCGCCGTGTAGAAGCCACCGTGGCGCCGCTGGGCCGGAAGGGCGAGCCGGATAGGGATATTCTGGTCTTGTTGCGCGATTTCACCGAAGGCGACCGCATTAATCAGATGCGGACGGACTTTATCGCCAACGCCAGCCATGAAATGCGCACGCCGCTTGCCTCGCTGCGCGGGTTTATCGAGACTCTGCAGAGTACGGCCAAGGAAGACGAGGCGGCTCGCGAACGGTTTCTGCCCATCATGGCGGAGCAGGCCGCCCGCATGACCCGACTGATCGACGCTCTCCTGTCGTTGAGCCGGCTCGAAATGAACGCGCATGTCCCGCCGAGCGACCTTGTCGATCTGAACGACGTTTTGGGCCATGCCCGCGACACGCTGGAGCCGATCGCGGCGGACAGCAACATGAGCTTGGAGGTCGAGCGCTTCGCCAAGCCCGCGATCGTGCGGGGGGATCGCGACGAACTTCTGCAGGTGCTTCAGAACCTCGTGCAGAACGCGCTCAAATACGGCCGTCCAAACGGCAGTGTACGGATCGAGGCCAAACACATTCCATCGCTCAACCAGCACACGAGAGGACGCTTCGCGATCTCGGTGATCGACGATGGGCCCGGCATTTCGGCCGAACATCTGCCGCGCCTGACGGAGCGGTTCTACCGGGTCGATGTCGATTCGAGCCGTGAGAAGGGCGGAACGGGCCTGGGCCTTGCTATCGTGAAGCACATTCTCAATAGGCATCGCGGTGAATTGGCGATCGCCTCAAAGCCGGAGCAGGGCTCGACATTCACGGTCATGCTTAACGAGTCGCAGCCGGCCGGCGACATAGCGTCGTTGTCCACAGCCTCCAAATAGAAAATCTATTATAGAACAGCAACTTGAGCTGTCATAATAGAGAATCATCAGCGTCATAAAACAATGGTCGAGGGCAACTAGCGTGCCCATGAGCTGGCGGCGTAGGGCACGCTAGCGCAGGCGCTTATCCAAGCGCCGACATCCAAGCCAAGGGAGTTCTATTGTGAACAGGTTTGCTATCGCAGCGTCGACGCTCGCCGTCGCCGCTCTCTGCACGGGCGGCCCCGCGCTGGCCCGTGATCAGGTTCAGATCGCAGGATCCTCGACGGTTCTGCCGTACGCGCAGATCGTTGCCGAGGATTTCGGTAAGACCTACTCCAAGTTTAAGGCGCCGGTCGTCGAGTCCGGTGGTTCGTCCGCTGGCCTGAAGCAGTTCTGCAAGGGCGTCGGCGAGGCCACGATCGACATCGCCAATTCCTCGCGTCCGATCAAGGACAAGGAAATCGCGGCCTGTGCTGAAGCTGGCGTGAAGAACATCATGCCGGTCCGCTTCGGCTATGACGGCATCGTGTTCGCGACCGACGCCAAGTCGGACGCTTGGGCTCTCGAGCCGAAGGACGTTTACCTCGCTCTCGCCGAGGAAATCCCGGTCGACGGCAAGATGACGGCGAACCCGAACAAGACCTGGAAGGACGTGAACGACAAGCTTCCGGATTGGAAGATCGTTGCGTACATCCCGGGCGAGAAGCACGGCACCCGTGAAGTCTTCGAAGAGAAGGTTCTCGCGGTTGGTTGCGAAGCCGTTGGCGGCATGAAGGCGCATGAAGAAGCCGGCATGGACGAGAAGGCCGCTGAGAAAGCTTGCGTGAAGGTCCGCAAGGACGGCGGCGCGGTCGACATCGACGGTGACTACACCGAGACGCTGGCCCGCATTCAGTCCAATCCGGAAGGCGTCGGCGTCTTCGGTCTGTCGTTCTACGAGAACAACACCGACAAGCTGAATGTCGCCACCATGAGCGGCATTGCGCCGTCCGTGGAGACGATCTCCTCCGGTGAGTACCCGGTCTCCCGCCCGCTGTTCTTCTACGTCAAGAAGGACCACATCGGCGTGATCCCCGGTCTGAAGGAGTATGTCGAGTTCTTCACCAGCGAGAAGATGATCGGCCCAGACGGTCCGCTGGCCGACTACGGTCTCGTCCCGCTGCCTGAGAACGAGCTCGAGGCTCTTCAGGAAGAAATCGAGGAGGGCAAGGTCCTCAGCATGTAGTGCTGACGATCTCGCCTGACTAAAGCCAAGTCGGGGGAGCGGCGCGCAAGCGGTGCCGCTCCCCCGGCCGGCCCTTGAGACAGGGCTGCCTAGATCGAGAATTGCCGACCGAGGGGGGTCGCCGGGTGTCTACTCTTACGATACTTGCCATACTCATTGGTTTAGGCATCTTTGCCTATTTCATCGGCCGCATGCGCAGCATCCAGGTCTGTGGCGGTGAGCAGCGCACGCTCCACTCGCGTCCAACCTACCACGGGTACTACCTCGCCAGTCTGACCGTCCTGCCGGCAATTATCCTGCTTGCCGCCTGGGGCGTCGCGGAACGGCCCGCAACCCGGTACATCGCCATGCAGGAGCTCGGGCCGCAGGTGCTGAAGGGCACGGATGCCGAGAAGGCGCTGGCCATGAGCGTGGTCGATTCAATCGCCGACGGCCTGCCCGAGCTTACCCCCGAAGAAGATGAGGTCCTGCGCAAGGCCCGGCTCGGATTCGTCACCACCTCGGATGCGCGCGACGTTTTGGGCCGGCACGGCGTCGTTCTCGGGTCCGATCCCGGGCGGAACGTAATCGCGGCCGCCGACGAACTGGCTTCGGCGCGCGCGACCAGCCGCATCATGCTGCCTATCGCCTGTTTTGCTATCGCGGCGCTCGGTTTCGCCTGGGGCTACTCACGCATCCGTCCGGGGCTACGCGCCCGCAACATCACCGAGTCGGTGATGCGCTCGGGGCTATTCCTGGCATCGACCGTTGCGGTGCTCACGACCGTCGGCATCGTCCTGTCGGTGCTTTTCGAGACCATCCACTTCTTCCAATTCGTGTCGCCGTTCGACTACTTTTTCGGGACGGTTTGGGATCCCCGCTTCGCGACGGTCGGCAAGGCGGAAGGCCAGTTTGGCCTCCTCCCGCTCCTGTGGGGCACCCTGTTCATCTCGGCGGTCGCGCTCTTGGTCGCCGTGCCGGTCGGCCTCTTCGCCGCGATCTACATGTCCGAATATGCCGGATCGAAGGTGCGCGCCTTCGCCAAGCCCTTGCTTGAGATTCTCGCGGGTATCCCGACCATCGTGTACGGCTTCTTCGCCCTGACTGTCTTCGGTCCGCTGCTTCGCGACCTCGGGTTCAATATCGGGCTCGATATCTCAGCCTCCAGCGTGCTGACCGCCGGCATCGTCATGGGCGTCATGATCATCCCCTTTGTGTCCTCGCTGTCCGACGACATCATCAACGCGGTGCCGCAATCGCTCCGCGAGGGGTCCTACGGCCTCGGGGCGACTCAGTCGGAGACGATCAAGAAGGTCATCTTGCCGGCGGCGTTGCCCGGCATCGTCGGCGCCGTGCTCCTAGCGGCGTCACGCGCCATCGGCGAGACCATGATCGTCGTGCTGGCGGCCGGCATCGCCGCCAACCTGACGCTCAACCCACTCGAGCCGGTCACAACGATCACCGTGAAGATCGTCAGCCAGCTCACCGGCGACCTTGAGTTCAACAGCCCACAGACCCTGGTGGCCTTCGCCCTGGGCCTCACGCTGTTCGTCATCACCTTGGCGCTCAACGTCTACGCCCTCTACATCGTGCGCAAATATCGGGAGCAGTACGAATAATGACCGACCAGACCGCCTCCCTCGCGTCCTTCACGGGCGAAGAAGCTCAGAAGAAGCTGCGCAAGCGGCATCGGGCCGAACGCCGGTTTCGCGCCTACGGGATTGCCGCGATCCTGTTCGCCCTTGCCTTCTTGTGCTTCCTGTTCGGGTCGATCTTCAGCCAAGGCTGGTCCGCCTTCCTGCAGACCTCCATCAAGCTGCCGGTCCAGTTCAGCCAGGAGGTGATTAATCCCTCCGGCAATCCGGACGCAGAAGATGAGATCTTCCGCGCCAACTACGTCAAGCTGGCGCGTGTAGCGCTCTATAAGGAACTCGGCGTCGACGCCGACAATCGCAAGGAGCGCCGGGCCGCCAACGATCTCTTGTCCCGCGGCGTCGACGTCCAGCTTCGTGACATGGTCTTGCGCGACCCGTCGATCATCGGCAAGACCGAGGATGTCTGGCTCCTTGCAAGCGACAACGCCGACGCGCTGCTAAAGGGGTCAATCGACCGCGAGACGCCGAGCGATCGCCGCGCGATGAGCGATCAGCAGGTCGCATGGATCGACCAACTCGTCGACAACGGCGACATGAAGAAGCGCTTCAACACTGGCCTGTTCCTGAACGGCGCCTCGAGCAGCCCGGAGACCGCCGGTCTCGGCGTCGCGCTCATCGGCTCCTTCTTCATGATGCTCACGGTGGTTTTGCTGGCGGTGCCTTTGGGCGTGTGCGCGGCGCTCTACCTCGAGGAGTACGCCCCCAAGGGCAAGATCGCGGACACGATCGAGGTGAACATCAACAACCTCGCGGCCGTCCCGTCCATTGTGTTCGGTCTTCTCGGCCTCGCGGTGTTCATCAATTTCTTCGGACTACCGCGATCGGCGTCTCTTGTCGGCGGTCTCGTGCTGACGCTCATGACGCTGCCGACCATCATCATCACGACGCGCGCCGCCATTCGCGCGGTGCCCCCGTCGATCCGCGAGGCGGCGCTTGGCGTCGGCGCGTCCAAGATGCAGTTGATCGGACACCACGTCCTACCATTGTCCTTGCCAGGCATTCTGACCGGGACGATTATCGGACTCGTGCAAGCGTTGGGTGAAACCGCCCCGCTCCTGATGATCGGTATGGTCGCCTTCGTGGTGGAATACCCGACGACTCCCCTCGAACCCGCGACGGGCCTGCCGGTGCAGATCTACATGTGGGCATCGTCGGCGGAGCGCGGTTTCGTGGAGCGCACCGCCGGTGCGACCATGGTTTTGCTGGCCTTCCTGATCGTCATGAACAGTTTGGCTGTGTATCTACGCAACAGGTTCGAACGCAAATGGTAAAGGGGACCGAAGCTATGGAGGCGAAGGTGGAAGACAGGCCTGCTACGACGGTCGAGCAGCCCGCCGAGCCGAAGGAGATGGGCGACGCCGCTCCTTCCGCACTTGGTGAGCTGAAGATGAAGGCGACGGACGTCAACCTCTGGTACGGCGAGAAGCAGGCACTGTTCGACGTCAACCTCGAGATCTTCGGTCAGTCGGTGACGGCCCTGATCGGTCCCTCCGGTTGCGGCAAATCCACATTCCTGCGGTGCCTCAACCGCATGAACGATGTGATCGATATCTGTAAGGTGAAGGGCGACATTCGCCTCGACGGCGAAGACATCTATGCACCGGAGGTCGACCCGGTGCAGCTTCGCGCACGCGTCGGCATGGTGTTTCAAAAGCCGAACCCCTTCCCGAAGTCGATCTATGAGAACGTCGCCTACGCGCCGCGCCTGCACGGCCTTTGCGCCACCAAGGCTCAAATGGACGAGGTCGTCGAGACCAGCCTCATCAAGGCGGGTCTTTGGGAAGAAGTGAAGGATCGGCTGGACGCGCCGGGCACCGGCCTTTCGGGTGGTCAGCAGCAGCGTCTTTGCATCGCTCGGGCCATCTCCGTGAACCCGGAAGTCCTTCTGATGGACGAGCCTTGTTCCGCTCTCGACCCCATTGCGACGGCGACAATCGAAACGCTCATGGATGAGCTTAAGGAAAATCTCTGCATCGCGATCGTGACCCACTCGATGCAGCAGGCCGCACGTGTATCCCAGCGTACGGCATTCTTCCATCTCGGCAAGCTCGTCGAGGTGAATGATACGTCTACGATCTTCACCAATCCGTCCGATCAGCGCACCCAAGACTACGTCACTGGTCGCTTCGGTTGATATCGGCGCTCAGGAGTCCGCCCCCCATGGAACAACAGAACGAACATACCGTCCGGTCCTACGAGGAGGAACTGTCTCTCCTCAACAACAAGATCGCCAAGATGGGCGGGCTTGCGGAGAAAGTCCTCGGACAGTCCTTTGAAGCGTTGGACCGCCGCGATCCGGATCTCGCCGCCAATACGATCGGCGAGGACGAGGAGATCGATCAGCTACAGCGCGAGATCGAAGAGCAGGCGGTGATCATGATCGCCCGCCGGCAGCCGATGGCTTACGACCTCCGGCAGATCATGGCCGCCTTGCGGATCTCGACCGATCTGGAACGGATCGGCGACCTCGGCAAGAACATTGCCAAACGCGCGGTCGCGGTCGTGACCGAGCAGCAGCCCAAGCAGCTGATGCTGGGTTTGAAGCATATGGGTGAGCTCTCGCTGAGCCAGCTCAAGGACGTTCTGGACGCCTTCATCGAGCGCGACGCCGAACGCGCGCTGAACGTCTGGTACAAGGATGAAGAGATCGATTCGATGTACAACTCGCTGTTCCGCGAACTCCTCACCTACATGATGGAGGATCCGCGGAACATCGGACTTTGCACGCATCTGCTTTTCGGCGCGAAGAACATCGAACGGGTCGGCGACCATGCGACCAATATTGCGGAGACCGTGTACTATCTTGTGCATGGACGGCCGATCACGGATCAGCGTCCGAAAGGCGATACGACAAGTTCGACGGCGTACACGTCGTTGCGAAGCTCGACCTTCTAACTGGGGGTGTGCGTCATGAACGCGGGAGCAAAGGTGCTGGTTGTCGAGGATGAAGAGCCTCTTGCTCTTTTGCTTCGCTACAATTTGGAGGCCGAAGGCTTTTCCGTCGATGTCGTGCATCGCGGCGACGAGGCCGAAGTGGCGATTGCGGAAAATTCACCAGACCTCATTGTCCTCGATTGGATGCTGCCGGGCCTGTCCGGGCTCGAGCTTTGCAGGCGGCTGCGAACGGGCAAGGAGTCCCGAACGATACCGATCATTTTGTTGACGGCGCGCAGCGAAGAGAATGACCGTATCCGCGGCCTAACGACCGGCGCGGACGACTATGTGGTCAAGCCGTTCTCGCTGCCCGAATTGATGGCGCGCGTGCGGGCCATCCTCCGCCGGACCAACCCGGAGCGGATTGCCTCCGTGCTTTCCGTCGGCGATATCGAGCTCGATCGCGACTCTCACCGTGTCACGCGAAACGGCCGCCAGGTCCATCTGGGTCCGACGGAGTTCCGCCTCTTGGAGTTTCTCATGCAGAGCCCCGGCCGCGTCTTCAGCCGCGCGCAACTCCTGGATGGCGTTTGGGGGCGGAATGTCTATGTCGACGAACGCACGGTGGATGTGCATATCGGCCGCCTGCGCAAGGCCATGATGCGCGGAAGCGAGCGCGATCCGGTTCGCACCGTGCGGGGCGCGGGCTACGCATTTTCGGACAAGCTGGAAGAGACGGTTTAGGCCCGCACCGGTGTGCCGGGCGCTCCCGGAGCAATTGATAGCCGTGGCCGCCAAGAAGAAAGGCGCCGGTCGTCCCGGCGCCTTCTATCGAATCTCGAACAGAGATTGTTCTTGGAAGAGAGGCTCAGCCAGTGGCTGAGCGCTTCTCCCGCCGCCGCGATTGAACCGGCTGAAACGCCATGCGGGCATGATGCTCACAGTAAGGCGATAGGCCGGTCTTCTTGCGCCCGCAAAAGTGGAACCCTTCCTCGGTCGGGTCGCCGATTGGCCATTTGCACATCGACTCCTTCAGCGTGAGGATGGTGGCGCGCTCATGCAGCGGGATCACCAGTTCCTCGACAGGAGCCGGCGCAGGAGCCGCCTCGTATTCTTCTTCGTAGGTCGGCTTCAGCGCGACGTTGCCGCGCGTGCCGAAAGTGATGGAAGGCGCCCTGTTTTGCCGGGGTGCCTGCGTGCGTCTCGGGCGCGGAACGCTGGACCGCGAGCTGGTCGCGCGTCCCGACAATCCGAGCCGATGCACTTTGCCGATAACCGCATTCCGGGTCACTCCGCCTAAGCGCCCCGCAATCTGGCTCGCGCTCAGTCCTTCGGACCAGAGCTTCTTCAGCAGTTCAACTCTTTCGTCAGTCCAAGCCATAATTTCGGCCTCCTCAGTTTGGACTCAGATTCCACCCGTCGTTAGCGACGGCATTTTTTTTGCAATACTCGGATTTACTGCTGAGAAATGACCGCTCGGGAGTCCACCGTGCCTACGACATCTGGTAGCCGAACGATTATTACCCTACTAAGGCCGGTAGGAACCGACAAGCGTCCGCCACGCTTGTGTGCCTCGTTTTCCACCGGAACGATTGGATTCTGCCATCACTCCGCGCGAAGCACAAACCCGAGGCTGAATAGAAGCGTGGAGAACCGTTGGATAAGCGGGTCATAAGGACAGATTGACTCAAGTGTGGTGCAGACCTAACACTCTGACACTGCTTGCTGCCGCCCGTTGGCGGCACTTTTGTTTCAAGAACACGGAAGTTTCATGTCGGCTCTCCTTCCGACCTATGCCCGCAGCGGATTGACCTTCGCGCGGGGCGAAGGCGCCTTTCTCTTTGACGAGACCGGCGCGCGCTATCTCGACTTCTCGAGCGGGATCGCGGTGACCGCGCTCGGGCATGCGCATCCGCATCTGGTTGCCGCTTTGAACGAGCAGGCGCAGAAGGTCTGGCACGTCTCAAACTTGTACGGCATTCCCGATCAGGAGCGGCTTGGCCAGCGGCTGTGCGACGCGACATTTGCCGACCGCGTGTTCTTTGCCAACTCCGGCGCCGAGGCCGTGGAGGCCTCGATCAAGTGCGCTCGGCGCTACCACTTCGCCAACGGCGCGCCGGAGCGCTTCAGGCTCATCACCTTCGAGGGCGCCTTTCATGGGCGTACGCTGGCGACCATCGCCGCCGGCGGCCAGGCCAAGCATTTGGAGGGCTTCGGGCCGCCCGTGGGCGGGTTCGATCAGGTGGCGGGCTTCGACATCGACGCCATCGAGGAGGTGATCTCGGATGAGACAGCCGGCGTGCTGCTCGAGCCGATCATGGGCGAGGGCGGCATGCGCGAAGTGCCGTATCGCTTCCTGCAGGACTTAAGGGCGCTGTGCGATGAGAAGGGCCTGCTGCTGATCCTCGACGAGGTGCAGTCGGGCGTCGGCCGCACCGGCCGCTTCTACGCGCACGAATGGGCTGAGATCACACCGGACATCATGGCCTCGGCGAAAGGTCTCGGCGGCGGATTCCCCGTCGGCGCCTGCCTCACCACGGAAGCCGTTGGCCAGGCCATGGTGCCCGGCACGCATGGATCCACGTTCGGCGGCAATCCGCTTGCCATGGCGGTCGGCAATGCCGTGCTCGACGTCGTTCTGGAGCCCGGCTTTCTCGAACATGTCGCGCAAATGGGCTTAAGATTGAAGCAGCAACTCGCCGGGATTGCCGACGAGCACAGCGAAATCATCGCCGAGGTGCGGGGCCAGGGGCTCATGATGGGACTGCAATGCAAACCGGAAAACACCAAGCTTGTCGCGGCGCTGCGCGAGCGGGGCATGCTGACTGTGCCCGCCGGTGACAACGTCGTGCGGCTGCTTCCGCCCCTGATCGTCGACGAAGAGGAAATCGACCTCGCCAGCCGCACCATCGATGCCGCTTGCATCGCCCTGAAAGCGGGTGATGCCGGTTAGGGCCCCTTCGTTTCAGCCTCCCCAATTTCAAGACAATCCATTCATGCCTTCGACGCCTTCCCATTTTCTCGATATTGACGCGCTGGATACTCGGACGCTGCGTGCCATCCTCGATGCCGCCGCCGCACTGAAGAAGGCGCGCAAGGTCCCGAAAGGCCTTGCCGTTCCGAAAGGCGCGGTCCTGGCCATGATCTTCGAAAAGCCATCTACGCGGACGCGCGTCTCGTTCGAGATGGCCATGCACCAGCTCGGCGGTGCGGCCATCGTGCTGAATGCTCAGGACATGCAGCTCGGCCGTGGCGAAACCATCGGCGACACGGCGCGGGTGCTTTCGCGCTATGTGGATGCGATCATGCTGCGCACCGGTCCGCACCAGGGCCTACTGGACTTCGCCGCGTATGCCGACATCCCGGTCATCAATGCGCTCACGGCGCGGTCCCATCCCTGCCAGATCATGGCCGACGTCCTCACGTTCGAAGAGCATAAGGGCCCAATCAAGGGCCGCGTGGTCGCCTGGATTGGCGACGCGAACAACGTCGCGACCTCCTGGGTGCACGCCGCGGCGCGTTTCGGCTTCACCGTGCGCATTGCGTCGCCGGCAGATTTCGGCCCGGACCAGGACCTCTTGGCTTGGGCCCGTGCCGAGGGCGCGCAGATCGAGGTCATGGAGGACGCGCGCGCGGCCGCTAAGGACGCCGATTGCATCGTGACCGACACGTGGGTCTCCATGGGCGACAAGGATGTCGCTGCGCGCAAGAGCGCGCTCGAGCCGTTCCGGGTGGACGAGGCGCTGATGGCGCTCGCCAAGCCCGACGCGATCTTCATGCATTGCCTGCCGGCCCATCGCGGCGACGAGGTCACCGACGCGGTGATGGACGGCCCGCAGTCGGTCGTGTGGGACGAAGCTGAAAACAGGCTGCACGCGCAGAAGGCCATTCTGGTTTGGTGCTTGAACAAGGGCCGCTTGCCGGCGCGCGCAGCGGCAAAGAAGAAGCCGTCGCGCAAGGCCGCATCGGCCAAACGGAAGCTCCCCGCCAAGAAGGCTACTGCAAAAAAGAAGGCTGCTGCTAGCAAGAACGTGGCCCCCAAGAAAACACGCACGGCTAAGAAAAGTACTGCAAAGAAGCCAGCCAAGAAGCGGGCGGGTAAGCGCGGAGGCAAGCGGTGAGCGAAACCGCCGCCACCGAGGCGATCGACTTTGCGGTGCCCGCGGATGACGTCGTGCTGCCGTTCCAGGCCGAGCAAGCGGATGTTCTAGGCCGTCTCGTCAAACTCGGATCCACCGTCGACACGATCCTGTCCCGGCACGACTATCCGGAGCCCGTCTCACGCTTGCTGGCCGAAGCCGTGGCGCTGACGGCGATGCTGGGGGCTTCGCTCAAGTCCGATGGCAAGCTGATCCTGCAGGCCTCTACAGACGGCGCTGTCGATTTGCTCGTGGTCGACTTCGTGGTCCCCGGCTCGATGCGAGCTTATGCCCGGTTCGATGCTGAGAAGCTCGCGGCCCTCGATCACAGCGACGACGCGGCGCTGCTGGGCAAGGGCCACCTCGCAATGACCATCGATCGAGGTGTGGACGCCGAGCGCTATCAGGGCGTCGTGCCCCTGGAAGGCAGCAGCCTCGCCGAGGCCGCGGACACCTATTTCAAGCAGTCCGAGCAATTGCCGAGCTTCCTGCGGCTCGCCGTGGCGCGGCATTTCCAAGCCGCAGACAACGGCGAGGGGACGTGGACCTGGCGGGCCGGCGGGCTGCTCGTCCAGAAGCTGACCCGCGAAGGCGGCATCGTCAGTCCCAAACGGTTCGAGGAAGATTGGACCCGGGCCAAAAGCCTCGCGGAAACCGTCGAGGATCATGAGCTCCTCGATCCGACGCTGCCGCCCGAACGGCTCCTGTTCCGACTCTTCCACGAAGAACAGGTACGCGTCTATCACGCCATCGAGTTGACGACCTATTGCAGCTGTTCGCGCGAGCGCGTCGGCGAAATGCTGCAGCGGTTTTCCGGCGAAGAACTCTCGGACATGGTGGTCGACGGCCGGCTCTGGGTGAACTGCGAGTTCTGCAACGCCCGCTACGACTTCGACCCGAAAGATTTCGGCGCCGCGTAGGCGCCTTGGCCTGCCTCTCTACGCGCTCATCCGGTCTATCAGCTTCGCAAGGAACGTGAGGCAATCCTCCATCTGTGAGATCGCGACGAACTCATCCGCCGCGTGCGCCTGCGCGATGTCGCCGGGCCCACATACGACCGCGGGACAACCGGCGTCCTGGAAGAGCCCGGCCTCCGTGGCATAGGACACGCCGGAGGCCCGGTTGGCGCCGGTCAGCGTCATCGCCAACGATACGGCTTCGGAGTCAGGACCGGCCGAGAACGCGGGCACGGACGTTTCGGTTTTCGTATCGATTGACGCATCCGGCGCGACAGCGCGCATGCCGGGCAGCAGCGTTCTTTCCGCGAAAGCCTCGAGCCGTTCGGGCGAGTCCTTGGCCTTGCTGCCGGGCAACCCGCGAAGCTGCCACAGCACGTCGCAATTGCGCGGCACGATGTTCGGCGCCGTGCCGCCGTCGACCATAGCCACCATCACCGTGGAATAGGGCGGATCGAAATGCGGATCGCTCTCGGACGCAGCGACCTCGGCAGCCATGCGGTCGATTTCTTCGACGAGCTTGGAAGCGGCGGAGATCGCATTCACGCCGATCACGGGCATGCTCGAATGCGCTTCCTTGCCGGTCACGGTGGTGCGGAACACATCGATGCACTTGTGGCCGTCGATGACCTGCATGCCGGTGGGCTCCCCGACAATTACGACCCGGGGCCGCGGCAAGTCCTCGCCAAGCCGGGCGATCATCGGCCGGACGCCGACACAGCCCACCTCCTCGTCATAGGAAATGAGGATATGGATAGGCTCAGATAGCGGCGCGGACTTGAACAGGGGCACGGCGGCGAGCACGCAGGCGATGAACCCCTTCATGTCGCATGTGCCCCGGCCATAGAGCTTGCCGTCGCGCTCGGTGAGCGTGAACGGATCGGACGTCCAGGACTGCCCAATCACTGGCACGCAGTCACTATGGCCCGAAAGCCCGACGCCGCCTTCGCCTTCACCAATGGTGGCAAAAAGGCAAGCCTTCTTGCCGTCGCCGTCCGGCACCAAGGTCGAGGCGATCCCGTACCCATCCAGGTACTCCCGCACGAAGGCGATCAGATCGAGGTTCGATTTCGCACTCGTCGTATCGAAAGCGATGAGCTTTGCGAGAAGCCCGATTGCGTCCTGAGTGCTTGTCGGTGTCGGCATGCTGCTATGTCAATGTTGCGAGGGCTTGCTCGAGATCGGCTTCGAGGTCGCCGGCGTCCTCGAGCCCGATGGAAATCCGGATCGTGTTGTCGAAGATGCCGAGTTCCGCGCGGGCCTCGGGGCTGAGGCGCTGATGCGTGGTGGTGGCCGGATGCGTGGCCAGGCTCTTGGCGTCGCCGAGATTGTTGCTGATCCTGACGATCTCGAGCGCGTTCAGAACGGCGAAAGCGTCTTCCTTTCGCGATCCGACCTCGAGGGCGACGAGCGGCCCGCCGAACGCCATCTGCTTCTTGGCGATGTCGTGCTGCGGATGATCCGCGCGGCCCGGATAGTGGACCCGTGTGACAGCAGGGTTGTCCGCGAGAAAGTCAGCGATGCGGGCCGCGGACTCGCAATGACGCGCCACGCGCAAGGGCAAAGTCTCCAGCCCCTTGAGCAGGACCCACGCGTTGAACGGGCTCAGCGAAGGGCCGGTGTGCTTCAGGAACGTGTGCAAGGTCTCGTCGATGAATTCCTGGGGGCCCAAGACCACGCCGCCGAGGCACCGTCCTTGGCCGTCGATGTGCTTCGTCGCCGAGTAGACGACGATATCGGCGCCGAGCGCCAGGGGCTTCTGGCCGAGCGGCGTCGCGAACACATTGTCGACAATAGTGAGCGCGCCGCAGCCTTTGGCGATCTTGGCCACAGCCCCGATGTCGACCAGATCCAGAACCGGATTGGTCGGCGTCTCGAAGAAGAAGGCCTTTGTGTTCGGCGTGACGGCCGCCTCCCAGCCGCCGAGGTTGCCGCCGTCCACGAGGGTCGAGGTGATGCCGTAGCGCGGCAGCAGATCCTCGACGATATAGAGGCAGCTGCCGAACAGCGCCCGGCTGGCCACGACGTGGTCGCCCGCCTTGAGTTGGCATAGGAGCGAGGCCGCGACCGCAGCCATGCCGCTTGCCGTGCCGCGGGCGGCTTCGGCGCCTTCCAGGGCGCACATGCGTTGCTCGAACATGGAGACGGTCGGGTTCGCGTAGCGGCTGTAGACATAGCCGTCCGTCTCGCCCTTGAACCGTGCCTCGGCTTCCTCGGCGTTCTCGTAGACATAGCCCGAGTTGAGGAAGACCGCTTCCGAAGTCTCGCCAAACTGGCTGCGCAGCGTTCCCTCGTGCACCAGCTGCGTGGCGGGACGCCAACGATCGCGGCTCTTGTTCTTCCCGGCCATGACCAACACTCCTCGTACGTTCTTACTGGACGCGATTCTGGCCGGCGGCATAAAAAAACCCGGATCTGGCAAGCGCCAAAAGCCGGGAAGTGTCTCGTCCGCGGCCTTTTAGCGACTTGTTTTACGTGGCTGCAAGCCGGCCGGCCAAATCACCACAGGCGAATTAATGTCGCGTGGGGGAAGGGGCGTCAAGCAAAAGGGCGCCTTTACCCGTCCGTCGGCACGGATACGCCGAGCCGGCGGGCCACGTCCCGCGCCGTCTGTTCCCGCCGCGCGGTCAGTCCGGCGGTCGCATTTCGAACGGCCGAAACGGCGGCTTCCGGCGCAGTATCGGGACTGCCGGCGTCGAACGGCGGATCCGGCGCATACTGCATGGCGAGCTGGATTGTCTTCGCGGCCTCATCTCCCCGCAGTATCGCGGCGACGCGCAACGCCCCGTCGATCCCAGACGTGACGCCGCCCGCGCAGACCAGATTGCCGTCCACGACCACACGGGCATCCACCGGCGTCGCGCCGAACAAAGGCAGCAGATGCTGGACTGTCCAATAGGTCGTGGCCTTGCGCCCTTTCAAGAGACCCGCAGCCCCGCAGATCAGCGCGCCCGTGCAAACCGAGAACAGGATTTTCGCCCCTTCCGCCTGGCGGCGGATCCAATGGAGCAGGGCCTCATCCCGCATGAGGGCTTCCTGGCCCCCGCCGCCCGGAATGTGCAGCACGTCCAGCTGGGGCGCATCCAGGACCGATCCGTCAGGCGTGAGCCGCAAGCCGCCCACGTCCGTTACCGGCGCGTCCGTCAGGCCATAGAGGCGGGTGGTGGTGTTGGGCAGACGGGCAAACACCTCGAAAGGGCCCGTGAGGTCGATCTGGTCCAGCCCCTCGAACAGCAACGAGCCGATCTCGAGGGGCTGATCGTCTGGAATCCGGCCTTCCGGGATCATGGGATGCCCTCTGGTGTTCCTTGTGAATCCGGGGGAGAATCGCATTCCCAGGATGACCCGCCACGCGGCAAATGCAATGAAGATCGGTTATGAGCCAGCCCGACCCAGTTTTTGACGCGCCCTCCGGGGAGGCGGCCCCCACAGGCGCCGCAGACGGAGCGAGCCGTGCCCTGTCCCGGACCGGCGTCCTTCCGAGTCAGGCGCTCCGCGCTCTCATCGCCGCAGGTGAAGTCGGCGGGTCGACCCCAATTGAAGAAGCCCAGATTCAGCCCGCCAGTCTCGATCTTCGATTGGGCGAGGTGGCCTATCGCATCCGGGCGAGCTTTCTGCCCGGCACCAAGGCGACGGTTCGCGACAAGCTCGAAGGTCTCACCTTCCACGAGATCGATCTGACCAAGGGGGCCGTGCTCGAAGCAGGCTGCGTCTATCTCGTTCCCCTCCAAGAGCACCTCGCGCTGCGTCCGACCATCGCGGCATTTGCGAACCCTAAGAGTTCCACGGGCAGGCTCGACGTGTTCACCCGGCTGATCGCCGACTATCAAGAAAGCTTCGACTACGTGGGAGAGGGCTATCGGGGTCCGCTCTTCGCGGAGATCTGCCCCCGGACCTTCTCCGTCAAAGTGCGCACGGGCACGCGCCTCAATCAGATCCGTTTCCGCCGCCGAGTCAGTCAGCAGGCGGACGAAGCGCCCGGCAGGATCGGCGACAAGCACTTGCGGGCCATCCACTCCGATGTGGGGCTTGTCGAGGGCGAGGCCGCCATCCGCGATGGACTCAATCTCCGCATCAGCCTCGCGCCGGTCGAGCCGGGCGGTATCGTAGGCTATCGCGCCCGGCGCTATGCGGGCGTGATCGATATGGACAATGTCGGCGGCTACGACGTCGGGCAATACTGGGAGGCAGTTTATCTCGGCAGCGACCAGCGCCTCGTTCTGGACCCGCAGGAATTCTACATCCTTGCGTCCAAGGAAAGCGTGTCGGTGCCGCCGGAATATGTGGCGGAGATGGCCCCGTTC
Organism: Methyloceanibacter caenitepidi; assembly: GCF_000828475.1. Taxonomy (NCBI): domain Bacteria; kingdom Pseudomonadati; phylum Pseudomonadota; class Alphaproteobacteria; order Hyphomicrobiales; family Hyphomicrobiaceae; genus Methyloceanibacter; species Methyloceanibacter caenitepidi. The sequence continues at coordinate 872,288 of NZ_AP014648.1, forward strand.
GACCCGATGATCGGCGAGTATCGGGTGCATTACGCCGGCTTCTTCGATCCGGGTTTCGGCTACGCGGCCGGCAAGGTGCCGGGTGCCAAGGCGGTGCTCGAAGTCCGCAGTCTCGATATCCCGTTCATCGTGGAGGACGGTCAGATCGTGGGCCGGCTCGTCTATGACCGGCTCACTGAAATCCCCGAGACCCTTTACGGCCAGGGCATCGGCTCGCATTATCAGGCGCAAGGGTTGAAGCTGTCGAAGCATTTTCGTCAGCCTTAGGCCTATGGGACATCTGGGGTAGGGCCCGCATCAGCAACGCGGCGGCCCGCAATGGGGATCGGGGGGAATATCGCCATGGAGACGCTGACGGCAGCCATCACGTGGCTGAGCGGGATCGTTTGGGGCGTGCCGATGCTGGTGCTCCTGCTGGGCGTCGGCCTCTATCTGACCTTTGGCCTGAATCTCCGCACGATCAGGAATATGCCGCTCGCCTTTTGGATGCTGTGGCGTGGCCGCGTGGCCGAAGGCAAGGGCGATATCACGCCGTTCAATGCCTTGATGACCGCTCTTGCGGCGACCATCGGCACAGGCAACATCGCCGGCGTCGCCGCGGCGATTTTCATCGGTGGACCGGGCGCGGTGTTCTGGATGTGGATGACGGCCCTTGTCGGGATGGCCACCAAGTTCGCCGAGGCCGTGCTGGCCGTGCGCTACCGCGAGGTCGACGAGGACGGCAACTATGTCGGCGGTCCCATGTATTACATCAAGAACGGCATGGGCGCTCGCTGGGCTTGGCTCGGCACCTGCTTTGCCTTGTTTGCGGGCTTTGCCGGGTTTGGCATCGGCAACATGGTCCAGGCCAACTCCGTGGCGGACGCGCTCGAAGCGGCGTTCGGCATGCCCTTTTGGGCGACGGGCGTGTTGCTCGCTCTTCTCACGGGCCTCGTCCTGGTAGGCGGCATTCACCGCATCGGTGCCGTCGCCGGAAAGCTCGTGCCGTTCATGGCTATCAGCTATATCGTCGCCGGCACCGCCGTGTTGATCCTCCATGCCGACGCGATTCCCGGAGCCTTCGGCCTCATACTGACCCACGCCTTCTCGCCGATCGCCGCGACCGGCGGTTTCGCCGGCGCTGCTGTATGGGCGGCGATCCGCTTCGGCGTGGCACGGGGCGTGTTCTCCAACGAGGCCGGGCTCGGTTCCGCGCCGATCGCGCACGCCGCGGCCGAGTGCAAGGGGCCTGTCAGTCAGGGCCTTGTCGCTATGCTCGGCACCTTCATCGATACGCTTATCGTCTGCACGTTCACCGCGCTGGTGATCCTGAGCACCGGCGCTTGGACCAGCGGCGAGACCGGAGCGGAGTTGACCTCGCTTGCCTTCGAGACCGGGCTGCCCGGAATCGGCAGTCTGATCACGTCGCTCGCTCTTGCCGTCTTCGCCTTCACCACTTTGGTCGGCTGGAGCTACTACAGCGAGCGCGCTTGGCAATATCTGCTTGGCGTGAAATCCATCGTGCCCTTCCGGGTTATCTGGTCGTTGGCTCCCATCGTAGGCGCCACGATGAAGCTGAGCTTCATTTGGCTGCTTGCTGACGTGCTGAACGCCATGATGGCGATCCCGAATTTGATCGCGTTGGCCGTGCTCAGCCCCGTGGTGTTTGCCGCGGCGCGGGAGTTCTTCGCCACGCGCGGCAAGTCCGAAGACAATCCCTTTTAGCCTTCGTGCCTAACCGCCAGCACTCTTGACCGTTTCGGCCCACATCAGGAAGCCGAGGGCGCCCGCGTTGACGACCATCCACAGCAGCGTAAGCAGCCCGACCCGAATGAGCATGGGCCGGTCGACGGTGCCTGCCTTGTCGCGCTGGCGGTACCACAGCCAGATCAGGACGAGCGGGAGGATCAGTAGGAGCAGCGAGAACGCCAGGTAGGCGCCTCGCAGGGCGGGATCGGAAAGCGCTTGGGCGAATGCATGCATGGCTGGACCCTAGATGGGAGTGCCCCAGTGGGCAATCCTGCCGTGGTGACGCAGCCTTGCAGTGGCGTAAGGCCTGTCCATATGCGATTGTCACGTATTCCAGCGGCAAACGACATTTCAGGGGTTCGGGGGAAGATGAGACACGTTGCGAGCGCATTCCTGGTGGCTGTCGTCATGAGCGTCAGCGCCGGACAGACCGGTCACGCCCAGAGCGTTCAGGAACTTGCGAAGAGTGCCGCGAGCGAGGCGAAGAAAGGCAACGATCTCGAGGCCTACAATACGATCCGCAAGGCAGCGCTGAGTATCTGGGAGCAAGGCCCGCTCATGTTCCGAGAGGCCCTCTTCGTGAAGTCTGCGCCGACCGGCTACGGCATCTACGATCCCCGTCCCAACGCCGTCTTTAAGCCGGGCGAAAAGCTGATCATCTATGTGGAGCCCGTGGGCTTCACCTGGAAGAAGCAGGGCGGCTTGAACCACGCGGAGCTCGTCTCCGACCTCATCCTGAAGGACAGCGAGGGAAAGGTGCTGGGCGAGCAGGAGGGCTTCGGGACCTTCACCTTCGACAGCCGCGACAACAATATGGAAGTAATGACGGCCCTCACGATCGATTTCACCGAGGCGCCGACCGGCAAGTACGTGGCGGAACTGAAATTCACCGACAAGCTTGGAAAGAAGTCCGCCTCCTTCGAACTTCCCTTTGAAATCAAGGCCGAGGACAGCGAGCCCGACAAGACCGATGACGGCAAGCCCGACAAGGCCGAGGACGGCGAGTCCGGCACGGATCAGTAGCCCGGCAGGCGGCGTCCGCGACGTGAGGTTCTCAGTGACTTCCGTTTTGGCCGAAAACGGGAGTGTTTTGTTGACTTGCAATTATTAGATGCAACAATTGCGCATCGCACTTATTTGTACGGGGCTCGCGCATTGGAGACGTCCGCTTCGCCATACGCCCATCGGCCGCTCGACTTTGTCGAGAAGATCGAGGGCCTAAAAGACTATGACGCCATTTGTGCTGCGATCTCCGAGGAGCTGGCCTGGTACGGCTTCACGTGCGTCACCAGCTTCATCATGCCCGGACCTGGTGAGCCCTTTAAGAAGGGCGTGCATCTCAATACCCGGCCCCAGGACTACGTCGATCACTACGAAGAAAAGAACTACATCCTGCGCGACCCCGTGGTCACGGAGTTGCGCGATTCGGTGCGGCCGTTCTCATGGAGCGATGTGGTGGAGCGCCGGGACCTGAGCCGGGCAGACAAGCGGATTATCGAGGAGGCGCGGGAGTTCGACGTCAATGACGGGCTGATCATCCCGATCGTGACCCTGTCCGGCGGGCTGTCCGTGTTCAGCCCGTGCGGCCGGAACCCGGATCTCTCCCAAGAAGCACGCCGCGCCGTTGAACTGATATCGCTGTACAGCCATCAAGCGCTCAAGCGTGTCCTTCTGGAGCAGGTTCGCGGCAGCGAAGCGCATACGCCGCTGACGCCCCGCGAGAAGGAGGTGATGCGCTGGATCGCCGCCGGGAAATCCGACCAGGAAATCGCCGGCATTCTGTCTATCTCGCCAGCCACCGTGACCGTGCATGTGGAGCGCGCCAAGCGCAAACTCGATGCATTCCGGCGCACTTTCGCCGTCGTAAAAGCCATCCGCTTTGGCGAAATCACGCTGTAATGCGCTGATTTATCTGAAAAATTTAGGCAATACAAAGAAACTAGGATAGTCCTGGCCCTCTTCTTTACGGCCTGATTGCCCCCGCGATTCAACTCGGGGGGCTTGACGATGGTCCAGGTCATTGAGGGTAAGGACAGGGCGCGCCACGCTAATCTGTTCGAGACGATTTTCCGCGCACGGTACGAGACATTCGTCGTCAATCGCTGCTGGTCTCTGCCCGCCCGAAATGGGCTTGAGATCGATCAGTACGACACCGAGCAAGCTGTTTACTTCGTCGACATCGACGAGACCGGGCATTTGCAGGGGGCTGTACGCCTGACGCCCACGACCGTCGCGTCGCTCACCGCCGACTACTATCCGCACCTGTCCGATGGCGGCACCGCCTTGCGCGATCCATTCGTGTATGAGGGGACCCGCTACATCGCATCGCCGCGGGAGAAGACGGCCGAGAGCAACCGGGTCGTGAAGGCCCGCATCCTCGGCGCCATGACCGAGTGGGCTTGGAGCTTCGGCATCCGGCATATCCAGACGGTCATCGATGCGCCGCTCCTAAGAAGCTTCAAAAAGGTCAATTCGCAGACCTTCGCACTCGGGTCCGCGCACCCTTACGGCGGCGGCAAGGGAGTGCCCGGCGGCGGCACCTGCATGGCCATCCGGCTTCCCGTGACCGAGCGCGCCATTACCGAGATTCGAAGCTACGGCGCGCTGGACTCATCGCCGGCGCCGGAACCCTTCGCTTATCCGAATACTGCTCCGCAGTTCAGAGACGTTGCCTAGCGCTGTTCATCAGAGGGAGTTGATCAGATGTCACACCACATCACACGAGCGGTGACGCAAGACGAAATTGCAGCCTACAAGCAGGCCGGGGTGGTTCTTCTAAAGGGCATTCTCAGCCTCGCGTCGGTCAATAGCTTGAGACGTTCCATCGATCTCACGGTGAACAAGCTCGACGATAGCCCGAGCGGATACGACTTCACCAAAATCCTGAAGGCCACGGCCGACAACGACTTCGATCAGCTCCGCGCCATGAGCGACGGTCAGTACGACCTCGAGGCGATCATGGATTACGTCAAATCGACCGGGAAGCCGCTTCTGGCCGATGAGGGTTCCGAAGCGCGCCAGGGGGCGTACTTCATCGATACTGGCGTCGCCGCGCGGCTCGACAGCTATCGCCAGCTTTGTACGCACGGCGCGCTGCCGGAGATCGCGGGACAGTTGCTGCAATCGGGCACGGTCCGGTTCTTCGGCGATCAGGTCTTTGTCAAGGAGCCCAACACGCCTGGCAAGACCGCCTTTCATCAGGATGCGACCTATTTCGAGATCGAAGGCGAGCAATGTTGCGTCATGTGGGTTCCCGCCGATCCGGTCACCTTGGAGACAGGCGCGATGATGTATGTGCGCGGCTCGCACCGCGACGGCACGCTCTACAAACCCAATGTCTTTATCTCGCAGGCGCCGCTGCCGGGATCGGAAGGCGCGGATCTGCCAGACATCGAGAACAATTTGGACGACTACGACATCGTCCACTTCGACGTGGAACCGGGCGATGTCCTTGTCCATCATTACCGGACCATCCACGGCACGGGCGGAAACCAAAGCCGCTACCAGGTCCGCCGGGCCGCGTCGATCCGCTACTGCGGTGACGACATTCGTTTCAAGGAACGTCCCTGGGCGCCGGCTCAGCTGCATCACACCAGCCGGCTGAAGACGGGCGATCCGCTAAGCGGTCCGGACTTCCCGATCGTCTGGGAGAGCAGCCCCGGCGATCCGATGGTTATGGACGCGGGAGCCGGAACGGCTGCGGATCAACTAGCCGGGACCCACGCGGCGTGAGGCGCCGCCCTACCAGTGCCGGCTGGCCGCCGCTGGAGAACGAGTCCATTGAGGCGAACGACGGTGGGATCGACGAAATTGCCGATCCCGATCCCACCGTGAATTTCCCACAATGGTCTCGGACCCTGCTGCTATTGCTCGACTACGCCATTATCGAGGGACTGCAGCACCGGCAGCACAATTTCGTGCACTACTTGAAGCTCGCGGAAGCTGAATTGAGCAAGGTCCTCGCCGACAGCGTGGAGTGCGAGGACTCCGACGTCGGAGAAGAAGCGCCTTCGCCGTCGAAGGCGCATTGAGTTGGCTCGACCTACTTGGCGCCGTTCTCTTCAGGCTGGCTGCCCGCGATACCTTCCACGAGGTTCACGACCGAGCGTCGCAGCGCTGCGTCGTCGATATCGGCGAAAGCGCGGACAAGGCGTAGAGCCTGTTGATCGCCGACGAACTTGATGGGCGACTCTGTTTCATCCGTCTGTGGGCCTGCTCCGTCAAAGAAGGCGTGGATCGGCACATCGAGAGCTGTGGCGATCTGCATGAGCCGGCTCGCACCTACGCGATTTGCACCGTTTTCGTACTTCTGAATTTGCTGGAAGGTCAGACCAAGAAGGTTGGCAAGATCGGTCTGTGACATCTTCCGCTCTAACCGCCAAAAACGGATGTTGTGTCCAACTACCACATCTGTCTGTTGCGGCGATTTCTTTCCCATATTCGCTCCTGTGATGCGCTGAGTGTCGATAACCAATTACAGTTGTTGGCCCCGGTTGCAATAGGGCTTAAGACAGAGCAGGCGCATAATTTAGAGTCATTATAGACTAGGGCGTAAGTCTCTGAAGTTGCGTGATAGGTTGGGTCTATCCAACCGGCCCTGCTGAGCATGATGCCCCGCCCAGCACGCAAAACCGCGCACAGTGCGGGTGGCAAAGTTTGACCGTACCCTGATCAAATAAGCCACCATCGGCCGCGGCCGCCTGCGCCAGCGTGGCGCCCATACCAAAACGTGGAACGTCCGTGAGCAGAGTGCAGGGCAGTACGACAGGGACTGTGTCGCCCCGCCTCTTCGCAACCATGCGGCTCGACGCGCACATCATTTTGCTGGGCGAAAGATTCAAGATGTCCCAGCACCCCTCGGTGATCTCAGGCACATCTTCTTGCGCATCCATTTCGGGAAACAGCACAAGCGCATCCGGCCGTTCAGCAGGAATGGGCCACGAGCGGGCTGCGATCAGCGCGGCATAACCGGCCCGCGCGGCTCGTTCTGATTCGCCCCAGCATGTCCGCCCGGCGAGCGCGATCGAAAAGCCCTCCGCCGCGAGCCAGTCGATCCCTTCCAGTGTCTTGTCGAATGTGCCGGCGCCGCGCTCTTCGTCGTGCAGCGCAGCCGTGTAGTGATCGAGACTTACGCGTAGAGTCAGCCGGTCGCCGTGCGCCTCCCGGAGCGCGAGCAGCCCGTCGCGCACATGCCGCCGCATCATCGGCTGCATGGCGTTCGTTAGGACGAGGGCGGAGAAATGCCGATCGAGCGCGTCCTCGAGCATCCCGAGCATGTCGGGGTTCATGAAAGGCTCACCGCCCGTGAACCCGATCTCCCTCACCGGCCAGCCGTCGTTCTCGATCTCGTCGAGGAACGCGGCTGCTTCCGCCCGGCTGATATAGACGAAGGCGTCGTTCGTCGGACTCGATTCGATGTAGCAGTTGCGGCAGGCGATGTTGCAAAGCGTGCCCGTATTGATCCACAGCGTACGCAGCTGCGCGAGCGGGACACGGGCGCGGCGTTTGCCGTCGGCGGTCAGGTCCGGATCGGAGAACTTTTGTGTCGGCGTAACGAGAGTAGCGTCAGTCATCGGCGCGGCGGCTCGATCCTCAGTGCTTTTGCGCGCATTAACCGATGCGGCCTGGCGAACCGCAAGCCCTACGATATTCACCCTTGCGTGAGGGCTGCTTGCTTTTCTGCCTTTCCAAGTCATTCTGCTCGGGCTACCCATGGTGGCCACGGGCGGGTGTAGCTCAGTGGTAGAGCAGTAGCTTCCCAAGCTACGTGTCGCGGGTTCGATTCCCGCTACCCGCTCCAATAAATCAATGACTTAGCAGACTTGGTACGCTGGCCGGTCTGGTACATCGTACATTATAGGTTACAAGTCAGGCACCGTAGCCTCCCCAGCTATTGCCCGTCGCGCTCTAATGCCCTGTCTAAGCGTGGTCCTGCGCGGTCAACCTTGAGTATCCTAGTCGCTAACTTGTGGAGCGATTCGGGCTGCTTAGGGACCAACGGGACGATGCTCAAGTTTTACCGGCGCTGGATTCACACTGCGGTTTTCCATTCGCTAGGACCCGTCGACCTGTGGACTGGCCTGATCGCGTCTGCCCTCGGCGTTCTGGATCACTTTCTGCCAGAGCTTGGCCTAATGACGACCTATGGCTGGCAGATACCAGTCTGGGCATTCGCAGCCGTGATCACGGTCCGGCTGCTCCTAGCTCCCTATTGGATGTGGCAAGAGAGCCAGAAGACTCTCCTAGTTTTGAGAGCAGCAGTCGATTCAAACCAGAACCGTGCTGAAGCGGCTGCCGCCAAGGCGGAGGGCTTCAAAACTCTAATAGCGCGCGGGAAGGAGTTGGCGCGTGAGGGTGTTCACTCGACTGAGGAGTACGCGGCATGGGACGCCAAATACGATTCTTGGGCGGAGGAAGCCAAGGAGTACATCAAGAACAATGAAGGGCATCGGGCGGCAGGTATTTTCCGGCGCGGCTCGATGATGGTTGTTCAGCGCATGCAGAACGCGTTTAACGATGACCACAACGCGCGTCTCAACATCCTTTGGGAGAAGATTTCCGATCTTACGACCCACTACGAAAATGCAATGGACGAGAAGCGTATATGGGCGGCGGACAAGTGAAGCTCGATAGAGATGCGTTCTAGGCGGCTTTTGGCTGTGGCTTGTTTTTGGGCTCTCGCCCGTCGTCGATTTCGGAAGACTCTTGCCCATCCTTCACAGCTATCGATGCGGCTATGCGATCGTCTGTGTAGTACATGAGCACCTCGGGTCGAACGTCAAAGGCCACGGCATATACGCGCACGATAATTGGAAGCGCACTGGCCTCAGAGTAGCAGTACAAATGAAGCCGATTCCCTCGCCGAAGTCTCACGCTGCCGCGCAGCGCAGGACGCCATAGCAGGAGCACAGGAGCGACGGGGTGCAGGTAGAACCTGCCAACGAGCATGCACCGGATCAGGTGGGCAGGACCTTCGACTTCCATGACATAGTCAACGAGAGAATCTTTCGGGATGCCACGAATTCTGTAGGCTTGGCCCGTTCCATTGTCGCTTGCTGACCATTCGTAAGTGAACAGGTGCTGTCGCTGGTGGTAGATGAACCGCGAGCCCTTCCAACATCCCTCGGCTCTCTCAGCGTAGTGGTTCCGAAAGGGTGCCAAGCAAATACTGATCAGTGCCCAGACGGGCAGTGTTGCCAGCAAGGCGAGGCCGCCAGCGCTAATCATGATCGATTGATCGATGACTCCTTCCCAGCCTGCAAAGAGGAAAACAAAGAACAGGAAAAAGGGCACGCAACACAGCTGGAACAATGAGCCAGAACTCAATAGGGGGCTGGAAAACCCCCGCCAAAATTCCCTGCCAATCCCGCGTGCGCGCGACAGCCATTTGATGACCGTGGGGTTCCTAATCCAGCGATCACGGCCACCCTTCTCCTGGTGAACAGCTGTTCCTGGTGGGACCCCTAGTTCGGCTTTGCGATTTTTGCGTGCAACCATCGCAGTACTCTAAACCGAGTCGCACATCCTGCTTGGTAGTAAAGAGGAAGATTAAGTCGAGTGGTACGACGTACCAGGAACCCGTGAACATCAGGGCAACACAGACGCGAAATGATACTTCGGGGAAACTTAAAAAGTAAATTTCTCAATGATTTAAGGGAAGCGCCGCACCTTCCCAAGCTACGTGTCGAGGGTTCGATTCCCTCTACCCGCTCCATTATTTCAATAACTTAGCGGAATTCGCCGCAAAGTGTTCCGACTTTGCGTTCCGACTTTTGGATCTGTCGGGTTCTGGGCCTGTCCGCCCGCCCCTTTTGGGGTGACCAGGAAGTCCTAACGCGCGCGCATTGAACCGCTGACTGCGAGCGTGGCATAATTTACGGGAATACGGTTGGGTCGCCGAACTGATTAAGGGCGCCTGCTCTGCCGTTACGGCATGGTTCGTTCCGCTCGGGGCCTACATCTTGGGTTTTTCCCTTACGATGGAGGTGACGTTGGAAGCACATGTCGATTTGTGTGTGGTTATGCTCGCGGCGGCGTGGGTCCCGAGTGGGTAAAGGCAGAACCATGCAGGTAACGGAGCAACGGGCGCTGCGATCAGATTAGTGACCTAGGCTCGCCGCGTAGGGGGGTGCAATTCCCCCCACCCACACCCCTTCGGGTCCACTGTAGCGCATTCTCCAAAAGCGATGGCTTCACTCTAGCGCCAAGCGAGAGACGCAGTAGTTGTGGCTTGTGCAAGGGCAGCTCTTTGGTACACCTATAGGGGGATAATCAGACTTCGGGCAATATGAAATGGCGAAGGATCAGGACCTGGATGCCGCGGCGGCGGATCCGTTTCTACTCGAGAAGCTCTATCCTGATGCCACGACGCTGTTCAGCACACATGTCGTTGGATCCGTCTCCGATGGGTCGATTTTGGTTGCGTTCGACACCAACTCGCTGCTGCTTCCCTACCAACTAAAGGGTGGCGACCTCGAAGAAATAACTAAGGTGCTGACCAAACTATCCGACGAGAAGCGCCTGTTTGTGCCGGACCGTGTCGTACGGGAGTTCGCAAAGCACCGCGACAGCGACCTCGCCAAAGTCATTCACGCTCTTAACCTGAGAAAAGCTGTCCCCTCCGGCGAGATGCCTCCCATGATTAGAGAAATGGGCGGCCACGAAGAGGCTCAAAGTGCATACGATGACTTGCTAGAAGCACACAAAAAATACGCAAAGAAGTTGGACGGGCTAATTCAAAAAATCAAGAAATGGCGGGGTGATGACCCAGTCTCGAATTTATATGAGCAAGTCTTCGATGCGGAGAGCATCATAAAGCTCCCGAACGACGAGGCCGACAAGGAGAAATATTTGGAGGAGTTGAGGTGGCGTTTCGATAACAAGGTGCCGCCCGGCTACAAGGACGCGAGCAAGGACGACCTAGGTATTGGGGACTTTTTGATCTGGAAAGCGCTATTGCAGTTGGGATCCTCGGAGAAGAAGGACCTTGCGTTTGTAACCGGTGAGCAGAAGGCCGATTGGTTCGTTCGGGGTGACAAGGAGGCGCCGTATCTCCGGTATGAACTCATTGATGAATATCGCCGCGCGTCTGGTGGTAAGGCGGTTCGGCTACTTACCTTCAACCAACTTCTGAAAGAGATGGAGGCGCCAGACGCCGTAGTTAAGAAGGTCAGAAAGGCCGAAGAAGAAGCCAACACAGCTCTCTTGAAAGCCCGGATGGACCGAGTTGCGGGCTTGAGCACGTCGTTGGCCAAGACACTAAGAGAGCAAGGCGATCTTAGTCCCTCGGAATTTGACAAATGGATCGTCCACGCCAGTAAGCTAAGCCTGTCCCGTGAACTCGTGCGCAAGTGGGCTGATTACATTAAGGAGACCCCCACCGTTCTTCCGAGCGCTGAGGATCTGCCTGAGGAAGACGGCGACCAATAATAGTCCATGATCACCACACGGTGCGAATGCGCGTACCGAGTTAGATCGTCCTCACTAGCCAAAACCGGTCTTCCGGACGCGACGGTTGAACGTCGGGATTGAGGCATCCGCAAAAAGCCACTCGACGTCCACACGACACGCGAGACAAAATCTCGGGATCAGGTGGTGGGGCATCAATGTGGGAGGTTGTCGAGCGCCTTCGTATTTCGAGTATGCGCTTTGTTTGATCCCTAGCAGCGTTGCGATCTCAGCTTGGGAGTAGCCAGATCGTTCGCGCGCCAACCTTACTCGAGCCGCAAACTGATCCCGGAATGCTTTTGGCGTAGCCACGGCGCCGTATTCCCCCAACCACACGGTCCCGAATGCTAGGGACACAATGTCCCCCACACAAGCCGAATAGCGTTCCGACTTTTTGCCAAATGACGACACGTTAGGGGAGCCAGAAAGTTGGAACACTGCTTGATTTTGTAGGGAAAACCTTACGCTTCCCAAGCTACGTGTCGGGCGTTCGATCCGCCTCACCCGCTCCAATCTTTCCTCCCCTCCGTTTTTCCGGCAGGCACGCTACGACTCACTGCGAGGCCCGCGCTTTCGCTCGGCTTCCGTGGTCCGTTTTCTCCCATTTGAAGGGGGCGACGACGAACTGCCACACAGCCCTGTAGGCAGCGATGGAGATCAGCAGCCAGTAGAGCGGCATGAGTGGGACCTGCCACAGCAGCCGGTCGAGCCCCCGTTGACGCAGGGCCAGCGCGCCAAGGCCCATGGCCGTCGCATAGCCGGCAACAAGGCTGAAAAGAGAAACCGTCCAGAACGGAAGGCCGAGCACGGTCTGTGGCAGGGCCAGCAATCGGCCGCCGGCGAGCTCCATCGCCAGGAGACCGTAGAACCACGGATGCGCAAGCGCCGACAGGATGGTACCGCCGATCATGATCTGAAAGGCCAGGAAGCCGCGGAGGCCCAGCTCGCGGAGAAGCGTGCGCGGCGCGCGCATATGCACAAGCCAGGTCTGGATGAAGCCCTTCAGCCAGCGGGTGCGTTGCCGGACCCATCCGCCGAGCCGCACGGGAGCCTCCTCATACGTCGTGGATCCGATCACCGCGCACCGATAGCCGGAGCGGGACAGGCGCACGCCGAGGTCGGCGTCTTCCGTCACGTTGTAAGGGTCCCAGGCCTGGAGCCATTTGAGAGCCTCGACCCGGAAGTGATTGGAAGTCCCGCCCAGCGGAATCGGCAGGTTCATCGCATCGAGCAGGGGCAGGAGCCCATCGAACAGGGCTGAATACTCGACGGTGAACTGACGCGTCAGCCAGTTTGCCTCCGGATTGTAGATGTTTAGGCGCGCCTGCACCGTCGCGAGGTTCGGTGGGCCTGACCGGAAGGCCTGATAGGCGCGCCGAAGCTGGTCGGGTTCGGGCCGGTCCTCCGCGTCATAGACGACAAGATGGTCTCCGCGCGCCAGCGGCAGCGCGAAGTTCAGCGCCTTCGGTTTCGTCCGCGGGGCAGTATCGGGCACGACGACGAGTTCGACATTGGCGGGCAAGCGCAAAGCCTGGGCGGCAGTGATCGTTTCGGTGTCCGCTGCCTCGAGGATCAGCTTGACGTCGAGTTTTGCGGCCGGCCAATCGAGCCGTGACAGCGCGTGCAGGAGCGGGCGCAGCATATGCGCCTCGCGATAAAGGGGCGCGAGGATCGTGTAGGTCGGTAGCTCCCGGTCGGCTTCGCGGACAGCATCCTTGCGCGCCTCGGGAGGGCGTGGGCGGGCGAGCGCGAAAGCGGCAAGCAGCCGGAAGACGATCACAGGCACGAAGACGAAAGCGAGGCCGATCGACATGGCATAAACGGTCGCGAGCGGTGCAGTCAGAACGCCCACCACGAGGGCAACGGCACCGAGCACGAGCGCCCATACCAACCAAGCGCCCGCCGGACGGTATGCGCTCAAGAGCGGGCGACGCGACGTCAACGCCGAAACGGCCCCCTGCGCGAGGCTCGAAGCGAAGCACTCAGCGGTCGCCCGCCGGAGTTCGCGCGGGGGCACAAGTGCAACGGGAAGCGGCGCGAGACGGGCGATGAGCGCCCGCATGGCGAAAGGGCGCAAGCACGTAAATCCGAGGAGCAGACGCCCCGCCGGTCCTGCTTCCTGCAGGATCCCGGTGGTCAGGCATTGCCGCAGGCTCGCCTTGCCGGGCACAGCCGCACTGCCCTCGGGAAGGCAAGGCAAGAAAGCGACGCCGGCCGAAGTCGCGAGCGCCCTCACATAGGCCTCCTCGGTGAGGTGGCCGGTCGCGATCAGCACCTCGTGGGGTTGAACGCCCCACCGGGCGGCAAGGCGGCAGGCATGAGCGAGGGCCGCTGGGGCAAGCTGTGTACCAGCCAGGAAGCTATATTCGACCGACGCCGACAGCGGCGCATCAGCCGGAACGGACGCCTCCGGCCGATCCGCCGCCGGAGTCTCGTAAACAAGCGACACGGGTATTTCCCCCACAACGCACCCAACGGTATTTTTCCGCATTTTCGTTGTGAGGCAACGATTGAATACAGGTGGGGCAGCGTATTCCGCCGGTTTACACGTTTTGAGTGTGGTTCGGCGTTCTGCAGCCGAAGGCGTCCGCCGCTCTGGCGATGGCCATCAAGGCGCGCTAAGACGGAGACGACTTAAGAGGCGTGGTGATCTTCAATGATGAGATTTCTTGCGGGGCCGGTTGGCGCCGTCCTTGTGGCTCTCGCGGCGGTGGGTGCTGTGGCAGTTGCCGCGCACGCGCAGTCTCCGGGCACCGAGATCAAGCCGATCGTGCCGGACGCTTGGCAGGGCGACGCCTATCGGCCGAAGCCCGACTTAGCCGGCCTCAAGAAGATCCGCTTCATCACCGATTCCGACTACCCGCCGTTTCACTATTACGACGAGGTCGGAGCGTTGACCGGCTTCAATATCGATCTCGCCCAGGCGATTTGCGACGTTCTCGCCGTCGAATGCGAAATCACCGCGACGAACTGGAGCAGCCTGATGCCGGCGCTCGAAACCGGCGAAGCGGACGCGGCGATCGCTTCGATCCGGATTACCGCCGAGGCGCTGAAATCGGCGGACTTCACCTTGCGCTACTACGCGACGCCGGCGCGATTCGCAGCGCGCAAGGACAGCGACATCGCCCAGATCAGCCCTGAGACGGTAGAGGGTCTTAAGATCGGCGTCGCCAAGGACAGCGGGCACGAGGCGTATCTCAAGACCTTCTTCCCGGGAGCGGCGGTTGCAGCGTTCGAGTCGAGTGAAGCGGCGCAGAAAGCGCTGAAGGAGGGAGCCATCGATCTCGTGTTCGCCGACGGGATCACGCTCGCCTTTTGGTTCAACGGTGTCGAGAGTGCGAATTGTTGCGAATTTCGCGGCGGACCGTATCTGGACTCGCGCTTCTTCGGTGAGGGGGTCGGCATTGCCGTGAAGAAGGGCAATCGTACGCTGGTGCAGGCGCTGAACTATGCGCTCGAGCAGGTTCATGCGCGCGGCACTTACGAAGAGCTCTTCCTGCGCTACTTTCCGATGAACTTCTTCTAGCAGCTTGGTCTAGCGGCGCGTGTCGGAGGCTCCGGCTGCATCGTCGGCCGGCCCTCTCGGCGCGCGGCTCTCCTCTGCCGGGTAGCCCAAAACGGGAAGCCAAAGACTCCAGCCGAGCCGTGTGGGCGAGGATGTCTGGTATGGGGCGAGCCCGATGCGCATGCCGACGTGGCCGTCCTTCGGTTGGGCGACATACGTGCGGAACAACCGGTCCCAGATCGAAAGATTGAAACCGTAATTGGAGTCATGTTCCGCCCTATACACCGAGTGATGCACCCGATGCATGTCCGGCGTGACGATTGCGAGACGCAAGAGCCGGTCGAGCGGCCGCGGCAGGTCCATATTGGCGTGATTGAACATCGCGCAGCCATTCAGAATGACTTCGAATAAGAAGACGGCCAGCGGCGAGGCGCCGAGCCCGATCACCACGACCATCTTCCACAACATCGACAGCCCGATCTCGATGGGGTGGAAGCGGATTGCCGTCGTCACGTCGATGTCGCGGTCGGCATGATGGACCTGATGGAGCCGCCACAGGATAGGGATCTTGTGCGAGGCTAGGTGTTGGGCCCAGATCGCAAGATCCAGCACCAAGAGCGCAATGACGATTTTGAGCCAGTCCGGCCAATCCACGGCATTCAGCAGCCCGAACCCTTTTTGTTGTGCGTAAAGTGCCGCGGCAATGGCCGTCAGCGGCACGGCAAGCGCCGCCATCAGCCGCAACAACAGGCTGGCGGTGACGCTGATGCCGAGATTGGTGAACCAGCGGCGTCCTTTCGAGACGACGAGCCGGCGGCGCGGCCACACATACTCGATCGCGGCGAACAGGATGAAGAGCCCGGCGAAAACACCGAAGCGCACCAGCGTATCGTCGAAGTAGAACGGCGTTTGCATGGCCGGGAGTGTGCCGCGCTTCGCCGTCCAAACCAATGGCGCCGCGATCAAAAGGCCGCGAGGCGACCGTGCAAAATACGCGCACAAAAAAAGGGGCGGCGCGCGATGCGCCGCCCCTCGAACCTAGACGGCCAACTGGCCCGAACGGGCTAGGCCTTCGTGGTGGCATCCGCGGCCGGTGGGACCTTCCCGGCGTTCTCGTCCTTCTTGCCCTTGAGCTTGAAGCCGAGGATCAGCAACAGGATGCCGAAGGCGACGGCGTAGGCGCCGATCCACCATGTCAGCACCACCGCGCCGAGAACGGGCGCGATGAACAACAGAATGCCGAAGATGACAGAGGAGATACCGGCCAGCGCTAGCCACCAGCGGCCATGGTCCAATTTCAGGCTGAAGGCCGCGTAGACCAGGAGTGCGCCGGAAATGACAGCCCAGATGCCGATGATGAGCACGAAAACGACGGCGGCCATGCCCGGCCACATGAAGGCAATGACACCGGCGGCGATGTCGACGATGCCTTCGAGGATCAACAGCCCCCAGCGCTTGCCGTTGCGCGCGGCCTTGACGCCGGAGATGATGGCGAGAACGCCGTCCACGAGCATGTAGGCCGAAAAGAACAGGACGGCGGCGAGAATCGCGGCCGGGGTGAAGAAGAAACAGATCAGACCGAACAGGATGGCGACCACGCCGCGCAGCAGCACGACCCACCATTGATCGGCTAGAACTTCGCTGAGAGCCTCCTGATGCTCCGTGAGTTCTTTCGCGTTTTTCATTTCCGCCATAGTTGCCCCCTTCGGCAGTGGATCGAGTTCAGATTGGTGCGCCGCTCCGCGTATCCGTCGGTGGTACCGGCTGGATCATGCGGCGCGAATATAACGCGCTTGTTGCGGCTTGGGGAGTTGCGTCGAGCTGCAAGCTCAAAGTTCGAGACTGTCTTCCGAAACCAGTGAGGCGATGGTCTGGCGCAGCCAGGTATGGCTCAGGTCCCGATTGAAACTGCCGTGCCAGAGCAGAGATATCGTGAAACGCGGCAGGTCGATTGGGACAGGGCTCGTCGCGAGCGAGAAGGCATCGGCGAAGTAGTGTGCGAGCCGCGACGGCATGGTGGTCAGGAGCGGCGCGCGGCGCACCACGAAGGGAACGGCCAAGAAGCCGGACGTCGTCAGAACAACTCTCCGCCGGAGCTTCCGTTTGGCGAGCGCCTCATCGACGACGCCGCGCGTGTCGTCCGCGAGGCTCGTCAGTATGTGCGGGCAGCGTAGGTAATCTTCGAGCGACAACGGCGCCGACACGCCGAGCTGTTCCGGGCTGAACAGGCAGAGAAAGTGGTCGGTGTAGAGCTGGCGGCGAAAATGGTGGACGTGCCCCTGTTCGAACACCCCGATACCGAGATCCAGCTGGCCGGTGTCGAGCTCTTCGACCACGTCGATGCGGTTGGCGGGCCGCAGCCGGATGGAAACGCCGGGGGCCAGCGACAGGATGCGCTCGATGATGGCCGGCATGATCGCGACTTCAATCGAGTCCGCCAGCCCGATCCGGAACACGCGCTCGGCCGTGGCCGGGTTGAACGTGCCGCTTTCCAGGACGGCGGACTGAACCGTCCGGAGTGCGTTGCGGACCGGATCGGCGAGCGCCAGCGCCCGCGGGGTCGGCCGCATCCCGTCCGCGCTGCGGGTCAGGAGCTCATCGTCGAAGAGGCGGCGGAGCCGGGCGAGATTGTGACTCATGGCCGATTGGCCGAGTCCGATGCGGCTGGCCGCCCGTGTCACACTCCGTTCGGACAGGAGCGCATCGAACGCAACGAGAAGATTGAGGTCCAATCTGCTAAGATTAGTGTGATCGATATCCATCATCGACCCTATCGATTGGATTAATTCTACGAGAAGACGCATGCTAGTCGCAACAGGATCATCTAAAGAGCCTGCTCAGGCGCAGGCTTTCGAGATGTCCTCGCGCGAACGAGATTGCTCCCTAGCGGCGTGAAGTGCGAGGCCCCGGCCGTCCTTCTGCTGAGCCAGCGGTGAGGGCGGCCGGACTTTCAGGCCCAGAGGAGCGGTAACCTTTTGTTATGGTTAACGCGCGGGCCTTCAAATCGCCACGAACCGCTTGAAAATTCACGGTTTCCGGAACGTGGAACGTCGTTGGGGCGTTAACCATAGAGTTCGGTTCGTCAGCACTCTGGGGCGTGGGGGAGGAAGCTGATGGAATGCGTATCGCTTGTGTCATCGCGCTTGGCGCCTTGAGCCTGTTCGGCTTTGCCCAGTCTAATGCTGGGTATGCCGCCGACGCGGCCGTGGCCACGCCGAACAGCAGCGCGTTCTCCAAAACGCCGGCGCCTCAGCCTTCGCGCCTTGCCCCGCCGCAACCGGGGCGCGCACCGGTGCAGGCTCCGGCCGCCCAAGCCGCACAGCCCTTGAGCACACCTCAGCCGACCGCAGCTGCCCAAAGCGCACCCGAGTCACGCGAGGTTGACCAAGGCGCCCCCGAAGTGACGGCACGCGGCGACGACGCCGATGTCCCTTACCAGGGCACCCCCGAAACGTCCTACGACCGGCCGTCTCTGCAGCTGCAAGGTCCGGCTCATCTGCAAGGACCGGCGACGCCGAGCTACGGGGCGCCGTCCGCACCGCCGGCGGGCCCGGCGGACTTCGCGTCCGCAGAGCGCCTGCTCGATTGGGTCTCGAACTACCGGGACAAGCCGCAATATTGGAAAGTCCCCGCCGCCGTCCATGCCATGCGCGACCACCGCCTCTTCACGGATGAGGAGCAGCGCTGGTTCTGTATCGGCTTCATCGCTGGCGTGCTCGGCACCAATCCGAATGACGGCCCCGGTTTGATCCCTCAGATGTTCCCCATGCCGCCGAAGGAGCAGGAGGTTATCATCCGCGCGATCGCCTACTCGGGGCGGCCGGACTGGCAGGATCTGCTCGTGAAGAATGCGGACCGCATGCCGCTGCGCAAACCGTTGATCGATGATCTGCTCAACGGACGGCGTCCAACCCTTCAAGCAATGGAACTCGACACGGGCGGCACGACGGCGGTCTACGCTCTTTGGGGCTACTACGTGGCCTCGGGGCAGTACGAGCCCGTCATGCGGATCATGCAGGCGCTGAAATGGTCGAAGGGCGCCCAGGAGGCGGGCTTCTTCGAAAAGCTGGCCTCCGGCTGGGGCAAGGACGCCAACAATGTCGAGAAGGTCACGACCGGCGGGACCGCCAAATGGACGCTTGCCTCCTACGCTGAGCGCGACCGCGACTTGATCGACCTCTACCGGGCCGAAATCGTCAGTCAACCGGAAGAGATCGCCGGACCTCTCAAGGACGTCATCGAGGCGGCGTCCTTGTTCGAGGCCGAGAAGATCAGAAAAGAGCAATACGGCGCGATCGAGGACGCGGAGCGCCAACAGCTCACGGCCGACGCCGGCATGTCGAAGGGATGGACCGCAGGGTCGATCGCTATCGCCACGGGCTGCATGGCCGCCACGGCTCTCGGCCAAGCGCAGATCGCCGTGCCGTGCGTGATTGGTGGTGCACTCTACTCAGGCGCAGGGAAACTCGCCCGCTAGCATTCGCGTGCTTGCGGTTGGTCTAGAGCACCTGGTTGCGGGCCCGGATGCCGCGCTCGATCGCCGATTTTGTCAGCATGTCGATCTCTAGCGCCTCGGCCAGCAGTTCCAAGAACCGGGTTTCTTCCGGGCGCACATCGAGATCGGCCGCTGCGATCTCGAGCGCGAGCGCATATGCCGTCTCGCGCAGCCGCATGGGCAGGCTGCTTCGGACGAGGTCCAGGACGATATCGAGTCCGGACTCGCTGCCCAGCAATTCCCCACAGGCTTGAGATGCATCGACCAGACCGTTGGCGTCGTAGTCCGCGAAGATCGGCAAATGCGAAACGATCTCTCCAATGCGGGCAAGCTCCGCGCCGGACATGGTTCGGTCGACCGCCGAGGTCGTGACCATCGTGTAGATCAGCGCTTCGTGATGGTCCAAGGACTTCGTCATCGGCTTTCAACCCTCTCTGGCCGTGGTTCTCCAAACGGGCGCGACGGTATGAAATTGAAGCGGGACGGGCAAGCGCCCGTGTGAGAAGAAAGTTAGGGAAACACTGGCGCCGCAGGGGAATCTGTGAAATTTGTTGCCGTCAGAAGGCGCCTTTCGTCTTTGGTGCCCATGATCGCTTCTTCAGCACACCTATTTCAGTCATGTCCGAGACCACGAGCGCTGGCCGCGACGCGGCCCCAATCGAGATCAATTCCGAACTCCTCGCCCACGCCCATGTGAGCAAGGCCTGGCCGTTCGAGGAGGCGCGCAAGGTCGTGAGCCGGCTGAAGCGGATCCCTCAGCCGACCGGTTCGATCATTTTCGAAACGGGCTACGGGCCCTCGGGGCTGCCGCATATCGGAACGTTCGGCGAGGTCGCGCGCACCACCATGGTGCGCCACGCCTTCCGGATCCTGACCGAGGACAAGATCCCGACGCGGCTGATCTGTTTTTCCGACGACATGGATGGCTTGCGGAAAGTTCCGGACAATATCCCGAACAAGGAGATGGTCGCCGCGCATCTGGAAAAGCCGCTGACCCAAGTGCCGGACCCGTTCAACCAGTATCCCAGTTTCGGCCAGCACAACAATGCGCGCCTGCGGACCTTTCTGGATACGTTCGGCTTCTCATACGAGTTCCTGTCGGCGACTCAGTGCTACACGTCGGGCCGGTTTGACGCGACCTTGCTCAGGGTGCTCGAGCACTACGAGGAGATCCGGGACGTGATCCTGCCGACGCTGGGGCCGGAGCGGCGCGCCACCTATAGTCCGTTCCTCCCGATCTCGCCGGCGACGGGCAAGGTGTTGCAGGTGCCGATCATCGATCGCGACCTCGCCGCCGGCTCAATTCTCTATAAGGACCCCGATACGGGGAAGCTGACGCAGGTGTCCGTGACGGGCGGCCACTGCAAGCTGCAATGGAAGGCGGACTGGGCCATGCGCTGGGCTGCGCTAGGCGTCGACTACGAGATGGCGGGCAAGGACCTGATCGACTCGGTGCGTCTGTCGGGCCGCATTTGCCGTATCCTCGGCCGCCAGCAGCCCGAAGGCTTCAACTACGAACTCTTCCTCGACGAGAACGGGGAGAAGATCTCGAAGTCCCGCGGCAACGGTCTGACCATCGAGGAATGGCTGTCCTACGCCTCGCCCGAGAGTCTCGCGCTGTACATGTATCAGAGCCCAAAGAAGGCGAAGCGGCTCTACTTCGATGTCATCCCGCGCGCCGTCGACGAATATGCCGGGCACCTCGCGGCCTTCCCGAAGGAGGACCAGGCGGCGAAGCTGACCAATCCCGTCTGGCACATTCACGAGGGATCGCCGCCCGAGGCCGATCTGCCGATCAGCTTTGCCCTTCTGCTCAATCTCGCCTCGGCCTCGAACTCCGAGGACCGCTCGGTGCTATGGGGCTTCATCCAGCGCTACGCGCCGGAAGCGACCCCCGAGACCGAGCCCTTGCTGGACGAACTCGTGGGCTACGCGATCCGTTATTTCCACGACTTCGTGAAGCCGTCGAAGCAGTACCGCGCGCCGACGGATCAAGAGCGCGCGGCGTTCGCCGATCTCGACCAGCGGCTCGTCGCGCTGCCGGACGACGTGATGGCTGAGGAGATTCAGAACGAGGTTTATGCGGTGGGCAAGGAGCACGGGTTCGAGCCGTTGCGGGACTGGTTTCAGGCGCTCTATCAGGTGCTGCTGGGCCAGTCGCAAGGCCCGCGCTTCGGATCCTTTGTGCAGCTATACGGGATCGACAACACACGCTCCCTGATCGCACGGGCCCTTGCGGGCGAGCTTCTTGGCGCAAATGTTTCAAATAATTGATTTGCGCCAGGATAGTAAAACTGCACAGCCTATGCCATAGAAGAACAAAATCTGGATAAAACGTGGCGAAAATTGCGTAAAACGCTAAAGAAGTGCGGATTTTATTGCCGCCAAATTGTCACATAATATTTCGGAACATTGCCTGCACCTTATGTGTTCTTCACGTAACGGGGCCTGCGAAAGCGTGTCTTTCGCGGGTCTTGTTTTGAGTGACTAAGAAAAACGCAAAGGAGGTATGTGATGAAACTCACGACCCTTACGACTGCGATCCTGATGTCGACGGCGGGCGTTGCGCTTGCCGGTGGTGGTGCTCCGGTGCCCGAGGGCGCCATGAAAGACGACCCGTCGGGGCGCCCGGGCAAGGTCCTGAGCGAGGCCGAGTGCACCAAGGCCTGGGAGATGGCGGGGCCTGACGGCGATACGCTGTCGAAGGATAAGGCCACGCCGTTCATTCTGAACTTCCAGATGGTCGACACGTCCGACGACGCGGAGATTTCGGCCGAGGAGTGGAAAGAGGGCTGTGCCAAGGGCTGGGTGAGCGCGGATGCGTCTACGGCCGATGACATGGGCGACACACCGTCCGAGCCTGAGTCCGACAAGATGTAGTCTGACGACCGCAGTCGTCTAAGACGCCCAAGGCGCGCGGCTCCGTTTTTCGGAGCCGCGCTTTTTTTGAGCCAGGTCCGCGGCCCACAAACCGCCTAGCGCCAGATTCCGACCCGCCGTTCTCGCGCGGCGTCCGCGGCCTCGTTGAAGGCCGGTTGCGCCGGCTGCTTCGGCTTCGCCCACCCTTGGGCGACCATCCAGAAAGACAAGTCGTTGCCGCCGACAGAGCAGCGCGCCACGAGGGATTTGTGCTCGCCCTTCACGGGCACGTGGCACATTACGGCGCGGCCCCGGATCAGCCGTGTTAGCGCGGACCTGGCTGCCCGCCCGCACGGCCACTCCCGGCCGCGCGAATCCTTGCACTGGCCGGTGAGGCCCGCGACCTCGATTTCCGCGAGCGTGATGGTCGTGCCTCCGGTCTTTAGGGAGCCGCCGTCCTGCACCACGACCCTGTAGAAGCGCTTCGGTCGTAGTTGGGGCTGGGGCCGAGGCTTTTCGCTTGCAGCTTGGTCCGGCGAAGCGGCACCCGGGGGCACGGCCGTGTCCTTGGACAGTGGCTTGGTGAAAAGCTGGTCTTGGCCGGGTTCGGTTTGCGGCGGCGCGACCGAAACCGTGTCCTCATACTTGCCGAACGGCCAGAAGAACCAAACGGCCGCGAGGGCGACGAGCGCGAGGATGATGCGTGAGACGCGGAACATGGAAACGGCTTTCGTGCGGCGTCTACTGGCTCGCCCAGATGATGCGTGCGATCCACTCGACCCGATCCAGCGGAAAAACGAAATTCGGGTGGTCGGGGTTCATGGAGGCGAGTTCGATTGTTTTGGCGCTCCGGCGGACGAGGAGCTTGGCCATGACCTCGCCGTCGGTCGTACGAATGATTACGCGGTCGCCGTTACGGGTCGGCGCGTTGGGCGACACGATCAGGATGTCGCCTTGCCGGTAAAGCGGCTCCATGCTTTCGCCAGTGACCTCCAACGCGTAGGCGTTTTCGTCCTCGACGCGCGGAAAGGGCACCTGCTCCCAACCGCCGCCCACGGGATAGCCGCCATCGTCGAAAAATCCTCCGGCGCCGGCCTGGGTCATGCCGATCAGCGGAATCGGCAGGTTTCGGTTGGATTGTCCGGGGTCAGACGAGGCGAGCATGGTGAAATCCTCGAGCGTCGCTCCCGTCGCCTCCAGAACCTTGGCGATGCTTTCGGTGGTGGGCCAGCGCGGACGCCCATCGCCCGTGGCCCGCTTCGACCTGTTGAAGGCTGTGGGGTCCAAGCCCGACCGCTTGGCAAGACCCGATACGGAAAGTCCGTAGCGATGCGCCAGGGCGTCTATGGCAGACCAGATTCGGTCGTGTGTGAGCCTTCTCAAAGAAACGGCTCCGGTCCTACGAATTGAGCAAGGAAATAATACCTATCCCCCTCTTTATGACGCAACTGCGCCCGCCGGTCCACCGTACCGGAATTGAAGTGGGGAACCCGGCTCACCTGCCACGTGTGAACCTTGTTGGTGGGAACCAGGGCCGCTAGTGTGGCACCGCACCATGGACGAACCCATCTACAAGATTCTCGCCGACGCCGCCTACGAGGCAGCCAAGAGCGAAGGGCGTTTCCTCGGGACGTCCGACGATCTGCGTGACGGGTTCATCCATTTCTCCGCTGGCCATCAGGTCGCCGAGACGCTGGCCAAACACTATGCAGGGCAAGAGGATCTGGTGCTGCTTGCCATCGATCCTAACCGGCTGGGCGAGGCCCTGAAGTGGGAGGAATCCCGTGGGGGAGATCTGTTTCCCCACCTCTATGCGCCGCTCGATCTCGACGCGATCGTCGCGGAGGCGCCGCTCGACCTCGACGACGACAACCGCCACATCCTGCCCGAGGGCATCGCGTGAACCCGCTGTTCGGCCTCGGCCAGGCCCTGATGCTGGCGCTCGACCCGGAGCGCGCCCACACCCTGACGATCAAGAGTCTCGAGATGGGGGTCTACCCCCGCTGCGTCGCCCCCGACGATGCGCGGCTGCGCCAGACCCTGTGCGGACTGGACTTCCCCAATCCTATCGGCATTGCGCCGGGTTTCGACAAGAATGCGCGCGTCGTGACGGCGCTGTTCAACATGGGCTTCGGCTTCGTCGAGGTCGGCACGCTCACCCCGCGCCCGCAAAGCGGAAATCCGTGCCCGCGCGTGTTCCGCTCGGTGGAGGACCACGCCGTGGTCAACCGGCTCGGCTTCAACAACGAAGGGCAGGCGGCAGCTTTGGAGCGATTGCAGCAGAGTGCCCCCGGGATTATCGGCATCAATTTGGGCGCGAACCGCAATAGCGACGACAAGATTGCCGACTACGTGACGGGTGTGACGCGAATGGCGCCGGTCGCATCCTATCTCACGGTGAATATCTCATCGCCCAACACGCCGGGCTTGCGAGACCTTCAAGCGCCGAAGGAACTGGCGACACTCCTGACCAAGGTCGAAAAGGCGCGCGCGACGCTGCCCGGTCACAAACCACCATTGTTCGTAAAGCTCGCCCCGGACCTCGCGGATGCGGACTTGCCGGAGATTGTCGGGATCATCCAGGGCAGCGGCGCCGACGGCATTATTGTCTCGAACACGACGCTCGCACGCGACGGCCTCACGGACGAGTCGCTGATCGCCGAGCAGGGCGGTCTGTCGGGACGGCCTCTGTTCGATCGCTCGACCCGCATGCTGGCGCGGGTCTACAAGCTAACGGCCGGCACCATGCCGCTGATCGGCGTCGGCGGTATCGACTCCGCCGCAACGGCCCTCGCCAAGATCGAGGCCGGCGCGTCACTCATTCAGATGTACACAGGGCTGATATTCGAAGGGCCTGACCTGATCGGCCGCATTAAGCGCCGCCTGGTTCAGGCTGTATCTGACGCCCATGCCAACACGCTGTCGCCCCTCATCGGGCGGCGCGCCGAAGAATGGGCGCAAAAGTCGCTCTAGGAGCAAGATCCTTCGGGAGAAAACGAATGACCGTCACGATCTACCACAACCCGCGCTGCTCGAAGTCGCGCCAGACCCTGGCCTTGGTCGAGGAACAGGGCATTGCCCCGGTCATCGTGGAGTATCTGAAAACCCCGCCGAGCGCCGGCGACCTCAAGGCGATCTTGAAGAAGCTCGGACTCAAGCCGCAGGATATCGTGCGGACGAAGGAAGCGCGCTACGCGGAACTCGGCCTGAAAGAGCGCAACGTCGCGGACGACGAACTGATCGCGCTCCTGGCCGACAATCCCATCCTGATCGAACGGCCCATCGTAGTGGCCGGCAACAAGGCCGCTATTGGCCGCCCACCGGAGAAGGTTTTGGCGATTCTTTAGCGGACGCAGCCACACGCGGCTCCCGCTCCGGCGGCACCAATTCCTCGGACGAGGCATCGCCACCGCCGAACACTTTGAACACCCGCATCAGGAACCAGATCGGGAAGACGATCACCGCGCCGAGCAGGAAGTAGCGGAAGCCCTTCTCCACGGCGGCAAAGCCCATGTCGTAAAGGCGCTGAATAAGGTCCCGCACGGTCTGGACGAGGTCATAGGGGCTGAAGCCCAAGGCCGCCAGGACGACGCCGACGATCAGCGATATGATCGCGAGTCGTGCGAGGACGAGAGCCGGATTGCCGCCAAAAAACCGTTCCATAAACACGCGTAGCCTCCGCATCGTGGGCGTTGCTTCAAGTCTGTAGCAAAAGGTGGGGGGCAAACGCCCGAAGATCAAGGCGAGTGGGACCGAGAGGCGGACGCGGCCTAGGGGTGGGCAAACGAGGGATTCACGTCAGTGAGTGTGCGAACGACCAGACAGACAGCAGAGGAGGCATCGTATTCCTCGCCCGTGCTGTTGCCCAAACCGTTCGCCGACTGGTTTACCTCGCGGGGCTGGCATCCGCGCGTCCATCAGCTCGATCTGCTGGAAACGGTCCAGCGGGGGTCCGATGCGTTGCTTATCGCGCCGACGGGCGGCGGTAAGACGCTGGCGGGTTTTCTGCCGAGCCTGATCGATATCGCAGGCCGGCCGCTCACGAAACAGAGCCACGGCGTGCATACGCTCTATGTCTCGCCACTCAAAGCATTAGCAACCGATATTGCCCGCAATCTCGCAACGCCAATCGCCGAGATGGAGCTGCCCATCCAAATCGAGACCCGGACAGGCGACACGCCGCAGTCACGCCGCGCGCGCCAGCGCGTGTTGCCGCCGGATATTCTCCTTACGACGCCGGAACAGATCGCGCTGATGCTGTCCCATACAAGCGCGGCGCAGATATTCGGCAACCTCAAATATCTCGTCCTCGACGAGTTGCATGCTTTGAGCGCCTCCAAGCGGGGCGATCTCCTGGCGCTCGATCTGGCGCGGCTCCGGTCGTTGTCGCCGGACTTGCGGGCCATCGGACTCTCGGCCACCGTTGCGCGTCCTTACGAGCTTTCCGCCTATCTCGTGCCTCAGCAGGACGGCGGGGCGCCCGCGACCCATTTCGCCGAGATCGTCACCGCCGAAGGCGGCGTGCAGGCGGACATCAGGATCCTCAAATCCGATGCAGATTTGCCCTGGGCCGGTCATTCCGCGCGCTATGCGCTGCCGGAAATCTACGCGGCCATCAAGGCGCACAAGATGTCCCTCATGTTCGTCAACACGCGCTCGCAAGCCGAGATGCTCTTCAACGAGCTGTGGCGCTACAACGACGACAATCTGCCGATCGCGCTCCATCACGGCTCGCTCGACGTGGGCCAGCGGCGCAAAGTCGAGGCGGCCATGGTGGCGGGAAAACTCCGCGCGGTCGTGTGCACTTCGACGCTCGATCTCGGCATCGACTGGGGCGATGTCGACCTTGTCGTCAATGTCGGCGCGCCGAAAGGATCGAGCCGGTTGGCCCAGCGCATCGGCCGCGCCAATCATCGCCTCGATGAACCGAGCAAGGCGCTGCTGGTGCCGGCCAACCGCTTCGAAGTCATGGAGTGCCAGGCCGCGCTCGAAGCCGCGGGCGAGGGTCAGCAGGACACGCCAGCCACGCGCCCAGGCGCGCTCGATGTGCTGGCGCAGCACATTCTCGGCACGGCCTGCGCGGAACCTTTTGACTCCAACTTGCTTTTTAAAGAGGTCACGAGCGCGGCGCCTTATCGCGACCTCTCCCGCGAGAGTTTCGAGTCGGTGCTCGCGTTCGTGGCCACGGGTGGCTACGCGCTCGCGAACTACGACCGTTACGCCAAACTGAAACGCACGAAAGAGGGCGCCTACCGCGTGGCTCATCCGCGTATCGCGCAGCAATACCGCTTGAACGTGGGCACCATCGTAGAGGCGCCCATGCTGCGTGTGCGGCTCGCGCGACTCAAGGGCGGCGCGCTCAAGCCGACAGGCGCGCTCGCGGGCGGACGCATCCTCGGAGAGGTCGAGGAGCACTTCATCGAGCAACTCGCTCCGGGTGATACGTTCGTCTTCGCCGGCGAGGTGCTGCGCTTCCAGGGCTTGCGCGAGATGGACGCTATCGTGACCCGGGCGCACGCAACGGACGCCAAGGTGCCCGCCTATCAAGGCGGGAAGTTCCCGCTGTCCACCTATCTCGCCGAACGCGTGCGCCTCATGCTGGCAGACCGCCGCCACTGGGCGAAACTCCCGGAACAGGTGTCCTATTGGCTGAAACTGCAATCGGTCTTCTCGGTCGTCCCCAATGCGCAGGAAATGCTGATCGAGACCTTCCCGCGCGGGCAGCGCTACTATCTCGTCTGCTATCCCTTCGAGGGCAGGCTGGCGCATCAGACGCTCGGCATGCTGCTCACGCGGCGTCTTGAGCGGGCGGGTGCCGCGCCGCTCGGTTTCGTCGCCAATGAATATGCGCTGGCCGTCTGGGGCCTCAACAACATGAGTGCGATGATCCGCTCCGGGCGGCTCAACCTGAGAGACCTGTTCGACGAGGACATGCTCGGCGATGACCTAGATGCATGGCTCGCCGAGTCCAACCTGATGAAGCGCTCCTTCAAGGTCTGCGCCATCATCTCCGGCCTGATCGAGCGGCGCCATCCCGGCCAGGAAAAGTCCGGTCGTCAGATGACCGCCTCGGCGGACCTCATCTACGACGTGCTGCGTCAGCACGAGCCCGATCATGTGCTGTTGAAGGCGGCCTTCGCCGACGCCGCCACGGGCCTGATCGATTTGCGCCGGCTAGGCGAATTCTTGAAGCGTATCGGCGGACGAATCAGGCATAGTGAGGTGAGTCGCGTATCGCCGCTTGCTGTTCCTGTGATGCTCGAGATCGGGCGAGAAAGCGTTCCTGGCGATGCGGGCGACACCCTGTTGCGTGAGACCGCCGAAGAACTCGTTGCCGAAGCCCTAGGAGAGGAGGCTTTGAGCAGCGGGACGCAGAGCCCTGGGGGGGAGCATGCTGCACGCTAGACTTGATCTCATGCCAGAGACCGCGCCGACATTGCGCTCGCATCTCACCATCGGAAAGCATTCGTTTCGGCCGCTTGTGGCGGGGGCCCTCTACTGGCCGTCGCAGGACGCGCTCCTCGTCGCCGATCTTCACTTGGAGAAAGGCGCCGCCTTCGCCGCGCGCGGCATGCTGCTGCCGCCTTACGATACGCGGGCGACCCTGTCGCGGCTCGGCAAGCTCATCGAGGCGCTCGACCCGCAGCGTATCGTCGCCCTTGGCGATAGCTTTCATCGCAGTGAATGCGCGGACAGGCTCGTTGACGACGACTTCGCGTTGCTGCGGTCGCTGCAGAAGGGCCGCGACTGGTTCTGGATCTGCGGCAACCACGATCCGCATCTGCCCGAGAGCGTCGGTGGGACGGTTTGCGGGTCGCTGACCATTGAAGGCGTCGTGCTGCGCCACGAGCCGTCCGAGGAGGCGACAGGACCCGAGATCGTCGGCCACCTACATCCCATCGCCCGTATTTCCCGGCGTGGCGCCGTCGTGCGCCGCCGGTGCTTCGCGAGCGACGGCAACCGCCTCGTCATGCCGGCGTTCGGCGCTTATACGGGCGGGCTCAACGTCATGAACGATGTCTTCAAGCCGCTATTCTTCTGGCACCAGCTTGAGGCCTGGATGATGGGGCGGCACGCGGTCTATCCGGTGCTCGGCAGCCTGCTTCTTCCCGACTAGACGTTCTTCAGTGTTGGACGCTCTTAGTCCTTGCGGAAGGCGAACCAGCCCATGAGGCCAGCAAGCACCGCGATGGCGATCCCGAGAAGGCCGTAAAGAAACGGCTGGTGAAAGGCGAGGTTGTAGATCGTCGCCTCCATGCCGGCCTTGTTGACCTCCAGCGAGCCTTTCGTCTTGCTCGCGAGGGTGCCGTCCCGAAAGAGATAGACCTCCACCCGGTAGCGGCCCGTCGGGACATTCGTCGGCAGGGCCACTGTCGAGCGGAACAGGCTGCGGCCGATAAACACCACACCGGAATCGTCTTCCGTATACAGACCCCTCTCTTCCATCAGCCGGATCAGGGCGGATTCGAAGCTTTGTTCCTGCGGGCTGCCGGCGGTCTCACGGCCGAAATTGAGCTCCGACAGGCCGATGTCAAGCTCCTTGAGGGTGTCGTTAGACGCGATCGCGCGGACCGGTCGCGATGAGAGGACGGCATAGAAGCTCGGCGCATCCGGATAGGTCGCACTCGGGCCATTCACCCAGATCCCGCCCACGCGTGTCTTCCGCCGGATTGTGATGGGTTCCGTGGGGCCGCGCACCAGGGCGATAACGTCGTACTTGCCACGGGTCGGCATGCGGGCGTCGCTGAAATCGATGCTGCCGAAGATGATAATTTCGATGCCGCTGAAGTTCGACTGGATCGCGACCTCGCGCGTAGAAATATCCGCCAGTACCCTTTCGTGGCTTGTGCCGGGCTTCAGCACAGGTGCAGGCGGCGCAGTGCTCTGGCCGTAAGAGGGAGCGGCGAGAAACGCCAGTGTTAGAAGAGTGGGAATGAGCAGAGCCGCTCGCATCTCAGCTCCCCACCATCGGAACGATGCTGTAGAGGTCCGCCGGACGCACCACCAGGTCGATCAGGATTCGCGCCGCAACGCCGAGCACCATGAGCGCCAGCAGCGCGCGGAGTTGTTCGCCGCGGAGCTTCTGTCCGGCGCGCACACCGAACTGACCGCCAATCACGCCCCCCACGATCAACAGAAAGGCGAGCAGAATATCCAGCGTGTGATTAAGCGTGGCGTGGAGCAGTGTGACGAGAGCGGTCACGAAGATGATTTGGAAAATCGAGGTGCCGACAACGACATTTGTCGGCATGCGCAGGATGTAAATCATGGCCGGTACCATGATGAAGCCGCCGCCCACACCCAGGAATGCCGCGAGCAGACCGACGAGGGCGCCGATCACCAGCGGCGGGATCGCGCTGATATAAAGTCGCGAGCGCGGAAAGCGCATCTTGAACGGGAGGCCGTGAATCCAATTGTGCTGGCCCGACTTCCGTGCAGAGACGGTCTTCCCGGCCCGATGACGCCGCATCACGTTGACGCTCTCCCACAACATCAACGCGCCGATGGAACCGAGGAAGACGACATAGGTGAGGGAGATGATGAGGCCAGCCTGACCGACGCCGCGCAGATAGCGCAAGAGAAGCACGCCGATGAGCGCGCCCGCGACACCACCGGCGATGAGGATGGCTCCCATATGCAAATCGACATTGCCGCGCCGCCATTGCGCGAGCGTGCCGGATACCGAGGTGCCGACGATTTGGTTGGCGCCCGTGGCCACGGCGATGGCCGGAGGAATGCCCGAAAGCATTAAGAACGGGGTGAGAAGAAATCCGCCGCCGACGCCGAACATGCCCGACAGGAATCCCACCGCCGCACCCAGACCCAGCATCACCAAGAGGTTCACTGAAATCTCGGCAATAGGCAGATAAATCTGGAACATTGGCTGATCGGTCAGAAGGCGGGCGCCTGTGCACCGTGTTCGCCGCAGGTCGGTGAGTCAATGCGCGAAGCGGTAAAAGCGCATTTCTCACCGAATTTCAGGCGGAAGTGTGGACAGGCCCTTCTGCGGCCGAGGGAACGACCCCTAGCTTGCGAGCGCCTCGAGCTGGCTGACGAGCGGAATGGTGATCTCGCCGGTCTGAGCGAGACCGTTCCGCTCTTGGAAGCGCTTGACGCCGGCGCGGGTCTTCTCGCCGGCCAAGCCGTCGGGGACACCTACATCGTAACCCAGCTTGTTGAGGAGGGTCTGGGCCCGGTTCACCAGCGTGGCTCCCTGCGGCGTCTTGGTTTCGGCGGAAGAGGTCGCGCCGCTACCCCACGAGTCCGGCTCGGTTACGGAATTGGCTTCGGGCGACATCGCCTTCGGCTTCCAGGACGCAATCCTGCCGTCGATGGTAAGGATCGTTTTTGGGGAAAGCTGAGCACTGACGATATCGCGGCGCTTCTGAGCCTCCATATCGCCCTGATTGCCCGCAAGGACGTACCATTTGTAGGCTTCGGCGAGATTCTTGGTTTGGCCCAGGCCGTGCTCGGCCAGGATGCCGAGATTGAACTGGCTGTCGGCGAGGCCGCGCAGCGCCGCTTGCCCATACCATTTGGCCGCAAGAGCGTAGTTCGGTGTTGCCCCCCCGCCGCCGCTAACGCTGACAGCTAGATTGTGCATGGCTTTGACGTTGCCGCGTTCAGCGGCTGCGAGATACCAGCTGCGAGCAGTATTGATATCGGCGCTTACGCCGATGCCGCGCTCATACATTGTGCCAAGCCGGTATTGCGCCGGGGCGAGTCCGCTCCGCGCCGCGCGCTCCATCCACTCGGCTCCGGTCTTCGGATTGGCTGTCACACCCGTTCCGTCGATGTAGCGGGAGCCGATGACGTATTGCGCGATCGGGTTGCCGCTCGCCGCGGCCTCGCGGAGCGCCTTGGAGCCAAGGTCTTCCGGCGGCAGCGGTCCTTTCACGGACGTCGTGGCCAGCTGCTCGGCCAGAGCGATTTCTGTCGCGGACGCAGGCTCTTCAACCGAGAAGACCACGTCGCTCGGGAGCGAACCCGTATCGTCGGAGCGGAGCGACGCGAGTTGGGGTGCCGGTGTCACGCTGCTTGCGGGAGCGGCCTGGCTCGGCGATTTGGGAATATCCGTCACGCCGGGTTCTGCTTTGCCGACCCGATCCTCTAGGGGCAAGAGCCCGGGCACGGACGTGGTCTCAGGGACGGGCGCAAAACCGAACATTCCCGATTGCTGATCGGCGGGCGTTTCCACGGGCGCTGCTGGGGCCGTTTGGTTCGACGCTTCGGGGGAGGCCGCCTCCTCGCCCGGCAGAACCGCTCCGCTTTGCGGCAGTGCGGGCGTTTCGTCGGCGGACTTGGATCCCAGCCGTCCGTACAAGAGGAACGCGCTGATGGTGAGAAGTACCGCCGCGGAAATGATGAGATAGGGGCGTTTGCGGCTGCGAGTCTGGTCGTCTGTTGCGAGATCGACACGCGGCTGCCGGCGCACCGGACGCTCCTCGCGGCTTTCGGCGAGGGCGGCAGCCTGAGCGGCCGCGGCCTGGGCCGCACGCCGAGCCGCCGCAACCATGTCCTCCGAAGCCCCACTCTCACGGGGATCGTCCGCGCCAAGATCCTGGGCGGCTGCTTCCACATGCGGGGCGCGGGCGCGTTCGAAGGCGGCCAGAAGATTGCGCGGTTTCGCATTGGGCGCCGTCGCATCGAGGCGGTTCCGCAGCGTCTCCTTGACGCGCATTTCGGCCTCGTCGGCACTCGCGCGCGGCGGGCGCGCCGCCGCAGGCTGCGGATTGGCGCTCGCACTGGGCTCACGCGGTTGCTGCGGCGCCGGTTGCGACTTGGGTTCGGGGGCAGGGGCAGAAGCCGGTTCCTGCGCAGGGGCAGCCGGCTGCGCAGCTTTGGCAACAGGCTCGGACTGAGCGGAACCATCTGATCCGCCAGGGATGGACCGCTTGCGTTCGGTTTTCGCAACGAATGGATTCGTCTGAGGCGAACGTGCGACGGGCCGTTCGACTTGCTGCACGAGCTGTCGCAGCGACTCGTGAACCGATTGAAGCGTACTGTTCAGCTTGTCGTCGGCCTGGCGGGTGGTGTCGCCCACGGCGTTCAGCTCGCGCTGCATGGCTTCGAGCCGGTCGGTTGTCTTCTGCGAGTCGTCAGCGACGAGGCGGGCGGCTTCGACCGCGGCCTTGGCGGCGATTTCCTGAAGCTGCGCCGCATCGATTTCGGCGGGCTTGGGAGCCGTGTCCGTGGTCTCCAGGCGCGAGAGAAGCTGAACCAAGCGCTCCTCGACACCGCCGAGGCGGCCGAGCTGTTCCTCGGCGCGGTTCAATTGCCGTCCCATGTCGGCGATTTGCTGCTCGACATGTTCCAGGGCTGCCCGGCTCGGCGCGGCCTCTAGAGATTGAGCGATCTGGTTGCCGATTTCTTCGAGGCGGGCGTTCAACGCTTCGATCGTGCTGCTCGGCATGGCCGCGCCGATCGACTGTTCCAGCCGGTTTGCCATCTCGGTCAGGCGGTTGTCGAAATCGACGGGAGCCGGGGCAGGCCTGGACTCCCAGGGCCATTCGACCGGTGGGGCAAGCTCGGGCGCCAGATGATTGGTGCTGCGGGCGTGTTGGATCGACTGGGCGAAGGGGCTGGGCGCCGGCGCCTCGTGGGTCGTCCCGTAGGGCTGCTCATCGAGGTCGCCGCGCATGCCGCCGGTGATCGCGCGGCCCAGGCGTTCGAAGTCGTCGAGGTGTGTCCTGGGCTCGCTCTCGAGCCGCTTAGCCAGGTTGCTCACCTGCTCGTGCAGCCGATCGAACGTGTCGGCGTTCTCCGGCGTGCTCGTGCTGCGTGCCGCGTTCGTCGTCTGCGACAGTTGATCGAGGCGGGAATGGAGTTCGTTGAGGGCTCGGCCGTAGCGGCGTTCGGTCTCCTCGACGCGGTCAACCAGACGCCGCAGCAGGGACTCGACGGTCCGCTGATCCATCGGTTCGGACAGAAGTGCGTCCATCGACGATTTCAGGGACGGGCTGCCCGGTGTCTCCCAGCGACGCTCGGACCACCGGTCGTCGGTTGTGTCCTCTTGCCCCCCGCTGCTTGCGGACGTTTGCCAACCTGCGTTCGAAACCATACCGTTCCCCATGAATTAGCGGCCGTTTCCGCTCCCCAAGCGGCTGTCGGCGCAACCGCGATGGCGTTTCCGCAGCGGTCCATTGAACGGTGGCAAGTCAGGGTAAATTTTCTCTTAAGGATTGACCGATATTGGGACAGGCCGGTCGCTTAGCCGGAACGAGAAAGGGGAGCGCCTGTGGCTGGTTTGGAAGAGAGGAGCCATGTCTTGACCGTGCCGACGCGCGGGAAGGGCTTTGTCAATTTCACGCGGGCGGTCGCCGGATGGCTCGAGTCGATCCGAGCTCAAGGCGGCCTGCTGACGGTCTTTGTGACCCACACGTCGGCATCCCTGACCATCCAGGAGAACGCCGATCCGAATGTACGGGTCGATCTGCTGGACGCGCTTGAGCGGATCGCGCCGGAGGACCACCCCTACGCCCATCACGAAGAGGGGCCCGACGACATGCCAAGTCACATCAAATCGATGCTCACCTCCGTGAGCCTCTCGATCCCCGTGAGCGAGGGCGCGATGACGCTCGGCATCTGGCAGGGCATCTATCTGATCGAACATCGCACCGAGCCCAATCGGCGCCAGGTCGTGCTGAGCTATATCGGCAGTGTTGGCCGCTGACGGTCAGTCGCCGGCGAACATCCGCGTTTCGGCGATCAGAGCGTGAACGATGCCGGGTTCCGTCATGGCATGTCCGGCGTCGGGGACGATGCGCAGTTCCGCCGTTGGCCATGCCCTCGATAGGTCGAACGCATTCTTCATCGGCGTGACCACGTCGTAGCGGCCATGGATGATTGCGCCGGGAATGTCGGTCAGGCGATCCGCATTCTGCAACAGCTGTTCGTCATCCTCGAAGAATCCTCCGTTCACGACGTAGTGGCATTCGATACGCGCGAGCGCGAGGGCGTAGCGGTCGGCCGTCAGGTAGCGTGTGCGGTCATGGTCTGGCAAAAGTGAAAGGGTGCGGCCCTCCCAAGATGTCCACGCACGGGCCGCTTCCAGTTGGACGGACCTGTCCGGACTGGTCAGCCGCTTGTAGTAGGCGCCGATCATGTCGGCGCGCTCGTGTTCGGGAATGGCGCTGGAAAAGTCTGCGAACGCCTCGGGGAACAACCAGCTGCAGCCGTCACGATAGAACCAATCGAGCTCGGAACGCCGCATCAGGAAAATGCCGCGTAGGATCAATTCGCTGACCCGGTCGGGATGCGTCTGCGCATAGGCGAGGGCAAGTGCCGATCCCCACGAGCCGCCAAACACCTGCCAGCTCCCGATCTCGAGATGTTCGCGCAACGCTTCGATGTCGGAGACCAGGTCCCACGTCGTGTTGTTCTCGAGCGAGGCATGGGGATGCGAGCGGCCGCAGCCGCGCTGATCGAATAGCACAATGCGGTAGAGCCGCGGATCGTGGAAACGGCGCATGACGGGCGACACACCAGCGCCCGGCCCACCGTGAAGGATGACGACGGGCTTGCCGACCGGCGAGCCACACTCCTCGAAGTGCAGTTCATGCCCCCCGGACACTTGAAGACGCCCCGTGCGGAAAGGCGCGATCGCGGGGTAAAGCTGAAAACGTTGTGGCTCGGTCAGGTTATCCAAGCTTGAACCGTTACTCTGTCTTGTTCTGCGCGGCTGAGGCTTGTGCTTCAGCCTGATCGTAGAGCGTTTCGCCGTCGGGGCGCCGCATCGCCTCGAAGAGCGCGGTGTCAGCCGCCTTGGCCGCAGGTCCGTAGAGACTGGCGCCGATGCCGCCGACGAGCGCGAGCAGTGCCGAGACGAGGCTCGCCGCCGCCGTGCCGGCCGCGGTGTCGGCGATACCGACAAGGCTGCCCGCAACGAGGCATAGAAGCATAACGCCAAACCCCGTCGCCATGCTCGCGAGTGCTCCCCACACTGTGTACCGTTGCCACCACGTCGACAAGAACAGAGCAGGGAAGAACGTCGCGCCGGCAAGAGCAAAAGCTGTCACCACGTAGCTCAAGGCGTCGACGTCGGCGATGAACAGATAGATCGTCATGATCAGCGCGGTGCCGGCGATGGCCGTCCAAGCCAGCAGCAGGCGAGGCAGAACGATGGGCTGCGGATCGATCGAGCGATACAGATCGTCCGACAGGCTCGCCCCGAGCGTGAAGAGGTGGGAGCCTGACGCGGCAAGCGCGATGGCAAGTCCGGCCGTGGCCATGAGCGCGGTGAGGATATAGGGCAGCGCCGCGAGTGTCGGCAGCGCCAGTGCGACACCGTCGCGCGCGACGAGAAGGTCGCTGAAACTGATCGACCCGTCCCC
The DNA here is from genome assembly GCF_000828475.1 of Methyloceanibacter caenitepidi. Classification (NCBI taxonomy): domain Bacteria; kingdom Pseudomonadati; phylum Pseudomonadota; class Alphaproteobacteria; order Hyphomicrobiales; family Hyphomicrobiaceae; genus Methyloceanibacter; species Methyloceanibacter caenitepidi. Next base: position 908,655 of record NZ_AP014648.1, read on the forward strand.
GTTCAGATCCGTTGCGCGCAGGAGCTGAAGGGCGCTCAAATCGTTGAACCAGGCCGGCAGACCTTGCGTGGGGATGAGGACGATATCTGCGAACATGAGGACTTTCGCGAAGACAACCAGAGCCGGCGCCGTCATGGCGAATAGGGCGACGAGAAGCAGCGCCCAGGCCGCGGATCGACGTTGGTCGGCGACGGAAGCGGTCACGCCGCTCCGGGCCAGAAGGCTGGGCAAAGCGGCCGTTCCGAGCGCGAAGCAGACAAACAGCGCAAAGAAGCCCGCCTCCGATATCGTGCTGAAGGCCTGCAGAAACGGCGCCACGGCGGCGACCGGTTCGTGACCGGGGAAGCCCGCAACCGGGTCCGGACCGGCCGCCCCAACGCCGGCCGCAGCTTCCGCGTTCGCCAGGGAGCCGAGCAGGCCCCCATACGTGAATTGCGGCGCCGGCAGGTTTGTCAGGACCACCGCGATCACAGTCAGCGGAATGGCGAGGCCGAGGCCGCCCGTGATGAACTGGGCGCTGCCCGACCATGTCAGGGCGCGCATGCCGCCGAGAATTCCCGTCGCGGCAATGAACACGATCACAATCAGCACGGCCACCCAGTACGCCGCAGGCAGGAAGAGCGCGACCACCATCGCCGCAATTTTCGCTTCGGCGGCCAGCAGGAGAAAGATCGGTGCGATCTGAAGCGCGCTTGCCACCATGCGCGTCAGAGGCGATCGGAAGCGGAGACCAAAATAGGCCGGCAACGTGTAGGTGCCGACACGGCGCAAATAGGGCACGAACAGCACGGCGGCGAGCAACAGACCGCAGACCCAGCCGACACCGATCGCCAGACCGTCGAAGCCGACGAAGAATAGCGCGCCCGTATAGGCGAAGAAGCCCGTGCCCCCGACGGTGATCGCCGCCATGAGGAAGCCATTATAGATTTGTGGAACGCGGCGCCCCGACGTGAAGAAGTCCTCGATATTGAGTGTGCGTGCCGCGACCGCAATCGCCATGTAGAGGACCATGGGCATCAGGATCATCAGCCGCGCGATTGATCCGCCGCCCCACCCCAATTGTTCCGCCATGGCCAGCAGGATCGCGAGCGACACGAAGGCGCTGGCCACGATGCCGTAATAGGCGCCGAGATGGGGGTTCGGCGTGCGCTGGCGCGATTGCAGGGCCATCGCCTAGGTGATCTCCTCGTTCATGCTCCGGGTCAGGTCGATCCGTTCCTGGACGCGCACGTACCAGAACGTGACGAAGACCGCGAAGAGGACGAGGCCCTGCGCGAGCAGGTAGAAGCCGAGCGGGAAGTTCAGGAACCAGATGCGGTTGAGCGGAACCGCATAAAGGATGGCGACGACCACGGCGAACAGCACGACCGAGATGGAGGTGATCGCTACAGCGAGAGTCCGCAGCTGGTGACGGTCGCGGGCTGCGTTCTCGATCTCAAGGTCGTGCTGCGCGTCCTGGTCGGTGTTGTGCGTCGTCACGCGTCCTGCCCCGTTGCATGGTTGAGGTGCCGCCGAGACCGCCTGCCATCAGGGCACGGTAGCCAGACCGCCCCTTAGCGGTACCGTGAATGCACTTAGCAGCCGGGCCAGCCAATGCAAACCGTCCTTCGCCAACAAGGAGGCCAAAATGCGGTGGGCGCAGGAAGCGGACCCCGCGCGACTTGCGTTCCGGGAAGGGAAGCGCCTACCAGGTGAGGCGCATGCCGCCTCTGGCGCTGACGCCTTCCGTCTGATCCGCGAAGATATAGTCCACCTTGGCGAACACGGCGGTTTGGGCCTCCGGGTTGAAGAAATTCACGCCGCCCGATACTTCGCCCCAAACCTCGTCCGGTTTGTCGGTGAAGACGAAGTCCGTCCCCCGGGAGGTCAGCGTCGCGCTGTGTTCTCCGGAGAGCACGCCCCAAAAGCTTCCTGTCACGAAGGGCTCGAACGTGGTGCCTTCCCAAATCTGCGACGACGTGCCCACGCGCAGGCCGAGGCGTCCGCGGACCTGCTCGTCGTCGCCGAAGTCGACGGCATTGCCCTGGTGGGAGAAGTCGTCGACATGCGTCCATGAGATCGCGATCGTACCAAGCGGCTCGACGAACGGCCCGTCCTTCAGACCGCCGAAGCGGTAGCCGCTGTCCATGCGAAGGCCGTAGGTTTGCGTATCGAGCGTCTCTGGATACTCGACCGCTGCCGTCGGCTCGACCGTGCCGAAGAAGGCCTTGAACAACGTATCGAGGAAGAATCCGCCGCGCAGATAGGTTGCGTAGGCGCCTGCTTCCAAGGTGCTGATCTGAAACGAGCGCGCGATGGCGGCGTACTCGAGCGACGACTCCACCGCGCCGCCAAGCAGGCCGAAGACGAGCATATCGTCCGGTGAGAGGATGTTTTCCTTGCCGAAATCCACGCCGGACTCGACCTGCCATATGTCGAGGGTGCGGCCGAGGTCATACCGGTAGGTGCGGCCGTTGGCCTTGGTCGTTCCATTGTCGTCGAGATTAAGCCAGGTGCCGCCACCCCGCGCCCATACAGCGGGGACAAGGTCGTATATATCCTGACAGCGGATCCGTTCTTGAGGATCCGAAATGTCGTCGCATACAGATCCGCGCGCCAGGAGCGCGCGCAAATCGACGCTCTGATCGAACCACGTTTCCGTCGATTGATGGAAGACTTCGTGTGTCGCGGTGATCACATGCGGCAGGATATGGGACCCGCCGCCGGCATGGCTCTTCAGGTCGAAGCGTCCGCTCCCTGTCGGCGTGAACACCAAGTCGTAGTCGAAAAAGCCCGCATCGATCGGCTTCTCCAGGTAGAAGTTGGCGGCATTCACGTTGCCGTCCACAAACACGACCGGAATGCCCTGGCGGTTGAGCTGGCCCGGTCCCGGATTGACATTGTTGACCAAAAGGCGTGTGCGCCCGGTCGTGGTGCCTTCGACGGTCAGCGTATCGGACTTCGATCCCGGACCGCCGAGAAAGGCGTCGACGCCAAGCGTGGATTTGCCGGAGCCTCTGAACCGCAGGTCGGTTCCCCCTGGCGTATTCGACATGGTGAAGGAATCGCCAATCTTCCCGTCCACCAAGGTGATGAGGCCCTTGTTCTGAAAACGCTCGAGGCCGGTGATGCGCGTGCTCTCGCTCGCTGCTGAATCGGCGGTGCGCAGCGTGCCGCCGGCTTGGTTGACGAAAAGGTCGGAGCCGTCTCTGAACCGGCTGGTGCCGCTCGCGTTGAACTCGCCGCCTGACATATTGGTGAACGTGTCGCTGCTGTTCGTCAGGTCCACGAAACCCGTGATCAGGCCTGAGTTGCTGATGGACGAACTCGCGCCGATCGTGTCGATGGCCAAACCCGAACCGGCGGAGATGTCGCCGCTATTGTTGATCTTCGTCGACGTCGCGCTGTAGCTGAAGAGGCCGATGGTCGATCCATACAGCTCACCGCTATTGTTGACGGTAATTTGCGACCCTGGCCCGGTGGACAGGGCGGCGATACCGTAGCCAAGTCTTCCTTCGGCGCGGACGGAGCCCGAGCTATTGATGGTAATGTCGCTGTTCACGTTGCCGGTATAGGCGAAAATGCCATCCGCGAGCGCGCCTCTGACCTGAATGTCGCCGTCGTTGGTGATCGTAATGTCGGACTTGCGCCCAAATGTGCTTGCTCTGATGCCTTCTGCCGAAAAGCCGCTTGTTGCGATTGTGCCGCTGTTGTTGGCGGTGATCGATGACAACTGGCGATACGTCGAGAGATACATACCTTCGGCGTCAAAACCCCGGGTGCTGATGTCGCCGGTGTTCGTGGCGGTGATGTCGCTGTTCCGGCGCAATGTGTAGCCGTAGATGCCTTCCGCGTTGAGTCCGCGCGTGGTGATCGTGCCGTCGTTGGTAACTTTGATGTTGCTGTTGGGGCCGTAGGTGTACGCGTAGACGCCGTAAGCATTGAAGCCGAGGGTCGCGACGTCACCGTTGTTCGTAACTGTGACATGGCTCCGGTTGCCGCCTGTGATGCCCACGATTCCTGCGGCCCGTGCCCCGGCGGTGGCGATTTCGCCGTCGTTGGTGATTTTGACGCGGCTTCTATTTCCGCCCGTATAGCCGACGATCCCTGCGGCGCCGGCGCCCAACGTCGCAATATCTCCGGTATTGGTGATCGTAATCGAACTGCCGTTGCCGCCGGTGTACGTGCTGATGCCCGCGGCGACGAGCGCCAAGGCTGCCAGGTCGCCGTTATTTGTGAGATTGATTGGACTGTTCGGAGAGAACGTCGTTGTCGCAAAGATTGTCCCGGCGACGGGTCCGGTCGCGGCCAGGTCGCCGTTATTAGTGAGATTGATTGGCGCGGAAAAGAAGGGATTGACTGTTGTGACGGACAGGCATGTCACGAGGAACAAGCAATCCGTGTTTTTGGTGAAATTGACGGGGCCTGCCGAGGCGATGATGGTGGCTTGCGCCGCCGCGGGCACGGGATCGGACAGAATGAAGGCTGTCGCCAGGGCTGTTCCCGCCAAGAGAACGCGTCGTCGCATACGATTTACGTCGAAGTGCCTGGCTGTGCCGCCGCACGAACCCCCTGTGCGGCGAAGCGCCCTTTGACGTCCCATGATCCCCCCGGAAACTGTCGGTACGACCGTAGCAAAATGGCGGAAAAGTGTGATGGGTGCCAGGGGATGCGCCCGAATGCTCCACAGCCGAATGCTGATTCACAGCAGCAGTTGCTGGAAAGAAACAGTTTTCCGCATTGCACCCCTGCCGGAGAATTCGTTCGCCAATCCGTCTCGTGAAAGAAAAATTTCCTTCGGTTTAGGTTTATTAGGAACAATTTTGCACTAGAACCAGCGTATGGACATTTATCGGGGAATGATTTTTCTGTAGTTCTTCCTATTTACGGGACTGAAAGTCCTCTGTCGGGGTGTTGGCGCGGTATCCGACCAAGGCAGGTTCCGCCCGGTCCCCGCGGGAGCCGAGCGGGCGGTCAGGATTTGCCATTTTGCGGACTTGCGGGGCGGACCGCCGCCAAGTACACGGGCCGTTCCTTTTCAACCTCGACGCCTTTTGGAAGGTGGCATGAGAGATGTTTATCAACGTGCGCATGCCGGACGGATCCACGCACCGCCTCGAGGCCATGGAGGGGTGGCGTGTGATGGAGGTCATCCGCGATTGGGGTCTGCCCATCAAGGCGGAGTGCGGCGGCGCCTGCGCGTGTGCCACCTGCCATGTCTGGGTGGCGGAGGAGTGGGTCGACAAGCTCGTTCCGCCGACCGACGAAGAGACCGAAATGCTCGATGGTGCTTTTTCCGTGGACGACCGGCGCTCGCGGCTTTCGTGCCAGCTCCTGATGACGCCCGAACTCGACGGGCTCGTGGTTGAGCTTGCGCCCGAAAGCCTCACCGACATTGTCGACAGCACGGCAGCGACAGGAACATCTGGGTGATGCGGACCTTTCCCATCTTTGTGAGATTCGATGGCAAGCCGCCGCTCGTGGTCGGCGGGGGTCCGCTTGCGGCCATCAAGACGCGGCTGCTCCTGAAGCGGGCCGACCGTGTCGACGTGGCGGCTGAAGGGCTGAACCCGGAACTGTCGAGCCTTGAGGCCGAGGGCAAGGTGGTCATGCAGCCGGCTCACCCGGACATGGATCAGATTCGCGGCCGCCCGCTCGTGATCTCGGCCACCGAGATCGAGGACGAGGACGCACGAATCGCCGAGATCGCGCGCGCCTTGGGCGTTCCCGTTAACGTCCCGGACCGCCCGGCTCTGTGCACCGCAGCGCTGCCGGCGATCGTGGATCGCGGCGAGGTCACGGTGGCAATCGGAACGTCGGCCGCCGCGCCGGTCTTGGCCCAGCGTCTGCGTGCTTGGCTGGAGAACGAGTTGCATCCGCGGCTTGGCGACTTGGCCGAACTTGCGGGGCAGTTTCGCGAGCGCGTGGCCGGCAGTCTCGCCGAGGGGACTGGACGGCGCCGCCTGTGGGAGAAAATTTTCGACGGCCCGGCCGCACAGGCCATGCTCCACGGCGACGAGGAGACGGCCCGCAAGCTGATCGACCGGGAAATTGAGAGCGCCGCTTCTGCCGGCAACGACGCAGCCCACGCGCCGCATGGCCGTGTTTTTCTCGTTGGCGCCGGTCCCGGGGACCCCGAGCTACTCACCATGAAGGCGATTCGGGCGCTCAAGGCCGCCGACGTCGTTCTATACGACAAGCTCGTAGGAGACGGTGTCTTGGAACTGGCGCGCCGCGAAGCGGAGCTGATCTCTGTCGGCAAGGCAAAGGGGGCCCATAGCGTGCCGCAGCCGGAGATCAACGCGTTGCTGGTCGCGCGCGCGAAGGCCGGGCGCACCGTCGTGCGGCTTAAGGGTGGCGACCCCTTCATCTTCGGACGCGGCGGCGAGGAACTCGATGCGCTCCGGGCCGAGAACATTGCCGTCGAGGTCATTCCCGGTGTCACGGCCGGTGCTGCTGCTGCGGCGAGCTTGCAGATTCCGCTGACCCATCGCGACGTGTCGCACACGGTGACGTTCGTGTCGGGCCATGAAGCGGGCGGTAAGGCCCCGAGCTTCGAGCATCTCGACCTGAAGGCGTTGGCCTCCGGCAACAACACGCTGGTCGTCTATATGGGCGTCACGACGGGGGCGGTGATTGCACAGCGCCTTCTGGAGGCCGGGTTCCGCGAGGCCCTGCCCGTGATCGCCGTGGAGAACGCGAGCCGTCCGAACGAGCGGCGCGTCGCCACGACGATTTCCACGCTGGCGAACGACGCCGACAGCCTCGGCTTGAACAGTCCCGCCGTCCTCATCTTCGGAGAGGTCGCCGGGCTTCCCGCCGCCGGCGCGGTCGAAACGATTTTGGCTCATGAGGAGGTTGCGCGCGCCTATGCCTAGCGTCGTTACAGCAAACCGCTTGGATGACGGCATCGTTGTCTATCTCGCGCCGGGAGGTGCGTGGACGGAGGACATTGCCGAGGCGGCCCGCGCCGAGAGCGAGGACGAGGTCAAGGCGCTTGAGGCGACCGCGGAAGAGGCCGTCCGCAAGCGCCTCGTCATCAGCGTCTATCCCATGCCGATCGAGGTCCGGGATGACGGCACTGTCGATCCCATTTCCGTGCGCGAACGCATTCGCGCTTCACACCGCACGACACTGACAAAGGACTGGTACGATGTACCGCTATGATGAATTCGATCATGCCTTCGTAAACGAGCGCGTCGCTGAGTTCCGCGACCAGGTCGGACGACGGCTGACCGGGGAGCTTTCCGAGGAAGAGTTCCGTCCCTTGCGCCTGCGCAATGGGCTCTATCTGCAGCTGCATGCCTACATGCTGCGGATCGCCGTCCCCTATGGCCAGTTGTCGCCGCGCCAGATGCGGCAACTCGCGATGATCGGACGCAAGTGGGATCGCGGCTACGGCCATTTCACGACGCGCCAGAACATCCAGTTCAACTGGATAAAGCTCGTCGATGTGCCCGATGTGCTGGCCGCGTTGGCTGAAGTTGAGATGCACTGCATCCAGACGAGCGGCAATTGCGTGCGCAATGTCACCTCCGACCCGTACGCGGCCGCCGCGAACGACGAGTTGGAGGACCCGCGGGTCTGGTGCGAGATTCTGCGCCAGTGGTCGACGCTGCATCCGGAGTTCAACTGGCTACCGCGCAAGTTCAAGATTGCCGTTTCCGGTGCCGCGGAAGACCGCGCTGCCACGGCATTTCACGATATCGGACTGCGCATCGTGCGCGGCCCGAACGGCGAGAATGGGTTCCGCGTACTCGTCGGCGGCGGCATGGGGCGCACTCCCTATGTAGGCCAGGTGATCCGCGAGTTTCTGCCGAAGGAGCATTTGCTCTCTTACGTGGAGTCGATCCTGCGCGTATACAATCTGCTGGGGCGCCGGGACAATCTGTACAAGGCCCGCATCAAGATCCTTGTGAACACCCTCGGCATCGAGAAATTCCGCGAAGCTGTCGAAGACGACTGGAATGCGACGGTCAAGGTCGGCATCGATCTTCCCGACGGCGAGGTCCGCCGCATCGCGTCCTATTTCGCGCCGCCGGATCTGCCGGAACGCGCCCCCCGCGATGAGGCCCTGGCAGCGCGCCGAGAGAGCGATCCGGGTTTTGCGACCTGGTACCGCAACAACGTGCTGCCGCATCGCGTGCCGGGTTATGTCTCCGCCGTGATCTCGCTGAAGGAGCCGGGACGCACGCCGGGCGATGCCTCGTCGGACACGATGGATCTCGTGGCGGATCTCGCCGAACGCTTCGGTCACGACGAGATCCGGGTCAACTACACGCAGAACCTGGTCCTGCCGCATGTGGCGCTGGCGGACATTCCCGCGCTCTATGACGCGCTTGCGGAGGCAGGGCTCGCGGTCGGCAACAACGAATTGCTGGGCGATATGATCTGCTGCCCGGGTCTCGACTACTGCAACCTCGCCAATGCGCGGTCCATCCCCATCGCGAAGGAGATCGCCAAGAAGTTCGAGGATCCCGCGCGGCAGGATGAGATCGGTAAGATCCGCGTCAACATGTCGGGCTGCATCAATGCCTGCGGTCATCACCACGCCGGCAATATCGGCATCCTCGGTGTCGATAAGAAGGGTACGGAGCTTTACCAGATCACGCTCGGCGGCAGCCCGAAGGATGACGCCGCGGTTGGTACCATCATCGGTCCCGGCTTCCGCGCCGAGAAGGTGCCGGAAGCGATCGATACGATTGTCGAGACCTATGTCGAAAACCGAAACGAGGGAGAGAGCTTCCTCGAGACCTGGCGCCGTGTCGGCGCCGCGCCGTTCAAGGAGGCTCTCTATGGTGCTCGTTGATTTGTCGACAGGCGGGCTTGTCGCGGACCCCGATGAGCCGGCCACCGTCTTGGAACCGGCCGCGGACCACGACGCGCTGGCCTCCGCCGCTGGCGGCAATGCCGGGCCGATTGCGATACTGTTCCCGAGTTTCGCGGATGGGCGCGGCTTCAGCCTTGCCCGCATTCTCCGCGATCGCCTCGGCTTCACCGGCGAGATCCGCGCCGTCGGGTCGCTTATTCCGGACCAGTCGCAGTTTCTCTTGCGGTCCGGTTTCGACACAGCCGAGATCGCCGACCCTGACGCGGCCGAGACGTGGAAGAAGACGCTCACCATCATTGGCCGCAGCTATCAGCCCTCGGCACGCAACCCGCTGCCGCTGCGCTGGAACGCATCCGCTACGGCCGCGGCCGAGCTCGATCAAGCGCTCGCCGCGACGGACGATCTCGTCGAGCGCATCAGGTTGATCGCAGAGCGCATCGAAGGCCGCATCGCGTTCTCGACGAGCGTCGGTCTCGAAGACCAGGTAATCCTGCAGGCCATTGCCAAATCGGGCGTGGTGAAGGCGGGCGCCGACATTGATGTTTTTACGCTCGACACTGGCCGGCTGTTCCCGGAAGTCCTGGAGACGATCGAACTGTCCGAGCTGCGCTACCGCACCCGGATCCGGCTTGTCGCGCCCGACGCGCGCGAGGTCGAAGAGCTGGTGTCCCGCGATGGCGTATACGGCTTCCGCCAATCCGTCGAAAACCGGAAGAGTTGCTGCGAGATCCGTAAAGTCCGTCCCTTGAACCGGGCCTTGCAGGGCGCGCAAGGGTGGATCACCGGCCTGCGGCGCGAGCAGTCGCAGGCCCGTGCGGATGTGCCGCTGGCCGAATGGGATGCGGAGCGCGGGCTCATCAAGATCAACCCGATTGCCGATTGGCCCGATAAGCGCCTGAACGACTACATCGACGCCAATAATGTCGTGATCAATCCGCTGCACGCGCAAGGCTTCGTCTCGATCGGCTGCGCGCCGTGCACGCGCGCGATTGAGCCGGGCGAAGACCCGCGCGCAGGCCGCTGGTGGTGGGAAAGCGAAGACAAGAAGGAATGCGGACTGCATGTGGCCGAATCCGAGCGTTCGGTAGCGCCAGTCGCACACCGGGAGAAGGCTGCATGACCGCACTCACATCTCACCTCAAGCTTCTCGAAGCAGAGAGCATCCACATCTTCCGCGAGGCCGCGGCGCAGTTCCGTGCGCCGGTGCTGCTGTACTCGATCGGCAAAGACTCGACGGTTCTGCTGCATCTGGCGCGCAAGGCGTTTTGGCCGGCTAAGCTCCCGTTCCCGCTGCTTCATGTCGACACGACATGGAAGTTCCGCGAGATGATCGCGTTCCGCGACCGGACCGCATCCGAAATGGGGCTCGATTTGATCGTGCATACCAACCATGACGGCGCGGCAAAGAATATCAACCCGTTCGATTATCCGCCGTCTGTCTATACGGACATCATGAAGACCCAGGCGCTGCGCCAGGCGCTCGACAATGGCGGCTACGATGCCGCGTTTGGCGGCGCGCGCCGCGACGAAGAGGCATCCCGGGCGAAGGAACGCGTGTTCTCGTTCCGGGCTGGCGGCCATAGCTGGGATCCGCGCCTGCAGCGACCGGAGATGTGGCAGCTCCTCAACGGGCGTCTGGGCAAGGACGAAACCGTCCGGGTCTTCCCGATGTCGAATTGGACCGAGGCGGATGTCTGGCGCTACATCACGCTCGAGCAGCTCGACGTGGTGCCGCTCTATTTTGCGAAAGAGCGTCCCACGGTCGAACGCGACGGTCAGATCCTGATGGTCGACGACGAGCGCATGCCTCTCAAGCCGGGCGAGAAGCCCACGATGCGCAAGATCAGATTCCGCACGCTTGGATGCTACCCGCTCACCGCGGCGATCGAGTCCGAAGCGGCCGACCTTGACTCGCTCGTGACCGAAACCTTGGGCGCGCGTGTTTCGGAGCGGGCCGGGCGTCTGATCGACCATGACGAGGCCGGTGCGATGGAGATGAAGAAGCGCGAGGGGTACTTCTAATGACTTTGGCAGCGGTCTCTCAAACGGAAGCCTTGCAGCCGGTCCTCCAGCCCGGCGACAAGTCCGAGGCCATGTTGCGGCTCCTCACCTGCGGCTCCGTGGACGACGGCAAGTCGACCCTGATCGGCCGTCTGTTGTGGGATGCGGCCGGCGTGACCGACGATCAGCGTGCGCAGGTCATGCACGCCTCGCACGCCCGTGCCGTCAACGGGGAACGCATCGACTTCTCGCTCCTGCTCGACGGCCTCGTTGCCGAACGCGAGCAGGGCATCACGATCGACATCGCATGGCGCTATTTCGAGACCGAGCGGCGCCGGTTCGTGATCATCGACTCGCCGGGGCACGAGCAATACACCCGCAACATGGCGACCGGCGCCTCGCATGCGGACGTCGCCATCCTGCTGGTCGATGCGCGCCATGGCGTGAAGCGTCAGACGCGGCGGCATGCGGCGATCTGCAACCTCGTTGGCATCAAAAAGGTCATTCTCGCCGTCAACAAGATGGATCAGATCGGCTGGTCCGAGGAGCGCTACCGCGCCATCGAAGAAGACTTCCGCTCCCTCGCGGGCAACTTCAGCTTTACGGATATCACCTCGATTCCCGTGGCGGCGTTGACGGGGGCGAATGTCGTTGCGCGATCCGAGGAGATGCCGTGGTACGGCGGCCCAACGCTTTTGGAATACCTCGAGAGCGTCGAAGCCAGGACCGAGCCCGAGGACGCGCCGTTCCGGATGCCGGTGCAGATGGTCTTGCGGGCGGCGAACGACTTTCGCGGTTATGCGGGCACGGTGACGTCGGGCACGATCCGCGTCGGCGAGCGCATCGTCGATGCGCGCAGCGGACTCGGTGCGACCTTGCAGCGCATCTCGACCATGGACGGGGATCTGGCAAGCGCGTCGAGCGGCGATGCGGTCACGCTCGTACTCGATACCGACCTCGACATTTCGCGTGGCGCCGTGCTGACGGAAACGCAGCGGCGGCCCACCAATGCCGATGTCATCGAGGCGCGTCTCGTTTGGCTGTCCGAGAAGCCGTTCGATCCGGAAGCAGGCTACCTGCTGCGCACGGCGACCGATCTAACGCCGGTCACTTCGGTGAGCGTCTCTACACTGATCGATTTCGAGACGCTTTCCTCGACACAGGCCCACACCTGCAGCATGAACGACATCGCCGACTGCCGCATTCTCCTCGGCCGGTCGACGGCGTTGGACCTCTTCGGCGATCTCCCGCTGACGGGCAACTTCGTCCTCGTCAATGCACTGGATGGCGCGACCGTCGCCGGCGGCGTGATCACATGGGTACAAACTGGTGCGGCGGCCGTTGGGGACAACGTACTGGTGCTTGACCGGGCCCGGCTGTCTGGCCTATGCGCGGACCTTGGCGATTCTCCGGAAGACAGGGCCGAATACGACAGACGTGCCCAAGAGGTGGCGATTCTGTTACGGTCGGCCGGCGTTCCGGTGCTGATTGAGACGGATCGCTGAAAAACCGTTGGATCCGTCTCGGTCCTGATCGTGCGGGATAAGTCGGGGGAGGCCCTCATAGATGATTGATCTCAGCGGGGTCGTCGCCCTGCTGCCCCTCGCTGGTGCCGGATTCGGCGTCGGCTTCTTGGTGGGACTGACAGGCGTTGGCGGCGGCGCACTGATGACGCCGCTGCTTATTTCGAGTTTCGGCGTTCCGCCTTCCGTCGCGGTCGGTACGGACCTTCTCTACGCGTCGGTGACCAAAACGGTCGGCGGCTGGCGGCATCATGTGCAGGAGAATGTCGACTGGCCGATCGTGCTGCGGCTGGCGATGGGATCGCTGCCGGCTTCGATCGTTCTGTTGGCCATCATCGCCTATGTGCCGTTGGACACCGAAGCGATGGCCGGGTGGATTCGCTTCGGCCTAGCCTTTGCGCTCCCCGTCAGTGCGCTGGCGATCGTGCTCTATCCCATCATGATGAAGGCGCACGTGAACGGGACCGAGACGGACGGTCCGCCCAAGCGTGCTGTGCTTACGGTACTGTTCGGCGCCGCCCTTGGGTTTCTCGTTACGCTCACCTCTGTCGGTGCCGGCGCCATCGGTGTGGTCGTGCTGGCGCTGCTGTTCCCGGCTCTTCCGGCCAAACGCATCGTCGGGTCGGACATCGCCCATGCCGTGCCGCTGACGCTCGTCGCGGGGGCAGGGCACCTTGGACTGGGCCATGTGGATTTCGGGATTTTGGCGGCGCTACTGGTCGGGTCGATCCCGGGCATCTTGCTCGGCACGCGCCTTGCGGGTGTCGCACCGGAGTGGCTGCTCCGGCCGCTGCTCGCGATAACTTTGTGCTACGCCGCGTACGCGCTCCTCACCAAGTAAGATGTGAGGAGCGCCCGAGCCCGGCGATCGTAGAAATCGTGCCTTAGGCAACCCGTTTCTCGGGTTCAACGCCGAGATACTCGTCAACATTTTGCTTGGCTGCCGCGAGTGCCTCCTCGGGCGTGGACGAAAGCGTCCGCAAGGGGGACATGGCCAGCATAGGAAGATCGTCCCGTGTAGGGATGATGTTCGCACACCAATTCGACCATTCCTGACGAAGCCGGATTTCGTAGCCTCGGTATTGGGACTTATCGCTTACCATTGTCGCTACCTCCGCGATTCACGTCCCCCGTGCCTCTAGACATTGGGATTGCCACGGAACTTTCAATAGGAACGGCCCAGGATCGCACGCACGGCGGGGCTGGAGACGTGGATCCCGCCTCTATGGTTAAGTAGGACTTATCAGAGTGTTAGCCGCGGCGGTGGTCTTTCCGGACCACTGGAGAGACGCCGATATTGCGAAGATTTAATCTCGGCCGCACCGGCGTTTTTTTTGGCCTACTTGGCCGTGGCGGCTTTTGTCCTCGCCGCCGGGGTTAGCACCTGTTCTTGAGGAATCCGCGGTTCATGAAGCGCGGATTGCGCATGAAGGGCGGCACGGGCGCTTTCTTGCAATCCTTGGCGGCGGTGCTCTTCTTCTTTTGCTTCTTTTGAACGCTCGCTTTTTCATCCGAATATTTCTTCGCGACGACGGGGCCGCTCGCGAGACCCACCGCACCGCACAGAACGATTGCGATGATCGTCGGTAGGCGGACTAGCATTCTCATGTGGCTTCTCCTCCGTGCGTTTTGTCGCGCGTCTTCCGCGCCAGGACGTGCTCGAAAGCAGTCGGCAGCGACACGTTGTGCGGCGCTGTTGCAAACATCGGCGCGATGTCTTCCGGGCTGTAGCCCGCCAGGCGGCAGCCGATGGGTGCGACGTCGAACAAGGCCCAGGGGCGCATCCGCGTGAAGCGGAGAAAGTCGTTCACGCTCGCGGCGATGTCTTGGCGCGGCCGTGGCCTGCCCGTACCGCTCCGTGTGGGAATCGCATAGGCGTTTCCTTGCGGCCCGCAACCCCGACCGTAGACCGCGCCACGGGTGCGCAGCGCGACCAGGGCGTCGCCGTCAGTATGGTGTCCGGCAATATCGGAACCGAACACAAAGACTGGACGGTCCATGTGCATCGTTTGGCCTCCCGATTTTGAGCGGCGCGCCCCGCCGGGCGAGGCGCGCCCGATACTAGCGAATGCAGGCGTTGTATTTATTGCGCCACTTGGCCGCGCGCGTTTCCTGATACCGCTTGCGGTAATACTCGCAGTTCCGCGTCAAAGCGGCGTGGCCCGCGCCGACACCGGCGCCGACCCACAGTGCGCGTGTGCCCCAGCGGGCGCCCTGATACACGCCGCGGCCCACCCCGCGCGCGCCTCGGTAGACACCCCGCGTTGCAGCGTTGAGCCCGTTGCCGACGCTCCTCGCAACGTGCGGCCGTGCATCCACGGGCGCGTGGAAAGTGACCGTCGCGGCAAGCGCGACAAAGCAAAAGATCGCAAGTGCTGTGATTGTTTTCATGGCCCGGTTTCCTCCCTGTCCTAGCCGTCGCAAAGCCTAGCACATTGCCACGGGGTGATCTGCCCTTTGCGTTTGTGTTGATCGCTGCGCGGAGTACTGGGCACCTGACGCCCCAGCAAGGGTCCGGTCAGTGCGCGGTGCCGGGTGCCGGCATCCCCCGCGGAGCCTTCAAACAAGCCGGGCGAGAGTTAAGGATAACAGCGCTTTGGCCTAGCTTGGGATTTTATCCGCATGCTGTATTTGCTGCTGTCCAAGGGAGAGAGATATGACCCGGAAATCCGCACTTTGCTTTTCGGCTGTTTGCGCTTCGATCTTTGCGTTTGCGCTGGTGATGTTCTCGCCGTCCCAGGCTTCCGCCTGCGGCCGCTATGTCGGCTATGGATACGCGACCACGTGCTGTTGTTCCTGCGTCACCTATTGCGGCGGCTATGCCCGTGGACGGGGTTACGGCCGTGCCTATGCTGGCTACAGCTATGCCTATCCCCGTTACGGCTACGCCTACCCGCGTTACCCGTATGCACGGGGCTATGCTCGGCGTCAGTTGCGCCGTGAGGCCATCCGCGGCTGGTAGCGGGCGCGAGTCCCACCCCGCCCGATCTGGGCACACGAGCAGGACCTGAGGCCTGACTGCCGTCGCACGCGGACACGCGTTCGCCGAGCACGAGGCTGCTGGGGCCGCCGCGAAGTTTTTGGAAACCTGGTGCCGCCGGACAGGATCGAACTGTCGACCTCGTCATTACCAATGACGCGCTCTACCACTGAGCTACGGCGGCGTTCCATTGACCTGACGGCGCGGCGCGATCTGTCGTGCGATCGCGAGGCTCCGTTGGTGGTCGGTGGGTCCGCGACGGGCGGGCTGACCTGAGAATCCCTTTTTAGGGAATCGTTGGGGGTGCCCCCTCCCGGTGCGGCGCGCAAACTGCCATAGCGGGCCTTGTGACGCAAGGATTCCGGATCCTCTTACCGCCTTCGAGACAATAGGGTAAAAGGCCCGGGCCCAGAAAGCCTGACAGGGGTGGCGGAATGGCCGGAGAAGACAAGCGCGCGCCGAAATCAGCGCCTATACAGGCAAAGGATGCAAAGCAGGAGCGCCTGGCCCAGGCGCTGCGGGCCAACTTGTTGAAACGCAAAGAGAACGCCCGCGCCAAGCGCACGGGCTCGAAGGCCCCCGATGATGGGGGACAGGGATGACGCGGAAAGGGTAGACTGGCCGCTTGCCGCATCGCCGATCGCGGCCAATCAGGGGAAACGGGGCGCGTAAGACTCAAGGCGCTTCAGAGGGAGTAGCGCGTTATGGATCGTATCCGCATTGTGGGCGGCGAACGGCTCAAGGGCACCATTCGGATCAGCGGTGCCAAGAACGCGGCGTTGCCGCTGATGATTGCGAGCCTTCTCACCGATGAGACGTTGACGCTCCACGGCATGCCGCGCCTCGCGGACGTGGCGTTGCTCGCGCGCATCCTCGGCAATCACGGTGTGGACGTGACCATCGCTGGCAAACGAGCCGGGCAAGACACGAACGATGGACAGACCTACAAGCTGACCGCGGCCGAGATCGTCGACACCACGGCGCCCTACGAGATGGTCGCGCGCATGCGCGCCAGCTTCTGGGTGCTGGCGCCGCTGCTGGCGCGGTGCGGCGAGGCCAAGGTGTCTCTGCCCGGCGGCTGCGCCATCGGCACGCGCCCCGTCGACCTTCATCTTGTGGCGCTCGAGGCGCTCGGCGCCGACATCGAGCTCGACGCCGGCTACGTCATCGCCAAGGCGCCGAAGGGCCTTAAGGGCAACCGGATCCACCTGGCCAAGGTTTCGGTGGGCGCGACCCACAATGCCCTGATGGCGGCGGTGCTGGCCGAGGGCGACACCGAAATCGTGAACGCCGCCCGGGAGCCCGAGGTTGGCGATCTCGCTGCCTGCCTGGTCGCCATGGGCGCAAAGATCGAGGGCATCGGCACCTCAACGTTGCAGGTCCAAGGCGTGTCCTCGCTGCACGGGGCCGAGCATCGCGTGCTGCCGGATCGCATCGAGACCGGCACCTACGCCATGGCCGCGGCGATCACGGGCGGCGACATCTTTTTGGAAGGCGCTCGCGCTGAGCTTCTCCAGGAAGCGCTCGAGGCGCTGCGCTCGACGGGCGTCGAGGTTTACGAAGAGACCGGCGGCCTCCGCGTGTGCCGCAACGGTCACGGACTCGAGGCCGTGTCCGTGGAAACGCAGCCGTTCCCGGGTTTCCCGACCGACCTCCAGGCCCAGCTCATGGCGCTGATGTGCACGGCAAAGGGCGTTTCGGAGGTGCGAGAGACCATATTCGAGAACCGGTTCATGCATGTGCAGGAACTGGCCCGGCTCGGGGCCCGCATAGATCTTCGCGGCGATACGGCGCTGGTGCACGGGGTCAACGGGCTCCGCGGCGCGCCCGTCATGGCGACGGATCTGCGCGCGTCTGTCTCGCTCATCATCGCGGGGCTCGCCGCGCAAGGCGAGACCACAATCGGCCGCGTGTACCATTTGGACCGCGGATTCGACCGGCTCGAAGAGAAATTGCGCAACTGCGGCGCTCAGATCGACCGCATCGCCGGCTAGGCGCCTGATTTTCGGAATGTCTTCCGAAGCAGACCGAAAGCATGGTAGGTCCAAGTCAGTTATGCTCTTACCGGTGATTTCTTCTTATGACGACGCTTAAGCTGCTCGCTCTCGACGAGGAAGACTTGCAAGTCGTGTCCTCGCAACTTCAGGACGCGGTCGTGCGGGTCGGTGATATGGCCTATTTGCCGTCGCAGAAGCGGTTCGCGGCTGTCCTGAACCGGTTCGACTGGCAGAGCGCCGCCGTAGACGCCGATGGAGAGCGTTTTCGCCGGCTGCGCACGGCGCTGCGCTTCGACCGGGTGCTCGGCGCCCGCCACAAGGCTCTCGCCCCGCAGAACAAGGACCGGGTCCTGTCTCTGCTCGCTATTGGCTTCGAGGAGGGCGAGGCGCCCGGCGGCAGGGTCGTGCTGTATTTCGCGGGCGATGTGACGGTGCAACTCGACGTCGAGTGCATCGAGGCGGAGATGCGCGACCTGGGGCCTGCCTGGCGGACCCGCAACAAGCCGAAACACCCAAGCGAAGGCGAAGCCCAAGGCGGCACCGAAGTCGACCCTCAGGTCGACCCGCAAGTCGATGCCCAAGGCGACGCTACGATGTCAGCCGAGACAGAGTCGAAACGCTCCAAAGCCGCGGGCGTTTGAGGTCGTATGGTTCAGATGCTGGATACCCGTGAGGACGGCTTCGCGGCCCGCTTCGAGGCGTTGCTCGGCATGAAACGCGAGTCCTCGGCGGACGTGAACGACGCCGTCGCCAAGATCATCACCGATGTCCGCGCCCGCGGCGACGAGGCTCTCATCGATTTCACACAGAGATTCGATCAGCTCGATCTTCGCGAAGCCGGTATTGCCGTGTCGGAAGCCGATATTGCGGCCGCACTCGCCGCCTGCGACGAGGAGACGGTCGACGCGCTGAAACTCGCTCATGAGCGCATCCTCGCTCACCACAGCCGGCAGCTCCCGTCGAGCGAGACCTATACCGACGCCACGGGCGTGGAACTCGGTCAGCGCTGGTCGCCGGTCTCATCGGCCGGTCTTTACGTGCCGGGCGGCACCGCCAGCTATCCGAGCTCGGTCCTGATGAATGCCGTGCCCGCCAAGGTCGCGGGCGTAGAGCGCCTGGTCATGGTGGTCCCATCGCCGCGCGGCGAGCTCAATCCTCTGGTGCTTGTGGCCGCCGCGCTCGCAGGCGTCGACGAGATCTACCGCGTCGGCGGCGCGCAAGCGATTGCCGCGCTCGCCTTCGGCACCGAAACGATCCGTCCCGTGTCGATCATCGTCGGCCCCGGCAACGCCTATGTCGCCGCGGCCAAGAGGCAGGTCTTCGGCCAGGTCGGCATCGATATGGTCGCCGGGCCGTCCGAAGTGGTGGTCATTGCTGACAACGAGAACGATCCGGCTTGGATCGCCAGCGATCTGTTGGCGCAGGCCGAGCACGACACTGCAGCGCAATCCATTCTCATCACCGATGACGCCAACTTCGCCGACGAGGTCGTGGCGGCCGTGGAGACACAGTTGAAGACGCTCCCGCGTGCGCAGACCGCACGGGCAAGCTGGGAGGATTTCGGCGCGGTGATCCTTGTCGAAAGCCTCGACGAGGCCCCAGCGCTGTCCGACCGGCTTGCCCCGGAGCATCTGGAAATCGCCACCGCGAACGCGGACGCGCTCACGGAAAAAGTCCGGCACGCGGGCGCCATCTTCGTCGGCCGCTACACGCCGGAGGTTATCGGTGACTACGTGGCGGGCACCAATCACGTCCTACCGACCGCGCGCAGCGCCCGGTTCGCATCGGGACTCGGCGTGCTCGATTTCATGAAGCGCACCTCGCTTCTCAAGCTCGACGCCGAGAGCCTCAAGACGCTTGGGCCTGCGGCCATGACGCTTGCGCGGGCCGAAGGGCTCGATGCCCACCGCCGCTCCGTCGGCATCAGACTGAATCTGCCGGATTGATCATGACCGAGACGGACGACGACAGCCCTTTTCCGGATACCGCCCGTTTGCTTGCCGTCACGTTGGACGAGGCCTCGCTGGGCCGCGACAGCGTCGAAGTCGAGCATGAGCGCGAGGTCGCCATCTTCGATCTCCTGGAGAAGAACAATTTTCTTCTGGAGGGCGACGGGTTGGATGGGCCCTACACGCTGCATCTGTCGCTGGCCGACAACCGGCTTGTATTCGCCATCTCCGATGAAGACGGCAACGCGCTGCAGCAGATCATGCTGTCGCTGTCGCCGTTCCGCCGCATCGTGAAGGACTATTTCCTGATCTGCGACAGCTACTACGCCGCCATCAAGACCCAACCCGCCTCCAAGATCGAGGCGATCGATATGGGGCGCCGCGGGCTGCACGACGAGGGGAGCCAGCTCTTGCTGGAGCGCCTGAAGGGCAAGGTCACGGTGGACATCGCCACCGCAAGGCGACTGTTCACGCTTCTTTGCGCGCTTCACTGGAAGGGCTGATCCGTTGAGCGCTGGCGGGGATCTGCCCGGCGCCGTTCTCTTCGCGTGTGCCAGCAACGCTATTCGCTCGCCGATGGCCGCGGCCATGTTGCGCCATCTGGCGGGACGGCGGATTTATGTGGAATCCGCAGGCGTCCGGGCAGGTGAGCCCGACCCGTTTGCGATCGCGGTCATGGACGAGATCGGCATCGACATTTCGGATCACGTGCCGCAGGCCATCGACGATCTCCATGATCTCGGCTTCGACCGCATCGTCACCCTGGCGCCCGAGGCTCAGCACAAGGCGCTCGAACTCGCGCAAGGCTATGCCATCGACGTGGTGTATTGGCCAACGCCGGACCCCACGCTCGCCACGGGGCCCCGCGACGTGATTCTCGATGCGTATCGCGCGGTTCGCGACCGCTTGTTCAGCAAGATCAAGGCCGAATTTCCGGTGCAAGGGGCCGGGGGCGTCTAGGCCTGGTTGCCGGGAGAGGAGATTCTTTCGCCGATCCGGGAACGCCTTGAGCGCGGAGCCGTTTTTCCTTCGTCCCCTAGTAACGATTGGACCGGACGATGAATGAAATTCCGCGAACAAACGGCGCGAGCCCGCACTCAAGCCCGCATCAGGGCCAGCCGCAACGCCTAGAACTGTCCACGGACCAGGCCGTCGAAACCGCCGCTCTTGCAGGCGCTGCCGCCGTTCAGAAATTGGTATCGGAGCGTAATGAGTTGCGCACGCGCCTTGCGGCACAGGAGCAGGAGACCGCTGCCTACCGGGCGCTGAACAACGAGCTGCGCCGGCGCCTGTTGATGGTCCACCAGACCTATGTGGAGATGGCCAAGGGGGTCGTCGGTGATCTCGAACGCTTCGACGCCGCGCTGCGGGATTCCGCGCAAGACGCCCATGCCACGATCGAGGCCCAGATGCAGTGGGAAGAGGGCGCGGCGGCTCCCGCTCAAAACGGCGCCGCAAGGGTCGCTGGAACGCATATCAACGGCGCGCACGCCAATGGCGCTCACCAGCCGAACGGCCCCACACAAATAAAGCCGTAGGCTATACACGGTTGGCGGCGATCTATCCCCCTCGTATCTCGCGGCTGTCTTGCGCCATCTTTCTGAAGTACCACAGCTTTCAGCCATTCTAGGGCTCCAGAACGGCTGTCCGCCGATTCCGCCTGGGCGAAGCCATGGCGCCGCAATCTCTAGTCGAGTGTTGCGCCCCTGCACTAGTTGTATCATGCAGCCTTTGATTACAGTTGGATCCACAAGAACGATCGGCGCGATAGGGTGCGCCGATGGGCAGGGGGTTTCGTGGATTTCGGATGCACTGCGAGGCGGCAGTGGCCGTCTGCGCGAACGCGCAGACGTGCCGGGCGCGTGGATCGCCCTAGACCCGCCCACAAGGTTCTTCATCCCCGAATAACAAGCGCAGCGCGCCATTCGCTGCTGCTCGGCACGGCGCTCGCCTCGACGCTTCTGCTCGCGACAGTCACCGCGCCGACGCCGGCTCATGCGGTCGTCACTTGCCCACCCGGCACTTTTCCGCCGCCAGGCCCGATCACGCTCAACCCTGCTGGAGACAGCGTCAATTGCGTGAATGTCTATGACCGCAACAACGCCGGCGATCCCGTTATCGACCTCGTCACCACCGGTGCTGGTCAATTCATTACGCTCAACAACAGCGGGGACCTGACGTCGCCCGACGACCGCGGCATCCGCGCCTATAGCCAGGGCCTCAACAGTCCCGTCGATGTTTTCAACACCGGCGATATCGACTCCTACAGGGCAGGCATTTATGCCAAGACCCGGTTCGGCGCGCTCGACGTCTTCAACGCCGGCCATATCACCGGCCTCTATTCCGGTATCCAGGCTGCGACCGGCACGGGTGGGGGCCCCAACAGTCCTCTCAGTCTCATCAACACCGGCGACATCGATCTGCAGCAAGGCACAGCCATCAGCGCGAGTACCTACCAGGCGCAGAGCGAACTCTCTGTGGTCAACACCGGTGCGTTGACGGGCGCCGAAATAGGGATACTCGCGAATACCGACAACGACGATAGCGATATCGACGTCACCAACCGCGGCAAGATCTCCGTGACCGGGAACAGCACCGACCCCGTCTTCGGCATTAACACCTTTGCATACGGCGCAAACAGTTCGACCACGATTGACAACACGGCCAATATTCGGGCGACGACGTCCTATGGTCGTGGCTTCGGCATTTATGCCCTTTCGGTTGATGACGACAGTGCCGTCACGATCACCAACAACGCCGCCATTAGCGTCGACGCAAAAAATGGCGCCTACGGCATCGTCGGCCTGACGTACGGAGACAACAGCCCCGTTAAAATCGACAACACCGGGGACATCACGGTGACGTCGACGGTAGGGGGCTTCGAGGCCGATGGCATTGACGCAATCACCGATGACGACGACAGCGCCATCACCGTCACCAATAGCGGCGACATCAAAGCCACGAGCCGGTCGTTTGCGGACGGCATCGACGCAGAGTCCGATGGCACGAATAGTTCCATCACCGTCACCAACAGCGGCAACTTGACCATCAAGGCGACGCTTGGGGGTGCTGAAGGCATCGACGCCGGTGCCTTCGACGACAACAGCGCGGTTGTGGTCATCAACGACGGCAGGATCCATGTCGACGGCTATTATGCGAATGGCATTGATGCGTATTCCACCGACGCTGGCAGCCCCGTCTCGGTTACAAATCGCGGCGACATTACCGCCAAGGCCAAGCAACGGACGTTGGGCATCTATGCCGGGACCTACGGCGACAACAGCCCGATAACCGTCAACAACAGCGGCGACGTCAACGCCACGTCGACGCAAGAGAACGCGGTCGCTATCTCCGCGTACACCTATGGCCGGAACAGCCCGATCAGCATCAACAATTCGGGTTCGCTCTACGCCAAGGGCGCCGCCGCCGACACGGGTATCGCCGCGTACAGCTACTACGCCAACAAGACGATGATCACCAACACGGGTGAGATCGGTGCGGCTTCTCACGTGGCCATTGACGTCAACGGTCAGGGAAGCGCCACGATTTTCAACGCGGGCCTCATCACGGGGCTCGTGGATCTGACGGAACAGAACGACCGCTTCTTCAACCAGGCGGGCGGTGTGTTCGAGACCAAGAAGACGTCGCTGTTCGGCGGCGGCGACGACCTGTTCGTGAACCAATCGGGCGCGACGGTGCTGGCGGCGACCAATCCGAATGGCCGTGAGATGAGCGGCTTCGAGGGTCTCGAGACCTTCAAGAACGCCGGCGGCACGATCTCGCTGGTGGACGGCGGTGTAGGCGACACGTTCACCATCGCCAACACGCCGGGCGGCGCGGACCTGAAGTTCGAAGGCGGCGGTTACTTGGCCGTGGATGCGAGCCTCAGTGGGCCGGGCTCGTCGGCGGACAATTTCATCGTCGACGGCGACGTGACGGGTCAGACCAAGGTGATGGTGAACAACACCAGCACCCAGCCCGGCATCTTCAACTCACAAGGCATCCCGGTCGTGTTCGTGGAGGGCAAGACGCCGAGCGCGGGCAACTTCGTGCTGGCGGACGGTCCCATCGACACCGGTCTGTTCGACTACGACCTGTTCTTTGTGCCCACAGGCAGCGGCTTCTGGGAACTGCGCAGCTTCGTGGGCGCAACCGCTCATGCCCTGCCGAAGCTGCTGACCGCGGCGCAGGACATCTGGCACGAGACCTCATCCACCTGGTTCGATCGCACGGCGGACCTTCGTGTCGTCCTCAATGGGGGCGGCGCCCCGGCCTATGACGCCGGCAGCAAGGGATTGGTTGAACCTTCATCAAACGGTCTCACGCCGGGCGTGTGGATCAAGGGCGGCGGCTCGCGCCTCGACAGGCAGGGCAACGCCACCACGCGGGCCTACGGCAACACGTATAATTACGATCTCGACACCGAGCTCTCCACGATCGACCTGCAGATGGGCGTGGACATGGGCCAGTACGATGTCCTCTCTCAAGGCGATGTGCTGATCTTCGGCGTGCTCGGCGGCTTTGTGGGCGCCGGGCTCGACTACGACAGCCTCGGCGACAATTTCGACTTCTCCGGCGGCCAGGTCGGGGCGTATGCGACCTATCTCAAGGGCGGTCTGTTCGTCGACACGCTGCTGAACGTCCACTTGTATGAGATCGACACGCCCAATCTCGGCTTCCCGGACAGCCTGAACGCCACCACGGTGGGCTTGCGCACCGATGCCGGCTACCGCTTCGGCAGCTTCACCGGCGGGGCCTTCTTCGAGCCGCTCGCCACCATCGAAGTGACCTGGGCCGATATCGACGGCTTCAACGTGGGCGGCAATAAAGTCAGCTTCTCGGACGACGCCAATGTCCGTGGCAGGATCGGCGGTCGTGTCGGCACCACCACCGAAGCGTGGGAAGGCACCATGATGGAGCCGTTCCTGATCGCGAGCCTGTGGGGGAACCTCTCCGAGGACAACTCCGCCACGCTGGTCTCGTCCGGCACGACCTTCAACTTCTCCGACGATCTCGACGACGTCTGGGGAGAACTCTCGGCCGGTGTGAACCTCTTCAACTTCTCCCAGACCACCGCCGTGTTCGCCAAGGTCGACTACACCTTCGGCGAGGACGTGCAAGGCCTCGGCGGCAAAGCCGGCGTGCGCGTCGCTTGGTAGGTCTTGCGACCGCAATGGCACGCAGGGCACCTGCCGAGCCCTCGGTCTCGGTTCGGGGGCTGACCCAGAGCAGACAGTCGGCGCTCCAGACTTCGAAAGCGGCCTTTCGCTGTGCTAAAGCTCCGGATCTCGGAATTAGATTCCGAACTGTGCATTAGAGGCTCGTTGGGTTACCGGCGGCCGCCTGGCGAGAGTTCTTGGCGGAAGAATGACGCAAACGACGAACACTTGGCTCGTAAGGGCGGCCATTGTTGCGATGGTCGCTGGTGCCGCTTACGTGCTGTGGCAGAACTTGCGCTCTGACGGGCCGCCCGAAGGCTTTGCCGAGGGTAACGGCCGCATCGAGGCGACGGAAATCGACGTCGCCACCAAAATCGCCGGCCGGGTCGAGAAGATTGACGTTCGCGAAGGCGACTTTGTCGATGCCGGCCAGGTGCTCGCGGTGATGGATACGGAGGTGCTCGACGCGCAGCTCCGCGAGGCGGATGCCGAACTCCGGCGCGCGAAGGTAGGGGTCAAGACCGCCGAGAGCCAAGTCTCGCAGCGCGAAGCGGAGAAGACAGCCGCCGAGGCCTTGGTGGCCCAGCGCGAAGCCGAGTTGGACGCGGCGGCCAAACGTTTGGCTCGCTCCGAAGAACTGGTCCCGAAAGGGGCGACCTCGGTCCAGGTTCTCGACGACCGCCGGGCGGCGTACGAAGGCGCCAAAGCGGCGGTCGCGGCCGCGAAGGCGCAAGTGTCCGCGGCGGAGGCGGCGATCGGGCTTGCGCAGTCGCAGGTCATTAGCGCCCATGCGGCGGTGGATGCGACCCAAGCCACGATCGAACGTATCAAGGCGGACATCGACGACAGCACGCTGCGCTCGCCGCGCTATGGCCGCGTGCAATACCGCGTCGCCGAGCCGGGCGAGGTGCTGGCGGCGGGCGGCACCGTGGTCAATCTCATCGATCTCAGGGACGTCTACATGACCCTCTTCCTGCCCACGATCGACGCGGGCCGGGTGAAGCTCGGAGCGGAAGCGCGGGTCATCCTCGATGCCGCCCCACAATATGTCATCCCCGCGAACGTGTCCTTCGTGGCGGACGTGGCGCAGTTCACGCCGAAGACGGTGGAGACGGAAGAAGAGCGCCTGAAGCTGATGTTCCGTATCAAGGCGCGCATTGATCCGGCCCTTCTCGAGAAGCATGTCCGCGACGTCAAGACCGGGCTTCCGGGCATCGCCTATGTCCAGCTCGACCCGGATATCCCCTGGCCCGACGATCTGAAGGTGCGTCTCCCCGAATGAGCGCGCCGCCCCCTCACGCCGATGGGCCGGGGACAGCGGCTGCCCCCGTGGCGCGATTGCAAGGCGTGCGGTTGCGCTACGGCAAGGCGCAAGCACTCGCAGGCATCGACCTCGATCTGCCCGCTGGTGTGATGGTTGGTCTTCTCGGACCTGACGGCATCGGCAAGTCGAGCCTTTTGTCGCTGATTGCCGGCGCGCGCGCGATCCAGCAGGGCCAAGTAGAGGTGCTTGGCGGCAGCATGGCCAAGGCCGGCCATCGGCGGCGCGTCTGTCCGCGCATTGCCTACATGCCCCAAGGACTCGGCAAGAACCTCTACCCGACCTTGTCGGTCGCCGAGAATATCGACTTCTTTGCCGCGCTGTTTGGCCACGCTCGCGCCGAGCGGGAACGGCGCATCGCCCTTCTCACCAAAAGCACGGGACTGGCCCCCTTCGTCGACAGACCTGCCGGCAAGCTCTCCGGCGGCATGAAGCAGAAGCTCGGCCTGTGTTGCGCGCTCGTGCACGATCCGGACCTTCTCATCCTCGACGAGCCGACCACCGGCGTCGATCCGCTGTCGCGCCGGCAGTTCTGGCGCATGATCGACGACATTCGCTGCGACCGCCCGGGCATGAGCGTCGTGGTCGCCACCGCCTATATGGAAGAAGCGGCGCGCTTCGATTGGCTGGTGGCGATGGATGCGGGCACCGTGCTCGCCACGGGCACGCCGGAAGAACTTGTCGCCCGCACCGGCACGGACTCACTGGAAGCGGCGTTCATCGAGCTTCTCCCCGACGAGAAACGGCGCGCCTACAAGCCCGTCTCCATCCCGCCGCGTCCATCCGACGATCACGAGACGGCGATCGAGGCAAAAGACCTGACGAAACGGTTCGGCGACTTCACCGCCGTCGATCACGTGAGCTTCGAGATTCAACGCAGCGAGATCTTCGGCTTTCTGGGCTCGAACGGCTGCGGCAAGACCACGACCATGAAGATGCTGACGGGTCTGCTACCGCCGAGCGAGGGCCAGGCTTGGCTTTTCGGCCATAGCTTGGATCCGCACGACCTCGCCACGCGGCGCCGCGTCGGCTACATGTCCCAATCGTTCTCGCTCTACACCGAGCTCACCGTCCGGCAGAACCTCGAGCTGCATGCGCGGCTGTTCGAAGTGCCGGAAGATGAGATTTCCGCCCGCGTCCAGGAAATGGTGGAGCGCTTTGCACTTGCCGGCGTAATCGATGCCTATCCGGCCGCGCTGCCGCTCGGTCATCGACAGCGCCTGTCGCTCGCCGTGGCCATGATCCACAAGCCGGAAATGCTGATCCTAGACGAACCGACCTCGGGCGTCGATCCGATCGCACGCGATGCCTTCTGGCAGATGCTGGTTGACCTCTCGCGCCGTGATGGTGTGACCATCTTCATCTCCACGCACTTCATGAACGAGGCGCAGCGCTGCGATCGCATCTCGCTGATGCATGCGGGCAAAGTGCTGATCACCGAGGCGCCCGACGAGCTCGTCCGCGCGTGCGGCGTCGACACGCTGGAAGACGCCTTCATCCACTATCTGGAAGAGGCTGTCGCAAACGAGCCGGCGGACGAGAAGGCCGAGGCAGAAGCCGAGAAAGCATTGGCAGAGACGATGCGCTGGCCCGAGCCAAAGCCGAGGACCGGCTTCTGGAGCGGCCATATCAATCTACGCCGTCTGCTCAGCTACACGAAACGCGAAGGGCTCGAACTGCGCCGCGACCCGATCCGGCTGACGTTGGCGATGATCGGCAGCGCCATTCTCATGCTGGTGATGGGATACGGGATCAACCTCGATGTGGAGGACCTGACCTTCGCGGTGCTCGATCGCGACCAGACCGCCCTCAGCCAGGACTACGCCTTCAACCTTACGGGCTCACGCTACTTCGTCGAGAAACCGCCCATCGTCGGCTACGAGGACCTAGACAGGCGGATGCGCTCCGGCGAACTCAGTCTCGCCATCGAGATTCCGCCGAACTTCGCTCGCGATATCGCGCGGGGGCGCGATGTTTCTGTGGCGGCTTGGCTGGATGGCGCCATGCCGACCCGCGGGGAAACCGCGCGTGGCTATGTGGAAGGCATGCACGCCCTGTGGCTTGCGGAGAAAGCCCGGCAGGCCGGGGCGGAAGACGCCCATTCGGGGCTCGCCAACGTCGAAATACGATTCCGCTACAATCCGGACGTCCGCAGCGTGGTGGCTATGGTGCCGGGCATCATCCCGCTGCTTCTGATGCTGATCCCGTCCATGCTGACCGCGCTTAGTGTCGTGCGCGAGAAGGAGCTCGGCTCCATCGTCAATTTCTACGTGACGCCGACCACGCGGCTCGAGTTTCTGATCGGAAAGCAAATCCCGTATATCGTGCTCGCCATGTTGAGCTTCTTCGTGCTTGTCATCCTGGCCGTGACCGTGTTCGGCGTCCCGCTCAAGGGAAGCTTACTGACACTGGTCGGCGCAGGGGTGCTCTACGCCGGAGCGGCGACCGGTTTGGGACTGCTCATCTCCACCTTCATGCGTAGCCAGATCGCGGCGATCTTCGGGACCGCGGTGCTCACGCTCCTGCCGGCGGTGAGCTTCTCGGGCATGATCGATCCGGTTTCATCGCTCGAAGGGCTCGGACGCGTCATCGGCGAGATCTACCCGACCTCGCATTTTCTGACCATCTCACGCGGCGTGTTCTCCAAGGCCCTGAGTTTCTCTGACCTGCACGCGCCGTTCCTCGCGCTGGCGGTTGCGAGCCCGGTGCTGCTCTTCGCGGCAACCATGCTGCTCAAAAAGCAGGAGCGCTGATCATGCGGGTAGGGCACGTCTGGGTTCTCGGCATCAAGGAGCTGCGCAGTCTCGCGCGCGATCGCGGCATGCTCGTCCTGATCGTTTATGCCTTTACGCTCGCCGTATACGCATCTGCCACGGCCATTCCGGAGACGCTTCATCGCGCGCAAATCGCCGTTGTCGACGAGGACCGGTCGCCGCTGTCCAATCGAATCGTCAGTGCGTTCTATCCGCCTTATTTCAAGACGCCTGCCCTCATTACCCATGCCGAGATGGATGAACGGCTCGATGCTGGGCTCGATACGTTTGCGCTCGATATCCCGCCCAACTTCCAGCGCGATGTGCTGGCGGGGCACGGCGCGACCGTCCAACTCAACGTCGATGCGACGCGCATGAGCCAAGCCTTCACCGGCAGCAACTACGTTAACACGATCGTCAGCGACGAGGTGCGCGCTTTCGTCGAGCGCTATCGCGAGACCTACGAGTCGCCCGTAGGGCTGACATTGCGGGCCCGCTTCAATCCGGAGCTGACCCAGTCCTGGTTCGGCGCGATCATGGAGATCATCGACAACATCACGATGCTCGCCATCGTACTGACGGGCGCGGCGCTCATTCGCGAGCGCGAGCACGGTACTGTCGAGCATCTCCTCGTCATGCCCGTCACGCCGTTTGAGATCATGGCGAGCAAGGTCTGGGCGATGGGCGCCGTGGTGCTGGTGGCCTGCGCTGTGGCGCTCATCTTCGTCGTACAAGGCATGCTCGACGTGCCGCTTCAGGGCTCGCTGAGCCTATTTCTGGTGGGCGCAGCCCTACAACTCTTCGCCACCACGTCGCTCGGCATTCTGCTCGCGACCTTTGCGCGTTCGATGCCACAGTTCGGCCTGCTACTGATCCTCATCCTTTTGCCGCTGCAAATGCTCTCCGGAGGCGTCACGCCGCGCGAAAGCATGCCGGAAGGGATTCAGATGCTGATGCTCGCAACCCCGAATACCCATTTCGTGCTGGCGGCTCAAGCGATCCTTTTTCGCGGTGCCGGCCTCGATGTGGTTTGGCCCCAGTTCCTCGCGCTTGCAGGGATCGGGCTCGTCATGTTCGGCATCTCGTTGCGCCGATTCCGCACCAAGCTCGGCACCATGGTCTAGGCATCGCCACGATGCTCACTCGTCCAGTCAAACGGGCGGCTTATCCTCCAGTTGCTGCTTGACCGATGGCGGTCTCGATCGCGCGGCCGGAGACGTCGGCCGATCGCACAAACCGGACGTGGCCTCGCCAACGCACGAGAAGAGCTAATGACTCTAATGGGGACTTCAGCGGAAAAATCTTACTCTGATGGTCGATGCTGCGTCTTGAACGGGACCAGGGCGTGCTTACTTTGGGAAAGAAACTATAATTCAGGCAGTTGCCTGGGCATTACGAGTTGCTTGTGTTTTGCCCGAGGTCAGGGATAACGGTTGGATGTTGATCGAACACAAGGTTTTGTCCTCCCTGCGTGAGGATGGGCCGCGTCCGGGCAATGCGCTGCTGCAGTCCCTGCCAGTGCACGAGCTTGCTGTTCTGATGCCTCTTCTCGAACGCGTGCCCCTCGCGCCTCGCCGGGTGTTGCAGCATGCCGGACTTCCTATCGAGCATCTGTTCTTCGTTGAATCCGGCCTCGTCTCTGTGCTCGCCAAGGTGGACGGGCGCAGCGGCGCGGAGGTGTTGCTGATCGGCCATGACGGCGCGGTCGGAGCCACAGTTATGCTCGGCGGCGACACGTCCGATCTAACCTATTTCGTTCAGATCGGCGGTAGTGCCTTGCGGCTAAGCGTCGATGATCTCAATCGAGTTGCGCCGGAAGTGCCGACCCTAAGCCAAGCCCTGAAGGGCTATCTGCATTTGTGCTTGATGCAAAGCTCTCAAAGCGCGGCGTGCAGTTTGCGTCACGCGTTTGTCCCTCGCCTGGCGCGCTGGCTGCTTGACGCGCGAGATCGCAGCGGGCTCGACCGTCTGCCTATTACCCAGGATTTGTTGGCCCGCAGCCTTGGCGTGCACCGTCCAACCGTGTCATGCGCGGTCAAGGATTTCGAGTCCGCCGGCGTTTGCGCGAAGGATCGGGGCGTTGTGCACATCGTCGACAGGCTCAAACTGGAACGCGTCGCCTGCCACTGTTACCGGTTCTTGCGTGCTCAATCAGACAAATGGGAACGGTCGAAGGTGAAGCGAAAGATTGTCATCGCCATGTCCTCCATGTTGGCCGCACTCGAAGCCGAGCTTCTCGCGAGCTAATGCGTGGCGCCCGTGGGGAGAGTCACCAGGGCGCCACGCAAACATTGCGCCGTTAGCCTACGACGACGCCCTCACACTTTTCGTCCTTGATCTCCGCAAGTGCCGCTTTTGCATCGTCCATGGTGGCGTAGCCATCAGTATTCGCGATGGCCGTCTTGCCGGCGCTCAGTTCCGTCCCCGGAATATCGAGGATGACAGAGCACATTCCGACCGTGTCGATGGTGACGAAGTACTTCTCGTCAGCCGCCGAAGCTGGTGCCGTCATGCCGATGGCCAGAAGGCCAACAGCCAGAGCACTGGTGCCAAACACACGCGTCGCGACAGATTTTTTCATGCTTCGCATTTCCTCCAAGTTATTGAACGGAGCTCTTACGAGCCAGCGATATGCATGTAGTCTCTCCCTCGGAGGTGCAAAGGCAGACGGTCCCTTGAGTCGGTATGCTAGATGACGGAGTTCGGTCACAACCGCCGCCCGGGAACCGCCTCTGCCGACCGAACTTGAAAGCGCTAGTCGTACTCCCTCAGGAGGCGCTGGACTTCATCGCGCGTCGGCAACGACGGCTGGGCGCCGTGCCGCTCTGTTGCGGCCGCGCCGGCGGCACAGGCAAAACGCAGGGCCGCGGCGTAGGACTGTCCCTCGACGAGGGCGACGGTCAAAGCAGCCGCAAAAGCATCGCCGGCACCGGTCGTGTCGATAGCCGCCACAGCCGGCGAGGATGCCCGCGCCAATTCTTCACTGCCGCGATAGAGCGCGGCGCCTGAAGCGCCGAATGTCTTCGCCACCAAGCCATCGCGCAACGCCAGACTTTCGCTATACCAGGCCGCTTCCGACTCGTTGACGACGATCAGGTCTGCATCGCGCAGCACGGTCTCGTCGACCTCAGAAGCGGTGGCCAGGACGACGCAAGTGAACCCATTGAACGTCGCGATGGCGCGCGCCACGGCATCCCCTGGCGCAAGGTGTTCACCGATCAGTGCGTCGGCGGCCGGAATTTGGAGGTTCTCGGAAATAAGGCGTAGGTTCGCTTCTGGCGCCACGACGATTTGGTTCTCGCCGCTCTCCGCAACGGCAATCAGTGCGACGCCGGTCGCCTCGTCAGGCACGGCAACCACGCCAGACAGGTCGACCTTACTCTCCCGCAACAGTGCCAAGGCGGCATCGGCCGCGGGGTCGCTGCCCACGCGCCCCATCAGCGACACGTCGGCCCCGAGCCTGCGCGCAGCCAAAGCCTGATTGGCCGCGCCGCCCCCTGGATGCCGCGTCAGCGAAGCATCTGTTACTTTTGCACCCGGGGTGGGCAGACGCGAGGCCGTCGCCACGATGTCGAGGTTGATGGAGCCGACGACGACAACAGACGCCATTTCTGAACTCCTAAGTACAACGGGTGTCGGCCTGTCGTTAGAGGCGGACAGCTTGACCCGTTCGCCACTCGGGACGCAAGCAGTCTGGGAGGAGTTCTTGGTGCGATGACCGGCGGCACTTATGCAATCGCATGCCCGCTCGAGCTATGTGAGTCAACGAAGCGCATTGTGCAGCGAGAGCGAGCGTTCTCTGATGCACTAATTTCACAGACGCGCTCGTTCAGACAGGTGGCCTATCGAGTATTGCCAAGACGAGCGAAACGGCGGCGACCGCGATGACGAACACGACGAATGGCAGCGCGTAAAAAACGGCACGTCGGTGGCCGACGTCCAACCAGTGCTCAAAACGTCTCGCCCACTCGAACGGATAGTCCTCGCCGGTCACATGGTGGCGGGATTGCGTGCCGGCGACAGTCTTCACTTGTGCTTTTTCGTGATCTGTCATTTGCGTGCTCCTTGTCGAATTTCGGGAAGACAGCGCAATCTCAGCGCGTTTGGACGAGCCACGCCAGGGGCTTGTCGACAGATCGTACTTTCTACCTCCGCCGCAGCCCGTCGAAACGTAGGCTTTGACGCTGGCCCCCGCGAGGCAACATTGGCCCGGTATCGCTGGACGCAGGCAATACACCTGCGCCATCGGCACTGCGCCCGCGTATCGTTACGGCCTTGCGGCTGTGGCCCCTTCGTTATTGGGAGCGCTGCGGCCTAGTGGCTGTGTGTTGCCGGCGGCGTATGCGCCACAGCTTCGGATGGCATGTGGGCATCCTCGGCCAAGATAATCAACAGCGTAAAGAGAATGGAATATGTGAGTGCCAGCGCCCAGGTGCGTCCGACGACAATGGCGTTGTTCTTCATGACCCAAGTCTCCCCAAAGCAGTGACAAAGCCTGCCAAAGAAAAATGGCTTTCTCGTGCCGATACGTCACGGTGCGCGAGCCAAGGTGCGGTCTCGAAAACGGCCCACGTCGGAGCTCCGCCCCGTACCCGATGAGAGCGCCCGCATCGCGACCCGAACGACGCCAGACGCGGCAATTTCCCAATGACTTGGCAAAGTAACTTGACTTTCCGCGATGCAAAGGCTCGTTTTGGGGCATGCTTCGCGGTGTTCATCAAGCCATGCGCATGCTTCTCACGATCGCATTCGTGGTCGGGGGTTTCGTCACGCATGCGGGATCTGTGTCCCATGCAGAAGGGGGCGACACGGGCGCTTCTCATCTGCACCTGAACTTGGCAGAAGCGGCGATGACGGAGCGAGCGCCCGATGACCATGTCGAAAGGTTCGCGCCTGGTGGCAAGGATTCGAGCCACGGGGCCGGGCTTTGTCTCGACGCGCACTGCTGCGTACCCGCTATGCAAGCCGCTACGCAGGACAGCCCGCGCCATGCACTCGAACGCGGCCGTCTTCGTGCCGCAGCTCCATCGCAGTACGCGAAGTCCATCGCCTACGGCCTCCTAAAACCTCCCCGCGCCCTCGCCTGATCTCGCGCCTGCCAATCGTGCGGGCGCAGTCTGCCTGATTGGGCGGCGGACGAGGTGAAGGGTGTCACTCCTTTGTGTGTGGTAGTCGCCTGACAAGGCACGCCTGTTCACCACCTGCTGCTCATCGTGTCCTTGCAGTCCAGGTGTAGGAACCATGCGCAAACGACTATTCGCGATCCTTTTACTGGTATCGGCGACGCCAGTACCGACATATGCGGCTTCCCCTCCGTGCGATGGTGCCGTCGTTGACTCCTCCTTACCCAGATCAGCGCGCGTCGAGCAGCTCGCAAACCGGGCTTTCGCGTGCCTTGAGGCGGGTAAATCCGTCCGAGCGATTGCCTTCCTAAGCGAGGTCATCGGTGCGGATCCCAACCGAGCTCAAGCCTATCTTAATCGCGGGAACACGTTCCTGCGATTGGGCGAGCTTGATGCGGGTCTCGATGACTACGGCCGCGTGATTGAGCTCGAGCCAAAGCAGTTCGAGGGTTGGTACAACAGGGGCTCGGCCCACATTGCGGCGCGTCAGTATGACGACGCGATCTCAGACCTCAGCGAGGCAATCCGCCTGAGACCCAATGTCGGCTATGCCTATTGCAACCGCGGCCTGAGCTATCTGCGCAAGGCCGAACGCGTGAAGGCGCTGGCCGACTTCGAGAAAGGGCTCTCGCTCTGGGCCGACATGCCTCTTTGCTACTACGGCCGAGGCGAAATCCGCCTGGCGGACGGCAAGTACCAAGAAGCCATCGACGATTTTACCCGGGGCATCAATTCCAAGCCGACGGCCGAGTCGCTGGCGCAGCGCGCGACCGCGTACGAGAGCATCGGCGAGAAAAAGAAAGCCCTGAAGGACTATCGCAGCGCGCTTTCTCTGCAGCCTCGTCTGAAAACGGCAGCGGCCGGAATCGCGCGGCTCACCCAGAACAACCAGGATTGAATTTGTGGAGAACGACATGACGAAAATCATCACTCTTGCGCGCGCGTCGGCTTGCATCGCAGCCGGCGCCATAAGCCTGGCTGTGAGTTCCAGCTGGGCAGAGGTGGAGAGACCGTCGACGGTCAACGTTGCCGAGGCGCGAGACGATCACGCGGGTCATGACCATGGAGACCCAGGCCAGGGCGCCAAGGACAAGCATGATCATGACGAAGGCCATGATCACGGGGACGCAAAGGATGTGGACGGGTACGAAGATCACGACCACGGCTCGGAGGATTCTCATGGCCACGAAGACGACGATCATTCAAGCCACGAGGGTCAAGACGATCACGGGGATCATGACGAACATGGCAGCGTCGGCCTGACCCAGGAGCAGTTGGACAGGTTCGACGTCCGCATGGTGACTGTCGCGGGCGGTCCGATCCCCGTCACCATCGAGCGCCCCTCGGAAGTCATCTACAACGAGAATGCCCTCGCACATGTCGTGCCGCGCGTCCCAGGCATCGCGCGCACCGTCGAGGCAAATGAAGGAGACGAGGTTTCGGAGGGCGACGTGCTCGCCGTTCTGGACAGCCGCGAACTCGCCGATGCGAAAGCGGCCTATCTGGCGAGTCTCGAACGCTTGGCGCTAGCCAAGGAAAACTTCGATCGGGCGGAGGCGCTCATCGGCAAGAGGATCGTTTCCGAGAGGACGCATCTTACGGCCAAGACAGACTTTGCCGAGGCTCGTATCAACTTGCGCAGTGCACGGCAGAAACTGCTGGCGCTCGGTATTGGCGAGTCGCGCCTGAAGGAGATTGCCGAGCAGGATGAGGCGGATCTCACAGCATACGTCATGCACGCTCCGATCGGTGGGACCATTGTTGCCCGTCATCTCACACACGGCGAATCCGTGTCGACCGACCGTGAGGCCTTCATCGTCGCGGATGTGTCGACGGTATGGGTCGACATCAGCATCTACGCTCACGATCTGGAGCGGGTCGAGAAGGGCCAGCCCGTGACCGTTACCACCGACGGCGGCCTTCAGGTCGACGGCAAGATCGCATTCGTGACGCCGAATGTCTCGGAAGAGACGCGCACGGCAAACGCGCGCGTGGAGCTCGAGAACGCGCCGAGGCACCTGCGGCCCGGCATGTTCGTGACGGCGCAGATCGCGTTGACCGAGGACCCCGTCGACGTCCGCATTCCAGCCTCCGCCCTGCAGTCACACGAAGGCCAAAGCGTTGTCTTCGTCAGGGAAGGCGACGATGGACCGCTAAAGCCGCGGCCTGTCACGCTCGGCCGCAGCAACGACGCCTATGTCGAGGTACTTGGCGGGCTGAAGCCCGGCGAGACGATCGTGGCCGAGGGCGCATTCCTCGTGAAGTCGCAGCTTGCCAAGTCGGATTTCGACGACGGCCACAACCACTAGCCAGGCTCAAAGATGCGCAGGTTTCTCGAAGCAATTCTCCGCCAGCGACTGCTGGTCTGCATCCTCGCTATCGGCGTTCTGGTGGCAGGGTTCCAAAGTTACAGGACTCTGCCCGTGGACGCGTTTCCCGATGTATCGCCGACCCTCGTTCAGGTCTTCACCGAAACGGAAGGGCTCGCTCCCGAGGAAGTCGAACGCTACGTCACC
Organism: Methyloceanibacter caenitepidi; assembly: GCF_000828475.1. Classification (NCBI taxonomy): domain Bacteria; kingdom Pseudomonadati; phylum Pseudomonadota; class Alphaproteobacteria; order Hyphomicrobiales; family Hyphomicrobiaceae; genus Methyloceanibacter; species Methyloceanibacter caenitepidi. The sequence goes on from NZ_AP014648.1 coordinate 944,786, forward strand.
TACCCGATAGAGGTGGCCATGAACGGTCTTCCCGGGCTGAAAACCATCCGCTCCATCTCCAATTTCGGCCTGTCCGTGGTCAATGTGTATTTCGAGGACTCCACGGACATCTATTTTGCCCGCCAACTCGTGGGAGAACGGCTGCAGACAGCGCGCGAGGAAATTCCGGAGGGCTTTGGCGAGCCCGAGATGGGACCGATCACAACCGGCCTCGGACAGGTCCTGTTCTACTACGTCGAAGATAAGAACGCGGCGCGTACGCCCGAAGAGATGCGCGAGATCCAGGATTGGATCATCAAGTTCAATCTGCAAACCGTTCCCGGGGTCACCGAAGTTCTGTCGCTCGGCGGCGAAGTGAAGCAGTTCCAAGTCCAGGTCGATCCGCAAGCGCTGCTGCGCTATCGGATCAGCATCAGTGATGTCGTGGACGCGGTTAAGGCCAACAATGGAAATGCCGGCGCCCAGTACATCGTCAAGAATTCGGAGCAATACCTGGTGCGGTCGATTGGCCTCGCGACCGGGATCGCTGACATCGAGGACACGATCCTGAAAGTGGCGGATGGCGTCCCCGTAAAGGTGCGTGACATCGGTGAGGTCAGAATAGGCGGCGAGGTACGCCAAGGACTTGCCACCAAGGACGGCGAGGGCGAGATCGTCGCCGGGCTTGTGCTGAAGCTGATCGGCACCAACACGTCGAAGGTCATCGCCGACGTGAAGGAGCGCCTCGACAAGATCAACGCCGCACTTCCCGAGGGTGTGCGGGTGGTGCCCTACTACGATCAATCCAAGCTCGTGCTGTGCAGCGTGGAGACGGTGAATGCCGCACTTGCTCAGGGGATCATCCTGGTCGTCCTCGTGCTGCTCGCCTTCATGGGCGGGCTGAGGCCGAGCCTGGTGGTGGCTTTCGCCATCCCGTTTTCGATCTGCGTCGCCTTCATTGTCATGGGGGCTACGGGGCTCTCGGCCAACCTCATGTCCTTGGGCGGCATCGCGATCGCCATCGGCATCATGGTCGACGGCGCGATCGTCATCGTGGAGAACGTCGACCGCTATCTCAAGGAGCAGCATGCCGCGCTGTCCAAGCGGGAGATTGTGGCCCGCGCTTGTGCCGAGGTCGTCAAACCCATCGCCTTTGCCATTGCGATCATCATCGTCGTCTTCCTGCCGCTGTTCACGTTGCAGGGCTACGAGGGCAAGACGTTCCGCCCTCTCGCCTTCACCGTCTCTTTGGCCATGCTGGGCTCGCTGTTGTTTGCGATCTTCGTGGCCCCGGTCTTGTCGGAGATGCTGATGAAGCGGCCGAGCCAGCAAGAGGGGGAAAAAGCCAGCTTTGCGGATCGACTGCTGAGCCGTCTGATCGGTGCCTACCGGCCGTTGATCCAGATGTTCGTGCGCATGAGGATGATCGCTATCGGACTTGCGGTCGCAATTCTCGCGATAGGCCTGGCGATCTTCCCGAGGCTCGGCTCGGAGTTCGTGCCGCGCCTGAACGAGGGTGACCTCTTGGTGCGCGTCACCATGGCGCCTTCCATCGCACTGGAGGAGGCCCGCGAGACGGTCACGCGCTTCGAGCGGCAATTGCTGGAGACCTTTCCAGAGGTCGACCGGGTCGTGTCGCGCGTCGGGCGCGGCGAGGTCGGCGCGCATGCCGATCCGGTCAACAACGCGGAGGCCTTCGTCGGCCTGAAGCCACAAGACGAATGGCCGGGCGATCGTACGCCTGAAGAACTGTTTGCGGCCATGAGTGAGACATTCGAGAGCTTCCCCGGCGCAAAGTTCAACTTCACCCAGCCCATCGCCGCCGCCGTGGACGAGCTGCTGACGGGCACGAAGGCGGAGCTTGCGATCAAGCTTTTCGGCGGTGACCAGGATGTTCTCCTGGAGAAGGCCGGAGAGATCGAACAGGCCGTGCGTGAGCTGCCCGGCGCCGCGGACGTACAGAAGGATCAAGTCACCGGTACGCCGCAGCTCCAGATCCGGGTCAAACGTGGACAAATCTCCCGGTACGGACTCACGATCGACGACGTGCAGTCGGCCGTGCGCACGGCGATCGGCGGAGAGACGGCAGGACAAGTCTTCGAGGGTGTGAGACGCTTCGACATTCTGGTCCGATACGGCGAAAAAGCGCGCACGACACCGGAAGCCATCCGCGAACTTGTCATCCGCACGCCAGCCGGTCTCCTCATTCCCCTGCGGCAGGTGGCCGAGGTAGAGGAGATCGTGGGACCCCGGCAGATAACGCGCGAGAACACCCAGCGCTTCATCACCATTCAAGCGAATGTACGCGGACGGGACATCGGCTCGTTCGTCGCCGAGGGCCAGGAACGGATCGCCGAGGCCGTCGATCTGCCCTCGGGCTACTTTGTGGAATGGGGTGGCCAATTCGAGCTTCAGCAAGAGGCCAACCGACGGCTCGCTATCGTGGTGCCCGTAACACTGGGGCTCGTATTCCTGCTCCTGTTCATGAACTTCGGCTCGCTGCGCGCTAGCCTGTTGATCATGCTCAATATTCCGCTCGCGCTGGTCGGCGGCGTGGTGGCGCTGTGGCTCGCGGACCTGAACCTCTCCGTGCCGGCTTCGGTGGGCTTTATCGCCCTGTTCGGTATCGCTCTGGAGAACGGGATGGTGCTTGTCACCTATCTCAACTGGCTCGTTGAGGAAGGAAAGTCGGTGGATGAGGCAAGCGTTGAGGGCGCGTGCATGCGCCTGCGCCCGGTGCTGATGACCGCCCTGACGACCGCGCTCGGGCTCATCCCGCTGCTCTACGCCACCGGCGCCGGTAGCGAGGTGCAGGCGCCGCTGGCCACGGTCGTGGTTGGCGGGCTCGTCAGTTCCACCGTCCTGACGCTTCTGGTCATCCCTGCCGTCTACAAGTGGTTTGTGCCCGCGCCCTTGGCGGCAAGCATGGCGCCGCAAAAGGCGGACGCGCCGGCCGAATAAAGGAACGCGGCCACAAACCAGCTCTGCCCGGCGTCGCGCCTACCACCTTGCCTTCATGGTCGCGAAGGCTTGGGTGGGGGCGCCGTACGAGATGTTGTTGTTGTTGTGCGACGAGATCCAATATTCCGTGTTGAACATGTTCTCAATATTGACCTGCGCGGACCAGTGCTCGTTGAGATCGTAGTAGACGGCCCCGTCGACGCGGGTGTAGCCCGGCACCTTGACCGCATTGTCCGCCTCCGCGAACCAACCAGCCTGATGGATGACGCCAAGGCCGAAGCCCCACTTCTCCGTGAGCTGATATTTGTTCCAAAGGGAGAAGGTGTCGACCGGCACGGACTCGACGGAATTGCCGACTAGCGCCACGTCGTCGCCCGCAAATACGATTTCCGAATCCGTGTGGGCATAGCCGCCGAACACTTGCCATTTGTCCGTCACGTAGCCGCTGATCTCGATCTCCTGACCGCGCGTACGCGTCAGACCGCGTGCGAATGTATCGGGCCCGATGGTGACGGCCTGATTGTCGCGATCGAGTTGGTAGATTGCGCCTTGCAGCAGCAACCGGGGCTTGATGGTCCACTTGAAGCCCGTCTCGTAGTTCTCAAAGGTTTCGGGCTCGAGCTCCGAAGCCGTGACGCTGAGCGCGCCGAAATTGTCGCCGTTGGCGGGGAGGAACGACCGGGCGTAGCTCGCGTACAGATGGAAGTTCTCCCACGGCTTGAGAACGCCACCGACGCGCGGCGACCACTCGTCATCGACCCGGGACGTCCGAAAGTCGTTGAGCCCATCCTCGAAGCTCACATCGAACCGGTCGAAACGAATACCGCCGATCAACTCGAAGTAACGCGTGATCTCGAACTGGTCCTGGATAAAGGCGCTCGTGGTGTCGAGATCGGTGAAGCGCCGCCGGTTCGGGACGTTGTAAAGGGTTCTTCTAAAGATCGTTGGGTTCGCCGCCGGCACATTGACCGTGAAGATGCCGGAGCCCGGAAAGTCGAAGGTCGGCAGATTGCGGTATGCGTCGTTGCTTTGGATGCCGAACTCAAATCCGCCCACCAACGTATGCCGGAAGTGCTCTCCATGCGCGAACGAGTAGGAGAAGTCGGTCTGATTCACGAAGTTCTGTCGGGCTTCGGAATTCTGATAGCCGTTGAGCTCAACGAGGCCCGGCCCCGGTCCGTTGACCGGCGATGACGCGAAGATGTTCTGGTAGAGCTTGTCGTAGTCGGCGAAGAAGGTGTGGTTGCGCATCTGCACGCCGCTCTTGGTCTCGTGTTCCAGCGTCGCCGTCGCCACGTGCCCGTCGAAGTTCGTGAAGCTCGCATTCGGTTGACCGAAATAGGTCTCGATCGGGTACTCGAACGGTACGCCTGCGATCGAAGGGCCGCCGCGATCGACATTCTGATCGTGCGTCTTGTACTCGTAGCTGAAATGCAGGGTCGTGCGCTCGCCGAGCTTGAAACCCAGGGTCGGATTGATGCCGTAGCGTTCCAACCAGGAGAAATCGCGGAACGTCTCGGAATCCTCATACATCGCATTCAGACGGAACGCAGCATTGGGTGAGATCGCCTGACCGACATCCGCCGTGCCGCGGGCGCGGCCCCAGCTTCCGAGCTGAAGGGTGGCTTCGTAGATGGGGATGCCGTCCGCGCGCTTGGTCACGCGGTTGATGACGCCACCGCCGCCACCACGGCCGAAGATCATGGCGTTTGGCCCCTTGAGCACCTCGATGGTCTGGACGTTGTAGAGATCGCGGAAGGTCTCGATATCGTCGCGCACGCCGTCAACGAAGAAGTCGGCCGTCGTCTCCTGGCCGCGGAACGTAAGCTGGTCCCGGTGTCCTTCGCCCTGCTGCACAGCGATACCCGGAACGTAGAGCAGCGCCTGACCGAGCGTGTTGGCGCCCTGGTCCTCGGCGAGCTCCTCCGGGATGATGGAAACCGTGCCGGGGATGTTCATGATCAGCGTATTGGTCTTCGTCGCTGAGGACGTGCCGGCAGCGTAATAGCCGTCGACGCCGGACGAGCCGCGATTGAGCGTGTCGCCGTCGACCGGAAGATCGAAGATTGCCTCCTCGATGGCTTCCTGCGAGGCGAACCCGCCATCGGCGGTCGACGAAGGTGCCGATGTGTTCGACGGGGCCGGCTGTGCGGCGCGCGCTCGTCTGCTCGGCTCAGGGCGCGAGTAGGGCGTCGGGTCGGCTTCGGCGGCCGCCACTGGAGCCGCCGGCTCGGGATCTGCTTGCTGTTCGATCACCACCGGCGGAACTGAAGTCTCGATGGGGGCTTCTCTTGCAGGGCCGTCCACCGTGCCTTCCGGGGCCGAGCCGGCAGCGCCCGCGCCGGCTTCGCCGTTGGAGCCAGCTTTGTTAGTTATCTCCGCATTTCCTTCCGCCGCGCCGGCGGCCCCCTCTTGCGCGCGCGCCAGCTCGCCCGGAAGAAGCATGAAGGCGGCCGACGCGGAAAGCGCCAGAAGCCTTGATCTGGAGACGGAAAGATAGCTCGAGGCACGCGCTGGCCTAGCGGCGCCGCTGACACGGAGTTCCATGATTATCCCCTCAGTCTGACATACCCCCGAGGGTGCGCTTTGTCTGATGCGAAGCTGTTCCCTCAGCCGCACAGTGCGCGCGGCCCAAACAGCATAGCGGTACCAGCAGGTACGCATGGAGTGCATTGTTCTAAAGACAATAGTTGAGCACGCTGCATGTATCAGGCCGACCCGATATCGGGCCCATACCCAAAGCAAAGAGCAATAAGGCCGGGCGGGAGCCCGCTGAGGCGGCTCAAGACGGCTGCCCTTTTCACTTAGAACTCAGCAAGCGTCCTAGAGAATGCCTTGTTGAACGCGCTCGAGGCAGCGCTGTGCGACCTCCATGACCGAGCCGCTGGTTTCGACGCAGTCGAAATCCATGGGCCCAAGGTCGTATGAAAGCTGTTCGCTGACAACGGATGGCGTAGCGTCGGAGACATCACCGACACGGTTGGCCACGCGCTCTTTCAGGAGGTCTGCAGGCAAGTCGAGCCAAAGCCCCTTGAAGGCGACCCCGTATTCTCCGGCAAGGGCGGCGATTGCCTCGCGCTCCTCGGCTTTGGCATGAACGGCGTCGACGATGACCGACCGGCCGCCTTCGAGGGCGAAGCGGGCGCGTTTGCGGCACACCGCGTATACAAGCGCAGAAGCCTCAGGCGTGTAAGCGCTTTGCGGCAATGTCGCATGGAACTCCACGCCGAACAGGCGCTTGCGCTCGACATCGCTGCGGACGATCACCGCGCCGGGGAATGCTCCGATCTCGTGAGCGATCGCGCGGGCGATCGTCGATTTTCCGCTCCCGGACAACCCACCCAACGCAATCAGCTTCGGCGCGTGAGGCGCAAGAAAAAGGCCCGCGAGCTCAAATAGTTCGCGTGCTTGATCGCGCGCTTTAGCGGCCTGTACGGGCGTAGCATGTTCTGCTCGCAAGAGGGCTACCTTGGCTCTGATCACCGCGCGCATGGAGAGGAACAAGGGCAGCGCAGCGAGGCCAATGAGATTCGCAGTCTCGCTTCGGTCGAGATAGCTGTTGAGGAGCGCGTTGGCGTGGGCCGCGAGGTGCTGCTTGCCGAGATCCATCAGCAAGAAGCCCAGATCGTAAAGTACATCGATTGTTGCGAGCCTATCGTCGAACTCGAGCGCATCGAACAGCACCGGTTTTCCCCTAATCTCGACAATGTTTCCGAGATGGAGGTCGCCATGGCACTGGCGAACGAAGCCCGTGTTCGTCCGGTGCTTCAGGAGCGGCCGGAGTTCATCCATGGCCGTGCGTGTCCGCGATATGAGCGCGTCTGCTGAGGCACGCGGGAAGACGTCGTCAGCCAATTTCTTCAGGACATCTTCGTGCTCGGAGACGATTGCCTCGAGTGGCGCAACGCCCTGGTCGCTGGTCAGGGTGCGGTCCGCGGCGCGATGAAGTGCGGAGACCTCAGACGCAAGCTCGCGCATTGACTCGAGCTTGAGGCGCCCCTCGTGCGCCATAAGGTCATAAAGGCCCTTTTGGTCGAAGCGGCGCATGACCAGCACCCAATCGACGGGCTCACCCGGGCCCCGCAGGCGCAGTTTGCCGTCGGCATCGACCGCAAGTGGGACGACCTCCAAATAGAGCTGCGGTGCTGTTCTGGAGTTGAGGCGAAGCTCGTTGAGGCAGGCCTGGTGCCGTTTTTCGAGCGTGGAAAAATCGAGAAACGGGAGCCGCACGGCGCGTTTGAGCTTGTATGCGAAATCGCCCGCGAGAAACACAAACGACGCGTGGGTCTCTATCCGATCGATGACCGCGGGCGCAGGATCGTAGGCTGCGGCCCGAGACATGAATTCGACGATCTTGGCTTGTTCCAAAAAACTGCCATTCGAGTTTGACTATCCAAACCTCTCATAGCACAGCGACGCGCCTCGGCCTTGGAAGTGCCGACAACTGCTTTGAGACGCAAAGCAGTTGGATTTATGTCGTAAAGCAGCGCGGAGCGCGCGCAACCGACCGGCAGGCCTGCTAGGTGCGGCCACCGGTGGTGTCTTCCGACGTGTCGCCGTCTGCCGAGGCCACGCTCTCGATCTGATCGAACTCGATCTCGTCGTCGGATCGGGTCAAAGTCGCGGACGGTACAAAGCTCAAGCCATAGACGAGGCCAACAAGGACCACGCTGGTTAGTAGCGATAGGATCGACATTTTGTTACTCCCCTCCCTCAATTTGTCTCTATCTGACAGGGGAAGGGGGCACGGGCTCGACAGAATCCGGGCAACTCTGGGGCCTTTGCCGCCTCCCGCGCCACACGGACGCCCCAAGGCTTACGGCTTCGTAAACACCGCCCGCCCGCCGGAGGCCTTTTGGCATCGAGGGCGGCCCCATTCAAAAAACGGCGACTGTGACATGTAGGGCACAGCTTCCGGCCCCGGGTTGGGCTATAAGAGTCCCATCAACTGTCGATTCTGCAGGGAATTTTTTGGGGGATCCAACCATGCGCATGTTCATCGCTCTTGCGATCATCGTTTCTGCCACGCTCGGCCTGGGCGGTTGCTTCGGCCACCACGAGAAGGCCGTCGTCGTTGAGCCGTTGAAGCTCGGCTAAACAGCTGACGACGAGGTAGCTAAGCAGTCTATCTCTACGGCAATGCCAACCCCGGCCAGGGAAACCTGGCCGGGGTCTTTGCGTTTGGGGGCCGCCTTTGCGCAAAGCGCGTGCGCGTCGGGTACGCGGAGCCCCTGGAGCCGACGCCGACGGCCGGTGGCCCGAGTGAAACCGGGCCGCGCGATGCCCGCCATAGCCAAGGGTCTGCGGGGCCCCGAACGGGCCCGCGAAGCAATCGTGTTGTGGGAAGAAATCCGTATCTGCCGAGCGGGCTAAAGCCAGCCGAGCGCCTTGGCTTCGTTGTAGGCGGCCTTCCAAGCTTCGGCCGCAAAGGACGCCTCTTGGCCGCTGATGCTCGGCGCTGTCAGGAGTTCGCTCGCTTCGAGCATGCGCCACTGAGCATTTCGCTGGAATGTCAAAGCATAGGACGTTCCGGGACGGGTCACGCGAAGACCGTTCTCAAGCACTTCTACGTCGATGTCGCTCATGACGCTCGCAATCCTTCTGAAACGACTGGACACGACTCCGGCAGTCTCTGATTGCATGTGTGCAGACAAGAGGCGGAAAATCAAGCGCGGCTTGCCGGCTCCAAATGTCACGGTGGGCCAGGCCTCGCCCGCGAGCCCCGGCCTGGTCCACCTCCCCGTTGCACGTCGTCAAAGGTGACGGGAGCGTTCATAGGTTCGTCACTTGATCTGGCGGATTTGGCCACGATAATCGCCGCTCACCGACTGAGTGGCCGGCAGGGCCTGACGGTTCTTCTGGCGAACCAATCTTTTCCAACAGCTATCAAGTCCAACCGAAAGGAAGGCTTCATGTTTCGGCAAGTTTCGACAGGGCTCTGCGCGACAGCGCTGTTGTGCCTGATCGGCGGCGCTGCTGTCGCACAATCCAATACTCGCGGATCGACGACGGGGCCGACGAGCGCACCCGGCCACAATCATCCCGAGCAATACATCCATCTCGAGGCCAAGAAGCCGGCACCGAACATGTACCCGGTGATCAGGCACGAGGAGCTCGAGCGGAACGCTACCGACAAGCTGGCGGCGCTGGCCGAAAAGACCGGCAAGAAGCCGAATATCCTGATTTTCCTTTTGGATGATGTCGGCTGGATGGATCCGGGCTTCAACGGCGGCGGTGTTTCCGTCGGCAATGCGACGCCCGAGATGGACAAGTACGCAGCGGAAGGACTGATCCTGACCTCCGCCTACTCCACCCCGTCCTGTTCGCCGACCCGCGCGACCATCCACACGGGCCAGAATCCGCTTCATCACGGGATTCTGCGGCCCCCGATGTACGGCGAGGCCGGTGGTCTCGACGGCGCCACGACCATGCCCATGCTTCTGCAAAAGGAAGGGTACGTCACACAGGGCGTCGGCAAGTGGCACATGGGCGAGAACACGGGGTCGCTGCCGCAGAACGTCGGCTATGACGACTATGTCGGCTTCCTGGGCGTGTCGGACATGTACACCGAGTGGCGCGATGTCTACTTCAATCCGGAGGTCGCGCTGTCGCCGGATCGCTTTGCGATGATGGAGAAGGACAACTTTGATCATTACGAGGTGCACTGCACCCCGGCGGACAAGGACAAGTGCCAGAACGGCAGGCTCATCGACCTCGATTACATCAAGGACCTCGATACGCACTGGATGGATGTCAGTCTGGCCTTCCTCGACAAGATGAAGGGCTCGGACAAGCCGTTCTACCTCTATCACGCGACGCGCGGCTGCCATTTCGACAACTATCCGCCGGACGAGTGGGCGGGCCGGTCCATGGCGCGCACGGCCTACTCGGACTGCATGGTGCGGATGGACCATGTCTTCGGCCGCCTGATGAAGAAGCTTGAGGAAATCGGCGAAGCGGAGAATACGCTGGTGATCCTCACCTCCGACAACGGTCCGGAGTGCGAGATCCCGCCCAGCGGCCGTACCCCGTTCCGGGGATGCAAGGGCTCGAGCTGGGAAGGCGGCGTCCGTGTGCCGACCTTCGTATATTGGAAAGGCATGGTCGCTCCCCGCAAGTCGGATCAGTTGTTCGATTTGGCGGACATCTTGCCGACAGCGCTGCATCTTGCCGGCTATCCCGGGGCCAAGCTTGCGGGGCTCTTCTCCGACAAGACCTATATCGACGGCGTCGATCAGGCGGCCTTCCTGGTCGCCGACAAGGGCCTGTCGGCCCGCCGCAGCCGCATTTACACGATGAACCAGTATTACTCCGCGATCCGGATCGACGAGTTCAAGGCGACGATCACGGGCCAGATCGAGGACGGCATCATGAAGCGCGGCTACACGGGCGGCTTTTCCGGGTCTGTCTTCACCGACACCGGCGGGGCGGTCGTGGTCAATCTCTATACCAACCCGCAGGAGGACGTCTCGATCGGCGTCCGCCATATCCCGATGTCCGTGCCGCTCGGCACCACCGGCGGCTGGTACTTGAAGGAGCTGTTCGACTATCCGCCTCAGTTCAAGGTCGGCTTCATGTCCAACAACCCGCCCATCTACGATACGATTCCCATTGGCGAGATGGCGGTGAAGGCCTGGATCAAGAAGCACGGCTTCGGCCGCTTCCAGAACTAGGTAAGCGGTTCATAGATCCGCGACCGGGCTTGACGGTGTGCGCCGGCGCCGGCGCGCCCCGTCTCTTTTACAGGAGAGCCCAGGTTGTTGTTTCCGGGCAACAGGTCTCGGGAATCCCGCGCGCCTGCGGAAATTCGATCAACGCCAAGTCAAAGCGGCATTAGTCTGCCCGATGGCGATATCGGGGGAATTGTCATGTGGCGCAGCGTTGGTATCCGCATCATTGGAGGGCTGCTCTTGGGCGCCCTGGCGCCGCTGGCCGCCCAAGCCGAAGATGCCGCGCCAGCGCCGTCGGAGTGGACCGTGACAGGCGGCTTCTATGGCTGGTTTCCCTGGGTGGAGGGCAGCACCGACGCCAATGGCGAAGACTTTAATATTTACGCGACGCCGATCGACCTCATCGAGAATTTCGATGCCCCGCCGATCATGGTCAATTTCGAAGCCAGCCGGGGGAAGTTCTCGTTCTGGGGTGACGCACTCTACGCGAAGTTCGCCTTTGGGGGCGACTTCGCTTCGGAGGCCCAGCCCATTCCGGTTCTGAGTGTCGGCGTCTCGGGACAGACCGAGACGGACTACACCCTCGGCGTCTATCAGTTTGGCGGGTTTTATCAGGTCGCCGATTTCGTCGGACAGCAAGGCAGCACGACGCTGGAGGTCGGCGCGGGCATGCGCTTCATCCAGCAGGAAATCCGGATCAAGGCGAAGATCGACGCCGCCGCTCAGGTCCGCCTGGGCAAGCTGGCGAACACCATCGAGCGCCGGATCCGGAAGATCGAGAACCAGGAGCAGCGCCTCCAGGCTCTTGCCGCCCTGAACGACGTTCGCCGGCAGGATCTGGACCAGAAGATCATTCGCGCCGGGGACAAGGGGCGCGAACGGCGCGTCGCTCAGCTTGAGAAGAGACTCAAACGCGTCGACGATCGCGGTCAGGCCCTGGCTGCACTTGAGGCGGTCGAGAAGTTTCGTCTCGAACTACTGCGTGCCGCGCTTCGCATCGACGGCAAGGAATTCAACAATCAGTTCGCCTTTGTCGGAACGGGAAACTTGGATTGGGTTGACCCCACCATCGCCCTGCGCCTTCAGCACGACTTCGGGAACGGCCACTCGGTTACGGCTACGGGCGACTTCGGCGGTTACAACGTCGAAGAAGGTCTCTCCAGCCAGATCGTGCTGACCTACGACATCGAGGGGACGTTGTGGGGCTTCGATACGACGACCTCGCTCGGCTACAAGGCCTTGTGGCTCAGCTACGAGGACGAGACGCCAAGAGGCGACGTCGGCATCAGCGCGTGGCTGCACGGTCCCATCGCCGAAGTCGCGCTTCGCTGGTAACGCCGGCGCCAAGCGTATGCGGACGAAACCCGGGACCTCTCTCGGACGTTCTTCCTGTGGTCGGAATGCGGTGTTCTTGAAAGGCACTGCTGGCACGAACTGACAAGGCCGCACCGTGAATCCCGATTAGAGAAACCGCACAGCGACGGTTACACTCTACGTGTGGTTGGGCGTCAGAACCCGACTAACCAATTGGGCCGCAGACGAATTTTCTGGCCCCCAACAGGAGAAGCGTCCCATGAAACTGAAAATGAGAGGCCTCGCTCGAGCCGGCCTTGTGACGGCAGTGGCGGCCTTGCTGTCCATGACAGTCTCTGCCGTTCCGTCCTTTGCGCAAGACGACGACGCGTCCGAAACGGCGACCGATAAGCCAAATGTTCTCGTGATCTGGGGCGACGATATCGGCATCTGGAACATCAGCCACAACAGCAAGGGCATGATGGGCTACGAGACGCCGAACATCGACCGGATCGCCAATGAAGGCCTGTCCTTCACCGACTATTACGGCCAGCAGTCGTGCACCGCCGGCCGTGCTGCATTTATCGGCGGCAACGTGCCCGTCCGGACGGGCATGACCAAGGTCGGTCTCCCAGGCGCCAAGGAAGGCTGGCAGGAATCGGACGTGACGATCGCCACGGTGATGAAGAGCCTCGGCTACAAGACCGGCCAGTTCGGCAAGAACCACCAGGGCGACCTCGACGAGCATCTGCCGACCAATCATGGCTTCGACGAGTTCTTTGGCAATCTCTACCATCTGAACGCGGAAGAAGAGCCCGAGCACCCGGACTATCCGACGAATCCCGCGTTTCGCGAGAAGTACGGGCCGCGTGGCGTGATCCACTCGTGGGCTCAAGAAGACGGCACCCAGAAGATCGAGGATACCGGTCCGCTGACCAAGAAGCGGATGGAAACGGTCGACGAGGAAACGCTCGCGGCAGCCAAGGACTTCATCAAGAAGGCCAATGACGAGGGCGAGCCCTTCTTCGTGTGGTGGAACGGCACGCGCATGCATTTCCGCACGCACGTGAAGGAAGAGCATCGCGGTCTCTCCGGCGAAACAGGCAACGAGTATCAGGACGGCATGGTCGAGCACGACATGCATGTGGGCGAGTTGCTCGCGCTGCTCGACGAGCTCGGCATCGCCGACAACACCATCGTCTTCTACTCGACCGACAACGGGCCGCACTTCAACACGTGGCCGGATGCCGGCACCACGCCGTTCCGCTCGGAGAAGAACTCGAACTGGGAAGGCGCCTATCGCGTGCCGGCCTTCGTGCGCTGGCCCGGCAAGTTTCCCGCCGGCAAGACGCTGAACGGCATTGTCTCGCATGAGGACTGGCTGGCGACATTCGCAGCGGCCGGCGGCAATCCCGACGTCAAGGAACAGCTTGCCCAAGGCGTGGAACTCGAAGGCCGTACCTACAAGAACTACATCGACGGCATGAACATGCTGCCCTATTTCATGGGCGACGTGGAGGAATCGCCGCGCGATGAGTTCATCTATGTCAATGACGACGGGCAGATCGTGGCCATTCGCTACAAGCCTTGGAAAGCCGTGTTCCTGGAGAATCGCGGCAAGGCTTTCGAGGTCTGGCGCGAGCCGTTCGTCGAGCTGCGGGTGCCGCTGATTTTCAATCTGCGGCGCGACCCGTTCGAGCGAGCCCAGCACAATGCGAACACCTATAACGATTGGGTGCTCGACAGAGCCTTCGTCCTCGTACCGATGCAAGGCTTGGCGGCCGAATTCCTGAAGACCATGCAGGACTATCCGCCCAGCCAAACGCCGGGTGCTTTCAACCTCAGCAAGATCGAGGAGCAACTGAAAGCGGGCGTAGGCTCGAACTGATCTGGCAGTCTCCGAGGGGCCGTCGGTTTGCGCTGACGGTCCCTTTTTCCATCCGAGACTTTTCATTTGATTTCGGGGGAGCCGAGATGAAGCGTCTTCTAACTTCGATCGCCGCTACGGCGATGATTCTGTCCGGCCCCGCGCTCGCACAGACGGCCGACCCGCTGCCGTCGTGGAACGACGGGCCGACGAAAGAAGCTATTGTCGGCTTCGTAGAGAAAGTGACGGAAGAAGGTGGGCCCGACTATGTCGCCTCCGCCGACCGTGTGGCGACGTTCGACAATGACGGCACGCTTTGGCTCGAACAGCCCATGTATACCCAGCTCGCCTTCGCGCTCGACCGCGTGAAGGCACTGGCGCCCGAGCACCCCGAATGGAAGGACACACAGCCGTTCAAGGCCGTGCTCGACAACGACATGAAGACGCTTGCCGCCTCCGGCGAAAAAGGCCTGGTTCAATTGATAGCCGCGACCCACGCCGGCATGTCGCCGGAAGAATTCCAGCAGATTGTCGGCGATTGGCTCGAACAAGCGAAGGACAAGCGTTTCAATCGCCGCTACACGGACCTTGTCTATCAGCCCATGCTCGAGTTGTTGTCCTACATGCGGGACAACGGCTTCACGACCTACATCGTTTCGGGAGGGGGGATCGAGTTCCTGCGGAATTTTTCCGAGCCGGTCTATGGCATCCCGCCGGCCCAGGTCGTCGGCTCTAGCATCGAGACGAAGTACGAGGTCGTCGATGGCAAGCCGACGCTCCTGCGCCTGCCGGAAGTCCACTTCGTCGACGACAAGGAGGGCAAGCCGATCGGCATCAACGAGTATATCGGCCAGCGCCCCATCGCGGCGTTCGGCAACTCGGACGGCGACTATCAGATGCTGGATTGGACCACTTCGGGAGACGGCACGCGGCTCGGCGTCATCGTTCATCACACCGATGCGGAACGCGAATACGCCTATGACCGCGATTCGACCTTCGGCCGCCTCGACAAGGCTTTGGATGACGCACCTGCCAAGGGCTGGATCGTGGTCGATATGAAGAAAGACTGGAACACGGTATTCCCGCCTGCTCAATAACGCGCGCGTGCGCTCCCAAACATGCGTTGCCCGATGTCGCGGACTGGGCGATATAGCAACGGTAGTTTTGGGCTCCTCGGAGGGGGTGCCCGATAATGGTGTCGGGTTGGCACCGAGTAGAACGGCGCCCTAACGGCGCTGCCCAAGGAGAAGTATCCCATGAAACGATTGAGCCACGTCTTGTGTGGTGCCGCGGCCGCGCTGATGGTCGTCGTCATCGCCCCCGTCGCCAACGCACAGGCCTTGCTGGTCTACAAGGAAGGCGCAACCGACGCCCAGATCAAGAATGACCGGGTCGCCTGCCACGAATGGGCTGTGCAGCAAACGAACTTTGACCCGACCGCTACCTTCATCGCGCAGGAGGCCGGAATTCGCACGAGGACGATTATGGAAGTCTCGACGGCCCTGAACACCGCATCCGGCGGAACGGACCCACGCTGGACCGCAGGCGGCTTCGGCAATACGCGCACCTCCGCGGACGTGCGCCGTCTCAATGCACTTTATGCCGACTATCTCAAGGCCGGGGCGCTGTGCCTCGAAGGCCGCGGCTACGTCGTTACTCAATAGGAGCTCAGACCATGCGATCGATGATTTTCAAAGCGGGCTTCGGGCTCATTTGTCT
Organism: Methyloceanibacter caenitepidi; assembly: GCF_000828475.1. Classification (NCBI taxonomy): domain Bacteria; kingdom Pseudomonadati; phylum Pseudomonadota; class Alphaproteobacteria; order Hyphomicrobiales; family Hyphomicrobiaceae; genus Methyloceanibacter; species Methyloceanibacter caenitepidi. The sequence goes on from NZ_AP014648.1 coordinate 960,275, forward strand.
GCTTGCGGCTCCCGCGACCGTTTCCGCCGCCTCGGGCACTTACATGTGCGCCGTCACGGACGTGTATGAATGCATGGAAGTGGCCGGCTGCAAGCGCGTATCGCTCGACTTTGCCAACCTGGCGCCCGTGCTCAAGTTCGACTTCGACAAGAAGGTCATGACGTCGGACGACATCGGCAGCGAGCCGCGCGAGATTGACATGACGAACATGGAGGAGATGGGCGATGTCATCCTGTTCCATGGCATCGGCCAGAACACCGACTCGCCCCGCTCGTTCAGCGCGGCCATCTCCAAGAAGACGGGCAAGATTCGCGCCGGCATCACGACGGCCGATGCGACGCTGTCCCTGTCGGGCGACTGCGTGGACAGTTTCTAGGTTGAGTTCCGGCGGCAAGCCGTAAACGACAGACTTCGATGCAACGGGCGGGTGCTAGCACCCGCCCGTTCTTCGTGGGAAGGTCTTAGCGCTGATACCTGCACTCCATCCGACGAGCGGAGTCATTTTGGACAGTCGACGCAGATCTCCTGGCATGAGTGAGCCATCGAACGCCGTGCCGGCACGCGCCGATGATCCGGCGCTGCCCTTGCGGTCGAAGCTGTTCCTGCTGATCGGTGTCGCCGCGCTCGCGGCCATGGCCGTCCTCGCCATCGGGCTGATCGCGAACATTCTCTCGTCGGACCCGGCGGCGACGGCCGACCGTGCCGCTGACGCCGGTTCCAGTTCGTCCAGCCAGTTGAGTTTCGTTGGGACCGAGACCTGCATTGGGTGCCACCAAGAGGCGGGGAATTTGTGGCGGCCGTCGCAGCATGCCCATGCCATGGCCCATGCCACGGCAGATACGGTACTCGGGGACTTCAGCGGCGCCACGTTCGATTACTACGGAACGACGTCGCGCTTTTTCACGAAGGACGGCAAGTTCTTCGTCGAGACCGACGGGGCGGACGGAGGCCTCGAAACCTTCGAGGTCAAATACACGTTCGGCCTCGATCCGCTGCAGCAATATCTCATCGAGTTTCCCGACGGGCGCGTGCAAGCGCTGACCATTGCCTGGGACAGCCGGCCCAAAGCGGACGGCGGGCAGCGCTGGTTTCACCTCTATCCCGACGAGAAGATCGGCCATGACGATCCGCTGCATTGGACCAAGCTGAATCAGAATTGGAACTTCATGTGTGCCGAGTGCCACTCGACCGGCGTCGCCAAGAACTACGATCCCACGACAAAGCGCTACCACACGACCTGGAAAGAAATCACCGTCGGCTGCGAGGCCTGTCACGGCGAAGGTTCGGCGCATGTCGCCTGGGCGGAAGAGGGTGCCAAAAAATCCCCAGACGACAATGAGCTCGGTCTCTTGGCGCGATTCGACGAGCGCAAGGGCGTCTCCTGGACACTGGACCCGAAGACGAAGCAGCCCCAGCGCAGCGCGCCGCCAATGAGCGTCCGAAAAGAAGTCGAGATGTGCGGACGCTGCCATGCGCGCCGCGGGATCCTCTCCGAAGTGTTCGTGCCCGGCCAGCCCTTGTCAGATAGCCATCAGGTGGCGCTGATTTCGCGCGGTCTGTTCCAGGCCGACGGGCAGATGCTCGACGAGGTCTACAATTACGGCCAGTTCAAACAGTCCAAGATGTTCGCGGCGGGCGTCACGTGCAGCGACTGCCACGATCCGCACAGTGCCAAGCTGCGGGCGCCGGGGGCTGAGGTGTGCACGCAATGCCATGCCGGGAGCTACGCACAGCCGAGCCACACCCATCACGAGGGCGCCGACTCTCCCAATTGCATCTCCTGCCATATGCCGTCCCGCGAGTTTATGGTCATCGACACACGGCATGACCATTCCTTCCGGGTGCCGCGGCCCGATCTGTCGGTGACGCTCGGCGTCGACAATGCCTGCACCGATTGTCACACGGACAAGACCGCCGCATGGGCGGCCGAAGCCATCGAGGATTGGTACGGGCTGGAGCGCAAGGGCTATCAGACCTTTGGTCCGGCCTTCCACGCGGCCTGGACCGGCGCGCCTGATGCCGCGGCCTTGCTCGCAGCCGTCGCCGAGGACGATGCCGTGCCGGCCTTCGTGCGGGCGAGCGCCGTTGAGGAACTGACCGCGTATCCGTCCGAGCGGACGGCGGACATGGTGCGGAAGGGACTGTCCGACCCCGATCCGCTTGTGCGGCTCGCGGCCCTCGATCATCTGGAGACCGCTTCCGGGGAGCAGCTCTGGCCGCTGATCGCACCGCTCCTCGACGATCCGGTCCGTGGGGTGCGGAACGGCGCCGGTTTTCTGCTTGCCGGAACGCCGGAGGCCAACCTATCGGAGGCCGATCGCTTGCGGCTCAACAAGGCCGAGAAGGGGTTCGTCGCCGCGCAGATGCTGAACGCTGACCGTCCTGAGTCTCAGTCCCTGCTGGCGCGCTACTACATCCGCAAGGGAGAGCTCGACAAGGCGGAGCAGGCCTACAAGAGGGCCCTCGAACTCAGCCCGCATTTCACCCCAGGCGCCGTCAATCTTGCCGACCTGTACCGCGCGCAAGGGCGCGACGAGGAGGGGATCGCGGTCCTGCGCGAAGCGCTTCGTCTGTCGCCGAACGACGGGGGGCTGCACCATGCGCTGGGTCTGGCACTGGTCCGCCAGAAGATGTCGGACGAAGCCATCGCGGAGCTGGCACGAGCCGCGGAATTGGAGCCGGACCGGGTGCGCTACACCTACGTCTATGCGGTTGGGCTCAACTCCGTCGGCCGCCGCGTCGAGGCCATTGCTGCCCTGAAGGCCGGCCTCGAGCGCCATCCTCAAAACGCGGATATCCTGACCGCGCTGGTAAACTATTCCCGCGCGGAGGGCGATCTGAAAGGCGCGCTCCTCTATGCGCAGCGCCTGGCCAAGGCGGACCCGGCCAATCCTGAGGTCAAGTCGCTGGTCGAGGCGCTGACGAAGCAAATCATGGAACAGCGAAGCGCGCAGTAACGCTCAGGCTGCGCGCGCGCCGAGGATCAGCCACATACCGAACAGGACGACGAGGGTGGCGCCGCCGATCTCCAGCACGCACCCCAGCCACCGCCGTGCGCCTTCCGTCCGCGAGAAGAAAGACAGAAGACGCTCGCGCGAGAGGGTGGCCAGAACGGCGACGGCCGAAATGGTCAGCACCATACCCGCCGCCATAGCGGCCGTGACGGCAAGCCCCGCGGCAAGGAGCCCACGGGCCAGCGCATAGCTCATGATGAACGTCGTCAGGGGGCAGGGCACGAGACCGGTGACGAAGGCCAGCGTGCGGCCCTTTTGCGGGGACTGGCCGTGCGGGCCGTCCGGGGCCGCGCGGCGGACGGCCCGCCAAACCAAATAGCCGCCGATCAGGACCACGAAGAAGCCGCTCGCCAGTTCGAACTGGGGTGTGCGCCCTCCATAGGCAAAGGCCCGCGAGATGACGGCGAAGCCGGCCAGAACCAGTAGAACGGCGATTCCCACATGTGTCAGTGCGAGGATCGCGCCGTTGGCGATGCTGGAGAGCAGGCTGCCCTTTTGGCCAAGGTGGTAGGAGAACAGCACGGTCTTGCCGTGCCCGGGCATCATGGCGTGGAGGATGCCGAATAGGACGGCAGCGGCCATGGCGGCGACGAGCGCCGGCCAGCTTCCACCGGCGACATCGCGCAGCCCGCTGGCCATGCCTTCGTACAGCCAGCGCTGAAGGGCAATAAGGTCGTGCATGGCCCAGGCTGTTTCACACGAGGGCGCGCGCGCAGCAAGTCACAGGCATGCACGATGCCGCGAACGCCGAGCGGCTGTCAGGAAAAACGGTCTATCGGAAGTAAGGACCCGACCGCCAAGCCGGGGTGGGCTGGGATATCCCAGGCGCCGGAATGGCGATGCCGTTGCCGTAGTCCGTCGCAAAGGCCGAGCTCTCGCCGTTGTTGGCGAAGGGCATGGCCAGGGAGCTGCCTTCGAACTGGGGCAGGCTGTAGGTCGGCGACAGGCCAAGATGCTCGGCCGCGCTCTTCGGAATTTCGGCGTCCTCGCCCTGGATTTCAAAAGCACCGGCGCTGAGCGGCATCAGTGCCACGCTCGAAGCGGCGACTAGCGCTAGATAGAAAGCACGCATCAGTGTCATCCCTCGTCCGGCGATCCCCATCTCGCCATATCTCGCCCGGATTCCGGACGCTATCGGAGCAAAGTTTACCGCGATTTGCAACGCAACGCCAGATACCGCCGGGGCCTCCCAACATTGTGATGCCCCGGCGTGACCTCGGCGCCACAAGTGTCGGATCCAAGAAAAGTTCGGTCTCACGGCGAAATTGCGGCAGGCTCCGCAAGCGGCTAAAGCATGGCCCATGGCGCCGCGCATCCTCTACATCGTTACCGAAGATTGGTATTTCCTGTCCCACCGCCTGCCGATGGCGCGCGCGGCCAAGGAGGCGGGCTACGAGGTCCATGTCGCTGCCCGGATCCCCGATGGCGCGGCGGCGATCGAGGCCGAAGGTTTCGTTCCACACAGGTTGAGCTGGAGCCGGGGCAGCATCTCCGCGCGCGATAGTCTTTCTGCCGTCCTGGAGTTGCGGCGCCTGATTCGCGATGTTGCACCGGACCTCGTGCACAACGTGGCCCTGAAACCGGTCCTGCTCGGCACCCTGGCGGCCGTCGGCCTCAAGGACGTCGCGATCGTCAACAGTCTTACGGGCATGGGCGCGCTCTTCGTGGACGGAGGCGGGGCCAGCCCGCTCACGCGGAAACTCGTCGTGATGGCCCTGAGCCGCCTCCTGCGGCGCAAGCGCTCCGTCACCGTCGTCCAAAACCCGGAGGACCGTTCCTTCGTGGCGGGCCTCGGCGTGCCCGACGAGGCGATCACGATCATTGCGGGGTCGGGCGTCGACATCGACAAGTACCAGCCGCTGCCCGAGCCCGAAGGAACGGTCACGGCCGCTTTCGTGGGCCGCATGCTTCACCACAAGGGGGTACTGACCCTGGTCGAGGCCTTCCGGCGGGCCACAAGCGACGCTGCGAGCGGCGAGCCGCCCGAGTTGCATTTGCTGCTCGCCGGCGATTGCGATCCCGAAAATCCAGGTTCGCTCGCGCCCGAACAGCTGCGGGAATTTGCGTCGGCCTACGGGATCGACTGGCTCGGCCATGTGAAGGACGTGCGTCAGGTTTGGAGCAAGGCCCATTTCGCCGTGCAGCCGTCCCGTGGAGGAGAGGGCCTGCCCAAAAGCCTGCTGGAGGCGGCGGCTTGCGGCCGGCCCATGGTGGCGACGGACGTTCCCGGCTGCCGGGAAATCTCCATTCCCGGCGAGACCGGGTTCTTGGTGCCCGTCGACGACGCGGACGCTCTTGCCGCCGCGATGTTGGAACTCGCGCGCGATTCAAGGCTGCGGCAGCGCTACAGCGCCGAAGCGCGGCGGCTCACGGAGGACAAGTTCTCCTCGCAAGCGATCGGCCAGGAAACGGCTGCGCTCTATGGGCGTTTGATCGCCAGCTAGGGCGCTGGCGTTTGCGGCGCGCGCATCATCTGCTTGATGCCTTCGGCGCTATCGATCTCGGGCTTCCAGCCCGTCGCTATTAGCTTGGCGGGGTCGATCTCGAACGTGCCGCAGACCCGTTCCCAGTCGGCTTCGCGCCCGAACGACTTCATCAATCGCCGGATGGCCTTATGGGGCATTTTGACGAGTTGCGGCGGGCGTCCTAACCCCTCGCGCATGGCGGCGACCATGCCAGCGACGCTGATTGGCTCTGCATCGGCCACCAGGTAGGTCTGGTTGAGCGTCTCCTCCGTCTGGAGGACGTGGGCGACGGCGGCGATGAGATTGTCGATCGAGAGCAGCGACCGCCGATTGTCCAGCCCGCCGAAGGGGAGCGGCATGGGCGTCTTGGCGATGGTGGCCAGCGAGGCGATATTGCCTTTCACATTGGGGCCATAGACGACGGCCGGCCGCAGCACCGTATAGTCCACGCCACTCGCCGCAAGGCGCCGCTCCGCGTCCAGCTTGGTACGGCCGTAGATCTCGGTAGGCGCCGGTTCATCCGCTTCCGTGATGACGGTCGGCGACGAAAGTCCAGCTTGCGCACGAACCGACGACATCAGCACGAAGCGCGCGATCTTGCCTTTGGCTTGTTCGGCAAGTTCGCCAACGGCCTCGGTGTTGATTCGCGCATAGATTTCGTCGGGCAGCGTACCGGGGGCGTGGGCTATTCCCGCGAGGTGCACGACGTGGCTGACATCCTCGAGCGCACTGGTCCAGTCGACGGGGCCCGACAGATCCGGCATGGCGATGGGTTCGATGTTGGGTCCGGCAGTCAGACGGGAAGGGTCGCGCGCCGCCGCCCGAACGAAGGTGCCTTGCCGCGCCAGTGCCGGGACGAGGCTCTGGCCGATGAAACCGGTGGCGCCTGTGACGAGGATCCGCATCGTCGCTCAACGCCCCCGTGCGAAGCTGGTCAGGACGAGAGCGACGCCGCCGGCCCCGAGCGCCAACGTCACCAGATCCACGATCAGCGAGCGGCTGAGCGCGGCCGCAACGGCCAGTGCCGCGAGCCAGGAGCACAGCAGGAATATCCGCGTGGTGACTTCCGGCACGCGGAAACCGCCAGCCGTCGCCCGCTGATAGAAGTGGGAGCGATGCGCGTCGGTCACCTTTTCGCCGTTCGCCAGACGCCGGAAGAACGTCAGAGCGCTGTCGGCAATGGTGTAGAGGGCCAGCAGGAGGGCCGAGACGAGATGCGCCTCCGCGGCCCAGATCAGCATATAAGCCAGGAGCAGTCCGATGGGCAGACTCCCCGAGTCGCCCAGGAAGATGCTGGCCGGGTGTTTGTTGAAGACGGCGAAGCCGAGCATGGCCCCAAGCAGCGCCAGCGCCATAAGTCCGATGCCGGCAGGCACGACGGCAAGCCACCACAAGATGGCGATGCCGAGCGACATCGGAACCACTTGGACCACCGTCATCCAGTCGAGGCCGTCCAGGAAATTCACGACGTTCACGAAGCAAACGATCCCGAACACGAGGAGTGCCCGCTCGGCCGCTACCGGCAGAACAGCCGGAAGAACACGGAAGTCCTGCGGCAGCATCAGGACGATGCCGAGCGCCACGGCGCCTTGCACCAGCAGCCGCCACGAGACGGGCAGGGGGCGGGCATCGTCCAGCCCGCCAAGGACCATCAGCACCGCGGCGCCGAACAGAACCGGCACAAGGCTCGGGTTCGGTACAGCCGAGCCGGCGAGCAGCCCTGTCGCGACCACGAAAATCGCGGCCATGACGCCGAAGCCGGCCCCCTCGGGTGTCGCTTGGACATGGGAGGAGCGGTCGTTGGGGTGCGCCATCAGGTGGCGAACGAGCAAAGGTCTGAGGACGAAGATCAGCGCTGCGCTCAGGACGGCGCTCACGCCGATCACCGCGGCACTCAAGACAACGTCGGCGTCAAGCATGGGATCAGTGCAGGGTTTGCGATTGCGGTTGCCACTCGTCCGTGCCGGGAGCGGCGGCGGCGCTGCCTGGCGCGTAGCCCTCGACAGTGGCGTGCAGCATCGCCTGGACCTCGGTCAGGTCGTTGTTCGCGATGGCCTTCTCGAACCGTTCCAACGCGGCGATCAGCGCGTCGTAGGCCAGGACGGGTTCGGACGTCTTGAATATCCGCGGATGGTCTGTGCCGGTCGTGTCTTCGCCAATCAACAGCTCCTCGAAAAGCTTCTCGCCAGGGCGCAAGCCCACATAGCGGATCTCCACGTCCCCGTCGGGATGCGTCTCGTCCTGGACCTCGAGACCCGACAAGCGGATCATCGTACGGGCGAGGTCGTCGATCTTGACCGGCGTACCCATCTCCAGCACGAACACTTCGCCGCCCTCGGCCATGGCGCCCGCCTGGATGACGAGCTGCGCGGCTTCCGGGATCGACATGAAATAGCGGATTACCTCGGGGTGGGTCACCGTAACGGGCCCGCCAGCCTTGATCTGTTTGCGGAACAGCCGCACGACCGAACCGGAGGAGTCCAACACGTTGCCGAAGCGCACCATGGTGAAGGTCGTGTTGTGCGGATCTTCGGCCAGCGCCTGCAGGATCAACTCGGCCAAGCGCTTGCTGGCGCCCATCACATTCGTGGGCCGTACGGCCTTGTCGCTCGAGATGAGCACGAACCGCTCCACGCCCGCGTCCCGTGCGGCCTCCGCGACCACGAGTGTTCCGAACGTATTGTTCTGCAGGCCGACAGCCGGGTTCACCTCCACGATCGGGACGTGCTTGTACGCGGCGGCATGATAGATGACCTCGACATTGTGCTGGTCGATGGTCCGCCGCACGAGGTCGCGGTCGAGAACCGAGCCGAGGATTTGCACCACAGTCGTTTGCCGCTCCGTGCCGCCGGGACCGACGCGCATGCGGCGCTGCATCTCGACGAGTTCGAGCGAAATCTCGTACAGCGCCGGTTCCGAAACATCGAACAGAATGAGCATTCTCGGTCCCAGTTGCAGCAGCTGGCGGGTGAGTTCGGAGCCGATTGAACCGCCGGCGCCGGTTATCAGAACGGATTTGTCCCGTACCTGGGAGGCAAGGAGGGCCAAGTCCGGCTCGACCGGATCGCGGCCCAAGAGGTCTTCCACATCGATCGGGCGCAGATCGCTGACTTCGACGCGCCCGGATGCGATCTCCTCTAACGCTGGCAGGGTCTTCACCTCGACGGGATATTGTTCGAGCACTTTCAGGGCGACGCGGCGCTCGCTCCGGAGCGCGGAGGGCGCGGCGAGCAGCACCTCGTCCACCTTCTCGTCGGCAATGACCTTTCCGATCTTTTCGGGCCGGATGACCTTGACCCCGTGCACGACCTGTCCGGCCAGTGAGGGGCTCGAGTCGATGAACGCGACCGTGTGGTAGGTGCCCACCTCGTTCAGCGCGCGCAGCAGCTGAATGCCCGCCTGTCCCGCGCCGTAGATGATGACGTTCTTGTGGACGTCGGCCCGAATCGGCTCGTACTGCGGCGCCGCCTTGAGCAGCATGGAACCCGCCCACTGTCGGCTCAGCCGGATCAGGATGGCGGCAATCAGCGCGTAGATGACGACCACCGAGCGCGGATGGTTCTTGACGCCGCTCAGATAGACAACGAGCGCCCACAGCACCGCGGCGATAATCACGGCGATGTAGATCTGCGTCGTGCCGGAGGGACCGATAAAGCGCGTGACGAGCTTATAGAGTCCCCGCCAATAGAACACGAAGACGCCGATGACGGGCGCTGCCAGCAACAGCAGCACCGTCTGCCAGGTGTCGGGGATATAGATGCGGCTCAGGCGCAAGGAATAGGCCGCCCACAACGCGATGCCCAGCATCGCGAAGTCGTTCGCAATAAGGAACACCCGCTTGAACCAGCGGGGGCGTTCGATCAGCCAAACGGCGAAGTTCATTGAGCCCGTCCCGCGCCAGGTGTTGCCAAACCTAGCCTAAGAACTTGATGCACGTCGGAAAGTTGGTCGAACCATAGCGGAAGGCCAAACCAAACGGAAGCAACGGGTTGAGGTCTTACGGCGTTACAGTCAAGCTCCGCGGGTATTGGATGAGCGCGGGCGGCGATTCGCGATGAGAACTCTTCTTTTCAAGGCCCTGATGGCGAGTGGTTCGTGCTTGGCCGCGGCCTCATTGGCCGGTGCGGCGCCGGCCGAGGTCGTCATCCTGGAAACCCCCGTCGCCTTCGGGACCCACGTTCCCGGTCTTGGCACCCCGGCGCGCGAATTGGCCAAGCTCCTCGATGAACGTTCGGAAGGCTCGCTGCAGCTCGACCTGAAAGAGCCCGGCGACGGCACGGCCCCGTTCGAGATCCTAGACAAGGTCTCCGATGGGAAAGTCGATGCCGGCTTCGCGACCGCCGGCTACTGGGCCGCGAAGTTGCCCGCGGCCAGCCTTTTTGGCGGGTATCCATTCGGTCCAAACGCCAAAGAGTATCAGGACTGGTTCAACCGCGGCCATGGGCGCGCGCTGTATCAGGAGATGTACGACCAGGCCAAGGTCAAGGTCCATGTAGTCCCATGTGCGTTTGGCGGCGCCGAGGCGGGGGGCTGGTTCGCGAAGGAAGTCAACTCGGTCGACGACTTGGATGGGCTCCGCATGCGCATATTCGGGCTAGGCGCACGCGTCATGATGCAGCTGGGCGCGGTGCCGGTGCTCGTGCCGGGCAGCCGGATCGCGGATGCCTTCGAGGAAGGAAAGATCGACGCCGCGGAGGCCTACACACCGGTTGTGGATCGAACCAATGGCCTTCAGGACGCGGCGAAGATTCTTTATCAGCCGGGCTGGAACCAGCCAGCCACCGTCTTCGAGTTCCTGGTGAATCAGGACCGCTGGGATGCGCTCGGGCCCGAGCGCCAGTCTCTAATCGAGAGCACGTGCGGAGAGTTGCTTCAGCGGACGCTGTCGGAGAGCAGCAACCTGCAAGCGGCGGCGCTCACGGCCTTCAGTAACGAGGACGGCGTTAGAATCCTGGAGTTCCCCGACGACATTCAGGAGGCACTGCGCGAAGGCTGGGAGGAGGTGGCGGAGGAAGAGGGGGTCCGGGACTATCTATTCAAGGAAGTCCATGAAGACATCGAGGCCTTTCGGTCCGGCGACGACGACACGGCCCAAGCCGGCAACGGCGCCGGGAAAGGCGATGGCCCAAGCGGCGGCGTCAATGCCGAGGCCACGATACCGCCCCCGCCGCCACCCGGAGAGGCCACCCCTGCGGGGCCTTGAGAGAGATGGAAAAGGACGACCTAGGCTGGTCTGCCGCCGCGTTTTGTTTGCAGGCGCGGCTTGATAGACTATGACCCCATGTTGCTCATCGGCCCCGGAAAATGCGAAGAGGGGGGTGAGCATCCTTCATCCTGATGGCCTTGTCGGCCTGATGGCAATTTGGGCCTAATGGCCTACTGGGCGGCTTGGAGCCTGCAGACATGTCCACCGTGACCCTTCCCGATCCCGACCGCGCCGTCATGGCGCGCCGGAACGAAGTGGTGAAGCAGCTCAAGAAGCTGGCGCCCAAGGCGTTGGTCATTGCCGATCTCGAGGGCCGCCGGACGTTCGAATCCGATGCGCTTTCAGCCTACCGGCGCTTGCCGCTCGCGGTCGTGCTCCCGGTGAACACGGAGGAAGTCTCGGCGGTCCTGCGCTTCTGCTACGAGAACCACGTGAAAGTCGTGCCGCGCGGTGCCGGCACCTCGCTGTGCGGGGGCGCGACGCCGCTCGAAGATTCTATCGTCTTGTGCCTATCGCGGATGAACAAGGTCCTGGAGATCGATGCCGCCAACCGCGTCGCGCGTGTCGAAGCCGGCATCACCAATATCGCGATCACCCAGGCTGCCGCGGCCCAAGGCTTCTTCTATGCCCCCGACCCGTCCAGCCAGGTAGCCTGCACCGTCGGCGGCAACATCGCCACCAACTCCGGCGGCGCGCATTGCCTGAAGTACGGGGTGACGGTCAACAACCTCTTGGGCGTGCGCATGGTCATGATCGACGGCGAGATCGTCGATTTCGGCGGCACCTATCTCGATGCGCCGAATTACGATTTCCTGCCGCTGATAACGGGGTCCGAAGGCCAGCTCGGCGTCGTGACGGAGGCGAGCGTCCGGCTGATTGCCGCGCCTGAAGGCGCGCGGCCTGTCCTGATCGGCTTCGATTCCGCGAATGCCGCCGCCTCCTGCGTGGCCGCGATCATCGCGTCCGGCATCGTTCCCGTCGCGATCGAGTTCATGGACCGTCCGGCAATCCATGTGTGCGAGCATTTTGTGCCCGCCGGTTATCCGCTCGATGCTGAAGCAGCGTTGATCGTCGAGGTCGAAGGCTCCGAGGACGAGATCGAGTATCTCCTCGAGAAGATCGAGGACATCGCGCAGGACTACAATCCGATCAGTACGCGGCGAAGCCAGAGCGACGAAGAAAGCGCGCTGATCTGGAAGGGACGAAAGGCGGCGTTCGGCGCGATCGGTCAGATTTCCGATTATATGTGCATGGACGGGGTCATTCCGCTGTCGGCGCTGCCGGAGGCGCTGAACGGCGTGAGCCTGATTTGCCGCAAGTACCGCTTCGACGTCGCCAATATCTTCCATGCCGGCGACGGCAATCTGCACCCCTTGATCCTCTACGATGCAAACGATCCGGGACAGCTCGAACGCGTGGAGCTTTGCGGTGCCGAGATATTGAAGCTGTGCGTCGAACTTGGCGGATGCCTCACCGGCGAGCACGGCGTGGGCATCGAGAAGCGTGAGCTGATGTACGAGCAGTTCACGGACGAGGACATCGATCAGCAGGTGCGGATCAAGGAAGAGCTGGACCCCGCGTGGCTTCTGAATCCGGGCAAGGTGTTTCCGATCCTCGGTCGCGGCGTCCTGAAACAGAGCATGGACCTCACCCGTCTCGATGCCGCCCCGGACGGTTTGCCGCCGGAGGACACCCTCGTAGATGAGGTCGAGTTCGACGTCGAATATATTGAAGGCGAGGAACGGCTGTGACGGCTCACATGCGCCTTGGCTTCCACGCGCCGCAGACGGAAGAGGAACTGTCCCAGATCGTCCTCGAAGCCGCCGAGTCCCGCACGCCCTTGGAGATCATGGGCAAGGGCACCAAACGCGAGTTGGGCCATGCGGTGCGCGCGGGCGCGGTCGTCAGCACCGAGAATATGAAGGGCATCACCCTGTACGAGCCCACGGAGCTGGTGATGGTGGCCAAGTGCGGCACGCCGCTGACGGAGATCGAGGCCGCGCTTGCTGAAAACGATCAGGAGCTCGCCTGCGAGCCCGTCGATATGGCGCCGGTTCTCGGCTACGGCCCGGGCGAGGGCACCGTCGGCGGTCTCGTCGCGACGAACATCTCCGGCAGCCGCCGCATTCTCAAAGGCGCGGTGCGCGATCACGTTCTCGGCGTCACGGCCGTGAACGGGCGCGGCGAGATCATCAAGTCCGGCGGCCGCGTGATGAAGAACGTGACGGGCTACGACATCGCGCGGACGCTGGTCGGGTCCTGGGGCACGCTCGCCGTCATGTGCGAGGTCGCGCTCAAAGTCCTGCCGGTACAGCGCGAATCCCGGACCCTGGTTTTCTTCGGGCTCACCGATTTCGCCGCCGTCGAAGCCCTGTGTCTCGCGATGGGCACGCCCTACGAAGTGTCCGGTACAGTTCATCTTCACGGAACGGTCGCCGCCCGGCTGTCGGACGCCGATCTCGCCGGGAAGGGTAGGGCCGTGACGGCGATCCGTGTGGAAAGCTTCCCCGCGTCGGCTCGCTATCGCACGAGCCGTCTGCGCGAGGCGCTGCTTGCTTACGGGCCGGAACTCGAACTCGACACCGACCGCAGCCAAGCCTTCTGGAAGGACGTGCGCGCGCTCAAGATGTTTCAAGGCACGAAGCATCCGCTCTGGCGCGTCTCCACGGTTCCGAGCAAGGCGGCGACGCTTGTCGGCAACCTTGCGCGCAAGGTCGATGTCCACGTGGCGTACGACTGGTCCGGTGGCCTTCTATGGATCGAGACGCCATCCTTGACCGACGCGGCCGCGGTCGATATTCGCCGTCAGCTTGCGGAATTCGGCGGCCATGCCACACTCATTCGCGCGGATGCGGCAATCCGCAACGAGACGGATGTGTTTCAGCCTCTGGAGCCGCCGCACGACGTCCTGGCGGCGAAGCTGAAGCACGCGTTCGATCCACTCGGACTTTTCAACCCCGGCCGGCTGTACAGGGGCCAGTAACGCGCGATGGAAACCAATTTCAACTCCATGCAACTTGGAGACCCGTCCATCGCGCGGGCGGACGAGATCCTGCGCCGCTGCGTCCATTGCGGCCTGTGCACGGCGACGTGCCCGACCTATGTGCTGACCGGCGACGAGCGGGACAGCCCGCGCGGGCGCATCTATCTGATGAAACAGATGTTCGAAACGCGCGACGTCCCGGCATCGACGGTTCACCACATCGACCGCTGTCTATCGTGCCTCGGCTGCATGACTGCGTGCCCCAGCGGCGTCGACTACATGCATCTGGTCGATCTCGCCCGTACGCGCATCGAGCAGCGCGGGCACCGGAGCCCGAACAAGAACACCATGCGCATGTTCCTGAGCCGGGTACTGCCCTATCCGAGCCGGTTCAAGGCGATGCTGATCCTCGGCTGGTTCGCCCGGCCCTTCCGCGACGTGATCGGCAAGCTCGGCATGAAACGCATCGCGGCAGCGCTGGACCTCGTGCCGAAGGATGCGCTGAAGCTCAAGATCCTGCGTCCGCGCTCCGCGTACAATCCGAAGAGGCCGCAGCCGAAGCGCGTGGCCATCATGCTGGGCTGCGTTCAGGAAGTGCTGGCGCCGCAGATCAACCGGGCGGCCATCCGTCTCCTCCGCCGCCATGGCGTGGACGTGATGGTCGTGAAGGACGAAGGCTGTTGCGGTGCGCTCTCGCATCATCTAGGGCGCGACGAGGAAGCGCGCGCCCATGCGCGCCGGAACATCGATGCGCTGACGGCTGTCATGCGCGAGCGTCTGCTGGACGCCATCATCCCGACCGCCAGCGGCTGCGGCACGATGCTCAAGGATTACGGCAGCCTCCTGGAGCGCGACCACGGCTACGCCGAGCGCGCGGAATATGTGGGCGGTCTGGCGCGCGACGCCACCGAGTTCCTCAACGAGATTTCGCTCAATCCGCCGGTGATGTGGACAGGGCTCAAGGTCGCCTATCACTCGGCCTGCTCCTTAGGCCACGGGCAGAAGCTCGAGGAGTTGCCCCGGCAGCTGCTGGAGCAGGCAGGCTACACGCTCACCGAAATCCCGGAAGGACACCTGTGTTGCGGTTCCGCCGGCACCTACAACATCATCGAGCCGGAACTGTCCGCCGAACTCCGGGACCGCAAGGTCAAGAACATTGAATCGATTGCGCCTGACGTCATCGTCACGGGCAATATCGGCTGCATGACCCAGATAAAGGCCGGAACGGACATCCCCATCGTCCATACCGTGGAGCTTCTCGACTGGGCCACCGGCGGACCGTGTCCGCCGGCCCTGTCCAAGATGCGGAACCGCGCCCATCCCATCGAGGCGCTGGTCGAGATGGCCAAGGCCTCGGCCAAGGAGAAGGCCCTGGCGGATTAGTCACTGGCCAATTAGTCCCTGTCCGATCGAGCCCGGTTGCTTGCTGGCTGGGGAGCGATGGGCTAGAACGCGGCGGCAAAAGTTAATTGAAATCCGCCGCATCCCACATGAGCAAGAACGACGATAAGCCCGGGCAGGGTTCGGAGAACACGCGCCCCGAAGCGCGCCTGCCCAAAGGCCTGCAAGACGCGTCCGCGCAGGAGATTCGCGCGACCGAAGCGATGCTCGCCACGATCAAGAAGGTGTTCGAGCTCTATGGCTTCGAGCCGCTGGCGAGTCCCGCCATCGAATACACCGACGCGCTCGGCAAGTTCCTACCCGACGAGGACCGGCCCAACGCGGGCGTGTTCTCCTTTCAGGACGACGACGACCAATGGCTCTCGCTGCGCTACGATTTGACAGCGCCGCTCGCCCGCTACGTGGCCGAGAACTACCAGACCCTGCCGAAGCCCTTTCGCCGCTATCAGACGGGCCCCGTCTGGCGCAATGAGAAGCCGGGCCCAGGCCGCTTCCGCCAGTTCATGCAGTTCGATGCGGATACGGTGGGCGCGCCCTCCGTCGCGGCGGATGCGGAGCTCTGCATGCTCGCCACCGACACCATGGAGGCGCTCGGCGTCCCGCGCGGCGACTACGTGGTGAAGGTCAACAGCCGGAAGATTCTCGACGGCGTCCTCGACTCTATCGGCATTGAGGATGGGCGTCGGCTGACGGTCTTGAGAGCGATCGACAAGTTCGACCGGCTCGGCGAGGAGGGCGTGCGCCTGCTTCTCGGCGAGGGCCGGAAAGACGAGAGCGGTGACTTCACCAAGGGTGCGGGCCTAGACGCCGGTGACATCGACAAGGTGATTGCATCGACATCTCCGTTGTCCGGCGGCAACGACGCCGTTCTAGACCAACTCGTGCAACTCTCCGACACTGAGGCGGGTGCCGAGGGTATCGAAGAACTGAAGACGATCGCATCGCTTGTCGAGGCAGGTGGCTATGCGGACCGCATCGTCATCGATCCCTCCATCGTCCGTGGCCTCGAGTACTACACCGGCCCCGTGTTCGAGACGGAGTTGACGCCCACCATCAAGGATCAACGCGGCCAGACCATCCGGCTGGGCTCCGTGATGAGCGGCGGGCGCTATGACGGGCTCGTGGCGCGCTTCACCGGCGAGCGCGTGCCCGCCACGGGCATCTCGGTCGGTGTGTCGCGGCTTCTGTTCGGCTTGCAGCTTCTCGGCAAGTACAAAGGTGACGAGAGCAAAGGCCCCGTCGTCGTGCTGGTCTTCGACAAGGATCGCCTCGGCAACTACCAGCGCATGGTCAAGACGTTGCGCGATGCGGGCATTCGTGCGGAGCTCTATCTCGGCTCGTCCGGCATGAAGGCGCAGATGAAATACGCCGACAAGCGCGGCAGCCCCTGCGTGGTCATCCAAGGCGGCGACGAGAAAGAGCGCGGCGAAGTCCAGATCAAGGACCTCGTACTCGGCGCGACGCTCACCAAAATTGAGGACCGCGAAGAGTATTTGAAGAAGCAGGCGGAGGCGCAATTCGCCGTGCCGGAGGCCGACCTCGTCGGCGGCGTGTCCAAGGTCCTCGACCGGTACAAGGCGTAACCCCATGACCGCCGAATCCGCCAAAGCGTTCGAAGCCCTCGAAGGCCAGGCTCGCGATCTCCTCGCGCTGTTCGGGGAGGCGGGATACGAATTCGTCGCGCCCGCGATCATTCAGCCCGCGGGCGTCTTTCTCGATCAGATCGGGGAACAGATACGCGCGCGCTCCTATGTCTTCACCGATCTGGCGGGCGAGGAGCTTTGCCTGCGCCCCGATCTCACCGTGCCGGTCTCGCGGCTTTATCTCGAGCGTCACCCGTTAGCCGATACGGAAGCCCGCTATTGCTACAACGGTCCGGCCTTTCGCTTTCAGCCTCTGGGGCCGAGCGTCATGCACCCGCGCGAATTCCGCCAAGCGGGCGTTGAATGTTTTGGCGCGCCCGACAAGGCCGCCGCCGACGTGGAAGTGCTGCTGCTCGCCGTGCAGGCCGTCCGCAGCGCGGGTCTATCGGACTATCGCATCTGCTTCGGCGACATCGCGCTGTTCTACGCACTGATCGATGCGCTGGACCTGCCGGAACGCTGGCGGCTGAAGCTGCGCCACTATTTCTGGCGCCCGCCGAGCTTCCACGTGCTTGTGGATCAGCTTGCCAAGGGAACGCGTATCGAGCCCGACCGTGTTCTGACGGCGCTTGGTGAGAAAATCGCCGGCAAGAGCCAGGAAGAGGCGGAGGACATCGTGTCCACGTATCTCGAGGCAGAGGGCATTCCCCTTGCGGGCAATCGGACCTTGCGGGAGATCAGCGCGCGCCTGCTCGATCAGGCTGCGGATCTTCTCGCCGACACGCTGCCGCGCGAAGTGGCTACGGTCATCGAATACTATCTCGGCGTGTCCGCCCCGCCGCGCGAGGCTGTCGACAAGATCGCCATGATCGCGCATGGCGCGGGGCTCGACATCGACGCGGCGCTCGACGCGGTCAGACGCCGCTTCGACCTGCTGCAACAGCAGGGTGTCGATCTGTCGAACGCGACCTTCGCGACGGAGTTCGGCCGCAAGCTGGAATACTACTCGGGCCTTGTGTTCCAGATCGGCGCGCCGGGGATGGACGAGACCGAGCCCGTCGCCGGCGGGGGCCGCTACGATAATCTGCTGACCGCGCTCGGTGCGCCAAGCCCGGTGCCGGCCGTCGGCACGGCGATCCACACCGAGCGCCTGCTTGCCGCCGTGGGAAGGGCATCGACATGAGCGCGCCGTCCCTCGTCATCGCCGTCCCCTCGAAAGGCCGCCTGAAGGAGCAGGCCGCGAGCCTGTTCGAAGCGGCCGGCTACACGCTGCGGATCAAAGGCCACGAGCGCGGCTATCGCGGTCAGCTCGACGGGCTGCCCGATGTCGCCGTGGAGTACACGTCCGCCGCCGAGATCGTGCACCAGCTGCGCTCGGGCCGCGTGCATCTCGGCATCACCGGCGAGGATCTGGTGCGTGAGAGCGTGCATGACGTCGACAGCAGCATCGAGTTCGTGGCGCCGCTCGGCTTCGGCCATGCGGATGTGGTCGTGGCCGTGCCGGAGTGCTGGCTCGACGTTTCGCGCATGGCGGACCTCGAGGACGTAGCCGAGCAGTTCGCCCGCAGCCACGGCCGGGGACTTCGCGTGGCCACCAAATACATGAACCTGACGCGGCGCTACTTCGCGCAGAAGGGCGTCACCGGGTACCGCATTGTCGAGAGCGTCGGCGCCACGGAGGCGACGCCCGCCACCGGCACGTCCGAGCTCATCGTCGATATCACCAGTACCGGCACGACACTGAAGGCGAACCACCTCAAAGTGCTCGAGGACGGTCTCATTCTGAAGTCGCAAGCCCACCTTCTGGCGGCGAAGCGGGCCGGCTGGGATGCGCGCGCGAACGAGCTCAAGGCGGCGATCCTCGGCGCGCTCTCAGGCTGAGTACGTTCTCCGGCTGAGCGCTCGCGGCTTATCACGTTTGCGTTGGGTTCTCTGGCGGCGTCGGCCTGCCGCGGCTAGTCTCGCCCCGGTTTTGGAAAAGCAATCCGAAGGGGCCGTCCATGCGCCGCTCGATCTTAGCGCTCGTCCTATCGCTCGCCGTACCGGCCGCCGTTATGCCGGTCGCCGTCTTGCCGAGCGCTGCAGTGGCCGCGCCGGCCCGCATCGTGATCCTGACGAGCGCCGAAGCGGCGGATGCCTGGCAGCTCTGCGAGATCGGAAGCCAGCGCGCGCAGGGACTGCGCTACAACTATCTCGGCGACAAGGCCGCAAAATCCCTCTTCGTCGAGGGTACGGCGCCCGCGTTCTTCTTCGCCATCACGCCCCACACGGTCGCGACCGTGACGCCCGCCGCGTCGAGCTGGCGCAAGCCCGTCATCCACTATTCGGTCTTGCCGAATGACGATCCCAAAAAGCTGGAGGAGGCGTTGCACGAGCGCACGCGCGAGGCCGCGGGCAACGTGCTCAACAATCCGGCCCTCAGGGGCAAGACAATTGTCATGGTCTGGGACCGCCGCCACATCGCCGACCCGGAATACGACAGGAAATATGAGCGTGAGGCCGCGGTCACGCTGCGGCAGCTTTTCCACCTCGACATCGTGCCGGGCGTGCCGCGCGAATGGCCGGCCGCCAATCACGACTATTTCTGGGTCGTCGACTTTCCGGAGAATTCGAACGTGCCGCTCAAATTCGAGGTGGTGAAGCAGGACTTCGGGAAATCGTTCCCCGACGTCCCTGCCAACGATTGGGGTGAGCCCGCCGGCCTGGACGCCGGTTCCGGCTGCCGTGTGGAATAGGTCGGGCGGGTCCGAACTGCGCTAGCCGGCGCCCTGGCGTTCGGTCGCGCTCTTTTCACCGTAGTAGAAGCCCGTTACGGCGCCCACCAGGCCGACGAGCGGCGCCAGCAACACTTCGCCGATCGAACGGATCGCGGTGAGTCTCAGCGCTTCGGTCGAGCACTCCGAGCTGCTGCTGAGACAGCCGACCGTGGAATAGCTGGCAATGCCGATCATCGTGCTGATCACGACGACCAGGGTCAGAAGCAGCAGCATGGCGATCCACCCGCGCATCGTCTCGCGCTTCCGCTCGCGATCGTAGGGCGTGGTGGTGAAACCGCCGTTGCCGTTGCTTCCTGCCGCGGCGGCGCCAATTGGGCGGATCGTCGTGAGATCGACTGTCAGCTTTCCTGAATCTGGAGCTTGGTTCATGACACCTACCCTCTATTCCTACTCGGGCACCCTTTTGCGGGTCACCTGCGCCAAAGTGTGGTTCGGCTTCTCGATAAGGAGCTTGGAGCCGGCGGCTTCGTTCTGCGCGATGAAGTTCTCCGTGCTGATGGCCTGAGAAAGAACCGTGTTCGCCGAAACCCCGCGCTGCTCCGCCAGGTTCTTCAAAGTCTCCAGAAGCGATTCGGATATCTCGGCGGTGATTTTCACCTTCGGAGTTTGCTCTGACATGGTGCCTCCAGTCCTATGCTGCGTGCGGCCTAATAACACGTATAGGTAGAATATATTGCCAACACACTATATTGGCTAGCAACAAAAAAGGGCCGCCCCGAGGGACGGCCCTTGTCGTCTGCAGCCTGACAGGCGTGGACTACATCATGCCCATGCCGTCCATGCCGCCACCAGGCATCGGCATGGGGTCGTCCTTCTTCGGCAACTCGGCGACGCCGGCCTCGGTGGTGACCAGAAGGCCGGCCACGGAAGCGGCATCCTGTAGGGCCGTACGGACCACCTTTGCCGGGTCGATGATGCCCTTCTCGATCAGGTCGACATAGGTGTCGTTCTGGGCGTCGTAACCGAAGGTCGGCGACTTCTGGTCCATGACCTTGCCGACCACGATGGAGCCTTCGACGCCTGCATTCTCGGCGATCTGGCGAATGGGCGCCTGGAGTGCGCGGCGCACGATATTGATGCCGGCCTCCTGATCGTCGTTGTCGCCCTTGGCCTTCAGCGCCTTCGAGGCATGCAGCAGCGCAACGCCGCCGCCCGGTACGATGCCTTCCTCGACGGCCGCGCGGGTCGCGTTGAGCGCGTCGTCCACACGGTCCTTCTTCTCCTTCACTTCGATCTCGGTGGCGCCGCCGACCTTGATCACCGCAACGCCGCCGGCAAGTTTCGCCAGACGCTCCTGCAGTTTCTCACGGTCGTAGTCGGACGTCGTGTCCTCGATCTGCTGACGGATCTGAGACACGCGGGCCTCGATCTCGTCCTTCTTGCCGCCGCCACGAACGATCGTGGTGTCGTCCTTGGTGATGTTGACGCGCTTGGCCTTGCCCAGCATCTGCACCGTGACGTTCTCGAGCTTAATTCCGAGGTCCTCGGAGATCATCTCGCCGCCCGTCAGGATCGCGATGTCCTGCAGCATGGCCTTGCGGCGATCGCCGAAGCCAGGCGCCTTGACGGCCGCGACCTTCAGGCCGCCGCGCAGCTTGTTGACCACGAGCGTGGCGAGCGCTTCGCCCTCGACGTCCTCGGCGATGATGAGCAGCGGACGGCCCGACTGCACGACCGACTCGAGCAGCGGCAGCATGGCCTGGAGGCCCGACAGCTTCTTTTCGTAGATCAGGATGTAGGGGTTCTCGAGCTCGGTCGTCATCTTGTCGGCGTTGGTGACGAAGTACGGCGAGATATAGCCGCGGTCGAACTGCATGCCCTCGACGACCTCGAGCTCGGAATCCAGGCTCTTGGCTTCCTCGACGGTGATCACGCCCTCATTGCCGACCTTCTTCATGGCCTGAGCGATCATGTCGCCGATGGACTTCTCGCCATTGGCCGAGATCGTACCGACCTGGGCGATTTCGGCGGAGCCCGAAACTTCCTTCGACTGCTTCTGGATCGTGCCGACAACCTCGGCGACGGCCTTGTCGATGCCGCGCTTCAGATCCATCGGGTTCATCCCGGCGGCCACGGCCTTCAGGCCTTCGCGCACGATGGCCTGGGCAAGAACGGTCGCGGTCGTCGTGCCGTCGCCCGCGGTCTCGTTGGTCTTGGACGCGACCTCTTTCAGCATCTGCGCGCCCATGTTCTCGAACTTGTCCTCAAGCTCGATCTCCTTGGCCACGGTGACGCCGTCCTTCGTGGTGCGCGGGGCACCGAACGACTTGTCGATGATGACGTTGCGGCCCTTCGGACCGAGCGTCACCTTCACGGCGTTGGCAAGCACGTCGACGCCCTTGAGCATGCGCTCACGGGCTTCGGCGGCGAATACAACGTCTTTTGCTGCCATTGAACTATTCTCCGTTGTGGATCGACACTCCACGGCGGCCGCCTAGTCGCGCGGCCGCAGGGGGAATCGGTTTCGATTGGGTGTGGGCGGGCCTAGCCGAGGACGCCCATGATGTCGGACTCCTTCATGATGAGGAGTTCGTCGCCATCGATCTTGACCTCTGTGCCGGACCATTTGCCGAACAGGACCTTGTCGCCGGCCTTCACGCCGAGCGGATGAACCTTGCCATCCTCACCGAGGACGCCGGGGCCCACGGAAACGACCTTGCCAGTCTGCGGCTTCTCGGCCGCGGTGTCCGGAATGATGATCCCGCCTTTGGTCTTCTGCTCTTCCTCGAGCCGCTTGACCACGACACGGTCATGCAGGGGACGGAATTTCATGGATATGCGCTCCTATTTGCTGGAACTCCGATGTTTGGCACTCAGGCCTCCCGAGTGCCAATAGCCCCGCTTGTACGCAGGCCACTCCGAGGCGTCAAGGCGCGCGGAGGCTGCAAACCCTTAGCGGAGCGCGTTCGGTGATCGATGGGCCGTCAGGGCGCGACCCGGCGCGTGAAGGAAACGATATAGGCCGACGAGCGGATCGCGAAGATCGGATCGTTGGTCGGCCCCGCCACGCCGTCGGCGACGTTGGCCGGCAGAAACGAGAACGCATCGCACGTGGCCTCCGGTGCAATTGCCTCGATACTCACTTCACCCAGGGAGACCTTCTCTCGGTTGTCTTCGTCCCAAAGGGCGGTGGCGTCGTCTGTGGGGTCGCCCTCTTGGCCGATAATCGCAACGACATCGAACCTGGCCGGGTCTTTGGCGAGTCTGGCCGTGATCTCATCGGCGAGGAAGTTGGGCCCTTTCGCCTCGGCCTCCGCGTCCGTGAGTGTGATTTCGCCTGAAGACGGAAGGAGCTTGAACTTCGCGACGGTCTCCTCGCCATCGGCATTTGTTAGCGTGAAAGCGTGCACACCCCAGTAGTTGACCCCAGCATAGCTCGCCGGAAGAGGCCGCGCGTTGAGCCACGTGCCCTGGCTTTTCGACTCGGGGTGCGCGTCGAAGAATGCCTTGACCTTGTCGGCGTCGCCGCTCGTTACCGCGGTCAGAAGATCAAGAAAGGCCTGGGGTGTGTTGGCGACAAAGACCGGCGCCGAGATCGTCACTAAATCCGTGCTGGCGCCATCGCCGAGATCGAAGCGCAGCGCAAGGCCCTTCGGGTTGCCCTTGTCGTTGTCGGGGGCCTCCGGGTTGCCGCCTGCGAGCGAGAACCGGCCGATCACAGGAACCGGCTTTGAGAATTGCGGCGCCTTGCTGAGGCCCGGCGCCTCCTTCGAGGGGGTGAAGACGCCAGTCACGCAGACGCCCTTTGGGTGGGCGGCCCGCTTGTGCGGATACTTGCCGAAAGCCTCGCTCAACGCGCCGACAAGATCGGCGGGACCGGGTTCGGCCGAAGCATTCGGTATGAAGATGCCCGGCGCGGAGAGTAGCGCTAGTGCGGCAGTGGCGACGGCGATTCGAGAAGCGCAAGACATGGCGTGTTCCTGGGCGAAATGGACGGATACCGGCAATCTAGCCGCGCGCGGCTGCGGCGCATCACACGTTGCAACACACTTTATTGATGGGCGAGTGACGCAGCGTCGCATTGATCGATGCGAAGCGCGCTTGGGCGTGCACCTTGGCCTTGCGCCGCAAGATTGCTATCACGGAACGTGCACAGCCAATTTGATGTTGCTTTGCAATAGCCTGTCGCCCATGATTTCGAAAGCGAGGGGCGGCGCGACAAGCCAGGACCATTTGGAACGGCGTGGCCATGTGTTCATGGAACGCCGTCCATTGGAGCAGGTCTTGACGGTACCACGTGCCGCTTCAGGAGGGCTCGCAATGCTTGACGTGATTGTTCTCGTGGCCATGGCCATCACGGCGGCCGCATTCGGCGCCGGTTTGACCATGCAGGCGGGACTTCCGCTGCTGCCGGTTCTCATCGGGGCTATCGCGCTGTTCTTGGTAATGGCGACCACGTTCCTTCGGGTTGGACGCGGCAGCGGTGGAGGCGGTGGCGACCGGCTCGACGATCTCGAGCAAGCGCTTGAAGTGATCGACATCGATTTGCAGCGGCTCGACCGCGTTGAAGACGGGATGAACCGTCTTCATGCTTTGCATGACAAGGTGGAACGTCTGGATCAGCACGTCGCGAGCGGCGCGCTCGGCGCTGCCGGTTCCGAAGGGCTGTCGGTGGATCTTCAGCACGTCTACGACCGCATTGAGGCCGTTCGCGCCGAGGTTACGAATGAGAGCCGCGCCCAACGGCAGAAGATCGCCAACGATCTGGGCGCTCTGGAGACGCTGATCGCACAATTGGTCGGTCGCGCGTCCGCGGCGGCGCCTGCGAGCAGTCCTGCGCTGGCCAACCCTGCGCCAACTATGGCGGCAGTGACCGCCGCCGACGCTGAAGCGGAGATCGAACGCAAGTCAGCCTCGGTGTTCGAGCCAGAATCCGTCGAGGAACCCGAGCCCGATTTCGAAGAAATTGACGAAGAGGAAGTCGATCTCGTCTTGGAGCCCGAGCCGCAGGAGAGCGCCCAGTCCGAACGGCAAGACGGCACTGGCGCGGAGGCCGGTCTCGAGAACGCCGAGGATGAGGATAGCGGCGATCAGGAACGGGAGGTCGGCCGCGAAGAAGCCATTCTCGCGGCGGCGTTGGCCGCGGCGCAGCCCGAACCGACGCCCGAGCCTGAGCCCGAACCCGAAGAGACCCTCGAGGAATTGGCCTACGACTTCGCGGAAGATGACGGCGACGCGATGCTTGAGATCATTCGCGAGGGCATCGAACAGGGCAGGGTCGACCTGTATCTGCAGCCCACCGTCACCCTGCCGGGGCGCAAGGTGCGCTATTTCGAAGGGCTGACCCGCATCCGCAAAGCCGACGGCGAGATCGTGATGCCGCGCGATTACATGCCCGTGGCCAAGCGGTCCGCGCTCATGCCACTGATCGACAACGTACTCGTGGTCCGCGCCGTCCAGGTGCTGCGGCGACTCGGCCCCGATGCGCCAATCGAGGGTGTTTTCGCCAACATCTCTATGCACTCCCTGCTCGATCCCGACTATTTCCCGGAACTCATCGAGTTCATGGAGGAGAACGCGAACCTTAGCGACAGCCTGATCTTGGAGATCAGCAGCGCGGAGATGCAAGGGCTGAACGATAGCGAAATCGGCTGCCTCGATACGCTGAGCGCCTTGGGCTTCGGCTTCTGCCTCGACAACGTGGCCGATATCGAGACCGGTTTCGACGGGCTCGGCGACCGCAATTTCCGTTTCGCCAAGGTCAGCGCGGCGCAGTTCCTCGGCGGGCCGGGACGCAATGCGGCCGATCTCAAGCGGAGACTGGATGCGGCGGGCATCACGCTGATCATCGAGAAGGTCGAGAAAGAGAGCGACGTGGCGCGGCTCCTCGACCACGGAATCGAGCTGGCGCAGGGGCACCTTTTCGCCGAGGCAGAGCCGATGAACACGGCGCTCTCCCGCGAACTGTCAGGCGCTGGCGCCGGCTAAGCCGGTCAGAAACGTCCGACCGCCCGTACCGCGCGACCGATCGAGACCGGTCTAGTCGCCTGTTTCGAGGTCGCGCTGTAGCTCCTCGTCTTCAACGTTGCCGCCACCTGTCGTCTTTGCCCGGTCGGGCGCGGGCATCATCTCGCCGCCGGATTTTGTCGCAGGGACTTCGTCGGGCTCGAGGTCCCGTTGGACCTCCATGTCTTCCTCGTCCTGGACCGGCACGACCAAGGACGGGGCCTTCAGATCGTGGGTGGGCAGGGCAAAGGCCGGTCCGGCGGCGATTGCGAGAGCGGCAACTCCCATCCAAGCGACGGCGTTCAATCGGGGCATCGTCTCCTCCTAGCGTTCTGTGCAACGAATGCGGGTCGTATCCTCGCCGCGATCCTATCACCGCCGCGCCTTTGGACGTAGCGCTTCGACAGGCCGCATCCGCTGTCCTTGACCGGCGGCCCCCGACCCTCTAACCGAGCGCCATGGAAGCTTCCCTGAAAATTCCCGTCATCGAATCCATCCGCGACGTGTCGGAGGGCCGCCGGGTCTGGTTCGTCGACATCTGGGGTGTCATGCACAACGGGCGCGACGCCTTTCCCGATGCCTCGGCTGCGACGCGCGCATTTCGCGAGCAGGGGGGTGTGGTCATTTTGCTGTCGAACTCTCCGCGTCCGAGCCCCGACCTCCAGGCCCAGCTTCGGATCATCGGCGTGCCGGACGACGCCTATGACGCCACCGTGTCCTCAGGCGATCTCACCCGGCATGAGGTCGGAAAGCACAAGGGCGCGCGGGTATTCCATCTCGGCCCAGAGCGCGATCTGCCGATCTTCCATCAGGCGGATGTCACGCTGACCGGTCCGGAAGAGGCCGAGCTGATCGTGTGCTCGGGTCTTTTCGACGACCAGGTCGAGACGCCGGAAGACTATGTCGACCTGCTGGCGAGCCTTGCCGCCCGCGATATCCTGATGATCTGCGCCAATCCCGACCATAAGGTCGAAAGCGGCCACCGGCTGATCTACTGTGCCGGCGCCCTGGCCGCGGCTTATGAGAGCCTCGGCGGCAACGTCGTCTATGCAGGGAAGCCGCACCAGCCGGTCTACGATCTGGCGTTCGAGACCGCATCGAAGATTGCGGGCGCACGCGGCGAAATCATCTCGAAGTCAGACGTCCTCGCGATCGGCGACGGTGCCAAGACCGACATCATCGGGGCGGGCGCGTTCGGTGTGCCGTCCGTGTTCGTCGCGAGCAAGCTGCATGCGCCGGATGAGAGTGTAGGATTGCTGGATGCCGAGCACCTGGAAGGGCTCTTTGCGGAGGAGCCGAGCCCGCCGATCGCCGCCACGCACGGTCTGCGCTGGTAGGCGCGTCCTCCGGCCGGTCCCACTGTCAGCCGTTGAAGGCGGATTCGATCTTCGACCTGAGCGTAACTGCATTGAATGGCTTTAGCATGTAGTCGCTGACGCCGGCCTGCATCGCCTGCGCTTCGTGTTCGCGCGAGCCGTCCGCCGTGACCATGATGAAGGGGGTGCCAGTCAGGCCGCCGTCCGCGCGGACCTCGCGCAAGAGCTCGTAGCCCGTCATCGGCGCCATGTTCCAGTCGGAGATGACGAGGCCGTAGCGCCTCTCATGCATCATTTGCAGTGCCGCGCTGCCGTCACAGGCGCCGTCCACGTCTGCAAAACCGAGTTGCGTGAGGAAATTGCGGATGATCCGGAGCATTGTGCTGTAGTCGTCGACGACGAGCACCGGCATTTTGAAATCGAGTGGCATGGCCGTCCTCCGTATGCCTCCTTCAAGGCTACGGAAACATGGTTAACAAAATCTTAATTGCTTGTTCTACATGATGTTTTTTGGGGACGCAGGGGCCGGTCGAGACCTGTTGCGGCGCCGCAAGCGCTTCGCTATTTTGCGCCCCTCTTAAAAAACACCAACACCGCAGGGAGTACACGCATGAGCCTCGACCACGGCTACTATCTGGAGGACTTGTCGCCCGGAATGGAGGCCAGCGTCTCCAAGACCGTGACGGACGAGGACATTACGGCATTTGCGGAACTCTCCGGTGACATCAATCCCGTCCACTTGAACGAAGAGTTCGCGGCCGGAACCGTGTTCAAGAAGCGCATCGCGCACGGCTTTCTGACCGGCTCGCTGTTCTCCACGGTACTGGGAACCAAGATGCCGGGACCGGGCTGCATTTACATGTCCCAGACCATGAAATTCAAAGGCCCTGTCTTCATCGGCGACGAACTCATCGCCACATGCAAGGTGACTGCCGTCGACATGGAGAAGGGGCGTGTTTCCTTCGATTGTGTCTGCGAGGCCAACGGCCGGCCCGTTCTCACCGGAGAGGCGCTTCTGATGGTCTCCCGCCGCCCCACGGACGACTAGTTCCGTTCAAACCGGAAGGATTTCCGATGGACATCGTCCGCTCCTGGCGGGAAGCACCGCCGGACCAGAAAGGCGCGGTCCTGGCCATCGGAAATTTCGACGGCGTTCATCGCGGGCACCAGGCGGTTCTCGGTGTGGCCAAGGCGATAGCGGCGGCCGAAGGCAGAAAGACCGGGGCGGTGATCTTCGAACCGCACCCGCGCGAGTTCTTCGCGCCGGGCCGTCCGTTCTTCCGGCTGACGCCTTTGCCTGTGAAGCTGGAGCTGCTCGAGGCCTTGGGCCTCGACGTCGTCTTCGTCCTGCCCTTCGACCGGCCGCTGGCTGACCTGTCGGCCGACGCGTTCGCCACCGATGTCCTTGGTGAGGCGTTCGGCGCCCGCCACGTCGTGGTGGGCTACGATTTCGTCTACGGCAAAGGCCGAACCGGCACGGTCTCGCATCTTGCGGCCTCGGGCGAAGCCGCCGGTTATGGCGTCGACGTGGTGGAGCCGGTTCAGCTCAAGGGGAAGACGGTCTTCGCTTCCAGCGCGATCCGGGAGCATTTGTCCAAGGGGCGGATACGGGAAGCCGCCGAACAGCTCGGTTATTGGTGGCGCGCGCGCGGCGCCGTCGCCCATGGCGCGGGGCGCGGGCAGGGGCTCGGCTTCCCGACCGTGAATTTCAAGCTCCTGCCCGGCCAGGATGTCTGCCACGGCATTTACGCGATGCGCGTGCACCATGCGGGCGGGCGCCACGATGCGGCGGGCTATGTGGGGCCGCGTCCCACATTCGGCGCCGGCGAGCCTGCGCTCGAGGCCTTCCTGTTCGACTTCTCCGGCGATCTCTACGATCAGACCATCGAGGTGGAATTCATCGACTTCATCCGTCCCGACCAGGCCTTCCCCGACGGCGAGGCGCTGGCGGCACAGATGGACAAGGACTGCGAGGCCGTTCGAGCCGTGCTGGCGCGTGTCGAGGCCAGCGATCCGATGCGGCAATTCCCGCTCGGGGCCGCTCTTGCCACGCGGACACTGGATTGTCGCTAGCCCGGTTGCTAGAACGCCCCGCAACTCGAATCGCGACTTACGCGATCCAACACGGGCGGACATAGAAATCATGGTCACCAAGTCGAAGAGCGGCAAGAGCGCGTCCAAGAGCAAGAGCGCCGCCAGCCCCGCGCGCAAGAAGAAGAAGACCAAGATGGCGGGCAAGACGACGAGCACGGCGAAGCAGAAGCCGGCCTCGAAGGCGAAAACCGCGGCTGCGCCCAAACGCAAGCCGGCGGCCAAACGGCCTGCCGTCAAGAAGGCTGCGCCGAAGAAGGCGGTGACGAAGTCCGCGAAAAAGACCGTCACCAAGAAGCGCACCGCGAAAACAGCTGCGCCGAAGAAGGCTGTGGCGAAGAAGGTCTCGGCAAAGAAGACGATGCAGAAGACCGTGAGGAAGGCTTCGCCGAAAAAGACCGTTGCGAAGAAGACGGCACGGAAGACGAGCGCCAGGAAGGCGGTGGCGAAGAAGACGGTCTCCAAAAAAGTTTCCGCGAAGAAGGCTGCGGCGAAGAAGCCGAGCACCAAAAGAACCGTCGTCAAGAAGACCGCGGCGAAGAAGGCGACTGGCAAGAAAGCCGCGCCGAAAAAAGCGGTGAAGAAGACAGCGAAGAAGAGCGTGACGAAGGCCCGTGTGGCCCCGAAGGCCGCGGCACCGAAGAGGGCGTCCGCGCCGAAGAAGGCCGCTGCGCCGAAAAAGGCGCCGGCAAAAAAGAGAACAACCAAGACAACAACGGCGCCCCGCAAGGCGGCCAAGCCAAAGACGATCGCGAAAAAAACTGAGATGACGGACACCACAATGCCTCCCGCACCTGAGGCGGCGCCCGAACCGGTGCAGCCGCAAACGGAGCGGGACTGGAGCGAGACGCTGTTCCTGCCGAAGACCGAGTTCCCGATGAAGGCGGGCCTGCCGCAGCGCGAGCCGGAGCTGCTGCAGCGCTGGGCCGAGATGGGCCTGTACGGGAGGCTGCGCGAGAAGGGGCAGACCCAGGACAAATTCGTGCTGCATGACGGCCCGCCCTACGCGAACGGCCATCTTCACATCGGGCACGCGCTCAACAAGATCCTGAAGGACGTGATCTGCCGCTCGCAAAGCATGATGGGCAAGGACGCCAACTATGTGCCGGGCTGGGACTGTCACGGCCTCCCCATCGAATGGAAGGTCGAGGAGGAGAAGTACCGCTCCAAGGGCAAGGCCAAGCCGGATTTCACCGACTCGGAAGCCATTGTCGCTTTTCGCCGCGAATGCCGCGCCTATGCGGAGCATTGGCTGAACGTGCAGCGCGACGAGTTCAAGCGCCTCGGCATCGAAGGCGACTGGGACGATCCCTACACAACGATGAACTACAAGGCCGAATCCACCATCGCGCGCGAGCTGATGAAGTTCGCGATGAATGGATTGCTGTATCGCGGCTCCAAGCCCGTGATGTGGTCCGTCGTGGAGCGCACGGCTCTTGCGGAAGCCGAAGTCGAATATCAGGAGATCGAAAGTCCGGCGATCTATGTGAAGTTTCCGATCATGTTCGCGACGGACGAAAATCCCGATCCCGGATTTTTGCAGCATGCCTCGGTCGTGATCTGGACGACGACCCCGTGGACGATCCCCGGCAACCGCGCCGTCTCCTATTCGCCGTCCATTTCATATGGGCTGTACGAGATCACCCAGGCGCCGGAAGACAATTGGGCCAAAGTCGGCGAGCGGCTGATCCTGGCGGATGCGCTTGCCGAGACCGTCAAGAACGCCGCCCGTATCGAGGGCTGGAATCGTGCTGGCGACGTGACGGCCGGGATGCTCAGCCAGGTCATGTGCGCGCATCCGTTGCGCGACGAGGATGCTTACCGGTTCAAGGTGCCGCTGCTCGCGGGCGATCACGTCACCGAGGACGCGGGCACGGGCTTTGTGCACACCGCGCCCGGTCATGGCGCGGACGACTACAACATTTGGGTCGAAAGCGAAGGGCTCCTGCGGGACCGTGGCATCGACAAGACGATCCCCTTTACGGTCGACGAGGCCGGCTTCTTCACCAAGGACGCGCCGCGCTTCGCGGGCAAGCGCGTGGTCGACGACAAAGGCAAGTTCGGCGACGCCAACGAAACCGTCATCCGCGCGCTCATGGACGCGAAGGCACTGCTGGCGCGCGCCCGCTATCGCCACGACTATCCGCATTCCTGGCGGTCCAAGAAGCCCATCATCTTCCGGGCGACGCCCCAATGGTTTATCGCCATGGACCAGAACTTCGAGGCCGGCGAGAGCCTGCGCACCCGTGCCATGGACGCCATCGAGGCCACGCGCTTCGTGCCGCCGCAAGGAGAGAAGCGCATCAAGGGCATGGTCGAGACGCGGCCCGATTGGGTGGTCTCGCGCCAGCGCGCCTGGGGCGTTCCCATCACCGTGTTCGTCCACAAGGAAACGGGCGACGTCATTCCGCGCGGGGACTTCAATGCATCTGGCGAACTCATCGACCGTATCGCTGCCGCGTTCGAGGCCGAGGGCGCGGACGCCTGGTTTGTTGAAGGCGCCAAAGAGAGGTTCCTTGATGGGCTCGTGGACGATCCGAACGCCTGGGAGAAGGTCGGCGACATTCTCGACGTCTGGTTTGACTCCGGCTCGACCCATGCCTTCGTGCTGGAGCAACGCCCCGACCTGAAATGGCCGGCGTCCCTCTATCTTGAAGGCTCCGACCAACATCGCGGGTGGTTCCAGTCATCGCTGCTGGAGGGCTGCGGCACGCGCGGCCGCGCGCCGTTTGACGAGGTCCTCACCCACGGCTTCGTCAACGACGAGGACGGGCGCAAGATGTCGAAATCGCTCGGCAACGTAGTGTCGCCGCAAGACGTTATCCGCCAGTCGGGTGCGGAGATCCTGCGGCTGTGGGCCATGAGCTCGGACTATGCCGACGACCTGCGCATCGGGCCGGATATCATCAAGGCGAACGTGGATTCGTATCGACGCCTGCGTAACACGCTGCGCTTCCTCCTCGGCAACCTCGCGCATTATCGCGACGATCTCACCGTCGCTTATGACGAGATGCCGGAGCTCGAGCGTTACATGCTTGCCCGTGTCGCCGAGCTCGATGCGTTGGTGCGCGAAGGGTATGTCGTCTACGACTTCAAGCGCGTCTTCCACGCGCTGCTGAATTTCTGCGTCAACGATCTGTCGGCGTTCTATCTGGATATCCGCAAGGACGCGCTCTATTGCGATCCGCACGACAGCCTCACGCGGCGTGCAGCGCTCACGGTCATGGACCGGCTCTTCGCCGCGCTGACGGCTTGGCTCGCGCCCATGCTGTGTTTCACCATGGAAGAGGCCTGGCTCTCCCGCTTCCCCAACGACAAGGGCTCCATCCATTTGCGCGACTTCCCCGACGTGCCGGAAGAATGGGACGACGCGGGACTTCGCGAGAAATGGCGGAAGGTGCGGCAGATCCGGCGCACCGTTACGGGTGCGCTCGAGGTCGAACGCCGCGAACGGCGCATCGGCTCGAGCCTGGAAGCCGCGCCGGTCGTCTTTGTCGCCGACGAGGGCTTGCGGGGCGCGCTCGACGGGCTCGACCTGGCCGAGATCGCGATCACGAGCGGGGCGCGTCTCGTTGCCGGCGAGGGGCCGGCGGACGCTTTCAGGCTCGAGGATGCGCCCGCCGTGGCGGTAGTCTTCGCACGGGCGGAAGGCAGGAAGTGTGCGCGGTCCTGGAAGGTCCTCCCCGACGTCGGGGCCGATCCCGAGTTCCCGACCTTGTCGCCCCGTGATGCCGAGGCCGTGCGCCAATTCGACCGGCGCACCGGGCAGGCGGGGTAGCGTCATGCTTCGTCGCTGGTTCTGGGGACCCTATTCGCCGCTCGGGCTTCTCGTGGCTTTGGCGACGTTGGTGGCGGACCAGGGGAACAAGCTGTGGATGCTCTATGTCTACGATATCGGCACCAAGCAGCCCGTCGAGGTCACGCCGTTCTTCGACCTGATCCTCGTGTGGAATAAGGGCATCAGCTATGGGCTGCTCCAGCAGGATGAACTGCTCGGGCGCCTGGCGCTCGTCGCGTTCGCCATTGTCGTGAGCCTGGCCTTGATCGCCTGGCTAGCCCGGATATCGACCGGCCTGACGGCCGTCGCCATCGGGCTGATCGTCGGCGGGGCGGCCGGAAACGCCATCGACCGGGCCGTGCATGGGGCCGTGGCGGACTTCTACTCGTTTCACGCTTTCGGCTTTCAGTGGTACATCTTTAATATTGCCGATGTAGCGATCGTTGCCGGGGTGGTCGGACTTCTGTATGACTCGCTTTTCGGGGGTCACAAAAAGGCCGGAAACCCCTCTAAAATGTAAACAAATCCGGATTTTTGGGATTTGAGGGGAGCTTTTGGGGCACGTCACAGCCATAAATGCCGCACGGCGGCTTGGAACGATCGCGGCAGTCTTTGCCTGCGCGGCGCTCCTTGGCGGGTGTGGCGGTGTCGAGCTCGAAGGCAAAGTCTTCGACTATGCCGGCTTGTCCGGCAAGGTCGGCGGCCCGAAGGCCGATCCCACAATGAGCGCGCGTGCCCCTCTGATGGTGCCGCCGAACACCCAAAGTCTTCCCGCGCCGACCGAGACTCGCTCCGTCGCTGCGTCCCGCCAGGATTGGCCGGACGATCCCGAAAAAGTCCGGGTGCGTGAGGTCGAGCAGCAGAAGGCCGTGGTTGCAAAGGCCGAGGCCGCAGCCGAACCGCTCAACGCCTATGCGGGCCGCGAGACCCTTCTCGACAAGCTGTTCCAGGGCGGCAAGAAGAAGAGGATCGAGGAACCGGTTCCCGACGTGCCGGAGCCGGATGCCTCGGATGTCATTCCGGGCTCGAGGCCGGCAGTGGCGACGAGCAGCCAGCCGATCACGCCGCACCAGGCACAGGCGCCGCTCCCCGATCAGAACAGGCAGGCCTTCGAGCCGAAAACGCCGAACAGCTATGAGAGCGGTTCCGGCACCCAAAGAAGCCTTTACTAGGCTGACGCCGCTCTCAGGGCCCGTCCGCGGACGGGTCAAAATCCCGCTCAGCCCTTCGGAAACCTTGCGAATCTGTAAGTTTGGCCGCCGCATCGCGACCGCTAAACTTGTTTGAATCGACGGATTGGGCGTCCCACATGTTAGGGTGGCGTCCCGAAGGCGTCGTGAGCGCCGTGGCGTTCGCTTGGCGTCACTTCCTCTAGCCTTCCGCTAAAGGTGCCATGAATGTTCAAACACTGGATCGCCGCGACCCTCTTGCGGGCCGGCTTGGTCATAACCCTGGTGAGCCTATCCATGCCAGTTGCTACCCTTACCGCTGAGGCCGACAAGGCGCCGGCGGCATCGCCGCAGAAGCCCGCGAAGAAAGCCTCCGAATTCAAATTGGAAAACGGGCTCGAAGTGGTCGTCATCCCAGACCACCGTGCCCCCGTCGTCACCCAGATGGTCTGGTACAAGGTCGGCGCGGCCGACGAGCCCTACGGCGTCTCCGGAATCGCCCATTTCCTAGAGCATTTGATGTTCAAGGGCACGGAGACCATCCCGGCAGGCCAGTTCTCGAAGATCATCGCCCGCAAGGGTGGGGACGACAACGCGTTCACGAGCCAGGACGTGACCGCCTATTTCCAGCGTGTTGCCAAGGATCGCCTCGCCTCCGTGATGGAGATGGAAGCCGACCGCATGAAGAACCTGCGGCTGACCGAGAACGATGTGAACACCGAGCGCGACGTGATCCTCGAGGAGCGGCGCTCCCGGGTCGACAACGATCCGAGCAGCCTCTTGCAAGAACAGATGATGGCGGCCCTCTATCGCAACCATCCCTATGGCATTCCCGTCATCGGCTGGGAGCACGAGATCGCGAAGCTCGACCGGGAGGATGCGTTCGCTTTCTACGACCGGTTTTATGCGCCCGAGAATGCGATCCTGATCGTCGCCGGCGATGTGGAGCCTGACGAAGTGCGCGCCCTCGCCGAAGAGACTTTCGGCAAGATTCCGGCGCGCGGCGAGCCGATCAAGCGTGAGCGTCCCGCCGAGCCGGAACACGATGCGTCTGTCACCGTGACTCTCGAGGACCCCCGTGCCGGTCGCACGACCGTCCAGCGCTTGTACATCACGCCGAGCTACACCACCGGGAAGCCCGGCGAAGCGGAGGCGCTCGAGCTTCTTGCCCGTATCATGGCGAATGGGAGCACGGGCCGTATCTACAAGAGCCTGGTCGTCGACAAGGGAGCCGCGGCCTCGGCGGGCGGCTGGTACTCGGAATCGGGGCTCGACTCCGGGCGCATGGGCTTCTACGCGATCGCCGGCGACGACGACACGCCCGAGGAGATGGAAGCCGCGATGGATGCAGTCATCGAGGACGTTCGCGCCAATGGCGTGACGCAGGAAGAGCTCGATCGGGCCCGCGCTGGGCTCCTGGCCGAGTACATCTACAACTCGGATTCTATTTCCCGCATGGCCCGGCAGTATGGCTGGCGTCTGGCGGTGGGGCTCGATGTCGAGGATGTCGAGGATTGGCC
The DNA here is from genome assembly GCF_000828475.1 of Methyloceanibacter caenitepidi. NCBI lineage: Bacteria > Pseudomonadati > Pseudomonadota > Alphaproteobacteria > Hyphomicrobiales > Hyphomicrobiaceae > Methyloceanibacter > Methyloceanibacter caenitepidi. The sequence goes on from NZ_AP014648.1 coordinate 995,524, forward strand.
AAACCGGATCAAGGCGGTGACGACCGAACAGGTGCACAACGTCGCGAGGGACTATCTTTTGGATGAGAATTCAGTAACGGGCATCCTCAAGCCCGCGCCGGAGCACACGAGCAATGTGCAGGAAAAGCCGGTGCATGCGACAACCAAGGACAAGTCATAAGATGCCGGTTACGGTCCGCACGTTGCTGACAATGGTCTGCCTGTGTCTCGCTATGGCCGCGCAGATGTATCTCGCGCCGTCCGCGATGGCGCAGAAGGCGTTGCCGGATTCGCCGGCGCCGACGGCTAAAGAGACCGCTCAAGGAAAGATGATGAGTATCCAGGAAGTCACGAGCCCAGGCGGAATCAAAGCCTGGCTTGTAGAGAGTCACGTCAACCCGCTGATCTCGATCCGCTTCGCCTTTTTCGGCGGTGCGGCCCAGGATGCTCCTGGCAAAGAGGGTCAGGCCTATTTCGTGACCTCGATGATGGACGAGGGCGCGGGTGAACTCGATGCGACTGCTTTCCAGGAGCGCGCGGAGTCCTTGGCCATGCAGTTGGATTTCGACGCCAGCCGTGACGTGATGCTGGGATCGCTGCAGACCCTGACGGAAAATAAGGACGAAGTGTTCGATCTGGCCCGTCTCGCCATGACGGAGCCGCGCTTCGACGAAAGAGCGACGGCGCGCGTGAAGGCGCAAATCCTGGCCGGTCTGAAATACGACGAGAACGACCCGGCCACGGTCGCCTCCATTGCCTGGGATCGCCTCGCGTTTCGCGACCATCCCTATGGACGTCCGGTCAAGGGTTCGCTTGAGTCCATCAGCGCGATAACGGCCGACGATCTCCACGACTATGTCCACCGTGTCTTCGCACGGGACAAGCTCGTCGTTTCCGCGGTCGGCGACATCACGCCCGAGGAACTCGGCAAGGCTTTGGATACCCTGTTCGGCGGGCTGCCGGAGAAGGCGGACCTGCGGGACGTGGACGACGCCACGCCGCCGCTCGGCCCCGCACGCGAAGTCATCAAAATGAATGTTCCGCAGTCCGTTGCGCAGTTCGGGTTCCGCGGCATCGCGCGGCACGACGACGACTTCATCCCGGCCTACATCCTGAATTACATCATCGGCGGCGGCGGTTTTTCCTCGCGGCTGATGGAGGAGGTCCGCGAGAAGCGGGGGCTCGCCTATTCGGTGACGTCCAACCTGTTTCCCTACCGGCACGGATCGGTCTTTGTCGGCAATGTCGCGACAAAGAACGAGGCGGTCGGCCAGTCCCTGAAGGTTATCCAGGACGAGTTGGAGGACGTGGCGGAGAACGGTCTGACCGAGGACCAGCTCGATGCGGCCAAATCCTATCTTACCGGCGCCTACGCCTTGCGGTTCGAGTCCTCGTCGAGCATCGCCAATCAGCTTCTGTGGATTCAGATCGAGGATCTGGGCATCGACTATGTCGCCAAGCGCAACGCGCTGATTGAGGCGGTCACGCTTGACGACATCAAGCGCGTCGCGGCCCGTTTGCTCGCGGCCGACCAGCTCATCACCACAATTGTGGGCCAGCCCGTCGAGGAGCCCGTCGCCGAAGGTGCGCCAGGCTAGGCTCTCTCCGCCACAGAATCGGGTAAGGTGAGACCCGCGCCCGGCGAAGTGACGCGAGGCGCGTCGGCTCGGGGCATGAGAGGCAAGGCATGGCCATTCGTCAGCTGCCGCCGAACCTCATCAATCGCATTGCCGCGGGTGAGGTGGTCGAGCGGCCCGCAAGCGTCGTGAAGGAACTGGTGGAAAACGCGATCGACGCGGGAGCGTCCCGTATCGACGTGACCGTGAGCGGGGGCGGCCTCCAGCTCATCCGCGTGGCCGATGACGGCGCGGGCATGGACGCGCGCGATTTGGAGCTTGCCGTGGAGCGCCATGCCACGTCCAAGCTCAAGGGAGAGGACCTCTCTCATATCCTGACGCTGGGCTTCCGAGGCGAGGCGCTGCCGTCCATCGGTGCCGTGGCCAAGCTCCGCATCACCAGCCGGGCCAGCGACGCCGCCGACGCGTTCACTATCGAGGTCGATGGCGGCCGCAAGGCCCCGCTGAAGCCTGCCGCCCGATCCGCCGGCACGGAAGTTGAGGTGCGCGACCTCTTCTACGCCACGCCCGCCCGGCTCAAATTCATGAAATCGGAACGGGCCGAGACGACCGCCATCACAGATGTGGTGAAGCGTTTGGGCCTGGCCCACCCGGAGGTGGCGTTCTCGTTGTCCAATGGCGAGCGTACCACGCTACGGCTGGAGGCCTGCCCGCCGGGACTTCTCGACCATGGCTTGTCGCGTCTCGGACGCATCCTGGGTGCGGAGTTCGTGGACGACGCGCTCCCGGTCTCTGCGACCCGCGGCCATGTTCGGGTCGAGGGATATGCCGGTCTGCCGACGCTTCACCGTCCGAACGGGCTCAGCATCTATCTCGTCGTCAACGGCCGCCCGGTGCGCGACCGCCTGATCGCCGGCACGGTTCGCGCGGCCTACGGCGACCTCGTGCCGCGCGGCCGCTATCCCATGGTCGCGCTGTTCGTGGATATCCCGCCCGAAGAGGTGGATGTGAACGTCCACCCGGCCAAGACCGAGCTGCGATTCCGCGACGCCAACGGCATGCGGTCGCTGCTGATCGGGGCTGTGCGGGACGCCCTGGGCGAGGCCGGACACCGGGCGACCGGAAGTCTTGCACACGAGGCCTTGCAGCGCATGCGCCCGGCGGAATACGGCTTGCCGCCGGAGGACAGCGGACCGCGCGTCTATCAGAGCGGCCCGCGTGCGTATTCCGGGCCTCAAAGGGCCTCCTACCCAACGCCGGACAGGGTGGCTTTCAGCGACCAGGCGCAAGCGCCGCTCGGAGGCGTCGCGGCGCCCTCGGCGGACATGCGCGGGGCCATGACGGCCGAGGAGCCCACGGACGCGTATCCGCTCGGCGCCGCGCGCGCCCAGATTCAGGACACCTTCATCATCGCTCAAACGGGCGATGCGCTTGTCATCGTCGATCAACACGCCGCCCATGAGCGGCTGGTCTATGAGCGCCTGAAAAGTGCGCTCGAAAACGGCGGCGTGGCCCGGCAGATGCTGCTGATCCCCGACATCGTGGAGATGGCGCCCGAGGCCCTCGACAGCCTGCTCGGAGCCGTGGACGAGCTGGAGCGGTTCGGTCTCGTCGTCGAAAGTTTCGGACCGCAGGCCCTGGCCGTCCGGGAAGTGCCGGCTCTGCTCGGCAATTGCGATACGCGGACGCTCCTCAGCGATCTTGCGGGGCTCCTCATGGAAGCCGAAGACGGAAGCGGTGCGCAAGTTTTGCGCGACCGGCTCGATCACGTCCTCTCCACCATGGCCTGCCACGGCAGCGTCCGCGCCGGACGGCGCCTGTCGCCCGAGGAGATGAACGCGCTGCTGCGTGATATGGAGAAGACGCCGTTCTCCGGCCAGTGCAATCACGGCCGCCCCACCTATGTGGAGCTGAAGCTCACCGATATCGAGAAGCTGTTTCAGCGCCGCTAGGCGCGTCTCACAGCTCGACGCGATTCTTGCCGCGATGACTTTCGACGCACGCCTTCAAGGCCTTGAGAGCCTCGCCGGTCCTCGGGCGCTGAAGCACGAATTCCTTCTCCCGAATATTGACGCGAAACTCCTTGCCCTCGCCGATGGCGAGCGCGAGTGCGCCACCGTTCTCAAGCGGAATGAGCACGCCGTTGTCCGCGACGACGTCGGCAATCGCCGCGACCGAATCGATCCCTTCCACGTGGATCAGCGTGGGTTTCTGGCCTCCCGGCTCCAGCTTGAGGGCCGGGTCGGCGACAATCATGCCGAAATCGTTTCCATGGGTCATGACGAAGCCGACCGTGGTGTGCTCGGGATCTGGCATGAGAACCGTGCAATCGGTGAAGGTGCCTTCCCCGTTGAAATTGGCGCGCCCCTGCCAATCGCCGGTCTGGAAGGAGTCTCCAGCAGGGGAGGCGGCGGCAAGAACCAAACCGAGACAGGTGAATGCCCATAGTCGCATCGTCAGCTCCTTCAACACTCGTATCGAGCGATCGCAATCTCGGTGTCGCCATAGCGGCGCCGGTCGATCTCTACCAGACCGTGCGGCCAGTTCGGCGGCTCTCCCGCCCGTTCTTCCAGCACGATCACGGCATTCGGCGCAAGCCAGCCGCCATCGAGCGCGCTTTGCAAGGCACGCGTGCCCAATCCCTTGCCATAAGGCGGGTCGCAGAACACCAAGTCAAACGGGTTCAATGTGCCCACGGGGCCGAGCTGGGTGGCGTCGCGCCGCCAGATCTTGGTCACGCCCGTGAGCCCCAAGGCCTCCACATTGCGGCGGATCGTGCCGCGCGCGCCGGCGTCCTCCTCGATGAAGAGGCAGTACCGGGCGCCGCGCGACACCGCCTCCAGCCCCAACGCGCCGGAGCCGGAGAACAGGTCGAGCACGCGCACGTCTTCGAACGCAATCTCCAGCGCGCCATGGGTGAGCACGTTGAAGAGTGCCTCGCGGACTCGGTCCGACGTTGGGCGCGTGTTCAAGCCCTTGGGCGCATCGAGCGACTTGCCCTTGAAGCGCCCGGCGACGATGCGCATCAGGTCTTCACGCCCAACTCGCGGGCGAGCGTCGCGCCGAGCTGATCGGCGATCACCTTGCGCTTGACTTCGTCGACCGCCCCAGCCGGCAGATCGCCCAACGAGAAGGGACCGAAGGAGGTGCGGATCAGCCGGTTCACGCTGAGGCCCAGATGAGCGGCGATGCGCTTCACCTCGCGGTTCTTGCCCTCGCGGAGACCGATAAGCAGCCAGAGATTGCTCCCTTGTGTCCGTTCGATCTTGGCGTCGATGGGGCCGTAGCGGATGCCGTCGATCGTGACGCCGCTCTTGAGGGCATCGAGCGCATCCTGGCTGACCTGGCCATGCGCGCGCACGCGGTAGCGCCGGACCCAGCCCGTGCTCGGGAGTTCCAAATGACGCGCCAAGGCGCCGTCGGTCGTCAGCAGCAGCAGGCCTTCGGTGTTGATGTCGAGGCGGCCGACCGACACCACGCGGGGCAACGTGTCGGGCAGATTGGCGAAAACGGTCGGCCGGCCATCCGGATCCTTGTGGCTGGTCACGAGGCCCTTCGGCTTGTTGTAGCGCCACAGGCGCGGCGCATGCAGGGAGGGGAGGGGCTCCCCGTCAACCAGGATTGTGTCTTCGCTGCTCACCACATGCGCAGGGCTCGTCAGGACAGTACCGTTCACGCAGACGCGGCCGGCCTCGATCCATTTCTCCGCGTCGCGCCGGGAGCACAGCCCGGCATGGGCGATCGCCTTGGCGATCCGCATCGGCTCCATCTCGCGCTTGGGCGGGGCGGGGCGCGTGCGTGCCCGTTTCCGCGGCGCTTGACCGCCGGTCGTCCGTTCGTTCACCTTGGCTTTCATGACGGCGAAGCTTGCAGAAGATGGCGCCTCCGGCAAGCGCTCCAAATCGACGCCGATGGATCTGGCGCTGGACGAAGCGCGCGCCGCGGCCGATCGCGGCGAGGTGCCGGTCGGGGCGGTCGTGGTCGATACGAACGGGTCGGTGCTGGCGCAGGCTGGCAACCGCACGCTGGAACTGCGCGATCCCACGGCCCATGCGGAAATTCTGGCTTTGCGGGCGGCGGCATCGGCGCTTCGCAGCGAGCGCCTGATCGACTGCGATCTCTACGTGACGCTCGAACCCTGCGCTATGTGCGCGGGCGCGATTTCCTTCGCGAGGGTAAGGCGTCTGTATTTCGGCGCGAGCGATCCCAAGGGCGGCGCGGTTGAACATGGGCCACGCTTCTTCAGCCAGCCCACCTGCCACCATGTCCCCGAAATCTATGGAGGCATTGGCGAGACGGCGTCGTCGTCGCTGCTACGGGACTTCTTCGCCGCGCGCCGTTGATCGTTCGAGCACAAACGCGGACGCAACAAGCGCCGGACGAGGGAGTGGGGAAAAGCGCTAGAGCTTAGCGATAAGGACGTGGAAGCGGGGCGTTCTGATTGTGCGGCCAGTAGCGCATGGGATACTGGTTCCGCTGAATCGCCTCGTTCTCGACATTGCCCCAGCTATACGGCACGAAGCCGATATAGGACGACCAGCCCTTACGGCCCGGACCCTGGGCGTAATACGGATACACGGGGGTGCGGTCGCGTTTGAAAATTCTCTTGACCTGATGGACGTTGACGCCGGGCGCTTCGGGCCCCGCGATCACGCCGCCCATGGCCTTGGCGGGCGCCGACCAGGTCAGCAGCCACAGATAGAAAAGAATCGCACCGACGCCCACGACACCGGAAACGGTCTTCTTTGTCAGGGGTGTGTCGAATGTCATCGTGCGAGTCTCGGGTCCTGGTTAGGAATCTACTTGACTTGGAGATAGTGACGTCATCGTGAAAAGACAACATTTCCCGGTGACAAAAGAGAGGCGAAACGGTGCCCTGCGCTCTTCATAGGGGCTTACGGTGAATTTCTCCCTAATGCGCCGCCGACGGACGAAGCATCAAGCGCCGCGTTTCAGCGCTCGCCAGCCTATGTCGCGGCGGCAGAACCCGCCGGGCCAGTCGATCGCGTCCACCGCTTGATAGGCGCGGGTCTGCGCCGTCGCGATGTCCTCGCCGAGCGCCGTCACGCCGAGCACCCGGCCGCCGGTGGCAAAAATCCGCGATCCGTCGCGCGTCGTGCCCGCATGAAAGATCGCGGTGCGCGGATCGGCACCGGCCCGCTCGAGTCCCCTTATCTCGGTCCCTTTGTCGTAGGCGCCGGGATAGCCCTTGGCCGCCATCACCACGCACAGCGCCGCATCGGCCTCCCAATCCAGCGTCACACCGTTGAGCCGTCCTTGCGCGGTCGCCAGCAGCACGGGCAGGAGGTCCGACTTCAGGCGCATCATCAGCGGCTGCGCCTCCGGGTCCCCGAAGCGCACATTGTATTCGATGAGCTTTGGCGCCCCATCCTCGATCATCAGCCCCGCATAGAGCACGCCTTTGAACGGCGTCCCGCGCGCCTTCATGGCGGCAACCGTCGGCAGGATGATCTCGTCCATCGTCCGGGCACACAGGGCGTCTGTCATAATGGGAGCCGGCGAATAGGCGCCCATGCCGCCCGTGTTCGGACCCAGGTCGCCGTCGTCGACGCGCTTGTGGTCCTGGGCCGTCGCAAGCGGCAGCGCGGTCTCGCCGTCGACAAGGGCGAAGAAACTCGCCTCCTCCCCGTTCAGAAATTCCTCGACGACCACTTCCGCACCGGCATCCCCGAAGGCGCCGTCGAAGCAGGCGTCGATGGCGGCCTCGGCCTCGTCTAGTCTCTCTGCGATGACGACGCCTTTGCCGGCCGCAAGACCATCGGCCTTGATGACGATCGGCAGCTTCTGCCCCGCGAGATAGGCCTTGGCGGAGGCGGCATCCGTGAAGCGGCCGTAGGCAGCGGTGGGGATGCCGAACTCGGTGCACAAATCCTTGGTGAAGCCTTTCGAGCCCTCCAGCGCCGACGCCGCCTTGGACGGGCCGAACACGGGGAGGCCTTGCGCCGCCAGATCGTCAGAGAGTCCGGACACCAGCGGCGCCTCGGGGCCGATGACCACAAGCCCTATCTTCTTCTCGTCGCAGAATTTGGCGACCGCGCCATGATCGCCCACATCGAGAGAGACGCATTCGGCCGTCTCGGCGATGCCTGCATTTCCGGGCGCGCAGTAGAGCGTGTCGAGGAGAGGGCTCTGCGCCAGTTTCCATGCCAGCGCATGCTCGCGCCCGCCGCCGCCGATGAGAAGTACGTTCACGACTGTCGTTGCCCCGCTTGTTCCGCCAACCCTGCGCCTGTATGCCCTAATGGTAAGGTCATGCCGCGTGAAGGACGTCGCGCTCTTAGCACGACAACGGCAGTTTAGAAAAAGAGACGCCCCGAATGGCACCCCGCAATCCACAGCCTGAGCCGACCAACGTCACCGAATACTCGGTGTCGGAGCTGGCTTTTGCGCTGAAGCGCACGGTCGAGGACGCCTACGGCCTCGTGCGTCTGCGCGGCGAGATCTCGGGCTATCGTGGGCCCCATGCCTCCGGCCACTGTTATTTCCGGCTCAAGGACGAAGGCGCGGCTATCGAGGCGGTCGTCTGGCGCGGCACGTTCTCGCGGCTGAAATTCAAACCCGAGGAAGGGCTGGAGATCGTCGCCAAGGGCAAGATCACCACCTATCCCGGCGGGTCGAAATATCAGATCGTGATCGAGGACCTGGAGCCGGCGGGCGCGGGCGCGCTCATGGCGCTGCTGGAGCAGCGCAAGAAGCAACTTGCCGCCGAAGGCCTGTTCGACGAGGCGCGCAAACAGGAGCTGCCTTTCCTGCCGGACGTCATCGGCGTGGTGACCTCGCCCACGGGCGCCGTCATCCGCGACATTCTCCATCGCCTCGGCGACCGCTTCCCCTCCCATGTCATCGTGTGGCCGGTGCGGGTGCAAGGCGAGACCTGCGCGGCGGAGGTCGCTGCCGCCATCGCCGGCTTCAACGCGGGCGCGGCGACCGAAGGCATTCTCCCGGACCTCATCATCGTGGCGCGGGGCGGCGGCAGCCTGGAGGATTTGTGGGGCTTCAACGAGGAGATCGTCGTGCGGGCCGCGGCCGCGAGTGCGATTCCGCTGATCTCCGCCGTCGGCCACGAGACCGACTGGACCTTGATCGACCTTGTGGCCGACTACCGGGCCCCAACCCCGACCGCCGCCGCCGAGCGCGCGGTCCCGGTGCGCTCCGAGCTTTTGAGCGCGGTGCAGACCTACGGCGTGCGCATGGCCGGCACGATGCGCCGGGCGCTGGAGCATTGGCGCAGCCGGGTCACGGCATCGGCGCGGGGGCTGCCCCGCCGCGAGGCCATCCTCGGCCTGCCGCGTCAGCGGCTCGATACCGCGAGCGGCCGGCTGCTCCAGTCCTTGCGGGCGAACACAAACAGCCACCGGGCGGTTCTGGCGCGGACGGCGGCCGCCTTGCGGCCAGGGCTTGTGGCCCGTCAGGCTGCCACGGCGCGCGACCTGCTGAAGCGCCTCGACCGGGACCGCTCGCGGGCGATCCAAGCCCGTGTGGAGCGCGCACGCCAGCGGCTTGATGCGCAGGCGAAGCTCTTGGGCACACTCGGCTATCAGAACGTCCTCGCGCGCGGGTTTGCGCTTGTCCGGGACGCGGAGGGTTCGATGGTGCGCAGCGCCCGCGCCGTGCATAGCGGCGAAGCGCTCGACATTCAGTTCTCGGATGGCCATATCGGTGTCCAGGTGGTAGGCGGCACAGCTGGGGCGCCTGCGGCAGCAAAACCAAAAGTACCTGGGACCGCTCGGAAGAAAGCCAAATCGGAACCTGAGGGCTCTCAGGGCAGCCTGCTCTAGCGCTGGCAAGTGCCCCGTGCTGACGCTAAGGTGCCCGAAACGAGGAAGACCACGACTGTGATGAATCGCTTCGAACGCAATTTCGGCTTCAAGGGTGAAGCCAAGCTCCGCTATCTGGATGGAGAGGTGCAGGTGGTCACGCCGGGCGAGTTCGTCCGCTGCGCGGTGACAGGGACCGCCATTCCGCTCGATGAGCTGCGCTATTGGAGCGTCGCGTTGCAGGAGCCCTACGTGGACGCCGCCGCCTCGCTGAAGCGGGTCCGCGAGACCTCCGAGAAAACCTAGCTGCTACTTTTTTGAAGACGCCTTTTCGAGCGTCTCTTCAAGCAACGCCTTCACGGCATCCTCGTCGTCGAACGTGATGACGATCGGGAACGGCCGCGAGCGTTTCTTCAGCTCGGCAACAGCGCTCTCGTCTTCATCGTCGTCATCCTCGCTGAGACGCGCCCAGTCCTTTTCGGTCGTCACCAGCATCGCCTTCTTGGCTTCGGCCTCGTCCAGCAGGCGACGCGCTTCCTTCTCGGTGAAGCGGTGATGATCGCCGAAGCCGTGACTGGCAACGAGGCGCGCTCCGTTCGACTTCAGCGTCGCGAAGAATTTCGACGGCCGCGCGATCCCCGCAAAGCCGATCGCCGGCAGGATGGTGAGCCAGCGCGGGTCGCAATTGGGCGTGATCTTCGCGCGCAAGGCGGGCTTGCCGGCCGCCTCGAAGCGCTTGATGAGCGCATCGCCCTTCTTGCCCTCGCCGATGACGAGCAGAGCATCGGCATACGGCATCTGGACGGCTAGCGGCGCGCGCAACGGGCCAGCTGGAATGACCTTCCCGTTGCCGAGCCCCGAGCCAGCGTCCACTACGATCAGCGACAGATCCTTCGCCAGCCCCGGATTTTGAAACCCGTCATCCATGACGATTAAGTCGGCGCCCGTTTCTTCGATCGCCTTTGCGCCCGCAGCCCTGTCCGCGGAAACGAATGTCGGCGCTGCCTCGGCTAAAAGAAGGGCCTCGTCGCCGACCTCGCTCGCATCGTGCCCGGCGACCTGGACCACATCCTTGGCGCTGCCGCCATAGCCGCGCGTGAGGAAGGCGGGAGCCTTGCCCATGGCCTTGAGCAGCCCGGCCAGAGCAATGGCCGTCGGAGTCTTGCCGCCGCCGCCGGAGGTGAAGTTGCCGATGCAGATCACGGGCAGGCGTGAATGGTAAGCCGGCTCTTGTGCCAGGCGTGAGGCGGCGCTCCGGCCGTAGAACGCGGCGACGGGCGAGAGCAGGACGGGCATGACTTTGGCGAGCGTGACTTTGGCGAGGCTCCCGCGCTTGCCATACCACCAGGAGGGTGTCTCAAGAGGCATGTTGCAGCGGCACCTTCTCCGGGAAGTAGGCTTCGATCGCTTCCAGCGTTTTCGGCATGGCCCCGGTCATCATGGCGACGCAGGCCTCGGCCTTGGCGTGGACTTCCTTGCGGGCCACTTCGTTCTGAAGCAGGTCGAGCACCGCATCGGCAAGGGTGGCGGCATCTGCGACCTCCCGGGCACCTCCCGCCTTCAGCAGGTCCGCATACATCTCGCGGAAATTATGCACGTGCGGACCGGCCAGGACGGCGGCGCCGAGCTTGATCGCCTCCACGGGGTTCTGGCCCCCGTGCTTGACCAGGGACCCGCCGATGAAAGCGACGGGCGTGAGCGCGTAGAACACGCCGAGCTCGCCGATCGTGTCCGCCACATAGACATCCGTGTTGGCATCGATGCTCCCGCCTTGCGATCGCATCGTGACCTTCAGGCCGCGGGACCGCAGCGTCTCGGCGATGGCGGTGCCGCGCTCGGGATGACGCGGCACGATGATGGTGGCGATATCCGGCAGCGTCTCTTTTATCTTGGCGTGGGCCGCCCCGACGATCTCGTCCTCGCCGGGATGGGTGCTGGCCGCCAGCCAGACCGGCCGTCCCCAGAACGCAGCCGACAGGTCCGCCTTCGCCGCGGCGTCCACGGGCGGTGGGGGCGCGTCCGCCTTCAGATTGCCGGCCGCGTAGGACTTGGGCGCGCCGAGCTGTGCCATCTGCTCGGCAAGCCGTTCGTTCTGGGCCAGCACGAGGTCGAAGGCCGAAAAGATGGGCCGGCTCATGCCGGGGCGCCGCCGCCATCTCTTGTAGGAAGGCCCGGACATGCGCGCGTTGATCAGAAGGAGCGGGATGCCGGTCGCCTTCGTCTCGAGCACGAGGTTGGGCCACACCTCCGATTCCACCAGAACGGCGAGATCGGGACGCCAGTGGTCCAGAAAGCGCTTGAGATAGCTGGTTCGGTCCAGCGGAACGTATTGATGGATCGCGCCTTGGGGCAAGCGCATGCGCGCATGGCGCGCCGACGTCACCGTGGCGGTTGTCAGCAAGATACGGATGTCCGGCCGCGCCTGCGCGATGTGCTCGATCAGCGGGAGCGCGGCATTCGTCTCTCCCACGGATGCTGCATGGAACCAGACGAGGAAGCCGCTGGGACGAGGCGTGCCCGCGATCCCGTAGCGTTCGGGGCGCCGGTCGCGTTCCTCCTTGCCCTTGCGCGTCCGCCACGCCAGCAGCAAAGGGGCGACGGGTGCGGCCAGCTGTGTCGCCAGCCGGTAGGTCTTGAGCGCGGCGCCGGGCTTCGCCTTCTCTTCGGGGCTGAGTGGATCGGCGGCGCCGGCAAGCGCGTAGGCCCGCGCGGTCGTCTCGGCGAGGGCCTGCTCGATGGCCTTGCGTCCCGCTTCGATGTCGGCAGGGTCCTCCGAACGCGGGGGTGCGACGGGGTCGCCGATGACGATGGCCAGCGTCGAGAACGGCAGGTTGATCGTGAAGGCGCTCCAGGTCGAAAGCTTCACGGCCCGGCTGGTGGCGATCGCGAACGGCACCACGGGGCGTCCGGATTTCGCCGAGAGCGTTGCGATACCAGTGCCCGCGCGCCGGGCAGGCCCGGGCGGCACATCCGCCGTCATCGCGACGGTCGCGCCCGCTTCGAGCGCGCGCAGGGATTCCCGCATCGCCGTCGCGCCGCCGCGGTTGCGTTTGCGTTTTCCGGCGCCCGCGCCGCGGATCAGGTCCATACCGAAGCGGCGCAGCACGTCGCCGATCAGTTCGGCGTCTCCATGGCGCGAGACCATGGCCTTCACCTCGGCCGGGCGCTCGGGTTTGAGATTGGGCAGCAACATGAACTGGCCGTGCCACATGGCCAGAATTTGCGGGTGCTGGTCAAAGAGCTTTGCGTCCGTGTCTTCCGGTTCGCGCACCACGGTGCTGGTGCCGTATACGAGCCGGATATAACCGGCGGCGAGCTTGCTCAGGAAAGCCGTGCCTTGCTCGGATGCGAGAAAACGCTTCACCATCCCGAAGCGCCGCTATTCGCCAGGTACGGGGACGGCGGCCGCCTCGTCGGCGGATGCCTGCTCCAGAGCACCGGCGATGCCAAACTGGGTACGATGCAGCCGCGTATAGAGCCCCCCGCGCGAGACGAGCTCGTCATGGCGCCCTGTCTCGACAATGCGCCCCTTGTCGAGCACGCAGATGAGATCGGCTTTCTTCACCGTGGACAGGCGGTGGGCAATCATAAGCACCGAACGCCCCTGCATGAGCTTCTCAAGCGCCGCCTGAACCTTGGCTTCGGACTCGGAGTCGAGCGAGCTTGTCGGCTCGTCCAGCATGAGGATCGGCGCGTCCTTGTAGATTGCCCGCGCGATGGCGATGCGTTGCCTTTCGCCGCCGGACAGGAGCGTACCTGCCTCGCCGACACGGGTGTCATAGCCGCGCGGCAATCCCACGATGAAGTCGTGCGCCGCTGCGGCCTTCGCTGCCGCGACAACTTCTTCCTCGACCAGAGGTTTCGCGCCATAGGCGATGTTCGCGCGGATGGTGTCGTCGAACAGAACCGGGTCCTGGGTCACGAGACCGATCGCGTCCCGCAACGAGGAGACCGTGACATCCTTGATGTCTTGGCCGTCGATGAGGACCGCACCTTCCTGGGGATCGAAGAATCGCAACGCGAGATTCACAAGCGTGCTCTTCCCGGAGCCGGACGGGCCCACAAGCGCCACGGTCTTGCCCGGCGGGACGGTCAGCGTCACGCCCTCCAGCACGACATTCTCCGGGTCGTAGTAGAACCCGACATCGCGGAACTCGACCTTGCCTTCGGTGAGTTCGAGCGGCTTGGCGTTGGCCGCCTCGACGAGCTTGCTCTCGCGGTCGACGATGCCGAATACGCGGCTCGCCGCGGCGACACCTTCCTGCAACTGTGTTTGCAGCGTCGCCAGGCTCTTGAGCGGTCCGTAGATCAACAATGCCGCCGTGGTGAAGCCCATGAAATGGCCGAGGGTCGCTTCGCCCCGTACGCCATGGATGCCGGCCACGTAAACGGCGGCGGCGAAGCCGAGACCGACGATGAGCTCCATCGCGGGACTCGACAGGGCCCGCGCACGCATGCCCCGCATCGTGAACTCCAAGGCCCGGTTGATCGCCAGGCTAGCCCGCTGCTCTTCTTGCGCTTCCTGCTTGTAGGCCCGCACGACGCGCATGCCTTGCAGCGTCTGTGTCACGAGCGCGGATAGGTCGCCCGTTTCCTGTAGCGACTTGGTCGTCGATTTGCGCATCTTCCGGCGTTGCCGAGACAGCATGAACCACGCGAACGGCATAAAGATCAGCATTAGCATCGATAGGCGCGGCGCCATGTAGAACATCGATCCCACAAGGATTACGACTTTGAAGGCGTTCTCGAAGAGTGTGACGATCGTCCGGCTGGCCGTGGCGCGGATCAGGGTCGCATCGTTGAGGAAGCCGGAAAGAATGCGGCCCGAATGGACGGTTTGGATCCAGCTGAGGTCGGCCTCGGCCAGCTTGTTGAACATCTGCAGGCGCAAGTCCGCGATGAACCGGTGGCCGAGATAGCCGACGGTCACATCCGCCACATACTCGGAGATCGCCTTGACCACTGTGATGACGACGATCGCGATGGTGATGTAGAGGACCACATCCGCGTTCTTGTTGACGAAGATCTCGTCCGCCGTGCGTTGGATCACGAACGGAATGGCACCCGTCGTCGCCGCAGTGAGCAGCATCGCGACCGCGCCGCAGGCGAGCAGTGCCTTATGGGGGCGGAGATGCTCCTGCCAAATCCGCTTGACGATCTCGGCCGTCGTGTAGCGGTGGCCCGCGAGTTCGTCGGTACCGCGTGCAGCCACGCGGGCATCTATGAAGACGTTGTCTTTCAAGGGTTATCCCGGTTTTTGTGAGGCATGGCGAGCTCGGCCCGCCTCCTGGTTCCCCTGTCTAGCACGAGAGCCGTCACCAGAGCCATGGGCCGTTTGCGGCGAAAAGCCCCTCGAGACCAGCGCTCGAGGCACGCCGGCGCAGGGAGGGTGTGCCGCTTATCGGCTAGGTCGCCTCCGGATCAAGCAGGCGGTGAAGGTGCACGATGAAGTAGCGCATATGGGCATCGTCCACGGACCGCTGTGCGGCGTCTTTCCATGCATCGTAGGCGGTAGCGTAGCTGGGATAGATTCCGACGATGTCCAACTTGCTCAGATCGTCGAAGTGGACCTTGTCCAGTTCGGTCAGAGTTCCGCCAAAGACGAGATGCAGCAACTGCTTGCCGTTCTCCGCCGTTCCCGATGCACCCTTGTCTGCAGCCATGCGAAATCCCCCTAGCTCGTGTGTTCGCCGGGCAATGTGCCGAATTGTGATCTAAAGGTCTACGCGGCTTGTGCGTTCGATCAGCGCAGGGTGGAGGGCGATGCCGCTGGCGACAAGGCTGGGAAATTTTGGATTTTCGCTGTTGTAGGCATGCGGCGCGCCCCGGTGATCGGTGATCACGCCCCCGGCCTCTTCAACGATCACGGCCGCGGCCGCCAGGTCCCATTCCGCCTTGGGCGTCAGCGAGATGGTGGCGTCTCCGCGCCCGCCGGCGACCAGCGCCAGACGGTAGGCGACGGAATTCACCCACTGAGCCGTGACATTGGGCCAGGGCTCTTCCCAGATTTTCTTCTTGAACAGACCGCCGCTTGCGATCATCCGGGCCCCTTCCAAGGTGGCTTGGTCGGTCGTGCGGATCGGTTTGCCGTTCAGGAACGCCCCGCCGCCGCGAATGGCGTGAAAGAACTCGTCCTTCTCGGGATTGTAAACGACGCCAATTACCGGAACGCCGTCCTCGACCAGGGCCGCGGAGATGGTCCATTCGGCAATTTCGCGCAAGAAGGCGCCGGTCCCGTCGATGGGATCGATCATCCAGACCCGAGAGTACTTGAGGCGCGAGCGGTCGTCGGGGCTCTCCTCGGAAAGCCAGCCGTAATCCTTGCGGCGCGTGGTGAGGTCGAGCTTCAGCGCGGCGTCGACGGCGAGGTCGGCCTCGCTCACCTGAGAACCGTCCGCCTTCGTGAAGGCCTTCGGCGACTCCTTGAAGTAGCTCGACGCCAGGGTCCCGGCCTCGCGTACCGCACGACCGAGGATATCGAAATCCTGCTCGCGGCTAGGCGACGATCCATGCGCCTTTTCGTGGGTCTTGTTGTGCGTAATCGCGGTCATCGCGGGATAGGAACACTCTCTAAACCATGCTGGAAGCTACCGGTCGTTAATGACGTCCATTAAGCGTCCGGGAAGTCTTCCGTGGCACCATCTACGCAATCAAGGCTACCTCAAGGCAGCCAATAAGGAAGCTAACAGCAAGGCGTCACACGGGCCTCGGATGCGATACGCACCGGGGCCCGCTTGCGTTGCGGGAACTTTAGGTGAGTCGCCCGTGCATTTCCCGGGCCAATCGTCCATTCCCGTCACATCGTCCCTCTAGAGGGAAGATACAAGCGTCATATCGGCCAGAATTGCGAAAAAAACAATCAAACCAAAGTCTCGGTTGGACTTGAAACGGGCAAGGCAATTGTCGGCGTCGTCGATGTCGAGCGTCGCGATTTGCCACAGGATCTGGCCGCAGGCGAAGGCGAGGCCGGCGAAGAACAGCGGCCCGCCGCCGGACAGCCAGCCGGCGAGCCCCATGGCCGCTATCGTCACCGCGTAGAAACCGCTCAGCCAATATCGGGTGTCGGCGCCGAACCGCAGCGCGGTCGATTTCATGCCGATCAACGCGTCGTCCTCGCGGTCCTGGTGCGCATAGATAGTGTCGTAGCCGACGGTCCAGGCGACAGCGCCCACATAAAGCACCACCGGCGCCCAATCGAGACGGCCCGTGACCGCCGCCCAGCCCATCAGCGCCCCCCAGTTGAATGCCAGCCCGAGCACGGCTTGGGGCCAATGGCTGATCCGCTTCATGAAGGGGTACAGCGCCACGATGGGGATGACGGCAAAGCCCAGCCAGATCGAGAAGGTGTTGAGGCTGAGGAGCACGCCAAGACCGACGAGGCACTGGGCCAGCATGAAAGCAACAGCGCTCGTTAACGAGACTTGACCGCTCGGCAGCGGCCGTGACCTTGTGCGGGCGACCTTCGCGTCGATGTCCCGGTCAACAATGTCATTATAGGTGCAGCCCGCACCGCGCATCACGATGGCGCCGACGGCGAATAGCAGCAGCAGGACGGGATCGGGGTAGGCCGCACTCGAGTGAATGCCCGCCAGACCCACCGACCAGAAGCAGGGCAGCGCCAGCAGGTAGAAGCCCACCGGCCGGTCCGCACGGGCGAGCCGCAGATACGGCAGCGCCCAGGCCGGCGCGTAGCGGTCGGCCCAGTTTTCGGCTCGGGCATCGGCCACAGGCGTATCGGCCGGAGCGCCGGCTTTGCCTTCATTCTTCGGACGTGTCATGTGTCCTGCCGTCTCGCTTGTTCTGCCGCGTGTCGTCCATGCCCTCTAAACTGCCACGGCTGTTCGTCAAGTCCCCGCTTCTACCGAGCGCGGAAATAGCGCTGGACCGTGACCAGACGCATTACCTTGCGAATGTGCTTCGGATTAAGCCGGACTCCTACGTCCTGGTGTTCAATGGAAGCGACGGCGAGTGGTGCGCCCGAGCCGCCGCTGTCGGCAAGAAGTCCATGACACTTGTCGCCGAGCACCAAACGCGGCCTCAGGAAGAGGGCCCCGACCTCCACTATCTCTTCGCGCCAATCAAGCGCGCGCGCGTGGATTACATGGCGCAGAAGGCGACGGAGATGGGCGCCAGCGTTCTGCGGCCGGTGATCACGCGGCGCACCATCGCCGAGCGGGTCAAGGTCGAACGCCTCGAGGCGAATGCCGTCGAGGCGGCGGAACAATGCGGCATCCTGCGGGTGCCGGAGGTGCGCGCCCCGCAAAGGCTCGACGACGTTCTGAATGCATGGGACCCGGAGCGGCGCCTTGTCTTCGCAGACGAGATGGCTGCTACCGCTTCGCCGCTCGAGGCGTTGGCGTCGGATACATCTCGTCCGCACGCGGTCTTGATCGGGCCTGAGGGCGGGTTCGATCCCGAAGAGCGCGATCTTCTGCTCGAGAGAGACTTCGTGCTGCCGATCTCTCTCGGTCCGCGAGTCATGCGCGCGGATACCGCGGCGGTCGCATGTCTGACACTTGTCAACGCCGTATGCGGCGATTGGCGCTAGTCTGCTTGCAAATCGATGAAACTCTGTGATTCGATTGTCACAGGTTGTGCACCAAGCGTGGTCTATCCTCGCAATAGCGCCCGTAAGCCATTACGGTTGCATGCAGTCTTGCCGCAGCGCCCATGGATCGAAGCAGCGAAGGAATGATCGTCAGACACGCACGCTCACTTCGATGGACGACCCGTGCGACGGTCGCGATCGCCGTTGCAGGGTTAACGGTGCTTTGTGCGGGGTGCGGTGTGGCCGACGGACCCACGCTCGATCCCACCGGTCCCATCGCGCTGACCGAGCGCGACCTCCTCTTCAAAGCAACCGCCATCATGATGATCGTGATCATTCCGGTCTTCGTCATGGCGGCGTGGTTCACGGTGCGTTATCGCGGAACAAACCGTAAAGCACGGTACACCCCGAATTTCGATTTCTATTGGCCTGCCGAAATCATTGTTTGGAGCATTCCAGCCGCCATCGTCGTCTGGCTGGCCTTCCATCTCTGGGAGTACACGTACAAGCTCGATCCCTACACGGAGATCGACCCCAGCGTGAAGCCGCTTCAAGTGCAGGCCATCGCGCAGGACTGGAAATGGCTGTTCGTCTATCCCGAGCAAAACATCGCCGTGGTCAACGAACTGGCCATGCCGGTCGGTACGCCCGTCAGCATCACGATCACCTCCGACACCGTCATGAACTCACTCGTGATCCCCAAACTGGGCGGGCAGATCTATGCCATGGCCGGTATGCAGACGCGGCTCAACCTTCTCGCCGACGAGGAGGGCACGTTCTGGGGCCGCAACGTTCAATACAGCGGCACCGGATTCGCCGACCAGCAGTTCCAGACTCACGCCCAGTCGAAAGAAGAGTTCGATGCCTGGGTTGAGAAGGCGAAGCAAGCGGGCAAGTCGCTCGACGCGGCCACGTATGACGCGTTGGCGAAGCCCAGTCAGAAGGTACCGGTGACCTACTATTCAGGTGTGGAGCCGGGGCTGTTCGACAAGATTATCGCCAAATGGTCCCACGGCGACATGGACCGCATGCCGCATCATTCGCAAGCCGAAACGACGGAATAGATCAGTGGATATCTTCGGACGACTGACAATCGATTCCCTGCCGTTCTATAGCGCCGTCGCCGCCTCCGGCGCCGCGGTGACCGTGCTCGGCGGGCTCGCGGTCGCCGGAGCCATTACCTATTTCGGCGCCTGGCGCATGGTGATGACCCAGTGGGTGTCGAGCGTCGATCACAAGAAGATCGGCATCATGTACATCATGCTCGCGCTCGTCATGCTTCTGCGCGGCTTCGTCGACGCTGCGATGATGCGCAGCCAGCAGGCCATCGCCTACAACAGCGAAGGCTATCTGCCGCCGGACCATTTCGATCAGATCTTCTCGTCGCATGGCACGATTATGATCTTCTTCATGGCCATGCCGTTTCTATCGGGTCTGGCCAATCTCATTGTGCCGCAGCAGATCGGCTCGCGGGATGTGGCCTTCCCGTTCATGAACTCGGTCAGCTTGTGGCTCACCACGGCCGGGGCGGGGCTCATGCTCATCTCGCTCGTCGTCGGCAAGTTCTCCACCGCGGGCTGGACGGCCTATCCCCCGTATTCCGGCGTCGAGTACACGCCCGGCGTCGGCGTCGATTACTGGCTATGGATGGTGTTCATCGCGGGCTTCGGCACCACGATGACGGGCATCAATTTCCTGGTGACGATCATCAAGAACCGTGCGCCCGGCATGACGATGTTCCGCCTGCCGCTCTTCACCTGGACCATTCTCATCACGTCGGTCCTGATCATCTTCGCGTTCCCGGCGCTCACCGTGGCGTGCGCCATGCTGATTCTCGACCGGAACTTCGGGTTCCACTTTTTCACGAACGCCATGGGCGGGAACATGATGAACTACATCAACCTGTTTTGGTTGTGGGGTCATCCGGAGGTTTACATCCTCATCCTGCCGGCCTTCGGCGTGTTCTCCGAGGTCGTCTCGACCTTCAGCCAAAAGCGGTTGTTCGGCTACATCTCGCTGGTGCTCGCCACCTGCGCCATTGGCCTCCTGTCCTTCACCGTGTGGCTGCATCACTTTTTCACCATGGGATCGAGCGCAAAGGTCAACTCGTTCTTCGGAACGATGACCACGATCATCTCGGTGCCGACGGGAGTGAAGGTGTTCGACTGGCTGCTGACCATGTATCGCGGCCGCATCATCTTCAAACCGCCGATGCTCTTCACCATCGGCTTCCTGGTGACGTTCGTCATAGGCGGGCTCTCTGGCGTGTTGCTGGCCCTGCCGCCGATCGACTACCTGATGCACAACACGACGTTCCTCGTGGCGCACTTCCACAACATGATCATCCCCGGCGTGCTGTTCGGCTATCTCGCCGGCTATATGTACTGGTTCCCCAAAGCGTTCGGCTTCAAGCTCAACGAGAAATGGGGCACGCGCGCCTTTTGGTGCTGGATCGTCGGCTTCTACGTCGCCTTCATGCCGCTCTACGTGCTCGGCATGCTCGGCATGCCGCGCCGCATGGAGCACTACGACATCGCCGCATGGCAGCCTCATCTCATCGTCGCCGGGATCGGCGCCTTCATCATCCTGCTCGGCATGATCTGTCTCGCCGTGCAACTCGTCGTCAGCATTCGCGAGCGGAACCAGGCGCTCGACCTCAGCGGCGATCCATGGAATGGCCGCTCGCTCGAATGGGCCACGTCTTCCCCGGCGGCGCCCTACAATTTCGCGGTATTGCCCAAGGTGGAGAGTCGGGACGCCTGGTGGGACATGAAGCAGCGCGGCGTCGCCTACGAGCGTCCGGCCGAATACGAAGACATCGTCATGCCCAAGAACACTTATGCTGGTCTCGTGATCGGCGTTGCCGGCGGCGTCTTTGGTTTCGCCGCGATCTGGTGGATGTGGTGGCTGGCGCTTCTGTCGCTGGCGGTAATCGCGGCCGCGATTATCTACCGTGCATCCGACGATGACGATGAGTTCGTCATGACCGCAAGCGAGGTGAAGGCCATCGAAGATGAGCGCTTCGCCCAGCTTGCCAAAGCCCCGAAAAACGAGATGGCGGACGAGCCCGGCTTTGCCGGCGAGCCCGCGCCGGAGCCCGCCGAATGAGCAGTGTCGCCAGGATGACGATCAGCCCGCGTGACGCGGAGCGTTATGAGGAGAAGGATTTCGGCTTCTGGCTCTATTTGATGAGCGACGCCGTCATCTTCGCCTGCCTCTTCGCCACCTATCTGGTCATGGTCGGCAATACGGCCGGCGGGCCGACGCCCAAGGATGTGTTCGAGCTCGATCGTGCCGCCGCCGAGACGGCGCTGCTGCTCTTGAGCAGCACGACGTTCGGTGTGGCCGCCGTCGCGCTCTCGGCCGGCGACCGCGGCAAGGTGCTGCTCTGGCTCGCCGTCACTTTCCTCTTGGGCGCCGGCTTCATCTTTCTGGAGATCGGCGAGTTCACCGGCATGATCGCGCAAGGCGCGGGGCCGGACCGCAGCGGTTTCCTGTCGGCCTTCTTCACGCTCGTCGGCACGCACGGATTCCACGTCAGCGTAGGCCTCGTGTGGATCGTCGTGATGTTCGCTCAAGTGTTCTTCAAAGGCCTCACGGCGCCGGTCGCCTCGCGGTTCATGCGGCTTGGCCTCTTCTGGCACTTCCTCGACATCATCTGGGTGGTGATCTTCTCCGTTGTCTATCTGCCGGGGGTGCTGTGATGGAGATCAAGTCGGGCCTTCAAATCGAGCGCACCATCAAGCCCTATCTGATCGGGCTTGCGTTGGCCGTCCTTCTGACAGCCATACCCTTCGGTCTCGCGGCGACGGGTGTGCTGCCGCGCGAGACCACGCTGATCATCATTGCGGCGCTCGCCGTGCTGCAGATCCTGGTACATCTATCCTTCTTCCTCCACATCGATTTCAAGACGACCCCGCGCGAGAACCTCGTGGCGCTCGCGTTCGCGCTCGTCCTGATCTTCATCATGGTGGGGGGCAGCCTCTGGATCATGTTCGACCTCTACCATCGCATGATGGTCTGAGCCCGGATTGGGCAGATCGACCGTCGGGCGAGGCGCCGATCAACGCTTCGTTATGGCACGCATCTGTCTCTTGCCGCGCCGGTCGCTCCGTACGATATACTGACCCGCTATAGTGTAACCTGTCTGCGTCCCGCGGGGCGCGCCGGTGCGCAGCGGCCATCGGCCTCCATATTCCAAACGACCCAAGCGGAGTTCTCCTAAACATGTCGACACGCGTGGACGGGCCCAAGAGCCTCATCATCGAGTCGCGCGATGAACTCGTCGGGTACCTGGAGTCGGGGTGCAAGCCGCCGTCCGATTGGCGTATCGGCACCGAGCACGAGAAGTTCGGTTTCAACGTCACGGACAATTCACCGGTCCCGTATGAAGGCCCTCGCGGAATCGGCGCGCTGCTGGAAGCACATCACAACTGTTTCGGCTGGGATGCCGTGCGGGAGAACGGCAAGATCATCGCGCTGTCTTGCTCGGACTGCCCCATCGGCGGATCGATCAGCCTGGAGCCCGGTGGACAGTTCGAGCTGTCCGGCGCGCCGCTCAAGACCATCCACGAGACGGAAGCCGAACTCCGCCAGCATTTGAGTCAAGTCGGCTCCGTCGCGCATCAACTGGGGATCGGCTTTCTCGGGCTCGGGTTCTCGCCCAAATGGACCCTGGACGAGATACCCGTGATGCCGAAGGACCGGTACCGCATCATGATGCAGTATATGCCCAAGCGCGGGAGCCATGGCCTCGACATGATGTTCCGCACGGCGACCGTGCAGGTGAACATGGATTTCAGCGACGAGGCGGACATGGTGCGCAAGCTGCGTGTCGGCCTTGCTCTTCAGCCCGTCGCGACGGCGCTGTTCGCAAGTTCCCCCTTCACGGAAGGCAAGCTGAACGGGTTTCAGTCGTACCGCGCCCAGATGTGGCAGGATACCGATCCGGACAGAACCGGAGGGCTCCCCTTCGCCTTCGATGACGGCATGGGGTTCGAGCGATACGTGGACTACGCGCTCGATGTACCGATGTATTTCGTCTATCGCGACGGGCGTTATATCGATGTTTCCGGCGCCTCGTTCCGCGATTTCCTCGCCGGCAAGCTGGAAGCGATGCCCGGTTTGCGTCCCACGATCGACGATTGGGCCGACCACCTCACGACGCTCTTCCCCGAGGTACGCCTCAAGAAGTTTCTCGAGATGCGCGGCGCCGACGCCGGACCCTTCGGCCTCCTCTTGGGTCTTCCGGCCCTGTGGGCCGGACTGCTCTACGACAAGACCTCACTCGACGGCGCAGCGTCGCTGATCGCGAGCTGGACGCAGGAGGAGCGCGACGAGATGCGCCTTGCCGTGCCGCGCACCGGGCTGGCCACGCCGTTCCGGGGCCGCACCGTTCGCGACCTTGCCCGGGAGGTTCTGGCGTTGGCGGAAGGCGGCCTTCTGCGGCGTGCCCAACGCAACGACAAGGGCCAGGACGAGACGCACATGCTACGTCCTCTCATGGAGATCGTCGAGAGCGGCCGGACGGAGGCGGATCGCCTCATCGCCGCCTACGAGGGTCCTTGGAAGGGCAATATCGACAGGCTGTTCGAGAGCGAGGCGCTTTAGCGGGCGTTGGCCCGGCGCGCGGCGGGCTCCGTCTTCAGCGCGGTCAACTTCACCATGCCGTCTCCCCACGACGTCGGCACAACCACCTTGTAGGGCACGACCATCTCGGTCCCCTGGACCGGCACCAGCCACGCCTCGATGCCCTCGGTTTTCTCCAAGAACGTCACCGCCGAACTTTCGGGCCGGTGGCCTCCGATCGGCTGGTAGCGGACCGCGCAGACGGCCGCGGCCGGGATGCCGCCGGCTGCCTTCGGACCAAGTTCTTCGGTGCGCTTCGGCGAGAGGGTCAGTTCGAAGAGCTGTTTGCCGTCGAACACCCGCAGGGTCTGATTGCAGACCGCGAGGTCTCCTGCAGGGACGCGCGCCTGAACGGATAGGAACGCAGCTGTCAGCGGATCGAGGACGTTGCGAAGCTGCGCGTCCGAAAGAGGCACGGCCTTCTTGTCGCGCCGCTTCTTCGGCGTTCGTGTTACCGCGGGACGAGCCGTCCCATTGAAGTCGATCTGCAGCGCCTGCGTCTTGTTGCTGTCGGCGTATGAGAAGTCGAAACGCTGCGGCGCGGGTCTCGCATCGAGAAGCGTGCCGTTGCTTCGCGCTTTGCCATTGGCTCTGTAGAGGAGACCCGCGAGGATCGAGAATTCGCCCTTCGCCTTGAGGGTGTAATCCTTGCGGCCCACGTTGGCGGTCAGGTTGAACGTGCCGAGATCGATCGATGCCACGCCGACGCGGTAGGACGCCTTGATCTCTTTGTCTGTCAGTGCGGCTTCCGCGAACGCGGCGCTCGTCCCCGCAAGGCAAACGAAGACCATGCCAAGCAAGCCCGTCCAGTAGCGCAATGGTCCAGTCCGCATGCCGCCCGCTCCAAAACCTCTCTTCAAGGCCTATTCCTTGAGGTCGGTTAGTTGCGCAGCAGTCTAGCCAAGACCACGCCGAAATTGTGGGCGCATCGGCGGGCGAGACGGTCGGACGAGCGTGAAGAGGGCGCCAGCGCGGCGCCCTCCGTGTTGCGTCGTTCTTGGCCGGATCAGGCGGCCTCTTCGAGCGTCGGATAGTCGGTGTATCCCGCCGCATCGCCGCCATAGAAGGTCTGTGGATCGGGCGCATTGAGAGGCGCGTCGAGGCGGAGGCGCTCGACGAGATCCGGATTGGCGATGAAGAGTGAACCGAAGGCGACGAGATCCGCCTTGCCGGATTCGACGGCGTCGACCGCCATCTGCCGGTCGTACCCGTTGTTCGCCATATAGGCGCCCGAGAAATTCGAGCGCAGCGTTTCGATCGCGTTGGCCGGGAATTCACGAGGACCACCGGTTTGGCCCTCCACAAGATGGACGTAACCGAGCCCGGCATCGTTCGCACGGGCCATGGCCACACTGAAGGTGGCGACGGGATCGCTGTCGGCGATGTCGTTGAAACCGGAGAACGGGCTGAAGCGTACGCCGACGCGCTTGGCCGGAAAGACGCCCGTAACCGCCTCGAACACCTCCGCAAGGAAGCGCGTGCGGTTTTCGGGAGAGCCGCCATAGGCATCATCGCGCTTGTTCGTGCCGTCGCGCAGGAACTGATCGAGCAGATAGCCGTTGGCGGCATGGATTTCGATTCCGTCGAAGCCGGCCGCCTTGGCGTTCTCCGCCGCCTTGCGGTAGTCCGCGACCACGCGGGCGATCTCCGCCGTCTCGAGCGCGCGCGGTTCGGAGACATCGGCGAACCCGGACGCGGTAAAGGTCTGGCTGTCGGCGGTGATGGGAGAGGGGGCGACCGGCGCTTGTCCGTCTGGGAGCAGGCTGACATGGGAAATGCGTCCCACGTGCCAAAGCTGGGCGAAGATCCGCCCGCCAGCCCCGTGGACGGCCGCCGTCACCGCTTTCCATCCGGCAACCTGGGCATCGCTATACATGCCGGGTGTCTGGATATAGCCCTTGCCCTCAGGCGAGATCTGCGTGCCTTCGCTGATGATCAGGCCTGCGCCCGCCCGCTGAGCGTAGTATGTCGCGTTGAGCGCATGCGGCACGTCGCCATCGGGCAGGGCGCGGTTTCGTGTCAGTGGCGCCATGACGATCCGGTTCGGGAGCGTTAGGTCGCCCAGTTCGAGTGGGCTAAAAAGCTTCGGTTCCATAAATTATCAGCCTCCTGGTACGCAGCGTGATGTCGGGGTCCCGCCGCTACGGAACGCGGGCGGGCAATGCCGCTTGACGTAGGCGTACAGGTTTCGATAATCAACCAGTATACAAATCGTAACCTAGTGAGCGCCCTCGGAAGCTCAGTGCTTTTTCGGGTGTGCTCAACGACTGCCGAGGACGGAACGTGACTGACAGCCGCACTTTACGGGATGAGCCGCTAGCCGGTGTCCCGCAGCCGAAACCGTGCAACGAACCGTGTCCGGTCGAGCGTGGCATGCGCATCCTCGGCGGCAAATGGAAGGCCTCGATCCTTTGGCACCTGCAAGCGGGGCCGACGCGCTTCAATGCGTTGTCTCGGGAACTGGGCGGCGCCAGCAAGAAAATGATCGCCGAACGTCTCAAGGAGATGGAAGAGACCGGGCTCGTCACGCGGCAGGTCGTTGCAACCAAGCCCGTGGCCGTGACCTATGAGCTCACGCCATTCGGCCATTCGGCGCTAGGCATCCTGGAATCCTTGCACGATTGGTGCGTCGACCACGACGTTTAGGTTGATTACTGCGCCTCGAGGCGAATGCTGCGCCGCGACTTGAACGGACGCGTGAGGCCGCCATATACTCTGCAAGCTACGCCCCTTTCCGAACCCTGCACGGGATGTGGGCGTTTTCCGTCCCCCAAAGACGGACGAATCGGCGGCGGATATCTCCTTTTCTGCCGCCGATTTTTCTTGGCTATTTGAGCGTCGCGAACGCTTGGGTGAACCCTTCCAAAGAAACCGGAATGCCGATTCCCTCCTCGACGGTCGGGAAGATGATCAGCAATGCACTCTGGCCAGACTTCAGCTTCGTCACGACTTCGTCCTGAAGCTCGAACTCGGCGATGCAGCCCGATGTCTTCCCGCATTTGATGTAGGGCGCGTTGCCTACATCCTCGCCGTCGATCTTCACGCCCAGTCCCCTGGGGAGAAAGATCCCGAGGGGCGCCACGACGCGCATCATGTTGACGTCGGCGCCGATCGATTTGAAGAGCTGGACGTTCAGCCCGACATTCGGCCGCTGCTCGTCGGTCACCATCTGAACGATCGCGCATTTCTCTTCACGGGCTCCGGGAGGCGTTCGGCAATAGAGCTGCCAGGCGCCGAATGTTCCGCGGAGCACGGCGGCGGGGCCGGCCGGACCTTGCGCGCCGTCGTCGTCTTGGGCGCGGACCGGCGATTCGATGGCCGCGAAGCTGACCACCGCCGCGGCAAGAACGAGCCGCAGCAGCCATGACCGCAGGCGCGGCCGGCAAGTCCGGCTACCGGAACCGGAACAACGGGAACAAGCCGAGAGCAATGGCGTAAGCATAGGGAGGACGGCCTTCCTGCATCTGGTCGATGGCGGCTACGACCTTAGGGACAAGACCGCAAAGCCCGGCCCTGTCGCCGTCAGGTCAACGGAGTAACAAGGCCATTCGCCGGGCAATAGGGCCAAAATTCGACCAGGTCTATCGCCGGCAAGTTTGACGTGGGTCAGCCAAGTGACCTCTTGTCTTGGGGGCTTGCTACGGAATCAACCTCCGGGCGAACTTGTCGAGCAAAGTCGCCTTTGGAGAAACTGAAAACTGAATCATGACTGTTGCCAATCAATATCCTTTATGATTTTAAAAATACACAATAACTGCTGACACCTGGGCTACGCTCGGTCGGCTCAAGAATGCGTTTTTGCGGGGGCGACGCCAAAATTTTGCGCAAGCTTATTCGCGTTGCCGCTGCGACAGTGGGCGCAGGGTCAAAAGGCCCGCGTTCGGCGATAATCGCACTTTGACCCTCCCAACCAGGAGTGGTCCGAGGGCAGGCTTTGGGAGTGATGGGATGGGGATGTTGCATCGTGCATTGATGGTTCTTGCCGCGTTCGCGGGGCTCGGCGCTAGCGGTTCCGCGATTGCCGAAGAACTCCCGCCGGGACGTGCGCATCCCTGGCAGATTGGCTTCCAGGAAGCCATGACCCCGATCATGGCCCAGATCAACGACTTCCATAACTATGTGACGGCCATCATCATCGCCATCACGCTGTTCGTTCTGGCGCTGATGGTCATCGTGATGGTGCGCTTCAACGAGAAGAGTAACCCCGAACCGTCCCGCACCTCGCACAACACCCTGCTCGAAGTCGCCTGGACGGTGATCCCAATCTTCATTCTGGTGGCAATCGCCATCCCGTCGTTCCGGCTTCTGTTCGCCCAGTACGACTTCCCCAAGGCGGATGTGTCCATCACCGCCACCGGCGCTCAGTGGTATTGGATCTACGAGTATCCGGACGAGAACATCAGCTTCAATTCGATCATGGTGCCGGACGCGCAGCTCAAGGAAGGGCAGCCGCGTCTGTTGACCGTCGACAACGAAGTCGTGGTTCCGGTCGGTGCGAACGTCGTCGTGAGCCTCAAGTCGAACGACGTCATCCACGACTGGGCGGTTCCGTCCTTCGGTGTCAAGCTGGACGCCGTGCCGGGCCGTCTGCAGCAGACCTGGTTCCGTGCCGAGAAAGAGGGCTGGTTCTACGGCCAGTGCTCTGAGCTCTGCGGCCGCAATCACGCCTTCATGCCGATCGCCGTACGCGTCGTCTCGCAGGACGAGTACGATGCCTGGGTCGCAAGCAAGAAGTCAGCGTCGATCGATGCCGAGGGCAAGCTGGCGTCGGCGCGCGACTAGTCGCTCACCGGCAAATCAACATGCGGCCTGACGGCCGGACACAAACACTTTAGGACGACAAGGGAAGACAGTCATGGCGAACAATGCCCAGGCAGAAGCGGCCCACCACGATCACGACGATCACCCGCACGGTTTGCGGCGCTGGCTGTTCTCGACCAACCACAAGGACATCGGCACCCTTTACCTGATCCTGTCGC
The DNA here is from genome assembly GCF_000828475.1 of Methyloceanibacter caenitepidi. Classification (NCBI taxonomy): domain Bacteria; kingdom Pseudomonadati; phylum Pseudomonadota; class Alphaproteobacteria; order Hyphomicrobiales; family Hyphomicrobiaceae; genus Methyloceanibacter; species Methyloceanibacter caenitepidi. The sequence continues at coordinate 1,024,013 of NZ_AP014648.1, forward strand.
TGGTCGGTGGCGTCGTCGGGGCTCTCTTGTCCATGGGCATGCGCGCCGAGCTCATGGAGCCCGGCATGCAGATCTTCGGCAACCCGGAGATGTTCAACGTTTTCGTCACGGCGCACGGCCTCATCATGGTGTTCTTCGCGGTCATGCCGGCCACGATGGGCGCCTTCGGCAACTGGATGGTGCCGTTGATGATTGGCGCGCCGGACATGGCCTTCCCGCGCATGAACAACATTTCGTTCTGGCTGCTGGCCATGGCGTTTGTTCTCCTGGTCTCGTCGCTGTTCATGCCGGGTGCACCCGGATCGACAGGCGCCGGCGCTGGCTGGACCATTTACGCGCCGCTGTCGACCTACGGTACGCCTGGCGTCTCCGTCGACTTCGCCATTCTGGCCCTTCACCTTGGTGGCGCGTCGTCGATCCTCGGCGCCATCAACTTCATCACCACGATTTTGAATATGCGGGCGCCGGGCATGACCCTGCACAAGATGCCGCTGTTCGTGTGGTCGATCCTGGTTACGGCCTTCCTGCTGCTGCTGTCGCTGCCGGTTCTGGCCGGCGCCATCACCATGCTGCTGACCGACCGCAACTTCGGGACCGCGTTCTTCGACTCGAAGCATGGCGGCGATCCGCTTCTGTGGCAGCACCTGTTCTGGTTCTTCGGCCACCCGGAAGTGTACATCATGATCCTGCCGGGCTTCGGCATGATCAGCCAGATCGTCGCCACCTTCTCTAAGAAGCCCGTGTTCGGCTATCTCGGCATGGCCTATGCCATGGTCGCGATCGGCGTGATCGGCTTCGTGGTTTGGGCGCATCACATGTACGCCGCCGGTCTCGACGTGAACACGCAGGCCTACTTCGTGTTCGCCACGATGGTGATTGCCGTGCCCACCGGCGTGAAGATCTTCTCCTGGATAGCCACGATGTGGGGCGGCTCGATCTCATTCAAGACGCCCATGCTGTGGGCGCTCGGCTTTATCTTCCTGTTCACCGTCGGCGGTGTGACGGGCGTGATGCTGTCGAATGCGGGCGTCGACCGGTCCTTCCACGACACCTATTACGTGGTGGCGCACTTCCACTACGTGCTATCGCTCGGCGCCGTCTTCTCGCTCTTTGCCGGCTGGTATTACTGGTCGCCGAAGATGTACGGCTACATGTACTCCGAGTTCTGGGGCAAGCTGCACTTCTGGACCATGTTCATCGGTGCGAACCTGGCCTTCTTCCCGCAGCACTTCCTGGGTCTTGCCGGCATGCCGCGCCGCTATGCGGACTACCCGGACGCCTACGCGGGCTGGAACTTCGTGTCTTCGCTCGGCGCCTATCTCGCATTCCTTGGCTTCATCATCTTCTTCATCGGTGTGATCGTGCAGTTCACCCGTAAGGTGAAGTCGGCCGACAATCCTTGGGGTGCAGGAGCAACGACGCTGGAGTGGACTGTCTCCTCGCCGCCTCCGTTCCATACCTTCGATACGCTCCCGCGGATCAAATAGGGTCCAGGGGCGCCGAAGTGGGGCGCTGGAGTAAGTAGGCCAATGACAGACACGACTGTCGAAACGACACAAGGCAGGTTGGATGTCGCCCTTGGGAACAACCTTGGGGGCGACATCTCCGACTATGCGGAGCTGCTCAAGCCGCGCGTCATGTTCCTTGTGGTGTTTACGGCGCTGGTCGGTCTCGTCACGGCGCCCGTGCACATGCATCCCGTCCTCGCGATCGCGGCGCTTCTGTGCATCGCCGTCGGGGCCGGCGCATCGGGCGCTCTGAACATGTGGTATGACGCGGATATCGATGCTCGCATGGCCCGCACGGCCTCGCGGCCGCTGCCGCAAGGCGCGCTGACGCCGAACGAGGCCTTGGCTTTCGGATCGGTGCTGGGGATCGGCTCCGTCCTGTGTCTCGGGCTCATGGTGAACTGGGTCGCCGCAGGGCTGCTGGCCTTCACCATCGGGTTCTACGTGTTCGTCTATACGATGTGGCTGAAGCGTTCGACGCCGCAGAACATCGTGATCGGCGGCGCGGCGGGGGCTTTGCCGCCCATGATCGGGTGGGCGTCTGCCACCGGGTCCGTGAGCCTCGAATCCTTCGTGATGTTTCTCATCATCTTCATGTGGACTCCGCCCCATTTCTGGGCGCTGGCGTTGATCCGCAGTTCCGACTATCGGCGCGCCGGTGTGCCCATGTTGCCGGTGACCCATGGCGCGGACGAAACGCGCCGACAGATCCTGATTTACAGCATCATCTTGGTGCCGCTTGGCATGGTGCCGTCCGTGATGGGCTTCGGCGGTTCGCTCTACACGGTGGTCGCGGCCATCTTCGGCGCATTCTTCCTGGTGCTTGCCTTCGACTGCTACCGGGAGCGTGAGGGCGCGGCGGGCGATCGGGCGGCCAAGAACCTCTTCGCGTATTCGATCCTATATTTGTTTGTGCTGTTCGCAGTGCTCCTCGTCGAGCATGGCTTCGGGTTGGACGGTGGCGTACTGCCGCGTATCTGGACGCCGTGATGGAAAATGCCGAAGTCGAACGCAAACGCAGACAACGCAGAAGGTCCCTGGCAATCGCCTGGACCCTCGCGATTCTTGTTATTCTGTTCTTTATCGTCACCATTGTGCGGCTTGGCGGCAACGTCGCCATTCGGCAGATTTAAAGGGTGAGGCGCTGAACGTGACCCAAACGATCGAAAACGGTTCCGAAACGGCAGGGCGTCGCGACAAGCGCGGGCTCGTTGCGCTGGTTCTTGCCGGCGTTGTCGCCGGCATGGTCGGGCTGTCCTTCGCCGCCGTTCCGCTCTATCGCCTGTTCTGCCAGCAGACGGGCTATGGCGGGACGACGCAAGTCGCGACCGCCGCTCCGGACCACGTCCTCGATCGAACGATCAAGGTGCGTTTCGACACCAACGTCGACAAGGATCTGCCCTGGCAGTTCGGTGTGGAGCAGCGTTCGGTGGACCTCAAGATCGGCGACACGGCGCTGGTTTTCTTCAAGGCCCACAACGACACCGACAAGCCCGTCAGCGGGACGGCTGGCTTCAATGTGGCACCGGAATCCGTGGGCCGCTATTTCAAGAAGATCGAATGTTTCTGCTTCAAACAGCAGACGCTCGCTGCCGGGCAAAGCATCGAGATGCCGGTAACGTTCTTCGTCGATCCTGAGATCGTCGAAGACGAGAGTACGAAAAATATTGAGGAGATTACGCTGTCCTATACCTTCTACCGGAGCGATGACCCGTCGGATGTCGCTGCCGCGCCGAGGGATAGGGCGTCGGGATCATAAGCGACACGGCGTGGCTTAGCCGCGCCAAGAGATCGATTGGGGAGGAAGGGGAACGCACGATGGCCCAGGCCCACGCAAAACCGCAACATGACTACCATCTACTCAATCCGAGCCCGTGGCCGCTTGTCGGGTCGATCGGTGGCTTGGTGCTGGCGCTTGGCGCCCTCATGTTTTTCATGAGCAAGAAAGCGGGCGACCCGCAGCTTTGGTACGTACTCCCGGGCCTCGCAATCGTGATCATCACGATGTTCGGCTGGTGGCGCGATGTCATCAAGGAGGAAGCCGAGGGTCACCAATCGCCCGTCGTTCAGCTGCATCTGCGCTACGGCATGATCTTGTTCATCGCCTCGGAGGTGATGTTCTTCGTGGCTTGGTTCTGGGCGTATTTCGACGTTGCGCTGTTCCCGGACGATGCGGTGACGTATGCGCGGACGGCCGTTACGGGCGGCCAGTGGCCCCCCATTCCGAGCGCCGAAACGGATGTCTCGGGCCTCGGTTATTTTGGGCATACTTTTGATCCCTGGGGCCTGCCTTGGGTCAACACGCTGATCCTGCTGACATCCGGCACGACCGCGACCTGGGCGCACCACGCCATGCTGCACGACGATCGCAAGGGGCTCGTCTGGGGTCTGACCTGCACCGTGGTGCTGGGCCTTCTGTTCACCAGCCTGCAGGCCTACGAGTACATGCATGCCGGCTTCGGTTTCTCGAACCACATCTATGGCGCGACGTTCTACATGGCCACCGGCTTCCACGGCTTCCATGTGATCGTGGGCACGATCTTCTTGCTGGTTTGCCTCTTCCGCGCGCTGGCCGGCCACTTCACGCCGCATAAGCACTTCGGTTTCGAAGCGGCGGCTTGGTATTGGCATTTCGTCGACGTTGTCTGGCTGTTCCTGTTCTGCTCCATCTACATCTGGGGCGCCGGGGCCAACGCCGGCCACTAGCGGCGAAAGGCACCGACATCGGAGGGGGGCGGTCCAGCGGCCGCCCCTTTCTGTTTTGGCCAACGTCCGTTTCGGACAAGAGATGATTGCAGTTGAATATGAACGAGCCACAGAGCCACAAAGTACATCCACCCTTGGGCGCCACGGTCTGGGCCGGGATGTGCGGGCGTTGCCCGTCCTGCCACAAGGGCAAGATGTTCGACGGCTATCTGACCTTGGCTCCTGCCTGCAATGTCTGCGGTCTCAACTACGATTTCGCCGACTCAGGCGATGGGCCCGCCATCTTCGTGATGCTCTTCACGGGCTTCATCATTGTCGGCGCCGCGCTTTATGTCGAAGCCGTCTACCAGCCGCCTTATTGGGTCCACGCCCTGGCCTGGGGAACGGCGGCGCTCATCCTTCCACTTCTTCTGCTGCGCAGTTTCAAGGGCGTTTTGATCGCGCTTCAGTTCCGGAACAAGGCCGAAGAAGGCAAATTGGTTTCGGATCGCTAGACTCAGGTCATGACGACTCCGGCTCTCATCAGGCTCACCATAGCCACGCTGATCGGCTTCGCCCTGCTGATTTGGCTCGGCCAATGGCAGCTTCAGCGCCTCGAATGGAAAGAGCGCATCATCCAGCGCATCGAAACGCGGACTGAGCGCATGCCCGTCTCGCTGGAGAAAGCCGTCGAACTCGCCCAGCAATGGGGCGATCCGAACTACCTGAGGGTGACGGCCGAGGGCCGTTTCCACCACAATTTGGAGCGCTATCTCTACTCCATCTCGTCGGACGGCGAACCGGGCTGGCATGTCATTGCCCCCCTGGAGACGGCTGCTGGACGTGTTGTTCTCGTCGATCGCGGGTTCGTGCCAGACGGCCGCCGGGACCCCGGCACCCGGCAAGAGGGCCAGGTTCGGGACATCGTCACGGTGACGGGACTCGTGCGAACCAGCGAGAAGCCGAACCTGTTCTCGCCCGACAATGACGAGGAGGCCAACCAGTGGTTCACGCGGGACCTTGACGGTATGGCGCGGTCCATGTTCCCGGGTGGGACCGTGCAGGTGCTTCCCTTCTTCCTGGAGGCGGAGGCAAGCGACGTTCCCGGCGGGTGGCCCAAGGGCGGGCAAACGCGGCTAGAACTGCCCAACAAGCACCTGCAATATGCCCTGACTTGGTTCCTACTCGCGGCCTGTCTGCTGGTAATCTACGCCGTCTACGTCTGGAGCGTGATGACCGGGCGGCGGTCTTAACCGTGCTGCCCGGCCGTATTGCGGGCCCGCGCTCCGGGGGCTAGGGTCTGGCAAAAAGTCTCAGAATTCCGGTGAGAGGCATATCTTGAAGTTCATTTCAACGCGCGGGTCTGCCCCGGCGCTCTCTTTCGAGGGTGCACTTCTGGCTGCGCTCGCGGACGATGGCGGCCTGTTCATGCCCGAGAGCTGGCCCCAAATGTCACCGGACGAGATTGCCGCCCTCGCGGGCCTCGATTACGCCGACGCGGCCTATCGGGTCATGAGCCCCTTTCTCGCGGGCGACCCGTGTCTGAACGACCTCGAAGAGGTGCTCTCGGAGGCCTATGACGGCTTCCACCATCCCGCCGTGGCACCGCTGGCACAAATCGGGCCCAACAGCTTCGTCCTGGAGCTCTTTCACGGTCCCACGCTGGCCTTCAAGGACCTCGCCATGCAGGTCGTGTCGCGGTTCATGAATCGCGCGCTCAAGCGGCGCGGGCAGCGCGCCACGGTGGTCGGCGCGACATCCGGCGATACGGGGGCGGCCGCGATCGAGGCTTTCCGTGGCCTCGACGCCATCGATGTCTTCATTCTGCATCCCAAGGGCCGTGTCAGCGACGTACAGCGGCGCCAGATGACGACGGCCACCGAAGCCAATATTCACAACATCGCGGTCGAAGGGACGTTCGACGATTGCCAGGCGATCGTGAAGGCGCTCTTCGGCGATCGAGATTTGAACAAGCGCCTCGGCCTGACCGGGATCAATTCGATCAACTTCGCGCGGATCCTTGCCCAGATCGGCTACTACTTCACCTCGGCGGTGACGCTCGGAGCGCCTTACAGGCCGGTGGCGTTCTCGGTCCCCACCGGAAATTTTGGTGATATTTTCGCAGGTTACGCCGCTCGCGCCATGGGCCTGCCGGTCCAACGCCTCGTTATCGCCACGAACCTCAATGACAGTCTTCCCCGCGCGTTGGCCTCAGGGACCTACGAGCCGCAGGGCGTGATCGCGACCTCAAGTCCCAGCATGGACATTCAGCTTGCCAGCAATTTCGAGCGCCTCCTTTTCGAGCTTGCCGGACGGGATTCGTCCAGGGTGCGGGGCTTGATGGAGGAATTGCGCGCCCGGGGCTCGTTCACGCTGAGCCAGGGCGAGTTCGGGCAACTCTGCGATCTTTTCAGTGCTCATTCTGCTGGAGAAGACGTGACTCAAATGACCATTCGGGGGGTATTCGAAGAAACCGGCATGGTGGTCGACCCGCACACAGCTGTCGGCATCGCCGCTGCGCAGCAGGAGCCGGGGCTCGGCACGACGCCCATGGTCATTCTGTCGACGGCGCACGCGGCCAAGTTCCCGGATGCGGTGCGGCGGGCCATCGGCATCGAGCCGGCGCAGCCCGAACGCCTGACCTTGAAGCTCGGCAGCGAAGAGCGCTGTACGGACATGCCCGCCGACTTCGCGACGGTGGTGGACTTTATTGTGGACCACGCACGGGCCGACGCACCGCTGACGGGAGCCGAGGCGTGAGCGTCACCCGGTCCACCCTGAGCAACGGCCTGACAGTTGTCAGCCATACCATGCCCGAAGTGGAGACTGTGTCGCTTGGTATCTGGGTCGGAGCGGGAAGCCGTTCCGAACAACTGACGGAGCACGGCGTTGCCCATTTCCTGGAGCACATGGCCTTCAAGGGAACCAAGCGGCGGACAGCGCGCGAGATCGTCGAGGAGATCGAGTCCGTCGGCGGCGACCTGAACGCGGCGACGTCGGTCGATTCGACCGGGTACTATGCGCGCGTGCTGCCGAAGGATCTGCCCCTCGCATTGGATATTTTGAGCGACATCATCCTGGAGCCGCGCTTCGACGGCGCCGAACTCGCGCGCGAGCGCGACGTCATCCTTCAAGAGATCGCCGCAAGTTCGGATTCGCCGGACGACATCGTCTACGACTTCGTGTCGGAGGCGGCGTTTCCCGATCAGCCTGTGGGACGGCCCATCCTCGGCACGGCGGACAGCGTCTGTGCCTTCGAGCGTGACCATCTCGGGTCGTACCTCGCCACGCATTATCATGCTCCGAACATGGTTCTGGCTGCTGCGGGCGCGGTCGACCACGAGGCCCTTGTGGCGGAGGCCGAGCGCCGGCTGTCCGGCTTGCCGTCCGACGGCACGCCGACCCCTCAGGAGGCCATCTATAGCGGCGGCCGCCGCCAATCGGACAAGCCGTTCGAGCAGACTCATCTGATGATTGGGCTGGAGGCGCCTGCCTATCATCAGCCCGACTATTTCACCGCGCAGATCCTTGCCGGCGCGCTCGGCGGGGGCATGTCGTCCCGGCTTTTCCAGGAAGTTCGAGAGCGGAGGGGCCTCTGCTATTCCGTCTACGCCTTTTCGACGGGCCTGACCGACAGCGGCATGTTCGTCGTTCACGCGGCAGGGGCTCCCGAGAAGGCCGATGAGTTGTTCTCGGTCATTCGCGACGAGCTCGACCGGGCGGCGAATTCCGGCTTCGTAGAGGCCGAGCTCGGACGCGTGAAAGCCCAAATGAAGATGGGACTTTTGGCCGCCCTCGAGAGCTCCAGCGCGCGCGCCGAACAACTCGCGCGTCACATCCTGTTTTGCGGTCGTGTGCTGCCGACCACCGAACTCGTCGAGCGGATCGAGGCCGTGGGTACGGCGGACCTGCAGGCCTTACTGCAGAAGGTTTTGGGCACGCCTCTCAGTCTTGCGACTGTGGGGCCCGTTGCTAATCTTGGAAGATTCGAAGCCGTGGCCGACAAGTTTATCGTGCCTGCGAGCAGAGCCGCCTGAAGAGGGTGCTGACGAATGGCCTTGCTGCGAGCTGCAACACCTGGGGATTTCGGTCCGGTTCTCGAGACCGATCGGGTGCTGCTGCGCGCGCCTCAGATGTCGGACTATCCGGCGTGGGCGGAGCTGCGTGCCGCCAGCCAGGATTTCCTCGTCCCGTGGGAGCCTCTCTGGGCGCCGGACGAGCTCTCCAGAGCCTCCTTCCGCCGCCGCATTCGCCACTATCTGCGCGATATGCGCGAGGACATGGGCTACGCCCTGTTCGTCTACGATGCGCGGTCCACGGACCTGGTAGGAGGCATCACCTTGTGCAATGTCCGGCGCGGCGTGACGCAGTCGTGTACGCTCGGCTACTGGGTCGGCGAGGCATACGCGCGCCAAGGATACATGACCGCCGCGGTTCGCGCGGTCGTGCCGTTCGTATTCGATTCGCTTGAACTGCACAGGCTCGAAGCGGCCTGTCTGCCGACGAATACCGCATCGATGCGGCTTTTGGAGCGGGTTGGGTTCAAGAAGGAAGGACTTGCGCGCCGGTATCTGCGTATCAACGGCGACTGGCGCGATCACGTGCTTTATGCGCTTCTGGAATCGGATCCGCGCGTACCGGGGAACGGAGGGTGAGTGTGGCCCCACATGGCTCGGTGAGCGCCCATTGCGCCGTGCCAAGACACTCCGGCTCCCGGCGGCAGCGCCGGGCCGGAGCGCTTGCGCTCGCCTATGGCCTTCTGCTGACCTTGTCGCTGTTCTGTCCGCCGCTTGCGGGTGTCGCCAATGCGATCGAAGCCATTGCCGTGGATCCTGACGCCGCAAAGATGGAGATCACCACCAAGGGCGAGCTCTACGAGGGGCGCGGAGACCGGCTGCAAATCGAAACGGCGCCTGGACCCGATGGCTATATCGGCCGTATGGCGGTTTCGGCCTCGACCCCCGGCACCGACCCCAGCTGGCTGGTCTTTGCGCTGTCGAACCCGACGGATACCCGCATCGTGCGCTGGCTCGTAGCCCCGCGCTACACGCTCGCAAATTCTGGCGTGTTCCGCCCCGAGCTCGACGCGCGCCGCATCACGGCCGTCACGCCCTCGCTCGGCTTCCGTCCGGAGGCCTTGCAAAGCGATCGCGCCGACATGTTCCGGCTGACACTGGAGCCGGGTCAGACCGTGACCTACGCGGCAGAGCTGGCGTCCTCCAAGGTGCCGCAGCTCACGCTGTGGACCCCGAAATTCTACCAGGCCAAACAGCAGGACAGCATGCTGTTCAAGGGCGTGCTCTTAGGGATCACAGGCCTGCTGGCGATTTTCCTGACCGCTATCTTCGCTGCGAACCACCGCGCGATCTTCCCGGCCACCGCGCTCGTCGCCTGGGCGGCTCTGATCTATTTCTGTGTCGACTTCGGCTTCTGGAACAAGCTGTTCCCGGTTGGCCCCGACCGTACGGCCACGTACCGTGCCGCAGCCGAAGCCGGCCTTGCCGCAAGCTTGGCGCTGTTTCTCTATACCTTCCTGCGCATCGGTCTCTGGCACGTATGGATCCGCAGCGTGTTCTGGGTGTGGATCGCGGCGCAGTTCATATTGGTCGTGGTTGCGATCGTCGATCCGCAGACCGCTGCGGGGCTTGCGCGCGCCTCGACCATCATCATCGCGGGCGTCGGGACGGTGCTCATCGCCTATTTCGCGCTCCGCGGGCAGGACCGGGCGCTGTCGTTGATCCCCAGTTGGATGCTGCTGATCGTCTGGCTCCTGGGCGCCTCGATGATCGTCACCGGCAAACTATCCGGCGAAGTGGTCGGATCGAGCCTCATCGCCGGCCTTGTGCTGATCCTGGTGCTGCTCGGCTTCACCGTCACCCAGTTCGCGTTCCACACGGGTGGATCGGCGATGAGCCTGGGGCCGCCCAGCCTCGTGCAGATGAAGTCTCTCGCCGTGGATGGGTCCGGCACCCACGTCTTCCAATGGCACGCGGGCCGCGATCTCATAACCGTGGGCCACGAAGTGGAAGCGGAGCTTGGCCTGGAACCCGGGGCGCTCAACGTCTCCGTCAGCGAGTTCCTGAAGCACATGCACGCCTCGGATCGCGAGCGCTTTCGGCTGCTGATGCAGTCCTTGCAGGAAAAGAAGGGCGGTGACTTCCAGACGGACTTCCGTCTCCGCCGTCACGACGGGACGTATCTTTGGTACGAGCTCAACGCCCAGGCGGCCCCGAACGAGAACGTGCGCCTTCTGCGCTGTGTCGGACTGTTGCGCGACGTGACCAATCTGAAGCGCTCCCATGAACGCCTCATGCATGATGCCGTGCACGACAGCCTGACGGGTCTTCCCAATCGCCAGCTCCTCATGGATCGCCTGGACGGCGCGATCACGCGTGCGGCCGAGGGACAGGCAAACCGTCCGACAATCCTCTTTATCGACATCGACCGCTTCAAGAACGTCAACAAGAGCTTCGGCCTTGTGATCGGAGACTCGATGCTCCTCACGCTCGGGCGGCGTCTCTCTCGCCATCTCAATCCGCAGGACACGCTCGCCCGTCTAGGCGGCGATCAGTTCGCGATCATGTTGATATCGGACAGCGACCCGCATCACGTCGCGACCTTGGCGGAGCGCGTGCGCCGGGCGCTTCGCACGCCGATGAAGATCAGCACCAAAGAGATCATCCTCACCGCCTCGATCGGCATCGTGGTTCACGACGGCTCGCAGGCCAATGCACAAGAGATGCTGCGTGACGGGGAGTTGGCGATGCTGCGCGCCAAGCGCCGCGGCGCGGATCGCATCGAGATTTTCAATCCGGCCATGCGCGCGGAGGAGGAGAACCGTCTTCCGCTCGAGAGCGAGTTGCGTATGGCGCTCCAGCGCCAGCAGATATCGGTGCTTTATCAGCCCATCACACGACTGGCGTCGAACCAGCTCGCCGGCTTCGAGGCGCTGATGCGCTGGGATCATCCGACCCGCGGCCGTCTGTCGCCGCAGGACTTCATTCCGCTCGCGGAGGAATCGGGGCTGATCGTCGAGCTTGGCAGCTACGTTCTCAGCCAAGCCTTGGACGAGGCGGCGACGTGGCACCGCGTCTTGCCGCGCGACCGCGACCCGCTGTTCGTCAGCGTCAATGTCTCGAGCCGGCAGCTCTTCCGCCAGGACATGGTGCAGGAGATCAGGCTGCTTCTCGCGCGCGAGCAGGTGGCGCGCGGCACGCTGAAGCTCGAAGTCACCGAGTCGCTGGTTATGGAGAACCCCGAGCGCGCCGTAGAAATTCTCACCTGGCTCAAAACCTACGGGGCGAGCCTCGCCTTGGACGATTTCGGCACGGGCTACAGCTCGCTCAGCTATCTGCACCGCTTCCCGTTCGACATCATCAAGGTCGACAAGTCGCTGGTGCACGACAGCTCGGACAACGACCAGACCCCGCTGATCCTGCGTTCGGTCGTGACGCTCGCGCACGAGCTCGGCAAGGAAGTGGTTGCCGAAGGGGTCGAGACCCAGGCCGATGCGAACTATCTGCGCTCGATCGGCTGTGAGTTCGGACAGGGCTTCTACTACGGCGAACCGATGTCGGCACGGGATGTCGGCGCGCTGCTCAACGCACTCGCCAATCACCGGCGCCGCAAAGAGCGCGAGCGGGCGCAAGCCGAACGCGCTCCCTCCAGCCTCGATGTCGAGGTGCAGAACCAAGGCGATCTGCCGAGCCTGCCTGGACCGACAACGGCTCAGGCCTAGCCCAAAGCTACAATCGAAAAGACTGTCTAAAGGAGGCCGCCGCGCCTAGGCGTGGCCGGAGTCGCTCACGAGGTGGCTGGGATCGACGCCGAGACTGTCGAGCGCGCGATTGTATTTCCGGTCGACCGCCGGATCGAAGACCAGTTCCGGGTCTGCCGGACAGTTGAGCCAGCCGTTGGACTGAATCTCGTCCTCAAGCTGACCTGGCGCCCAACCCGCATAGCCCAAGGCGAGCAAGGCCTTTGCCGGGCCGCTGCCCTTGGCGATATCGCGCAGGATATCGACAGTGGCGGTCAGGCAGACGCTGTCGTTGATCGGGAGCGTGCTCTCGGCCTTGAAGTAGTCGGCGCTGTGGAGGACGAACCCGCGTCCGGTCTCGACGGGCCCTCCCAGATGCACATCCATGGCGTTCAGGGCGGACGGCAATGAGATGCGTTCCTCGGAGGGGACGATCTTCAGCTGCTCCAGGAGCTCCGCGAAACTGATATTGGGCGCCCGCTGGTTGATGACAATGCCCATGGCGCCTTCCGATGAGTGAGCGCAGACGTAGATCACCGAACGGGAGAAGCGGGGATCTCCCATGGACGGCATCGCAATCAATAGCTGGCCGTCGAGATAGCCTTCCTCATCGGAGTGAAAGTCTGGGTCCATGCCATCATGCTACAGCAGTTCCCGTTTCAGGGAAGAGGGCGTGATCAAATAAGGCAGGGCCGTGCGCTCTCGTCGCGCCGGTCACAAAACAGTGAAACCTTAAGGTCTTAGTCAAGCTCGCGTGGCTAGACAGGTGCGAGTAGATTTCGCAAGCGATGTTGTACTTAATGATGAGACACGGATCGATTCGCCGACCTTCCCTTGCCGCGCTGGGCGTCGCCCTTTTGTGTTGTTTCGGTATCGTCGGCGCCACCCTGGCAGCCTCCTCGGGTCAGTCTCCCTGGTCCGGCCAAGGCAAATCCAAGGTCCGCCTGGTCAGCGGCCTTGTGGAGCAGCAGGGCGAGCCCGCCCGTTTTGCCGGTGTGCAACTCAGGATGGAGCAGGGGTGGAAAACCTACTGGCGCAACCCGGGCGACTCGGGCGTGCCGCCGAGTTTCGACTGGTCCGGGTCCAAGAACGTCAAGAGCATCGATGTTTTCTATCCTGTTCCGCATCGCTTCGCCGACGCAAACGGGACCGCGATCGGGTACGAGGACGAGGTCGTCTTTCCGGTTAAGGTAACCCCCGAACAGGCGAACAAACCCGTGCAGCTCTCGCTGACCTTCGACTACGGTATATGCAAGGATCTCTGCATCCCCAATTCCGCCGACCTCACGGCGGTCCTTCCTGCCGATCTCGGCAAGGGCGATGGGCGGCTCATCGGACAGGCCGTAAAGCGCGTTCCTGCGCCTGCCGGCCCTGATACGCTCCCACGCCTCGGGGCTGTCACCGCCCATCTGGAGGGGGATGAGCCCACGCTGGAGGTCGAGGCGCTCTTTTCGCCCGGCGCCACGCATACCGATCTGTTCGTCACGAGCTCGGAAATCCTGGTGCCGGTGCCCAAGGCGCTTGGGCCTCTCGAGGACGGACGGCAACGCTATTCAGTCGTCTTCCCAACGGCCGAAGAGGGCGCTGCCATCAAGGGCAAGCCGCTGATATTTACGCTTGTTTCGGACCAGGGATCGAGCGAGACCACCCGCGTCGAGCCTTAGCCGGCGGGGCTCATCGCGTCAGAGCGGGGGCGGTCGCCGCGCCGGCAGCTGCGCCTGCGCCCGCGCCGATCGGGCCCGCAAGGGCGGCTCCGAAAACCCCACCGATGGCCGCGCCGCTCACGCGTTTCTGCCCGGTCGTACAGCCGCTGGCGGCAAAGCTGGCAGCAACAATCAGAACGATACCAAGACGTGTCATCGGGTCTCCCTGGGGCGTTATCGTGTTGTGGCGGTCGTGGGGGTAACGCGGATCGGGGGCATCGCGTTCCGCTGGCCGATTGGCGCTTCGGGGGCTAGCCGTTATGGTGGCGGCTGACCACAACCCAAGGCCCTAGCCACAACGACCGAGGAGACGACCCGCATGACAATCGCTGAAGGAGACACGCTTCCGGAAGCCACGTTCCGTACGATGGGTCCCGATGGGATCCAGACCCTGAGCGCAAAGGATGTTTTCGGCGGCAAGAAGGTTGTGCTGTTCGCGGTGCCGGGCGCTTTCACGCCGACCTGTCACCTGAAGCATTTGCCCGGCTTCATCGGGTCCGCCGATGCGTTCAAGGCGAAAGGCGTGGACGACGTAGTCTGCCTGGCTGTCAACGACCCGTTCGTGCTGTCGACCTGGGCCGAGGCGACAGGAGCGGGCGACAAGGTGACGATCTTGTCGGACGGCAATGCCGAATTCACGAAAAAGATCGGCATGGATTTTGACGGCAGCGGGGTTGGGCTCGGGACCCGATCCAAGCGCTATGCGATGGTCGTGGAGGACGGGACCGTCAAAGTCTTGAAGACCGAGGAGAACCCGGGCGAAGCGAACGTCTCGGACGCGGAATCGATGCTCGCGGCTCTGTAAGGCAGGGGCTGCCTGCGGCCCGCGTCATCAACTCAGCTCTATAGGAAGGGAGCCATGCCTTCGCGCGCCAGTTCGTCGGCACGTTCGTTCTCGTCGTGCCCGGCATGGCCTTTGACCCAGTGCCAGGTGACCTGGTGCGGCGCTTCGGCCTGCTCGAGCCTTTGCCACAGCTCGACATTCTTGACGGGTTTCTTGTCGGCGGTGCGCCAGCCGTTACGCTTCCAGCCTTTGATCCAGCCGGTGATGCCGCCCCGCAGATAGTTCGAGTCCGTATAGAGTTCGACGTCGGACGGTCCTTTGAGAGCCTCCAGCGCTTCGATGGCCGCCGTCAGTTCCATGCGGTTGTTCGTCGTTTGCGCCGCGCCGCCCTTGAGCTCCTTGCGGTGTGGGCCCGATTCCAGAATGGCGCCCCAGCCACCGGGTCCCGGGTTCCCGGAACAGGCACCGTCGGTATGAATCACGACTTTGGGTCGGCCCGCCATTGTCTCCGTCCTCAGTCCGAACCCAACCCGTAGTCGCGATACGACTGCACGCGCTGGTGAAAGCGCAGCTTCCGCAGATATTCTCGCGGGTCCTTGGTCTTTACGAGCGCGTTGGCGTCCGTATTCAGAAGATCGTAGGTGCGGGTCAGCAGGAAGCGCAGGGCCGCGCCGCGCGCGAGCCAAGGCAACGCATCCAATTCCGGCTCGGTGAGGGGCCGCGCCTGCTCATAGGCCTGCAGCATCGCGCGCGCCTTGGTGACATTGAAAGAGCCGTCCGGCTCGAAGCACCAGGCATTGAGGCAGACCGCCACGTCGTACGCCATCATGTCGTTGCAGGCGAAGTAGAAGTCGATCAGTCCGGAAAGTTTGTCGCCGAGAAAAAACACGTTGTCGGGAAACAAATCCGCATGGATCACGCTCACGGGCAGGTTCGTGTCCCACTGCGCGCCGAGGAAATCGAGCTCGCCCGCGATCTCGTCGCGCAGGCCTGGAATGACACCGTCGGCGGCCTCCCGCACATCCTCAAAGAGCGAACGCCAGCCCGGTAGCGACAGGTCGTTGTCCCGCTGCATGGGAAAATCGAGTCCGGCCAAGTGAAACTTCGCGAGCGCGGTCCCGAGCTCGGCACAATGGACGATGTCGGGGCGCCGGATCCAGACGCCTTCGAGGAAGCTGATCAGCGCGGCCGGCCGGCCGGCGAGTTCGCGCAGGATGCGTCCGTCCCGGTCACGCACCGGCAAGGGGCAGGTTATCCCCCGCGCGGCGAGATGCTCCATCAGCGACAGAAAATACGGCAGGTCTTCCGCGCGCACCCGCTTTTCGTAGAGCGTCAGGATGAACGGTTCCGTGTCCGTGTGGACGAGATAGTTGGTGTTCTCGACCCCCTCGGCGATTCCCTTGAAGGATGTCAGAGTGCCGATGTCGTAGCTTGCGATGAAGGCTTCGAGCTCTTGATCGCTAACGTCCGTGTAGACCGCCATCTATGCCGCCGTGGAATCTCTCAGGGGACGGGGCAGTTTGAAGGAGATCGTCTCTTCTGCTGTGGTCACGGTCTCGATGCGCACATCGAAGCGTTCCTTGAAGGCGTCGATAATGGTGTCGACCAACACCTCCGGCGCGGACGCACCGGCCGTTACGCCGAGACTGCGAATGTTTTCGAATTCGCTCCAGTCGATCTCGCTTCCTTGCTCCAGGAGCATGGCGCGCGGACATCCGGCGCGCTCGGCGACTTCGACGAGGCGCATGGAATTCGAGCTGTTCGGTGAGCCGACGACAATCATCCTGTCGCACTTTGGCGCGATTCGCTTGACCGCGTCCTGCCGGTTCGTCGTCGCGTAGCAAATATCGTCTTTGCGCGGCACGGCAATATCCGGAAACCGATCCTGCAGAATCGCCAGGATCTCGCGCGTATCGTCCACCGACAGGGTCGTCTGGGTAATGACGGCGAGCTTGGACGGATCTTTCGGGACGAAACTGTACGCGTCTTCATTCGTCTCGATCAGGTTGATCGCTCCTGGCGGCAGCTGCCCTGTCGTGCCGATCACTTCCGGATGACCGGCATGACCGATCAGTAGGATCTCATGACCGCGGTCGAACAGCCGTTCCGCTTCGATATGCACCTTCGAGACGAGGGGGCAGGTTGCGTCCAGCACGAACATGCGGCGGTTGCGTGCGTCCGCAGGGACCGATTTCGGCACGCCGTGCGCTGAAAAAACGATCGGCGCGTCCGTCTCGGGAATCTCCTCGAGTTCCTCGACGAAGACCGCGCCCTTTGCCTCAAGGGACTCGACCACGTAACGGTTGTGAACGATGGCGTGGCGCACATAGACGGGCGCGCCATACTTCTCGAGCGCGAGCTCCACGATCTGGATGGCCCGGTCGACGCCCGCGCAAAAGCCGCGCGGCGCCGCGAGATAGACCGTGAGCTTGGGCCGGGCGCCATTCTGCTTGGTCTCGGGTGTTGTGCCGGTCATCCATGCTCCAGAACTGCTCTGTTTCGATCCCAACGGCCCCATTTCAGCCCAAAACAACGTCGAGCTTGCCTCCAGCGGACGGGAATGTCCCCCTTCGGCGGCCCGAGACGGGTCTTGTAGGGACTGACATCGGCCGATAATTTCGGCACAAATGGCGGCCCGGGGGCGCGCTGGTCGTCAATCGAACAAGTCTGCGCGCGCTCGGGCATATCAGGCTCGGACGCCTGGCATGTCAAGCGAAGGACGGGGAGAGTTGAGGCGTAAGGACGGGCACATCTGGAGCAGCGGGATCGCGCTCGCGGCACTCTTTACGAGTGTTGCGCTCGTATCGGGCTGCGGCGGCGGGGGCGGAACCACGGGTTTCTCCAGCGAGCGCCTGCCTGACACCTTGCCGACTATCAAGATGCCATCGCTGTCCGGCTCCAATGCGCAACCGCAACCGCTGCCTGATCCCACTGCCGCGCCCCAGGTTACGACGGCCGACGGACGGGCGACCAGCTGTCCTCAGGTCGTGGCGTGGCCGAACGAGAAACTCAAGACCGTCTATCAAAACGGCCACGATGGCGACGCCAACTTCATTCTCTATCGCGGCGAGATTACGAAACTCTCGCGCGAGTGCCGTGTCTATGGCGGTCGTGTCGTCGTGAAATACGGCTTCGCGGGGCGTCTCCTGCTCGGGCCCAAGGGCTATCCCGGAAGCTTCTCCTTGCCTGTGTCCGTCAAGGCGACGGATGCCTATAAGGCGCAGATCGGACAGGATCGGATGTCGGTCCGCGTAACGGTCCCCGGCAATCAAACCGTGGGCTATTTCTCCATGGTGCGCGAGATGTCCTTGCCTGTACGCACGGGGACGCGGCTTCAGGACTACAAGATTTTCGTGGCGTTGAAGTAGGAACGCGGAACCCATCATGCGACAGCGCGCGATCTGGGTTTTGGCGGCGCTCGTTCTCGCGGTGGCGCCGGTGCTCCTCGGGGTGGCTCGCGCTGCGGCCGAAGGTTGCCGGAACCGGACGCTTCTCGGTACGCCCTATATCGTCTGCGCGTTCAATCCGGCGACAGACGATCTTCGCCTCTATTGGCGCGGGCAGGACGGACGCCCGTTCCGCACCTTCGATGCACTGTCCCGCGCGCTGCAGAGCGAAGGCCGCAGCCTCGTGTTCGCCATGAACGGCGGCATGTATGAGCGCGATTTCAGCCCCGTCGGTCTTCATATCGAGCTGGGCAACAGGATGTCGCCGCTCAACACAAAGACCCTCACGGGGCGTCCGAGCCAGATCCCGAATTTCTACAAAAAGCCGAACGGCGTCTTCTACTGGGGACAGGGAGGCGCCGGCGTCATCGAGAGCGGCCGGTTCAGCGCGCAGAAGCCGCCTGCGGCGTACGCCACACAATCAGGCCCGATGCTGGTCGTCGAAGGCAAGATCCATCCGGCCTTCATCGAGAAGTCGACCGACTTCAAACCGCGCAACGGCGTCGGTGTGGCGCCGGACGGCACGGTCTATTTCGTGATGACCAAGCGGCGCGTCAGCTTCTACCAGTTCGCGCGCGCCTTTCGGGACGGGCTCGGCGTGCAGAACGCGCTGTTCCTCGATGGAGGCTGGGCGCCGGGGATCTATGCGCCGGAGCTGGGGCGGAACGATTCGCCCGGCCACGGCGGCTACGGTCCGATCATCGCAGTGGTGGAGTAGGGCGCCGACCTAGTCGCAGTTGGGCCAGCACGCCGCAGTCGTGTTGGTCAAAAGCTCAAGCCAACTCTTCACCTGGGCGAACACCAGGAAATTGTCGTGGACCCGCTGCCGGGCGCTGCGCCCCAACGCGGCGCGCTTGGCCTCGTCGCTCAAAAGCGCATCGAGCCCATCGGCGATCTCGCCGGGGTCCCCCGGGTGCTTGATCAGCAGCCCGTCCAAGTCCGGCCGGATCTGCTGTTTGATGCCGACAGCGCTCGACCCCATCACCGCCGCGCGTTTCCACATGGGCTCGGTGACCGTCAGTCCAAAGCCTTCTTGGATCGAGTTCTGTACCACGATGTCGGAGCAGCACTGAAGCGCATTGACGATCAGGGCATTGTTCTCCTTCGAGGACATCGGCAGGGAGACGATCGCGATATCGGCCTGCAGATGCGGCGGTAGGCAGCTATAGGCCGCACAGAGCTCGGAGAGCACCTCCTTGCCCTCGGGATCGTCGTCGACCGATGCCGGGTCGGGTCCGGCGAGGACCAGGCGGGCTAGCTGCAGGGCACGCAAATGATGTTCGTCGAGATCCGTGCGGGCCTCGATGCCGTGCTTGAGCGACACGAATCCTTCCATCAGCGGGAAGAAGCCTTTGAGCCGGTCCCAGCGGGAGATCTGAGTAACGATCGGGCGGAAGAGCAGGCCGAAATCCTCCGGCTCGGTCGCAGGCGCCCAATCCCCGTCGGCCTGCAGCCGCCTAGCGGGTTCCGAATAGGCCGGAGACATGACGGGCCCCCACGGCTTGACGAGCGCGGAATTGGCGAGAATTCCGACCAAGTCGTGAACCTGTAGATGCCGATTCTTGTGGCTGAGCGGATCGATCGCCGGATGGATAATGGTGGCACGCCCGGCAAGAACGCCCGGGATGTACTCCGGAGCCGTGAAGACGGCATGGTCGTAGGGTTTCAGATAGGGATCGAGAAAACCCCACGCCGCGCGCGTCTCCGCCGTCTCCCGGTCAAGACCGATGTGGCAGCGCCAGATCGCCGCGATATCCATCTTCTCGCGCAGGAGTGCGCCCGCGCCCATGGGCTGCGGATCGTGGACCACAAGCACGTCGCCGGGCTGCAGGAAGTCCTCCATCGCCGCCGCGTTCTCGGCGCTGACCCGGTCGTAGACGGCGTGGTCCGGCGCTCCGAGATTGGGGTCCCCGGCGCCGTGGATGAGATTGTGCAGGTTCTTGGTCAGCCGGAAGAAGGCCTGCTCCTGCGTTTCGATGACCAGCCAGTGGGCGTCGACGCCGAGCTCGCGCAGAATTGTCAGCAGCGGCGGCAGCATCTCGGCCACGCCGCCGCCTTGCGCTGTGCTGTTGACCATGACGAGGCGTCGCCCATCGAACCCGGCCAAGCGGCTTTCGGCCTCTTGCCGAAGGCTGCGCACCGTGGCGCTCAGATCCGCGACGCTCTCGTAGTCAGCAAGCGACACCGGATGGCGAGGTTCGACGATCTGAACCATGCCGGAACACTATCGCACCGGCACACAGGATTGCCAAAAAAGGCGAGCGGAGAGTGAGTTGCTAGTTGAGCTTCGACTTCAGGTCGTCGATTCCGGCGCCGATGAGCTTGTCGGCCGTTTCCGGCGTCAGCGAGCCGGAAATTACGGTCCGCGCAGCCATGACCGCCGCATCGGCAGCCGCGGCCCGCACGTCGCGGAGCGCGTCGGCCTCGGCTTGCGCGATCTTGTCCTCAGCCATTTTCATGCGCCGCTCGAATTGCTCGGTCATGGCCTTTGAGGTCTCTAGCGCCAGTGCTTCGGCTTCTTTCCCGGCGAGCTCGATGATGTCCTCGGCTTCCTGGGTGGCGTTGGCCGTCTTCTTCTTGTAGTCGGCAAGAACCGCTTCGGCCTCCTCGCGGAGCGCCTGGGCGTCCGCGAGTTCCTTAGCGATCGCGGATGCCCGATCATCGAGGGCGGCGGCAATCTTCCTGTGGACCCCGAAATAGTAGAGGAGGCCGACAAACAGGAAGAAAGAAACCGCGACCCAGAACTTGTCGGTTGCGAAGATTTCCATCGCTTACGCCTTCCGCGCCGCCGTGACGGCCTTGTCGAGTTCGGCTTTAGACGGCGCGACGCCGATCAGCTGCTTGACGATGTCGGCCGCGGCTTCCGCCGCGACGGCATTGACGTCCTTCATCGCCGAGTCCTTGGCCTTCTCGATCCGTGCCGCCGCTTCCGCAGTCTTGTCGGCCAGCTGCTTGTCGAGCTTGGCCCGCTCCGCGTCGGTCTCGGCCTTCAGCTTGGCGCGTCCTTCTTCGACGATGGCATGCGCCTTCTGCTTGGCCTCGGCCAAGGCCTGCTCGTAAGCGGCAATGGCCTCCTCCGTCTCGCGCTTGTTCTTCTCGGCGGCCTCGAGGTCGCCGGCGATTCTCGCCGCACGCTTATCGATGACCGTGCCGATGCGCGGGATCGCGACCCAAACCATCAGCAGGTAAAGAACGCCGAAGGTGATGAGCAGCCAGATGACTTGCGGAGCCCAATCGAGCGGATTGAGTTGCGGCATAGGTCGTGTCCTTTTGAGAGAGCTTGCCTTAGCTCAGACTAGAACACGAACAGGATGATCAGTGCCACCACGAGGCCGAACAGGCCGGTCGCTTCGGCAAGAGCGAAGCCGAGAAGCAGGTTGGCGAACTGACCGGGAGCGGCCGACGGGTTGCGAAGCGCACCCTGCAGGTAGCTACCGAAGATGTTTCCGATGCCGAGACCGGCACCGATGAGGGCGAGCGAGGCCAGGCCCGCGCCAATAAACTTTGCTGCTTCTGCTTCCATGATCTTAGTCTCCTTGAACGATCGATTGTTTATGTCGGCTAGTGAAGGTGGAGCGCATCGTTGAGATAGATGCAGGTGAGGATGGCGAACACATAGGCTTGCAGGAACGCCACCAGAAACTCGAGCCCGGTGAAGGCCACCATGAAGGCGAGGGCCGCCCAGCCACCGAGAAAACCCATGGCCACGACGAAGGCGGCAAACACCTTCAGAAGCGTATGACCGGCGGTCATGTTGGCAAAAAGACGTACCGAGAGGCTCAAGGGCCGGGTCAGATAAGAGATCACTTCGACCACCACGATGAGCGGCAGGAGGATGAACGGCACGCCCTTTGGCACGAAGAAACTGAAGAAGTGGGCCCCGTGCTTCACGAAGCCGATGATCGTGACGCCGATGAAGACCATCAGAGCGAGGACAAGGGTCACGATGATGTGGCTAGTCACGGTGAAGGAGTACGGCATCATGCCGAGCATGTTCATGGTCAGAACGAACATGAACAGCGTGAAGATGAAGGGAAAATACTTCATCCCGTCGGTCCCGACATTGTCACGGACCATGTTGGCGACGAAGGTATAGGCGAGTTCCGCGACGGACTGAGTCCGGCCCGGAACCATCTCGGCCTTGCGCATGGCGACGATGATGAAGACCGTGATCAGCACGGCGCCGATCACCATGAAGAGCGCGGAATTCGTGAAGGACGCGTCGAAGCCGAAAAGATCGAGTTCGACCAGCCGTTTGATCTCGAACTGGTGCATGGGATCCGGCATGCCGGTTCCACCGCCATGACCATCCCCGTGACCCGCAGTTTCAGCGGCGTAAGCTGCGCCAATCAAGGTCAAAGCCCCTAATCCTCATCGTCTTCTGTCACCGCATCGCGCGCCTTCTGGGTGCGCAAGTGATGACCGGGCATCGGCTCGCCCTGCATTGTCTTCGCTGTTCGCATCACGTTCATGATCCCGCTGGCTGCGCCCAAAACCAGGAACACCAGCATGAAGATCGGCTTCGTGCCGAACAGCTGGTCCAGTGCCCAGCCGATAACCCCCCCAACCACGACGCCGGCGACCAACTCGACCGACAGCTTCACAGCTTGGCCCATGGCCCGACCGCGCCCTTCGGCATCCGCCGGAGGCTGCGACAGCCCCTTGGCCTCCGTCAGCTTTCCCTCGAGCGTGTTGAGCCGCTGCCGAATGCTCTCAGTGTCCTGATCGCCCTTCTTGGCTCCGGACTGATTTTCGGCTCCGGCCATTGCTCTTGCTCAATTCCGGGAGAGCCCTAGAGGACCGGATGGCCCCCAAGCTTCGCGCGCACTTTAGTTAGGGAATCCGCAGTGTCAAGAAAGTCCCAGACGTTGTTGCGCCGCATGTGACACGCGCACCAAGGTTGGCTGACACAGCCCAGGGTAGAGCCCGCAGATGTCCTGAAAACAGCCAAAAAAACGAGCCCTGCCGGTCCGGCTTCTTGTGGACTAGCCCGCGTCGCGCAGCTGCTCGGCGGTCTCAAGGTCGACCGACACCAGCTGGCTCACACCCCGTTCCTGCATGGTCACGCCGAACAGGCGGCTCATGCGCGCCATTGTCAGCGGATGGTGGGTGATGATCAGGAAGCGCGTCTGGGTTTCCTTCGACATTTCCTCCATGAGCCGGCAGAACCGGTCCACGTTGGCGTCGTCCAGCGGGGCGTCCACCTCGTCCAGTACGCAGATCGGCGACGGGTTGGTCAGGAACACCGCGAAAATCAAGGCCAAGGCGGTCAGCGCCTTCTCACCGCCCGACATCAGCGTCAGGGTCTGTGTCTTCTTGCCCGGCGGCTGCGCAAAGATTTCGAGACCCGATTCGAGCGGATCGTCGGAGTCGACGAGCCTGAGCTCGGCCGAGCCGCCGCCGAACAAGGTCTGGAACAGGCGCGAAAAATGCGCGTTGACCGTGTCGAAGGCTTCTAGGAGCCGCTTGCGGCCTTCACGGTTGAGGCTGGAAATGCCCTGGCGCAGCTGCGCGATCGCCTCTTCGACGTCGCCCTTCTCGCGCTCCATGCCCTCCAGTTGTTCCGCAAGCTCGATTTCTTCCTCCTCGGCGCGCAAGTTCACGCCGCCGAGCCGTTCGCGATCGGCCTTGAGCTTGGCCAGGCGCGGCTCGACCTCCTCAAAGGTGGGCAGTTCGGCCCCCTCGGCGAGATTGGCGCGCGGCAGGCATTCTTCCGGCGCGCAGTCGACCTGCTCGCGGATGAGCCTGGACAAGCTGGAGCGGCGTTCCCGGGCGCCTTCGAGCCGCGCTTCACTGCGTGCCTTGCCCTCGCGAGCCGAAGACAGACGCTCCTGGACCGCACGCAGGGCCTTGTCCTGCTCACGCAATGCGGTTTCCGCCTCCGCCAGGTCGTCAGCGGCCTTCGAACGGTCGCGCTCTGCCTCGGCGATGGTGTTCATCAGCTTGGCGCGGCGCTCCTCGATCTCGGCCGGCAGTTTGGCGAGAGCTTCGAGGTCCGCCGTCGTTTCGGACTTGCGCGTGCCGAGCGTCTCGATGTGCTGTTGCGCGTTCGCGATCCGCTTGCGCCAAAGATCCTCTTCGGCCGTGATGGCCCTGATGCGCTCCGTGCGAAGCCGCACCTCGTTTTCGAAGCTCTTGAGATTGGCTTGGGCCTGCGCTGCCTCGGAGCGCGCGTTGGCGGCATCTCCTTGGGCCGTTTCTAGCGCCGTCGTCAGCCCGTCGAGCGCCGTGAGTTCCTGCAGTGCGCTGACTGCGGCCTCGGCCTGTTCCTGGGCCTCGTCGCGAGCGGACTTGGTTCGACTCAACGCTTCCGACAAGGCGCCCAATTGTTTGCTGTTGGCCTGGACTTCGCGCTCCACGGTGGCGATGGCGCTGCGCGTCCGTTCGAGCTCCGCGCGGTCTTCCTTGATCTTGATGCGGAGTTCCTTCGTCTTCAGGCTTGCGGCCTGGCTTGCCTCGGTCGCGGCCTCGAGCGCCGCCTGGGCCGCCGTCTGGGCGTCCTCGGCGTCGACCTTCAGGGTCTTCAGCGATTCGAGCCGCGTGCGCTCCTCGAGACGTGCGCCTTGGGCGGTCGCCGCGCCGGCCTGAACGCTGTAGCCGTCCCAGCGCCACAGATCGCCGTCCTTCGAGACCAGGCGCTGGCCGGGCTTCAACACCGCTTGCAGTTCCGCCCCTCGGCCGGCCTCGACCACGCCGATCTGGGACAGCCGGCGCGCCAGGGCCTCAGGCCCGGTCACGAACTGGCTGAGCGGAATGGCGCCCGCGGGCAAGGCCGGATCGTCGGTGCTGGCGGCGAAGTTGCGCCAATGCACTGGCGCGCTGTCTTCGGCGGCGGCGTCGAGATCATCACCCAGCGCCGCGCCCAGCGCGTGCTCGTAGCCACCCTCGATCCGGACATCCTCGACGATCGGGGTCCACTCGTTCGGGGGCGCCAAAAGCTTCAGCAAGGTTGCGAGTTCGGTCTCGATCTCCTGACGGGCCAGCTTGGTGTCGGCAAGCGCGCTCCGAAGCTGCGTCTCCTCGGCCCTGGCTTGCTCCTCGTCCGCTTCGGCCTGCGTCAGAGCCGTGACGGCTTCCTCCAAAAGCGCGGCAGCCCGCTCGGCCTCGCCATTCAGTTCCGAGAGTTTCGCCTCGCCGCCGCTTTCCGCCTCCAGATTGGCGAGCTGCTGCGCCAGATCCTCGGACTGAGATTCAAGCTGAGCGATCCGGCTGGCAAGCCGCGTCTGTTCGTTCTCCAGGCGGCCGCGCTCGGCCCTTGCCTCGGCAAGCTCCGTCGTGGCCGCGCGCAACGCCGTTTCGGCCTCGCCCAGCACGGTGGCCGCGGTGGCGGCGGCTTCGCGCAATTGCGGCTCCACGCTGTCGTCGGTGCCGACGGCCTCGAGCCCGGCCTTTTCCTCGGCGAGCCCATCCAGAACCTTGTTGGCTTCGGCGATCTGCTCCTCTTCGCGGGTCAGATCGCGCGCAGCCTGGGCGAGTTGCGTCTCGAGCTCCGCCTGCCGGGCCTTGGCGCGGGCTTCCTCACGCTCCAGGGCGTCGCGATCCACGGTGAGCCGGTGCAGAACCGCCGCGCGGGCGGCCTCTTCGTCCCGCAAGGGCTGAAGTTTCTCGGCCGCCTCCGACTGGGCCCGCAAAGCCTCCGCTTCGGCCTTGGTCTCGTCGGCCACGGTCCTCAGTGACTCCTGGAACGCCGCCTCGTCCCCTTCGACCTGCGCGCAGGCCGCCACCCATTGCAGGTGATAGGAGAGGGCTTCCATCTCCTGAATCTTTGTCGAGATATCGCGGTAGCGCTTCGCCTGACGGGCTTGGCGGCGTGTCGCCTGAAGCTGCGATGTCAACTGGCCGATGAGATCGGCCAGGCGCGCGAGATTGCTTTCCGCCGCCTTGAGGCGCAATTCCGCTTCATGGCGCCGGCTGTGAAGACCGGCAACGCCCGCGGCATCCTCCAACACGCGCCGCCGCTCCAAGGGCGTCGCGCTGACGATCTCGCCAATACGCCCCTGTTGCACGAGGGCCGGCGAGCGGGCGCCGGTCGCGGCGTCTTCGAACAGGAGGCGCACATCGCGCGCCCGTACATCCTTGCCGTTGACGCGATAGGCCGAGCCGGCTTCCCGCTCGATCCGCCGCGTCACTTCCAGGACGTCCGAGTCGTTGAATTCGGCAGGCGCCAGGCGGGCGCTATTGTCGATGAAAAGGGTGACTTCAGCCGTGTTGCGGGCCGGCCGGTCCTGCGCGCCCGCGAAGATCACATCGTCCATGGCCGAGCCGCGCATGCTCTTGTAGGACGTCTCGCCCATGGCCCAGCGCAGGGCTTCCAGCAGATTGGACTTGCCGCAGCCATTGGGGCCGACCACGCCGGTCAAGCCTTGTTCGATGACGAGCTCTGTGGGCTCGACGAACGATTTGAACCCAAGAAGGCGAAGCCTGGAGATTTGCACCTGCTGACGATCCTTATCTGCTACCGGGTCTACTCTGGAACCGGGTAACGCGTGCTCCGTGACGGAAACGCGACAAGACTTGAACTTGGAGGGGGACGGCGCGATTCGCAACGCCGGAGATCAAGAAGCCTGTGGTTCAATCAAGGCTTTCATCTGCTCGAAGGTCACTTCGCCCTGGAGCTTCTGGCCGTTGATAAAGAATGTAGGCGTTCCGACGACGCCATATTTGCGTCCCCGCTGCTTTACCTCCGTCAACCCATCGATAATGCTTTGATTCGATAGGCAATTGTCAAATTTGGCGCGGCTCATTCCACTGGTTTTCGCGATTTTGTAGAGGGCGTCCGGCCGGACCTCCTGGCTGACCCATTCGCGCTGACGCGAGAGATACGCCTCGATGAGCGGCAGGTATTTGCTCTTCGGAGCGCACCGCGTGACGATTGCCGCTTTCCCCGCCGTCTGCCCGATGGCGAATTCCCGGATGATGTAGCGCACCCGGCCCGTGTCCACATAGGTGCGTTTGACGCGTGGGAAGACCTTGGCGTGGTAGGCGCGGCAATAGGGGCAGGTCAGGGAAACATACTCGATGATGGTCACGGGGGCGTTGGGGTTGCCGTACTCGCGATCCCCGAGCGGTCCTGGTTCCAGAAGCTGGTCTTTGAGCGGGACTGCCTCGGGCGCCGTGCCGCCGGGCCCGCCACAGGCCCCAAGCCCCAGCCCGGAAAGGCCGAGGATGGCGCCGGTCAAGACGGTCCTGGCTACCCTGTTAAGCCCCAACAAAACCCCCCGGGATATCCATCCGCGTTTCGGAAACCGAAGACGTCCAAAGGACTGCGATCCGTAGTATGCACTCACAGGGCAACGCCCAGGACCGGCCAGTCCCAGCGTCCGGCTTAGCCGCTCGGCGGCGTTTCCGGCTTGCCCTCGATCGCAGCGTCAAACGACTCGATTCCGACGCCCTCGAGGCGCGTACCGTTGACGAAGAACGCCGGTGTGCCGTCGACGCCGAACTCTTCATGCGCCTTCTTACGGACGGCGACGATCTTGTTGAAGAGGTCCTTGTCCTCGACGCATTGCTTGTAGCTCTCCTCCGAGAAACCGGCCTGCTTGGCGATCAGCTTCAGTTTCTCCTGGCCGTCGGGACCCGGCGCGGCCCAAGTCTCCTGGGTCTCGAACAGGCCGTCGATGAGGGGGTAGAAGCGGTCGTTGCCGGCGCAACGGGCCAGCATGGAGGCGCGGGCCGCAAGGCTATCCAAGGGAAACTCGCGGAAGATGAAGCGGGCTTTACCCGTATCGATGTACTTCTCCTTCACCGTCGGAAACACCTCCGTATAGAAGTGCGCGCAGTGAGGGCAGGTCATCGAGGCGTATTCCACGATCACGTTGTCCGCATTCGGATCGCCGAGCACGATATCTTCCAGCGGTCCCGCCTCCATCAGAGCGGACAGCTCCGGATTGGCCTTGGGGGCGTCGGGATCCGCCGCCGTATCTACGCTAGAGAAGTACAGGCCAACGGCCAGTACCACGGCCACAAGCGCGCCGACAATGTACACACCAGTATGGCTCTTCTTGGCCTCGGTCGAGGCTTCGGTCGTCTCTTTCTTGGGCTTTGCCACGTCGAACTCTCCGGCTTTTCCTCATGCGCGGCTCCCTCGCGGTCACCGGCGCCTACAATCGTTTAATGGCGCCGATCCGGCAAGCGGGCGCAAGCGCGTTTGCTTCAACCCCTCGTGAGGGCGACACTTAGCCCTCGTGCTCGTAAGACTCAACTCCGACGCGCAGGCCGTCGTCTTTCGGACTCGGTGCAATGCTTGGCGAGTGCGCCCAACCGATCCAGGGCCCGGGCCAGGCCTTTGTCTTGAATGCCTGCCGATTTGGGCAAGGCGTAGGCGGGCAGCGGCGGCTTCGGCATGCGTTTGGGGCGGGCGACGCGGGAAATCGGCGCTTGCAGGAAGCGCATCTCCGTGACCGCCCGGTAGCCGAAATAGGCGTTGATCCGTTCCAAAATCTGCGTGGCGCGATGCTGCACCTCGATGGCCCGGGGGCCTTCGATCCGCAAGACGAGCGTCGCGCCGTCACGCCGGTGCCCCCGGGCGCGCGAATTGTCGGCGGTCTCGTCTTCCCAATTGTCTCTGCGGCGCGGCCAGATGATGCGGTCGGGCATGGTGTAGCGTGCGAGTTCCGCGCCAGCGATGGCGCGCCAGTCGCTGAGGAGCGCAGTGGTGGCGAAGCCCCGCGCCCGCGCCGCCTCGTCCAGAGCCTTTTCGACGAAGGAGCCGATCGGCCGCGCGCCTGTCTTCCGAACCGGGCCGGAGGGCTTTCGTGGGGGTCTATTCATTCTCGTTCCCGTTAATCCGGGACGACTCTACACCATGGCGCGGGGCGATTGCGCGTGGCATGAGGACTTATGCAAGACGTTCACACGGACGCTGCGGGAACCGAGATCGCGCCTGCGCTGCTGGCTTGGTACCGGCGCGAGGGCCGGGCACTGCCGTGGCGTGCGCCGCCTGGAAGGCTGCAAGATCCCTATAAGGTGTGGCTGAGCGAGGTCATGCTGCAGCAAACCACCGTCAAGTCGGTGACGCCGCGCTTCATCGACTTCGTTCGACGCTGGCCGGATGTGGACGCGCTCGCTCAGGCCGATCTTGGCACCGTCCTCGCCGCCTGGGCCGGCCTCGGCTACTACGCCCGCGCCCGAAATCTCCATGCCTGCGCCCGCGTGGTGTCGGGGGAGCATGGGGGCCGTTTTCCCGACACGGAGGAGGGCTTGGGCAAGCTGCCCGGCATCGGCGCCTATACGGCCGCCGCGATCGCCGCGATTGCCTTCGGCCGGAAGGCTTCCCCAGTCGACGGGAATATCGAGCGGGTCCTGGCCAGGCTCTTCGCCATCGAGACGCCGCTGCCGGCGGCGAAGCCGCAGATCAAGGCGCTTGCCGAACAACTGACGCCCGAGACGCATGCTGGGGACTTCGCCCAGGCCATGATGGATCTCGGCGCAATGATCTGCACACCTCGGAACCCCGCCTGCGGGCTTTGTCCGGTGCGGCCGAGCTGTTGCGGGTTCGCGGCAGGCATTGCCGAGCAACTCCCGTACAAGGCGGCGAAGGCAGAGCGTCCGACCCGCCGCGGGACTGCCTTCGTCGCGATCCGCGAGGACGGTGCGGTGCTCCTGCGTGAACGGCCGCCGAAAGGCCTCTTGGGCGGCATGCTGGAGGCGCCATCGACCCCGTGGGAAGAGGGCCCGCCGTCGGAGGATGCCGAAGCGCATGCGCCCCTGAACGCGCCTTGGAAGAGGATGCCGGGCATTGTCTCCCACACCTTCACGCATTTTCATCTCGAACTGACGGTCTACAGAGTGGACGCCGCGCGCGATGCTGAGCTGCTGAACGCGGCGGAACCGGCGCGCTGCCGTTGGGTGAGGCAACGCGACCTGCCTGCGGCAGCGTTACCGACGGTCATGCGGAAGGTCCTCGCCCATGCGCTGGACGAGGGCGCCGTTTCGAAAAGGCGTGACGCTAGGAAGCCAGCTTCTGGCGCGCCTCGGCGCGCAAATCGTCGATCGGCTTGAGCGAGCCGCCGGCCTCGTAGTGCCAGAAAGTCCAGCCGTTGCAGGCCATCGCTCCTTGCACATGGGCGCCGATCTTGTGAATGGATCCTTGCGCGCCGCGGCAGGCAATGGATCCGTCCGCACGCACCTTGGCCTCGTGGCGCGCCGCCGGGTCGTACAGGGCGGTTCCCGGCGACAATAGGCCGAGCTCGACAATCGCTCCGAACGGGACGCGGGTCTCGGCCCGCTTGCCTTTGGCGACCTGCAACGAAGCAGGATCGAGCGTCTCGACGGACTTGAGACGGTCGCGCGCCGCTTTGGCATAAGTCTTCTCGCGTTCGATGCCGACAAAGGAGCGACCCAGGCGCTTGGCGGCGACGGCCGTCGTACCCGAGCCCATGAACGGGTCGAGGATCACATCGCCCGGATGGCTCGCTGCCAGGATCACCCGTTGCAGCAGCGCTTCCGGCTTTTGCGTCGGATGGGTCTTGCGCCCATCCTGTTTCAAGCGCTCGGCGCCCGAGCAGATCGGCAGCAGCCAGTCGGACCGCATCTGCAGGTCCTCGTTCAGCGCCTTCATGGATTCGTAGTTGAACGTGTAGCGCGCCTTCTGCCCCGTGGAGGCCCAGATCATCGTCTCGTGCGCGTTGGTGAACCGCCGGCCGCGAAAGTTCGGCATCGGGTTTGTCTTGCGCCAGATCACGTCGTTCAGCACCCAGTAGCCGAGGTCCTGAAGTGCGGTCCCGACGCGGAAGATGTTGTGATAGCTGCCGATCACCCAGAGGCTGCCCGTCGGCTTCAGCACGCGGCGGCACGCGGCCAGCCAATCGCGGGTAAAGCGGTCATAGGACTCGAAGCTGGAGAACTTGTCCCAGTCGTCATCGACGCCGTCGACGCGGCTGTTGTTCGGGCGGTAGAGCTCGTTCGCGAGCTGAAGATTGTATGGCGGATCGGCAAAGACGAGATCGATGCTCTCGGCGGGAAGCTTCTCGACCTCCTCGATGCAATCACCCACAATGATCTTGTTGCGCGGAAGCAGCTGCTTCCCCGTATCCCCCATAGCCATGATATTCACTCGCGTTACGCAATACACACACGCGCTTGCCATGCTGTACTCGGCAAGAACCTGTACAGGGCAAGACCGGCCCATGCTGGCCGAGTGGGGTAAAGGCGGCCTTAATCCGCTAAACGGCGTGGAGCGGGGCGCGCAACGAAAGGTTCGGCTGGGAGAGCGACATGGCAGACACGATCGTCATGGTGCACGGCGTCAATTGCGGCGGCTGGTGCTTTGACCCCTTTAGGGCCGTGTTCGAGGCGCGCGGGTTCGAGTGCCTGACGCCTGATCTCATCGGGCACGGGGCCGACAAGGCGAACGGAATCCAAAAGCTCACCGGCGTCGGCATCAGCGACTACCGCACCCAGATGCGCGATCTCGTCGCTGCGCTCCCGAAAAAGCCGATCCTGCTAGGTCATTCTTTGGGGGCGGTCATCGCGCAGCAGCTCGCCGCCGAAGGACTTGCCGAGAAGCTCGTCCTGGCGAGCCCGGCGCCGCGCGCGGGCATTCTGCCGTCTACGGACGGACAGAAGCAGCTTTGCCAAGACTTGATGTCGCTAGGGGCCTTTTGGACGCGCGCCTTCGATCCGAATTTCGAGATCGCCTCCGCGATCAGACTCAACCGCCTGCCGCCGGACAGGCAAAGACAAGTGTTCGAGGCGTTCGGGCCCGAGTCCGGCCGGGCCCTGTTCGAGCTGTTCTTCTGGATGTTCGACCGTACGGCCGCGGCCGCAGTCGATACGGCGGCCGTAGCCTGTCCGGTCCTGACCCTGTCCGGCACCGAGGACAATGTCGTGCCTCTGGCTGCGGCGAAAGAAACGGCGGACGCCTATCCCGGGAGTCCGTTCTGGGCGCTCGAAGGCCACGCCCACATGCTGGTGGTGGAAGAGGGCGCCGACGAGATCGCCGGCCGCATCGCCGACTGGCTCGAAGGGGAGCCTCGTCGCAACACCGATGACTCGGATTGATCGGTCGAAGACGAGTGTCATATCTTGGCATGGACCGAGATCGGCACCGGCCGGCGCGGGGCTATCTCATCCAGCGTGATCGTGCCGAAGCGTTCGACAAACAACGCTTCCGCCTCGGCCATCGTGTCCTGCATGACTGCATTGACGTTCTGTTCCACCAGGCAGTCCGGATTACCGCTGCGATTGCCGATGGCGAAAAGCTTGGGACGGCCAAGCGCCTCGTAGACGGCCAAGAGCGTGACCTGCCGCAATGGGCGGGCCAGCTGCCACCCCCCGCCATGCCCCTTGCCCGAGTGGACAAGACCCGCATCGCGCAGGCCCGCCATGGTACGCCGGAACACGGCCGGGTTTGTGCCCATGCTTCGTGCCAGCACTTTGGAGGTGAGTGGCTCTCCCACTTGCTCCATGTGCACGAGAACATGGAGAACGTCGGATAGCCGAGTGTCCTTGTTCAACGTGCCACCTTCCGTCGGCCATGCGCGGCTAAGCGCCATTGACATATGTAACTTCGAAAGATACGTGACTTGCATTCCTTCACGTAGCTCGATCTGCTACATGAAATGGAGCCGCATGTACATTCCGACTTCGTCCAACCGTGGGCTAGCGACCGTTCGTTTTGAGGCAGACGCATGACGCAACACAAACTTCTAGCTTCACCTTTCGCGAACCCGGAGGCCGTAGCGTCTTATGCGGAGGATGCTCCGCGCAAGGTTCCGGGGTTGGCCGATCTCCATCGCATGGCGACTCTGCTTCTTTCGGAACATGCGCCGGCCGGAGCCCATGTGCTTGTCGTTGGCGCTGGCGGCGGGTTGGAGCTCAAGTCGATGGCTACGTTACGGCCGGATTGGCGCTTTACCGGCGTCGACCCATCGCGCGCCATGTTGGACCTCGCGCGGCTCGCTGTCGTACCCTTTGCCGATCGCGTCAACCTCGTGGAGGGCACCGTCGAAGGAGCACCGGCCGGTCCGTTCGACGGTGCAACGTGCCTCCTGACGCTCCACTTTCTTGACCGCAGCGAGAGACTGAGGACGTTGCGGGAAATTCGGTGCCGTCTGAAACCGGACGCAGGCCTCGTTGTCGCCCATCACGCACCGCCCGGGACTGACATCGAGCATTGGATGGCGCGTTCGGCCGCCTTCGGCGATCGCGATGACTGCGATTGGGCGCGGGCAAGAGCCACGGGCCAAACGATAGCCGAACGCCTGCCGCTGGTCGACCCGGCCGGAGAAGAAGAACTGCTGCGTGAGGCTGGATTCTCCGATGTCGCATTGTTCTATGCCGCCTTCTCCTTTCGCGGTTGGGTGGCGACTGCCTGACCAGCATGGCGCTTCGACCGGGTGGACGCCCCAAGCGGGCAACAACCCAGGATAGGCTCTCCTCACTGTCGCTGCGGCGCGGTGCCAACGCGTCTTCGGCCCAATCAGCCATCGGTCTTAGTCGTCCCCGGCACCAACCATTTCGCAGCCTTCCGCTAGAATGCGTTGGATTGGCGCGAAGGAGCGGCGATGGTGCGGGCACAGGCCGTGCCGTTCGATGCCGCTGGCATGTTCCGGCGTGCCGTAGCCCTTGTTGTTCTCCCAGCCATAGCCGCGATAGCGTTTGGCGAGCTTCACCATAATCCGGTCGCGGGTCACCTTCGCCACGATGGAGGCGGCGGCGATCGAGAGCGATTTTCCGTCGCCGCCGATCACGGCCCGGACTTTGCCGGGAAAGCGCTTTGGAACGGCATTGCCGTCGACCAGCGCAGCGGCATTGGGAATCTCCAAACTGCGAAATGCCGTGCGCATGCCCCACAAGGTGGCTTGCAGTATGTTGTCGCGATCGATGCGGCGCACCTGCCCGATGACGACCGAGACGCGCGCCGTCGCCACGATCTCCTCATAGCGATCCTCGCGGGCCTGCGCGGTGAGGAGTTTCGAGTCGTTTAGTCCGTCGGGGATACGATCGGGATCGAGAACAACCGCAGCCACGACAACGGGACCGGCCCAGGGTCCGCGCCCCGCCTCGTCGACACCCGCCACGGGCACACCGTGAAGATCCATCATCTTCGCTTCGAGATCGAAGTTCGGCAGGCAGGCTTGCGGGGGCGATGGCGATTCCATGCCGGAACTGTCGGACGAACACCGCCGCAAGCGCAACTGCCTATGGCCGGACTAGACCTGCACTGTGGAAAAGGCCTCAGAGCAGGCTGAGCTGCTGGCCGGGTAGGGTTGGGGGCGTGAACAGGTCGGTGCGCAATTTATGGCGCTTGTCGAGGCCGAGCCGTTCGGCGGCCATCTGAAACCGCCGGCCGATCATCCAGGCATACGGTCCGTCGCCCTCCATGCGGCTGTGCCACTCCGAATCGTAGAGCTTCCCACCCCGGGTCTGCCGCATCAGGGACAGCACGCGGTCGGCGCGGTCGGGGCAGTTGGCCCGCAGCCATTCGACGAAGAGATCGCCGATCTCGAGCGGCAGCCGAAGCAGGATATAGCCGGCCTCCCGGGCCCCGGCAGCGGACGCGCGCTCCAGGATACGTTCGATCTCCGCATCGGTAAGCCCCGGCACGACTGGGGCGACCATCACGGAGGTGGGAATGCCGGCATTCGAGAGCGTCTCCACGGCCTCCAGGCGCTTGTCCGGCGTGCTCGCGCGCGGCTCCATCGTCCGCGCCAGCTGCCTGTCCAGCGTGGTGACCGAAAGCGCCACCTTCACGAGGCCGCGTTCCGCCATGGATTGAAGGATGTCGAGGTCGCGCAGGACGAGCGCCGACTTGGTGACGATACCCACCGGGTGGTTGGTCTCACTCAGCACTTCCAGAATACGCCGCATGATGCGGTAGCGCCGCTCGACGGGCTGATACGGGTCGGTATTTGACCCGATGGCGATCATGCGGGGCTCATATCCAGGGGCGGCGAGTTCCCGCTCCAGAGCCTGCGCGGCGTTGGTCTTGGCGAAGAGCTTGGTCTCGAAGTCGAGGCCAGGAGACATGCCCAAAAAAGCATGCGTCGGGCGTGCGAAACAGTAGACGCAGCCATGCTCGCAACCCCGATAGGGGTTGATTGAGCGGTCGAAGCCGATATCCGGCGAGTCGTTCTTGGTAATGATGCGCCGGGCCGGGACTTCCTGCACCTCGGTCCGCAACGCCTCGAGATCGCCGAGGGACTCCCAGCCATCGTCCACGGGTTCGTAGGTCCTGGCCTCGAAACGTCCTGACCGGTTGGTCTGCGCGCCCCGCCCGTGACGGCGCGCATAGGCGATCCCGCCAGCCTCATGGGGCAGGCTTTCCTCGCGGCTAGGCTTGCGGATAGCGACACTCATGCGCGCAATATAGGCGCACCATGGGAACAAATCAAGAACACATGATCTTGAGCCCGGATTGGGCCCTACGTTGCGATTGCTGTGGCCCCGGCAGTCGCTATAGTCCGCCCCATGATTTCGGTCATTATCCCAACTCTCAATGCTGAACGTGTCCTGGTGCCGACCTTGTCGGCGCTGGTCCCGGCCGTGGTCGAAGGGATCGTGCAAGAAGCCATCATCGCTGATGGTGGTTCGACCGACGACACCTATGTGGTTGCGGATGCTGCCGGCGTCCACTTGGTGCAAGCGCCGCGGGGCCGAGGCACGCAGATGGAAGCGGGCGCCGCGGCGGCAAAGGGGAACTGGCTGCTGTTCCTGCATGCTGACACCGTGCTTGATCCGGGCTGGGTCAACGAGGTCACGAACTTCATCGAGCGCATCGAGATGGGACGGCGCAAGCCTGCGGCCGCCTATTTCCGCTTTGCGCTCGACGATGAAGGTTTCATGCCGCGGCTCATCGAAATGATGGTGGGCCTGCGCTGCATGCTGCTCTCGCTGCCCTATGGCGACCAGGGCCTCCTCATCTCGCGGACACACTATCAGCGGCTCGGGGGCTTTCGTCCGCTGCCGCTGATGGAGGACGTGGATCTTGTGCGCCGGCTAAAGCGCCGCGAACTGTATGGGTTGAGGACGCGTGCCGTCACCAGCGCCAAGCGCTATCAGGAAGACGGCTATCTGATGCGCAGCTGCCGCAACTTCGGGCTGATGCTGCTCTATCTCCTGCGCGTTCCGCCGCGGGTTCTAGCCCGGCTCTACGAGTAGCGGCCGGTGAGGAGCGGACGCCGCAGAGGCGCCTCCGCCTTCGTGCCAAGTCTTGTCGTGCCAAGTCTCATCGCGCCAAGCCTCATCGTCATGGCCAAGCAGCCGAAAGCCGGCGCCGTGAAGCGGCGCCTCGCGCGCGGCATTGGCGCCGTCGCGGCCGCGCGGTTCCAACGCACGACGTTGCGCCACACCCTGATGCGGCTCGGGACCGATCCGCGCTGGCGGACCTACCTCGCGGTTACGCCCGATTCTGCGCTTGCGGGTTCCTGCTGGCCGTCATGGCCGCGCATATCGCGCATTCCCCAAGGTCAAGGCGATCTCGAAGACCGCATGCAGACATTGTTCGATCGCATGCCTTCGGGCCCGGTCGTGCTCGTCGGCAGCGATATCCCGGGGATCTCTCGCACCCATATCGCCGATGCCTTCCGGCTGCTTGGCCAGGCGGACGCCGTGTTCGGCCCGGCGCAAGACGGCGGCTATTGGCTGGTCGGGTTCAAGCGAAGTCCCGGTCGGCTCGCCCCCTTTGATGATGTGCCGTGGTCCACGGATCAAGCGCTTGCGGCCACGTGCGCGAACCTGAAAGGGCGGAAGATCGCGTTCACAGCCACGCTGAGCGATGTGGACACCGCCGACGACTTGGAGAGCCAGCGCGCCTTCGCCGAGCGCCTCATTCGGCCTACTTGAGCGAGTTGTTGGTGGCGCTATCGCCTAGCGGCTACTTGAGCGCTAGTTGAACAACCAGGTGAGGCGGCCTTTGACGGCGTTGTCTTCGAGGCTGTCCGCGTATTGGCCTTGGTAGGAGACGCCGGCTGAGAGGCGATCGCTCAAGGCAAAGTCGACGCCTGCATCCAAGAGCGCGGAGTCTTCAGCCAGCGGCACGCCGTCGATGGAAAAGCCGATGCCGGTCGTGGCAAAGGCCAGTGACGCGCCGGGCGTGATGTCGTCGAAGGCATGGAGCCAGGCCGCCTCGACATGGGGCGTCACCTGCATGGCGCCCCACGTCATCGTATGGGCTGCGCGCAGGCCGACCGTCGTGTAGCCCACGTCCTGGTTGACGCCGGTCGTGCTTAAGCTCGCTTGCGGGCCGCCCTTTTCCTTGAAGCCGCTGGTCTCGACGGACACGTAGGCGAGCCCCGCGAACGGTTCGAGTTCGACACCGCCAATTTGGGTCGGATACGCGATCTCGCCGAAGAGCTGGCCCGTGTCGGCGTCGTAGTCGGCCTTCTGCCGCTCGAAGAAGCCGGGGAACACGACGGCGCGCGAGGTCTCGATGTCGCTCCAGGCCCAGAGCCCGCCACCGCGTAAGGCAAAGCCCGACACCGCGCCGTTGACGTAGCCGCCGAGATGATAGGTCGTGGTGTTGGCGCCGCTATAGCGTTGGTCGACACTGACGTCGGAGAACGACGCGCCGGTGGCGACACCCACGCGCCAGGAGCCGCCAACGCTCGCATCCATGCCGGAGAGGAAACCGCCGAGATTGCGATCCGTCGTGGCGGCATTGCCGTCGCCGTCGAACGTGCCCCAGGCGCCGTAGCCTTGGGTCCAGAAGGCGAGCGGTTGCGTCGCAGGTTCGGCCGCCATCTCTTCGCCGATGAACTTGCTGCCGAGCCGCATGGCACTCGCATCGTAAGTCGCACCGCGACTTGCGACCTGCGGCCCGCCGGACCCGAGCGCGCCGCCTTGATGGCCCGCCTGCATCATGCGGCCGAGCACCGCCTCGCGCGCGTAGCGGCTATCGTCCACGAGAGTCCCCGCCACGGTCGCGTGGATCTCGCCGGACAGCGCATCGAACGCCTGGCGCGCACCCGAAGCCGTTTGGTTCAGCACGGCCAGGAACAACGGATTGTCAGTGGGGAACTGATCCAGTGCCCCAGCCACGGCCTTTTGGTTCTTGGTCTTGGCGACGTCCTGGAACAGCGTGGCGTTGCGCTCCAGGTTGAGCACCACGTCGTTGCCCGTGCCGCCCGTATAGTCGACGGTCGGGATCAAGAACGCGAGATTGGTGAAGACGCTCCCGAACGTGCCTTTGACGGAATCCGTGCCGTCATTGGCGATGATCGTGTAGTCGGTACTGTCCTTGTAGTTGCCGCCCGCGGCCAGCACTTTGAGCGTCGCGCCGGTGAGGTTCACCGTGCCATGCACGACGACTTTGTCGTTGTTGCCTGCAGCATCCACTTCAACCTCAAACGTCGACGCCGCCGCCATGGAGAACGCGCCGTTGACGGTCACGGTGCCGATGGAGTTGCCGGGCGCCAGCGTGCCGCCAAGCACGTTCAACCCGCCGAACGTGGGGTTGCCGCCCAAGGTGCCGCCCGTTTGCGTGAATGCGGCCGTCGTCGTCCCGTTGAAGCTCCAGGCGCCGCTTTCCAAACGGAACGTCTCGAAGCTCTGGAACTGCTTCGTGGCCGCGCCCGTATCGATCTTGGACAGGTTGAACGCCCCATTGCCCGAGCCGCCAAAAGCCAGTGTGTCGATGCCGGGCCCGGCGAAGACATTGCCGGTAATCTGCGCCGTGGGATGCAACTCGACCCGGTCGTCGAGCGCCTGGCCTTGATCGAAAAGCACCGCGCCGCCGCCCCCGCCATTCAACGCGCCCGCCACGGTCAGGTTTGTTGGCGCAAGGGAGCTTTCGATGGAGAAGTCGTTTCCGCCTGGGCCCTTGCTGGTCACCGAGCTGCCAGCATTGACCGTGATGTTGGTCACGCCGCTGCCAAAGTTAAGGGCGTGGACGCCCAAGGAATCCCCCACAACCGCGCCATGCGTCACGATCGAAAGCGGGCCGGACCCCGCATGATCGGCTTGAATGCCCTCGGACCCTTTGGCATTGACGGCATTGATAGTCAGGCTGGAGCTGTCGTAACTGGTATAGGCGAAGATGCCTTGGAGAACGGTGCCGGTGGCATCGCCCCTTGTCGTGATGGTTAGAGCGCCGGAGCCTCGGTGCATTGCGTAGATAGCCCGATGGCCCGTGACGTTGTTGTCCGCCCTGATCGTTAGCCCCGTGCCCTGAGCGCTATAGGCCTTGATACCGAACTCGTTCGTGCCGGTGACGGCTCCCGTCGCGATGATTTCTAGCGCGCCCCGACCAATATGGTCGGCGTTGATGCCCTTGTTGCTGCCCGTGACCGCACCCGCATGGATCGTCATGCTCGTGGTGTTCGAGTCGCCGAAGGCGAAGATGCCTTCGCCATTCGTGGCGGTGACGGCGGCCTTGGTGGTGATCTCGGTCGCGCCAGTGCCTTCGTTCGTTGTGTGGACGCCGTAGCTGACACCGTCGACGGCGCCCGTCGTTGTAACCGAAAGAGCGCCAGACCCCTGGAGCTCCGCCTGGATGGCTTCGTCGCCGCCCGTGACCGCGGCCGCATTGACGGTCACGCCCTCGGTGTTGCGCCCTCCGGCCGCGATGATCCCGTGGAGAATGTTACCTGTGACCGCGCCCGTCGCGGTGACCGTGAGAGCGCCACTCCCATAATAGTGGTCGGCATGGATGCCAACCAACGCGCCCGTGACCTCGTTCGCGTTGATGGTCATCGCGCCCGCCTGGTTGTCCAGTGCAGCCGCGAGAATTCCGAGTGACCCGCGTCCCGTGACGGTTCCCGTCGCGGTGACCTCGATGCTGCCGGTGCCGGCATGGTAGGCGCGGATGCCTTCCGCCCCTTCGGCGTTGACGGCATTGACGGTGAGGCCGGAGCTGGCGAGACCGGTATAGGCGGCAATGCCTTGGTAAGCAAAGCCGTTGCCCGTCGCGATCATATCGCCTGTCGCCGTGATGGAGAGAACGCCGGATCCTTCGTGAGTTCCCTGGATACCCGCGCGATATCCCGTGACGGTCTTGTGCGCCGTAATGGTCTGACCCGTGCTGTCCGCACCGCTATAGCCATGGATGCCAAACTCATCGGTTCCGGTAACGGCGCCCGTCGCCGTGATTTGCAGCATGCCGCCACCGTTATGGCTCGCGTCGATGCCTCTCAGGTCGCCCATGACCTCGGCGGCGTTGATGGTCAGCCCCGTGTTGTTCGCGCCGGTATAGCCTCTGACGCCGAACCCGTTGGTGCTGGTGACAACGCCCGTCGCCGTGATCGAAGCCGTGCTGTTGCCGTAGTCCCTGACGACGATCCCGCTGTCGTAACCGGTGACGTTGCCGCTCGCCTTGACTTCGATGGACCCCGATCCGTGGTTCCGGGCTTCGAGGCCTTCTCTGATCCTGGAGTAGATCGTCGCGGCCGTGTTGACGTAGACGCTGCCGGGGGTCGCGCCGACCGTGTCGCCGCTGGAGGTGATTCTTAAGCCGTCCCTCTCCGCATAGAGGTAAGAGGCCGCGTTGGGATCGATGAACGACACGGCCCCGTAGCCCGTGATGACCAGAGCATTGGGACTCACAAGAGACCCCGGCGTGCCGTTTCTGAAGTAGTCACCTTCGGGGACGCTGACCGCGAGGCTTGTCGTGTTG
Source organism: Methyloceanibacter caenitepidi (assembly GCF_000828475.1). Classification (NCBI taxonomy): domain Bacteria; kingdom Pseudomonadati; phylum Pseudomonadota; class Alphaproteobacteria; order Hyphomicrobiales; family Hyphomicrobiaceae; genus Methyloceanibacter; species Methyloceanibacter caenitepidi. The sequence continues at coordinate 1,064,447 of NZ_AP014648.1, forward strand.
TTGTGCGTGATCGTCTCGGGCGCGTTGTGAGCCCCGGAGCACGTGTACAGCGCCGTGTTGCCCACCAGTCCCGCATAGGTGCAGTTGGTGGCGGCGTAAGTGTCCCGGGCATAGCCGGTCAGCGTGCCCATCAGGGCCGCCGACGACAGCAGCAACCGGCGCCGCCGCGAGGTCCCGCTCAACTGCCCCATGTCTCGCGGACTGCCGTCATTTCTGGTCCCCCCGATTCGCCCTGTATCCACGGTTCTCGGAGGCACCTTAGTTTGTCCTTGCCCAATCGTATTTGTCGGATCGCGCAAGCAGCTTGTCGCCAATTCACCAAGAATGAGGCTTTTGAACCAGCTGTTGCGGCAAAGACACGCTGCCTTTGTGCGTCAGCTCGTGGGTGCCGAGGCTACAATGGCCGATATTCCGTCGGTGACGCGCCGAAGCGGCTGCGGAAGCGCCTGTTGAAGTAGGGGACCTCGTTGAAGCCGCACGCATAGGCGATGTCACCGACCTTCATGCCGGCGCAAGACGGCTCCGACAGCATTTTGCGCGCTTTCTGAAGGCGAAGTTCAACGACGCGATCCGAAAGAGGTCTCCCGGTTTCGCTGAGCAGGTTCTGGACATAGCGCGGCGATAGGCCGAGTTTCGCGGCCAAGACTTGCGCCGAAAATTGCGGGTCGTCGAAGCCGTCCTGAATGCCTGCGAGGATCATCTGCAGCCGCGCGGCGCGCACCCCGCGAAGTCCCGCGATCTCAGCCGCGTCGCTGGTTGCGCCGAGCGCCAGCGCAATGAGGTCGGCGAGGGTCCGGCCCACATGGTCGGTCACCGCGGGATCGTCATCGACATCGTGGCGGGCGAACAGGAACGCCAGGTAGTCTTGCAGGAACCGCGTCGCGGGCGCGTGTGGATCCATGGCGCGCATGACAACGTCGTCGGGGCTCCTAAGGAGCTCGTCCAGCATGGTGCGCGGGACGCAGGCCGCCCACGTGGTGCCCAACGGCTCCCATTCGAGCAGCCCCGGGTCGCCCCGCGAGGTCAGCCCCATCGTCCCTGGGGCGATCTCCATTTCCCGGCCGCGCTGCTTGATTAGCGTCGTCGCGCCGTGGCCGAAGTTCACGTTTAGGAAGAAATCGTGCGAGCCGTCATAGGCGATATTCTGCGCGGTCCTGGCGACGCGGGTGAACGTGTCGCGGGCTTCCATGAGCTGCACGGCGCCGAAACCGGTCAGGGTGATATGCGCCTCGAACGGGTGGTCCTCGCTGCAGGTCACGTCAAACACGCCGAACGCTTCTTCCGACTGCTCCCGCCACGCGCGCTCGCGCGCACGGCTATCGAGATGGGCCGCAAAGTGAGCTGACGACAGGGTGATCCGATTGCTGGACGGACTTTTCCCGCTCTCGTTGCCCATTGCCGCCTCCTTCCGGACGCGTATCCGCGTCCATCCTATGCTCGCGGGGCAGATTGTCTATCGATCGCGGGAGAGATCAAGCCAGAGGACGCCGGATGCTGTGGCTTCTCGGTAACAACCTGTCGAAAATGCTGCCCCGTGTGCGGATAGGTCAATTCGAGTTCGCTGCTGGACAATTCGTCTCCAGATCGAAGCCGCTCGTGTCGCCTCCGTTGGAGCGACGGCTGTTCCGGGGCGCGCTTTTGGATGGGCTTACCCCTTCTTCTTATCCTTCTTCCCTTTTTTGCCCTCGGCGAGGCGGGGCAGGAGCTCGACGAAAGAGCAGGGGCGGTGGCGCGCGTCGAGTTGGAACTTCAGAATGCCGTTCCAGGCGTCTTCGCACGCGCCGGGCGATCCGGGCACGGAGAAGATCAGCGTCTCCTTGGCGAGGCCGCCGCAGGCGCGGCTCTGCACCGTCGACGTGCCGACCGTCTGATAGCTGAGCATGTGAAACAGCGCCGAAAAGCCCTCGATCTCTTTGTCGAACAGCGGACGCACCGCTTCGGGCGTCACGTCGCGTCCGGTGAACCCAGTCCCGCCGGTCGTGATGACGACATCGATGCCGTCCGTCTTCACCCAGGCCTTCACCGCCTTGCGAATGGATTTCTCATCGTCCGATACCACCATCCGGTCGGCGATGATGTGGCCGGCCTCTTCGATCATCTTGACGAGGAGGGGGCCCGACTTGTCCGTCTTCGCCGTGCGCGTATCCGAGATCGTCAGCACGGCGATGCGTAGCGGAACGAAGGAGCGCGTGTAGTCGATGCGGGCAGACATGGTGATGTTCCTCTAGCCTTGGCTGAGTGCCACTATTGGAGGGTGCTCAGTTTTTCTTTGAGCATGAGCAGGTCGCGCCAGGCATAACGCTTCGCCTCCGGCGAGCGAAGCAGATAGGCAGGATGTAACGTCGCAAGGGTCGGGATGTCGCGATCTTTCGCGTGATATAGTTTCCACTTGCCCCTGAGGCGCATGATGCCTTCGCTCGTTTCGAGCATGGACTTGGCGGCCGCGCCGCCGAGCAGCACGATCACTTCCGGCTTGAGCAGTTCGATCTGGCGCGTGAGAAACGGCGCGCAGGAGGCGATTTCCTGAGGCGTCGGCGTGCGGTTGCCGGGCGGGCGCCAATAGATCGTGTTGGTGATGTAGACGGATGTCTCGTCGAGGCCGATCGAGGACAGCATCTTGTCCAGAAGCTTGCCGGCCCGCCCGACGAAGGGTTTGCCTTGCAGATCCTCGTCGCGGCCCGGCGCCTCCCCGATCAGCATCACCTTGGCTTGCTCGCTCCCGCGCGCAAAACACGTCGTCTTTGCGGTCCGTTTCAGGGGGCAGCCGTCGAAGGCCGCCGCAGCCTCTTCGAGGGCGGCGAGGGTCTCGATCCCATCCAGCGTGGGGCCGGGCGTGTTTGCCTGGGGCGGCGGTCCGGCGGGGCGCTTGGCCCTGGGTGGGGTCGTTGGTGGGGCCTTGGACGCCGGCCTCGGATCGGGTCTCCGCACCTTTGCGGCCGGCTCTTGGGGCTGGGGCGAAGTGGCGGATGCAGCGAAACGGTCCACCGGAGCGTCCCCGATAGCCTCGTCCACGCCCATGGCGGCATACCACTCCAGCAGGGGTGAGGACTGTTTTGCGGCGCTTTCACTCATTTGCTTGGGGACAGCCGATCCGATATTTGTCAGTTCAAGGCAATAAACGAGACTTTAGCACCAAATTTGCCACGGACGTGGAAACAGCTGGGCGCGGCTGGGTGCGCGACAAGAACAGAAAGGGTTGAGATGAGCGATCAGGTCGAACGGGACGTGATGGAGTTCGATGTGGTGATCGTCGGCGGGGGGCCTGCGGGTCTGTCCGCCGCGATTCGGCTCAAGCAACTCGCCGCCGAGAAGGACAAGGAGGTCTCCGTCGTCGTTCTGGAAAAAGGGTCGGAAATCGGCGCCCATATCCTTTCGGGCGCGGTGATTGACCCCGTTGGGCTCAACAAGCTCATGCCCGATTGGCGCGAAAAGGGTGCGCCGCTGACCGACGCGGTGACCAAGGACCTGTTCTACTATCTGGGCGAGGCGGGCGAGATCCGGTTGCCCAACCTGTTCATGCCCCCGTTGATGAACAATCACGGATGCTATGCGGGCAGCCTCAGCAATCTCACCAAATGGCTCGGCGAGCAGGCCGAGGCGCTCGGGGTCGAGGTCTATCCGGGCATCGCGGTCGCCGATGTGATCATCGGCGCGGAAGGCGCCGTCGAGGGCGTCATCACCGGCGACCTAGGCGTCGCGCGTGACGGCAGCCACAAGGACAGCTTCACGCCCGGCATGGCGCTGATGGGCAAGTATACCTTCTTTGCCGAAGGCGCGCGCGGCTCGGTCACCAAGCAGCTCATCAAGAAGTTCGGTCTGGACGAAGACAGCGGCCCGCAGAAATTCGGCATCGGCCTGAAGGAACTCTGGGAGATTCCGGCCGAGAAGCACCAGCCGGGTCTCGTGCAGCACACGATGGGCTGGCCGCTCGACGACAAGACCGGCGGCGGCTCGTTCCTTTATCATTTCGGCGACAACCTGGTCTCGGTGGGCTTCGTCGTCCATCTCGACTACGCAAATCCGTACCTGAACCCGTTCAAGGAGTTTCAGCGCTCCAAGACCAATCCCGTGATCGCGCGGCATCTGGAGGGCGGGAAGCGTTTGGCCTATGGCGCCAGGGCGCTCACCGAAGGCGGCTATCAGGCGGTGCCGCAGCTTGCGTTCCCCGGCGGCGCGCTCGTGGGCTGCGCGGCGGGCTTCATGAACGTGCCCCGCATCAAGGGGTCTCACAACGCCATGCTCTCGGGCATGATGGCCGCGGAGGCGGCGTTCGACGCACTCGAGGCCGGACGGTCGGCGGATACGCTGCTGGAGTATATCCAGGCCTACGAGGCGAGCTCGTTGGCGAAGGAGTTGAAGAAGGTTCGCAACGTGAAACCGCTCTGGTCGCGTTTCGGAACGCGGCTCGGGGTGATGCTCGGCGGCCTCGACATGTGGCTCAATACGATTTTCCCGTTCCTCGGCCACACGCTGAAACACAAGAAACCGGACTATGCGAGCTTGCGGACCGCAGCGAAGTCGAAGCCGATCGACTATCCCAAGCCGGACAACAAGCTGACCTTCGACATCCTCTCGTCGGTGTTCCTCTCCAACACCAACCACGACGAGGACGAGCCGGTGCATTTGAAGCTCGCCGATCCAGACGTCCCGATCGAGGAGAACCTGCCGCACTACGACGAGCCCGCGCAGCGCTATTGCCCGGCCAATGTCTACGAGGTCGTCGAAGAGGGCGGCTCGGTGCGTTTCCAGATCAACGCTCAGAACTGCGTGCACTGTAAGACTTGCGACATCAAGGATCCCGCCCAGAACATCACCTGGGTGGTTCCGGAGGGCGGCGACGGACCCAACTACGCCAACATGTAGCGCGTTAACATTACAGAATGCTCATCTAGCTCAAGCGATTGGGTCACAAACGCGCCGCCTTTGAACCCAAATATAGTTTTCATGACAGGACAAAGCGCTTAGCCTGTCTCATTGCGATGGACCAACCAGCTTGGGGCGGCGGAAGCCGGGCCGACGAAATGAAGACTCCTGACAGCGGACGTATGGGCAAATGGGCATTGCGGTCAGTGCTTTTGATCGCGATTCTCGCGGCTCCGACTGCCTATTCCGAGGTGGTGGCGACAAAGCCGGAGACGACGGGCGCCCAGACCCTTCTCGGCAATTACCTGGCCGGCCGCATCGCACGCCATAACAACGACATCGAAGCTGCTGCCAAGTTCTACACCAGAGCCTTGGCGGCCGATCCGACGAACGAGGCCATCCTCGAACAGGCGTTCCTGCTGGAAGCCCGGGCCGGTCATTGGGAGCGTGCGACCGAACTCGCCAAGGAACTCGTCAAGGTCGAGCCGTCGCATCGCTTCGCCCAGTTCCTGCTGGCCATCAATGCCTTCAAGGCGGGCGATTACAAGAAGGCCGAGGAGCACTTCTCCGAAGCCCGGCAAGGCCCGACGGTCGATCCGACCTCGACGCTTGCGCGCGCTTGGACCCAGGAAGCACAAGGCGAACACTCAGAGGCTTTCGACACGCTGGATGCGCTGAGCACGGCGAATTGGGCGAATTTCTACCTGCTGTACCATCGCGCCCTCATTGCCGACGTCGCGGGCCGCCATCAGCTTGCCAGCAAGTCCTACGATGCGGCGTTCAAGCGGAATCCCAGAACCTTGCGGGTCGTCGACGCCTACGCGCGCCACGCCGCCCGCGGGAACAGGAAGGACCTCGCGATCGCGGCGCTCAAGCTGCACATGGCCAAGACGCTCCCGCATCCCATAACCGAGGCCCTGCTGAAAGACATCGAGAACGGCGGCACGCCGGAGCTCGTGGTCAGCAACCCGTCGGAAGGCTTGGCTGAGGTCTTCTACGGGATCGGCAGTGTCGCGGTCGGCGAGGGGAATCTCGAGACCGGCACGCAATACCTGAAATTCGCGTTGCTCCTGAAGCCGGACTTCCCGTTGGCCGAAGTCGCGCTCGCGGAGGCCTATTCGGAGGCGGAAAAGTACGAGGACGAGATCGCCGCCTTCGAGAACGTTCCGGAGTCCTCGCCGCTGTGGCTGAATGTGCAAATTCAGAAGGCGTTTGCGCTGGCGTCGCTCGAGCGCATCGATGATGCGAAGGCTGTCCTCGAGAAGATTATCGCCGAGAACCCGGACGATATCCGTCCGCTCGACGCGCTCGGAAGCATCCTCCGTTCCAAGGAGCGTCACGAGGAGGCGCGCGAGTACTACACGCGGGCAATCGACCTTGTCGACAAGCCGACGCAGCGAAACTGGGCGCTCTACTACGCGCGCGGCGTGACCAACGAACGGCTGAAGGATTGGCCGGCGGCGGAAGCCGATTTCAAGAAGGCCCTCGAACTGAACCCGGACGAGTCGCTCATCCTGAACTACCTCGGCTACTCCTGGGTCGATCAGGGGATGAACCTCGATCAGGCCATGGACTACATCCGCAAGGCGGTGAGCTTGAAGCCTGACGACGGCTACTACGTGGATAGTCTTGGCTGGGCTTACTACCGGCTCGGGAAAATGCCCCAGGCGGTCGAACAGCTGGAGCGGGCGGTGGAATTGCGGCCGGACGATCCGATCATCAACGACCATCTGGGCGATGCGTATTGGCGCGTGGGTCGGACACTCGAGGCGAAATATCAGTGGTATCAGTCCATGTCGCTTGAGCCCGAGGACGACCTGAAAGAAATGCTGACGAAGAAGATCGCATCGGGCTTGGACGCCGCGACCGCGACAGATTCGAAGTCCGAAATGGTCGAAGCCAAACGGAACACCTCGCATTAGACGACGTTTCGCGATACCTCGTGTCGCGATATGCGCATACGGGACATTGCTTGGGCGAAGCTCAACCTCACCCTTGAGGTGTTGGGCCGGCGCGAAGACGGCTTTCACGAGCTAAGAAGCCTCGTCGCCTTCGTAGGCGCCGGCGATACGCTTGAGTTCGCCTCCGGACACTACGGGGCGCCGCGGCTCGTGTCCGACGAGACAGGTTCGCAAGACCAATCCGAAATATTCACACTCGATGTGGAGGGCCCCTACGCCGATGCGTTGGAGGGCGCGAACCTCATTCTGGAAGCGGCGCAAGCAGCGCGCGCCCGGTTCCCGGTGCTCAGCCCGGGCCGGTTCCGCCTCGTCAAGACGCTGCCTGTCGCAGCGGGACTAGGGGGCGGTTCAGCGGATGCCGCCGCTGCGCTCCGGTTGCTGATGCAGACGAGCGATGGTGTGGTCGGCGCAGACGATATCGCGTCGCTCGCGCCCGAACTTGGGTCCGATGTTGCCGTCTGCCTGCGGAGCACGCCCGCCTTCATGACAGGCCGAGGAGAGATTGTGGAACCCGTGACAGGCTTCCCGCAATGCGGTGTCTTGCTGGTCAATCCCGGTGTGGAACTTGCGACCGGCGCCGTGTACGGGGCGCTTGGCGCAGCGCCGCTGAAAGCACCGCCGCAAGAAGCACACGCGCCGGATTTCGGTGGGGACTTCGAGGCGTTGATCGCCTATGCGGCCGCGCGCGGCAACGACCTCGAGCCCGCGGCGTTGAAGCTCGCGCCGGAAATCGGCGGCGTGCTATCGAAGCTCCAGGAACTGAAGGGCGTTCGGCTCGTCCGGCTGTCGGGGTCTGGCGCGACCTGCTTCGCCGTGTTCGCGAGTCCACGCGAGGCGCTGTGGGCCGCGATCCTGCTCGCCGAGCACGAGCCGGAATGGTGGATCACCGCCGGAGTCCTTGGAGATCCCAAAGCGCGGCTGAGCCAATAGGTGCTGGACGCTAGTAGGGCCGGTTAACCGAGAACTCGATGGCTCCGAGAAGCGCCGACTTGACGTCACCGTCGGGGAAGATGGCCAGCGCATCGCGGGCGATCGCCCCGTAGTGGCGTGCCCGCTCCATCGTGTCGGCCAGAGCGTTGTGTTTGGCGATCAGGTCGATGGCCGTTTGCAGATCGTCGTCGCCGATCTCGCCTTGCTTGAGCGTCCGTTCCCAGAACCTGCGGTCCTCGGCGCTGCCGCGCCGGTAGCTGAGCACGACCGGCAGCGTGATCTTGCCGTCCCGGAAATCGTCCCCCACGCTCTTGCCGAGCTCCGACTGCTCGCCGGAATAATCGAGCGCGTCGTCGACGAGCTGGAAGGCGACACCGAGATTGCGTCCGAAAGACCTTAGAGCCGCAGCCTCGGACTTCGGACGGTCGGCGATGACCGCGCCCACCTCGGCGGCGGCGGCGAACAACGCCGCGGTCTTCGCCTCGATGACCGCCAGATAGTCGTCTTCGGTCGTGTCGGTGTTGTTGGCGGTGATGAGCTGCATGACCTCGCCCTCGGCGATGACCGCTGCGGCGTCCGACAGGATGCGCAACGCACCCAGCGAGCCCACTTCGACCATCATCTTGAAGGCTTGGCCGAGGAGATAGTCGCCGACGAGGACGGATGCCTCGTTGCCCCACAGCAACCGTGCGGTGGTCTTGCCGCGCCGCAGGCTGCTCTCGTCGACCACGTCGTCGTGCAGCAACGTGGCTGTGTGCATGAACTCAACGGCGGTCGCGAGCCATTGGTGGCCGTCGCCTTCATAACCGCAAAGCTTTGACGCGGCTATGGTCAACATGGGGCGCAGGCGTTTGCCGCCGGAATCAATCAAGTGCCGCGCAAGCTCCGGGATCAGGTCGACATTGGAACGGGCCTTGTCCAGGATGAACTGGTTGACACGCGCCATGTCCTCCTCGACAAGCGCGAAGAGTGGCGCGAGGCTCGCGTTGGTGTCGCGCGAGTCGGAAAGCTTGACGACAATGCCCACGGGCCAGTCTCCTCTGGTGAAGGGGTTCGTTTCCTCCAGTGTGGAGGGCTTATAGCACTGTCGGCGGGCCGAAATGAAGAACCCGGCGTGGATGGCTTTTCGGGAGCAGTTGTGGCGATGAAAGAACTGATACGGTCGAACGATCCGGTGCTCATTTCATTTGTGAGCGCGCTCCTGAAAGAAGCCGGCATCGCCTTCACGGTGCTGGACACCAATATGAGCGTCATGGAGGGGTCGATCGGGGTATTGCCGCAGCGTGTGCTGGTCGACGGGGGCTCGGTCGACAGGGCGCGCGCGCTGCTGACCGAGGCGGGCGTTGGTAATGATCTCGAGCGCGACAATCGGTCCTAACGGCTCCCTGGAAGCTGGAACGACCGCCGACGCTTTTCTCGGCGGGCGGATTGAAATCCTCCAGTACAAGACGGGTCACCGGGGCGGCAGCGACGCCGTTTTCCTGGCCGCGGCCGTGCCGGCGCGGACCGGCGAAAAGGTGTTGGATGCGGGGACCGGCGCGGGGACGGCGGGGCTGTGCCTCCTGGCCCGTGTCCCGCACATCGATATCGCCGGGGTCGAGATTGACAAAAGTCAGTGCGCCCTTGCGCGGCAAAATGCCGAGCGGAACAACTGCAGCAGCAGGTTTCGCGTGATCGAGGCCGACGTCACCGCGCCGGGCAAGGTCCTCGGCACCGCCGGGCTCGTTCGCGAGGGCTATGACCAGGTCATGGCCAATCCACCCTTCTACGGGGCAGGATCGGTCCGTGCGGCGGCGGACGCGTCGCGCGCCAGTGCCCATGTCATGCCGGATGGCGAGTTGGAGCGCTGGGTGCGGTTCCTGACCACCATGGCCGGCCCGCACGCGACACTGACCCTGATTCACCGGGCGGAGTCGCTCGGTCCGCTTCTCGAGGTTCTGAAAGACCGCTTTGGCGGCCTGACGATTTTCCCGCTCTTTCCGCGGCGCGGCGTCCCGGCTGCCCGCGTCATTGTCCAGGGGCGCAAGAATAGCCGCGGCCGCACGCGTCTCTTGCCGGGGCTGGTGCTGCATGAAGATGGGGGCGCTTACACGGCGGAGGCGGAAGCGGTTTTGCGCAGCGGCGCCGCGCTAAGCCTGGATGCGCCCGGCGCCTAGAATCGCTCTGCCGACGGGTGGTGCTCCCCGAAAATAGCGAGGGCTGCCGCCATGGGGGGATCGGCGGCAGCCCCGCGAATGCCCGGGTCTAGGGAGGAGCCCCGGGCCCATGAAGGCCAGCTAGACGCAGACCCTCACGTCCTTCCAAACCCATTTGCGGTACGAATTACCGCGACGGTCCCAGACCTTGATCGGCACCTTGCGCGGGGCAAGGCGGCAGTAGGGCCGGCCGCGATAATCGAACCAGCTTCGGCCATACCGGTAATCGCGCTTCGCGCCGTAGTGTTCCCGATAGTGGCGATAGCGGCCGGCGTAGGGCCCGGGCACATGGTTTTGCTCGTAGCCGCCATGACCGTCGCGATCGTGGCCCTTGTGGCCGTATCCGCCGTCGGAACCCGCATAGGCGGCGGTCGCCCCGAACGCCACCAGGGTGGCTGCTGCAAGAAGAGTCGTTCTCAACATGGTCCTTACCTCTATTCCGGCGGCTGTCGGGCCGCTCCAAGTGCTCGGTCTCAAGTCCTCGGTCTTGAGAACAGGTCTTAGAGGTGAGGGACTGAACCGTGGCTGAGAGCCGCGTTCATCGGGTATTCAGGCCGGGAAAACAAAAAGCCGGCCTCCGGTTGGGAGGCCGGCTTTTCGCCGGAGTGCGATACGGATTGTGAGAGCTATCGGTAGTACCAACCGCCCTGGGTCCGGTTTCGCCAATAAGGGTAGTAAGCGTAAGGGTAGGCCCCGCAGCCGTAACGGGAGCGGCAGCGCCGCGGCGGGTAGTAGGCTGCACGCGGCCGGACATAGCCGTATCGATCAGGTCCGACGAAGCGCCGGCCGCAATAGCCGCTGCTGTAATAGCCGTTGCGCCAGACCTTGCGGCACAGGCCGGCTTCGGCCGGTTGGGGCGCAAGCGAGATACCGACAAACGCGACGGCTGCCGCCAAGCTCGCCAGGATCGCAAATTTTCTCAACTGAGGTGCCCTCCCAGGACCGGTGCCGTTTCCCGCGCTTCAAGCGGGACGCCCGCGCTACACCAATTGTATACCATCGAAATGGCACCGGCTCATGTCTGTTTGCGATTTGACGTTAATGGCGCCGCCCATCGGGTCCGTTGAGCGCAGTGCGAAGGCTTGGCCCCTGCCAGCAAACCCACTACAATCCGCACTTGCAATCCGCGGGGAACACTCAAATTCGACGACGGCTTTGCCAATTCGTTATGGGGGGAGCATCTCCTCATGTCTTATCGCTCCAATCTTCAACGCCTGAAGGCGATCACAGCCCTAGTGACCGTCGCGCCATTCGTGGCCGCTACGATTGTTCCCGAACAGCTCAACGCCCAAGCCTCTCCTCCCGGCGCGCGCAGTGCGGATCAGGTGCCGAGCGCGAGCCACAAGGGTGCGAGGGGGAAGAAGAATGCCGACGCGCCAAAGGAGCAGGCAGGTGACGACCTCCAGGGCGAGATCGGGAATTGGCGGTTCAGCTCTCAGGGAGGCTACCTCGCGCGCGCCTATCCGCGAGATGGAACGCTCAAGGTCAAGTCGGGCGGACCCAAGTTTTCGGCGGTGCATGGTAGGGCCAATCTCGAAATTCTTTATTGGAGCCCTCCGGGCGACGATCACGGCTACGGCGGCGACCTGACAGTGGAGCGGGCCGGGTCTACTTCCGGCGGCAGCTTCAAGGCGCATGTCTTCGTGGACGGTAGGGAGGTCGACAGTTTCGCGGTCGCCAACAAGACGACGCGCGATCTGACCAAGCTGTTCGGTAGCGACTTGGGCGGTCTCACGACCGCCCGCAATCTGCGCGTCACCGCCGATATCAGCGGCGGCACCTACGACATCTTCGAGTTCGATCTGGACGGCGCCGGCGAAGTGCTGGAGGCGATGACGATCGGTCCGGACCGAGCCTGGCGTCTGCATCCCAACCCCGCCGCGCGCCACCCCAGGCCCCGCAACAAGACGAACCCGCTCAAGGAGACGGCGGTGGACTGCGCAAATGTTCTGGCCCTCAGTCTCAATCGTCCAAAACAGGAAGACGGCACGCTGGGAAGCTGGTCCTACGACTTTCTCGGCTCGGCCGTCCACTCGGACCTTATTCCGGAAAAGATCAAGACGCGGAACGGGGGCAACCTCGATGGCGACAACAAGAAGGGCGGCATGGCCGAGCTCAGGATTTGGTACAACGCGCAGCCGGGGCCCAAGCAGGGATTCTCGGCCTGGATCAGCGTGACGCCCGTGGGCAAGTACGACAGCTTCGAGGCCGAGCTTCTTCTGGATGGCGAGAAGGCGGACACGATGACATTCGCGCCGGAGCCAGGCTCGACGTCCAAGAACAAGCCCTACTCCAAGAGCTTCGATCTCAAGAAGTTATACGGAGGGGATTTGGAGCGCGTCGCGGGCATACGGAACGTTCGGATCGCCGCCACAATGGATGGAAACAGCTTCGATGTGTTCGACGTCGACCTCGAAGGCACCGGCGAGCTTGTGCAGAAGATGAAGACTGAGGCAGACGCGTATTACGCTCCTTACGCCGCGCGCAAGGCCTGCAATTCGGGTAGCTCGACATCGTCCGACAACTATATGGGGAGCGGCCCTCCGCGGCGCCAAGAAAAATGCTTCCTCACTACGGCGTGTTGTGACGTGGTGGGGCTCGCGGACGATTGCTTCGAGCTGACCGCGTTGCGCGCCTTCCGCGACAAGGTTCTGAAACGGACGGCTGACGGGCGGCGCGAGATTCGGCGTTATTACGACCTCGCGCCGAAGGTCCTCAGGGAAATGCGCCAGCGTGGCGAGGAGCGGCGGCTGCTCGGCCTCTATTTCAGCCACATCTTGCCCTGTGCGATCGCCGCCAGGCTCGGCCTGGTCTCGTTGCCCCGGCGTCACTACCACGGCATGGTGCGGCGGCTCGTCAGTCGATACCAGCCCGAACACCGCGCTCGGATCACGTGAGGGGCCTGCCTGAATGTCCAGCAACCATCGCGGTGCCCCAGGCGCCGGGCATCGTTGCCATGAGCTTCAAGGCGATGGACAAGGCCCGTCCCAGCCGCTGCCCCGGTCTAGCCTTTATTGATCCCGATCTAGTGGACAACGCTTGATCTGGATAGGCCTGAGGGTACGGTGCGTTTATGAGCGAAAATGGTTTGATGACAGTCTTGAAATCCCTGCTGCCGAAGAGCTGGACCAAGTCCCGCCCTCTGGTCCCGGTTCTGCGCTTCAGCGGGCCGATCGGCATGAGTTCTCCGTTCAAGCAGGAACTCTCCCTGCCGACGGTCGCCGCCGCCATCGACAAGGCCTTCGGCATGCGTGGCGCGAAAGCGGTCGCCATTCAGATCAATTCGCCGGGCGGCGCCGCGGTCCAGTCCACGCTGATCCACAAGCGCATTCGTGCCCTCGCCGAGGAAAAGGACCTGAAGGTCTATACCTTCTGCGAGGATGTGGCGGCCTCCGGCGGCTACATGCTGTCGCTCGCGGGCGACGAGATCTATGCGGACCAAAGCTCGATCGTGGGCTCGATCGGCGTGATAGCCGCCGGCTTCGGCTTTCCAGGTCTGATGGAGAAGATCGGCGTGGAGCGCCGCGTGTACACCGCGGGCAAGAGCAAGGATACGCTCGATCCGTTCCTGCCCGAAAAGCCGGCCGATGTGGAACGCATCAAGGCGATTCAGGTCGATGTGCACGAGGCCTTCATCGACATGGTGAAGTCGCGCCGCGGCGGCAAGCTGACGAAGTCCGACGACGAACTCTTCACCGGCGCATTCTGGTCCGGCAAGGTCGCGGCCGAACTCGGTCTCATCGACGGCCTGTCGGACCTGCGCACCAAGATGCGCGAAGTGTTCGGCGAGGATGTCCGGTTCAAGCTCGTCTCCACCGGCGGAGGCTGGCTCCGGCGGAGCAAGAAGTCGGTCTCGGCGGGCGCCGGCGGCTTCGATCTCGGCCAGTGGCCGCAAGGCTTCGCCGCCGACGTGATCTCCGCAATCGAGGCGCGCTCTCTCTGGTCGAGATTCGGGTTGTAGAACAATGCCCCAAGTTCTTCTCTTGGCCGCGATCGGCGCAGGCCTTCTCTGGGTTCGGCGCTACTTCAAGAATGAGCAGGAGCGCGTCCGGGCCGAACTGCGCAAAGCCCAAGAGGCGATGGAGCGGCGCGATATCGAAAGCGCCGTACCGTTGGAGGAAGACCCCGTTACCGGCATATACCGCCCCAAGGAGCGCCGCTGATCCTGAGATGAGCCCCCTTGGGGCACCCCCGCCAGCGCGCAAACCGGCGTCCCGGCTTAACGCTGGCTCCTTCTTGGCTTCCATTGTCGGCTGCAACGCAATAGCGTGCGGCGGCAAACCTGCCCCATCCCGAATCGATTATGTCCAAGCAAGCAAAATCAGCCGGAAAGGCCGCCGCGCCGTCGTTCCAGGACCTCATTCTGAGGCTTCAGCGCTTCTGGGCCGACCAAGGCTGCGTCATCTTGCAGCCCTACGACATGGAGATCGGCGCCGGCACGTTTCACCCGGCCACCACGCTGCGGTCGCTGGGCCCGAAGCCCTGGCGCGCGGCCTATGTGCAGCCGTCGCGCCGGCCCAAGGACGGCCGCTACGGCGAGAACCCGAACCGGCTCCAGCATTATTATCAGTTCCAGGTCATCCTGAAGCCGTCCCCGCCGGACATTCAGGACCTGTATCTGGAGAGCCTCTACGCCATCGGCATCGATCCCAAGAACCACGACATCCGCTTCGTGGAGGATGACTGGGAAAGCCCCACGCTTGGCGCCTGGGGCCTCGGCTGGGAAGTGTGGTGCGACGGCATGGAAGTGTCGCAATTCACCTACTTCCAGCAGGTGGGAGGCTTCGACTGCGATCCGGTCTCCGGCGAACTGACCTACGGTCTCGAGCGCCTGGCGATGTACGTGCAGGGCGTCGACAATGTCTACGACCTCAACTTCAACGGCGGGGAAGGGGACGCCAAGGTCACCTATGGCGACATCTTCCTTCAGGCCGAACAGGAGTACTCCCGGCACAATTTCGAGCACGCCAATACCGCGAAGCTGTTCGAGCATTTCCGCGATGCCGAAGCCGAGTGCGAGGCGCTGCTGGAGGCCGGCGACAACGGTGGGCGGCATTTGATGGTGCTGCCGGCCTACGACCAGGCCATCAAGGCCTCGCACATCTTCAATCTTTTGGATGCGCGCGGCGTGATCTCGGTCACCGAGCGTCAGGCCTATATCTTGCGCGTGCGCGACCTGGCGAAGGCTTGCTGCGCAGCCTGGCTCAAGACGGACGCGGGCGGTGCGTCGAATGGAGCAGGCCGTGGCTGAACTCCTGCTCGAATTTTTCTCCGAGGAGATTCCGGCGCGCATGCAGACGCGGGCGCGGGAAGACCTCGCGCGCCTGTTGGGCGAAAAGTTAAAAGCATCTGGCCTCGACTTCGAGGCGATCAAGACCTTTGCCACGCCGCGCCGCATCACGGCGGTGGTTGAAGGGTTGCCCAAGCGCTCGCCCGACGTCAGCGAAGAGCGCAAGGGACCGCGCGTCGATGCGCCGGATAAGGCCATTGAGGGGTTCCTGAAATCCGCCGGCCTCGGCTCGGTCGATGAAGCGGAGACCCGCGAGGACAAGAAGGGCAGCTACTACGTCGCGGTCATCGAAAAGCCGGGACGCGACACCGCCGATGTGATCGCCGAGATCGTGCCGGAGATCGTGAAGACGTTCCCGTGGCCGAAGGCGATGCGCTGGGGCGCCGGCAAGCTGCGCTGGGTGCGGCCTCTACACTCCATACTCTGCATCCTCGGCGGCAAGGTCGTGGACTTCGAAGTCGATGGCATCAAGAGCGGCAAGACCACACGCGGTCATCGCTTCATGGCGCCGAAAGAATTCGACGTGAAGAGCTTCGCCGACTACGAGGCGAAACTGCGCAAGGCCTACGTCATTCTCGAAAGCGACGAACGGGTCGCCAAGATCCTGGATGGCGCGCGCGCGCGGGTCGGGGAGCATGGTCTCGCGCTCGTCGAGGACGCGGGGTTGCTTGCGGAGAATGCCGGTCTAACCGAATGGCCCGTGCCGCTCATGGGCGCGTTCGACGAAGAGTTTCTGAGCGTGCCGCCGGAAGTGCTCGCCACCTCCATGAAGGCGCATCAAAAGTGTTTCTCTGTGTCGAAGGGCGACGATCTTGCCAACAGCTTCGTGCTCGTGGCGAACCTGGAAGCCGATGACGGTGGCACCTCCATCACCCAAGGCAACGAGCGCGTGATCGCCGCGCGATTGTCGGATGCAAAATTCTTCTTCGATCAGGACCTCAAGGTCTCGCTCGAGACACGGGTGCCGCAGCTCAAGGACATCACGTTCCATGAGAAGCTGGGCACCCAGTACGAGCGCGTTCAGCGCATCTTCAAGCTGGCGCGCGATCTAGCCCCGCTTGTCGGCGCGGACGCGGAGGATGCAGAGCGCGCGGGCATTCTCTGCAAGGCCGATCTCGTCAGTGACATGGTCGGCGAGTTCCCCGAGTTGCAAGGCACGATGGGGCGTTACTACGCGCTCGATCAGAACGAGCGGCCCTCCGTCGCCAACGCCATTGCCGATCACTACAAACCTGTCGGTCCTACGGATGACGTGCCGCGTACGCCTGTCTCCATTGCTCTCGCGCTTGCCGATAAGCTCGACACGCTGGTGGGTTTCTGGGCCATCGACGAAAAGCCGACCGGCTCTAAGGACCCTTACGCCTTGCGCCGCGCTGCGCTCGGGATCATCCGGATCGTGCTGGAAAATGGCATCTCGCTACGGCTGATGGACATCTTTGAAAGCCAGGGCGAAGGAGCCCGTGGCGAAGTTGATTGGGGCGGGCGCAAGGTCGAGCAGCGAAACGTCGATCTTCTCGACTTCTTCGCCGACCGCCTGAAAATCTATCTGCGCGACCAAGGTGCACGGCACGATCTGGTGGACGCAGTGTTCGCGCTCGGCGGCGACGATCTGTTGATGATCGTGGCTCGCGTGAACGCGCTCGGCCGCTTTCTCGACACGGACGATGGCGCGAACCTGCTGGCGGGCACCAAGCGTGCGGCCAACATCCTTCGCATCGAGGAGAAGAAGGACAAGAAGACCTACGACGAAGCCCCTGACCCCGCGCTGCTGGAGGCACCGGAAGAAAAGGCGCTGGCGAAAGCGGTCGACGATGTCGAGAAGGCCGCCGCCAAGGCCGTGCAGGACGAGGACTTCGAAGCGGCCATGTCCGCCATGGCCAAGCTGCGCGCGCCCGTCGATGCGTTCTTCGACAGTGTCACCGTCAACGCGGACGATCCGAAGCTGCGTGACAACCGCTTGCGGCTCCTTAACCGCATCCGCAATACGACCAAGACCGTCGCCGATTTCTCAAAGATCGCGGGATAACCCATGCGTCCGCATATCAGCATGATCACACTTGGCGTCGCCGACATTGCCAAGGCGACCGAATTCTACGAGCGGCTAGGCTTCACGCGGTCGAGCGAGAGCCAGGAGGCGGTGACGTTCATGCAGGCCGGCGCGGTGGTGCTTGGGCTGTTCGGCCGCGATGCGCTCAAGGACGACGCCAAGGCCGACGACATCTGGACCGGCAACGGCGGCACGGCCATCGCCATGAACTGTGCGGACGAAACGCAGGTCGACGCCATGATGGCGCAGGCCGAGGCGGCGGGCGCGCAGATTCTCAAGCCCGCCGAGAAGGTATTCTGGGGCGGCTATAGCGGCTATTTCGCCGATCCGGACGGCCATGCGTGGGAGGTCGCCCACAATCCGTTCTGGACGCTGGACGAAACCGGCCGCGTCGAGTTACCCGCGTGAGTAACAAGGCCGAGGCCGAACCAGGCCACGTCTTCGTCTACGGGACGTTGCGCCAGGGCAGCAATCATCCGATGGCGCGGCGTCTCTCCGCACAGGCGCGCTATGTCGGCCAGGCCCGCGCGAACGGCAGGCTCTACGACATGGGCTGGTATCCCGCCGCGATGTTCGACGCGAACGCGCCGACACGCATTATCGGCGACGTATTCGCCTTGCCGCCCGGGGAGCGACTGCTGGCGGAACTCGACGCCTATGAGCATGGCGACCCGAACTATGCGCGCATTCCCCTCGAAGTGTCGCTGGCTGGAACCGGAACTGTCCTCGTCTGGACGTATGGGGTGTCCGCGCCGCCGAACAGCCGCGTCATCCCCGGGGGCGATTTCTTGACCCATTGGAACGCCAAGTCGCGACGTCCCATCCGGCCCTGACTGCGCGCATCGAGAGTCGCGCACACCCTACGTCCATTTGCCCGTTTGTGTGTGGCGCGCTGGGCAGGCTAAAAGAGGGGCCGGACGGGGCAATCAACGACGAACGATGAGGAGGCGAGGCCTTAAATGGCGGAACAGACGCCCAAATGGGTGTACAGCTTCGGCGGTGGACACGCCGATGGCTCCGCCGCGGACAAGGATCGCCTCGGCGGCAAGGGCGCGCATCTCGCGGAGATGTCGCGCATCGGTCTGCCCGTCCCGCCCGGTTTCACCATCGCCACGGATGTGTGCGCGGCCTATTACGAGAACGGCCGTAAGCTCCCCGACGCGCTGAGACCCATGGTGGACGAGGCGCTTGTGCAAATGGCGTCCTTCAGCGGCGCGCAGTTCGGCGACGTGGAGCATCCGCTACTCGTGTCCGTTCGTTCGGGCGCGCGCGCCTCCATGCCCGGCATGATGGACACTGTCCTCAATCTCGGTCTCAACGACCAAACCGTCGAGGGGCTGGCCCGCCGGACCGATGACCGGCGCTTCGCCTACGACACCTACCGGCGCTTCATCCAGATGTACGCCGATGTGGTGCTGGGCGTCGATCACGGCCTGTTCGAGGATATTCTCGAGAATTACAAGGCGTTGAAAGGCTACGAGCTCGATCCTGAACTTCAGGCGGACGATTGGATCGAGATCGTTGCGCGCTTCAAGTCGCTGGTGGAGAAGGAGCTCGGCCTGCGGTTCCCGCAAAGCCTCGGCGACCAGCTTTGGGGCGCGATCGCCGCCGTGTTCGGGTCCTGGCAGAATGCACGGGCCATCGCTTATAGGCGGTTGCATGACATTCCCGACGACTGGGGCACCGCCGTCACCGTCCAGACCATGGTGTTCGGCAACAAGGGCGACAACAGCGCCACCGGCGTTGTGTTCACCCGCAATCCATCGACCGGCGAGAACGAATTGTTCGGCGAATTTCTCTTGAATGCGCAAGGCGAGGACGTGGTTGCCGGCCTGCGCACGCCTCAGCCCTTGACCAAGCAAGCCAGCGCCGCCAACGGCAATGGCAAGCTGTCTCTCGAAGAGGCGATGCCGGAAGCCTTTGCAACGCTGAAGCAAAACTGCGCCGCCTTGGAACGGCACTTCCGCGACCTGCAGGACATCGAGTTCACGATCGAGGCAGGCGAGCTCTTCATGCTGCAGACCCGCACCGGCAAGCGCTCCACGCAGGCCGCGCTAAAGATCGCTGTCGATATGGCGGGCGAGGGCATCATCACCCAGGAAGAGGCGGTGATGCGGATCGATCCGGCGCAGCTCGACCAGTTGCTGCATCCGACGCTCGATCCCAACGCGGACATGACGGTGCTGGCGAAGGGATTGCCCGCATCGCCCGGCGCCGCGTCCGGTGAGATCGTTTTCGATGCGGACGAAGCGGTGCACATGAAGAGCCAAGGGCACACGGTCATTCTCGCGCGCATCGAGACCTCGCCCGAGGACGTGCAAGGCATGCACGCGGCAGCAGGCATCCTGACAACGCGCGGCGGGATGACGAGCCACGCAGCCGTGGTGGCGCGCGGCATGGGCCGCCCTTGCGTGGCCGGTGTCGCCGCAGCTCATATCGATCTTGAACGCGAAACTTTGGAAGCGGCGGGCGTCGTCCTGCGCAAGGGCGACATCGTCACCATCGACGGCTCTTCCGGAAAGATCATCAAAGGGCGCGTCTCCATGCGGCAGCCCGATCTGTCGCCCGACTTCGCCACCCTGATGGAGTGGGCCGACGGACTGCGGCGTATGGACGTGCGGGCCAATGCGGATACGCCGGCCGATGCCCGGCATGCCCGGGACTTCGGCGCCGAGGGGATCGGCCTGTGCCGGACCGAGCACATGTTTTTCCAGGCCAACCGCATCGTCGCCATGCGCGAGATGATTTTGGCGGAGACGAAGGAGGCGCGCCGGGCCGCTCTCGCCGAGCTCCTGCCGGAGCAACGCCAGGACTTCATCGAACTCTTCGAGATCATGAAGGGCCTGCCGGTGACGATCCGGCTCTTCGATCCGCCGCTGCACGAGTTCCTGCCGCATGAAGACGATGCGATCGCCGACGTGGCGGAGGCCATGGGCGTGAGCATCGAGCGGCTCAAGCGGCGCGTCGCCGTGCTCAGCGAATTCAATCCCATGTTGGGTCAGCGCGGCGCGCGTCTCCTCGTCTCTTATCCGGAGATCGTGGACATGCAGGCGCGGGCGATCATCGAGGCCGCCATCGAGACGGGCAAGGAACTGCATGATCGCGTGCGTCCCGAGATCATGGTGCCGCTCGTTGCCACCAAGCGGGAACTCGACATCATCAAGGACCGTATCGCGGAGACGGCGCGTGCGGTGGAGAAGGAACGCGAAACGACGGTCGCATTTCAGGTCGGATCCATGGTGGAACTGCCCCGGGCCTGTCTCGTCGCCGGCGAGATCGCGGAGTCTGCGGAGTTTTTCTCCTTTGGAACCAACGACCTAACCCAGACCACGTTCGGCCTCAGCCGCGACGACGCGGGCCGTTTTCTCGGGGAATACGCCGACAAAGGCATCATTAACCACGATCCATTTATGACGCTCGACGCTGCCGTCGGCGAACTCATGCAAATCGGCGTGGAGCGGGGCCGTGCGGTTCGTCCGGATCTCAAGATCGGCATTTGCGGCGAACATGGTGGCGACCCGGAAACCATTGGTTTTTGCGAGAAAATCGGGCTGAGCTACGTGTCCTGCTCACCCTATCGGGTGCCCGTCGCGCGCCTTGCCGCAGCCCAGGCGGCCGTGAAAAACCCTGCAGTAACGGATCGTTAGCCAGTCTGCGACGAAAGTGTTGGGCGTTGCCGATATGCACAGATTGATCTAGAATAATCACTGCTCGTTAAGGCAAACAACGGGATCCGGGCTCAAACCGGCAGGGGGCTTAGCACCGATTTTCCGTCGGTGATCTTCCAGCCAGCAGCTTGGAAAATTTGGGGACGCCCCAATTTTGGGGACACCCTATGGAACGCGTGGTTCGTCCACACGTTTGAACGGGGTAAGAAGTTTCGGAGGCTTTCCAGGGGGATGCTCGCCAAAGCGGGCAGCTGGAAAAGCCGACCGTACGGGGACCTTGGAGGGAAAATGGGCCGACGCTCGTTTCGTCGGATGTGGTACGCCGCCGCTGCGCTCGTATCGCTCCCGTCAATCGGTGTGGGTTATGCAGCCGCGTACGGCAGCCTGTTTGGCGCCGAGGTCGAGTTGTATCTGCCCGCTCCCGGTACTGTTTCCAACGCAATTCGGACTGAAGACGACGCCGAACCCAGAGAGGTTTCGACCGCCGCCGCCCGTCTGTTCTACGAAGAAGGTAAGGGTCCTCGCGCGGATCGCTTTGCGGTAACCGCCTCGAAGCCGGCCAAGCCGTCGATCATGGCCAGCATCGCCAAGTTGCCTGCGCTGCCGGGGTTCTTTACCGAGAATGATGACGACGAGGGAGGCGCCGTCGTTCCCGTCGCCTTCGTCCCTTCGCAGCAGGATCAAGACATCGGCAGCGCCGTCCTCCCGACGGCGGGTTATGCGGCGCTCTTCGATGCCAACTATGAGGTGGACGGTTTCCGGCCCGACCCCTACGACATCGCCTATCGCCCGTCGGAGGAAGCCCTGAAGTTCCGCTACAAGGGCGAAACTCAGGCCGAGTTCGAAGAGCGCGAGCGCCACTGCTTGGCCACCGCCATCTATTTCGAAGCCCGCGGCGAGCCGCTCAAAGGGCAGATTGCCGTTTCGCAAGTGATCTTGAATCGCGTTCGCAGCCCGAAATTCCCGCAGACGATTTGCGGCGTGGTCTATCAGGGCCAGTACCGCAAAGGCTGCCAGTTCTCCTTTACCTGTGACGGTCAGTCCGACACGCCGCGCGACAAGGCCCTATGGGCCCGCGCCCAAGAGCTCTCCAAGAGCTTCATGGCGGGCGAACATTGGCTGCCAGAAGTCGGCTACTCGACCTTCTACCATGCCGACTATGTGCGGCCGCGCTGGTCGTACCGCATGAACAAGATCGACAAGATCGGTCGGCACATCTTCTACAAGAAGCGTGGCGAACAGCCCTATCTGGTCGAGGCTTCCTTAAGCGAGGACTCCGGGACGGACGGCGAGGCGGAGAACGACAGCGAATTGCCGACGACCTCTCTTGCGTGGGCCGTGCAGGCCGTGACGGGTTCCGTCAATGCGGTCACCGGGACGAGCGCTACTGCTCCCACTCAAGTGATGAGTCTAGGTTACGGGGCGAGTGAGTAAGGGCTCCGACTGAGATCAGGTCGACGCCCGTTCGCGCGATTGCCGCGACACTTTCCAGCGTGACGCCGCCCGAGGCCTCGGTCACCACCTTGCCCTCGGCGATTGTCACGGCCTCTTCCAACGTCGCCACATCCATATTGTCCAGCAGGACCGCGTCGATCGGGTAGGTCAGCGCCTCGCGCAACTGGTCGAGCGTGTCCACTTCCACTTCGATCTTGACCATGTGACCGCCCCGAGCGCGCACGTGCGAAAGCGCTGCGCCGATCCCGCCGGCCGCGGCAATGTGGTTGTCTTTGACCAGCACCGCGTCATAGAGGCCGAAACGGTGGTTCACGCCGCCTCCACAGCGCACCGCGTATTTCTCGAGACCGCGCAAACCGGGCGTCGTCTTGCGCGTATCGGCGATCCGCGCGCCGGTGCCGTCGACCGCGTCCACATAGGCGGCCGTCAGTGTCGCTATTCCGCAGAGCCGGCCGAGGAAGTTCAGCGCGGTGCGCTCCCCGGTCAGCAGCGCCCGCGTCAGGCCTTCGACCCGGGCGATTGCCGTGCCCGCTTTGGCCTTGCCGCCGTCGTCCACGATGCGGTCGAAGGCCACGTCCGGATCGAGCGCACGGAACGCGGCCTCCGCAAGATCGAGGCCGGCGATGCAAGCCGGCTCGCGGACGACGATCGCGGCGGCACCGCGCGCTTCGGCGGGAATAATGGGATCCGTGGTAATATCGCCCGCGAGGCCGAGATCCTCTTCGAGCGCCTCGCGCACGGCCTTCTCGACGAGATGCCGCGGCAGAGGTGTCAACGGTTCCGGGGTATTCATGAGAGGCCCCTCGGGGTGCGTTGTCCGCTCACGCGGAGCAGGATCTAACCTTGGCTGACGACGCGCAGGCGCGGCGGGCTCGCGATACCGGCAGCCTCGCGGGCCAACTCGTCAGCCTGCTCCAGGGTCAGGAAGCTCCGCCGGGCCTGAGCCTCGTCGGGCGCAGGGTAGTCGCTGCGGAAATTCGCCCCGCGGCTCTCGGTTCGGGCGAAGGCGGCCGTGGCCACGAACTTGGCCGTCGTCAGCATGTTCGCAAGTTGCGGGTCGCCTTCGTTCTCCCGCTCGAGAGCGATGATCGTTCCGAGAGCCTCCGACAGTCCGTCCGCATCGCGGACAACGCCCACATTGGTCGACATGGTTTCGCGGAGCGTCCGTTCTGCCTGGCTGTTGCGATAGATCTCACCGCTGGCGCGCGCGACCGCATGCAGGTTCTGAGGCGGCAGCGGGGGCAGGGCGGCGGTGATGTCCTCGGCGACACGGGCGCCGAACACGACGGCCTCCAGAAGCGAGTTCGAGGCAAGGCGATTCGCACCGTGTGCGCCAGTCGAGGTCACCTCGCCGCAGGCCCACAAGCCGTCGACGGTGCTGCGGCCTTGTACGTCCACCAAAATGCCGCCCATGTGATAATGCGCTGCCGGCGCCACCGGGATGGGCTCCTGTGCCGGGTCCATGCCCGCCGACATACAGATCGATGCGACCGTCGGGAACTTTTCCGTGATACCGGGGCCGATCGGACGGCAATCGAGAAATGCGCCGCGCCCGCTGACGACCTCGCGATGGACGGCGCGCGCAACCACGTCACGCGGGCCCAGTTCGGCATCCTCGTGAACGGCGCGCATGAAGCGCTCGCCCTTGCGGTTGATGAGCACGGCGCCGGCGCCCCGCAGCGCCTCGGTGGCGAGCGGCGCCGGATCGCGGCCGATATCGATGGCGGTGGGATGGAACTGCACGAATTCCGCGTCGGCGATCACCGCGCCGGCGCGCGCGGCGATCGCGACGCCTTCGCCACGGGCCTCGACCGGATTGGTGGTGACCGAGTAAAGGTGACCGGCGCCGCCGGTCGCCAGCACCACGGCCCGTGCGGGCAGAACGAAGGTGTCGGTCCGAGACCCTTCCATGGTGGGCGCAAGCACGATGCCCCGGACACGCCCCTTATGGACGACCAGATCGCGTGCGGTTACGCCTTCGAGCACGGTGATCGACGGCGTCTTGCGCACTGCGGCGATGATCGCGCTCATGATTGAGCGGCCCGCGGTGTCGCCTTTGATATGCAGGATGCGATTGGTGCGGTGAGCGGCTTCGTGGCCGAAAGTCAGCTTGCCTTCGAGGTCTTTGTCGAAGGGCACGCCGTAACGCAGCAGATCCTCGATCCGGGCCCGGGCCTCTCGTGCCATCAGAAGCGCGACGGCCTCGTCCACGATGCCTGCGCCGGCGCGCACCGTGTCGGCCGCATGGTCCTCGGCCGTGTCGCCTTCGGACAGCGCGGCGGCGATACCGGCTTGCGCCCAAACGCTGGAAGCGCCTTCGCCGATCGGTGCCGGCGAAATAACGGTGACGTTCAGCGGCGCGAGCTTGAGGGCCGTGAAGAGGCCCGCAAGGCCGGCGCCGACAACAACCACGCTGTCAGCGGCGTTACTCGGCACAAAGGATGGACTGCCGTTCGTCATCGCTGTCCTTTCGACGTCGTAGTGACGCGTACGCTAGTGGTTGAGATTGATCATCCGCTCGACTGCCGCGCGGGCGGGGCCCGCAACGGCCGGATCGACGGTCACCTCTTCCTTCATGAAGATGAGGCTATCGAGGATCTTCGGCAGCGTGATGCGCTTCATGTGCGGGCAGAGGTTACAGGGCCGCACGAACTGGGTGTTCGGCGCTTCGACCGCGACGTTGTCGCTCATCGAGCATTCGGTCACGAGCAGCACCTTGGACGGCTGATTGTCCTCCACCCATTTGATCATGCCGGACGTCGAGCCCGTGAAGTCGGATTCGTCGATCACCTCGGGCGGACACTCGGGGTGGGCGATGATCTTCACGCCCGGGTCGCTCTCGCGATAGGCGCGAAGCTCCTCGGCGGTGAAGCGCTCATGCACCTCGCAGTGACCCTTCCAGGTGATGATCTCCACATCCGTCTGCGTCTGAACCCATTTGGCGAGAAACTCGTCGGGGATCATGATTACCCTTTTCGCGCCCAGGGCCTCGACGACGCGCACGGCGTTCGACGACGTGCAGCAGATATCGGACTCGGCTTTCACGTCGGCCGACGTGTTCACATACGTGACCACCGGAACGCCCGGATAGGCCTCGCGCAGCGCCCGGACATCCGCACCCGTGATCGACTCCGCCAGCGAACAGCCAGCGCGGCTATCGGGGATCAGAACCTTCTTGTCGGGATTGAGCAGCTTCGACGTCTCCGCCATGAAGTGCACGCCGCACTGGACGATCACCTCGGCGTCGGCCTTGGCGGCCTCGCGGGCAAGCTGCAAGGAGTCGCCCACGACGTCGGCCACGCAATTGTAGATCTCCGGCGTCATGTAGTTATGCGCCAGGACCACCGCGTTGCGGACCCGCTTCAGATCGTTGATGGCCTTCACGTAAGGCGCGAACTGAGGCCATTCGACAGGCGGAATCACACGCGCGACACGCTCGTACAGATGCGCGGTTTCGCGGGCCACTTCTGGCGTATACGTGAGACCGGGAACGAGCGAGGACGGCAGCACGGCCTGCGCCTTGGCCTCCCAGGCCTCACTCCCAATTTGAACGGATTCCATCAGTATCGGCCTCCTGATAATATACTCAATATGAGTATATATAGGGTGTAAAAAGGTCCGGCTCAAGGCCGGCGCGTTTCCTCGACCGCGCACAACAGCGCTATTCTCAACGTGAGTATAGGGTTTTCTCCTTATTCTTCAAGGCGTCGCTGCTCTGCACAATTTTCATGGGCCTATCAACACGTTACTCCAAGGCCCCGAAACACCGGCAAGGGCGAGGGATACGCCGACAGACCAGTTGTGGTTGGCATATAGGGGCATCCCGGATTACCCTGAAGGCTGTAAGCGGGGATTGTAGGATGCGTGGGCATGCTTCATTCGCGATCCTTAGACGGCTGGGGCCGTGTGCCCTCGCGCTCCCGCTCGGCCTCCTGACAGTTTCCTTGCCGCAATCTTCTCGCGCGGACGACACCGTTATTCTCGAGATACCCGATCACCCGGGCGCGGGCGCTGTCGACCTACAGGTCGAGGAGGAAGACGCCGAGCCGCCGGCGGAAGAGTTGATGATTGCCGATGCGATCAAGGTGCAATCCAACAAGCCCAGTCTTCAAAAAGGACAGCATGCGGACGATGTTGCGGCGCTCACGGAATTCTACAGGACTCGCACCGGCCCAGCATTGTGGCTGACGACGGCTGGGTTCTCGGAGCGCGGGGCGGCTCTTCTCGAGGTCATAGGAAAGGCAGACAACTGGGGCCTCGACCCGACGGCGTTTCCCGTGCCGCCGAAAGACTACAAACCCAGCTCGGCGGAGGATCAGGCGGCCACGGAATTGGCGATCAGCCTCGCCGCGTTGAAATACGCGCGCGCGGCCCGCGGCGGGCTAGACGATCCGAAGAACATCAACCCCATCTATGGCCATGAGCCCACGGTTCGTCCGCCGGCAGAGGTGCTCAAGGAACTTTCCACCGCTTCCGCGCCGGATGAGGTGCTGCTGGAGCTCCACCCAAAACACGAACAGTTCGTCCGGCTGCGCAAGGCGCTCGCCAACGCCAAGTCGGAGAACGAGGACCTGCTGTTGCGGCGGAATATGAACCGCTGGCGCTGGATGCCCGAGGACCTCGGCGCGACCTACGTTTGGCTGAACATTCCCGAATTCATGGTGTACGCGGTCGAGGACGGTAAGACGGTCGAATCCGAAAAGGCCCTTGTCGGTGCAACCAGCTCGCCGACACCGGTGCTGTCGGCGGACATGACGGAGATCGTCTTCAATCCTGAACGGATCGTGCCACCCGCCGTGTTCCGCCGGGATGTGCTGCCCAAGCTGAGGGGCAGCGGCTCGTTCTTCGGCGGTACGCCCAATACGGCGGTCCTGGATCAGTACGGCATCACGGTGAAGAAGGGCGGCAGGACTGTCGACCCCAAGACGATCGATTGGAGGAAGGCTAACCTGTCGGGCCTTACCTTTGTGCAGAAGCCGGGCCGGACCAACATCATGGGGAACGTGCAGTTCCTCTTTCCGAACGACCGGAAGGTCTTCATGCGGGCCACGACGTTCGGCGGCAAGTTTGCGCGCGACACCCGCGCCGATGGCGCCAAGGAGCCCCGTGTCGACAATGCGGAAGACCTTGCTGCGCGTATCCTCGCCGCCAGCAACGGCACAAGCAGCGCGACCGTCCGCCAGCAGATCGCAAGCGGCAAGACCAGTCGGGTCAGCCTCACGAAACCGATCCCTGTGCACCTGACTTATTTCACGGCCGTGGTCGGTGACGATGGCACGGTGAAGACGTTCGGCGACATCTACGAGCTGGACAATCTGCCGGCGGCAACTCCGGCGCCGGCCGAGGATGCATCGTCCGCTCCCGCGGCGGGAGCGCCGTCCAGTGAAGCGCCCGACACAGTGCGCAAGCCGATCAACGGCAGCCTTGCGACCACGAGCCCTTAACGGCCACGAGCCCTCATCAGCTTCTCGTCGGCGCTTCCGCGTCGGCCGTGTCCTCGCCGATGTCACGAATGGCCTCGGGGTCGAGCCACCGCATTAGCAGGAAGATCAGGAAAGAGGCGAGCAGGAGTCCTCCGGCGATGGCCGGGGCTTCCCAGTCGCCGCTCGACACGCGCGCGACGATCAACCCGAGGCAAACGAGGAACCCCAGCGCCGGGATGATGCGCGGGATCTCGAAGCGGCCCGGCGGCTCGCCTTTGCGGCCCTTCAAGATGAAGAGCGAGCCGTTCACCACCGCGAACACGGTAAGCAGCAGCAGCACCGTGGCGGCGGCAAGCTCGGCGATCGTGCCCATAAGCGCCAGCGGCACCAGGATCAGGAACAAGACCAGGATTGCGATATGGGGCGTCCTGCGCTGGCGGTGCACCTTGCCCAGGTGATCGGGCAGGAGGTTCTGCCGCGCCATGCCGTAGAGCAGGCGCGAGGAGGTGACGAAATTCACCAGCCCCGTGTTGGCGACGGCGAAGATGGTGATGGCCGTGAACAAGACGGGCGGAACAAACGGCGCCGCTCGCGCCATCACCTCGGTGATCGGGCCGGGCGCCGCGGCCAGTTCGTCCCAGGGCACCACGGATACAGCCGTGATCGCCACGGCGATGTAAACGAGCGCGGCGATCACCATGGCCGATATCAGCCCGAGCGGAATAGTCGTCTCCGGCTCGCGCACCTCTTCGGCGACGTTGTACATGTCCTCGAAGCCAATAAAGGCGAAGAAGGCGAGTACGGCGCCTTGAATGACGATCAGGAACGTCAAGTCGCCATCCGCGACGGGCGGCGTTTCGAAATAGTCGACAGAGCCCCAATAGGGCAACCCCACCGCCATCAGGAGAAGAAGGCCGGCGACGGAGACGACGGTGCACAGCACGTTCACCCACATGGCTTCCTGGATGCCGCGAAAGATAATCGCGGTCGTCGCGAACAGGTAGCACAAGGCGATGGCGGAGACGGGCAAGCCGTGCAGGCCGAAAAGCTCGAGGAAGTTCGCGCCGAATACGCGGGATTGCGTGGCGATCGACGTCAGTCCGGAACAGACCAGCGCCAGACCGACCATGAAGCTCAGGAGCGGAAAGCCGTACGCGCGCTGCGCCACATAGACGGCGCCGGCCGCGCGCGGATAGCGCGAACCGAGCGACGCATAGGACAAGGCCGTGAGCAGGGCGGCGATGAGGGCGACGACGAATGCGAGCCAAACGGCGTTCCCGACTTCACCAGCAGCCTTGCCGATCAGCCCGTAGATGCCCGCGCCCAACATGCTGCCGAGCCCGTAGAGCGCCATCTGAAACGGCCCGATCGACCGGTTCAGTGTCGGGCCGCTCTCTTGCTCGGGCGTATTCAGGTCATCCCCCATAGTCCGTTCAGTACCATGGGCTCGCTGCATCGCCTATGACGGCGTATGCCTGCCCCAGTCGCGGGCCGCACGTCGCGAGCTTGCTTGGCCCGGACGACCATGCGTACGCGTGCCCGCTGTCCGGCTAGCTCTTCAGGCGGTAGCCGGTTTTGAATACCCACCAAACTGCGGCGAGGCACAAGGCGAGGAACAGACCGATCATGGCAAGGCTCACTTCCACGCCGACATCGGCAGTGCTGTAGAAGCTCCAGCGGAATGCGCTGACAAGATAGACAACCGGGTTGAGCAGCGAGATTTTCTGCCAGAGCGGCGGCAGCACCTCGAGCGAGTAAAAAGTCCCGCCGAGAAACGTCAGGGGCGTGATGACGAGGAGAGGGACGAGCTGAAGCTGCTCGAAGCCTTCGGCCCAGAGCCCGATCACGAAGCCCAAGAGGCTGAAAGTGATGGCGGTCAGCACGAGGAAGAACACCATCCACGCGGGATGATCGATCCTGATGTCAACGAACAGGGTCGCAGTCGCGAGGATAATAAGGCCGAGAACGATCGACTTCGTCGCGGCCGCTCCCACATACCCGGCGACAACCTCGACAGGGGACAAGGGCGCTGACAGCTGCTCGTAGATCGTCCCCGTGAAGCGCGGGAAATAGATGCCGAAGGATGCGTTCGCCACGCTCTGGGTCAAGAGGTTCAGCATGATCAGGCCCGGCACGATGAATGCGCCGTAGGGTACGCCGTCGATCTCGCTGATGCGGCTGCCGATTGCCGCGCCGAACACCACGAAGTAGAGCGAGGTGGCGATAACGGGCGACACAAGACTCTGCAGCAGCGTGCGAACCCAGCGCGCCATTTCGAATTTGTATATCGCGACGATGGCGGGAAGGTTCATTGGTCGCGCCTCACTAGGTCGACGAAGATTTCCTCGAGCGAGCTCTGCGACGTGTCGAGATCCTTGAAGCGAATTCCGGCCTCCGCCAGATCCGTCAGAAGATGGGTAATACCCGTGCGCTCGCCCTGACTGTCATAGGTGTAGATCAGTTCCTGCCCGTCCTTCGCGAGCACAAGCTGATGCTGCTTCAGCGCGGCAGGCACCGTGTCGATCGCATCGTGAAGCTGAAGGGTCAGCTGCTTCTGGCCGAGCTTCTGCATCAGCTCGTGTTTGTTCTCGACGAGGATGAGCTCGCCCTTGTTGATCACCCCGATCCTGTCAGCCATGTCCTCGGCCTCTTGGATGTAATGAGTGGTCAGGATGATGGTCACGCCCGAGTCCCGGAGGTGCCTGACGAGGCCCCACATCTCGTTGCGCAGTTCCACGTCGACACCGGCTGTCGGCTCGTCGAGGAACAGGATTTGCGGCTCGTGAGAAAGCGCCTTGGCGATCAAGACACGGCGCTTCATGCCGCCCGACAACGTGATGAGCTTCGAATCCTTTTTGTCCCAGAGAGCAAGATCTTTGAGGACCTTCTCGATATGAGCAGGATCCGGCCATTTTCCGAACAGGCCGCGACTATGGGACACGGTGGCCCAGACGGTTTCGAACATGTCGGCGGTGAGTTCCTGCGGAACCAGACCGATCATGGACCGCGTCGCCCGATAGTCCGTGATGATGTCGTGTCCGCCCACCGTGACCGTGCCCGCGCTCGGGGTCACGATGCCGCAGATGATGCTGATGAGTGTGGTCTTGCCGGCTCCGTTCGGTCCGAGCAGCGCGAAGATCTCGCCCTTCTCGATCTCGAGGTCGATGTTCTTGAGCGCGTGAAAACCCGACTTGTAGGTTTTCGACAGGCCTTGAATAGAAATGATCTGCGACATGGTTGGCGGCAGGCGTGCGTTGAGGGTGGGGACATGCAGAGCAAGGCCGCATGGTGGGGTGTCTAGGGCTGGGTTCTGGGCCGACTCACCCGGAATCGGTCTCCAACCTATAGTGCTCAATAACGCTCGGCTGAATCACATTTGCATGAAGTGCCAAGAGGATGAGTCTTGCGTCGGAACTCGTATCATCGTCGAGCGCCAGGTCAATCCGCTTCTCGACGGACTGGGTGAGATGGATTCCATTGGCGGTGGCAAACGGCTCTGCTCCCACCATGCAATAAGCGAGGAGTTCCGCAGCCGCCTTGCTGTCGTTGTCCAGCAGGGTCGCGCCATCTGTCTTCGCCATTAGGATTCGCAGTGCGGCAAGTTTGACCGCTTCTGGCACGAGCTTTGGATGCAGGTCGAGTGCGCGCAAATCCGCGTCGAATGTGCGCAACGCCGGCGAGCGGCCAAAAAGGCCCATGAAGCCGATCGAGAGAGGCGGAATCATTGATTCTCTGCCGTGAGGCGCAGAATCTTCCCGTTGTCTTCGTCAGTCAGGGCGTAAACGGCACCGTCGGGCCCTTGCACCACGTTGCGAATGCGGACGCCAAGCGGGATGCGCTCCTCGCCGGTGACCTTGTCGTCGTCAATGCTCAGCCGGACGATGCTCTCTGAGGACAGCCCGCCAACGAGCAGATCGCCGGCCCAGGCAGGGATGGCCTCGGAAGTCCAACCGGGAATCGGCTCGGCCGTGTAGAACGTCGCGCCCGACGGAGAGATCACGGGCGTCCACTGTCTGACGGCGTCGGCGAATTCGGGCCGCGTCGGCGGATTGGGAATGTCCTTGCCGTCATAATGCGTGCCCCAACTGACCAGTGGCCAGCCGTAGTTCTCTCCCGGCGCCGGACGGTTGAGTTCGTCGCCGCCTTTCGGACCGAACTCCAGTGTCCAAAGCTTGCCCGTCTGAGGGTCGATCGAGGCGCTCTCGACATTCCGGTGGCCGAGCGACCAGATCTCGGGCTGCGCGTCCTTCTGCCCGATGAAGGGATTGTCCTGCGGCACCGACCCGTCCGGATTGATCCGCACGACCTTTCCGAGGTGGCTGGAAAGATCCTGCGCAGGTTCGAACTTGAAGCGGTCGCCGAGCGTGACGAAGAGGGTGCCGTCTGGGGCGAAGGCGAGCCGTCCGCCGAAATGATTGGGCCCCTTCACCTTTGGCGTCTGCTGAAAGATCACCTTGAGGTCCGTCAGCCCGCCGTCCTCGAGCCGGCCCCGGGCAACGGCGGTGCCGACCCCGTCGTCTCCGGCTTCCGCATAGGACAGATAAATCAGCTTGTTGGTTATGAACGTGGGGTCGAGCGCCACGTCGAGCAGACCGCCCTGGCCCTGGGCCACGACCTCGGGCACGCCGGAAAGGGGATCGGACAAGGAGCCGTCCGCACCGACCAAACGCAGCGTTCCCGGCCGTTCCGTCACCAGCATGCGGCCGTCCGGCAAGAACACCATGCCCCAGGGGTGTTTCAACCCCTCCGCCACCGTCTCCACCCTGACCGGGCCGGCTTCAGTCTCGATTGTTTGCGGAATGGCAGCGGCAGGCCCCAAGGCGAGAGCCAGAGCGGCGACCATCCCGGCAAGAGCGTATTGCGTAGCAATTTTGCGGAGGTCGGCGAGGCGAGTCGGTGTCATCGGTGGCCAATACTCCGAAAGGGTCGCGGGGACGTCTCGCCTGCAATGTCGCTTTTCCGGCTGCCCCGTTCAAGGGGCCCAGGGTGCGGCCTCACGGCTAGCCCCGTCCCGCGCTCACGCGCAGCCCAGGGGCGGGACGCTCGAGGACGACTTCCCGGCGGAAGCGGTAAAGCCTGGCCGGACGCCCGCCGGTCTCGGTCGAGACATTGCCGGTCGGCTCGACAAGCCCGCCCTTTTCGACGAGGCGCCGGAAATTCTGCTTGTGCAGCAGCCTGCCGGAAATCGACTCTACCGTCTTTTGCAGGTCGTAGAGGGTAAACTCCGGCGGGAGCAGTTCGAACACCACGGGCCGGTATTTCAGCTTGCCGCGCACGCGGCCCATGGCGGTCGCGAGAATGCGTCGGTGGTCGAGCGCCATGGGGCGGCCAAGCTCGGGCAGATCGCCCCAGCGGTTCGCCGCCGAGCGGCCGTCGCGCCGGGCTTCTTCCACGAGACCCGCTTCGTACAGCAGCTCGTAGCGTTCCAGGACTTTTTCCTCGTCCCAGCCGCCGCCGATGCCGAAACCGATCTTGAGGCGCTCGGGACGCCGCAAGGGCCGGACTGGCTCGCCGGGAGAAGGCGGGCGTTCGGCCCAGGCCTTCAGGCGCGGTTCGATCTCTTCGGTGAGGATCTGCGGCTTGCCGTCGCGCCAATCCTCCCACGGGAAATAGGTGTACCAGGGGGACCAGTGGGCGCCGCGCATCTCCGCGGGCGTGCCGCGGGTCAGGGCGAGATACCCGACCGACAGCGTATGGGCGCCGCCAGGCTCCGCATGCCGTCCCCGGTCGCCGAAAGTGTAGAGCTGTTCGACGTATCCGAGTTCGATGCCCGTCTGCCGCTCCACCCATTCGCGCAGGCCGATCTCGAGCGTGCGATGGGCGCGCGGCGCGAAAGGACCGAAGGGAAGGGCGTCCCGGCAATCCTCGCCCGCGATGCCGGGCCGCACGACCAAAATGTGCGGCTGCTGGTCCTGGACCATGACGATCGCCGCGTTGAGGCCGAGTTCGATCTGTGGATTGTTCGCGGACGGGTCGCCGTCCGAGTAGGTCTCGGCAGCCGCGTTCTGGCGCCGACCGCTCGCCATGGGCTAGGCCGCGTGTTTGGCGGGAAGCGAGAACACTTTGCCTTCTTCGGCCAGCAGGCCGCGCCCGATGAGTTCGACGGCGGCGTTCATGCGGCCGCCGCGGCCAAGGACCTCGTCCGCGATGGCGACGATCCGCCGGTTGGGATAGGCGGTGGGGGAGGCGCGGCGGAGGGCGCGTGCCAGGGAATGCTCGTCCGCGTGCGGATTGAGAGCGCAAAGAACGACGAATGCCCCGGCGGTTGAGCGGCTGATGCCGGCCCAGCAGTGAATCAGCATCGGCGCCTTCTGATCCCAGTCGGCGGCGAACTCGATGAGCTTGGCGACATGGTCCGCGCTCGGCACCACCAGGCCGTCGCGCGGTTCGGCGATATCGTTCATGGCCAGGCGCAAATGCCGCTCCTGGCCAATGGTTTCGGGCGTGTCGATCAGGGTCTCCCCGTTGATCAGCGTCACCAGGTGGCTCACGCGCGCCGTCGAGACGGTGGCCTGAACGTGGCTCAAGGGGCACACAAGGACGGTATCCGGGGACATTGTCTCCGGCTCCGCCAGGTGACCACTATCGAACGTCAGAGTATCCATGAGCCTCCCTAATGTAGCGAATCGCCTGCCGTCTGTACGCTATTCATCTGGCAAGCTCGTGAAACCGTTTCAAGAACCTCTCCTCGCCTTCTGACGCCGGAACCGGGCGTAACCCGGTCAGAGTCGTGACAAGACGGGGGCTTAGCCCCTTTGGCTGGCCGAAAAATTTCCGGGCTTCGTCCTGCGAGAAGCCGGCAAGACCCACGGCCTCGTAATAGGCGGCGATCTTATCGGCGCGCTTGATGAGCTGACTGGCGTCATCGGGCAGCTCGGTCGGAAGCCCGAAACGGACATGAATGGCCGCGAGAAGCCGCGATTCGAAGGTGCGGTAGTCGAGCGACAAGGCGGCCTTGAAGGGGCTGATCAGGTCGCCGATGACATATTCGGGTGCATCGTGAAGAAGCGCGGCGAGCTGGTGCGCGGCAGCTTCGGACGGTGACAGGTCCCGCACGATCGCCTCCACCAGCAGGCTGTGCTCGGCAACAGAGAACGTGTGGTCGCCCCGCGTCTGTCCGTTCCAGCGCGCGACGCGCGCGAGCCCATGCGCGATGTCCTCGATCTCGATGTCGAGCGGGGAGGGATCGAGAAGATCAAGCCGCCGTCCGCTGAGCATGCGTTGCCAAGCGCGCGGCAAGGGAGTGTTGGATGCGGCGTTCAATGCGCTCTCTTCATTGTTCGGCGCGAGACTGATCGCAACCTAGCGGACAAGTCAAACAGGTCCTGCCGAACGTTCGCCGCTATCGGAAGAGGGCCGGCCAAAAAAGACATGGACGATGCAACGCATGGATGCCAATCATAACGGTCTCGCGAAAACTTAGAGGAACGACCAAGCACGATTGGGAGAACGCGACATGGCGAAGTTGCCGAGATTCTCGCTCAGCTATAACGACAAGAATAAGAAGTGGGAGCTGAAGCGTGAGGGTTCTGGAGAAGTCGTAAAACGATTCAAGACCAAGGCCGACGCGACGAAGGGCGGCGTGTTGGAGCGGGCTGTCAAGAAGATGGGCTCGGTACGGATCAGAAAGCGCGACGGCAAGATTCAAGAAGAGCGTACCTATCCGCGCAGCATGGACCCGCGCGGACGCGGTTAGTCCTCCGGAAGATCAGAGGGCGGCGCATTCCTTGTGCCGATGGCAACTCGTCAAGTGATCGTTGACGAGCCCTGTCGCTTGCATGAAGGCGTAGATGATCGTGGGGCCACAGAACTTGAAGCCCCGCGCCTTCAGTTCCTTCGACATCGCACGCGACAAGGGAGTCTCGGCGGGAACGTCGCGCATGGTCTTGAACCGGTTGACGACCGGTTTTCCGTCCACGAAATCCCATAGGAAAGCCGAGAAGCCGGGGCTGGTCTCCATCATGTCGAGCCAGACCTGCGCGGACCGGATAGCGCCTTCGATCTTGAGGCGGTTGCGCACGATGCGCGCATCGCCCATCAGCGCTTCCACCTTCTTGGGAGTGTAGCGGGCGATCTTCTCCGGCTCGAAACCGTCGAAGGCGTCGCGGAAGGCGTCGCGTTTGCGCAGGATCGTGATCCAGGCGAGGCCCGCCTGGAAGCCATCGAGAATCAGTTTCTCGTAAAGTGCCCGGTCGTCGTACTCGGGCACGCCCCATTCCTCGTCGTGATAGGCCACGTAAAGCGGATCGGTCCCGGGCCAGGGACAGCGGGGGCGAGCGCCGTTGCTCATGTGCTTTCGTCCGCCGGCAACTCGAACGTCGCGAAGTCGGGAAGCCGGACGGTGATCGTCGTGGTTCCGGCTTGCGGCGACGCGCCCTTCGCCTTGGCCGAAGCCAGCCGGTCGAGCCGGAGCAACGCAAGCCCATGGGGTCCTTGCGCGGAGCCGATGGCGCCCAACGGCACGGCGCCGGCCACCACCTCGGCACCGGGCTCCAAGGGAGCATCGCCGTCGACGGGGACCACGCGTTTTCGTGCCGTGTTGCGATGCTGCATACGGGAAACGACCTCCTGGCCTACGTAGCAGCCCTTCTTGAAGTCGACGCCTTCCAGTTGATCGTACAGCGCCTCGTGCGGAAAGGTGTCGCCATAGGCGTAGTCGGGACCGCCTTCCGGAACGCCGAGGGCAATGCGGTGAGCGTGGTAGTCGGCCTCGCTAGCTGATGAACATGCCGCTTCGCCCAAGCGGACGCCATCGGGCAGAAGGATACGCAGGCCAAGCTCTGGCAGCCGCGGGTCGGCAAAGGCTATGGCGCCATCGGGCAGCGCGGGTGTCCCGCCCCAGGCCGCCGCGACAGTCCATGCGGGTTCCGCTTCGACGGTGACATCAGAGCGCAGCTTGTAGAACGACAGCCGTTTCGCGAGCGCGTCGACGCTTTCCGCGGGCGCCTCGATCAAAAAGCCGTTGCCGTCCGGCACCACGAAGAAATCGAACAGTATTTTTCCTTGCGGCGACAAGAGTCCCGCGAAGATGGCGCCGCCGTCGTCCGTCTTGTTCAGGTCGTTGGTGATCAAGCCTTGCAGGAACGTCTTGGCGTCGGCGCCGGAAACGCACAACACCCCGCGATCGGTCAGGGAGGTTTCGTGGCAAAGTTCTTGTTCGCGGTGACTCATGGGGTGCCCATCTGCTACCAAAGCAATGACTATCTAAGTGCCGGGCGATTGCCCGACAAGGAGAAGCCGAAGCGCGATGGCTGAGACGTTCGACATCCTTTTCAAGGGCGGAACAGCAGTAAACCACACCGGCGAAGCGGCTGTCGATATCGGTGTGCGCGACGGCCGGGTTCGTGCGATCGGCGAGATAGATGCAAGTCGCGCGGATCAGACGGTCGATGCGCGCGGCCTCCATATTTTGCCGGGCGTCATCGATACCCAGGTCCATTTTCGCGAGCCGGGCATGGAACACAAGGAGGACCTGGAAACCGGGAGCCGGGCCGCGGTACTGGGCGGTGTCACGGCCGTTTTCGAGATGCCGAACACGAGCCCGCCCACCACGAGCGAGGAGGCTTTGGCCGCCAAGGTCGCCGCGGGCACCAATCGCATGCATTGCGACTTCGCGTTTTTTGTTGGCGCAACGCGCGAGAACGCCGCCGATCTCGCCGAACTCGAACGGCTGCCGGGCGCTGCCGGGGTCAAGATCTTCGCGGGCTCCTCCACGGGCGACCTTCTCGTCGAGGACGACGAGACTCTCACGCAGGTGTTCTCGACCATTCGCCGCCGGTGCTCGATTCATTCGGAGCTCGAGTCCCGTTTGCGGGAACGGCTCCCGATCCGGCGCGTCGGCGATCCGACCAGCCACTATGAATGGCGCGACGAGGTGGCTGCGCTCGAATCGACGCAGCGCCTCCTGCGGCTGGCTCAAGCCACGGGTGCGCGTATCCACATCCTTCATGTGTCGACAGGCGCCGAGATGGAGCTGCTGTCGCACCACAAGGACGTAGCGACGGTCGAGGTCACGCCGCAACATCTGACGCTTGTGGGACCAGAGGACTACGAGCGTCTCGGGACAAAGATTCAGCAGAACCCGCCGATCCGCGATCTGGCGCACCAGGACCTGCTGTGGTGGGGGCTGCAACAGGGTGTCGTCGATATCCTGGGGTCGGACCATGCCCCGCATACCCTCGCAGAGAAGGCCGCCACCTATCCCGCGACGCCCTCCGGCATGCCCGGCGTACAAACGCTGGTCCCGATCATGCTCGATCACGTCAATGCGGGGCGGCTGACCCTCGCCCGCTTTGTCGACCTGACCAGCGCCGGCGCGCAGCGCCTCTTCGGAACCACCTGCAAGGGCCGGATCGCCGTCGGCTACGATGCCGATTTCACGGTCGTCGATCTGAAGGCCGAACGCGTCATCGAGGATTCATGGGTGGCGAGCAAGGCAGGCTGGACGCCCTTTGCAGGCCGGAAGGTGCAAGGCTGGCCGATCGGCACCGTGATCCGGGGGCATCTGGCCATGTGGGAAGGCGAACTGGGCGTGGCGCGCGGTCAGGCCGTTCGCTTCGACGAGGGGTTCCCGCAAGGCGGGACGCACTAGCGTCTGCCGCCGCGCCTACTTCATGAAGTAGTGCCAAATCCCGTTGGGCGCGACCCCGAGGCGGTAGCCGGTGTATTTGCCTGAGGCCATCATGGCTTTGGCCTGCTTGGGTGGGACAAGCCGGTAAAGCTCCACCTGTTCTTTCGGCGTCAGTGTGGTGAGGTCGATCTCCGCGAAGTACGGCCAGACATACATTCCGGTATCGCCTTTGCCCTTCAGGACGAAGCCGGTGCTAAGCATGTCCAACATGTTTGC
Organism: Methyloceanibacter caenitepidi; assembly: GCF_000828475.1. Taxonomy (NCBI): domain Bacteria; kingdom Pseudomonadati; phylum Pseudomonadota; class Alphaproteobacteria; order Hyphomicrobiales; family Hyphomicrobiaceae; genus Methyloceanibacter; species Methyloceanibacter caenitepidi. The sequence goes on from NZ_AP014648.1 coordinate 1,103,125, forward strand.
GAGAACGTCGCGCCCGGTCCCGTCCACGGACTGCGCCTTCCAATAGGCGATCGGGTCGTCGATGTGCTTGGCCGCGACCATCGGCTTCAATTCGTTCGATTCGAGTACGGCCCGCATCTCTTCGATGTCGCCGGTCTCGGCCGCAAGGACGATCATTTTGAGGATGCGCTGAACGAGTTTCGGGGTGGCCGTGGTGTCGTACAGCACCTCGGGCCCGCTGCGGGCCTGGGCTGCTTCGGCCTCGGGGTCGGGCAGTTTGTCGCTTGCGGCGGCCCTGTGTCCCGAGCCGTAGACAAGCAAGGCGGCGCCCGTTACCAATGCCGCGAGGGCGGCTACGACCACTTTTTTCCGCACGTTCATGCCAGACTCCATACGATTTGGGTCAATCTCGCAGAACCGCGGTCAGTTGCAAGTTCGGGTCGCTGAGAGTCAGGTGCGGGATCGTGGTGATCGAGCCCGATCGATAGTCAGCGAATAGGTCCTTGGACTTTGGAAGCAGGCGCGCAAATTGTGCTGTCCGCCATCCAGCTCGTGCTTGCCGGGCTTGGGATCGGCTTGTTGATGGCGGCGCCGATCGGACCTGTGAACGTGCTCGTGATCCAGCGTGCCGTGTCCAAAGGATTCTGGGGCGGTTTGGCGGCAGGCCTGGGCGCTGTCCTGGGCGATGGCGTTCTCGCGGCGGCAGGCGCTTTCAGTATCGCGGCGATTTCGGATGTGATTCTCGCCTACGGTGACACGATTCAATTCATCGGCGGCGTGCTTCTCGTGGCGTTCGGCATCGCGCTTCTCGTGATGCGGCCCGTGATGACGACGCCGCCCCATGAGCGCTCCCACATTCTCGAACACATGGGCATCATCCCCCAGACCTTCATCCTGACGGTCACGAATCCCGGCGCGGTGTTAGGCATGGCGGCCATGATCGGCGGTCTGGGATCGCTGATCGGCGGCCTCAATACGAATCTGGAGGCGCTGATCCTCGTCGCCGCCGTGATGGGCGGCAGCCTGTTGTGGTGGCTCGGCCTGTCCGAATTAATCGCAAAATTCCGTCACAAACTGACGGACAACCGCCTGAAACTGATCAATCGGATTGCAGGCATAATCCTGCTCGGCTTCGGGGTCGCCCTGATTGTCGAAATCGGTGTGCGGTATTTCCGATAACGATTTGTGACGTAGAGACTTTGCGCGCTATTGGGCCGTGCGGCGCAAGGTGAACTCGCCGTGGTGGATACGGCGCGGGAGCCGGGAGGTCATTTCGGCGACGGCGTTCTCGCCATAGACGTCGATCAGATCCGTCAGCGCAGCGAACAAGGCCGCGTTGGCCAGCATCTCGGGCTCGATGCCGTCGTGAAGCGCGTCCTCCCAGGCATCGAGGATGTAGCGCAGAGCCGCTTGCTTGCGGACTTCTCCATCCTCACTATGCTGTTCGATGCCGAATTCGGTGCTCAAGCGGGCAACTCCCTCCAGATGCGAAATCATCTTCGCCCGACACACTTACAACGCGTGCCGCCCGTCCGTAGGAGGAGAGTAAACTGACGGTTAATTTCTGGCCGCGCTCGCGCCGTCGTCCGACTCCGGTGCCTGAACCCGTGCCTGCGGGGCGCTTGCAAACACCGACGTTTGCGACAACGCGGTCGCGAGTTCCGCGCCTTCCGTCGAGAACCGGCTCGCGGCCCGTGTGGCGGACTCGGTGCAGGTCCGGTAGGTCCGGCGGTAGCCCCGGTAGCCGTCGTTGAACTTGTTCACCAGCTTGGCGCGGCGGACGGCGGTGGTGCCTTCGTTTCGCAGGATCTCGGCCATCTGATCGCGCCAGAGTTGTCCCTCGCCTGCGCCGCAGAGCTCGCGCAGATAGTGGACCGCACCGAGAATTTCGGCCAAGCGCATCAGATTTTCGTCGTAGGGCCGGTCGTCCGGCGGCGGCGGAGCGAGCACTTCCTCCTTTGGGGGCGTCACTTTCGGGAGGTCGTAGCCGCGGCGCGGCGCGGCGCGGCGCTGCTTCTTCGGCTTTTTCTGGTCGAAGAACCAGAAAAACTGGGCATTTGCGGGCGGGACATAGGCCACGGTGCCCGTACCGGCCCAAAAGAGCCCGCACAAAAGCAGTGCCAAAGGTTTTGCAAGCCGTCCCATAAGGTCTGACTAGCGCCAATTCATGGTGAAATCTAGCCGCGCCGTAGGGCGGGGCCCGCACCGACGGCGGTCGAGACTAGCGCTTCCGGAGCCGGAACAGCGTATCGATCGTGATCTGCTTGCGCTTCGGTCCCTTGCCGCCATCGTCCTCCGAGACATAGCCGTTGGCGATGGCATTGGCGTCGTCGATGAGAACCCGCAGGCGCGATGCCGCTCCCGAGCAGGTCATTGCGAGGTCGTTCTGGCTGTCGAGCGCCTGAGCGACCGCGGCCACGACCCTCAGGGCCTCGGCCTGGAGACGAGCAACCGCGGAATCGAACTGCTCGCGCACCTTCTCCGGCGCCCGGCGATACGCCGCGATCGCAAGGTCCTTGTTGTCGAGGGCAGAGCGGTTGAAATGCTCCTCGTAGTCCACCGCGTTCCAGCGGTGCAGGTCGGGTCCGAACGCGGACGGGTCGACCGGGAGCGCTTCCAGCAGCATCACCAGTTCGTGGAATTGATTGAGATAGTCCGAGGCCAGAAAGGTCTGTTCGTTGATGTTCGTGCCGGGGACATGGGAGCGCAGATGGCTGGCCATGGCGTTCTGAAATGCGGCGGCGATCGCGTCGCGGCTAACGTCTTCCTGGATTTCCGGGCTGGTCACGCTAGGCTCTCTCTTCGTTGGCAAAATCATGGGTCGCTCCTCGCTTTAGAGTTGCGGCATTATGGTTTCCGTCGGGTTAACAACGGTTGGGACTCATCAGCGCGCCACCATGTGCTCTCGCTACGATCTGACCACGCCGCCGGAGGCCGTCCGCGCCTTTTTCGGTTACACCGACAAGCCGAACTTTCCGCCGCGCGACAACATTCGGCCGACCGAACCGATCGCCGTCGTCCTTCTGGATGCCGAAGGCGAGCGGCGGTTTCGTTTGATGCGTTGGGGTTTGCTGCCGCACTTCGTGAAGGATCCGAAAACGTTCCCGACCCTGTTCAACGCGCGGTCCGAGGAACTCCTCTCCAAGCCGTCGTTTCGCAACGCCGCGCGCCGCCGGCGCTGCTTAATTCCCGCCGACGGCTTCTACGAGTGGACCGGACCCAAGGGACAGCGCCGTCCTTACTATTTGCGGCCGGAGCCGCCGCATCTGTTCGCCTTCGCCGGGCTTTACGAAAGTTGGAGCGAACCCGAAGGCGGCGTGATCGATACGGCGACGATCCTCACCTGCGAACCAAACGCGACGGTTGCTCCTCTGCATAACAGGATGCCCGTCATTCTCGCGCCCGACTGCTACGATGCATGGCTCGATACGAAGGACGTCACTGCGGAGGAAGCCCTTGCCATGACGGGCCCGGCACCCGACGATCTCCTGGAGGCGATTCCGTTGCCGGGAAAAGTCGGCGCAGAGCCAAAGGCTGGAGCGAAGTCGACGGAAAAGGACGCCAAGAAGAAATCGTCGCAGCCGCCATTGCTTTAGGCGGTCGCGCGGTGAGGGGGGGAAAATGCTGCCAGAAAAGATTCTCGATCGCTACCGCGTCACCAAGGGCGACGGGTTCAAGCTCAAGGATTACGACCCCGACGACTCGGGCAATGTCGATTTCAACAAGAAGGACGGCGAGGAGCTACTCGAGGTCGGCGTCAAGCGGCTGTCCAGACTCCAGCAGCGCCTCTACGCGGAAGGCCGCTGGGCCGTTCTGATGGTACTGCAGGGGATCGACACCGCCGGAAAGGACGGCATCATCAAACACGTCCTCACGGGTGTGAACCCGCAAGGGGTCACCGTGCATTCCTTTAAGCAGCCGAGCCACTTGGAACTGGCGCATGATTTCCTTTGGCGCGCCTATCGCGCGCTGCCCCAGCGCGGCCATATCGGTATCTTCAATCGTTCCTACTACGAAGACGTCCTTGTCGTGCGCGTGCATCCGGACCTGCTTCAGAACTCGAATCTGCCGCCCGAACTGATCACGAAGGACATTTGGAAAGAGCGCTATCAGGACATCAACAATTTCGAACAGCACCTGTCGCGCAACGGAACGCTGCCGATCAAGTTCTTCCTGAATATCTCAAGGAAGGAGCAGCGCGAACGTCTGCTTGCGCGCTTGGAGGATCCCGACAAGATCTGGAAATTCTCCGCTGCCGATGTCGCCGAGCGCCGGCTGTGGGACAAGTACCAGCAGGTCTATGAGGACATGATCCGCAGTACCGCGACGGAGCACTCTCCCTGGTACGTGGTCCCGTGTAACAAAAAGTGGTTTGCCCGGCTCGTCGTCGCCGGCGTGCTGTCCGAACACATCAAATCCCTCGATCCGAGCTTCCCGAAAATGTCCAGCGAGGACGCGGCGGAAATCGACGCCGCCCACAAGGAGCTCTTGGACGAGGAGAAATAGCTCCGCGCCCTATGGGGCTTTCGTCACTTGTACGATCGCGAGGCCGTCATGACCCTTGTGTCCGACGGTCTGAAACGCGGTGGCCGTCACACGCGGGTCGGCGGCCGCGCGTTCGTAGAACGCACGCAAGCCTTTGACATGTTTGTTGTCGCTTTGCGCGGCGAGGATCGCACCTTCGCGCACGACATTGTCCACCACGATGAAAGAGCCGGGCCGGGCGAGCTTCACGGCCCAGTCGAAATAGTCGGGCGTGCTCGGCTTATCGGCATCGATGAAGATCAGATCGAAAGGTCCGGCAGCCTCGGTGTGCAACGCGGCCATGGAGTCGAGTGCGGGACCCACACGGACGGTGATCTTGTCGCTCAGGCCGGCGTGCTCGAAATTCCGTTCGGCGATTTCGGCATGACGCGGGTCCAACTCGAGCGTCGTCACATGACCGCCGTCGCTGAGGCCGCGGGCCAGCCAGATCGTGCTGTAGCCGCCGAGCGTCCCCACTTCGAGAATATTGCGTGCTTGTAAGGCCCGGGCGAGCATCATCAGCAGTTTGCCCTGCAGGGGCGCGACCTGGATCGGCGGCAGGCCCGCCGCGTCGCAGGCGGCTTGCGCCGCCTCGAGGACCGGGTCGTCCTCGAGAAAGTTCTCGACGATGTAATCGTCGATCGCGAGCCATTTGTCGTCCTGAGTCATGTGGGGCGGTTTCCCGGGCGGCGCGGATGGGGTCATAGGAGCTTGCCTGGATTGAGAATGCCGTTTGGATCGAAGCTGGCTTTGATCGACTTCATGAGGTCGATTGCGACCGCGCCTTTCGCGTGCGGAAGAAGATCGCGCTTCATGCGCCCGATCCCGTGTTCGGCGCTGATCGAGCCGCCGAGATCGAGAACGATCTCATGGACCGCGGCGTTGAGCGCCTCCCAATTTGCGAGATAGACATCCTTGTCCATGCCGACAGGCTGGCTGACATTGTAGTGGATGTTGCCGTCGCCGAGATGGCCGAACGGAACGGGCCGCGCGCCGGGGATCATCAGCTCCACCAGGTCGTTGGCCCGGAGAATGAACTCAGGCACATGCGCGATGGGAACCGACACGTCGTGCTTGATGCTGCCGCCTTCGTATTTCTGCACCTCGCTCATGACCTCGCGGAGCTTCCACAATTCGCCCGTCTGGCGGTCCGACGTCGTGAGCACGGCGTCTTCGATCACCCCGGTTTCGATGGCGTCGGCGAGTTGTGTTTGCACAAGGTCGTGGACGGCTTCGCCCGCGAGCGGGCTCGAAACCTCGAGAAGCACATACCAAGCATGGGGTGCTCTGAGCGGATCGTGGAGTCCGGAGCCGTGTTTGAGCGCAAATTCGAGGCCGATACGCGGCAGGATTTCAAACGCGGTGAGCAAGGGGCCGGCGGCGTCGCGCATGCGGGCCAGAAGCTCGGTTGCGCTCGTGAGGTCGCGCAAACCCGCCATACAGGTGACCCTCTCGGCGGGGCGCGGAAAGAGGCGCAAGACCGCCGCCGTGATCACACCCAGCGTCCCCTCGGCGCCGACGAAGAGGTTCTTGAGGTCGTAGCCCGTGTTGTCTTTGCGCAAGGACTTCAGGCCATGCCAAATCCGCCCGTCCGCGAGCACGACTTCGAGCCCGAGCGCGAGGTCTCGCGCATTTCCGTAGGCAAGGACGGACAGGCCGCCCGCGTTCGTGGAAAGGACGCCGCCGATCTGGCAGCTACCCTCGGAGGCAAGACTCAACGGAAATAGACGCCCCACCGTCTCAGCCCGTTGCTGCGCATCTGCCAGGGTCAGCCCGGCTTCGACCGTCATCGTGTTGCTGGCGAGGTCTATGTCGCGAATATGCGTGAGACGCTCCAGCGAGACCACAATCTGGCTGCCGCTCTCGTCGGGAATCTGCGCGCCCACAAGGCCCGTATTGCCGCCTTGCGGCACGACGGCGGCCCGCGCCCCGTTCGCGCATGCCAGCACAGCTGCGACCTCGTCCGTTGAGCCGGGTTTCAACACGATCGCCGCTTTTCCGCGATAGCGGTCGCGCCATTCCGCGAGGTAGGGCGCCATGTCCTTGGGATCGCGCAGCGCATGGTGCTCCCCCACAATGGCCTCAAGCGCGTCAAGCGTCTCCGCCGAAGGCGGCCGGAGCGTCGTCGTCGTGGGGCGTGTGTCAGGGCTCATGGCACAGGGCTACCGCGCCTGGGCTGCCCGCCGCAAGCGGTCGTTGATTGCCTCACCCAGTCCCTCGTTGGGAATGGGCATGACGGCGATGGCGCGCGCACCGCTTTCGTCGAGCGTCCGCAGTGCCGCAAAAAGCTGCGTGGCCGCCTCGGCGAGGTCGCCCTTGGCGCTGAGATTGATCGTTGTGGCCGCGCCTTCGGGGACCTCCGGACCAAAGGCCAGCAGCGCCTCGTGCGGTTCGACCTGCGTTGCGTCGAGGCGCACGGGCGTCTGCGGCGCGTAGTGGCGTTCGAGCTGGCCGGGCGAGGCGATCGGCGCATCCTCGCTTGCAATTTCGATCGAGTGCCCCAGGACCGCCTCGATCTCCCGCCGCGGCACGGCGCCGAGGCGAAGCAGCGTCGGCGTGTCGTCCACAACGCTCACCACGGTGGATTCGAGGCCGCGTTCGCACGGGCCGCCGTCCAGAATGACGTCCGGAATATCGCCGAGCTCCGCCGCCACATGGCCGGCTTCCGTCGGGCTGATGCGTCCCGAACGGTTGGCGCTGGGCGCGGCAATCGGCAGGCGTGCCTTTTCGAGGAGTTCTCGCGCGATTGGATGAGCGGGAACGCGTAACGCGATCGTACCGAGCCCGGCCGTGACCAGATCGGCAATTCCGCAGTCGGGCCGTTTCGGCGCCACGATCGTCAAGGGGCCGGGCCAGAAGGCGGCCGCAAGCGCCCGTGCCTCGGCCCCGAACTCAGCCAGGCCCTCGGCCGTCTCCAGATCCGGCACGTGCACGATCAGCGGATTGAATTGCGGCCGCTCCTTCGCGGCGAAGATCTTGGCGACGGCGTTCGCCGCCCGTGCGTCGGCCCCAAGTCCATAGACGGTCTCGGTGGGGAAGGCGACGAGACCTCCGGCGGCGAGCGCGCCGGCCGCGCGCGCGATGGTTTCGTCTGTGGCAGGAAGAACAGGCATGGTGCGTCCGATTTTCTCGTTCCATGTCGCGTGTCCGACCAGACAGGTCAAGCGAGCGTGTGCGCTCACGCTAGCCCAGCGCTCGAAACGGGGTATCATGGGCCCGGGAGACTTCAAGGACCGCATGACGACGCTGCTTCTCACGCACCCGGCCTGCCTTGCGCACGACACGGGATATGGCCATCCGGAGCAGGCTGACCGCTTGCGCGCCATCGAACAGGCCCTCGCGGACAAGGACTTTGCGGATCTGAAGCGGGAGGAGGCCCCGCTGGCCGATCTCGCGGTGCTCGAACGGTTGCATCCGAAATCCTATGTGGCCGAAGTGAAGGCCGCGATTCCCAAGCAGCTCCACAACTGGCTGGACCCGGACACGGTGGTGTCGCCGGGAAGCTGGGAGGCGGCTTTGCGCGCGACGGGGGCGGTACTCCACGGGGTGGACCAGGTGGCGGCCGGCAAGGCGGACAACGCCTTTTGCGCCGTACGCCCGCCGGGACACCATGCCGAGCCGTCCCGCGCCATGGGCTTCTGCCTCTTCAATTCAGTCGCCGTCGCGGCGCTACATGCGCGTGCGGTCCACGGGGCCGAGCGCGTGGCCGTGATCGACTTCGACGTCCACCATGGCAACGGCACCCAGGCGGCCTTCTGGAACGACGAGGACCTGTTCTACGGCTCCACGCATCAGATGCCGCTCTTTCCGGGAACCGGCGCCAAGGACGAGACGGGGGTCGGCAATATCTGGAATGCGCCGCTCGCGCCCGGAGACGGCGGCAAGGACTTCCGGGAGGCGTACTCGGCGCAGATCGCCCCCGCGCTCGACGCGTTCGCTCCCGACTTCGTGCTTGTTTCGGCCGGTTTCGATGCCCATTTGAGAGACCCATTGGCGCAACTCCGGCTGCAGGAGGACGATTTCGCCTGGGTCACGGAGCAGTTGCTTGAGGCCGCGGCGAAACATTCCGGCGGTAAGCTCGTTTCTACTTTGGAGGGCGGTTACGATCTCGAAGCTTTGGGCTCGTCCACCGCGGTCCACGTCAAGACGCTGATGGGCGCTTGAGGCAGAGAGGGGAAACAGCTAATTCAAGCCATGGCTAAATCTTCCGGCACCGCTGATATTTCCGCCTTGAGCTTCGAAGACGCACTCAAGGAGCTCGAGACCATCGTCGATCGCCTCGAGAAGGGCGACGTCGAGCTCGAAGCGTCGATCTCGATCTACGAACGGGGCGAAGCCCTGCGTGCTCATTGCGATAAATTGCTGCGCAGCGCCGAGGCGCGCGTTGAAAAAATCACCCTCAATCAGGACGGCGCACCGAGCGGCGTCGAGCCGCTCGACGTCGACGACTGACCGGCACGCTTGGGCATTGCCGGATTTAGGATATGGTTACAGACGTTGCCAGCGTGAGGTCGGCCCAGTAAGCTTACTGTAACGCATTGATACGACGAGAAATTTCAAGACTGAAACCGTCGCGGGGAAAGTCCTCCTACAGGAAAGCGAATGAGCGCCGAGAACGCCACGCCACTATTAGACCGAATTCACACGCCGAAGGATTTACGCCAGCTCACGGATGCTGAGCTCAAGCGCCTCGCGGACGAACTTCGCCAAGAAACGATCAGCGCCGTTTCGGTGACCGGCGGTCACCTGGGCGCAGGGCTCGGCGTGGTCGAACTGACGGTCGCACTCCATCACGTCTTCGATACGCCGGACGACCGGCTGATCTGGGACGTCGGCCACCAATGCTATCCCCATAAAATTCTCACGGGGCGCCGGGACCGCATCCGCACCTTGCGCGCGCCCGGCGGCCTGTCCGGTTTCTGCAAGCGCGCGGAAAGCGAATACGATCCGTTCGGCGCGGGCCATTCGTCCACCTCCATCTCCGCCGGCCTCGGCATGGCCGTGGCCCGGGATCTGTCCGGCGGCGCCAACAATGTCGTCGCCGTGATCGGCGACGGCGCCATGAGCGCCGGCATGGCCTACGAGGCCATGAACAACGCCGGCGCGATGGACTCGCGGCTGATCGTGATTCTCAACGACAACGACATGTCGATCGCGCCGCCCGTGGGCGCCATGAGCGCGCATCTGGCGCGGATCATTTCAGGCGGCACCTATCGCCGCTTCCGCCGCTGGATGAAGGAGGCGGCGCACAAGCTGCTGCCGGGACGCTGGCAACGCCAAGCGGCGCGCGTGGAGGAGTTCGGCCGCGGGTTCTGGACCGGCGGAACGCTGTTCGAGGAACTCGGCTTCTACTATGTGGGCCCGATCGACGGGCACAATCTCGATCATCTCCTACCCGTGCTGCGCAACGTGAAGAAGATGCAGAACGGTCCGATCCTGGTTCATGTGGTGACCCAGAAGGGCAAGGGCTATGCGCCGGCCGAGGAGTCCGCCGACAAGTACCATGGCGTCAGCCGCTTCAACGTCGTCACCGGCACGCAGGAAAAGGCGGCGCCGGGCGGCCCACCCAGCTACACGAAGGTTTTCGCCAAGGCCCTCATCGAGGAGGCGAAGGCCGACGACAAGATCGTCGCCATCACGGCGGCTATGCCGTCTGGCACGGGGCTCGACAAGTTCGGCGAGGCCTTTCCAGACCGCTGCTTCGATGTGGGTATTGCCGAGCAGCACGCGGTAACATTCGCGGCGGGGCTCGCGTCCGAAGGCTACAAGCCGTTCGCCGCGATCTACTCGACCTTTCTGCAGCGGGCCTACGACCAGGTTGTGCACGACGTGTCGGTGCAAAAACTGCCCGTGCGCTTCGCCATCGACCGCGCCGGTCTCGTCGGTGCGGACGGCCCCACCCATGCGGGATCGTTCGACACGTCGTTTCTGACCTGCCTGCCCAACATGATCGTGATGGCCGCCGGCGACGAAGCTGAGCTCATGCATATGACGGCGACCGCCGCCGCGATCGACGACAGGCCGACGGCCTTTCGGTATCCGCGCGGGGAAGGCCTCGGCGTCGACCTGCCCGAGCGCGGCATACCGCTCGAGATCGGCAAGGGCCGCATCGTCCGGGAGGGCTCGGCCGTTGCGCTTCTGTCCTTTGGAGCGCGGCTCGGCGAATGCCTTGCTGCCGCCGACGAATTGTCCGGGTTCGGCCTGTCCACGACTGTGGCCGACGCGCGCTTTGCGAAGCCGTTGGACGTGGACCTCATTCGCGACCTCGCCAAGAACCACGAGGTGCTCCTCACCATCGAGGAAGGGTCGACCGGCGGTTTTGGCGGCCATGTGCTCCACCAGCTTGCGTCCGACGGATTGCTCGACGGCACGCTCAAGGTGCGCACGCTGGTCTTGCCCGACCGCTATATCGACCAGGGCAAGCCCGCCGCGATGTATGCGGCTGCGGGCCTGGATGCGGACGGGATCGTGAAGGCGGTCTTCACGGCCCTCGGCAAGAACGACGTCGGCAAGGACGCGAACGCGGGCTCTGCGCAGCGCGCCTAATCCAGCGAGCAGTTCTTCGCGAACTCCGCGACGGTCTCGGCGCGGCCCACGTCCGACAGCTCGACCGCGTTCGCGCCCGACTTCATCGTGACCGGGCCCTTCTGTTCGAGAACCTTGAGGATGGGCTTCACGGCGATGTCGCCGGCCTCTCCGTAGATAATGCCGGTACCGTCCTCGGCGGCTGTCTCGCCGGCCACCGGCGCCGTCTTGTCGCCGGCGCTGAACTCGATGGTGAGCGCTTCGCCCGTCGCCTCCTGCGGAAAATCCATGTGGACGGACAGGACCGCGATCCCAACGCCGTTCAAGCAGGACAGGAGAAACGGCGCGTTCTCCCGCTCGTCGAGAGGCCCATATCGCAGCGTGATAAAGCTGCCGTTCGTCTTCGCGCGCCAAATATCGGTGGCATGGGCGGACGTTACGGGCACGCTGACCGAGCCTGCGAGAAGCGCGAGCAGGAGAAATATGGGTAGGGAACGGAACGGCATGGAAAGCTCCAGCGCGAGATTAGGTCGCATTGGCTTAGTCGAGCCGGGAAGATTTGGCAATGTCGTCCTCCCGGCGCGCCGACGGTCTATCGTCCCTCTAAGCGCACTCCGAACCTAGATCGCGGGTGGTCCCAGCACAGGCAGATCCGCGGGCTCCGCGAACGCCACCGTCCCGAAATCCACGAAGGCTGGGTCGAACTCACGATAGTTGCAGGTGATCTCGTCGCCCTGCGCGATGTCCGTCAGCGCAAAGCCCCGGTCGAACAAACGGAAATCCGTATTCGGTGTGCGGCTGTGATTCATGTACTTGCCGTTGTCGACGTCGATCACGCGGAAGCCGGGCCTTTCGAGGTGCGGATAGCTGTACCGGGCGATGTAGTTCTGCATGTGGGGCGGCAGGGCGTCGACATCCGTGTCTCCGACGAGAATGTCGAATTTCGGGTTGTACAGCCAGATGAGCGTGCCGCGCGGCACGAATTCATCGGCGAACACCCCAAGACCCTCGATGGAGCTGAGGCCTACATAGGTGCTGATGAGCAGCATGGCGTTTGTCCTAGACCAGTTCGGCCTTAGCGCATTTCAGCGCATCGATCCGCCGTTGAAGATAGGGAGAGAAGTGGCCCGCATAGCGTTCCCAGAGCGCGGGATTGCGCCAATCGTTGCCGGTCACGCGGCCACGGCATGTCGCCGCGCCGCAAGCGCACGGAAACTCGTCGTAGGGCGAGCCGTCACACATGGCGTAGTCGATGGTCACCTCTTCGCCGGGGAGGATGCACCGTAGCGCCACGAGCGTGATCTGGCCGCTCAGTCCCGCATTAGGCTCGCAGGAATGGTTGATGAAGTCGGGCGGTTCGTCCGGGGTGAGGGACACGAGGAATAGATCGTCCTCGACCTGCACCGTGTGGTGACGGATATCGTCCGGCAGGCTATCGAGTTCCCCGCTGCCGACGATGCGGCCGCTCCAGGTGCCGATAAGCTCTCCCGGCTGGATCACGGAGGTCGCATAGACCCCAAATCCACCGGTCACGTCCCGATTTCGAACTTCACATTTTTCAGTTAGGTAGGCCGTCTTTTCTCGGCTGAGAGAATCTTGGCTCAAACAGGTCTTGCCTCACGAAGCATCCGCGTCTCAAACCTACAGGGGCGCGGGCGAAATGCGATGCGGCTGCCGCTTTGTCGGCCAGGCCGCGCGCGAGGACTCTCGTCGCGACGCAGAGCATATGAGAATGCAAATTGGCCAGCTACAGAAAAAAACGCATCGACCAGCGCTTGGTGGAGGAGGGGCTGGCGCCCTCGCGGGCTCAGGCGGCCGACCTCGTCCGGCGGGGCCGCGTTCTGGTTGACGGCGTGCTCGCGGCGAAGCCCGGGGCGGCCGTCGCGGACGATGTGTCCGTGGGCCTGGTTCCCGGAACAGATGCCCATGTCTCCCGCGGGGCGCTGAAGCTCGAAGCGGCGCTGGAGGCCTTCGACCTGTCGCCAGAGGGATGTGTGGCGCTTGATGTCGGGGCTTCCACGGGCGGCTTCACCGAAGTGCTGCTCGCCCGCGGCGCGGCGAAGGTCTACGCGGTCGATGTGGGCCGCGATCAACTTCATGCAAGCCTGCGCGACGACCCGCGCGTGGTCCCACTCGAAGCAACCGATGCGCGCCGGATCGACCAGACTCTGGTGCCCGAGGCGGTCTCGGCCATAACCGCCGATGTCAGCTTTATCAGTCTCACCCAGGCGCTGCCGGCTGCCCTTCGCCGTGCCGTGCCGGGGGCATGGCTGGCGGCGCTGGTGAAGCCGCAATTCGAGGCGGGCCGCGACGCAGTCGGGAAGGGCGGTCTTGTGCGGGACGAAGCGGACCGCCAAAGGGCCGTTGCACGCGTGCAGGAATTCCTGGCGGCGGAGGGCTGGCTCGTGATCGGCGTGATCGAGTCGCCGATTCCCGGCGGCAGCGGCAATGTCGAGTACTTGATCGGGGCACGGAATGACCGTTGAGCTGACCGTCGACCGTCTGGGTGCCCAGGGTGACGGCATTGCCGAAACCGCCGACGGACCAGTCTTCGTGCCGTTCACGCTGCCCGGTGAGCGCATCCGCGCCGAGATGGCGCCGGACGGAAAGCACGCCGACTGTGTCGAAGTTCTGGAGGCCAGCCCGAACCGTGTCGAGCCGGTCTGCCCGCATTTCGGCCAGTGTGGCGGCTGCACCCTTCAACATCTCGATACGCCCAGCTATCTGGCCTGGAAGCGGGATCTCGTCGTTACCGCCTTGCGGTCGCGTGGGCTCGACGTGCCGGTCGAACCGGCGCGCGCCGTTCCGCTCGGAAGCCGGCGGCGGGCCACGTTCAGTCTGGAACGGCGGGACAAGGATGTCGTTCTGGGCTATCGCCGCGCCCGGTCCCACGACACGATCGGCATCGACACTTGCCCGATTCTATCGCCCAGGATCGTATCGGCCCTGCCGGCTCTGAAGGCGATGTTGACGCCCTTGCTCGGCGGCGCTCCCGAGGCGCGGGTCGCCGTCACCGAAACCGAAACGGGACTCGACGTGGCCATCGAGGGCGTACGGCCACTGGAGACGGCGCTCGGAAAGCTGGCGGGCGCCGCGGAGGCGCACGGCATCGCGCGCCTCACCGCGGGCTCCGAGATCGTCATGCTGGCGCCGCCCATGCTGCAGCTGGGCCGCGCGCAAGTGCGTCTACCGGCAGACAGCTTCCTGCAAGCCTCTCCCGCGGCCGAGGCGGAGATGGTAGCGCTGGTACGCGAGGGCGTCGGCAAGGGCAAACGTGTTGCCGATCTGTTTTGCGGATTGGGCACGTTCTCGTTTGCGCTCGCCGAGCGCGCGCAAGTCGACGGTTATGAGTCGAACGCCGAGGCTCTCGCCGCCCTCAGTGACGCTGCCCGGCACACACCCAAGCTCAAACCGATGCGCGGGTATAGGCGCGACCTGTTTCGCGATCCGTTGGGCTGGCAGGAGCTGAAGCCGTACGATGCGGTCGTCTTCGATCCCCCTCGCGCGGGTGCCGCCGCCCAGGCCGAGCAGTTGGCGAAGTCTAAGGTGAAGCGGGTCGTCGCCGTGTCGTGCAATCCCGGCACCTTAGCCCGAGACCTAAGGCTCCTTGTGGACGGGGGCTACAGGATAACCCGCGTAGTGCCGATCGATCAGTTTCTCTATTCGAGCCACGTGGAGGTCGTCGCTCATCTGGAACGGTGAGGGCGCGCACGCCGGGCGCGCTACCTGCCGCCTTGCAGGAGCGATTCGACGTAAGCTGGCACGATCTCCGTCGCCGAGCCGTAATGAGTCTCGGCGAAGAGGGTCGCGCCCTCTGACGGCTCGAGATTGAGTTCGACCGTATGAGCGCCCGCGCGATGGGCCTCGGCGACGAACCCCGCCGCCGGATAGACCGTGCCGCTGGTCCCGATGGCGACGAACAGATCGCACGCGCCGAGCGCTGCATAGATGCGCTCCATCTCGCGCGGCATCTCGCCGAACCACACCACGTCGGGCCGCATGTAGCCGGACTCGCCGCAGGCGGGGCAGCCGGTCGCGAGCGAGAGGTCTTCGGTCCAGGGGCGGCTTGCGCCGCACGCCGCGCACAGGGCGCGGGCCAACTCGCCATGCATGTGGATCAGCGATGAGCAGCCGGCATCCTCATGCAGGGGATCGATGTTCTGCGTGACGGTCAGAACCTCGCCGCCATGCTCGCGCTCGAGTTTGGCGAGGGCGAAATGCGCTGCATTGGGGCGGACATCCGCGAGCCAGCCCCGACGCATGTTGTAGAAGTCGTGGACCTTGGTGGGATTTCGCGCGAAGCCTTCGGGCGTCGCCAGCTCTTCGACATTGTACGCGTCCCACAGTCCGTCCTTGCCACGGAACGTGCCCAGCCCGCTCTCGGCGGAGAGCCCCGCGCCGGTCAGAATGACGATTCTCTCAAAGCTCATGAACAACCTGCGTGTCGAGATATCCCTCGTAGCGTAGCAATAAGCGGCCCCAAAGGTGCATCGCGACATCGAATCGATACACATCGCCGTCGGCGCTCTCGCGAATGTCCAGCGTCGGCCAAAACAGCTTTGGCAAGGGGATGCCGGCAAGGCGCACGTTCTCCGTGATCTGCTGCACCCCTCGCGCGTCGGGCCGAAGCCGCAGACAGACGGTCACGCCGCCAAGTGTCTCCTCGATCGTACCGGGGGCGGAGCCCGGCACGAGGCGGGACGTCATCGCATGCGCACCAAACCGCCGCCGCCAAATCTCTCCGTCGCCGGCCGGTGTCATTTCGACCGAGAGCGGCACTCGGCCCGCCGACGGCGGAAATCCCAAGCACGAACGGACTAGTCGCGCGAGCAGGGAGCGGCCCGTTTCGACGGTGGCTTCGCCGTGCCAGACCGCACTGTCGCCGACGTCATGCACGGCTAGAATCGCCGCTGGGACCCGCTTCGCGTCCTCGCCCAGCACCCGGTGAAACAGAGGCGGCTGCATCAGCCGATCAGCCTTTGAGCGATGGCGGCATCGCGGTGAACGGGACAGGTTTCATAGCGCCCAAAGAGAGCGTACCGGTTTCGGGCGATGCGCTCGTAGAGCCAATTGCGCAACGGGCGTGGCAGGAGGAGGACGGCGCGCACGCAAGGCCAGGCGCCGCCGAGCTGGCTCACGATCTGAACGAAGGCCTCCATGCGCCCATAGGCCCGGCCATCCTGTATGAGCAGGTTCGTCTCGTAGTTCACGTCGTCGAGGCCGTAGTGGCGAAACAGCGCGCCACCGACGGCCGACTGCGCCTCGGCAAAACGGAAGCGCTTATCGGCATCGCGCTTCGCGACAAATCGCGCGAAGCCGTTGCACAGGACACACACACCGTCGAATACGATGAGCTGCAAGTCGTCTGGAAAACCGGGAACCGCGGGATCGTCTCGATAGGAATAGGGCGCATAGGCCTCGAGCCCTGCCGAGTGCCCTGCGCCGGTCACGACGATGATTTGGTCGGCAGCCAATCCAAATTCGCGTCGATGTCTTGCGCGGCGTCTTGGCCGGTCTGGCCGCGATGACGCAGATAGTGGTCTGCCAGCACGATGGCCACCATGGCCTCGCCGATCGGCACCGCGCGAATGCCCACGCATGGGTCGTGGCGCCCCTTGGTGACGACCTCGGTGTTGTTGCCGTCTTTGTCAATGGTGTTGCGCGGGTTCAGGATCGACGAAGTCGGCTTGACCGCGAAGCGCGCGACCACCGGCTGGCCCGTGGAGATGCCGCCGAGAATTCCGCCCGCGTGATTGGAGAGGAAGGTCGGCCAGCCCGGCGGGCCGTTCCGAATTTGGTCGGCGTTCTCTTCGCCGGACAAGGCCGCTGCCTCGAAGCCCGCGCCGATCTCCACGCCCTTCACGGCGTTGATGCTCATGAGCCCCGAGCAGATGTCCTGGTCGAGCTTGGCGTAAAGCGGTGCGCCGAGGCCGACCGGCACGCCGTCCGCAACGATCTCGATCACGGCGCCGGTGGACGATCCCGACTTGCGCACCTCGTCGAGGAAGTCGGCCCAAACCTCCGCGGCCTTGGGGTCGGGGCAGAAGAACGGGTTCTCGCCGACCGCGTCCCAGTTCCAGTTCGCGCGATCGATTTTGTGGGGCCCGACCTGGACGAGCGCGCCGCGCACGCGCAGACCCGGTACGACCTTTCGCGCCACAGCGCCGGCGGCCACACGGGTCGCGGTCTCGCGCGCCGAGGCACGGCCCGAACCGCGATAGTCCCGCACGCCGTATTTCTCCGCATAGGTGTAGTCGGCGTGGCCGGGACGGAACTTGTCCTTGATGTCCCCGTAGTCCTTGGAGCGCGCATCGACATTCTTGATCTGGAGCGCGATTGGCGTGCCGGTCGTGACCTGCTGCCCGTCGTCGTCCACGAACACCCCGGACAGGATTTCGACCGTGTCGGGCTCTTTCCGCTGGGTCGTGTATTTCGATTGGCCCGGGCGGCGCTTGTCCAGATAGGCCTGGATCTCGCTTTCCGTGATCGGGATGCCGGGCGGGCAGCCGTCGACGACGCAGCCGATCGCGGGCCCATGGCTCTCGCCCCAGGTCGTGATGCGGAAAAGATGGCCGAAACTGTTATGCGACATGGCCTTTCTGTACTCGCTTCTCGCCTAAGCGTCCATTGGGCTGCGCGCTCCGGATCACGAAATTGACGCGCACCGGTCACGGCGGGAGCCTGTTTTCGTCTTAATTTTCCTTAGCTTGCCCCTCGCGCGGGTTCTCGCGCCGGCCAGCTCGATCCGTCGCTGGCCGCTCCCTCCCAAGACATAAGAGTAATAGGAGTTGCCGATGCGTGCGGTGCATGCACGTCTGTTGACGTTGACTATCGTTTTTCTGTCGAGCGCAATAACGCTCTCTCCCGCCATCTCGATGCCGTTGAACTTCTCGATGACGGCGTCGGGCGGTGCCCCATCCAAATCAATCGTGAAACGGGCCCATGTGGCCACGGCGGCCCGGCAAGCCGTGGGACCGCGTCCCGCGCGCTGGTGCGGCTGGTACATGCGCACCCAGTTCGGAGGTGGCCCCGAATACAACCTCGCCCGCAACTGGGCGAAGCGCGGCCGGCCGCTGAACGGTCCGCGCGTCGGCGCCGTGGTCGTTTGGTCGCATCACGTGGGCCTGATCACGGGCAAGACGGACGACGGCCAATGGATCGTCCGGTCCGGCAATGACGGGGGCCGGGTGCGCGAGCGTCCGCGCTCGGTTGCCGGCGCCGTGTTCCGTAAGATCTAGCTGGGCAAAGATCTAGCCGGGATAGGGCGGGCGTCGTCCCGCCCTAGTCCTTCACCACGGAGATGTCCGGGGCGTCCTCGTTCTTCATGCCGACCACGTGGTAGCCCGCATCGATATGCAGGACTTCACCTGTGACACCGGCGGAAAGATCGGACAGAAGATAGAGCCCGCCGCCGCCCACATCTTCGATGGTGACGGTCCGGCGCAGCGGCGAGTTGTACTCGTTCCACTTCAGAATATAGCGGAAGTCGGAAATGCCCGACGCGGCCAGCGTCTTGATCGGGCCGGCCGAGATCGCGTTCACGCGGATATTGTTCTTGCCGAGATCAGCGGCGAGATATTGCACGCTCGTCTCGAGCGCGGCCTTGGCGACGCCCATCACGTTGTAATGGGGCATGACCTTCTCGGCGCCGTAATAGGTGAGCGTCAAGATCGAACCGCCATTCGTCATCAGCGGTTCGGCGCGCTTCGCCATGGCCGTCAGCGAGAAGCAGGAGATATTCATCGTCTTGGCGAAGTTTTCTTCGGTCGTGTCGACGTAGCGGCCGTCGAGCTGGTCCTTGTCCGAAAAGGCGACAGCGTGGACGATGAAGTCGAGGCTTCCCCATTCCTTCTCGACAGTCGCGAAGACGGCGTCCATCGTTGCCGTGTCGGTAACGTCGCAGGGAAGAACGAGCTTCGCGCCAACCTCGGCGGCCAGCGGCTCGACGCGCTTCTTCAAGGCATCCCCCTGGTAGGTCAGCGCGACTTCGGCGCCCTGTCCGGCGATTGCCTTGGTGATGCCCCAAGCGATCGAGCGATTGTTGGCGACACCGAAAACGATGCCACGCTTGCCCGCCATGAGATTTCCGCCGTCCGCCATAAGCCCTCCTTCAGACCAATCTGGGGGCTTCTTATACACCGGGCTGGCCTCGCCGGAAGGGCTTTCGCCGATTCGGCAGGACCAGCCCGGTGCTAACGGGCAGGGGGGCGAGTAATCAAGTGTGTTGGCGCCGTACCGGCACGAGCGGGGAGAGCGTCTCTCCGGCGTCCGCGTGGGCGTTGCTGTCCCGCACGACGATTGCGGATCGCAGCGGGGTGAAGCGAACGCCAGCTTTTGGAGCTTCCTTGATCGCTTCAGTGCGAAGCGGCGTGGTGGTCTCGGTAACGATGTAACTCTCGGACATAAAACCCTCTATCCGGCGATGGCCCAGTGACCGTCTGGCGACCGGCACGCAACGCCTTCGATCTCGTTTTCCTTGCCGCCACGGCTCAACGAATAGAGGACCGTCCGGCATAAGCGGCCGTGCTCGTCCCGGAACACGGAGAGGGGCTTGATCCGGCCCGCGAGTTTGGTGGCTTGCCGCCGCCATACGAGGGTCGCCCCGTCGCCAAGCTCCGTCAGGGCCATTTGCAGGGCCCGCAGCGCGACTTCCCTATCTGAACGATCAAGACTGGTTTTAAGTTCCGTGAGCGGGCTATCCGGCTCCGTCACGGTTTGCGGCGTCACGGTCTTGAAGACCGGCACCACGACTTGTGCCCCGCGATCCTCTGCCTTGAGAGGAATGAGGGCGGGGAGCAATACACACAACACGAGAGCCCCCGCCCCCTTGATAGGGGCGTTCCAATGGAACGTACGCATAACAAACCGTCCCCAAATACTGACGCGGATACTGAAATCCCCCCGCGCCCACTATCAACACGACCGATCCTGGCCTATCAGGGTGAGGAAAACGTAAATGCCCGTATCGTGCTGGGAAGTTTTTCGACGGCGCGGCCGGGCGGAGTGACTGGCAAAATATGATGGACAATCAAGACTTCACGGCCGCGAACGATCCTTTCGCCCTGTTCCAGACCTGGCTCGCGGAGGCGGAAAAAACCGAACCGGCCGATCCGGAGGCAATGGCCTTGGCCACGGCCGACGCGGACGGGCTTCCGAACGTCCGGATGATTCTCCTGAAAGGCGTCGACGAGCGCGGCTTCGTCTTCTACACGAACTGCGGCAGCGCCAAGGGCGGCGAACTCGCCGTCAACCCAAAGGCCGCGCTTCTTTTCTACTGGAAAAGCCTCGGCCGGCAGATCCGCGTGCGTGGGCCCGTCGAGCCCACGACAGAGGCCGAAGCGGACGCCTATTTCGCAACCCGTCATCCCCAGAGCCGCATCGGCGCGTGGGCATCCCAACAATCGAGGCCCTTGGAAAGCCGCGCCGCGCTGGAAGACGCGGTGGCGCGCTATACGGATGAGTTTGACGGGCGGGAGGTGACGCGGCCAGACTACTGGCGCGGCTACCGAGTACGCCCGGTTGAGATCGAATTTTGGCAGAATGGCGAGTACCGGCTGCACGACAGGATCGTGTTCCGCCGGGCTGCGCTCGACGGCGCCTGGACAAAAACGCGCCTCAATCCATGAGCCGAATTGTGCTATCGCAGCACGTGCACGGATAGGACGATGTCCGGCGGGAATGCGCACGAGGACGACATAACTTGACCGCGGAAGACACAATCGAACGTTACGCGACCGCGCGCTACGTGGTGAAGGAAGCGCACGAGGCCCGCTGGGCTCGCCGTATCGCCGTATTCTTCCTCCAGCTCTTGATCCTAACGGCAATCCTGCACCGCTTTTTCGAACTGAGCACGCCGGCGGCCATCAATCTTATCCTCGTGTCGGTCGCGGGGCTCGCGCTGGCGGTTCTGATCGCCGTCGTCTCCTTGATCCGCATCTGGTTCGGCGGCCAGACCGGCGCCGGGAACGACTTCGCGGCCATTATCGTCGGCCTGCTCGGGCTCGCGGTGCCGGCATATTTCATGTCGCAGGCTTTTCTCCTGCCGGACCTCAACGATGTCCAAACATCGCCGGAGGATCCTCTGCAGTACACGGTGCTTTTGGAGCAGCGGCCGCGCGACGCCAACCCCCTCGGGAACCCAACGGCCGAACAGATTCAGATCCAGGCCGAGTCCTATGAGGATATCGGGCCAATCGAGGTCGACCGGCCCGCAGGAGCCGTCTTCACCGTGGTCAACGAGGCCGTGAAGCAGCTTGGCTGGACGGTGGTCGTCAACGAGGCGCCAGGGGAGAGCGGAGTCGGACGCATCGAGGCGACCGATACCTCGCTGATCATGGGCTTCACCGATGATGTGGTGGTGCGCGTGAAGGGCGACGACACGTCGGCGGTCGTCGACATCCGGTCTGCGTCGCGTTACGGCAGCAGCGATTTCGGCGCCAACGCCGAACGCATTCGGGCCTTCGAGGACGAGGTCAACACCGCGCTTGAGAAGGGTGAGACGACTGTGCTTGAGCAGACAGCCGCCGAGCCTGAGGAAGAACCCGTCGCGGCGCCTGCGAAGCAGGTCAAGAAGAAGAAGCGCCGGAGCCGGAAGCGGCGCGTAAATAGAACGCGCTGAGCCCTTCCGTCGCGCCCTCGGCCGTGACGATGCCGCGCTCTTTCAAGAACTCCAGATGCGCGAGTACCGACAGCGCCGCAGCCACTTTCAGGTCGGCATCGAGCCCGCCATAGAGCCGGGCCACGATACGGGGAACCGTGTTCACGCCCTCATCCACACAGGCGAGTATCGTCTGTTCACGCCAAAGGCGGTGAGTCATGTACGCCCTCACGACGCGGCGCGGCGTTGCGATGCGCCCGCCATGCCCGGGGAAGAAGACCTTGTCGTGCCGCTGCGCCAGGCGCTGGAGCGAGCCGAGAAAGTCCGACATGCTGCCCTCGGGCGGCGCGATGACCGTCGTGTTCCACCCCATCACATGATCGCCGGTGAAGACGGTCCGCTCGCCAATCAGCGCGAAGCACAAATGATCGGGTGCGTGTCCGGGCATATGCAACACGTCCAGGGCAAAGCCGCGGCTCTTGATGGTGTCGCCGTCCGCGACCGGCCGATCTGGCTTGAACGCGGCGTCGACGAACCCGTCGCCAAGTCCCGGTGCGACTGCGCCGCGCGTCGTGCCCGTCGGGCCGTAAGCGACGATCTCGCCGCCGAGCCGCTGCTGCAAGGGCTGGGCGCCATCGCAGTGGTCCCGGTGGCTGTGCGTGACGAGGATATGGCTGACGCGCTGTCCGCGGGTGGCGCGCGCAACAGCGTCGAGATGGGCCTCGTCCGCGGGGCCGGGATCAATGACCGCGACCTCCTCGGTGCCGACGAGATAGGTGTTCGTGCCGAGAAATGTGTACGGGCCGGGATTGTTGGCGACGATGCGCCGGACGCCGGGGCCGACGTCCTCGGCCACGCCATAGTCGACATCGGCGTTTCGATTGAATGCGAGCTCGGCTGACATGAATTGGGTACTGATCGATGTTTAGGTGCGAACCAGCGGAGGGCAACCGCAGGCGAGCCGGACGATAGCAGAACGGGTCGCGCGCCGCGCCCCCTTATGGGGCCGCCAAGCTCACACCGGTTCGTGCGCAAAATATGACTGAAATCAGGCCGCACGCGGCCTTCAGTTAGTGGCCGCAGCGCTCATCCAAGAGTCCACCACAGGCAAAGTTTCATCAGCCCATTCTCGCGCACCTACGCCTGAGTATGGTACCGTCGACGCGCTCCCACGGGAGCCAAGACGAAAGACGTGGAGGCGTCGATGGTTGGGTTCCGCAGCTATGTGGCGATAGCCGCAAGCGCGATCGCGTTGGCCTGTCCGGCTGCCGCTCAGGACGGCGGCAACCTCGCGCAAGAAGCGCAGAACCCCATCGCCAATCTGATCTCGGTTCCGTTTCAGAACAATACGAACTTCAATGTCGGGCCCTACGACTACGACCAGAACATCCTGAACGTCCAGCCGGTGATTCCATTCAAGCTGAACGAGGATTGGAACCTGGTCACGCGCTGGATCTTGCCGGTCGTGTATCAGCCGGCGGTCTATCAAGGTGACGAGAGCGATTTCGGTCTCGGCAATTTCAATCCGAGCTTTTTCTTCGTCAATCAGGTCAGCCCGACGCTCATGATCGGCGCCGGCCCGACCTTCCTGTTGCCGACGGCCACGGACAGCAGCCTCGGTCCGGAGAAATGGGGGGCGGGGCCAACGGCGGCCATCGTATGGACGCCTGGCAAATGGGTGGTCGGTGCGCTCGTCAACAACATCTGGTCATTCGCCGGCGACAACAGCGAACCGGACGTGAACGCCTTCCTGTTCCAGTATTTCGTGAACTACAACCTCAAGCACGGCTGGTATCTCACCTCCGCGCCGATCCTCACCGCCAATTGGGAGGCGTCCGCCGACGATCAGTGGACTGTGCCAATCGGTGGCGGTGTGGGCCGCGTGTTCAACATCGGCTCGCAGCCGGTGAACATGTCCTTGCAGGCATACGACAACGTCATCACGCCTGAAGGCGGTCCGGACTGGCAGGCGCGCTTCCAGATCCAACTGCTTTTCCCAACGGGAGGATAGACCGACCCAATAAGAAGTGCGTCCGCATATCTGAGGAGGAGATCATGAAGTCACACGCGTCACTGATCACGTGCGGGCTCGCACTGTCCGCGGGGTTCTTCTTTGCAGGGTCGGCTGCCGCCGAGCAAGACTCGGTTACGAAGGAAGTCATCCAACTCCCGACCAAGGAAGGAGTGGCTGAGATCACGCCGCCTCAGTTCTCCCCCTACGCGGGCCGCAACTTTCCCACCAAGGTCTATTGGGGCGACACCCATTTGCACACCGCGGTCTCCGTAGATGCCGGTACGATGAACCGCATCGGCCAGGAAGACGCCTTTCGCTTTGCGCGCGGGGAGGAGATCACAACCACCCACGGGCTGCGCGCGAAGCTATCCCGTCCGCTCGATTTTCTCGTCATCTCGGATCACGCCGAGATGTACGGGCTGATGCCGCAGCTCTTGAGCGGCGATCAGGAGATCCTGTCCACGGAGCCTGGCAAGCGGTGGTATGACGCCCTCACCAAAGGTGACAATCAGAAGAAGTTCGATACGGCGATGGAAATCGTCGTGTCGCTGTCGGGCGACGAGCCGCCGATCAAGAGCGACGCGGCGGTGAAGAACGCATGGCAGAACTACACGGCGCTCGCCGACAAATACAACGAGCCAGGCAGGTTCACGGCGCTGATCGGCTATGAGTGGACCGCCATCGGCGGTTTCAACCTACACCGCAATGTGATCTTCCGCGGCGATGCCAGCGTCGCGAACCGCACCGTTCCGCTCTCGCAATATGACAGCCAGAACCCTGAGGACCTCTGGAAGCATCTTGCCGCGCTCGAGGACAAAATCGGCGCCGAGGTTCTGGCGATTCCGCACAACGGCAATCTGTCGAACGGGCGGATGTTCACCGTGGAGACATTCGACGGTCAGCCGCTAACGAAAGAGCTCGCAGCCATGCGGGCCCAATACGAGCCGCTGGTCGAGGTCACGCAGATCAAGGGCGACGGCGAAACGCACCCCTTCCTGTCGCCGAACGACGAATTCGCGGACTACGAATCCTGGGACAAGTCCAACCTCAACGGCACCGAGGCGAAGACGAAGGACATGCTGCAATGGGAGTATGCCCGCGAAGCCTTGAAGAACGGGCTGAAGCTCGAGGACAAGCTTGGCGTCAATCCCTACAAGTTCGGCATGATCGGCTCGACGGACTCGCATACGTCGATGGCGGCGGTCGAGGAGGAGAACTTCTTCGGCAAGCATTCCGGCGTCGAGCCCGAGCCCCATCGGTGGGAGCATGTCGTGATCGAAGCGCCCGATCCCGAATTCACGATCAAGGGCTGGCAGCAGGCCGCCGGCGGCTATGCAGGCATCTGGGCGACTGAGAATACGCGCGAGGCGATCTTCGATGCCATGAAGCGCAAAGAGACGTACGCGACCACGGGCCCGCGAATGACTGTGCGGTTCTTCGGCGGTTGGGACTTCGATGATGCCGACGCCAAGACGCGGCTTCCGGCGTCCGCGGGCTATGCCAAAGGCGTACCCATGGGCGGCGATCTCAGCGCGGCGCCGGAGGGCAAGGCGCCCACCTTCTTGGTTGCGGCGGCGAAGGATCCCTATAGCGGCAATCTCGATCGCATCCAGATCGTCAAAGGCTGGATGAATGCGGACGGGGAGACCGAGGAAAAAGTCTACGACGTCGTATGGAGCGACGATCGTAAGCCGGGCCCGGACGGTAAGCTGCCGCCCGTGGGCAATACGGTGGATGTCGAAAACGCCACCTGGAGCAACTCCATCGGCGAGCCCGAGATGATCACGGTGTGGACGGATCCGGATTTCGATCCGGACCAGCGGGCGTTCTACTACGCGCGCGTCATCGAGATCCCGACACCGCGCTGGACGGCCTACGAGGCCAAGCGCTTCAACGTCGAGATGACCGGCGACGTGCCGATGACGACCCAAGAACGCGCCTACACGTCGCCCATCTGGTACACGCCGCGAGGATAGCAATCGAACGGAGCTCGCCCATGTTACGACTAGTCATCGCCACCTCAATCCTCGCGGTCACTGCAGCAGGTGCTGCGACGGCGCAGGAGATCAAGCCCAACCCGTTGCGCGACGCCTATTTTGGCAATCTGCACGTCCATACCGGTTGGTCGTTCGATGCGTATATCAACGACTCCATCACCACGCCGGACTCCGCCTATCGCTGGGCCAAGGGCGAAGCGATCTCGGCGGGCGAGGGACTTCCCGATCTGCAGATTCTGCGTCCGCTCGACTGGTATGCGGTGTCCGACCATTCCGAATATATCGGTGTGCTCCCGCTGATGGAGGACAAATCCAATCCGCTAAGTCAGCATCCTCTGGCGGCGGACATTACCGGTGGCGACCCGGAAGCGGCCTTCGCAGCCTATGGCAAGCTCTCTGACACGATCTACGAGCACCACCCCGATGAGGAACTGAATGACCCGAAGATCCGTCGTACGGTGTGGGCAGAAATCGTGAAGACCGCCGACGAGCACTACAAGCCGGGCACTTTCACGACCTTCCCGGCCTTTGAGTGGACCTCGGCGCCGGACTGGCGAAATTTGCACCGCGTCGTCCTCTTCAGGGATTCCACGCATGTTCCGGATATGGCCCTTTCGGCCATGGATACGGACGTTCCCGCCGAGTTGTGGAAATGGATGGAGCTTCAGCGCGAGAGCGGGGCGCAGCTGCTCGCCGTTCCCCACAACGGCAATGCCAGCGACGGCATGATGTTTCCGGTTGGTCAAGCCTATGGAGACGTCAACGTCGATGGCGACTACGCGGCCGCTCGCATGCGCAACGAGCCTCTCTTCGAGCTAACCCAAATCAAGGGCACGTCGGAAGTCTACCCGCCGATGAGTCCGAACGACGAGTTCGCCGACTTTGAGATCTGGGATTACACGCTCTCGCCGGATGCGGTACCCCCTGAGCATAGGCTCGGCGGCTACGCGCGAGAGGCCATCATACGGGGGCTCAAATATCAGCAGGAAGGTCGCGGCAATCCCTTCAAATATGGCTTCATCGGAGATTCCGACACGCACAACGCCGCGGCATCGATCGAGGAAAACAACTACACGGGCAAGTTCGGCTTCGAGCTCGATCCACGTCACCGGCTCGAAGGGCCTCCGGGTGTTCCCGAGTCCGCGATTGAGCAGGTGCGGCGCTTCAGTTCCGGCGGCGTGGCCGGTGTATGGGCCGAGTCCAATACCCGCGAGGCTTTGTTCGACGCCATGGTGCGCAAGGAGACATTCGCCACGTCCGGCCCGCGCCTGAAGGTACGCCTCTTCGGCGGTTACGCGTATCCCGAGGACGTGATGGACAGGAGCCAGTGGCTGCAGACGGCCTATGACGGCGGCGTGCCGATGGGTGGCGATCTCGGAGCTGCCCCCGAGGGGCGCGCGCCGACCTTGCTTGTTGCGGCGACGAAGGAGCCCGATGGCGCGAACCTCGACCGTATCCAAATCGTCAAGGGCTGGATCGAGAACGGCGAACAGAAGGAGCGCATCTACGACATCGCGCTTTCGGACGGCCGCAAGCCCGACAGCTCCGGCGCGATCAAGCCGGTGGGCAACACGGTCGACGTCGCGACCGCCAGCTACACCAACGACATCGGCGCCACTGAGTTGATGGCGAACTGGACAGACCCCGACTTCGATCCCGCGGTGCCCGCCGTGTATTACGCTCGCGTCTTGCAGATCCCAACGCCGCGGTGGTCGACATTTGACGCAGCTAAACTAGGTGTCGAGGTGCCGAAAGGCCTGCCCACGTCGATTCAGGAACGCGCCTGGACGTCACCCATCTGGTACACGCCGTCGTCCTAAAGGAAGGAAAAGGAGAGAGTGATGAATGCCCACACTTCGCCGTTTCTAGTTTCTGCTATCGCTGCGTCGGCGTGGGTCCTGCTTCCCGCCATCGCGCCCGCGCAGGATATTGCGGTCACCAAAGAAGACATCAGCGTCGGCAAGAAGCAATATTCGCCCTATCTCCACCAAAGTTATCCCAATCGCGTTTTCTGGGGCGATACCCATCTCCACACGTCCTATTCGACCGATGCCGGCATGGTGGGCAACACGCTTGGACCGGAGGAGGCCTTGCGCTTCGCCAGAGGCGAACAGGTCATTTCGTCGACCGGGGTGCCGGCCCGCCTGATCAGGCCGCTCGATTTTCTTGTTGTGGCAGACCACTCCGAGAATTTGGGCCTCGCGCCAATGATCGAGGAATCCAATCCGGAGCTGCTGAAAGACCCGATGGGCAAGAAATACCACGACCTGGTGAAGTCGGGAAAAGGTTGGGAGGCCTACCAGCTATGGAAGAAGAGCGGTGCGGAAAGAAAAGATTCCATGCCCAATCCGGCGCTGCAGCGCACGGCTTGGGACGAGATCATCGACGCGGTGGACCAGTATAATCAGCCCGGCGTGTTCACCGCCTTTCACGGCTTCGAATGGACCTCGACGCCGGATCTCCGCAACCTGCATCGCAACGTCATCTTCCGGGACGACGCGAAAGCGGCCAGGCAGGTCCTGCCGTTCAGCTTTTTCGACTCGGCCGATCCAGAAGATCTCTGGGATTACATGGAGGCTTACGAGAAAAAGACTGGAGGCCGAGCCCTTGCCATCCCACATGGCGGTAATCTGTCCCAAGGCTTGATGTTTGCGGTAGAGACCATGTCCGGCCAGCCGATCGACGCCGCCTATGCCAAGCGGCGGATGCATTGGGAGCCGATCTACGAGGTCACGCAGATGAAGGGCGATGGCGAGGCCCATCCCCTGCTGTCACCCACTGACGAGTTTGCGGACTACTACCAATGGGACAAGGGTGACTTCGGTCTCAATCCCAAGGAACCGCAAATGCTGCCGCACGAATACGCCCGCAGCGCACTCAGGATTGGCCTGGAGCAGCAAGCCAGACTCGGAGTCAACCCATTCAAGTTCGGCATGATTGGTTCGACCGACAGCCACACCTCACTCGCCACCACGCGCGAAGAAAACTATTTCGGCAAGTTTGCAGGCGCCGAGCCGGGGACCGAAGCCCGGTTCGATGACCTGGTCTCGCAGGACCTCCGGGAGGACGGAGACGGGAGCCTGAACGTCTATCACTGGGAATCTCTCGCGTCCGGGCTTGCCGGTGTATGGGCCACGGAAAACACGCGCGAGGCGATCTGGGACGCCATGGCGCGAAAGGAAGTCTATGCGACGACCGGCACCAGGATGCTCGTTCGGGTCTTCGCCGGCTGGGATTTCGAGCCTGAAGAGGTCCAACGCCCTGACTTTGCACCGCAGGGATACCAGCGAGGCGTGCCCATGGGCGGCGGCCTAACGGGTGCACCGGAAGGCGTCTCGCCCAAGTTCATGGTGCGTGCCCTGCGCGACGCTGACGGCGCCAACCTCGACCGCATCCAGATCATCAAGGGCTGGGTCGATGCTGACGGCAAGTCGCGCGAACGCGTCTTTGACATAGCCGTATCTGGCGGCCGCAAGATCGACGAGGACGGACGTTGCAAGACGCCGGTTGGCGATACGGTTGACGTGCCGAATGCGTCCTACACCAACACTATCGGCGACGCGGTCCTGGCCGGCTACTGGGAAGACCCGACCTTCGATCCGACACAGCGCGCCTTCTACTATGTGCGCGTGCTCGAGATCCCGACGCCGAGCTGGATCGCCTACGACGAAAAGATATTTGGAACACATGCGCCGGACCGGGCGCTCCGAAAGCAGCAAGAGCGCGCTTACACCTCGCCCATCTGGTACTCGCCGTCGTCCTAAAGGAAGGAAAAGCCATGGCTGTTCGCTTCGCATCGCCTCTGATTGCCGCAACCGCGGCAACAGTCCTTGTCCTTCCGTCTGCGGCCCAAGCGCCGCAAAGCGTGACCACGGACGGGGGGACCATCGACCGCGCCGAGGTCGAGCGGTTCTTCAATCAGCCGGGCTACTCGCCCTACGCCGGGCGGAGTTTCCCTACCCGGCCGCTATGGGGCGAGATCCATCTTCATACGTCATGGTCACCGGATGCGATCGCCGCTGGGACGCGGGTTGGGCCGGATGAGGCGCTGCAATACGCCAAGGGCGCGGAAATCACCTCCAGCACCGGTCAAAAGGTGAAGCTGTCACGTCCCTACGACTTCATGATGGTCGCGGATCATTCGGATGCGCTCGGCGTGATGAGCGGCGTCCTCGAAGGTGACCCGTCGCTGCTCGCCGATCCCAAGCTGAAGGAATGGCACGACGGCATGAACGCGGGCGGCGAGAAGGCGAGCGCGGTGGTGATGGAGATGATCACGCTCCAGAGTCAGGGCAAACTGCCCAAGGCCGTGACGGACCCGAACGTCCAGTTCGACATGTGGCACAACATGACCGAGATCGTGGAGAGCCACAACGAGCCGGGCAGGTTCACCGCGTTGATCGGCTACGAATGGACCTCTAATTATGGCGGCGGCAACAACCTGCACCGTAATGTCGTGTACCGCGACGGTAAGACGAAAGCCGATCAGGTCCGTCCACTGACGACCTTCGACACCGAGATTCCGAACGAACTTTGGGACTGGATGTCAATGTACGAGGAGAAGACCGGCGGCCGGGTGCTGGCAGTTCCGCACAACGGCAACCTCTCAAACGGGCTGATGTTCGCGACGGAGACACCGGACGGCAAGCCGATCGACGCGAAATGGGCCGAGGAGCGCGCGCGCTGGGAACCTCTCTACGAGGTCACGCAGAGCAAGGGCACCTCCGAGCAGCATCCGAAGCTCGCGCCCGCCGACGAATTCGCCAACTTCGAGATTTGGGACAAATACAATCTCGCCGGAGTGCCCAAGAAGCCGGGCGAGATCGAGTACGAGTATGCGCGCCAAGCGCTGAAGCGCGGCCTTAAACTCGAGCCCGAGCTCGGCACCAACCCCTTCAAGTTCGGCCTGCTCGGTTCGACCGACGACCATACCGGCGTCTCCTCGGCCGAGGAGAACAACTTCTTCGGCAAGTTCCCGGCGAGCGAACCGTCGCCTGAGCGGTCCACCGGCAACGCCTTCGACTTCGACGGCAACACGGTGAAGGATTGGCAGCTTGGCGCCTCGGGCCTAACCGCTGTTTGGGCACCTGAGAACACGCGCGCGTCTATCTGGGATGCGATGAAACGCAAAGAGGTCTACGGCACGACCGGCTCGCGGATTTTCGTCCGCTTCTTCGGCGGTTGGGACTTCGAGAAGGACGATGCAGAGCGCCGCGATCCGGGCACGGTCGGATACGGCAAGGGCGTGCCCATGGGCGGCGACCTCCCGCCGGCGCCTGAAGGCAGCGGTGCACCGACATTTCTTGTCGCAGCATTGAAGGACCCGATTTCCGGCAATCTCGATCGCATTCAGATCGTCAAGGGATGGGTCGATGCGAATGGAGAGATGCAGGAAAAGATTTACGACGTCGTGTGGGCAGGTGACCGGAAGCCTGGCGAAGACGGCAAGGTGCCGTTGGTCGGCAGCACGGTCGATGTCGAGAAGGCGACCTGGACGAACACGATCGGCGCGCCGGAGCTGATAACGGTGTGGCAGGACCCGGACTTCGATCCCTCGCTGAGGGCCTTCTACTATGCCCGCGTCCTTGAAATCCCGACGCCACGTTGGACGGCCTTCGACGCCGCCTATTTCAAAGACGCAAAGTTCGATGCCGACACGCCGATGACGGTCACCGAACGTGCCTACACCTCGCCCATCTGGTACACGCCGCAGGGTTAGCGAGATTCGCGTGACGCATTCGGCCATGGACGCACGGGGACCTGCATGAGTGTGCTTGGCAGGCTTTTGCGCGAACCGCTTGTTCATTTCGTGCTTGTCGGCGCGGCTGTATTTGCGGCCTATTCCTTGTTTGCAGACGGCGACGAGACAGAGACTCGAGACCGCATCGTCGTGACTGAGGGCCGTGTCCTGCAGCTCGCGCAGGTTTTCGCGAAGACCTGGCAACGGCCGCCGACGCCTCAGGAACTGCGGGGTTTGGTGGACGCCTTCATCAAGGAAGAGGTCTATTACCGCGAAGCCGTCAAACGCGGCCTCGATCGGGACGACACCCTCATTCGCCGCCGCATGCAGCAGAAGATGGAGTTCCTGTCGGAGCCCGGCGAAGAGGCGCTGGCCGCGGACGATACAGCGCTGCAAGCCTATCTCGATGACCACAAAGACGCCTATCGTGTCGAGCCGAAGCTGGCGTTCAAACAGGTCTTCATCGATCCGAAGCGCTCCGACGGCGATGCGGAGGCGCGCGCCGCGGAAATGCTTCAGGCTCTGAAGGCGGGCGACAATCCTGACGACATTGGCGACCCCACGCTGCTCCCGCAGTCGGTGCCGCTCTCGCCGTTGCGCGCGGTCGAGCGCGACTTTGGTGAGGACTTTGCGAAAGACGTTTCGGTCGCTCCGGAGGGACAGTGGGCGGGACCGATTACCTCGCCGTTCGGGCTGCATCTCGTGCGCGTTACCAAACGCGAGGAGGGGTACGATCCTGATCTCGACGAGGTGAGGGATGCCGTGCTTCGCGATTGGCGGAATCTGAAACGCCAGGAGTACCAGGCGGACGCCTACGACCAGCTGCGCGCGAAGTACGAGATCGTCCTGCCGGAGCTGGAGTCTCCCCGGCAAAAGATGCCGCGACGTCCTGAGACGTCGCCGTCCGAGAAATCCTCTCGGCTGGAGAAGGGGGAAGCGGAGTGATCCGACTCCTCGCGGCAGTAGTCCTCCTGGTCGGGTTTCACAGCGCCTCGGACTCCCATGAACTACGCCCCGGCTTCCTGGAAATCCGACAGACAGGCGCGGACACGTACGACATTCGTTTCAAAGTGCCGGCGCGCGGCGATATGCGCCTTGGGCTTCATGTGCGGCTGCCGGCAGATTGCGCGGAGACATCGCCGCCCCGAATCGAACGGTCCGGCGCGGCACTTTTGGAACACTCGGCAGTGCGTTGCCCCGGCGGTCTCGCCCACCGCGAGGTGTCGATCGACGGCCTCTCCGGCACGTTCACGGACGTGGTCGTGCGAGTCGAGTCTGCGGACGGCGCCGTGCAGGCCGCTCGCCTCACGCCTGACAGTCCGTCTTTCACCGTAGCGGCCGCGCCCACCTGGGTCGAGACGGCCCGCACCTATTTCCTGCTGGGCGTGGAGCACATACTGCTTGGTATCGATCACCTTCTGTTCGTCCTTGCTCTCCTCCTGCTCGTTCGCGACGTATGGATGCTGGTCAAGGTCATCACCGCCTTTACCGTGGCCCACAGCATCACGCTTGCCCTTGCCGCCCTCGGCTGGGCCCAGATCCCGCAAGCGCCTGTGGAGGCCGTCATCGCGCTCAGCATCATGTTCGTGGCGGCGGAGGTCGTGCGTCAGACACGGCCGGAGTCGGATCTCACCAAACGTATGCCGTGGCTGGTCGCCTTCGCGTTTGGGCTTCTGCACGGTTTGGGCTTTGGCGGCGCGCTGAAGGAGATCGGGCTGCCGCAATCCGACGTCCCGGCGGCGCTTCTCACGTTCAATCTCGGCGTAGAAGCGGGGCAGTTGCTGTTCGTGTTTACGGTGGTCGGCGTCAGCACGCTTGTCCGCCGGGTCTTCTCTCTCGATCGTTCTTGGATCCGGACGGCTGCAGGCTACGGGATCGGTTCGCTGGCGGCCGTCTGGTTTGTTCAGCGCGTCGCACTCTTCTTGTAGAGAGTGTGCAACCAGTTGGAGCCGCGCCGTGTTTTGGTCATAAACGGTGCGGCTACTGGCCCGCGCGCTTTGTCCCGGTGCTTCGGTGCCTGGTCAGAACCGGGAAAATGGTGAGGATATCGACCATGGGTGAGAAGATGCGGTTTCTTGCGGTCTCAGTGGCGTTCACGTCCGTGCTTTGGGCGTACGGAACGGCCCTTGCGCAGGACTCTGACTCGGTTGTGGAGGCCGTGTCGCCGCCTCCGCAGACGGAAGCGCCCGCCGGCGCTGGAACGACCGATGCCCAGGACTCGGATTCGGTTGTCGAAGCCGTCTCGCCGCCGCCTCAGACGGACGCATCCGACAATGCCGATGCCGCGCCGTCGAACGGGTCGCAAGACACAAAGCTCAGCCAGGCCGAACTCGAGCAGCTCGTGGCTCCCATCGCGCTCTACCCCGATCCGCTCCTCGCCAATGTTCTGATCGCCTCGACCTATCCGCTGGAGATCGTGCAGGCGGAACGCTGGTATCAGAAGAACAAGGACCTCAAGGGCGACGCCTTGCAGGAGGCGCTGGCGAAGCAAGATTGGGACGACAGCATCAAGGATCTCGTATCCGTTCCCGACGCCCTCGAGATGATGAATAAGGATCTCGACTGGACCCAGAAGCTCGGTGATGCGGTGCTCGCGCAGCAGTCGGATGTCATGAACGCCGTTCAGGCCCTGCGGGCGCGCGCCAAAGCGAACGGGACGCTTGAGTCCAATCCGCAGCAGACCGTGACCGTGACGCAGACCGTCGTGCAGAACAACGCTGGATCGACCAGCGGGGCAGGGACCTCAGCGCAAAGCGCGCCGTCCCAGCAGGTGATCGCCATTCAGCCGACGAATCCGGAAAAGATCTACGTGCCGTACTACGAGCCGTCGGTTGTCTACGGCGCGTGGCCCTATCCGAGCTATCAGCCCTATTACTTCCCGCCGCCGCCGGGCTACCGTTTTGGCAGCGCGCTCGCGACCGGGCTCGCATGGAGTGCCGGATTTGCAATCGGCAATGCGATATGGGGCAACGACATCAATTGGGGCCGCAACGACATCAACGTGAACGTCAATCGCAACATCAGCGGCAACACGATCAACCGCAACAACGTCAACGCTCAAAAGTGGGAACACAATTCCGAGCACCGGCGCGGCGTCCAGTACAACAACACCGAGGTGCAGAACAAATTCGCGAACAAGGGCGATCGGACCAACATCGGCAACAATGTCGGCGACAACGCCGGTAATCGGCGCCCTGGCGGTGCAGACGGCCGTCCCGGGAATGGCGGCGGCCGGCCGACGGTCGGCGATCTCGAAGCGGATTTGAAAAAGCCGGGCGGCGGCGCGGCGCGCTCGGGAGCCGCCAACCTGGCCGACAAGCGGCCCGGTGGCGGCGATGGGCGCCCCGGCAATCTTCCCGGAGACAAGCGTCCCGGCGGGGCAGGCGGCGGCCGTCCATCGGTTGGCGACATCGAGGCTGGGCTCAAGAAGCCGGGTGTTGACGCGAACCGGCCTGGGACCGGCGGTGGTGATCGCCCCAAAGTCGGAGGCGGCGGTGGACCGAAGCCAGGGGCTGCAAATCGCCCCGGTGGCGGTGGCGCCCAAGCCAATTTGAGGGACAGGCCCGCAAGCAAGCCCGCGGCCAAGAAGCCGGCCGTAAGCAAACCTGCGGCGAGAAAGCCGCAAAGCCGGCCGAGCGGCAATGCCTTTCAAAAGGGCGACGGCGCCCGTGCGCGCCAGGCCTCGTCGCGCGGACATGCGAGCGCTGGCGGCCGACATATTTCAAGAGGCGGTGGCGGCGGACGCCGTGCCGGCGGCGGTGGCCGGCGCCGCTAGACGCCGGCAGGCAAAAGACTAGAAGCCTAGATGCAATGAATCAGACTCTAGAGTGGTGGATGACATGTCCTTAGTTCGACAACTGTGCCGCGCGGTGTTCGGCCTTTCGCTTTTCGTCCTCTGCGCGCAGGCGCAAGCCGCACAGCAGTTCGACAGCGCCGATGCTGCGATCGAAGCACTCGTGAGTGCGGCGCGCGCCGGAGACAAACAGAAGCTGCTGGAAATTCTCGGGCCGGAAGGCCAAGACGTCATCAGCTCCGGCGACGATGTTGCGGACAAGAATGCGCGTGAGAGCTTCATGGAAGCCTACGACAAGGGCCACGAACTCGAGACGGAAGGAGACGATTTTGTGGTTCTCCTGCTCGGCGACGACGATTGGCCGTTTCCGATCCCGGTCGTGAAAACCGAGGACGGCAAGTGGGAGTTCGACACCGAGGGCGGCCTCGAGGAGATTCTCATTCGGCGCATCGGCCGCAATGAACTCTCGGCCATCGAGGCGGCGCGCGGTTATATAAAGGCCCAGGAAGATTACCTCGCGCTCAATCCGGACGGTGGAAAGCCTCCGGCATACGCGCAGCGCATCATGAGCACGCCCGGCAAAAAGGACGGACTTTACTGGCCGACGCAGGAGAGCGAGCGCGAGAGCCCGCTGTCCAAGAAGTTCGCCGAGATCATCGCAGAAGGCTACAAGCCCGATGGGATCAATCCGATCCCTTATCACGGGTACTACTTCCGCATCCTCAAAGCTCAAGGCAAGGGCGCCGAAGGCGGCGCGCGCGACTACGTTGAGGATGGCCGCATGACGGGCGGCTATGCCTTGATCGCTTTTCCCGCCGAGTACAACAATTCCGGCATCATGACGTTCATCGTGAATCAGGACAGTCCGGTCCTCGAGAAGGACCTCGGCGAGGACACTGTGGAGACCGCAAGCAAGATCGACACTTTCGCCCCGGACGACACCTGGCAGCCCGCTCAGACGCCGTAGCACCGATTAGCCCCTGAAAATAATTTTCGGGAACGCCCAAGGATTCGGGCGCCAGCATCGTCCAACCTTGTGACATGCGCATGCCGACCGGAGACAACGAGCTGGTGGAGCAAGCCGCGGCGGGGGACGCCGAGGCATTCCGTGTCCTGCTGGAACGCCACTATGACGGCATTTTCCGGCTGGCGTACCGGTTCGTCGGCACCCGAGCCGATGCGGAGGATATCGCCCAGGATATCTGTATCGGCCTTGTCGACCGGCTGGGCTCTTTCCGCAGCGAGGCGAAGTTCACCACCTGGCTCTACCGGATTGTCTTGAACGCCTGCCGGGATTGGGGCCGGCGCCAAGCGAGCGGTCAGCGGGCGATGGCCAACTTCGCGGATGTGGACGATCTGCGCCGGGCCGCGGATGCCGATCGCGCCAGCCAGCTCGAATGGGTTTGGACAACGCTCGGTCAGTTCCCCGACGAGATACGGGAGACCGCGGTGCTCGTGCTGGCCCAGCAACTAAGCCACGGCGAAGTCGCGTCCGTTCTCGGCGTGAAGGAATCGACCGTCTCCTGGCGCATGCATGAACTGCGCAAGACCCTCAAACAGCGCGCGGACGAAGAGAGATGAGTGACAAGTTCGACCAGTTGAAAGACGCGTTGCAGGGCGAGCCGCCTGCGCCCGATCCGCAAGCGCGGCAGGCAGCGCTCAACCTCGCCATGGCGCGGTTTGCCGAAAAACATGCGGCCCGTTCCCAAGGAACAGCGCCTGGGCGTCGTCATACCTCCAGTGGCGGCATGGGGCCGTCGGCAATCTGGAGCGCAATCGTGACCGCATTGAAACCGTCGAATCGCAATTGGACCCCCGTTTTGGCCGGTGGCGCGAGCCTCGCCGTCCTGACCTTGGCTGTGTTGTCGACCCATTCTCTGAGACCCGATTTGTTGGACTGGCGGGAAACCGCCACGGAGCCGAAGCTGGCGAAGCGGGAGGCTGCGCCGACACCGGCAAAGCCAGATCGAGACGCCGTCGCGAACCGAGATACATCGACGGCACAAGAACACCCGATGAAGATGGCGACCGGCCAGCCCACGCCTGCGGCCCCCGTCGGGCAGGACGATGAAGCGGCGATGGCGCCTGCGCCCGAAATGCAGGCATTGCCGGCGCCAGGCATGCAGGGTGCGCCGGTAACGGACGCACGGTCCGGCTTCTTTGCTGGACGTTCCCAGATGGCGGCTCCCGGATCGGGCTACGCCGTGCCGGCGGCCCGCCTGCGCCAGATGGACATTCCGGCACCCGACTATTTTGAACAGGGGCGCGACCGCTTCGAGGCCTTCGACCCGAACCCGGTGAAGGTGGTCAAGGAGGATCCGGTCTCCACCTTTTCGATCGACGTGGACACGGCGTCATACGCTTACATGCGTTCGCGGCTCAACCAAGGTGTGCTGCCCGCGCCGGACTCGATCCGCGTGGAGGAGCTCGTCAACTACTTCCCGTACGACTACGCAGGTCCCGACAGCGCGGCCGTACCCTTCAAGACGAATGTCTCCTTGATGCCGACCCCGTGGAACGCCGACACCAAGCTGATGCGGATAGGCATCAAGGGCTATGAGCTGGCGGCAGCGCAGCAACCGCGCGCGAACCTGGTCTTTCTGATCGACACCTCGGGATCGATGCAGGCGCAGAACAAGCTTCCGCTCCTGCGTAACGCCTTCAAGCTTCTGCTCACCTCGCTCGATCCGGACGACACGGTGTCCATCGTCACCTATGCGGGGTCGGCCGGCACGGCGCTGGAGCCGACCAAGGTATCGGACACGCCGAAGATCCTTGCCGCGCTCGAGACTCTGTCGGCAGGCGGCTCCACCGCGGGAGGCGAGGGGATCCGGCAGGCCTATGCACTCGCTGAAGCGAACAAGGTCGATGGGATCAATCGCGTGATCCTCGCGACCGACGGTGACTTCAATGTCGGCATTTCGGACAAGGAGACGCTGAAGGACTTCGTGGCGCGCGAGCGCGAGAAGGGCGTGTCTCTGTCCGTCCTCGGTTTCGGTGCGGGCAACTACAACGACGCGCTGATGCAGGCGCTCGCACAGAACGGCAACGGCAATGCCAGCTATATCGACACGCTGAACGAAGCGCGCAAAGTGCTGGTCGACGATGCGGCCGGCACGCTTCAAACCATCGCCAAGGACGTCAAGATCCAAGTCGAGTTCAATCCCGCCGCCGTCTCAGAGTACAGGCTGATCGGCTACGAGACCCGGAAGCTGAACCGCGAGGACTTCAACAACGACAAGGTGGACGCGGGCGAGATCGGCGCCGGTCACACCGTGACGGCCCTTTACGAGATCGTGCCGGCCGGATCGTCGGGGCGCTTTGTCGAGGACCTGCGGTACAGGTCGAACGAGGCTGAGACGTCTCCAGCATCCAAGAATTCGGACGAGCTGGCTTTTGTGAAGATTCGCTACAAGCAGCCCGACGGCGACAAGAGCGAGCTGATCAGCACGCCTGTGACGACCGCCGACGCGGTTCCATCCACGAGCGCCGCCGACACGGACGCGCGCTTCGCCGCGGCTGTCGCCGGTTTCGGGCAGGTGCTGAAGGGCGGCCGCTACACCGGCGACTGGTCCATCGACGATGCCATCGCGCTCGCCGAGGGCGCGCGCGGCAAGGACCCGTTCGGCTACCGTGCGGAGTTCTTGAACCTCGCTCGGCTGGCAAAGACCGCCGCGGCCTTGGAGCCGCTCAAGCAGCGCTGAGGCGTCACGCATCCCTCGCTGAGCGCAAACCGGCGGGGGATGCAGCGCCGCTGGTATGCGTCGTCTCCGATTGGACGGCTATAGCGGTCATCGCTTCTCTGTCCCACGAATTGCGATAGTCTCCGGTTTCGCGGTATCGCCGCAGAACGCACTTATGTGCCTGCGCGACATCCCGTGGCTTAGGACTAGGAGTCCGGAAGGACAGAATGCTCAACTTGGATCAAGCCATCGCGTTCGGGACTCTGTTTCTGGCCTTCGCGCTCTTTCTGTGGGGGCGCTTCCGTTACGACGTGGTGGCGATGCTGGCGCTGTTGGCTGTCACGCTTACAGGGCTCATCCCGGTCAACGCGGCTTTCTCCGGCTTCGCTCACCCGGCCGTCATCACGGTGGCCGCCGTTCTAATTTTGAGCCGAGCCCTTCAGAATGCCGGCATTGTGGACGTGATCGTCCGCCTTCTATCGCCGTTGCGCGGTTCCGAGACGTTGCAGATCAGTTCGCAAGCCGGGCTGGTCGCGGTTCTGTCGAGCTTCATGAACAATGTCGGCGCACTCGCCCTCATGCTGCCGGTCGCGCTGCGCAATGCCTATCGGAATAACTACGCGCCCGCGAGATCCCTCATGCCCCTTGCGTTCGCCTCACTGCTTGGCGGCATGGTCACGCTCATCGGCACACCGCCCAACCTGATCGTCGCGTCTTTTCGCGAGACCGAGACAGGGACGGCGTTCGGGATGTTCGCCTTTGCGCCTGTCGGTTTGGCCGTGGCGCTGGCGGGACTCGCCTTTATCATTTTCGCGGGGCCTCGCCTTCTCTCCGCCGACCGCCGGGGGTCCGCCGACGATGCGCTCGACGTTGGAGACTATCTGGCGGAAGCGCGCGTACAGAAAAAGGGCAAGGCTTGGGGTAGGACGGTTCAGGAAGTCGAGAAGCTCGTGGACAACGAGGCGCGCATCGTCGGTCTTGTGCAAGGGACGAAACGGCAGGTGGCCCCGGCGGCCACGCAAAAGCTGCACGCGCGCCATGTCTTGATCCTCGAAGGGGAGCCGGACTCGATCAAGGAGCTCGTGGATGCCGCCGGTCTCAAGCTGCTCGACAGTGAGGGGCTCAGTCCGCACAGGATCGAATCCGATCAAGTCGAAGTGGCCGAGGCCGTGATCAAGCCGGGATCGCGCCTGGAAGGCAAGACGCCGACGGCGCTGACGCTGCGCCGCGACTACGGCATCAACCTTCTCGGCATCGCGCGTCACGGGCGGCGGGTCCGCACTCGCCTCGGCAAGATCCGGCTGCAGATCGGCGATGTGCTGCTCCTGCAAGGCCCGTCCGAGACCATGGCGAGCACGCTCACGGAGCTGGGCTGTCTGCCGCTGGCCGAGCGAAGCCTGAAGATTGACCGGCCGCGCCGCTTGCTCTTAGCCGGCGGTATCTTCGCGCTCGCGATCGCGGCCACGGTATCGAATCTTCTCCCTGTTCAGATGGCCTTCGTTGCCGGGGCCGTGGGCGTGGTGATCGCCGACATCGTGCGCCCGACAGAGATCTATGAGAGTATCGACTGGCCCGTGATCGTCCTGCTCGGCGCCATGATCCCGGTCGGTCAGGCCTTGGAGACCACGGGCGGCGCGGCCTTGATTGCCGATGGTATGACGGCGCTCGGCGCGGACCTCGCGCCGGTGTGGATGATCGCCTTGCTGCTGGTCGGCACCATGTTCGTTTCGGACGCCATCAACAACAACGCCACGGCGGTCCTCATGGCCCCGATTGGTTTCCAGCTAGCGGAGCGGCTGCAGGTGAGCCCGGACCCGTTCCTGATGGCGGTCGCGGTCGGCGCCTCATGCTCGTTCCTCACGCCGATCGGACATCAGTCCAATACGCTGGTCATGGCCCCGGGGGGCTATCTCTTCGGGGACTACTGGCGCCTGGGGCTGCCGCTTCAGACCGTGATCGCGATCGTGGCCGTTCCCATGATTCTGATCGTCTGGCCTCTGTAGCGGGGCCTCTGCGCGGGGGGATTTCATCAGCCCAATCAATGGTCGGAGTGGCAGGATTTGAACCTGCGACCCCCTCGTCCCGAACGAGGTGCGCTACCAGGCTGCGCTACACTCCGCCACGACCAGAGATTTGGCTGGAAGAGGACCGTATATAGACGGGGAGGGGCCCGCCCGCAACAAAGAGGTGGGCGGTTCGGCGCAAAGTTTTTTGGCGCCGAATGGGCCGATCCATTGCCGAACGGGCCCGATGCTGGTACGACGGCAGCCCGCTCGGCCCCAAGCCGGGCCGCCGGTTGAGTCGCTCGGCTCGCCTGGCGACGGAGCGGCTCCCGAACAAGCGTGATGGGGCGTGGCCAAGCGGTAAGGCAACGGGTTTTGGTCTCGTGATCCCAGGTTCGAATCCTGGCGCCCCAGCCACCTAGTCGCGGGCACTTCGGCTCTCTCCAGACACTCACCAAACGGCGCCGAAGAAGCGCGTAATTGCGCCACTATTCGGCGGCGGCTCTGCCGGAAGAGCGCAGAGAGGCGTAAGTCTCTGTGCTAGAAGGGGTACTTCCCGCGCTTTTTCTCTACATGCCGATTTCGGGGGTCACACTTTGCGAGGACCAGATGGTCTCACCATCAGCCTAGCATCATGATGTGTGTCGAACTTCGAATCCGATGCTCTCAGCCACCAAGTCGCGGGCTCTTCGGCTCTCTCCAGACACTCACCAAACAGCGCCGAAGAAGCGCGGAATTGCGCCACTAGTCGGCGGCGGTTCTGCGGAAAGGGTGTAGGGAGACGCAAGCCTTTGCGCGAGCAGGGGTGTTTCTCGCGCTTTTTCTCAACTGGCCACTCTTGGGGTCACACTTGGCGGGACAGTTCGTAAACTACGCAATCTGCTCGTCGACCAAGGCCATTTGCTCCATCTTCTGCGTGCTGTTCAACCTCTCATCTGCTGACGCGTCCGCCGAGCATGATCACGGTAACCACGTCACTCGCGTATATTTCCTGACTGCAATCTTACGTATACATTAGCCGCTCGGGAGGGGTATCAGTTGTTCTGGTTGCTCGTCATCGGCGGTGTGGTCTTGTGGCTTGTCTATCGTGGTTCCAAAGGCCCGAAAGCAAGGCTTGGCGCCGCGCACCAAAGAGTCCTCGCCGGCCACGATGCGTCCTCGTCATTAGAGACATCGTGGGGAGCGTCGCCTCAGGCCGGGCGCGTCTCGCGAAGGACGTCGGCTCCGGCCCGCTGGGTCTCCGTTGGACAGACTGCCAATGTTGCAGGCTTCACGATTACTTCTGGAATGTTCTACCTCGGCGGACTACTCCCGGACCAATTCGAAGGGAACTGCGGAAACTGTGTCGTAGACCCGGCCTGCAAGGTCGCTTCGTCGGGAGAGGACCGACTGGGAAGTTCGATGTCCTACTGGCCTTCCTATCAGAGGATGACGCCGGTCGCGCGGAGAACCTATCTTGGCTGGCTGGCGGCCGGGCGTGACGATCCATCCATCGGCATCGGATATGTCTTTCTGTTCTTCTATGGCATCGAACGCCGCTTGCTTGTGGATGGAGCGCATTCGGAAGCGCCGGACCTAATTCGCGAAGTCCGTCGACTCCTCGAGATCTACGGCACGAACAATTCGTTCAAAGGCTACGCGACGAGGTTTCTCGATGCAGCCCGGCTCGTCTCCTCTGCGGACATAGAGCGGCCGCAACTGTCGCCAGATCTTCGTTCCGGCTACGAGATGCCCATGCAAGTCCGTGCGTATCTCGGCCGCAAGCTCGCAGCCCGTGAAAGCCTTGATCATGGCGAAGCGCTTTTGTGGTTGCTGTCGCTTCCGGACACGAATCTGCGGACGCCGGCACGGCGTTGCTTCACCAAATTGCTAGCCCTCTGGCGGCATCGGTTTGCCGAACGGTATCCGAATGGTTTGAAGGTCAGGCCGCCCAAGTCACGGCTGAAACTGGATTATCGCGCGGCGAGTGGCGGCTTCGGTTACCAGACAGAGATATGTGACGAATCAGGGCCGCTTCCCGACATCGCAGCAATCTCGGCACCTCTCGACAGTCTGCGGGACATCCTGAATGCCTGCAGTGATGAACTCGCCGCCTATAGCAGGCTGCTCGGAAGATCGCCTGAGGCGCGGGGAACCATGGAAGCAGCCCTCCTGCTTCCAACAGAGCTGTTCTCGTCGACATTGGGCACGGCTGTTGCCCAAAGACTGGAACAACTCTTCGCCGGTCGTGATGCGGTGAGTTTGAAGGTCTCGGATCTGGCATCTGCGCTGTCCTTGAAGATTGAAGCAACTGGGAACGTTCCCGCTGGACTTTGCAACAAGATTGGCGCGCTGCTCGACAGGCTCGACATAGCATTCGAGCCAGACCGCCGGTACGGTTCCAGGAACATGCAGGGCGACGGCCGCATGCTGCTGTTCAAAGCGAGGAACGGAGCCAGCATCGATGGCGATGCCCCTGATTTTGTCGCTGCTCGAACCATGATCGACATCTCCAGTCTAGCTGTTGCCGCCGACGGTCGGGTTGCGCCTGAAGAGTTCGAGTCGATCGTGGGCGAGGTACGAGCGCTAAGCAGCATTGGTGAGATCGAAAAGGTCCGGCTCACGGCATACGCAAGCACGTTCCTCAAGGACATGCCTGCTCAGCAGGCCGCGATCCAGAAGTTGAAGGCGCTATCGCCGGCTGCAAGACAAGCTGCAGTCGATTCGGCAACCGCTGCGGTCTTGGCGGACGGCCATGCCAGCCCAGCGGAAGTCAAATTCCTGGAACGGGTCTACAAGACTCTCGGGTTCCCTAAGGAGAACCTCTACGCGGCCCTGCACCGGGGAGCAATCGCGCTGGACGAGCCCGTTCCCGTGTCCGGTGAACATCGGACCCCAGGTGTCCCGATTCCCGGCGATCCGCGGGATTTGCGAACCGCTTCCACTGGGGTCCAGATCGATCTTGCTCGCCTTGAGCGCATTAGGTCCGAAACCTTGGCCGTCTCCAAACTGCTGACGGGCATCTTCGTAGAAGAAGAGTTCGCGCCACC
This sequence comes from Methyloceanibacter caenitepidi, assembly GCF_000828475.1. Lineage (NCBI taxonomy): Bacteria > Pseudomonadati > Pseudomonadota > Alphaproteobacteria > Hyphomicrobiales > Hyphomicrobiaceae > Methyloceanibacter > Methyloceanibacter caenitepidi. Next base: position 1,147,009 of record NZ_AP014648.1, read on the forward strand.
GCCACCACCGGCCGAAACGTCCACACCGACCGCCGCTTCACGCTTCTCAGGGCTCGATGCTGCCCACGCTGCCCTTTTGGAGCACCTCCTCTCCGCTCCTGGTTTGGCGCGGGAACGTTTCGACGATCTGGCGCGGAACCTGAGACTGCTACCGGACGGTGCCATCGAACTGATCAACGATTGGGGCTTCGATCTCTTCGGAGAACCAATCATTGACGACGACGTAGAGCTTTCAATCGCGCACCACATCGAGATCGAACTGAAGGGCATGGAGGCCACTATATGACTGGAACATCACGGATTCGGCCTCGCGAGCGTGACGTAATCCTGCAGGCTCTTGCCGCCGGTGTAGTTCCGCGGGTTGGACTTCAACATGTCCAGGTCGGCCGCGCCGCCGAGGTAGAGGCCTTGGTGCGCGACGTCGAGCGCGTTGTCGCCGGCGGGGCAACGATTAGGTTCGTGATCGGCGAATACGGTGCAGGGAAGACCTTCTTCCTAAATCTTGTTCGACTGATCGCGCTGGAGCGGAAGTGCATTACGCTACATGCTGACCTCGCTCCTGACCGGCGTCTGCACGCCTCCGCCGGGCAGGCACGCGGCCTATATGCGGAAGCCGTTAGAAACATGGCCACGCGCACGAGACCCAATGGCGGTGCGTTGCCAAGCGTCGTCGAGCGTTTCGTGACGGACTGTGTCAACGAGGCGAGCAACAATGCGAGACCTGTCGAGAGGGTCGTTGACGATAGGCTCGCGCATCTACAAGAGTACATTGGCGGCTATGACTATGCGACAGTTCTCAAGGCATATTGGTGCGGCAGCGAAGAGGGCGACGAGAACCTGAAGGACGCCGCCCTTCGTTGGCTTCGGGGTGAATACTCAACCAAGACGGAGGCGCGACAAGCACTCGGCGTGCGCAACATTATCGGTGACAACGATGTCTACGACGCATTGAAGTTGCTTGCCGCCTTCGTGAGGTTGGCGGGCTATGCCGGCCTCTTCATCGTCTTCGACGAGATGGTCAATCTTTACAAGCTTCAAAGCAGTCAAGCACGCAACCAGAACTTCGAACAAATCCTTCGGATCCTGAATGACGTCTTGCAGGGCAATGTCGGGGGAATTGGATTCGCTTTCGGCGGCACGCCCGAGTTTCTTATGGACACCCGGCGGGGCCTCTATAGCTATGCGGCGCTGCAATCGCGTCTCGCGGAGAACAGCTTCGCAAGAGATGGACTCGTCGACCTTTCCGGACCCATCGTGAGGCTGCAGAACCTCACGCCGGAGGACTTGCTGATCCTTCTTGCCAAGATCCGCGCCATTTTTGCCCTGGGAGACCCTTCAAACTATCTCGTGCCGGATGACGCGCTGCCGATGTTCATGCAGCACTGCAATCGGCATGTCGGGGAGGCCTATTTCCGGACGCCGCGCAACACAATCAAGGCCTTCGTCCAGTTCTTGGCGGTTCTCGAACAAAATCCAGAAACCAAGTGGCAGAACCTGATCGGTGACATGGAAGTCGCGCTCGATGCCGAGGCCGCAATGGACCTCGAATTGGGAGACGAAGGCGGCGGTAGCAATGACGACCTCTCCTCTATCCGACTCTGAGTCGGCCTCGAGCTTCGATAGGCTCCATGCAGAGATTCGCCGCTGGATCTGGGAGCAGCAGTGGGCGGAGCTTCGCGATGTCCAAAACCGAACCATTTCAGCGGTGCTTGACGAGAATGCGGACATTCTCATTGCGGCATCGACCGCGGCAGGAAAGACGGAAGCCGCCTTCCTGCCGATCCTGACGCAGGTCGCCGATCGCATGGAGCGGGGTTTCTCGGTCCTTTACGTGAGCCCCCTCAAGGCTCTCATCAACGATCAGTTTCGGCGTCTCGATCAACTTTGTGAGCGCCTTGGGGTGGAGGTGGTGCGTTGGCACGGCGATGCCTCGCAGGCTGCAAAGCAACGGGCCCGCAGGAACCCCAGAGGGCTAATTCTGATCACGCCTGAATCGATTGAGGCCATGTTAATCCGGCGGCCGAACGACGCGAAGGCCATGTTGGGGTCTTTGTCGTACATCGTTGTCGATGAGCTGCATGCATTCCTCAATGGCCCACGGGGACTACATTTATCCAGCTTGCTTCGGCGCATCGATGCGTTGTCAAGCAATCGCGCGCGGCGGCTCGGTCTGTCGGCAACAATTGGTGACCTCGAACGGGCCGCGGCCTGGCTCAATCCGAACGACCCAAGTCTAGTGTCTATAGTGGAGGCAGCCGGCGATTCCCCGGAGCTACGTCTCCAGATCAGGGCATACACGGACCCGGCGGACGCTGACGATGTGGATGGTATCGAAGATGAGGCAAAGCCTGTCGCCCTTGATCGGATTGCGGATCATCTTTTTGCGACGCTTCGCGGCTCAAACAATCTTGCCTTTGCGGGTTCAAGGCGCCGGGTCGAGGCGGTAGCTGACCGTCTGCGCACTCGATCAGATTTAGCTCATGTTCCCAATGAGTTCTTTCCGCATCATGGCAGCCTGTCGAAGGAGCTGCGTGAGGAGCTGGAACTTCGGTTGAAGCAAGGAGAACTTCCAACCACGGCCGTGGCCACAACGACGCTCGAACTCGGCATCGATATCGGTTCCGTCACCTCGATCGCCCAGGTGGGTGCGCCGCGTTCCATGTCGTCACTTCGTCAGCGACTCGGGAGGAGCGGCCGCAGAAGCGGTGTGCCGGCCATCTTGCGCATCTATGCGAGGGAACAGCTCTTGTCGAAGGATGCAGACCCGATAGATCGCCTAAGGTTGGATGTCGTGCGCTCAGTTGCCGCGGTCCGGTTGCTCGTCGAGAGATTTGTAGAAGCACCGTGCGCCGACGCGGCCGTCGCTACGGTTGTGCTCCACCAGACATTGTCATTGATAACGCAGTTGGGAGGATCCCGCGCGGAGGCCCTCTACGATGCGATCTGTGGCATAGGGCCGATGTCCGTTATGACAAAGCGGGACTACGCGGAGCTGTTGCGCGGCATGGCTTCGCCTGAGCACCGACTGTTGGAACAGGCCCCGGACGGCACGATCATGCTTGGCGAGACTGGCGAGCGGCTTGTGGCATCGCGGGACTTTTACGCCATTTTTTCAACCGACCAGGAGTGGCGGCTCGTGTTCGGTGCCCGTTCCCTGGGGACGATCCCAATCTCCAATGCGGTTGGCATTGGTGTGATCGTAACGTTCGCGGGGCAGCGCTGGAGAATTGTCGATGTGGACGATCGGAGCAAGGTGCTTGAGGTCCAGCGTCACCGCGCGGGCCGGATACCGAGCTTTGAGAGCCTGTTCATCGAGCCAGTCCATGACCGATTGTCGGCCACCATGCGTACCGTATTGGCTTCGCACGATCTTCCCCCCTATCTCGATAAGGATGCGACGGCGCTGCTTGGGGAAGGGCGTGGTGCGTACGCCGAACTGAAGCTCGCTTCAAAGAGCCTGATTGCAAGCGGCAGGGACACGCACGTGCTCACTTGGCGCGGCACCGAGATGAACAGTGTTCTGGGGGTTGCCTTTCTCGCCGCAGGGCTGGACTGCTCGATCTTGGACGTTGGCGTAACAGTGGTGGATACCCATCCGGAGATCGTGTGCGAGATATTGCGCCAGCTTGCGGCGAAGCCGCCGGACATCTCGGATATTGTAGAGTTTGTGGAAAATCTTCAAACGGAGAAGTTTGACGAGATGGTGCCAGAGCCCGTCCTCCGGCGAATGTGGGTGGAGGGGCATAGGCGGGCTGCGGACGGGCTCGCCGAACTAGCGGCAGGTTTGGCCGGTTCCGGCGCGGCGAGAGGGCCCCAGTCGTGAGAGTTCTTCACACTGCCGATCTGCATCTCGGCCGCCAGTTCAACGGCATCTCGCTGGAAGAGGATCACGCTGTGGTTCTCGATCAGATCATTGGCACGATAGTGGAATGTGAGGTGGACGTCCTTGTGATCGCTGGCGATATTTTTGATCGCGCCGCGCCGCCTGCGACGGCGGTCCGTCAGTTCAATGCATTCCTGTCGCGAGTAGCCTCGGAGACCAGGGCTGCGGTCGCCATGATTGCGGGCAACCACGATTCTGGCGATCGCATCGCGTCGATGTCTATCATGACGGACACACGTAGAGCGCTTATCCGCGGGGATGTGAGTGCGGACGAGAGGCCATTGGTCCTGGCTGATAAGTACGGCCCCGTCGCCTTTTCTGGTCTTCCATTCGCATATGAGTACACAGCCCGGGAGTGTTTCGCCGATGAAACGCTGCAATCCCCTGAGGACGTTCTTGCCGCCCAGGTTGCCGCTGCTCGCCGCAATGTCCCGGAAGGGGCTCGTTGGGTAATCATCGGCCACGCTTTTGTCTCCGGTGCGCAGAGCAGCGATAGCGAGAGGCCACTCGTCCGAGTAGGTGGAATTGAGACGGTCGGGCCGGAGATCTTCGACGGCGCACACTATGTCGCCCTGGGGCATCTGCATCGTCCCCAATCGGTGGGCGTGCCGCACATCTGTTATTCCGGATCGCCTCTCGCCTTCGGCTTCGATGAGGCGGGCACTGCCAAGTCCATGAGTCTAGTCGAAATCGATGGGGCCGGCGCCGTCGATGTCAAGACGATTCCATTCGAGCCGCTTCGGGGTATCCGGACCCTCAGAGGGAAGCATGCTGAGCTTGTAGCCGCGGAACCCTCTACGGATTTTATCAAGGCCGTCCTTACGGACGACGTGCCGGTGATTGACGGGATGAAGCGCCTGCGCGCGGTCTTTCCAAACGCGTGCGATTTGACTTACGAGCGCGACCAACGCGCCCCTGAGGTGAAGTCGCTCGATGGACGGCAGACGAAAATGGCCAATCCATTAGACGTCATGGGAGACTTCTTGGAACTAGTGAGGGGAGAGCGCTTCAATGAGGATGAATTGAAGGTCATTGCGACTGCGCTCCATGACGTGCGGACAGGAGAGGACGTCGAATGAGACCGGTGAGGCTGACCTTGCAGGCGTTCGGCCCATACCCGGGCAAGGAAGTCATCGACTTCCGCGACGCGGTCGAGGCTGGGCTGTTTGGTATCTACGGTCAAACCGGTTCGGGGAAATCCACGGTCTTCAGCGCAATGACATTCGCGCTATTTGGAGAGCCGGCGAAGCCCGAGCAGGAGACGCCGTCGTTAAGGTCCGATCACGCCGACGCGGATATGCAGACAGAGGTCGAGCTTGTGTTCGACATGGGCGGCCATCGCTATGTCGTTGCGCGTCGCCCGGAGCAAATGCGCCCGAAGCAACGTGGAGTTGGCGAGACGCGGCATCCCCACGAGGCATTCCTGTTTGACGCGACAGGAATTGCGGTTGACGAGATCGGAGGTGAGAGCCGCGGCAAGATCTTGGCTGAAAAGAGGGTTCGCGATGTTGATAAGGCGATCATCGAAATGCTGGGCTATGGGCCCGAGCAGTTCCGCCAGATCGTACTTCTGCCGCAGGGGAAGTTCGAGGCGTTTCTCGCGGCGAAGACGAAGGAACGGCTCGCAATCCTGCGGGACCTATTCGATGTTTCTGCCTATCGAGCCCTGTCGGCCAAGCTGAAGTCGGATGCAGACACTGCCGAGCGCCACGTTCAGGACCAGCGCAGAGTCTGCAGCGGCCGTCTTGGTGCGGAGGGCTTCGAGAGCCTCGATGCGCTGAACGATGGAATCGATGCCGCCGGCGTGCACTGCTCTGAGACTGCAAAAGTGGAAGAAGGCGCAAGGGCCGGTCTCCTCGCGGCTCAGACTGCGCTGGGAGCAGCCGAGAAGCTGGAGGAGCAATTCAAGAGCCTCGATCTGGCACGCGAGACGCTCGCTGTTCTTGAAGCGGGCCAAGAGGCAATGGATGCGCTTGCCAAACGAATTGTCCAGGCCGAACGCGCCAGGATCCTGCTCGATGTGGAAAGCAACGTGAGCGAGGCGGATGCCGACGCCAAGAATGCGCGGCATGCACGGAACGAATCCCAGCGTCTCGCGGAGATGGCGTCTGCGAAGGCCAAGGAGGCTGTGACCGCGCTTGAGGTCGAAACACAGCGCGCGGGCGAAATGGACGAAATGCGCCAGAATCTCGAGGCGTTGGACCGTCACAAGGAGGTGCTCGAAAAGTCCACGGGACTGGTGGAGGCGGTTGATCGAGCGCGCGAGGCCAAGCGCCAGGCTGGTGAGAGTCTCGAAAGCGCTGAAAGAAGACTGGCGGGCCTCGATAAGCAGCATCAGACGAATGTCGATGCCATCAAAGCGGCGCGCCAAGCAGAGGTCCATCTCCGGGACTCTGTGGCGCGGCTTGAGGGCCTGAAGCGATTGCTCTCCGCGGCTACGAACTTCGAAAAAGCGGAAGTCAGCGTGCAAGTGGCTCATGACGAGCTTCAAGTGCTGACATCGACGCATGCAAATGCCGCCCGAGCCGCGCATGAGGCCAAGTCCGAGTACGCGGAGGCGGAACGGGCACTCTCCGAGGCCCAGGCGCTGCACTTGGCCGCCAAGCTCGAGCCTGGAGAGCCCTGTCCTGTTTGCGGCTCGATTGAACATCCGGCACCGGCTACCGGAGCCGCCGAGCATGCCGGGTTGGATCAAGCGTTTCGGGACACGAAAGCTGCATTCGAGTTGGCGGACGCAGCAGTTCACGAAGCGTTTGCAAGTCTCGAAGCGGGACGGGTGATCCTTGCGGAGCGGCAAGGCATACTCGCGGCGTTTGATCCTCCCCGTGAAAGTGCCGCGGTGCTCACGGAGCAGATTGAGACGGAACAGCTTTTACTAGAAGATGCCGGCCCCCCACGCGACATCGCTGCAATGGAAGCCGACGGTGAGCGACTTGCCGAACAGATTCGAGAGGCCACGCAAGTACGCGAGGAATGCCGCGATACACTCGGCAAGCTCCAAGCGAGCGCTGCCGCGGAGCAAGCGCGCCTCGATCAGATGCTATCGGCGGTTCCACAAGATTTGCGGGACCCGGCAGCTCTCGCCGCTACCAGGCAGAAGGTCGCCGGAGGCCTAGCAGAGCGGCAAGCTGCGCGAGACGCTGCAGAGGCCATGGCGAGGGAAACGCGCGATGCCGATCTTTCCACCGCGAAGGATTTGCAGGCAGCTGCAGGCAAGCTCACGGAATCTCAAGCGCGCCACCGCAAGGCAGAAGAAGCATTCGCAGCGCGCCTTGCACAAGCCGGTGTGACAGAGGACGAGTTCCGGGCCCTCAAGCCCGCTATTGCGACGGTCGAAGAGGATCGCACAACGGTGAATGAGCATCGTCGGAAGCTTGAGAATGCGAATGAGGAGATGCACAAGACCTCGGAGGCAATTCAGGATCGAGAGCGTCCTGATCTATCGGTACTGCAAGCGGCGAAGCTGGATGCCGATCAGAAGCTGACCGAAGCCGTGGACTTGCGTTCCGGGGCGCAGCAACGATTGGCCCACCTCTCAAAGCTCAAAGGCGATTTGGAGGAGACCCTGCGCGAGCTCGACGCGTTGGAAGCCTCCTCGGGTCCCCTTCGAGCCCTCGCCGCGCTTGCGAACGGCGAGAACCCGCAACGGCTCGACCTGGAAACGTTTGCCATCGGCGCGATGTTCGACCGGGTTTTGGAGGCGGCTAATCTGCGGCTCGGTCCCATGACGGGAGACCGCTACAGGTTGATGCGGAATGAGGAAAGTGCTGGCCGCGGGCGGCGCGGCCTTGAGATCGAAGTTTTCGATATCTTCACGGGCAAGGCGCGCCCAACCAGCACGTTGTCGGGCGGAGAGACGTTTATCGCCGCTCTCGCTCTCGCGCTCGGGCTCGCCGACGTCGTCGAAAGTGCGAGCGGGAAGGTCCGGCTGGATACAATTTTCATTGATGAGGGCTTCGGCAGTCTAGACACCGAGAACGGTTCAGGCACGCTCGATCAGGTCCTGCAAGTGCTTGCCAAGCTCGTCAGTCAGAACCGCGCGGTGGGCCTCATCTCGCATGTCTCCCTTGTGCAGGAAGCCATTCCAAATGGCTTCTATGTTTGGAAGGAAGTCACGGGAAGCCACGTAGAGGCCAGGGGGGTGAATTGAGAAGGTGCCCGTGAGATGGCGCGGCACTGCTGATCCGTAGCAGGTCGCATTATGACTAGGCCAGAGCTAGCCTTGCCAAATCTGGGTTGCGACGTGACGTGCTCCTACACCATTGCCGGTGCGGCCAGCTGTCGTGCAAAGATCAAGCGAGCAATTACTCTCTTGGCCGCCTCAGTAGGATTACGGGGCGCGAACATTGGGTTTAGAACCTAGGTGGACAACAACGGCAATTGGTCCATCCAAAAAAGTGGAATGCTGGCGGTTGATCTGATGAGCCGCTTTGCTGTCAGCTCCGCCGGCTGCCGCCCCTCCAGTAGTGCCGTGGTCATTTCTGGCGCCAGAAAAGCCAAACAGATGATGCGGGTCACATAGGTCCGATCGAGGCGTTCAGCGCATGCGACAGCGCCGATCCCGTCCGCCTCGCCTCGAACGATCTGGCCAAACCATTCATGTGCCCGCGCGAGTGCCCTGACCAAGTTGGCATCAGGCACAGAATTGGCGTGCCCTTGATCTGAGACAACCAACTTGGCCTCGACGCCCCGCCGCCGAAGCCTCACCTGAACCTCAAGCGTGATCGTGCCACGGCATTTCTCTAGTGACGCGTGGGCGATTTCCTGATCGAGCAACCGCGCCGTTAGCATGTTCCGTGCAATTTCAATCGTCACCGTGTCCTGCGCCACCACGATGCGTCGCACGAGAGTGGCAATGACTTCTGCGTTTCCTGAAGGAGCGCCAGCCTCACACGCATAAGTCAATTTCGATGCGCGCGCGAGCACAGCAGTAACCAAGTCCGGCGACTTCTTCATTGAAGCCAAGGCATCAAGCACCGCGACGCGGTCTTTCAGAAATGCGGAGAGTTGGTCGAGCACAAGCTTCTCGATCTCATGCGCGGGAAGGCGCCAGCCTTTTGATACGAGCCCGGTCTCGTTTTCCTCATTCGCGGCGCTAGCCTTCTTGGCGGCCGCGGCCCGAGGTGCCAGGAGCGACCGCTCGACATAGTACCGGTACCGCCGCCCGTGGTTGACCGCATGGGAGGGCGTGAACGGCACGCCTTCTGCCGTGAATAGGAGACCTGCGAGCAGGCTCGGGTGCTTCGAACTGGTCCGACCGCGCTTTCGACCGGCGTTGGCAGCGAGGAGAGCCTGAACTTTGTCCCAGGTCTCAGCATCGACGATTGCGTCGTGTTCTCCGTCGTAGCTGGTTTGGCGATGCGGAATGCGGCCGAGATAGATCGGGCTCGAGAGGATGCGATACAGATGCCCGCGGCTGAAGTCAGTGCCCCCTAGCCGGCGTCCATCGGCTAGGGTGCGGACCTTGGTCCTGAGGTTGAGACGGTGGGTCTTCTCTTGGAGCTTTCGGACGCTACCCAGCTCGAGGTAGAGCGCAAACAGATGCCTGACTGTCTTGGCCTCATCGGCATTGATCTTGAGCTTCCGATCGATGGCGTCGTAGCCGAGCGGCACGGCGCCACCCATCCACATGCCCTTCTTCTTGGAGGCCGCAATCTTGTCGCGGATACGTTCGCTCGTGACCTCGCGCTCGAACTGGGCGAAGGAGAGCAAAACGTTGAGGGTGAGCCGACCCATGGATGTCGTGGTGTTGAAGGCCTGCGTCACCGAGACGAATGACACGCCCTTGGCGTCGAAGGCCTCTACAATCTTCGCGAAGTCGAACAGAGATCGTGTCAGGCGGTCGATCTTATAGACGACGACGGTATCCACTTTACCTGCAGCGATATCTGCAAGAAGGCGCTTGAGCGCGGGGCGGCCCATGGTCCCGCCGGAATACCCGCCATCGTCATAGTGGGCGGAAAGAGCATGCCACCCTTCATGGCGCTGGCTGGCAATGTAGGACTCGCAAGCCTCCCGTTGAGCATGGAGTGAGTTGAACTCCTGCTCGAGCCCCTCATCGGAGGACTTGCGGGTGTAGATGGCGCAACGGATGCGCTTGGACCGCTTGTTGATCTCACCCATCTGCAGGCGTCTCCGTGCTGCGGCGCTTGAGCCCAAAGAAGGCCCAGCCGTTCCAGTTGGTGCCGGTGATCGCACGAGCGACAGCGGTGAGGCTTGGATAGGTTCGGCCACGCCAGGCAAAGCCCTTCTCGAGAACGAGCACTTCGTGCGTCTCGCCGTGCCATTCACGAAAGAGCTTCGTGCCTTTGCTCAAGCGGCGCGGCTGCGGTCGTGACGGTTTGCCTTTCGCCTGGCCGGCCTTCTTGAGGAGCCGCAGCGTCTCGGCATCGAGTCCTCCATAGACTTCCGCCTGGATCCCGTAGGCTACCGCGCGGACGAGGAAGGCGCGGCTTGCATGGCGCGGCACTGTGGGACTCCACAGGCGACGCCATTCAGCTTCGAGTTCAGCCCTCGGGGAGTTCGGCAGGGCGCGAACCCGAGTGGCGAGATCCGCCTCGACCTGAGCCGTTACCGGCCCGCGCCGTTTTCGGCGCGACCGAGCGTATGTGTTTCCCGACATGGTTCTAAGCCTTATGGGATTCCGCCGTGGCCATCCGATAGCGCCGCACGCCCTTCTTGCCGACCTCGGAGACGAGCGGCAGCTTGAGCTTCTTCTTGACGACTCCTGAGAAGAAACCGCGCACTGAATGCGGCTGCCAGCCAGTCTCGGCGACGATGTCATCGATGGTGGCGCCCGACTTCCGGCGTAGCATTGTGATCACGAGAGCCTGTTTGCTTTGTGGAGACGCAGAGCGCTTCTTGGGCGCTGCCGATGGCGCCTTCTTCACGTTGCGACGCGGGCATGCGGCCTCTGCTTTGCCTTTGTCAGGGGCGACCGCCGTCGCGCGTTGGTCCTTCTCGGTCTCATCAATTCCGAGTGCCACAAGCCCAGCTGTCGTGAGGAAAAGGCCGTAGGCACTGCTGTCTTCGTCGCGTCGCCATTCAAGGGCGCCGTCGGCAATACGGCGCTCTTCGATCAGACCTCGTTTGAGCAGGGTCGTGATGGCTTTGGCGCGTGCGGGGCCTTGCAGGCTCAGGCCTTGGGGAAGGGGCAACAGCGCATGATCGCTGCGTTGGGCCGCGGCGCTCAAGATCACGAGCTGCGTGTCGTTGAGCTTTGGAGTTTGTGTTTTGGGTTTGGGCATGGGTTGCCTCCATCATGGCGCACCGGCCCGATGCCGGCGCTTCCACTGCCCACAGCCCAGCCCGCAGGCCGGGGGAGGACAATAACGGAGGCGAGGTGCTCGCTGCCTGCATGCACGCTCTCTTTAGAAGGGAAGTCCAGCAAAATCCGGCACTGACGTCCGTAGAGTGAGACCCCTTGACTTGAACGAGGGCAACATCATTCTAGTTGGCAGGCCGAATCGGTACGAATGGGCGGAGCCCAGTCGGCAGTGGAAGCAATGTTTCACTGCACTCCGAGCCGGTCTTTGGCTGGGTGGGCAGAGCCTGCCACGGACAAGGCAGAGCCAGAGTCCACGAACTCATGGTCGCCAGAGGCGATCGGTAAGGTCACTGAGATCGCAGAGCGCTCAGTTGCCACGAGCCAAGGCCTGAATCCTTCAGAACTGAATTTTTGAACCCTGCTTGGGGTGACGTCACTCGTGCGTCTTCGCCCAAGCGTGATGGAGGACGTCATGCCGACAATCCAATCCGTGCCCCTGAGCACGTTCAAGCTCAATCCGCGCAATGCGCGAACCCACTCGAAGAAGCAAATCCGACAGATTGCGAAGAGCATCACGGCATTCGGCTTCGTCGTGCCACTCCTTATTGACGAAGACGGGCTGATCATCACCGGCCATGGGCGCCTGGAGGCTGCCAGGATGCTCGGTCTTCAGGAGGCGCCGGCCATCGTTCTGGACGGTTTGAGTGAGGCTAAGAAACGCGCGCTTCTCATCGCCGATAATAAGATTGCAGAAAATGCGGGGTGGGATCGCCAACGGCTAGCCGCCGAGATCCCTGAACTCACCGATCTCCTGATCGAGGAGAACCTGGATATCTCTATTACTGCCTTTGAGGCGGTCGAGATCGACCAAATCGTCGCTGACTTTGAGACGGACAGCAGGGATCCAGCAGACAGGTTGGAGTCTGCGTGGGAGGCCGAACCCATCGTCAGCAAACCAGGAGACCTGTGGCAACTGGGCGCTCATCGTCTTCTGTGTGGAGACGCACGGGATATCGGCTCAATCGGCCTTCTCATGGGCAAGGAACGCGCCGCTATGGCGTTCCTGGATCCACCCTACAACGTCCGAGTAAAAGACATCGTAGGGCGGGGACGGACCAGGCATGACGAGTTCGCGATGGCGTCCGGAGAGATGTCTCGTCCCGAGTTTATCGAGTTTCTCCAAGAAACCCTCAGCGTTGCTTCCGCCGTTTCCCGGGACGGGGCCGTCCACTTCGTGTGCATGGATTGGCGACATGTAGAGGAATTGGTCTGCGCTGGCCGGGGCGTGTATGGCGCCATGCTGAATCTTGTTGTCTGGGCAAAGTCCAATGCGGGGCAGGGAAGCTTCTATCGTAGCCAGCACGAACTCATCGGCGTGTTCCGCGTCGGTGCTGAACCACACCGCAACAATGTTCAACTCGGCCGGCACGGGCGTTCGCGCTCGAATGTCTGGCACTACGCCGGGGCGAACAGCTTTCGGTCCGGCCGCATGGACGATCTTGCAGCACACCCGACAGTCAAGCCGATCGCGATGGTGGTCGATGCGCTGAAGGACTGCACTCGCCGCGGGGATACCGTGCTGGATACCTTCTGTGGTGCCGGTACGACGATCATGGCCGCGGAACGCGTCGGGCGGCGCGCCTTTGCGATCGAGCTCGCACCCAAATATGTCGATGTCGCCGTTCGTCGATGGCAGGCGTTCACACGGCGCGATGCGACTCTCCACGGCACAGGCCAGACCTTCGAGGAAGTCGCAAGCGAGCGTCAGCGGCTGCACGAAGCGGCCAGCGAGGGGGCGAATGATGGGGAAGCGTAAGAACAGAAGTCGTGGAACCCGGGATTCCGCCTCTTACGAAGTCGGATACCAGAAGCCGCCGAAGCACGCGCAGTTCAAGCCGGGTCAGTCGGGCAATCCGAAGGGACGCCCAAAAGGGCACAGAAACTTCAAGACCATCCTCAAGGACGTGCTCGCAGAGAAAATACACGTTCGTGAGGGAGATCGTACGCGGCGTGTATCGAAACAGGAGGCTCTCATCCGCATGACGCTCACCAACGCGCTCATGAACGACAACAAGGCCTTTGCGTCAGTCCTTCAGCTCTTGAGATTGGCTGGTTTCATGGATGACGTAGCGGAGCCGACAGAAACGGAGAATGTCGGGCAGGACGACGCCCTGATCGTCGAGGAGTTCCTAAGACGTCACGGCGCGCTGGCGATGCAGAACAGCCAGCAAGAAGACGATTCCGGTTCCAGCCAAGCCACAGTCCATCTGGAGTCAGAGAATGAGTGAAGCACGAACCAGCCTTCTGAAAGGCCTTCGTCCATGTGACCTGGACGCCATTTTTCGCAAAGATCTCTATTCATTCGTTCAGAGGGCTTTCCCCATTGTCTCGGCGGGCGATAGGTTTCAGCCGAACTGGCATATTGAGGCAATCGCCGATGCGTTGACGCGCGTGCTAGACGGGGAGATCAAGCGCTTGATCATCACCGTCCCGCCCCGCAGCCTGAAGTCGATCTGCGCATCTGTAGCCTTTCCGGCGTTCGTTCTCGGTCACGATCCAACGCGCCGCATCATCTGCGTCAGCTATTCCGAGGGCCTTGCCCGAAAGCATGCGAATGACTTTCGAGCTTTGGTCCGCTCGCCCTTCTACCTGAACCTCTTCAGATCAACGCGCGTCAGTGCGGCCAAGGATACCGAGCTCGAGGTCATGACGACCGCGAGAGGCTTCCGCTACGCCACATCGGTGGGAGGAACGCTAACCGGCCGCGGAGGCAATCTGCTCATCATCGACGACCCTATGAAGCCACAGGATGCCCACTCCGAGAACGCGAGGGAGAACCTCAAGCAGTGGTACGCCAACACCCTCGTCCCGCGCCTCGACAGCAAAGCCGATGATGCCATTATCGTGGTGATGCAGCGCCTGCATGTGGACGACCTCGTTGGCCATCTCCTCGAACAAGACGGCTGGACCGAGCTGAGGCTTCCTGCCATTGCAGAGACGGACGATGAAGTGCGGATCGGGGAGGACAGAGTCTACCGACGCAGGGTGGGCGAGTTACTGCACCCTACTCGCGACTCCGAGAAGGTCTTGGCCGACCTAAAGCACACGATGGGTTCCTTGGACTTTGCCGCGCAGTACCAGCAGCAACCCGTGGCCCCAAGTGGAAACCTCATCAAGTGGTCGTGGTTTCCGCTCTATGACAGCCCTCCTGCTTGGCAATCAGGTGACAAGCTGATTGTTAGTTGGGACACGGCGATGAGCGCAAGCGAATTGGCCGACTACTCCGCATGCGTTGTGCTGCAGGCACGGGCCGAGACAGTGTGGATCCTCGATGTCTTACGAGAACGGCTCGACTATCCTGATCTGCGGCGTCGAGCCATCGAGTTACATCGCCGTTGGCAGATGCCACGTTCGTATTCCCTGGTCATTGAGGAAAAAGGGTCGGGGATGAGCCTAATTCAAGACCTGAAACGGGAGGGCGTTCACGCAATCGGCGTGAAGCCGACTCAGGACAAGGTTCTTCGCATGTCCGCGCACACGGCGCGGATCGAGGCTGGTTCGGTATACCTGCCGCGGCAAGCAGGGTGGCTTGACGACTTCCGGCACGAACTCATGGCATTTCCTGCGAGCAAACATAAGGATCAGGTCGATGCTCTCACGCAAGCATTGGACCGAGCATTCACCACCAAAGGCAGAATTCGGTGCACCACGGTGAGGTGCTATTAAGAGAGATTGGGCTTCGACGGCTTCGGAAACCAGTCCTGCCATGAGCAGGCGATTCGTGAGTCCCATCCACAGGTGTCTCCCTGTGGGATTGGGCCAGCATCGAGCCCTAGGTCGGCAATGTCGGCTCAGTGGTACTAACCAGTCGCCGCAAATTCGGATCCCGATGTCTGCTCCTGACCTGAAGCGGACATTTCGCGTGGGTTCTTGTGGTGGCTCTTGTTACGTCTCGTACTGGAATCGCCGGAGTCAGTTCATCGGTTTCCAACTTGATGGCCATCAACGTTCCACGCGGCTCAAACAGTCAGACTTAGATCGCTCGACGGGGAATTCAGCCCTGCGGAGCACCTCCTGGTGGCGTCAGGGCAAGGCATGGCCACGATTGACTTGCGTAGTCGACATACGTGCAACAACCGGTTCGGCGGCCGCTGAACGGGGAGGAAACGCATGAGCTATTTTCTCGATCGTCTCACCTTCTTCGATCGGGTCGTCGACGACTTCTCCGACGGCTACGGCGTCGTCACGCGCGAAGACAGACGTTGGGAGGATGGCTATCGCAAACGCTGGCAGCACGACAAGATCATTCGCTCTACACACGGGGCCAACTGCACCGGTTCCTGTTCCTGGAAGATCTACGTCAAAGGCGGCATTGTTACGTGGGAGACGCAACAGACCGACTATCCACGCACGCGGCCCGAGTTCCCAAATCACGAGCCGCGCGGATGCTCCCGGGGCGCGAGCTACTCCTGGTACCTGTACTCCGGCAACCGCGTGAAATATCCGCTCGTGCGCTCGCGTTTGCTCAAGGCGTGGCGCGAGGCGCGTCGCGCGCGTCCACCCGTCGCCGCCTGGGCCTCGATCGTTGAAGACCCCGCGAAGCGGGATTCATACGTCAGGAAACGCGGTCTTGGCGGCTTTGTCCGCGCCGATTGGGATGAGGTCAACGAAATCATCGCCGCCGCTAACGCGTATACGGCGAAAACCTATGGGCCCGACCGCGTGGTCGGCTTCTCTCCCATCCCGGCCATGTCCATGGTGAGCTATGCGGCGGGCTCGCGCTACCTGTCGCTGCTGGGCGGCGTGTGCATGTCGTTCTACGACTGGTATTGCGACTTGCCGCCGGCATCGCCGCAGACCTGGGGCGAGCAGACCGACGTGCCCGAAAGCGCCGACTGGTACAATTCCGGCTTTCTCATCTTGTGGGGCTCCAACGTACCGCAGACGAGGACACCGGACGCTCACTTCTACACCGAGGCCCGCTATCGCGGTGCCAAGAGCGTCGTCGTATCGCCGGACTATTCCGAGGCCTCGAAGTTCGCCGATCTCTGGCTGTCCGTGAAGCAGGGAACGGACGCGGCGCTGGCCATGGCCATGGGCCACGTCATTCTCAAGGAGTTCCACGTCGATCGGCAGGCGGAATATTTCAGCGACTACGTCCGCAAATATACCGACATGCCCATGCTTGTCCGGCTGGTGAAACAGGATGGCAGGCTTGTGCCGGAGCGGTTCCTGCGGGCGAGCGATTTCGACAAAGCGCTCGGCGAAACCAACAATCCGGAGTGGAAAACCGTCGCGATCGATGAGGCATCAGGGGACGTCGTGGTCCCGCTCGGCTCGGTCGGCTTCCGTTGGGGCGAACAAGGCAAGTGGAACCTCGAGGAGAAGAAGTCGGACGAGTCGAACGTCAAGCTTCGCCTGACACTCTCGGATCACACGGACGAGATGGCGGACGTCGCCTTCCCGTATTTCGGCAATATCGAGCACGAACATTTCACCTCGAGCGACCACGATAGCGTGTTGGAGCGGAAGGTTCCGGTGACGCGCGTCGCGCTCGCCAACGGCGAGGCGCTGGTCGCGACGGTCTACGATCTGTTCCTTGCTAACTACGGTGTCGACCGTGGCTTCGGCGGCGGGAACGTCGCCAAGAGTTTCGACGACGATATGCCGTACACTCCGGCCTGGGCCGAAAAGATCACCGGCATATCGCGTGACAAGATCGTCGCGGTGGCGCGCGAATTCGCACTGAACGCCGAGAAGACGCATGGCCGCTCCATGATCATCATCGGCGCGGCGATGAACCATTGGTATCACATGGACATGAACTACCGCGGCGTCATCAACATGCTGGTGATGTGCGGTTGTGTCGGTCAGTCCGGCGGAGGCTGGTCGCACTATGTGGGTCAGGAGAAGCTCCGCCCCCAGACGGGCTGGCTGCCGCTTGCCTTCGCGCTAGATTGGGCGCGCCCGCCGCGGCAGCAGAACTCGACATCGTTCTGGTACGCCCACACTGATCAATGGCGCTACGAGACGCTGGACGTGAAAGAGATTTTGTCTCCCACGGCGCCGGCCGGGCCCTGGGACGGCGCGCTGATAGACTACAATGTCCGGGCCGAACGCATGGGGTGGCTGCCGTCCGCGCCGCAGCTTGAGGAAAACCCTCTGGGGATCGCCGCGAAGGCCAAGGCCTCCGGCATGGAGCCGAAAGAGTATGTCGCGTCGGCTCTGAAGTCCGGCGACCTGGCGCTGTCCTGCCATGATCCGGACAACCCGAAGAACTGGCCACGCAATCTTTTCGTCTGGCGCTCGAACCTGCTCGGCTCGTCCGGCAAAGGCCACGAGTACTTTCTAAAGCACTTGCTCGGCACGTCGCACGGCGTCATGGGCAAGGATCTTGGCCAAGACGGCAAGCAGAAACCGGAGGACGTCGTCTGGCACGACACGGCGCCGGAAGGAAAGCTCGATCTCCTCGTAACTCTCGACTTCCGCATGTCGACGACGTGTATGTACTCGGACATCGTGCTGCCGACCGCGACTTGGTACGAGAAGAACGACCTCAATACCTCCGACATGCATCCCTTTATCCATCCGCTGACCTCGGCCGTGGATCCGGTCTGGGGCGCGCGCAGCGACTGGGAAATCTACAAGGGCATCGCCAAGGCCTTTTCCGAGGTTGCCCCCGAGGTTCTCGGCAAAGAGACCGATGTCGTGCTGACGCCCATCCTGCACGACACGCCCTCCGAGATCGCCCAGGCGGTCGACGTCAAGGATTGGAAGCGCGGAGAGGTCGAACCGATCCCCGGCAAGACCATGCCGCAAGTCGCCGTGATCGAGCGCGACTATCCCAACCTCTATCGGCAGTTCACGTCGCTCGGGCCCCTGATGACCAAACTCGGCAATGGCGGCAAGGGCATCGCTTGGAACACGGAGCACGAGGTCGACTTCCTTAAAAGACTCAACGGTTCCGTTGAGAACGGACCGACGGAGGGGCTGCCGCGGATCGACACAGATATCGATGCCGCCGAGGTGATTTTGACCTTGGCTCCGGAGACAAACGGAGAGGTGGCGGTCAAGGCCTGGGAGGCCTTGAGCAAGGCAACAGGCCGCGAACACGCTCACCTCGCCACGCACAAGGAAGACGAAAAAATTCGCTTCCGGGACTGCGTGGCGCAGCCGCGCAAGATCATATCTTCGCCGACGTGGTCGGGTCTTGAGTCGGAGATCGTTTGCTACAACGCGGGCTACACCAATGTCCATGAGCTGATCCCGTGGCGGACACTCACCGGCCGCCAGCAGCTCTATCAGGACCACCTTTGGATGAGGGCCTTCGGCGAGGGCTTCTGCGTCTACCGTCCGCCAATCGACACGAAGACGGTGAAACCGGTTGTCGATCGCAAACCGAACGGCAACAAAACCGTCGTGCTGAACTTCATTACGCCCCACCAGAAATGGGGCATCCACTCCACGTATACAGACAATCTCCTGATGCTGACGCTTTCGCGCGGCGGTCCAATCGTATGGATCAGCGAGGTCGATGCCGCCAAAGCGGGCATTGTCGACAACGATTGGATCGAGGCCTTCAACACGAACGGCGCGCTCGTCGCCCGCGCTGTCGTTTCCCAGCGCGTCAAGGAAGGCATGTGCATGATGTATCACGCGCAGGAGAAGATCGTGAACGTTCCGGGTTCCGAGCAGACCGGTCAGCGCGGCGGCATCCACAACTCGGTGACGCGCACCGTGGTGAAGCCGACACACATGATCGGCGGTTATGCCCAGCAATCCTACGGTTTCAATTACTACGGCACCGTCGGGTCTAACCGCGACGAGTTCGTCATTATACGCAAGATGGCTGATGTCGACTGGCTGGAGCGTCCGGCCGCGGACCAGGCTTCCGACAGCGCTAACCTGGAGGCCGCAGAATGAAGATCCGTGCTCAAATCGCGATGGTGCTGAATCTCGACAAGTGCATCGGGTGTCACACGTGTTCGGTCACGTGCAAGAACGTGTGGACCAGCCGCGAAGGCATGGAATACGCCTGGTTCAACAACGTCGAGACCAAGCCGGGCATTGGCTACCCCAAGGAGTGGGAGAACCAGGACCGCTGGAACGGAGGCTGGCGGCGCAAACGCAACGGCCAGATCGAGCCCCGCATCGGCTCGAAGTGGCGCGTGCTCGCGAACATCTTCGCCAATCCAGACCTGCCGGAGATCGACGACTATTACGAGCCGTTTACCTTCGACTACGAGCACCTGCAAAAGGCGCCTGAAATGCAGGCCATGCCGACCGCGCGCCCCCGGTCTCTCGTTAGCGGCGAGCGGATGGAGAAGATCAAGTGGGGCCCGAACTGGGAGGAGATCCTCGGCGGCGAGTTCGAGCAGCGCTCGGCCGATGTCAATTTCGAGGGCGTGCAGAAGGAGATCTACGGGCAGTTCGAGAACACCTTCATGATGTACCTGCCCAGGCTGTGCGAGCATTGCCTCAACCCGGCCTGCGTCGCCGCGTGCCCGTCCGGCGCAATCTATAAGCGCGAGGAGGACGGCATCGTCCTCATCGATCAGGACAAGTGCCGCGGCTGGCGCATGTGCGTGTCGGGCTGTCCGTACAAGAAGATCTACTACAACTGGTCGAGCGGTAAGTCGGAGAAATGCATCTTCTGCTACCCGCGCATCGAGGCCGGGCTCACCACCGTCTGTTCCGAGACCTGCGTCGGCCGCATCCGCTATCTCGGCGTCGTGCTCTACGACGCGGATCGCATCGAAGAAGCCGCCAGCGCCGCCGACGAGCAGGATCTGTACGAAGCGCAGCTCTCGATCTTTCTGGATCCCAACGATCCCGAGGTCATCGCGCAAGCGCAGGCCGACGGCGTGCCGCATAATTGGCTCGAAGCCGCAGTCCACTCACCGGTGTGGAAGATGGCGATGGATTGGAAAGTGGCTTTCCCGCTCCATCCGGAATACCGCACGCTGCCGATGGTTTGGTACGTGCCACCGCTGTCGCCGATCAACGCGGCGGTGGAGGCGGGCAAGATCGGACATGACGGCGAGATGCCCGATGTCCGCAGTCTACGGATTCCGCTCAAATATCTCGCCAATCTGCTGACGGCCGGAAAAGAGGAGCCAGTGGCGACGGCGCTTGAGCGCATGCTCGCCATGCGCGCCTATATGCGGGCGAAGACCGTGGATGGCGTGATCGACGAGAGCATTCCCCGCCGGGTCGGTCTCGAGACGGACGCGATGGACGACATGTACCAGACGATGGCGATCGCGAACTACGAGGATCGCTTCGTCATTCCCACGGCTCATCGCGAGCTTACCGAGGACGCCTACGATATTCGCGGCGGTTGCGGGTTTTCCTTCGGCAATGGTTGCTCGGGCGGAACGTCGGAGCCCAACCTGTTCGGCACGCCGAAGAAGCACAGGACTCCCCTGGAGGTTGGCTAATGACGAAAACCCTCAAGGTCTTGTCGGCCCTGCTTGGCTATCCCGAAGCGGCCCTTGTCGATGCGGCGCCCGAACTGAGAATGGCTCTCGACGAAGAGAACCTTCTGCCGCCCGAGAGCCGGCCTTTGCTTGACGCACTGATCGAGGAGATGGCGACAGGCGACCTCTACGACCTGCAGGAGCGCTACGTCGAACTGTTCGATCGTACGCGGTCCTTGTCGTTACACCTTTTCGAGCATGTCCATGGTGAAAGTCGCGACCGCGGCCAAGCGATGATCGACCTCAAGGCCCAGTACGAACAGAGTGGGCTGACGCTCAGCGCGAGTGAGCTTCCGGACTACCTGCCGGCATTTCTCGAATTTCTGTCGACGCTGCCATTGCCTGACGCCCTGCAGATGCTGGGGCAGACAACGCATATTCTGAACGCGCTTGCCGAGCGTCTGCATAAACGGGACGCGCCGTACGAGGCCGTGTTCCGGGCGCTGGCGGCGCTCGCCACGCCGGCCCCCGAAACGGCGGATATAGAAGTGGTGCCCGAAGGTCCCGACGCCGATCCGAACGATTTCGCCGCGCTCGATGCTCAGTGGGAGGAGGAGGCGGTGACCTTTGGCCCCGACGCCGGACCGAGTTGCAAGGACCGTCTCGTGGCGCAAATCCGCGCCGGCCGGCGCCCGGTTGCCGACATGCCGATGAAGGGAGAAGCGCCGTGAACGCCACCATCAATCAGCTTCTCTTTGGGTGGTACCCGTATCTTTGCATTACAATCTTTCTGATTGGCAGCCTGGTGCGCTTCGACCGCGAGCAATACACATGGCGGTCGGGATCGAGCCAGCTCCTGCGGCGCAAGCAGCTCGCCTGGGGCTCGAACCTTTTTCATGTTGGTATTCTCGTCATCTTCCTCGGCCACTTGGTTGGCCTGCTGACGCCCATAGCCGTGTTCGACTTTCTCGGCATCTCTCACGGCTTCAAGCAGATGATGGCCATCGTGGTGGGCGGTATCTCGGGCATCGCCTGCTTTATCGGGCTGACGCTGCTTGTGCACCGGCGCCTGTTTGACGCACGCATCCGCAACACCTCTTCCTTTGGCGATATAGCAATTCTCTTGTTGCTCTACGTTCAGCTGATCTTAGGTTTGGCCACCATTTCGATCTCGCTGGAGCATTTGGATGGCGGGGAGATGCTGAAGTTCATGACCTGGGCACAAGGGATCATGACGCTGCAGCCTGACGTGGCGGCGCTGGTCGCCGACGTCAATCCCATCTTCAAGCTGCATCTGTTTCTCGGCATGACAATCTTCCTGGTCTTTCCATTCACGCGCCTCGTCCATATCTGGAGCGCGCCGGTCTGGTATCTTGGGCGGCGCGGCTATCAGGTGGTTCGCACCCGTGAGCAGGGCAGGCGACACGGGATGTCACCGCCCCGCCCCGGCGATCGACCCATGCCGGCGGAGTGAGTACAGTGACGTGCGCCGCCCATACGCTCCCGGAGCGCAGTCCCGTCAGTGTCAATGGCGTGGAGATTCCGCACGACGCCATCGCCCGCGAAGCGCAGCACCATCCGGCGTTCAAACCGATCGAGGCGTGGCAGGCGGCAGCGCATGCGCTCGTAGTCCGCGAACTGTTGCTCCAGGAGGCGCGCCGCCTCGGCATTGCGGCGACGCCCCGCACGGACACGAGCGGACGCCGCGAGGCCGAGGAAGAGGCCCTTGTCCGAGAGTTGATCGAGAGCGAGGTCGCGACACCGGAACCGGACGAAACAAGCTGCAGGCGCTACTACGAGCACAACAGGCGCCGCTTTCACTCGGAACCGATCTACGAGGCCGCGCACATTCTATTTCCAGCACGAGAGGACAGCGCGGAAGACTTCGCGGCGGCCCTACGCGCGGCCAACCTCGTCCTTGAAGAGTTGCAGGCCCAGCCTGCCCGGTTCGGCGACTTGGCGCGGGCTCACTCGGCCTGCCCGTCGGCGGCCCAAGGCGGAAATCTCGGTCAAATAACAGCCGGTCAGACCACAACGGAATTCGAGGAGGCCCTCGTTGAGTTGGCCCCTGGCGCGATCAGCCAGAAGCCCGTGAAGACCCGTTACGGGGTCCACATTATCCGCCTGGATCGCCGGATCGAAGGACAGGAACTGCCGTTCGAACTGGTCTCCGACCGAATCGCGGACTATCTCCGGGAGAGCGTCGTCCGTCGAGCGGCTGCCCAATTTATCGCCCGCCTAGTTTCGAAGGCGGAGATCGCGGGTGTCATTCTCGCCGGTGCCGAAGCCCATCAGGTCAGCACGAGCGGGTAAGAGTCTGCCGGAGCCGCTGCCTGGGCCGGTTTGCCGCTGGCCCTGGGACGGTAGACGTTTGACCTTTCGGCACGGCGGTCGCTACCCTATGGGGCCACCTAGCAGAAAGGCCCCGGCGGGATGACGAAATTGGACCGTAGCCTGATCCAGGCCTTGCCGGTTTTTGCCGAAATGGATGTGGGCGAGCTGGACGATGTTATCGCCCGTGCCAAGGCGCAGCGCATCCCGAAAGGAACGGCGGTGTTCCGGCAGGGCGAGCCGACCAAGTCCTTCTTCGTGTTACTGCACGGCCGGCTCAAAGTGGTGAAGGTCACCCCCAGCGGACAACAGGTCCTCATCCGCTTCGTCAATCCCGGCGACATCTACGGCATTGCCAAGGCGCTGAGCCGGGAGGATTACCCGGCGACGGCGACGGCTGTCATCGACAGCGTCACCCTCGTCTGGCCGAGCGATATTTGGGACGAGTTCATGACGTCTCATCCGTCCATGTCGTTGAACGTCATGCGGATGATGGGGGACCGGCTCCAGGAAGCCCATACCAGGGTCAAGGAACTGTCGACCGAGGAGGTGGAACGGCGTGTGGCCCACACATTGTTGCGGCTCATCGCCCAGTCCGGCCGTAGCACGGAGGAGGGCGTCATGATTGATTTCCCCATCACCCAACAGGATCTTGCCCAGGCGTCCGGAACGACGTTCCACAGCGTCAGCCGGATTCTCAGCGGGTGGGAAAGCGAGGGCCTTGTCACGATCGGGCGCCGAAAAGTCGTTGTCAGCGATGTCGAAGGCCTGTCGCACTTGGCCGAGCAGGCCCCTAGCGGCAAAGAGTAGGTGGCGAATCCTTGCACCTGAAACCGAGCTTGCGTTGAAGCAAGTTTGGCGACCCGCTCCGCCGCTACTATCCGTCCGTTTGAACCGGGAGGATGGAGTCCCACGGACGATGCAGCGGAGACTCGAGCGGGATAGCGCTTTCGCGCTTTTTACCTATGGTTTCCGGCCATTCTTCCTGGGGTCGGCGTTTTGGGCGGTCGTCGCCGTGGCTCTGTGGATCGGCGCGCTTGCCGGACTGTGGACCTTGGGCCAGGGCTACGGTGCTCTGGCATGGCACGCCCATGAGATGATCTTTGGCTATACGGGTGCGGTCGTTGCGGGATTTCTCCTAACAGCTGTCCCCAATTGGACAGGCCGTCTCCCGGTCGCGGGCTGGCGGTTGGCTCTGATATTCACGCTGTGGGGCGTGGCGCGCCTAGCGTTCCTTGTAACTGGGACCATCGGCCCGCTCCCGGCCGTCGTGCTCGATAGCTTGTTCTTGCCGTGTCTCTTGGTGTTGATGGCGCGTGAGGTTGTTGTCGGGCGCAATTGGCGTAATCTCAAGCCGCTCATCCTTGTCACGTTTCTCGCGGCGGCAGATATAGCGTTTCACGCAGAGGTCTTGACCTCAGGAAGCGCCAACTATGGGAGCCGGGTCGGGATTGCGGCCCTCATCGGACTAATCATGCTGATCGGCGGGCGCGTCGTTCCCAGCTTTACGCACACCTGGTTGATGCGAAACAAAGCCAAGCGCCTCCCGGTCTCGTTCGACCGTTTCGATGTGGTGACACTGCTCGCTTCGGCTGCCGCCCTCATCTCGTGGATTGTCGTTCCGCGAGCCGCCGGGACCGGCGTCTTGTTCCTGGGGGCCGCGCTCCTGCATTGTGTACGCCTATGGCGTTGGACCGGCCTGCAGACTTGGCGCGAGCCGCTCGTCTTTGTTCTCCACCTCGGCTACGCGTTCGTTCCGCTCGGTTTTTTTCTAGGGGCGATCGCGGTGCTCGTCCCGAACAGCTTTGCCGGCACTGAACCGCTTCACGCATGGACCGTGGGCGCCATCGGACTGATGACCCTTGCCATCATGACTCGTGCATCACGTGGTCACACTGGACGGCCTCTTAGCGCTTCGGCCCTCACGATCCTCATGTATAGCGCCGTCGTGGCGGCGGCGCTGCTGCGCATCGGCGCCGGGCTCGTTCCGGAAGTCCACGGGCCGTTGGTGACGGCTGCGGGTATAGCCTGGATCGCCGCCTTCATGCTCTTTGTTCTCGAATATGGGCCAATGCTGCTCGGGCGGCGTGTGGAGCATGCCGGCTAGGCGGGAAGCCAACAACTTTCGGCCGCGAGTTTGTCGCGGAGCAACGACCCGGAGCGGCGGAGCTGCTTTTAAGGGACCGCGCTCAATAGCCGCGTATGCGGAACAAGGAGGTGCGTGATGCCAAACTCGAGGTTGTTGTGGGCCACCAAGGAGGAGCTAAGTCAACGGTACGCCTTGATGGATCAGATGATGGAGGCGCAAGGGGTCGATGTCCTTGCGGCGATACGCGTGGATGGCGGGCTTGCCTTTATCGAGGCACGCGCCAAGTGCCGCTACTGTCAGCATGCTGGGGTATGCCGCCGCTGGCTGCTCGGTGACGGGGGAAGAAGGGCCGCGGATTTCTGTCCCAATGTCGCGTTCTTCCGGTCTTGCCCTAGACTCGACAGCTGAGGGCGCGCGTGCTCGGCACTAGTACTGATATCCAAGTCCGAAGATGACCTTCTGAGTGTCGACGAAGTAGTCGTCCGCTTGGTAGTTGGCATATTTGGCTTGCGCATAGAAACCGTCGCGCAAGGGCAGGTAGGAGTAGAAGTCGAACTCCGAGCCGTAGTCCAGGTTCTGCACCGCGGAGCGGAACTCGTGGTATTGGGCCAGGAGCAGCAGCCCGCCAAAATAGCTGAACGGGCCGCCGATGTTCGTCGGCACCTTGTACTTCGCCTGCGCGTAGAAGTCCTGCAGGCCCGTGGGCGGGATGACCAGGAAGACGTCGGCGAAGCCGTTGAAGACATGTCCCGTGGCAAGGGGCGTCTGAAACGCAGCGACGCCATTGTCGCTGCCCAGCAGCTCATAGACGAGCGTGCCGGTGAACCCGGCTTTGCTTAGACCCTGCTCGACGCGCACATAGTCCGCATCGTAGTCGACCGGGGCATCCCCGTAGCTGATCTGGTGCGCATACTCGAAGCGATAGTGGTAGTCGATGCCTCCGGTCAGCCCCTGCTTACCCTTGAGAAAACCGCCGAAGCTTGCGTTGGAAAGCGGGTCGAGGTCGTAGAGATCCGTCAAATACGTGTAGGCCGTGAGCTTGCCGATTGAGAGCTCGTCGCTCTCGGCATGGATCAGATGCACGTTCGAATTGATGTTTCCGGCCGGCGAACGGTCGCTGAAGATGCGGTTGACATTGCCGATATAGGCGTAGAGCAGCTCCACCCCGGGGAGCGCCGTGATGGTCGCCTTGGCACCATCGAAGGTCTGGTCGTTCTGACGCCAAGCCACCGAGCCGACATAGCGGAGATTGTCAAGGTTCTCCAAATAGCGGCCGCCGAGCAGCACCACGCCCGGAATGTTGTACGACTCTAGATAAGCCTGATCGACTTCCGCGGACTCGACGTCCGCCACGACCGGATACTGGGTGCGGCCGTTGATCGTGTTGTTGAAATCGTTGGGTCCAAGCTCGAGTACGAACTCTCCCTCGACGCCCGCCCGGAAACCATGGAAGAAGCCGGACTCGATGCCGGTCTTGTTGCGGATTGTCGAGGCGCGCGCGTTCTTTGGCTTGTTGCCCTGGTCCACATACTCGTAACGATACCGGGTGTCGGTCCAGAACCTAGCGTTCAAAAAGCCCTCGTGCGGCGGCTGGTAGCGCGTCGGCGCCCCTTGTTGCGGATTGTAGGTTGCCTCCTGGGCAAACGCCGTAGCGCCGAACGCGACGACGGATGCAAGTAGTACGCATGGTCCGGCCACGAAATACCGTACTCTCGGCCGATGATCCGAGGGCGCCTTCACCTGCTGACGCCCGCCGGCACGGGAACGACCTCGGCGGGCTTCCCGGCTTCTGCCGTCTTGCGCCTCGTGCCCGAGTCCGACGGGCCGCCGCGTTCGATGTCGTGGAGCAGGCCGCCGCGGCGGGTGTAGAACCACCACGTGACCGCGATACACGTCGCGTAGAAGCCCAAGAAGCCCCACAGCGCGAGTTCGGGACCGCCGGTCGCCGCAATCGAGCTACCGTAGGCTTTGGGGATGAAGAAGGCGCCGTAGGCCGCAACGGCCGAGGTAAAGCCGATGATCGCCGCGGATTCCTTGTCGGCGTGGCGTGTCTGTTCGGCCGCGGACAAGCCGGGCATCAAGCGGCCGACTTCCTTGCGCATGATCGCCGGGATCATTTGGAAGGTCGAAGCGTTGCCGACGCCTGTCGCGAAGAACAAGATCAAGAACATCGCGAAGAAGCCCCAGAATGCATTAGGCTGATCCTTGATACCTAGGAAGAAGAGGACACCAGCGACCGCGGCGATCATGACCGTGAACACCCAGATGGTGACGCGCCCGCCGCCCCAACGGTCGGCGATCCATCCCGTCGCGGCGCGCGACAGAGCGCCGACCAGAGGTCCCAGGAAGACCAAGGGCAGCGAGTTCACTTCTGGGAACTGGGTCTTGGCGAGAAGGGGAAAGCCCGCCGAGTAGCCGATGAATGAGCCGAACGTGCCCGTATACAGCCAGCACATGATCCAGTTGTGCTTCCGCTGGAAGATCACCGCCTGCTCGCTGAACGACGCTTTCGCCGAAGCGATATCGTTCATGCCGATCCAGGCAGCGACCGTGGTGACGAGCAGGAACGGTACCCAGATGAATCCGGCATTCTGCAACCACAGCCGTGTGCCTTCCGACGTGGTCTGCGGCTCGCCCCCCACCACGCCGAAGACGCCGGCGGTAATCACCAGGGGCACGACGAACTGAACGACGCTCACGCCGAGATTGCCGAGACCGGCGTTGAGCGCCAGCGCGTTGCCCTTCTCCTTTTTGGGGAAGAAGAAACTGATATTGGCCATGGACGAAGCAAAGTTACCGCCGCCGAAGCCGCACAACAGTGCGAGGACAAGGAACAGCAAATAGGGCGTATCGGGATTCTGCACGGCGTAGCCGATGCCGAAGGCAGGTATGAGCAGTGAGGCGGTTGTCAACGCCGTCCACAGTCGGCCGCCGAAAATGGGCACCATGAACGAATAGAAAATGCGGAACGTCGCGCCGGAGAGGCCTGGCAATGCCGCCAGCCAGAACAGCTGATCGGTGGAATAGGTGAAGCCGATCGCCGGGAGTTTAGCCACGACCACGCTCCACACCATCCAGACCGCGAAAGCCAGCAGGAGCGCCGGCACGGAGATCCATAGATTGCGCCGCGCGATACGGCGCCCTGTGGTCTCCCAGAACGTCTCGTCTTCAGGGCGCCAGTCTTCGATCAGCCCATGGTGCGGGCCATGTTCCTCGTGGCTGTGCGCGTGCTCGAGCTCGGCGAGGGGCGGCAACTTGGCCAGCACGTCGCCGGCGGCGCGCTGCTCCATGTGGCGAATGGAGAAGTGCATCCAGGCGAGCGAGACGGCGACGATCAGGAACAGCAGCATGAAGCAGCTCGTCCAAATACTGGTCAGATCGGCCATGATACCGAAGGCCAGCGGCAGCACGAAACCTCCGAGGCCGCCGATCATGCCGACCAATCCGCCGACCGAACCGACATTATTGCCGTAATAGACGGGGATGTATTTGTAGACCGCGGCCTTGCCGAGCGACATGAAGAAGCCCAGAACGAAAATCGTGACCACAAACGGAATCAGATTCATCTGCGTCGAGAAGGAGATCGGTCCCTTGATGCCGTGGATTACATAGTCCGTTTGCGGGTAGGACAGCATCAACAGGCAAACCAGCGAGACCCCAAAGGTCCAGTACATGACCGTCCGCGCCCCGTAGCGGTCGGATAGATGCCCGCCATAGGCACGGAAGAGGCTTGCAGGGATCGAGTATAATGCCGCGAGCATGCCCGCGGTTTCGATGTCGAGCTTGTAAACGCCGATCATGTAGCGGGGCAGCCACAATGCGAGTGCCACGAACCCGCCGAACACGAAGAAGTAGTACAGCGAGAACCGCCAGACCTGCTGATGCCGCAGCGGCTCCAATTGGGCCAGCAGCGAGCGCGGCTTCTCATTGCGGGCGCGTCTGGCCTTGATCTCTGGGTCGTCGTCGGTGGCGAGCCAGAAGACGATCGCGGTGATGGCCAAGACGGACGCCCAAGCCACGGCGACCATCTGCCAGCCGAAGGCGACGAGCACGAACGGGGCTACGAACTTCGTGACCGCCGCGCCGACATTGCCGGCGCCGAAGATGCCGAGCGCCGTTCCTTGTTTCTCCGGCGGGAACCACTTGGACACATAGGCGATGCCGACGGCGAACGAGCCGCCTGCAAGCCCGACGCCGAGAGCCGCGACGAGCATCCACGGATAGGTGGTGGCGAAGGAGAGGAGGAAGGTGGCAGCAGCGGCCGACAACATGGTCAGGACATAGACGACACGGCCGCCATACTGGTCCGTCCAGATGCCGAGCAATATGCGGCTGAGCGAGCCGGTCAGGATAGGCGTCCCGACAAGCAAGCCGAATTCGGTCTCGTTCAGACCGAGATTTTCTTGGATGCGTACACCGATGATGGCAAAAATCGTCCACACGGCGAAGCACACCGTGAAGGCAACCGTCGAAAGCCAAAGAGCCCGGTTTGCCCCAGGCGTCGAACGCGTCGTGGTCATCTCGGCACTCCCTGCGAACTGCTCGGGAGTACCCGGTTTTGACACACGATGGACACGAAAGCCCCTGTGCCGCAGTCGGCTGTCCCGATGCGTGTCGTTTTCTCGGATCCCCTGTCTGGCTCGCGGCGCCCCATAACGGCGTGGTGCGCCCTAACTCACCCTACATTGGCGTCCAAGGGTGGTCGGCCGTCCCGACGGGCGGCTGGGGGGAAGGCCGCAAACCGCAAGGACACGCCATGTTCTCGCTGTTATCGCCAGCCCGGCCCGGCGGAACGTTGACGCAGCGCAAGCTGGCCGACGATCGGGTTGGACAATGCTCGTGTGGGTGATGCGGCAGGGAAGGCCGGGCAGTGCGGTCCCGCAATCGCCGATAAGGGACCTATGGATTTCTAGCATCCTGGATCGTTGCGCTTGCCAGCAGAGTTGCGACATGGGGCGTGTGGCCAGGCTTGCTGCAACCGACAGCGTAAGGCGAAAGGCTGCGACGGACATTTTAGTGCATCGAGGTCGATTAAAAAGTCGACGGCACGGCTTCAGACTCGCTTGGAGCGACCTGGATTTGCCTTCACGAGCAGCTTAATCGCTTCTGAAATCTCATCTTCGCTGAGGGTTGCAAACCCGAGTCGGAAGGCCTCGGGCGCCTCGGCCGGCTTCAGGGTGAAATGAGCTCCCGGAAGAACAGAAAGACCAAGGTCGGCGGCGTTCCGAGCCCAGGTTTCAGCGTGGAAGCCTGGGTTAAGCCTCAACCAAATCGCAAGCCCGCCCGCCGGAAGGACAAACTCGGCACATTTTGAGAAGTGTCTCTTCAGCAACCCATACAAGTAATCTCGGCGCGCGTGATAGACGCGGCGCGCTTTTCGAGCATGCCGTCGGAGCGTACCGTCCGAAATTAACTCGCTGAGCGCGAGTTCTAGAAAGACATCTCCTTGCCTGTCGATGGCCTCACGCCTATCGCTCATACCTTTGAGAATTCCAGGCGGCGCCACCGCGTAACCGATCCGAATGCCGGGCGCGAGAATCTTCGATAGCGATCCTACGTAGACCACAGATGCATCACGCTCAGCGTGAGCCGCCAGGGGTAACACAGGGTGTCCGTCAAAGCGGTATTCATGATCGTAGTCGTCCTCGATTATGGTCAAGCGATACCGCCGGGCTAGTTGTAAGAGACGCAGTCGCCGCGCCGCGCCGAGAGTGGTTGTCGTGGGGTATTGGTGATGCGGAGTTACGTACACTGCCTTGAGGCTAGGCTCTCGGGCAGCGAGCTGCTCTAGTCTATCAACGTTGATGCCGCCATCGTCCACCGGAACCGCCACTACGCTTGCACCTGCCGCACGAATTGCGGCCCAGGCGAGCGGGTAGCCCGGCGATTCAACGGCAATCTTCGATCCGGGCTCAGCGACGGCTGCAGCAGCGAGGTACAAAGCCATCTGGCTCCCCCGCGCAATCAGTACGTCATCGTAGTGGAGTGTTAGACCGCGTTCGTTTGTCAAGTAGTGGGCAAGCGATGTCCGGAGCGCCTCGTTACCGCGCGGGTCGCCATACGCACCGTCAAGGAACACCGGTGACTTCAAGGTTCTGCGAAATGCTCTGCCTAGTGCAGTAGTGGGGGCAATCCGGGGATCGGGCAAACCATCCGAAAGGCTCAGGCCTCGGCTATATTGCTTGGTAGCGTTGGGATGACCTGTGGCAGTGGTGTCTGCCAGAGAGCGCTCGCGACCGAAGTCGGGCAAATCGTGCGCAACGAACGTGCCGCGAGAGGGCTCCGTTACAAGCCAACCCTGCATGGTGAGCTCGTGATAAGCGGCATCGACCGTGTTGCGGTTGAGCAGCAGACTCTTCGACAGCGCGCGGGTTCCGGGTAGGGGATCACCGGGCTTAAGCCGCCCCCTCTCGATTTCAGCAATGATTGCACGAGAGAGTGCAAGAAAAATGGGTTCGCGTCCCTCTTGCTTCACCTCGATTGCTAGTGTCGCGCCTTTGCCCACTTGGTGCCGCCCCTTCCATCTGACTGACCGTCGCCGCACTAGTTGCCGGCTGAGGCATCTCTTGTGGCAGGCGAAGTCCAAGCCCGAGAATCAGCCGAAGAACCGGCCTAGACAGTATATCGAATCCGGACCTGCAGGATAGGCCGGTTAAGAGATATCAAGAAGAGCCTGATGCCAAATGTTCCCGGCCAAGCTGGGGCACTCAGGCAATTCAACTGGAGTGGCTTTCGGTTCCGTGAACCGAATCGCTAGGGAGGAAAATCTATGAGAATGAGTTTCGGTGTGCTTGCCGGCACCGTCGTCGCATTGACGATGGGCATGTCTGGTCAGGCCTTTTCAATGAACTCCGACGAGGAGCAGCTGAAGCGTATGGCTGATCCCGACCAGTGGCCTGCCCCTGGTCGTGACTTTGAGCTGACGCGCCACAGCACGCTCTCAGACATTACGACCGATAACGTCAACAAGCTCCAGATGTCTTGGGCCCAGGGCACGAACGCCCTTCGTGGTCACGAGGGTCAGCCGCTTGTGATCAAGGACGTTGGTGGCAAGACCATGCTGTTCATGATTTCGGGTTGCCCGTCCATGGCCAATTGTAACGTGGTCCAGGGTCTGGATCTTTCGGATCCCGACAATCCGAAGCAGGTTTGGTCCTACGTGAAGAAGACCGACCGTGACGAGTCGGCTGTGCCGCGCGCTTGCTGCGACACCGTCAACCGTGGCGGCTCCTATGCCGATGGCAAGTTCGTTTATGGCACTCTCGATGGTTTCGTGATTGCCTTGGACGGCCAGACCGGTAAGGAAGTTTGGGTCGTCAAGTACGCCTATCCCGAGAAGGGTGAGACCATCACGCCGGCTCCGTTGATCGCCGACAACAAGGTTATTATGGGCTTTGGTGGTAATGAGTTCGCCGCTCGTGGCCGCGTTGCCGCCTTCAATCTGGCGGACGGTTCCGAGGCTTGGGTGTGCCACAGCACGGGTTCCGACAAGGACGTGTGCCTAACGCCTGAAACCAACAAGGCCAACCCCCATTTTGGCCAGGCTGGTGAGGATCTTGGTATCAAGACCTTCCCCGGTGAGGACTACAAGATTGGTGGTGGTGCTGCTTGGGGCTATGTCTCCTATGACCCCGAGCTGAAGCTGGTCTACTACTCGACCGGTAACCCCGGCCTGTGGAGCCCGTCCTATCGTTGCCCCGATAAGACCCATGAGGAGTGCAACACTGGTGCGTTCGACAACAAGTGGTCGATGACGATCTTCGCTCGCAAGGCCGACAACGGCGACGCTGTCTGGGCCTATCAGATGACTCCGTTTGACCAGTGGGACTATGACGGCATCAACGAGAACATTCTTACCGACATGGACATCGACGGTAAGAAGGTGAAGGCTCTCACCCACTTCGATCGTAACGGCTTTGCTTATGTGCTCGACCGTACCGACGGTACCCTTCTGCGCGCCACGAAGTACGTGACGACGGACTGGGCCGAGAAGGTCGACATGAAGACTGGCCGTCCGATCAAGGTGCGTGACCATTCGCCGCTCGAAGTTGGCCGCAACGTCTCGACTTGCCCGTCCGCGATGGGTGGTAAGGATCACCAGCCTGGTTCGGTTGATCCGAAGGAGCCGAACATCTTCTACATGCCCACCAACAACTGGTGCATGGAGCTGGAGCCCCAGGAGCGCACGCACACGAACCAGGGCACGGTCTACGTGTTCGCGAACGTGTACATGTATCCTGAGAAGCAGGGCACGACCGGCAAGATCAAGAAGTACGACGTCCTGACGGGTAAGACGCTCTGGGAGATCCCGGATCCGTATCCGAACTGGGCCGGTACGATGGTCACTGACGGTGGTCTGATGTTCTACGGTTCGCTGGGCGGTGACTTCCGCGCTGTCGACCGTAAGTCCGGCAAGGTTCTTTGGAGCCGCAAGCTGGGCTCGGGCATCATCGCCAATCCCATCACCTACAAGGTTGGCGGTAAGCAGTATGTCGGCGTGTACTCCGGCATTGGCGGCTGGATCGGTCTTCCGGTTACCGCTGGTCTGGACCTGAACGATAAGTTCGGCGCCATCGGTGCCACGGCTATGACTAAGGCTGCTGGCCTGAATCATATCCCGCAGGGCGGTACGCTGAACGTCTTCCGTCTCTACGAGTAGAGTCTCCACCAGTCGTGCTCGATGTTCACGAGGCGTCGAGCACAACTGGCTCCCTAGCGCCCGGTGCCGGAAGGCATCCGGGCGCTAGTTGGTGCCTGGACCGTTGGCACTGATAAGATTGGTACCAATTGCCAACGAGCTAGCCAACAGGTTGTACGACTGAGAGGTGCCACTCGGTGAGAATCAGCAGTATGCATCATGAAGCAGCTGGCCTGCAGAGGAACGGGGCTGCTTCACTCTACCGATCAGTGTCAGCCTTTGCCTTGGTCATGCTGATTTCGATCCTGTCCCAAACGACTACAGTGTGTGCACAGGACGAGCGCCATGTTCCGTGTACAGAGGACGTGGTCCTTGTGTTCGATGCCTCTGGTTCCATGTCGGGTAATGGCTGGGGATACGGCAGCGAAAGTGCTCACACGGTTAGCCGCATAGATCGGGTGAGGTCTGCGCTCGAAAAAGTCTTGCCGAATGTCACCCGTTTCCGCCGCGTGGGCCTAGTGACCTACGGGCCAACACGGACTTCGGGGCTGCCAAACCAGTGCAACAACATAGAGGCGAGCTTGGCGCCAACCGCAGATGCCGACGAACAAATTTTGACAATTGTTAGGGGCCTGGTGCCCGCTGGTGGCACACCATTGACGCGAGCCGTCGAGGAAGCCGCTTACCTGCTCGATTATCGCAACAATCCCGGCGTCATCGTCGTGCTAACGGATGGGGAAGATACGTGCGGTGGGTCCCCCTGCGACGTGGGCAAGGCACTCCACGCTGATGCTGAGCAGCTGACGGTTCATGTCATTAGTTTGCGCGTGAGGGGATTGTCTTGGACGGGAGAGGCAAGCATCGTCCAGACGCGGTGTTTGGCTGAACAAAATGCCGGTCTGTATCTCTCTCCGGAGAGTACTGAGGAGCTGGTTGAAGCGCTTGAGAAGACATTGAGCTGCCTCAATGTAAGTAGTGTCAGCAGCCGCAACGGGTTCACCGCCAATCACTAAGCGGGCTTGTCGTGCAAAGCCCGAGAGCGGAGATGCGGATAGAGACTTCAAGTGGGAGCCGTCGAGGTTGGAAACGTGATTGACCGCAATTGTTCAGAACGCAGTGCGATAGCCGATGGAGCGATATCTGAAGAACACTCATCGGCCGCGAATGGAAAGAGGGAGATAATCGCGCAGGAACTTGCGCGAGACGGAGTTTCATTCCGAACCGGCAATGAGATGCGCTCGATATTGGGCACCGAGATCCTGAATGCGTGGTCGGCATTCGCCGCAAGCTGGGATGACCTCGGCATGGATTCATACATGGCTGACGGTGGCCGCTATAGGCGTCGGCGGTTTGCCGTATTCACCGCCAAGGATGGGTTTGTCCAACGCGCCACCCACCAGCCGCACTACCAAAGTCGCGACTACAACCCCGTGAATGGCGGCTTAGAACGCTGGTTCCTGCCGATGGAAACCGCCACGGTTGAGAACCACTTTGCACGGAGACTACTTGGCTGCTGCACCATGCTTTTTGACTTATATGCCGGGCAGGAAGATTTGAGCTCCCGCTGGCATATCGAAATGCATCAGTTTCGCATTGAGGCGACTGCAACCGAGACAGGATCGCCAACGCCGGAGGGGGCCCATCGTGACGGTGTCGATTTCGTAAGCGTCATGCTGATCGACCGGATCAACGTCTCCAGCGGCGTAACGCAGATCTACGATCCGTCTGGCAAACCATTGGGAGAGTTTACCTTGACCAATCCGCTTGACACAGTGTTTCTGGACGACCGTCGTGTCTTTCATGGTGTTACCCCGATCAGGCCGCTGGACCCGACAATGAAGACCTTCCGCGATGTCTTGGTGCTGACGTACCGTCGGATTTGCAACTAGTCTCCCACCATCCGACCGCGGAGTCGATTTTGTCTTGGCCGCCCGTTCCGCCTCTTGTCTAACACCACCGACACCGCTCATTGCGTATTCACGTCAGCCGCTACTGAGCCAAATGCTCTAGCGAAAAGAGGTGCTGGGTCTTCGCCAGCGGTGCATGGCATGAACGGCAGGTGTTTAGATCTTTGTTGAGACGTTCGCCATCGGAAGCGAATATCGCAAAGTCCCAATCATCGTTTTGCAGCTCCTCGGGAAATTTTTCGCCCCATCCCTCGCCTTTCTCCATCACTGCAACGGCGGCCAACTTGTCACGCACTCGGCGCCCGAGAGAGCTGGTCACGACATTACCGTCATCGTCCTTCTTGGCCTTATATACCTCGCCCACAATGACCGACCCAACGGGGAGCTCACGCCCTTGTTTCGCGGCCTCAATCGCCACATCGTTCGCAAACAGGCGAATGATTTGATCGGGGTTCTGCACCCGATCGAGACTCAGATAGTTCTCGAACTGCGTTTTGTAGTCCCTAGGAAACGAAATTCGCTCTTCATCGGCGCTTGCCATGCCTGCTGCTAGCACAAGTCCGAGCGCGAACGCGTAGCCCTTGCGTGTCATGAATACCTCCCCATCTCGATCGCCCCGCAGTTGCTCTGCGGTAATAATAGGTATCTATCATACTTATTTTAGTGCTAAGCATTCAAGGACGTTCTGGAGGGTCAGACTTCGCATTCTGACGAGGAACTTTTCCTATGAATGGAGCGGCCAATGAGACTTACCCGACATTCTGACTATTCTCTGCGTGTGCTGATGTACCTGGCAGCGTTTCCCGACCGACTGGCGACGGCTGAGCAGATCGCAGCTGCGTACGATATCTCGCACCATCACATCATGAAGGTCGTTCAACGGCTCGCGCGGCTGGGTCTTATCGAGACGCTACGGGGACGTAACGGCGGTATTCGGCTGGCTCAGCCGCCCGAGAAAATCACCATCGGTGAGGTTGTTCGAGCGACGGAGGAGGACTTCGATCTTGTGGAGTGCTTCAGAACGAAGACCGCGTGCTGCATCACGCCGGTTTGCCGTCTACAAACTGCGCTGCGTGATGCGCTGGGAGCGTATCTGGGAGTTCTCGATGAGTGGACGCTGGACGAGTTGACGATCAGTTCGAGCGGTCTTGCAGATTCTCTCCGGCAGCACCTTGCCGTCAGTCCAGGTTGATCTCAATGCATGTCCTGCGCAGCGGATTGATGGCTGCGGCATTGGCCGACAACGCCTGTTGAGTGCGTTCCGTCTCGGCGCCGTACAAGGGCACGGGCGAGCTGTCAAATACTGAGGGGAACTAGTCATTTTTCAGCTAGTGGACATCGCAGAGAGGTTACTCTCGGAGACATCCGAGGCCATTCTGTATGCAGATCAAGATGGCGTTATCCGGCTGTGGAACGGTGGCTGCGAGCGCATGTTCGGCTTCGCAGAGCGGGAAGCTGTTGGTCGGCCGCTCGACATCATAATCCCCACCAACCTGCGGGCACGTCATCGGCAAGGCTACTCAAACACAGTGCGGACCGGCGTCACGCGCTACGCTGCGGGAGCATTGCTGTCCGTGCCTGCCATAAGGAAGGACGGGGCGCGTATTTCGATTGAGTTCTCTATTACCCCATTTCGGAGTGCTGAGGGAAAGATTGTTGGTATGGCAGCTATCATCCGTGACGTTTCTGAGCGGTTTGCCGAGATCAAGAGACTCAAAAGGCAGCTTGTCAACTCAACAGCACCTGATTGAACGAAGGGCGCAAAACGCATGGAGCGCGGGTTCTGGAATATCTTGGTGCCAGCGGACGGGCCGCAGGTCGAGCCCGATAGTGCCCGGAGTCGCCTCGATCGCAGTGTGGTCACTAGTTTGAACGGAGAGGGACACTGGTTGGTAGGCACTCATGTGCTGGAACGGATTGTCACCAAGATGTGGTGGTTAGTCTTCTAGGTCCGATCGAAGGTCTCGCTCTGCAGCGCTACGTCTTAGGCCGCCCGGGCCTAGTCATCGAACTTCACTTTCGATGCTGCGGGCACCGAATCGCCAGTTGAAGTAAGTGAAGTGTTGGCTTGGCGCCACAACTGGGCCCGGCCCGCCGAGAGCCGCTAGCCCGCGACGACACTCCTCAGTCCTTGAAGGGCGATCTGCAGCAGTTCGCCCTCGGTTTGCGCCGAACAGACAGCGTAGACTGGATAGGAGATGCTGGGCGCTCCGGGAACAAGGTGGAGCTTTCCGGATTCGAGATGCGGCGTCACAAGCCGCTGGCGGAAATATCCGCAGCCTCCTCCCTCGAGAATGTAGTTCAACCCAAGAAGACCGACGCCTCCGATGACCAGCCCGGGATTGCCGATTTCAGGGAAGGCCATGGCATGGTGGCTCGCGAACTCTGCGCCCCAGTCGACATAGACATAGTTCTCGGGCGGAAAAGCCGTCATGTCTGGATCTGTCGTTACGAGAACGAGTTTTTCTTCCAGGAGGAGTTCGACACGAACACCCGGTCGGTTTTGCGGTGCGTACAAGATGGCGAGATCGAGTACGCCATTGGTGACCTGTTCCATTAGCGACTCCGGCAGACCCACCTGTACGCGAAGCGCAATTTCCGGTGCCGTTTTGCGCATCCAGTGCAGCCACTCCAGCATCCATGGGTGCCACAAGATCAACTCTCCGCCAACGGCGAGTACGGCGCGGTGTCCCGGCGGAACCGCGACCTGATGACGAGCACGCTCCCACAGTTGAACGAAGGTGGGCGCATAACGCAGAAACTGCTCGCCGGCGGGCGTGAGTGAGGCTCCGCTCTTATTGCGGACGAAGAGTGTCCTCCCGAGCTTCTCTTCGAGTGAGCGGATGCGAGCGCTGACTGTTGTCTGGCTGACGTTAAGCTGCTCGGCGGCGCGGATGAAGCTTTGAGTCCTCACAATCGTAAGGAACGTTCTCGCCAGTTCGATGTCCATTGTCGAAGGGAACTCCTATTGAGCAAAATTTCTGCAGCAAAGCACCGATTATATTCGTTTGTATTGCGGAAAAAAGTATTGTCATTAAGTGGTTCGACAATGGGAGGCCGGTGCCGACCGGTTCAAAATGATGTTCCACAGCCGACTGTCCTCGTCCCCGTGCTACTCAGATGTGATCGGAGACAATGTTGTTCCGGCTCATGCGCCGGAGGACCTACAGCGTTGGCGGAGGATTCACCGCGACCGGCTGATTGGCGAGCGGCTGGATGTTAGCCTAGCTGTTCGGGACCTCTATGCGCGGCAGATAACCGAGAAGCTCAATCAGTTTTTCCCCAATCTCGCGAAACTGCTCGTGAGCGGCTATTGGCCTTGCAACGGCGAGCCGGACCTCCGACCATGGCTGAGTTCCGTTAGGCTGAGATGCGGTCACGTCGCTCTTCCGGTGATCGCCAAAAAGCACGCGCCTTTACAGTTTCGACTTTGGTGGCCTGGCGCTCCGATGGAACGCGGCATTTGGAACATTCCTCATCCAGAAAAATGTATCGAGGTTAACCCCGATATCGTCGTCGTGCCGCTTGTCGGGTTCGATAACGCAGGCTACCGGCTTGGCTACGGTGGCGGCTATTTCGATCGCACCCTCGCTGCGGCCCCAAACAGGCCGCGCATTGTCGGCGTGGGGTACGAGCAATCCCGCCTTGAGACCATCCACCCTCAGTCACACGACATTCCTATGGACTTCATCGTTACGGAATGTCGGGTCCGCGAATTCAATCGGTAAGTGCAGCCAGGATGACCTCTGCACAAAAAGCAATATTTTTGCTTTGAAGTACGAATTAAATTCGCTTGCCGGAGGCTAATTGCTGGCGCCAAGCTGCGCAAGACATTCCCGGCGCGGCACACGAGTGGCCCGCAGTCGCATCCGCTTGCGAACCGACTTTAGACAGACGAGATGACCGTTTTCGATTTTCATGGCCCAGGCCTCACAGAGGAGCAATGGCGGCACATAAGTGAACTTGCCGGGACACTGAGTACCGAGCAGGCACTGTGGCTTAGTGGATATTTCGCCGGTCTTGATCATCGAAAGAGAGAGCTTTTGCCAACGACCGATGTGCGTCCGCACGATGGGCGTGTCCACGAACTGGCCACCGGAAGTCTTGAGACGCGAACTATCACAATCCTGTTCGGGAGCGAGACTGGCAACAGCGCAGACGTGGCATCGGCGTTACAAGAGTCGGTCGGCAGTGAAGGTCTCGAAGCAGTCGTAGCGGATATGGCGGACTACAAGCCCCGACAGCTGAGAAGCGAGAGTGATCTGTTAATAATCACAAGCACGCACGGGGAGGGGGAGCCTCCTGCGACAGCCATGGACTTCTTCGAGTTCCTTGAGAGCGCAAGAGCACCGCATTTGGATGACCTGCGATACGCCGTGCTGGCGCTAGGTGACTCCACGTACGATCAATACTGCGAGGCCGGCAAACGGCTCGACAGAAGGTTGACCGAGCTCGGTGCGATACGCCTGGTCGAGCGCGTCGACTGCGACGTCGATTACGAAGACTCAGCTTCCGAATGGATAGGGGCTGTTACACAGGAACTCAAAAGGTCACTTGACAGAACGTCAACAGGTCACCACGCGCCGGATATTGCGCTGCAACCCAAGATCACGAAGCGCATCGTTGACCAACGTCACCCCTTCCGAGCAAGCGTCATCGACAACATCGTTCTGAGCGGCCGCGGGTCGACCAAAGAGACCCGTCACATCGAAGTGTCGATAGAAGGATCCGGTCTCAAGTTTGAACCCGGCGACGCCCTGGGGGTCATTCCGTCGAACGACCCAAGTCTGGTGAGCGCACTTCTGGATGCGCTCGGTCTGTCCTCGGATGAGGAAGTGTCTATTGGGGATAGAACGGTCGGTCTGGGCCAGGCGCTGACCGATGAGTATGAAATCACCGTTGGATCCACGCGCTTCATCAACCAATGGGCAGAGTTGACCGGGGCCGACGATCTTGTCGCGCTACGCGGCAAGGAACAGGCGGACGCTAGAAGCGAGTTTCTGTTCCACAACCATATCATCGATGTTGTTCGTCGTTATCCGATGCCTGGCGTTCGTCCGAGTGCTTTTATTGCGGGGCTGCGCAATATGCGGCCCCGGCTTTACTCAGTTGCGTCTTCTTTATCTCTTGTACCTGATGAGGTTCACCTCACCGTTGGAGCCGTTCGATTCGAGCTCAATGGAGAGCCGCGTTCCGGCGTTGCTACGGGCTACCTTGCAGACCGGGTTGCTCCGACAGGCACGGTACCAGTCTACATCCAGCCAAATCCACGGTTTCGTCTGCCGGCCGACGACGTTCCAATCCTCATGATCGGAGCGGGGACGGGCGTGGCTCCCTATCGCGCATTCCTGCAGGAACGCGAGGCGCGCGGCGCGTCCGGCCGGTCGTGGCTGGTGTTCGGCGACCGCAACTTCCATACGGACTTCCTCTATCAGACCGAATGGCAGCAATGGCTGAAGGACGGAATGCTCACGCGGATGCAGGTGGCCTTTTCGCGCGACGGGCGCACGAAGTCCTATGTCCAGCATCGCCTGAAGGAAAACGCGAAGGACATCTACGCATGGCTGGAGGAGGGCGCCTCGCTATACGTTTGCGGCGGGCGCGAACTCGCACCAGCCATCCACGCGACGCTGATCGATGCCTTGAAGCAGGAAGGTAAGCTCAGCGACGTATCCGCGGCCGAATATCTCGGCACGATGCAGTCCACAGGCCGGTATCAAGTCGATGTCTATTGAAAGTCCTGCCGCGCCGGCGACCGACCGGAGTCGCGATGTCTCGCAGTCCTTGGACAGGCTCCATCCCGACGAGACGCTGAAGGCGAACAGCGATCAGCTGCGCGGCGGCATCGTCGACGGCCTGGCTGACCCCATCACCCGCGCCGTCTCTCCGGACGATCAGAAGCTCATGAAGTTTCATGGGCTCTATCTCCAGGACGATCGGGACGTGAGAGATGAAAGACGCAGGCAGAAGTTGGAGCCCGCCTATGGCTTCATGGCCCGTGTGCGATTGCCGGGTGGCGTGTGCAGCCCATCACAATGGCTCAAGCTCGATACGCTGGCCCGCGACTACGGAGGCGGGAGTCTCCGCCTTACGACACGGCAGACCTTTCAGTTTCACGGTGTGCTGAAGCACAACCTTCGCGCAACTCTTCAAGGCTTGCGCGACGTCCTCCTCGATACCAAGGCCGCATGCGGAGACGATTGCCGCGGCGTTATGTGCTCGGTCAATCCGCATCTGTCCTCGCTGCACGCTGAGGTCTATGCGCTCGCGAAGCGCGCGAGCGATCATGCTGTGCCGAAGACCGGCGCGTACAAGGAGATCTGGTACGAGGAGGAGCGCGTGGCTGTCGCGGGACCAGAAGAGCCCCTCTACGGCCGTACCTACATGCCCCGCAAATTCAAGATCGGATTTGTGGTCCCGCCCATCAACGACATCGACGTCTACGCGCAGGACCTCGGCTTCATCGCCATCATCGAGCGGACGAAGCTCATCGGATTCAACATCGCGATCGGCGGAGGCATGGGGCGCATCGACCGCAACCCGAACTCATACCCGCGCCTGGCGGACGTAATCGGATTCGTATCGGTAGACGATCTGCTGGCCACGATCGACGCCGTCATGGAAGTCCAGCGCGATTACGGAGATCGAGCGGACCGCGCCCGCGCCCGGTTCAAATATACGATCGACGACAAGGGCCTTGAATGGGTCAAGGCCGAGATCGAAGTGCGGCTCGGATTCGAATTGGCGCCCGCGAAAGCGTTCGACTTCGCCTCGAACGGCGACACGCTCGGCTGGCAACAGGGCGAGGACGGCCTCCAGCATTTCACCCTATTCATCGAGAATGGTCGGATACGGAATGGTCCCGAGCGCCGGTTGCTCGATGGGATACAGGCTATCGCGCATATGAACGCGGGCGAGTTTCGCGTCACGCCCAACCAGAACCTCATGATCTCCAACCTCACCGAGCAGGAGCGAAGCCAAATCGAAGGCCTGCTCGGCGTCCACGGTCTTTCCGAACTCAATCGAGGAAGCGGTCTGAGGCTGAACGCGATGGCCTGTGTGGCCTTGCCCACTTGCGGCCTCGCCATGGCGGAGTCCGAGCGCTACCTGCCCAGCCTCATCACCAAGATCGAGGAGATGCTGAAACGCCATAGCCTCTACGACGAGCCGATCACAATGCGCATGACCGGATGCCCGAACGGATGCGCCCGGCCGTATATCTGCGACATCGGTCTCACGGGGCGTGCGCCCGGGAAATACAATCTCTATCTCGGCGGTGGCTTTCACGGTCAGAGGCTGAACCAGCTGGTCCTCGAGAATGTCGGTGAGGCGGCGATCCTCGACAAGCTCGGCGGTGTCCTCGCGGACTTCGCGCGCGACCGGAAGCGGGGCGAGCATCTCGGCGATTTTGCCCTCCGCGCCGGATACCTCGGCCCCACCCAAGACAACAGTCCGCAAGCGCGGTCCAAGAAAAAGTCTAAAGGAGCACGTTGATGTCTCTGCAACTCGGCCAGATTGCGCCGGACTTCGAGCAGGAAAGCACTGAAGGTCTGATCCACTTCCATGCGTGGTTGGGCAAGTCGTGGGGCCTGCTTTTCAGCCATCCCAAAAACTTCACGCCGGTCTGCACCACGGAGTTGGCCGAAGTCGCACGGCTGAAGCCGGAATGGGAGAAGCGCAACGTCAAGACGCTCGGGCTCTCAGTCGATCCGCTGGAGAGCCACGCCGAATGGGCGAAGGATATCGCCGAGACCCAGGGGCATGCCCTCAATTTTCCGTTGCTCGCGGACGCCGACAAGCGCGTGGCGACCCTCTACGACATGATCCATCCGGATTCTGATCCGACGGTCACGGTCAGAGCCGTCTTCCTGATCGATCCCACGAAGCGCATCCGTCTGATCCTGATCTATCCCCCGGCTGCGGGCCGAAACTTCGCTGAGATCGTGCGCGCTATCGACAGCGTGCAGACCGGCGACAGGGCCAAAGTCGCGACGCCCGTCAACTGGCAACCGGGCGAACCCGTCATCATCTCGCCGGCACTTACGAACCAGCAGGCCAAGGAACACTTCCCGCAAGGCTGGCGCGAACTAAAGCCCTATTTGCGCATGGTGGATTTGCCCGACTGACAATATGGACGGTGACACATGTCGAAGAGTCTGAATCCTGAAACGATTGCTGCCGGTAACGGAATCGCGTTGGACGAATCCTTTGGGGCAGTCACGCCCCCGATCTATCTGTCGAGCACGTTCGTGTTTCCGGGGTTTGCGCAGAGCGGCCCCTACGACTACTCGCGTACCGCCAATCCTAGCCGCGCACTTCTTGCGGATACGATCGCGCGACTTGAGGGCGGCGCGGGAGCAGTCGTAACGTCGTCGGGCATGTCGGCCGTCGACTTGCTCCTGTCCACACTGGAGCCCGACACGCTCATCGTTG
The DNA here is from genome assembly GCF_000828475.1 of Methyloceanibacter caenitepidi. Classification (NCBI taxonomy): domain Bacteria; kingdom Pseudomonadati; phylum Pseudomonadota; class Alphaproteobacteria; order Hyphomicrobiales; family Hyphomicrobiaceae; genus Methyloceanibacter; species Methyloceanibacter caenitepidi. The sequence goes on from NZ_AP014648.1 coordinate 1,190,976, forward strand.
CCCCGCATGATTGCTACGGCGGAACCTATCGGCTTCTGGCCGCGCGGCGGGACCGGGGCCATTTCTCGGTCGTGTTTGTCGACCAAGGAGACGACGCCGCGTTGGAAGCGGCCTTCGAGCAGTATCCCGCGCTGGTCTTGATCGAAACGCCTAGCAATCCGCTGATGCGTGTCGTCGACATCGCGCAGATCGCAGAACGTGCCAAGTCGTTCGGAGCGAAGACCGCTGTCGACAACACATTCCTGTCGCCTGCGCTTCAGCGGCCCATCTCGCTCGGCGCGGACTTCGTGATTCATTCCACGACAAAATACCTCAACGGTCATTCCGATGTCGTGGGCGGCGCCATCGTTGCCGCGGATGCCGCGGATGTGGAGACATTCGCGACTTGGGCCAACATTACCGGCATCACGGGCGCGCCTTTCGATTCCTATCTGACCCTTCGCGGATTGCGGACGCTTTTTCCACGGATGGAGCGGCAGCAGGAGAATGCGGAACGTATCGCGCGGTTCTTGGACGCCCATCCTCAAGTTGCAGCGGTGCACTATCCCGGTCTTCCGTCGCATCCGGGCCATGCCATTGCTGGCCGCCAACAAGCCGGGTTCGGCGCCATGCTGAGTTTCGAACTCGATGGTGGCGTGGGAGCCGTGCGCCGCTTCGTGGAATCTCTGAGCGTTTTCACATTGGCCGAATCTCTCGGTGGGATAGAGAGTCTCGTCGCCCATCCGGCGACCATGACGCATGTAGGGATGGGCGAAACTGCAAGGGCCGCGGCGGGAATCACTGACAGACTTCTCCGGCTTTCGATCGGTCTCGAAGCGGCAGATGATCTTCTTGCGGATCTGGAACAGGCGTTTGACGTGGCGCGGGAGAGGGTGGCGGCTCTCTAACACCGGCCCGGGAGGAGCAGCGTGGTACGGCCTCGGCAATTCCGCGCGCGATTTGAACTGACCTGGCGCCAGCGCCTCTCCAGTGCGGCGCGCGCAGTCACCACGTCTCTTGTCGTCGCGCTGGCCATCGTGCTGCTCTTTGCGGAACTGCAGCCCGAACTCGGCACGACGCTCAAGGTTCTTGCTGTTTGCGCGGCACTGTCACTCGTCGCCGGAAGGGTGCGGCTTCCGATCCTTGGTCGCCTTCTCGGGCTGTGGCAGCTCGCTCTGGACATCGACGGAGACTACCTCGTCGAGGTGCGCTCCAATGCGGTCCGGGCGCGGCGATCATCCGCCGACGCGGAAGCCCGCCTCTACAGTAAGATCGGAACAGCTCGAATCGACACATGCGTCTCGGGCGTGCGCATGCAGCTGATGTCGCGAAAGGGGCGCAAATGCTCCGAGGCGGTCGTCTGCACACTTCGGCAGGACAAGACATCGAACCGGCCCGTCCTATTCTACGTGTTTGACAGCCTTGTTTTGGACACCACGGCTGTTTGCCGAAGACATCTCGGTACGGCATGCCTGACCATCCCACCAGGGCACCGGCCTGCGGTGCTCGAAGGCACCTATTGGACGGACCGGGATTGGGAAGAGGGGCGGAATACGGCAGGCCGAATCCGGTTTCATCGAGTGTCGGTCGGCACCGGATCCTCCAGGCTGCGCGTGCCCATTCTGAGCCACGGACGCTCACGGTCTCCGCAAGAGGGTGAATAGGCTTTGGCTTGGTGATATGGGGCAGGCCGATGTATGAGAGTGCGCCTCAGGTCGGGGTCAGGTAGAAGTGCGCGACATGGGCAATAAGGGTTCGCACGCCGGTGCGGCTAGCCAGGACGCGGTGGCTAAGTGCCCATCGTCAGCGGAGTCACTCTTAGCGATCGCGCGGGACATTGCGCGCGACGGATTTTCATTTCGCACGACGAAGCAAATGCGCTCCGTCATGACGTCGCGAGGGCTGGGCGGATGGCCGGCGCGTGCCGCCAAATTCTGGCTGCGACGATCTCGCGTACGACCAGCGCAAAAAGGATCGCCCAAAACGAGAGATCTAGGACGACAGCCTGCAGGTTGCCGACAATGGCCGATGTCGCCACGGCGATTCGGCCCACCAACCATGCTGTAACCAAAACGACGAGCGGCGTACCTCTCACTGGCGTGCGTCCTGTCCAGTTCGGTATAGCAGTCAACACGAAGCCACCTAGGGCTGCGGCGGCAGCGCCGAACAACATCTCATGCGCATGTCAGCGGGTCGGCGCGAAGGATGTCGTCAGTGTTGCGTCTCCGCGAAGGATCGAGAGCCAGATCGCAACGGCAATCGCTGCCCCGAGACCTGCACCGAAGAAAAGCGGCCTGAATCCCTGACTGAAAATTGTGTCAAACACTCCACGGTGTTGGGCACCGTTCATCACGGAAGCTCTCGTCAAAGCACGAGTACGCATAAGCAGTAGACCGGCAGGGAACGCGTGATGCTTCGGAACCAGCTTACACGCGGGATCGGAGATACCGTTCGAGCGCCACAGCCTGATTGTGATCGACATCCCTTGCACCGAAGACCAAGGTCACCGGCCATTTGCGGCATGCGGTCACGAGTTCTGCAACTACTTCCGGACGCGCATCGAGTTCGCGATGATAGCGCGCGCAGAACGCATCCCAGCGCGCGGCATCGTGGCCAAACCATTTTCTCAGCGCCGCGCTTGGGGCCAGTTCCTTCGCCCAGCGATGCAGGTGGAGCTGCTCCTTGGTGAGGCCGCGCGGCCAGACCCGGTCAACAAGGATCCGCTGCCCATCGCTCTCCGCCGGCGATTCGTAGGCTCGTTTGACCTTGATCGTGAACGGTCGAGCGGCGCGCAATGCGCTCTCCTTTTGATCCAACGTTATCGGATACGCGGCAGCGTCTGGAAGGTGTGGAACGGAGCCGGCGACGGCACGGTCCATTCCAAGGTCGTGGCACCGACGCCCCACGGATTGGCCGGTGCTCGGCGGCGTGCCCAGAACGTGTTTGCGACGCTCACGAAGAAGACGAGAAAGCCGGCGAAGGCCATGAAGGCGCCAATCGACGCCACGAAGTTCCATCCGGCGAACGTGTCCGGATAATCGGCGATGCGCCGGGGCATGCCGGCAAGGCCGAGGAAATGCATCGGGAAGAACGCGATGTTCGCGCCGAGGAACATCAGCCAGAAGTGTAGCTTCCCCAGGGCTTCGGAATACATGTACCCCGTCATCTTGGGACACCAGTAATACCAGCCGGCAAAGATCGCGAAGACAGCGCCGACCGACAAGACGTAGTGGAAATGCGCGACCACATAATAGGTGTCGTGAAGCGAACGATCGAGACCCGCATTGGCCAACACGACGCCCGTCACACCCCCGATCGTAAACAAGAAGATGAAACCAAGGGCCCAGAGCAACGGCGTACGCAAGGTTATCGATCCACCCCACATGGTCGCGACCCAAGAGAAGATCTTGATGCCGGTGGGCACGGCGATGACCATCGAAGCAAAGGCGAAATAGGCTTGCGTGTCTGGGCCTAGACCGGATGTGAACATATGGTGCGCCCAGACGACAAATCCGACAGTCCCAATGGCGACCAACGCATAGACCATGCCGAGATAGCCGAAGATGGGTTTCCGTGAGAACGTCGAAACGACGTGGCTGACGATCCCGAAGCCACCGAGGATCATGATGTAGACCTCCGGGTGACCGAAGAACCAGAACAGGTGTTGGTACAGCAGAGGATCGCCGCCATGGGACGAGTCGAAGAAGGCGGAGCCGAAATTGCGATCGGTCAGAAGCATCGTGATTCCGCCAGCCAAGACCGGAACCGACAACAATAGCAGGAACGACGTCACCAGGATTGACCAGACATAGAGCGGCATCTTGTGGAAAGTCATGCCTGGTGCGCGCATGTTGAAGATGGTCGTAATGAAGTTGATCGCCCCGAGGATGGAGGAGATTCCCGCCAGGTGAATCGAGAGGATTACGAAGTCCATCGCAATTCCTGGACTTCCCTTCGTGGATAGTGGCGCGTACGCAGTCCACCCCGTTCCCGCCCCTTCAGTTCCGGGTGCGCCGGGCACGAAGAGCGATGCCAACAGGAGCGTGAACGCGGCCGGGAGAAGCCAGAACGAAATATTGTTCATGCGCGGGAACGCCATGTCGGGTGCGCCCAGCATCAACGGAACCATCCAGTTGCCGAAGCCACCGATCATCGCTGGCATGATGGCGAAGAAGATCATGATCAGTCCATGGCCCGTCACAATGACGTTGAATGCGTCCGGATTGACGAAGATCTGCAGACCTGGATACATGAGCTCTGCGCGCATCGCCATCGACATGAGGCCACCAATCGTACCGCCGACGACCGCGAGGATTAGATACATCGTGCCGATGTCTTTGTGGTTCGTCGAGAAGGCCCAACGTCTCCAGCCATGCGGCCGATCGTCATGTGCGGTACGTTGAGCTTCGGTTTGTGCCATCGACCACTTCCTTCTTCACACTTCATACTATCTATCGTTCGGAGGGAGATTGCGGGTGGACGCATTGGCCCGCAACCTCCCCTTCCAACGCTCCCACAAGACGCTGCGGGAGAGCGCTGTTTACGGATGCCCTCGACGCTCATTAGGATTCGTTCGTAGTTCCAGTTCTATCGCCTCGTGGTCAGCATGGTCGCCCAGACCCGGGTTAGGCGAAAAAAACGGCTCGAGCTTATTGGGAACGCCGTCGAAGGCGGCGGCGTCGACGGGCGGCTCGCGCTTCACGGCGATGTTCGGCCACAGTTCCGCGTACTTCGCGTTCAGATCGAGCCAGCTTTCGAGATTCGCGCCCGTGTCGGGGAAGATGGCTTCGGCAGGACACTCTGGCTCGCAGACTCCACAATCGATGCATTCGTCAGGATGAATGACGAGCATGTTTTCGCCTTCGTAGAAGCAATCGACCGGGCACACCTCCACGCAGTCCATGTATTTACACCTGATGCAGTTGTCCGTGACGACATAGGTCATGGCATACTCCGCGGCAGAGATCCGCCACGCTCCTGAGCGAGCGCTCCTCTCAGCCTCTCGGCGATACGCGTCGCCTTCATGCTGAACGCTGCGGCCAACGGCCCGTCGAACAGCTCACTGCAGGTCTCATCGAAGAGCGCGATCCAACGCGTTAGCAACCTCCGATCCATGCCGTCGAAGCGCAGATGCGCCCCGACGAGCGTCTCGTACGTGTCGCCTTGGGGCGAAATCGCGGCAGCCCAGAAGGCGCGCATTCTGGCCAGGTGGCCGGCCCAATCGCCGACGATCGCACTGTCGATGACGTATTCGAGTTGAGGGTCTCTGCGCACCTTCGCGTAGAACCCGTCCACGAGGCGGGCAACCTCCTCCGCTGTTACGCGGGGTTTCCGAGCGTCGCCGCCAATGCCTCCGGCCTTATCCATTTGACCCAGATCCGTTCAAAGATGTATTTTGTATGCATGTTACTCGAGCGATGCTTAAAAGCAATACGTTAAATGCATCTTTATGGACTGGATAAGGAGACCACATGCGCCTGACCGTCTACACGGACTACGCGTTACGGCTCTTGATGTACTTGGCGCTCAAGGGCGATGGCTTGGCGACCATCGAAGAGGTTGCCGACAGCTATGGCGTGTCGAAGAACCACCTTATGAAAGTCACCCATCAGCTGGGCGTCGGCGGTTACATCGAAACGGTCCGCGGGCGTCATGGGGGTTTGCGGCTCGCAAAGGCCAGCACAGAAATCGGACTTGGCGACGTCGTTCGCTACACCGAGCCCGACTTTGCGATCGTCATGTGCCTCGAGCCTGTCGACGCGGGTTGTGCGATTTCGCCAGGCTGCGTCCTGCGGCGGGCTTTGGAACGCGCGCGGAGGGCGTTCCTAGATGTTTTGGATGAGTACACCCTGAGCGACCTTGTGAAACCAGCATCGGCGCTCCGAGCGATGCTGGCTATCCCACTTGACGCGGATATTGGCGGCTAGCGGAGTTGAACAGTTAGCCCACGAAACGGCAGACGAACACGATTTTTGATGGTTTGCAGTGACCAATCTCCTCTCGATTTGAGAGGACCAGCCTGCTCTACGCGTCCCGTGACGTCTTGTTCCGACGCAACCAGAACTCAGCAAAATTCTGGCCACGTCGGCTTGGTGCCATGTGTGGACGGCTCCCTGTAGCGCGTGCCGCTGAGCATCAGCGCCCAGGCAATGCGGGCGATCTTGTTGGCCAAGGCAATCGCGGCAACCTTGACTGGCCGGCGCGCCATCAGTTCGGCGAGCCAGACCCGCCCCCGCGACTCGCTCCTCCCGCTGACGCTCTGCAATCACGACATGAGACTGTCTCCATAGCCCATCTGTACTAGTTGCTTGAGGTCGTTGGAGACAGCACTATGACGCCGGTTGAACGCTGGTTGGGTTCACCGTCCTTGGGATGCTTCGAGCCCAACCTGCCGTTGCCTTTCACGGCCGTAGAAGATGGAGTGTCTGACTCTGCAATGAGGTTTTCGATGAGTTCACTGACAGTGCGTATGTTCGCCAAGCTTGGCGCAATAGCCGCCGCTACAGCAGTCAGCCTCCATCCGTTGCCTGCGCAGGCCTCTGAGTCGGTCTACGATTGCCGGTTCGATCCGGGGGCTTCGCCGCTCACATGGGTAACGATCCGGCATGACGATATCGCCAGACAGACTGGCGTCTCCGCCTCTCATTTTGTCGCGGGCGACGTGGCGGTCGGTCTTGCGACCAAGGACCTTGGACGAGAGATCGAATTCCGGCACGAGGTGCGCAATGCCGGACAGTTGGTCAACATTTCGAGTTACCGGATCGACACCGTTAGCGGCAGGGCGACAGGCAACGTCGAACTCTACGGTGAGGACGGCAACTTCATTCGCGGTGGACCGATCCCGGTTGAGGGGCACTGCAAGATCTCCACATCGCAGGTTGCCACTTCGAAACAGATTGCGCGAGCCGCCTCGAATGAGGTTTGCCACGAGGACAACAGCCCTACGCAGTTCGTCGACAGTCAGCGCTATTGCGCCAGTTCGATTCTGCCCCAGCAGGGCGGAAAGACCTATGGACCGAAGAATCTCTTCTGGGGTCCCGAGGGAGCGGCCTGGTGTGAGGGCGTTGCGGGGAACGGCGAAGGTGAATCGATCCGGATCGAGACGGCACCCGCTGTCAGCGTCTACGCCGTCGTCATCCGTAACGGCTATCAGAGATCCGCGTCGACCTTCTCGAATAATGGCCGGGTAGAGGTCGTCGAGATCGAGGCGGCGGGCCGCAAGGAGAGATACACCCTCCGCGACGACCCAGGCAGTCAGCGGCTCGCCCTAAGCCAGCCCGCAAAGGCCGCCACGATTACGGTGCGCATCGTGTCGGTCTATCCTGGCGCCCGTTACGCCGACACCTGTCTATCCGGCCTGTTACTCGACCTAGAAGGATTCTAGATGCTCTACAGAATCTGTGTTGAAGCTGCTGCTCAATGCTGCCAATCTTGTTTCGGTAACCAAGTGGGGAAGAGACTATGACTCCAAAGCTTGCAATCACTTTGTCGGTTCTAATGATGACTGTTGGACTGTCGGTTGGACCCGCCAGTGCCGATGATATCCGGCTTGCCGCAGCCTCGAATCAGGCTCGGATCTTGGACCTCGATGCTTTGAAGAAGGCAGATGCGGTTCCGATGTCGAAGATCCCTGATGGGATACAGATGGCTGCATGTAAGGACTCTGGTCATTCATGCAACTCGAATTCTGATTGCTGCAATAATAAGTGCGTCGAGCCGCCAGGAATTTGCGAATAAGCTTGATCCGTTCAGATCGAGATCTGATGCCCGCCGTTTCCAGAATGGCGGGCATTTGGTTTTTTGGGGGGCATTGCGAAGTCCTTGCCCGCTGGTCCGCCACTAGCGGACATTGTCCAACTTGTTCGTCTTCGATGTCCGGCGAACCGGTCTCAACTCTATGAGTATGCCACCCGCGTGATGCGGGACCGTGACCTGTGGCTATTCGCTGCGCAGCTCAAGAGATATGCCCACACCGGACGGAACATCCACGCCTTCGCCAGTGACGCTGAGATAGACGGACCCTTCACTCAGCGCCGCCTTCCAGCCCGCGGGCTTTCCGTTGTACCGCCACTGCGTAACGTTGCCGCCGAAAACATTGTTGAACATCTCCAGCGCAACAGCCTCGGCACGATCGTAGACCGCAGTCTTGGACTGAATCGTGCATCCGGGATTGGCGTGCTCCCGCTTTCCCGCAGCGAGGTTGGCAGTCAGCCCCTGCGAGGCATGGCGGCCTTCGAATTCGTTGTCGCCAAAGGCCGTCAACTCGAACCCCATCTGACGCAAGCGCGGCTCTGCTCCGTCAAAAAAGGGCAGGGTGTCGAGGCACACATACTCGAAAATGGACGTTAGATCGTCCGTTGCTTCGTCCAAGGCGCTGACCGGCGTCGGAGAAAAAAGCAACAGGCAAGACATGCCCCCGATACAGAGTCTTTTCATTTCATATCACCCATCAGATTCGGTCTGGTCCCGATGATAGAGCGTGCAAGTCTGCAAGGCGATTAGCACAGACGCCTTAGTTGCGCGGCAGACGGAATATAGTGGCATCATTCGGGTAACATCGTCGGCCGCCGAATCGACACCCCAAGCCCAAGTCGATAGGCAAGGCCGGCCTCTGTGCGGAATTGTGCCCTGGCAGCATCGGGACGGGATAGTGATGCAAACAGCAACCAGCTCTAAAGATCCAAGAGACTGGAAGATTTCCCTGTCGCCCAATCCGCTGGAGCAGGCAATCCTCCTCGCTGTGGTATGGGCGTTTGCCGGCGGCTTGCTTTACGGCCTGTCGCTTCTGGAAGGTGGCCTTGGCCCACTTTGGTACGTGATTGTCCTGCCCTTCCCGCTTATCGTCAGCTTCTATTCGCTGCGCGGCCTGACCGGGCATAACGGGCAATTGGAGCTTCAGCCCGACGGATTCTGGCGGACGACGACGAACGGCAGAAAGCTCTTCCTGCCTTGGGATAGGGTGGAGAAGTTCTACGTCGGGGTTTTCGGCGATCCCGGTGTGAGCGACAGCGGTGTTCCCGTACTCGGATTCGCCTTTGTCGACGGCAGCGGCGAGCGCAGGGTCGAGCACCTCTCCGGAAATCTTCCGCTTTCGGCCGAAAAGCTGGCGGGGATCCTGGAGTTTGCCCGTCAGGAGGCCGCCAAGGGATGGCCTAATCCGCCGGAGAGTTTGAAGGACCTAATCAGCCGAGTTGCAGTCCCGGGCTCTTGAAAGATCGCAGCGCCTGGACTTCGGCAGCGCCAGCTTGCGCGGCAGCGGCACGATGTCGAAGCGGCCCCGCGCCTCGTCGAGTTGCAGCACTACCTCTTTCATGAGCAGAGCATGGACGTCGCGGCAGAAATCCGCGCCGCCCGCGTCGCCCCGATCGCGTTCCATCGCAACGCCGAAAATGGTCTCGGGCCAGCACTTGCTCCGGTTGGTCGCCGTGAGATGAACAACGATATGCTCGCGGTCCGGCCTCAGTTCGTAGAACAGCCCCCAGGTGGTGTCCTCAAAGGATTTCTTCAGCTCGCTCGAACGAAAGACCGGCGCCTTGTCTAAGAAGTAGGAGACATCTAGCGGCTCCATCGGCGGATCGATGACCTCCCACGCTCCGCCCGGACGCTGGGCGTAAAACTCGACATAACTGTGGGCAAACATCACCTCCCCTTCGAAGGAGCCAACCATCGTAGCGGCGATGGCTCCGCCATCGGGAAGCGGCCAGAGTTTGAACGCATTGACTGCCCAGCCGCCGTCCTCTTCCAGATAGGCGAGGAAGCGTCCCTGCTCGTCGATTTGCGTCTTCAAAGGCCGGCCGGCGCTGTTCGTTATCGTCTGGCCATCCCGCGTATCGGCGAGGGGAAAGAAGACGGTGTCGCCGATCGCAGCATAAAGATCGTAGATCGTTTCGCCGGCGTTGGCGCCTTGAACCAGTCCCAGCAAGAGCACTGTCGAAAATACGAGTCGCCTCATGAGACGTTGGCACTCCGCTTGTCCCGGATCGCTTCATGGATGACCCAATAGACCGCCCCATAAACTACGCCGGGCAGGGTGAAGAGAGGGCCTATCGTGGCGAACTCGTGTAGCGCCGAAGTCCCCCATGCCCCCCAGCCGGTCATAACAGTACCGAAAAGTGTCGCGAACCACGGCGCAGCGCCTCCGGACAAGGCGCAACGCGTGAAGCCGCGGCACCCTCCGAGGATTAGGTGACCGACGAGGGCGCCTGCGAAGGCGGATGCCGCAAATACGAAGATCGTGTACCAGGATTGATCGCCCAGGCCGATATACGCACCGAGGAGTCCCGCCCACGGCCAAGCGAAAGCGGCGAACCAGAATGCGGATGCCCACCTGTAAGACATGGGTCCGGCGGCATGCTTCGCCGGAAGCAGATTGTTCGATCCCATCGGTTTTCTTCTAAACGGCCGTTGCTCGACCCTTCGGAAACTGCGTCTCGTGAGAGCCGTGCCACATCGTCGGCGGCACGGCAATCACTCTAAGCTGCGGCCGAAATTGCTGCATGCAGCGCATTCACGAACGATCCTTCGAGGCTTGGCCCGAATAATCAGCTCGCACCGTCAATAAGTGCTGCAGATGACCTTCCCTTGGCCGGTCACTCTATAGACGTTCCGTTCCTGGGTCTTCCTAACCCAATGGGCGTGGTTCGTCTTCGAGCTGACGAAAAAGCTCCGGCCGCACAGGCGAACCGGAACCGTAAAATGTGCCGTCGGACGATCAAACATCGTGATGGTTCCTGTTTGGCCAAGATCGGTCAGCACGATCTCCGCTCCATATTGTTGTTGCGCATGGGCGGATCCTGCGACGCCGGCGCTCATGGCGAGCGCGGCGACTGCAACAGCTATTCTCTTTCCGGCGGTCATCCGTTTCTCCTTTTTGGCTTCCCGGCATGGGCCAAAAGCTATGAACGGCCTCTCTCTGAAGCAACTAGCACAGACGCACTATCGGCGCGGCGACGCCGACAGGGACGTGCCGATAGCGTCCGCCACAGCATGATTGCGCGCTGGGTTCGGTCAAGAAGGCCGTCCGCTCCATGCCTGCTGGCATTGGACCGTGCCTGGCTATCGGACGGGCTCCGGAAACACGTAGGGACACGTGAATAGCACGTCCGTGCTACTGCCAATCTGCCAGCCGTCCCGCTACAATTCCGATCCAAGTTGGAATGTCACAAGAACGGGCAGGAACCGCAATCCATGGGCGAGCGCATCATCATTGCTGACGACCATCCCATTTTTAGAGATGGTATGCGCCGCATCCTGCAAAGAGCGGTTCCGGATGCGGCGATCTGCGAGGTTGGAACAGCAGATGAATTGCTGCGCGTCGCTGCAGAAGGAGAACCGGCGGGTATGCTCGTGCTCGATCTCGTCTTTCCTGGCTTCGAGGGGCCGGACAGTATCCACGCGCTGCGCCGGCTCTATCCCACGACATCGCTGCTCGTTGTGTCGATGACCGATGACGCGGCGATGGTCGAGGAAGTCATGCGGGCCGGTGCCGACGGGTTTATTGCCAAGGGCGTTTCATCGAGCGAGATGGCTTCAGGCATTGCTGCGTTACTTGCAGGCGATGTGGTGGTGAAGACAGAGGCGGCTCTGGGTGAAAGCGATCTCGTTCCCTCCGACCGGCTCTCGCGTCTGTCGCCACGCCAACGTGAAGTCCTGCGCCTTCTGGCGCTTGGGCGGTCTAACAAGCAGATCGCCCGCGACCTCGGCATTTCGCATTTTACGGTGCGAGTTCATGTTTCGGCGCTGCTACGTGCGCTCGGCGTGACGAGTCGCACGGCTGCTGCCGGCATGGCCTCCGAGCTGGGAGTTGTTTGATTGAGGTTGGTCCGGCCCGCTGCGCCCGAAAGTAGAACCGACCGCAGTTGCGTGGGACGGACGGGCTTGGCAAGGATGGCGACCTCTTCCGCTTTGCACGGCTCGACAAGGTGATCGGTACGCCCACCGGTGATGAGGGCGGCCGGTATCCAGCACGACGAACGCGCCCTCATGTTACGGATATGGGAGAGTCCGATTTCGCCATCGGCCAGTTCCTGGTCGAACAGCAAGAAATCGAACTCGTCGGGATCGGTCGCAAGAGTCACACGATCCGTCGCCCGCACTGCGCAACCCCATCGCGTCAGCAACTGGACGGTACTGTCGCGCACGGCCCTGTCGTCGTCGACGACAAGGACCCGCAGCCCTGCCAGCAAGTGCACATGGCCCGCGGGACTTTGCCGGCGTGGACGTGATGCAGGCTGGGCTTCGCCAAGTCCGTCGATGCAGAACGTCGATCCCTCTGTGAGTTTCGAGGCGACTGTGACCCGCAGACCGAGCATTTCGGCGAGCCGGTGCACGATCGACAGACCAAGGCCAAGACCGTCCGCCTCTGCGGTATCGGGTGCTTTGATCTGGACGAACTCCTTGAATATCCGTTGCTGATCCTCGCTGGCGATCCCGGGCCCAGTATCTGCAACGACGATTGAAAGCGCACCGTTGCGCCGCCGCACGCCCACGAGAAGCTGCGCTCCGGGCGCATACTTGATCGCGTTGGAGACGAGGTTTTGCACCATGGTATGAAGCAGGGCCGGATCGCTGCGCGCCCAGTATCGCGAGGGCCGAAATCGGATGGTGACATTCCGCGCCAGCGCGGGCTCACTAGCCTGCCGTATCACCTCACCCATCAGCTCGCCTAGCGACACCGGACCGATCTCCGGTTTGACGCGCCCGACATCGAGTGCCGAAAGGTCGAGAAGCGAACGGCACAATCGGGTCAGAGACTCCAGCGATCGATCGATGTTGTGCAGAACCTCGCGTCCCTCCCGCCCTAGACGCACGCCATGGAGATACTCCACGAAGAGCCCGATGGCATGGATGGGTTGACGCAGGTCGTGGCTTGCCTGCGCGAGGAAGCGCGATTTCTCCTCATGCGCTTCGGCAAGCCCGGCACTGGTGCGCAGAAGCACCTCGTTGCGCGCTGCCAGCGCATCGGCCAGCATGACGTTCTGTTCGACGGCACCATTCATGCGGGTGGCAAGAACCGTGAGGGTCACGCCAAACAGCACCATCATTCCCGCGGTCGCCAGCGGCCCGTAGGAGACGCCGTTGACGAGCCACGCGAGCGCCAGCAGCGGAACCGACGTCCAGATCGAAAGCAGGCAACTACGCATTAGGATGTGCTGCGAGCTGACGGCGCCCAGTGCCGTTCCGCCCAGCACAAGCGTGTAGAAGGTTAGCATCTCGGTTGAGGCTGACATCGCGCACAAGACAGCGCCAATGCCCCACACGAGTCCGATAGCGGCTGTCAGCACCGAATGAGCAGCGCCGTACACCTCGGGCGATGTCGCTTCCTTGCGATGGCGATAGGCGAGTGCAACGGTCGCCAATGCCAGGGACAGGAGCGCCATAGAAACCATCCACACGGGAACCCAGGCGCCGAGGCCGGCCTGGAGCAACACGACGCCGGCGAGCATCGTGACACAGAAATGAATGATCCAGCTCACCGTGGCGATGGAGAAGAGATAGTTGAGGCGCCAGTTTTCGTCGTGCTCCGCCGTAGGGCGACGGTCCACGTCCAGGACGCCGAGCCAGCGACCGAGACGGCTACCGCTCCCCTGTTCGTCGACCATCTTCCGCGCCCGTGTCGTTGCACCCCAATCCGTCTACCATAGTAACTCGGGTTTCGAACCGCGGCATTTCCAATGCATCGCGGAATTCGGGATTGAATGGATTGCGCCGCGGCTCGGGGAGCGTTTGGGGCACGCGCAATGGAGGCGCGAAGCGGCCCTTGCTACGGGTGCTGCCGATAGTGCGGACCGCGGGGAGCCACAGGGCGTTTTGCAGGACCGTACTACATTCCATGGATCGCGATCAGCCAACGGGCATTTTCTCTTCGAACAGGAGCTGGGGCTCCCACGCCTCTATTAGTGCATCTGTCCGAATATCCAGAAACGCCTGCCTATGGCAATGTCGAGGTGGAAGTAACGGGAGACTCGCATGGATGGCATTCGCAAACAGGCAATCATTCTGGCAGCTGCGCTCGCCACGGTTCCGGCTGGTCCAATGGGAATGCAGGCGTGGGGCAAGTCATGGGCCGTTGACGCGCCGCACGGCGAATGCGCAATGCGTGTTCGGGGCGATCCGATGACTGACGTGACCATGTCTCCAAGCTACGGCTCGCCGCCGAAGGGAAAGCCCGCAGCACATGACCGTCGTGCCGGGTCCCGATCAGGTGCAAACCCGGTGACCGCACGATGACGAACGCCGTTCAGCCTCGGTGGCGCGTCGGGAGTCCGATGGTCCAAACTGCAGTGGCTGCCGGGCACGCTGTGATTTTCTGGGTCTTTGTCAAGCTCCTCACCTTGGTTGTGGCGGATGCCGGCACCCTCAGCCATTCGGGCGTCATGCTGATTTCCGGCCTGGCCGCATGGCTACTATGCGTCCGAGACGTCCATCGCGCCCGGCTTTGGCAATTCGTCCTAGCCGGATATCTGGCTGTGGCACTTGATATCGTTATTGCTCTGACGATCGAGAGCACGGCGATGTTGGGCAGATTCGACATGGCATTGGCCACGACGTCGATCGCCGCCTTGTTGCCGTGGGTTTTGGTCCCGTGGGGGACCCTGATGGCCGCTGTTTCGACCATCTATGGCATTCTGCTGCGCCGGCGAAGCTGGGACGGAGCGGGTTAGCCGTCACACCGCCCAACAAAGCCGTGGCTTCGCGGCTCCGCAAGTGTAACGGCGCCATGGTGGGCGCCGTTGCCTGCGCCGTGCAGAACCGCTCCGTCGACTCATACTTCCGACCAAAGGTGCCTGCGGGCATGGAGGCCACCTGGATCGAGACGATGCCCGGCAAGGCGTGGTTGGCTTACTTCCGCTTGTATGGCCCCACAGAGGGTTTCTATGACAAGAGTTGGAGTCTCCCTGACATCGAGCCTATCGAATAAGCGGCCCTATGGCTGATTGCCGATGTCCGCTCGTGGCACTTTGCGGACCTGCCCAGGCCAAAGTCGCTCTGTGACGTCGAAGGCCGATCCTCGAACGGTAGATCTGGTGCAGGGATTGTAGATCCGGTGCAGGGATTGCTGTCACGTGGGGGCACAGCGCTGCTACACAACATTTGCGCTTCAAAGCGCCAATATCCGACGCTATAGTGGGGGACGCGAACGAGTTCGCAGTAGGCTGGGCGCCAAAGCGGCAAACGATTTTAGCCGCGTAAGAATGGGTGAGGCAATGACCTTCAAAATCAAGGTCAACGAGGTAGAGCACGAGGTCGACGTAGACGGCGATATCCCGCTGCTCTGGGTTCTACGCGACGTGCTGGGCATGACAGGCACGAAATTCGGGTGCGGCAAGGCGCTATGCGGCGCGTGCACCGTGCATGTGAACGGTACGCCGATGCGTTCCTGCGTCATGCCTGTCGAGTATATTGGCGAGTCTGCAGTTACCACCATCGAAGCCATCGGCGACACGCCGATCGGCGAGAGCCTTCAGCAGGCGTGGCTCGATCTGGAGGTCGTCCAGTGCGGCTACTGCCAGTCAGGGCAGATCATGTCGGCGGCAGCGCTGCTCGCGGCAAATTCGGAGCCGACCGACAGCGATATCGACGGCGCCATGGCCGGCAATATCTGTCGCTGCGGGACGTATCTCCGCATCCGCGAAGCAATCAAGCAAGCCGCTGAGACTTCACCTACGTCCTCGTCCCAGGGAGACTGACCATGTCGTTGCGTCTGACGGACAAGCCGCAAACGCCGAGCGCGGGAGGCCTCTCCAGGCGAGGCTTCTTGCGCGCAAGTGTCGCCGCCGGCGGCGGCTTG
The DNA here is from genome assembly GCF_000828475.1 of Methyloceanibacter caenitepidi. Taxonomy (NCBI): domain Bacteria; kingdom Pseudomonadati; phylum Pseudomonadota; class Alphaproteobacteria; order Hyphomicrobiales; family Hyphomicrobiaceae; genus Methyloceanibacter; species Methyloceanibacter caenitepidi. Next base: position 1,206,745 of record NZ_AP014648.1, read on the forward strand.
CTTCTCACATTCGGCCTTCCGATACGCGCCGCAAGGGCCCGGGACGCTTCAGCGGCAAACTTCGCGCCGGACGGCTTCATTCGCATCGGCCACGACGGGCGTGTCGCTTTCATCATTCCGCAGGTCGAGATGGGGCAAGGGACGTTCACCTCCTGCCCGATGCTCATCGCCGAAGAGCTCGAGGTCGACCTCACTCAAGTTTATACAGAGCAGGCTCCTCCCGACGGCGCGCTCTACACAAACGGCCTCGTCGGCTTTCAGGTAACGGGCGGCTCCACCTCGATGCGCGCGTTCTACGAGCCCTTGCGCAATGCCGGCGCCACGGCCAGGGAGATGCTCATCGCGGCGGCTGCCGCCACATGGAATGTCGACCCGTCCAGTTGCCGCGCTGAGAAGGGCAGCGTGATCCACGGGGCCACTGGGCGCAGCCTTGGCTACGGTGCGTTGGCCGAAAAGGCCGCGACCATGCCTGTCCCTGAGAAGGTGACACTCAAAGACCCGAGTGCCTTCAAGTTGATCGGGACCGCCGCCAAGCGGCTCGACACGCCGGGAAAGGTCAACGGAACGACCGTTTACGGTATCGACGCAAAAGCTCCCGACATGAAGTTTGCGACCCTGGCGATCTGTCCGGTATTCGGCGGCAAGGTCAAAAGCGTGGACGGTGCCAAGGCACTCGAGAACAATGGCGTCCTGCAGGTCGTGCAGACAGAAGACGCCGTGGCTGTCGTCGCCACCAATACGGGTGCGGCGAAGAAGGGATTGGCGGCGGTCGAGATCGTGTGGGACGACGGTCCCAACGCCACGCTTTCGACGGCCGATATCGTCGCCGATATGGAAAAGGCGTCCGAGGCGGACGGTGTGCTTGTCCGCCACGAAGGTGATGTGCCAAACGCCTTGGAAGGCGCGGCACAGACTTTAGACGAGATCTACGAGGTGCCGTTCCTCGCGCACACCGCGATGGAGCCGCTTAATTGTACTGTCCACGTGCGGAAGGACGCCTGCGAGATCTGGGTCGGAACACAGGTCATCGGCCGCGCCCAAGCGATCGCAGCTGAGTTGACGGGCCTCCCGCTCGAGAAGGTCGTCGTACACAACCACATGCTAGGTGGTGGCTTCGGCCGCCGTCTTGAAGTCGACTCGATCGCCATAGCCGTGGAAATCGCCAAGCAGGTCGACGGTCCCGTCAAGGTCATCTGGAGCCGCGAAGAAGATGTCCAGCACGACATGTACCGGCCGTATTTTTACGACCGCCTGCACGCGGGGCTCGATGCCGATGGCATGCCGATTGCCTGGAGCCACCGGATATGCGGCTCTTCGGTCATCGCTCGTTGGGCTTCTCCCGCGTTCAAGGATGGCTACGACTTCGACACGGTCGATGGCGCGCTCGAGATGCCTTATGAGATCCCGAACGTCCGGCTCCAGTATGTGCGGCATGAGCCTCCTGGGATTCCGACGGCGTTCTGGCGGAGTGTCGGCCCCTCCCACAATATCTTCGTGGTCGAGAGTTTCGTCGACGAGTGCGCCGCCGCGGCCAAGAAAGATCCCTTGGAGTATCGTCGCGCATTGCTCACCAAAGAACCGCGTGCGCTCGCCGTGCTCGATCTCGCCGTGGAGAAATCGGGTTGGGGCCAGCCTCTGCCGGAACGGTCAGGCCGAGGCATTGCCGTTCAGAACGTGTTCGGCTGCTACATGGCGCAGGTCGCCGAAGTGGAGGTCTCCGATTCCGGCGACGTGACAGTCAAGCGCGTCACTTGCGCCGTGGATTGCGGGCTTCCCATCAATCCCAACACGATCGAAGCGCAGGTGCAGAGCGCAATCGTCTATGGACTCAGTGCGGCGCTGTTCGACGAGATCACCCTCGAGAATGGCCGAGTCGAGCAGAGCAACTTCCACGACTACCGGGCTCCGCACATCAACGACATGCCGGCGATCGATTTCCACATCATCAAGAACACCGAGGCGCCGGGCGGCATTGGTGAGCCTGGAACCTCGGCGGTCGTCCCTGCCGTGTTCAACGCGGTCTACGCGGCAACGGGCGTGAGGCTGCGCAAGCCGCCGCTTAGCGCAGAGTCACTGAAGGCTTAGAGGGCTCCGGCGATGCGCATGCTTCTGGCAGCATTTAGAGCCGGCCGCGAGCCCTTGCGCCGACCGCCCTGTTCGGTAGAAGCAAGACGAGTCCGATGAACACGTTTGAGCCGCAACGACCGATCGAGTCCACGCCCATTCAGACCGCGCGCGATTGGCTTGAAACGCATGACTCGGTCGCGCTGGCGACGGTCGTTTCCGCTTGGGGCTCCGCCCCCGTGCCGGTCGGTGGCCAACTGGTCGTTGCGCCCGGCGGCGATTTCGCCGGGTCTGTCTCGGGCGGATGCGTGGAGATCGATGTCATCACCGAGGCGCAGGACGTCATCGCGACGGGGGCGCCTAAACTTCTGGACTTTGGTATCGCGGACGACGTCGCCTGGCGCGCGGGGCTCTCTTGCGGCGGCACGATCAAAGTCTTCATCGAGCCGCTCCGCGTTTCGGATAGGGACTTTCTGGATAGCGTGCTCATGGCGCACCGGTCGCGCCGGCTGATGGCTGTCGTGACGAACCTCGCGACCGGAGCCCGCCGTCTCATCGATCCCCAATTGGCAGAGGATCCCGAGCTCATCGCGCGGATTTCGGCAGGCGACAGCGGGATCGTCGAGCTGTCTCAAGGCAAGGCCTTTCTCCAGATTCTAATGCCTCCGCTCCGGCTCGTTCTGGCCGGCGGGACACACGTCACCCAGGTCCTTGCCAGTTTGGCGACCCGTGTCGGTTATGACGTCGTCATCGTCGATCCGCGTCCCGCATTCGCAAGCGCCGCACGCTTTGGCGGCGTGAGCGTCTTGGAGGACTGGCCCGAGCCAGCCGTCGTCTCGACGCTGTTGGACACACGGACGGCGGTAGTCGCTCTGACCCACGCCGCGCATCTCGACGATGCGGCGCTTACCGCGGCGCTTCGCTCCGATTGCTTCTATGTGGGGGCGCTCGGGTCGCGGAAGACCCACGCGAAGCGCCTCGAGCGGCTACGAGGCTCGGGCTTCGGGGAAGACGACCTCACCCGAATTCACGCCCCAGTCGGGCTCGCCATCGGCGCCAAGGGGCCAGCGGAGATCGCCGTTTCGATCTTGGCCGAGATCATCGAAGTCGATCACGGCGGCACGCGGTGATGAGCAGGCTTGGCGCCATACTGCTCGCTGCCGGTGCATCGGAGCGGTTCGGGCCCCGCAACAAGCTTCTCGCCAATATCGATGGACGGCCGATGGTGCGGGTCACGGCCGATACGCTGCTCGGTGCCGACTGCGTAGACAAGGTGATCGTCGTCACCGGACACGACGCATCCGCCATCGAAGACGCCCTCAAGGGACTGACGGTCCGTTTCGTCTTCAACTCGGCCTGGAGGAATGGTTTGGGCGGATCGGTTGCGTCCGGTGTCGCGGCGGTTTCCCGGGAGCTGGACGGCGTTGCCATCGTGCCCGGCGACATGCCGTTCCTCAACTCCGCCGTGATCGATACGCTCGGTGCGGAATTCCTGAAGCGCGATGGAGCGGCGATTGTGTTTCCGGCGACGCTTGCGGGCCGGCAACGGAACCCCGTGCTTTGGCCACGCCGGTACTTTGGCCTCTTGGAGGGCCTTGCAGGGCCGCAAGGGGGAAAGGGTCTGTTGGGTGACCTGGCCGGCTCCTGGAGTGCCGTTCCCATGAGCGACGAGAGGGTGTTTCGCGATGTCGATACCCGTGATGGGTTGCGGGCAGTATCAAAGGTCGTAGTACCGAGCGAACGCGCCTAACGCTTAAAGCGCCCTTTCTCCATGTCCCCCGCAGGTCAGAAGCGGACATGATAAGCGCGGCTGCAAGTAACGTAAGGTGACCGCCTCAGAGTTCTCTGAACCGCTTGCCTGCTCTCGAAGGGAACGTCGCTGTTTCCGCTCCGGAATTCCCTGTTTTGTCTGAAAAATTCCCTGATGCGCTGCTTAGGGAATTTTGCCATTTCGTGTTGATGTAAAACGGGAAACTCGGCTTCAGCAGGGCAGGGTGAGGCAAAAACAGCCGAAATTCCCTATTCTTTCCCGCATATCAGGGAAATGCGAAGCAGAGACGCGTTCGCCGCGGACTGCCAGCACAGCCACCCAGTCGCGGGCTCTTCGGCTCTCTCCACTTACTCACCGCATAGCTCGAAAAAAGCGCGTAAGAGTGCCACTACTTGACAGGGGGGCTGCGAGAAGGGTGTGGAGAGACGCAACCCTTTGCACGAGAATGGGTATTTCCCGCGATTTTTCTCAGCCGGCCACTTTCGGGGGTCACGTTTCGCGGAACTAGGATGGTTGGCGCCACTAGCAATGCCGTCGGACAAACCGTCCACTGGTCGGAGCTTGGCGAAGAACTAAATTCTTTGCCGACCCTAGAGGAGTGCAGCTATCATCAATTGCATGAATCGCTCAGCACTACCTCCCAAGGCAAGTTGTTTCTTGGTCAACCTCGATGAAACGAGTTTCAGGCGGCAGCCGGCCGGCACTCGTAAGGATGATGTGCCCGTCGCCTCGGGCATACGGCATGTTGGGAATGATGTTGTTCGCGATGCCGAAACGGTCGCTGAGCTGGCAACATCGTCTTGCGAGCAGCTGCTACAGAGTTCGACCGTATGAGTAAGGTCTCGTTCGTTGACAAAGTAGCTCCCATGAACTCGGTCGTGCTTGCAGCCCTGTGAGAGACAATGACTCTTCTTGATGAACTCGTAAGCAAACCACAACGCGAAACATCCGGTTCAAGCTCTGCGTCACGTTTCGACTACCAGAAGAACTGGGCTTTCTGCGAGATGCTGCGTCGCCATATGGAACAGGCGGACTATCTCGTTGCGTTCGAGTTCCATGATGATGTGGTTTTTCTGGAGCCAAGCAGCAAGCCAACGGCGGCGGATTTCGCGCAGGTCAAAACTTCATCGTCCGCAAAGCCTCGCAAGATTTCCAGTCTGGTCGCCCGCAAGAAGCTAAAGGACGAGTCTCAAGCAAACTCCATACTTGGAAAGATGTGCTGCAATTTTGAGGGCGTCTGCTCGGAATATGACGTGCGGATTCTGCTGGTCTCAAATGTCGCGTTTGAGTTCGCCGACAAGGATGTTTGCGCGAAGGATATCGAGGAAAAATACAGGACGAAGATTCGGAATAAGCTGAAAACCGAGATACCAAGCCTGACTGACGAACAATTCGAGCGTCTCCATTTTTTGATCTCCGGCGTCTCCATCGACAAGATGCAAACCTATCTGACAGGGCAGGCCATGGAACTGTTCAAGACGCATTTTGGTGAAGAGCATGGCCTCAACGTCCACAGTTGGGTGCGGCTTATCCAAGGCGACATTGCGCGAAAGAACAATCTCCCCTCCGATGAGATAAAGACGGTGGACGACCTGATTTCCAAGAAGTGCATTGGCAGGTCGTACGTCACAGATAGCTTGGCGGTTGTTGCGAAAGCCAAGCACACGATCGACACGGCCCTTGTGAACACCCAGTTGGGCGCTGCCGGATGGACTGCGGCCGATCTTGTGCGACTCAGCAAGGCTTTTCCCGATGCAACGTACGACTACACAGACGGATCGAACGCTGTGGCGCGCGGCATCGTCTCCAAACTAGAGGCGCTTTTTGAAGCTATGAACAACGGTGATATCGAACTCGCAGCCTTTTGCGAGAAGTCGCTGAGCGCAATCGGAGCAGCGCTGGAGCATCCCTATAACAAGAAGCCGTACCTCACGGCGCTCGCTATTCTGGTGTTCTATGAAAAAATCTAACTTCCGACAACTAATAAGAAATCTACGCACGGGGCGGATCGATGAGAAGCTTAGTATTAAAAGAGGCGTTGATCCTCTCAAAGACCGAGAAGAAGGCACGGAAGATCGAGTTCTCTCCGGCGACAAACCTGCTGACCGGCGAGAATGATGTTGGCAAGTCCACCCTTATCAAAATCCTCTACAACACGCTTGGTGCGGACGTGCCGCAGCTTAACAACACCCGGTGGAAGAGGGCCAAGGCTGTATGTTGTGTGAAATTCGCGCTTGGCGGTAAAGACTACTACATCATTCGTGATGAGAAGTTTTTTGGCGTCTTCGATGCGAACAGAGAGCTGATAAGTCGCCATGTAGGGCTATCGGGCGAGCGAGGCATTGCGCATTTCCTGAACCCCCTGCTGAAGTTCAGAATTGAACTGGAGCGCAAGGAGGACTCGAAGCTCGGTTTAGCTGGACCGTCATTCTATTACCTGCCGTTCTACATCGATCAGGACAACGGCTGGACCGCCAGTTGGGCTTCCTTCAATGGCCTCCAGCAGTTTACGCGTTACCGCACCAATATGCTCGAATATCATCTAGGCGTGCGTCCACAGCGTTACTATGACGCCAAGCGCAAGTCCGTTGAGATCGAAGACGAACTGCACGACCTGGGTTCGCGGAAGGATGCTCTCCTTGCCGTCCGCGATTCCTATCACAAGCGCAAAGCTGCCCGTCAGGTTGATCTTGATCCGGCCGTATTCCGTAAGGAAATCGAGCAGCTAGTTGATGAGTACAATGCGATCTACGGACGGCAGCAGGACGTGCTGCATAAACTCAAGCAAGTGCGAAACGAGCGTTACGGTCTGGAAAGCGAAATATCGATTCTGCGCCGGGCGATCAAAGAGCTTGAAGGCGATTACGCATATGCCGAAGATCCCAAGACACCCAACCCGGTTGGTTGTCCAACCTGCGGTACGGAGATCGAAAATTCAATCGTCGAGCGTTTTGGAATTCTCGATGATATCGACAATTGCTATGCGCTGATCGACCAGCGCCGGAAGAAGCTTGTCGATGTGCAAGCCAACGAACAGACTGTCGACGCCGCGTATAGAGAAGTCAGATCGGAGTTATCGTCAGTGGATCAGCTACTTCGGCGTCAACGAGAGAATGTGACCTTTGCCGAGTTTGTGACGGCCGAGGGGATAAAGGAAGTCATGTCATCGCTCAGCGAGGACATCAACGTGCTTTCTGAGCAGGAATCCGATCGCCAGGCCTCGCTCGACGCCTTGAAAGACGATTTGAAGGTTGATTCGAAACACAAGAAGGCAATCAACGAACATTATCAGGCGCGGATGAAGGAATTCCTCGCAGCGCTTAACGTGCATGTTCTGGAGCTATCGGACTACAAGTCCTATGACAGACAGATAAAGGCCAATGCGCTTGGCAGCGATCTTCCGCGCTCGCTTCTCGCGCAGTGTATGGCCTTCCTGCACACGATGGAGAAGTTTAATCATTTCACCTTGTGCCCGCTCATTATCGACTCGCCTCTTCAGCAGGATCAGGACAAGGACAACGCTGAAACGATATTTCGCTTTATCTTCTCCCGAACCCTTCCGGGGCAGCAGCTCATTCTCGGTACGGTTGCGCTTCCCGGCGTTCCGGATGACGCAATCCCTGGCGACACTCGCAACATTGAGCTGACTGGGAAGTACGGCCTGCTCATCGACAGCGACTATGCAACAGTGTCAAGCGAGATTGGTGAGATGCATGAGATTACTCTGGGGTCGGACTAAAAAGAGGTGTTTTGAGAAGCCACTCCTTCGCTGTCGTATTGGCTAACCTATGTTTGAATTAGCGTTCCTCTTGATCGCAGGAGTGCCGATGAAAGCATATCTGCTGGAAGAGCATTTGTGGTCAGGTGGCTGCGGACGTAACGGTCACCTAAGGCATTGTATGCAGGCTGTATGGGCAGGAGCATCTGTCGTGCGCACTGTTCGCCCTACTCATTGCATGTAGCCAAGTTGTCTTGCTCGACCCAGCCTAGCGGAAGTCTTGCAGCGGACTTCAGCAACCACTTCGCCGTTAGCTCCGTCGGCTGACGACCTTCGAGAATGGCCTTGGTGATCTTAGGTGACAGAAAGGCTAAGTTTACGACGCGTGTCACATGGGAGCGGTCGATGCTTTCGGCTCTTGCGATTTGTTGAATGCTCTGAGCATCCCCGCGGCGTAACCGATCGAGCCAATCATGCGCACGGGTAAGGAGCCCAACCAAGGAAGGGTCAGGATCGGAGCGCGATTCTTGGTGTCCCGCTACGACCAACTTCGCCTCGACTCCTCGCCGGCGAAACCGCATCGGCACCTCAATCGTGATCGTACCAGTGTCCTTCGACCGGTCCGCGGTGACTTGTTCCTGATCAAGCAAAAGCGTTGTTAGAGCCTTCCGACCGATCTCGATCATCACCTTATCTTGCGCAACAACGGTGCGCCGCACGAGAGCGGTAATGACTTCTTCTTTGCCTGAAAGAGTGTCAGCCTCACACGCATCAGCCAATTTTGATGCGCGCGCGAGCACAGCAGAAAACACGTCCGGCGACTTCTTCATTGAAGCCAAGGCATCAAGCACCGCAACGCGGTCTTTCAGAAATGCGGAGAGTTGGTCGAGCGCCAGCTTCTCGATTTCGGGCGCGGGAAGCCGCCAGCCTTTGGATTTGAGCCCGGTCTCGTTTTCCTTCTCCGCGGCATTGACCTTGTTGCCGGTCCCTGCCGGGGGCGTCAGGAGCGACCGCTCGACATAGTACCGGTACCGGCGGCCGTGGTTGACCGCATGAGAGGGCGTGAAGGGAACGCCCTCCGCCGTGAATAGGAGACCTGCGAGCAGGCTCGGGTGCTTCGAGCTGGTCCGACCGCGTTGGCGACCGGCATTGGTGGCGAGGAGAGCCTGGACTTTCTCCCAAGTCTCAGTCTCGACGATGGCGTCATGTTCTCCGTCGTAGCTGGTTTCGCGGTGCGGAATGCGGCCGATGTAGATCGGACTCGAGAGGATGCGGTAGAGGTGCCCGCGGCTGAAGGCGCTGCCGCCCAATCGACGTCCATCGGTGAGAGTCCGGACCTTAGTCTTGAGGCCGAGACGGTGTATCTCCTCTTGGAGCTTTCGGACGCTGCCCAGTTCGAGATAGAGCGCAAATAGCCGCCTGACTGTCTGAGCCTCTTCGGCATTGATCCTAAGCTTCCTGTCGACTGCGTCGTAGCCAAGCGGCACGGCGCCACCCATCCACATGCCCTTCTTCTTGGAGGCTGAGATCTTGTCGCGGATACGTTCGCTCGTGACCTCGCGCTCGAACTGGGCGAAGGAGAGCAAAACGTTGAGGGTGAGCCGACCCATGGATGTGGTGGTGTTGAAAGCCTGCGTCACCGAGACGAAGGACACGCCCTTGGCGTCGAAGGCTTCCACGATCTTCGCAAAGTCAAACAGGGATCGCGTCAGTCGGTCGATCTTGTAGACGACGACGGTATCCACCTTGCCTGCTGCAATATCTACGAGAAGGCGCTTGAGCGCGGGGCGGTCCATGGTCCCACCGGAATACCCGCCATCATCATAGTGGGTGGACAGAGCATGCCACCCTTCGTGGCGCTGGCTGGCGATATAGGATTCGCAAGCTTCACGCTGGGCGTGGAGCGAGTTGAACTCCTGCTCGAGTCCTTCGTCGGACGACTTGCGGGTGTAGATCGCGCATCGAGTGCGCTGAGTTCGTTCTCTTGCTGCCTTAGCCATCTGCTGGTGCCTTCTCGGTACGTCGCTTCAGTCCGAAGAAGGCCCAACCGTTCCAGTTGGTGCCGGTGATGGCGCGAGCGACAGCGGTGAGGCTTGGATAGGTTTCGCCGCGCCAGGCGAAGCCCTTATCAAGCACGAGCACCTCGTACACCTCGCCATGCCACTCGCGGAACAGCTTTGAGCCCTTGCTCAACTGACGCCGTTGCGGTCCAGACGCCTTGCCGCTCGCGCGACCGGCCCTTTCGAGGAGCCGCAGCGTTTTGGTATCCAGGCCGCCATAGACCTCCGCCTGGAGCCCATAAGCGACCGCTCGGACGAGGAATGCGCGGCTCGCGTGGCCCGGCACCTGAGGGCTCCATAACCGGCGCCACTCGGCCTCGAGTTCAGCCCGCGGACAGTCGGGCAGGGCACGCACCCGCACGACGAGATCCGCCTCGACTTGAGCGGTAACGCGCCCACGCCGTCGAACGCGCGGTAGAGCGGGATTTGACCGCGACACGACACTAGGCCTTAGGGGCTTTGGCCGGTGCGATGTGGTAGCGGCGCATGCCGCTTTTGCTGACCTCGGAGGTAAGCGGCAGCTTGAGCTTCTTCTTGACGACGCCTGAGAAGAAACCACGTACCGAATGCGGCTGCCAGCCAGTCTCGGCGACGATGTCGCCGATGGTAGCGCCCGACTTCCGGCGCAGCATCTTGATCACGGTCCCCTGTGTGCCTTGCGAGGGCGCTGCGCGCTTCTTGGGCTTGGCGGACAAAGTCTTCCGCGGCTTGCTGCGCGGTCCAGCTGCCGTCTTAAGTCGGCGGGGTAGACTTGCCGTCGCTTGCGAGGACTTGGTCTCCTTCGTCTCGCCGATGCCGATGGCGAGAAGTCCACTCTTGGTGATGAAAAGGCCAAGAGGACGGCCGTCCTTGTCGCGGCGCCACTCGGGTGCGCCGTTGTCGATTTGCTTTTCCTCGGCCAGCTTTCGTTTGCACAGAATGTCGATCATGACCCGGTTTTGAGCTGCGCCTTTTGCGGCCAAACTTTCCGGCAACGGCAGAAGTGAGCCGTCTGGGCGTTGCGCGGCAGCGTTGAGGATAACGAGCTGCGTGTCGCTGAGTTTGGCTTTGGGCGAATTCATCTTGGCCATTCTTGCCTCCATCGTGGCGCACCGGCCCGATGCCGGCGCTTCCACCGGCCACAGCCCGGCTAGGAGGCCAGGGGAGGACATTGACGGGGGCTATCACCCGTCACTAGGTCAGCAGCATGCACGCTCTGTTGGGCGTGGAAGTCCAGTCGATTCTTCGGCCGGCAATAGCGATGCCAAGACCTCTAACCCATAAAGATCATTAAGCTCAGCGGCCGGGGCCGGATAGGCTGCACGGCAACCATTTGTTTGGATCGAACCGGCACGTTGTAGCGGACACGAGCCAGGAGTCTCAGCGAGAGCTTTTCATGTCATGGCGCACATTATCCGACCCAACTTTCGTCGGCAGCGCAGCCGTCCGCGGCGCAATCAGCACCGGCGAAGCTGGCTGAGAAGTTACTACGTTCGAGAAGGTTTTCTTGTACTAGCGATCCTCGCGGTGCTCTGCGCGGCTTACTACATCAATGAGAACCGGAGTATCGGGCGCCCGATGTCGGACGCTGGCGGGATTGACGTGATAGATGGCGACACCGTGCGCAGTGGCAACCAGAGCTATCGTCTCGTTGGTTTCAACACGCCAGAGACTGGCTGGCGGGCGAAGTGCAGCCACGAACGCGTTGTCGCAACCAAAGCCAAGGCGCGCCTTCAGGAACTGGTCGCGGACGGAGGCGTGGATCTCCAACGCGTTGCGTGTGCCTGTTCGGCTGGAACAGAAGGCACCAACGCCTGCAATGCGGGCCGGCTTTGCGCGAGGCTGAAGGTCGACGGTCGAGACGTCGGCAGGATGCTGATCTCCGAGGGACTGGCAGAGCGCTATGTTTGTGGCGCCACGACATGTCCGCTACGCCGAAACTGGTGTAGGCCAGGCGCGCCTTAGACTCTGACGGCAAACCAGGTCATCCAGGCCATCGCCTTCCAGGACGGCGTTAGCCGCAATAAGGAATGGGTTGAGCTCAACCCTGTGGGAGGGGGTGGGCTTCGACACAGAATCTTCGTCTGGGACCTGGTTGTCGTTGGCGTTCTAGATGGCAGTGAGGTTCAGGGCCTAAAACGCCTCGTAGAGCGGCCAGCGGAGTTCTGCAGTCCAAAGGGGATTTTACCCCAGACGCTTCATAAGCGTTCGGAGAAGCCGGACTGGGTCGGCGTCTAATACGCGGGCAATGACCAGAAACTCCAAGACATCGATGCGCCGCTCTCCACCCTCGTATTTGGCCACAAACGACTGAGGCTTCTTCAGACGCTCGGCCACCTCCCATTGGGTTAGGCCGGCACGCTTTCGAGCTTCGAGCAGGAGTTGCCCGAAAGCCTTCTGCGCGTCGCTGTGAACAGACTTTACTAAGCCATGCTGCCGAGGGGTCATCAAGGCGGCAGGCTGATCCTAATAATGAATTATCCCAAAAGTGGATACTTGCCGCGAAGCAAGTTATGGGTCCGACCGGAGTGGCAAATTCGGAGGATAACCCAATGGCGACCGCCGCAGGCGATGAGGGGATTGAATCGCGACATCCGGGTGCGGGTAGGGGACCCCTGCCAAGGCACGGCTATCTCGCGCTACGGCAGCGCTATGAGCCGCAAAGCGTCGGCCTTATTGTCGTCGCCGAGTCGCCACCTCAGTCGGGAGAGTATTTCTACGATCCCACCGGTAGGGTTACAGAGCCGCTTTTCGCGGCGCTCATGAAGGCACTAGGCATTTGTCCGAGCACAAAAGCGTGCGGGCTACGCGCATTCCAGCAACAAGGCTGGGTCTTGGTCGATGCGACCTACGAGCCGGTGGACAAGATGAGCAATACGCGGCGTGACGCGGTCATCATCCGCGACTACCCGTTGCTTCGCGATGACCTCATGAATTTGGCGCCTGATCGGTCGGTGCCGGTAATCCTGATCAAGGCGAATATATGTAGGCTCCTGGAGCCGATGCTCTCGGCCGACGGCTTCAATGTCGTCAATCGAGGGGGGAGCATTCCATTTCCGAGTCATGGTTGGCAGCGGGTTTTTGGACATAAATTCGCCGCCACTTTGAAGGCAGCCGAAGTCTCGGCGTAAAAAGAGGCCAGGGCCACTTGGGCCCTGGCCTTCAAACCGCATCTCCGGCGCCGCCGGCGTCAGTGTAGGTTGTCCAGCGTGTAGCCGGAAAATTTGTGGGCGAGCGCCTGGCTCATACTGTCGACCTGGTCGTCGTGCTTGCCATGGGGAAAGGCGAGAAGTTCGGCGAGCAAGTCGGGTATGAATGGCGCATCCTTCGGAAAGTGCACGTGCCCGGCTTCGAATTTTGAGGTTTGGATAAAGAGCCGGGTTTCTTTATCTCTTTCCACCGGAACGGCCTTGACCCTATGTCGACCCATCGAGCGCAGCTCTTGGGCCAGCGCAATGCCGGCGGATGCATCTTCAATGACGATCAGAGTGGGCTCGTAGCGCTGGGCAAGTGCCAACGCCTTGTCGCGCAATTGCGGGAAATTGTATCGGCCACGTTCCATATTTAGGAGATAGTAGTGGCCGTCCTGAACCTGCCAGGCGCTGAAGGCTGAATAGCTGTTTTGCGGGCCATCCTTGCTGGCCGCATCGATGCTCAGAAGCACTTTGGTCTTGGTCGTACGTTCAGGTGGCCTGTCATACCAACACAGCCAATTCCTTAGGACCGTGGCGCCGCCCTCTGGGATAGGCGCCTGCTGGTACTGCGCGCCGAAGTCATAGCTCCCGAGGTCCTTCTGAAGGCCCCTAAGGGTTTCGAGCGACTCATGCTCGGGATGCAGCGCGGTCCCGGCACGGCGGGTATGGAACTCGTCGTCGCCGATCGGCACTTGCTCGTCGACTTCGGCGATCGCCGGCAGGCTCAGGACCTCCCATTGATCGGAACTGCCCATCAGATGACCCGAGAGGTCGTCCATGTGGACGCGTTGTGTCACGACGATAATAGCACCCGTCTCCTTGTTATCGAGCCGCGATACGAGTGTATTGGAGAACCACTGATTGAGACTATCGCGACGCACCTTCGACTGAGCGTCCACCGGCTTTTGGGGGTCGTCGAGGATGATCATGTTGCCGCCGAGCCCGGTGAGGACGCCGCCGACCGACGTAGCTTTGCGGAATCCCTTCAAGGTCGTCGTGGCCTCGTCGTCGAGGCTACGACTCAGCCGCATCTGCGAAAAGGCGCGGGCATACCAAGGCGACTCGACGATCGATCGGAAATCACGGGCGTGCTTCAAGGACAGCTCGCTACCGTAGCTGATCGAGAAAATGCGCTGCCGTGGATCGTGCCCAAGAACGAACGCCGGAAATGCCACGGACACCGTGATCGATTTCAGATGGCGGGGTGGCATGTTGATGATGAGGCGATTGATCTCGCCGCGACGAACGCGCTCAAGCTGATAGGCGATGGCGCGAATATGCCAGTTAGGCAGAAACGGCATGCCGGGATTGAGCGTGAGCATGCTGTGCTTCAAGAAGCTCTCGAAGTCGGTCAGCAAGGCGAAGTCAAGCAAGTCGCGTTCGGTTATCTCATTCATGGGACTACTCCTTCACAGGTCGGGAATTTGCGGGGAAGCGTTTCGCGAACTCTTCAAGGATCGACTTCTCGTCGTGGCTGAGCGGTTCGCCGTGCTCAGTCTCGACGCTTTCAATCAGGCGATAGCGGTTCAGGAGAAAAGCCATCGCCTTGAGGTCGCCTTTGAGGGCCGCCTCGAGGCATCGAAGATAGAGACCCTCTAGCCTTGAGACCTTGCGCGCGCGCCCGCCTTCGCGAACCTCTATGCGCTGGTGCATGATCTCGCGGAGGATGGTGGATTCATTCTTGGCCCCCTTCGGCCGTCCCTTCGGATTGCCGCTTTGGCCAGGCTTGAACTGGTGCTTCTTAGGTGGCTTGCCGTACCCAGTGTCATAGCCATCGCCGGCATTCTTGGTCCGCGCCTTCTTCGAGTTGTTGGGCTTGATCATGAGCGACGACCTTTCGAGGGCTGGGGAATATTGCCTGTAGCGGCGGTAAGCTCATCAAAGGTTTGGCCGGTGCTTTCGAGAGTCGCGTCGCGTTTCGTCAGTTTCTGCCAACGCCGGATCGCTACATCGGCGTAATGCGGGTCGATCTCCAGGCAGAAAGCCCGGCGCCCGGTCTGCTCGGCAGCGATAATGGTTGTCCCGGAGCCTGCGAAGGCGTCGAGGACGATCGATCCACGGCGAGAGCAGTCCCGCATGGCATCGGCGATCATGGCGACCGGCTTCACCGTCGGGTGCATCTTGAGTTCGTCCATGCGGCCCGCTCGGAACGTGTTCACGCCGGCATAGCGCCATACGTTCGAGCGATTGCGACCGCCAGCCCCAAGACCAAAATTGTTCAGATGGGGCGCCTGGCCATGTTTGAACACGAAAACAAACTCGTGCTCGCTTCGATAGAAGCTACCTTGACCGGCATTGTTCTTGACCCACACGCACACATTCTTGAGTTCGTCGAAGGCGTCGGTGCCAGCGGACGTGAGATCGGCGATATGGCGCCAGTCCATGAAGACGTAGTGGATGGCGCCGTCGATCGAGTTGTCGGCACAAAGTCCAAGTGTTTCCTTGAGAAACGCCTCGAACTCGGCAGAGGTCATCTCACCTGACGCGCAGGCAAACTCGCGTCGCTTGATGCGGCCGCGGCCACCAACATTTCCCTGGATGCGGACATTATACGGCGGGTCGTGGATGCCCATCTCGGCGATCTCACCGCCCATGAGCTGCGCGAAGGCCGTCTCATCCCGCGCGTCACCGACTAGAAGCCGATGGCGGCCCAACACGAATAGGGCACCGGCCCAAGACACGGCGGGGCCTTCCAGCGGCTCGACTTCCTCATCGATAGGGTCGGCGGTGCCGTCGGCGATGCTGTCGAAAACCATATCGATCTCTGCCGGCTCGAACCCGGTGATTGACAGATCGAGGCCAATCTCCGGCAGGGCCAGTTCGAGTTCGCCGAGCTCGAGCGACAGGATCTCGAGATCCCAGGCACTCTTGGTTGCGAGTTGGTTGTCGGCGAGCGCGTAAGCCCGGAGTTCTGTCTCCGAAAGATGCGAGACCCGGATGACCGGGATACGCTTCAGCCCAAGCTTCTTTGCTGCGCCCCATACGACATGGCCGGCAACGATCCGGCTCTGCTCGTCGATCACGACAGGCTTGATCACCCCGAACTGGAGTATCGAATTCGCGACGGCTTCTTCTTGCGCCTTGTTATGGGCACGTGCGTTCCGCTTGGCCGCCTTGAGGGACGCAGGCGAGAGCATCTCCACCATCCATGGCAGCTTCGCTGCAAGCGGAGAAGTAGAAACCCTATTTTGGGTTTCAATTGCGCGAGACTTTTTCAAACGTTTCGACATGGGTCACCTCAATGTACTGAGTGGAGGGGAGGCGGGAACAGCAAAGCAAACCAACGACTGCCCGGCCGATCGCGTCGCAATGTCGGTGCAGGGATCATGCGCTGCCCCGTCCGCGCTTGCTCGGCGTCGTCTTTGACAGGACGGCCTGCAGATCGTGCGCCAGTCGCGTGAGTTCGATGACCGTCGAAGAGATTCCGGCTTCCCGGCGAAGGAAAGGCATCAGCTCTTGATCTTCGAGCACGGCCACCTCGCGAGACCCGTCCGCAGCGTGGTCGACCGGCGGCCCTTTCCTTGAAGCGATCACGAGTGAAACGGCTCGGGTTGTTAGGACCGCTAGGTCTCCTGGCTTAGCTGACTGCATGATCTTTTGCCGGTCGAATAGCTCGGCGGTATCCCAATTTAGTATCTCGGCATGCTTTGGCTCGAGTAAAGGGCGAGCGCGACGCAGAATCTTGACCGCGGCGCGCTGCGGCCATCCATGCTGCAAAAGATTCGCGCCGAGAAGCAGGGCGAATGCTTCATACGGCGAGAAAAGCACCTCAGATCCTCGCCCGGGAGCTTCGCTTGAAAAGAAAGCGTAGTTCGACTTCTCCGGATCGTTGGAGCGCGGACTGCGTTTCAAGATGCGATCGGTATCAAGGAGGCGCTTCGCAGCTATCCTCAGTGCCTCGCTCGGAGAAGGGCCCTCGCCGCGAGTCACTGAGATGGCCTCCAAGACCTGATTGCGCTTATAGCTTTCCATTGGAGTATTAATCCAGGTTTCAAATAGAATATAGGCGGACAGGCAACTTTGCACAAGAGAGGGAAATATCAGTGGAATTAGTTAGTTAGGAGGAGGTGGGCGCGATTCATGGATGCCGTGACGTAGCGCACACGAGCCGATGTCCGGATTTGGGCGCGATGCAGATATGGATTGTGACACGGTCGGCGGCCGCTCATGACCCAAAGCGGACAGTGGGTGGGGACCTGAAGCCACCCGGCAAATTCTCTCTGACAGTTAGGTTTCGAACGATTGAGGCTGGACTCCGCTATATCCATTAGGATATAGCGGATGAAACAGCTTGTATGATCTGTCGAGCAAAGCGGCTGCGATGAACAAGACGCTGGGAAAGAAGCGGGGTGAAGCGACGAGTGCTCGACTGCCGTCCAGTCGAGACACGGCTAAACCGCGTCCTTTCCCCCGGCTTCGCATCATGGTGCGGCCAGGGCTTGTTCTGGGGCCGGGAAAAGTCGACCTGCTCGAAGCCATCGAGCGGGCCGGCTCCATCTCCGGTGCAGGGCGCGACCTGGGCATGTCGTACCGGCGAGCATGGCTGCTCGTCAGCGCGCTCAACGAGATGTTCGGCAAGACACTTGTGAACACCTCTCCCGGCGGCGCAGGCGGAGGCGGCGCCGAGGTCACCGACTTCGGCCGCGCCGTCGTTGACGCTTATCGGCGCGCCGACGCGCGATCTAATCAAGCCATCCGCGAAGAGTTCGCGCGGATCGGACACGACATGATGGACGACTAAGGAGACACAAAAAGCTTTGGCACGCCGAAACTGAACGTCGGCGTTTAGTGAAAAGCGGGGGCTTTTTTCAATGAGTCGGAAACTGCACAAGGGCGGACTCAGTCTGCTCGCACGCACCGCTGTGCTTGCCATCCCGATCGCGTACGCGCCGTCGGCCAGAGCTGCCGACGTCGATCAATTGGAGGCCCAGATGCGGGCCATGGAGGTTCAGCTACGAGAGCTGAAACGGGAGGTCACCGAGGCTAAGGCCCAAGCTGCCGCGGCGAAATCGTCGAACCGTAGCGCGGACGGTGACGCCTTCGGCCTGAAGGTCAAGTGGAAAGGCGCGCCGGAGCTTTCCAACAACGATGGGAAGTTCAAGTTCAAAGTCCGTGGGCGGATTAATGTCGACTACAACGGCATCGATCAGGACGAGCAGATCACCGGCGAGCCCGATGTCAGCGCGGTTGAGCTGCGCCGGGCGCGGCTCGGCGTTGAGGGCGTCCTCTACTATGACTGGGTTTACAAGTTCGAGGTCGATTTCGCCGGCGACAATACGGCCATCAAGGACGCCTACATCGAATACACTGGACTGCCCGTCAATCTGAGAGCCGGCCACTTCAAGACATACAACTCTCTCGAAGCCCTCATGAGTGCGAACTACATCACCTTCATGGAGAAGGCGGCATTCATCGAGGCATTCAGCATCGACCGTCTCATCGGCGGCGGCGTGTCCTACTACGAGAACAAGCATTGGACGGCCGAAGCCGGCATTTTCGGCACGGCGGCCGAAGCGGACCAGACGGCGTATTTCGACGACGGCACGACCTATTCGGCGCGCGTCACAGTGGCGCCCATCAACAGGGACCGCCAAGTCGTCCATCTTGGCGGCAGCGTCCGGCATCGCGATGCCTCGAGCCAGTCGCGTGACGGCAGCGACGATCTCTTGTTTCGCTATCGCGCGCGCGGAGCGGACTTGCATCTCGCCGATCGGTTCGTGTCCACGCCGCAGTTCGGCGACTCGGACACGCTGTGGGGCCTGGAAGGCGCGGTCGTGCTCGGATCGTTCTCCGTTCAGGGCGAGTATGCGCAGGACACAGTGCAAGCCCCGACGGCACTCGGGAGTGCCGACCCGACCTATAATGGCTGGTATGTCGATGCGAGCTGGTTCCTCACCGGAGAATCGAGGCCCTACGCGAACGGTCAGTTCGTACGGGCGAAGGTGCAGAACCCGGTCTATGACGGCAGCGGGGGCTGGGGCGCCTGGCAGATCGCGGGACGCTACGACGTGGTCGATCTATCCGATCAATCGGCCCTCATCCCGGGCTGCACCGCCTGCGCCGAGCAGGTTACCTGGCTGATCGGTCTCAACTGGTACCTCAACGACTACGCACGGCTGATGCTGAACGTGAACCAGTCGGAGATCGAAGGTGGCGTCAACGACGGCGCCGAGATCACCGGTGTCGGCATGCGCGCCCAAGTCGACTGGTAAATGTCTCGATGGGAGCAAGATAAAATTCGGGCGGAACTGAAACGCCACCGTCGATGCCAGGGCGGCAAGTATCGAGCTAGGATGCCCTGCGGCCACTGCGAGAGCTTCGATGCCAGGTTCGGCTATAGGCTCCTGAACGGTGAATTTTTCTGCAGCCTGCGTGAACTCCTGATCCTGATCGTGCAATGGAGAAGACAGTGCAAGTCCACGTGACTACACAGCGCGCTGGCTCACCATCCGCCGGCTCGAGAAACCATTGTCACTTGGGATCACAGGCCCGTCGTGCACTAACAATCGAACCGGACCACTCAGACCGGGCCAACCAAGGACCGGAGACAAATGTGCGTAGATCATTACCGATCTGCATGGATCTCATCTCGTACTCAACGGAGGTAGAATGAAACACACAGCGCTGAGAGTCTGCTTCGGCTTGGTGCTGGCGGCATTTGCTTGCGTGCCCGCAACATCATCCCATGCAGATGAGGCGACCATTGCCGTCGCCGCCAATTTCACATCGACCGCACGGAAGCTCGGCGCGGTCTTCGAGGCGTCGACGGGACATCATGTTGTTTTCAGCTTCGGTGCGACCGGGCAGCTTTACACCCAGATCGCGCATGGGGCCCCGTTCGATGCGTTCCTGGCGGCGGATCAAGAACGTCCGGAGTTGGCCGTTAGCGAGGGACATGCTGTTTCGGGCACGCGCTTCACCTATGCGATCGGCTTGCTCGTTCTTTGGAGTGCCGATCCCCAGCTGATCGATGGCACGCCGGCGGTCTTGTCCGATCCGACCCTGCGCCATGTCGCCATCGCCAACCCGGCCACAGCGCCCTATGGCGCGGCCGCGGTCGAGACGATGAAGGCGCTCAGTGTTTTTGAGGACCTTAAGCCGCGGCTCGTTGAGGGCAAGAATGTCAGCCAGACCTATCAATTCGTGGCGACAGGCAACGCACCGGTGGGCTTCGTCGCGGCTTCGCAGATCCTGGAGAACGACACCGGATCGAGCTGGGCCGTGCCGGCCAACATGTATGCGCCCTTGCGGCAAGACGCGGTACTTCTGACGTATGGCCGTGACAACGAGGCGGCCAAGGACTTTCTGGAGTTCCTAAGAGGCACGGAAGCCGCCAAATTGATTGAGCGGCTCGGCTATAGGCCGCCGGGAGAGAACTAAAGGGAGACTGTCGCCATGTTCGATGCAGCGATATTCGAGACGATCCTGCTCACGCTGCAACTGGCGGCTGCCTACAAGAGCGACATCCCGTGGTCGAGGCACGGCCTTCAGAGCCAGCAAGTTCGTTGCCTACGGGATTAGATCGGCTTCTGCTACGAAGCGGCCGTGTCGGCTCGCGCTCCGCAAGGCCGCTTTTGACCCAAAGCGGACGCGAAGCGTCAAAGTTCAAAACGCGGCATCCTGGAATTTCGATCAACTCGCTGGACGGCTCTCAGCCCAGGTTAGCAACGCATCGAGCGCTGGACATAGAGCCTGACCCCACTCCGTCAGACCGTATTCGATTTTCGGCGGCACTTCCGGATAAACGGTTCGGTGTTTTTCCACTCAGGTTGCTGAGGCGCCAAGTCGCCGAGCCGGTCCAGCGCGAACAGCGCCTGGCCGCAGAGCGGATGCGAGACCCAGGTGGCGCCGTCTTGGTCGACCACCGCCAACCGACCCGCAGGAGGCACGTAGTCTGTGCAGCCTTGCGCGGTCGTCTTGGCCACAAGTTCGAGGATGGCGGTCTTGGCCGCGCCGTCGTTCCATGATGGCAGCGGGTCGTCCGCCTCCGCGCGCGCCTAAGGGCTCAGGAACGGGCAAAGCAGAACCGCGATAAAAGCCGCAAGGACTAGGCGCTTCGTCCTGAACGCACTCATCGTGCGTCTCCTTTCGATGGACGATCCGAGGAAGATGGGCGGCCTGTCGGCCGTCCATCTCTCGAAGCCTAATACGAGATCTAGTGACCTGCGTGGCTCGACGACTTCATTTCCTTCACCTGCTGCACGACCTGCTCCAGGTTGTAGCTAGCCGGGTTCTGCAGCGGCGGAAAGTCGACGTAGGTCTCAAGATGCTTTAGCCACAGCGCCTGACCGATAGGCAGCATATTCCAGACATATTGATAAGCCGTGACCGGGCCTGCGAGGGCGCCGCCGACGCCCATGAGCGTCTTTGCGTGAGCGCCAATGGACGTCTCGAAGGGATCGCGCTTGATGTTGACGACCTGGGTCCAATGATACGGCAAGGCGCCGGCGACAAAACCCGCTGGACTCTGCGACACCATCGCGAAGTACATCTTCCAGTTCTTGTACCGCACCGCTGACGGGACCTTGCCGGACCAGTACAGGAAGTGATCCCGGGCCGACGTGTCGGACTTGCCGGTCAGGTAGTCGATCTGATTGACGCCGTCGAGCGTGGTCTTGACGATGCCGGGATATTCGCCCTTTTCGATTTGTGACTTCAATTTGTCGGCTTTCGGACCTCCGGCGATCTCAACGAATGTAGGCAGCCAGTCGAGTGACGAAAAGGTGTCGTTCTTCACCGTGCCAGGCTTGATCTGGCCCGGCCAGCGCACGACGGTCGGGGCGCGCATTCCGCCTTCCCAGGTGGTCAGCTTGCCACCTGCAAATGGGGTAGTTCCTCCGTCAGGAAAGGTGATAGTCTCGGCACCGTTGTCGGTGGTGAAGACGACAATCGTATTGTCGAGTTCGCCCATCTCCTCGAGCTTCTTCAGGACATACCCGATATTGTCGTCCATCTGCTTCATGCCGGCTTCGTTGGCGCCCCAGTCCTTTCCGCCGGGTTCGCCCACCATGGCGTTGTACTTATCCGACAGAACCGTCGTGACGTGCATGCGGGCCGGGTTGTACCAGACGAAGAAGGGCTTGCCGGTTTTCTCGGGATCGTTACGATCGAGGAAGTCGATGACCTGGGCCGAGATCTCCTCGTCTACCGTCTTGGACCGCTCCAAGGTAAGCGGGCCCTCGTCCTTGCAGGTCTGGTTCTTGCCTGTTCCGTCGGAGGAGGTGCAATGGAGTACCGGCCGGGGCGGCGTCATGCAGATGCCGTCCTTGGGATCAATCGCGCCGGGCACCGGATCGAGCCCCGGGACCGGCGTGTTTTTGCAAGGCGGCGCCACCGCCTGGTCGGTCGGCGTCTTGTTGATGTCGGGGAAGCTGACCCCTTGCATGGCGTCCAGGTGATAGAGGTAGCCCCAGAACTCTTGAAAGCCATGCGCGGTCGGCAGCGAATCCGCGTGGTCGCCCAGATGGTTTTTGCCAAACTCGCCGGTCGTGTAGCCGAGGTTCAGAAGGAACCTGGCCAATGCCGGGGTACCGGGTTTCAGGTAGGACGTTGCGCCGGGAACTTGCGGCAGAGTCATGCCGGCGCGTACCGGCTGCATGCCGGTAAAGAAGGCGGTACGTCCCGCCGTACAGCTCTGCTCGGCGTAGTAGTCCGTAAACATCGCGCCTTCTCGGCCGATGCGATCGATATTGGGCGTCTCGCCGACCATCAGCCCACGGTGGTAGATGCTCGGCTGCATCCATCCGATGTCATCGCCCATGATGAACAGGATATTGGGTTTATTGTCTTGAGCTGTTGCCGGGGTGACCGTTCCCGCAATGGCCAGGGCAGCGCAGATACCCGCCGCCCGCCAAATAGAGGTCTTCCGCATTATTTCTTCGTCCTTCCAAGAATGTCGACTGAGCCTCTGCGGATTGCACCGCACGACTGCGACAGTTCAGCGATCATAACCCACAGTTGATGATAACGTTTGACCTGTATGGCGCTTGATGTTTTGCGACACACGTACCGCAACACCGTGTTTCGATGATCACCGCGTCCTTCACTATCGCCCGGGGGCTGGGCCCTCTTCCGCGCATGCTCGAAGCAGCAAGGGGAGCGCCGGCGGTTGCGCGCGTTTTCCATGCCGAAGGCGTGCCGATTGAGATCGCTTCAAATCAGCATCAAAAACTTCCGCTTCGCAGCTTGATGGCGTTGATGGAGCGTGGCGCCCGCGAGGTGGGAGACGACCTGTTCGGAATCGCCTTGGGAGGCGCAATGCGCCCGGAAGATTTCGGCCCGTTCGCAAGGTACATGCTGGCCGCCCGCGACGTGCGAAGCCTATTGGCGCGGTCGACCCGGGCCATTACCTACCATCAGTCCGGCACCGGGTTCAGCATCAAGGTGTCGAACGATTTGGTGTGGTGGGGATATCGTGTTGTCGAACCAATCAGTATCGGGCGACGGGATCATATCGATCATATCCTGAAGCCGATGCTGAATGGACTGCGGCGCTACCTTGGTGACTCGTGGGTCCCCTCGCGGATAGAGGTTGAGTACGGCAGACCAAAGTGGTGGCGCGAGTTAGAAGACGTGTTCCGCGCACAGGTGTTTTTCGATATGCCGACGAACGCGGTCGTTTTCGAAAAGCGTCTTCTGGACCGCCTGGCCCTTAGGCCGATCCCATTGGGCCAACTCATCACCGGCCGAGATCTGCGGCAGCTGGTTGCCGAGCGGCCGCCACGCACACAGGCAGAGGCCGTTCGCGAAATTATCCGGCTCCGCCTCCTGGACTCGATTGTCGACATAGACGGCGCTGCGATTCTTTTAGGCATCGGTCCCCGCACGTTACAGCGACAGCTTGCCGGAGAAAACTATACTTATCGAGAGCTGGTCGAGCAGACCCGGATGGAACGCGCGCTTGCCCTCTTACGCGAGACCGCCGAGCCGGTCACCGCTATTGCCCTTTCTCTGGGTTACAGCGAAATAGCGAGTTTCTCGCGGGCGTTTCAGCGATGGACGGGATTTGCTCCAAGCCGCTACCGCTGCCGATCTGGCCCTTAGAAGCAAGATATGAGCGTTGGCTTTTGGCACTTAGCGGACCTCGACGCGGAGACGGGCGATGTCCGCTTGGGGTAGAAAACGGACATCACGGGCCCGCGCGCTCATGTCGGCCATTTGCCAGAAGCAGGCACCGATAGATCGTTGCCGTGGCTCGCTGGCCGTTCCTCCTGCCACAGGCGAGGCCCTGCCGCGGAGGGAACTTTTGATCCGCAGCCAACACTAATGGCTTGGCAAGTGCGTTCCGCGACGACGGGACGGTGCCAGTTGACTAGGAGGCCATACGACCTTCGACCACACTGCCGTCTAATCGCGCCTCAGGCTTGCGAGGATCGATCGAGCTTTACCGTGCGGAGTATTAGAGCAAGAGGAACCGCCGCAAGAGATAGAAGCATCAAGACCCAAAATGCGTCGCCATACGCAAGCAGGGCGGCCTGCCTCTCCACCGTTTGGCCAATCCATTCGATGGCCTGTTGCCGAGCTTGAAGAATAGAGCTGCCCTGCATGGCAAAGTAGTGCGTAAGCTGATCGAGCGTATGCTGGTATCCGGTGTCCGACGGCGAGAGGTGCTCTACGAGCCGGCTTTGATGGAACTGCGTGCGGTGGGCTAAGACGTTGGCCGCTAGCGATATCCCGATCGAGCCCCCCATGTTGCGTGCGGCATTAATCAACGCTGAAGCCTGATCGGTTTTGTCGGGTGGGATGCCATCGTAGGATGCCGCCAAGATGGGGATGAAGATTAACGGGAGCGCGACACCCAGCAGCATGCGCGAGAGGGCGAAGAACCAAAAGTCGGAGCCGCTATACAGGTTCGTTAGGTCGTACATGGACAGAGCCGCGATCAGCGCTCCGGTAGCGATAAGATATTTCGACTGCACGCGCGAGGTGAGTTGTCCGACGATCAGCATCATGCCCATCGTGACAAATCCACCCGGGGAAAGGACTAAGCCTGCCCACGTGGCTGTATAGCCAAACTGCAATTGCACCAGTTGTGGAAGTAGCTGGGTCGTCGCGAGAAGGATCGCACCTGCCGCAAGCATCACGAGGAAGCACGCCCCGAGTTGGCGCGAAGCGATCATGCGTACGTCGATCATGGGATTCCTGCGGCTCAGTTCCCACGGAATCATGATGAGAAATGCCGAGACACAGACGACCGTGACCCGGACAATAAATGTGGATCCGAACCAGTCGTCTACCTGGCCTCTATCCAAGATGACCTCGAGCGCGCCAAGGAACGTCGCGACGAGAAGAAAGCCGACCGTGTCAAAGCCACCTGCGTCACGCAGTCGACGCCTGTTTTCTGCGACGACGGACGCGGGTTGAACGAGAATGATGGCGATGAGCGCAAGCGCCATGAGCCCGACCGGACCGTTGATCAGGAAGCACCAATGCCACGACCAATTATCGGACAGCCAACCACCCAACGTGGGCCCGATCGCCGGCCCGGCGACCACCGCGACACCAAAGAGCGCAAACGCTTGACCACGTTTCTCCGGTGGAAACGAGTCGGCCAGGATTGACTGCGAGATAGGAACCATGCCGCCGCCGGCGAGGCCTTGGAGAATTCGAAAGATAACGAGTGACCTCAGATCCCACGCAAAGCCGCACGCCACTGAGCTGGCCGTAAACAGTGCCAGGCAGGTCATGAAGAAGGTCTTGCGCCCAAACCATCGGCCAAGAAACGCGCTGGCTGTTAGGGCAACGGCATTTGCCACCAGATAGGTTGTCACCACCCAAGAAGCTTCGTCTTCACTTATGCCCAGGCCGCCAGCTACGTAGGGTAGCGCTACATTGGCAATCGTCGTGTCGAGAACTTCCATGAACGTGGCGAGCGCGACGACCACTGCGACGAACCAGGGGCTGACGCCTTGGCGTGTCGGGGCGAGCGATAGGGACGCGCTGGCGGCGCTATCGCTCACAGCCAGCTTCCCAGGCGCTCATATAGAGACGGCTCTGAATTGATTCGCACGGTCGGAACCACCGACATGCCAGGACCAAGCGCAACGTCATTCGGCGGGTCGTCGATGATGATCTTTACGGGCACCCGTTGAACGATCTTGATGTAGTTGCCAGTCGCGTTCTCGGCAGGCAGGAGCGAGAACGCGGTCCCCGAACCGGATTGGATGCTGGCGACATGGCCATGGAAAACCCGCTCCGGGTAGGCGTCGACTTCCAAGTTCGCGCGCTGGCCAGGTCGTATTTTGTCGAGCTGCGTTTCCTTGAAGTTGGCCGTAACCCAAATCTCGTCCGGTACGAACATGCTGAGATCCGTGCCCGCCTCGGCCAACTCGCCAACCGCGGCGCTGAGTTGCACGACGTGCCCACTCTGAGCGGCCGTGACCGTCGTGTAGGAAAGATCGAGTTCCGCCTTGTCCCGTGCGGCCTTTGCTTGGGAGAGATTGGCGTCCGCGCTCTTCAACTGAGCCTCTAGCGACAGCATCTGCCGCTGTGCCAAAACTAGAGAGGCTCGCGCGCTTTGCACGGCAGCCTCCTGTTGATGGAACTGGGAGGTATGCTCCTGAGCATTTTCAATAGGGCCCCAGCCGTCCTTGGCGAGCTTCTGGTAGCGAGTGGCTTGTTCCTGAGCAAAAACGAGCGCCGCCTGTGCCTCCGTTAGCTGAGCATCGGTCGCGGCGATCTTGGCCTTTTGAACTTCGATCTGGGCTTTGGCCTGCGCAATGCTGGCGTTCCCAGCGTCCACGCGCGCATCGGCCTGTTCAAGGGCTATGCGGTATGGACGGTCATCGACCCGCGCGATCACGTCGCCAGCGCGAATGTGCTGATTATCGGTCACGTTGACGTGAGTGAGATAGCCCGAAACTTCGGGAGCGACGGCGAAGTTTCGAGCCGCGATGAAGGCGTCGTCGGTCGACTCGAAGCGATCCGCGTAATCCAGGTACAGGTATCCGCAGATTGCGATCACGACGACGGTTGTGAGTGTAGCCAGGGATGCCCTGGGATGCTGGCGCACCAGCCTCGTGCCCCAGCTGTCACGCCGGCCAGGGGAGGGGCTGGCTCCTTGGTCGTCGTTCTGCGGTGCGCCGGTGCCAGACGCCTCGTCGTTGCCGCCGGGGCTTGGCGCGCGCGCCTCCTGTGTGCCTCGTGCGGCTGGCTCCGCGTGTGAGGTGATTTGGCCGTCAGGGTCGTGTGTGGGCGACTCCATTCTTCAAGCTCCAGATTCCGAAAGGAAGCAGTCCCGTCTGTTCGATGGGCCGCGAATAGGTGCATTGACGACATATTATGTTTGGGTTGGGAGTTGACTAGGTCTGCATTGCCATGGACGGCGGCATCTTGCTCCTGCGCCGACCGTTTTGAGCGATCCGATCCTCAGCGCCGGATTGCGCCTCGCCGGTGTTTATCTGCTCGTCCGCCGATTCCAGCGCACTAACGAGCAAGTCTACGCAACCCTGCGCCAACGCGAATGAGGGCTGCTGCCTAGATTGATGGCATCGAAATTACGCTAGAGAGGCTGCGCCCATTGACGCTCCATGCTTCTAGCGATCAACATCAAGGAGCTCACGATGCCTACGATCACGATGACTGACGGAACCGAGATCTACTACAAAGACTGGGGAGACGGTCAGCCGATCGTCTTCAGCCATGGCTGGCCGCTCAGCGGCGATGCGTTCGAGGACCAGATGTTTCACATGGCCTCGCGCGCCTATCGCTGTATTGCCCATGACCGCCGCGGGCACGGACGCTCGAGCCAGCCCTGGACGGGCTACGACTACGACACCTTCGCCGATGACCTTGCGACGCTGATCGATACGCTTGACCTTCGAGATGTGGTCTTGGTCGCGCACTCGATGGGTGGCGGCGAGATCGCCCGCTACATCGGCCGCTATGGTACGGACCGGGTGTCCAAGGTTGTCCTGATTGCCGACGTCACGCCTCTGATGCTCAAGACGGACTCGAATCCGAACGGCACGCCGATGGAAGCGTTCGATGGCATCCGCGACGCGATTGTCACGAACCGTACGCAGTTCTGGAAGGATGTCAGCCTCCCGTTCTTCGGCTACAACCGGCCCGATGCCAAGGTCTCCGAAAGCGTGCGGGATTGGTTCTGGCTGCAGGGCACGCAGGCGAGCTTCAAGGGCACCTACGATTGCGTGAGGGCGTTCTCGGAGACGGACTTCACCGAAGACCTGAAGAAGATCGACGTGCCCACGTTGATCCTGCACGGCGACGACGATCAGATCGTTCCCATTGCCGCGTCAGCGATGCTTTCCTCGAAGCTGATCAAGGGCGCGACCCTCAAGGTGTACAAGGGCGCCCCGCACGGGATGTGCACCACACACAAGGATCAGGTCAATGATGACCTGCAGGCCTTCGTCGAGAACACCATGGAGGCTCTCGCCTCCTAATAGGTATCACACGAGTGCAAGTGGGCGGAGGCCGCGGCCACCGCCCATTTTTTCTCGTCTCGTATTTATCTGCGCCGCGCCGATTTAGCGCCGAAGTCCAATCCATTGGTGGGCTCGACATCTCAATTGACGATGTCTGGGTTGCTAGCCGGCCTGTTCAAACGGAATGCACCGATCCCGACAACGGCGAGCGTTACGAGCAGAGGCAGTATCGGGGCATAGAGGGGCGCCACATCCAGAACCAAAAAGCAGCCCACGCTCGCCCCCGTTACGAGCGCTGCGAGCACGCTGGCTACGCGTGGAGCTTCATCCGTCGGCCTTGAGCCGACCAAGTCCCCGGTCAGGGCTACAAGGGTGAAGGTGGCGGCTGTCGTAAAAATGCCCTTCACAGCCAGTGAACGAACGGCTGCAGTCTGGAGCCCCATGCCCAGCGCAGATACAGCCAGCAGGACGGTCGTCAGCGTTTCCGCCGGTTGTGCGCCAGCGGCGAGCCAGATCACGAAAAACAGAAGCTGGGTGGTTGCCGTCAGCAACAAGGTGGCCGAGACACGCCAAGGCCAGAGCCCGGAACCTTGCTGTGTCGTGAAACTTGTTCCGAGATAGGAGCCGCACGCGAAGGCGCAAAGCGAGCTCAAGACGAAGGACAGGGCAGGTCCGTGTCCACTCACAAGCCGCATGCCGAAGAAAACGAGATTTCCGGTCATGAACGCCGAAAATGTCTTGCCCAGGACCATGAAGCTGATGGCGTCGATCGCCCCGGAGGAGAAAGTCAGCGCCACGAGCAATGCGTCTCGTATCAACACGGCGGGCGGTTCTCGTGCCGTTGTCATGCGTGTGCTCCCGATAGAGAGAAGCGCGCCTGTCTGTGTTCGCTTACCGCGAGCCCGCGCCGACCTGGCCGCTGCGGCAGCCTTTCATGAACTCCGACTTGGTGACCTTGCCGTCACCGTTCACGTCGAGGATGTGATAGTCGACGATGTAGACGTCGGCCTGACCGCCCGAGGCGACAGCTCCACGGTGCTTGGTCATGCTCCAAACTTCGCCGCACTTGACCTTGTCCGGCAATCGCGCCCCGCGATCGGCGACCGCCGCACCCGTCGCGCAAAGAAACATAACAACCGAGAAAACAATCCGCGTCATTTCAGTGCCTCCTATCGCACTCGAAGTTGAACCGCACCAACACGCTATCGAGTGAGCCAAACGGCGCTTTTCCGAAATTGCGCGGCGTGATGATCGCTTGCTGCCAAGCGATCGTGGCATGTCACGCCGCAGGCAGTGGAGGCCGGTCGCCGCGCGAAGCCAAGATGCGGTTGTCCGCAAAATTCGGCCGGTTCCAGCAAGCGTCGGCGAGCGTTTCGATCGCGCTCCGTTAAGGCTGGCGCGTGATAGACGCAAAGATGCGGCCAGCCATAGAGAAGGACCCTAGCGATGACGAAGACGCCGAATGAAGCGACTACGAATGCAGATCCGCAGCCCGTACGTGGCGACCGTGGGGCGCCGATCATGGGCCCTCGCAACGTCCCGATCGAGCGTGAGAATCCCGACCTACTGGCGTCGCCCTACACCGACCAGGGCACCGTCCCCAACATGAAGTTCCCATTCGCCGCGGCGCGCAATCACATCACAAGCGGAGGGTGGGGCCGCGAGGTCACGGCGCGAGAGCTGCCTGCGGCAAAAACCCTCGCCGGGGTCAACATGCGGCTCAAGCCAGGAGGCATTCGCGAGATGCACTGGCACGCGGAGGCGGAATGGGCCTACATGATTGCGGGCCGGTGCCGCATCACCGCTGTCGATAATCAAGGCCGCAATTTCATCGACGACGTCGGGCCGGGCGATCTGTGGAACTTTCCGGCTGGAATTCCTCACTCGATCCAGGGGCTCGAGGAGGGATGCGAATTTCTGCTCGTTTTTGACGACGGAAATTTCTCGGAGAACGAGACCTTCCTGCTGACCGATTGGTTCGCACACACGCCGCGAGATGTTCTTGCCAAGAATTTCGGCCTGCCCGAGTCGGCCTTTGACCGCATTCCCACGGACGTTGAGCATACGCGCTGGGTATTCGCGGGCGATGTCCCCCCGCCCATTCAGTCGGATGTTGTCCAGTCCCCTGCGGGCACCGTTCCGACCAGGTACAGCTATCGATTGTTGGAACAGGAGCCGATCAAGACCCCCTACGGGCAGGTCCGTATCGCGGATTCGTCCAACTTTCCTGCAGCGAGCACGATCGCTGCCGCGTTGGTGGAGATCAACCCTGGGGCCATGCGCGAACTCCACTGGCATCCCAACGCCGACGAGTGGCAGTACTACGTCAGCGGCAAGGGGCGCATGACGGTGTTCTCTCCTGGCAAAGCGCGCACGTTCAATTTTCAGGCCGGTGATGTCGGCTCCGTTCCATTCGTCAATGGACACTATGTCGAGAACGTCGGCGACGAGGTCCTGCGCTACCTGGAGGTCTTCCGCGCCCCGAGGTTCCAAGACATCTCGCTCAATCAATGGATGGGTTTGTCCCCGCGGGAGTTGGTCCAAGCACATCTCAACCTGGACGGTGAAAGCGTGGCGAAGCTCCGCAAGGACAAGCCCATACTCGCAGGTTAGGCCATGAATGCGCGACCCAGATTGGAAGTAATCATTGCGGTGGTTTGGGCGTTGGCCGTCGTTCTCGTCATTGGTCCGCTAGCCGAAGCTCAGCCTCAAGGCTCCGGGCAGCCTAGCGTTCCGGCGCAAGAGATCGCCGAGGTGGAACAGCAAGTCGATAACACTGAAGCCAAGGCAATTGCAGGGGCTCCGTTCCTTTTGTCAGGGAGTCCGGAGAGGGTGCCCGCACTGGGCAAGGTCCTCTTCTTCGACAAGAACCTGTCGGTCAATCGCAACGAGGCGTGCGCGTTCTGCCATATGCCACAAACCGGCTATCAAGGTGCACTCGAAACTATCAATCTGAAAGGGGTCGCGCAGCCGGGTTCGGTCAGAACGCGCTTCAGCCTCAGGAAACCCCCGAGCGCGGCCTACGCCGTCTACTCGCCTCCGCTGATTTATGCAGACAAGCCTGGCGAAGCAAAATGTACCCATTGCTTCATCGGTGGCAACTTCTGGGACCTGCGGGCGACGGGCCTCAGGCTTCAAAACGCAACGGCAATGCAGGCCCAGGGTTCGCCGCTGAATCCTACGGAGATGGCCAACCCTGATCCTGCCTGCGTCGTGCGGCGGATTTCTGAGCGACCCTATCGGCCGTTGTTCGAGAGCATCTGGGGGCCACGGTCTTTCGCAATCACGTGGCCCGACAATGTTGACGCGATATGCAGCCGGCCGAACAACACTCCCGACTCGGCCATTGGTTCAGAGGTACCAGGTCCGGAGAGTACGCCTGCTGTCGTCGCGCTGGAGCCTGAGGACCGTGCCCGCGTTCAATCGACCTTCGACCAGATGGCGAGATCAATCGCTGCTTTCGAGAAGTCGCCCGAGGTCAGCCCGTTCTCGTCGAAGTTCGACGCTTTTCTGGCGGGGAACGCCAATCTCACCCCCGCAGAGCGTCGCGGCTATGGGCTCTTCACAGGAAAGGCAAACTGTGACGACTGTCATGTGCCGACCGGCCAACGTCCCTTGTTTACCGACAACTCGACGTCGAATCTTGGCGTGCCGCGCAATCCAGAGCTCGCCTACTACAAGGAGACCGCAGCCGACGAATTTGGCTACGTCGCCAATCCCGTCGGCGACGCCTTCGTCGATCTTGGCGTCGGAAACTTCCTGAGAAGTCCGGAGAACGCAGACAAGGCCTGGAAGACGGTTGCAGCGGAATTCGACGGCCGTTTCCGTGTGCCAACGCTTCGCAATGTCGACAAGCGCCCCCGAGATGACTTTGTGAAGGCCTATGGCCACAACGGTTATTTCAAGAGCCTTAAGGAGGTCGTCCACTTCTACAACACGAGGGACGTGCTCCCCCGGTGTGCACCTGGCGCACGAGGGGAGAAGGTCTCGTGCTGGCCGGCTCCCGAGGTCCCACAGAACTTGAGCAAGAGCTGCTGTAACCTCGGCCTCTCGGATTCGGACGAGGATGATCTCGTCGCGTTCTTGAAGACGCTCACGGATGGCTATGTAGGGAACTAGGCACGCAGGCTTATCAGGATTCTTGCCGGCCGGGACGAAGTGTCAGCTGTGCCTCTTTCGAGAAGGCTCGTGTCCGGAAAAGGAGCGTGGCGACGAGCCCCGCGATGCCCGAGGCGGTCAGGATCATGGCGACCACAATGAATTGGAAGATGCCGGCATAGACGGGGCTTGCACCGGAAACCAGCATTCCGGCCATGACTCCGGGGATCCAGACGAGACCCAGCGATTTGAGCATGTCGAGGCGTGGCAGAAGACTCGCGTAGACCGCACTTTGCACGTAGGGCGCGACGGTCGCGCGGGGTTCGGCGCCGAGCGACAAGCCCGCTTCGATCTGGCCGACATGTGACGTCACATCGGACTTGAACCGCTCCATCGCCTGAGCGGCCGCGTTCATAGCGTTAGCGATGATCATACTGCCTACCGGCACAAGCACGGTCACTTCAGGGGTGATCGCATGGGTGACGAGCATGAAGGCGATCACGACGCTTGCGCCGGCGCCGACCGCGTAAAAGGCGACGAGCAACGCGTCGTCGATATCGGGAGCTCGCCGTGACGCGGTAAAGGCCGCCGCGAATGTCATGGCGAGCAGGATCAGGGCCGAAGTAAGGACGCCTCCATGAAGGAGCAGGGACAACACAACCCCTACGGCCACCATTTGGACCAGGCCCCGGAGAAGGGAGAGGGTTGTCTCGCGTTCCACATGAACAGAGAAGCGCCGGCACAAGAGCACGAGGCTGAAGCAGAGCAAGATAGCCGCCGCCGCTTGCGCCAAGCTTAGCAGGATCTTTTGGTCCAGGCCTTGGACTAGCTCAGTCATCTCTTAGAACCTCGTCAGTGGGGCCGATTTTTGCGAGTTTTCCACTCTCGATGATCATCGTGCGGCTGGCGACGCGACGAGCTTGCGCATTGCTGTGGGTCACGATCACGCAAGTCATGTGGCGTTCTCGGATGATGTCGCGAACCAGAGTCTCGATTTCCAGCGCCGTGGATTCATCGAGTGCAGATGTCGGTTCGTCCAGCAGAAGTATTTCCGGCTCGTTCGCCAAAGTTCGGGCAATGGAAACCCGTTGGGCCTCGCCGCCTGACAGATTGTCCACGTCTCTATCCCCGTATTCCGACAGGCCTACCCGCTCTAGGAGCGCATCGATCCGCGTATCCGGCAAAGACTTGCCGCGTTGCGCGGGACCGAAGGCAACATTCTCCCCCACGGTTCCCGGGAACAAATAGGCAGACTGCATGACCATGCCGACGCGCCGGCGTAGGATCTCTGGCGAGATGCTGCGATAGTCTTCGCCGTCGACTTTGACGACCCCGCGGGTCGGCTCGTCGAGCCGATTGAGCAGCCGCAAGAACGAGGATTTTCCCGATCCGCTGGGCCCGACGATCGCGAGGACGTCGCCCTTTTTCACTTGGACGCTGATATTGTCTGTGAGGATCTTGCCGGGCACGGCCCGATAGACGTTAACGGCTTCGAGCGCGAGGGGATGCTCGGCATTATTGCAGGGTACTTCGGCCATATTGGTG
The DNA here is from genome assembly GCF_000828475.1 of Methyloceanibacter caenitepidi. NCBI lineage: Bacteria > Pseudomonadati > Pseudomonadota > Alphaproteobacteria > Hyphomicrobiales > Hyphomicrobiaceae > Methyloceanibacter > Methyloceanibacter caenitepidi. Next base: position 1,240,560 of record NZ_AP014648.1, read on the forward strand.
CGCACAAGACGATGCAGGTTGCCATTTATGCCTCGCCTCTCGGCGAACTGTCATCCTTCCAAAAGGAATATCGCAGGGCACTCAATGGTTGAGTTGCCCTCTACGCGCTTCGTTCTGGGGCCCGGTCTCACTGCATGTCATGGATCTCTGTTCGGACTCCAGGGTGAGGGCAGGAGAAACGAGGGTACGGAGGTGGATCACGTACCGCGATGAGGACCCAGGTGCTTCACCCCTAGAGTGGGAGGGAGACTCTAGGGGTGAAGCAAGGTCGGAGCCGACGTGGAGGGGGGACTCTAGCCGGCGCCGATAATTCTACTCGGTGCCTTCGATGGCCTTGGCCTCCATTTCGGAGTCAGTGGCCGGGGTTGGGCCGGCGCCAGACCTGCTGGCTGGTCCGGACTCGGTGCCCTCGATGGCCTTGGCCTCGCTCATCGAATCGGTGGCCTCGGTAGAGCCCGAGCCGGTCACGGCTGGGGGAGCCGACTCCATCCCCTGGATGGCTTCTGCCTCGCTCTTGGCGCTGTCCGCAGGATCTGCGGCGTACGCGCTGCCCGCCAAAGTCATGAAGACAAGTAGCGCAAGGACACTGCTCTTGTTGAATTGCATTTCATCACTCCTTTGATTCTTCCAATTCTGATGTTCACTCGTGAGATGTAACGCTTCAGTAGCCAGATACTCGTCGGTAATTGCGTAGACTTCTGAAAAACTGCGGCAACCCTCAATCGGCTCCGAAGGTCTCAGGCATTCCTCTCTTAGGTTGCGGATCCGGTATTGCGACCGGCCTCGTAGAGAAACCAGACACGGCGCTCTGCCTCGTCGATCCAGTTTTCGATAAGGCTGGTCGTCGCGACATCATTCTCTTCGTCACAGAGATTGTGGGCTTCGCGCATGCTCGTGATCAGTCGCTGATTGTCCATGCGGAGTTCGCCAAGCATGTCGGAAGGTTCGACGTAGGCCGCGTCGTTGTCGGGAATGCGCTGAAGCCGTGCGATCTCGCCGATCGAGTGAACGGTCATGCCGCCAATCTTTCGAACGCGCTCGGCGATATCGTCCGTCGTGGCGAAGATCTGAGTAGCTTGGTCGTCGAACATGAGGTGATAGTCCCGGAAATGAGGCCCGCTGACATGCCAATGAAAGTTCTTGGTCTTAAGATAGAGAGCGAAGACATCGGCAAGCAGCGCATTCAGAGCACCGCCGATGTCTCGTGTAACATTGGCTCCCAGGTCGGTGGGCGTCCGCAGCGGAGCCTCCCGGCGCATTGCTAAGTCGTTCATTTTTCGGCCTCCTATTGAGTTCTTCTGATGGCATCAAGATAGTGAGCTGCCGGCGAGGGGCTTGCTAAGAATTGCCCGGCCTTGCAGGCTTTTGCGGCTATCCTCGAGCGGCGAATTTCGCGTCCAAATCGTCGTTTGCGAAAGCCACCCACCGCAGCGGGATGACAGCAAGCATTGCGCGGTCGCAGGGCCGGCATCGCAGCGTAGTCTTCAGCTCTTGCCTGCGGGGCTAGTCATCCAGAGGCTCGCCGCGCCACGTTGCTATCGAGATCACAACCAGGGCCAGGGAGAGAACCAGCAAGACTAGGCTGGCAAGCAGAAGTCCCACGAGTTCGATTCCGGCATCGTTTGCAATGTCGCTCCAGGTAACAGCGAACAGCCATGACATGGCGCTGAGTGCGAGTTTGGGAGCGACGGCGCTGATTGCTACCTTGCCGAGGGCAGGCAGATACGAAAGGAACTCCATGCCTCGAGAGCCGTGACCTTCGTCGTCGAAGGCTGATTGGGTGTGGAACATCGCGAGTCTCCATAGGCCTGCAATCAGGAGAGGCTCCGCACATAGGCGGTAGGGGTTAGTCCAGTCGATTTGCGGAAGGCGGTTGTGAACGAACTCGTCTCGCAGAATCCCACGCGTAAGCCGATCTCGGTTACGGAGAGCTCAGGGTCTGCAAGGAGCGTCTTAGCGTATTCAATGCGCCTACTTGTGTGGTAGCGGTGCGGCGGCAGCCCGAACGACTGCTTGAACGCCCGGCAGAAGTGATAAGGGCTCAGACCGACGAGGTCGGCAAGTTCCGCGAGCGTAACGGGCTCTCCTAGGTTTTCCTCAATGTGCGATGCCACTATCCTTTGCTGCCAGGCCGCAAGTCCGCCCTTGAACGCGGTCGTGCGCAATGACGGACGCCGGCGATGTCCGACGAGTTCATGCGCCAAGGCTTGACCGAGAGCCGCCAAGTAGGACCCATCCTCCTCTACGAGATCGCTCTCGATCAGTGTACTGAGTTTCATTGCAGTAGACAGAAGCGTGGCGTCATCGAAGAAAAGCCGGGCGTTGAGACAGTCGACCGCATCCTCAGGCCTTCTGGAGGGGACCGTGGTGCGATCGAGGTAGAAGAAGACAATCCTCATTCCGCTTCGTGGCGAATAGGTATCGCGATAGGCATGGCCAGCCGGGACGAATACGAACTTCCGAGTGACATCGTGGAGCAGGGATCGGGTTCCATCGACGACTGTTTCGCCTTCGTGCCGCACGCCTTGCTCGAACAGGATGAGCAAATGGGCAGGCGCACGGAATTTGAATTCGACAGGTTCACTGCCCACGGTTTGCACGATTTCCACAGCCACGCCCGGCCAGCTCGCGCGTCTGCGCTTCACGCGACGCTCACTGGAAATCTCAATCGAGTAGTCGGGGAAATCGCAATTCGAATTCGCGGCGTGGTGGGGGTGGGAGCCAGAGCGGGCAGTCCCTGCAATACCAAAGGGCCTTGCTGCCGGTACGCCCGCTTCGAACGACCGTGTGTCGGCTATCGTTGTTTCCATCAGCATAACGTGTAATCCCCATTTCCAACGGTTGCTGCTAATGGAAACGATAGGACCCGGACGCCACGGCCCTCCATTCTACATAGGGAAAGAAGGCCGCTGGATACGTTTCGGATGAGGTATACTTTGGTTTAGGTCGGCTGGACGTTGGGCGCCACGTTGCGGTCGTGCGAAAGGGCTGCCGTCAAGTGCTCAATGAGAACGTCGCAGTCGAATGGCTTGCCAAGGAAGCCCGCTGCGCCTTCCTTGAAGGCCTGAGTCCGGTACCGCTCCTCGGGGAACGCCGTGACGAAGATGATCGGCACATGGCTGCCTTTTGCACGTAAGACGCTTTGCAGCTCCAACCCGCTCATGTTGGGCATTTGGACGTCCACGATTAAACACCCGGATTCATCAACGCAGTTCGACCCGAGAAAGTCCTCAGCGGACTCGAACGCGCGCGCAACAAAGCCTAGCGAGCGCACCAACCCCTGGGTTGCCGTGCGAACCGACTCGTCGTCGTCAACGATTGAGATTACGGGCGCGTTGTTCACCGCATTCTTCCTATTTGCGCAAACATCTAGACAAACTAAATATGGTCCTGCGAGGCGCTTTGGATAAGCCATACATAGGTTTAGGTCTCACTGGCGCTCGGCATGAAGCCCAAGAGCCTCGGCCATTCGCACAAGATCGGCCAGTGACCGGGCGCGCATCTTGCGCATGGCGTTGCCGCGATGAATCTTCACTGTGATCTCGCTAACTCCCATCTCGGCGGCCACCTGCTTGTTCATGAGTCCGGTGGTGACGAGGGACATGACCTCCCGCTCACGCGGTGTGAGCCCTTCGAACAGTGCCGAGATCTCGGCGATCCCCTTGGATTCCTCCCGCCGTTTCCGGTCGCGCTCAAGAGCCACGCTCACCGCGTCCAATAGATCCTGATCCCGAAACGGCTTGGTGAGGAAGTCAACGGCGCCGGCCTTCATGGCCCGGACGGACATTGGTACATCGCCATGTCCCGTGATGAAGATGATCGGGATATCGATATCCAGCTTGGCGAGCTCGCTTTGAAAATCGAGACCGCTGCGCCGCGGCAGGCGAATATCCAAAACCAGGCAACACGTAACGTCGGGAAGCTTGCTCTCCAGAAGTTCTGGCGCAGATGCAAACAACCTCACGTGCAAGCCAACGGAGCGAAACAAGCTGTCTAGAGCCTCGCGCATGGATGGATCGTCATCGACTACGAGAACCAAGGGGGACTCAGAAGCGTCGTCGTGGGCAGATGGATTGATCACGATGACTGTCCTTGGCAGGCCGGTACGGCAAAGTAGAATGTGGCACCGCTATCCTCGTTGGGAGTTGCCCAGAGTTCTCCACCATGCCGTTCGATGATGGACCGGCATATCGAGAGGCCCATACCCATGCCGCTGGCCTTCGTGGTGACGAATGCCTGGCAAAGATGCTCCAGCTGATCGGATTCAAATCCGGTGCCGGAGTCCTCGACGGACACGATGACGCGCGAATGGTTGTCTGTGGCTGAGCGGATCTTGAGCAGCCGCTCTTCACCGGTCGCCATGGCTTCGATTCCATTCATAATGAGATTGATGAGCACCTGCTGGAGCTCAACGCGGTCGCCTATGGTCGGCGGCAAGCCGGGGTCCAAATTCAGCTCGAGCCGAACATGGTGGCGTGACAACTCTCGTTGGATGAGCGTGACAACGTCATTTATGGCGGTGTTCATGTCTAGCGGCCCTAGATCTGGGTCGGCTTTCTTTGTCAGGGCCCGCAGCCGCTTAATTACCTCGCTTGCCCGATGTGAATCGTTGATGATGCGTCGGAGCGCGCCGCGCACTTCGTCCGTTTCGGGTGGGTCCAGATCAAGCCACCTGAGTGTTGCTTCACCATTCGTTACTATCGCAGCAAGTGGCTGATTGACTTCATGGGCGATGGAAGCCGTCAACTCGCCAAGGGTCATGACGCGTGTCACGTGGGCGAGTTCCGCCTCGCTGCGGCGGAGGGCGTTTTCCGCCCGCTTGCGTTTGGTGACGTCATTGCTTGTTTCAAGCGTTGCAACCGGGCGACCACGCGCATCGCGTTGCAGCGACCACCTGCTCGCGACCGTAAGCTCTGTCCCATCTTCGCAGCGTTCCTGCGTGAGCTCGCCTTCCCAACGGCCGGTCGCAATGAGGGTGGCCTTGATATCCTCAAGCGGTTCGGGAAACGAGGTCCTGAGAAGGGTGTGCGACAGTTTTCCGAGGGCCTTCTCGCGCGGGCAACCATAGAGCTCCTCGGCCGCGCGATTCCAAAATGTAATGACGTCGTCCATGTCGCGCACAATCACCGCGTCATGCGTAATTTCGAGCAAGCCTGCTTGTTCGCGCAGCTTGACGTCGGCAGCTTGTGACTTCAACGCGAGGAACGTGGTGACGGCAATTGCGACCAGGCTAACGGCGGCTCTGACCGAGGCTGGACCGTACGTGCTTCCATGCTGGATGGCATAGCTCAAGACCGTTAGGCCACAACAGGCTACGGCCACAACGAGCACTCCACGGCGCTCCAGGAACCGGCCTGCCATGAGCACGACGACTGCATAGAGTGCGGCCACTGCGATTCCGAGAGGCGAGAACGTATCGACGACGAACACCGCAATGGCAAATGCGATTGCGACGACGGGAAGCACCAGGTTTGTGTGGGGAGACCCATGCTCACCCACCCGCGGTAGCTTGACTTGGCCAGTGCCCAGCAAGGACGTCAAATCCCCTTCGGAAAGTTCTTAAGCCTTTGAGCTTGCCGCATTGCGTTGCCATCCTTTCCGAATGTCAAGCAATCAACAAGTCATCGCCCTTTGGCTTCGAAAATAGCGCGTTGACAACGGGCCGGACGTCCAAAACCGGGAGGGGGCTACCCAGCCCCTGGGCGAGGGTCGATGCACCGTGAGTGTTTCATTGTCTATGCATGTTCCCCGGGAGCGCTTTGCCGATATTGCTCTCTGATTGGCGCTGTTGCCGTACAGATTGACGCGGGGCGTAGGGAAGGGGCTGTCGGCATATTCTAATACACTTCAGTCGGCCATCGAGCCAATGCGCGGCCGCAATCGGCTCCGGGATCCTACCTCCGCTAGCAATGCACCGGGGGCCTCGAGGCAACCCATGCTTTTTCCTAGTGGATAGCGTCGGCGACGTTGAGCTATCTTCGGTTCGCGAGGTGCTGAACGACCCATGGACACCCTAACGAGACGTTGTCGCGGTGTCGGCATGCGCTCTGTCCTGGCGGGAGAAGCGCGTTCGTGGCCGCACCATGCCTCTCTTCCCATAAATGAAGTCCTAGATACTCTCCCCGCGCAGCTGCTTGTTCTCATTTGCGCTGCCGAACGGGGAGGGCACCGCAAGCCGGCAGTAAGGTAGCGCGCGTCATTCTTTGAGCCTTGGGGTTGAAGCAAGATTGCTACAAAAAGAGCAAGCCTGAACACGACCGGGTAACGCAGTTGCGATGCAATGCCACGCGAGTTGCTGCTAGGGTCTAGGGATGCACCAAGGGGACAAAATAGCACCCTCCAAACGGGACAGTCAGCCAAGGGTTTCCGGGGCGTTGGTCTACCGCCAGTCGCTGTGGACTCGGGCGACACATTGGATCTGGGCCATCTGCCTGTTTTTCTTATTGTTATCCGGACTGCAAATCTTCAACGCCAGGCCGAACCTTTATATCGGCAAGCAGAGCGGCTTCGCCTTCGACAATTCTGTCCTGTCTATGACGGCAGTCAACACGCCGGGTGGGCGGCGCGGTGTCACCACGATACTGGGTCATGAGTTCGACACTACGGGCGTGTTCGGCGTGAGCGGCACAGCGGAGAAACCACAGGTCCGAGGCTTCCCTGCCGCACTGACGATCCCGTCCTATCGCGATCTCGCCACGGGCCGTGTGATTCACTTCTTCTTCGCGTGGCTTCTGGTCGTAACGCTTTTTGTCTGGTTTACCGCCAGTCTCGTGAACGGTCATCTTTGCCGTGATCTCAGACCGACACGAGGGGATCTCGCCCGTCTGCCGCAAGACATCGCCGACCATGCGCGCTTTCGCTTTCATCACACGGGGCGCTACAACGTGTTGCAGAAATTGAGCTACGGCATCGTGTTCTTCGTGCTCTTCCCCGTCATCGTGCTGACGGGCCTCACGATGAGCCCGGGCTTGGATGCGGCGTGGCCCTGGCTCCTGGACCTCTTTGGAGGCCGTCAGACGGCGCGCACCATCCACTTCGTAGTGATGACGCTGCTTGTCCTATTCTTCCTGGTGCACATCACGATGGTTCTTGCTGCGGGGCCAATCAACGAACTGCGGTCCATGGTGACGGGCTGGTATCGTACGGACCCGGAGTCGAATGACGGCCCCGCGCAATGAACAAACCAATCCTCACCCGACGGCAACTGATCCGTCTCGGAGCACTCGGCGCCTCATCGGTTGTGCTCAGCGGGTGCGATGCGTTCGATCTCCTCGGTAATCGTAGCAGTAGCGTTCGCGACATTGTCGCCAAGGCCAACGATGTCACCTACTATGTCCAGCGTTTCCTGATCGGAGATGCGTTGGCACGCGAATATCCGGAAAGCGAGATTCGCCAGCCTCAGAAGCCGAACGGGTCAACTAATCCGCAGACGCCGGAGTACCTAGCGCTTAAGGCAGCCGATTTCTCGGACTACCGGCTGTCTGTCTCCGGCCTAGTGGAAACGCCGAAATCCTATTCGCTGTCGGAGCTCCGGAATATGCCCTCGCGAACGCAGATTACGCGGCATGACTGCGTCGAAGGCTGGAGCTGCATTGCCAAATGGACCGGCACGCCCCTGTCGGTCGTACTCGACGAGGTGAAGCTCAGGCCTTCCGCGCGCTATATTGTATTCCATTGCTACGACTCCTTGGGAAGCGGACGGGCCGGACCAGCCTTTTATTATGAGAGTTGCGATCTCGCTGACGCCAGACATCCTCAGACGATCCTCGCCTATGGTCTGAACGATCAAGTTCTGCCCGTCTCCAACGGAGCGCCGATCCGCGTCAGGATCGAACGGCAACTCGGCTACAAGCAGCCCAAATACATCCGTGCCATCGAGGCGGTGAGTACCTTTGAGGATATTGGCCGTGGAAGAGGGGGCTACTGGGAAGACCGCGGCTACGAGTGGTACGCTGGTATCTGACACGTTTCGCTCACTGTGGAGAGAGAGGCGGTATTAAAACTGTCATACTGCAGCGCTACGGTGATATGAGGTAAATCCCCAAACCTTTACCGAGCTAAAGCTCTGGTCGCCCCAAGTTCGGCCGGGGCTTTTTTTTGTTGCAGCCGGATTGACTATTCGTGAGGTCGCCCGGGCGGCATCAGATACGGCCTGGGCTCCTCTGTGTTCAGCGCCGACATAGATGCGTCCGGCAGATGTCCGCGCGCGCTTAACGCGAAACGGTATCCATCGATTCCTACATAAACTCCGCTTCCGAAGGGGCGTTTGGCAGACTTGAGAACTCGGGCGTCGGCCGTGAGCTTTCGGGACTCGGCATCGGCGAGCTCGTCAACAAGAAGCTTGTATGCGCAGCCGTGTAAGCCACGGCCTGAAACCCGCAACCAGTCCTAGGTCGCCGCAATCGAGCTTAAGCGGAGCTGGGAGCGTCCGGCTAGCTTCCTTCCGGCACTTACCGAAACAGAAGGATTACGGAAATGCAGCAGAACGACAAACCTTTCGAGCGCCGCATTCTTTGCGAATCGAGCGCCAAGTTTCACATCAACGCACCGACCTCGAAGATCGACATTACCGAGTGGCTCTTCACGCTTGGCGACCGGGAATACATGGACTGTACCCCGATCTCGCACGCGCACCTTTCCGCCGGCTTCACCCATACGCCCGAGGGCAAGAGAATGTCGATCAATGTCGAGGACATCGGCGGCGCACTGATTGTCGAACACTATGTCGAGGACATTAGTGAGAAGCTGCATTGCCGCGTCCACTCGATCTCGGACCTACTATTCGGCCGGGAGTACACCACCGATGAGGTTATCTGGGAGCTGATTGCCGAGCATAAGGAAGGCGACTATCACGAGTTCACCAACAATGTCTGGTGCTACACGACGCCTGACTACGACCGGTATCTCGAGGCGCACCGCATCCCCTATGAGGCGGCCCGGCATAACTTCCAACTCGCCGTCGAGGCTCATAATGCGGAAGAGACGCCGTACTTTGCTGCCTCCATTGAGCGGCACGCGCTTTCGAAGGCGTGACAAAGGACGGCCCGGAGACGGTCTCGGGTCGAGCGAGTGATCGACCTCGGCGCCGGTGGATTCCAGGGGCGCCGGGGAGAGACCTCTCGAGTGCCGGGAGCTGCGCACCGCTGTTCGCTGGACCGGTGCATGGTCCAGAATGCCAACAGGGGTGCGCCCAGCGCGACCATAGCGGTCGAGAAAAGATGTATCGCAGGGGATGCTCCGCTCCGGCCGAATTCCAACTCCAGCTCTATCCCAGCGACTCCGCCGGCACCGAAGTGCAATAGCAAGCGGCGAGCCCAGAACTGCGTTTGGCTCTACCAGCCGATCGCGCCTGCACGCAGCCACAGGCTCTCGACTATGACGAGGAAAAGTCCTGTCATGAGGATCTAGGTCACAATCTCGAACTGGCTCGGCTCACGGCTGCACGCGGGTAAACTCAAACCTCGTTGGCGTCAGGCGCTGCTGCTTGTTCCGCCTTGGATTGCCCCTGCCGCAGTAGGGCCGAAGCTGCAATCCAGACCATGATGAGTAAGCCGACGATCCCGAAGCCCACCGTATTGAGGTCGATGCCGGACAGCTGCTTCCAGAATCCACCTGAAAGGCTGAAACGTTGCGACACCAAATCCAGTATCTCAATCGTGCCAATTGCGAGGGCAACCACACAGGATAGGCCTGTGACGACGAAATTGTAGTAGAGCCGTCGCCGAGGATCCGTGTAAGCCCATCCGTACACGTAGCACATCGTTGCGCCATCGAGCGTGTCCAGCAACGACATGCCGGCAGCGAAGAGGACCGGCAGGCAAAGCAGCCCATACCAAGGCAGCCCGTACGCTGTGCCGGCCCCTGTCATGACAAGAAGAGAAATCTCCGTCGCGGTGTCGAACCCCAAGCCAAAGAGCAAGCCCACTAGGAACATTTGCGACGGCTTGTTCGCGAAGAAGTGCCTGTGGCTCAGCAGTCGTCCGACGAGTCCGCGAGATCGCAGCTGTTGTTCAAGTTTGCCATCGTCCTGAGCATCCTTGCTGCGGAAAGCCTTCATGATGCCGATTAGAGCAATAATATTGAAGGCTGCGATCAGGTAGAGGAAGCTGCTTGAGACAAGCGTCCCTGCCAGTCCAGTGAACTTGTGCAACTCCGAGTCGCTGTCGCTGAGCGGTCCCACCAAGGACGCAACACCAAAAATAAGCAGGCAACTTAGCGCGAAGACCACACTCGAGTGGCCGAGCGAGAACCAAAAGCCTACGGAGAGAGGTCGTTTGCCCTCGGCAATCAGCATTCGGGTCGTGTTGTCTACGGCCGCGATGTGGTCGGCATCGAAGGCATGGCGCATTCCCAACACATAGGCGGTCAGCCCAAGACCGATCCCGAAAGTCTTGCCCCCGACACTGATGTGCTCCGGAACAACCATTCCAACTAAGGTACCCCAGCCGAGGACGTGCAGGGCACCGATCGTCACACTCATGGCCATTACACTGCGGACAACGCCCCTAGCGCTTTGAGCGGAGGCGGACAGTGACGCTCGTGCCCCGGAGTCGATTGGCGACGTCATCGCGCCGACCTACGACGTCTTTGTGCGCGGTCGGCTTGCATCAGCAGATGTTTCTGGAGCCGGAACGTAGGGAAAATTTGCCGACGGTTTCGAAACGACAGACTCCTTGCCGATTCCGAGCGCAACCGGAGTGTTGGTTGCGAGCGAGAACATCACATTCGGTGCGTTGTCGGTAAGCGAGCGCCCATTCCAATGATCGAAACTAAATGCCGCGGCGGTTCCAACGGTATACGGGAGGATGTTGGGGAAGAACCGGTGCGCCACCCGCTCGGCATAGGCGCCCGGATTCTCGGTCGAGCCGTATGCGCGGACCACGCTTTCAATCTCCTTGACTGCAGTCTCGCCATAGGTCGCGAAATCGTCGGCCGGCCGCCCGGCATTGAGCTCGTTTCCGAGGTCGGGATTAAACTGAGTAAAGAGCGGATGGATCATGGGCAGCCCGATGCGATTTATCGAGCGCCAGCCACCTGCATCCGTGGCCAGTGTCGCGACGGCCCATACGTCGATTTGGTGGCCTGTATCCGGCACGCTTGTCAGGAGCACCTCGTCGGGGACCTCGAGCACGATTGCGTAAACGGTATGGCCGGCGAAGAGATTGGTCGCTTGGTCCGGGGTCCACTCACCAAGTTCGATCGTTGTGCCATCTTGGAAGGCATGTCCGACCGCATGAAGTACGGTCGGCTCGATCCAGAAAGGGTCGCCAGCCTTACCCGCCCAAATACGGACTCCGCACGGCGTGGTAACTTCCTGACCGGTCACGCCTTCGGCGATCACTTGTCCGGACGCGTTCACATCCTGAGCGTCGATGCCTTCGATCTGGCGCAGCACGAATCGCTGATCGCCGGCTGCGTCCCTCTCGTCGAACGCAAACCGGTAGGTCAGATCCTCGACGGCATCGGCGTCGAGGTCGATCTTGAACTCATACAGGCCCTCAGGGTGATAGCCGGGGACAGGAATGTCGCCAGCGATAGAATGGCAAACATTGATAAGGAAGACTGTGCCGATCTCGCCCCGAAAGACATACAGATCGGTGATATCGAGACGGACATCCTGACGCGCAATGGGAGAATCAAGGTGGTGTGACATGGTCGGTTCCCGGTTGGTGTCTGCTGGGACTGCGTCGCCGCCAGAGTCTGCCCGGGAACGACGTGTTGGTCGTGTCTTAGCCTCAACCGCCAAGTCTTGGCTTTTCTGGAATTGCCGCGTTTGTCGTGTCGCTGCTGATTCAACGTCCGCAGTAACGCCATAACCTCACAAATGATACGTAGGCGGTGCGGATGAGCGCTCTTCTTTGCGGGTGGACGACCGCCCGCCGGTGAACAAGGTGATCTTGTCGTTCGTTACGTCCGCCTCGACTGGTCAGGCCCTGGTTGGCAAGGTCGACCGTGAACACGCTGATAGACTCGATCACCATGATCCATTGCGCTTCTTGGATGCGGACCGGAATGAATTTCGCGGCAGGCACGTGACTGCCGTCTGCATGGTGCCACAGGGGCACCAATGGATTGCGCTCCGGGTAGTAACTTGCGCGCAGGTTTCAACAACTCGCGACAACCGGGCCCAAGCCATCATCCGAGCAATGCCTACCTTCGACGGCAGGATGGCTCCGCAAAAGAAGGGAACTCGACTGATGCATAGAGCAAACGTATTTGCGGCAACAATCTTGCCCCTCATCGTTCTCTGCGGGTCAGGCTTTTTGTTCGTGGCTATCGATCGCAACGACGCGAGGGCAGCGGCACGAGCGGATTGTAATGAGCCAAACGGGAACATTACGCTCCCGTCCGGGTTCTGTGCCACGATCTTCGCCGACAAGATCGGTCATGCCAGGGAGATCATTGTCGCCCCGAGCGGCGCGGTCTATGTGAACACTTGGAGCGGCCGCTACTACGGCAACGATACGCCGCCCTCCGGTGGCATGCTCGTTGCGCTACAGGACACCACCGGCGACGGGCATGCCGATCTGATGGCCCGATTTGGCACCACATTTGACCAAGGCAATCGCGGCGGGACCGGTATTGGACTTCGTCGTGATTGGCTCTACGCGGAGACCAACGACCGTATCGTGCGTTACAAGCTGCAGGATGACGGCATCATCCCGAAAGATAAGCCTGAGACGGTCGTCTCGGGGCTACCCCTGACCGGCGATCATCCGATGCATCCCTTCGCCATCGACCAGGACGGGAATCTCTTTGTCGACGTCGCCTCGGCCACGAACTCTTGCCAGGCTCAGAACCGTACTCCGAATGTGCGGGGTGACAAGCCGTGCACCGAGCTAGAGACGCGGGCCGGTATCTGGCGCTACGACGCGGACAGGACGGACCAGAAATTCTCACGGGCTGAGCGTTATGCTACGGGCATCCGCAATGCCGATGGCATTGCCATCGATCCTAATGGCGACGGCCTATACGCGACTCAGCATGGGCGCGATCAGCTCTACGAGAACTGGCCAAAGCTCTATACCCAAAAGCAAGGCGCCAACCTGCCTGCCGAGGAGCTTCTGCACGTGCAACGCGGCGACGATTTCGGTTGGCCGGAGTGCTATTATGACGATGTCAATGGCAAGCTTGTGTTGGCCCCGGAATATGGTGGAGACGGCGGCAAGAAGGTCGGCATTTGCGCCGATAAGAAGGGCCCCGTCGCCGTGTTCCCGGCGCATTGGGCCCCGAACGGCTTGGTGCTTTACAGCGGCAAGAATTTCCCCGGTTCTTACGATGGCGGCGCTTTCGTTGCCTTTCACGGATCGTGGAACCGGGCGCCGTCGCCGCAAGGCGGTTACAACGTCGTGTTTCAGCCTCTGACAGACGGCAGGGCGTCAGGCGAGTACGTGGTTTTCGCGGACGGCTTTGCCGGCGGCGACAAAGACCCGGGCGGCGCTGCGCACAGGCCGTCTGGTCTGGCGGTTGGCCCCGACGGAGCGCTCTACATCTCCGACGACCAGCACGGTCGCATCTGGCGCGTCACTTATGAGGGCAACATGACGGCCGCCGTGGAGGCAGCGCCGCATTCGAAAGCAGAGACGAAGGAACGCACGGCCGCAGCGGCAGCACCTCCGGAGGGGATCCATCCCGATGCCGGTAAAGCTGCTGCCCTGCCGACGCCCCCCGGCCAGGCCGCGGAGCAGGTGGCGCTCGGCGCTAGCCTGTTCCGTAGCCAAACTTGTGCCGGCTGTCACGGCGCTGACGCCAAGGGCACGCCGTTGGCCCCGGACCTCACCAACGGCAAATGGCTTTGGGCCGACGGGACCGTTCCTTCAATCGCCAAGGTGATCAAGACGGGCGTGCCGCATCCCAAGAACCACGCGAGCGGTATGCCGCCGCGGGGGGGCGCTCAACTGAACCAGGCGCAAGTTTTGGCGCTGGCCGATTACGTCTGGGCGCTCAATCACAAAGCGCAGGACTGAATGCGAATGATGAAAGGCAAGAATGATGCAAATGCGTAAACTCGGACGTAGTGGTCTGGAAGTCTCCGCCATGGGACTCGGCTGCATGGGCATGTCGGATTTCTATGGCGAACGCGACGACGTGGAATCAATTGCCACGATTCACCGGGCGATCGAGCTCGGCATCAACTTCCTCGACACGGCCGACATGTACGGGCCGTATACCAATGAGACGCTGGTCGGAAAGGCGATCAAAGACCGGCGTCACGACGTACTAATCGCCACCAAGTTCGGCATCGTGCGCGATCCGAACAATCCGCAGGCGCGAGGAGTCAACGGTAAGCCAGACTATGTACGCAGTTCTTGTGAGGGCAGCCTCAAGCGTCTCGGCATCGAGACTATCGACCTCTACTACCAGCATCGCGTGGATCCCGATACGCCCATCGAAGAGACTGTCGGTGCCATGGCTGAGCTCGTGAAAGCGGGCAAGGTCCGCTATCTGGGCCTATCGGAGGCGTCGCCGGAGACACTGCGCCGCGCCGCCAAGGTCCACCCAATATCCGCGCTGCAGACCGAGTATTCGCTGTGGACGCGCGATCCGGAGGACAAGGTGCTGCCCACGTGCCGTGATCTCGGCATCGGCTTCGTGGCATATAGCCCCCTCGGGCGCGGCTTTCTTACGGGAAAAATCGACACGAAGAAGCTGCCGAAGAACGACTACCGGCACTTCTCGCCGCGCTTCCAGGGCGAAAATTTTCATCGCAATCTGGCCCTTGTGGAACGGGTCGAGCAGATGGCTGCGCAGAATGGATGCTCCCCGGCGCAGCTCGCGCTCGCGTGGGTTCTTGCCCAAGGCGATGACGTCGTGCCGATTCCTGGGACTAAGCGCCGCCGCTATCTCGAAGAGAATACGAGCGCAATCGATATCGAGCTAACACCGGCTGACCTGCATCACCTCGAGGAAATCATGCCTCAAGACGAGGTTTCCGGTGCGCGCTATTCGGAAGAGGGCATGCGGGCGTTGGACCGCTGAGTTGGATGCGCCGAGTCCTAATCCGGAAAGCTCACATCTAGAGCATGGATGGGAGTCGCACGGGCGAGGCTCGCCTCCATTTAAGGCCTAGTTGTGGCTCTCTACTCGGCGCCAGTGAAGGCCCCCCCCCGAACCTCGACCTACACGGACCGCCAGCGCGCGCCGTGGGCATCTGAGCCATAATCGTTAAGGTCCAGGCCAGAGTCTTAGCCGAGGGTCGCCGCGTAGCGTGGAATTCGCTAACGCAGTGGGTCGAGGTCAGGGGCAACCGCGATGTCCGCTTAGTGCCACTAGCGGACATGACCAGCCCGCCGACCTGCGCGCGTTGCAAAAGTACAAAAAATCTATTAGATCGATAGAGATTACCAGGACTTTGCCTCGACCGATGATTTCTCAGAAAGCCAGATACGCGCTCAGGGCTCTCTTAGCGCTGGCGCGCGCTGACGATTCCATGATGATCGCGGAGATTGCTGAGCAGCAGCAGATTCCCCGGAAGTTCCTGGAGCAGATCCTCCTCGACTTGAAACACCAGGGGATCGTTGCGAGCCGCCGGGGACGTCTTGGCGGGTACGACCTGCTCATGCCGCCGGATCAGATCACCTTCGGCCGGGTCCTAAGGATCATTGATGGCCCGATCGCACCCCTGCCGTGCCTGAGTCGCATGGCGTATAAGCGTTGTGCAGACTGCAAATCCGAGGCGACATGCGAAATTAGGCGCGTTTTTGCGCGGGTCGCGGAGTCCGCTCGGGATGTCCTGGACCGGGTGACGATCGGTCAGGCCATCGATGACGAGTGGGACGGCCAGTCTCTGGAAGAGCCGATCCCATCGTCCGCCACGGGTCGGCGCGCCTGACCCTTTCCCGGCGGGCGCAGGGAACTGTTTTCGCGCAAGCGGCGTTCCACCGAGAATCCCTTTCTCGCGATGCAAACAAAAATGGTCGACGGCGCGCTTGATAAACACTACTGACTATATAGAGTTTTAGGTCTTGTTAGAAGGAGACAGTCCATGAACAAGCACCTTCGAATTATCACAACCGCCGCGGCGTTCAGCCTGACCGCCGCCGCCATCCCTGCATTCGCCGACACAACCCTCCTCAACGCGTCCTACGACCCGACGCGCGAACTCTACAAACAGGTCAACGCCGCCTTCGCCAAGGATTGGAAAGAGAAGACCGGCGAGACCGTTACCATCGAGCAGTCGCATGGCGGCTCGGGCAAGCAAGCACGGGCGGTGATCGACGGGCTCAAGGCCGACGTCGTCACGCTCGCGCTCGAAGGCGACATCGACAACATCGCGAAGAGCGGCCTCATCGCGGAGAATTGGCGTTCACGCCTGCCGGACGCCAGCTCGCCCTATGCCTCGACCATCGTGTTCCTGGTCAGGAAGGGCAATCCGAAAGCCATTAAGGATTGGGACGACCTTGCCAAAGACGGCGTCGAGGTCATCACGCCGAATCCGAAAACATCGGGCGGCGCGCGCTGGAATTATCTCGCGGCGTGGGCTTACGCCGACCAGAAATACGGCCACGACGAGGAGAAGAACAAGGAGTTCGTCAAGAAGCTCTACAAGAACGTCCCTGTTCTCGATACGGGCGCGCGGGGATCGACGACCACATTTGTTCAGCGCGGCATCGGCGACGTGTTGCTGGCCTGGGAGAACGAGGCGTTCCTCGCTCTCAACGAGCTAGGCGAGGACCAGTTCGAGATCGTCGTTCCTTCTCTCTCCATCAAGGCCGAGCCTCCCGTCGCCGTCGTCGACAAGAACGTCGACGCCAAAGGCACGCGCAAGGTCGCTGAGGCCTATCTCAAGTTCCTGTACCAACCGGAGATTCAGAAGGCGATAGCCAAGAACTACTACCGTCCGGCGGAGCCCGACTATGCCGATGCCAAGGACTTGGCGCGTTTTCCCGACGTGCAACTCGTAACGGTCGATGATCCGCTCTTCGGCGGATGGAAGCAGGCGCAGCCCAAGCACTTCGCCGATGGCGCCATCTTCGACCAGATCTATCAACCAGCTTCGACGAACTGAGCGCATCCATGGCCAGCATCAGCGGCCTTGCGTTGAAGCGGCCGAGCGTCATTCCCGGGTTCGGGTTGGCGCTCGGCTTCGCTTTGACCTACCTGGGCCTGATCGTTCTTATCCCGCTAGGCGCGATGGTCGTTAAGGCGGCAAGTCTCGGCTTGCCGGGCTTCTGGGACATCGTCTCGAGTCCGAGAACGCTCGCCGCGTTGCGCCTGAGCTTCCTGACCGCGCTTTTCGCCGCAAGCATCAATGCGGTCTTCGGCGTCGTCATCGCCTGGGTGCTCGTCCGCTATCGCTTTCCGGGCAAGCGGCTGCTCGACGCCTTCGTCGATCTGCCCTTTGCATTGCCGACGGCCGTTGCCGGTATCGCACTGACGGCGATCTACGCTCCGAACGGCTGGATAGGGGGCTGGCTCGCCCCGCTTGGGATCAAGGTCGCGTACACGCCGCTGGGCATCCTCATTGCGCTTATCTTCATTGGGCTGCCATTCGTCGTGCGCACCGTTCAGCCGGTGTTGGAGGAGTTCGACCGCGAGATCGAAGAGGCTGCGGCCACGCTTGGCGCACGGAGGGCCCAGACGATCTCCCGTGTCATTCTGCCGGCTCTCATGCCGGCCATTCTCACAGGCTTCGCCCTTGCTCTGGCGCGTGCCGTCGGTGAATACGGCTCGGTGATCTTCATCGCCGGCAACATTCCCTACGTGTCGGAGATCGCGCCTCTTCTCATTGTCATCCGGCTCGAGGAGTTCGGTTACGCTGAAGCGACCGCAATCGGGACGGCGATGCTCCTGATCTCCTTCGGCATGCTGTTGCTCGTGCACCTGGTGCAGGCGTGGCGGCGCAGGAGGTTCGGCAATGACTGATGTTTCGCTCGCTCCGCTATCGCGCCCCGCAAACTATGGAACGGAAGTGACCACGGAGGGCTGGCCCGTCCGCGCGCTTCTGATCGGCGTCGCGATTGCGTTCCTCGCGCTGTTCCTGTTGCTGCCTCTCGCCGCCGTGTTCGTCGAGGCGTTCCGCGCGGGCACATCGGCCTATCTCAACGCCATCACCGCTCCCGATGGACGTGCGGCGATCTGGCTGACGCTGCTCGTCGCAGTCATCGCCGTGCCGGCCAATCTCGTATTCGGTCTTGCAGCCGCCTGGGCCATTGCGAAGTTCGAGTTCCGCGGCAAGAGCTTCGTCAACGCGCTCATCGATCTGCCGTTCTCGGTCTCGCCGGTCATCGCGGGCCTTATCTACGTGCTGCTGTTCGGCGCGCAGGGATATTTTGGGTCCTACCTGCAGAGTCACGGCATACAGATCGTATTCGCGCTCCCGGGCATCGTGCTTGCGACGATCTTCGTCACCGTGCCGTTCGTCGCGCGCGAGCTCGTTCCCCTGATGCAGGAGCAAGGCACGCAGGACGAGGAGGCGGCCTTGTCGCTCGGCGCCAGCGGCTGGCAGACCTTCTTCAAGGTGACGCTACCGAACGTGCGCTGGGCCTTGCTCTATGGCGTCGTGCTTTGCAACGCGCGCGCCATGGGAGAGTTCGGCGCCGTTTCGGTGGTCTCGGGCCACATCAGGGGTAGAACCAACACGATGCCTCTGCATGTCGAGATTCTATACAACGAATACAATTTCGCGGCCGCCTTCGCGGTGGCGTCGCTTCTCGCGCTTCTCGCGCTCATCACACTCATTGTCAAAGCCACGCTGGAGTGGCGTTACGCCGACCAAATCGCCGCCTCGCGCCGGCATTAGGAGACGATCATGGACGCCTGGGTTTCGAAGAACTTTGATCAATTGCCAAGTCAACGGCAGCATCACCTGGAAGAGAGACCAATGGATGTCACGGTAGAGAATGTCGTCCGCACATTCGGAACCACGGCGGCACTGCATGGCGTGTCGCTCCACATCCGTGCCGGCGAGTTGATCGCCTTGCTGGGGCCGTCAGGCTCGGGCAAGACGACGCTTCTGCGTATCCTCGCCGGTCTCGATGCGCCGACCTCGGGGCGCGTCCTGTTCGACCGCGACGACGCGCTCAAGCTCACGGTTCAGGAGCGGAACGTGGGTCTCGTGTTCCAGAGCTATGCCTTGTTCCGGCATATGACCGTGTTGGAGAATGTCGGCTTCGGCTTGAGTGTTCGTCCGAGATCGCGGCGCCCCAGCCGAAGCGAGATCAAGAGGCGGGCTCTGGAGCTCCTCGACCTCGTGCAACTGTCTGGGCTCGACACGCGGTATCCCACGCAACTTTCCGGGGGACAGCGCCAGCGTGTGGCCTTCGCCCGGGCTCTCGCCATCGAACCGCGCGTGCTTTTGCTCGATGAGCCATTCGGGGCGCTCGACGCTAAAGTTCGCCGCGATCTGAGGCGGTGGCTGCGCGAGATCCACGACCAGACCGGTCATACCACCGTGTTCGTGACGCACGATCAGGAAGAGGCGCTCGAGCTTGCCGACCGGGTTGTCGTCCTGAACAATGGAAAGATCGAGCAGGTCGGCACGCCTGACGAGATATACGACTCGCCGAACTCCCCATACGTATTCTCGTTCATTGGCGAATCGAGCGTCCTGTCAGTGAGCGTCGATAGCGGCGAGGTTTGGCTCGGCGGCCGCCGCCTCGGCATTCCCGCCTGCGGCCTCGGCGATGGTCCCGGACAGCTTTTCCTGAGGCCCCATGACATCGACGTGGTCCCTTCAGACGGCGACGGCATCTTTGGGACCTTCACGGCGGTTCGGCGCCATGGGGGGGCGCACCGCTTTGAGCTGGAGGTTGACGGAACCGAGGAGCGGATCGAGGTCGAGCTGCCGTCTCATGTGGATCGGGCGGTCGGGGACACTGTTGGCGTCCTGCCACGGCGATGGCGAGTCTTTGCGTAGCGCACGCCGGCACAGTCGTTTCGCCGTTCAGTCTACCGTCATAGTCGGCATGGGAGGGCTCATTCCTTGACCTTCGCCCAATCAGCGACACTGGCCCTGCTGGCCGGCTTGCTGGCCGCTTTCGCGGTGGATCGCTTCCGGATCGAGATTGTTGCTGTCACAGGATTGGCCGTGGGCGTCCTGTTAGGGGTTGTTCCGCCTGGCAAGGTGTTCAGCGGGTTTACAAATCCGGCGGTCATCACCGTTGCGGAGATCCTGATACTCGTCGGGCTCATCTCACGTTCCTCGCTGATGGACAGGGTGGCGGACCGCTTAGCGCCCCTCGCGACATCGGAGCTGCGGACTGTCGCGCTCGTTTGCTGCCTCGGCGCCGTGACCTCGGTGTTTATGAACAATATCGGCGCGCTGGCCCTTTGGGCGCCTGTTGCGCTGTCGCTTTGCCGTTTGAGCGGCGTGGCCCCCGGCAGCGTCTTGATGCCGCTCTCGTTTGCCACACTTCTCGGTGGGACCTGCTCGCTGATCGGCACGCCGGCCAATCTCGTCGTCTCCGGATTTCAGAACGAGGCGGTTGGCAGGCCGTTCACCTTCTTCGAGCTTGCTTGGGTCGGCGTGCCCATCACGCTGATTGGCCTGGTGTGGCTCATATCCGCGGCGCCCCACTTGCTGGCGGCACGTGGCCTGCAGATTTCAGCTGAGGACCAGGATCAAGCCAGACGTTTTTTCGCCGAACTGGAGGTAGGGGAGGGGTCGCCCCTCGTGGATTTATCCATCGCCGAAGCGGAGAACGAGCTGCACGGCCTCATCCATTCCTACCTCCGTGACGGACGCCACCTGTTCGGCAGCCGCGAACGTCATGCCGTTCACGCCGGAGATGTGCTGCTGGTCGAAGCAGCCGCGCAGGTGATCGCGGATGCAAGTTTACGGGGAAAAGCGCGCCTGTCCGAGCCCGACAAAGTGGGCCCGGGTGAGACGTGGGTCGAAGCGATCGTGCTTCCACACAGCACGATCGTCGGCTCGACGGCGCATACGATCGAGGCGTTCTCCAACAAGGGCATTCGGATCGTCGCAATGGCGACGCGCCTGCAGAGGATCGAGGGGCGGCTGGCCGACCTTCAGGCGCGAGTCGGGGACATCTTGCTGCTTCGCGGAGAGCCGGGCGCCATTGGCCAGGCGCTGGAGGATGTCGATTGCCTCCAGTTGACCCCCCGGACCAATTTCGCGGACGCCACATATGGGCGGCGGATTCTGATCGCATTCGGCGGTGCGATCGCGCTTGCGGCGACAAACCTGGTGCCACCGGAGCTCGCGTTCGGTGCGGCGCTTCTCGTGCTCGCCTTGGGTTGTGACCTCGACCTTAGAACAGCCGTCAGCGACCTGAACTGGCCCGTTCTCATCATGCTGGCCGCGATGATCCCCATTGGCGATGCCGTCGCATCGACGGGTCTCGCCGACATCATCGCGCAGCGCGCCCTGACGTCGATCGGGTCAACCGACCCGATGGCCCTTATCGCAATCGTGCTGTTCACCGCTCTCGCCATGACGCCGTTCGTGAATAATGTCTCGGCGGCCGTGGCGCTTGCGCCGATCGCTGTGGCGATCGCGCAAACCGTGGGAGTCCCGCCGGAGCCACTGCTTGTCGCCGTTGCCATCGGTGTATCGCTCGATTTCATCACGCCCTTCGGCCACCACAACAACACCCTCGTGATGAGCATCGGGAACTACAGGTTCGGCGATTTCCCGCGCGTGGGCCTTCTTCTGACGATCTCCACGACCGTCCCCGCCATCGTCCTGATCTTGTTGGCCTTTGGCTGAGGCCTTGTGCCGCGGCGGCGCCTTCAGCACGCCCAGCCTCCTCTGGAGAACGGTTTTTCCCGATGTGGCCCACAATTAGAAACTCCGTCGCTTGATAAACTATATAAACTCGGTAGAGTTTTAGGTGTATAGCTGGCCGAACGAAAAAATAGGCCCAATTTCAATTAGATGGAGCGGGGACATGGTGCAGGGACTGGACAAGACATGGTTGGAGCTGCTGCGAAAGGGAGCTCGGGAAGCCGGCCTCTATATGCTTGCCGGCGCTGCTGCGCTTGGCGTTGCCACGGGGAGCGCGCCGGCGGTGCAAGCGCAAGGGCTCACGGAGGCGCAGTACCAGCGCCTGAAGAGTGAAGTGAAGAAGGAACTCGCCGAGGAAGGCGGCACCGATCTAAAGGTCAAATGGAAAGGCGCGCCTGAGCTTTCCAGTTCCGACGGCAAGTTCAAGTTCAAGGTCCGTGGGCGCCTGAACGTGGACTATAACGGTATCGACCAGGACGAGGCCATCACCGGCGATCCCGACGTAAGCGCGGTCGAACTGCGCCGTGCACGCATCGGCGTGGAGGGCGTCGTCTTCTCGGACGTTGGCTACAAGTTCGAGATCGACTTCGCCGGCGACGGTGCCTCCGTAAAAGATGCGTACATCGAGTATAGCGGTCTGCCCTTCGACATCACCGTCGGTAACTTCAAGCCGTACAACTCGCTCGAGGAGATGATGAGCGCCAACTATCTGACGTTCATGGAGCGCGCGGCATTCATCGAGGCGTTCGGGCTCGACCGTTTGATCGGTGCAGGACTTTCCTACGATCAGAACAAGCATTGGACATTGTCGGCCGGTGTGTTCGCCACGACACCTGAGAGCGACCAGGTTACATTCTACGAAGACGGTACGACGTTCTCGTCGCGCCTCACGGTCGCCCCCATAAATGAGGAACGCCGGGTGGTCCATCTCGGCGCGAGCGTCCGACAACGCGATGCCGCCGGTGAACCGCGTGACGGCGTAACCGAGAATCTGTTCCGCTATCGGGCGCGGGGCGCGGATCTGCACCTTGCGGACCGTTTCATCGAGACGCCCTACATCGGCGAGTCGGATACGTTCTGGGGACTGGAGGGAGCAGTCGTGTGGGGCTCCTTCTCGATCCAGGGCGAATACTCGCAGAACAAGGTCGACGTCGCCTCCTCGATCGCCAATGTCAGTCCCACCTACGATGGCTGGTATATCGACGCGAGCTACTTCCTGACCGGTGAAACGCGTCCCTACAAAGACGGCGTTTTCGGACGCGTGAAGGTCAACAACCCTGTCTTCGACGGCGGTGGCTGGGGCGCGTGGCAGATCGCCGGCCGTTACGACGTGCTCGATCTTTCGGATCAGGCGGCTGCCATCGCTGCCGGCGGCGTGGTCAGCTGCGCTGCCTGCGGTGAGCAGAAGACCTGGCTCGTCGGTGTCAACTGGTACCTCAATGATTACACCCGGCTCATGCTCAACGTGAATCAGTCGGAGATCGCGGGCGGGATCAACGACGGAGCCGAGGTCACCGGTGTGGGCATGCGCGCCCAAATCGACTGGTAGCCAACTCCCCATCGAGGGTCTGATTCCTTCTCCTTGGAGAAGCCGATTGCAGGGGCCGCCCCGTTTGGGCGGCCGTCTCTTTGCCATGCGAGGTCGGAATGATGCTTCGGAAGCAACGCTTCTCAGTTTGCGTGATTGGCGGCGGGTTCACCGGGGGCGTAGCGGCGATTGCTTGCCTCCAACGCATAGAGGAACCTTTTCGTCTGACCATCGTCGAGCCTCGCGGATCGTTAGGGCGTGGCGTCGCCTATGGTGGTCACCATCCGCTCCACTTGCTCAATGTCAGGACTCGCGACCTTTCGGCGTATCCCGACAAGCCCGGCGACTTTCTGCATTGGGCCTTTCGGCACTTGGACCAAGGCGAAAACGATCCAGCTCTCTTGGAAGGATTGGGCCACACATTCCTTCCCCGCCAGTTGTTCGGAGAGTACGTCCGGCAACGGCTCATGGAGACTGTCGACGGCCGGCCGGATGCTCAATTCAATGTGCTCACCGGAACGGCCCTGTCGTGCCGTCGCGAAGGAGCCGCCTTTGTCGTTCGCACTGATAACGCCGAGGCGATCCGGGCCGACGTGGTGATCCTCGCGACGGCCTATGGCCTCCCTGCCGAACATGGAGACGGGGCGCTTTCGCCGTTTGGCAATGTTTCGCCCAATCGCTTCGCCCAAGCGCAATCTCTGATCTTGATCGGCTCGGGCCTCACGATGGTGGACGTGCTGCGAACCGCACGCCGCGAAGGCTTCGCCGGCGATGCGATCGTGATGTCGCGCAGAGGGCAACTGCCGCGAGAACATGCCGCGAAAGGCGTGGTTCCGAAGGAGATGGCGATCCCGGCGACCAAAAGCCTCGCCCGGTTGACCACATCCGTGCGCATCGCTTGCGAAGCGGCCGAGGCTTATGGAACGCCGTGGCAGGCCGTGATCAATGGCCTGCGGGCGTCTGTTCCTGGCATCTGGCGGCAACTGAGTGTCGCGGAACAGGCTCGCTTCATCCGCCATGCGCGGCCATTTTGGGATGCCCATCGGCACAGACTGCCGTCGGAGGTTCATCGGCAGCTCCAGTCCGAGCTCGATGAAGGACGTTTGCGTCTCATGCGCGCTCGCGTTCTCGACGTCGACGCGTCGGAAACGGGGTTCACAGTAAGTTTCAAACCTCGAGGCGTCGCATCGGTGGAGAGATTGAACGTGGATCTGGCCTTCGACTGCAGAGGCTACAAACCGGAACTTCGTTCGCCGCTCATCGGAAGCTTGATTGATGAGAATCTCGCCCGGCGGGATCCTCACGATCTGGGGCTCACCGTGGAGCCCGACGGGCGCGTATTGGGGTTGCTGGGCAAGCCTACACCGGGACTCTATGCGCTCGGCCCACTCGGCCAGGGTACGCTGTGGGAGATCACAGCCGTACCCGAGATCGTACGTCAAGCCGACCTTGCGGCATCGCAGATCGCTGGCCAGCTGCCGCTCGTCGACCTCGCAATGCCCGCTTAGGGTCAAAATCGGACCTCGGAGCGTAGCTGGCTCACGTCAGCTCCGTGCCAAGAGGGGCCGCCAGGGTTGGAGTCGAGCACGCCTGGTCTGTGTCGATCGCGTTTGTCTGGTCACTCGGCATCAGTTTCCGATCAAGCATGCAGACAGGCTCTAGCCGTGTTGACGGCCGGTCTTCCTGCTCAGCCCCGGTGGCGCAGCGCATCGACCAGGAGGGTAAAGGCCGAGGTCGGTTGCCTTCGGCTTGGATAGTAGAGGCGGTATCCAGGCCAAGGCGGGCACCAATCGTCAAGCACCCGTGTCAACCGTCCGTCGGCAAGATGAGGCTGAGCTACATCCTCCGGCAGATAGGCCAGGCCGAAACCAGCAAGGGCGGCATCGAGGGCAGGGAAGATGCTGTCGAAGACGAGTTGTCCCTCCACGCGCACGTTGATCTCGTGGCCGTCCTTTTCGAATTCCCAAGCATAAAGACCGCCCTGAGCGAGGAGGCGCAGATTGATGCAGAGATGATCGACTAGATCATGCGGGGTGATTGGCCGCCCATGCCGCGCAAGATAAGACTTCGCGCCGACCACCGCGGATCGGAGATCAGGACCAATGCGCACGGCGATCATGTCCTTTTCCACCTGTTCGCCAAAGCGAATACCCGCATCAAACCGATGGGCGACGATGTCGGTGAGGGCGTTGTCGACGGCGATCTCGACGTGGATGTCGGGATAGCTTGGCAAGAAAGCCGAAAGCTTCGGCCATAGGAGCCAGCGGACAGCGTGATCGCTTGCGGTAATGCGAATAGTTCCTGCGGGTTTCTCACGAAGCTCGCTCAGAGCTTCCAGTTCTGCCTCGATCTCATCGAACCTCGGCCCGGCGGATCGTAGCAGACGTTCCCCTGCTTCCGTCGGCGCAACACTTCGTGTCGTGCGGGTCAGGAGACGCACGCCAAGCCGTTCCTCGAAGGCACGAATTGTGTGGCTCAAAGCCGATTGGGAGATTCCCAGCTTTGCCGCCGCTTTGGTGAAGCTGCGCTCTCGTGCGACGGCAATGAAGGCTGGGAGATCGGCGACGTTCTGGCGGCTCATTTATGAATTCCATTCATAGGACTATGCAGATTATACGGCCTAATGCACGCCCGGGGCAGGGCCTAACTTAGTTCTGAGGCAGCGCACGGCCGCTCGTGCCGCGCCTCGCGAAATTGACCAATCAAGGAGCGCTGAATGTCGAGAATCACGAGCCTTCTGCTCGCGACTACGTTGGTGGCCGTCGCGAGCATTCCAAGCCTCGGCTTGGCCGCCGAATTGAAGGAAGTCTGGCGCGCGGAAGGCTTGCGTCAGCCCGAATCCGTCCTGTTCGATCCCGAGCGAAACGTGCTCTACGTATCGAATGTGGACGGCGGGCCAACCGACAAGGACGGCAAGGGCTACATCGCGAAACTGACGCCGGATGGAAAAGTCGAGACGGCGGAATGGGTGACGGGGCTGAATGCCCCGAAGGGCCTGGGGCTTTATGGTGACCGGCTCTATGTTGCGGATATCGATCGGCTTGTCGTCATCGACATCGGTACAGGAGAGATCTCTAAAGTCTACGAGGCACCGGACGCCAAGTTCCTGAACGACATCGCCGTGGACAAGGACGGACGCGTGTTCGTCTCGGACACGCTCACTGACACCATCTACGCACTCGACGGCAATACGTTCGGTGTATGGCTAAACAGCGGCGATCTGGCTGCGCCGAACGGTCTCTACGCCGACAACGATAAGCTGATCGTAGCGTCCTGGGGCAAAGGCGAGATGATGTCGGCAAAGCCCGACCATCTCAGGACCGTTGACCTGGACACCAAAGAGATCGCAAATCTCGGCGACGGCACCCCGATCGGCAATCTCGATGGGATCGCGCCGGATGGCGCCGGAGACTTTCTTGTCACTGACTGGGTGGCTGGCGCTCTCTTCCGGGTCCAGCCCTCTGGAAAGGCCGAGAGACTGCTCGACCTAAACCAGGGAACCGCCGATCTCTTCTACCGAAGCGACGAGAAGCTCGTGATGATCCCGTTCATGAACGATGGTGTTCTGGTCGCGTACCGCTTGGAGCCGTGAAGATGACAACGAATGCCAAACGATACCAACGAAGCCTGGGCGGCATAGCGCTGGGTTTCACACTCCTCGTATCAGGGTCAACTATTGCTCACGCTGAGGATGAGAGCTGTTCTGAGCCCGCAGGCATAAGCTTACCCCCAGGATTCTGCGCGACGATCTTCGCGGACGAGCTCGGTCATGTCCGTCAGCTTGCCGTGACCCCTGAAGGCGTTGTTTACGCGAATACCTGGAGCGGTGCCTACTACCCGAACGATCCGCCTCCAAAGGGGGGATTTCTGGTCGCGCTGAAGGACACGAAGGGCAGCGGCAAGGCCGACGTGATTGAACGGTTCGGTCCGCCCTCGTCGGCCGGGGTCAAGGGCGGTACGGGAATCTGGCTCTACAAGGACGGGCTGTATGCGGAGAGCGACGACAGCATCGTCCGCTATGAACTGAAAGACGGCGACATCAAGCCCTCGAGCGATCCGGAGGTGATCTTGAGCGGCATGCCGCTGACCGGGGATCACCCGATGCATCCCTTCTCGATTGACGATGACGGCAATCTGTTTGTCACAAGCGCTTCGCAAACCAATGTTTGCGAGGTGAGCAACCGCATGCCGCATTCGCCCGGGAACGATCCCTGTACGGAGCTTGAGACGCGCGGTGGGATCTGGCGCTACGATGCCAACAAGACAGGACAGATTTTCTCCCCGAAGGAGCGTTACGCTACCGGTATCCGCAATGCCGAGGGGTACGACTTCGACTCGGCCGGACGTCTCTACACGACCCAGCATGGCCGGGATCAGCTCCACGAGAATTGGCCTGAACTCTACTCGCAGCAGCAGGGCTTCGAGCTTCCCGCCGAGCAGGTCATGATCGTAAAGGACGGGGCCAACTATGGGTGGCCGTTTTGCTACTACGATCCGGAGCAGAAGAAGCTGGTGCTCGCGCCCGAATATGGCGGTGATGGGGGCAAGAAGGTGGGCCAATGCAGTGAGTACGAGCCGCCGGTCGCGGTCTTCCCAGCGCATTGGGCGCCGAACGACCTCAAAATCTACAAAGGTTCGCAATTTCCGAAGGCGTATGACGGCGGCGCATTCATTGCGTTCCACGGCTCCTGGAACCGGGCGCCTGGTCCCCAAGCCGGATACAACGTTGTTTTCCAGCCTCTCGCCGATGGCAAGCCTTCCGGCGACTACGTGGTGTTCGCGGACGGCTTTGCCGGCGCGAGCAAGGAGCCGGGCGGGGCTGCGCATCGGCCGTCGGGGCTTGCGATCGGGCCGGATGGTGCTCTCTACATCGGCGATGACAAGGTGGGCCGCATCTGGCGCGTGACCTACAACGGGGATTCCAACGCCCCAATTCAGGCCGCACCGGAGCCGACCGTGGAGGCCGCGGCCTCCTCCGGCGAAGCTTTCGAGGCGGACGGTGGGCAGGACGGGGCCGCCGTCCTTCCGGTGCCCCCCGGAGCGACGCCCGAACAAGTCGCGCTCGGTATGGAGATCTTTCACGGCAAGGCCGCGGGAGCAACCTGCGCGGGGTGTCATGGCGCCAATGGCATCGGGACCCCGGTCGGACCCAACCTGACGGACGGGACCTGGCTTTGGGGCGACGGAAGCGTTCAGGCCATCACCGAAACCATCAGGCACGGCGTGCCTAAGCCGAAGCAGCATCCCGGCGCGATGCCTCCTTTCGGCGGCGTTCCTTTGTCGGATGATAATCTTGCCGCGGTTGCGGCCTATGTCTGGGCAATTGGGCACGCCAAGCAAAGGTAGCTGAGCGTGGCTGTCTTGAGAGACCCCGCGGATGCGAGTTCGATGCGGTGCGCTGCCAGACGTTCGTCCGGCACGAGATTGCCCGTTGTCAATGTCGCTTTGGCGTCACGAACCCCGAACCAGCAATCGGGCTACTTAATGCCGCATTAGTGGTAAAACATGTCGGCTGGTGAGGGACCCAGATGTCGCAGATTTGTGTTGCAGCGCGTTGCTACGTGACCGCCATCTTGGTCTTGGCAGCCATAGCTATTCCGGCCGCCGCCGCGGACCAGAGCACAGACCGCGAGGCGGTTAGGGTCGAGGTGGCCAAAGTCGTGGCCGGGCCGCTCAACGAACAGGTCACTGCCGTTGGCACGCTTCTGTCGGATGAAGCGGTTACGATCAGCTCGGAGATCTCGGGGCGCCTTGAGGCTATCCATTTTGAGGAGGGCCAGCCCGTCAAGGAAAGCGCGCCGCTCTTCAGCCTCGACGACTCCGTCTACAAGGCTCAACTGGCCGATGCAGAAGCGAAGGCCAAGCTCGCCGAGCAGACCTACCAGCGCACGAGCAAGCTGTTCAGTAGCAAGTATGCGACAGCCCAGTCGGCCGATGAGGCCTCATCCAATGTAGCCGTGACCGGCGCCGCAGTGGAGCTAGCCCGCGTCCAACTCGAGAAGACAAGGATCACTGCCCCGTTCTCCGGGATCATCGGGCTTCGGCATGTATCTGTCGGTGAGTACATCACTGCGGGGCAGGCCCTGGTCAATCTGGAGGCGATCGACCCCGTGAAGGCCGACTTTCGGGTTCCTGAAAGGTTTCTTCCAGCGATCAAGGTCGGGCAGAGCATCCGCATCCGTGTCGATGCCTTCCCAGACGAGACCTTCGATGGTGAAATCTCCGCCATCGATCCTCGGATCGACGTTTCCGGGCGAAGCCTAATGGTGCGGGCCAAAGTGCCGAACAGCCAGCAGCGCTTGCGGCCGGGCCTCTTCGCGCGGGTGACAGTGCTACTCCAGATCAAGGAGGACGCGCTAACCATCCCCGAGCAGGCCATCGTGCCCCAAGGAGACGATCAGTTCGTCTACAAGGTGCAAGACGGCCGAGCCACGCTGACCAAAGTGAGTGTCGGCATGCGGCGTTCCGGCCACGTCGAAATACTTGAAGGCTTGAAGGAGGGCGATCAAGTCGTCACCGCTGGTCAGATCAAGCTGCACGACGGATCTCCCGTTTCCGCCGTTACTGGCACCGGTGCCTAGGCGTGACACTCTCAGAACTTTCGATCAAGCGACCGGTCTTCGCCACGGTTCTTAGTCTTGTGCTGGTTCTCGTCGGACTTGTGTCCTACCAGCGATTGAGCGTTAGAGAATACCCGGCCATCGACCCGCCGGTCATCACCGTGGAAACCACATATCCGGGCGCAAGCGCGGCTATTGTCGAGACGCAAGTCACGCAGGTTCTCGAAGATTCTCTTGCCGGCATTGAGGGGATCGACTTCATCACGTCGATCAGCCGCCAGGAATCGAGCCAAATCACCGTCACCTTCAACCTCGATCGCAACCCGGACTATGCCGCGGCGGATATCCGCGACCGTGTAGGCCGCGTGCGAGGCCATCTTCCGGAGGAGATTGAGGAGCCTATCATCCAGAAGCGCGAAGCCGACGCGCAGCCGATCCTCTATCTCGCCTTTTCGAGCACGAACCACTCCGCGCTCGAGATCACCGATTACGCCGACCGGTATGTCAAGGACCAGCTACAGACGCTCAATGGCGTCGCGGAAGTCAGGCTCTTCGGCGACCGCGCCTATTCCATGCGTCTCTGGCTCGATCCCGAGCGCCTCGCCGCGTACCAATTGACTCCGCAGGATGTCGAGAATGCGCTTCGGCGCCAGAACGTCGAAGTGCCCTCGGGCCGTATCGAGAGTCTGCAGCGTGAGTTTACCGTTCTAGCCGAGACGGATCTGCGCACGCCCGAGCAGTTTAACGATCTCATCATCAAAGATGCCAACAGCTATTTGGTGCGACTGAGGGATGTCGGCATGGCGGAGTTGGGCCCGCTCGACGAGCGCAGGATCGTCCGCTTCAACGGAGAGCCGGCGATTGCCGTCGGTGTCATCAAGCAAGCCACGGCCAACCCGCTGGAAGTCTCCGACGCGGTCAACGAGATGCTGCCGACGATCCGGAATTCGCTTCCCGAAGGCATGCAAGTCCGCGTTGCGCACGACAAGTCCATCTTCATCGCCGAGTCGATCAAGAACGTTTACACTACGATCGGCGAGGCCATCGTTCTCGTTATCCTCATCATCTTCCTGTTCCTGCGCTCCATTCGCGCAACGCTGATACCGCTTGTGACTATCCCGGTATCGCTGATTGGCGCATTCGCGCTGATGTATGCGTTTGGCTTCTCAATCAATACGCTGACGCTGCTGGCTCTTGTGCTGGCCATCGGTCTCGTCGTGGATGATGCGATCGTGATGCTCGAAAACATCTACCGGCACGTCGAGGAAGGCATGACGCCCGTCAAGGCGGCGCTTCTCGGCAGCCGCGAAATCAGCTTCGCAATCATTGCGATGACGATCACGCTTGCGGCGGTATATGCGCCGATCGGGTTCATGACCGGCCTCACTGGTCGCTTGTTTACGGAGTTCGCCTGGACGCTTGCAGGCGCGGTGATCGTGTCGGGCTTTGTAGCCCTTACGCTATCTCCGATGATGTGCTCGAAGCTTCTAAAGCAACAGACACACCGCAATTTCGCCTACCGCATCATCGAGCGTTTTCTGGATGGGGTTTCACGGCTCTATTGCTCCCTGCTCAAGGGCGCTCTCGCGGCGCGCCCCCTCGTGTTGCTCATCGGTCTAGCCGTCGCGGGTTCGAGCTATTTTCTATTTGCCAACCTAAAAAGCGAGCTTGCCCCTGTGGAAGACGAGGGGAGGATCAACGTGAACTTTCGCGGGCCCGAGGGCGCCACGATCGAGTTCACGGACGAGTACGCTCGCCAGATCGAGGAACTCGCTCTTGCCGTACCAGAGGCGGATCGAGTGTTTGTTGTGTCGGGAAGCCCTACGGTGTCCCAGGGACGCGTCATCCTGCGCGTCAAGCCTTGGGATGAGCGCGTGCGCTCTCAGCAGGAGATCGGCAGATCCATCGCGCCGGCCGTGTCGGCTGTGACCGGTGTAGTTGCCTACCCAAGCAACGCGCCACCTCTCGGTCAAAGCTCACGTTCGAAGCCTATCAATTTTGTCATCCAGACGTCCCAGCCCTATAGCGAGTTGCAGAAGGACGTAGATGCACTGCTCGCCAACATCCGCGAATATCCCGGTCTGGTCGACGTCGAGAGCGATCTCAAGCTCAATTCGCCCCAGCTCGACGTGTCCGTCGACCGCGAGAAGGCAGCCTCAATGGGCATCGAGATCGAAACGCTCGGCCGCACGCTTGAGACCATGCTCGGCGGCCGGCAAGTGACACGCTTTAAGAGGGAAGGCCAGCAATACGATGTTGTCGTAAAGGTGGCCGATATAGATCGTGAAAACCCCGACGATATGCGTCGTATCTACGTGCGGGGCGTGGGCGGAGCCATGACGCCGCTGTCGAATCTGATCACGATCAAGGAAACTGTGGCGCCGAAGGAATTGAACCACTTCAATCAGCTTCGGGCCGCCACCATCACTGGCCAGCTCGCGCCGGGCTATTCGTTGAGCGATGGATTGGCATACCTTCAAGAAGCGGCGGACAAGGTGCTGCCGCCGACAGTCCATATCGAGTACGCCGGGGAATCGCGCGAGTTTCGCGAAGCAAGCGCGAACATGTACATCACCTTCATGCTGGCACTCGCGTTCATCTATCTCGTGCTGGCCGCTCAGTTCGAAAGTTTCACGGACCCCTTGATCATCATGCTGACTGTGCCGCTGTCGGTGACCGGCGCCTTGCTGGCGCTTTGGTGGAGCGGCGGCACGCTGAACATCTACAGCCAAGTCGGGCTCGTAACCCTCATCGGGCTCATAACGAAGCATGGCATCCTTATCGTGGAATTTTCCAATCAGCTCCGCGGTCAGGGCCAACCTATGCATGAGGCCGTGATCGAAGCTGCTGCTTTGAGGCTTCGGCCGATCCTCATGACGACAGGCGCGATGGTGCTTGGGGCTGTGCCTCTGGCCTTGGCGACAGGCGCAGGCGCGGAAGGTCGCCAGGATATCGGCTGGGTAATCGTCGGCGGTTTGCTGGTGGGTACGCTCTTTACGTTGTTTGTCGTTCCCGTGGTCTACACATACCTGTCCCGGCGACAGTTCATCGAGTTCGACGAGACAGTTGACGCCGCAGATGGATCGGGCGCGCAGCAGCAGCCGGAAGCGGCGGAGTAGGCAGGGAAACAGCGGAAGCTCAGTTCTGCATTGGGTCAGAAGAAGCCCAAAGGTTAGCCAGCCGGCACGGCCCCAATGTGCCAACATCGGACCTTTCGGCCAATTCAATAGTAAGAAGTCGTAGGGCCGCTCGCGATCACTCGACAATCTCGATCTTCGGGGGCTGCCAGGAGCCATCGAGGATGGGCTTCTTGCCCCAGTAGGCGCGAATGTAGAGAGAGAACGGGCCATCTGGTGCCGGCAGCCAGTTACTCTCCTTGTCTTTCCCAGGGGACGCCAAACCGGCGTAGAGAGTCAGCGAGCCGTCGTCGTTGCGCTTGAGGTTTTTGTTCTTGGTGCCAAGCGAGTAACGGTTCCGCTTGTTGGGGCTGAAAAAGTGGTGCTCGTTGTAGAGGGTGAGAGACCAAAAGCCGTTGACCGGCGGCTCCTGCCCGGCCGCGAAGGTGATCGCGTAGGTCTTCGATCCGTCCAATGCTGCACCTGAGGTGTCGTTGTCTGTATAGAAATATTGGGTCTCGTTCGGCCGGTTGTCGAACATGTTAGATTTTGCCGTGCCGGTGCGGTCGTAATAATCGACGCCCCATTGGGCATTGTTCACCGAGCGATTCCAGCTATTGCCGGCGGGCTTGCCGTTGTGTTTCCACTCAAAGAAGGGCGCGATCACTTCCTTTTCAGTCGCAACAGCCTCCTCGACAATCGCCTTTTTGAGATCCGGGTTTTTCGCGACGACGTCCATCAGCCAGCGGAACTGGGCGTAAAGGGCTTCCTCTCCCGGCAGCGGCGCCACGGTCTTCAGCACCTCGGGAAACTGATCGAAGAATTTCTCCGGCACCACCCATGCCGTCTCGGTGTCGCCGTCTTGCGCTGGGTTGGGAATCGTGGGGGCCTCGCTCCAATCGATCGTCTTCATTTTGCCGTCAAACTCAGACAGCGGGTAAACGACGACCTGGTTGATCACCGATTGGATCGCCGTGCGATCCTCCTCGGTGTCGTTCTGGAAAACGCGCGGAATGGCGTTGGCGAGCGATGTTGAAGACCGGACTACGCCCGAGATTCCGTCCGGCAACTCACCTTTCCAGTTGGGCCCGGCCAGCAAGTAGAAGCCCGGCTTGGTGCCATAAGGCTGGCCAAGCTTGCCAAATTGGTCGGTGCGCTGGTCGTAGAGCGCGTAGACCCAGAACCGGTCGCCGAAATCAGGTACTTGAATAACGACTGGCTCGCTGTCGAGGTCGAAAAACCCGAGCCCGTAGACAACGTCTTGGTTGGGGCAAACCACGAACCTTTCGCTCGGTTCGATATAGTCGTGAAGCATGCCGATCTGCCCCCTCGGCGCCACGGGGAGCACGCCGCCCAGAAGACCCGGCTCCGGCGCTTGGGTAATCTTCGCGCGGCGGTTCATCATGTTCACCATCGGCCAGCCCCAAATATAGGCGGAGCGCGCGATGGCCCGGACGTATTCCGGCGGCGGCGTCGCATCGACCGGGGGTTTTGCGAGGTCGGCAAAACTTTGAGCTGTCGTCTGCTCTGCAAGCGCCGCTGAATGCAGCTCTGTCGCGCAAAGCAGCGCTGCCGCAGCGGCGACAGTCGCTAGGTACTTTGACATACGGTACTCCTGTAACGTTTCGCGATAGCGCCGCCGTCAGTTGATCTTGACGACGTCGTCCGGCTTCCAGGTCTGATCGAAGAATTCCACTCCCGTGCCATAGAGCCGCAGCGCAACGAGGAAATCCCGCCCCTCGACGGTCTGAATCCAGTTGGTCTCGGGTACATCGGCAGGCTTCTCGGGAGCAAAATACAGGTCGATCGAGCCGTCCGCGTTCTTCTCAACATCATTGAAGCCGTTGATCGACGGCAAAAGCTGCGGTGTCTCGGGCATAGTTCCGTCCACGACGTTGTACGCCGTGACGGCCCAGAAAAGCGCAGCCGGCGGATCGGGCGGCATATGGAGCTTGTAGGCGTTGGACCCGTTGAGGAAATCGCCATCGGCATCGCGAGGCGTGAAAGGGTATTTGGAGCCCGCGCCCAGGGAACGCATTACCATGGCTGGAGCCGAGGAATAGGCGAACTGGAAGTAGGCCGCGCGCTGATCTATGTCCAAGTAGCTTTCTTGCAGGAACTCGGAGGTCGCGCTGGCCCACGCGTTTTCGTACTGGCGATCTTTGTAGTAGAGGTTGCGTTTGTCTGGTCGCCCGAGCTGGCGATTGGCAAAGATCATTTTGGGAGCTGTCTCGACTGCCTTGTTCAACAGTTCCTGCTGCTCGGCGGTGGGCTTGAACGGTTGATCCTTGACGATGCCTATCGACGCGAGTACGCCGCGAAGTTCCGGATCGATTGCAGAAATCGGCTCGTAATCCACGAACTCCTTCAGCTTCGTCCAGAATGCATTGTCCACGGGATACATCATGTTCACGCGCTGGCCGCTGGCGTTTGGGAACTCCATCGGCTTGGCGTCCTTTTCCGAAGTCCACAACGGGTAAATGCGTGTCTGTTCCGCCAGCGTTACGGCCGGCGACGGGTCCGGACCGTCTTCACCCTTCTTCATGACCGTGCGAAAGAACAGGAACACGTTGTATGTTGGGGACTCGAAAGCGAAGTAGCCCTTCGGCACCTCGCCGTCATATCCAGGCGGCAAGAGCAGATAGAGCCCACCCCGCGCCCGATCCGGACCGATCGCGCCGACGTCGGTGATCGTGCGTTGGAAGAAATCCGTGAACATGCCGATGACGTTCGGTGGTGCAGCAACGACGAGCGGTCCCGTCTCTTTGAGATCGAGATAGCTCATCGAATAGATCACATCAGCATTGGGGGTGGGCACCCAAGTCAGGGAGTTCATGCGATCTTTCCAGATCGGAAGCACGTTGTAGCCCGCGCCGAACTTTTCCTCGGAGCCGTCCCGCATGCCGATGACATTGAGCGCGGGGAGCATGGTCATGTAGGCAAAGATCGCGCGCTGGTAATACAGCTCGTCCCGCAGTGACTCTGCTTCCTGTTGCGGCAGCCAGTTGCCACTGTTCAATTGCCGCATGAGGGGGGAGACGGCCGTGTCTTGAGCGGCAACCTGGCTGCACATCCCGAAAAACATCGCTGTGGCGATCGAAAACAACGCATGTCTATTCACGGTGTCCTCCCGTCTTGTTGTTGCAGTCACCCTCCCGTGGGAAACAGCAGTTGGATCTGGAAACGCGCCTGCCAGTCCGGCCCATTCTGGGGCGTGATGACATTGTCGTAGGCTTGCAGGGACATGTTCACGGGCTGCGACCCAATATTGAAGACGCGGCCCACGCCACCGCCGAATGGCAGGGTCCATTGATCGTCGGACGGCGCTTCCCAATTCGCGGTGATGATCGGCGCGGATGTGAGATACCAGCCGTTCTTCAGGTTGTAGTTGACGAAGTACTGGAACAGGAACGCGTTTACGTCGGGATCGCTGCCATCGCCGGCGAACGACCAGATATTGTTTACGAGGGCCCCGACGACCCATTTACTCGGTGTCCATACGATGGCGGCGGTGGGCCCAGCGCCCCATTTCTCGGGGCCGAGGCTATTGTCCGTGGCCGTCGGCAGCAGGAACGTCGGACCAGCGCCGATCATGAGCGTCGGGCTGACCTGATTGACGAAGAAGAAGCTCGGATTGAAGTTGCCGAGACCGAAATCGCTTTCGTCGCCCTGATAGACCGCCGGCTGATACACGACCGGCAAGATCCAGCGCGTCACCAGGTTCCAGTCCTCGTTCAGCTTGAACGGAATGACCGGTTGGATGTTGAGGATGTTCTGGTCGTTGTCGTATGGCCCAACGTTGAAGTTAGTGTTGTTCTGGAACGGGACCGAAATCAGATTGGCGATCGGATTTTGCGCCTGCTGAGCGAGATTGCCGTCCTGCGCTTGGGCCGAAGCGGCGTTCAATAAGACGAGCGCAAGAATGCCCGCGAGCGTTCCGCTGTGAAATCGCGACATGACGACCCTCCCAACCGTCGAGGCGTCCGACTAAAGAGTTCTTTTGTCCTGAAACTTAGCTCCGGCGGGCCTTCTCGGTCTATTCGGATCGTGCCAAATTTCTTACCCCTTGACGCTCGTGCTCAAGATTTCGAGCTGCGGTTGGCCAGTGTTTCGGATGGATGCTCGTCAAATAGCTCCCGGTACCATCCGGAAAGCCGACCGAGTTGTCCGATGCCCCACCGATTGGCCACAAGTGCAACCGTGGTTGCGCGCTCAGTCTCGCAGGCAAGGTCTTGCCGGATACGGTGAAGCCTGAGCCTTCGTATGAAAGCCTGAGGGGTTTCGTCGAGGACGTGGCTGAATGCTCTGAACACCGTGCGGCGCGACGCGTGCGCAGCGCGGGCGATCTCGTCCATGCTGATCGGGCGTCCAAGATTCTCAAGAACGTATGCGCGCGCGCGCGCGACGATGCGGGCGTGCCCTCGTGGATCGATGCCGCCTATCGGTGCACGTGGTTGGCGTCCCACATGTTCGATGAAGGTGTCAAGGAACCGATAACCGAGGACTCTGACATTGGATTGAGGCGTGTGCAGGCCCGCATGGAGCGCGTCATAGTGCACTTCGAGTCTGGCAACTGCATCGTCGGACAACCGGTGCTCAAGAACCCCACTGCCGTCCAGAGAATTGAGGTCCATAATCAGACCGCGATCCTCAGCCAACGCCTCAAGGCGATCGAATGATAGCGTGACCGAAGCGTAGATCGAGCCCGACGCATACAACGCGTCGTGATCGTCACCCGGCATGAAGACGCCGCAGTTGCCGGTCGCAACCTCGTTTAGCCAGTGCCGCGTGCCGCCAGCGAGCCTGACGCCGATACCAAGCGTGACCATGGTCTCCGACAGGGGACCTCTTAGCGCAACCCGACCTCCGATATGACCGGTACTAAAGAGCAGTCCGTCATGCTCGGCAAAGGCGAGGCTGCCAGTGATGGGACCGCGTGACATCTGGACGGCTTCGAGTCCCGCGCCATGCACCGCATCGTTCAAGTCTTCGATGTAAGCAATCGGGACGCGGGTCCAACCGTTTCCTCGTCCCGGCTCGTCTGTGCAAGGCTTGGAGATCAGCTTCTCGCCGTTGGTGGCGCCCCATTTCCGAGAGCGTACCGAGTCATCCATTTGGCTCGCCTCCCCTCCTGACAAAACACAGAATTGGCCAAGAATCTGCGACTCAAAGGCGCCAGAATTTGGGTCGCTTCATTTGTTTATGACGTCCGCTTTGGGTCAGGAGCGGCCGTCGGCCTTGAGATCCGGGACTTCCGCTTCGTGCCAGAAGCGGTCAGTAGCGTTGGAAGGT
Source organism: Methyloceanibacter caenitepidi (assembly GCF_000828475.1). NCBI lineage: Bacteria > Pseudomonadati > Pseudomonadota > Alphaproteobacteria > Hyphomicrobiales > Hyphomicrobiaceae > Methyloceanibacter > Methyloceanibacter caenitepidi. The sequence continues at coordinate 1,278,744 of NZ_AP014648.1, forward strand.
GCGCAACGACAATGCTCCCTAAAAATAAGCCCCGCGCCGGGGGCTGGCGACGGGACCGGAGTAACCCTGGGAGACTGTCTCAGTAATCTGAGTAACCATTATGATAGGCCCAATGTGGGCCCACCTCAAGCCCCCGGCCGCTCCGGGTCAACAGCTGACATTGGGACCGACTTTGGCATGTCTGTTACTTCAGCTATTGCGGACATTCATCAGAGGCGAGGGGATCGCTGTTGCTGAGAAAACGTTCCCTGTTCTCAGCAAATATTTCCCTGTTCTGCTTTATAGGGAATTCCACCCGCAATCCCTTGTATAAGCTGGCGTCCGGCCCGCGATTGGCCCGCTTTCGACTATGTTCCCTGTAATTTCCCGTAGATCAGGGAATTGGAAAGCGGAGACACGTTCGCTGCTGACTGCCAGCACAGCCACCTAGTCGCGTGGTTTCCGGCTCTCTGTTGACCACCGCTAAACAGCCCCGAAGAAGTGCGGAAATGCGCCACTAGTCCGCGATGGTTCTGCCTAGTGAGAGCAGAGAGACGCGCACCTACGCGGAAGGTGGGGACCTTCTGGCGGTTTTTCTCAGTGGGCCGATTTTGGGGGTCACACTTTGCGGAGCGAGGATGGTGAGCACCATCAGCCTAGCATCATGATGTGTGTCGAGCTTCGGGCCGTACAGGTGGTGTGATTCGAGGTAGTCACCGGCAAGCCGGCGCACCCGGCTTGCCGGCATCAGGATGGCACCGCAGACATATCCGGCCTGCCATTCCATCCAGTCATACTGCGCTGCGCCGAGAATTTTGTCGCGCTTGCATATCTGCCGGTTCGCATCCGGATTGCGCCGGAGCAGATCGGCGCCCGGCGGCTGCGTGTCCCACAGATAGGCATGGAAGTGGACGTGCCCATATTCGTGGGCAAGCGTCGTACGCAGCCGGTTCTGGTAGCGCTCGTCCGCAGCGAGCACTTTCGATATCTTTACGCTGGGCTTGGCTCCGGGATGAAATTCCGTGACGCCCTCCACGTCGGTGCCGTACTTCGACAGGTCCGCAAAGAGGTCAAGATCTTCCGCCTCACGCTCGATCACCTGCGTGAGGTCGTTGGTCGAAAGTGGGAACTCGGCTTTGCCGTACTTGCCGGCCAGAAACTTGCTGACCACGTTCTCGCACTCACGGTCCAGCTCTTTCGGCTCATAGTGCGGCCGCTCCAAAAAACGCCCTGTACTATCCCGCACGTACCTGACCACTAGCGACGGCCTCCACGCGCGGGCCCTGTCTTGCGAAAGGCTGTCATCGCCGCAGCGACTTCGTTTGCGGTCATTTTCTTTCGACGCACGTCCTCCGGGAACCGGCCGGCCAGATAGTAAAGCCAGTCCACCTCCAGTCCGAGGGCAACGGCAAACTGCTTCACCATGCGATCCGATGACGGGCTTCGCCGGTCATGTTCAATATCATTCAGGTACTGCACGGATATTGATTCTCCGTTTTCACGCTTGATACGCGATGCTACGTCCTTCAGGCCCAATTCCTTTTCCTTGCGTGCGGTGCTGATAGCGCGCCCAAAAGTTGTTTCACGCTCGCTCATAGACCCTCCCTGGTACAAAGCGATTACGCGGATCAGCGTAAATTCAGGCGGAGTTCTAGTCAAGGTCAGTCCGAATTGTCCGGCGAACCGATTTGCGGTCTCGCTCCATTGTCAGCGGTAACCTGATTACTCCATAGAAGCGGGATCCGGAGCCCAGTCCGGGCTAGACGCTTCGCCGTCATTTCTGTCGGCTGTCGTCCTTCCAATATCGTCTTTGTGATCTCCGGCGAGAGAAAAGCCAAACAGATCACTCGGGTCACATAGGCCCTATCGAGCCGCTCCGCACGCGCAATGGCGCCGATTCCGTCTGCTTCTCCTCGAACGATCTGACCGAACCAATCATGCGCTCGCGCGAGCGCCTTTTCGAGGTTTGGATCGGGCTCGGCGGCAGCGGCCTGCTGGTTTAGGACGACCAGCTTTGCTTCGACGCCCCGCCGCCTAAACCTCACCGGCGCCTCAATCTTAATCGATCCACGGCCCTTCACCACAGATGTGGCGACAACTTCCTGATTGAGTAACCGCGCGGCAATAGCCTTGCGTGCCATCTCAATCGCTACCTTGTCTTGCGCGACCGTGACGCGCCGCACGAGAGCAGCAACGACCTCCGCTTGGCTGGCGGCGGACCTCGCCACGCACGCATCAGCCAATCGTCCTGCTTGCGCGAGCGCGGCCGACACCTGATCTGGCGATCTCTTCTTGGAGGGCAGGGCACCGAGCACCTTGCCGCGGTCTCTGAGAAAGGCGGCCAGTTGACTGAGTACCAACTGCTCGATCTCATGCGCGGGAAGGCGCCAGCCTTTGGCCCGCAACCCAGCTTCGCTTCTGTTGCCCTGACGGTCGACTTCCTGTTTTTCGGCCTTGGGCGCCACCAGTGACCGCTCAACATAATACCGGTACCGCCGCCCGTGGTTGACCGCATGGGACGGCGTGAAGGGAACGCCTTCCGCCGTGAAGAGGAGACCGGCGAGCAGGCTGGGGTGCTTGGAGCTGGTGCGGCCGCGCTGGCGACCGGCGTTGACCTTTAGCTTTGCCTGGACCTTCTCCCAGGTCTCGGCACCGATGATCGCCTCATGCTCCCCGTCGTAGCTGGTCTGGCGGTGGGGAATCCGGCCGATATAGATGGGACTCGAGAGGATGCGATAGAGGTGGCCGCGGCTGAAGGCGCTGCCGCCCGTTCGGCGTCCATCGGTCAAGCCACGTATCTTGGTCTTGAGACCGAGGCGCCGGGTTTCCTCTAGAAGGTTTCGGACGCTGCCGAGTTCGAGATAGAGCGCAAACAGCCGCCTGACCGTCTTGGCCTCCTCGGCATTGATCTTGAGCTTCCGGTCGACGGCGTCATAGCCAAGCGGCACGGCGCCGCCCATCCACATACCCTTCTTCTTTGAGGCCGCGATCTTGTCGCGGATGCGCTCGCTCGTCACCTCGCGCTCGAACTGGGCGAATGAGAGAAGCACGTTGAGGGTGAGCCGACCCATGGAGGTCGTGGTGTTGAAGGCTTGCGTCACCGAGACGAATGAGACGCTATGTGTGTCGAACGCTTCAACGATCTTCGCGAAATCAAACAATGACCGCGTCAGCCGGTCGATCTTGTAGACCACGACGATGTCGACCTTGCCGGCGGCGATGTCGTCGAGAAGGCGTTTGAGGGCAGGGCGGTCCATGGTCCCACCGGAATACCCACCATCGTCATAGTGGGCGGTGAGGGCGTGCCAACCTTCATGGCGTTGACTGGCGATGAAAGCCTCGCAGGCCTCTCGTTGCGCATGGAGTGAGTTGAACTCCTGATCGAGACCTTCGTCGGAGGACTTGCGGGTATAGATGGCGCAGCGGGTGCGCTTCGCACGCGCGTTGGTTTTAGTCATCGGCCGGCGCCTCCTTGGTGCGGCGCTTCAGACCGAAGAAGGCCCAACCATTCCAGTTTGTGCCGGTGATGGCGCGGGCGATGGCGCTGAGGCTTGGGTAGGTCTCGCCGCGCCAGGCGAAGTCCTTGTCGAGCACGAGCACCTCGTGCGTCTCTCCGTGCCATTCGCGGAAGAGCTTCGAGCCTTTGCTCAACCTGCGCCGTTGCGGTCTAGATGACTTGCCGTTCGTCTGACCGGCCTTCTTGAGGAGCCGCCGCGTCTCGGAGTCGAGACCGCCGTAGACTTCGGCCTGGAGCCCGTAGGCCACGGCGCGGACCAGGAACGCTCGGCTGGCGTGGTGTGGCACGTGGGGGCTCCACAGCCGTCGCCATTCCGCCTCGAGCTCGGCCCGCGGGCAGTCGGGCAGGGCATTCACCCGTGCGACAAGATCCGCCTCGGCTTGAGCGGAAACTCGCCCGCGCCGCTGTGGGCGCGGGTGAGGGGACTGAGGCCGTGACATGACCTAGGCCTTGGCTGACTTCGTTGGGGCGATGCGGTAGCGGCGCACGCCGTTCTTGCCGACTTCGGAGACAAGCGGCAGCTTGAGCTTCTTCTTGACGAGGCCGGAGAAGAAGCCGCGCACCGAATGCGGCTGCCAGTCGGTCTCGGCAACGATGTCGTCGATGGTAGCGCCCGACGTCCGGCGCAGCATCTTGAGCACAGTCTCCTGCTTGCTTTGCGACGGCGCGGCGCGCTTCTTGGATTTAGGAGCTGAAGCGGTCCGCACCTTGCTGCGCGATCTTGCGTCCGTCTTGCGCTTGCGCGGCATACTCGCTGCCGCCTGCGAGGGTTTTATCTCCTCCGTCTCGTCGATACCGAGGGCGAGCAGCCCGGCCTTGGTAATGAACAGTCCAAGAGGACGGCCCTCTTTGTCACGGCGCCATTCAGGTGCGCCGGTGTTGGCTTGCCTTTCCTCGGCCAGCTTTCGCTTGCACAAGATGTCGACCATGACTCTGTTTTGAGCGGCGCCCTTCGAAGCCAACCTTTCGGGCAACGGGAGAAGTGATCCGTCAGGGCGTTGAGCCGCGGCGCTGAGGATCACGAGCTGCGCGTCGCTGAGCTTGGCGGTTGCGTTTTGGGCTTTTGACATAATTGCCTCCATCGTGGCGCGCCGGCCCGATGCCGGCGCTTTCCACCGCCCACAGCCCGGCCAGGAGGCCAGGGGAGGCGCTGACGGAGGCTTCTGCCCGTCGCTGCGTTGGTAGCATGCACGCTCGCTTCGCCGCTGAAGTCCAGTCGAAAAAAGGGGGCGGCGCCTAGGCGCCGCCCCGACCCTTCTGAAGGGTGAATGCGCAGACTCAGTCGCTCATGGCCGCCATCAAGGCCGAGGTGTAGTCGCTCACTTTGCAGGCGAGCGCCTGGCTGAGGGAGTCGACCTGGTCGTCATGCTTTCCCCTCGGGAACGCGAGCAGCTCGGCTAGTAGATCAGCCATGAAGGGCGCATTTCGTGGGAAGAAGACGTGACCCGCCTCGAACTTTGCAAGCTGGATGAAGAACCTCATCTGCTTGTTGTGCTCGACCTTCACGGCCTCGATGCGAAACCTCCCCTTCGAACGGAGGACCTGCGCGAGCGCGATTCCAACAGACGCATCTTCGACCAACACTTTTGTCGGCTTGAAGCGTTCCGCATGTGCGAGGGCAACCTGCTGAAGGCGAGGAAAATCGAAGCGTCCGCGAAGGACGTCGAGGAGATAGTAGTCTTCGCCGTCGACCAAGATCGTCGTGCAAACAGAGTAGTCATTCTGCTCGCCGTCCTTAGCGGCAGTGTCCCAACTCTGAATGACCTTTGTTCTCGGCTTCCGTGCAGGCGCCACATCGTAATGGCGGATCCATTCGCGCTTGAGCATGGCGCCGCCTTCCGGGATCGGTGCCTGCTGATACTGCGCGCCGAAGTCGTAGGTCCCGAGGTCATTCTGGAGGACACGTAGCATCTGGATCGACTCGTGCTCCGGATGCAGTGCCGTCCCGGCACGCCGATAATGGAACTCGTCGTCGCCGATCGGCACCTGCTCGTCGACCTCGGCGATCGCCGGCAGGCTCAGGACTTCCCAATGACCGGACCCGCCCATGAGATGACCGGAAAGGTCGTCCATGTGAACACGCTGCGTCACGACGATAATGGCGCCCGTCTCCTTATTATCGAGGCGCGACATGAGCGTGTTGGTGAACCACTGGTTCAGGCCGTCGCGCCGGGTCTTAGATAGGGCATCCACCGGCTTTTGTGGGTCATCGAGGATGATCATATTGCCGCCGAGCCCGGTGAGGACACCGCCGACAGACGTGGCCTTGCGGAACCCCTTCAAGGTCGTCGCGGCCTCGTCGTCGAGACTGCGGCTCAGCCGCATCTGCGGAAACGCGCGGGCATACCAAGACGACTCGACGATCGACCGGAAATCCCGGGCATGCTTCAAGGACAGCTCGCTGCCATAGCTGATCGAGAAGATACGCTGACGCGGGTCATGCCCGAGGACAAACGCCGGAAATGCCACCGACACCGTGATCGACTTCAGGTGCCGTGGCGGCATATTGATGATGAGACGATTGATCTCGCCGCGGCGGATGCGCTCGAGCTGATAGGCGATGGCCCGGATATGCCAGTTCGGCAGAAATGGCATGCCCGGGTTCAGCGTGAGCACGCTGTACTTCAAGAAACTCTCGAAATCACTCCGCAAGGCGAAGTCGAACAAATCGCGTTCGCAGATCCCATGCATGGGATTACTCCTTTACAGGTTGGACTTTGGGGGGAAAGCGTTTGGCGAACTCTTCCAGGATCGACTGTTCGTCGTGGCCGAGCGGTTCGCCGTGCTCGGTCTCGTCGCCTTCAATCAGGCGATAGCGATTCAGGAGAAATGCCATCGCCTTGAGGTCGCCCTTCAGGGCTGCCTCGAGGCATCGAAGCAACAGAGCTTCCAGCCTCGAGATCTTGCGCGCTCGACCACCTTCGCGAACCTCCATGCGCTGATGCATGATTTCGCGAAGGATGGTGGCTTCATTCTTCGCCCCCTTCGGTCGTCCCTTGGGATTGCCACTAAGGCCGGGCTTGAACTGGTGCTTCTTGGGCGGTTTGCCGTACCCAACCTCGTAACCACCGCCAGCAGCCTTGGTTTGCGCCTTCTTGGAGTGCTTGGGCTTGGTCATGACCGTCGTCCTCCTTTTGGAGGCTGAGGAGCCTCGCTCGCACCGGCGGCAAGGGCGTCGAAAGTCTGGCCGGTGCCCTCGAGGATCGCGTCGCGCTTGGTGAGCTTCTGCCACCGCCGGATCGCGACGTCGGCGTAGAGAGGGTCGATCTCTAGGCAAAAAGCCCGCCGGCCGGTCTGCTCGGCGGCGATGATCGTCGTCCCGGAGCCGGCGAAGGCGTCGAGGACGATCGACCCGCGGCGCGAACAGTCCCGCATCGCATCGGCGATCATGGCGACCGGCTTCACGGTCGGATGCATCGCCAGCTCGTCCATGCGGCCAGCCCGAAACGTGTTCACGCCGGCGTAGCGCCACACATTCGAGCGGTTGCGACCTCCGCTCCCGAGCCCGAAATTGTTCATGTGCGGTGCCTGGCCGTGCTTGAAGACAAAGACGAGCTCATGCTCGCTTCGGTAAAAGCTGCCCATCCCCGGGGTGCTTTTGACCCAGACGCACATATTTTTGAGCTCATCGAACACCTCGGCGCCGGCGTTCGTGAGGTCGGAGACATGCCGCCAATCCATAAAGACGTAATGGATCGCGCCATCGATCGAGTGATCGGCGCAAAGCCCAAGTGTGTCCTTGAGAAACCCCTCGAACTGGGCCGAGGTCATTTCGCCGGAGGCGCAGGCAAATTCACGGCGCTTGATACGGCCGCGGCCACCGACATTGCCCTGGATCTGGACGTTGTAAGGGGGATCGTGGATGCCCATCTCCGCGACCTCGCCCGTCATGAGCTGCGCGAAGGCGGCGTCATCCCGCGCGTCGCCGATCAGAAGCCGATGTCGGCCGAGTATGAAGAGGGCTCCAGGCCAAGACACGGCCGGTCCCTCTAGAGGCTCAAGCGCTTCATCGGCCGGATCGATCGGATTCTCGGCGAGAGTGTCAAACACGGCATCGATCTCGGCCGGTTCGAAACCGGTGATCGACAAATCAAGGCCAAATGCCGGCAGCGCCAACTCGAGCTCCCCGAGCTCAAGCGAGAGGATCTCGATATCCCAAGCGCTCTTGGTCGCCAGCTGATTGTCGGCGAGCGCGTAAGCCCGAAGTTCTGTCTCCGAAAGGTGCGAGACCCGGATTACTGGGATCCGCTTCAGACCAAGCTTCTTTGCTGCGCGCCACACCACATGGCCCGCCACGATCCGGCTCTGCTCGTCGACCACGACGGGCTTGATCACACCGAAATGCAGCACCGAATTCGCGACGGCTTCTTCTTGCGCCTTGTTATGAGCGCGCGCGTTGCGCTTGGCTGCCTTGAGGGAAGCCGGCGGCAGCATCTCCACCACCCACGGCAGCTTCACCGCAAGTGCGCTATCAGAAACCGCATTCTGGGTTTCAATTGTGCGAGACTGTATCAAGCGTTTTGACATGATCACCTCAATGCAAGCGGTGGAGGAGAGGCGGGAGCGCCAAAGCAGGCCAGCAACTGCACGGCCTATCGCGTTGCGATTTAGAAGTAGAGATCACGCGTTGCCCCTCCCGCGCTTGCTCGGCATCGTTTTCGCCAACGCAGTTTGGAAGTCGTGGGCCAGCCTCGTCAGTTCCATAACAGTTATTGATCGACCGGGTTCACGGGGAAACTGCGGCGTCTTTGCATCCACGACCGCAACCTCTGGAACGTCATTTGTTTTGGCTCCTAGAGGGCGCCCCATACTCGAAACGACCTGAAAGTAAACTGGACGAGTCGATGAGACGGCGAGATCGCCTGGTTTGGCCTTCGCCAAAATCTCTTCCCAGTCAAACAACTCCTGCGGATTCCAGCTCAAAATTTCGAAGTGCTTCGGCTCGAGATGAGGGCGTACCTGACGAAGGATCTTGACGACTGTACGCTGCGTCCATCGATGTAAGAGCTCGACGCCCAGACGCATGGCGAAAGCCTCATAAGCCGAAAACAGAATCTCAACACCACTTCCGGGGGCATCGCTTGAAAAGAATGCATAATTCGCTTGCTCCGGATCGCTGGATCGCGCTTTGCGCTTGAGTTGCCGATCGGTATCCAGCAGCCGCTTCACGGCCGTTTTCAATGTCTTAGAGGGAGTAGATCCCTCGCCGAGCATCATCGAAATTGCTTCCAGAACTTGATTGCGCTTGAAGCTAGCCATTGAAGTAACGATCCGGGTTTCATTCATTCATATAGATCGGGAGTTTCGTCGGCACAAGGGGGTAAAAAACCGCCGATTTCCGGGTTTTGGTAGGGTAAGCCGCAATGCGAGAAAAGTCAGTTTCGATTGGCAACAACCCGACCGGACATCCCTTGCTGTGCACTTCACGTCGCGCCTTGCACGGAGCGGACGTCGCGGCCTGCGAGTTTGAGGTCCGCTTCTGACCCCTCACAGTCATTGCGGGTTGGGCTGGGTAAGGTCCTTGGATCGCCGCGCCAGGATAGGGTCTGGCCTGGGCACAAGGTGCAGTCTAAGCTTTGCGAGTACTTGGAAAGGAGATTAGAAGCGGGCCAGTGGCTACCCGGCCCGAGGGAGGCGACAATGGCTGCACTTCTCTACGGTGCGTTCTGTTACATCCTCTTTCTGCTGACGTTCCTCTACGCTATTGGCTTCGTCGGCAACATCTTCGTTCCCAAGACCATCGACAGCGGCGAGCCGGGTCCAGTTATCGAGGCCCTGGTGATCAACGTCGTCTTGCTCGGCCTCTTCGCTGTTCAGCACAGCGTTATGGCGCGTGCGGGCTTCAAGCGCTGGTGGACGCGCATCGTGCCGCCCGCAATCGAGCGCAGCACCTACGTGCTAGCGACGAGCCTGATCTTGATCCTCATTTATTGGCAATGGCGTCCGATGCCAGAGGTGGTCTGGAACGTGACCAACCCAGTCGGCGCAAGCATACTCGTCGCGCTCTTCTGGCTCGGCTGGGCCATCGTGCTGGTCAGTACGTTCCTAATCAATCACTTCGATTTATTTGGCCTGCAGCAGGTCTACGCGCATTGGCGCGGTACTAAGTCCGAGCCGCCCGGCTTCGCCACGCCGTTGCTCTACCGCTATGTACGCCATCCGATCTATTTCGGGTTCCTGCTCGCCTTTTGGGCCACACCGGTGATGACGGTCGGCCATTTACTGTTCGCCATAGCGACGACAGGCTACATCTTCATCGGCATCTGGCTCGAGGAACGCGACCTCGTAAACTTTCACGGTGACGCCTACGCGCAATACCGCCGACGTGTCTCCATGATCGTGCCGATGCCCCCTCGAAAAAGCTGACCAGGAGGTCCGCTAATGGGATGAAGCGGACCACCTAGGTGGCCAGCCCAAAGGCAGCTTTCGACCCAAAGTGGTCGGAGCCAGTCTGGCCCCTTCAGGAATGAATCACTGATGAATTCCACTTGATCTGAATTTCTTTCACTGGTTGCATCTGGCTAATTTCCCTTCAGTGCCGGCAATAAGGGAGAGGCCCATGAGCGGGGATGTGGGGCGCGGCGCCTGTTTGCGCCGTATCGGCTGTTTTTGCTTCGTTTTTGCAGGGGTTCTGATCGCGGCTCAGGCCGCGCAGGCACAGTTCTATGTCCGCTCACCGGACGTGGAGAAGGGCGAGCTCAAACTGGAAGAGCATGGCGCGATCTATTCGGGTCCGGGTGAGGACGAACGCCGCCGCCAGTCTCACGAATTGGAAGTGAAATACGGTTTCACCGATCGGCTAGAGGGCATCGCTGAGCTAACCGGCCGCGAGAACATCGGCGACAGCCTTAAGTGGCAGAGGTTCGAGCTCGGCGGACAGTACGAGCTGATGGAGCGCCACGGCGATGGCTGGGGCCTCGCTTTTCGTTCTCTATACGAGTGGGCGCTACAGGACGGCGATCCCGGCGAGATTCTGTTTGGCCCACTCGCCAAGTACGTTCACGGCCAGGATTCGGCCACGGTGAATGCGTTCTTCATCGGCCAGGTCGGCGATCACCGCGAAATCGACAGCCTGGAGCTCAAATTAAACTGGCGGCTGAAGCACGAGTTCAACGAGACGTGGGGACTGGGCGTCGAAGGCTACAGCGAGATCGAGGACCTCTCACACACCGGGACCTGGGACGAGCAGAAGCATAGGGTAGGGCCGGTCGCTTATTTGGAACTGGAAGGCATGCCTAAGTGGGAGTTCGCTGCAGGCACGCTCTTCGGCGTGTCCGATGCGACGTCAGATATCACCCTAAAGTTCGACATTGAAGCCGAATTCTAGGACAGTGGGTTGTGGAACAGACTAGGCTAAGTCCTGTTTTTGCGGCACTTTGGAGCGTAAAGAGCAGCTCGGGCCTTGCTCGACTTCTGAAGGCCCTTGCTGCTCCCTCCGAGTGTCGAGCGTCGAGCGTTACAGCCGTCTGTGATTGCGCTCCTTTTTCTTTCTGGGATCGTTCGGCTCTCCTGGATTCCAATCCTCGATGAACACGATCGCCGCTGCAGCCACATACGAGCGTCTGATGCACAACTCAGTGCTACGAGGGATCCAAGGCTAAAGCATGTAAGCTTAGGCGAAGCGGTCACTTGGGCCTTCCCGCGATCCGGCAATCCGAGATGATTTCCATTAGACTGTTTGCCCGCTGTCACCCAAGGAATCCAAAAAGGGTATAATGAACAGCACTCCGACATCTGAAGCCGTTCGGCTGAATCACGGTTGCGCTTGCATTACTCTGGATCGTGAGGCTCTCGGCCGCGCGCTCGACGCAGAGGCCGAAGAGTCTGGGTTCAGCCAGCGGCTCATGACTGCGCAGCCCCACGCCTTTTCCGATGTCCCTGTTTTCCTCTCAGGCGACGAGTTCGCAAAAATGGAGCAGGTGGTAGAGGCGATTGAGCAGGTGAGTGGCCTAGAACGGTACAGGCAAGCGGTTTTAGCGTGGGCTCCTGACATCGCTCGCCGAGATTTCGGTCCAGCCGGAGCGCTAATGGGCTACGATTTCCATCTCGGCGAAGACGGCCCAAGCCTTATCGAGATCAACACCAACGCTGGAGGCGCGTTTTTAAATGCGGCGCTGGGCCGAGCGCAGATGGCGTGTTGTGGAAACGCTATTGAATATTCGGGGGAGCATTACAGCTTCGAAGATCTTGCCTTCAACATGTTCCTGGCGGAATGGGGCCGACAGGGCAGAACGGGGAAGCCGAGAACTATCGCGATTGTCGACGACGTTCCCGAACAACAGTTTCTTTTCCCCGAGTTTACTCTGGCGCGCGAAGCGCTAAAGCAGAGGGGGATTCCCAGTGTCATTGCTGATGCGCGGCGTCTTCACTACGGAGGCAAGAGGCTCACCTTTGAAGGAGAAGAGATTGATCTTGTCTACAATCGTCTTACAGACTTCGCGTTGGAGTGGCCTGAGCATCAAGCGCTGAGGCAGGCATATGAAGATGGCGCGGTTACGCTCACTCCAAATCCTCATAACCACGCCCTCTTGGCCGACAAGCGCAATATGTCCGTGCTTTCGGATTCAGATAGGTTGGAGAGCTGGGGAGGCGCTGGGGAAAGGCTTGCTCGGTTGCAGGCTGTGCCGCCCACGGTTCTGGTGACGTCTGAAAATGCTTCCGACCTCTGGGAGCGACGCAAGACATTGTTCTTTAAGCCTAGCAGCGGCCACGGCAGTAAGGCCGTCTATCGCGGTGACAAGCTTACGAAGCGAGTCTGGTCAGAGATCCTAAAGGATCAATACGTGGCGCAGCATCTAGTTCGGCCGAGTGAGCGCCTTGTCATGGTCGATAGAGCACCTGAAGTGCGCAAGATCGATGTGAGACTTTACACGTACCAATCGCGTACGCTGATCGGTGCTGCGCGAGTTTACCAAGGGCAGACTACAAACCTCTCCACTCCTGGAGGAGGATTCGCACCTTTGTTTATTGTTTAGCGGCCAAGATGTCAGCCTTGGCTTCTAGCGGGCTTAGCTGCCCACTCATCGTTGCACCGACACGTTACGACTTTCAGCCCCGCGGAAATCTGCTAGAGTAGAAGTGCCTTCAATGCCCCCCAAGGCTGGAAGGCATCAACTGGAGGGCGCCTTTGCTTTAGCAAGGCGCCCTTGCTTCATCAATGTTCTGACTCAAAGCGAACATGGGCAGCCTTCGGCGGCAGCTCGCCCGGTGCTTCAATCGATAATGTCGCGCTTCTGAAGGCATTCCTCGCGGTTGATCTCTCCGCGAGCATAGCGTTCTTCCAGCACCTTAATGGTCGGAGAACGCTGATCTAGCGATCCTTGATTATCAGCAAGTGGTCGAGAGCGGACGAACCACACCGCGACCGCAATGATTACAGCAAGGACTATAAGCCAGAATATGAATCCGAAGCCCATGTCACTGCCATCCATCATCTAGCCGTGGTCATAACCCCAGACTCATTGATCGGTATCAATCAAGAGTTACAGGCGCAGGGTGGTCATATTGGGAATTCCGCTCTTGACCCCAAGTGGACATATATTTACGGCGACCGTTTTCGGTCGAGAACCCTTGGGCCGGTCGCCAAATACGCGTCGACCGCGTTTCGGCTAGAAGGGCGCTTGTTGGCGCCGTGTGTCTAGAGCAAGATCTCCGTCGCGGTGACGAAAGGAGGCAGACTCTCAGTGAGTTCAAGCACGCGTCCCAGGTTCTCGACTACTCTGCAGCGATGCTTGCGCCGGTCTGGCGCATATCTACTTCTCTCAGCTGCCTCTCACGAATCGCGATGTAATCACGTGTGAAGGGAACGGCGTCTAGACGTTTAGCAAGTTGGATCTGGAAGACCATTAGTCCGCCGTGCCTAAACCCACATGTTGCCGACGTATCGGGAATATTGGAGATAACCATGTTTGATCACTCCGCGCATGTGCCCGAAAGGACTGCCGCAAACGAGCGAGCGCTCAAAATTTCGGGTTGGCTTACGGGCGTATACTTCCTGATTGAATTGGGCATAGGGCTGTACACGGGCTCCGTGGCAGTCACCTCCGACGCTTTTCACACGTTCTCTGCCGTCGGCGGTGTGGTGCTGGCCTTCGTAGCCATGAGGATAGCGCGCCGGCCAGTTAGCCTCGATCGGACCTTCGGGAGCTTCCGCGCTGAGATAATCGGTGCCCTATTGAATGGTGTCTTCCTCGCCGGCATGGCTGTGCTGGTGCTCGTCATGGGAGCGATGCGGCTAAGGCATCCAATTGAGCTCCCAACGACACCACTGTTGGTAGCTGCCGGCGGTGGTCTGCTGACAGAGATAATATCGATACGGCTACTCTACAGCGGTCAAAAGGGCGACCTCAATCTTAGGGGCGCGTTCTGGCACGTTATGCAAACCTTCATTGGGAGCATATTGATCCTCATTACCGCTGCCGTGATCTACGTCACCGGGTTCGTCGCCATTGATCCCATTCTGGGCATGGCCTTCGGCCTCGTGTTGCTGGCTGCATCATGGGGCATCATGCGCGATGCGTTGTCGATTCTAATGGAGGGAGCGCCGAGGTCTATTGACCTCAACGAAGTAGCTGTCGCCCTCGGCACGCTCCCGGATGTCCAAACCATCCATCATATGCATGCATGGAGTCTTTCATCCGATAAGAACGTATTCTCAGCGCATATCGGAACCGACAAGTTCGACCAAGCAGACACACTTTTAGAACAGGCGCATCGCGTGTTGCGTGATCAATTTGGCTTCTACTTCTCGACCTTGCAGGTCGAGACGAAGTGTCTGGATGAGGACCATGCAAGGGAGGTAGATATCTCAACCCTTCTAAGAAGATAACCATGCGGGCAGCAACTGGCGTTGGCGCCTTCGCACATGCACAAGGTGGAACAAAGGATCTAACGTTGTCGGGAGGAGGGTGCGATGTTATTGCGGCAATTTTGGCATTATCGCTCGTGGTGGCGACGTTCCTATTGCATTTCTTCGTTCTGCGTTGGCTCTCTGGGAGTATGGCTCGCATTCCAATGACGGCAGGGGTTCGCATCATGGTCATCGTCTTGGTGGCGCTCGCGGCGCATCTTGGCGAGATAAGTTTGTATGCAGGTGCTTATGCACTCGGTGATAGGGTGCTGACCGTAGGTAGCTTGGGCGGCGTAAGGATCGCCGAGCCGCTCGACTATTTCTATTTCTCTATCGTGAGTTACACGTCCCTCGGTATCGGCGATGCATTTCCCAACGACCATCTCCGCTTCATCACTGGTGTCGAAGCCCTGAACGGGCTGTTGCTGATCACCTGGTCCGCTACCTCGCCATGGGACGCCTATGGCCATGGCAGCCTTGCGCTGAGTCCAGTGGTCAAGGGGATCTGTAAGCAACAAAAGGATGAATCACATGCATGCGAGAGACATCATGACGCCAGACGTTGTCACAGTAGATCCGGAAACGGATTTGGCGTCCATTGCAAAGATCCTGATTAGACACCGAATCAGCGCGGTGATCGTTGCGGATGAGCATGATCACGTTTTGGGTATCGTAAGTGAAAGTGATCTTATGCGGAGCGCAAAACGGGATCCTGGGCGTGGTTGGTGGCTTTCTCTCGTTGCAGATCGAGGGGCGAAATTCGTGCACAGAGAGGGGGTCCGCGCAAAGGACATCATGACCCAAGACGTAATCTGTACGACCAAAGACGCGTCTCTGTCAGAGATCGCCCGTCTCCTCGAGTCTAACCACGTAAAACGCGTACCCGTTCTCGAAGGGGGGCAAATTGCGGGCGTCGTTAGCCGGGCAGATGTACTGCAAGGTCTGGCGGCCCTCCGTGGTCGGGAGGAAGAGCCGACGATCGAAGATCTGAACATTCGTATGGGAATCGTGGAGTTGGTGAAGCGGCGGGGGGGCGTGTCAATGCAATCGGTGAATGTAGTTGTACTCAGTGCGGAGGTGTTTCTTTGGGGAATTGTGGAGGACGATGAGGATAGGGTCGCTGTCGGTGATGCGGCCGAGGCGCTTGTAGGAAGCGGTAAAGTGCACAATTTTCTGAGTACGCTTCCCGAAGTGGCGCGGGGACTGCGTAAAATTTGAGGCGTGGCACCCGCAACTGAAATGTAGAGCAATCCAAGTGGAGATGGCGCAACTTTGTGGCATCTCGTGCGTTATGGACCCGTCAACTACGTGAGCACCCCCCCCCCCCCCCCCACTCCGGAGAAATTTGGACATGAGCTACCTACGTTTCGGCGCGATGATCGCCACATCGACGATTATCATGTTTGTCCTGATGTATTTAAACACCTTTGCCTTTGAGCACATATTTTTTAGCGAAACGCGCACCTATATGGCGCTTCTTATGGGAGCGACGATGGCGGTAATCATGCTCGGCTTCATGCTGAGCATGTACGAGAACAAGAGCCTCAATGCAGCGATCTTCGTCGGGGCCGCAATTGCTTTTGTACTTTCTCTCTACCTAGTCCGAAGCCAGGTTACCGTTGATGAGGTGTCTTATATGAGGGCCATGATCCCACATCATTCAATTGCGATCATGACCAGCGAACGCGCGGATCTTAGAGATCCTCGAGCTCGCAAGCTGGCTGACGAAATCATCGAGGCGCAAAGGCGGGAGATCGCCGAAATGCGCTATCTCATTCGTGAACTTGAGAAAAAGGATGACTAAGCCATGATCACACGAGCGTTTCTCACGGGAATGACTGTGGTCGTCCTAGCGCTCTCTGGGTGCGCGGAAAATGAGCACCCCGGGAATGACCGAGGTGCCGATAGGGCCAAAGATAAGCCAGTTGCCGATGTCGTGTCGGCGGAAGAGGCCGTGCGGCTCGCCGATGTTTCCTCGACATATCCGCAGACAATGCCTGAAGAGGAGTACGCTAAAGTGGTAAGCGGACCAACCTGCCGCTTTAGCTATACCCGAGTGGGTGATCCCGTTCTAGTGGTAGAGACTAGTGGTGCGGACACCAGCCAATCACCGGCCGTTATGAAGCTCCACGGAAAGCTTTTTAAGCTGCAAGCCAAACGCAGCACCGGCACTACTCGAGCAAACGGCGAAGGAATTGCGGCCGCGGTGACGCCAGATGGAGAGGGCGAGGAACTGCGCAACGCCGAGCTGCGGTTTCGGATACAAGGCGCTGGGGAGATCGGCTACTGGGGCTATTACGCGTGCAGTTGAGGGCGGCAAAGCTAAGTCCTAACTCACGCGTCTCCCGAGTCTATTCAGTCGGCGCGCTGGTCTTTTGCTCAACTACTGTCGCTGCCAGCGGCTTGGGCACAAACCACTTGTAGACGGCGGGAATCACCAAGAGCGTCAGCACCGTGGAACTCACGAGCCCACCGACCACCACCGTGGCAAGCGGAGCCTGCACCTCGCTTCCGGCGCCTGTGGCGTAGAGTAGGGGGATTAGTCCGAGCGCCGTCGTCAGCGCGGTCATCAGCACCGGCCGCAAGCGCATGCAGGCCCCTTGCACGCTCGCCTCGTCCACGGACTTCCCTTCGGCCACGAGCCAGTTAAGATAGGTGACGAGCACCATGCCGTTCTCCAGCGCGATGCCGAACAGGGCGATGAAGCCGACGGACGCGGGCACGGAGAGGTTGAGATCGGCGAGCCACAGCGCCACCACGCCGCCGACCAGCGCCAGCGGGATGTTGAGCATGATCAGCAGCGAGGCGCGCAGCGAGCCGAAGTTCATGAACAGCAGCAGGAACACGAGCCCCAGCGTGATCGGCACCACGATGGCGAGCCGGCGGTTCGCTTCTTGCTGGAGCTCGAACTGGCCGCCCCACTCCACGAGATAGCCGGACGGCAGGTCGACGGTCTCGGCGATGCGCGCCTGGCCTTCCGCGACGAACGAGCCGATGTCACGGCCGCGCACGTTGGTTTGGACGGTGATGAAGCGCTGGGTGTTCTCCCGCGTGATCTGCCGCGGACCGACGATCTCCGTCACCTCGGCCACTTGGCGCAAGGGGATCAGCAATCCGGGCGGCGTGCGGATGACGAGCTCGCGGATAGCCTCGGGCGTGGTGCGCGCGCCTTCGTCGTAGCGCACGAGGATGTCGAAGCGCCGCACGCCCTCGAAGACCTGTCCGGCCGTCTCGCCGCCGATGGCCGTGCGCACCGCCGATTGAACGTCCTCGATATTGAGGCCGTAGCGGGAGATCTGCCCGCGATCGACGCGGATCTGCAGTTGCGGCGTGCCGGTGACCTGGTCTTTCTGCACGTCCGCGGCGCCCGGAATGTCCCGCACGACCCGCTCGATCTCGCCGGCCTTCGTGAGCAGCACGTCCTGGTCCTCGCCGAACAGCTTGATGGCGAGCTCGGCCTTGGTGCCGGTGAGGAGCTCGTCGACGGCGGCGGCGATCGGCTGCGTGAAGTTGAACTTCGCACCGGGGAAGTCCTCGAAGGCTTCGCTCATCGCCGCGAACAGTTCCTCGGGCGTGCGGTCGCTCGGCCACTCCTCTTGCGGCTTGAGCCCGACGAAGGCTTCCGCGTTGTTCACGGGGTCCGCATGCGCGCCGACCTCGCCGCGCCCGACCCGCGACACCACCCGCTCCACCTCGGGGAACCGGTCCAGCAATTGCTGCTCGAAGCGCGTGACCGTCTCGCGTGCCTCCTCGAGCGCGATGGAAGGCGCCATGGTCACGCGGACCAGGAGATCGCCCTCGTTCAGCCGCGGGACGAACTCGGAGCCGAGCCGCGGAAAAATGACGAGCCCCACCGCGAGAATGCCGACGGCAAGCGCGATGGCGAGCACGCGGGCACGCACGAACAGTTCGATCAGCGGCTGGTAAGCGCCGATCATGCCGTTCACCAGCCGGTCCGCGAGCCGCACCTTGCCGCGCGCCTCGGGGTCCGGGCGCTTCATCAGCATCTCGGACAGGACGGGCGCCACGAAGATGGCGAAGACGAGCGAGCCCAGCATCGCGAGCGAGACGGTGAAGGCGAGCGGCCGGAAGGTCTTGCCTTCATAGCCCTGCAGCGTGAACAGCGGCAGAAAGACCACGATGATGATCACGATGGCGAAGGCAATCGGGCGCACCACCTCTGCGCAAGCCCGCGCCACGATCTGGTGCTTGGAGAGCGCCGTATGCTTCTCCTTGAGATAGCGGTCGACGTTCTCGACGATGACGATGGCGCCATCGACCATGATGCCGATGGCGATGGCGATGCCGCCGAGCGACATCAGGTTGGCCGACAAGTCCGTGACCCGCATGAGGATGAAGGCGACGCAGATGGAGAAGGGGATGGCGAAGGCGACGACCAGGCTCGGTCTCAACCCGCCCATGAAGGCGAGGAGCACGAGAACCACGAGGATGACGCCTTGCGCCAAGGCCCCGTTCACCGTCTCGACGCTGCGCAGCACGAGCTTGGACTGGTCGTAATAGGGCACGACGCGCACGCCTTCGGGGAGCGCCTCGTTGATCTTCTCCAGACGCGCCTTCACGTCGGCGATGACCTTCGACGTGTTCGTGCCGATCAGCTTGAGAACGAGCCCGGCGACGATCTCGCCGTCGCCGTCCTTGGTCGCCAGGCCCTGGCGGACCTCGCCGCCGATCTTCACGGCGCCCACGTCGCGGACCTTCACTGGCACCCCGTCGACCACTTTCAGGATCGTGTCCTCGATATCGGCGATGCCGCCCGCGAGGCCGATCGAGCGCACGAGATACTGCTCGGAATTCTTGACGATGTACTGCGCGCCGGCGTTGCCGTTATTGGCCTTCACCGCGTCGACCACGTCGCCGATGCCGAGCCGGTAGCGGAGCAGGGCCTGCGGATCGACCTGAACCTGGAACTGCTTGACCTCGCCTCCCAGCGACAAGACCTCGGTGACGCCCGGGACGGTCTGCAGGTTGAACTTGATGATCCAGTCCTGGATCTCGCGCATCTCCTCGGGCGTGCGTCCGCCCGTGGTATCCTCGACGTAGTAGAACAGGATCTGCCCGAGGCCGGTGGTGATGGGTCCCATCTCCGGCTCGCCGAAACCGTCGGGGATCTCCTCGCGCGCCGTCTGCAAGCGTTCCCCCACGAGCTGGCGCGCGAAATAGATGTCCGTGGAGTCCTCGAAATAGACGTTCACTACGGACAGGCCGAAATTCGAGACGGAGCGGATGGTCTTCAGTCCGGGAAGACCGTTCATGGCGACTTCGATGGGATAGGTGACGTAGCGTTCGACCTCCTCGGGCGCGAGCCCCTCGGTCTCGGTGAAGACCTGCACGAGCGTCGGCGATACGTCCGGGAAGGCGTCCACGGGAAGATTGCGGTAGCTCTGGAAGCCCGCCACCAGAACGCCCACGGCGAGAATGCAGATCAGCAGGCGCTGTCGCAGGATGGCTTCGAGGAAGGTATGCATCGAACGCGCGGCGCTAGTGGTTGTGACCGTCGTCGAAGCCCGACTTGGCGAGCTGCGACTTGACGACGAAGGCGCCGTCGGTGACGACCGTGTCGCCGGTGCTGAGCCCCGCCAGCACCTCGACATAGTCGTGGTTGCGCCGCCCGAGGGTGACCGATTGCGGCTTCAGCTTCCCGTCCTTGTGTTTGACGAACACGACGTCCTGTCCTTCATGCGTTTGCAGGGCCGAGGCCGGGACGCGCACATTCGCGGGCTCTTCGACGACCGCGATGTCGGCGGTGACGAACATGCCGGGCCGGAGCCGCATCGGCGTGTTTTCGAGAACGACACGGGCATTGGCGGTGCGCGTTTCCTCGGAAACGTTGGGCGTCACGAAGGCGATGGTTCCCTCGGCCTCGAATCCTCCGTCCGTCAGGATGGTCACACTTTGCCCCGCCCGGACCTGTTCAAGATCGTGGGCGTAGATGCTGATATCGACCCAGACGGTGGAAACGTCGGCGATGACGAAGGCCTCACGATCGGTCGGCACGGACTCGCCGCGGGTCAGATGCCGGGTGACCACGGTGCCGCTGAGCGGCGCATGCATGACATATTCCGTGAGGTCCGAGGCGCCTTCCTCGGAAATCTCCTTCAGGCGATCTTCGCCAATGCCGAGAGCGAACAGCTTCTGCCGCGCGTTGCGAAGGTTGATGCGCGCTTCGGCGTATTCGGTCTTGACTTCGAGGTGGATCTTCTCCGAGACGATCCGCTTCTCGATCAGCGCTTCGGCGCGTGAGAAGTTCTCCTTGGTCAGGGCCAGCCGTTCGAGGCTCGCGAGATAGGCCGCCTTGGCGTCGGCCAGCTCCCGGCTTTCCAAGACGGCGAGCGCTTGTCCTTCGGTGACACGGTCGCCTTCCGCGGCGTTGATCGTCTGGGCGATGCCCGGCACGCGCGGCACCACATGCGCGAGCCTGTTCTCGTCATAGACGACTTCGGCAGGACGCTTGATCGTCACCGCGATGGGACCGCCCGCGACGGGAGCCGTGCGGACTTGGAACGTCTCCATTTGGTCGGGGGTCAGATCGACGCCGCCGTGGTCGTCGTGGTCGGAATGCTCTCCTTCGTGGTCGTGACCTTCGTGTCCCTCATCATCCTCGTTACCTTCGTTCTTTTCATGATTCTCGTGATCGTGGCCCTCATGGTCATCGTGATTCTCATGCCCCTCATGATCGTCGGTCGCGGAATCGTCCGGGGCCTCTCGATGGCCTTCTTTGGTCTCCTCGTCGTGGGCATGGTCATGATCGTGGTCATGATCCGCAGCGCCTGCCTCAGCGTCCTCGGCGGGGGCGCGGTCTTTGACCGATCCTGTCTCTTCGACCGGATCGCTCCCCGCTTCGTGATCGTCATGATCGTGATCCGCGTGGTCCTCGCGGGCCGCGGCAGACGAGAGGGAATATGAAGCCCAGATACCAGGGATGACAGTAACACTGGCGATAACTAGAGCAGTACCGCAAAGCCCGCGCGCTAGCTTGCTTGAGCTCCTTTTCATTGGTCGATTTCCTGGTTGCTATTGCTGCGCTGGGAAAGTCGCACAACTCCGGCCTGCGCTTCTTTTGACTCCGGTTGTAAGGCTAGGGCGCTGCGGTAGTCTCTCAGCGCGCTATCAATATCGCCTAGTTTTTCGTAGGCGGTGGCCCGTTGTATCAGAGCCAGGACCGTGGGTTTGAAATTGATGCCGCGCGTGAGGTCGTTGATCGCTGCACGATAGTTGCCGTCCGACAGCGCGATCTCACCTCTACCGTAGTAACAGAGCGGCATGTCAACACGTAGGTCGAGGCCCTTTTCGAAATCAGCCAGGGCTTTCTCAGGTTCCATTTTCCGCAGATAGCTAAGGCCCCGATTGCAATAAGCGTATCCGAGATCAGGTCTTATTTTGATTGCCTCAGTAAGGTCGACGATCGCCTCATCGTATTGGAGTGCCGCCACACGGGCCGAGCCTCTGTTGTACCACCCCTCAAAGCGCTCTGGAGCAAGTGCGATGACGCGGGAGTAGTCACTAAGGCCCGCATCAAATTCACCGAGCCTCACGTAAGTGCTACCGCGGTTGAGATAAGCCTGGGCATGCTCGGGGTCGATCCCAATCAGTTCGCTAAAGTCGGCTATTGCTTGAATGGGCTTTCCCGCCTTGAGGCACGAAAAAGCGCGAGTAGCGAGCTGATCTGCACGCCTCGTTTCTGTCAAAGACGAGTCAATAGGGGCGACGTCGCATTGTGGCGTTGCCAGTGCCGGCAACGGAGCCGTCATACCAATAAGGATCAGTGAAAGGAATCTTTTGCGCATGGTTCAATGCACCTTTGCTGCGGACAAGATATGCAGCAGGACTCGAACTGGAATTGCCGATTCTGGGCGAAAGTCGAGCACCAATAAGGTGCACGACTCACCCAAGATCCCACTGCTGTTTAAGCAGACAGCGTCTGCACGGGGGCAGCCGTTGAATCAGGCGATTGCGCGTGGTGGTTTTAGAAGAGAAAAGGCAACGTAGAGTGCATAACCAGGGGCGGCCGCGAATCCGAACCTACCACTCTTCAGCCCTTGCCGCAGGTCATTCTGAGGCACCGCATGCACGGCGGGCGCGCAGCAATGGGCGTCTAGACAGACACTGAGGCCGTGGCTCGGGCTTTCCCTTTCGGTTTCAAGCCCAGAAGGATCGCTGTGCGTGAACGAGCTAACCAGCCTGACCTCCGCGGGACTGGCGTGCTCATGAGGCACGCCAAAATCGCTCGAAACGGTGTGAACGACTGAATTCGCATGCCCGACCGCGCCTCCGAACATAAGTGCGGTGGCCAAAAAAAGCCGGACCAGTCGTAAAAAAAAGCGGCTCATCGATGAAACCAGCCTCGGCGGGCAAGGAATGTCAAGCCACATTGCCGAAAATGACAGAGAAATCTGGCAATTCGTGACGAGCCCGACCAGGAAGATGTTTCGACCGACCAACTAACGATGCGCGCGATTATTCACGTGCCCCCTGGTTGAAGGCTTCGAGCGCCGCTTTCAGCTTGCTTTCGGCGTCGATGAGGAAGGTGGCGGAGATCACGACCTCCTCGCCTTCCTCCAAGCCGTCGATCACTTCTATAAAGCCGCTGCCGATGCGCCCAATGCTGACCTCGCGCGGCTCGAACCGGTCTTCACCCTTGGCGATGAGAACGATCTTGCGCGTGCCGCTGTCGATGACGGCGTTGGAAGGCACCGCCATGACGTCGGGAGCATCGGCGTCGGGACGGAGCACCACGTCGGCATACATGCCGGGCTTCATCGACCCGTCGGGATTCGGCAGCTCGATGCGGACCGAGACGGTTCGCGTCTCCATCGTTCGCATGTGGGGATAGATGAAGGTCACTTTGCCTTCGTGCGGGTCGTTGGGGAAGGCGCGGAGCGTTACCGTGACGGGCGTGCCGACCTTGACGTCGGCGATGTCAGCCTCGGCCACTTCGGCAATGACCCAAACATGCGAGTTGTCGGCGATGCGGAACAACTCCTCGCCCGCCTCCACAAACTGGCCCTTGAGCACGTTTTTCTCGATTACGTGGCCCGAGGCGGGCGCCGGCCAATCGAGCGTTCTCACATTCTCCTTGGTCTCGATCACCTCGTCGATCCGTTCTTGCGGTACGTCGAGGTTACGCAACTTTTGAATGGCGCCTCTGACGTCCCGGTTGAAGCCGGTGCGGCCTTGCGTGCGCAACGAGACCAGGAGGTCGACTTGGGCCAGCTGAATTTGCGGACTGTAGAACCGGAACATCGGATCGCTCGTCTTTACGTGCGCCCCGGCCTTATTGACAAACAGATCCTCGATGTAGCCGTCGGAGCGAACCGTCACGACCCAAAGTGTCGATTCGTCGTGCTCGACCGTGCCAACGCCGCGTACCTCACGGGATAACGCTTTGAGGCCGACCGTCTCGGTCTTGACGCCGCTTCGTTGAATCTTGGCCAGGCTCACCTTCACGGTGTCACTGTCATCGACCTCGTCGGCGTAGACGGGGATGTAGTCCATGCCCATGGAGTCCTTCTTCGGCACCGGCGAGGTGTCCGGCAGACCCATGGGGTTGCGGTAATAGAGAATCTTCCGTTCGCCGTTCTCGCCTTCGCTCATCTCGTCGTGAGCGGCGGGCTCGGTCGCGGCATGTATCGGCATCGGCTCGTCCCGATGCGCGTACCAATAAGTGCCCGCCGCCCCGGCGACAATGCCGGCGGCCAGCAAGGCCAAACTACTTAGACGCTTCATAGCGCGCGTCTCCAAATCCGAGAGTGACGGGCCTTCGCAGTACAAAGGGCTCGCGCGTGCAGCTCGCCAGGCACGAGCTTGTGCGTGGCGGCGACACGACTTCGTTCAAGGATCTAGACGCGGGGTGGCGGGAGAGCCGGGTGGTCCAGCGTGGACCGGAAGCTCGTAACCAAGTTCGCGAGTTTCGGCGCTGCTTTGGGCGGCGTGGCAAGATCCATCGCCGCGACTTGAGCGGCGGAGAGCACGGTGCATTTAAGGAGGCACGCGCTGGATTCGCCGCAGCCGTTCTTAGGTTGCTTTTCGCAGTGTTTGGACTCGGCACAGCAATTCGTGTGCGCCGCCATATCGGACGCATCGGGCATGCCGGCCGCCACTCCAGCCGCCACGGCTGAGGGCATTGCGACGGCCGAGACCGGCAGGGCGGCCAGCGACAACGCCACGACGGCATCGACTATGATGCGCAAACTCCTCATGCTGCAGTTGGCGTAACCGCCGACCGTATGCTGGTCAAGTGAACTCGCTGTGAGCCCTTGACGCCCGCTTTTGACCCAGAACTGACGCACCGCCTCCCAGTACTCCCAAGTCGTGGTCGCGCTGATTAGCGCAAATCCCCCGGCAGGCGGTCGAGAGCTTCGTACAGGCGAGGCCACTGTTTAATAATTACTGAGTGGCGTAGATCGATGTGGTGCCGTCCTTCTTCACAGCATAAACCTTGATTGGTCCCTCCTTTGGACCTTCCATTCCGGGAACGCCGCTTGGCATGCCGGGAATGCTGAGACCAATGGTGTCCCGTGGCTTTTCAGCCAGAAACCTCTTTATGATTTCGCTGGTCAGGTGCCCCTCAAAAACGTAGCCGTTCAGCTTGATAAGATGGCAACCTTGAAAGCCCTCGGGCACACCGGCATCAAGGCTCATCTCAGCCAAGTTGTTCACTGACGTTATATCCAGCTCGAAGCCGCTTTTGCGCAGGTAGTCTGCGTGGGCCTCACAGCACGTGCACTGCTGTTGCTTGTAGAATGTCCCTTCTAAAGTCTGCGCAAAGGCTGAGTCGGTGACGAAGGCAAACACCAACGCGGCAATTATTCTCATGGCGTGTTTCATCCGGATACTCCTTACAATGCAGATGGCAAAGGCAAGCGTGCCAAGTGTAACCCCATTGAGGGGCGAGACTTCGGTCGCACTCGCCCTGTCCTTCTCAGCGAAAGAACAGGTACTTGACTAAGGCCGCAATAACGAGCACGGCGATGGTACCGATGATCAGCCACCAAATTCCCATACCCCACATCATTCCGTTATTCATCATCTCGCTCATGATTCAATCCTCCTAGGACTGCTGTAGAGGCTGCACTCTTTGATAATTCAGACTAATACACGCGGCGAAGATCCCTGACGCAACGCTGGTGGCCATCATCTTTGCCATATGCCCAAGCGTTCGATTATACCCGGCGCTTGAGCATCGGTCTTTGTGGGATCGGCCAGGCCTATCGGATAAGGCCCGGCCGACCCTTTCTATCGAAGTCTAACGGTTAGAGCTTTTCGTTTGGGTCCCTTGCTTCTGACCCGGACACTCGACCGCGGAACCACACTTTCCCAAGTTGTGATAGGCGTTGTGGTGCGCGGTGGCGACGTCCGACGATAGACTTACAGCGACAAACGCTACTCCAGTCAGGACGACTGCTAGTGATCGATACATTTTTCCACTCCTTTGGGCATCGATGGTTGTTCGACCGCCGCATGAACGACGGAACGCCCCCAAAAGGCGGGGGTCCCATGACTAGGCAGGCCCACTCCAGGGACTGCTCAGACGAAGTGGAAAAAGCGAGGAGGTGGTGTAGGAGCGCGGATCACCGCGCTTCTGAACCGCGAACCTTCAGTTGATTTGAGGGAGGTAGTTTTAGAGGCGGCTTCTTCCGTCCAGGTCAACGGCAAAGCCATGGGCGAGCAGGGACTATTGCAAACGACCGGCACAACACAAGGCTTGCTACAGCCATCGCAATGGTCGCACTCGCCAGCCCCAAGATTGGTAGCCGTGATCAAGTCGACAGCACCGACAATAGGTTGAGCGTGGCTCAAGCCCGCCACTGCGTGCGAACTTACGGTGAGGAAGATGGCGAAAGCGAGCCGACTGACGAACGTGACCATCTCATCAGAATGATCTCTCTGCCAAAAACATCAAGGGTCTCGTGATCAAATATTTGGCACTGGCATCCGACCCCAGTGTCGTCGTCGCTTGCACTTGCTTATGACACTTCAGCGCAGTTGCAGTCGGTAAGCCGCCACTTAACTTTGCCCGGCTAGAGCATCGAAGATGGGGCACGATTTTTGATCGCCGGGCTTACACGCCTCGGCCAGACTTTTTAGTGCTCTCTCCAACCGCTTTAGGTTGGCGATTTTGCCCTGCACCTGATCCACGTGCCGAAGAGTCAACTCCCTTGCAGCGCAATCCTGATTTCGCCCTGAGAGACTGATCAATGTGCAAATGTCGTCCAACGAAAAGCCGAGTTCACGGCTGCGACGAATGAAGGTCAGGCGTCGAGTATGATGCCGGTCGTACATGCGAAGCCCACCCCGAGTGCGGGGCGGAGCATCAAGCAGCCCCACGCGTTCGTAGTATCTAATCGTCTCGATGTTAATGGTCGAACGAAAAAAGGTAGAACTGGGGAGCGATTGCCTTCTTATTGGACACAACGTTGCACGCTGTCGTAAAGGTCATACTCCACCGTGAAGGATGTCATCATCACCCACTAGCCGATCATCACCACTTTGACCGTTCAGCGTTTCGTGTGAGCCGGCCCGAGTGGCTGGTTGCCATTCCTGAACGACCAATAAGCGAGAAGGCGCTTTGCTACCGGAGAGCCAGCCTGATCTATGTACGGCAGTCACATACGAATGCCGTACATCAACGCCCCGCTAGCCCCAACTGGCGGGGCGTCCTTTTGCATGCATTAGCCTGCGCTGAGCAACGGCCTGGCAGTGCCTCGGGACCATCCGCCTGCCAAGCAGGAACTGGCGAATTGACGAAGTTGGAATCTACTGATAATCATTTGCAAGACGGTTCCTCTATGAGGATGAAAAGGGAATGTGGAGAAGTTGGCATAATGCCAGCTAAGTCCGCAGCTGCCCCCGCAACTGTGAGCGGCAAGCCGAGCGCCAACATGTCACTGGGGGAAACCCGGGAAGACGGCGTCTAGGCAGCGACCCGCGAGCCAGGAGACCTGCCGTCACAGGTGCCTGATCGGCGTCGTGCGAGCGGGGTGCTCGCAGGCGAAGAAGGGAAGCGCTAGTTCGCGTTCCATCCGTGAAGGCTTCGCGCCGCAGGCGCACATGGATGGAAATCCTATCGTGAAGTCGATCACGGCCATTTGTCTCGTCACAACTTTATTCGCAAGTCCGTTTCTTATCGCTAACGGTTCATGGGCCGATCAGCAGCATCATCCACATGTCCGTCTTCCAGACGGGATAGGTGAGCTGCCGCCGGGGATCCCGGAGCCCTCGATTGCAACGAGTCTGCCAGGATATGGAGATCCTCGAAGTGTACGCAATGTCCTTGCCCGGCAGGGAGTTTCTTACGGCATCGACTACACCAGCGACGTGCTAGGCAACGTCTCAGGAGGAATGGAGCAAAGCGTACATTACGCAGGACTTCTCGAGGGATACCTCGATGCCGATCTTGAGAACCTCACCGGTGCACGAGGGTTGAGTTTCCATATAGATTTCTATCAAATTCACGGCACCAGCATCACTGCTGAAAACATCGGCAGCATCGTCAGCGTTAGCAACATAGAGGCATTCCCTTCCACGCGTCTGCATGAGCTTTGGCTTGAACAGGCTTTCTATGACGGGCACGCCTCTATCCGTCTCGGCCAGCTGGGTGCCGACAGTGAATTTCTCATTTCGGAGGTGGCTGCGAGATTCATCGCCTCTACCTTTGGCTGGACGACTCTCAGCTCCGACAACCTTCCTTTTTGGCGGTCCCATCTATCCGTTTGCATCACCAGGGGTGCGCGTCGCTGTTGAAGTTCAGGACCTATTCCAACTGAAATTTGGGATTTATGATAGTGATCCAGCCGGTCCCTGCGCCGAGGAACGTGATCCCGGGCAGTGTAACGCGCACGGCTTCGATTTTCGCCTTAACGATCCCCCCTTGTTGCTCTTCGAGGCCGACTATTCCTACGGCAACGGCAGCTGCCCGTCCGGCACGGTCAAACTTGGCGGCTGGTACGATTTTGGCGAGTTCGATGATCCAATACACCCGCTCGCGCAGGGGCTTTCTGCGTCTCGCCATGAAGGAAACCAAGCCGTCTATGTGGTAGTCGATCAGGTGCTCTATCAACCAGAAGGCCAATGCGGCACAGGAGGTGTATCGGCCTTCGCCCGAGCGATCCTTAGCCCGGCTGACCGCAATCAGGTCGACACTTATGCTGATGTTGGCATTGTCTTCGACGGATGGGTGCCCGGGCGCCCTCATGACGGCATCGCTCTAGGCGTCGCGTATTCCGGTATTTCGAACGAAGCCTCCGATCTCGACCGCAAGGCGGGGCTGCATATCATTCGCGATTATGAACTAATCCTCGAGTTGAACTACATTGCAGAGATCGTATCTGGCTGGGCGATACAGCCAGTGGTGCAATACATCCATAATCCCGGAGGCTCGGTGCCCAATCTATTCAACGATACACCCAACCAAAAAGTCGAGAATGCGTTGGTCGTTGGGATGAGGAGCATCATCAATTACTGATCCCAGGAATAGCGTGACGAGTAGAAACTCATGTGAAATCGGGCGGCGATTCAAAATCGCGAAACAGGCTAGAAAAGAGCGCGTCAATGCGGAGAACATGTTCGGCACCGGGTATTAGATCTCCTTGCACAACAACATCTCTTTCGGGGGCGCCGACGTCGGCCTTTGTGACGATGAAGGCCGGGTGGTAGGGCGCCAGGATAAAAAAAAGGGTGACGTGATCCTGCACCAAGGCAAAGTCTGAGCTTATAGCGCGAATTGCCGTCCTCGAGAGACCAACCCAACCAGATGTAGGCACAGGGTAACTAAACCTTCGTGTGCGTGACGCCAGAAATCGGTTGAGGTCCTCTACTGCCTGGTCACTATCCTAAAAATGAATTTTGTTCATATATTAAGTTGAAAACCCTTCATTATGCGCAGCACTCGAACCCTAATATCGTTGCCTGTGGATTTGAGGGGAGCAGTTTCGCGTGAGATGAGGCGCGCCCCAAGGTCGATCAGAGCCGGGGGGCAGTAAATGGAACTCCGTGTCACGGCGGCGCATTCCGCGTCGCGTTCGTCCAGGAAACTCAGCGAAGTTAGAGAGCGGCTGCTCGCCTTGGCGGCCTCTGCGGCGCTCATTGCCCTATCGGGTGAAATAGTTCATGCACAGGAGACCGGGAAAACAACCGGAGAGGGCGGCCTAGAATCGGGCGTGACCGGCAACGGCGCCCCCGCCGCCACGGGCGGCAGCCCCGATCCTGGAGCCGACACCCAGGTCCCTCCGGTGATCGTCGAGCAGGATCCCGACATTGAGGCCGCGCCCGCCGTGGTCGAGGCGGAGCCCGACCCTGAGCCGAGGCCGCGGCCCCGCCCCGCGCCGCGCACCACCGCGAGCGCTCCCGTGAGCGCGCCCGCCGCCACGGCCGACGGCGGCTACGCCTCCCAGGACGCGATCGAGGAGGCGATCTTCGATCTCCCCGTGGACGGCAGCACGCTGAACCGCGGCTCGTCGGGCGTCGACGGCTATTACGCCGCGGGCACCTCGTCCGCGACCAAGACGAATACGCTGATCATGAACATCCCGGGCTCGGTCTCGATCATCCCCGAGGAGCTCGCCGAGGATCAGGCCGCCAACACGCTCGGCCAGGCGCTGCTCTACGTTCCGGGCATCGCCGTGCAGCAGGGCGAGGGGCATCGCGATCAGCTGACCTTCCGCGGCCAGGAAACCACCGCGGACTTTTTCGTCGACGGCGTGCGCGACGACATCGAGACGTTCCGCGATCTCTACAACGTCCAGACCATCGAGGTGCTCAAAGGCCCGAACGCCATGATCTTCGGCCGCGGCGGCGGCGGTGGCGTGATCAACCGCGTCACCAAGCGCGCCGACGGCGTTCCGATCTACGAGGGCACGGTGCAGGTCGGCAGCTGGGGCCGCGCGCGCGGGACGGCAGACGTCGGCCAGGCGATCTCGCCCAACGCCGCGTTCCGCCTGAATGCCATGTACGAGGACTCGGAGACGTTCCGGGAATTCTCGTGGCTCGAGCGCTACGGCATCAATCCGACCATGGGCTTCAAGCTCGGCGAGCGGACCACGCTGCATTTCAGCTACGAGTACAAGACCCACGACCAGAACATCGACCGCGGCGGTCCGTCGATCGACGGCAGGCCGTTTCAGGCTCCCCTCGAGACGTATTTCGGCCAGCCCTTCGCGAGCTTGACCACGTTCGACGGGCACGTGGCCACGGCGACGCTCGAGCACGAGACCACGGGCGGCCTGCAGATCCGCAACCACACCTTCTTCGCGGACTACGACAAGCTCTACCAGAACATTTTCGCATCTTCGGCGGTGAACGCGCCGGGGCCGGGTCTGGTGGAGCTCGACGGCTATCAAAATATCGAAGCCCGCCAGAACTTCGTCAATCAGACGGACTTCTCCTATTCGTTCGCGCACGGGCAGCACCTCCGCCACACGCTGGTGGGCGGCCTGGAGTTCGGCGTGCAAAAGAACGATGCGTTCCGCAATCTGCCGGTCTTCGTGGCGCCGGGTTCCGGCATCTTCACCCTCGACGTGCCGGTGGCCGATCCGACGGTCTTCACCAGGACCCTGTACAACCGGCCGAACCGGCGCCGTTTCACCGACCTCGATACGTCGAGCGCCTTCATCCAGGATCAGTTCGAGATCACGCGCTATTTCGAGCTGATCGGCGGCATCCGCTTCGACCGCTTCGACGTCAGCTTCGAGGATACGCTGAACGGCTTCCAGACCTCGCGCGTCGACGACGAGTGGTCGCCCCGCGTCGGCGGCGTCGTCAAGCCGTGGGAGAGCCTGCATTTCTATGCGAGCTACGCCAAGTCGTTCCTGCCGGCGAATGGCGACAATTTCGGCGAACTCAGCGTCACGGCGTCGGATCTGGAGCCGGAGACGTTCGAGAACTACGAGACGGGCTTCAAGTGGACGATCATGCCGCGCCTGCTGTTGCAGGGCGCGATCTACCGCCTGGACCGCGACAACCAGGCGGTGACCATCGGTCCCGACACCTTCGCGCGCGGCCTGACCCGGACGCGGGGCAAGGAGATCGAGATCAGCGGCTACGTCACCGACAAGTGGCAGGTGTTCGGCGGCTATGCCCACACGGACTCCGAGATCCTCTTCGCCGGCGACGATCTCTCCCTGGTCGGCAACTCGGTGGAGTCCGTCCCGGTCGACACCTTCTCGATGTGGAACAAGTACCAGCTCACCAAGAAATGGGGCGTGGGCCTCGGCGTCATCTACCAGGCGGGCTGGTTCGCCGAGGCGAACAACGCGGTTAAGGTGCCGAGCTACACGCGGTTCGACAGTGCCGTCTATTACGACATCAACGAGCACTGGTCCGCGCAGCTCAATGTCGAGAACATGTTCGACACCGAGTACTGGATCTCCTCGCACAACAACAACAACATCTCCTACGGGGCGCCGACCTCGGCCTTCGTGACCATGAAGGCGAAGTGGTAGGATCTAGAAACCGCTAGAGGTCCACTCTGACCCGTCCGCTCGCTGTGATCAGGAGGGCCGTGGACGCCCCCGCCCATCCTTCGCTGTCGCAGTGGTGAAGTCTTGATTCGGCCTTGAATTCCCTCTAACTTTCGTAGGTTAGTTAGGGGCCTACTTCGTCTATAAATCTCATGCATAGAGCACGCAAGTTCGCCATTTTCGCGTTGGTGGCACTCCTTCTTCCGGCTTCAGCCGTGGGAGCGTCGCTAGTCTGGTGTGTGGGCCTCAACGGGCACAACGCTATCGAAAGCGCGGCGTCCAGCCATCATCATGAGACGTCCAGGTTTTCTTCTCAGGTGCGTGAGCTTTGCGTGGAAGGCGGACGCTGCCTAAATTATGATGTATTGCAGCTCGCTGAAGTTCCAAAGAAATTGGCTTCGCTTGCATCGCCATCGAAGAATCCGACTGCCTCAGCGATCATTTCGCATAATTATTTTGATGGCTCCGAATCTCCCTTGGAAGTGGTCCGCACTTGGACTGGTGTTGTCGCCAGCCAACTCGCCCATCTCCGCACCGTTGTGCTGCTGATCTAACTCTCTCCGATTACAGGCACTGACTTCGCGTGCATCAAGCGCGCAGTCATCTATCGCCGTGTATGGGGGGGGAAATGATCGCAACAAAAATACGACGGTTTATCATCTTGATTCTGACGCTTTCGCTGTCCGCCTGCTACAAGCAGCCGGTTTCCTATCTCGATGGCGGGCCATCCACCTTGGCGGATGGAAGCCGCCTAAACGCCGAGACGGACGTCTCAGCGGTCACGCCAGCCGATAAGACTGTCGTTCGCTACGCGAACGCATCGCGCTATCCGGACTCGCAGGCAACTTATACTGGCACGGTCACGCTGAGCGATGCGGTTCGGCGCGCTCTCCGTTACAGCCCGGCCTTGGAGGCTGCGTCGATCGAGGTTGATGCCAAGCGCGCGGAAACTGTTCAGGCGGGCCTTAGACCAAACCCTGTCATCACGGGAGATGTACAGAATGTCGGACAGGATGTTCAGGAATCTACTTTGGAGCTCTCTCAGGTCATTCTTCTTGGCGGAAAGCGGCTAAAGCGTATCAGGGCCGCCGAGCTCGATGTCGGGGTCGCGGAATGGGATTACGAAGCTGTGCGTCTGCGGACAGCGAGCAACACTGCGGAGGACTTTGTCGACGTTCTGGGAAGCCAACGACGGATTCAGATCCTTGGCGAGCTCGAGGGCGTGGCCAGACAGCTCAAGAAAGCGGTGAACGAACGGGTGGATGCCGGAACGATAAGTGCGGTTGACCTAAAGAGAACCGAGATCGAAGTCATTCGTGCGCAGTCCCAGCTAAGTCAAGAAAAATCGCTCCTTGGCGTTCTACGCCGCCGGCTCGCGAACAACTGGGGTGCGCGCAGCGCAGACTTTGAGTACGTCAAGGGTGACTTGGCGACGGGCACTCGTCTGCCGTCGGCAGACCAACTCAGCGCTTTTTTGTCTTCGAATCCTGACGTTGCACGCTGGACGACCGAGATGATGCAGCGGGAGGCCGTTCTTAGGTTAGAGAAGTCCAAACGGATACCCGACCTGACTGTCGGCGCTGGCGCGCGGAACGTAAGGGACGCTGACGAAACGGGAGCCCTAGTTGGCCTCTCGATTCCGCTACCGGTATTTGATCGCAATCAGGGCAATATCGCTGCCGCACAAACCCGCGTTTTCAAGGCGCGACGCGAGACAATGGCCGCAAGAATCGATGTGAATTCCCAGATGCTGGAGGCCTACGGCGACCTTGTGGTTGCCTCCCGAAAGCTTGAGGCCCTGCAGAAACAGATCCTGCCTACCGCTCAAGAAGTCTACGCAGACACGAACAAGGGCTATGCCGCCGGAGAGTTCGATCTCTTGAGCGTTTTGGATTCTCAGCGAACCCTGTTTGCGACACGCCTGGAGATCGTGAATGCGCAGGCGGACTTCCAAAAGGCAAAGGTGAGAATCGAAGCTTTGATTGGACGCAGCCTCTATGACTTCTGAGAAGAATGGGAATCAACGACGCCCGCTGAACCGGCTGCTCATTGGGACGGCAATTCTTGTCGTCTTGATGGTTATGGCCGCCGTTGCTGTTTGGCTTCCATACTCGAGAGCAACGATTAATTCCCTCGTGACCACCGGTGTCGAGCGTGCAGAGACCAGCATCAACGGTGCTGGAACGGGCCCCGACCGATCGGATCCGCCCCATGCTGAGAATAGTGACGAACAATCAAAAACCGAGACCGAGAAAGACCAAGTTGCAGCAATCGGTGGCCCGGCGGACGACGGCGAATCATCGTCAGGGCAGCACGAGTCTGAAGGGGAAGGGGCGCCGGACCTCGGTGTCGAAAATCTCAAGCGCCTCGGTATCAAAGTCGCTGTCGCTGACGACAGCCCAATGGTGATGGATATCGAGCGTCCCGCAGAAGTGAAATTCGACAACGATCGGGTGGTTCACGTCGTGCCCCGCGTTGCTGGCGTGGTTAGCAGTGTGTCGGTGTCAGAAGGTGAGGTTGTCGAGGAGGACGAGGTCCTCGCGGTCGTTCATAGTCGAGAGCTCGCGGAAATGAAATCAGCGTATCTCGCTGATCTGGAGCGGCGAGACTTGGCATGGGAGAATTTCGACCGAGCGAAGCGGCTTTGGGAGAAAAAGATCTCTTCCGAGAAGGACTATCTGGCACAGAAGACCGCATTGGCTGAGGCGGACATTGCTTTGACCGCCTCGCAGCAGAAGCTTCGCGCGCTTGGTCTATCACAAAGCTACCTCGACAAGCTTAAGGATGGCGCGGTTGAAGACCTTGCGAAATATGAGATACGCGCGCCGATTACCGGAACTGTCATTAAGAAGCACATCAGCCTCGGTGAGGCTGTGTCCGTCGACAGTGACGCATTTATGGTAGCCGACACGTCGACCGTCTGGGTGGACATAACAGTCTATCCCGAGGACCTACGAGAGGTTGGCGCCGGACAAATTGTCCAAATTCAACTTGACGAGAACGACGTCGTTGAAGGGCAGATAGCCTTCGTCACGGCCGATGTACAAGAGGAGACGCGCACCGCCGTCGCGCGGGTCATCAGGGACAATGCAGGAGGCCGATTGAAGCCAGGCATGTTCGTCAAGGCGTGGATTGAACTGAGCCAAGAGACCGGCGGCGTTCGCGTTCCCAAGACTGCAGTGCAAAACTTCAACAACAACACCGTGGTCTTTGTCCAGGAGGGGGAAAGCTTCGAGCCGAGACCCGTCAAGCCTGGCCGCGAAAACTCGAAATACGTCCAAGTTCTATCGGGGCTTACTAAAGGAGAGAGCTACGTTGAAGAGGGGGCGTTCACGCTGAAAGCACTCATCCAGAAGGCACAAATGGGCGAAGGCCACGGTCACTGAGGATGCCATGCTGAACAGGCTCGTCGAGATTTCACTTCAGTACAAATTCCTCGTGATCATTGCGTTTCTTGTCGTGGGCTTTCTCGGCTGGCGGGCGGTGACCAACGTGCCAATCGATGCCTTTCCTGACGTGACGCCAGTCCAGGTGAACATCTACACAGAATCGCCGGGCCTTGCAGCCGAGGACGTAGAGCAACTCCTCACATTTCCCGTTGAATCGGCCATGGCTGGTCTGCCCAACGTCGACGAAATCCGCTCGGTAAGCTTATTTGGCCTATCTTACGTAGCCGTCTATTTCGCGGACGACGTAGACATTTATTTCGCGCGTCGCCTTGTAATGGAGAGGTTGGCTGAAGTGGGCGACCGGATCCCTGAAGGGTATGGCACGCCGGAAATGGGACCGAACGCTTCTGGCCTCGGTCAAGTCTATTGGTACACGCTGGAACGTACCGATGAGAAACTTGCCGAGGACATTTCCGACATGGATTTGCGCACCCTTCAAGATTGGTCAGTTCGATTGATCTTGAGAACCGCTCCCGGCGTCGATGACGTGATGTCCTGGGGCGGTCAGGAGCGGCAATATCAGGTCCAGATCGATCCCCTTAAGCTCATCAAATACAAGCTCGGCTATAGAGATATCATCGAGGCGATTGAGGCGAACAATCGGCAGGTTGGCGGCCAGTACATCGATCAAGGGCCAGAGCAGTTCCTAGTGCGAGGGCTGGGTCTCGTCGCGAATGAGAACAACATCGGCGATATCGTTCTGAAAGTTCACGATGGATCTGCTGTATACCTCCGCGACGTGGCCAAAATCACTCAGGCTCCCGCCTTGCGTTTCGGCGCCGTGACCCGCGACGGTAAAGAGGTGGTTCTTGGAATGTCTTTGGCGCGTATTGGAGAAAACGCCAAAGACGTAGTCGATGCAGTGAAGGGCAAGCTCTCCGTAGCGGAGCAGGCTCTGCCAGAAGGCATCGTTCTGAAGCCCATATATGACCGTACAGAGTTGGTGGAAAAAGCCGTAGGCACCGCGGAACGCGCCCTGATTGAAGGGTCGATCCTCGTTGCCATTGTGCTTTTTTTGTTTCTCGGCGAGTTGCGGTCGGCTTTCGTCGTTATCGCCGCGCTGCCGCTCGCAATGCTTATCGCGTTTATTTTTATGGAGCAGGCAGGACTCTCCGCCAATCTCATGTCTCTAGCCGGCCTCGCCATCGGTATCGGCATGATGGTCGACGGCGCCGTCGTGATGGTCGAAAACTCGTTCCGCATCATGGCGGAACGGAAGTCAGCCGGCGAGGAGGTGAACCGAACGGCAGCGGTTCTCACCGCCGCACGCGAAGTTGCTAACCCAATTGCATTCGCCATTCTGATTATTATCGTTGTCTTTCTGCCTCTCTTTAGCTTGCAAGGCCTGGAAGGCAAGCTGTTTAAGCCGATGGCTTTCAATATCAGCTTCGCCATGGCGGGCTCGCTTCTTCTGACGCTTACAATTATTCCCGTCTTGGCGGCGATCATTCTCAAACCCAAGGAGGAGCGCGACACCCTTATCGTTCGCTGGATCAAGCGGGGGTATCTGCCCCTTCTCGCGTGGTCATTGGCCAACAAGGGAAAAGTGGTTGTTGCTGCTGGGCTACTGCTGGTGCTCAGCCTGGCGCTCTTCCCCCTTTTAGGCAAAGAATTTATGCCGCAGCTACAGGAGGGCTCAATCATGTGGCGGGTGACCTCCATCCCTTCAACGTCTCTCGACGAATCGATCGAGATCTCGAAAAGAATCGAAGCTGCGCTAGCTGAATTCCCTGAGGTCGAAACGACGATCGCGATGATTGGACGGGCCGAGAAGGGTGAGACAGCCGACGTCAACTATATGGAAGTCTATACGGCGCTGAGGCCGCAAGACGAATGGCCATCCCGTCTGTCAATTGAAGATCTCGCCACTGCCATGCGTAAGACGCTGGAAGAAACAGTTCCGACGGCGGTGATCGCCTTTACGCAGCCAATCCAGATGCGTGTTGAAGAGCTGATTTCAGGTGTGCGGGCGACGCTCGCTGCCAAACTCTACGGCCAAGATCTCGCCGAACTTGACCGGTT
The DNA here is from genome assembly GCF_000828475.1 of Methyloceanibacter caenitepidi. Lineage (NCBI taxonomy): Bacteria > Pseudomonadati > Pseudomonadota > Alphaproteobacteria > Hyphomicrobiales > Hyphomicrobiaceae > Methyloceanibacter > Methyloceanibacter caenitepidi. Next base: position 1,316,034 of record NZ_AP014648.1, read on the forward strand.
GAGCCAAGATATCAAAGGGGTTATCGCTGGAGTGCCGGGCGTAGCGGATCTGTCACTTGAGGCAAACCTGGGCAAGCCCCAAATTCGCATTCAGGTCGACCGCGAAGAACTCGCACGTTATGGATTGAATGCAGATGACGTGTTGACGATCGTGCGCACTGGTATCGGCAACCAGCCGGTGTCCACTCTAATAGAAGGGGTGAAGCGCTTCGACATCACTGCACGGCTCCAGGACACATCGAAGCAGTCAGTCGAAGCAATCAAGAATATCCCCTTACGTACGCCTGACGGCGCTATCGTTCTGCTGTCACGGGTGGCCGACGTGTCTGTAGCCGAAGGCTATTCCTTCATCCGCCGGGAACAGCTTCAGCGTTATGCAGTCATCCAAATGGATGTTCGCGGGCGCGACGTGGACAGTTTTGTGCAGGATGCCAATAAAGCGATCGAGCAGAAGGTCAATTTACCTCCTGGATATTGGATCGAATGGGGCGGTGCATTCGAGAACCAGCAGCGCGCCCTTGCGCGCCTCTCCATCATCGTCCCGCTGACGATCTTCTTTATCTTCGTTCTGCTTCAAACCGCCTTCAATTCCGTTCGTCAGGCAGTGCTGATCATTGCCAACGTACCGTTTGCGACAATTGGTGGGCTCATTTTTCTATGGGTCTCGGGTCAATACTTGTCCGTACCGTCCGCGATTGGATTTATCGCCGTTTTCGGCGTGGCTATGCTTAACGGTATCGTGCTCACCTCATTCATCAATGAGTTGCGCGAAAAAGGATTTAAGATCTCAGATGCCGTGCGGCGCGGTGCCGAGCTTAGGCTTCGTCCGGTACTAATGACGGCAAGCGTCGCGATTCTCGGTCTTATACCGATGCTCTTGTCGTCGGGTGTAGGTGCTGAAACGCAGCGACCGCTCGCGACTGTCGTGGTTGGCGGCTTGATCACCTCGACCCTCCTCACACTCGTTCTGCTCCCCGTAATCTACGAGTGGGTTGAAATCAGAGTCGAAGAGCGCCGCAGCTCAGCCGAGCAAAGGCTTAGAGCGCATGAAGCCTAGGATGAAGGAGATTAAGGCGTTCCTGCACCGCAGCCGAGTCGCGGACATCGTACATGCCCTAAGAGCGGCTGAATTCCGAAACATCTCCCTAGTCGACGTCAAACCCGCATGCGGACCAAACCCCCGAATACAAGTGCGGTGGCTAGAAAAATCCCGGTAATTTTGGTACCGGAGAGGCCGCTAGGAGTGACTGCAGTTGTTCGCCCTGAGGGGAGGCGGGTAGGCCGCCCTGTTGTCGACGTGGCGCGCAGCTGGCCCAAGTCGATCTCCTGGTTTCTTTGCGTACGCAAGGCCGCACTAGCGACGTCGACGGAGCTATTCAAAAGTTGCGGAACCTCAACGTGCCGCAAGAGCGGATCGACGAGGTGATCAAGACCAAGGAGAATCTGAGAACGCTCGACTGGCCGGCGTCCGCCTCGGGTCACGTGATCGAAAAGAACGTGATCAAGGGCCAGTTTGTGGAGAAGGGCGATGAGTTGTTCCGCATCGCCGACAACTCTCATGTTTGGGTGATCGCCGAGGTCGCCGAGGCCGACATCGCCGATATCACGGTCGGCACGCCCCTCACGGTGACACTCCGTGCGTTTCCCAGCGACCCGCACGAAGGCAAGGTGACCTTCATCTATCCCCACATGCGAACGATGGAGACGCGAACCGTCTCGGTCCGCATCGAGCTGCCGAATCCCGACGGGTCGATGAAGCCCGGCATGTATGCCGACGTGGTGCTCCGTCCCAACGCCAATGCTCCCGACGTCATGGCGGGTGCCTGCCAACGCCGTCATCGACAGCGGCACGCGCAAGATCGTTCTCGTCGCCAAGGGTAAAGACCGGTTCGAGCCGCGCGAGGTCAGCATTGGGCGCATCGGCAGCGGCTTTATAGAAGTGATCGACAGCTTGGAGGAAGGCGAGGAGGTCGTGACCTCCGCCACCTTCCTCATCGACGCCGAAAGCAAGCTTAAAGCGGAATTGAAGGCGGTTAACGACGCGGCAACGCTGCAATGATTTTTGAAGAAGCGGAATTGGGTCTACTAGTCAAATAGCTTCGGCGAAGCTCGCGAGCCGACCCGAGCGATAAACGCCTTGCTCCAAAGAAGATGGCACGCCTCATTGTAGCAGAAGGTCAGGTGGTCGCTTCGACACTACGCAGCTCGCCCACCGCCTGCCGGAGGATTTGAACCGCGGAGCTGACGAATACGCCTGCCATCAATGCCGCAACAAATAGATCCGGCCACTTTGTGCCCGTGATCCAAACACCCAGCGCCGCGACCATCACCGCCACGTTGCCAATGGCATCATTGCGCGAGCAGAGCCAAACCGACCTGACGTTGGCGTCGCCATCCTTGTAGGGAATGAGGAGGAGAACGCTCGTGGCATTAGCGGCAAGTGCTAGAAAGCCGACGAGACCCATTACTTCTGCCTGGGGAGTGCCGATTACCAGGACATGGTACGCCGTTGCACCAAGGACCCACACTCCCATAAGCGTGAGACTTACGCCTTTGACGAACGCGGCCCAGGCGCGAATCCGCAGAGCGGAGCCGATCACCGCGAGGGTCATGCCGTAGGTCAGCGTGTCGCCCAGGAAGTCGAGCGCATCAGCCTGGAGCGCTCGCGAACCTGCCAACGCACCTGCACCCATCTCTACAAAGAACATAACGGCGTTGATGCCGATGACCGCCCAGAGACGACGCTTATAGGCAGGATCAAGACCCTCGAAACGTACCTCATTTCCGCAGCAACTTGCACTCATGCCCGCAACATAGTGAAGCGGGCGCCACAAACCAAGGTCGTGAGCGGCGGTGTGGCCGTTCTGGATAGGCACCGGCCTGGTTGTTAAGGATGTCTGCTCTGGGTCAAAAGCAGTCAGCGGCGAGCTGCTTCGTAACGTCCATTACCCAGCGGTTGTGAAAATTCATTAAGAGGCGAGGGCGATCCCTGTTGCTGAGGGAACGTTCCCTGTTCGCAGCCAATATTTCCCTGTTCTGCTTAGTAGGGAATTCCACCCGCAATCGCTTGTATAGGCTGGTGCCCTCGTCGCCTGACGACTTGAATCCGACTAGATTCCCTGTATTTTCCCGGGTATCAGGGAATTTGACGGCAGAGACGCGTTCGCTGCAGCCTCCCAGCACAGCCACCCAGTCGTGGCGTTCCTCGCTCTTTCCGGCCACCACTCAAACTGTCCCGAAGAAGTGCAGAAACTGGGCACCAATTGACGCTGAGGTTCTCTCGGCAGAGCGTTGAGTGGGGCACTTCGGCCCGCTATGGGACTTCCTGGCTCATTGTTCTCAGGAGGCTGATGCTTACGAGGCCGCCCCCCACAACGGCTATGGCGATTTGCGGCAGTCCATCACACTGCTGCTGTGGACGTTGTGCGCGGGCGATCGCGATTTTTTGGCTTTGGCACTCAGCTGCCATGTCGGCTTGCTCGGCCGACATCGGCCTCTGACACGGCGCGATCGTGGGGCTTGACCGTAACGCGCCTTTGTCTGCGGACGGCAGCCATGCAGTTATTGCGGGGCTATTCCTTCGGCAGGGGTTTCTGCACTTCCCTCGAATTGGAATTCGGGGCGGCTGATCTGCGAGGCTTGGGATGAAGTTCAACGAGTCGCAGCGCCAGCGCCAAGAGCGCCGTGCTCACCGGCAGCAGCATGATTGTCGCAATTCGGCCCCAGCTCATATCGGAGCCGCTTTCTTCGAATGATTGAAGAACCACGCGAAGAAAAAGAACGAAAAGAATCACTAGGATTAGCTCCGCCACGACCTGCTTGAGCTGTCCAATCTGCCGGACCCTAAGCCAAGCTGGCAACGCAAGCTGTTGTTCGGCCTCTTCCGGATGGATGAAGAGGGAGTAGATGCCGAAGGCAAAATAGAGAAGCACTATCGCAATCAAGAAGAGGTCCAAGGCCTCGACAACACTTGTGACAGCCGCCGTGCCGAACCGAGCTTCGTCAGTGGCGGAGGGGCAAGCCGTAAAAATCATATTGAAGCGATTGTTCCCTCTTTCAGCGCATTGCTTTGAATGGTGCTAAGCTGACGGGCTGATTGGAGTTAGACATGTCAGAAAAAACACAACGTGGGCCTCACTCCCCCGCGGCCAAGAAAACATCGAAAGCGACGAAACGTGTGGCTAAGCAGAAGCCCGCGCCTGCTGAGCCCGTTTCGGAGAAGACCCTGCGTGGGCCGCACTCACCAGCAGCCAATAAGGGCCCTGCAAAAAAGACTGATCCTAAAGGGTAGCGCAGCCTAGATTGACGCATGACAGGCCGCCTCCCAAAAATGATGTTCTCGATTGAGGGCTGTCATAGCCGGGAGCAGCGGCTTCAATTTATTTGGGCACGCGGTCAAGCAATTCGGAACGCGCCCGCTGCGGCGCACAATATCGCATGCGTCGAAGCGGATGCCAGCGTCTGAACTTTTCGTCTTTGCTCTGATTAAGTGCCCATCGCCGCGTGACTCAACGTCAGGTTTACGCTCGCCCGTCGCGAGTTGACGATGCCGCCTGATGGAATCCCGCATAGCTGCTATAGTGGTTCGCCTTGGGTTGGAAACATTCACTGGAGAGGACGCCATGGTCGATAAGTCTGTCTTTGATCTCCCCACGGAGCTCCGGAATCTGACCGAGCAATGCATGAAAGCTCAGACTTCCTACGGTCAGCTTATGCACTCGGTGACCCATACAATGAGGGCTTGGCCAGGCCTACCGTCAGAAACGATGGTTGCTGGATTCAATGAGTTCCAGGAAAGGGCAATGGACTTCGCGAAGGAAAACGCTGAAAGCTCATTCTCGTTGGCAAGAGAGCTCGCAAACGCGAAGGACGTGCAAGAGGTGATGTCAATACAGAGCCGTTATGGGCAGACTCAGATTCAGGCATACTCTCGTCAGGTCCAAGAGCTTGGCCGATTGATGGTCAACGCCATGAGTGGGGCGGGCAGAAAGATCTGAACGACTCGGCGAGACTCTCCATGCGAGACCATCAAGCCGGAAGCACCCGTATCAAGTCGAGCGCGGCTATGGGAAATAGGGCAGAGCACTTTCTGCTCTGCCCCTAGATTCAAACGTCCACGCCTTCAGAAATGACGAGGGCGTCGTGCCCAAGCACTATCTTAGACGTGAAACTCGCCGCTATTGGCACGGTTGGTAAAGCGCATTCGGCGCACGGGCTCGACGAACTCACGAGGCACGTCTGTCATGCCCTGCGCCCCCAAAGCTGATATGGGAGGTCTAAGCTTTTTTCGCTGGGGCACGTTCAAATAGGCGCCGAAGCTCATTCTTCGCCGCGTCGAGCCGCGCCCGGTCGTCGTCCGACAAGTTCCTGCCCGCGCGGTTCATATAGAAGACCAGCATCGACATAGCCGAGCGGAAAGGATCGGCCTTGCGGCGTGTGCTTGCTTCTGCCGAGCGCTTAAGGGATGCGGCGATCCGCTTGGGGTCCTTGAAGGTAAAAACGCCTTTCTCAAGGTCGAGCGCGTCCGATTGCGCGGTAACGTCTTGCGACCAACGTGAGGGTTTCTGTTCAGACATCATAGAAGCAAGGGTGGGGACCGTCGGTTTGGACCAGCCAGCACTGACGCACTTTATCAGCGTGAGCGCGAAAACAAACTTGGCCCCTAGGAAGGTTGGTTTCGGGGCTGCCAGTGGAGCCGGTGTCAAGTCCGACCAGGCTTTGAGTCGACGTGTCCCTTGACGTCAATCAAGGCGCGCAACACCCTTCCAGAGGGTAATTCCGCTGAATGGATTGATGAGCCACGACGACCGGCGTGAAAACTCTTGATCAAAGGCCGCAACATGAGCGATCGGCGAGAATTGGTCCTTCCACTCTCCATTCTTCGTCGCAGCGACGTCGCGTGTGTCGGTGGCAAGAACGCCTCCCTCGGTGAGATGATCGGCCAGCTAGAGGAGGCTGGCATCAACGTGCCTGGGGGATTCGCCACGACCGCAGCTGCCTATTGGCATTTCATCGAATCCAACAATTTGCAGTCCCGTATCGCGCAGACGATCGCGACGCTCGATAAGAAGCTTGGCAATCTAGCCAATGTCGGCGGGTCAATTCGTGATCTCGTTCTCGAAGCGCCACTCCCGCCGGACCTCAAGGAGGCGATCCACCAAGCCTACAGCGACATGAGCGCGGACGGAGCCGACTCGGTAGCGGTCCGGTCCAGCGCCACCGCCGAAGACTTGCCCGAGGCCAGCTTCGCGGGGCAGCTGGAGACCTATCTCAATGTCAAAGGCGAACAAGCGCTGTTTGAGGCCTGCAAGAAGTGTTTCGCTTCCCTCTTCACTGACCGCGCCATCGCGTACCGAGAAACCCATGGCTTCGATCACATGAGTGTCGCCCTCTCTGTTGGAGTGCAGAGCATGGTGCGCTCCGATCTCGCGTCTTCCGGCGTGATGTTCTCGATTGATACCGAGACGGGCTTTCCCCGTTCCGTTCTCATAACCGGTGCCTGGGGCCTCGGCGAGACGGTGGTGCAAGGCATGGTCGCTCCGGACGAGCTCCAGGTCTTCAAGCCTCTGCTCGACGAACCTTCGCTCGTGCCAATCATCGAGAAGTCGCTCGGCGCCAAGCGCCGCAAGATGATCTATGGAGCTAACGGCGCGACCGTCCTTACCGACACCACCGAGGACGAGCGCGGCAGGTTCGTGCTTACGGATGAAGAAGCGCTGACGCTCGCCCGCTGGGCCGTGCTGATCGAACGGCACTACGGCTGCCCCATGGATATGGAGTGGGCCAAGGACGGCCAGACGGGCGAACTCTACATCGTGCAAGCTCGGCCTGAGACCGTGCAGTCCCGCCGCGAAGCCGGGGAGCTCAAGACCTACAAGCTGAAACAAAAGGGAGAGTGTCTGGTTTCCGGACTGGCTGTTGGCGATGCGATCGGCGCCGGTAAGGTTTGCCGACTCGACAGCGCCGATCAGATCGAGCAATTCAAGACAGGCTCGGTGTTGGTGACGAAGATCACCGATCCCGACTGGGTCCCGATCATGAAACGTGCCGCGGCGATCGTGACCGATCATGGCGGAAGAACCAGCCATGCCGCCATTGTCAGCCGCGAGCTCGGCCTTCCAGCGATCGTCGGCGCAAGCGGCGCAACCGAGAAGCTGTCCGAAGGCCAAGACGTCACTGTATCCTGCGCAGAGGGTGACCAGGGTCACGTCTATGAGGGCATCGCCGAGTTCGACGTGACCGAGATCGATATCGGAAATATCCCTACGACGCGGACCAAGGCGATGCTCAATGTCGCTAACCCCGCAGCAGCGTTTCGCTGGTGGCGCTTGCCTGCCGATGGAGTCGGTCTCGCGCGGATGGAGTTTATTATCTCGAACCACATCAAGGTTCATCCCATGGCCTTGATCCGCTTCGGTGATGTCAACGACAAAGCGGCACGGATGGAGATCGAGCGCCTGACGGCCGGCTACGACACCAAGGCGGATTACTTCGTCGACAAGCTTTCGCGGGGAATCGCCCGTATCGCCGCGGCCTATTATCCCAAGCCGGTCATCGTCCGTATGAGCGACTTCAAGACCAACGAATATGCCGAGCTCCTCGGCGGCGCCGCGTTTGAACCGCATGAGGAGAACCCGATGATCGGCTGGCGTGGCGCGAGTCGCTACTACAGCCCCGATTATCGCGACGGCTTCGGGCTCGAATGCCGGGCCATCGCGCGTGCCCGCGAAGAGATCGGCCTCTCCAACATCGTCATGATGATCCCGTTCTGCCGTACGCCCGAGGAGGCCGATAGCGTCATCGAGGAGATGGAGAAGAACGGGCTCAAGCGTGGGCGGGCCGGGCTTCAGGTCTACGTGATGGCGGAGATTCCGTCGAACGTCGTCCTGGCCGAAGCGTTCGCCGAGCGCTTTGACGGCTTTTCGATCGGCTCCAACGACCTCACGCAACTCGTGCTCGGCATCGACCGGGACAGCGACCGCTTGAGCGGGCTGTTCAATGAGCGCCATCCGGCGGTCAAACAAACCATCGCCCGGCTCTTGGCGTCGTCAAAGAAGACCGGCAGCCACACCGGGATCTGCGGTCAAGCCCCGAGCGACCACCCTGAATTCGCGCGATTTCTCGTCGAGCACGGCATCGACTCGATCTCCGTAACTCCCGACAGCTTCTTGCGCGTTAAGGCGCAGATCGCGTCTGCGGAAGCGGCTCTATCGCAAAGAATTTCTGGGCCGTAATCTCTTGCGACTGATCACGACGGTGCCCCAGGCATGTCAATCAAATTCCGATAGACGTCTGCTTTGGGTGATCAACAGACACCGGAGAATTACTTTGGAATGTCCGTTGTTCTAGCGGTTGCGGACATTCATTGAGAGGCGAGGGCAGTCCCTGTTGCTGAGACAACGTTCCCTGTTCGCAGCCAATATTCCCTTTTCTGCTAAGTAGAGCTTTCACCCGCAATACCTTGTATAGGCTGGCGTCCGGCATCGCCCGACGGCCTGATTCCGACTGAGTTCCCTGTATTGTCCCGCAGATCAGGGAATTTGGCTGCTGAGACACGTTCGCTGCAGCCGCCCAGCACAGCCGCCCAGTCGTGGCGTTTCCCGCACCCTTCACTTACTCACCATACAGCTCGAAAAGGCGCGATCTGTGCGCCCTTACCTTGTGCAAGGCCTGCCGCCATTCTCGGCGTTGGCGTTTGAATTGTCGGCGCGGTCGAATCGATGAAAGCGCCGGCGCAACCACACGCTCGCGCGCCGTGGATTGCACTCGTGCCGATGTCCTGCGCTCGGCCGCCCCCAAGGTCGAAACGTCGAGCAGCTGGAGCTGAAACAGCAGTCCAGCCCCAAATGAGACGACCTGTCGGCGCATCACCCATTTGGGGCATGCCCCGCGCGCAAGCCCCCGTTAGCGTGGCAGTCCACGCAAGAAATCGTCCTGCGGCTGGGGAGTGGGAGAAAATGGCGCGTCGTGCAGACGTAGATAACTCTGTGGGGCAGGGGTTGGCGTACACAGGCGCTGGCGGTGAGCACACCGTTCAGGCCAAGAAATTTGAGCTAACCACGTCGAGACAGTTTGAGTCTTGGTTGGCTGAGCATCGAATCAACATTGCCTTCACGACATACCAAGTTGGGCGGTTGTTCTTCGTCGGGCTGAGTCCTAAGGGGAATCTCTCCGTATTCAATCGCACACTTGAGCGCTGTATGGGGTTAGCCTATGCCGACGGCGCTCTGTGGGTTGCATCGCTCTGCCAAATTTTGAAGTTCGTCGACGTTGCCGCGGAGCGCGCGCTCGAGGCGGGCTACGATTCATTGTTTGTGCCGCAAGTGAGTTACTACACCGGCGATATTGACGCTCACGATCTAGCGGTTGGGCCGGACGGCCGGCCCATTTTCGCGAATACCCTTTTCAGCTGCCTTTCCACTGTGAGCGAGGACCATAGCTTCCGGGCGGTATGGACCCCTCCGTTCATCGATCGGTTGGCCGCCGAGGACAGGTGCCACTTGAACGGCGTTGCCTGTGAAGACGGTAACCCGCGATACGCCACGGCCGTCGCCGCGACAAATGTCGCTGATGGATGGCGTGACCATCGCGGAGATGGCGGCATCGTTCTGGATTGCCAGTCCAGTGAGATAATCGCTCGCGGGGGCTCCATGCCGCACTCGCCGCGGCTCCATAACGGGAAGCTCTATGTGCTGGATTCTGGAAGCGGATATTTCGGGCAGCTTGAGCCAGACGATGGACATTTCGAGGCGATCGCCTTCTGTCCGGGCTTCTTGCGTGGTTTGGACTTCATCGGAAACTTTGCCGTTGTCGGGCTATCCAAGCCTAGGGGGAACAAGACATTCAGCGGCCTGCCGTTGGATGAGAACCTGACCAAACACGCTGTCGATGCCCGGTGCGGACTTTACGTCGTCGATCTGACAAGCGGCGACATCGTGCATTGGATCGTCTTGGAAGGATTGGTGGGCGAGCTATTCGACGTCGCGATCTTGCCGGACCGTACGAACACCGCGGCTATTGGGTTCAAATCGGATGAAATCAGGCGGGTTATTTCCATTGGTGACTAGTGCCGGCTATCCAAACGCGCAGCGTTCCGAAATTGCCCAGGCGCTGGCACGTTGCCGCAGCGCACTGGTGAGCGTCGGGCTGTTTAGCGCACTAATTAATATGCTGATGCTAACCGGCCCGCTCTTCATGCTCCAAGTCTACGACAGGGTGCTGCCAAGCGGGAGCGTGCCGACCCTCGTGGGCTTAGCCGTTCTAACGGTCGCGCTCTATGCGTTTCAGACTCTCCTGGAGGGTATCCGCGCACGTGTGCTGGTTCGCATCGGGGCATCCCTCGATGAAAGTCTGTCCTCACGCGCATACACCCTCGTCGCGCAGCTTCCGTTGCTTGCTCGGGTTCAGGGAGACGGTCTACAGCCGGTTCGCGATCTCGATCAAATAAGGAACTTTCTGTCGAGCGCAGGGCCGACAGCGTTCTTCGACCTTCCATGGATCCCACTCTATCTTGGTATCTGTTTTCTTTTTCATCCATTGATCGGAATTGCGGCTGTCGTGGGCGGCGTCATTCTCTTCACGGTTACGCTCGCCGCTGAGCTCCTGACACGAGACCCAGCCAGACGCGTTTCCGCGCTCGGTGCGAAACGCAATGCCAATCTCGAAGCCACGAGACGGAATGCGGAAGTTGTCCATGCAATGGGCATGGGCGGGCGGCTCTGCGACCGCTTCGCATCGACGAATAGCGAGTATTTGGATGTTAATCGGCGAGTGTCCGACATCGGGGGAGGACTCGGCACGCTTTCGCGAGGAGTGCGGCTCCTTATCCAATCGGTCGTGCTTGGTCTCGGTGCATATCTTGTCATTATGCAGGACGCGAGTCCGGGAATCATTATCGCGAGTTCGATTCTCGTTTCCCGCGCCTTGTCGCCCGTGGAACTGGCGGTGGGGAACTGGAAGGGATTCGTCGCTGCCCGACAGTCATGGGCGCGCCTAAGCAAGACGCTGGAGATGATTCCGACAAACGGCGAACTGCTTGAGCTTCCCCAACCCCGCAAGACGCTCTCCGTAGCGAGCGCCTCGATTGTCGCGCCGGCCGGCGGTCGAACCATCCTGCAGGACATCACGTTCGACCTGAAAGCGGGGGATGCGCTGGGGGTCATTGGACCGAGCGCTTCGGGAAAATCTTCCCTGGCGAGAATGCTCGTTGGCGTTTGGCGTCCGGTACGAGGCAATGTGTGTCTCGATGGAGCCGCCCTAGACCAATGGTCCTCCGAAATACTTGGTCGGTATGTCGGGTACCTGCCGCAAAGTGTCGAACTGTTTGACGGAACGGTGGCGGAGAACATCGCGCGCTTTGAGCGAGATCCATCGCCAGAGCAGGTACTTGGCGCCGCGATGGCTGCCGGTGTGCACGATCTCATTCTCTCGCTTCCCGATGGATACGAGACGGAGATTGGCGAATCTGGCGTCATGCTGTCGGCGGGGCAGCGGCAGCGTGTGGCGCTCGCCAGGGCGCTGTATGGCGATCCATTTTTGGTCGTGCTTGACGAGCCGAACTCAAACCTGGACGAGGAGGGCGATCAGGCCCTGGCGGCTGCCATCATGAGCATTCGCAATCGCGGCGGCGTCGCCATCGTCATAGCGCATCGGCCCAGTGCGATCGCGGCCTGTGATCAAGTCCTCATATTGATCAACGGTAGGCTCCAGCGAATTGGACCGAAGAACGAGATCCTCCGGGGGCTCGTACGCCCCGCGGCGGAATAGAGCGGAGGCCGGCAGATGTTTGGAAATCGCAGCCTGCAGTCGTCTCTCCGGCGCCATGTGCTGATCGGGCTCATCGTGGCAGCGCTTCTTGTTTTTGGAGTTGGCGTGTGGGCTGCGACGACAGTGATCTCAGGCGCAATCATTGCCCCGGGGAAGGTTGTGGTCGAATCCAGCGTCAAACGTGTGCAACACCCGACCGGGGGCGTCGTCGGCGAACTTCTCGTGCACGAAGGAGACCGCGTAAAACAGGGCAATGTGTTGTTGCGCCTGGATGCAACGCAGACCCGAGCGAATCTGGGCATCGTCGCCAAGTCCATTGACGAGTTGGAAGCGCGAGAAGCGCGGCTTGAGGCAGAGAAGATTGGTGCCGACGATATTGAATTTCCTTCCGACCTGATGTCGCGGCAGGACGATCCGGTCGTGGCCAAGTTGGTCAGGGGTGAAAGGAAGTTGTTCGAGTTACGCAGGAATGCGCGCGATGGCCAAAAGGCGCAGCTTCGCGAACGCGTTGCGCAACTGAGAGAGGAGATAAGGGGGCTTGGCGAGCAGGTCGACGCCAAATCGAAAGAAATCGCACTACTGAAGAAGGAGCTCGCGGGCGTACGTGACTTGTGGCGCAAAAACCTGGTTCAGATCACGCGGCTGACGGCGCTGGAGCGGGACGAGGCGCGGCTCGAGGGCGAAAGGGGGCAACTGACTGCGTCAATTGCTCAAGCCAAGGGAAAAATTGCAGAGGTCGAGCTTCAGATTATCCAGGTCGATGAGCTCGTGAGGAGCGAAGTCGCTGAAGAGATCTCCGACGGGCGCGCAAAACTCTCGGAACTCGCCGAGCGCAAAGTGGCTGCGGAAGATCAACTGAAGCGTATTGATATCAGAGCGCCGCAAGACGGTATTGTGCACCAGCTTGAGATGCACACTATCGGCGGCGTTGTCGCGCCCGGTGAGCCGATCATGCTCATTGTGCCCGAAGCGGACAAGCTGACAGTGGAAGCTCAAGTCTCGCCGAAGGACATCGATCAGGTGCGGCAAGGTCAGACAGCGATGCTTCGGTTCTCAGCGTTCGATCAAGGTACGACCCCGGCCATTCCTGGAGAGGTCGAGCGCATCGGTGCCGACCTGTCGGAAGATGAGAAAAGCGGGATGCAGTACTACGTCGTACGTGTCGCAATCGACGAAGAGCGATTTCGACAACTGGGTGGGATGCTTCTCGTGCCGGGCATGCCGGTTGAAGCCTTTATTGAGACCGAGCCGCACACCGTTATCTCGTACTTGATCAAGCCGCTGAAGGACCAGTTGGCGCGCGCATTTCGTGAAACCTAGGCCGCCAGCATTTCAAGGCCGCATATAGCCCAATTGGGGCATGACTTCATTGGTTGCGCGTCACTACCGTTGGTAAACAAAGCTCAACCTCAATGGGATCTTCCGTCAAATTTGGGGGTTTTTCGTGGAAGTCTTGAAGGGTGACCGGTCGCTTGAGCATCTGATCGAACTGCTGACCGATCCGGCCACGGAGCTGCGCGGGCGCAACAGAGTCATTATTGAACGTGAGGGCAAGCCGCCGATCGTGTTGACGGCGCTGGGGCTGACGCAAAGTGAGTGCGAGAATGGCCACGGTTCGCGATTCTTGCTCAGCTTCGCGCCAATTGGAGTGCTGCCTCGCCCCGATCAATCCCTGCTGTCGAAACTCTTTGGCCTGACGGCTGCCGAAGCGCGGCTAGCCTCGATGCTCGCCACGGGCATGAGCACGGACCAAGCAGCCGCTGAACTCGATATCGCGCGGGAGACAGTTCGAAGCCACCTGAAACCGATCTTTGCGAAAACCGGTACGCATCGGCAAAGCCAGCTCGTCGCTTTGCTTGCCAATCTTTAGCGCTCGGTCACCGGTTCCCCACCAATTCGGAAAAAAAGAGAGTCAACAAGCCGAACTAAAGCGCGCATGCCCCGATTGGGGGATGCGGGCACTGCTCCGATTGTCATTAATAAACGGTAAACGAGCCGCTGGGTTCCGACCTCGGCTGGCTCCATCCGCCGATTTGATCAAGGAGCGATCAGCCATGCCTCGGATATTCCACAAAGGCACTTCCCGGAACGACAGACTGCTTGGTCTCGGGGTGAGTGACGTCATTCTTGGCAAAGGCGGAAACGATCTAATTAGGGGCAGGAGCGGCAACGACAAACTCCTTGGTGATAGCGGCAACGACAAGCTTTACGGCGAAAGCGGGCATGACGAGCTCTACGGTGGGAGTGGCAATGATCGCCTCACCGGCGGAACTGGCAACGACAAGCTTTACGGCGGAAGCGGGAACGACAAGCTCTACGGTGGGAGTGGCAATGATCGCCTTTCCGGCGGAAGCGGAAACGACAAGCTTTACGGCGGAAGCGGAAACGACAAACTTTACGGTGGAGCCGGGAACAACAGGCTCTACGGCGCGAGTGGCAACGACTACCTCTCCGGCAGTAGCGGCAACGACAAACTCTACGGTGGAGGCGGCAATGATCGCCTCATTGGTGGTGCTGGCAACGACTATCTCGTCGGAAGTAGTGGGCACGATACAATTTACGGCGGAAGCGGCAACGACAGGCTCTACGGAGGGAGCGGCAGTGATCAACTCTTCGGTAGTAGCGGCAACGACAAGCTTTACGGCGGAAGCGGAAACGACAGGCTGTACGGGGGGAGCGGCCATGATCAGCTTTCCGGAGGCAGCGGCAACGACAAGCTCTACGGCGGTTCCGGCAATGACAGACTGCTAGGCGGTTCTGGAGACAACGAACTTCGTGGTGGTTCCGGCGTCGATACCGCCGTGTTCTCGCGGGCCTACGGCGATTATGATTTCCAGCAGGACGGAAACTTTCTTCGGGTCACCGGTCCCGAAGGATCAACGCTCGTTGCTGGCGACGTAGAGATCCTTCAGTTCGCGGACAGGTCCGTGGATCTCCGGAACACCAGCCCGCTAAATCAACCGCCTGTGTTGATCGGCGATCTCGCGGCGACACTTGAGGCCGGTACCGCCTATGTGCTGACCGCAGCCGATCTCGGCTTTACCGATCCCGACGACACCGCGAACGGCGTCGAATTCACGGTTTCCAACCTAACCGCAAACCTCAAGGTACAGCTCGACGGTGCCGACGCTTCGAGCTTCACCGCGCAGGACATCGCGGAGGGCAAGGTGACGCTGATCCACGACGGGTCAGCCACGTCTAGCGCCGGCTTTGGCGTCACCGTAGAGGACGGCAACGAAGACGGATCCGCACCGCCGGCGCCGGTGGCGTTCAACGTTACGGTAACGGCCCCGAACGAGATGCCGGACATCACGGTCGGCAGCAGCGATTCGGCCAGCGCCGATTTCATTGAGACCGACACGCCGCGCACCGCTTCGGGCACCCTGACGGTGACGGACATCAACACGACGGACAGCGTCAACGCGTCAGTCGGAGCCAGCGTCACCGTGGGCGGCACGGCGGCGGGCGATGCAAGTCAGCCCAGCGAGCAAGATCTGTTGGCGATGTTCAGCCTCACAAGCGCCAACCCGGTGATCGGCAGCAGCGATACGACCGGAACCATCGGCTGGGCCTTCGACAGCGGCACGGAAGCCTTTGACTATCTCGAAGAGGGCGAGACGCTCGAGCTGACCTACACGGTCGAGGTGTCGGACGGCGAGGGCGGCACAGATTCGCAAGATGTTACCATCGCCGTCACCGGCACGGACGACGACGGCACGCCGGATATCTACATCACCTCGTCTGTTCTCGATCTGGACAACATGGAGCTCACCATCACCGCCGAGCTCGACGATTTCACGCACACGGGCGGTCCATTCGACGTTTCGATTTTCTTCGGGATTCAGAATGCAAGCAACGGCGAGGGCGACACCGCAACGTCGACGCCTACGACATTCAATGGGATACCTACGGGGTCGCCAAATCCTGTTCCTGGAGACCTCACAGAACTGCTCATCAGAGAAGCGATTCTAGACACAGCTGCCAATACGATCGAGATCAGGGCGCTTGCCGCCAATTTCACTAGCGCGACCCAGCTCGAAGACTGGTTTGTAACTATAGGTTTCCAAAACTTTGCTGAGGGAGAGTCCGCGCAATCAAGCGGAGTGCCGCTCCAAGAGCTCGTCGACACCGGCACCGACATCTCCCTCGAAGACGGGGACTCCGCGAGTGCCGATCTGATCGAAACGGACAATCCCCGGACGGCGTCCGGCACGCTCACGGTGACGGACCGCGTGTTGAGCGACGAAGTGACAGCGTCGCTCGGCACCTCGGTGACCGTCGGCGGCACGGCCGCGGGAGACGCGAGCCAGCCCAGCGAGCAAGACCTGCTCGCCATGTTCAGCCTGACCAGCCTGAACCCCATCATCAGCGGCAGCAACGTCACCGGCACGATCGGCTGGGAATTCGACAGCGGCACGGAAGCCTTCGACTATCTCGAAGAAGGTGAGACGCTCGAGCTGACCTACACGGTCCAGGCTGCCGACAGCGAGGGTCCGTCCGACACCCAGGACGTCACGATCACCATCACCGGCACGGACGATGACGGCACGCCGGACATCTACATCACGTCTTCGAAGCTCGATCTCGACACGATGGAACTCACCATCACCGCCGAGCTCGACGACTTCAACCACACGAGCTTTGCCTCCGATTACTCCATTTCATTCGCGCTTGTGAATGATGAAAACGGTGAGAATGCCGCAAAGTCGACTGCTCCGACCATGTTCAACGGGAGTGTTGTCTCCACGCTTGATCCCATTGCCGGCGATTTCACGGAACTTCTCGTTAGAGAGGTAATTCTCGATACAAACGCCAACACACTGGAGATCAGCGCCCTTGCCGCCAATTTTACGGGCGCGACTCAGCTTGAGGACTGGTTCGTTAGCGTCAGCCTCCAAAACCTCATTTGGGGAGATGCGGCTTCATCAAGCGGCGTACCCCTTCAAGAGCTGATCGACACGGGCACCGACATCTCCGTCGAAGACGGCGATTCCGCGAGCGCCGATCTGATCGAGACGGACAATCCCCGTACGGCATCCGGCACGCTGACGGTGACCGACCGCGTGCTGAGCGACGAAGTGACGGCTTCGCTCGGCACCTCGGTGACTGTCGGGGGCACGGCCGCGGGAGATGCGAGCCAACCCAGTGAGCAAGACCTGCTCGCCATGTTCAGCCTGACCAGCTTGAACCCCATCATCAGTGGGAGCAATGTCACCGGCACGATCGGCTGGGCCTTCGACAGCGGCGCGGAGGCCTTCGACTATCTCGAAGAAGGCGAGACGCTGGAGTTGACGTATACGGTGATGGCTGCCGACAGCGAAGGCCCGTCCGACACCCAAGACATCACCATCACCATCACGGGCACGGACGACGACGGCGCGCCGGACATCTACATCACCTCGTCCGTGCTCGATCTGGACGCGATGGAGCTCACCATCACCGCCGAGCTTGACGACTTCAACCACACGGCGAGCCAGTTCGACTACGTTGTTTCACTCGCTCTTTCCAGTACGTACACCGGCGAGTTCTCCCTCGATTTTGCCGACCCAACGGCCTTCAACGGGGCCGTTGTTTCGACGCCGAATCCGGTCCCGGGCACCTCTATCCCGGAGCTCCACATCAAGGAAGCGGTTCTCGACACCAACAACAACACGCTCGAAATCGTTGCGATCGCTGCGAACTTCACAAACTCGCTCGAGGACTGGGAGGTGGTTTTAGGCCTCGAGAACGCCACTGCTGGCGAGAGCAATGCATCATCGGCGGTCGTACAAGATGTCTTCTCTTCCGGTACGGACATCTTCCTCGATACCGGAGACTCCCAGTCCGCAAGCCTGGCCGAGACCGACAACGGTCTGACCGCGTCGGGCACGCTGACGGCGCGGGACCTTCAACTGAGCGATGTGGTGAATGCCGCGCCCGGCGCCACCGTGACGGTTCAGGGCACGGGGGCAGGATCTCCCAGCCAACCCACACAGCAAGAGCTGCTGAACATGTTCAGCCTGACGAGCACGAACCCGATCATTCAGGGGGCCGCGACGACGGGAACGATAGGCTGGGCCTTCGATAGCCTTTCGGAAGCTTTCGACTATCTAGCTGACGGCCAGACTCTAGCACTTGTCTACACGGTGGAAGCGGCCGACGGCTCCGAACAGGCGGCCAGTGCAAACGTCATCGTAACCATCAACGGCACGGACGACGATCCGGACATCACGGTCGAGACAGGCAATTCGGCGAGTGCCGATCTGATCGAGACGGACAACGGCCGGACGGCCACCGGCACGTTGACGGTGACGGATCTCGACGTGATCGATCAGGTGACGGCCTCGGTCGGCACGACGGTGATCGTTGGCGGCACGGCTGCGGGCGATGCCAGCCAGCCGGCCGAGCAAGATCTGCTGAACATGTTCAGCCTGGCCAGCACGAACCCGGTGATCGCCAACGATGCGACGACCGGGACGATCGGCTGGTCGTTCGACAGCGGCACGGAGGCGTTCAACTATCTCGACGACGGCGAAACCCTGGAGCTGACCTATACGGTCGTGGCGTCCGACGGCGACGGCCCGACGGATAGCCAAGACGTTACGATTACGATCACCGGCACGAACGATGCGCCGGTGTTCACGTCCTCGGATGGGCCGAGCGTGGCGGAGAACACCCAAAGCGTCGTGACGCTCGCGGCCACGGACGTGGACACGGTGGGCGGGCCCGTGACGTTCTCGATCACCGGCGGTGCGGACGCGGCCCTGTTCGAGATCGTGAGCGGCAACCAGCTGCAGTTCAAGACGGCGCCTGACTTCGAGAACGACCCCCACGCCTACGAGGTGGAGGTGACCGCCTCGGATGGGACCAACACCACGCCGCAGACCATCAACGTGACGCTGACGGACCGGAACGACAACGCGCCGGTGTTCACGTCCTCGGATGGGCCGAGCGTGGCGGAGAACACCCAAAGCGTCGTGACGCTCGCCGCCACGGACGCCGACCCGGTGGGCGGGCCCGTCACGTTCTCGATCACCGGCGGTGCGGACGCGGCCCTGTTCGAGATCGTGAGCGGCAACCAGCTGCAGTTCAAGGCGGCCCCTGACTTCGAGAACGACCCCCACGCCTACGAGGTGGAGGTGACCGCCTCGGACGGCACCAACACCACGCCGCAGACCATCAACGTGACCCTGACGGACCGGAACGACAACGCGCCGGTGTTCACGTCCTCGGATGGGCCGAGCGTGGCGGAGAACACCCAAAGCGTGGTGACGCTCGCGGCCACGGACGCGGACACGGTGGGCGGGCCCGTCACGTTCTCGATCACCGGCGGCGCGGACGCGGCCCTGTTCGAGATCGTGAGCGGCAACCAGCTGCAGTTCAAGACGGCGCCGGACTTCGAGAACGACCCCCACGCCTACGAGGTGGAGGTCACCGCCTCGGATGGGACCAACACCACGCCGCAGACCATCAACGTGACCCTGACGGATGTTGCGGAAGGTGCGGCTCCAGTCGCGACCGACGACACGTTTTTGGGCGATCTGGATGCCTTTGTTTCGACTACGGGCGGCGGTGCTCCAACTCTGTCCTTTGTAAACAATGGCGACGGTGAGTTTTCGCTGAGGCAGACCCCTGGCAACGATCACGGGGTTCATGCGGAACTTGCGGACTTCGACGAGGATGGGGATCTGGACGCAGTCGTAGCTGCTTTTGGCGGCAATGCCCTCTATATCAACCAAAACGGCGCTTTCTCAGGGCCTTTGACCACGCTGGGAGGGGCAAACAGCCGGCACGTCAGCGTCGCCGATCTCAACGGCGATTCGCATCTGGACGTTGTGTTCGCCAATGAGAACGATGGCAACTATGTCTTCCTGGGCAACGGCGACGGCACGTTTGCGCAAACGACGAGCATGTCGGGCGGCAGCACGGCGCTTGCATTGGGCGACATCGATGGCGATGGGGATCCGGACGCATTGCTGGCCAACAGCAATCTCGGTGTATTCATTAATCAAGGCGTCCACTCCGCGAATTTCACGCAAATCAGTGTCACCGGCGTCGGCGACGTACGAGGCATAGAGCTTGGGGACCTCGATGGAGATGGCGATCTCGACGCTGTCGTAGCCAACTACAATGGAAACAACTTGATCCTCTTCAATGATGGTTCGGGGAATTTCACCAATTCCGGTCAAGCCCTGCAAGCAGGTGGCGGGGACTACAGGAGCCTCCACGTCGCGCTCGGTGATATCGACAATGATGGCGACCTCGATGCCTATGTGGCCAATCACTCAAACCAGATAGACACGGTTTGGAAAAACGACGGCAGCGGCCAGTTCAGCCTCTTCACGTCATTGGGATTCGGATCGTCTGCTGATGCCCAATTCGGCGACCTGGACAATGATGGCGATCTCGACATCTATGTATCGACCTTCTCCGCCCAAGACCGCGTTCTGATAAACGACGGCACCGGCAATTTCACGCCAATCACCATTCAATATGGCAACACGGACAGCGATGGGTTGAGCCTCGGCGACATTGACCAAGACGGCTTTTCGGAAGATGCGGTCAAAGTCTTCCGCCTGCTCGACAACGACTCGGATCCGGATGGAGACGTCCTGAACATCGTATCTGTCGGGACAGGCGGTTTGAGCGCCAACGGCGCGGCCGTGTCGATTTCTGCCGACGGCAAAAGCGTCATCTACGATCCGACCGCATCCGCGACGCTCCAAGCGCTGACGGGCTCTGGCATCCTCGACCCAACAGCCGATCAAGTCGACGACACGTTTGAATACACAATCAGCGACGGAAACGGGAACTTCGACACGGCGACAGTGACCGTGCGCGTCGTGGGCGAGGACGAGACTCTCGGCGACATCGTCGCCGGCAATTCCACCGGCTTCTCAGGAGTCCAGTTTACCGGCGAAGGCATGGACGACCAGGCCGGCTACGTTTCGATGGCAGGCGACGTCAACGGCGACGGCTCCGCCGACTTCCTCATTGGCGCGCCGGGTAACGACGGCGCCGCCGGTGGAGATTCCGGTGCGACCTATCTTGTGTTCGGCGGTCAGGACTTCGCCAGCTTCGCCGACGCACAAGGCGAGATTGCCCTCGGCACGGTTGGTCAGGCCGGCGGTCCTCTGGGCGTCAAGCTGGAAGGGCCGGTGGCGGGCGATCGCGCGGGCGCAACCCTGTCGGGCGCCGGCGACGTGAACGGCGATGGTTTCGCCGACATCCTCGTGGGGGCGCCGGACACGAACGGCACGCAAGGGGCCGCCTATCTTCTTCTCGGCGGTCAGACCTTCACCGGCGATCTGGGTGACGTTGGCACGTCCTTGGACGGTGCGGCCTTCTCTGGAAATCTCGGCCTCGGCGGCGGCGGCGATCTTGCCGGGCACAACGTGTCGTCGGCCGGCGACATCAACGGCGACGGGATCGCGGACTTCGTTATCAACGCCCCACGCGCCGACGACAATCCGGATACCAGCGCGGGTGCGGCCTACGTGGTCTATGGCGGTCAGTCCGGACTTAACAGTTCTGCGAGCCTCAACCTCAACGATGTCGGCGGGACCGTTCTGGGTTTTCGCCTGGTCGGTGAACAGAGCAGTGACTACGCTGGCAACACGGTGTCTTCCGCTGGCGACATCAACGGCGACGGCTTCGACGATCTGATCGTCAGCGCATTCCTTGGAGATGCGGATCATGGCACCGACCCGAATTCGAACGAGGGCGCGGCCTATGTCATCTTCGGCGGTCAGGGTCTCACGGGCACGCACAATCTCGCCGAGGTTGGCGCGTCTGGTCAGATCGAGGGCTTCAAGCTCAATGGCGTCGATCCTGGGGATCGTATCGGCGCGGTCGCCAACATCGGTGACATCAACGGCGACGGCATTGACGACATGGCCGTCAGTGCCCAGTACGCAGACACACCGGGTTCCGCCGGCGCGGACGGCGCCACCTATGTCATCTATGGCGACACTTCCCTACCGGTCACCGGCCCGCTGAACTTGGCCGATGTGGGCGGTTCCATCGCCGGGTTTGAAATTCAGGGCGAGCTGACCCTCGGAACCTTGAACGGCGTTGCAGCGGCTGGCGATGTCAACGGCGACGGCATCGACGATTTCATCCTAGGCGCGCGCGGCTTTGGCGCCAGCGTCGGGCCGGACGCCAACATGGGTTCGGCGTATGTGATATTCGGCACATCAAGCGGACTTTCCGGCGACGTGCTGCTCTCGGACCTATCTGCCGACGGCTCCCTCAATGGGCTGGCTGGGTTCCAGCTCATCGGCGAGGCGGGAGACAACTATGCGGGGAACTCTGTCTCCGGCGCCGGCGACGTGAACGGAGACGGGTTCGACGATCTTCTGATCGGCGCCTTCAAGAACGACGACGGTGGCGGGGCCGATTCCGGCGCGGCCTATCTCGTCTTCGGCGGCGCCTTCGGCGCCAGTGCTGCACCCGTGGCGACGACCGGCACGAACGCGGCGGAAGTGCTGCTCGGCGGCGCAAGCGGCGACACGCTGAACGGCGGCGGCGGTGCGGACGTAATCCGCGCAGGAGCAGGCGACGATGTCTTGGGTGTGGCGGACCTGAGCTTCAAGAAGGTCGATGGCGGCTCGGGTGTGGATACGCTGGTGCTCACGGGCGAATTCCACACCCTCGACCTGACCGACCGCCAAATGGCGGCGAAGATCGAAGGCATCGAGCGTATCGATCTCACCGGCACCGACATCAATACGCTGATCGTGGACCAGCTTGCCGTCTTCAACGAGACGCCCGCGGACAGCAGCGGCGTGCACATCCTGACGGTGGATGGCGATCCCGGCGACACATTCGTGTTTGCAGAGTCGCAGTGGACGAACGCCGGCACCATTAGCGACGCGACAGGTACCTATGATCGCTTCGTCTTCGGCAATGCCGAGGTGCGCGTGAAGCAGGATGTTGCTGTCACGATCCCGCCCGTCGTCGTTAACGAGGGCGCGATGCAACAGCTGACGACAACGGCAACAGCAGGAACTGCGGGACTAAACGCCTCTGCAGGTAACGACGGAGGAGACGGTTCACCAGGTACTGCAGGCTCGTCTGCGTCTGCAATTTACACCGATGCGATTGGCGAGGGCGGCGGCGGCATCGACAGTCTTCAATATTACGCAACTTCGCGCGGCCAAAGCGGCGGTCTGGGTGGTGTGGCAGGTACGCCTGGCTCCTCATTCTGGGATGTTACGTCTGTTACAACGAGTCCCGGTTACATAACTCGTACATATGATCCCCGCTTCGCCGCGGGCGACGGTGGGAATGGTGGGGTCGGGGGCGACGGCGGGGCGGCTCACTCACAACTCCAAGGTACTTCCTTAGCTGCTCAGGCGAGCGATGACACGGTCACCCTGAGTGCCCAATCGGTTGGAGGCTCCGCAGGAAACGGACACTCCGGAGCAATCGCGGGAAATGGACTACAATCAGGCCAGGAACTGAACAACAATTTCGACTACAATACCAACGTATACAATGGCGGCTTGCATGGCGATGGCGGCGATGGCGGCAGCGGTGGTATTGGTGGCGATGCCCTATCGGAGGTCCAAGGGAATACGGCGAGCGGCGGAGAAAACGACGATACCTTGAGTCTTGACGCCAGGGCGTTTGGGGGCCCCGGCGGTTGGGGTGGTAATGGAGGCGGCTCCCGTGGAGATGCGCAAGGGGCAGGTGGCTACCTATCCCATGGTGGTGCGGGCGGTCGTGGCGGAGATGGCGGAGATGCGGCCGTCAGTGTCCTCGACAATACTCTGGAAGGGGACCAAGGACATGACCAACTCACAATCTTCGTATGGGCGTACGGTGGCGGCGGTGGAACTGGCGGCTCAGCATCGACTGGCGGTCATACCCACTACGATGACGAAACTTATACTGACAACGATGTTGCCTACTTCTTCGGTGCCGCTGGCGACGGCGGCGATGGCGGGGACGGCGGCGATGCGTCTGTCTTGGTTGACGGCAACGAGTTGCTGGGTGGCTTCGGCAACGACAATTTGTCAATAGATGTCACGGCTACGGCCGGCGCTGGCGGTTCGGGTGGAACGTCTGATCCCGGATACAGCAGCGGAACCGTCGCAGGGTTGGAGGTCGAAGGGACCGCCTATGTGATTGGGACGGCGGGTGCCGATGGCGCCAATGGCGCGCAAGGTACGGCCAACGTCAGTGTCACCAACAACACGCTAAGTGGTGGCGATGGCGACGATTCGATCTCGCTTTCCATATCAACCAACGCAACAGGCACCTTCGTCGTGTCCGGGAACACGGTCGACGGCGGCGCCAACTTCGATACGTTCGACCTCAGTGGTGTCGATCGAAGCGCGGACATCGACCTCGACGCAGGTACTTTCTCTATAGACGCATCCGGCGCCAATACGATCGTCAGGGTCGAGAGCATCAAAGGAACGTCGGCAGACGATACGATCGGCGGTTCTGCGGCGAATGAGACATTCGATGGCGGTATCGGTAACGACACTCTGACCGGGGGTCAGGGCGCCGACACGTTCCATTTCGATGCAGGCTTTGGGCAGGACACGATAGTCGACTTTACGCCCGACGAGGATCTGATCGAATTCGCCTCAGGGCTGTTCGTGGATCAAGCGGCAGTTCTCGCGGCGACTGCGGACGATGGTCTCGGCAACACAGTCGTTGCGCTCGATGCGAACAACACCGTCACGCTGGAGGGCGTGTTGAAAGCCCAGCTCGATCAAGACGATTTCGTCGTTTGACTCGAACTCGGGAGGTGGCGCTCATTTCTCCAGCGGAATGCCCAGCGCCAGCACGCTTTTGACGAGTTCCGCCTGGCGGCGCGCGCCGGTCTTGCTCATCACGGACTTGAGCTGTTGGCGCACAGTCTCCAATGAGCGGTCTCTCTTCCCGGCGATCTCTTTCAGAGTGAGCCCCGCAGCCAGATCCCTGGCGATCTTCGCCTCGGCCTGGGTGAGGCCGAAGATGCGCTGCAGGTGCTCCGTGGTCGTTTCGTACGACTTTTGCGGATCAGTCAAGAAGACGGCCACGCGGAGCTGGCTCGACAGCCATGGGCCGGCGTCCGGCGAGCCTGCGGCGGGAGAACAGATCGTCGCGAGTATCGGCGGTGAATCCCGGCGCGCGAGCGTCAGCTGAAGGACCTTGCCGCCATCCTCCTGCCGAGTCTCGGCCGCTACTTTCCGGATCGCCTGCGCCAGCGCTGTCGCGGTTTCGGGCTCTGAGTGGGACGCCCTGCCATTGGAGCGGCAAATGCCATCCTCGGAATCGAGCAACTCCGTCGCGGACCGGTTGGCAAAGAGAATCTCTCCAGTGGTATTCGTGAAGAGCGTTGCCAATGCCAGGTCGTCGAACGCATTCTCAAGCTGGCGAGATTTGATCTCGCTGCTCACAAGGCGGCCATAGACGTCAGCCGCGCGGCGCAGATGCGGCATTAATAGCTGAAACCGGTCGACATCCGTTTGCGTGAAGGGCGGGTCGTCGGGTCCGCGATAGACCCCGACGCTGAACATCGTCCCGAGATCCTCGCTGACAATCGTGACCAGCAAGCTGAACTCCAAGCCGTATGGCTTGAAAAGGTCCTGGTACATCGGTGAGCGGTGCCACTCACTCTCCGTCACGATCTGCCGGCAATGAACAGGCTTGTTGACGTGACGTGGAAAATAGCGGCGGGGGCGGGGATCTACCTCGGGCCCGTAGTTTCCGTAGGCCAGGTAGTCTTCCTTCGCAGCCTCGGTGAAACCGTAGCCGAACCAGAGGTAGTGCTCAAATTGTCCGGCTGCTGTTTGCAAATGCATCGAGGCAAAGGGGGCAGCGAACCATTCGGTCATGACCTTCAGAGCAGTCTCCCAACGGCCAGGCTGTAATACCGCATCGTAAAAAAGTGGCGTGATGCGAAGTGCGGACTCGTAGTCTGCCTCGGAGAGTGTGGGATCATCGACAATATTTGTGTCCACGTCCAAAGCGCCCCCGGTTTGCCTGCGCGCTGTCATTGTTCCAGCGGAACGCCCAGGGCAAGCACGCTCTTTACGAGTTCCGCCTGTCGTCGCGCACCGGTCTTGCTCATCACGGATTTGAGCTGCTGGCGGACCGTCTCCAGTGCGCGGCCTCTCTTTCCGGCGATCTCCTTCAGAGTGAGCCCCGCAGTCAGATCCTTGGCAATCTCCGCCTCGGTTTGTGTGAGGCCGAAGATTCGTTGCAGATGCTCCGTGGTCGTCTCGTAGGATTTCTGTGGGTCGGTCAGGAAGATCGCAACGCGGAGCTGACTGGACAGGTAAGGAGGCGACTCGGGCGAAGAAGACGCAAGGGAACAGACTGTTGCTAGCAGCGGCGTTTGTTCGGCGCGAGGCAAGGTCAGGTGCGTCACGCGTCCTCCGCCACCAAACTGTGTGCTGGCCGATATCTCGCGAATATCTCGCTTCAATTGGGATGCGATGCCGGGATCGCGATGAGCAAGCTGACCTCCGCCCTGGAAGAGCCCATCTCCGGCGTCCAGCAACTGGTTTGCCGCATGATTGGCAAAGAGAATTCGACCGGACGTATCGGTAAAGATCGTCGCGAGCGCCAAGTCTTCGAAAGCGTTCTCAAGCTGACGCGACTTGAGTTCGCTGCCGACAAGCCGCGCATAGACCTCGGCGGCCCGGCGCAAATGGGGAACCAAAAGTTGAAACTTTTCGACATCGACTTGCGAGAAGGCCGGGCCTTCGGGACCGCGATACACGCCAATCGAAAGGTGCGTATCGAGCCCTTCGTGCTGGATGGAGATGCATATGTCATGGTCCAAGCCATGCGGCTCGAATAGATCCTTATAGGTCGGAGACTTGTGCCACTCTTCGGCAGATACGAGGTCTCGGTTGGGCACGGGCCGATTGATATATCTTGTGTAAGCGCCCACGCGCGGGTCGACGTCGGGCCCGTAGCGACCATAGGTCAGGTAGGCTTGGACAGCCTCTTCGCTCAATCCGTAGCTGTACATGAGGTAGTGCGGTTCGCGGGTCCCGCCTTCACTCATGAGACCAAGGCTATTGAAGTGAACAGTCGCGGCGACCGCCGGCGCGAAGAACTCACATATCGCTTTCAATGCCTCTCGCCAGCGGGTCGGTTCCAGAACCGCGTCGTAGAACAAAGGCGTGATGCGAAGCGCAGCCTTAATGTGATCTGGCGTAATACTAGGCAAAACCCTATTTGCACTCCGAAAATCTGTGCACTGCGGCCAATCGGTCGCAGAGCGCCAATATATTCTGGCCCGCCCTGAAACAATCCTATGTTTAGTCTATGACATCCAATTTAGACGTGTAAAGATATGGGGGGGTTTGCTAGGGGGTGTGCTGTGCGGTGTCGATTTCTGACCGTGATGGCTGCGAGCTTGTGGCTGAACAATCCGGCTGTTGCGCTAGAGGGGCCCACCGTCGCCGGTCCCATCGGCGGCAGCGATATGAGCTCCGCAGTCCTGCCTCCTCCCGGCCTTTACGGTGGTCTATTTGCTGCCGCATCCGGCACGCTCGATTTTCACGATGGCGAGGGGCATACGGTGCCGGCTCTGCGTGACGCCCACCTGCGCAAGCAACAGTTCGGGCCATTCTTCCTGTACGTACCCGACGTAAAGGTACTCGGCGGGGCTGTCGGCGTTAGCGGGTTTGTTGCAGCCGGGAACCAGTGTGGCAGCCTGTTCATCGGCCAGGACAACGAGTGCGAGCAGGGCCTTGGAGATCCGTACTTAGAGGTCGACTGGTCGCGTTCGTTTGGATTCGTACGGCCTTCACGCGACCCTGGCGCCTATCCGATTCTGCAAGGGCTTTCTGTCCTGTTTGGTTTCGGCACGGTTTTTCCGTCCGGAACGTACGACGATGACGATCGCCTGGAACAGGTCTTGAGCATGGGCACCAACATTTGGGACTTTGCCCTGACTGTTGCGCTGACCTACACGACCGCACCCATCCTCGCTGAGGGGACCGAGTTCAGCGCCAAGCTTTATTGGAACCAGTATCTCGAAAATCCCGCGAGCCACCATTGGACCGGCGATGTCATGAATGTCGACTTCGCAATCACAGAGCACATTGGCCGCTTTCAGGTGGGCGTGTCCGGTTTTTACGGCTGGCAAGCTGACGACGACGAGCTGTTCGGGGTGCCCATTGAGCCCGACGGGCTGCGCGCCACGGCGCTCGTGCTCGGCCCCGTCGTCAAATACGATCTCCCAGAGTATTCGTCCGTGCTGAAGGCAAAGTTCCAGACTAACGCGATCGCGACAAACGCCACGCCCGCCTGGGTAACTGTCGTTGCCTGGTCCAAGAAGTTCTGAACGTATGCACCCCCCGTCAAAGCGTTATGCCGTGTATGCACTCAGCGCTTTCGTCCTGGTGAATGTCTTCGCGTTCGTCGATCGCCAGATCCTTGCCGTGCTGGCGGAGGATATCAAAGCCGACCTCGGACTTTCCGACGCGGAACTCGGCTTCATTTTTGGAACGGCGATCTCTGTTTTCTATGTGATCTTCAGCATTCCGCTGGCACGACTTGCCGATGTATGGACACGCAAGAACGTGTTGGCCGGTTGTGTTGCGGCCTGGAGCGCCATGATCTTCTTGACGGGATGTGCGCGAAGCTTTGTCTCGTTTGCCGTCTTTCGGGCTGGCGTCGGCGTCGGCGAGGCAGGTTGTTGGCCGGCCCTGATGTCGCTCATCGCGGACTATTTTTCACCTCGCTTGCGTTCTACGGCGATGTCGATTGCGGCGGCCGGCGTGCCAATCGGAGGCGGCCTTGGACTCCTGCTGGGGGGATACGTCCTTGACGCTTGGCATGGTCTCTATCCCGATCCGGCCAACGCCCCCCTCGGACTCAAGGGCTGGCAAGTTGCATTTTTCGTTGTCGCCGTTCCGGGCCCTTTTCTCGCATTATGGCTTTGGTCTCTGAGAGAACCGCAACGAGGGCAGAACGAAGGGCTCGTTGAAGCGGTCCCTTCGGGCGCACAGCCGCGCCCCTTTGTGGCAACA
The DNA here is from genome assembly GCF_000828475.1 of Methyloceanibacter caenitepidi. Lineage (NCBI taxonomy): Bacteria > Pseudomonadati > Pseudomonadota > Alphaproteobacteria > Hyphomicrobiales > Hyphomicrobiaceae > Methyloceanibacter > Methyloceanibacter caenitepidi. The sequence continues at coordinate 1,344,770 of NZ_AP014648.1, forward strand.
ATCACAGAGCTCGCAGCGACATTACCAGTCCTTAGTCTCGTGCCCATGTCGCGCCACGCAGGGGCCGCGCGGAGGATTATCCTAAACCTCGCCATTGCGTTCGCACTAGCAGGGGGCGCCGCAGGTCTGATCGCCGTCACGGGCAGCCCAGCCCAATGGATTGCCGTAGCAGTGGGCGTGTACTGCGTGGCGACTTGGCTGCAGAATTTGGCGCTGCGCGATCCGGCAGCATTCGCGATGATCGTTAAGTGCCGCACCTTGACGTTCGCGAACCTCGGCGTTGCCGCCTACGTCTTCGTGATTGCGGGCATCGCGGGGTGGTTCGTCCCGTTTATGATACGAGCATATGACGCGACCGCGGCCGAGGCGGGCGCCATTGTCGGCGTCATTCTTGCCGCCTGCGGCCTATTCGGAAACGTTCTGGGTGGCGCTCTTGCAGACATTCTCGAAAGGCGTACGGATCGCGCAAAGATCTACGTAATGCTTCTTTCGTTGGCTCTCGCCGCGCCTGCAATCGTCACAATGCTCCACGCACAATCCAAGATGGAAGCCTATAGCCTCTTCGGGATATTCTACTTCGCAGCAACACTTTGGTACGGGATCGGCCCGGCGCTCGCCAACTCGCTTGTGACGCCACGCGTGCGTGGGATCTCGACAGCGTTCTATCTCATCGTCTTTACCTTGCTGGGCGCTGCGATCGGGCCATATACGATGGGGTTTGTTAGCGACTCGTATGCGGCGTCGGGAGTTGATGCCGGAGAGGCTTTACGGAAGGGTATTCTTTTAGGGTCGGTTATGCTCGTACCAGCGGGGATTTTGTTGTCGCTGGCTGCGGTTTTCTTGCCCGCCGATCAGGCCGCGCTGTTGGACAGGGCATCGGGTTTTGGTCCGCGTCAGGCGCGTGTCGCCTGCTGATGCCGCACTTTTAAGTCCGCGTCGGATCAGGAACGGACAACGGTCAATGTTTCGCTGCTCGAAGCGCGGGCGCCACGGTGAGCGCATGGTCGCACCATGCAAGAGCCTCTCCGACAGTCGCCGCCGACGGCGCTTCGGGCAGGGCCGGACGCTGGATCATCACGACCGGAATACCGAGGGCCCGCGCCGCGGCGATCTTGCCGTAGCTCGCCTCGCCCCCGCTGTTCTTGGACACGATAAACTCTATGCCATGCTGCTGCAGAAGAAGACGGTCGCCCGCTTCGCTAAACGGCCCGCGCGCGGTCACATAGACAGCGTTCGGAACGGTGAGCGGCGGATCGATGGGATCGACGCTGCGAAGGAGATAGGCGTGGTGTGGCGCGCTTTCGAACGGCGCGATGTCCTTGCGGCCGAGAGCGAGAAACACACGGGCCGGGTGCTGCCCCAAAGTCGCCGCCGCATCGGCGACCGTAGCGACCTCTGTCCATGTATCGCCCGGTACAGCCATCCAAGGCGGACGTCGTAGCGCCAGAAACAGGACGCCCGTCTCGCGTGCCGCCTGATCTGCGTTTAACGAGATTTGATCCGCGTAAGGGTGGGTCGCATCGATCAGCATGCCGATCTTTTCCGCTTCGATGAAGCGGACAAGACCGTCGGCGCCACCGAACCCGCCAATACGTGTCGGTACGCCTTGGGCGCGGGGCGCGGCCGTGCGGCCGGCCAGTGATAAAATGATCTCAGCGTCACCGCGCGAATCGAGCGCGCCGGCGAGTTGGCGCGCCTCCGTGGTCCCTCCGAGAATGAGGATCTTCATGTTCGGTCCTGGTCGGTTTGCGGCGGAGACTGCCCCATCGCAGGGGTGCCTGTCCATTGCCGCTACCGGCCCAGGCCGTTCAACTACGTTCGCCGTGGATAAAGTGCTCCAGTTGCTCGATCACGAATTGCTGGTCGCTGATGACGGAGTTGACCATGTCGCCGATCGATACGATCCCGACGACGCGTCCTCCCTCCAGCACGGGCAAGTGCCGAACGCCTCGTTTGGTCATGATCGCCATGCAGTCTTCGACGGTATTGTCGGGCCGGACACAGGCAACGCGCGTCGACATGATGTCGCCGACCAATGTGTCCGACGAGGTCCGGCCCAACAGCGCGATCTGGCGCGCGTAGTGCCGCTCCGTGATGATGCCGACGAGCTTCTCCCCTTCCATCACGACCAGCGACCCGATGTCGTTGTCTGCGAGCATCCGCAGGGCGTCGAACACCTTGGCGTTAGGATGAATGACATGAACATCGTGTCCCTTGATGTCGAGAATGTGCTTCACCAAAGTCATCCCGCTACCATTTGGCATCGTGGAACCACACGAAGCATGCAATGCCATAAGGCCGTCGTTTGCGGATTTGCTCATATCGAATGTCCTCGGCAATAAACGGTTGGCGCATCAGAGTTGGCCCGGTCAGACCACCACCTTGCGGTACAAGTGCCAGGTTGCATGTCCGAGTACCGGCATCACGACGATCAGGCCGATGAAGGCCGGCAGCGATCCGATAGCCAGGCTGACCGCAACGACAAGGCCCCATACCGCCATGGTGACTGGATTCTTGGCCACCGCGCGGACAGAGGTGATGACGGCTCTGTAGAGTCCGACATCGCGGTCGAGCAGCATCGGAAATGACACGACACTAATCGTCAGAACCAGCACCGCGAAAAGGAAACCGACGCCCATACCGGCGACGATCATCCACCAGCCCTCGGTCGTAGTGAAAACGTCGCTCGCGAAGGCGGCGACGGAAACCGGCGGCTCGGGACCGAGGGTGAAGTAAAATATGGCGTATGCCGCGGAGAGCCAGAGCGCGAAAATCCCAAGAAGTCCTAGCCCCAACAATACGGCTGCGCCGAACGCCGGCGCGTGAACGACACCGAACGCGTCGCCCCAGCTAATGGCAGTGCCTTTCTCACGGCGGCGGCTCATCTCATATAGGCCCAATCCTGCCACGGGACCGATGAGCACAAACCCGGACGCGAGCGGAAACAGCAGCGGCAGCGCGTTGTTGCCGACAGTCAGCCAGGCGAGCAGGAGCCCAATCACCGGGTAGACGAGGACGAGGAAGATGACGTCACTCCGATACGCCTCGAAGTCGTCGATACCTTTTGCTAGGGCGTCACGGACATCGGCGACGCCAATGCGGCGCACCTTCGGTAAGGGGGCGTTGCGCGCTTTGGCGCTCCCCAGCAGCGCGTGCCCGACCGATTGCATCGAGACCGCGGCATCGGCTACGTGATCCCAAACCCATTCGATCGGATTTCTGATGTGTTGTGCGTCGGCCATCGTCGCTCCTCCCATGAAATTGGTCCGAGCGGGAGCGGATCACCCCCCGATGACTTGCCAGATCGCGTGCCCGCAGGCGAACCGCGTCGAGATGCGCAATTATACTCCTTTTCCTGCCGCAAGTCGTGCTGCGACGCGGTAGCCGCGCGGCGGTCTCGTATTTCCATGTCTCGGCGACTCGGATAGGGTCGAATACCCGCCAAGCCACTGTGTTGGCTTTGATTTTTTCTGCGGGCAGCCGATTGGAGACAGCCCGACCGATAAAAAGGAGGAGACGCGGTGACGTCTAATGCGAACGCCATCATGCAGTACTCGTTCCTGTACGTATTTGCCAACGACGGAACGATTGACGCTCAGGAATTGGCCATGCTCGAAAAACTCGCGCTTGAGGATGGAACTGTGGACGATCAGGAGCGGGACATGCTCAGCCGGATATTCGCCCGCGTGACCGCGCAGTCCGTATCCCCGGACGTGTGGGATGAGATCTGCCGTTTCAAAGCGAAGTACCAGATAGCCTAACGCCCGTGGACAACGGCACACCCTGCAACCCGGGCGAGAATGACGACAACCCTGCCGTGATCTGATACAGCCTAGCCATGACGTCGAAAGACACTGCCGCTCGCGCCGCCGCCGCGCTGGAACCTTTGCTGATCCCTGGCGCGGACCCCGCCGAGGTGACCGCCGCGATCGAGAAGGCCTTGATTGAGACGGCAGACGGCGGAAACGCGGATGCCTCGGCGCGAACCGCGCGGCTGCTCTCCGCCTCGCCTGCGGTGCTCTACTCCTTCAAGGCGCGCGATGACTTTGCGCCCACCTTTGTGAGCGACAATATCGAAGGCCTGTTCGGCTATGCGCCGGCGGATTATCTCGGCAATCCCGGCTTCTGGCGCGAGCGCGTTCATCCCGACGATCTCGAGCGCCTCGATGCCGATCTCGAGACTCTCTTCGAGACGGGTGAACTGACCGTCGAATACCGCTTCCGTCACAAGGACGGCACCTATCGCTGGGTGAACGACGAGCAGCACTTGATCTACGACGCACAAGGAGCGCCGAGTGAAGTAGTCGGGTCCTGGAGCGACATCAGCGCCCGTAAGAGCGCCGAGGCGCGGGAAGACGCGACACAGGCCCGCCTCTCGACACTTCTCGAGGCGGCCCCGGCCGTCATTTACAGTTTCAAGGCGCGCGATGACTACGCGCCTACCTTCGTCAGCGAGAATATCAAACGGCTCCTGGGCTATTGCCCGGAGAAATACATGGAGCATGCGGACTTTTGGCGCTCCCACGTCCACCCCGACGACCTCGCAGACGTCGAAGCTGAAGGCGCTTTGATTTTCGACAAGGGGCGCCAGGCCACCGAATACCGGTTCCGCAAACGCAATGGCAAGTATATCTGGGTCAGCGACGAGCAATATTTGCTACGCGACGAGCACGGTGAACCCGTCGAGATTGTCGGTTCCTGGACCAACATTTCCGCGCGCAAGACGGCCGAAGAGGCCGAAAATGCGGCGCGCGCCCGTTTCGACCTGATGCTCCACAGCGCTCCGGCCGTGGTCTATAGCTTCAGCGCGACGGGGAGCTTCGCGCCAACATTTGTCAGCGGCAACATCAAGCGCGTCTTGGGTTACGAACCCGACGACTATTTGAAACAGGCGGATTTCTGGCGCTCCCACGTCCACCCCGACGACCTCCCGGCGATCGAGGCCGGTCAATCGGAGCTGTTCGACGTGGGGCGCAGGGTCTCGGAATATCGCTTCCGCAAGGCCGACGGCACCTATTGCTGGGTCAGCGACGAGCAGACGCTCATCAAGGACCGCAACGGTGTCCCGCTCGAAGTCATTGGCTCCTGGTCCGAGGTGACGGAGCGCAAGACGGCCGAGCAAGCCGCCCTTCAGGAGCGCGAGCAACGGCTGACCGACGCCATCGAGACGATCTCGGAAGGATTCTCTCTTTACGACTCCGAGGACCGTCTCGTCCTGGGCAATCAGAAATATGGCGAGCTGTTCGACGCCGGCGACGGACCGCCCGCGCCCGGCACCGCCTTCGAGACGATCCTGCGCGAAGCCGTCGCCCATGGCCTTATCGCCGATGCCAAGGGGCGTGAGGAAGGCTGGCTCCGCCAGCGCCTCGACGAGCACAGATATCCCGGCGAGCCCATTCTTCAACGCCGGTCGGACGGCCGCTGGCTGCAGATCAGCGAGCGCCGCACGGAGACCGGCGGCACGGTGGCCGTCTATAGCGATCTCACCGACATCAAGGAGAGCGAGCGCCGCGCCGCGGCGGCGAACCACCTCATCCTGCAGAGCCTGCATTATGCCAGCCGTATCCAGTCAGCGGTTCTTCCCGCACGGCGCGAGCTCGAAGCCATCGCGGCGGATCACTTCCTCATTTGGGAGCCGCGGGACATCGTCGGCGGCGACTTCTTCTGGTTCCAGCCCGTTGAAGACGGCCATGCGATCATGGTCGGCGATTGCACGGGTCACGGCGTGCCTGGCGCCTTTATGACTCTGATCGCCTGGGGTCTGCTCGATCGCACGGTACGCGATGCGCCCGGCGGCCCGAGCGCCGTGCTGTCCGGCCTGCATCAGGGCGTGCAGAGTTTGCTCGGCCAGGATGAGCAGCAGGGCGAAACCGACGACGGGCTGGAAGCTGGAGTCTGTTTCGTCGACCTGAGCAAACGACAGATAACATTCGCCGGTGCCCGCTTCTCTCTGTGGCGGTCAAATCGCGAAGGCGTTATCGAGATCAAAGGCGATCGCGAGGGCCTCGGCTACCGGCGTTATCGGCCAGACACGAGATTCACGAACACCACGTTCGCGTATGGTTCAGGCGACGCGTTCTACCTCACGACCGATGGGCTTATCGAGCAGATCGGGGGACCGCGCGGCCGCGCCTTCGGCAAACAGCGGTTCCGCGACCTCTTGCATGAACTGCGCGATGCTCCAATGAATGAGCAGGAAGAAAAGCTGCGCGACGCCTTCGAGAAGTTTCAAGGCGATCAGAGGCGGCGCGACGATCTGACGGTTTTGGGCTTCATCCCTCATGCCTAGGAGGCCTCTATGCTAGCCGGCCAGTTGATGGATTTGCGGTCGATGCTGCATCAGCAAGGCGTGATCTTCGCCTATAGCGGCTATGTGACGGAACCGGTGTTGTCCGGCGTCGGCGAGGCGCTCAAGCAGAAACTCACCATCGACGATGCCGACACCAAGACTTTGCGGAGTGTCTTCGCCGTGTTCGTCGAGCAGATGCAGAACATCATCCGCTACTCTGCCGAAAAGGCGCGGCAGGAACTCCCACCTGCAGATGAGAAGGGCGCACTCATGGAGATGCGTTACGGCATCCTCACGATCGGGCGCGAGGGCGGCGACTACGTGGTCTGCGCCGGCAATCTTGTGCGGAAAGCGGACGTTGCGCGGCTTGAGGAACGTCTTGAAAAGATAAGGAATATGAGCAAAAACGACCTGAAGATTCTCTACAAGGAACAGCTTCGCGCCGAACCCGAGCAAGGCAGCAAGGGGGCCGGTCTCGGTCTCACGGAAATCGCGCGGCGTGCCTCGAAACCCATCGAGTACGACTTCGCCAATGTCGATGGCGACTACGTCTTCTTTGCCTTGAGAGCGACGATCTGAGGTCCGAATTGATGCGCGATCCTTTGAACATTGAGCAGACCTCCCGCACGCCGGCCGTGGTCTTCGACTACGCAAATAATCACCTGAAGCTGTCCGGCGAGTCGTATCCGGAGGACGTGACCGAGTTTTACCGGCCGGTCTTCAACGCGCTCGACGACTATCTCGGTTCGCTGGGCGAGGGCCGTTGCCGTTTCGACTTCGAACTCATCTATCTGAACAGCTCCAGCGCCAAGGCCGTGATGATGCTGATGGACAAGCTCGAGGATGCCGCCAAGAACGGCGCCGACGTGGATGTCTACTGGTTCTACGACACTAACGACGACACGATGCAGGAGCTGGGCGAGGAATTCGGCGAGGACCTCGAGAGCGCCGTGTTCCATCTCGAGAAGATGGCCGGCTGATGCCTTCGGACGATCTCTTCTCGGGCGAAGAGAAGGTTATCGCCGAGGCGCAGAAGCTCCTCGAGGACGGCCGTTTCGCCGAAGTCGAAGACAGCAAGCTCTACGAAGGTCTGCTCAAGGACTATCAGAAGCTGTTTCGCACCACGCGGCGGCTGATGCGTTTGAGTGACCGCAATGAGGAACAGCTCAACGCGCTGAGCAAGGAGCAGCAAGAAGCCAACGCGGTCATCGCCAAAAAGAACAAAGAGCTGAACGCGCTGGCAACCAAGCTGTCGAAATATTTGTCGCCTCAGATCTACCACTCGATCTTTACCGGCGAGCAGAGCGTCGAAATCGCCTCCAGCCGCAAGAAGCTGACGATCTTCTTTTCCGACATCATGAATTTCACCGAGACGACGGACAGGCTGGAGTCCGAGGACCTCACCAACCTGCTCAATCGCTATCTCACGGAAATGACCAACATCGCGCTCGAGTACGGCGCGACCATCGACAAATATATCGGCGACGCCATCATGGTGTTCTTCGGCGATCCCCAGTCGAAGGGCATCAAGGAGGATGCCTGCGCCTGTGTACGCATGGCCCTCGCAATGCTCAGGCGCTTGAGCGAACTCCATACGGAATGGCTGGAGCTCGGCGCCACGGAGCCGTTTCACCTGCGCATGGGCATCAACACCGGTTACGTCACCGTGGGCAATTTCGGCGGCGACGAGCGTATGGACTACACCATCATCGGCAGTTGCGTGAACGCCACCGCGCGTCTGGAGTTCCATGCCGACACGGACAGCATTCTGATCGGCCACGAGACCTACGCACTGGTGAAGGACGAGGTGGACGTGGAGGAGCGCGAGCCGATCAAGGTCAAGGGATTCGCCGAACCGCTCCGCTGCTACAAGGTGCTCGGGCTTTACGAGGACCTTGAGCGCGAGGGATCCGTCATCCGTGAGGAGCAGGATGGCTTCAAAGTGCTGCTCGACCTGAAGAAGCGCGAGCGTACCGAGGCCATCGAAGCGCTGCAGGCCATCATCGAGCGGCTCAAGCCGTAGTGCCTGCGGCGCCAGTTGTGCCGTCCCGATCGCAGCGACAATGGGGGCGAGATCAGTGCGGGGATAACCGCTCGCCTCTGAGGCAAATGTCTATTAAGACCGCGGCTGCGCCCGCCTCGAGTAGGGCGAAAGGGTGTGCTGTCGCGGACCTTAAACGACGATAAAAAGCTATAGTGCCTGTCCGGAAGACTGCCGAGCGGCGCGAGCGATTAGGAGAGAGCATTCTCGATGAAAGACGCTGATTGGATCGAGCGTTTCGAGGGATTGAGCCGTCTCCCAGCTCCGATCAAGGACGTGCTGGTGAGCCGCAGTCAGATCGTGAAGGTTCCGGGCGGCACCAAGGTCTTCGGCCCCGGACTGGAGCCGGACAACTTATTGCTTCTGGTCGAAGGCACGGTGAAGGTGTCGCAGACCTCCGAAAGCGGGCGGGAAATCGTGCTTTACCGGGTCGAGGCCGGACAAAGCTGCGTCCTGACCACCGCCTGCCTCCTCGCGCACGAGGCCTATGCGGCCGAGGGGGTGGCGGAGACGGATGTCACCGCCGTGGCGATCCCAAGGGCGGTCTTCGACGAGCTCGCGGCTACCTCGCCGCAGTTCCGCACTTTCGTCTTCGCGGCCTATGCGCGGCGCATCACGGACCTGTTTCGCGTCATCGACGAGGTGGCTTTCGGCAAGATCGACGTGCGTCTGGCGGACCGGCTTGTGGGGCTTGCGGGAGGCTCCGGAGAGCTTGAGGTCACCCACCAGCAGCTTGCGACCGAGCTCGGCACGGCCCGGGAGGTGATTTCGCGCCAGCTCAGCGAGTTCCAAAAGCGCGGCTGGATCCGCCTCTCACGGGGACACGTTTCGTTGAGTGACCCACAGGCCCTGGAGCGGCTGGCCGCCTCCGCCTGACGTTTTCACGCCCCGGTTGGGGCGTATGTGACTACATCACCGACAGTCCCCACCCGACCCGGTAAATTCCTGGCGAACTCAACCCTGGAAGGGCTCCGCCATGACCGCGAATGTCGGCACAATCGACCGGATTTTCCGCGCCGCACTGGGCATTGGATTGCTGTGGTTCGCGTTTTTCAGCGGTCTGCCGCTCGCCGACAGCCCGGTCTGGAAGTACGGCACGGCCATTCTTGGGGTGGTGATGCTGATCGTGGCCGTCGTTCGCGTCTGCCCCGTTTACAGCATTTTTGGCCTGAGGACGTGTGCCTGAAGACCGGTGAGGCCGGCGGTGGCTGGATGTCCCGGCGCTACCACAAGCGCGCGGGGTCGCCCCAGCCGGCCGGGTCCGGGCACCTATCTTGGAAAGGACTACTCTCGTGACGAACTACCCGATCGACATGACCGTCCATCCGGAAGTTGAATCCTTCTTCGACGAGCCGACGAACACGATCAGCTACATCGTGAAGGACCCGACATCCGACTCCTGCGCCGTAGTGGACAGCGTCATGGACCTCGACTACGCGGCCGGCCGCATTACCCATGACAGTGCTGACGCGATCATCGCCCGCATCAAAGAGCGTGGCCTCAAGCTCGAGTGGATCATCGAGACTCATGCCCATGCCGACCATCTGTCGGCGGCGCCGTACATCCAGCAGGCGCTCGGCGGCAAGATCGGCATCGGTTCCAAGATCATGGTCGTGCAGGAGACCTTCGGAAAGTTCTTCAACGAGGGCACCGAGTTCCAGCGCGATGGCAGCCAGTTCGACGCGCTGTTCGAAGATGGCGACACGTACATGATCGGCAACCTGCAGGCATTCGCCATGTACACGCCCGGCCACACACCGGCCTGCATGGTGCACGTCATGGGCGATGCCGCGTTCGTGGGCGACACCTTGTTCATGCCGGATGGCGGTTCGGCCCGCGCCGATTTCCCCGGCGGGGATGCCGGCACGCTGTACGACTCGATCATGAAGGTGCTGAGCCTGCCGGACGAGATGCGGCTGTTCATGTGCCACGACTATGCGCCGGGCGGACGAGACTATGCCTGGGAGACCACAGTCGCCGAAGAGAAGAAGAACAACATCCATGTCGGCGAAGGCAAGACCAAGGAGGACTTCATCAAGTTCCGCACCGAGCGCGATGCAACGCTCGGCATGCCCCGGCTGATCATTCCCTCGCTCCAGGTGAACATGCGCGGCGGCGAGGTGCCGAAGGACAAGGACGGCAAGCCGATGCTCAAGGTCCCGGTTAACGGGCTATAGTCGGAGAGGCGGATATGGAACTGAAACGCATTTCAGAAGCGCTGTCGGTCAGCGGCCAGATCACCCCGGCCGATGTCGCCGAACTCAAAGCGCAGGGCTTCCGCTCGATCGTCTGCAACCGGCCCGACGGCGAAGGCGCCGATCAGCCGACCTTCGAGGAAATCCACGAGGCCGCTGACGCGGCCGGACTCGAAGCGCGCTATCTGCCGGTCAAGTCCGGGCTCGTCCAGGACGACGATGCCGTCGCCTTCGGCGCGGCCCTCCGTGAGCTTCCGGGACCCGTCTTCGCCTACTGCCGCACCGGCACGCGTTCGGTGACGTTGTGGTCGCTGAGTCAGTCCAAGGCGATGCCCATGGCCGACATCCTGACGGCGGCCAAGGCGGCGGGCTACGACATGAACGGCGTCGCCCGGCGCATCGCCAATGGCGGCAAGACACCAACCGACACCGGCGATGCCAAATACGACATTGTCATAGTCGGCGGCGGGGCAGGCGGCATTGCCGTCGCCTCCAGCCTGCATGTGCGCAGTCCCGAACTCGACATCGCGATCATCGATCCCGCCGAGATCCATTATTACCAGCCAGGCTGGACCATGGTCGGCGGCGGCGTCTTCGAAGCGCAAGATACGGCCAAGACCATGGGCTCGCTCATTCCCCGCGGGGTTCACTGGATCAAGGCCGCGGTTGCCGCCTTCGAGCCCGAGAACGATGCGGTCATTCTCGACGGCTGTCGTGTGGTCAAATACGACCGTCTCGTCGTCTGTCCCGGACTCAAGCTCGACTGGGGCGCCGTCGAGGGTCTCGAGGAGACACTCGGCCGCAACGGCGTCACGTCGAACTATCGCTACGACCTGGCGCCCTACACCTGGGAGCTGGTGCAGCGGATGAATAAGGGCCGCGCGATCTTCACCCAGCCGCCGATGCCGATCAAATGTGCGGGCGCGCCGCAAAAAGCGATGTATCTGTCGGGTGACGCCTGGTACCGCCGCGGCGTTCTGAAAGACATCGATATCCAGTTCAACAACGCGGGCGGCGTCCTGTTTGGCGTCAAGGACTATGTCCCGGCGCTCATGGACTACATCGAGAAATACCACGCCACGCTGAACTTCTTCCACAATCTGGTCGCCATAGATGGCTCGGCCAAGACAGCGACGTTCAAAGTCGCCAAGCCGGACGCCGAGCCGTCGACCGTGACCATGGATTTCGACATGATCCATGTGTGTCCGCCGCAGACGGCGCCCGACTTCATCCGGGTGTCGCCGCTCGCGGACGCAGCCGGATGGGTCGATGTCGATCAGACGACGCTGCGGCACAAGACCTACGACAACATTTGGAGTCTGGGCGACGTGATGAACGCGCCCAACGCGAAGACGGCGGCGGCCGCACGCAAGCAAGCGCCGACGGTTGCCGAGAATATCGTCGCCGATATCGCTGGCGGCTCCGCGGTGGCGCAGTATGACGGCTACGGCTCGTGCCCCCTCACGGTGGAGCGCGGCAAGATCGTGCTGGCCGAGTTCGGCTATGGCGGTGCGCTCAAGCCTAGCTTCCCGAAATTCTTCATCGACGGCACGAAGCCCTCGCGGGCAGCCTGGATTCTGAAGGAGAAGATGCTGCCGCCGATTTATTGGTGGGCCATGCTCAAGGGCAAGGAGTGGATGGCCAAGCCCGAGCGGCTGTCGGTGGCCGCGAAGTGACCCGCGAAAAATGATCGCTCGGCTCCGCAAGTTCATTCCCGTGCTCGACTGGGGCCGCACCTACAACGCGGCCGCATTCTCGAACGACCTGGTCGCGGCGGTGATCGTAACGATCATGCTGATCCCGCAGTCGCTGGCCTATGCGCTGCTTGCCGGCCTGCCGCCGGAAGCCGGTATCTATGCCTCGATCGTGCCGATCATTCTGTATGCGATTTTCGGGACCTCACGCGCCCTGGCCGTCGGTCCCGTCGCCGTCGTGTCGCTGCTCACGGCGTCGGCCGTCGGTCAGGTGGCCGAGCAAGGCACGGCAGGATACGCGGTCGCGGCCTTGACCCTCGCACTTCTGTCGGGCGGCTTCCTGCTGACACTCGGTATCCTGCGGCTGGGATTTCTGGCGAACTTCCTTAGCCACCCGGTGATCGCCGGCTTCATCACCGCCTCGGGCATCCTGATCGCCTGCAGCCAGCTCAAGCACATCCTCGGCGTCGAAGCGGGCGGCCACACGCTGCCCGAGATGATCGGCTCGCTCGTGACGCATCTGGGTGAGACCAATCTCATCACCTTGGCCATCGGCGCCGGAGCCATCGCGTTTCTGTTCTGGGTGCGTAAAGGACTAAAGCCGCTCTTGCGCTCGCTGGGGTGCGGGCCGAAGCTGTCCGACCTCATCACCAAGGCCGGCCCCGTGGCGGCGGTCGTCCTGACGACGCTGATCACTTGGGCGTTCGTCTTGAGCAGCCAGGGCGTGTCCATCGTGGGCGAGGTGCCGCAAAGCCTGCCGCCGCTCACCATGCCGGGGCTCTCGCCCGGCCTGATTGCCGATCTCGCCATCCCCGCCGTCCTCATATCGATCATCGGCTTCGTGGAGTCCGTCTCGGTCGCCCAGACACTCGCTGCCAAGAAGCGCCAGCACATCGATCCGGATCAGGAGCTGATCGGCCTCGGTGCCGCCAATCTCGGCGCGGCTTTCACGGGCGGCTATCCGGTGACCGGCGGTTTTGCACGCTCGGTGGTGAACTTCGACGCGGGCGCCGAAACGCCCGCCGCGGGCGCATACACGGCCGTCGGCCTCGCGATCGCCGCCGTCGCGCTCACGCCGCTCGTCTACTTCCTGCCCAAGGCCACCTTGGCCGCGACCATCATCGTCGCCGTACTGAGCCTGGTCGATTTGTCCATCCTCAAGAAGACGTGGGGCTACTCGAAGTCCGACTTCTCCGCCGTCGCCGCGACCATCGTGCTCACGCTGTTGCTGGGCGTCGAGATCGGCGTCGCGACCGGCGTCGCCATCTCGGTTCTGCTGCATCTCTACAAGACGTCGCGGCCGCACGTGGCGGAGATCGGCCTCGTGCCCGGAACGCAGCATTTCCGGAACATCAACCGGCACGACGTCGAGACCGACCCCACCGTGCTGATGCTCCGTGTCGACGAGAGCCTCTACTTCGCGAACGCACGCTTTCTCGAAACCCTGATCTTGGAACGGGTGACCGAGGGCTGCGCCATCCGCAACGTCGTCCTGATGTTCTCGGCGGTCAACGCTGTCGACTACTCGGCCCTCGAAAGCCTCGAGGCGATCAACGAACGCCTCACCGACATGAACGTCGGCTTCCACCTTTCCGAGGTGAAGGGCCCCGTGATGGACCGGCTGCAAACGTCCCACCTCCTGCAGCACCTCAACGGTCGCGTGTTCCTGTCCCAATACGACGCCTGGGTGGCCGTCTCCGGTCGTCCTGTCGAACCGGTTGGTCGTGCCATGGCCGCCGCTTGCTGATCCTGCCGTTCAGGTCGCCGCGTTCTGAGTCCCGCTGCGCGGCACGGATACTGTGAAAACCGAGCCGCGCCCTGGCGTCGAGGTTACGTCAAAGCTGAAACCTTGTTCGCGCGCGAGCCGTGAGACGACGGCAAGACCGAGCCCCGTGCCGCCGGTCTCGCCTTTCTGGTAAGGCTTGAGCAGGCGGCCGGCTTCTTCCTGTGTCATGCCGGGGCCCGTATCGCGGATTTCGATGCGAACGCGGTCCTGCTCTCGCCGACAGCCGAGCAGGATGCGTCCCTGGTCGGTGTACTTCACTGCGTTGGACACGAGGTTGCTGACGATCCGCATGAGACCAATCGGATCGGCGGTCACGTGGAGGCTGCTGGGAACCATGCGAAAGCCCAAACCTTTCTCGTGCGCCTCGGCTTCGAACATTCGGGCCACGTTTCCTAGGACCACGGAAACTGGAAAGTCCTCCGCCGCCGGCTTGTCTTGCGTAGCCGCCGCAAAGCTCGCGTGGGGGTCGTCCATTTCGCCATGGCCGTCGTCCACCGTCGAGGGCCGGGTGTCTTTCAAGTTCCGGTCGATCAACTGATCGAGATAGGACAGGCTTCCGGCGATCTTGTCGCGGTCGAGGCCCGCGAGAGTTTCCATCTGCCGCAACGCCATGCGCAAGGAGGCGAGGGGCTGCTGGATGTCGTGCGCGGTAGTCGCGAGCTGATCGCGCCGCCGTTCCGCCAGCTGCACCGCGCGTGCATGTTTCTGCCTGGCCTCTTGGAGCGCCTCGACCGCCGCCAGCTTCTCCTTGGTCTCGACGATTTCGCGGCGCATGGCCTCGTCGCGTTCGCGGCGAATACCGAGAAGGTTCGCGAAGATGGCGAGAGCGAATGCGGTCCCTTCCAGGCCGAGTGCGTAGCGCGCACCGTGTCCGATCATGTCCTGCGAAAACTGGCCGGGCAACGCATAGCTCACCAGACCGACCAGGATCGGCGCAACGACGATGAGAGCACCGGCGAGAAAGAAGCGTCCGCCCGCTTGGCCGCGCCGGACCGCGGCGACGCCTGCAGCAACGTAGAGCGATGTGCAATAGACGGCGAGCGCGAGCGCGATGAATTTGAACCAGGACGCTTCGAACAGCCAGAAAGACGACGCGAACATCAGGCCGGACGCAACAAGGCCGCCAAGAAAGAGTGTGTTCAGTGTCGGGTGGTTATTCGGCGCATCCACGAACGAACGGGCAAATTGCAGACCGCTGGCGGCCCAGAGGGCGCCGATCGGAATCACCGCCATGGAATTCCACGCCGGCGATTTGGGCCACAGAAACTGGAAGCCGTACCCGTCCGTCTGGAAGAGGTAGAGAGCGGCCGCGCAGATATATACGCCGTAGTACAGCGCGGCCCGTGAGCGTAGCGCCGTGAGATAGATGACGCTGACAAGCGTCATGCCGAGCAGCAGCCCCAGAACCAGGAAGTTGTGCATATCTTCCTGGTCGACCTGCGCGAAGAAGTAGTCGGGGCTCTCGACAGAAAGGATCTGTTGCGTCGCGGCCTTCGAGGCATAGGCGATCAGCAGTCCTGCGCGCTCGTGCGCGCCGAGCCGGAACGTCGCGACGTGGTTGCGATAGGCCAGCTCGCGCGCTGCGAACGGCTCGTCAAGCGTATGAGACAGGATCTCGACCGGCGCACCGAACCCGTCGCCGGTTTCCGGAACGACGTAGACCGCCAGCGCATCGGACAGGGGATTGCTCAACAAGAGCTTCCACGTGCCCGCCTCATCCGAAGCGTTCTCCACCTCGGCCCACAGCCAAAACCGGGCTTTGGTGAATCCGAAATCCACGATGGTCGTCTCGATTTGCTTGAATCTGTCGGTCGAGACGAGATCGAGGGCTTGCTCGGCGCTGAGTGCGTGCTCGCCATCGATCAGGTAGCGAACATGCGGCGCCAAGTCGGCATGAAAGTCCGTGCGCTGAAGCTGCAAGGGCGTGTCGGGGTCCGCCCATGCTTGAGCCGCACCCAGAAGCCCTGCTAACAAAATGAGGCAGGCTTGCCAGGACCAATGGCGGTATAGTTGCGGGCGCTGCGTGATTGCGGCTTGCCGGTGCGCTGAGCGGGGGGTGTGGGAATGGCTCATGACGGGTTACCGAAAGTCAGCGCAACCGCGATCGTTGCGGACGACCACAAATTGCTGCGCGACGGCATCAAGCAAATCCTTCAGTCCGTGGACGGTATCTCTATTGTCGCCGAGGCCCAGGACGGCCTTGAAGCAATCAGCCTGGTGCGCCAGCACAAGCCGGATCTTCTGACCTTGGACATGGCCATGCCATACGCGCAAGGCCTCGAGATCTACGAAGAAGTGCGGCGCTGGAGCCCCGAGACGCGCGTCATCGTCTTTACGGGGCTGACCTCGCTCGGTCTTCTCAGCGAGTTGGTCACGGCTGGCGTCGATGGACTCTTCGCCAAGCGCGGCGATCCCGACGAGCTGAAAGACAGCGTTTCCGTCATCCTGAGTGGAGGGAAGGTGATCGCGCCCGAGATCGTGACTCTTCTGGAAGAGGGGACGCCGGCGAGCAGCCTGACGGCGCGCGAGCGGCAGATTCTCAGCCTCGTCGCGACGGGCCTTTCGAACAAGGAGATCGCGGCCCGCCTGGGCGTCAGTCTGAAAACCGTCGACAATCATCGCACCAACCTCATGCGCAAGCTCGACGTGCACTCCATCGCGGAGCTTCTGACCTACGCGCTGCGCGAGGGGCTCCTCGAAGGGTCGGATCAGCTGTGATTCGGCCATTGCGGGGACGTTTCCATGCTTCGGTCTCGTGGTCCATTCTTGGACGGGCTTGGAGCGCTCTCTGTAAAGGGATCGCAGCTTCAATTGAGAAGAGGCTAAAGCGAGGCTGGGGCCGGTGCGATAGGGTGGATCCCCTATATGAAGTGGGCGGGGCCGCGCGCGGCAGATGTCGGGACGCTAGTCGTTATTCGGCGCGTTAGTTCGTGGCCAGCTTGGCGCGGACCTCTTGGGTTTTCTTGAGTTCCCGAGCCGCATCGGCGGCGGCCAGGGTGGCGCCCCCGTCGGCGTAGCGCTTCTGTGCGTTGGCGAGCAGATCGGCGGCCTCGTCGAGTTCATCGTCCGTTCGCTCGAGCGCCGCGAGGTCCGTCAGCGTCTGGGCAAGCTGCACCTCCGCATAGGTCCGCTGCACGGCGAAATCCTTGCCCGTATAGACGGGCAGGGTGGAGAGTTGCATTTGCTTGGCCTCGCGCAAAAGGTCTGGCTCCCCTTCGAGTGCGCCCAGCTCGCTCAAGGCGCCCGCTTTCGCCAACTCGGTTTGCGCCTTCAGGTCGGGCAGATCGATCGCAGCAAGCTTCTCCTGCGCCGCCTCAGCCGCGGCAATAGCGTCCCGGAGTTGGCTCGCATTCTTGTTGCGCTCGCCAGCGACGCGCTTACCGTTGGCGAGGTACAGCTTCGCCTCTGCAAAGCCTGCCAAATTGCCGAGTTCAAGCATGATGTTCGCGGCCGCTTCGCAGGCCTCGAAGCTCTGCTTCAAGTGCGCCATGGCCGTCGGCGACAGCCGGTCGCCTTTGGGATCGAATCGATAGCCCGCCGCAAGGTGTCCCATGCAGGCGCCCCGCTTTAGCGCGGCCTCTTCCTGTACAGCCAAGCCCTCTTGAAACTGTATGCAGTTCGCCCGATCCTCGCCGGCCATCGACGCGCAGGCTGCCGCGGGTGCGGGTCTGTCCAGCCGCGACGCGCTGAGGTCATCCACGAGCGCAAGGCTCTTCTCCGCCCCCGAAACGCCCGAAGCGAAAACGGCGTCCGAGAACAACAGCGCCGCCAGTTGAATGGAAATACCGTCTGCTTCGTCGTCGCGCCCATGCGTTTCGAGTACGGGAAGGACGGCCTGCATGTGCTCGATGCTCCGCTTCAGCGCGGCTGCATCCACGTCCCATTCGGCCCGCGCGAGTTCCGCAGTCGCCATCAAAGTCCCGAAGCGCACGGCGTCGCGCGGCGCCGCCTCGGGCGACACCGCATCGAGGGCATCGGTAAAGTTCGCGATGCTGGCGTCCAATAGTGTCTCGGCTTCCTCGCGTGGAGACAGCCGGGCAAGCGCCAACTGGGCTTCACCCAAGTAACTTTGAACGCGCGCGCGGGACAGCGCGTCATGCGTCGCCGGCAGCTCGGCGAGTACGGTCTCGAACTTCTCCGAGGCGGTGGCGTAGCTCTTCTCGGCCTCGTCGTTCTGGCCAGCGAAGGTCTCGATATCACCGGCCAGTTTCGCCAGCAGACCCGTGAGATACGCGTACTCGACCTTGCCGAACGTGCCGTCCGCGTACCCCTCGTCGAAGGTCCGGGAGGTCTGATCGACCAGGGACATGATCGTGGCTGCGTCGTCGGGACTCATCTGATCCACGACCGCCGAGAACTGTGAGACGACGTCGGCGATGATCTCTGCGGCGAGGAAGGGCTGCGTGGTGAGAAGGCTTTGGTCCTTCTCAGCGTCTTGGTTCGGAAAGAGGTCGGTCAGGACCTGCATGGCCAGGGAGCTGTTTCCGTCAGCCAACAGCGCGCCGCCGATCTGCGCACGTGCCATTTTGATGTTCTTGTTGAGTTCGGCGCGCGTTTCGTCGTCGAGCGAATCCGGAAGCTCGCTCTGCAGCGTCTTGAGGCGCGCCATCCGCGCATAGAGGTCCTGCGCCCGGCCCGGCGACAGATAGCCGCCACGCTGACTCCAGGCGCTCGCTCCGGCGCCCGCGACCATGCCCGCCAGGGCACTGCCGATCTGCTCGGAGAATTCGCTCGGAATCTTGATAGGGTACAACTCGGGTTGAGCCGCTCGGGATTGAACCTGCGGTTCGCGGGTCAGGATGCGCAGCTCGAGCATCTTTGCCGTCGGCAGAGCCCGGCCCCAGATCAGCAGGTCGGCTTTCTGTTCCTTGAGCCATTCGCGACCTTGGGCGTTGGCCTGGATAATGTTCTCCGACAGGCGGCCATGCTCCGGCAGTTCCAGCTTTTTGGGATAGAGATTGACTTCGACGCTCGCGCTTCCATCCGCGTTGATCGGAAACTGGTGTTCCAACGCGCTGCGGACGCGAGAGGCGTACTCGTTGCCAGGATCGTTCTCCAGACGTGCCAGGAGAATCCCCACGCGGTCGCCCAGGAAGGGTTCCGGGGCCCACATCACCTCGTCCCTGTACTCCTGGTAAAGCCCCTCGCCGAACGCCCAAATCAGGGTGAGGGCCCCGCCGATGACCGTCCAAACGACAGGACTCAGGAGCGGGTGTTCATACCAGCGCCGCGCCGGTGCGGCAGGCGGCGGTGCGGCTGCAGCCGCCGCCGGCGTCGAGCGGCGCCTCGGCTTTGCCGCGCGCTTACGGGCGGTCGGAGTAGCCTTTTTCTTTGCGGTTGCCATGCGCCTCACGCCAGATAGTGCGTCCCGTGGGCAGGCTACAATATGGTTGGGCATGAAAACAGGGGCGTCAGCGCTTGACTGTGGTCGCGCGTAACGGATGATCGTTCCGGGCGAGGTGAGCTGACAGTCCTGGCTCGCATGACGGAATCGTGTCGTGCGATGCGAGGCATAGGACTCGTATGAGCCAGAGAACGGGTGCCACACATTCTATGCTCGGTGCGGGTGCCGCGAGGGCCCGGGGTTTACGGAGCCCGATCCGGCTCGGCGCGCGCGCGCTTCTCGTGGCCGGTCTTTTGATGGCCGCCGGGCCCGCGACCCAGGCGGCGGAGTCTCAGCATCGAGCAATCCCCAGTTATTGTGCCAATGCGAAGTCTTCGGGCCTGCCTCTTCCGACAAGTCTTCCGCAGGATGATTACGAGTCCCGGCTCAAGGCCTTCGTGAAAGACCGGCGCTATGTGAATCTGGGCTGGTGCGTCGACAAAGAGACGGCGGGGAATCTCGTCCGCGACACGGGGCCTTTTATCGACGGGGTCTATTACGGCACTCATCCCGCGGTGCGAGTCTACTATTCGCCTGAGGCCATGGCGTGGATCACCGGCAACCGGGAATCGCCGATGCCCGATGGCGCCATCATCGTCAAAGAGATGTTCCCGCCGCCCGCGGCCCGCTACGAAGGGCTGAGCGAAGATGAGGTCGTGGACAAGCTCTCCAACTGGACCGTCATGGTCCGGGACGCCGCCGGCGCCAAGGACGGCTGGTACTGGGCCGAGTTCAGCCGATCGGGCGATCAGGCCCACAATGAGCCCTTGGTGCACTTGAACTACCCCGATGCGGGCTTTGGCCAATACTGCGTTCGCTGCCACGCATCGGCCAAGCATCAGTCGACCTTCTCGACTACGCGCAACATCAAGGGCTTTCCGGGCGAACCGATCCGCTACCGCGTCGATGACTCATGGCGCGAGGGCGCGGTGGCGGCGCCTCATGTCCATGAGCCGAAGAACACCCAAAGGGGCTCTCATAGGATGGCGGGGCACGGACTTTCCGAGTTCGGCAAGGCGCCCCCGCGGCTCGGGTCGCCGAATCCCGAGTTCATCGCCCTGTTCTCGCCCGGACGCTTTCCGAAAGACGCGCCGCTGCAACTCCTCCCCAAAGAGACTGGAGATCGCGTGGTCGCGCCAGGGAAGGGCAAGCCGGGCTTTGTCACCTCCGATCAATGCATGAGCTGTCACGGGGGTCTGAATAGCCAGGGCCTGTCGGGTCCCAACCTGTTCATTGCGCTGAGCCCTGAATACGGCGATGGCTATAATCTCTCACATTACGGCGAATGGCGATGGTCGCCCATGGGGCTCGCCGGCCGCGATCCCATTTTTCACGCGCAACTCGACAGTGAGATTTCGCTCCTCGAGAAACAGTTCTCTTCGGACCCGGAAAAGGGCAAGACCTATGTGCGCCATTTGGAGAATCTGTGCTTCAGCTGTCATGCGCCCATGGGGCAGCGGCAGCTCAGCCGCGACGCCGAGACGCTGGACCTCGATCCCCTTTTCAAACGGGAGTACCTGTTTCTCACCGAAGACCACCGCGACGACCCGTATTACAAATACGGTGCGCTCGGCCGCGACGGTGTGAGTTGCGCGCTATGTCACAGTGCCCGGTCGGACAAGTTCGCCTCGGCCGATATCGGCAAGTTGCGCGCCTACCTGACAGAGGTCACGACAGGCCGCCTGCCGAGGGGCGAACTGGGCGAGATCTACGGGCCTCTGAAGGAGGACGACATTGCCGCCGAGCCCATGAAGAATGCGCTCGGGCTGACACCCAAGCACGATCCCTTCATCAAGAGTTCGCGCCTATGCGGGTCATGCCACACGGTCAATCTCCCTAATGTGGATCAGCCGATTCCGCCCGATCAACGGACCATGCTCGACGATCTGCCGAACGACGCCCTATTCCGACCGTTCAAACACACGATCGAGCAGGCGACCTATCTCGAATGGCTCAATAGCGCTTATCAAGACGAGTATCCCGAGTTCAACAAGACGCCCCAGCATGCGCAAAGCTGTCAGGGGTGTCATATGCCGGAAGGCTTCACGAGCGCCGACGGCAAGATCCATGTCCAACGTTTACAAGGACGCATCGCTTCCGTTCAGGACCACACCCACCCGGAGGCCGACCACCTGGTCGAAGCCGACGGCATCAACGTCCGCTATCGCGAGGAGGGCATCAGCCGTCACAAATTTCGCGGCCTCAATGCCACGCTCCTGATGATGTTCGAGCAGTTCAACGGCATGCTCGGCGTTCGCAAGGACGATTTCATGACGGGCGCCAAAGGGCTTTCGCAAGCCCTCGAGGGCTACGTCCAGCAGGCGCGCGACAATACGGTCGATCTCGAAGTTCAAGCGGCGTTCGACGGCGCCAACAGTCTCACCGTCGACGTGGACGTCACCAACAAAGCAGGGCATCGATTCCCGAGCGGGGTCGGTTTCCGGCGCGCGTTCCTCGAGCTTCTGGTCGTTGAGGATGGCGTGGATGGGGAGCGCACTCTGTGGAGCTCCGGCAGGACGAATACCGTCGGCGCGATCGTCGATGGCGACGGCAACGTTCTGCCCACTGAGTTCTTCGACCGCGATGCGGACGGGAAAGAGCAGTATCAGCCTCATCACGAAGTGATCTCGCGGCAAGACCAAGTGCAGATCTACGAAGAACTGATCCAGGACACGAAGGGCGACTTCACGACCAGCTTCATTCGCCGCCACAAGCACGTGAAAGACAATCGGCTCTTGCCGTTGGGCTGGCAGCTGCGCGGGCCTTTCCCCGATCGCTACGCCGAGCTCGAATACTATATCGAAGCTACGCATCCCGGTCAGGATGCCATACGCGACCCGGACTATACCGACGGCAAGGGGAGGGACCGTATACGATACGAGATCTCTCTGCCCGAGGGGACGGACCCCGACAAGGTGAGCGTTCGCGCAACGCTTTTCTACCAGTCCATTCCGCCCTATTGGCTGCGCCAACGTTTTGAGACCGCACCGCATATGCCGGCGACACAGCGTCTTTACTACATAGCGAGCCACTTGAATCTCGACGGGACGCTTCTCGAAGACTGGAAGCTGCGTCTCGCGTCGGTGACCGCGAAGCCCTCTCGTTAGACTCCAAGCGAGTTTCATGGTTGCGTGCGGTCATGACGGAGGCAGCACGTTCTCCAGGCTGAGGGGCAAAAAAGCGTGACGCGGGGTGGTCAGCGGTGGAGATGAGCAGGGCGCGTCGCGTATTGTCGATCGCGGCGCTGGTCATTGCCGGCGAGTCTGTCTTTCTCCTTCCCTTTGTGCTTGCGCGCGTTTTCCGCCCGACACTCCTCGAAGTTTTCGATCTGACCAACTTGGAACTGGGCACGGCCTATTCCGTGTACGGCGTCGTGGCCATGGCCGCCTACTTCTTCGGCGGCCCGCTCGCGGACAAGTTTCCCGCGCGCATCCTGTTGGCTGTCGCCTTGGTATCCACCGCCGCGGGCGGCCTCGTGATGGTGACCGTGCCGTCGTTCACCACGCTGGTGATGCTCTATGCGTATTGGGGCGTGACGACCATCGCCCTATTTTGGGCGCCGTTGATCCGCGCGACGCGCCAGTGGGGCGGCAAAGACGAGCAGGGCCGCGCCTTCGGCTTTCTCGACGGCGGTCGCGGGTTGCTGGCGGCCTCGATGGGCTCGATCATGGTGCTGCTGTTCGCAGGACTGCTTCCGGCCGACAGTAACGCCGCGACGCTTGCGGAAAAGACCGACGCCCTGCGCCGGATTATCCTGGTTTTATCGGGCATGACCTTTGCGGCTGCGGTTCTGGTCATGTTTGCGATTCCCCATAGAGACCCATCCGAAACAGCCGCGGGAGAGCCTTTGTCTCTGAGGGGCGTAGCGCGCGTGGCAGCCATGCCGACGGTGTGGCTGCAAGCCGCAATCATCCTGTGCGCCTATGTCGGCTTCAAAGCGATTGACGACTTTTCGCTCTACGCAAACCAAGTCGTCGGGCTCGACGAGGTTGACGCTGCGCGCGCCGGCGTCTTGTCGCTGTGGATACGCCCGTTCGCTGCTGTGGGAGCAGGGCTTCTGGCAGACCGGATCGGCGCTACTACCATGACGGTGAGTTCCTTCACGCTGCTCGCGCTGGGTAGCCTGATTTTGGCGAGCGGGCTGATCGGGGCCGGGATGGTCTGGGTCTTCCTGCTCACGATCGTCTGCACAAGCATGGGCATCTTCGCTTTGCGTGCGCTTTATTTCGCGATCATGCGGGAGGGAAAGGTGCCGCTCGCTTACACGGGCGCCGCTGTCGGCCTTGTGTCCGTGATCGGCTATACGCCGGATGTCTTCATGGGCCCGCTCATGGGCTATCTGCTCGACCAATCGCCGGGTGCGGCTGGGCATCAACACGTCTACTGGGTCGTCGCGTGCTTTGCGCTGTTCGGGCTGATCGCCAGCTGGCGCTTCGCTCGACAAACGTCGAGCGCGCGCTAGCGGGGACGGATGGACCGCCGCCGGCCGATCTCGGCCGCTGCGGTGATCCGGACGCGTCCAGGTTCCGTACCCTGCAAGTCCCGTGTTCCACCTCGGCTCTGGAGAGGTAACCATGTCGCGTGCTTTTTGCCTGATCGTCCTGCTCATTGCGCTCGCCCCCATGCCCGTCCACGCAAAGTCGCTCACGGCTGCGGAAGTCCTCGACGAGATGCTCAACAAGACAATCGTGACGCGCCAATTCGGGATGAACGTCACCATGCGCTATCGGCCCGGGGGTGTCGTCTCGGCCAAGGCCTTGATTGGGTCGGTGGATGGCACTTGGCGTGCCAAAGGGAACAAAATCTGTTCGACCTTTCCGAGCGGGCCCGCCAAGGGCACGAGCTGCGTGAGCTTCACCCGCGTCGGGCCCAATCAATATGTGAGCTCCGAAGGCGTCCGCTTCCGCGTCCTCGACTGATCCTGACGGCATCGCAGGCCGGCACGAGCCGAAAGACGAGGCATGTGCCCGCTGCTTTAGTGCCGCCCCCTCTTGCCACGCCGTCGGGCGCCTGCCAATTCTGTCGCCATCGGTCTTCTTACGCGGCGGAGCACAATGCCACGTACACTGGTGAGATTCTGTCTCGGCCTCGTCGCGGGGGCACTTGCATGCCTTCCGGTAAAGTCTGTCCGCGCTGCAGAGGCAACGGTTGCGGTCGCCGCCAATTTCACGTCGGCCGCGAAGCAACTCGGCGCAGCCTTCGAGAAGTCGACGGGGCATCGTGTGGTGTTCAGCTTCGGATCGACCGGGCAACTCTTCACCCAGATTGCGCATGGGGCTCCGTTCGATGTCTTCTTGGCGGCGGATGAAGCGCGTCCGCAGCGGGCCGCAGCAGAGGGGCTAGGCGTCGCGGGAACGCGTTTCACATACGCGATCGGGGTCCTTGTTCTTTGGAGTGCGGACCCCGCTCGGATCGACGGCACACCGGCGGTATTGTCTGACCCCAACCTGCGCCACGTCGCCATCGCCAATCCGGCTACCGCGCCCTATGGCGCGGCCGCGATCGACACGATGAAGGCGCTCGGCGTCCTCGAGGCGCTTGAACCGCGGCTCGTAGAGGGGAAGAATGTCGGTCAGACCTATCAGTTCGTGGCAACGGGCAATGCGCCGGTGGGCTTTGTCGCCGCCTCGCAGGTCAAGAACAACGACACGGGTTCAAGTTGGACCGTGCCCGACGACATGTACCGCCCCTTGCGGCAAGATGCGGTTCTCTTGACGCGTGGCCGCAACAACGAGGCAGCCAAGACCTTTCTGGCGTACCTGAAAGGCTCCGAAGCCCTCAAAGTCATCGAGGGGTTCGGATACAAGATGCCGGGAGAGGACTAAAGGGGGACTGCCGCCATGTTCGATGCAGCGCTGATTGAGACGATCCTACTCACGTTGCAGCTCGCGGTGGTCACCACCCTCGTTCTTCTCATCATCGGCATCCCGCTCGCATGGTGGCTCGCGCGCAGCACGGCGCGCGGCAAGGAGATCGTCGCGGTCCTGGTCGCGCTTCCCATCGTGCTGCCGCCGACTGTCCTCGGTTTTTACCTTCTCATCGCCATGGGCCCCAATAGTCCGCTCACGACTCTGATCGGCCGGTCGCTACCCTTCACCTTCGAGGGGCTTGTCGTAGGCTCTGTTCTCTATTCTATGCCCTTCGTCGTGAATCCGATCCGCACCGCGTTCGAGGCGATGGGTGAGCGCCATTGGGAAGCGGCCGCAACCTTACGCGCAGGGCCTCTGGACGCTTTCTTCAACGTCGCCTTGCCGTTGGCGCTGCCGGGCATTCTGACCGGCGCTATTCTGGGATTTGCGCATACGATGGGCGAGTTCGGCGTCGTGCTGATGATCGGTGGCAGCATCCCCGGCGAGACCAAGGTCCTTTCCATCGCCATCTTCGACTTCGTGGAAACGCTGGAGTGGGGCAAAGCCCACGTGCTGGCCGGCGCGATGCTGGCGCTGTCCTTCGCGGTGATCTTCGCGATGCGCATGGTCGAAACGCGTTTCAAAAGCGAGCGCCCGTGATCGAGGCACAGTTTTCAGGACAGCAAGGCAGCTTCAAGCTCAATGTAGAGTTTGCCGCGCCAAGTGAAGGGGTCACGGCTTTGTTCGGCCCCTCCGGCTGCGGCAAGACCACGGTGTTGCGGTGCGTGGCCGGTCTCACCCGCTTGGCGCAGGGCAAGCTCGTGGTCGACGGCGAGGTGTGGCAGGAGGGGCGGCGCTTCGTGCCGGTGCACCGCCGCGCGATCGGCTACGTTTTCCAGGAGGCTAGCCTATTTCCGCATCTGTCGGTGCGCGAAAATATCGAGTTCGGCCAGAAGCGCGCCAAACGGGCCAAAGGCAGCAGACAGACGATCGGCTTTGATGATGTCGTCGATCTCCTCGCCATCGCACCGCTTTTCGATCGGCCCACATCACGCCTGTCCGGCGGCGAGCGTCAGCGCGTCGCAATCGGCCGCGCGCTTCTCTCGCAGCCCCGTCTGCTCTTGATGGACGAGCCGCTGTCTGCGCTCGACCGTATGGGACGCGAAGAGATTCTCCCGTATCTCGAGCAACTGCACAGAACTTTATCGATCCCGGTGCTCTATGTGAGCCACGACATGCGCGAGATCGAACGATTGGCGGACACTTTGGTTCTCATGCGGCACGGTGCGGTCCGCGCTGCGGGGCCCATTGCCGACCTGCTATCCGATCCGAGCTTGCCTCTGGTCCGCATGCCGGAACCGGCGTCTGTGCTCGATGGAACCGTCAAGGAGTACGACCCCGGTTACGGCCTCGCGACCATCGAGGTGCCGGGCGGTACGCTTCTCGTGGCCGGCGATATAGGGCCGACCGGATCGACCCGGCGCCTGCGGATTGAGGCAAGCGATGTGAGCCTCAGTCGGCATGCGGTGAAGGACATCACGATCTTGAACGCGCTGCCGGTCCGCATCGACACGGTTCAGCCGATCGGCGAAACGCAGATGACCGTCCGGCTCAAGCTCGGAGAGGACGGGAGCGGGGCGCCGCTTCTCAGCCGTGTCTCGCGCCTGTCCTGGGACCGGCTCGGGTTCAAGCCCGGGGACACGGTCGTTGCGCAGATCAAGGCCGTCGCCCTCGCAAGGACCTAGCGGGCGTAGCCGTGGCGGAACGCGGTCGTTAGCCCGGCGTCTTCCGCGCACGGATAAGAACAGCGCATAGAACCACGCCAAGCAGCGCCGCGCCGGTCATCAGGCTCATGACCCCGGAGAAGCCGGCATCGAACGCCCTCAAAAGTGCTGACTGGACCTTCTCCATGTCGCCAGCCGGGAGTTGGGCCAGAGCCTTGCTAACTTGGCTCTCGGAGCCGTGGACCAACGTGACTTTCAGCGCATCCGCGTCCGGCAGCACGCTGCTGGCGCTATCCACAAACGGATCGATAATGCGGCGCTTGATCTGCAGCGCGACGACGGCGCCGAGTGCCGTTCCGACCGCGAGCCCCGAATAAAGGCATGTGTTGACGACACCGGAACCTTGCCCCGCATTGGTGTCGGGCAGGGCGTCCAAACCGATACGGGGCAGGAGGGTCATCGTCAGTCCCACGCCGACGCCGATGAAGGTCAGCCTCCACCAAATGTCCTCGAACGGCGTCTGGTGATCGACGCCGTGCATCAGCCGGAACCCGATCGCGAGGGCGGCCATGCTGACGGTCGCCCACACGCCGTAGCGGCTTGGTGAAATGGTATGTGGCGCCACCAGGGAGACCACGAACATCACGGCCGTGAAGGGCAGGAGCGCGAGTCCCGCTTGGAGTGCACTGAAGCCCAGGCCTTCCGGGGCCTGGATGTAATAGTTGATGAAAAAGAGAATCCCGATCTGCGTGAACCCGCTCAAGAACATGCCGGCCGCTGCCGCCGAGTAGTTCCGGTAGCGGAAGAAGTCGAAACGGACGAGCGGGTCCGCCGAATGGAGTTCCCTAGCGGCAAACCCGGCGCCGGCCAGCAATGTGAGCGCAAACAGGCCCAACGCTGGCAGTGAGGTCCAGCCGTAAAGGGGGCCGCAGGTCAGGGCGTAGAGGAACGCCGCGAGCGTCACGAACAGCAGGGCGATCCCGGCAAAGTCCGTGCGCTTGCCGCCCTCGAGCACGGCGGGCGTCAATCCGGTGCGCATCACCCACAGGCACAGCAGGGCAGCCGTTCCGAGGATCACCAGATCGAGAATGAAGATCGCCCGCCAGCTGATGCCGTCGGTCAACGCGCCGCCGATCAGCGGACCTAGAGCGAAGCCCAAGGCCACGGCGGCGGCCCACACGCCGTGGGCGGAGGCGCGCTGCTCGGCGGGAGTTGATCGGCTGATCAAAGCGACCGAAGCGGCCATGACGGCGGCGATGCCAAGCCCTTGGAGCGCACGACCCACAAGCAGCAGGATCGCCCCGTCAGCGATGACGATTCCGATGGAGCCGAGCGCGAAAAAGACAATGCCGCACAGGAAGATTCGGGCCATGCCGTACGTGTCGCCGAGATGACCCATGGCCGCCAGCGTCGCCGCGCCGAACAGCATGTAGACATTGATCACCCATTGCAGCGCGTCGAGATCGAGGTCGAGTTCCGACTTCATCGCGGGAAGAGCGGTCATGACGGCGGTCGTGTTGTACGCGACTGCGAATGCGCCCACGCAAGCCGCTACGACAACCAGCCAGAAACTGTGCTTCCGGCCGGCAGTATCGGTCGCCGGTGTCATGAAGTCCCCCTGATGCTCGCTCGCCCCGACCCCGTCTAGCACAAAGTGAGGATCATTGCGCGCGGCGGCGCGCTTGCCGGAATCGCGTGACCTGTGGCAAATCGCCTACGAGGCTTCGTGAGCGGAGCCCTTGAGGCGCGATATCTTGATGGGCATCAACGCCATGACGAGAGAATAGCGTAGGTGTGATCGCCGCCACCCCGGGGGAGCAGCACCAAGACAACCGGGAGGATAGTTCGTTATGAAGAATTTCGTCATCGTCGCGATCGTTTCGTTCTTGGCAGGCGCGGCCCACATGGGAAGCGCCAACGCCTCCGCCTACAGCGAGGCCGTGCGCAAGCATTGCCGGGCGGACTACAAGAATTATTGCGGCGAGTATGGGCTGGAAACAAATGCCTTGCGCAACTGTATGGACCGGCACGGCGACAAGTTGTCGGACGCCTGCGTGCGTGCGCTCGTCCAGTCCGGGGAAGTAAGTCAGCGGGAAGTCGACCGGCGCAGAAAGAAGTGACGCTAGAATCGCTAAGCGGGCAGATGAGCCTTTAGGGAGAAACATCCATGACAAAGCACGAACGGCTTCTCGGCATCGCCGCCGCCCTGCTTCTGACGCTGCTTAGCGTCAGCGCCGTGGTCGCCGGCGACTGGGCGGGGAAGTATGTGACCGAGGATACGAAGGGCAACACCTTCACGATCACCCTCGCGGCCGATTCCAAAGCGCATGGCGAGAAGCAGGGCCATGTCCTCGAAGGGGAGTGGTCGGTGGACGGCGCAAGCGCCGTCATCAAATGGACCACCGGCTGGACGACGAAACTCACCCAGGACGGGGACGGCTACACCAAAACTGCCTATCGGCCCGGGGCGCAGGTCACGGACGAAGGGGCGAAGGCAACCCCCGTCAAGCGGGTCGATTAGGGCACCTTAGGAACCGACGCTCGGCCTTCGCGCGGCGCGCGAAAGTGCTAATCTCCGGGTGATGCATGGACCTGTGCCGAACAAGCGTCCCCTCGGCTCAGTAGAGCGGTTGCGGCGTGCGATACTCAGCCCCGAGACGGGCGCCGTACATTATGGCGTGGCCGTCGCGGCCGTGGTGGGCATGGCCTGCCTTGCCTGGGGGCTGTATCCGTGGCTTGAAGGGCGCGCGTCCTTCCTCATTTTCATCCCTGGTCTGGCCATTGCGGCCGGTTTCGGCGGTATCGGTCCGGGCTTTCTCGCAACATTTCTGTCGGCGGCAATCGGCTATGCACTGATTCCGCACAGCACGGCGGCCATTCCGGATCTGGCCGAGCTCGGCATTTTCACCGGTGTGGGGATCGGGATTGCCTGGCTGGGCGAGCTGCTGCGCCGCACGCGCCTGCGCAGCCGCCGCAGTGCCAAGGAAGTCCGCGCGCGCGAGGCTCATCTGCGCTCAATCCTGGACACCGTTCCCGATGCGACCGTGGTCATTGACGAGACCGGCATGATCCGCTCCTTCAGCGCCGCGGCCGAGCGCCTCTTTGGACATAAGGAAATAGAGGTTGCCGGCAAGAACGTGGCTATGCTGATGCCTTCGCCGTTCCGCGACGAGCATGATTCTTATATCTCGCGTTACCTCGAAACGGGGCAGAAGCGCATCATCGGCTTCGACCGGGTGGTGACCGGGGAACGCAAGGACGGATCCACATTCCCGATGAAGCTCGAGGTCGCGGAAATGCGATCGGGCGAGCAGCGGTTCTTCACCGGCTTCATACGCGACCTGACCGAACGTCAGAGAACGGAGAAGCAGCTTCAGGATCTGCAGACCGAGCTGGCGCGGCTATCCCGCCTGACTGCCATGGGCGAGATGGCCTCGACCCTGGCGCATGAAGTCAATCAGCCGCTGACGGCCATCTCCAACTACCTACAAGGCTGCAACCGGCTGCTGGAATCCATCGAGGACCAGAAAGTCGCCATGGTGCGCGAGGCGTTGGCGGCCACGACGAAGCAGACCCTGCGCGCCGCCGATATTATCCGGCAACTCCGCGATTTCGTGACGCACCACGAAACGATCCGCCATCCTGAGGACATCAACGATCTTGTCGAGGAGACCAGCGCCTTGGCCCTGATCGACGCCAAGGACGAGGGCGTGAAGCCGAGCTTTCAGTTCGATCGGTCTGTCTCGAACGTGATGGTCGTCAAGGTCCAGATCCAGCAGGTTCTGCTGAACCTGATGCGCAACGCCATCGAGGCGATGGAAGGGTGTGACCCGAAAGTCCTATTGGTTTCGACGTCCCGCTCCCCCACGGATACGTACGAGACGGGGGAGCCTATGGTGCAGGTCATGGTCGCCGATACCGGGAGCGGTCTCTCAGAGGAGATCGCCGATCAGCTCTTTCAGCCCTTCGTCACGACCAAGGCCAATGGCATGGGTGTGGGCCTGTCGATATCCAAGCGCCTGGTCGAGGCGCACGGAGGGCGCATGTGGGTCGAGAAGAATCCCGGTGGCGGCACGGTGTTCCGGTTTACGCTGGAGCCGGCCGAAGGCGAGGACGCGGCGTGATGCCTGCCAATCCTATCGTGCATATCGTCGATGACGACGAGGCGGTTCGCCAGTCCTTGGCGTTCATGCTCGGTTCGGCGGGCCTTCCCGTTCGGCTCTACGATTCGGCCGGCGCATTTCTGGATGCCCTCGATCCGATGGTGTGCGGATGTCTCGTCACGGATGTCCGCATGCCGGATATGACGGGGATCGAGCTGCTCGGCCGGGTGAAAAGCAAAGCGCATTGCCTGCCGGCGATCGTCATTACGGGACACGGCGACGTTCCGCTTGCCGTCGAAGCCATGAAGGCCGGCGCGGTGGACTTCATAGAGAAGCCCTTCGAGGACGCGGTGCTGCTCAGGGCGGTGGAATCGGCGCTCAAAACCGCCGGTGGGGATGGTGACACCCAAATGCAGGAGGTCATGAGTCGGCTTTCAACCCTATCGGAGCGTGAGCGCCAGGTTCTTGAAGGCTTGGTGGCGGGCCAGGCGAACAAGGTCATCGCCGCTGCTTACGGCATCAGTCCGCGAACAGTTGAAGTCTATCGTGCGAATGTCATGACCAAGATGCAGGCGAAGAGTCTGTCTGAACTCGTGCGAATGGCGGTACGTGCCCATGTCGGGCCAGCCTCCGACACAGGCTAGCAATGGATAGCCAGCTGTTTTCAATGTCGATTTCCATTTGACGTGGCTCAATGCCGCAGGCGCGTCGCTGCCTAGACTGCGGGTGTCGGTACGGGGTGACCTGCGGGACGAGGGCGGACGTTGGGGAATGAGGCATATGAGCCAGGGTGGTACGGTGCTGATCGCCGTTGGTGACGGGACTCTTGCCGACAGCATGCGGTTTTCGTTGGAGTTAGAAGGATATGAGACACGTTTCTGCGATGAGCACGCGCTATCGCCCCTCCTGCGGGCGCCCTGTATCCGCAGTGCCTGCGTGGTGCTGGACCAAGACGTCTTTTCGCGGGTCGCAGAAGCTGGCGACTCACAGCTTCCCTGCGATCCCTGTGTCCCGGTCATCCTCATGGTCTCCCAGAAAACCGAGCGGCTCATGGCCAAAGCCAGGACCGGCGGGGTCACCACGGTCCTCGAAAAGCCGATCCTCGGCGGGGTCCTGTTAGAGACCATCCGGCAAGCAATTGAATCCAAAGGCAGTTCTGGCCAGCCCGTGCTGCCGTCCTGATTTAGGCTGGGCTACGTAGTTTCCCTTAGGGAGCCGGACCGAATTTTGATCGAGCGCAAACATCTCTATCTCTGACGTCAGTCAAATAAGCCTTCCGGGGGTTATCATGCTGACGCCAAATCCCGCCGTCGAACTTTCTCAGACTCAGATGCCGCCCGCGCCGCCGGTGTTTCCGCAGCCGCGCGACGAAGGTGACTTCCACACATCGAGCGTCCCGCTCAATTTCGCCCGCAACAGTGAGATTTTTGCCGAGGGCGAAAGCGCTGGCTACGTCTACAAGATCGTCTCGGGCGTCGTTCGCGTATCGAAGCTTCTGCCGGACGGACGCCGGCAGATCAGCGCCTTCCACCTTCCGGGCGATATGTTCGGCTTCGAGGTGGACGACGTGCACCACGTCTCGGCCGAGGCGATCGGGCCCGTAAAGGTCCTCGCCTACAAATGGCAGAGCCTGCTCAGCAACACGTCGTCGAGTGGCTTCGTCCACGAACTACTCAACCGCACCATGATCGGCCTCCGGCAGACACAGGATCATCTGCTGCTGCTCGGCCGGAAGAACGCGCTGGAGCGGCTGGCAGCGTTTCTCATCGAGATGGTGCGCCGCACGGGTTCGGATCGCTCGCTGCAGCTGGCCATGCCACGACACGATATCGCGGACTATCTCGGGCTGACCCTTGAGACGGTGTCCAGGATGTTTGCCGAACTGAAAG
Organism: Methyloceanibacter caenitepidi; assembly: GCF_000828475.1. Taxonomy (NCBI): domain Bacteria; kingdom Pseudomonadati; phylum Pseudomonadota; class Alphaproteobacteria; order Hyphomicrobiales; family Hyphomicrobiaceae; genus Methyloceanibacter; species Methyloceanibacter caenitepidi. The sequence goes on from NZ_AP014648.1 coordinate 1,377,723, forward strand.
ACGCCGGTATCATCAAGCTCGAATCGGCCCGGCAGGTGTCGGTGCTCGACATGCAGAAGCTGGAGGCAATGGCTACATGATTTTTCGCGGATCTCGGCAATCGCTTGGCGTTAGCGCGCTCCTGGCAGTCGGACTGCTGGTTGGTTTTGCTTCGGCGGCGCAAGCGGAAGAGCCGGTCGCGAACAAGCAGCGTCTCGAACAAGGCCGGGCGCTCGCCGACAGCGTCTGCTCGAATTGCCACCTAGTCTCCGGCGACCAGACGAAAGCCGTCGCTGACGTGCCGAGTTTCCAAGAAATTGCAGATCAGCCCGGTCAGACCGAGGGCGCGATCATGGCACGGATCGCCATCCCCAAGCATCCGATGCCCGTCATTCCGATCACCAAAAACGAGCTCGAGGACGTCGCAGCCTACATCATGAGCTTGCGAACCGAATAAGCAGCAAGCGAACGATCCTACTATCGTATGGGATCGCCGAAGCTTGCGCTGGATCAAGGTAGGCCGGCAGCGGTCGGCGTGTAACGAATGTGTACGGAACCGCGACGGCTGACGCGGCTCTGATGACGCTTCCGGGGCTCGGCGCCGCCGGTGGGGGTCTGGGCAAGGCTTGAGATTAAGGGGTTGGGAACATGGCCGCATCGACTCAGCGCGATGAGTGGAAAGCGCTATCGGATATTCTCGCGATTGGGGCCGCGGCGTTTCTCGTTATTATCGGTCTCGTCCTTGCGATAGCAGGAGACGGCTTGGCCATGAAGTTTCATGGCTGCGTCCTGCTTGGCGCATCGGGCCTTGCACTTCTTTATATGCTGACTCAGTTCGTCGAGGCGCGTGAGCCGGCGGACACGACCGGATACGCGGATGGCGTCGTCCGGGCCGGCGTCATCGCGACGGTATTCTGGGGCATAGCCGGGTTTGTCGTGGGCGATCTTATTGCCTGGCAACTGGCGTTTCCCGCGCTGAACTTCGATCTGCCGTGGACAAGCTTCGGGCGTCTGCGGCCGCTCCACACATCTGCCGTGATCTTTGCCTTCGGCGGCAACGCCCTGATCGCGACCTCGTTCTACGTCGTGCAGCGCACCTGCCGCGCGCGGTTGGCGGGCAAATGGTCCCCGTGGTTCGTGTTCTGGGGCTATCAGCTGTTCATCGTTCTGGCGGCCACCGGTTATCTGCTCGGCGTCACGCAGAGCAAGGAATACGCAGAGCCTGAATGGTATGTGGATCTGTGGCTGACCCTCGTTTGGGTGGTCTATTTCCTCGTCTTCATCGGCACCATCGCCAAGCGCAAGGAGCCGCACGTCTACGTCGCCAACTGGTTCTACCTGGCGTTCATCGTCACCGTCGCCATGCTGCACATCGTCAACAATCTGGCGGTGCCGGTGTCGCTGCTCGGGACGAAGAGCTACATCCTGTATTCAGGCGTCCAAGACGCCATGACCCAGTGGTGGTACGGCCATAACGCGGTGGGTTTCTTCCTGACGGCCGGCTTCCTCGGCATGATGTACTACTTCGTGCCGAAACGCGCCGAGCGGCCCATCTATTCGTACCGCCTGTCGGTGGTCCATTTCTGGTCGCTGATCTTCATCTACATCTGGGCCGGCCCGCACCACCTGCATTACACGGCTTTGCCGGACTGGGCGCAGACGCTCGGCATGACCTTTTCGATCATTTTATGGATGCCGTCTTGGGGCGGCATGATCAACGGCCTCATGACGCTGTCTGGTGCCTGGGACAAGCTGCGCACCGATCCGGTCATTCGCATGCTGATCGTGGCCGTCGCCTTCTACGGCATGTCGACCTTCGAAGGCCCGCTGATGAGCATCAAGTCTGTGAACTCGCTGTCTCACTACACGGACTGGACCATCGGTCACGTGCATTCCGGTGCGCTCGGTTGGGTGGCCTTTATCAGCTTCGGCGCGATCTACTGCCTCGTGCCCTGGCTTTGGCACCGCAAGGCGCTCTACTCGCAGCGTTTGGTCGAGTGGCACTTCTGGATCTCGACGCTCGGCATCGTGCTCTACATCACATCCATGTGGGTCTCGGGGATCCTGCAAGGGTTGATGTGGCGGGCCTACAACTCGCTCGGCTTCCTCGAATACTCCTTCGTGGAGACGGTTGAGGCCATGCACCCGTTCTACATCATCCGGGCCATCGGCGGACTGCTCTTCGTCATTGGCGCGCTGTTGATGGCGTACAATTTGTGGCGCACGGTCCGCGGCGATGAGCCTGTCGATGCGACCGATCAACCGCCCGTCGCCGCGGCTCCCGAGTTCCGCCCTGGCGAATACACGGCGCCGGCGGAGTAGGGAGAGACCAATGAGCTGGGGAAAACACGAGGTCCTGGAAAAAAGCCCGATGCTGATGCTGATCGGCATCCTCATCGTGGTGAGCATTGGCGGTCTGATCGAGATCGCGCCGCTGTTCTGGCTGAGTTCCACAGTTGAGAAGGTGCAAGGCATGCGGCCGTACTCGCCGCTGGAGCTGGCAGGGCGCAACATCTATGTGCGCGAGGGCTGCTATCTATGCCACAGCCAGATGATCCGTTCGCTGCGCGACGAGGTCGAACGCTACGGTCATTACAGCCTGGGCGCCGAGAGCATGTATGACCATCCGTTCCAATGGGGATCCAAGCGTACGGGCCCCGACTTGGCGCGGGTCGGCGGCAAATATTCCAATGAGTGGCACCGCGAGCACATGATCGACCCGCGCGCGGTCGTGCCGGAATCCGTGATGCCCGGCTATCCGTTCCTCGCGGAAAATGCGCTCGACTACGACGACATCCAGGATCAATTGAAGACCAACGTGGCCGTCGGAGTTCCTTATACGGAGGAGATGATCGAGTCCGCGAAGGCCGATCTCGAGGCGCAGGCTGGCAAGGACACAGGTGACGTGGAGGCGCTGCTCGCTCGCTACCCGAAGGCGCAGACCGGGCCGTTCGACGGCAATCCCGACGAAATCACCGAGTTGGATGCCCTAGTCGCGTACTTGCAAATGCTCGGAACGCTCGTCGACTTCGCCAGCTTTGACGAAGCCGGCCCCAATCTGAGGTGAGGACGGGACGATGGATTACGAACAAGTTGCTTCGATCAGCCAGGTAGCCGCGCTCATCTTCTTCATCGTGCTTTTCGCCGGTGTCGTTCTGTACGCCTTTTGGCCCGGCAACAAGAAGCGCTTCGATGAGGCGGCGAAACTGCCTTTGGAAGACGACCCAGAGTCCGACAACGGGAAAGACAGCTGAGCCATGGCCAAGAAGGACACCAACACCTCGGAGGACGTCGGAACCACCGGTCACGAGTGGGACGGCATTGAGGAATGGAACAATCCGCTGCCCAAGTGGTGGCTGTACGTCTTCTATGCGACGATCGTATGGGCGATCGGCTATTGGATTGTCTATCCGGCCTGGCCCACGGCCTCGTCCTATACGAAGGGATTCTTCGGCTACAGCCAGCGCGGCCAGGTGACGAAGGACGTGGCCGCCTCTCAAGCCGAGAAGGCGGTTTACCGTGACAAGATCGCTGCAAGCGATCTCGAGGCGATCAAGGCCGATCCGGAGTTGTTCAACTTCGCGCTGGCCGGTGGTCAGGCGGCTTTCGGCGATAACTGCGCGCCGTGCCACGGCCGTGGTGCGCAAGGGGCTTTCGGATATCCGAACCTGCGTGACGACGCCTGGCTGTGGGGCGGCTCGCTTGAGGCAATCCATCAGACCATCCAGCACGGCATTCGCGCCGAGGATTCGGCTACGCGCATGAGCATGATGCCGGCTTTCGGCAAGCTCGGCATGCTGAACCGCGAGCAGGTCTCCGACACCGCCGAATATGTGATGTCGTTGTCCGGCAACGAGGACGACGCCGAGGCGGCGGCGCGCGGCAAGGAGATTTTCGCGACGAATTGTGCCGCTTGCCACGGTCCCGACGGCCGAGGAAACCAAGCGCTGGGCGCGCCCAATCTTACGGACGAGTTGTGGTTGTACGGCGGAGACAAAGACACGATCGTCGAAACGATCAACTACTCCCGAGCGGGCATGATGCCGGCCTGGTCGGGGCGGCTCGACCCGGCGACGATCAAGGAGCTTGCGATCTACGTGCACTCCCTGGGTGGCGGTCAGTAGCGTCCGGGCGTACTTTGGAATGAAGATGGCGAATGTCGAGCTGGGCGGCGGCGGCGGCGCGTCCCCCTTCAATGAGGGACCGCAGCTCTATGCCGGGCGCACCAAGATCTATCCGAAAGAGGCCCACGGCCGGTTCAGGACGACCAAATGGATCGTCATGGCCGTCACGCTGGGTATCTATTACCTGCTGCCCTGGATACGTTGGGACCGCGGGCCCTATCTGCCCGACCAGGCTGTCCTGATCGATCTGCCGGCGCGCCGCTTCTATTTCTTCTTTCTCGAGATCTGGCCCCAAGAATTCTATTACATCACCGGCTTGCTGGTGCTGGCCGCATTGGCGCTGTTTCTCATTACGTCGGTAGCGGGCCGCGTGTGGTGCGGTTACACCTGCCCGCAGACGGTTTGGACCGACTTGATGATCGCTGTAGAGCGGTTCTGGCAAGGAGACCGCAACGCGCGCCTGCGGCTCGACAAGCACCCTTGGTCCTTCGAAACGATCTGGCGGAAGGGCGCCACGCATCTGACCTGGCTTGCGATCGCGGTGGCGACCGGGGGCGCTTGGGTCTTTTACTTCGCCGACGCGCCGACGCTGGCAAATCAGCTGGTGACATTCAGTGCGCCGACTGCCGCCTACTTCTTCATCGGCCTGTTCACGGTGTCGACCTACGTCCTGGGCGGTATCGCGCGCGAGCAGGTGTGCGTCTACATGTGTCCTTGGCCGCGCATTCAGGGCGCCATGTTCGATCGCGACTCCCTGTTGATTTCGTATCGCGCCTGGCGCGGCGAGCCGCACGGTCCCCATAAGGCCGGACAGTCTTGGGAGGGGCGCGGCGATTGCGTCGATTGCCGTCAATGCGTCGCGGTCTGCCCGGCCGGCATTGATATTCGCGACGGCGCGCAGCTCGAATGCATTCAGTGCGCGCTCTGTATCGATGCCTGCGACGAAATCATGGACAAGGTCGGCAGACCCCGCGGTCTGATCGCCTATGACACGATCCGTAATCTCGATGCCGGTGCGGAGGATGCCGAACCGCTGCGGCTGCTGCGGCCGCGAGTGCTGCTCTATGCCGGCGCTATCGCCCTGGTGAGCATCATCATGATCGTTGCACTCGTGCTACGCCCGGTGCTCGAGGTCAACGTGCTGCACGACCGCAATCCTCTGTTCGTGAAGCTGTCCGACGGCGGCGTGCGCAACGGGTACGAGGTCAAGCTTCTGAACAAGCAGTACGTCCCGCGGGCTTTCAAGATCGGTGTCTCCGGTCTGACGGGCGCCAGTGTACAGATGGTCGGTCACGAAGGCGGTGTCGTGCCGGTTCCGCCGGACCAATTGCAGGCCGTCAAGCTCTACATCACCCTGGATAAAGCAGGCGTTCGCGCGTTGCCCGAACAGGCGACGCCGTTCCAGCTCGTCGTGACCGACATCGCGACAGGAGCGAGCACCGAGCATGACGCGACCTTCCAGGGGCCGCCCAAGCAAGAGGCAAGACGATGATGGCGGCCGCGCCCTTCCCACGGAGCGTGACGGGCCGTCATGTGCTGATCGGCCTCGTCATCTTCTTCGGCGTTATGTTCGTGGCCAACGGACTGCTCGTCTACTACGCAGTTTCTACCTTCAGCGGCGGCGATCGCCCGAACCCGTATCGCAGCGGCCTCAACTACAACGAGACCATCGCCGAGGCGGAGCAGCAGGCGGCGTTGGGCTGGTCCGCGAAGGCGGACTATGACGAAAGCGCCTCCCGGATCACCTTGCAGTTCACCGATGCCGCCTCGGCGCCCGTCACGGGGCTGGCGCTGTCCGGCACGCTCGTCCGGCCGGCCGCCGATACGGACGACCGCGCCGTGACGTTCCGGGAATGGCGTGAAGGGGTTTACGTGTCCGATGTGACCCTCGATCCCGGCAATTGGGTTCTCAGCGTGGAGTCGTCGAAGCAGGAAGGCGGTTTACCGGTCTATCGCCTGAAGAAGCGATTGATCGTTGCCGACGGGCCATGACCGAGGCTCATGGCGCACGTCTCAAGGACTCGGCGTCGCGCGCGCAGCCACTCCAGCACGCTGAACCCTCCACCATGACGCTGGCCGTCGAGGACATGCACTGCGGCGGCTGTCTCCGATCCGTAGAACGCGCCGCCTTGCGTGTCCCCGGCGTTGCCACAGCGCGGGCCTCGCTCGCCGCCAAGCGGCTGACGGCGACCTACGACCCTGCCACGACGTGCGAAGCCGATGTCATCGCGGCGCTGGACCGCGTCGGGTTTGAAGCGGCGCTGCTGGAGGAATCCAAAGAGGATCGCGGAGACCAGCGCCAGAAATACCTGCTCCGGCGCGTCGCGGTCGCGGGCTTCGCCGCCATGAACATCATGCTCATCTCTATCGCCGTGTGGTCCGGCGAAGGGGGCGACATGGATCCGGCGCTGGCGCAGATGTTCCGTTGGCTGTCGGCGCTGATTGCCTTACCGACCGTCATCTATGCCGGCGAGCCCTTCTTCGTATCGGCCTACGCGGCGCTCAAGGGGCGCCGGCTCAACATGGATGTGCCCATCTCGCTCGCAATCATCCTAGCGACGGGCATGAGCATCTACCAGACGACGGAGGCGAGCGAGCAGGTCTATTTCGATGCCGCCGTCACACTACTGTTCTTCCTTCTCGTCGGCCGTTATCTCGACGAAGCCTTGCGGGTCCGCGCGCGCGGCGAGGCGCAGAATCTCCTGAGCCTGCAAAACGGCATCGTCACCCTCGTAGCTGACGACGGGAAGCAGGCAAAGGTCGCAGCCAGCACGCTTCGTCCGGGCGACCGGATTCTCGTTGCCGTGGGCGAGCGCGTCGGCGCGGATGGCGTTGTCGCGCACGGGACCGGGGAGGTGGATCAAAGCTTGATCACCGGCGAGACGTTTCCCGTGACTGTTGCGGACGGAGCCGAAGTCTATGCAGGCACGCTGAACCTGACGCGCAGTCTCGAAGTCGAGGTGACCGCGGCGGACGACGCCACGCTTCTCGCCGAGATTAGCCGTCTGATGATGGCCGCCGAGCAGGGCAAGGCCCGCTATCGAGTCCTGGCGGATCGGGCGGCACAGATTTACGCGCCGGCCGTGCATGGGCTGGGGCTCGCGACATTTGTCGGCTGGCTGGTCTTCGGCGCGTCCTGGCAGACGGCGCTCACCTACGCCATCGCGGTGTTGATCATCACCTGTCCTTGTGCGCTCGCGCTTGCCGTGCCGGTAGTTCAGATTGCGGCGGCCTCGCGGCTGTTCAAACGCGGCGTGATGGTGAAGGTGCCGGACGGGCTCGAGCGTATCGCTGAGATCGACACCGTCGTCTTCGACAAGACGGGCACGCTGACGCTTGGCGAGCCGCAACTGCTCGATGCCGAGACCATTCCGGCGGAGATGCTCGCTGCTGCTGGGGCGCTCGCGAGTGGGAGCCGCCATCCGTTTTCGCGCGCTCTCGTCGCCGCGGCGCAAGAGCGGCTCGGATCGGTCGAGGCCGCGAGGAGCGTTGAGGAGACGCCCGGCGAAGGCCTGTCGGTCGAGACGGCCCATGGCGAAGAGCGCCTCGGCTCTGCGGCCTGGTGTGGGGTCCAAGGAGCAGGCGGACATACCGCGGAGGTTTGGTATCGCCGCGGGGCCGAAGAACCCGTCTGCTTCCGGTTTGCCGACCGACTACGCGCCGACGCGGGCGAAACCGTCGCGGCACTCAAGGCGCGAGGACTTGGCGTCGCGCTCCTGTCCGGCGACCGGGAGGGGGTCGTCGCCCGCACGGCCCAAGAGGCCGGGATCGACGACTTTGTCGGCGAACTCAAGCCGGCCGGCAAGATTTTGTGGTTGGAAGAGCGCGCCAACGAGGGCCGCAAGGTCCTGATGGTGGGGGACGGACTGAACGACGCGCCCGCGCTTGCTGCCGCGCACGCCTCCATGTCGCCGGCAACGGCAGCGGACATCAGCCAACGGGCGGCGGATTTCATCTTCCAGGGGCGGGCGCTGTCGCCGGTTCTCGAGGCTGTAAAGACAGGCTGCCGCGCCCGCACCATGGCCTTCCAGAATTTCGGTGTAGCGCTGGTCTATAATGCGATCTGCGTGCCCCTTGCGATGGCGGGGTTCGTGACCCCCTTGATCGCGGCCATCGTAATGTCGAGTTCGTCCATTCTCGTAACGCTCAATGCGACCCGGCTAGCCGGAGGACCGAGATCATGACCGCACTTGCCTGGCTTGTTCCCGCCGCGCTCTTCCTCGGGGCCTTGGGCCTCGGCGCGTTCTTGTGGGCCTTGCGCTCCGGACAGTTCGAGGATCTGGACGGCGCAGCCTATCGCGCGCTTGAGGATCTGCCCCCGGACGACGAGGACGAGCAGCCCAACTAGTCCTTCGAATGATGTGCAGGCGCGGAGGCTTCCCCCGCGCGCATCACCCCGTGATCGGCCTATCGCCGGCTGGCCGTTCGGCGACCTCCCAGCCGCGCGAACGCATAATCTCGAGCTCGGCGTCGCTGGCAAAGCGCCTGTCCCAGTCCGCCAGCAGCGGACGCATGATGTACCGCCAGAGCGGAAATACGAGCGCGAACGTGGCCATCGTCTGATAGCCGTAGGGCAGCATCGGTACGTTCTCCGACGTGTCCAATCGCCAAAAGGGCTTTGTCGCGAACATGTGGTGATCGGAGTGCCGCGGCAGATTGTAATGCAGCACGTTCGAGAGCCGGTGGTAGCAGTCCCAGCTGTGGCGCGGCCGTATCGGAGCATTCTCGGCGCGGACGATGCCGTAATGCTGCACGTAATTGATCAACTCGTGGAAGAACCGCCCCAGCAGCGCGGCCAGAACGAATAGTAGGAGCGCGTAAGCGCCTCCGATAAGCGTCACCACCGCGACGATGGCAAGCGGCGCCGCCAGGGCCTGGATGAATTTGTTATGGCGCGACCAGACAGGCAGGCCCTTGCGGCGAAGCCGCTCCGCCTCGACGCTTGCTGCTTGCGCGTACTGTCCGTAGACGGCACGCACCAGGAACGGGAACAGCCGCTCGCCACGGCGGGCCGTCGAGGCCTCGTCGTAGCTGCCCACCCGGCGGTGGTGCACATGAACATGGTAGATGACGAAGGAAGTATTGAAGGTAAAGCCGAGCAAGACATGGGCGGCTGCTTGGGGAATCCAGCCTTGCCGGTGCGTAAGTTCGTGGCCCACCGTGGCGCCTACCAAGGCAAAGAGATAACCGACAACCCAGACGGCCCCGACCGTCTGCAGAGTGTGGTCCGCGACGGCGGTATTTCGTGCGTAGACCGCGAGCAGCACGGCCAGGAGGCACATGAGCGGCAGCGCCAGATAGAGATTGGCGTTGTAGAAGGTGCGCGCCCCGTCTCCCAACCGGTCCAAGTCTTCGCCGCTCAACTCATCGGCGAAGGAGCCGAACACCATGATCAAAAGGATGACCACGAACGGCATCCAGCCGCCGACCAGCAGCGAGACGGCACCCAGCAGCAGTAGAATGTTTGCGGACGCATATTGCCCGGCGGCGAGAATACCGGACCCCCACGTCCGGCGCCTCTTCACCTCGTTGGTGGACGAAACCACGGCCCTTCTCTTTGTGCGCTCTGACGGTTGCTTGTGCGTGCGGTCCCTATGCTACATATCTGGAAGCCGGGGAAAAGCCATAGTTTGACGTCTGACAGCACGGTGCCGGCTTTCGGAACAACCATGCGGACCGGTATCGCGCTGTTCGGACGACAGGCCGGCATGACCACGGCGCGGCGGGCACGGAGTCACATGCGAACGGTACTGATCACAGGGACATCCTCAGGGATTGGTCAGATCACGGCCAAGGTCTTGGTGTCAAAGGGCTGGCACGTGTTTGCCACCATGCGGAATCTTGAGAAGAAGGGACCGCTGGAGAAATCGGTCGAGGAGGCCGAGGGCCCCGGACGCCTGACGTTCGTGGCGCTCGACGTGACCGACCCTGCCTCGATCGAGGCTGCCGTAGCGGACATATTGTCCCAGACCGGCGGCACGCTCGACGCGGTCGTGCACAATGCCGGGGTCGCGATCGCCGGGGCCCATGAAGACCTCCCCGACGCCGAAATACGGCGTGTCATGGAAACGAACTTTTTCGGCGTGCTCGGCCTGACCCGAGCGCTCTTGCCCACATTCCGGGAGCAAAGGCACGGCCGGATCGTCTGTATCTCCAGCCAGTCGGCCTTTGCAGGCCAGCCCACCAACTCGATCTATTGCGCCTCCAAATGGGCCCTGGAAGGCTGGGCTGAGTCCATTGCCTATGAGCTGGACCCGTTCGGCATCGACGTCGTCCTTGTCGAGCCTGGCCCCTACAAGACCGAGATCTGGGAAGCGACCGAGCGGGTCACGCCGCCTGGCGGTCCCTATACCAATTGGGTGCGTTTGGTGATGCGCGGTGCCGACGCCCATGCGGAGAAGCATGCGCGCGATCCGGAGGAAGTGGCGCAAGTCGTAGCCACGGCCCTGGAGACGCCGAATCCGAAGTTTCGGTATCCGGTCGGCTTTTTCGCCAAGCTGGACTTCTTCCTGCGGGGGAAGGTGCCGAGCCGTTTCATTCGGCGCGGCACCACACGCTATCTCGGCATTCCGCGTACGCGCTGAGCCTACGCGGACTTCGCCTCGGCCTCTTCGGTGTCTTTGGGGTCCGCTCCGGCTTCGCGTTCCTCGCGCGAGGGCCAGTAGCGCTCCATTGTCGACATCACGGCAGGAAGGAACAGGAGCGCTCCGACCACCGCCGACGTCAGCACAATGACGACGATAGTTCCGTACAGGGCAACTGTCGGCAGCTTGCTCAACATCGTCGTACCGATGCCGCCGGCGATGAGCACCGTGGCCATTATGACGACGGGCCCCACATCCATGGTGGTCTTCCTGAGGGCGGCAGCCACGGAGTCCAGGCTCGCGCGCTCCAGGCGGTAGCGGGTGAGGTAGTGGATCGTCGCGTCCACGGCGATGCCGAACCCGACCGCGAAGGCAACGAGGCTGGTGAACTCGAGGCCGCCCTCCACGAGGTGGAGATAGGCTCCGCCCATGGCAATCGGGAACAGATTGGGCAGGACGCTGGCAAGCCCGGCCCGCAGAGACCGCATGCCGACGCCGATCAGCACGAGAATGAGCCCGATTGCCGTGATCAGGCTGATGTTGAGCTGCTTGATCATTTCATGGCTAGCCGCCGACGACACCGGCACGATGCCAGTGACGGCGATTTCGAGTCCCGGGTTCTTGGCCTCTATCTTCCCCATCTTTCGTTCGACGTCGTCGAGGATCGGTGTCATCTGGTCGGACGTCATGGCGTGGAACTGCGCCGAGATGCGGATCGCGTTCTCGTCTAGAGCCACGAAACTCGCGGCGAAGTCCCGCGTGTTCGTCGCCTCCAGAAAACCGATCAGCCGGTCCTCGCCGACCTCGCCGCCACCGAGCCACTCCTCGACCGTGTGGAGAGAGGTAACAGCACCGAATGCAGGCTCGTCGTCGAGGACCTTATGGACCTCCCGAATGATCTCAATTGTCTTGTACGACTTCAGAGCGTGATCCTTGGGGAAGTACAACAGCACCTCGAGCGTACTCGCGCCCGCAAGCTTGCTGTCGTAGGCCTGGATTGCCTTCAGGGCCGTACTTTCCGGTGGCATGTTGTTGGCATAGCTGTATTGCGGCTCGTTCAGGAAATGAAGCCAAAGGCCGCCTACGGTCAGCGCTAGTCCGATCAGAGCAATGCCCCTCGGGAACGACGTGACGGCGTCCGCGGCCTTGGCGCAAAGACCGTCGATGCCTTGGCGGAACATGTCGCTCTTCTGCGTCTTGCCGTGGACCTTCTTGGCGAAGCCGCGAAGGAGGAGCACGGACAAAGCCGGGACCATCAGCAGCGTGAGGATCAGCGACATGGCCGTTCCGGACGCCGTGGTGATGCCGAAATGTGCGATGAACGAATGCGGCATCCAGATCAGCGATGACATCGCCAGAGCCGTTGTCAAGGAAGTCAGCACGCAGGCCGGTCCGACGCGCTTCACAGCCCGCTCGATTGCCTCCTCCAGGGAGTCGCCGCGCTCGAGGCCTCGGCGTATCGAAAACAGCAAGTGCAGGCAGTTGGACAACACGATCACGAGGATGATCGTCGGCGCGATGCCTGTGAGTAGGTTGATGTCTTGGCCGAACAGCCACATGCCGCCCCGCAGCCAGGCCACGGCAAGGATCGCGGGCACGACGGCGATAATAATGAGCGGAACGCTGCGCAAGAAGATCCAGCAGACGATGATCCCAAGTCCGACCGCGACAAGACCGAACATCTGTTGGTCGCTAGAGAGCCCCGACAGAATCTCGTCGCGGATCACCGCAAGCCCCGTCAGACGCGCCGTCACGTTCGTTCCGGCCAAGGTCTCCTGAGTGGTCTTTCCGATCTCGGCGACGAGCGCGCGCTCCGCTGCCTGTCCCTCATTGTCCTGCGCTAATTGCTCCAGCGTCAGCGCGAAGACGGCGATGGTCCAGTCGTCGTTCAAGAGCTTGCCCTTGACCAGCGGATGACTGGTTATCTCTTTTCGCGCGGCGTCGTTGTCTTGGAGTTTCGAGAGGTCTTCCGGAAAGACCGGCAGCGGCTCGGCGTCTTCATCCTCGGGCGCCGTGACCGCGGTGAACATGGACAGCACGCCGGTGACGCCGTCGATCTTCAGCAGTTTTTCGCGAAGAGTGCGGAGAGCCTCGAGATCCTTCGTGTTGAATGGCGTCTCGGACTCGGTGACGATCTGAAGGTCGGGCTGGCTGGCGGGGAAACGCTCGTTGAGGAGGTCGAGCTGAACGAAGGCCGGATCGTCCGAGCGAAAGATCTCGCGAACGTCGCTTGAAAAGCGGTTATGGGTGGCGCCGAAAATTGCGAACGGCGTAATCACCGCGATGATTAGGAGGCATATCCAAGGATATCGCAGAGAAACGAGCCCGAGTTTCTCTATTCCGAAACCAGCCGTCATCGAAAATCTTCCTCTTAGTCGCGCGCCCCGAATCGATTCTACTTCTGCCCACCGGCGCAAACCATTGGCCCCGACCTGTAGCCTTAATTGGCGGACTTGAACAGGTGCCTTGGAATAGGTGCCTTATAGGACACCCCGTCCCGAAAACCCTGGCTTTTCTGCCCGCGCTGCCCCCCCCTCGCGGGCGTCTCGTTGCCGGTCATTCGGTGGCAGCCGGGGGTGAACTGCTTACGAGACACTACTGACGGAATCTCTAAGGCATCTCAAAGGCGCCGCAAGCCATGGAGCGGCCCTGGTCGTCCCCTGAAACGACCTCGACTGGACGCCCCGCGCGCCCAACTGAGCTTGGCACCATTTATACCGTGGTCTGTGTGGCAATCCAGAGAGGGCAGGGGAGGGCACCGTCGGCGTCCGGCGGGTCCGACTGCGGCGACACGGCGCAGTTGGGAGGCCTGTCACGTCGGTACACTCGGTACTTGCGAGGACTGGCGTGCATGTCACGGGGTGACGCGGGCAGCGCAGATCTTCGGCTGCGCAACTGGGGGAACTGGCATGAGGGAAGCAATTTCGGCCGCCGCCGCTGCGGAGCTGATCCGGGACGGCGCAACCGTTCTGATCGGCGGCTTCATGGGCGTCGGCTCGCCTCTCCGGCTTATCGATGCTCTTGTTGAGGCGGGACGCAAAGATCTCACCGTCATCGCGAACGATACGGCAATGCCGGGGCGGGCAATCGGCAAGCTGGTGACGGCCGGCGCCGTCACAAAGGCAATCGTGAGCCATATCGGGCTCAACCCCGAAACCCAAGCCAAGATGATCTCGGGTGAGATGGAAGTCGAACTCGTGCCGCAAGGCACGCTGGTCGAGCGCATTCGCGCAGGCGGCGTTGGGCTCGGCGGTGTACTGACTGCCACCGGCATCGGGACGCCGGTCGAAGAGGGCAAAGAGAAGGTCGAGGTGAACGGCAAGCCGTACCTTCTCGAGATGCCCATCAAAAGCGACTTCGCTCTCCTGGCGGCAAGCCGGGCCGACTATGTCGGTAATCTGGAATTCTCCCTGACGGCTCATAACTTCAATCCTGTCATGGCCCTCGCAGCCGAGACCGTCATCGCCGAGCCGACGAGTATCGTCCCCGTCGGCGTCATCCCGCCCGATGCGGTGAAGACGCCCGGCATTCTGATCGACCACCTGATTGAGAGGGCACCGGTATGAATCCGAAGGAACGCATCGCGCGCCGCGTCGCGCTCGAGGTCCAGCCGGGCTCGCTCGTCAATCTCGGCATCGGCTTGCCGAGCATGGTCGCGAATTACCTGCCCGAGCACGTGGACGTCTTCTTTCAAGCGGAGAATGGGGTGATCGGCCTTGGGGCCCGTCCCCCCGAAGGCATGGAGGATCCGAACCTGACGGATGCGGGCGGCGGTTTCGTCACCGCCGTCCCCGGCGCGGCCTCTATCGACTCGGCCATGTCGTTCGGGATCATTCGCGGCGGGCATCTCGACATGACGGTGCTCGGCGGACTGCAGGTCGACGAGCGCGGCTATCTCGCGAACTGGATGGTGCCGGGAAAAATGGTGCCGGGTATGGGCGGCGCCATGGATCTGGTCGCGGGCGCAAAGCGCGTCATCGTCGCCATGGTCCATACCGCAAAGGGCACGCCCAAGATCGTGCCGGAGTGCGCGTTGCCGCTCACGGCCGAACGCCGTGTCAGTTTGATCGTGACGGAGATGGCCGTGATCGAACCGACGGAGGAGGGGCTCGTCCTGCGTGAGGTGGCCTCCGATTCCAGCGTGGACGACGTCATCGCCGCCACCTCGGCGAAGCTGATCGTCGACGAACCGCCGTCGGAAATGAAGCTCGCCTAGGCCCGAAAGGCTAGGCGCGGCGTGCCGGCGACCTGACTACCGGGGCGCCGCGGTCCCTCGTCCCCGGAACAGCAGCACGAAGACATAGAACAGCCAGACGCCGATGGCCGACACGGCTGCGGCCACGTAGGTCCAGGCCGCCGCATCGAGAACGTGATCGACGCCGTCGATCTGCGTGTCCCCCTCGATAATGCCGTGGGTCACGAGCAGGTTCTTCGCGCGGCGGCTGGCGTCGAACTCGACCGGCAGCGTGAGTAGCGCGAAGACGAAGGACGCGCCGAAGAGAATGACCCCGCTCCAGGTCAGGGCGTTGGTCTGAAGGACCAGACCGGCCACGAACAGCCATGGCGCGATCTGCCCCGCGAATTGCACGAACGGCACCACATGGGTGCGGAATTCCATGGGCCCGTAATCCTCGGCGTCCTGGATCGCATGCCCCGTTTCGTGCGCGGCGATCCCTGCGGCTGCGACGCTCGGCGTGAAATATACGTCCTGGCTCAACCGCAGCACCTTTGCAGCTGGATCGTAGTGATCGCTAAGGACGCCCGGCGTGGATTCGATGGCAACGTCGTGCAGCCCTTTGGCGTCAAGCAGGCGGCGCGCCACCTGCGCGCCGGTGATCCCGCTGGTGGTCCGAACCTGGGAGTATTCCGTGACGTTTTTCTTGATCCGTGCCTGCGCGTAAAAGCCCAGCAAGAGACCGGGCGCGACCAAGATCCAAAATAGCGGGTCCTCGAACATGGCTCTCGCGGAAGGCTTTGGAGCGGACTACCCGGGCAACTGGCTGGAGAGCCTCGAAGATCTCTGCCGCCGGGACGCTCCTTTTCGTCTACCCGCGCCTCTTCCAGGCGTTGACGGCGAATGCAATCAGAATGGCGAGGATGACGCCAATCCCCACGGCAGCTAGCACGCCCCAAATCGTGACGGTTTCGCCCTGCATGGTGCGGATCCTCCCAAGACAACACGCCGTACGCGCTCGTGCGCGCGACGCACGGAGTCTACGCTATTTTCGCGTACCGCCTAGAGTCTTGGTTGTCAGGATTTAGCGCGCCGGTCCCAGGGCCCAGGCGCGTGTCGGCTGCTTGCCCCGCCCCAGGAGACGCTTGAACAGACCGCGATTGCGCGGTGCCGCTCGGACTTCGCGTGTTTCGCGCGGATCCTGGGCAGCTTGGGGGGCTAAGGCCCGGCTGAAGAGGCCCCGCCGCTGAGGCGGAAGCGCCGCGGCGATGCGGTCGACAGCGGGTTCGGCCACCGGCGGCTTATGAGTTGTGGGCTCCTGGACGCTCGCGACTGTTGTTGGCTTGTGCCGCTGGACGTCGGGGTGATCCTCCGCCAGCGTCTTGGCTGCAACGGCTGCCGTCTGGACCGTGCCCGTAGAACTCGAGCTGTCGCTGCCGTACGGCTCGGAGGTGTCGTTCGCGGCCAGCATGTTGGACGCGGGGGCCCGCGGGCGTACGCGAATGCCATCCCGGAGCGACCCGAGAGTCGGACCCCAAGACGTCAGAAGCGGCTTGTCATTGTGGATGGGAATCTCGTTCGCACTGAGTGCCATCTTGGACTCAGGGGGTTCGGTCAGCACATAAGCGATGCCGACGAGCAGAGCGATAAAGAGTACAAACCTTGTCATGGCCAGATCTCCGAACCTGGCCCCCCGTACCTCTTAGATGGGGGAGCGCGCCTCGCGTTTCAACCGGGCCCCTCGATTGATTGGGCGACAGGCCGTCTGTCCCTCCGAATCCGGACACCGGCGCGACGCCACGAAGACGCTAGCGGATCGGTGCCGCCGGCGCTTCTTGTTCTTTCCCCGATGGTTAGCTGGGTTGGTTAGCGGCGATGGTTAGCGAAATCTTTGGGGCCGTTGCTTGGCCCGCATAGACCCGCGCACGCCGGTCCATTGTCCCAAAGGACGAGACAGGGAGGCCCTTGCGGGGAGCGCGGAGACTGTCATTCTTGCACTGCAGCAAAACCCGTGATTCCCGAGAGCCAGGAAGGGGTACCCGATGAGCGCGCTCTACAGTGTCCTGATCGCCGATCCGATCCACGAATCGGGCCGCAATATTCTCGACAGCGACGCCCGCATTCGCGCCGATGTCGAAACGGGGCTCGACGAAGGCGCATTGGTCGCGCGGATCGGAGACTATGATGCGCTGATCGTCCGTTCCAAGACCAAGGTCACGAGACCTGTCATCGAGGCGGCGAGCCGCCTGCGGGCCGTGGGGCGTGCGGGGATCGGTGTCGACAACATCGACATTCCGTCCGCCACCGAACGCGGGATCGTTGTGTTCAATACGCCGGACGCGAACGCCACGACCACGGCGGAACTCTCCATCGCCCATTTGATGTCGCTGAGTCGCAATCTGCCCCAGGCCGACCGTGCCGTACGGGGCGGCGAGTGGAAGCCCGCGCGCTACTCCGGCGTTGAGCTCTCCGGCAAGACCATCGGCGTGATCGGCTTCGGGACGATCGGGCGCCTTGTCGCCGAGCGCTGCGCGGCTCTGAAGATGCGGGTTCTCGCATACGATCCGTTCGTTGCGCCGGAGATCATGTCGGGCCACGGCGCTGAAGCCGCCAATCTCGAGACCTTGCTCGCAAGCGCGGACTACGTCACGCTTCATTGCCCCTTGAGCGACAAGACGCATCATCTCCTCGACGCGCGTCGTTTGGCCTCGATGAAGCCGGGCGCCCGGATCGTGAATTGCGCACGTGGCGGCCTGATCGACGAAGTGGCGCTGCTCGACGCCCTGCGAAACGGCCACCTCGCCGGCGCCGCGCTTGATGTTTACGAAGCCGAGCCGCCAACCGGGTCGGCGCTCCTGACCCTCGACAACGTCGTCTTTACGCCTCATCTCGGAGCATCGACGGAGGAGGCCCAGCAGGCCGTGAGCCTTCGCATCGCCGAGGACATGATCAAGTTTCTGACCACCGGCGCCGCGGAGACAGCCGTCAATCTGCCCCGCGTCACGGCCGACCAACTCACGCAGACCGGACCGTACCAGGGCTTGGCGTACGCGCTCGGCCGTCTCGTGGGCGCGCTATGCGAGGGTCCAATTTCACGACTGGACGTGCATTTGTTCGGCCGCGTGGCGGAGTTGGATTCGCGGCCCATTACGGCCGAGGCGTTGGTTGGGCTGCTGAGCCAGCGCATGACCGGACGGGTCAACCGGGTCAACGCCGGCCATCTCGCCAGGGAACAAGGCATCGAGGTGACCGAGTCGAGAACGGAGGAGGCGCGGGATTTCGTTTCTCTCGTGGAGATTTCGGCGCAGTGCTGCGGGCAGACGACGACCGTGGCCGGCACGTTGCTCGGCGGCAGCCATGCGCGCCTTGTGCGGATCGACGGTTACGACGTGGAAGCCGTGCCGAAGGGGAACTTCCTCTTCACGCGCCATCAGGATCAGCCCGGCGTCGTCGGCGCACTGGGCAGCATACTGGGGAGGGAGAACATCAATATCTCCCGGATGCAGGTGGGCGTGGGCTACGACTCAGATACCGCCATTGCGCTGATCAGCATATCGGCCTCGCTGTCGGCTGCCGCCATGGACGAGATCCGGTCGTTGCCGCCCATCGAGCAGGCTGTGGGCTTTGCGCTGTGACCACGCTGGGCAAGCCCTTCGACATCGTCTGCTTCGACTGCGACAGCACCCTCAGCCGGGTCGAGGGCATCGACGAATTGGCGCGCCGCGCCGGTGCCGAGACTGAGGTCGCGCCGTTGACCGCGGCGGCGATGGCCGGCGAGTTGGCGCTCGACGCCGTGTACGGGAAACGTCTCGACCTTGTGCGCCCCGACCGTGCGGCTGTCGAATGGCTGGCGAAGCTCTATGTGGAGAAGATGGTGCCGGGCGCAGTCGAGTCCGTCCAAACCCTGCGCGGCGCCGGGACGGACGTTCACATTATCAGCGGGGGGCTGCGCCAGGCGATCCTGCCCTTGGCGGATACGCTCGGCGTACCGGTCGCGAACGTCCACGCCGTCGACGTGATGTTCGGCGGCAACGGCGCCTATGTGGATTTCGACCGGGACTCGCCGCTCGCCCGGCCTGGGGGCAAGGCCGAAGTTTGCCGCCTGCTGGGTAGCAACGAGCGGTCGGTTGCGCTCGTCGGCGACGGCGCGACGGACCTCGAAGCGCGCGAGGCGGGCGCTTATGTCGTCGGCTTCGGCGGCGTCGTCGTCCGCGACACCGTGAAATTGCGCGCCGACATCTTCGTCGCCGGCCCATCGCTTACGGCGGTCCTCGACGCGCTCTTGTAACGACCGCGCGGCTGGAGACGCGCAAAGGGAGGCACCGAATGGCGCCTCCCTTGGACGTGTGGCGTCAGCGGCGTGACGCGTGAGCCGACTAGCTCTTCATCGCATCGTTGAAGTTCTTGGCTGCCGTCTCGAGCGATTTCGCAAAGGCATTGCGGGACTGGTCGAGTGCGTCGCTCATCGCCGCCCAGGACGATTGGCCCGCTTTGGTCATCTCGTCGACTTTCGCAGCGAGGTCGGCCTGGGCTTTCTTGGCGTCTGCCTGAAGCTGTGCGACCTGTGCCTGCGCTTGCGCCTTGTTCTTGTCGTGGACGTCGTTGACGCGCGCCATGTAGGCATTGACCGTGTCCTGCCACGCCTGAACTTGCGCTTGGGCCCGCGCCTGGAACATCGCCTGATTGTCTTTCAGAAGACCAGCCCAGTCGCCGGCGTTGTTTTGAAAGTTGGCCCAGAGAGTTTCCATATCGGCCTTGGCCTGAGCGACAGAAGCCTCGCCCTGCGCCTGCGCGGTCTTGATGTCGCGCTGGCCTTGCTCGACCCATTGATTGAGTTGCGCAATGGCCTGTTCGGCTTGCGCGCGCGAATTCGCGTCGAGCTTGTCGAGATTGGCCTGCAGCGCTCCGGCGTTGGCAGCCATCTCGTCGAGACGTGCTTTCGCCCAATCGACGAAGACATTCACACTGTTCTGAAGGGGAGATTGTTCACTCATATCTCAGGCCTCACTTGCTTGGAGTTTCCAGGGATATCGAATTGGATACCAAATCCAATTGCCGCTCATTGCTCGTGTGGCGGCTGGCCGAAAGCCACGTTGCTGCAGCACTAGAAGTGCCTTCCGGATTCTGCAGTGATACGGGGCTCCCGTAACACCAATGTGGTGGCTCCCGGCCGGGCTGCACAGAGCAATGGACTGAGCCGCGCGAAAAACTTTAGCTGCGCAGACGTGGTGACGCCGAGCCCGGCACCGCAACAATCGGCATGGCGAAGCATTATCCGGCGGGGACGCGCCCGTGCGTCACGGTGCGGCCCGCAAGCCATAACGTTTGCAACATTTTCCCACCATTTTTGCCAGACGCGCGTTTTGGCACGGTTTCGGAGGGCATGTTACCAAAGCCGACCAAGTTGCACGGGCTGCCTTGATGGGGGTTTAGGTTGCTGAAACGAAGGGTTGAATCTGGTTCGCGCTTCCATCGTGAGGAGTGGCTCGCCGCCGCGCTGAATGTTCTGGCCGAGGAGGGACAGGCAAAGCTGCGGATCGACAAATTGGCGGCCGATCTCGGCGTCACCAAGGGCAGCTTCTACCATCACTTCAAGTCGCGGGACGATTTCGTCCAGAAACTGCTCGACTACTGGTCCCGAAGGTACACCGACCGGGTCATCAAGGAGATCGGGGCTCTGCAGGTGCCTGCCCGCGAACGCGTCCTCGAGATGATGCGTCTCATCGTCCGCGAGCGGTTGGACAGGTACGATATCGCATTTCGCAGTTGGGCGGCGCAGGAGCCGTCCGTAGCCGAGATGGTTCGGAAGGTCGATGCCAGGCGGCACGTCTTTTGCCGTTCGCTTTTTGCGGAAATGGGGTTCGAAGGCGCCGAGCTTGAATTCCGCACCCATGCTTTCCTGGCGTATCAGGTCGGCAAGGGAGTCATCTATGTCCCCGAGGCTTTGCGCGACCCCGACGAACGTCTGCGGTGGGCGGAAAGCTTTTTTGCCAATCCGTCTTTACCTGGCGACACTCGCATGTCGGCGGAAGCCGAGGCCGACGCGCCTGTCTAGACCGGCAGCGGCACAAGACTTCGCGCCCCTTAGAGTCGAGCCTTCCACGCGGGCCCGTCTCGTCAGTCCGCCTGAGGCGGTATTGCTCCGAAACGATCGAATATTTCCTGCAAGCTCGCCGTGTCGCGCTCATCGATGCTCGTGCCGTGTTCGAGCGCGTCGCCGAAGACAAACGCGCCCGCGCCCGAGGCGGCGAGGGACTGACGTGCTGCGGGGCCTTGGCCGAGAGCGCTGCCGAGTATCTCTTTCAGGATATCCCCGAGGATGCCGCCGCCTTGAGGTTGGGGCTGCGCCTTTCCGCCCCCCGGCGCTTGCTGGCCCGGCTCGACGATCACTGGCTTGACGCGCCCGTCCTGAACGGCCTTGCCGAGTTCCTTCAGGATCTGCCCGAAGATGTCGCCGCCCGGCGTCGCGGGGCCGCCCGGGAAGGTTTGATCACCGCCGGACGCGGGCGGACGGGGAACCGGCTGCGATTGGCCGCCAGTGTTGGGCAGTTCGCCGGTGACATCCGGGATGGGAAACTTCGGCGTCGCGGGTTCGGCAGGCCTACGGCGCCCATCGCCGATCGAATCCAGGATGTCGCCGATCGGCGGTACCGGACTTTGCCCCGGTTGATCGGGGGCCGACGAGCCGCCGCCCTGCTGGAAGATCTCCCGGAAGATGTCGAAGATCCCGCCACCGCCCGGACCCGGTTGTTGTGGCGCCGACTGTCTCGGCATAGGTTGCCGTGGCATGGGTTCGCGCGAGGCAGGCTCGGCCTGGCCAGAGCCGCCGCGCATGAGGCCGGACAGAAGCATCCCAACCAAAATAGGCAGGATCTTCTCGAGGATCGCACCGCCGACCCCGGACAACCGCTGTGCGTGAGCGGCGACGGCCCGGCTGGCCTCCGGCGACCCGAACAGATTGGCCAAGACCGCATTGCCCGAGGCGACTCCCTCCGGCGAGAGCGCGACATCGGGGTCGTCGTACATGGTGTAAAGGCTGGGCTGGCGGCCCGCCACATCGAACAGAGCAGCGAGTCCGTCGGGCGTAGCCGTGGAACGCTTCAGGCCCAGCGAGATTGCAGGCAGAAGGGCGGCAACGGCAGCCTCGGTCTGTTCAGGGCTGAGGTCGTAGGCGCGTGAGATGAGCTCCATGGCTTCGCCGTGCTGAGAGCGGGCGAGTATCTCCTGCAAATTTGCCATACTGGAATCCTCCTTCCGTCAGTTGCCCGCGGCTCACGCACTGAGGGTCTTCTGTATGTCGGCCAATGTTGCTTTTTCGGCGTCGCTCACCCGGACCCCGCCAAAGCCGAGAAAGCCGCCCTCCTTGGAGGCCTCCGCAACCTTTAAGCTGATCTCTTCCAGCCAGGCCTTGAAGGCGGCGGCGTCCTCGGGTGCTTTGGCATCCAGAATGCGGGCGACATCGGCAAGGGCGGACAGCGCCTTGGGCACGACTTCGTCCGGCGTGGCGCCGGCAAAGCGCGTTTTTAGGGCGTCTATGATCTCACTGCGCCCATCGGCGGACTCGAAGTCGGTCACGACGGCCTTGACCAGCGGATTGGCATTCGGATCGGACTTGGCCGTGACGAGGGCTGTGCCGCTTGCAAACGACTCCTTGAGCATTCCCCATAGCCCGCTGGGGTCCGCCGCCGTGATCGCCATGCCGGCGATCGTCGGGCTCGTTAGAATCGTGATCCATTCGTCGGGTGTGAAGCTTTGTTTATCGGCCATCGGCGCCTCCTCACGGAACGTAAGTTCCTATCGAAAGAACTGCACAATATCGAAGCAACGCGATCTTCGCGGGGGGCGATGTGAGCGCCCGACAATCTAATTCTGACAGTCTATCCTGATCCTTCTGCGGCGTTCGGCAAACTTTTTGGCGAACAAAGTCCACGCGTGGCGGTTAATGACAATGATGGCCTTGTAAATTGGCGTAGTTGGTTACACTTACCGGGGTATTCGTGGCAGGCAACGGGCATCAGAGGGGGGGATGTATGCGCGGTGGAGCATTCGGCGTTGGCGTGGGACGCGCCCGTCTCGCAGTCGCGGCGATCGTCGTGAGTGCATTCGTGGCCGGACAGACGTCGGCGAAGGCGGCTACGGACGAGGTCGGCATGGAACTCAACAAGTTGAGCAACGAGGCGGCCGGCTGTCAGGCCTATTTCGTTTTCGATAACCAGGGTGCCTCCGAGTACGACAAGCTCAAGATCGATCTGGTGGTTTTCAATTCCGAAGATGTTTTCGAACGCCGGTTCGCCATGAGCGTCGCGCCACTCGATGCCAAGAAGCGCACCCTGCGGATGTTCGAGTTCAAGAAGATCGCGTGCGACAAGATCGGAAGTTTCTTGATCAACGGCGTGCTCGAGTGCCAGCAGGGCAAGAAAACCAAGACAGATTGCGTTCAACGCCTCGTGCCGTCGAGCCGGGTCGATGTTGAACTGACGAAGTAAATCGGCGCAGAAAACGAAATTTGCGTCACGTTCTTGTAACCAGTTTCCCGGAAAACGGGTGTGTGATTCCACTCGTTTGACCGCAGCGAGGAAGAATTATGAGGTTTATCTGCCTCTCCACCATGGCCATTCTGTTCGCCCCGGCGCTCCCACTGAGCGCAGGTGCGACCGATATATACTCTTCGGCAACGCACCTTCCGGCCATGAGTGCTTCGGACATGAGTGCTTCGGACGCCGCAGAGATCTCCAAGGCGCCGCTGGTGGAGTTGATCGATACGGGGCCTGCGGGCGTCGCCGAGGCAGCTACTCCAGCTGGCGACGACGAGTCCCTCGCTGAGACTTCCGAACTCGACGCACAGGAAGCAGAGCTGACCGACGGGATCGAGGCGGTTCAGGTCATGCAGCCGATTGCGATGTCCGAGGACCTTGATTCCGCGGAGCCGGCCAACGAGAAATTGGCGGGCCTGCAGTTGCCCGACGCCGTGCCGCTCGAGCCCGCCAAGCTCGTTCCTGTCTCGCTGACGACCCCATCCCTCAAGGAAATTGCCCTCCAGTCAAAGGCGACGCCGGAGCCGTTGGATGAGACGGTCGCGCGCGACGATCTGGTGGAAATGGAACCGAGTGAACCGGTTGAGCCCGTGGAGATCGCGTCGACGGAGATCACCGGGCGGCATATCGCCGAGCCGCTGACGCTCATCATCTCCCTGAAGGATCAGCAGCTGCACGTGTACCGCGGACTTGACCGTGTCGAGAGCACGCGCGTGTCGAGCGGGATGCGCGGCTACCAGACGCTGACCGGTGTTTTCGGCATCCTTGAGAAGAAGCCGGAGCACTACTCGAACCTGTACGACAACGCACCGATGCCATGGATGCAGCGGCTGACACGCTCGGGAACCGCGCTGCACGCGGGCGTCGTGCCGAACTACCCGGCGTCCCATGGTTGCGTCCGGATGCCCTACAAGTTTGCGCCAAAGCTTTTCCGCATGACGGAGGTTGGCGGCAAGGTCGCCATGATGACGGGGCCGATGGTCGAGCCGAAGCGCATCGAAAGCGCCGCCCTGGTGAAGCCCGCGGCGCCGGCCGACACAGACGAAGTCCCGGTTGACGACAGCGTCGACGCGGGCCTTCGCGCAGGCGCCCTGGCGGCCGCCTTCGCGCCCGAGGAGAAGCTTGCGGCCGCGACCGGCGACGGCAGCGACGCCGAAGAAGATGAAAGGCCCTGGCATATTCTCGTGACCCGCCGTGAGGAGCGGGACATTGCGATTGGCACACAAGAGGCCCTCGCGGCCATGGGTTATCTCGAACCTCAGGATCAATTCGTCGGCTATCTCGGCGACGGCACCAGGAAGGCCATTCGTGCCTTCGAAAAGGATCATGGTCTGCGGCAGCGAGGCGTTTTCAGCGAGGATATCGCGGCCAAGGTCTACGAAGCCGCCGGCAAAGGGCCGCTTCCGGACGCCTATCTGTTTTTGCGCAAGGGTTTCAGCCGGGTCCGGCATGTGCCGGTGCAACTGAGCGATCCCAAAAAGCCGCTCGGAACGCATCTCTTCACTTACGTGCACCCTAGCGACGGGAGCGACCCGGGCTGGGTCGGCATCAGCCTCGAGGGCGAGGACTCCAAGGAGGTGCTCGACCGGATCACGATCCCTGAGGATATGCAGGAAGAGATCGCCGGCGGCTTGACGTCGGGTGCCTCGTTTATCGTCGCCGATGTCGCTAAGCATTCGTCTGTCCTGCCCGAGGGAGACGATTTCATCGTCCGGACCAACGACTCGGCAAAGTCCAACGTGGTCGCGGAGAAGGCCAAGGCCGAGCAGCGTAAACTTGCGCGCCAGCGGGCTGCCGCGCAGAGAGAGCGTGTCGCAGAGCGCGAAGTGCGGCGTCGTGGGATATTCAGCCAGCAGAGGGCGAGGACCAGGAGCCCGGTATCTTCCCCGCGCGGATTCGGCCTCTTCCGGCGCGGTCGCTAGGCAACGGTCCTAGCATCCGGCCGCATGCTCTAGGTTTGGCTTTTAGCGCTGGTCCCGGAATTCTCGTATTCTTCGCGCAAGCGGCGTCTGAGCAGCTTGCCGTTCGGCCCTTTCGGTAGCGTCTCGACTTGCGTGTAGATGCGCGGGCACTTGTAGCGCGCGAGCTTTTCCGCCGCGTGCCGCTCGATATCCGCCAGATCGACAGGCCCGTGCGGAACATAGAACGCCGCGATCACCGTCGTGTCCGCCTTGACCAGTACCTCGACGGCGGCGCTCTCGGCGATGGCGGGGTGGGCGTTGAGAACGTTCTCGACTTCCAGCGGCGAGACCCGGATCCCGCCGGCATTCATCATGTCGTCGGCGCGTCCGAGATAGGTGAGCGCACCGTCCGGCGCCATGCTCACAAGGTCGCCCGTTAAGAACCACTCGCCGTCGAAGCGGGCTGCCGTCTCCGCCTCGGCGTTCCAATAGAACAGCATCACGCCGGGGTCGCGGCGCGAGACGCTGAGCACGCCGGGTTCGCCGCGGGCAACGCAGCCGTTATCACCAAGCACGGCGATCCGCCGTCCGGTTTGCGGAAACCCCAGCGTTCCTGGAGGAGCCGGGTGGGCCGGACTGCCCGAAACGAAGGTGGAGCATTCGGACATGCCGAACGCCTCGAAGATCGGCGTGCCCGTGGCCTCTTCCCACGCCGCCCGCGTCGCGTCCGGCAGCTTCTCGCCGGCCGACAGGCCATGGCGAAGCGCGGCGGAACGGCTGGGCGGCGTGCGGAGAAGTTGCCGGTAGACCCCTGGCGAGGCCGCGAACATCGTGGTCTCGTGCGCGCCGATGAGCGCGCCGAGCTGGTCGGACGTGACGCCTTTTGCGGGGATCAGAGAGGTGGCGCCGCGCGACCAGGGGTCCAGCAATCCCGTCCCCAGTGTGTAGGTCCAGTTGAACGAGCCCGCATGCATCAGCCTGTCGTTTTCGGTCAGGCCGTACCAGCCTTCCCACATCATGCGGCGCGCCCAGATGGCACGATGGGCGTGGGTGACCGCGCGCGGACTGCCCGATGTGCCGGACGTGTAGATGATGTAGGCGGGACGGCTCGGGTCGCCGAGCGCGTAATCAGCCGGGGGCAGCTGGTATAGTTCCCGAAAGTCTTCCTCTCCGAGAATTGGGCAGGGCGGGGCCGCAGGCACGGCGATCCCGGCGCCGGCGACGATCAGCCGGGGCGAGACGTCTTCGCAAATTTGCGAAACCTCGTCGGCTGTCAGCAGCGCGGAGGTCGGAACGGGAATGATGTCGGCGGCAAGCGCCGCCAGGTAGCAGATGGGAAACTCGACGCTGTTGCCGAGACGCATAAGCAGCCGGTCACCGGGCTCAAGCCCTTGTTCCTTGAGACCCGTTGCCGCGCCGAGCACAGCCGACTCCAGGGCCCCATAGGTCCAGGTCTCCGCGCCATCGGGTGAAACCACGGAAAGCGCTGTTTTCTCGCTGAGTTCGCCCGCCCGGGACAGGACATAGGCCGCCAGGTTGAACGGTTCGGGGCAGGGAGGCGGAGGGCCCTGATCGAAAATCGCATCCATGCGAGGCCTGCTACGCGCTTCGTCCGTTCCGTGCAAGTCTTCCGCGTCGCTGTTCGGCGCGGTCTCGACATCGGCGGCGGGTCAAGCCTCGAGCGTTAGAATGAGTGTCGACAGCGGCGGCAAGGTCAGCTTCACGGAGTAGGGGCGCCCATGGCAACGCACCTTGTCGGCCTTCACCGCTCCAAGATTGCCGACGCCGGAGCCGCCATAAAGCTTGCAGTCCGTGTTGATCCGTTCGAGCCAGCGTCCTGCGGACGGCACGCCCACGCGGTAGTTCTCGCGCGGCACCGGGGTGAAATTGCAGACCACGAGTGCGGGCGCATCGCCGTCATTCCCCAGGCGCAGGAAGGAAATCACGCTTGCTTCGTTGTCGGTCGTGTCGACCCATTCGAAGCCGCGCGCTTCCGTGTCGTAGACGTGTAAGGCGGGCGTCTCGCGGTAGAGCTTATTGAGATCGCCAATGAGCTTCTGCACGCCCCCGTGCATGCCGTCGGCGAGCAAGTGCCAATCGAGACTCTGGTCGTGGTTCCACTCGGCCTCTTGCGCGAACTCGCCGCCCATGAAGAGAAGCTTCTTGCCCGGATGCCCCCACATGAAACCGAAATAGGCGCGCAGGTTCGCGAACTTCTGCCAGCGGTCGCCGGGCATTTTGTTGAGGAGCGAGCCCTTGCCGTGCACGACCTCGTCATGGGATAGCGGCAGCACGAAGTTTTCCGAGTAGGCATAGAGCAAGCCGAAAGTGAGCTTGTCTTGATGATGACTGCGATGGACCGGCTCGTTCTGCATGTAGACCAGAGTGTCGTGCATCCAGCCCATATTCCATTTGAAGCCGAAGCCGAGCCCGCCGACATAGGTCGGCCGCGAGACGCCGGGCCAGGCGGTCGACTCTTCGGCGACCGTCGTCGCGCCGGGCTCTTGTGCGAACACGAGCTCGTTCAAGCGCTTCAGGAAGGCGATGGCCTCGAGATTCTCGTTGCCGCCGAACTTGTTGGGAATCCACTCGCCGTCCTCGCGGCTGTAGTCGAGGTAGAGCATCGAGGCGACCGCATCCACGCGCAGTCCGTCGATCCCGAACCGTTCCATCCAGAACAGCGCGTTGGCCAGGAGGAAGTTCATCACTTCGCGGCGGCCGTAATTGTAGATCAGCGTGTTCCAATCTTTGTGGAAGCCGAGCCGCGGGTCTTCGTGCTCGTAAAGAGCCGTGCCGTCGAACCGGCCGAGCCCGTGGGCGTCCGTCGGGAAGTGGGCCGAGACCCAGTCGACCATGACGCCGATACCGGCGGCATGAAACCGCGCGACGAAATCTGAGAAGTCTTCCGGCGTACCGAAGCGCGAGGTGGGTGCAAACAGACCGATGGGCTGATAGCCCCAGGATCCGTCGAACGGAAACTCGCTCACCGGCATCAGCTCGATGTGGGTGAAGCCAAGCTTTTGCACGTAGGGAATGAGCTTGTCGGCAAGTTCGGCGTAGGACAGGTAGTCATTGCCGGGTCCGCGCATCCACGACCCCAGATGAACCTCGTAAATCGAGATGGGCGCGTGAATGTTCTGAGCCGCTTCCCGGTTTTTTCGCCACGCGCCGCCGCCGGCCGGGCGTCGGGGCATCGGATGAACGATGGAGGCCGTGGCGGGCGGGAGCTCCTGCTGGAAGCCGAACGGATCCGACTTCAGCGGCAACAGTTCGTTGCCGGGCCCGAGAATCTCGTATTTGTAGAGCGCACCGGCTTCGAGACCCGGCACGAAGATCTCCCAGACGCCCGCCTCGGGCCGCTTGCGCATGACATGACGGCGGCCGTCCCATTCGTTGAACGGGCCGACCACGCTGACACGGGCGGCATTGGGCGCCCAGACGGCAAAGCCGACACCCTCGACGCCCTCGTGCCGGATGAGATGGGCGCCGAGCTTCTCGTAGAGCCGCAAATGAGTGCCTTCACCCAACAGATGCAAATCCAGTTCGCCGAGGATTGGACCGAACCGGTACGAGTCGTCGATTTCTTCCGTCTCGCCGTCGCGCACACAGCGCTTGAGATAGGCGCTCGTGAAGGTCATCGGCACTTTGGCGCCGTAAAATCCCGCCTCGTGCAGGCGGACGAGTGGAATTTCCTCGCCCGTCTCCGGATCGAAAGCGCTGACGGAGTCCACGTCGGGCAGAAAGGCGCGGACCGATGCGCCGTCGCGGGAGCGCTTCAGCCCGAGCACCGCGAATGGATTGCCGTGCTCACCGCGCGCAATGGCGTCCATGTCGGCTTGGCTCGGCAT
Source organism: Methyloceanibacter caenitepidi (assembly GCF_000828475.1). Lineage (NCBI taxonomy): Bacteria > Pseudomonadati > Pseudomonadota > Alphaproteobacteria > Hyphomicrobiales > Hyphomicrobiaceae > Methyloceanibacter > Methyloceanibacter caenitepidi. Next base: position 1,406,867 of record NZ_AP014648.1, read on the forward strand.
CCAGCTCTTGCGAGGCAAAGGAATGTTGGAGGTCGGGGCGGGTCGCGGCACGATAGGATCTTTCACGGGTTCTACGATCTTGGGCTTAGGATTTCATGTGGACTAGGTAAGGATGACGATACTGCGGCGCACGAGACGATCTCGGCCCAACAGTTGTGTATCGTCTAGCTGTCCGTACGAGACAGCCTCGCGCGTAAGCGCTCTACGTCGCTCAACGCGATACGGCGTGGGCCCGACTCAATCAAGCCCTGATTGGCGATATTCCGCAGAAGCCGCGCGATGACCTCTCAGCGGGTGCGCAAATGATATGCGATTCCGATGCGCCTCAGGCCCAGCGGCCGGCCGCCGCGCGGTCTGCAAACCAGAGCACGTCCCCTAGCGCACGGATATGGGAGGCAGGGAAAGTTTCATCGCCGGACAGAATCTTGTCGAGGACCTCGCGCTTACTTTCGCCGGAGACGAGAAAGGCGACGATTTCGCTCGCGTTGATCGCCGGATAGGTGAGTGTGACGCGTTCCTCCACCCGGCCCTTGGGCACCGGCGCCACCCAGCGATCGCGCACCCGCAGCACCGGTTCGTGCGGCAGGAGCGACGCGGTGTGGCCGTCATCGCCGAGGCCGAGCAGCGTGATGTTCAACAGCGGCTTGCCGGGCTGAAGCGTGTCGGCCCCGTAGAGGCCCTGCAGCATCGCCTCGTAGTCCCGCGCGGCCTCGTCGAGCGTGACGCCGTCTGTCTTCACCGGGTGCACATTCTGCGGCGGGACAGGCACGTGATCGAGAAACGCCGCCCGGGCCATGCCGTAATTGCTGGCGGGGTCGGAAGGCGGCACGAAGCGCTCGTCGCCGAGGATCCAGTGAACCCGGTCCCAGGGCATCACCGACTTGACTGGCTCCTGGGCGAGGAGCTCGTAGAGCGGCTTCGGGGTATTGCCGCCGGACAAGGCGACGATCGTCCGCCCGGATCGCGCCGCCGCATGCTCGCAAAGAAACTTCGCGCCCTTGTGCGCCAGATCGGCGGCGTCCTCGCAAATCCGCAATGTGCCAAATGCCGGTGTCATATCGCCTGCCTCTTCTTGCTCAACGGTCGGGACACGATAGGGGCAGAAAGTGACACGTGCCGCAACCGTGCGTTGGGAAGATGCTTAGGACGCTTTCCCGGTTTCGACACCGCACGTCGACTCGCTATAGGGTGAGCCGCGCCCGGATCGATCCGAGGGACCTCTATGACCCAAGACATCGTCATCGCCGCGTCGATCTTGTCCGCCGATTTTGCCAAGCTCGGGGAAGAGGTTCGGGCGGTCGACCGCGCCGGCGCCGATTGGATTCACATCGACATCATGGACGGCCACTTCGTGCCGAACATCACCATGGGGCCGAATATTGTGAAGGCGATCCGGCCATACACACAGAAACCATTCGACGTTCATCTCATGATCGCGCCGTGTGATCCCTATCTCGAAGACTTTGCCGAGGCCGGGGCGGATATGGTGACCGTGCATGCGGAAGCCGGACCGCATCTCGACCGGTCGGTTCAACTGATCCGCAGCCTCGGGATGAAGGCCGGGGTCGCCTTGACGCCGTCGGCCCATGAGAGCGCACTTGAGTACGTGCTCGACAAGCTGCATCGTGTCCTGGTGATGACCGTCAATCCGGGCTTCGGTGGGCAGTCGTTCATCCCCGAACAGTTGCACAAGATCCGCGCGATCCGACGGATGATCGGTGATCGGCCCATCCATCTCGAAGTGGACGGCGGCATCCATTTGCAGACGGCGCCGCTGGTGGCGCAAGCGGGCGCAAATGCCCTTGTCTCCGGGTCGGGTGTGTTCGACGGCGGCGACTATGCGGCCAACATCGGCGCCATTAGGAGCGCGGCTGCATCGGCATTCGATTGTGGGGGCAGACAAGGGAATCGCCGCTGACGGACGGGCTGCCGCCAGCGGCGCGTTGACGGCACGTCCCTACCGATTGACTTCTGAGACGGCGACGTGATGCATCGCAGGCCAATTCTTCTCGGCCTTGGCAAGCGTCCCGGCTTTGTCCTCTTTGTATTTCTCGAACGCGCCGGCGTTGAGGAAGACATAGAGCTTGCCGTCGACGATGTCGGCATAGCGTGGCGCTGCGTCTAGCTTCTTGCCGATTGCGACACCGAAGGCGCAGAACCCGCCATACTGCGGCATGTACTTCTCCGGAGCGGCCTCAAACGCCTTCTGCGCGTCCGCGGTTTCGAAGTAGTAGGCAACGCCGTCGCGGACCGCCGCATGTTTCGCGTAGCCGTCGGCAACTTTCAGTCCCGTGGCCAACGCCACGGCATCGACACCGCGTAGGGCAACGCGCGCGCCGTCGACAGTGGTGCCGGTCGACACATTGTACTCGTCCACGGCGAAGGCGGCGGAACTGGCGGAAACGGCACCGACGAGGGTTGCCGCGGCGATCAGAGTTTTGATGGTCTTCATATTCGTAGTCCTTTCTCAAGTGTTGACCCAGGTCGGATAGCTGCCTGTGGGCCGGTTAGGTTGTCCGCCTGGCATCTGGCCGAGCGGGATCGTTCGCCGCCGAGCACGGCGGTCTCAGAGCGCGTCGAACGCGCCGCTGAACTTGAGGCCGCGCCTTTAGACCTGCGCGGCCAGGTGGTTGAGGGGCATCCGCGGCTTACAGGCCGAGATCGGATAGGCCCGGATGCTCGTCGGGCCTGCGCCCGAGTGGCCAGTGAAAGAGGCGATCGCTCTCGCTGATTTCGAGGTCGTTGATCGAAGCACGCCGCTCGGCCATGAGACCGTCGGGTGCGAATTCCCAGTTCTCGTTGCCATAGGCGCGGAACCATTGCCCGTCCGGACGGCGCGCCTCATAGGCGAAGCGAACCGCAATGCGTGCGTTGTCGAAGCTCCACAGCTCCTTGATGAGCCGGTAGTCGTGCTCGCCCTGCCATTTGCGCGTCAGGAACTGGACGACCTCGTCGCGGCCGTTGAGGAACTCACTGCGGTTCCGCCACACCGTGTCTTCTGTGTAGGCGGCGGCTACTTTGGCCGGATCCCGTCGATTCCAGGCGTCCTCTGCGGCGCGGACTTTGACGGTGGCGGAAGCTCTGTCAAAAGGCGGTAACGGTGGTCTGCTCATGATCATTCTCCAATATGTACCGATCTGTTCACTTATAACAAACCGATCGGTACAGTTTGTCAAACGAAAAATCCCACATGATCGGAGTCTGGTTCTGTCGCGCCCCTCGAAAACACTGATTTTAAATGAAAATTATCTTTTGCGCTTGTGCTGAAAGTCGCCCTAAAGGTATACTGATCTGTGCAGAAAGGAGGCGGCATGCGCGCAAGCAAGCGAGACGAGTTGGTGCAGAAGGCGCTTGAGATCTTTTACCGAGAGGGATTCCACGCGACCGGCATGGACCTGCTGGCCGCCGAGACCGGGATCTCCAAGACCACTATGTTCAAGCATTTCCGGACCAAGGAGGATCTGATCCTCGCGGTCCTGCGGCTGCGTGATGAGAACTTCCGCAACTGGCTCTTGCGTCGCATGGAACAGGCGGGTGCGCCGCGCGACCAATTGCTAGCGATGTTCGATGCGCTGGCCGAGTGGTTCGCGGAGCCGAAATTCCGATCCTGCATGTTTATCAAGGCAGCGTCCGAATATCCCGACCCGAGCCACCCGATCCACGCTCATGCGGCGGAGCACAAGAGGCTTTTGTTTTTGCAGCTTGAGAGGATTGCCGCCGATGCCGGCGCGCGGGAACCGGCGGAACTGGCGCGCGCACTCCTCCTTTTAAAGGAGGGGGCTATCGTGACCGCCCATTTCGGGCACGAGGCCGACCCCGCGGGCGATGCGAAGGCAGCAGCGGCGATCCTGATTGCCGAGGCGCTTCAGACGCGTTCAGCTTGAGCGCGGTGTTGAACCAGTCTTCACGCCCGTCGACGCTCAGTCATGGCTTTGCGTGACCGTTGCCGCGCCACACCTGTTCCAGAAAATTGCGGTGCCGGGCATCTGCGTCGCGTGAGCGGCGTTAGCCCTTGTGTGCCCGGTAGCGCTCGATCAGCGCATTGGTCGATGAGTCGTGGCCAAGCGTCGGTTCGTCCTTGGCTTCGAGCTCGGGGATGATGCGGTTGGCAAGCACCTTGCCGAGCTCCACGCCCCATTGATCGAACGAGTCGATATTCCACACAGCGCCTTGCGTGAACACGCTGTGCTCGTAGAGCGCCACGAGCCGGCCCAGCGTCTTCGGGTCGAGCTTTTCGGCGAGGATCATGTTCGTCGGCCGGTTGCCTTCGGTGACGCGGAAGGGCGTCTGCGCCGCCGGCGAGCCTTCCGCCGTCAGCTCCGCCGCGGTCTTGCCGAAAGCCAGCGCCTCGGCCTGCGCGAACAGATTCGCCATCAAGAGGTCGTGGTGGTGGGCGAGGGCGCTTAGAGGCGTCAGGAAGCCGATAAAATCGCAAGGGATCAGCTTCGTGCCCTGGTGAATGAGCTGGTAGAACGAGTGCTGGCCGTCCGTGCCCGGCTCGCCCCAGATGATGGGGCCGGTCTGCAGGTCCACATGCTTGCCGGCCATGTCCACATGCTTGCCGTTGCTCTCCATCTGCAGCTGCTGCAGATAGGCCGGGAAGCGCTTCATATGCTCCGAGTAGGGGAGCACGGCGAGCGTCTGCGCCCCGAAGAAATTGTTGTACCAGACCGTCAGCAGCCCCATCAGCATCGGCAGGTTCTTCTCGACCGGCGCGGTGCGGAAATGCTCGTCCATTTCGTGGAAACCGGCGAGCATGTCGCGGAACCCGTCCGGGCCGATGGCGATCATGGTGGACAGGCCGATCGCCGAGTCCATGGAATAGCGGCCGCCGACCCAGTCCCAGAACTCGAACATGTTCGCGGTGTCGATGCCGAACTTCTCGACTCCTTGGGTGTTGGTCGAGTTCGCGACGAAGTGCTTGGCGACGGCGTCCTCCGAGCCGAGGTGCTCGACCGCCCAGGCGCGCGCGGTCGCGGCGTTCGTCATGGTCTCGAGCGTCGTGAACGTCTTGGAGGAGACGATGAACAGCGTCTCTTCGGCATTCAGGTCGCGCGTGGCTTCGTCGAAGCAGGCGCCGTCGACGTTCGAGACGAAGCGGAACGTCATGTCCCTGTCCGAATAGGGACGGAGCGCCAGATACGCCATTTCGGGCCCGAGATAGGACCCGCCAATGCCGATATTGATGACGTTCTTGATGCGTTTCCCCGTATGGCCGACCCATTCGCCGCTGCGGATCTTGTCGGCGAAGGCGGCCATGCGATCCAGAACGCCGTGGACGTCCGGCACGACATCGTGCCCGTCCGTCTCGATGACCTCGCCGCTGGGGGCGCGCAAGGCCACATGCAGCACGGCTCGATCCTCCGAAACGTTGATCTTCTCGCCGCGGAACATGGCGTCGCGCCGCTCGGCGACTTTGCGCTCCTTGGCGAGCTCGGCGAGCAGCGCCACCGTCTCTTCGGTGATCCGCTGCTTCGAGTAATCGAGCGTGAGCCCCGCACCCTCGACCGTGAACTTGGCCGCGCGCGACGCATCCTTGGCGAAAAGATCGCGCAAATGCACGTCCTTGATCTTGTCGTGGTGCGCGGCGAGCTTCTGCCAGGCAGGCGTATCGGTGACATTGGACATGGCGGAAACTCCTAGCCGAGCGCCTTGCTCTTGGTTTCGATGGACTGCAGCAGGTCCTCCCAAGACTTCACGAACGAGGCCGCGCCTTCTTTCTGCAACTCCGCCGCAAGATCGGCGACGGAGATACCGGCCTTCTCGAAGGCGCCAATCGTCTCTTCGCAGTCGCCGCCGTTCGCGGGCAGCACGCCGCCCAGCTTGCCGTGGTCGCCAAAAGCCAGCAGCGTCTTGTCGGGCATGGTGTTGACCGTGTTGGGCGCGGCGAGCGCTTCCACATAAAGCGTGTCCGGCGCGGAGGGGTCTTTGGTGCTGGTCGAGGCGAAGAGCAGCCGCTGCGGCCTTGCGCCCATGGACTCGAGCCGCTGCCAGCGGTCGCTGTCCAAGAGGTTGCGGTACTCCCGATAGGCTTGGGTCGAGACAGCGATGCCAAGCTTGTCCTTCAGCTCCGCCGGCACCGTATCGATGACGGCCTTGTCCCAACGGCTGACGAAAACCGAGGCGACCGAGCGCACGTCAGGGGAAAGCCCTTCGGCGACACGCCGCTCCAGCCCTTTCATATAGGCGTTGGCCGCATCGATGCAGTGCTGCGAGGAAAACAGCAGCGTCACGTTGACGGACACGCCCGAATAGATCGCTTCCTCGATGGCGGGCAGGCCTTCTTCCGTGCCGGGGATCTTGATGAAGAGGTTCGGCTTGTGCGCGCGTTCGAACAGGCCCTTGGCAGAGGCGACGGTCGCTTGCGTGTCATATGCGAGCAGCGGCGAGACTTCGAGCGAGACATAGCCGTCGACGGTGCCGGTGCGTTCGTGGACGGGCAGGAACATGTCCGCCGCGCGCGACAGGTCTTGCAGGGCAAGCTCGAAGAACAACGCTTCGCCGGAATAACCCGCTTTGAACAGGCGCTTGATTTCGTCGTCGTAGCTGTCGCTCTTCGAAATGGCGTTGTCGAAGATGGTCGGATTCGACGTAAGGCCCGTCACAGAGTACTCGTTGATATACTTCGTGAGCGTGCCGCTATCGAGCATGTCGCGGGTAATGTCGTCGATCCACAGGCTTTGACCGAGATCGTGCAAGGCTTTCGTGGGCTTCACGGGTCTATCTCCTCATTGGGCCGTCAGAGCGTACTGAAATCGCACGTCATCAGTTCGGCGATGTTGGCGATTTCGATATCCGCAGGCGGCAAGTCTTTCAATCTTGCAGGGTCGTTGGCGTAGTGGCCTTGGCGCGGGAACACGGTGGTGACCCTATCGCCCCACGCGCGTTTGACCGCATCAAGAACACTGAGCTTGTCGTCGATAAGAACGTAGTGCTGCGCAGGAAAGGCGCGCTCTACGGCGTCCAGTTCCGTTTCCTTGTGCACATAGTTCAGGACACGCCCGTCGAAGGCCGTGATCAAGCCGGCCCGCTCCAGTTTGTGCGGCTGGTAGACGCCGTCGCCGTCGGTGAGGATCACGGGCAGGCCCCATTGGCTGACATGGCGCACGGCGGCCAGCGCGTCGGGGAACAGCCGCTCGGCGAACGGGTAGTCGATGACCCAATTTGCCAATTGCCCGATGCGCATGTCTTCCAAATGGGCGAGACGGAACCGCTCCAGCGTGCCGAGAAAATCGGCGTAACCGTGCTTGTCCCGCTGCTCCTCGTAGATCGCCCAAAGCTCGTCTCGCGCGGCATCGCCAAAAGTCAACGCAACGTAGTCGCCCAAGTCCGACTTCATGCGGTCGTTGTCCAGCAACGTGTCGTCCACGTCGAACAGAAAAACGGCCTTGTGCGTTTCGGTCATGGCGTTTGGCGTTTTTGCGTCCGGCTATTTCGGGCTTGGGTTGAGCCAACGCCCGTCCGCGCCGAAGAGCTGGTCGGCCTCACTCGGGCCCCATGTGCCTTGGTCGTAGCTGTAGACGGGTGTGACGTTGTCGAGGATGGGCCCGACGATGCGCCACTCCGCATCCACGATGTCCTCTCGGGTGAAAAGGTCGGCGATGCCCTCCATGGCGTCGCCGAGGAGCCGCTGATAGGGCGGCCGGTCGACGCCGGGCTGCCGCGTCAGCACCAGTTCCACGTCGTCGCCGATCATGCGGTCGCCCGGCACCTTCACGCGCGTGCCGAGCGCAATGGCGACGTCGGGCTGAATCCGGAAGCGCATATGGCCGCAGCCGATGGCTTTGATCTCACCGAAGGTCTCGCGTGGGGGCCGTTTGAACTCGACGACCGCCTCGGCCACGCTGACGGGCAGGCACTTGCCCGTGCGAATGAAGATCGGCACGCCTTCCCAGCGCCAGCTGTCGATGTAGAGTTTGGCGGCGGCGTAGGTCTCCACCGTCGAGCCTGGCTTGACCCCGGGAACGCCTTGGTAGCCTTTGTACTGCCCGCGCACGATGTGATTTGCATCGAGCGGACGTACGGACTTTAGGAGGCTGGCTTTGCGGTCGCGCAGCGCCTCATGCTCCTGACCTGTCGGCGGATCCATGGTGAGCGAAGCGAGGATCTGCAGCATGTGGTTCTGCAGCACGTCGCGGATGGCGCCGGCGCTGTCGTAAAAGGAGCCGCGGTCCTGCACGCCGAAATTCTCAGCCATGGTGATCTGGATACTGCGCACATAGTTGCGGTTCCAGAGCGGCTCGAAGATCGAGTTGGCGAAGCGCGTGTACAGAATATTCTGCACCGGCTCCTTGCCGAGATAGTGATCGATGCGGAAGATGTTCTTCTCGGAGAAATACTTGTCGAGGATCTGGCTGAGTTCGTCCGCCGATTCCCGGTCACGCCCGAACGGCTTCTCGACCACGAGCCTGGCATTTTCCGCGCAGCCCGACTGCGCAAGCTGACCGGCGACCTCGGAAAAGAGGAACGGTGGAATAGCCAGATAGTGCAGGGGACATTTGGCGTCGCCCAATTCCTTGCGCAGCTGCGCGAAGACCTTCGGATCGGCGTAGTCGCCCGATACGTAGTGAAGAAGACTCAGGAGCTTCTTGAAGGCATCGCTTTTGATGTCGCCGCCGTGGGTCTTGACGCTTTCCTCGGCGCGCTTCTTGAACTCATCGAGAGACCATTGCGTGCGTGCGACCCCGATAATGGGAATGTCCAATCCCTCGTCGCGGACAAGGCCGAGAAGCGCGGGAAAGATCTGCTTGAACGCGAGATCGCCGCTGGCGCCGAAAAAGACGAAGGCGTCGGAATGCGTTTGGTTCGGGATGGCCATGGCGCTGTCTGTCTAGTCCTTCTTCTCGAGATGGCCGCCGAATTCGAAACGCATGGCGGACATCAGCTTATCGGCGAACTCCGCATTGCCGCGCGAGGCGAAGCGCGAGAACAAGGCCGACGAGATAACGGGTGCCGGCACGCCTTCGTCGATGGCGGCGAGCAGGGTCCAGCGGCCTTCGCCGGAGTCCGAGACACGGCCCTCGAAATTGGCGAGGTCCGGGCTCTTCCGCAGCGCGCTCGCGGTGAGGTCCAGCAGCCACGAGCCGATCACGCTGCCGCGCCGCCAGACTTCGGCGACTTCGGGTAGGTTGATGTCGTACTGATAATATTCCGGGTTCCGCAGCGGCGTCGTCTCCGCATCCGTGGTCTGCGTAGTCTTGCCGATATTGCCGTGGTGCAGAATGTTCAGGCCTTCGGCATAGGCGGCCATGATGCCGTACTCGATGCCGTTGTGAACCATCTTGACGTAGTGCCCCGCGCCGTTCGGCCCGCAATGCAGATAGCCGTTCTCGGCAGTAGAGGGCTCGCCGGTCGCACCCGGCGTCCGCGGGGCTTCGTCCACGCCCGGCGCCAGTGTCTTGAAGATGGGGTCGAGCCGGGCGACCACGTCGTCTTCGCCGCCGATCATCATGCAATAGCCGCGATCGAGGCCCCAGACGCCGCCGCTGACGCCGACATCCACATAGTGAATGCCTTTGTCCTTGAGTTCGCCGGCGCGGCGGATATCGTCGTGATAGTAGGAGTTGCCGCCGTCGATAATAATGTCGCCGGTATCGAGCAGCGGCGTGAGTTCGGCGATGACCGCGTCCACCGCGCCCGCCGGCACCATCATCCAGATGGCGCGGGGCTTATCGAGCCCATCCACGAATGTCTTCAGATCGGTGCTGCCCTTGGCGCCCTTGGCGACGAGGCCGTCGACCGCCTCGGCGTGGGTGTCGAAGACGTGGCAGTCATGTCCCGCCTTCATGGCGCGAATGACCATGTTGGCGCCCATCCGGCCGAGGCCGATCATGCCGAGTTGCATTGCGTCTCTCCTCGATTCGTCATCTCAAGACATGCGCTCCGGGGTTGCGGAGCGCGGCAGTTCTATCGTCCCAATGTTTTCTTCGCGGCTTCGGCGACTTTCTCGGGCGTGAAGCCGAAATGCTCCGAGACGACCTTGAGCGGCGCCGATAGGCCGAACGTGTTCATGCCGAGCACGATGCCCTCCGGCCCCGCGTATCGATCCCAGCCGAGCGGCGAAGCTTCCTCGACCGTAACGCGCGCGCCGATCTCCGGCGGCAGAACCGAACGCTTGTAGTCGTCGCTCTGCTCCTCGAATAGCTCGCGGCAGGGCATGGACACGACGCGCGCCTTGATGCCATCCTTGGCCAGCATGTCCCGCGCGGCCACGCACAGCGCCACTTCGCTGCCGGTACCAATCAAGATGACGTCCGGCTTGCCGCCATCTGCGTCGACCAGCACATAGGCGCCCTTCGCAAGGCCCGATGCGGGCGCCATCTTTGAGCGGTCGAAGGTCGGAACGGCTTGCCGCGTGAGGACCAGCGCCACGGGGCGGCTCTTATGCGGCATCATGAGGCGATAGGCTTCCGCAGTCTCGTTGGCATCCGCCGGCCGGATCACGACCAGTCCCGGCATCGCCCGCAGCGAAGCCAGCTGCTCGACCGGCTGATGCGTCGGCCCGTCTTGCCCGAGGCTGATGGAATCGTGCGTCCAGATGTGAAGCACGGGAAGATCCATCAGCGAGGATAGGCGGATCGACCCGCGCGCATAGTCCGTGAAGATCAGGTAGCAGGAATCGTAGGCCCGCAAGCCGGACAGCACCATGCCGTTGACCACGGCGCACATGCCGTGCTCGCGAATACCGTAGCGCATGTTGTGGCCGGCATAGTCGCCGAGTTCGCCGTAAGACTGGAACTCGCCGGCGTCTTCATAGTCGAGAACGACCTTCGTGCTGCCGGCCACGTCTGCCGCGCCGCCAAGGACCCAGGGGACCTTCGCGGCGATGGCGTTCAGAACCTTGCCGGAGGCCTGGCGCGTCGCAATCCCGGTGGGGTCCGCATCGAAGCTCGGGATGTCCGCATCCCAGTCTTCTGGCAACTCCCGGTCGCGGATCAGCTCGATCTGCTTGGCTTGTTCAGGATGCGCGCGGGCATAGTCAGCGAACAGCGCCTCCCATTTCGCGCGCAGGTCCGCACCGCGGCTTCCCATATGAGACGTGAAGTGTTCGCGCACGCCGTCCGGCACCACGAAGAATTTGTCCGGATCGAACCCGAGGAATTCCTTGGTCCGGCGCACTTCGTCCGGACCGAGCGGTTCGCCATGGGCGGCGGGCGTGTCGTGCTTGCCGGGGGAGCCGTAGCCGATATGGCTGTGGATGATGATGATCGTCGGCTTGTCGTCCGTCGCTAGAAACGCGTTCAAGGCACCGGCCAGCTCGCCGATGTCGTTCGCATCCGAGACGCGTACGACATTCCAGCCATAGGCGTCGAAGCGCTTGGCCACATCCTCGGTGAACGTGATGTTCGCGTGACCGTCGATGGTCACGTTGTTGTTGTCGAAGATCCAGCACAGATTGGACAGCTTGAGATGTCCGGCGAGGGACGCGGCTTCGCTGCCGACGCCCTCCATTAGGCAACCTTCGCCGCACAGCGCATAGACATTGTAATCGAAGAGCTCGAAGTCGGGCTTGTTGTAGGTCGCGGCCAGCCATTTGCCAGCGATGGCCATGCCGACACTGGTGGCGACGCCTTGGCCGAGCGGGCCCGTGGTCGATTCCACGCCCGTCGTCCAGCCATATTCGGGGTGACCGGGGCAGCGGCTGCCTTCCTCACGGAAGCTCTTGATATCGTCGAGCGTGACGGCAAGGCCGTCTTGGTCTTGATAGCCGATATCCGCGGCTTCAATCCCTGCCAGGTGGATCAGGCTGTAGAGCAGCATCGAGGCGTGACCCGCCGAAAGAACGAAACGGTCACGGTTGATCCAATGAGGCGATTTGGGGTCGTAGCGGAGAAACTGCTGCCACAGCGTATAGGCGACGGGCGCCGCGTCCATGGCCGTGCCCGGATGTCCGGAATTGGCCTTCTGGATGGCGTCGATCGACAGAGTTCGGATCGTGTTGATCGCCAGCTCGTCGATCTTGTCTTGAGTCTGCGCCACGGGTCCCGAACCTCCTACGCTTCTCATGCTCGAGCCTTCAGCTGCGCGAAGGCTTCCGCCAAAGTCACAAACGTGAATGACAGGCCGGTGAAGCTTGAAGTTCACCGCTTGTGCCAGCCTGATAAGCCGATGGCGGCTCCGAGGAGACCGGAGCCAGTACGCACAGTGTCCGTCTATCGCCTTTCGATCAAGTCTTAGAACTGACGCATGAGTCTTGTACGCGATAATTTTGCACAATGTCTCGGGAAGCCTGGAGCATGGTAAGCAGATCGCGCATCATGCGGGCTCTTCAGTCGACCAGGCGGGCTTGGACGGGGAGGGCGACCCATGGCGGATGCGAAAGGCGATACAACGGCGCGTTCACACGCGCAGACGCGATCCGGCTCCGGTCACAGCTCCGCGACTGTTAACCAATCCAACTTGGCGAAACTCGATCTAGGCAAGCTCGAGCAGAAGCTTGGCACTTCGCCCGAGTCGGGACTGAGCAAAGCGGAAGCCGACAAGCGGCTTGCGCGCTACGGCGCGAACGAGATCGCCGAGAAGACGACCAGCCCCGTTCTGAAGTTCCTGTCCTACTTCTGGGGGCCGATTCCCTGGATGATCGAGGCGGCGGCCATTCTTTCCGGTATCGTCCATCACTGGTCCGACTTCGTCATTATCATGGTGCTGCTCCTCGCCAACGCCATCGTGGGCTTCTGGGAGGAGTATCAGGCCGGCAACGCCATCGCCGCGCTGAAGGCCAAGCTCGCGCCGCATGCGCGCGTCAAGCGCGACGGCGCCTGGTCCGACGTGCCCGCGCGACTTCTCGTGCCGGGCGACATCGTCCGTTTACGTCTCGGTGACATTGTGCCGGCCGATTCGCGGTCACTCGGACCCGACGCCGTCGAGGTCGACCAGGCCGCGCTGACGGGTGAGTCGTTGCCCGTTTCGAAGGCCAGCGGCGACGTTCTTTATTCCGGAGCGATCCTGCGGCAGGGCGAGGCCGATGCGATCGTCTATGCCACGGGCGGCGATACGTTCTTCGGCAAGACCGCCGCGCTGGTGCAGGAAGCGCACACCACGAGCCACTTCCAAAAAGCGGTGATGAAGATCGGCGATTACCTGATCGTCATCGCCATCGCGCTGGTGACGCTGATCTTCGCCGTCGCGCTGTTCCGTGGCGATCCCGTCATGGAGACGCTGCAATTCGCGCTCGTGCTGACGGTGGCCGCGATCCCGGTGGCTATGCCCGCCGTGCTGTCGGTGACCATGGCTGTCGGCGCCCGGCGTCTAGCGGCCCGTCAAGCTATTGTCAGCCGGCTCGCGGCCATCGAGGAACTGGCTGGCGTCGACGTTCTGTGTTCGGACAAGACCGGCACGCTCACCCAAAACAAGCTGACGCTCGGCGACCCCGTCTCCGTCGGCGGCGAGAGCCAAGACGATCTGGTCCTCGACGGCGCGCTTGCCTCTCGCGCCGAAGACCAAGACACCATCGACATGGCGGTCATTGCGGGCGTGAAGGACGCGGCAGAGCTCAAGAACTACACCGTCGGCCACTATCAGCCCTTCGACCCGGTTCACAAGCGCACCGAAGCGACGGTCGCCGACAAGAGCGGCAAGACGTTCAAGGTCACGAAGGGCGCCGTCCAGGTGATCCTCGCGCTGTCGAAGAACGCGGACGCCGTCAAAGAGGATGTCGACAAGACGACAAATGCGTTGGCGAAGCGCGGCTACCGGGCGCTTGGCGTGGCGAAAGCCTCCGATGGTGGCGACTGGGAGTTCCTCGGCGTACTGCCGCTCTACGATCCGCCGCGCCCGTCCTCGAAGGACATGATCGCGCAAGCCGAGGAACTCGGCATCGACGTGAAGATGATCACGGGCGATCAGCTTGCCATCGCCAAGGAGATCGCGAGCCAGCTCGGCCTCGGTACGGACATTCTCGATGCCAGCCAGTTCGGCGACACCAAGGCGCACGAAACGTCGAAGCTCGACCACGACATCGAGACGGCGGACGGCTTCGCGCAGGTGTTCCCCGAGCACAAATTCCACATCATCGATGTCCTGCAGAAGCACGGTCATATCGTCGGCATGACCGGCGACGGCGTGAACGACGCGCCCTCGTTGAAGAAAGCGGACTGCGGCATTGCGGTTTCGGGCGCGACCGATGCGGCCCGCGCGGCGGCAGCCATCGTGCTGCTGACGCCAGGCCTCACCGTGATCGTCGATGCGGTCAAGGAAGCCCGAAAGATCTTCCAGCGCATGAACAGTTACGCAATCTACCGCATCGCGGAGACGATCCGCGTGCTGCTGTTCATGACGCTCTCGATCATCGTCTTCAATTTCTATCCCGTCACCGCGATCATGATCGTGCTGCTGGCGCTTCTGAACGACGGTGCGATTCTCTCGATCGCCTATGACAATGTGAAGCCGTCGCCGAAGCCCGAGGCCTGGAACATGCGGCGCGTGCTGGGCGTCTCGACCCTGCTTGGCCTTGCCGGCGTCGCCGCATCCTTCGGCATGTTCTATATCGGCGAAGAGGTCTTGAAGCTGGACCGCGAAGTAGTTCAGACGCTGATGTATCTGAAGCTCTCGGTGGCGGGGCACTTGAACATCTTTGTCACGCGCACGCGCGGGCCGTTCTGGTCGATCGCACCGGCAAAGATTCTCCTGATCGCCGTGTTCGGCACCCAGGCCTTGGCCACGATCATCGCGGTCTCCGGCGTGTTGATGCCGGCCATCAGCTGGGAACTCGCCGCGATGGTCTGGGGCTATGCGCTTCTCTGGTTCCTGTTCAACGACCGGGTGAAGCTGCTCGCCTACCGCATCTTCGATCCAGCGGCCAAGCCCGTGATCGACCAGCGCAAGACGGCCGCGCCTGCGGCGGCATAGGGCAGGCGGGCATGTCGTTTGGTGCGGGCTACTCGCGTTTGGCTTCGACGATCGCCATGAGGGTGGCCCGCGGCGGGCGCCCGGAATCGGCTGCGATCTGAGACACGCTGAGATCGGTCGACAGAACGGTGAAGCCTTGCTGCTCGAGAATGTCCGCGATGCCGTCTGCGGGCAGTTTCAGGACGCGCCCGAGGTCGTCCAGCGACGCCTTCTCCAGCGACTGGAACAGGACCGGCATCGGATTCTCACGTCCGGAGAGCGCCCCGGGAACGATAAAGGCCGCGGCGGCAACGGTCGCGACGGCGACCGGGGCGATGATTATGCCGCGCCGGAAATATGTCTTCATCCCACCCCAATTCCGGACGATATGCAGGCCGATGGCCACGACAAACATCACCGCGAGCCATTCGTGCATCTCTTTCACGAGGTCCTTGCCGATGCCGAAGAACATGGCAAGGCCGGAGAGGGCCACGAAGAGGAATAGAGCCGCGGAGATTGCGGTCATGTATTTCTTCAAAGGTTCGCTCATCTCGACTTTCTCATGTTGTTAGTCGTGCTCTTCGAGGCGCTGGCTATCCAGGCTCGGCGCGTTCGCTGCCACGCAGGAGAAAGGATCGGCCAAAGGACGCCAATCGTCAGCACGGCGGCGACGATGCGAAGCGCTGCAATTGTGAACTCGATCTGCATCGGCAATCCGCAGGTTGGGCGATCCCTCAAGGGGCGAGCCTGAGACTAGGCGCCGATCTTTGCCGGGGTCGTGCTGATGCGTTTCGGAACGTTTCTCGCGCCGGAATTTTGTTTCGAAACGTTGCTGGAGTTCGAGTTGCTTGGTTTCGTTACAAAATTCTCCGGCAACAAGTGCTGCGAGACGCTAATTTGACAATCGTCGACGCGGGTGCCGAGTGCTCTCGCTCAAGGCTGTGAACCGAAGGATATCCATGAACGAAGTCGTGCCCCCAGAGAAGATCAAGCCGGACGACGCAAGGGCCGAACTAGAGTCGGTGCTGGGCCTCGGCAAACCGGCATCGCGCGTTCGCCGGTTGCGTCCTGTCATCATTCTGGGACTTGTGGCCGCTACCGCGTTCCTCGCTTACGCGCTCATCGGCGGCGGCGGTTCGGCAAACGGTGTCCAGTACGTCACGGAGCCCGCCACGCGAGGCGATCTCACCGTGACCGTCACGGCCACGGGCACGGTTCAGCCGACCAACGACGTCGAGATCTCGAGCGAACTGTCCGGCATCGTCCGCACGGTTCTCGTGGACTACAACAGCGCCGTGACCGAAGGCCAGGTTCTGGCCGAACTCGATACCCAAAAGCTCAAATCCGCCGTCGACAGCTCCAGCGCCAGGCTGCAGGCCGCCAAGGCCAAGGTAAGCGAAGCGCAAGCCAGCGTGGCAGAGACGCGGCTGGAGTTCGATCGCAAGGCCAAGCTGGCCAAGACCCATGCGGGCTCCATCCTCGATCTGGAAGTGGCCGAGGCCAATCTTAAGCGCGCCCTGGCGTCCGAAGAAAGCGCCAAGGCCGACGTGGCCGCCGCAAGCGCCGATCTCGCCCAGGCCGAGACCGACCTTGAAAAGGCGCAGATCCGTTCGCCCATCACCGGCGTCGTGTTGAGCCGTAATGTCGAGCCCGGCCAAACCGTGGCGTCGTCGCTGCAGGCGCCCGTCCTGTTCACCATCGCCGAGGACCTCAAGAAGATGGAGGTCCAGGTGGACGTCGACGAAGCGGACGTCGGCAAAGTTCGCGAAGGCCAGAAAGCGCGTTTCAATGTCGACGCCTATCCCAGCCGACACTTCGATGCCGAAATTCGGGAACTCCGCTACGGGTCGGAGGTCGTCCAGGGCGTCGTGACCTACAAGGCCGTGCTGACGACGGACAATTCCGAACTGCTGCTACGGCCCGGCATGACCGCGACGTCCGAGATCATCGTCGCCGAAGTCGACGACGCGCTGACTGTGCCTAATGCGGCCTTGCGGTTCACGCCGCCCAGCGCCGAACCGCGCGACCAGCGCAGTTTCCTGCAGAAGCTAATGCCGGGGCCCCCGCGGCTGCGCAAACCGAGCAGCACAGGCCAGCCGGCGGGCCCCGAGCGCACGGTCTGGACGCTCAGCGACGGCACGCCCGAAGCCCGGTCCGTCACCATCGGCGCCACCGACGGCAAACGCACCGAGATCGTGAAAGGCGACCTCATGGTGGGCGAGCCTTTGATCGTCGACACGGAGACGGCCAAGTGAGCAGCGACAAGGTCCGCCGCAGCGCCGCGTCGAAGGTCATAGACCTGCGCAACGTCTCGAAGATCTACGGACGCGGCGAGGCAGAGGTGCGGGCGCTCGACGGCATCGATCTGGCCGTCCCCAGGGGCGAGTTCGCGGCCGTCATGGGACCGTCCGGGTCGGGCAAGTCCACGACCATGAACATCATCGGCTGTTTGGATCAGCCCACCTCCGGCAGCTACCTCTTCAACGGCGTGGAGGTTGGCGGGCTCGACCGCAGCCAGCGCGCGCTTCTGCGTCGCAACTATCTCGGCTTCGTGTTTCAGGGCTTCAATCTTCTCGCCAGGACGTCGGCCGTCGAGAATGTCGAGCTGCCGTTGATCTATCGCGGGATGCGCCAGGCGGAGCGCCGCTCGCTCGCGATGGAGGCTCTCGAGCGCGTCGGTCTCGCAGGGCGCGCCGGACACACGCCGGCGGAACTGTCGGGTGGACAACAGCAGCGCGTCGCCATCGCCCGGGCCATCGTGACAAACCCCGCGGTGCTGCTGGCCGACGAACCGACCGGCAATCTCGACACCAAAACCAGCGGCGAGATCATGACCTTGCTGGTGGACCTCAACCGGTCCCGTGGGATCACGGTCCTCATGGTCACGCATGAGCTGGAAATGGCCCGCTATGCCAGCCGCGTCGTCGAGTTTCTCGACGGCCGCATCGCCAGCGACAGTGCCGTTCAGAAGGCCGCCTGATGTTTTACGAGACCCTGAAGCTTGCGGTCCAGGCGATCCGGCGCAACGCGCTGCGCTCGTTCCTGACACTGCTGGGTATCGTCATCGGCGTCAGCGCCGTCATTGCCATGGTGACGATCGGCAACGGCACGACGGCCAAGGTGAAGGAAGAGATGGCGAAGCTCGGCACGAACGTCCTGTTCGTCCGGCCCGGACAGTGGGGACCCGGCCGCTCGAGCGCGACGGCGAAGCCGTTCAACGCACGCGATATCGTCGAGATGCGAGAGCAGCTGCGCGGCGTCCGCGCTGTCGCGCCCTTGGCGCAAGAGGCCGTGACCGTCGTCTATGGCAATGAGAGCCGGAGTACCGGCACGATCGGGACGGACGCAAGCTATGTGATCGCGCAAGACTGGAACCTCACGGAAGGCCGGAACTTTCTCGATAGCGAGACGCGCAGCGGCCAGGCGGTCTGCATTCTCGGCAAGACCGTGCGGGACGCGTTGTTCGGCAGCGAGGACCCGATGGGCAAACGGATTCGCTTGAGCAATGTCTCCTGCGAGGTGATCGGCGTGTTGGAGCCGAAAGGCGAGTCCGGTTTCGGCAATGATCGTGATGACGTCGTTCTGATTCCCATTCGCACCTATCAGCGGCGGATCGCCGGCAATACCGACATCAACCGCATCACTGTTTCGGCCGAAGACGGTGCGGACACGTCGAAAGTTCAGGCGGACATCGAACGGCTGCTCAGGGAACGGCGCGGGATCTCCGGCGGTAAAGAGGACGATTTCGGTGTCGCTGACATGAAGCAGATCGCCGATACGCAAGCGGCGACCACGGGCATCCTGACCATGCTGCTCGGCGCGGTTGCCGGTGTCAGCCTGCTGGTCGGCGGCATCGGCATCATGAACATCATGCTCGTCTCGGTCACCGAGCGGACGCGTGAGATCGGCATCAGGCTGGCGATCGGCGCGCAGGAAAGTCAGGTGCTGATGCAGTTTCTGGTCGAGGCAGTCGTGTTGTCCCTGTTCGGCGGGGTGGTGGGCGTCCTATTGGGGCTTGCGCTCGCGGGTGCGGCTTCGGCCGGTATGGCCATCCCCTTCGTCTTCGACCCTGGGATCGTGCTGATCGCCTTCGCCTTCTCGGCCCTGATCGGAGTGGTGTTCGGCTATTTTCCCGCCCGCCGCGCCGCGCAACTCGACCCGATCGACGCGCTCCGGCACGAGTAGCGCTAGGGCGCTTGCGTGATCCAGAGCCGGGCCTGAGCCGCCTCGGCGAGCGGGTAGACGCGGACCGAACTCGGCAGGAACACGCCGAAGATCTTCACCGCGCCCGCGATCCACTCGATGTCGGTAATGACGGCGATACGATCCCACTTGGTGAAGTGCACCATGCCGGTCTTGAAGTCCTCCCAAGCCGCGCCGGCATCGTATCCGGTAAAATCGGGCGCGACCTCGTACAGCATGCGGACCTTGTCGTGGGACTGAAGCGCTTTCTCCACCGCCGGGATCAGCACGTCATCATAGTCCTGCCGCGAGACATTGCCGTGGCAGGCAATAGCCACGACGTTGCTCGGGAAGCCTTTGAGCAACTCGATCATGAAACGCTCCGCGTATCGGAGGAGTGATCCTCAAGGAGCCTTGGAAACGCACTTCTCGTCGCCGGCGTTCCACGTGCAGCCGAAGCTGCTCGTATTGCAAATGGACTCGCCTGAATGATTGGAGCACGGGTCCGAATCCGGGGCAGGACCGGGAAGGCAACCCTTGTTGTTTGCCGCGTCGTACCAGCATTCAGGCTGGGCCGCGCACATGGCGGAGTCGCGGATGGCTTGGCAGCGGATCTCTTCGGCTTGGGCGCCGGTCCCGCAAAGGGTGAGCGCGACGACGGCAATGCCGAAAGCAATAAAACCCGAGCGCATGAATCCTCCGATTTGTTTTGTTTGGGCGTCCGATCCTTTTACTTACCGAAGCGCGCGGGCGGTGAACAGCCCTGGCGGCGGCTTGCGTCCTGGAACGGCCGGGCGGACCAAAGACGGCGGCGGATGGCGTCCTACTTTAGGCTTCTAGACCGACAGGTGCGGACCGGGGTAAGGCGTGCGGCGCATGTGCTGAACTCTCGCAGGACCGGCAGCCGCTGTGGTGACCCGGCAGGACTTTGGCGGCTTTTGGGAGCTGATCGTGAACCAGGCGCGGAGTGGGGCTGGAGGCCGGTGCGACGTGTTATCAATTGCACGGATATGGGCCTGGAAACCTGCCCGGGACGTGCTATCAGCATCGGGACTTCAGACGCGGCACGGTGCCGGATCCAGTCCCAGCGGGACGCGATATGCCGGTCTTATCAGCGACTTGGATGCACAAGGACGTTTTCGGGCGCCGTGGCTGCGCAATGCCCCTCGGCACATCCAGACCGGATGCGGCACGGGGGGCGTCAGGTTTGACTAAGGTGTCGGGGCTGGATCTGCCGGCCGTTCAACGAGCTTAGGAGAGAGCGTTTCTATGGATATCCCTCACATTCCGGTCGGCGATAACCCGCCCCATGAAGTCAATGTGATCATCGAGATTCCGCAGGGCGGATCGCCGGTGAAGTACGAAGTCGACAAGAAGTCGGGCGCGCTCTTCGTCGACCGCTTCCTGCACACGGCGATGTTCTATCCGGCGAATTACGGATTCATCCCCCACACGTTGTCCGAAGACGGAGATCCCGTCGACTGTATCGTGATCACGCCGACGCCTGTTGCTCCTGGCGCGGTTATTCGTGCCCGCCCGGTCGGTGCTCTTCTCATGGAGGATGAGTCGGGCATTGACGAAAAGATTATCGCCGTTCCGATCGACGAACTGCATCCCTACTACAAGCGTGTGACCAGCTACCGCGATCTTCCCGAGATTCTCGTCGAGCAGATCGGCCATTTCTTCGAGCACTACAAGGACCTTGAACCCGGAAAATGGGTGAAGGTCACGCGCTGGGCCGAGGTCGGCGAGGCCGGAGAGCTCATCCGCGCCGGTATCGAGCGCAATAATGCGTCTTAGTGGGCCCTGGATCGCTTGATCCAACTCAAGGTGACGCTTTTTACTCTGTCGTCCATTACCCGGATTGCGCGGCATCAATCCGCGCGGCCCGGGGAAACGTCATGACCGATCCAAAGCCTGAACTCGCCGGCTTCCACCGTCAGGTCCTTATGGAGGACATGATGGAGACAGTCGGGGTGGAGCAATTCGACGTCGTCGATCTCGACGGCGGTCAATCCTACATACGCGCTCGCGCCAATTGTCATGCCTGCGAGTGCAAGGACGCTTGCTCAAATTGGCTCTCCGCCAACGCCGCCGGCGACCCGCAACCGTTCTGCCCGAACGCCAGCTTGTTCCAGACCGTCAAGGGCTAGGGTAGGCGCCGTCGGCGGGTTGGGGACCGTCCGCTTCGCTCTCCGGCGTCGGGGCCGCGACTGCAGTGTGTAGAATGTCACGTGCGCCGTCACCGCACGATGGTATTGTCGGCCCTGGGAGTAGTCTTGGGCACTCGGGCCTCACAATACGAATTGGTATGCATCTCGACTTGTTAACAATTTCGGCCGCAGACGTTGCTGTGGCGGCGATCTTGGCTGGCATGTTGCTGCTCACGTGGGGCCGCGACGGCTGGTCGCTCGAGGCCGCGCCGCGCTTCGTCGGCTCGTGGGGGCTGGCCATCTTGGTTCTCAGCCTTGGCGGCGCAGCCATGCTCGTGTCCGCCATCTATGGATTCACCGGTGGCGTCTTATTTGGTGCCAGCCTTTCCATACTTTCCGCGGGCATGAGGTGGCATGCCGCTCGGCTCTTCGCAGGCCGCCCGTCGGCACCGTTCCGGATACTTTTGGGCCCGGCCGCCTTTCTGCTTGGCGTGTCCCTAGGGCTTGCGCCGTCGTTGGACGACCGCTTCGTGGTGGTCTGTTCGATCCTTGCGATCTACGGCTTCGCGGCGGCCTACGAGCTGAACCGGATGCCCGATGCATCGCAGTCCTGGCCGGCCATCACGCTGCTGGTGCTCGCGAGCGTCTCCTATGTCTCCTGGATCCCGATTGCCTTTACGGTACCGCTCGAGTCCATCGCCGCGGCGATGACCAACCAATGGCTTCCCTTCGTCGTGCTCGCGACCCTGCTGCTGCGTGTCGCTCTCGCCTTCATTGTCTTGTCCATGGCAAAGGAACGAGACGAGGAAGAGCAGCGGCGTTGCGCGCAGACGGATATTCTGACCGGGTTGCCGAACCGGCGGGCCCTGTTCGAGGTCGCGGAGGCCGTTGTCGAGCGGCGCGTCCATGGCGGCGGCACGCCGGTCTCGCTGATGATCGCGGACCTCGACTATTTCAAGGATACGAACGACACCTTCGGCCACACGCTTGGCGACGAGGTGCTGCGGCTCTTCGCCAAGGTCGCGCAGTTGAGCCTTGGCGACAACCACGTGATCGGGCGCCTCGGCGGTGAGGAATTTGCGGCAATTTTGCCCGGTGTCGGGGCTGAGGAAGCGGTTGATGCGGCGGAGCGTCTGCGGGCGCGGTTTGCGGAGTCGGCGGGTTTCGTGAGCGGCCTTCCGGTTGGCGCCACGGTAAGCATCGGCGTTACCGCCGATCTGCATGTCGACTCCGGGCTCTCGACACTCTTCCGGCGCGCGGATGCGGCACTGTACGCCGCCAAGAGCGCTGGCCGGAACAGGGTCGTGTTCATAGGTCCCGACGACACCGCCGTGCCTGTCGGGGAAGGGCGCGTTGTGCGCACCTCTCCAACACGGCTCTTTGCGGGGCCCGGTCTGTTGGAGTTCTCGCAGGTGCGATCCGCCTGAGGCTTTCTGCCGGCAGTCCAAAAGGCCATGGGGCGGTCTGTCCGGTGGCCGCGACATGTACCTTCCTGTTACTCAAGGCTAGGATAATCGCCACAAACGGTATTGGCGTGCCGCCACCGTTCGAATTGGGAGGGGATTGTGTCCGGAGAGACGCCGGAGAGTGACGCAAAGGAGATCGAGCTCAAGCTCGTCTTTGACCCCGAGCACGCCGCAGCCGTTTTGGCGCATCCCCTCTTGGCTTCAGGGGACGGCGCGCCGCCTGGACCGCGCGTCATCGAGTCTAAAGAGCGCGAGCTTCTCTCCGTCTACTACGACACGCCGGACGACTGCCTGAGAAAGGCGGGCGTCTTCTTGCGGGTGCGCCGAACCGGAACGGGCTATGTCCAAACCATCAAGACCGCGCGCGCGGAGAGCGAGTTCTTGGAGCGGAGCGAGTGGGAATGTGATCTGCCGAAGCAAGGCTACGACCTGTCGGCGGCCGCGGGAACCGCTCTGGAGCCGCTGCTCAGCGATGAAGTGCGCTCGGCGCTTGCCCCGCGTTTCGAGACGATGTTCATGCGCCGGACATTTCTAATCGACGATGGCGGGAACCTGATCGAGGCGGCGGTCGATCAGGGCGATATCGTCGCCGGAGAGGCGCGGGCGCGCGTTTGCGAGTTGGAACTCGAGCTCAAGTCCGGGAGTGCGGCCGTCCTGTTCGCGCTGGCAAAGCGTCTCGCCGAGACGGTGCCGTTGACCCTAAGCGTCAAGACCAAGGCTGAACGCGGTTTCGATCTCCTTGACGGCGGCGAGCCCGACTTCGAAAAAGCACTTCCCGTCGACATCCCCCCCAATGAGACTTGCGCGAACGCCTTTCGCATCGCCACGCGCAACTGCCTGCGCCAAGTGCTCGCGAATTTGAATGGAACTCGCCAGGGCAAGCCCGAGGCACTGCACCAGATGCGAGTCGGGCTCCGGCGCATGCGGGCAGCGGTCCTGCTATTTGGAGATGTCGTGGACGGCCCGGAGCGCCCGCAGATTGCCGCCGAACTCAAGTGGATTGCCAACCACCTCGGAACCGCCCGCGATCTCGACGTATTCAGCTCCGACATCGTGGCGCCGCATCGCGCGGAATATCCCGACGACCCTGGATGGAAGGCCGTCGAGGGTCGTGTGCGCCAAGCGCGGGCCGAGGCTCAGCGGGCGGCCGTCGAAGCGACCGGTTCGGCGCGCTTCCGCATGGCGCTATTAAATCTCGGGGCATGGATCGAGTTTGGCGATTGGACCCGCGGCGAAAATCCGCTCGCGGCGAAGCCCGTCGCGGACTATGCGTCGGCGAAGCTTTCGCGGTTGCGCCGAAGCGTGGTGAAGAAGGGGAAAGGCCTGGCGAAGCTGAGCGCGCCCGAGCGACACAAGGTGCGTATCCATGCCAAGCGGATGCGGTACGGAAGCGAATTCTTTAGCGCGACGTTTCCGGGCAAGAGCCAAGTCAAGAGGTGCCGGAAATCGCTCGCGGCGCTGGAACTGCTGCAAGATTCGCTCGGTACGCTCAACGACATTGCCAACCGGCGGACGATCTTCAACGTCGGCGGCGAGCACGAGTCCGTGACGCTGCCCGTGCCGAAAGTGGACCCCGGCGAAGAGAAGGCGCTGATGAAAACGGCGAAGCACGCTTACGCGCGCTTCGCCGATGTCAAACCCTTTTGGAAAGCCTAAGCGGATTATTCCGCGGGCGGAACGGCGCCGTCACGGGCCGCCGGATGGTTCTTCACATCACCGCGCATCCGGCGCGCATGGTCTTCCAACTGGCGTTCCGCTGCGTTGAACGCATCGCGAACCGCGAGATAGACATCCTCATGGGCGTGGTCGAGCGGTTTCGCCCGGTCCACGACCAAGTCCTTGCCGGGGACACTGATGTCGATGTGAACGCTGTAGAGCTTTCCCTTGTGGTGATGTCGGTGAGGGGCTTCGACGACGACCGTGCAGCCGATAATACGGTTGTAGAGCCGGCCGAGCTTGGCGGCCTTTTCGCGGATACGCGTTTCGACTGCCTCGGAGGGATCCATGTTGCGGAAGCTGATATCCAAGGGAAATTCCATAAAGCGCCTCCATACTGCGTCTCAATTTCGCAAACGATACCGGCTATTTTGCTCCCAAATGTGGAGAAAAGGCGAGCGTCTTGTTTGCGTTGAGTCAAAGCGCCGATACGGTGCGGTGGACAGCGTATACAACCAGCTGAGCGGAGTATTTCGAGGTCCGTCATGAAGCCCACACGAGTGCTACTCCCTATCAATTCAAAAGGAACGACAGCCACTTGTTCCGACATGGCTTTCGGACTTGCGCGGCGTTTCGAGGCCGAGCTCGAGGTCTTGCACCCCTGTCCGCCGCCGGCGCAACGGTTGCCCTATGCGACGGAGCTCAGCCCCGTCTATTTTGAAGCCTATCTGGACGTGTCCCGAAAGCAGGTCGAGTACGAGGAAAAACAGGCGGTCGCCTGGTTCGAAAAGGCTGCGGCCAAGTGGGACGACGTTGAATCGCAATTGCTCACCGTCGAAGGTCTCGTGGGGCCGGCGATTGCACAGCGGGCGAAGACGGCGGACTTCAGCGTGTTGCCGACCGTCTCGGCGGCCGACGACGAGATGTTTGCGGAAGCCCGGGATGCCGCGCTGTTCTCATCGGGCCGTCCCGCGCTGTTCGTGCCGGACGAGGCGAGTGACCACATCGGCGAGACAGTCGTGATCGCCTGGAAGGACTCTGTCGAATCCGCCCGCGCGGTTGCCGCGGCCGGACCGTTCCTGGAAGGAGCCCGGCGGGTCCGGCTCATCAGTCTGGTTCCCGACGGCGAACCCGAGGACGAGACGGCCACGGCGATGGCCAATTATCTGAAAGCGGCTTGCCTGCCGGTCGAACTGAAGTCGGCGGCGCTGGGCAGCCGGGACGTTGGCGATGCCATCCTGGAGGAGGCGGGTTCGGGCGTTCTTCTCGTCATGGGCGGATATGGGCGCTGGCGCTGGCAGGAATGGGTCTTCGGCGGCGCGACCGACCACGTGCTGCGCAACACCGACGTTGCCGTCTTGATGAGCCACTAGACGCGCCGCGATCGATCGATCTGGCGCAGGAGCCGCTTGACGGTCGCTAAGAAAAAGGGGCGCGGACCTTCCGGCGTCGCGCCCCTGATCATTTTGGTACTGAAAAGACGATGAAAGGCTACTGAGCGCCTTCGCCCATCCCCATCGCGTCTTTGGTCATTTCCTTGCCCATATCGACCGCGGCGTCGGAGCCTTCCTTCGCCATGCCGGCAGCGCCTTCGACGGCGCTATCCATCATGCCGCCGGCGGCTTCACCCATGCCCATGGCGTCCTTGGACATCTCCTTGCCCATGTCGACCGCGCCACGACCGGCCTCCTTGGCCATGTCGGCCGCGCCCTCGACGGCGCTCTCGGTCATGCTGGCCGCGCCTGAAGCGGCATTCTCGGCGGCGCCGGTTGCGCCTTCCATGGCGTTCTCCGTGGCTTGGCCGGCCGTGTCGGCGGCGCCTTCCGCGCTCTCCGCTGCGCTATCGGCAGCGTCTTCGGAAAATCCGAGCGCTCCCTTGATGGTGTCCAGCCAGCTCTCCTCGGCGTGCGCCGTTCCGAGGCCGAGGCCGACCGTCAGTGCGAGCGCAACGCAAGCCTTTTTGATGAGCGTCATTGGTTTCGTCTCCCTCTCTTGAAGCCCCGTCGTCTTGATGTCCCTTGCCGCCGCGTTTGGCGGCAATCCCGATTCGCCGAATCGACTGGGGTGTGCGATGGACCCCATCACACACCCCAGTTGCGCATTGCAAAAAGAATCGACGCGCTAGTTGCCGCCGCCGACAACGCCTTCCACGGCGCCCTTGGTCATTTTGGCGGCGCCGCCGACAACGCCCGCGGCTCCACCGACCACGTTCTTGCCGGCCTTGACCGCGCCTTCGCCGACGCCCTTCGCGACACCGACCGTGCCGCCCACGGCGCTCTTGCCGACGTCGCCGGCACCCTTGACCGGATTCTTGGTCATTTCGGCAGCGCCCTTGGCCATGCCGCCGACACCTTCGACGGCACTCTTGCCGGCATCCACCGCGCCTTCACCGGCTCCTTTGGCGGCGCCGACAGTGCCTTGGGCTGCGCCGTCGGTCATTGCCTCGGCGCCGTCCCTGACGTCGCCGGCCTGCGCGGCGGCGACCCCCAGAAGCAGCATGAACGCCGTCGTGGTGCCTGTGATCTTGGTGAACGTCATAAGCTTGGTCTCCTTGAGCTGGGCCCTGGAACAGGGCCAAATTCAAACTTGCCACCCCCATAAGGGAGCAGCTCTCGACCTTTCCAGCGGTGTGGCGTGAAAGGACAAAAGCCTCGGCGTGCCCTGGCGAAAATGTCGCGGGCGAGTGTGGGGGAAACGGCTGAACCGCACGGAGGTTCCGCGACGCAGATTGAAGCGGACGCAAAAAAGAAGGCCTGGACCGGTCCGGCGGGGCGCCAGCCCCGGCAAGATCGGCCGGTCGGAGGGCCGAGAAGGCGCGTTGCGCCTACATCCCGGATTTCCCAGTCTTGGTCGGGAACATCTTGCAATGCTATTACCACGAATGGCATTGCTATTTGGCGACTTCGGGCGTGGACTGCGTGTGGTCTACCCGTGCGATTCCAATGCCTTACGCAGCGCACTTGAGGCGGATGCTAGGAGCGCCCGGGTACTTGCATAGGTAAGGCCGATGACAAGCCGCTAGGGTTCCATGCTTGTCCAGGTCCGCTGCACCGTGGAGACATACTGAAAGTGCTGCAAAAGCTCTGGTATGATCGGCCAGTTCGCACCCAACTTATTGTGGTCGTGGCGGCGATCAATCTCTTTGCCGCCTTGATGGCCGGTGTCGTGGCTATTCTCAACACCCGCACGGCGACCAAGGCCGAGATGGAGTCGTCGCTTGAAGTCGCCGAACGCTTTGTCGATGTGACGCTGAGGGATCTCGCGAGGCAAGGCAAGCTCGACAATCTCGACGAGGAATTACCGCCCCTGCTGAGACATTTGCGGCATGTCCGCATCATGTTCCTGAGCGACTCCGGCCAGCTGGCCATCATTTCGCCCAAAGGGGCCACCGCCGGGGTCAAGGGAACGCAAGCGCCCGGCTGGTTCGTTTCCCTGGTCCATCCCGAGATCGCCCAAAGGAAAGTGCGCCTTCTCCCGGATGGTTCGCATCCGGTGATCATCCTCGGAGAGCCGTCCGATGAAATCTCGGAGGCCTGGCAGGACTTTCTCTCGCTTGCGCTGATCTGGAGCGCCATCAACGCCATTGTGTTGGTGGTTCTCTACATTGTGCTCGGGCGGGTTCTTGATCCGCTGGCGAGTCTGTCTCGAGGCATGCACCAACTCGAGGGCGGTGAGTATTGGGCCAGGTTGCCGAGCGCGAAAGTCAAGGAAGTGGCCGTCATTACGGACCGGTTCAACATGCTGGCGAGCGCGCTCGATGTGACGCGCAAAGAGAACGAGAGCCTCTACCAGCAGCTGATCAACGTGCAGGAAGCCGAGCGCCGCGAAATCGCCAACGAACTCCACGACGAGGCTGGAGCCTGTCTGTTCGGCATTGCCGCGAACGCATCGTCGATCCAGACCACGGCGGGGCAGTTGGACGGGGATCGCGCGACGAGGATTTCCAGTCGTGCGGGCGAGATCCTCTCGATCGCGGAGCGGTTGAAAGTTATGAACCGGGGGCTTCTCAAGAAGCTGCGGCCGGGGCCGCTCGGCCAGGTCAAGCTGGCGGACCTGATCGTAGAACTCACCGCGGGCCTTCAAAGCCAACATCCCGATACGCAGATCAATGCGGCCGTTGGTTCGGTCGCGAAATCCTACGGGGAGTCTGTGGATCTTGCGATCTACCGCTGCGTTCAGGAGGCGATCACCAACGCGATCCGCCACGGTCATGCAGAGAATATCGATGTGGATCTGGATGAAGTGCAAATCGCGAATGGCACCGGCGATTACCGGGCAGTCCGCCTGACGATTGCGGACGACGGCGAAGGCATGGAGCCAAACAAAGCCAAAGGTTTCGGACTTACGACCATGACGGAGCGCGTCCGATCGGTCGGCGGTACCTGCGTAATAGAGGGTATCCCGTCAAAGGGCACGACCGTCCGCGTCGAAATACCAATCAAGCAGAAAAAAAATGAAACTACGGCGCCCGCTCGGGCGCAAGAATCGGTCAGGGAGCTATCATGACTAGAGTCCTCGTCATCGACGATCATCCGATCGTTCTACAAGGAACCCGGCAATTGCTCGAGGATGTCGGCGTAAAAGAAGTCCATCAGGCGCAGAGTCTGGCCGATGGTTTCCGCGCCTACCGAATGCAGAAGCCGGACGTCATCATTGTCGACCTTGCCATGCATAGCGGGTCGCTCGGCGGCCTGTCGTTCATCCGTCGCTTGCGGCTGCACGATCAGAACACACCCATCCTGGTCTTTACGATGCATTCCGATCCGGTGATCGTGTCGCGTGCGCTCGAGGTCGGGGCCACGGGCTATGTCCTGAAGGATACGCCGCCTGAGGAAGTGCAAACGGCGTTTCAGCGCGTCCGCGACAACAGGCCCTATCTCAGCCACGATCTCGCATCCGAGGTGGCCTTCATGGAAGCGCGCGGCACGACCAATCCGCTGCGGCGCATGACGGTTCGCGAACTGCAGACCTTGGCTCTTGTGGCGGAAGGGAAGCCGTACGGCGTCATCGCAGAGCATTTGCATGTGAGCTACAAAACCGTGGCCAATACCTGCACGCAGTTGAAGGCAAAGCTCGGTGTACGGACGTTGCCCGAATTGATGCGAATCGCCATTCAGCATCTCCCAGCGGCCAACAGCAAAATGCAGCGCTAGCACTGCTACAGCGTCGCCTGACGGCATGGGCACACTGTTGTACTAACCAGGAAGCATACTGGAACGTCTGTGCCAGGACCTGGCACAACGCAAAGAATATCGAAGTCTCGCGTGCGACTCGATTGGCAAGACCGCGGGTGCAATGTGGCAACCGGCGTGATGCTATCTTCCAACGACTATGGCGAAAGTCGTCTCGGCATTCTGCGCTAACTTGGAAGTCGCGAATGCCGCACGATGACAACTGAGATCGCTGCGATTGGCAATTGCCGATCATCCCGCGCAGCCCCTCCGCTTCGCATCGCTGGCATTCCGAAACCAGGTCGGAAAAACGCACCTGCGGCTGGGACATGACCGGCCCACGCGCGTCCGATTCCGGCAAGTGGATGCTCGGGCTCTTTAAGCCGAGTAGCTAGGGAGAGGAGAAAAAAAATGAAACTCAGTTTAGGTGTCCTGACCGGCACCATCGTCGCGGTGACGATGGGGCTCGCTGGCCAGGCGTCGGCCATGAATACGGACGAGGAACAGCTGAAGCGTATGGCTGATCCCGACCAGTGGCCGGCCCCGGGTCGTGACTTTGCTCTGACGCGTCACAGCAGCCTGTCCGACATTTCGACGGAGAATGTTAACAAGCTTCAGATGGCGTGGATGCAGGGCACGAATGCCCTTCGCGGTCACGAAGGTCAGCCGCTTGTGATCAAGGACGTGGGCGGCAAGCCCATGCTGTTCATGATTTCCGGTTGCCCGTCCATGGCCAATTGCAACGTGGTCCAGGGTCTGGACCTTTCGGATCCCGACAATCCGAAGCAGGTTTGGTCCTACGTCAAGAAAACCGACCGTGACGAGTCGGCTGTGCCGCGCGCTTGCTGCGACACCGTCAACCGCGGCGGTTCTTACGCAGACGGGAAGTTCGTGTTCGGCACGCTCGACGGTTTCTTGATTGCCCTCGACGGCCAGACGGGCAAGGAAGTTTGGGTCGTCAAATGGGCGTATCCCGAAAAGGGCGAGACCATCACGCCGGCGCCGTTGATCGCGGACAACAAGGTGTTCATCGGTTTCGGCGGTAGTGAGTTCGCAGCGCGCGGCCGTGTCGGCGCCTTCAACTTGGCGGACGGTTCCGAGGCTTGGGTGTGCCACACCACGGGTCCGGACAAGGACGTCTGCCTGACACCCGAGACCAACAAGGCCAACCCGCACTACGGCACGGCCGGTCAGGACCTCGGCGTCAAGACTTTCCCCAATGAGGATTGGAAGATTGGCGGCGGTACTGCGTGGGGTTGGTACTCCTACGATCCGGATACCAAGCTGGTCTACTACTCCACCGCCAACCCGGGTCTGTGGAGCCCGCAATATCGTTGCCCCGACAAGACTCACGAGGAGTGTAACGCAGTCGATCCTTCGCTCGACGGGCAGGTGGGCCGCTTCGACAACAAGTGGACCCTCAGCATCTTCGCCCGGAAGATCGAGAACGGCGAGGCCGTGTGGGTTTACCAGATCACGCCTTTCGACCAGTGGGACTATGACGGCATCAACGAGAACATCATCACGGAGATGGAAGTCGACGGTAAGAAGCGGAAGGTTCTCTCCCACTTCGATCGTAACGGCTTCGCCTATGTTTGGGATGCTGCCGACGGCACGGTGCTGCGCGCGACGAAATACGTGACGACGGACTGGGCCGAGAAGATCGACCTCAAGACCGGCCGTCCGATCAAGGTGCGCGATCATTCGCCGCTCGAAGTTGGCCGCAACGTCTCTGCCTGCCCGTCCGCCATGGGTGGCAAGGACCAGCAGCCCGCTTCGGTCGATCCGAAGGAGCCGAACCTGTTCTATGTGCCGACAAACAACTGGTGCATGGAGCTCGAGCCTCAGGAGCGCACGCACACGAACCAGGGCACGGTCTACGTGTTCGCGAACGTGTACATGTATCCCGAGAAGCAGGGCGTGACCGGCAAGATCAAGAAGTACGACGTCTTGACGGGCAAGACGCTCTGGGAAATCCCGGATCCGTTCCCGAACTGGAGCGGCACCATGAACACCGACGGTGGTCTGATGTTCTACGGTTCGCTGGGCGGCGACTTCCGCGCGGTCGACCGGGACACGGGTAAGATCCTGTGGAGCCGTAAGCTCGGGTCCGGCATCATCGGCAACCCGATCACGTTCAAGACGGGCGGCAAGCAGTATGTCGGCGTGTACTCCGGCATCGGCGGCTGGATCGGTCTGCCGGTCACCGCGGGCCTCGACCTGAACGACAAGTTCGGCGCCATCGGTGCGACGGCCATGACCAAGGCCGCCGGCCTGCAGCACGTCCCGCAGGGCGGCACGCTGAACGTCTTCCGCGTCTACGACTAACGCTCGTATTCGCGCGAGACCCCAACACGATTCGCGCCCGGAGCCATCGAGGCACCGGGCGCGTCTCGTTTGACGGCGGCATGCGCGAGTCGCAATTGCCGAGCGCCGCACATTTTCGCTTCGCCAAGTTCACGCGCCTCGAAGGGAGGAGCATTCGTCTCCGGCGACGTCTCGTCAGACGTGAAATGTAGCTGTCAGAGCGCGCTACCGCGTGCGCAAACTCATTTCTTGTGCGGCGCAACAAATGAAAACTGCATTTGGCAGAAATCGTTGCCATCGGCACATTTCACTTGCAATGGCATTACATTTGGCAATTATGAGGGGGTAGCTCGGCAATGAGTGAGTGACGTAGTTCCACAGAAAGAACGGTGCAACGTGACTTGCAAAGAGTCGGGCACAATTTCCTCGTGAGGTGTCACCGCGTCTTGTGTTCAACGGAGAACCCGCAGCCAGTAGCGGGCGCGAGGCGAGATTTTGCTTCTGCGTTTTTCTGGCAGTCTCCAATTTCCACAAACACGTTGGCAGCTTCGGAATTTGCTGAGGGCTCGTTGACCTTAAGCATCGCTTAGGGTCGGGAGTGCCAAGGCACAAAGAATTACTCAGAGTTCGTTTCGGTGAACTGAGTAGCTAGGGAGAGGAGAAAGATATGAAACTGAAGTATGGTGTCCTGACTGGCACCATCGTCGCAGTGACGATGGGTCTTGCTGGCCAGGCGTCGGCTATGAATACCGACGAGGAACAGCTGAAGCGTATGGCTGATCCCGATCAGTGGCCTGCCCCTGGTCGTGACTTTGAGCTCACGCGCCACAGCACGCTTTCCGACATTACGACGGATAACGTCAACAAGCTGCAGATGTCTTGGGCCCAGGGCACGAACGCCCTTCGCGGTCACGAGGGTCAGCCGCTTGTGATCAAGGACGTTGGTGGCAAGACCATGCTGTTCATGGTTTCCGGTTGCCCGTCCATGGCCAACTGTAACGTTGTTCAGGCTCTCGATCTGACGGATCCTGACAACCCGAAGCAGGTCTGGTCGTATGTCAAGAAGACCGACCGTGACGAGTCGGCTGTGCCGCGCGCTTGCTGCGACACCGTCAACCGTGGCGGCTCCTATGCCGATGGCAAATTCGTCTATGGTACGCTTGATGGCTTCATCATCGCCCTGGACGGCCAGACCGGTAAGGAAGTTTGGGTCGTCAAGTACGCCTATCCCGAGAAGGGTGAGACCATCACGCCGGCTCCGTTGATCGCCGATAACAAGGTGTTCATGGGCTTTGGCGGCGATGAGTTCGCCGCTCGTGGCCGTGTCGCCGCCTTCAACCTGGCGGACGGTTCCGAGGCTTGGGTGTGCCACAGCACGGGTTCCGATAAGGACGTGTGCCTGACGCCCGAGACCAACAAGGCCAACCCCCAGTTCGGTCAGGCTGGTGAAGATCTTGGTATCAAGACCTTCCCCGGTGAGGACTACAAGATTGGTGGTGGTGCTGCTTGGGGTTGGTATTCCTATGATCCCGAGCTGAAGCTGGTCTACTACTCGACCGGTAACCCCGGCCTGTGGAGCCCGTCCTATCGTTGCCCCGATAAGACCCATGAGGAGTGCAACACTGGTGCGTTCGACAACAAGTGGTCGATGACGATCTTCGCTCGTAAGATCGAAAACGGCGACGCTGTCTGGGCTTACCAGATGACTCCGTTTGATCAGTGGGACTATGACGGCATCAACGAGAACATTCTTACCGACATGGAAATTGACGGTAAGCAGGTGAAGGCTCTCACCCACTTTGACCGTAACGGCTTTGCCTATGTCATGGATCGTACCGACGGTTCCCTTCTGCGCGCCACGAAGTACGTGACGACGGACTGGGCCGAGAAGGTCGACATGAAGACCGGCCGTCCGATCAAGGTGCGCGATCATTCGCCGCTCGAAGTTGGTCGTAACGTCTCTGCCTGCCCGTCTGCGATGGGTGGTAAGGACCAGCAGCCTGGTGCTGTTGATCCGAAGGAGCCGAACATCTTCTACATGCCCACCAACAACTGGTGCATGGAGCTCGAGCCTCAGGAGCGCACGCACACGAACCAGGGCACGGTCTACGTGTTCGCGAACGTGTACATGTATCCTGAGAAGCAGGGCACGACCGGCAAGATCAAGAAGTACGACGTCCTGACGGGTAAGACGCTCTGGGAGATCCCGGATCCGTACCCGAACTGGGGTGGTACCATGGTCACCGACGGTGGTCTGGTGTTCTACGGCTCGCTGGGCGGTGACTTCCGCGCGGTCGACCGTAACTCCGGCAAGGTTCTTTGGAGCCGTAAGCTGGGCTCGGGCATCATCGGCAACCCCATCACCTATAAGGTTGGTGGTAAGCAGTATGTTGGCGTGTACTCCGGCATCGGCGGCTGGATCGGTCTTCCGGTCACCGCTGGTCTGGACCTGAACGACAAGTTCGGCGCCATCGGTGCTACGGCCATGACCAAGGCCGCTGGCCTGCAGCATATCCCGCAGGGCGGTACGCTGAACGTCTTCCGCATTTACGAGTAACTCTCGTAAACGTGTAGAATAATTGGCGCCCGATGCCCTTGTGGCATCGGGCGCCTCTTTTTATATATCCGGGAAGAAATAGACCCCCATGGCGGGTAAGCCTGGTGGGATCAAGTCCCGCCGCACGGCCCCGCCTTACCAGTTGAGGCGAACGCCCGTGCCATTTCGAATTTCCAAACTTTCCGCGACAATTGCCGTCGCAGCGCTTGCGATCACTACTGTGTCGGCCCATGCCGACGACAAAGAGCCCGTCCGGCGCGATCTCAATAAGACATATGAGGAACTGACCCCCGCCGAGCACATTGCGATCCGCGCCGCCGCTAAGGCCGCCTATAAGAGGAAGAAGCTTAATACTCTGAATGTCTGTGCCGATCCCGGGAACATGCCGCTCTCCAACATTCAGCGGGAGGGCTTCCAGAACAAGATGGCCGAAATCCTCGCGGACGCGACCGGCGCTACGATCAAGTATCACTGGCAGCCCCTGATCGATCGCGGCCTGACACGGTCGGTCTTCGACGAACAGCTCTGCGACGTGATGTTCGACATCCCCACCTCGTTCGATCGTTTGCTCACGACTGAACCGGTCTACAAGACGCCGTACGTCTTGGTTTACCGGAACGACAAGGGATTGAAACTGTCGGGTCTTGATGATCCCCAGTTGAAGGATCTGACCATCGGTGTCTTCCAAACCTCCGGTGTTCGCCGGGCCCTGGCCAAGCGGGGCATAATCGACAACGTCAAGCTCCAGCTTCAGAGTCACGACGGCGATCTCGTTCCCGAGAATCAGCCCTGGTACGTGGTGCAAAAAATGCTGGATGGGGAGCTCGACGTGGCGGCCGTCTTCGGGCCGTTCGCCGGCTGGGTCAAGACGATGAAGAATGAACCAATTGACATCGTTCCCATCAATCTGGACGACGACACGGTGCCGATGGAATTCGAGATGTCGATCGGCGTGCGTCCCACCGACGTCTTCCTCAAATATCTGCTCGAATGGGCCATGGACGACAACGCCGAGGAGATCGAGGCGCTGCTGCAGGATTACGGCGTACCGTTGGTCCAATGCAGCAAGTGCTACGTGCCCGGCGATCTGCCCGCCCACGGCAGCTATATCAAACTTGCCGATCAGAAGTTCGAGGCACGCCCCGATCTCGCCTCGCCGGATCAGATCGTGACTCGCGAGAAGCTGGAAGGCTGGCTCGAAGACGGAGCGGATCCAAATCAGGAGTTGAGCAACGCGCTTCTGTCCGGAGACAAGGACCGCATCAAGTTTCTTGTGTCTCAGGGCGCCGACGTCAACAAACCGGACCTTCAGGGCTGGACCCCGCTGACGGCCTCGGCCCGTCAACGGCGGAACGAGACGATCGACCTTCTGATCGAATTGGGCGCCGATCCCAACAAGGCGGACGCCAATGGTATGACGCCCTTGGCGGCGGCGCTGATGCGTGACCACGTTCCCTCGATCAAGACCCTGATCGAGCATGGTGCCGATGTGGAGGTGCCCGGTCAGGAGGACTTCCGTCCACTCGCGCTCGCGCTCGCGGAGAAGAAGTACGAGGCCGCCCAGGCGCTGATGGACGGCGGAGCCGATGTCAGCGTCGCCTCGGGCAATCAGGGCCTGACGCCGTTGATGATCGTCGCGGCGCAGACGGGCCCGGCGGAAGGGTCGATCTTCCTGCCGGGAAGCGTCCGTCCCACCGACATCGCTCAGGCGTTGGTCGATGCGGGGGCCAATCTGGATGCGCAGGCGGCGAACGGTATGACGGCCTTGATGATCGCGGCTGCGAACAACAGCGCACCGATGATCGGCCTGCTGATGGCGGCCGGCGCCGACCCGGACGTCAAGAACGAGGAAGGTCAGACGGCGGTGGATGTCGCGAACCTGAACGACAACAAGGAGGCCTCGCAGGCCATCCGAGTGCTGTCGCTGTCGCGGCCCGGCGCTTCGACCAAAGCCGACAGCGACGACAGCAAGACCGTGAAGCAGTGATGCAATGACCGGAAATCTAACGAAAAATTGGGGGGCTGCGGCGATAGCCGCGGCCCTTTGTTTTGCCGGAATCGGATTCGCTGATGCGGCGGACTACCCGGATTTCGACGATGCCTCGGTGACCGCACGAACCGAAGAGGTCATCAAGGAGCGGTCGCAGGACGGCGTGTTCGTCTTTCACGACCCCAAGCTCAACGAGGACCTCAATCTCGTCTACGAGAAGATGCGCGTCGTCCGCGGCATGAAAGGGTATGGCTGGTTCGCGAATGCGATTTTCCACGAGAAGGACGATCCGCAGAAGCAATACGCGCTGGACTTTTGGTTCAAGCCTCAGCGGGACGGGGACAGCCTCGATCTAATCGACATACGCGTTCAGAAGGGCCCGAAGCGCGACGGCGATGGCTACATCATGGTGACCCGCCTGCCGGTGGCTTGGTGGTGGCTACCGGTGCAGGAGCATCCGGGTGACATGGAGGTTGTTCGGGCTTGGCATGTGATGAGTGCGATCCACAACTACATTGCCGAGAACAAGAATGAGAATGGCGCGCTCGAGTTGAAGGACGAGAAGACGGGCGAGACGATTCCGCTCGAGTTCGTCGAGATGCACCAGCCTGTTCGCTATCTCAAGAAGGACGGCCACTACTTTGCGTGCACGGACTTCCGGCGGGTGGGTAGCAAGGAGCAGTATTTCGACGTGGACTTTTGGGTCGACGAAAAGACCGGCCGGCTGAAAGTCACGGATGTAAAAATCCACAAGGTTCCTATCAATGAAGATGGGATCTGGATCCAGGTGCCGCGGTATACCTTCGAGGATATGGACTTCGAGATCACCCAATAGGCTCCGGGTGCGGTGGCGAGGGCCCGGGCTGAGCCGCTTTGGGCGCATCGCTTTGCCGCATGTGACATTCACTTGCGCTTCGCGCCATTTCGACTATGACGGTTGGAAAACGGCCAAAGCGCCCAATAATTCAAAGAAAAAATTCCTATTGTTCCCAATCGCAAGATTGCGCCCCTTTCGGGCTGAGGAGGACAACGCCATCACGACCGTGGCGATAAATAGAACGGGCCGCTTGTTGAGCGGCACGGCTGGGCAAGACCGAACCGGCCACGCAGGGCGATCGCGTCCTGCGAGGGGGGTTTGGCATGATTCCCTGCCGCGCGAGTCCTGTGCCCGTGGGCTTTTTTCCGACTTTTTTCTGACGCAACCGCCTTCAAAGACGGTAGTGTGGCGCGTCATGCCCTCTATCGAAGGCATGTCAGCCAGCGCTCGAGGAAGGTCGGAATAGGCGTTTTTGATTTCGATAGGCTCAACCAGAACTGAAACTAGGGTAAGGAAGACGTACC
This sequence comes from Methyloceanibacter caenitepidi, assembly GCF_000828475.1. Classification (NCBI taxonomy): domain Bacteria; kingdom Pseudomonadati; phylum Pseudomonadota; class Alphaproteobacteria; order Hyphomicrobiales; family Hyphomicrobiaceae; genus Methyloceanibacter; species Methyloceanibacter caenitepidi. The sequence continues at coordinate 1,444,516 of NZ_AP014648.1, forward strand.
GTGCGCAAGATTATCACTGGAGTAGTAGCTGCTGCCTTCGTTGGCGCGATTGGCCTTTTTGCTTTGGATGCTCGGGCTGAGGAATGCTGCGAGAAGGGCGACACCACGCCCCCGCTGGAGCTCATTGAGAAGACCCCGATCGGCGGTCTCCACAACCCCTACAACGACGAGATCGATGCCGTCGCAGAGACCGGGCACAAGATCTACCTGTCCTATAGCTGCAATGGCTGCCATGGCGGCGGCGGCGGCGGCGGCATGTGCCCGCCGCTGACGAACGACACCTGGGTCTACGGCGCCGACGACGACACGGTGTTCCGCTTGATCGCCGAAGGCTCCGACAAGCTGCAGGAGCAGGGCTACACGCGCGTCCGCAAGGAAATCGTGACCGGCCCGATGCCGCCGTTCGGCAACATCGCCAAGACCTCCGACGATCTGTGGAAGGTTATCGCGTTCATCCGCTCGAAGAACCCGAGCTCGATGAAGAACGTTGCCACGCCGGCCCAGACGCCTGGTCAGTAGACCGCTCGTAATACCAATTGGTCGATCGAAGGCCGCCGATCCATCCTGGGTCGGCGGCCTTTTCGCGTCCTAAAACATTGGTAATGAAAAGCACCATCACTTGGCATTGGTTCCTGGGCGCGCCTATATCATTACTAAAGAACCGTCATCGTCTGCCTCGCCGCCTTGGCGGTATTGTGCACCGCACATTGCCAAGGGGCCGGTGGTCTGAGACAGAAGGGCGAGAAGCCCTCGGCGGCAAGAAATTGATTGGAAACGTACGAGAGAGATGGTGCCTTTGCGTTCGATTTTGCCCCGTATGCCGTCTGCCCGATCCGGCGGATTGGCAATTGCCGCCTTCCTCCTTCTAGCCCCTGCAGTCGGACCTCTGCCCGCCCGCGCTCAAGACGCCGAAGGCAAGGCCGCCGCCGAGACGCAGGCAAAGACTGGCGATGCTCAGCCCAAGTCTGGCGATGCAGCGGCCGCGTCGAAGGCAGTCGAGCCTGCAGCAAGTAAGCCGAAGGCTGCAAAGGCGGACGCATCAAAGAAGACGATGCACGTCGTCTATCTCGGCAAGGAATACGAAGAACCGTTGCCGCTCTCCTATGCGGAGAAGGTCATCACCGACAAAGGCATTCAAGGCGCGCGCCTCATGCTCAAGGAGGCAAACCAGGCCGGCAACTTTGTGGGCTACTCCTTCGAACTCGAAGAAGCCATCGTCCCTGAAGACGGGGACGTCGTAGCACGGGCCAAAAAGGCGCTCGCGGCCGGCCACCGGTTCTTCGTCGCCGACCTGGAACCCGACGACCTTTTGGCCGTGGCGGATTTGCCGGAGGCCAAGGACGCGCTCATCATGAACATTCGCTCCAGCGCCACCAAGCTGCGCCAGGAGGAATGCCGCCAGAATGTCTTCCATATCATCCCGGACTACGCGATGCGCGCAGACGCCCTGGCGCAGTACCTGATCTGGAAGAAGTGGCCGAAATGGTATGTCATCCGCCGCGATACGCCCGAGGACCAGGACTATCTCGCGCAGGTCCAGCGCGCCGCCAAACGCTTCGGCGGCAAGGTGGTGGAAGACCATCTCTACGATCTTCCGCCCGGAGCCCGTAATCTGGACTCGGGTCATCAGCAAATTCAGCAGCAAATGGCTCTGGAGACCCAGCGCGCGCCGGACCATGACGTCGTTTGGTCGATCAACAGCGACGATGATTTCGGCGACTATCTCATGTACCGCACGACCATGCCGCGCCCGGTGGTGGGCACGCAGGGTCTTCAGGCAACGGCCTGGGACAAGTCCTACACGGAGTCGGGCGGCATGCGCTTTCAGCGCGCAATCCCGCGCCTGGCAAACCGCCCGCCTGTCGAACGTGACTACACGGCATGGCTGGGCCTGCGCGCTCTGTCGGATGCGGCACAGAAGTCCGGCACGGTCGATCCCAAGGGCGTGAAGGATTACCTGCTCTCCGACGACTTCCGGCTCGAGGCCTTCAAAGGCCAGGCGCTGAGTTTCCGCACCTGGGACCACCAGATGCGCCAGCCGATCATTCTTGGCGGCGGTACCCGCGTTCCGGTCTCCACGTCGCCGCAGGAAGGCTTCCTGCATCCCAAATACGTCACCGACACGCTCGGGTTCGACGAACCTGAAACCAAGTGCAAATTCTAACGAGCTGCCGCAAAGGGTACCCAATGACACGCATCGGCCTTGCAACTGTTTGTGCGACGGCGTTTGTTCTCGCCGCCGCTCCGCTGGCTCACGCCGAGACGATTTTCGTCTCAAACGAGAAGGACAACACCATCACCGTCATCGACGGGGACACGATGGAGACCATCGATACGATCGAGACGGCGCGCCGCCCGCGCGGAATCATGCTGAGCCCGGACAACAAGGAGCTGTTCGTGGCGGCGGGCGACGGCGACATCATTGACGTCATCGACACGAAAACGCTGAAGATCACGCGGCAGCTGGAAAGTGGTCCCGATCCGGAGCTGATGGATATCGATCCCGACGGAAAGATCATCTACATCGCCAACGAAGACGACAGCATGGTCACGATCATGGATATCGCCAGCGGCGACGTTCTGTCGGAAGTGCCAGTGGGTGTCGAGCCGGAAGGCATGGCGGTCAGCCCCGACAACAAATACACCGCGGCGACCTCCGAGAGCACCAGCATGGCGCATATCATCGATAACGAAACGCACCAGCTCATCGCCAACGTGCTGGTCGACTCTCGGCCTCGCGAAGCGAAGTGGACGAAGGATGGCAAGGAGTTGTGGGTGTCGTCCGAGATCGGCGGCACGGTCGCCGTCATCGATCCTTCGACTTGGGAGGTCGTGAAGAAGATTCGCTTCGAAGTGCCGGGCGTACGCCCCGAGCAGCTTCAGCCGGTGGGCATGGACTTCGTCAAGGACGACTCGCTCATCATGGTGCCGCTCGGTCCGTCCAATCGCGTCGCCGTCATCGACACCGCCAAGAAGGAAGTGGTGGATTACATCCTCGTGGGTCAGCGTCCTTGGCACGGCGAGACCAGCGCGGACGGCAAGAGATACTATGTGGCCAATGGCCTGACGAACGACATGACGGTCATCGATCTCGACTCGCTGAAAGCGGTCAAGTCCGTGCCCGTCGGACGTCTGCCCTGGGGCGTGGCCGTGATGCCCGGCAAGCCTGGCGCCTAGCGCTCACGCGAAAATTCGAAGTTGGAATCGGCGGCCGCCCCATCGTCGGGAGCGGCCGTTTCTTTTGCGTGCCAGCGAGGCACCGGCCGGCGCGCCGCCGTGCCGCTTAGGTGCCCTGGAAGCTGGTCTCGGCGGGCTTCTTCGCCTCTTTCAGATGAAGGATCGCCTCTTTCACGTAAGGATCGAGGCCGTCTCCGCCTTGGTCTAGATAGGCGAAGATCGCCTCGCGCATACGCGGGTCCCAAAACTTCTTGATGTGGCCGGCGATCCCCGGAACGATTTCGTCCTTCTTCTGATACTGGAAGAACTTACCGATCTGGTTCGCCATGTAGACGAGATTCTCGGGCTTCATAGACGCAAGGCTCTCCGTGATGCGAGGCGAGGGGGCGCAGGGCTACTCCGCCGCCACCAAAGGTTCGGCGATACGACGTGCTGCCTTCGACAGCTCCTCGTACTCCTCCTGCCACTCGGACGGCCCGTTGGAGGCTGAGACCTGCACGGCCGTCACCTTGTACTCGGGGCAGTTGGTGGCCCAGTCGGAGAACTCGGTCGTCACCACATTCACCTGTGTCGTCGGGTGATGGAACGTGGTGTAGACGACGCCGGGCGCCACGCGTTCGGTGATCAGCGCCCGCAAGGTCGTTTCGCCGGTACGGCTGGCGATCTTCACCCAATCGCCGTCGCGAACGCCGCGGTTCTCGGCATCGAAGGGATGGATCTCAAGAACATCCTGATCGTGCCAGACGACGTTCTCGGTACGCCGTGTCTGGGCGCCCACATTGTACTGGGACAGGATGCGGCCCGTCGTCAGCAAGAGCGGGAAGCGCGGGCCGGTCTTCTCGTCCGTCGCCACGTATTCGGTGACCACAAACTTGCCCTTGCCGCGTGTGAAGGTCTCCGTGTGCATGACCGGGGTGCCTTCCGGCGCCTCGTCGTTGCAGGGCCACTGCACGGATCCCAGCTCGTCGAGCTTCTCGTAAGAGACGCCCGTGAAGGTCGGCGTCAGGCGCGCGATCTCGTCCATGATCTGGGCCGGATGATCGTAATGCATTGGATAGCCCAGAGCATTGGACAGCATCTGGGTGATCTCCCAGTCCTCGTAGCCGTTCATCGGCGCCATCACCTTGCGCACACGCTGGATGCGGCGCTCGGCGTTGGTGAACGTTCCGTTCTTCTCGAGGAACGTCGAACCGGGGAGGAACACATGAGCGTAGTTGGCGGTCTCGACCAGGAACAGATCTTGGACCACCACGCATTCCATCGCGGCGAGGCCGGCGGCCATGTGCTGCGTGTTCGGGTCGGACTGAAGGATGTCCTCACCCTGGATGTAGATGCCCTTGAACGAGCCATCGAGCGCGGCGTCGATCATGTTGGGGATACGCAGACCGGGCTCATCGAGCAGCGGACGGCCCCAGAGGGACTCGAACAGCTCCATCGTCGCCGTGTCGGAGACGTGGCGATAACCGGGTAGCTCGTGCGGGAAGGAGCCCATGTCGCAGGAGCCCTGCACGTTGTTCTGACCGCGGAGCGGGTTCACGCCCACGCCTTTGCGGCCGATATTGCCCGTCGCCATGGCGAGGTTGGCGATAGCCATGACCGTCGTGGAGCCCTGGCTGTGCTCGGTGACGCCGAGCCCGTAATAGATGGCTGCGTTGCCACCCGTGGCGTAGAGCCGGGCGGCCTTCCGGATCAGGTCGGCGGGAACGCCGGAGATCTTCTCGACCTCTTCGGGCGAGTGGCGCGGATCGGCGACAAACCGGGCCCAGTCCTGGAACTCGTCCCACTCGCAGCGCTCGCGGACGAAGTCCTCGTTCACGAGGCCTTCGGTGACGATGACATGGCCCAGAGCCGTCACGACGGCGACGTTCGTGCCGGGCCTCAGAGGCAGATGGTAGTCGGCCATCACGTTAGGCGACTTCACCAGGTCGGTCTTTCGCGGATCGATGACGATCAGCTTTGCACCCTGGCGCAGGCGCTTCTTCATGCGCGAGGCGAAGACCGGATGGCCGTCGGTCGGGTTGGCGCCGATGACCAGGATTACGTCGGTCTCCTCGACGGAGTCGAAGTCCTGCGTGCCGGCGCTTTCGCCGTAGGTCGTCTTCAGACCATAGCCGGTCGGAGAGTGGCAAACGCGAGCGCAGGTATCGACATTGTTGTTGCCGAAGCCGGCGCGGATCAGCTTCTGCACCAGAAAGGTCTCTTCGTTGGTGCAGCGCGACGAGGTGATGCCGCCGACCGAGCTCTTGCCGTACTTGGCCTGGATGCGTTTGAACTCAGACGCGGTGTATTGAATAGCTTCTTCCCAAGAAACCTCGCGCCACGGATCGGTAATCTTCTCGCGGATCATCGGCTTGGTGATGCGGTCCTTGTGGTGCGCGTATCCGTAGGCGAAGCGTCCCTTCACGCAGGAATGGCCGCGATTGGCCTTACCTTCCTTCTGGGGGATCATGCGTACGAGTTCGTCGCCGCGCATCTCAGCCCGGAACGAGCAGCCCACGCCGCAATAGGCACAGGTCGTCACGGTGGCCGTATCGGGCGTGCCGATGTCGATCACGGATTTCTCGTTGAGCGTCGCAGTCGGGCAGGCCTGCACGCAAGCGCCGCAGGACACGCACTCGGAGTCCAAGAAGCTCTCTTCCATCGACGGCGAGACGACCGACTTGAAGCCGCGATTGGCGATCGTCAGTGCGAACGTGCCTTGCACTTCCTCGCACGCGCGCACGCAGCGGGAGCAGACAATGCACTTGGCCGGTTCGTACGTGAAATAGGGGTTGGAGTCGTCGATGCCCGGATTGGGATGCTTCTTGCCGTCATAGCCGTAGCGCACATCGCGCAGGCCCACGGCGCCGGCCATGTCCTGCAGCTCGCAATCGCCGTTGGCGGAACAAGTCAGACAGTCAAGCGGATGCTCCGAAATGTAGAGCTCCATCACGCCCTTGCGGAGCCGCTTCAGCCGGTCGGTTTGTGTCTTGACCACCATGCCCTCGCCGACAGGCGTGGTGCACGAAGCGGGCGTGCCGTTCCGGCCTTCGATCTCGATGAGGCAGAGCCGGCAGGATCCATAAGAGTCCAGCATGTCCGTGGCGCAGAGCTTGGGGATTTGAGTCCCCAACTCCATTGCCGCCCGCATGATGGACGTTCCTTCCGGGACCGTAACCTCGGTGCCGTCGATGGTCAGCGTGACGAGCTTCTCTGACTTCGATTGTGGTGTTCCGTAGTCGGTTTCCGGATTCAATGGCATCGAATTTTCCTCACTCAGCGGCCTCGAGGCGCTTCTTGTCGGCGCCGAAATCTTCAGGGAAATGGGTTAGCGCGCTCATCACGGGGTAAGGGGCAAAACCTCCGAGAGCGCAGAGGGAGCCCAACTTCATCGTGTTGCAGAGATCTTCGAGGATCTCCAGGTTCTCGGCACGGTTCTCGTTGGCGACGATCCTGTCGATCACTTCCATGCCGCGGGCGGAACCGATCCGGCAAGGGGTGCACTTCCCGCAAGATTCGATCGCGCAGAATTCCATGGCGAAGTGTGCCTGTTTCGCCATGTCGACAGTGTCGTCGAAAACGACGATGCCGCCGTGGCCGATTAAGCCGTCGCGGGCCGCGAAGGCCTCATAGTCGAATGGCGTGTCGAAAAGTTCGCGGGGGAAATAGGCCCCAAGCGGGCCGCCCACTTGAACCGCGCGAACTGGGCGGCCGGAATAGGTGCCGCCGCCGATGTCGTCGACAAGCTGGCCGAGCGTCACGCCGAAGGCCGTTTCGTAAAGGCCGCCGTGCTTGATGTTGCCGGCAAGTTGGATCGGCATGGTGCCGCGGGACTTGCCCATGCCGAAGTCGCGGTAGAACTCGCCGCCCTTGTCCATGATGATCGGGACAGTCGCGAGCGATATGACGTTGTTGATGATGGTCGGCTGACCGAACAGGCCGATATGCGCCGGAAGCGGCGGCTTGGCGCGCACCTCGCCGCGTTTGCCTTCCAGGCTGTCGAGCAGGGAGGTCTCCTCGCCGCAGACATAGGCGCCCGCGCCGTCGCGAACTTCCATGTCGAATGCGAAGCCCGACCCGGCCACGTTGTCGCCCAGCAGGCCCGCTTCGCGAGCCGCGTCGATGGCGGCGCGCAAGGCGACACTCGAATGGGGATACTCGGACCGCAGGTAGATGTAGCCGTAGGTCGCGCCCACTGCGATGCCGGCGATCGTCATGCCCTCGATGAGCACGAAGGGATCGCCCTCCATGATCATGCGGTCGGCGAACGTGCCACTATCGCCTTCGTCGGCGTTGCAGACGATATATTTCTGCTGAGGCGGCGTGTCGGCGACCGTGCGCCACTTGATTCCGGTGGGAAACCCTGCGCCGCCACGGCCGCGAAGGCCGGACGTCAGTACTTCCTCAATAATGCCGTCGGGACCGGCTTCGAGGGCCTTTTTCAGGCCGGCGTAGCCGCCATGAGCCTTGTAGTCCTCAAGAGAGCGCGGATCGGTCGTGCCGACCCGGGCGAAGGTCAGGCGGGTCTGGTTCTTGAACCAGGGATACTCCTCCACGACGCCGATGCATTTCTCGTGGGGCTTGCCCTCGAGAATGCCGGCCTCGATGAGGTCGTCGACCTTGGAAGCCCTAACGGGGCCGTAACCGACGCGGCCCTGGTCCGTTTCCACTTCGACCAAGGGCTCCAGCCAGTACATGCCGCGTGATCCGTTTCGCACGATCTCGATATCGAGCCCGCGCTCTTCGGCCGCCTTTTCGAAGCGTTTGACGACGGCCTCGGCCCCAAGGGCCAACGCGCCGGAATCGCGGGAAATATAGATACGGATCACGCCTGCGCCTCCTTGAGCAGCTCATCCAGCCGCTCTTCGTCGAGCCCCGCGTAGACATCCTTGTCCAGCATGGCGGCGGGGGAGGAATGACACAGTCCGAGGCAGTATACGGGCTCGAGGGTCACGCGGGCGTCGGCTGTGGTGCCGCCCATCTCCACACCGAGCTTTTCCTTCGCGCGCTTCTCCAACGCACGCACGCCGGCGGCTTGGCAGGATTCCGCGAGGCAAATCTTGAGGACACGGCGTCCCGGCGGCTCGCGCCTGTAATCGTGATAAAATGTCACGCAGCCATGGACTTCGGCTCGTGTAATATTTAGCGCATCGGCAATTAAGGGTTCCGCTTCAAGCGGCACGCAACCGAAAACCTCCTGCAAAGCATGGAGGATAGGAAGCGTCGCACCCTTTTGATCTTGATGTTGCGCAATGATCTCGATTGCGCGCTCAGACGTCCATTTTTCGTATTTTTGCATTGCCCGGGAACACTCTTTCAGCCGGGGTGAAAATGGACAGTTATTTCTGTGAAATCAATAAAGCAAAGCCGTTGGGGGATCGGGATTCCTGATTGATCCGACAGGAATCTGCCATGGTTTCAGGCGCTACCAGATTGGGCCCATCGGTCGCTAGGCGTCCGCGCTCTCCGGCGGCGACTTGATCGCCGCAATACCCTCTAGGACTGGCGCAAGTTGCTTGGCCTCCGCCACAAGCGCGCTGATCAGCGGGGTCAGCGGATTGCGGTGCGGCACGACCAGCCCGATCGAGTGCGTCACGACGGGATCGACAATCGGGATGGCGCGGACGTTCTTGGTGACGCCCAGCACTTCCGCCAGCCGCGAGGGCATGACGCTGGTCCATTTGCCGGTCCGAACATGCGCGATGAGGACGATGACGGAGTCCGATTCCAGCCTCGGTTCCACTTCGGCGCCGACCTCGGCCAGCTGGGCGTCGATGATGCGGCGGTTCTGCATGTCGGGCGTCAGCAGGCAGAGCGGCATCTGCCCCACCTCATGCCACGTGACGCTTTCCCGGTCCGCCAGCGGTCCCTCGCTGGAAGCGAGCAGGCGGTAGTACTCGGTATAGAGCGGTACGGATTGCACCCGGCCCAGCGGTTCGTTGTCGAGATATGTCAGCCCGGCGTCGATCTCCAGATTCTCCAGCATGCTCAAGACCTCGATGGAGGTCCTGGAGTGGATAGTGAAGCGCACATCCGGATGGTTCGACTGGTATGGGGTGGTCAACATGGCCACGATGGGCAGCGCCGTCGGGATGGCCGCCATCCGCAAATGTCCCGCAAGTCCATGTTTTAGCGCATCAATTTCCTGGCGCATGGCGCGCGTGTCGGAAACGATTCGCCGCGCCCAGTCCAGCACGCGCTCGCCTTCCGGCGTGAACCCGCGAAAGCGCGAGCCGCGTTCCACCAAAAGCACCCCGAGCGTGTCCTCGAGCTGCTTGATTCCGGCCGAGAAAGTCGGCTGACTCACGCCGCAGCTTTCGGCGGCGTGACCGAAATGGCGCTCTCGCGAGAGCGTGATGAGGAATTCAAGCTTGTCGATCATGCCGTGCCCGCGGGCGGTCTCAGTATTCGTTTGGCAGCCGACTCCGATACTGGAGGCAGCATGCCGCCACGGCAACCTTTGAAGTGGCTGGCCTAGTCCTTCTTCTCCGCCCGGAAGGTCTTGTGACAGGTCTTGCACGCGTCAATGACGTCCTTGAATTTGGCCTTCCATTCCGGGGACTCACTCGACACCGACTCTTCCAGCGCTGCCGCAGCCGACGCCAGATTCTCGATATCCGTCGTGAACTCCGCCCACTGGGTCCATACCTCAGGCTTCGCCTCGCTAGGGTGACCGCCAGACCCTTCCGGGAAGAGCCCCTGAATCCTGGCCGAGGTGTCCTCGATTTCCTTGGCTGCGGCGGTTGCCTTGGCGGCATCGAATGGCGTCTGGCCCTTTGCCATGGCGCCAAGAACCTTCATGGCATCCTTCTGGGTTTCCATGAGGTCCATACGTTCCTTGACGACGCCCGTTGCCTCTTCGTGGGCGAACAGTGTGGCCGGTGTGAGAAGCAACGTGCCTACGGCAGCGAGCTGGACAAGCTTGAATTTCATCAGTGTCTCCCGAGCAGTCGATATGAGCTTGGCGCATTTGGACAACAGTCAGGCTCTAGTGTGTTCATCCCGTCTTACGGCGTCCCTAACGCGAACCTGATCCTAGACTACGGAAGCCATGGAGCCTCAGAAAGACGGTTCCCGCTCACGCTCGTGTGATCCCTGCTACGTTCCACAGCTTGGGACCCGAAAAAGCCCGGGCCGAGGGAGAAGTAGTCGCAGGACGGCGCCAAATCGGCTAACACGAGGGCCGCGATTTTCGCGGCCGCCGCCTCTGAGATTTGAGGTGGAGGTTAGGGGTTTGATGCCGGGGGCCGATGCCATGACGACAGACATTCCAGCGTACGCAGTTGTCGCCGATATCGGCGGTACGAATGCGCGCTTTGCGATCGCCGATCTCGCCTCGCTTGAGCTCTTGGACATCCGGACTTTTCCCACCGCCGAGCACGCGACTCTTGCGGGCGCCATGCGCACTTATCTCGAGGATGCGCCGCAGAAGGTCGCCCATGCAGGCTTGGCCGTGGCGGCGCCTCTGCTGGAAGACACCGTCAAATTCACTAACGCGACCTGGACGTTCAAGCGAAGCACGCTCGCCCAGGAGGCCGGGCTGGACGCGGCGTATGTGTTCAACGATTTCGAGGCTCAGGCCTACGCGCTTCCCGTGTTGACGGCCGACGAGCTTCATCTGCTCCACGGCGGAACCGCCATCGAGAAGGCGCCCAAAGTGGTCCTCGGCCCGGGAACGGGGCTAGGCGTTGCCAGCCTCGTCTGGTCGCCCGCTGGCTGGGTGCCGGTCGCGGGCGAGGGGGGGCATCAAACCTTCCCCGCGGAGAATGAGCGCGAACTCGCCATCCTCGAGCGCATGCGCAAAGGACTCGAGCGGCTGTCCGTGGAGCGCGCGCTGTCGGGCCCGGGCCTTGCCGATATCTACCGGGCGGTCGCCGCGTCCTACGGGTTCAGCGACGCGGAGCATACGCCGGCGGAGGTCGAGCAGCTTGCCATCGCCGGCGAGGACGACATGGCCGTCCAGGCCCTGGACTACTTCGTTAAGTGGCTGGCGCGGTTTGCCGGCGACATGGCGCTGGCCTTCGGTGCCCGCGGCGGGGTCTACATCGGCGGCGGGATCGCCCCCAAGATGCTGACCCGGTTGGAGCAAGCGGATTTCCGTGAGGAGTTCGAGCGCAAGGGGCGCATGAAGCCGTTCGTCGAGTCGATCCCGATCAACGTGGTCGTCAGCGACTATCCCGGCCTGAAAGGCGCGGCCGCGGGGCTGCGCACCAAACTCGCAAACGCTTGAGATCAGCTCGCCGCGGCGCCGATGGCGCGGCCCACATCGGCCAGTGCCTCATCCCGCGCGGCGGTATCGGCCTTCGAGCCGGTGAGATAGGCAGCGATCAGAATAGGCTCTCCGGCCTCCCCCCACGCAATGGCCACGTCGTTGCTCGTGCCGTGGGGGCCGGTTCCGGTGCGGTCGCCGACGCGCCATGTGGGCGGCAGCCCCGCCCTGAGGCGATCCTTCCCCGTCTCGTTGGCGACGAACCATTCGGTCAGACGGTCCCGCGACAGAGGTGACAGCGCGTCGCCGAGAAACAGCTTTTGAAGATTGCCCAGCATCGCTTCGGGCGTCGTGGTGTCGCGAAGTTCGCCAGGGCCAAACACGTTGGCGTCCGGTTCCATGCGGTCGATGCGCGTGACGGTGTCGCCCAGCGACCGCACATACGCCGTCGCCGCTTCCGGGCCCCCGAGGCTTTCGAGGAGGAGATTGGCGGCGGTGTTGTCGCTCCAGACCATCGCGGCTTCGCACAGTTCCGAGACCGTCATGGTGCCGCCGGCATTCTGCTGCGCGACGGGTGCGTAGGCGAGGATTGCGTCGGCGGGAACCGGCACTTCGCGTGAGAGCGTCTCGTCGCCTTCGTCGACCCGGTGCAGGACGGCAGCAACCGCGAGGAGCTTGAACGTGCTGCACATGGGAAAGCGTTCGCCGCCATGGCGCGCCGCCTTCAAGCCGGCGCCGGACACGGCGACGCCCAACCGCCCCCCAACTTTCTTTTCGATTTGAGCAAACTGACGGGCGAGATCATTGTCGGAGGCGTGGGCGAGGGGAACCGCTCCGGGACCTCGGACGAGGGCAAGCAGCGAGATGGCCGTAGCGCTCTGAGCGAACTGGCGGCGGGTGAGCATAAGCTTCGTCTAGCGGAGGAAAGCGACCGAAAAACGTCCGGCCGCTTTCCGAAAAACGACCTAGACCGGGTACGGCTCGTTGCACTTCTCGCCCGCCGCGCGCTGCTGCTCCAAAAGCGCCGAGAACTCCGGAATGCCGAACGTGGTTGCCACGCCGCCGTTCTCATCGAGGACCTCGTAGACGACGTCCTTCACGTTGCGGTTGGAGAAAAACACGATGACGTCCTCGTCGCCGCCGCCTTCCGTATGCGTCTCACCGGGGCCGGCGGACACGTAGCTGCCAACGGGACGGAGCTCCTTGATCTCGCCATTGGGGCGATAGATCCGCAACTCGCCCTGCAGCACCAGGGTCCGGTAGGGGACCATGTGGTTGTGCATGGCGATCTTCGAGTTGGCGTCGAACTTGAACAGCAGATCGACAGTGCCGTTCTCAACGTCTACCTCGCAGATGTGATAGGCGAGGTGGTCGATGCCATCGATCGTCCGCCAGTTGATATTGCTGTCGTCGAATCCCGTGCTGGGCATTGCATCCTCCTTTTTTGACTTCGCGTTATTGTCCGCCGCCGGAGGATCGAGTTTTTCGACCAACTTTTTGGCCAATCTTCCCATCGGCAGCGATGGCAAAGGACGGTAGAGTCCTGCGGGAAACCCACTTGCCATTTGGTGCCAAACGGACGGCGCCTTGAGGAAACGGGATCATGCGGAGCTACGCGCTCACCAAAGCGAGCACAGTCGGGCCGATCGCCGATATCGTGGCGGCGTCTGGCGGTTCGATCACGAAGGTCTTCCAAAAGGCGGAGCTGCCGCTCACGCTGTTGGAGCAGCCCCAGCGGCTGATCCTGCTGCGCGATCAGTTTCATCTCCTGGAGACCGCCGCCCGCACCATCGGCGATCACAGCCTCGCCGTTCGCCTCTCGACGGAAGCGGGGATACCGGGCCTGGGGGCCTATGGCGCCCACCTGATCACCCTGCCGACTCTGGGCGATGCGATCCTCGAAAGCAGCCGCTCTCTCGCCAGCCTCTTGCAGGGGGCGACCACCATCGCGCTGGCAGTCGAAGGGCGTTGGGCCCGATGGACCTATTGCGTCACGAAGAACTTGGGGCTCGGCCAGCAGAAGAACGAGATGCTAGCCATCGGCTACATGCTCGCCCTTCTCCGGCATTTCGCGGGGCCGAGATGGACACCCGACCGCGTGGAAGTCGCCGGCCGGTTTGACGGACGCCGGGAGATCGAACAGGTCGTTGCGTGCGACGCCATCAGTGGCGAGCGTGCAGGGGTCGTCTTCCCGGCGAGACTTCTGGAACTGACCAATCCGCGTCCGCCCAAAGAGCGCGAACCCGACTATCCGCCGGTGCCTGCCGAGACCGAGCTTACCGAGGTGGTCCGGCACGTCCTGCTCTTGCAGCTCGATCACGGAGAGGCCGGTATCGACAGCGTTGCCCGGCGCCTCGGTCTCTCGCGCCGAACGCTGCAGCGCCGCTTATCCGAACAGGGCGTAAGTTTCGAAGCGCTGGCCCAGCGAACCGTGCGCGATCGGGCTCGGAATCTCCTAACGGAGACCGGCACACCGATCACGGATATCGCATACGAGCTTGGCTACGCCGACCCCGCCCACTTCACCCGGGCATTCCGGCGCTGGACAGGCGAGACGCCGCAACAGTGGCGGCGCCGCTTGGCCCAGTAACGGTGTTCCGGAAGAGGGGCTATGCGCCGGCGCGAGCCTATTTGTACTCGACCTTGACGATCTCGTAGGACTTGCCGCCGCCGGGGGTCGAAACTTCGACCACGTCGTTCTTGCGCTTGCCCAGCAGGGCACGGGCGATCGGGGAGGTGATGGAGATCTTGCCTTCCTTCACGTTGCCCTCGATTTCGCCGACGATGCGGTACTTGACCTTGTCCTCGGTATCTTCGTCGATCAGCGTGACCGTCGCCCCGAACATGACCTGGTCGCCCTTGAGCTTGGACACATCAATGATGTCCGCGCGGGACAGCTTGTCCTCGAGATCGGCGATGCGCGCCTCCGTAATACCCTGCAGCTCCTTGGCGGCGTGGTATTCGGCGTTCTCGGACAGGTCCCCGTGCGAACGGGCTTCAGCGATCAATTTGATGATCCGCGGCCGCTCGGCGGTCTTGAGATTCTTGATCTCAGCCTCGAGGGACGTGTATCCCTCTGCGGTCATCGGCACCTTTTCCATGTCAGTTCAAACTCCTTAAGGGCGGGCCCCCTTTGACAATACTGTCAAGGAATTGACCCACGGAAGTCAAGAATCTGTTGATTTAGACCGTTTTCTAAAGCTTGCCGGTGGGCTCCGCGGAGCCTCATCCAACGTAGCTTTGCAGCGGCGCGACGGTCAGGTTGCCTGCTCGCAAGGCCCGAATGGCCTCAGTAGCGGCAAGCGCGCCGGCGAGCGTTGTATAGTAAGGAATGTGGTTCAGCAAGGCCGACCGGCGGATCGACATGGAGTCGGCCAGCGCCTTGGCGCCCTCGGTGGTGTTGAAGACGATGTCGATATCGCCGTTTGTGATGGCGTCGACGATGTGGGGGCGCCCCTCGAGGACCTTATTGACCCGCTCGCAGGCGATCCCGTGCGCGGCAAGATGGCGCTGGGTTCCCCGCGTGGCCACGATCTGGAACCCCATCTCGATCATGGTCCGCACCGGCGCGAGCAGCTTGTCCTTGTCGAGATCCTTCACGGAGACGAAGACGGTCCCCGACAGGGGCAGCTTGGCGCCGCCGCCGAGCTGACTCTTGGCGAAGGCCACGGCGTAGTCGCGGTCGAGCCCCATCACCTCGCCGGTTGAGCGCATCTCCGGTCCCAGCACCGGGTCCACGCCGGGGAACCGGGCGAAGGGGAATACGGCCTCTTTCACGGCAATATGGTCCAGCACCGCCGGGCTGAGGCCGAACGCACTGAGCGGTTTACCCGCCATGATCTCGGAGGCGATGCCGGCAATCGGCTTGCCGATGACCTTGGCCACGAACGGCACCGTGCGCGAGGCCCGTGGGTTGACCTCCAGGATGTAGATGTCGTCGTTCTGAATGGCGAACTGGATGTTCATCAGCCCGACCACGTTCAGCGCCTTGGCCAGCTCCCGGGCTTGCCGCTCGAGCTCCGCAACGATTGCCCGCTTCAAGGAATGGGGCGGGAGCGAGCACGCGCTGTCTCCGGAGTGCACGCCCGCTTCCTCGATGTGCTCCATGACGCCGCAGATGAAGACGCCGCGCCCGTCAGCCAGCGCGTCCACGTCTACTTCGATGGCATCGCGCAAATACGAGTCGAGCAGGACGGGGCTCTTGCCGGACACGACGACGGCCTCGGCGATGTAGCGCTCGAGTTGTGCTTCGTCGTGAACGATCTCCATGGCCCGGCCACCCAGCACATAGGAGGGGCGGATCACCACGGGGAAGCCGATCTGCTTGGCGATGGCGACCGCCTCTTCGGCCGAGCGTGCGATCCCGTTGTTCGGCTGCTTCAGGCCGAGCCGTTCGATCAGCGCCTTGAAGCGGTCGCGGTCTTCGGCGAGATCGATCGCGTCGGGCGACGTGCCGAGGATCGGAATCTGGGCGTCTTCGAGCGCCGCCGCCAGCTTCAGCGGGGTCTGGCCACCGAACTGGACGATCACGCCTTTTACGGCGCCGTTCGTCTGCTCCTTGCGGATGATCTCGATCACGTCTTCTTCCGTGAGCGGCTCGAAATAGAGCCGGTCCGACGTGTCGTAGTCCGTCGAGACGGTCTCGGGATTGCAGTTGACCATAATGGTCTCGAAACCGGCCGCCGACAGCGCGAACGCCGCGTGGCAGCAGCAATAATCGAACTCGATTCCCTGGCCAATCCGGTTCGGGCCACCGCCGAGAATGATGATCTTGTCCTTGGCCGTCGGCCGCGCTTCGCAGGAGTCGCCGCCCGCGAAACCCGTCTCGTAGGTCGAGTACATATAGGCCGTGGGCGAGGCGAACTCCGCCGCGCAGGTGTCGATGCGCTTGTAGACCGGGCGCACTTGGAGCGCATGCCGTGCGCTGCGGACGTCGGCGGGCGTCATGCCCGCGAGCGTGGCGAGCCGGTCATCCGAGAAGCCCATGGCTTTCAGCGCGCGGAACGCGCCTTGCGTTTGCGGCAGACCGTGTTCGCGGACACGTTCTTCCGTGTCGATGATGTCTTGAAGCTGCCGGATGAACCACGGGTCGATGCGGCAGCTGTCATAGATCTGCTCGTGATCCACCCCGAGACGCAGCGCTTGGGCCACTTTCAGCAGGCGGTCGGGCGTCGGCGTGCCGAGGGCTTCGCGGATCACGTTCTTGTCGTCGCCTTGCCCGAGCCCCTCGAAGTGGTACTCGTCCAACCCCGTCAGACCCGTCTCCAATGACCGCAGTGCTTTCTGCAGCGATTCAGGGAACGTCCGTCCGATGGCCATGGCCTCGCCGACCGACTTCATGGCCGTTGTGAGTGTCGGGGCGGAGCCCTGAAACTTCTCGAACGCGAAACGCGGAATCTTCGTCACCACGTAGTCGATCGTGGGTTCGAACGAGGCGGGAGTCGCCCCGCCGGTAATGTCGTTTTCGAGTTCGTCCAGCGTGTAGCCGACGGCGAGCTTGGCGGCGACCTTGGCGATCGGGAAGCCGGTCGCTTTCGACGCCAGCGCCGAGGAGCGCGACACGCGCGGGTTCATCTCGATGACGATCAGCCGTCCGTCGTCCGGGTTCACGGCGAACTGGACGTTCGACCCGCCCGTCTCGACGCCGATCTCGCGCAACACCGCGATCGAGGCGTCGCGCATGATCTGGTATTCTTTGTCCGTGAGCGTCAGCGCCGGCGCGACGGTGATCGAGTCGCCCGTGTGCACGCCCATCGGATCGATATTCTCGATGGAGCAGATGATGATGCAGTTGTCGTCCTTGTCGCGGACGACCTCCATCTCGTACTCCTTCCAGCCCAGAACCGATTCTTCGATCAGCACTTCGCAAGTGGGGGAGGCGTCGAGGCCGCGCTCGACGATCTCCAGGAACTCTTCGCGGTTATAGGCAACGCCGCCGCCGGTGCCGCCGAGCGTGAACGACGGGCGGATGATGGCGGGCAGGCCGACCTCCTGCATGGCCTCCAGGGCTTCGATCAAACCCTTTTCGACATAGCGCCGCCGGCGCTCGGATTCTTGCCGGGCCCAGTCCGCTTCGAAAGCGAGCATGGCTTCGGCGCGCGCATCCGGATCCCGGTACTCGGCCTCGATGCGCGCCACCTCAGCCTTGTAGGTCGCGCGGTCGGCGCGCTTCAGGGAGCCCGCATCGGCGAGGCGCGACTTGGGCGATTCGAGCCCGATCTTGTCCATCGCCTTGCGGAAGAGCTCGCGGTCTTCCGCTTTGTCGATGACGTCGGCCTTCGCGCCGATCATCTCGACGCCGTACTTCTCCAGGACGCCGGCGCTCTCGAGGCTGAGTGCGGTGTTGAGCGCCGTCTGGCCGCCCATGGTCGGCAACAGCGCATCGGGCCGTTCGCGCTCGATGATCCGCGCCACGAATTCGGGTGTGATCGGCTCGATATAAGTGGCGTCGGCCAGGTCCGGATCCGTCATGATCGTGGCCGGGTTCGAATTGACCAGGATGATCCGGTAGCCCTCGTCCTTCAGCGCCTTGCAGGCTTGGGTGCCCGAATAGTCGAACTCGCAGGCTTGGCCGATGACGATCGGACCGGCGCCGATGATCAGAATGGACTTTATGTCTTCGCGTTTGGGCATCGTTCGGGCCGGGCTATGAACTCTTCCGCGCGGCCATCAGCTCGACGAAGCGCGTGAAGAGGTAATGACTGTCTTGGGGGCCGGGCGAGGCCTCCGGATGGTACTGCACCGAGAACACGGGCTTGTCCTTGACCTTCAGCCCGGCGTTCGAGCCGTCGAACAAAGACGTATGCGTCTCGGCGACCGTGTCGGGCAGGCTTTCCCGCGTCACCGCGAAGCCGTGGTTCATCGAGGTGATCTCGACCTTGTGGGTCTCGAAATCCTTCACGGGGTGATTGGCGCCGTGGTGCCCCTGATGCATCTTGGCGGTCTCGG
Source organism: Methyloceanibacter caenitepidi (assembly GCF_000828475.1). Taxonomy (NCBI): domain Bacteria; kingdom Pseudomonadati; phylum Pseudomonadota; class Alphaproteobacteria; order Hyphomicrobiales; family Hyphomicrobiaceae; genus Methyloceanibacter; species Methyloceanibacter caenitepidi. The sequence continues at coordinate 1,462,829 of NZ_AP014648.1, forward strand.
CCCCCAGCGCCCGGCCCAGCATTTGATGGCCAAGGCAGATGCCGAAGGTCGGGACGCCGCTGTCGATGATCTTCTCCAACTCGGGCACGGCGTATTCGCCGGTCGCCGCCGGATCGCCCGGGCCGTTCGAGACGAAAACGCCGTCGGGCCCGCGTGCCAGAATGGCCTCGGCGCTCGTGTCGGCCGGGACCACCGTGATCTTGCAGCCGACCTTAGCCAGCTCGCGCAGGATGTTGCGCTTGAGCCCGAAGTCGATGGCGACCACATGGAAGCGCGGGTGTTCCTGCCGGCCGTAGCCCTCTCCCCAGCGCCAGGATGTCTCGTCCCAGGTGTAGCTCTGTCCGCAGGTGACGTCCTTGGCGAGATCGAGGCCCACCATGCCGGACCAGGCAGCGGCCTCCCGTTTCAGCGCGTCGATGTCGAAGACGCCATCCGGGGAATGCGCGATCACCGCGTTCTGCATGCCGTTCTCGCGGATCAGCGCCGTCAGCGCCCGTGTGTCGACGCCGGTGATGGCGATGATGCCGCGCGCCTTGAGCCAGGAGTCCAGATCCTGCGCGGCGCGCCAATTGGACGGCGCAGTAATCGAGGTGCGCAGGACGCAGCCCTTCACGCCCGATGAAGCAGCGAGATTCGAGGTTTCGATGTCTTCGGTATTCGCGCCCACATTGCCGATATGGGGGAAGGTGAAGGTGATGATCTGCCCGGCATAGGAGGGATCGGTGAGGATTTCCTGGTAGCCGGTCATAGCCGTGTTGAAACAGACTTCTCCCACGGCGCTGCCGGTCGCGCCCGCGCCGCGTCCTTCGATCACGGTCCCGTTCGCCAGAACGAGCAGGGCCGTAGGCGCTTCGTCGGCCCAGGGCTGCGTACGAAGCTGCGTCCTTGCCGGCGTGGCATGCGTCGGCGCAGCCTCTGAGGGCGCTGTGTCGTGCTCGTCAGTCATCCGCGAATATCTATGTTCGGCCGGTGTCGGTGGTCGCCAAAACGACAGCTGCAAACGGTGGGGCGTTGCGCTCTGGTGAGTCAGGCGTGAGAACCACGATTTTTAAGGAGCGCGCGTCCTTAAGATGCGTTCTTTACGTCAGCTTTGTGATGGGGTCAATGCCGGGGTGTAAAATTTTTCTTGTGAAAACAATGCCTTAGATACGCAAATTCGCTTGCGTGTCCGGGCGCCGTCGATTAGGTTGGAAACTTCCTTCCAAAAGCAGCCCAACAATAGAGACAGATGCGCGAGACCATCACCGCCGCACTGAAAGACGCGACCAAAGCGCGTGACGCGCGCCGCGTCTCCACGCTTCGCCTTGTCAGCGCCGCCATCAAGGATCGCGACATCGCGGCCCGGACCGCCGGGGCCGGGCAGGCGACGGACGCCGAATTGCTGGAACTCTTCGCCAAGATGATCAAGCAACGCGAGGAGTCACAGAAGATCTATGCCGAGGCCGGGCGTACCGAGCTTGCCGACCAGGAAGGCGCCGAGGCCGACATCATTCGCGAGTTCCTGCCGAAACAATTGTCCGACGCGGACATGGCCAAGGCCATCGACGACGCGATCGCCGAGACCGGCGCCAGCGGCATGCGCGACATGGGCAAGGTCATGGGCGTGCTCAAAGACCGCTATGCGGGACAGATGGATTTCGGCAAGGCCAGCGGCGCGGTGAAGGCGAAGCTCGGCTAGACCGTCGATTTCCCTCAACGGCGACTGTTTCAAGCACGCGACCGCATTGCGGCGCATGACCGCACCGATGGCGCGCTCTGTGTCGTGACGTCGCGCATCTGCATCAGCGTCATCGTCAGTACTCTGATCGGCCATTGTGCAGGTGCACAAAAATGCGCGCCGACCACACAATGCAAACGCCTCTTGGCCACACTGAAACCGCATTGCGTTAACGCTTCCGTCACACCTGCGCGAAGCCGAAACGAATAGCTCATCTCGATCGGGTTTCCTGATCGAGTCATAGAAAAATGCCTGTTAAATCAGCAGGTTTTTCAATCCGAAAAGCTGATCGAGTCATCGGGAAAGTCGTGCGGCAGCCGGCCACGCGGCAGTATGTCATTGCGCTGCACCATAGACATGACGCGATGCAACAATATCTATGAGTGCAACGGGGCGCGGAATCAGTTCGCGTCCGAATTTGAGATTGGAGGCCTACCGATGTTGAAGAACATCCTTCCTATTGCAGCCGCTGGTGCACTGTCGCTGTTTGCGGCCACCGGCTTTGCTAGCGCCGACGACTCGCGTGTGACGAATCTTGGTCCTGTTGGACCATATCAGCCGATTCTCGCCAATGTCGGTGACTCGCGTCTTCTTGCTTACTACGAGCCCCAAGGGGGCAATTGTGCGGTGAGCGCTGTCATGTCAACGGCGGCGGCCGACGGTGCTGTCGACGCCAAGCGCGTGCGTGTGTCGCTGCACCCGGGTGAGCTCTTTCACCTCGATGGCGTGAGGAACGAGCGTGTGGTTTTTGCCTGCGCGCCCGATGCCAAGGCAATGACCATCCTCAACAAGGGTGAGGTCCTGACCCGGCAGGCTAGCAACGTCGTTTACTAAGCGTCTTTGACGCGAGCCCTTGCTGCTGCGAGCGGGCATCAAAGCCGGGCGGAACGTCGGTTCCGCCCGGTTTTATTTTGTCAGTTTCATTGCGCTACTTTCCCTTGTAGGCCGCCTTCAAGCAGGGCAGCATGCGCGCGGTTTTCACTGCAGAACAAAGGGACAATCTGATGAAACTTTTCAAGTTTGCGGCTGTGGTGCCGTTCGCGGCTCTAGCGCTCGCGTCTGTGCCCGCCCACGCGACGCCGAAATATGCGTGCGCCGTGCACGAGGTCTTCGAGTGCACCGCCGTTTCGGGTTGCAAGCGCATCACACACGAGACGGCCGGCATCCCTCCCATGCTGACGCTCAGCGTCAAAGAGAAGAACCTCTTCTCGGGCCTCTTTGGTGGCGGCGCTCTCTTGGAGCAGGGCGATGTCTATGACGACGAGAAGGTGCTGATCATGCGCGGGCGCAAGGGTCTTCAGACCTGGTCGGCCGTCGTCGAAAAGCCGTCCGGCAATATGTCCGGAACGATCGCGCAGGCCGGCCGCGCCTTCACGCAGTTCGGGACCTGCGTCGAAGCCAAATAAGCTTGGCGCGATCCGAATAGAACATGCGCGCCGCCGACGCGGCGTGCGGAACGAGGCCGGGGAACGATTGCTTTCCCGGCCTCTTTCTTTGCCATGCCGTCTAAGGCTCGTCGCGATCTGGATTGTGTCGCGCGGCTTTCCGTTCGCGCCGCTTCATCAGATAGAGCAGCGCGAAGACCCCGATCGCAAGGAGCAAGAGGCCACCGGCCCATGCCAGGGGCGTGCCGTAAGCATAGATGAGTCCGATGCCGATCGCGGGCGTGATGCTCGAGGCGACAACGTCCGGCAGATCGATATCGAGCATCCACCAGACGACGAGGGCGATCACGGCGAGGATTGCCAGCAATACGACCAGAGCAACGACCATCATCCCTTGTCCCCGAATCGTCGCAGCAAGGCGATTGTACACGTTCCAACCGTGGCTGAGGCGCGCATTGCTGCAGCCGCGGCCGCGCGGCGAAGGCTAGAGCCCTTGCTCGATGGCCTTGAGCACAGAATAGCGCAGCCGGCCGCCGCCCCTGAGGGCGATGACGAAACGCACGCGTCCATGATTGGCCGTGTCGGCGTAGCCGGCCAGAGTCCGGATCCCGGACATGGTGCCGGTCTTGTTCGTGCCGCCGTCGCGGCCTTGCATCAGTTCGGCGTAGGTCACGAATAGGTCAAGCACCTTGGCGAGCCCCTGTGCCGTGAAGCGGTTGCCGCGGCTGAGGCCGGAGCCTTCCTCCATATAAATGTCGTCCTGCAAACCATGCTGAGCCAACATCTCGTTCGCCACTTTGAGAGATTTTTCCAGGCTTACGGGACCGCCATAGCGCGCTGCGCCAATCTCCAAGAAAACTTGGTTGGCGATGTAGTTGTTGGAGCCGATCAGTAGCAAGTTGATGATGGCCGCGAGAGTTCGCGATTGCAGGTGCACGTAAACGGGTTGGAGGCCCGGAGGCACCGGCCCGATCGTGATCTTACCGTCCACCTTGCCGCCTGCCTGCTCGATAAACGCTTCGAGCAGTTCGCCCGCATAGAGCAGGCTGAGTTCGGGATCCTTCGCAAGGCTGATGCGGCCTCGGCCCTTGGGACCCCGCGCTTTGAACTGGCTGATGGCGAGCGGTGTAATCGGTGTCTGCTTCTCGCCGGAAACGACGGAGCTGCCGCGGCGCACGGCGTTGATCGTGTTGAAATTCACCGCCAATGCCGAGTTCAGCGCGTTGTACGAGCGGCTGTTGTTCTCAATACCGGGGATATCGACCTTCTCGGGATAGTAGCTTGGATCCAGCACCATGCCTGTAATCGGCTCGGGTCCGATCGCCGCTACGAGTTCCGGCGCCAGCAGTGCCAGCTCTTCGGAGACCAGCATCGGGTCACCGCCGCCCCGTACGTAGAGCACGCGATTCTCGTCGAGATAGAAATGCGTCTTGAAGCGATAATCCGGGCCCAAGACCTCCATCGCGAGCCACGCCGTCACGACTTTCGCGACGGAAGCCGGGACGAACGCCTTGTCGGCGTTCTGCTTGATGAGTTCGGTGCCTTGTTCGTCGATCACGTAGACGATGCCGTTGGGCGCCAGCGCTCGAACGCGCTCTTTCGCGCCTGCGAATGCAAGCGTAACAAGTCCTTGGGCGGGCACGAGAAAAAGGGCAAGGATCAGCAGACGGGACCACATGACAGCTCTCTTTTACAGGCCGACCGGACGAAATGGCTACAGCGATCTTGGCTCGAGACAGCGGCGGTTGCATGTCCGCCTGCGCCGGCGCTATCAATCAGCGGCTTTACGTGGCGGCAGCGACAGTCGCGCGAGCGCAGCATGGCGAACGCTTGCCAGCCAAAGCGTACCCTCGGACTGCGCCACGGCGGTCACGAACGAGAAGCGGCGGTGCCGCATGCGGATATTGTAGACGAGCCGTCCGTCGAGACCGTAGGCCTGCACCCACACGATCCGCTTCGGGCGGGGCAGCAGCGCGCGCGGCACTTTCAATGCGAGCCTCCGCAAGGCCGGATGCCGTGGCAGCAGGAAGTCCAGCAGAGCGACGCGCGGCGCCGGCAGCGCCACCCACAACAGTCCCGTGTTCGACAGGCTGATATTGTCTGGGAAGCCGGGCAGCCCGGTGACGAAATCGCTCCATGTCCCGGCGCGCTGGCCCTTCAGCCAAAAGCGGCGGATCCGGTAGCCGAGTGTTTCGGCAACGTAGAGGCACGACTCGTCCGGGGCGAGCGCAAGCCCATTCGCGAAGGCAAGGTTCCGGCTGAGCGCGGTGACGTCACCATTGGGCCGTACACAGATCAATTTTCCCGACGTCGCGTGCGCGATGGCGTCGGCTTGATAGTCGTCCCACGTGGCCGTTTCGGAGGATGTGGTCAGGTAGATGGTCCCACCCTCGGACCGGACAGCGTTGCTGCAGAAGCGCAAAGGCGCGCCTTCGATCTCGTCCAGCACGGCCGCGACGCGCCCAGTCGACGGATCGAGGAGGAGCAAGCCCTTGTCCTGGTCGCACACGAGCAACGTTCCGTCCGTGCAGGCCTCGAGACCCAGGGGCCGCCCGCCGGTATTGCCGAGAACAGTCGTGCCGTGGGGCGTCAGGCGCACCACGTCGCCATTGCCGAGACCCGTGATCGCCGATCCGCCGTCCTCGACCAGGACGTCCTCGCCGCCGGAGCCGGGGAGGTCGTGCAGCGACAGCGGCGCCGCAATCGCGTCGTCGCGGGACCCCTTGTCCGGGGATGTGGGCGGCGGCCGCCAGCGCACCGGCCTGTGCAAAGCCGACTGTCTCGAAGCCATGCTTTGCGATGCCACGTTCCGCAGGGTGAGGGAAGGCCGCAGTTGAGGGCGGCGGATGGCCTCGTGGCTTACTCCTGCAGAGGCCCGGGCACCAGGTCGCGGTAAGCACGCCAGCTGGCAAGACCGAGCCAGGGAAAGACCACGATCAGCGCGATGAAGCCGGTCGCGGCGCTCGCCAAGGTCAGCACGCCGAGGATCGCGGCCCACAACAGCATCGGCCAGAAATTCTCGGCCACGGCCCTGACGCTGGTCGCGATCGCGGTGAAGACACCCGTGTTGCGGTCCAGGAGCATCGGCGCGGCCACGACCACCCCGCAATAGGTGAGAAAGGCGATCAGGCCGCCGGCCAGCGTGCCGGTGACGAGCATCGTGTTCCCGTCCGAGGTGGTGAGAGCGAAGGTGACGAAGTCGTCCACCGTCCGGTGCAGCTGATAGGTCGACAGGCCGTAGACGATCTGGGCGATGCGCCCCCAGAGCAGGTAGATCAGCAACAGAAACAGGCCGAGATAGGCGAGATCGCCGCGGAGGGCATCGCGGACAAAAAGCATCTCCCCAAGCGTCGGCTTCTCGCCGCGCTCTATGCTGCGCCCCGCCTGATACAGCCCCATGGCGATCATGGGCGCGACGAACACGAAGCCGCAGGTCAAGGCCAAGGCCCAGAACTCCGCGTCGGAGGCGATCAGCGCGAAGGCGATCCCAAAACTCACGATCGCAAGGAGAAGGCCATAGGTCAGGCACGGCACTGGCGCCTTCCAAAGGTCGCGCCAGCCGCCGGCGAGCCACCGAAACGGCGCCTTCCAGTCGACAATGGCGATATCGGGCAGTCCACCAGATGTATCCAAAGTTCGCTCCCCCCAAAGTCGCCCCGTGGCGGTCAACGGCGCTGTGGCCTTCGCAGACAGGGCAGTCACATGCTCGCGAAATGGGGCGTACGCGTCCTTGCGGCACATCAAGCCCAATCGGGTCCTTAGGGGCTCAAACGGGGCCGCGCAAGCCGGATCTAGGAAGCTTCGGCCTGTCCGCTGGCGGAAACGGGGAGGCTCGGCGCATTGGACGCCTTGTGCGCCGGGGCCGATGCGGCGCCCCGTGTCGCCGGATCGAGTTTCGTCCGATTGGGCTTGGTCTTGGCCAGCACGCGCTGCATCTGCTTCGGCAGATACGGCTCGGCGCGGATCAGCTTCTCGTCTAGCCCCTTGTTCCGCTGGCGCAGGAGCCGGGCCCAGGCGGCGATGGTCGGGCTGCTGGCGATCAGGAGCGTCAGACCGATCACCATGAGAATGAGGCCGGTCGGAATCGGCAGCCAAACGGTGGCAAGGCCCGCGATCATGCAGACCGCACCGGTGATCTTCAAAATGAGATTGCTCAGGCTCGAGCTAGTCCTGCCGCGCATCCATCCTGCGTAGTGAACGCCGGTGACAGTTCTATGGCGTAGGCGTGGCGCCGCACGGCGGATCCGAGGCATTCTTCGGCTTGCGGATGGGGAGGAGTTCAGTCCTTGGTTCCCCTTTCGTTCCAAACAGTGGATAATGGTGATGAGTTGGATTCGCGCCGCGCTTTGGCGCGTCCGAAACCCCACTGTCATAGAAATGAAGTTCTCCGATTCGTTCTTGGATGAGGTCCGTGCCCGTCTCCCCGTGAGCCAGGTCGTGTCGCGCCGCGTGCAGCTCAAACGGGCCGGGCGCGAGTGGAAGGGGCTGTCTCCCTTCAACAAGGAGAAGACGCCGTCCTTCACCGTGAACGATCAGAAGGGCTTCTACCACTGCTTCTCCTCCGGGCGGCATGGCGACATCTTCCGCTTCGTCATGGAGACGGAGGGCTTGAGTTTCCCCGAAGCCGTGGAGCGGCTGGCCGGGGAGGCAGGCGTGCCGATGCCGGCGCCCGATCCGCAATACGAACGCACCGTCAAGGAGCGGCTCGGGCTCATGGATGCGCTCGAAGCTGCCGCAAAGCTCTTCGAGCAGGCGCTCAGGTCGGGCGCGGGGCGCGACGCGCTCACTTACGCGGAAGGCCGCGGGCTGTCCCGCGAGACCATCGCCGAGTTCCGCATCGGCTATGCGCCGGGTGGACGCGACACCCTCAAGAACGCGCTTCTGCAAAAGGGCTTTACGGAGGCACAGCTTCTCGATACCGGGCTCGTCATCAAGCCGGAAGACGGGCGCCCCACCTACGATCGCTTCCGGGACCGGCTGACGATCCCGATTCTCGATGTGAAGTCGCGTGTCATCGCTTTCGGCGCCCGCGCACTCGCCCCCGATGCCCAGCCGAAATATCTGAACTCGCCCGAGACGCGGCTCTTCGACAAAGGCTCCACGGTGTTCAACTTCGCCCGTGCGCGCGGTTCCGCCTTCGACAAGGGCGAGTTGATCGTCACGGAAGGCTACATGGATGTGATCGCGCTGCATCAGGCAGGCTTCAAGAACGCGGTGGCGACGCTTGGAACGGCCTTCACGGCGCGGCAGATGGAGCAGCTCTGGCAACTCGCGCCCGAACCGGTGATCTGTTTCGACGGTGACCGGGCGGGCGAGGCGGCCGCGGCGCGGGCCGTGGATCGGATGCTGCCGGTGCTGCGCGAAGGCCATTCCTTCCGGTTTGCCTTTCTGCCCCAGGGGCAGGACCCGGACGATCTCGTCCGCAGCGCCGGGGCGTCGGCCTTCTCGGCCTATCTCAAGAACGCCATGCCGCTGATCGACATGGCCTGGCGCCGGGAGCTGCGCGCGGGCGCCATCGACACGCCGGAGCGGCGCGCGGCGTTCGAGGCGCGGGTCGAGGCACTGTTGGGCGAGATCGAGAACGTGCGCGTCCGCGAGCACTATCGGCGCGAGATCAAGAACCGGCTGTTCGAACTGTGGCGGCCTCAGCCGCGCTCCGGCAAGGACGGCAGGCCGGGCCGGCGCAACGGCGCGAAGCCCACGCGCCGCGAGGCGTTGCCGCCGCCGACCGCCTACGGCTTCGGCACGATCGTCACCCTGGCGCTCGTGAACCATCCCTGGCTGCTCGATCGGTTCGCCGAGGAAATAGCAAGCGTGGACGTGACGGACAAGAAGCTCGCCGCACTGCTCGCCGCCGCCACCAAAGCCATCCACGACGACCACGCCATCACACGCGAGGCGCTGATCGCGGGGCTGCGGGAAGGCCCCCACGGGGCGCTGCTCGACCGGCTGCTCCTGGAAAGTCATCATGCGCGGCATGCCTTCCTGAAACCCGATATGCCGCGCGACGAGGTGGAGGAGCAGTTCACCGATATGCTCTATCGCTGGCGGGCGCTGCCGACGCTCACCCGCGAGATCGCCGAAAGCGCCGAGGTCATCGCCGACATGTCCGAAGCCGAGTTCGAACGCTTCGCCGTCCTTCAGCAGGAGGTGGCGAGCGTCGGCCTCAAACAGGACACGGACGATGCCGCTATGCGCGACGCCAAGCAGCGCTTTCAGGACACGCTTGCGCGCCTGAAAAGCGCGCCACCCGCCAAAGGCCGCCGCCGGCAGGGGTGATTTCCTAGCTTTTGGGCAGGTGCCGGCGAAATCCGGCTCAAAAGTGGGAAAAACTTTCCTTCGGAATCAGTGGGCAGACAATCCGTATACGTGTGTGGCATTCCTGCACTAGTGGCGGCGTGCCGCACCCGCTACTTTCAAAATCGTACGGAAAACTTGGGTTTCTTGACGAAACGGGGTCCCGCGACCGCATAGGGTTTTCGGTCGCATAGAGGGTGATTGGGGGGCTGAATGAACCGGCACGCTAGGCGTCGGGCGCGGGCGTTTGCGGCTCGCGATCTGCATCTGACAGCAAGGGGCGCCGCGCCGGCAGAGGCCGCTCCATCGAAGCAGCAGCTTACCTATCGGTTCACGACGGCATGCCCCAGGGCGCTCCTGCTCGGCACGGCGCTCGCGTCGACATTTTTGGTTGGAACGCTGGGCGCGCCGGCCCCGGCCCACGCGGTGGTCGACTGTCTGGCATCGGCGCCGCCTTCTCCTGGACCGATCGCGGTCGGAGCCGCGGACAGTATAACCTGCGTAAATACTGAAACGCGGATCAGTGCAGGCACTGCAATCGAACTTCTGACGGGCGGCAACGCGCACGATATCTACGTCAACAACAGCGGTGAATTGATCGCTGGATATATCGGCATCGGCGCGAGCACGACAGGCAACAACAGTTCGATCACCATCACAAATTCAGGCGACATTACTGTCAGCAGTGCGTCCGAACACGTGGCGATTGAAGCGGTCACAACAGGGTCTTTTAGCCCGATAGACATCACAAATTCGGCTGTGCTGGATGTCACGACCGCTTCTGGCAACGCTTATGGCATTCGCGCTAGGACCAACTACGTCAGCAGCCCCATCACCATCAACAACACCGGCGAGATACGAACGACCGCCACGGGCGGCTTCGATGCTTGGGGCATCTTCTCCAGTAGCTTCATTTCCAGCAACAACGTCGTGAACAATAGCGCTGCGATTGTCGTAAACGCGACGCAGGGCTTCGGTCTTGGTATCGAAGCACGGACCAATGGCTCCAACAGCGCCATATCGGTCACCAATAGCGGCGACATCACGGTCAAGTCGCGCGAGGATGCGGACGGCATCGACGCCGAGGCTGACAACAACAACAATGACAGCCCCATCACGATCAACAACAGCGGTGCCATTAATACTAGATCAACGGGAGCGGAAGCTGAAGCTATCGATGCCTCGAGCAACGGCGCGCGCAGCGGCATCACGGTCGTCAATCACGGAGAGCTCAGGGTGAACGGCGTTGATGCCAATGGCATCAATGTAGCGACGATTGGGCAGAACAGCCCTGTTGACATCACTAACAGGGCGAAAATCTGGGCGACGGCCTCGGACACGGCCCGTGGTATTAGCGCGGCCAGCCTTTCGGACATCAGCGTCAACAACAGCGCGGATATCAAGGCGATTTCGAGCCAAGGTCGGGCCGACGGCATCTTCATCTTGAGTTTTGGCGACAATGCCCCCACGCATGTGACGAACAGCGGCGACATCTACGCCTCCGGCAAAACCATTTCGTTCGGCATTGCTGCTTCGCAGTTCGGGGCGAACAGGCCTCTGACGATCGACAATTCGGGGTCGGTCTTTGCGAAAGGACCGTCCGGCGCGCCCATGGGCTACGTGGCGGGTATCAGCGTCTACAGCCAAGGTGGACTGACGACGATCAACAACACGGGCGACATCGGGGCTTCGTCGCATCTCGCTATTGGCTTCAACCCGAACAGCACAGGCAGGGCCGACATCTTCAACGCCGGTCACATCACGGGCTTCGTGAACCTGACGGAACAGAACGACCGTTTCTTCAACCAGGCGGGCGGTGTGTTCGAGACGAAGAAGACATCGTTCTTCAACGGCGGCAACGATCTGTTCGTGAACCAGACGGGCGCGACCGTGCTGGCGGCGACGAATCCGAACGCCCGTGAGATGAGCGGCTTCGAGGGCCTCGAGACCTTCAAGAACAGCGGCGGCACGATCTCGCTGGTTGACGGCGGCGTGGGCGACACGTTCACCATTGCCAACACGCCGGGCGGCGCGGACCTGAAGTTCGAAGGCGGCGGGTATCTCGCCGTGGATGCTGAACTGCGCGGTCCTGGCTCGACAGCTGACAACTTCATCGTGGACGGCAATGTCAGTGGCCAGACCAAGGTGATGGTGAACAACACCAGCACCCAGCCCGGCGTGTTCAACAGCCAAGGCATCCCAGTCGTTTTCGTTGACGGCAAGACGCCGAGCGCGGGCAACTTCGTGCTCGCCGATGGGCCGATCGACACCGGGTTCTTCGACTACGACCTGTTCTTTGTGCCCACAGGCAGTGGCTTCTGGGAATTGCGCAGCTTCCCCGGCGCTTCCGCCCAGGCCCTGCCGAAGCTGCTGACCGCGGCCCAGGACATCTGGCATGAGACTTCAAGCACCTGGTTCGACCGCACCGCCGACTTGCGCGTGGTGCTCAATGGCGGTGGGTCGCCCGCCTATGACGCCGGGACGAAGTCGCTTGGAGAGACGGGCGGCAACGGCCTCACCCCCGGCGTGTGGATCAAGGGCGGCGGCTCGCGGCTGGACCGGCAGGGCAACGCCACCACGCGGGCCTACGGCAACACGTACACTTACGATCTCGACACCGAGCTCTCCACCATCGACCTGCAGATGGGCGTGGACATGGGCCAGTACGATGTCCTCTCTCAAGGCGACGTGCTGATCTTCGGCGTGCTGGGCGGCTTTGTGGGCGCCGGGCTCGACTACGACAGCCTCGGCGACAATTTCGACTTCTCCGGCGGCCAGGTCGGGGCGTATGCGACCTATCTCAAGGGCGGTCTGTTCGTCGACACACTCCTGAACGTGCATCTGTACGAGATCGATACGCCGAACTTCGGCTTCCCGGACAGCCTCAACGCCACCACGGTGGGCTTGAGGACGGACGCCGGCTACCGCTTCGGCTCCTTCACCGGCGGGGCCTTCTTCGAGCCTTTGGCCACGATCGAGATCGCCTGGGCCGATATCGACGGCTTCAACGTGGGCGGCAATAAAGTCAGCTTCTCGGACGACGCCAATGTCCGTGGCCGGATCGGCGGCCGCGTCGGCACCACCACGCAGGCCTGGGAAGGCACCATGATGGAGCCGTTCCTGATCGCGAGCCTCTGGGGCAACCTCTCGGAGGACAACTCGGCCAGGCTCGTCTCCTCCGGCACCACCTTCCAGTTCCAGGACGACCTCGACGATGTCTGGGGCGAGCTGTCGGCCGGTGTGAACCTCTTCAACTTCTCCCAGACCACCGCCGTGTTCGCCAAGGTGGACTACACCTTCGGCGAGGACGTGCAAGGCCTCGGCGGCAAAGCCGGCGTGCGCGTCGCTTGGTAGGTAGATACGCCAAAGATTAGCGGCCGCCGGACAGGGCGGCCGCTGCAATACCTGCGTCTTGGCCTTCGTCTCGGATCGTGCCGTGCGCGGTGAACCGCCGCCGGACCCGTTAGCCCTTCGATTCCAAGAATTTCTTCAGGCTATCGAAATCCATGACCGGGGCGATCTGATGCACGTTGAGATCCGTCCAGGGTTCGAACAGGGCCATGATCGCTTCGGCGCTATCGGATTCGAAGATGCTCCAGGTTTCCTGCTGCGTGAGCGAAATCCACGCGCCGAGCAGCTTCACGCCTGAGGGTTCGACCACGCCGTTCTCCATGAAGCGCGCCAAACTCTCATCGCGCGCGTCGGGGTCGATTGTCACGTAGCAAACAAAAAGCATGGTGTGCTCCACTCGCTAAGCCGTCGCTATTGGCAGCACGGGCGTCAAGCCTTGGGGGAAGCCCGTGCCACCACAAGATTGGCGATTGTATACGACATCGCGTTGACCGCACGCGCCGATGGTGGCCGGTGAACCGTTCTGCCTGTGCCAGACAAATCCCGGAATCCAACTTGATTTTAGCGTCCCACGCGACCATTCTCCGCGGCAATCCAAGGATGCGGAAGGAGCCTTATGGCGAAGGAAGAAATGCTCGAATTTCCGGGGGTGGTCACCGAACTCCTCCCGAACGCCACTTTCAGGGTGAAACTCGAGAACGAACACGAGATTATCGCCCACACGGCGGGACGTATGCGCAAGAACCGGATTAGGGTGCTTGCTGGTGACAAAGTTTTGGTCGAGATGACCCCTTATGATCTCACTAAAGGTCGGATCACTTACCGGTTTAAGTAGCAAGCTCGGGCTGAAGCGGAGCACGCCGGCGCCTGCCGAGGCGGAGCCCGTGGCTGCTGCTGTGCCGGGCAAGGTCAAGGCACCAAAGCGGCCGACGCGCCGCCGCGCGCCCAAGCCAGGCTCCAGCTTCCGGCCCAAGCTCGTGCTCGCCTCCGCGTCGCCGCGCCGGCTGCAGCTGCTCGAACAGGCAGGTCTTACGCCGGACGCGCTGCGTCCGTCCTCGGTCGACGAGAGCGTCTCGAAGGGCGAGGTGCCGCGTCAGATCGTGCGCCGGCTGGCCAAGGCCAAGGCCGAGGCTGCGTTGAAGCTTGTCAAAAACGAGCCGGAACTCGCCAAATGTTTCCTGATCGCCGCCGATACGGTTGTCGCCGTCGGCCGGCGCGTGCTCGGCAAGGCCGAGCTCGAGAACGAGGCGGCCGATATGCTGCGGCTCCTGCGCGGCCGCGCCCATCGCGTCTACACGGCGGTGACCATGGTGACACCGGAAGGACGCTGGCGCGAACGCGTGGTGGAGACGCGCGTGCGTTTCCGCAACATCACCGACCAGGAAATCGGCGCCTATCTCGCCAGCGGCGAATGGCGCGGCAAGGCGGGCGGCTACGCCATTCAGGGCATTGCCGGGGCCTTCGTCATCAAGCTGGTGGGCTCCTACACGAATGTGGTGGGCCTGCCGCTCACTGAGACAGTCAGCATGCTGGCAGGCGAGGGTTATCCGGTGGCGCTGCTGTGGCTGGCCAAGGCCGAGGTCGACGCCGCGTGAGCGCCGGAGGGGACCGCAAAGCGGCACCCAAGTCGGTCGCCCGCTGCCCGATCTGCCGCAAGCCGGCGGTCAAGGCCCATCGTCCCTTCTGCTCGAAGCGCTGCGCGGATCTCGATCTCGGGCGCTGGCTCAAAGGCGCCTACGCCGTTCCCGGAGACCCAGCCGAGGAGGCCTATCCCGAGCCGCCGGCCGGTTGGGATAAGGAGTGACCCGGCGCGATCGCCGGCCCACGTGGCGTGAAAAAACCCGCCAAGTCCGGTCTCGACAGAGCCCGGCCGATTGCCTATAAGCCAGGGCCTTACGGGATAGGGCCTTGCGCAACTTTCGCCAGGCGACCCATCGCGTCCAGCCTGACACAAGGCACGCCCAGGTAGCTCAGTTGGTAGAGCAGCGGACTGAAAATCCGCGTGTCGGTGGTTCGAATCCGCCCCTGGGCACCACTGCTTTTATCCGGCATTTCTTAATCAGGCTGAATAACACAGCCGGCACCGTTCAGAGCAGCCGCGACGTGCGTCCCGTCGTGTGAGCAAAACGGGGGCACGTCGTACGCGCCGCGGTGTCCGGATTTGGCCCGAAGCGGACGCCGGACCGTGGAACGTCCCGATTCTATCCGAACAGGGAGACGTAACGTTCCCCTCCGGAGCGATAGCAGCCAAAGAACAAGGGCGACGAGGAGTAGCGCCGAGTCTCAGACATCTTCGACTGCTACGCAGTCTTCCAAAAATGAATATCATGCGGTGATTCGGGTCAGGGGCTCGGAAAGGCGCACCGGTGCTTTGGCAGCCGGTGCGTGCAGGGGAGGTGCACTTGGGACGACTGCGAAGACTTTCGACTGAAAGCTCGGCTGACGTCGTACAGATCGACCTGCAGGACCAGGCTGCCGGTCGTGGTTCAACGTGGTTTTTGATAGCCGTCGGTCTTGGTCTGTTTTGCGTCTATCTGGCGATCTCGTATCTCGAAGCCTGGATCCAACTGCAGGCGGTCTGCGAAGCCGCTATCGGCAGGGATGCACTGATGCTTTGCCTGCAATACGGGGCGCAGTGACAACGAATATCTGGGTACACCACCGCGTTCCTGTCTTCCATGGGCGGAGAACAGGCTAGAGTTCCAGTCGGTAGCAGAGGCAGGGATGCCCGGCACCGACTTGGGCAAGCCAGCCGACACATACCCACTTTCCCGGCTCGCTTCACGCTACGTTTTTTCTACGACAGACTCCGAGACTGCGGAGCCGGCGCTCTGCTGACCGAGTTCGGCTTTTGGCACATCGCGGCCGTGCCAATTACCCTGCCTCAAGACCCGCTTCTGACCCGAAGCGGAATTGTTTCCGAACTGTCGAGCTATGCGCTGAGGGAGGGGCTGCGCGATATCGCGGCTCTCGCCTGGCGGCATTCGCTCTTCTCCGAACCGCAGATGCGTGAACGGGGCGCAGGGTCTTAGCCTGCGTCCCGTTCGAATCTTGGTCTCATAGGAGTCGTGCCGATTAGAACGGCGCGATGAACTTCGCGACGTTCTTGCCGGCGTCGCAGACCTTGCCGTTGCAAATCTTGAAGGCCTTGTCGATGGCCTTGTTCTGCGCGTCGGCCGCCTTCTTCATACCCTTCTGGACCGCGCGGCCCGTCTTGGACTTCGCCAGCGTTTTGTCGACGCCGCCTTTGACGTTCTTGATGCCTTTTTCGAGACCCTTGGTCACCTTGGAGCCGCCCTTGCCGACATTGGTCATGGCCTTGCCGACGGACCCGCCGACACCGCGCTTGGCTTGGGCCTTCTTGCCGGCCTCAATGAGGTAGTCGAACGACTTGCCCATGCGCTTGGTGGCTTCCTGGGCCTTCTTGGATGTGCCGGCCGCCTGGGCAAAACCCGGATCGGCAACTTCGATGGCGCCAAAGGCGACGGCGCAGGTCACAAAGGCCGTCGCGAAAAGAACGGCAGTGCGCTTCGTGGTGCGGATGATGTTGGTCGTATTGGTCATCGTAATCTCTCTTTCAGCTTTGGTGCGCTGGCTTGATTGCCAGAAGCTGATAGAAAAATTAGCGGTGCCAACGGCGCGGCTGTATAGGGTCAACACCTCATATGGAGACGAGGCCGCGATGTCTGCTTCTGATCCAAAGCCGACACGTCATCGGCGCATCACTTTGAAAGATAGGCGACGTGTCACTGCCGGCTCATTTTCGCCGGCTGATGGTTGCCGGGCCAGGGGCAGTGAGCGTGAGCGACATCTATCTTTCGGCTGAGCATGTCGGCATTGAGGGGGGGGAGGTAGAGGTCCCCTCTGGTCGCGGCGCTGTGCGCTGTCCCGACCCAAGTGACGATCAATCGGGGTGGAAGCCCATGCAACAGGCTCTCTCTCCTGATCACGCTCGGCCGTTCAGCTTTCGATGAGAAAATTGTCGTGAGAGCCCGTGCTGACCTGGGCCAGGTTCTCGGCCTCGTCCTTGAGCATCACCCCTGACAATCCTCTGCGCCGCGCTTCGGTCATAAGGTAATTCAGCTTGTGCGCCGCATGGGGGTAACTCAGCCCTGCAGGCCGGACATTGGAGATGCAGTTCCGCGATTCGTCAGTGAGACCGGTCCGCGGGTTCAGCGTCATATAGATACCCATGCTGTCGGGAGAGCTTAGTCCGGGACGCTCGCCGATCAGAACAACGACCATCTTGGCGCCGAGAAGTTCCGCAACCTCGTCACCGATCGCCACGCGCGCTTCCTTCACGATACAGAGCGGCGCGATATGCCAGTCGTCCTTGGGGAGCGACGGCAGCATGGCGTCGAGGAACTTCGCGGCATTCTCTTCGATGGCGAGCGCGGAAAGTCCATCGCCGATCACGAACACTACGTCATAGGGCTCTTCGGGGCGAGGCAGGTTCTCGAGCACCCTGGCCGAGGCCTCGTCGAGGCGTCGCCCCAAATCGGGCCGTTGCAGATAGGTCGCCCTGCTGTCGGCGCGGCTGTTGAGCAGGACCGCGGCAAGCCCGCGCGTCCGAAGGCTTTCCTCCAAGGCCGGAATGTCGAGCGCGTGATGCACCGCATCGCGCGCGCGCGCATGCGCTAGTTGAAACTCCAAATGCGGCTTGGTCGGAAGGCTGGTGCCCGAATGACCGAGCGCGATGCGCGCCGGAGTGTATTGGCGCAGCTTGCTCCAAGGATCGTTGGCAACGACGGGGCGTTTGTCGTTAGACACGGGAGACCTCACTGCAAATGTTCTAGGGCGTGCTGGAACGGCTTCGGCAGACTCGTAGACAGACGGATATCGTCATCGGCCGCAAAGATTCCCGTGTCCTTCAGCCAACTTTCGAATTCCGGCGCCGGGCTGAGACCGAGCACTTTTCGCACATAGAGCGCGTCATGGAAGGACGTCGTTTGATAGTTGAGCATGATGTCGTCGGAACCCGGAATGCCCATGATGAAGCTGACCCCGGCGGCGCCGAGCAGCGTCAGCAGCACGTCCATGTCGTTCTGATCGGCTTCGGCATGGTTGGTGTAGCAGATGTCGCAACCCATCGGCACGCCGAGCAACTTGCCGCAGAAATGGTCTTCCAGTCCCGCGCGCACGATCTGGCGTCCGTCGAAGAGGTACTCGGGCCCGATGAAGCCGACGACGGTGTTCACGAGCAAAGGCTCGAATTTACGGGCAACCGCGTAGGCCCGCGCTTCGAGTGTCTGCTGGTCGACCCCGTGATGCGCGTTGGCCGACAAGGCGCTTCCCTGCCCAGTTTCGAAATACATGACGTTGTCGCCGAGGGTGCCGCGCTGGAGGCCGAGCGCAGCCTCCCGTCCTTCCCGAAGCACGGCGAGGTCCACGCCGAAGCTGCTGTTGGCGGCCTCCGTGCCGGCAATCGACTGGAACACGAGGTCGAGGGGAGCGCCCCGGTTGATGGCCTCGATGCTCGTCGTCACGTGCGTCAGCACGCAAGACTGGGTCGGGATGTCGTACCGCCGGATAATCTCATCGAGCATCTCCACCAGCGTGGTCACGGCGGCAATGCTGTCAGTCGCCGGATTGATGCCGATCACCGCATCGCCACTGCCATACATGAGGCCGTCGACGATACTTGCCGCGATGCCGGTCGGGTCGTCAGTCGGATGGTTGGGTTGGAGGCGGGTCGACAGGCGCCGCTTCAAGCCGATCGTATTGCGAAACTTCGTCACCACACGGCACTTCTGAGCGATCAGCACGAGGTCCTGCACACGACAGATCTTCGAAACAGCGGCAACCATTTCCGGTGTGAGGCCCGGCGCGAGTGCGCTTAGCGACGCTTCGGTCGCCGTGTCGGACAAAAGCCAGTCTCGAAACCCGCCCACCGTGAGATGGGCAACGGGCGCGAAGGCGTGCGCATCGTGATCGTCGATGATGAGGCGGGTGACCTCATCGCTTTCGTAGGGAACGACGGCATCGGAAAGAAACGTGCTGAGCGGCGTTTCGGCCAGGACCATCTGTGCCGCCACGCGCTCTTCGTCGTGGGCGGCGGCGACCCCGGCCAAGTAGTCGCCGGAGCGGGCGGGGCTCGCCTTTGCCAAAAGGTCCTTCAGCGTGTCGAACGTATAGCGATGGCCGTCGACAGTGTGAGAGTAACGCATGGTACCGAGCCCCTTCGCCCAACCGCTTTACGACAACTCAGTCTAGCCCTTCCTCGCCCGGAGCATGCGCCACCAGGTGATGACGGCTGTAGATGGCGAAGTAGGCCACGAAAATGGCGTAAACGACCGCCGCGCCTATGAGCACCCGCGGGTCGACAAGGAACCCGGCCACCACGGCGGCGCAGGCAAGCACCAAGGCGACGCCCGAGGTGAGTATACCACCCGGCGTTTTGTACTCGCGCTTGAGATGCGGCTCCCTGATGCGAAGTGCGATATGCGAGGCCATCATCATCACATAGGAGACGGTCGCCCCGAACACGGCGACCAGGATCAACAGGTCCCCTTGTCCCGTAAGCGACAGAAGGAAGCCGATGATGCCGGGCACAATCAACGCCACGTAGGGTGTCTTCCGCTCGCTTGTGAGCGACAGGAAGCGCGGCAGATAGCCAGCGCGCGACATGGCAAAGGTCAGCCGCGAATAGCCGAAGATGATGGAGAAGAAGCTGGCCACAAGTCCGGCGAGGCCGACAAAGTTCACGAACCGGCTCACCAGCGTCGGCCCGTTATAGACGTTGGGCGACTCGAGCGCGGCGACCAGCGGGTTGCCGGAATCCTGCAACGCCGCCGAGCCTGCGCCACCGGGCCCAAGCACCAGGATCAACGCCGCGAAGAGAAGCAGCACGGCCATGCCGCCGATCAATCCTCGCGGCAGATCCCGCTTCGGATCTTGCGTCTCCTCCGCGGCGAGAGGCACGCCCTCGATCGCCAGGAAGAACCACATCGCGTACGGGATCGCCGCCCAGATCCCGAGATAGCCGAAGGGTAGGAAGCTGCTGGCCCCGGCCGCGTCGGTCGCGGCGATGTCGAACAGCTTGTCGGCACTGAAATAGGGAACCATGGCGACGCAGAACGCGATCAGCGCCACCACGGCGACCGCGGTGATGATGAAGATGAGACGCAGCGCTTCGCCCGCGCCATAGACATGGATGCCGAGAAAGACCGCGTAGAAAGCGAGATAAACCGGCCAGCCGTCGATGCCGAATAGTGAGCCGCAATAGGCGCCGATGAACACGGCGATCGCGGCCGGCGCGATGGCATATTCCATCAGGATGGCGACGCCGCAGAGAAAGCCGCCCCACGGGCCGAAGGCCCGCCGGGCAAATCCGTAGCCGCCGCCGGCAGTTGGAGCGATGGTCGAGAGCTCGGCGAGGGAGAAGCACATACAGGTGTACATCGTCGCCATGAGCAATGTTGCGACGAAGAGCCCGCCCCAGCCGCCTTGCGCGAGGCCGAAGTTCCAGCCCGCGAAGTCCCCGGAGATGACGTAGGCGACGCCGAGGCCGACGAGCAGCATCCACCCCGCTACGCCACGCTTCAACTGTCGATGTTCGAAGTACCCTTTGCCAACCTTTTCGTACTCGACTCCACTCGAATGAGGCGTTTCCATTGGTCACTCCCCCTGGGTAGCCGTGGCTGATCGCCGGCAATTGAGAATAGTCCTCCCGCGCCATCCCTCAAATAGCTATCTGCGCAGTCTGCACCGCCATTTGCGCGGCCGGCCCATCGGCCATACGCACGGAGAGGGCGTAGGCCGACGCCCGATCGTGTCGCGAGGAAGCCGTGGCCCCAGGAACTAGATGAACGGGCGCACCGGCAGCGATGCCAGCTCGGCATTCGCCACCCGGGCGAGACCCTCGAGATCCTTGATATGAAGTTTCGGCGGGTGCCAGTCGATCAGGTTCTCGCTCGTGAGCTTCTTGATGGTCTTGTTGGTGTGCACGTGCGAGAGGCCGAGCGCATCGGCCAATTGTTGCTGCGTGAACGGAACATCGACACGGCGCCCGCGCGCCATGCCGAGCTGCTGAATGCGCAGGAAGACGTTCAGGAGAACCGAGGCGACCCGCTCGATCGCCGTCCGCCGCCCCACGGTCAGCAGGTTCTCGTCGAGCATGAACTGCTCGCGCGCCGCAAGCCAGGTCAGGTCGAATCCGAGATCGGGGTAATGCTCGTAGAGGTGCCAGACCTTCTCGCGCGGAAACACGCACAGGACGACGTCCGTCAATGCCTCGACGGAATGATCCATCTCGCCGAACATAGACGATTGAAGGCCGAAAAAGTCGCCGGGAAGTCCGAAGTTCAAGATCTGGCGCCGCCCGTCATCGAGCAGCTTGTAGCGGAACACCCACCCGGACAGTATCGTGTACAGGTGCGCGCTGTTGTTGCCCTCCAGGAAGATGGTCGTGCCGGCATCGGCGACCAATTCTCCGCTCTTGAAGGTCTGAACGAAGTCCAGCTCCTTTTCAGTGAACGCGCGAAAGGCTTCGTTGCCCCGGAGAGGGCAGTGCTTGCATTTGATCTGCTCTGTATTGGGGGAGCGGCCCGGCGGTGTGAGTGTCATGGCCCGAGTCTCAAAGCGAACGGCGCGCGGGAGTTTAGTCGACCGGGAGCGATAGGTCACTGAAACAAATATGGCCCCAAAGGCCACCCGTTTGGAGCTTCTTGCATGTCGGCTCCATGTTTGTTGTAGCGCCGCGGCTCTGCTGCGCCTTCATGTGGCCGGCGCACGTCCGGCAGGCGGGACGTTGCTAGGCCTTCGAGGAACTGCCGGCCGCCGCTGCACAGGACCTCAGCGTGTCGGTCAACCTGTCGGGGACCGGTTCATCCAAGATGTTCTGTCCGAGGCCGCGTATCATTTGATTGGTCAGCCACAGCGCAGCCACCTTGCGTCTCAGGCCGGGATCCGCTGCGACATGGGCGGCAAACGCTGCGGCCTCGCGCGCCGAAAGCCTGCCGTCCAGGAAAGCGTGGATATTGTCGTCAGAGGGCGTCAGCAACGGTCTTACTTCGTTCATAGGGGCGCGGTACGCCGTAGTCCATGAGCGCGCTCAAGCTGCCGCGGGCGCGCGATAGTCGCGATTTGATCGTTCCCATCGTCACGCCGAGAACTTCGGCAGTCTGCTCGTAGGTCATCCCTTCGATGACGATGAGGCTCAAAATCTCGCGGTGGTCTGGGCTCAGGGACATAAACGCCCGTTCGAGCTCCGAGAGCATCAAACTGTCCTCTTGTTGCGCTGGAAGCTCCCGTGGCGCGGCCGTTCCCAGCTCCTTGAGCGACAGGCGCTCCCGCTTGGCTCTGCGACATTCGTTGAAGAACACATTTCTAAGGATGACGATCAGCCAGCCTTGAAGGTTTGTGCCCGGCTCGAAAGAGTCGATCCGCGCGATCGCTCGGGCAAGACATTCCTGCACGAGGTCGTCTGCCAGTTCGACATCGCGCGCCAGAAAGCGCGCGTAGCGCCGTAACATCGGAATTTCCGACTCGACCTGCGAAACCGTCTCAGTTTGTGTGCTTTCCGGCATCGTTGCTTTTCCTAACCGCCACGAGTGGCTCCACGACCGGACAAAGCCGATCGGTGGACTGCAGCACGAGCGCGGTCCCTCAAAGCGCCGATGCGCATGAGCAAAGTGGTTTCCAAGAGCGAGTGCGCATTGCATGAGGGGGCAACACCCGCACTCCATGTTCGTTCCCCCGGCAAGAACAAAGAAGTTCGCCGAGGTTTCGCTCGGAGTCATAGCAAGCCGGTGCGGGATCCGAATTAAGCTATGCTAATTGCACCGCGAATTTGATTGGTTGGACCGATCACGGAAAAAGGGATGCGAAAGTGTCCTGAACGCCGGCGCAGGTCGTGAACAAGGCGCCGCTTTGCGCATCGGGTCGGCTTGACTTCATTGCCCCGACGGATGCTAGCCGACGCCCAATGCAGGCCTGAGGAACAAAGCCGGCCGTCTCGTGTTGCCCGTCGAAGCATCAGGAAAGGCGGAAGGGCAACATGCACAACATTTTCTACCTCATCGGGGTCATCGTGGTCGTGGGCTTCATCCTGTCGTTCCTCGGCGTTCTCTAGGACGAAGCCTTCACGCTTCGGACGGTTCCAACTAGGCGCCCGCCCACCCAAACAATTTAGGAGAACTACGACATGAGCCTTGGGACAATTCTCGTCATTATCCTGATCCTCGCCCTGATCGGCGTGATCCCCAATTGGGGCTATAGCCGCGGATGGGGTTACGGTCCGTCGGGGATCGTGGGTCTCATTCTCGTCATTGTACTGATTTTGGCGTTGCTCGGACGGATCTGACGCTTCCTAACGGGACGTCCCTTGCCGCACGTCCTTAGTGCCAGGCTTTGCCGACCGTGTCCGCCATGACGGCGCCACGCGCTCCGAGCGGTTGCTCGGGGCGCACGGTCGTGTCTTCCGCCGTCTGATGCTCGAGCTCGGCGTTCAGTTCCGCACCGAACAGGACGATGATGACTGAAACCCAAAGCCACATCATCAACCCGATGACCGCCCCAAGCGAGCCGTAGGTCGCGTTGTAGTTCGCGAAATTGGAGAGATACCAGGAGAACAGGCTGGACGCCGCGAGCCAGCATAAGGCCGCGAACACGCTCCCGATACTGAGCCACTGCCATTGCGCCGCAGTTCGGCTGGGGCCGTAGCGGTACAACAGCGCCAGCCACAGCAGCACGACGATCAGCAGCGCGGGCCAGCGAAGAAGCGAGATGATCCGCTCGTTGACGGTTTCGAGCCCCAGCCACGGCAACAGGATCGGGGTGACGACCACCGCCGCCAAGGCCAAGAACACGAAGACGAGACTTCCGATCGTGAAGGCGAACGAGACCAGCGTCAGCTTCACGAAGCTGCGCTTCTCGCGCTCGTCGTAGACAACGTTCAAGGAATCGATGATCGCCTTCATGCCGCCGTTGGTGCTCCAAAGCGCGAAGGCGAGTCCGATCAAGAAGCCTAAACCCAGCGACCCGGACCGCGCTTCCGACACGCGCGTGACCTGGTCGCGAATGATTGCGACGACGTCGTTGGGCACAACCCCTGCCAAAACGGAAAGCTGCGCGTTGATCTCGGCGGGATCGGATACGAGCCCGTATAACGAAACCAACGCCGTCAGGGCAGGGAACAGCGCGAGCAGCATGTAGAAGACGACGCCCGCGGCCACGGCAAGCAGGCGGTCCTTCTGGAGTTGATTGTAGATGCGCCACAGCACGTCCATCCAGCCCGTGCCGGTGATGCCAGTCGGGGACGAGGCTGCGCGTCCGCGGCCGGGCTCGCTCTTCCGGCTTTCATGAACACGGTGGGGTTCCTGGGAGGGCCGCAGCTCGCTGTCGTTCAATGTTGCTCCCGACGCGTCCGTGCCCCGGTCCCGCCGGGAACCGTCTAGTCGGAATGCGAGGGCAAAAAGCCCCGCGAGCAGAACGATGTCAGTCAATAGTGAGTTGCGGCTGTTACTCATGGTTCGAGATTTTCCGGCATGGTCCCCGTCGTTTCAATTGCCGCCGACGGTCCTGGAACTTCGCGCCGGCGCGCTCGGACGCATCGTAAGGGTGCGCCCCCGGGGCGCCCATCGATCGCACATCTCATCGAGCAGGGAACAATGAGCGCAAGCTGGTGTTCCCAAGCCATTCATGACCAGGGGAGATACAATGTCTACAGGAAGAGGCGACCAAAGTCGAAACGACGCCACTGCCATGGCGCGCGAGCATTTCGACAAGCTTGTCGACGAAGTCGGCAAGATGCAGTCCGAGTTGAGCGCCATGGGCGCGAAGGTCAGCAAGCTCGCAAGCGAAAGCTTGAGCCACGCTCGGGCGGGCGCTGCGGAAGGCGTGCACGAAGCCGAAGAGGCTGTACGGCGCAACCCACTGGCTGCCCTCGCGATTGCCGTGGGGCTCGGGCTGCTGCTCGGCGCCTTCATGCGGCGATAAGAGCCGCGCACGATGGTTCTTACGCTGATTTCCCAAGCCAAGCAGCGCATCGAGCAGTCGGTCAGCGCGCTTGTTCACAAGGCCATCGTCATCTCGGTTGCGATCGTCTGCCTTCTGTTCGCCGCCGCTTTCGGTCTCGTGGCCGCCTACTATGCGCTTGTCGAATCCATGGGCTTCCGCCCCATCGAGGCCGCAGGCATCATTGCGGGATGTCTGTTGGGGTTGGCTGTCGCCGTTCTCGCGATACTGCCGTTGGCAGTGCGCTCAAAACCTCGCGCGGCATCTGCCGTTGCGGCGCCTGCGGAGGTTTTGGCGCTCGCGGACAAGGGGCTTGCCAGCGCCACGCAACGCGTCGGAGCCCTTCCGTTGGTAGTGATCGCCTTCGTGTCGGGCTTCCTGGTGACCAGACGGTAGCGCGTGGCCGAGTGAGACAGCAGGCATGGAAAAACTCACCGATCGCGAGTTGCGCAGCGCTCTTTTCAAGGCCGATCTGAGTGCGAGGAAGCGGTCCTACGCCAGAGAGCTTCTGCGGCGGCGCTACGACTCGAAAGGCAAGCATGCATGGCGAAAACTCTGGGTCGGGACGCTCTATTGGCTGGGCTCGTGCCGCGCCGCGCTTTCCCGACGGCTTTCAGGCGCGCGATGAAACCTCAACCGGCCGTACCAACAAAGAAGGGGCAGCCCGTTGGGGCCGCCCCTTTGGATAGGAGGGGGGACGTGAGCGATGCTATCCCGAGATGCTTTTCATCCAATCGTCGACTTGGCGTTCCGCCTCTTCTTTGGCCACGCCATAGCGCTCTTGCACCTTGCCCACGAGCTCGTCGCGGCGACCTTCGACGACATCAAGGTCGTCGTTGGTCAAATTGCCCCATTTCTGTTGCGCCTTGCCGCGCAATTGCTTCCAGTTTCCTTCGATCTGATCCCAATTCATTTCCTTCGATCCTCCTTGCGATGCAGTTGAATGCTTTGAGAACATCAAAGGTGCTGTCATGTTCCCTCCGATTTTGGGACGCACGGAACCGGAGCAGCCGCATAGGAATTGTCAGTGCAAGGTCCTGCAGGGTGAGTGCAGATGTCACACGATTCGAAAGATCTAATGGAACCGGTACCAACATCGCCGCGCATCGAACGAAAGCTCGTCGTCATACTGGCCGCTGACGTGGTGCGTTTCTCGTCTCACATGGAGCATGACGAGGAGCGAACGCTGCAACTTCTTACGGAGCGTCGGAAGCTGATCGATGAGCTTATAGAGGCTCATGCCGGTCGCATCACGGGCACCGCCGGCGACAGTGTGGTCGCGGAGTTTGCGAGCGCCGTGAATGCCGTCGACTGCGCCGTGAAGATCCAGCGCAACATCATGCGTGTGAACGCCAAGGAGGGTGAACATGGCGGCCTGTCCTTCCGTATCGGCGTGAACGTAGGAGACGTCATGGTCAAGGACGCCGACATCTTCGGCGATGGCGTCAATGTCGCCGCGCGCCTCGAGTCGCTGTCGGAACCGGACGGGGTTTGTCTGTCGCGTGGCGTACATGAATATGTGCGCAAGTTGACGAGCTACGTCTTCGCGGACCTGGGTGAGCAGTACGTCAAGAACATCGAGCAGCCGGTACGCGCCTACCGCATCGTGTTCGAGGATGGCGAACCTGTCATGTCCGAAGAGGACGAACCGAGTCAGGAAGCGCTCGACGTGGAACCGCATGAGCCACCGGAATACGAGCTCGCGTTTTGGGAAAGCATCCGGGACAGCGATGTCGTTGCTGAGTTCGAGGCGTATCTCGACAAGTATCCGGAAGGTGCATTCGCCGCACTCGCCGCCGAGCGACTACGGGCGCTTTCCGAGAAGAAAGACGAGCCGGAGTTGCCTGAGGCGGATCCCGTCGAACTCGCCTACTGGGAGAGTATCAAGGACAGCGAAAACGCTGCGATGTTCCAGACCTATCTGGAGACCTACGCTGAAGGCGCCTTCGCTGCCATTGCCCGGCTAAAGGTCGCGCAGCTCGGTTAGCGTCGTCCATCACACCTAAGGAACACAATAAAGATGACGGTCAAACTCGGCTGCAACCTGACCTATGAAGTCACCGCGGATACGATTTTCGTTTTCAATGTCGAAGTCGCGCGCTTGGCAGCGAACGCCAACCTAAAGGACACGGTCACGGTCAATCCCGGCGCCAATGTCGAGTTCTACGAGAGCCCGGTTCGGAGGAACCGTTATCTGCGCGTTCCGGCCTCCCCAGGGACGTTGTCGCTTCACTACGAGGCGGAGCTTACCCTCGATGTCGTCCGAGCGGATCCTCAGACGCTGGCCGAAGTGCCGGTCGCCGAGCTTCCGTTCTCACTACTGCCATACCTCTTGCCGACGCGCTTCGTACCCTCGGATCGGGTTGCCGGTTTCGCTCAGGCGGAGTTCGGCCAGCTCCCCAAAGGTCACCAGAGAGTCAGCGCAATTTGCAATTGGATCAACGATCATATCGCCTACACGCCGGGGAGCAGCGACGCGGAGACCACGGCGGCGGAGACAATCATGAACCGCGCGGGCGTGTGCCGCGATTTCGCGCATCTCGGGATCACCTTCTGCCGCGCGCTCGGCATCCCCGCACGCTACGTCACGTGCTACGCATACGGCCTCTCGCCGCCCGATTTTCATGCGGTCTTCGAAGCCTATCTCGGTGACCGCTGGTGGCTGTTCGATCCGACGCGTCAGGCCGCGCTCGACGGTTTGGTGCGCATCGGTGTCGGACGTGACGCCGCCGAGGTTGCGTTCGCGACGCTCTTTGGCGGTGGAACAGCCTCGCCACCGGAAGTCTGGATCAATCGGTCGGACCGCACTCCTTCCGATGTGTGGACGACCGACGCTATTAGCCTCGAGGGGCTCTCGTGACGCGACAGCGACCGGTTGCATGTTGAAGCGGCAACGATTTGTGCGCTTCGGGTCGAGGAGCAATTCAGGCTGCAGACGGGAGGGGCAAAGACGTCTAAACTCTGACGCCTGAGCATTTGTAAGGCCGGAGGTTGAGACTTACAAAAGGGGGGGATAGATGGCGATACACCGCAATCTACTTGCTGCCTTGGCGGTAGGGATCACAGGCTTCGGGGCGGCTGATACTCAGGCGGCTGAGAATGCGAGCGGCTGGTATGCCCTTGGGACAAAGGCATCCATGGCCGGCTTCCTGCCTCCGCCCGGCACCTATTTCGTCGACGTGAATATGTATTACGAGGGCACTGCGAGCGCCACGTCCGCGGTTGGCGTCGCGTTGCGGGACATCAGCCCGGCGGCGCGGCAGCTCAATCTCAAGGGCGAGCTTTTGGTTGAGGCGACCGCCGACGTGACTGGCAAGGTCTACTACAACCTGCCGTCCGTCTTGTGGGTCGCACCCGAGAAGGTGCTCGGCGGCAATGTCGGCTTCGGTGCGATTGTTCCCTTTGGTACGAAGGACGTTGATCTCGATCTCGACGCCCTCGCGACTCTCAGTCTGGGGCCGCCGATCAATCGGACCTTCACTCGGGGACAGACCTTCAGCGAAACGGACAGTTCGACCGATTTTGGCGATCCGGTTCTGAACGCGGTCATCGGCTGGCACGAGGGCAACTTCCATTGGAACGTGAGCGCGCTCGTCAATGTGCCCATCGGTCCATGGAGCAACAGCAGCAGCTCGAACCTATCCTTCAATCATTGGGGACTCGATACGACGGCGGCAGTGACGTGGCTCGACCCGAACATTGGATTGGAGCTCTCCGCGGCGCCTGGCTTTACCTTCAACTGGGAAAATCCCGACACCGATTACACGACGGGAACCGAGTTCCATGTCGAGTTCGCGGTCCTGCAGCATTTCTCTCCGAAATTCGCCGTCGGTGTCGCAGGGTTTCACTACCAGCAAGTCACCGGCGATAGCGGCGCGGGCGCCAGGCTGGGAGACTTCAAGGGGCGCGTGACGTCGATCGGTCCTGTGATGACGTACAATTTCCAACTCGGAGAGATTCCGGTCAGCACGCAGCTCATGTGGACGCACGACTTCGATGTCGAAAATCGCCTGAAGGGCGACCTTGGCCTGCTGACGGTATCGCTGCCCCTTTCGGGGAGTTCGCCGGCGCCGCCGGATATTGAGTGATCGCCGCGCCGTAGGCTCCAGGTCGCCGCAGGTCCGGGTAGGGTCGAATGCCGAGCCGCGAGCCGGCACCGTTCGAAGCCGGTCTTGGTCTCCACTGCGAGCCCGACTGTAAAAGCAAGGCGAGCACCGGGCCGGCCGATCGGCTGAAAGCTTGGCTAGGGCCGGCGCCGGTCCTCGATCTCAAGCGTCACAATCCGCGCCAACAGCGTCGCGGGGTAGAGCTGTCCGACCATGGCTTCCACCAGGACGAGGCTTCGCGCCACAGGATGCAGTGCCGTGATGTCGCCTGAGCCGATTCCCGTCAGCGCCCCGAAGCTGAAATAGATCATCGTGTCCGCCAGAGACGCACTGTCCTTTACGATATAGCCGGAGAAGGCATTCTCGGACGCGGCGCCGATGAACGTGAAGATCGCGCTGAACGCTAGACCGATGACAAGATAGAGCAGGATAGCGCCCACCACCCGGTGATAGGTCACACGTCCGGGTGCGAAAACCACGCGTCCCACCTCGCTCATGAGCGCCAGGCTGATCAGCAGCCACGCCGTCGCATCGAGATACACGTCGACCATAGAGGGATGGAAGTGCCGGCGAACGGAGGCGATGGCCGCGAGCAAGAGGGCGACCAGCAGAGTCCAGAGAGCGACGCGTTTTCCGGACAGGACAAGGACCGCGCCGGTGAGAACGGTCACGAGCGCGAACCCGATTTCTTGAATACCGGGAATTCTCTCGGCGCGAAGGGGCGCGAGGACGAAGATCAACACTGCAAGCAAGATGGTCAGCGCCGTAAGCAGTGGGTCTTGCCACCGCTCCCGCAGTTCGCTCATGCTCCGGACCATAGCGTTTCCCCAATTCCCTGATCACGCCGGCGGCGGACGCGCGGCACGCGACCGGACTATACTAGGCGTTGGGTCATCGGGGGAGTGATGCAGGCAAGTCAGAGCAAAGCACAAGATGTGGGCGCGAGCGCGCCGCGCGCCGCTGCCCGGTTGCGCATCCTCGTCCTTGGCGGAACGGGCTTGATCGGCGCGGCGGTGTCGGCGCGGCTCCTGGCCGATGGACATGATGTGGTCAGGCTCGCTCGTTCCGTCCCTGCGCACGCGGACCGTAGCCGTGCGATCGCAGCCAATATCGCAAAGCTCACGCGGGAAGAGGACTGGTTCCCGTACCTCGAGGGGGTCGATGCCGTCGTCAATTGTGCCGGTGTCCTCCAGGACAGCGCACGAGACTCGACCGCGGGCGTTCATCGCGATGGAATGGGCGCGCTGTTTCGGGCGTGCGCCGCGCGGCAGGTGCGGCGCATCATCCAGATTTCGGCGATAGGCGTGGACAGCCCCAACCCCACGGCATTCTCCCGGACCAAGCAAGAAGGCGACACGCTTCTCATGGGCTGCGATCTCGACTGGGTGATCCTGCGCCCGGTCGTCGTGATCGGACGGGCGGCCTCTGGCGGGAGTGCTCTGCTGCGGGCGCTTGCTGCGTTTCCCGTCCTGCCGGTCCCCGCGGACGCAGAGCCCTTCCAGACGGTTCAACTTGATGATCTGACTGAATCGGTGGTCTTCTTCCTGAAGCCCGAGGCGCCGTCGAAGCTAACGTTGGAAGTCGCGGCGCCGGAGCTTCTGCGCTTCCAAGACGTCGTCGCCGCGTTCCGCCGATGGTTCGGTTGGAAGCCGGCCAGGATCATTCGCCCCCCGAAAGTGATCGAGCGCCTCGTCTACAGGCTGGGCGATGCCGTCAGCTGGCTCGGCTGGCGTCCGCCCCTGCGCAGCACGGCCAGGCTGGAGATCGAACGGGGTGCCGCCGGCGATCCCAGCGCCTGGATCGAGACAACCGGCATCCGCCCGATGTCTCTCGAGGATGGGCTCGCGGCCGAACCGCCCTCGGTTCAGGAGAGATGGTTTTCGCGGCTCTACCTTGTGAAGCCCGTGGTCTTCGGCGTCTTGGCCCTGTACTGGGTCCTCACGGGTTTGATTGCGCTCGGTCCCGGATGGCAGGCGGCCGTGGGCCGGTTTAACGCGAGCGGCGTCGGCGCTCTCGGGCCGTGGCTGGTCGTGGCGGGTTCGGTGGCGGATATCGCGGTCGGGCTGGGGATCGCCTACCGGCGGACGGCGCGGCTAGCGCTTTGGGCCGCGCTGGCGCTGTCCGCCGCCTATCTCGTGGCCGGAACGATCCTTCTGCCGGCGCTTTGGATCGATCCGCTAGGGCCGCTCATTAAGGTCGTTCCGATTGGCGTACTGATCTTCGTCGCCCTGATGATCCTGGAAGAGCGCTGATGCTGACCTATCTCGCGCTCAAATACCTGCACGTCATCGGGGCTTGCGTCCTCTTGGGGACTGGCGCGGGCATCGCCTTCTTCATGCTGATGGCCCATCGCACCCAGGACGCAGGCGTCATTGCCGGGGTGGCGCGCATCGTGGTGATTGCCGACTACCTCTTCACGGCCACGGCGGTTGTCCTGCAGCCGGTGACAGGTTTGGCGCTGGCGTGGCAGGCGGGGTACGCGCTTCACCAAGGATGGATCGTCGTTTCCGTCCTCCTGTATCTGGCAGTCGGCGCACTGTGGGTGCCCGTGGTGTGGATGCAGGTGCGTATGCGGGATTTGGCCGCCTCGGCACTGCGGGCGGGGACGCCCCTCCCGCCGCAATACCACACGCTCTTTCGCTGGTGGATCGCGTTCGGCATTCCCGCCTTCGCCGCGGTGCTCGTCATCGTTTGGCTGATGATCGCCCGTCCGACGCTGCAGCTTTATTGAGTGGCCCGAAAACGCCATTCCCCGCAGGCGGGTCCGCCCACGGACCATGGGGGCGGAAATCTGGCGTTGCAGCCTCGCTAACGTCTTAATTTGCGCTTCAAAGTCAACGGATTCGGAGCCTGCAGAGGGGAGTGGGCCCTCTCGAGCCCGCGGGACCGGGCCCTGGGCATCGGCCCCTCGCTCGTGCTCTAGTGGACTGAAAGGGGGCGCGATTCTAGGATCTGCGCCGGCCGCCGGCGTGGGCGGTCAAGTTTGGGGGGAAATGCGATGTCGGCGATGCAGCCCATTTCGAGGCCTGGGAGACTCTGCGCCTGATGTCGGCTGGGTTTGGCCTTGAGAAGATTGGGCTGCTCGCCCTGCGGTTCCCGCGCGCGACCCTTTTGCTCATTGTCTTGATTACGCTGCCGCTGGCCTACTTCTCGACGAAAGTCGGCTTCTCGAGCGACATTCGCGAGATCTTTCGTTCCGGGACCGTCGACTATGCCAAGTTCCAGCTGGTCGAAGAGCAATATCCCGACAGCGGACAGGATGTTCTGCTGCTCATCCAGTCCGACAACCTCTTCACGGTCAAGAATCTCGAGCGGCTGCGGGATCTCCACCTGGAGCTGAGCTTCGCCAATGGCGTTAGGGATGTCGTGTCGATGTTCTCGGCCCGCCATCCGCCGGACAATGCCGGCGGCGCCGAGCCTCTCTTCCCGCCGGAGATTACCGAGGAGGATCTGCCGGAGGCGAAAGAAGCGATTCTCGACCACCCGCTCGTGGCCAGAAAGCTGCTGTCGCCTGACGGGAAGACCACGCTCTTCGTGATCGCGATGCAGCCTTATCCGGATATCGAAGAACTGCGGGTCGTCGCGCGTGAATTGCGCGATGTGACGGAGCGCATGCTCGAAGGGACCGATATGACGGTCCAGTATTCGGGGCTGTCGTTCTTGCGCCTCGAAATCGTCTCATCGCTCATGGCCGACCAGATGACCTTCATCTCTGTCGGCTTCCTGATCGTCCTGCTTATCTCCTGGCTCTTCTTTCACAGCATTACCTATGTCTGCGTCGCAGCGCTTCCATCCGTCGTCGCCGTCATCTGGCTGAGCGGGGTCACGGGTTGGCGCGGAATGGAGGTCGACGTTATGAGCGGGGTCGTGCCGGCCCTCGTCATCGTGCTCGTGGTGGCGAGCTCGCTCCATCTTCTCTTCAAGGTCAGACGCGAACTCGCCGGGGGCGCCGACGTCTACGACGCGGTGGACCGGTCCGTGCGCGAGATCGGGCCTGCCTGCGTGCTGGCCTCGCTGACGACGGCCATTGCGCTGTTCTCGCTGACCCTTGTGCCGCTGAAGATCGTGGCGGGCTTCGGCCTCACGGCGGCGATCGGGACCGCGATTGCGTACCTTGTCACCATCACGGTCGTGCCGTCGCTAGCCTTTCTGCTCCTCAGCCGTGTGAAGAGGAAAAAGTCGCTGGGGAATAAAGCCGACCTGGCCTTCGGCGCGGCAAGCCGTTGTTGCCACGGCGTTGCGCATTTCGCGCTGGTGCGGCCGCGGTTGGTGCTCGGGTGCGGTCTCGTCCTCTTGGTCGGCGCCGGCATTCTCTATGCGCAGATCAGTCCGCGCTACCAATATCGGGAATACCTGCCCGAACGCAGCCCGGCGCATCTCGCCATGAATGCCATCGACGACCGGCTTGCGGGAACCGAGAACATCTTCGTCCATATTCAGATGCCGCCGGGCACGCGGATCGACAGTCCCGAGAGCGCGGAGCTCGTGAAGAAGGTCGATGCGATCGTCGCCGGGTTGCCTTTGGTTCGCAGCGTGACGTCGCTCTATGGCATCGAAAGTTGGGCGGTTGCCGGCGAGATGACTGAAGACAGGTTCTTCAGCCTGCTCCAGGAAGCCAAGACGCCGCTCATGGACAGAATCCTGTCGGTAGACGACAACTCGACGCTCGTCACCGGATATTTCCCGGGCACCGATGCCGCGGACCTTCTTCCGGTGGTGAAGGAACTGGAAGGCAAGCTCGACAAATTGCGCGCCGCCTATCCGAACGTCGTCTTCACCGCGACGAGCCTCTCGGTTCTATCCGCGAAAGCCAGCTACGAGATGATCGCCCAGTTGAACAGAAGCCTTCTTCTGGCAATCTGCCTCAACATCATGCTTGTCGGTCTGGTGTTCCGCTCGGTGCGCGCGGGCCTCTACTGTATTTTGCCCAATCTGCTTCCGATCATGGTTGTCGCCGGGTTCCTCTACCTTTCCGGGTTGGGCTTGCAGTTCACCAGCGTCGTCGCCTTCACGATCGGGTTTGGTATCGCGGTCGACAACACGATCCACATCCTCAACTACTACGGGCTGATGCGCTCTCATGGCCGGGCCGTCGGACCCGCACTCGAGGAAACGCTGACCACCATCGGGCCGGTTCTGACGGTCGGGACGGTAGTTTTGATCTCCGGATTCGCCGCGACACTCCTGAGTCAGCTGCCGAATCTGCGCCTTTTCGGCGAAGTTGCGATTATGTTGCTTGCCACAGCCCTGTTGGCGAACTTACTGATACTCCCCGCGACGATTGCAATCCTGGAAGGTGGTCCGCTAAAGAAGAGCGGATCGCGGCATTGATGGCTGATTGGGGGCTTTAGCCATCGTGCCTTGTGGGCATTGAGCGGAGGTACATTTATGCAAGTGATGGGGAACCGTCTTTCGCGCGGGTATTCGATGGTGCCGGGTCGAGAATTTGCGCAGGTCACCGGACGCGCGTTTTGTGGGTTCGCACTGCTTGCCCTCACGGTGGCGATGGCGCCCTCCACGGCGGCCTCGGCGGCGGCGCTGGCTGGAGAATGGAGCGGCGAGGGCACGGTCACTCAGACCGAAGGGCCGACGGAGAAGGTCCGCTGCCGCGTAAGCTACAAGCAGGAAAGCGCCAAGGTTTTCGGTGTCGTGGCCAAGTGTGCCTCCACCTCGCAGATGATGAATCAAACCGGTGAGCTTCTGGAGGTCCGTCCCGGGGTCTTCACCGGCGAATTCAATCTCACCCAGTATGATGTCAGCGGCCGCGTCCGCGTCGTCCTCGACGGCGAGACGCAGACCGTGACCTTCAAGAGCCCAAAGGGCGAGGGCGAGGTTATCCTCAACCGCCAATAGGGGCGCCGCTCACGAGTTCATGCCGCGCCCGTGGATCACGCGTTCCTCGAGGTCGAGACGCCTTTCGCCTTGACCTTGGCCTGCCAAATCTGCGTGTCGCCTAAGATCAAGAGCACATCGTTGTCGGGGCCGCCGAAGGTGAAGTTGGCGACGCCCGGCGCGACTATCTCGCCCAGAAGGTCGCCCTCCGGTGAGAAGACCTGCACGCCCGTCGCCGACGAGGTGTAGACCCGTCCCTTCGTATCGAGCTTGATGCCGTCCGGGCAGCCCGGCGACACCGTTGCGAACAGTCTGTCGCCGCGCAGATGGCGGCCCTTGTGCACGTCGAAGGCGCGGATGTGATGCGGCAGATTCACGAAATAGGTGCCGGGGGCCTGATTGGCGCCCGTGTCGGTAATGTACAGCACGCTCTCGTCGGGCGAGAACGCAAGGCCGTTCGGCTTGTCGAACGAGTCCGCCACCACGGCCGTCTCGCCGCTCGCGGGGTCGTGGCGATAGACATACGCGCCGATCTTCGCGGCCGGTTTGAAACCTTGCAGTTCGCCGTAATTGGGATCGGTGAACCACACGGTGCCGTCCGACTTCTCAACGACATCGTTCGGCGAGTTGAGGGGCAGGCCGCGCCAGGCATCGACGATCGTTTCCAGGGCGCGCGTCGCAAGATCCATCCGGCTGATCTGCGCCCGCTCATCGAGCGTGCCTTGTTCGCAGATCAGAAGCCGCCCCTTGCGGTCGAGGCACATCCCGTTCGCCATGTTGGACGGTTGCCGCACGACCTCGAGCCGGCCGGCTTCGAAGGGGAAACCGTCGCCCTTCAAGGCAAGCCGCATGATGGCAATGTTCTTGGGGCCCGGTTCCGGCACGGTGGTGAAATAAAGCGCGTGTTCGGCGGCCACATAGACCGGGCCCTCATGGGCGTTCGTCTCGATCAGGACGCGCCGTTGGAAGTTCTTGCCGAGGACCTTCCGGAATTCGGCCTGGAAGCAGGTGTAGCTGTCGGCTTCTGGCTTGGCTCTTTCGTCCGTCATGAAAGACCTCCGTTCGAGCGGCGCGAAAACGCGCATGCATGCGTCTATAACAAGGGTTCCACGACCTTGCCGATCGCGATGCCGAGCGTGCGCTGTGCGTCTGGGTCGAGGTGCACGCCGTCGACGGCACTCACCTTGACGACTTCGCCCGCGTTGAAAAAAGCAATGCCGTAAGACTTGGCGACGGTCTCGTAGGCCGCAGCCAGTCCTCGGGACGTCCCCTGTCCCCCGGAATACATCAGCGCCATTTCAGGGTTCAGCGACCCAAGCGGCGGCGGCGCTACAAGGACCATTTTGGGCGTGGTGCGGCCGGGCCCGCTCTGGCTCGCATTGACCGCCTCGACCAGCGCCGCGCTGTTCATGGCGATCCGTCCCGCTGACAGGCCGTAGCAGGGCGCACTGTCATTCGTTCCCAACATGACCACGACGACGTCGAGGGGCGCGTGTGCCTCCAGGAGCGGTGGGAACATGGCCATGCCATTTCGATAGGGTTGCGCAGGATCGTCCGTTGCGATGGTTCTCCCATTCAGGGCTTCATCGATCACGCGAGCGCGTCCCTGTAGCGCGGCTTCCAGAGCGCGGGGCCAGCGGTCTTCCGGCGCAAACCGCGTTCCGTCCTTGGGATTGTAGCCCCAGGTGATCGAATCGCCGAAGCACAGGATGGTTTTCGTCACGGATGTCTCCTCGGTCCCTTGGTGCCGCCCGGGCGGCTGTGGTCAGTCTCAACAGCGTCAGTCTCGACGTCATTGCGTGGCCGGCGCAACGCGCCAAACGGTATTGCCCACATCATCGGCCACCAGCAGGGCGCCGGTCCGGTCTTCCGCGACGCCAACGGGACGCCCATAGGCCTTGCCGTCCGTCCCGAGAAATCCCGTCAGGATGTCTTCGGGCTCGCCCGACGGCGTGCCGGCCTCGAACGGCACGAAGATCACCTTGTAGCCGCTCGGCGGCCGGCGGTTCCAGGACCCGTGCTGGCCGATGAAGGCGCCGCCCCGGTAGCGCTCGGGGAACAGGTCGCCTGTGTAGAAGGCAAGCCCGAGCGAGGCGGTGTGCGGTCCGAGCGCGTAATCGGGCACGATGGCCGTCTTGACGAGATCGGGGCGCTGCGGCTGCACCCGCGCATCGATGTGGTCGCCGAAATAGCTGTAGGGCCAGCCGTAGAAGCCATTCTCCTGGACCGAGGTCATGTAATCCGGGACGAGATCGCTGCCGAGTTCGTCGCGCTCGTTGACTGACGTCCATAGCTTTCCGCTGTCCGGATGGAACGCGAGGCCCACCGGATTGCGAAGGCCCGACGCGAACAGCCGCGACGATCCGCTTTCGAGGTCGATCTCGTGGATCGCCGCGCGTCCTTCCTCGCTGTCGAAGCCGCGCTCGCCGACATTGCTGTTGGACCCCACCGAGGCATAGAGCTTCGTGCCGTCGGGGTGCGCGACAATGTTCTTGACCCAGTGAATGTTGACCGGGCCGGCGGGGAGGTCCGCGATCGCTTCGCCCTTGGCCGTAATCTCGGTGTCGCCGCTGCGGTAGGGAAACCGGACGATGCCGTCCGTGTTCGCGACATAGAAGCTGTCGCCGACGAGCGCCATGCCATAAGGCGAATTGAGCCCTGAAAGAAACGTCGTGCGCGTCTCGGCCACGCCGTCCCCGTCGCCGTCGCGTAAGAGCGTGATCCGGTTGGGGCTCTCCACACCGGCGCCCGCCCACCACATGCCGAGCTTCATCAGGTGCCCCATGATGCCGTCGGTCATGCCAGGTTGCGGCGGCGCGGCGCTCTCGGCGGCCAGCACATCGCCATTGGGAAGGACATAGAGCATCCGCGGATGATCCAAATTTGCCGCGAAGGCGTTCACCGCCAGGCCGTCCGCGGCTTCCGGGGATTTCCCGTCGGGCCAGCCCGTCGCTTCGGCGATCACCACGGTGGGCAAGGCGGTTTCCACGGGCGGCGGCAATTCGGGGTTCGGGCCCATTCCTGCCGAGACAGGCAACGTGGCCTCCTCGCCGCAGCCCGTCAGGAGAAGGCAAGCCAACGCGGCGAAGAAACCGGCGATCAGACGTCTATGCATGGGGCTTCAGATCCTCGCGGCCGCCAACTTTGGCCAATTCTGGGCAGGGACGGGACGTCGGCGGTCAAATTGGTGTGAAACGGCCGTTAAGTGCCTCGGCCGTTTGAGTTTTTGCGTGTTCAACTGCGACATTGCGGCCTTTCAGCCTATGGGACCGTGCAGGCGAGTGAGATAATGTGATAAGCCCCACCGCGAAGTCGTGAATCGCAGTTTTGCGGGCGACCGCAGTCATCCTCCTCGGATCAACAGAATGCAGCAGAGAAACGAAAGCGCCAAGCGCGAGGCACAGAACTCGAAGGGCGGCAAGCCCTCCGCGTCCGATACGCCTGCATCCACGCCGCCGTCGGCGTCGGGCCGTGGCGGCAGGCTCCTCTTCATCACGCTGGCTGTGCTGGCCGTGGCCGGGCTCATGTACTGGTACATGTCGGCCCCTCAAGAAGCGCAACAGGCCGGCGCCCCCGGCGGCGCGCCGCCCGCGCCCCCGGTGACCGTCTCCACGCCTCTGGTCGAGACGCTGCGGGAGTGGAGTGACTTCACGGGTCAATTCAATGCCCAGGAATCCGTCGAGATCCGCGCCCGGGTCAGCGGCTACCTGGAATCAGTCAATTTCAAAGACGGCCAGTTGGTGAAGAAGGGCGACCTTCTCTTCGTTATCGAGCCGCGTCCGTTCGAGATCGCGCTCGACTCGGCCAAGGCCGATCTCGCCCAAGCAGAAGCCCAGCTCGAACTTGCCAAAGTGCAGCTCGAACGCACGTCCGAGCTACACAAGAAGAACTACGCATCGGGGCAGACCTTCGACGAGCGCGCCGCGGAAGTGAAGAACGCGACCGCGGCCCGCGATCGCGCCCGCGCGGAAGTCGATCAGGCGCAGTTGAATCTGGACTACACACGCGTTCTGGCGCCCGTCTCCGGCCGCGTGAGTCGCCACGAAGTAAGTGTCGGCAACCTGGTGGTCGGCGGGACCGGCGATACGACGCTGCTCACGACCATCGTTTCGCTCGATCCGATCTGGCTGACGTTCAACATCAGCGAAGGCGACGGCATGACCTACAAGCGCCTTATCCAGAAAGGCGAGGTCGAATCCGCCCGCACCAACAGCGTCGCGGTCGAAGGTCAGCTCATGGACGAGACGGACTGGCCCCTGAAGGGCACGATCGACTTCGTCGACAACCAGTACGACCGCTCCTCCGGCACGATCCGCGTCCGCGCGTCGTTCCCCAACAAGGACCTATTCATCACGCCCGGGCAGTTCGGCCGCGTGCGCGTGCCCATGTCCCAGGAAAAGCCGACGATGCTCGTGCCCGACGCCGCCGTGGTTACGGATCAGTCGACAAAGCTGCTGTTCACCGTGGCCGAAGACGGAACGGTCGTGCCGAAACCCGTGGAGCTCGGTTCTGTGACGGATGACAACTTGCGTGTCGTCCGGAGCGGCATCACGCGCGACGACAAAGTTATCATCAACGGCTTGTTGCGGGCGCGGCCCGGTCAGAAGGTCACGCCGCAACCGGGCGAGATCAAGCCGCAAGGTCAACAGGCCACCGCTCAACAATGAAGCTCTCGCACTTCTTCATCGACCGGCCGATCTTCGCCGCCGTCATCTCGATCCTCATCACGCTGATCGGCGGCGTCGCCTATTTCAGCCTGCCTGTCGCGCAGTATCCCGAGATCGCGCCTCCTTCGATCCAGGTGACGGCGCAGTATCCGGGCGCGTCCGCCGAGATCGTCGCCAACACCGTCGCCACGCCCATCGAGCAGGAAGTGAACGGCGTGGACGACATGATCTACATGACGTCCCAATCCACCGGCGACGGTTCGATGGCGCTGACCGTGACCTTCAAGCTCGGCACGGATCTCGACACGGCGCAGGTGCTCGTCCAGAACCGGGTTGCGATCGCCACGCCGCGATTGCCCGAAGAGGTGAGGGCGCTCGGCGTGCAGGTCGTGAAGCAATCGCCGGACCTCATGATGGTGATCCATCTGAGTTCGCCCGACGACAGCCGCGATCTCCTCTACGTCTCGAACTACGCGACCCTGCACGTGAAGGACGTGTTGTCGCGTATCGACGGCGTGGGCAACGTCACGATCTTCGGCGCCCGCGACTACTCCATGCGGGTCTGGCTCGACCCCGATAAATTGGCCGCGCGCAATCTCACTGCCGGCGATGTGCTGGCGGCGTTGCGCGGACAGAACGTGCAGGTCGCGGCCGGCGTCATCAATCAGCCCCCGGTGCCCCAGCCGGGCGCCTTTCAGCTCAATGTCGAGACGCAAGGGCGACTGACCACGCCCGAGGACTTCGGCAACATCATCGTGAAAGCCGAGGATCAGGGGCGTGTGGTGCGCGTGCGCGACGTGGCGCGCGTCGAGCTCGGGGCGGCAGACTACAACCGCAACGGCTATCTCGATGGCCGCATCGCGATCCCGATGGGTATTTTCCAGCGTCCCGGCTCGAACGCACTCGCGACCGCCGCGGAGGTGGAAGCGGCCATGGAGGAAATGTCCAAGTCCTTCCCGAGCGGTTTGCGCTACGACATCGTCTACAACCCGACGGTCTTCATCTCCGACTCGATTGAGGCCGTGCTGCATACGATGTTCGAGGCCGTCATCCTCGTGGTGCTCGTCATCGTCATCTTTCTCCAGACGTGGCGCGCCTCGCTCATTCCGATTGTCGCCATCCCGATCTCGCTGATCGGAACGTTCACGGTCCTGTCGGCGATCGGTTATTCGCTGAACAACCTGTCGCTGTTCGGCCTCGTGCTTGCCATCGGTATCGTGGTCGACGACGCGATCGTGGTCGTAGAGAATGTCGAGCGGAACATTCGCGAAGGATTGAAGCCCCGCGAGGCCGCCTATCGCACCATGGACGAAGTGGGCACGGCGCTGATTGCCATGACCTTGGTCGTCTGCGCGGTGTTCATTCCGACCGTCTTCCTCAGCGGCATTCTCGGCCAGTTCTTCCGCCAGTTCGCTGTGACGATCGCGACCGCCACGCTGATCTCGCTTGTTGTGTCGCTGACACTCAGTCCAGCCCTTTGCGCGTTGCTCTTCAAGCCGCACGGCTCCAAGGAAAACAAGGGTCCGATCGGACGGGTGCTCGACCGATTTTTCGGCGTGTTCAACCGCGGCTTCGATTGGGTGGCGAACAAGTACGGCGCGCTCACGGGACGGCTCTTGCGCGTCTCGGGGATCATGCTGGCCGTGTATGCCGGGTTGATCGGATTGACCGTCTTCCAGTTCCGGTCCGCGCCGACAGGCTTCATCCCGAACCAGGATCTCGGCTACCTCATCAACATCATCCAGTTGCCGCCGGGCGCATCCTTGTCGCGCACCGACGAGGTCGCACTCAAGGTAACCAAGATCGCGCTTGAGACGCCGGGTGTCGCGCATGCGGTGCCGATTGTCGGCCTGGACGGCGCCACTTTTACCACCGCATCCAACTCGGCCGTGGTGTTCACGCCGCTGGAGCCTTTCGGCGAGCGGGCCAAGAAAGGGCTGAGCGCGGAGGCGATCTCCGGTGCGCTCAACCAAGGTTTCGCCAGCATCGAGGATGCGTTCATCCTGAGCATCTCGCCCCCGCCGGTGCGCGGTATCGGTACGACGGGCGGCTTCAAGATGGAGGTCCAGGACACGAAGGGCTCGGCTCTGTCTCAGCTCGCCGAGGTGGCGCAATCGCTGATGGGGGCAGCCAACCAGGACCCGGGCCTGTCGCGCGTGTTCACGACGTTCAACACGGGCACGCCCAGCGTCTATGGGGACATCGATCGCGTGCGTGCGGAGATGCTCGGCGTGAATTCGGATGACATCTTCGAGACCCTCGAAGTCTATCTCGGCTCCCAGTATGTGAATGACTTCAACTTCCTTGGCCGTACATACAGAGTGACGGCTCAAGCGGACGGGAAGTTCCGCCAGGATCTGCATGCGATCTCGCAGCTCAAGGCACGCAACGCGGCAGGCGAGATGGTGCCGCTGGGCTCGGTCGCCTCGTTCCGGGATATCACCGGGCCGTACCGGGTCGAACACTTCAACCTTTTCCCGGCAGCCGCCGTCCAGGGCGCAACGAAACCGGGCTATTCGAGCGGCTACGGTCTCGAGGCCATGGAACGGATCGCGGAGCAGGTCCTGCCCGAGGGCTATTCCTACCAATGGACGGAGCTCGCCTATCAGGAGAAACAGGCGGGCGACACCGCCATCTTCGTTTTCACGGCGGCCGTCGTGTTCGTGTTCCTTCTGCTGGCCGCGCAATACGAAAGCTGGGGGCTGCCGCTCGCGGTCATCCTGATCGTGCCCATGTGTCTGCTCGCCGCGGTCAGTGGACTGTTGCTGCGCGGCATGGCCGTCGACATCCTGGGCCAGATCGGTTTCGTCGTGCTGATTGCCTTGGCTGCGAAGAACGCCATTCTGATTGTCGAATTCGCGCGGCAGAACGAGGAGAACGGGCAGGACCGTATCCAGGCGGTGGTCGAGGCGGCGCGTGTGCGGTTGCGGCCGATCCTGATGACGGCCCTGGCCTTCATTCTGGGTGTGGTGCCGCTCGTCATCGCGACAGGGGCCGGGTCGGAAATGCGCCAGTCGCTGGGGACGGCCGTGTTCTCGGGCATGCTCGGCGTTACAGCGTTCGGCCTGATCTTCACGCCGATCTTCTATGCGGTGGTCCGGAAGATCATGCCGGACCGCAAGTCCCCCGAGGAAGAGAGCGTCAAGCCCGCGGAGTAGGGGTGTTTTACGCCCAACGGCCTTGGGTCCGGACGCGCATCGTGCGTATGGGACCGCTTTGCGGTGGGCAAGCTCAGCCCGCTGTTGCCCAATCCGGTAGCATCCGATTATGATGCCTAAAAAATACGACCACGGGACGGAAACGGACGCGAGGAACGGGAAAACCAAGGCGCATAACGGAGACGGCTGAGTTTGCCGCAAGACACAGAGACGCTGATGGCAGGGGAAGTCCCAACGGACTCTGCTGAGTATTACGCCAAATTTTTCAATGAGATGAAGGATTCCGAGGGCAATGTGCGGCCTGCTTATAAGCAGCTCGCCGAGTTCCTCGACGGCCTTTCGCTCGAATCCCTTGCAACCAAGCAGGAAGCCGCCGACGCGCTCTTCCGCAGGCTTGGCATTACCTTCGCTGTCTATACGGAAGGCGGCTCCACCGAGCGGCTGATCCCGTTCGATTTGATCCCGCGCATCCTGCACCACTCCGAGTGGGACTTGGTTGAGCGCGGCTGCCTTCAGCGGGTGAAGGCGATCAACATGTTTCTGCATGACATTTATCACGATCAGGAGATCCTGAAGGCCGACCTCATTCCGGCGGAGCTCGTGTTCAAGAACTCCGCCTACCGGCCCGAGATGATCGGGGTCGATCTTCCCAAGGACGTCTATGCGCACGTCGCCGGCGTCGATCTCGTCCGTACTGGCGAGCGCGACTTTTTCGTGCTCGAGGACAATGTCCGCACCCCGTCCGGCGTGTCCTATCTTCTCGAGAACCGGGAAATCATGATGCGGCTGTTCCCGGACGCCTTTAACGGCCAGGCCGTGTCGCCGGTCGGAAACTATCCCGAACGGCTGCTGGAGAATCTGCGCGCCGTCGCGCCGGGTGGGGCCGAAGATCCGGTCGTCGTGCTGCTGACGCCCGGCCGCTACAACAG
This sequence comes from Methyloceanibacter caenitepidi, assembly GCF_000828475.1. NCBI lineage: Bacteria > Pseudomonadati > Pseudomonadota > Alphaproteobacteria > Hyphomicrobiales > Hyphomicrobiaceae > Methyloceanibacter > Methyloceanibacter caenitepidi. The sequence continues at coordinate 1,506,226 of NZ_AP014648.1, forward strand.
CGCGTATTTCGAACACGTCTTTCTGGCCGAGCAGATGGGCATCGATCTTGTCGAAGGCGTCGATCTGTTCGTGCGAGACGGCTATGTCTGGATGCGCACGACCGAGGGTCCGGTCCGCGTCGATGTGATCTATCGCCGTCTCGACGACGACTTCATGGACCCGCTGGCCTTCTATCCCGGATCCTTGCTCGCGGTTCCGGGCCTGTTGTCGGTGGTGCGCGCAGGCCGCGTCGCCCTCGCCAACGCGCTGGGAACCGGCGTGGCCGACGACAAGGCCATGTACACTTACGTGCCCCGCATGATCGAGTTCTATCTCGGCGAGCACGCGATCCTGAACAACGTTCAGACCTATATGCTGCGCGATCCCAAGCAGTGCCAGTACGTGCTCGAGAATATAGAGAACCTCGTCGTGAAAGAGGTCCAGGGCTCCGGCGGCTACGGCATGCTGATTGGGCCGGCGTCGACCAAGGCGGAGCAGGAGGCCTACAAGGCGCGCGTCCTGCAGGACCCGGCCAATTTCATCGCTCAGCCGACACTGACGTTGTCCACGTCGCCGACCTTGTGCAACGGAAACATCGAGCCGCGTCACGTGGACTTGAGGCCGTTCGTGCTCTCGGGCAACGAGACGTCCGTCATCCCAGGCGGTCTGACCCGCGTGGCGCTTCGCGAGAAGTCCCTTGTCGTCAATTCGAGCCAAGGCGGCGGGACCAAGGACACTTGGGTTTTGGAGCGTGGAGCATGCTGAGCCGGACCGCCGAGGATCTGTTTTGGATGGCGCGTAACATGGAGCGCGCCGAAAACACCGCCCGCATGCTGGAGGTGAGTTTCCGGCTGACCTTGCTGCCGACGTCGCTCGGCCGGGAAGAACAGTTCGAGCCGATCCTGACCATCGCGCCGGGTGACGATAATTTTCACGAGCATTATGACGCGCTGACGCACGAGAACCTCGTCCGCTATGTCGCGCTGGATCCGGAAAACAACGGTTCGATCTACTCGCTCATTCGCAACGCGCGCGAAAACGCGCGTGCCCGCAGGGCCTCGATCTCGAGCGAGGCGTGGGAGACACTGAACGCGACCTGGCTGCAGATGCAGAGCTTCGACTACGACGAGGTCGAGCGCTGGGGCTTCCGGGATTTCTTCGACTGGGTCAAGGAGCGGTCCCATCTCTTTCGGGGCGTCGTCTTCGGCACCATGCTCCACGACGACGGGTTCCGGTTCTTGCGCCTCGGCACCTTCATCGAGCGTGCCGACAACACGGCCCGCATCCTCGATGTGAAGTACCACGTCTTGCTGCCCGTTACCGAAAAGGTCGGCGGCTATGTAGACTACTACCAGTGGGCGGCGCTGCTCAGGTCAGTGGGCGCGTACCGCGCGTACCGGCGCATCTATCACGACACGATCTATCCCTGGCGCGTCGCCGAGCTCCTGATCCTGCGGGAAGACATGCCACGCTCCCTGCATCACTGCTATGCCATCGTGCTGTCGACCCTGGACGAGCTGGCGAAGGAGAAGCCGCTCGAGTGCCGCCGCCTCGCGGGCCAGAGCCATGCGCAACTTTGCTACGGGCAAATCCAGGATGTGTTCCGTGAAGGCCTGCACGAGTACCTGACCCGATTCATCGAGGACAACCACGCCTTGGGATCGCAAATCCAAGAGGACTTCCTGATGACCCCGATGGTGATGGCGGAGGCCGTCTGACGCATGCTGATCCGCATCGAGCATTCCACGTCCTACGAGTACACGGAGCCGCTTCTGGCGACGACGCAGTACCTGCGCATGACGCCGCTGTCTGGCAGGACCCAGGCGGTGGAGAATTGGGCCCTGATTTGTCCGGGCGCGTCGACGACGCCCTGGCAAGACCAATACGGCAACGCGTGCCACACGCTCACGATGAGCAAGCCCGTGGATCGTCTCGATATCCGGGTCAGCGGCCTTGTGCGGACGCGCGATACCAGCGGCGTCGTCGGCGTGGCCTCTCCGGAGCTGCCTGTCATGCTGTATCTCCGCGAGACGTCGGCGACGGTGGCCACGGACCCGATCCGTGAGCTCGCAATTGCAGCCCAGGGCAAGGACGAGAGGGACCGGATCGAGGTGCTGCACGACATCATGTTGGCCATCGCCAAGGCGGTGGCCTACAAGCCCGGCGAGACCCACGTCCACACGACCGGCGCCGAGGCTTTGGAGCAGGGCAGCGGCGTGTGTCAGGATCTCGCGCATATCTTCTGCGCGGCCGCCCGCTCTCTGGATATTCCGGCCCGCTATGTCAGCGGGTACATGACCCAGGGCATCGGCCACGACGCCCATGCGGCAAGTCATGCCTGGGCAGAGGCATTCGTTGACTCTCTCGGCTGGGTAGGGTTCGATCCCACCAATCGCGCTTGCCCCGATGAGTCGTATGTCCGGACCGCAATCGGTCTCGACTATTCCGAAGCCGGTCCCATGCGCGGCGTTCGGGCAGGCGGCGGTGAAGAAGAAATGAGTGTCCGCGTCAGTTTTCCAAATCAGCAATAAAGCCGGGGACGGTGGGATCAGTGACGTATTGCGTCGGTATTCTGCTCGATGAAGGGGTGGTGCTCGCGTCGGATTCCCGCACCAACGCCGGCATCGATCGCGTTTCAACCTTCCGAAAGATGTTCACCTTCGAGCGTCCGGGCGAGCGGTTCTTTACCCTTCTCACGGCGGGCAATCTGTCGCTCACACAGGGCGTGATAAGCCTCATCGGCGAGTGGCTGGAGACCGACGACCCGGAGAAGGATCTCTACGCCGCGACCTCGATGTTCAACGCCGCGCGGATCATCGGCCGGGCCCTGCGCGAGGTGCACAAGGTCGATTCAGGCTATTTGCAGCAGCACGACATCGACTTCTCCGCCTCGTTCGTACTCGGCGGCCAGGTGCGGGGCGGCAAGCTGCGGCTGTTTCAGATCTATGACGCGGGCAACTTCATCGAGGCCATGGGCGACACGATCTATTTCCAGATCGGTGAGGTCAAATACGGCAAGCCTATCCTCGACCGTGTGCTGCGCCGGGAGACGAGTTTGAAGGACGCCGCCAAGTGCGCCTTGATCTCCTTCGATTCGACCATGCGCTCGAATGTTTCCGTGGGGCCGCCCATCGATCTGATGATCTACCGGCGCGACACGCTGAACCGCGCCTTCACCATCCGGCTTGAGGAGGACAACCCCTATCTGCAGGAGCTGCGCGAAGGGTGGGGGACCGCGCTGCTAAACGCCTTCCATACTGTCGGCCACGACCCAGGCTGGGTCCTGTGAGCTCGGCGGCCGCACCCCGAACACTTCTCGGCATCCTGCGCGCCGAGCTCGGTCTCATCGCCGGTATCGTCACCACGGTGCTGTTTTTCACCGTCGGCAAGGGATGGCTCGGCTACCTGGACAGTTTGCCGTGGCTTGCCCTCATGTTCGTATGGCTGTTCGGGGTCATGATTTGGTGCGCGTTCGGCGTCGTGCGCCATGCGGACGCTCTGGCCGAACTCTTGGGCGAGCCGTACGGCACGCTGATCCTGACCCTTTCGGTCATCAGTATCGAAGTCGCAATTCTCGCGACCGTCATGCTGGGCAAGACTCCCAACCCCACGCTGCCCCGCGAAACCATGTTCGCCATTCTCATGATCGTTCTCAACGGGATGGTCGGGACCGTGCTCGCGGTCGGCGGGTTGCGCTACGTTCAGCAGCAATACAATCTGCAAGGCGCACTGGCTTATCTCGCGGTTATCACGCCGCTCGCCTTCTTGGCGCTGGTGATCCCGACGTTCACGCAATCGACATCGGGGCCGACGCTGCAATGGCAGCAGGCAATCGTCATCGGCGCGATGACCGCGCTTCTCTACGCGGCGTTTCTCAGAATCCAAACGACGCGGCATCGGAAATTCTTCGTGCAGCCGAAACTCACCAGCGCGGGCAAGAAGGTCGGGAAAACTCCTGCCGTAACGCCAGCGGGTACCGACGCGGACATAGCCGACTCCGCCGATCACGGCCTGATCTATTCCGGCCCGGCCCATGCCGTGCTGTTGCTCGCGACGCTGCTGCCGGTTGTTCTGCTGTCGAAGCCCCTGGCGGCGCTGCTCGACCACGGCATCGCACAGATCGGCTTGCCGAATGCCCTGGGCGGCGTCGTGATCGCCATGCTGATCCTCTCGCCCGAATGGACGGCTGCGCTCCAAGCGGCCATGCGCGATCAGCTGCAGCGTGCCGTGAATCTCAGCCTTGGCAGCGCGCTCTCGACGATCGGACTGACCGTTCCCGTCATGCTCGCTATCAGTGTGTTCACCGGAACCCCCCTCAAGCTCGGCCTCAACTCTGTCGACATCGTTCTGCTGTCGGTGACGCTGTTCGTCTGTCACATCACCTTTTCGGGGGCGCCTACCAACATTCTGCTGGGCTTCGTGCATCTGGTGTTGTTCGGCACGTACTTGCTCCTGATCTTCAAGCCATAGGGCCGGCCCTCGCCCTCGACTTTTTTTCGAACTTTGTGGAGAACAAAGCACGCATCCGCTTACCCATGGTTGTGGCCTGAGCGCTTCCGCGCAGCATGGTTGCCGGGCTTTATGCAACGCACCGTCTACGATGGCTGATCGACAACCACAGGTGGAGCGGGTGGGTGACGGCGGACGGGCTACGCGACGCGGCGGATGGGGCCACCTGCCGCGCCTGGGTCGGCGGTTTGGGGTTACTGCTCGCTGTCGCCACAGGCGCCGTGTTTGCCGCTGGGGCCGCCAGGGCAGGCGAGGCGGCAGCGCTCCGGCACGAAGTCTTCGGCGGCGTCGAAACCGCAAATAACTACACAAGCATCTATGCCGGGGGCGGGTATGCGTTCGGCGCTGGTTTCGGTGCGCCGGGCTGGCGGCTTCGGACCGTCGCGGCCTGGAGCCCCTACGACTATGACGGTGCGCTGTTTGACGGCGCCGCCTATCGCCGTACCGCGTTCAAGGGCGAGGCCGCGTTCCTCACCGTGCAGGCCGGGTACGAATTTCACCAGGGCCGGACCGTCGCGCGTGCCTTCGCGGGCATCGAAGCGGCCGACCAAACCATCACGCCTTTCGATCCAGGCAATTCGGTTCAAGGAACCGAACTCGGTCTCAGGCTCACGGTCGAGACTTGGACGGACATCTCCGATCGCTGGTTCCTGTCTGCGGATGGCGCTTATGGCACCGCTTTCCAAGAGTACTGGCAACTCACCCGCATCGGCTGCCGCGTCGGGCCGATCTTTGCGGTCGGTCTCGAGGGCGGTGTGCTCGGTAATCAGGAATATGACGCAGGACGCGGCGGCGCTTTCGTTCGCGGTGCGTTCAAGGCTTTCGAAGCCACCGTATCGGGCGGATTCACGGGCGACTATCTCCTAAGCGACCCGAGCGGCTATCTCGCGCTTGGCCTCTATCGGAAGTTCTAGAGAAGATCGTTGCCGTGCGGCCGAACCGTCGCCGAAAGAAAGCTCAGCCTTGTCGCAGCTGGCTGGCGCCTGGCCTCGGCTGCCGGTCAAAGTGCACTGCCGGCCCCGCCCCGGCAGTGCTTTGAAACGCGAACCGCCCCGGCGGGCGGCCCTTAGGATGGTGCGTTCTGTGTAGAGAGTGTCCAGGAAGGGACTCGCCTCGAAGATGTTTGCGCTTCGAAAACGAAGACCCGAAGACTCGCTCCATCGGAAAGGATGACACGAAGTTTGCAGACAGCGCAATTGGACGATGCGCTTATACCCGCACTTTCTTGCGTGCTGTGGATGCGCGCAGACGTCCGAGCGCGCGCCTCTCAAGGAGCGTTTGTTTCAGGCGTCGCAGACTCATCCGACGCATTGCGCTTAGGTTGCTCGGGGCTTGCGGTTTTCGGTGCGCGCAAACTCGCAGCCCATGCGGCGAAGCGCTTGTTGAGAGCATCGCCGTTCTCCTCCCACCAAGCCTCATCGAATCGCAGGGCCTTCCGAGAGTTGTCGGGCGCCGTCGGGAGAAATCGCTGCATATCAACGCCGATTGCCGGATGCTTGCCGACCAGCGCGAGGGCCGATGTCCGCATGGGACCGTAGGAGGTGAGCCTGGCTTGGGCAGCCAGTTGAGCCGGCTCGATTGCGAAACGGATGAAGCGCATCGCTTCGTCCTTGTTCGGCGCACTCGCCGGAATGGCCCAGGCATCCAGGTCGTAGATTTGTCCGTCCCACAGGATCTCGAGATTGCGGTCGACAACCGCGGCGCGGAAGATACGGCCGCTATAGCCGGCAGCCATCGCGGCCCGGCCTGCCACGACCCACGCCATCGGCTCCTCGGGCTTGGTCCACAGAAGGATGCTGCCTTTGATCTTATCGAGAGCGGCGAAGGCCCTGTCCGCGCCTTCGGGTGTCGCGAGCTCCTGGTAGAGGCTGCCCGGCGCAACCCCGTCCGCCAGCAGGACCAGTTCGAGCGTGCGCTGCGCGTTATTGGGGAGGGCGCGTTTGCCGGGGAACCGGGTCGTATCCAGCAGCGCGCCGATGGTATCCGGCATGGTGCCCTGGAACGCTTTACGGTTGGCGACGATCGCCATGGCCCAGGCTAAGGAGGCCACGCCGCATTTCGATATGGCGCCTGGCAGGAAATCGTCCGATGCATCGCCATCCGTCTTGAGCGATTCCGGATCGATCGGTTCCAACAGGCCTTCGTTGCAGAGCGTTTCGAGTGTCCCGGCCGACACATCCACGACGTCGACCGGTGTCTTGCTGTTCTCAATCAGTGATCTGACGTTCTCAATGTCGCCGCCATAGATCTCCGTGGCGATCGCGGTTCCGGTCTTCTTCGCATACGGTTCCAGCAGCGCAATCTGCTGGGCGCGGCCATACGCGCCGCCCCAGGTGGCGATGTTCAAGGTCTGTTGCGCCCATGCCCCGGTCGGCCCGCTGCAGGCCAAGACGAACGCGAGCGCTGCGGCAACGCGGCGGCGTGGGGGCAGGCCGTTGGAAACGCGGGGCGGGGCGGAGTGGTGCAACACAAGCAATGACCGTCGGTTGTCGTCGTGTTCGTTATAGTCAGCCGTTCAAGGCGTGCGCTACTGTTTCTCCGTGTCCTGTTCCGGTACAGCGGCACCCGGAGCCACCGCCGGCGCGCGCGCCATCTCCGGTGCCGTGAGAGAACCGTTGATCGTGATGCCTGGCTTGGTCCCGGAAACGGGTTCGTCGGCATCAGGAGGTACCTCAGAATCCGCCATTCGCAGATCCCAATCAAGGGTCTGGCGCGCGATGTCCAGGCCGCCCGCGCCCGAGACGGGCTTGCCGCCGGTGGTCATGCGGAAGCTCTGACACCACAAATGTCCGGCCGAGAGGCTGCAGTCCGCTTTCAGCTCCGAAAACGGGGTGGCCGCGCCCTGGCTCCAGCCCGTTGCTTCGGCGTCCGGCTTGGACAGGAGCGTCGACAGATCGATGGGCAGCGTTCCGTCTTCGGCCGTCACCATGACGTCGCCTGCAAGGCCGCGAATGAGTTCGTCTTGGGTGGTGCCCCCTGTCGACACATCGGCGTTCACCGTGCCCGATCCCGTCATCGGCACGCTCAGTCCAAGCGACTGCCGGCAGGAGTCGATCGCGACACCTGCGAGGCTGCCTGCCAATGCCGCTTCCACGCGGGGCGACGAGAGGTCGAGATCGAACCGACCCTCGGCCTGACCGCCGCAAATCTCCAACGCGCCGATCTCGCTGGAAACGACGCCCTTTTTTGCGTTGATCGTAAGTCCGCCGCCGCCGAGCTGGAGACCGCCCGCCGATAGAGCCGCCGCCGAGACGCGGAGGTCTGCATCGAGATGCTTGAGCAGCACCCAGTCGAAGAGAGGCGCGTCCGCCTGCGCGGGCGCGGCGCCCAAAAGGTACGGGTCGAGCGACAAGGCTTCGAAGGCGAGCGTGCCGTCGATGCGCGGACGCGCTCCTGCGGTGAGCGCCAGAAGACCCACGGCCTCGTTGCCGTCGAATTCGAACGTGCCGTCGTCGAACGTCAGGGTCGATCCGAGCCAATGCACGCGTCCGGTGGCGCTCGCATCCTTCAGGCTTTCGCCCTCGGGCAAGGCGACCCCGACCCAGGCCAGGAAGTGGCGGATGTCGGGCAGCTTGGCCTCCAAACGACCTTCGCCGCCGAGTTCCTCGCCCAAGTGCATCGTTCCGGTGAAGCGGGCCGTGAGAGGAGCGGACGTGACTTTCAGCGTGAGCGGCGAGCTTTGCCCGGTTTCGGTCGCCCTCGTCCTGCCCCGGTCCATCGAGAAGGTGACCTGCTCGCCGTTGAAGACGAACGAGCCCATGGCCTCCAACGCGCCAAGTTTGCCGCGCGTGTTCAGGCGCAGATCGAGCTTGCGCAGGAGCGGCTGGCCTGCGGTGGGCTCCACGACACCCCGATGGATGCGCACGCTTTCGATGGGCGCCCCCGCCAAAAAGGCCGTGAGCTTCCCGAGCACCGCCTTGGCAGTCCGTGCCTCTTCTCCGGGCTTAAGCGTGAGTGTCGGCCCATCCAGACGCATCGCGCTGAACGAGACATTCCCGACAAGCAGATCCGGCAGCGACAAGGTGAGGCGGAACTTGGGAGCGGTGATGGATTGGACGCTTGGCAGTTTTTCGGCGTCCGATAGTGAGAAGCCACCCTCGATCGAGGGCGGCAGGTAACGCACCCGAAGCGGTTCCGCGAGCGTCACGCTTCCGCCGGTCCAGTCCGAGAGGGATGCCTCGACACGGCCCCGGAGGTCTGCCGGCGGACCTGCCGGCCGCAAGAGCAGAACCACGACGCCGACGGCGATGACCGCGAGAAGTCCGGCAAGAAGCCATTTCCAAATAGATTGGCGCGGCCCCATCCCGACCCTTCCACGTAACGCGCTGCATGGGTTCGTCCCGCGCGGATCGGCTGTCCGTGAACGACCGGCGGACAGTGCACCCCCACAGGTGCCGAAAACCGAGACGTGGCAAACCCAAGAGCCTCATTCTCTTGGGTTATCAGGAAATTGGCAACGCCAATTCCTCCTTCGTTTCGATCGCTTGGACGCGCGAGCCCGTCATGCCGGGCCGGCTCTTGGCAATGATTCCATGGAGAAAAAGTACCGGCACCAGGCTGACCAGGACGATGGTCAGAGCCGATAGACCGGCCTCTTCGAAGCGGTAGAGCGAGGCCAGGGTGAACACCTGAGTAGCCAGCGTGTCGAAGTTGAAGGGGCGCAGCAGCAACGTGGCCGGGAGCTCCTTCATGGAGTCAACGAAAACGAGCAGCGCGGCCGCACCCAGCGTGGGGCGGAGGAGGGGAAGATGGACGCGCCAAAGCATCTGGGTCACCGACGCGCCCAAGGTCCGGCCGGCCGCGTCGATATTGCGCGTGATCTTGCTGAGACCCGCCTCCACGGAACCGAGCGAGGCCGCCAGAAAGCGGATGGTGTACGCGGCGACGATGGCGAAGGCCGAACCCGAAAGGATCAGCCCCGTGGACACGCCGAACAGCGAGCGGGCGGCTTCGTCGATCGTGTTGTCGAGACCGGCGAGCGGGATCAGGATGCCGATGGCAAGAACGGTGCCCGGCACGGCGTAGCTTACTGCGGGCACGAAGCTCGCAATGTGCACGAGCTTGGAACGGGTCTGACGCCGCCCATAGGCGAGGATGACGGCGAAGATTACGCCGAGCACGGCCGCCGCGAGCGAAAGCCCAAGGCTGTGCATGGCGGCGCGCCAAAAGTCCTCGGTCAATCCGGACGCAAGATGCACGATGGCATCGGCCGCCAGCACGTAGGTGGGCAGAATGAAGCCGATCAGGATGGGGAGGGCGCAGGCCAGCGTCGCCAGGGCCGCTTTCCATCCTGAGAGCCGCGACTCAGGCAGGTCCCGGTATTTCCCGGTCGTATGATGGAACCGCCTGCCGGACCGCAACGCGCGCTCAAGACCGAGAACCGCCAATACGAAAAGCAGCATCACGCAGGAAATCTGGGCGGCGCCCGCGAGACTGCCGCGATCGAGCCACGTGTCGTAGACGGTGACCGTGAGCGTCCGCACGCCGAAGAACTCGACCGCGCCGATGTCGTTCAGCGTTTCCATGAGCGCCAGCGCCGTTCCCGCGGCAAGGGCGGGGCGTGCGAGTGGCAAGGCGATTTGCCAGAACGTCTCGGCGGCGCTGCGGCCCAGCGTGCGGCTGGCCTCGATCACGCAAACCGATTGGGCGACGAAGCTGGCGCGCGCGGTGATGTAGACGTAAGGGTAGAGCACAGCCCCCATCACGAAGATTGCGCCGGTCAGGGTCCGTATATCGGGGAACCAGTAGTCCCGGGCGTTCTGCCAGCCGAACAGGTTCCGCAGCAAAGTCTGCACCTCTCCGGAGTAGTCGAAGAGCTCGATGTAGCAAAAGGCGATGATGTAGGTGGGCATCGCCAGGGGCAGCAGCAAAAGCCACTGGAACAGCCCCCGGCCGGGAAAGCGGTACATCGTCACGAGCCACGCTGTCCCTGTCCCCGTTACCAGCGCGATGGCTGCGACGCCGGCCATGAGGATCAGCGTCCGCCGCACGGCGCCCGGCAGGACGTTCTCGATGAGATGGGGCCAGGTGTCGCCGCTTGAATTTAACGCCATGATGGCGATTGCGAAGAGCGGCGCCGCCGCGAGCAAGGACAGGATCAAGGCGCCTGCGGACCAGGAGAAATTGCCCTTCTCCAACATCCTTGAGAGCCGGCGCCTCAAGGACGCCGGCCGAGTTTGTGCAGCGTGCCCCGACGGCAGATCAGCGCGGGACAGAGAGCGTGCCTCCGTGGCGGGCCTCGGAGGCGACCAGCGCGGCCACGATCTCCTGGTTGAGCCGGTAATCCGCTTCATCGAGCGCGTCGGCGAAGGCGTTGGCGGCATCGATGACCGGGTCGACCGTGTCCGATCCCGTCAGCGCAAGCGCGCAGGCCTGCATGGCCGGGCAGCGATGGTGCTGCGACGCGGCGATCAGTGACATGGCCATGCATTCGTCGGCGCAGAAGCGTCTGCTGTCGAGCGCGTTGTACTCGATCTTGCGGGAGGCAGCGGCGCGCGTCGCGCGCACCCAACAGGCAAGCTCGGTGACGGCGCGTTTCGCCCGCGCCGAACCGAGAACCCGGTTGAAGGTGTTCCAGCCGTTCTCCCAGCAGGTGATGTCGCCGGTATCATACCCGGCGAGCCAGCAGCGGAAGCCGACGCCCACGAGCCATTCGGGCCCGGAGAAGGCGTGGACTTCGCCTCGTGTTTCTTGGTGGTTGGTGAATCGTGGTTGAAAGCTCATTGCCGCCCCCTTATGAGCTCGGCCCGTCGTCAAAGCCGACTTTGTCGATCATCTCACTTGCCGCCTTACGCAGTTCGGCGATCTCGTTCAGCGATATTGGATCCGCCTTGAACGTTCCCCAGGACTCGACAAGGTCCGACCACGGAACGCCGTCCTTGGTCGGGTATTCGTGGTTCACTTCCGCGTACATGTTCTGACCCGTGTCCGAGGCCAGAAATTCGATCAGCTTGAGCGCGTTGTCCTTGTTCGGCGCGTTCTTCGCCAAGACGACGCCGGAGACATTCACATGCGTGCCGCGGCCGTTCGTGTTCGGGAAGAGCATCTTCACGGACTCGGCCCACTCCTTCTGCTCGGGATGGTCCTCGTCGGTCAGCATCTTGCCCATGTAGTAGGTGTTGCCGATCGCAAGATCGCATTCGCCCGCGTAGACGCCCTTCACCTGAAGGCGGTCGTTGCCGGCGGGCTTGCGGGCGAGGTTGGCTTTGACGCCGCGCAGCCACGTTTCGGTCTCGTCGGGTCCAAGATGCGCGATCATCGAAGCGACGAGCGCGACGTTGTAGGGGTGCTGGCCGGAGCGGATGCAGATCTTGCCGCGCCATTTCGGGTCGGCGAGTTCCTCGTAGGTGATGCTGTTCTGCTCGACCCGGTCCTTCGAGGCGTAGACCACACGGGCGCGCCGCGTCAGTCCGATCCATTCGTCGTCGGTGCCGCGGTAAGACGCGGGGATCGACTCATCGATCGTCGCAGACGTCACGGGCTGTGAAATGCCCGATGCGACAGCCTGGCTGAGATTGCCGATGTCGGTTGTCAGCAACAGGTCGGCGGGGCTGTTGCGCCCCTCGGCCTGGATGCGTTCGATCAGGCCCTTCTCGGCGAAGATGACATTGGTCTTGATACCGGTCTCGGCGCTGAACTCTTCGAGCAGCGGTTCGATCAGATAGGGTTGCCGGTAAGAGTAGATGTTCACTTCGCCGGGCGCTTCGGCGCGGGCCGGGATGTGAGTAGCGGAAGTAACGAGAAGTGCCGCGGCGGTGGCCGCGCACGCAAATGTCCAGCGCATTCAATCCTCCAATGGCCAGGGTTCAAGGCCCTGGTATCGGACAGTGGTACCTCTCCCCGGAGCACGCCGGGGACACATATATTCGCTTAAAGCTGCCGGACTGGCGGGTGTCAATAAGATTATGTAAATGAAACGGAACTTAGAAGCCTTCTAAACCAAAGCTTGGATTTAGAAGAATTCAAAGAACTAAGTATTCGCAAGAAAAAGCCTCCATACCTGACGGTTTGTTCTTGTAATGCAGACCCGTCATCTGGCTGCGGGAGAGCAAGTTTGCCGCCCGGTCGTGGTCGTGGACGTTGGGGCGCGTCGCTTCGCCGCTAGCGTCGGAACAGGCGTTCCTTGGGGAAAATCACGTCGGCCGAAGTACCGACGCCGGGCTCGCTCGTGAGCTCCAGCCGCGCGCGAATCGCGTCGGTCAACGCCTTGGTCAGCGGAAGGCCGAGACCTGTCCCCGATTGGTGCCGGGGTGAGGTGTCCAACTGGTGGAAGGGCTGCATTGCGTAGGCGATGTCGTTCTCGCTCATGCCGACGCCGCTGTCGCGAACGCGCAGGCGCAATTCGTTCTCGACCATCGTTCCGGAGACGATGACTTGTCCGCCCTCGCGCGTGAACTTGATGGCGTTGGTGAGGAGGTTGAGCAGGATTTGCCGCAAGCGCCTTGGGTCGGCCAGCACGAGGGGCAGGTCGTCGGCGAACGAGGTGCGCAGCACGATCCGGTTCCGCTTGGCGAGCGGCTGCAGGCTTGCGACGCACACATCCACCACCTCGGCCACGTCGACCGAGGTGAAGTCGAGTTCGAACTTTCCGGCTTCGATCTTCGAAATGTCGAGCAGGTCATTGAGCAGGCTGAGCGCGTACAGGCCGCTCTGGTGAATGTCTTCCGCATAGCCCTTGTATCGGGAGTTGCCGATCGGGCCGAAGCGCTCGTGCAGCATCAGCTCGGCGAAGCCGATGATCGAATTGAGCGGCGTCCGCACCTCGTGGCTGACCTTGGCGAGGAAGTCGAACTGCCGTGCCGCGGCTTCGCGGGTCCGCTCGCGCAACGCGGCCGCTACGGCGGCGGCTGTATCCGCCTCGCCGGTCCTGTCCTTGGCAACGGTCGTGTCTGTCGCCGCCTGCACCGGCGCTGTCTCGTGCGGGCACTCGGCGGGCGGCGCAGCCAGGGCAAGCGGCGCGGCCGGTGGCGCGGGTTCGGAGGCCTGAGGTTCCGGGGCGGTTGCCGCTTCGGTGCCCGTCTCGGTCTCAGCCTCGGGGGCGGGCGGCTCGGGTTCGAGATCGGAGGGATCGACCAGACGCAGGAGCTGCAGCTGCCCGCCCTGATCGAGCGGGGTCAGCATGAAGGTCACGCTCAGGCGCCGCCGCGACCGGGAGACGGCCGCGATGCCGCTGGCCGGTTCGTACGGCTTGTGTCCCCGCAAGTCGGCCACCCCGCCAGGCAGGATCGCGTCGAGGCCGCCCGCTTCGATCAGCTCGGCCGGCGAGCGATAGCCGAACGCATAGGCGAAGGCGCTGTTGAGGGAGTTGAGGGCATCGCCCTTGAGAATGCCGATCGCGGCCGGCATGGCTTCGATCAAGGCCGCGACGCCCGCCGGGTCGAGCTGCGGCGTGCCCTCAGGCTCGTCCGCGCGCGCGTCGTTGGCTGGGGGCACGGGAAGACTGCCGCCGACGTTCTCGCCATTCACGTTGGCAGGTTCGCCGACCGAGGCAGGGCCGGACAGAACCCGGCCCTCGAGCGCGCGCGCGATGTGCTCAAGCGCTTCCCGGTCGTCCTGTCCTATCCGATTTTGCAGCCTGAGGTCGGTCATGATCCGCCCCGGTGAGACCCTTCCTGAGCACGTCCTGCGCACATTTGATGTGCATTGCTGCCCAGCCAAATGGTGCCTGTTTAGCGGCGTCGGATCGACTCAACCACTAAATTTAGGTCAATTGGATTCGATACATAGGCCGAAAGCAAGGAATTCGTCCAGCGCCGGCAAACAAAGCCATTTTTGACGGCTCTGTCACTTGAATCAGCGCGGCGCACAAAATATAGTGCAGTGCAACAAATACGGCGGCTGAGAGTTTAATCCGAGTCCATTCCCATCACTGGCGAATTGAGGAAAACAACGGAGAGGTGCCCCCATGGCCGAGACTTCAGAACTGCCCCAGACACCCGCGGAAACCGTGGAGAAAATGACGGAGTCATTCGAGACCGCCGCCAAGGAATTCGACGCCCTGAAATTCGATGCCGAAGTGCCCGAGAGCGTGCGCTCGATGGCGGAAAACACCGTCAATCAGACTCGCGAGGCATACGAGCGTGGCAAGGAAGCACTCGACGAATCGATCGATGCGCTGGAGCGCTCCTTCGATGCGGCGGGCCAGGGCGCCACGGCCTTTAACCGCAAGCTGATCGACATCGCGCAGCGCAATCTGAATTCGGGTTTCGACTACGCCAAGAGCTTGGCAGGCGCCAAGACCCTTGCCGAGATTGTCGAGCTGCAGTCGTCCTACATCCGCAACCAGTTCGAGGTGTTCGCGGGTCAGGCGACGGAGATCCAGGAGCTGACCAAGAAGATTGCGAGCGACACCTCCGGTCCGCTCAAGGATCAAATGACCAAGTCTTTCGAGACGGTGCGCAAGGCCTCTTAAGCCGGGTGCCGCCGCCTCGCGTGGCCAAGTATGAGTAGCGTAACCGAGTCCCGCGTCGGGTAGCTTGCGTATCAAGCCTAATCCAGTAGCAAGAAGTCGCGTGTAGTAGCGTTTGTCAGTCGCGTATTGCGTTGTCACTTTTGAGGCCCGGGCCGTTCCCCGGGCCTTTTATTTTCGGTTTATTTTTGGGGGCTCTTGATTTTCCGCCCCTGTCGTGAAATCTGCGCCTCCCGGCATGTTGCGAAGGTGATGCGGGCTTGCTTGCAAGCGCAAAGGCCTGCCCTTAAAAGCTGCCCTTAGGGCCCGGCCAAGGGTCCAGTCTAGGGGCCCGCCCGGCGACTGCTCCGAGATGCCGGCGCCAAAGCCGGTCCGTCCGCCGGAAGGCAGATGTGCCGCTGTAGCTCAGTTGGTTAGAGCGCTTGATTGTGGATCAAGAGGTCACTGGTTCGAATCCAGTCAGCGGTACCAGCACCCCTCCGGACGGAAGCGCCCAAGGCGCTGAAACTTTGGAAAAAGTGAGGAATTGCGGGGTTTTCCGGCTTGCCGAATCTTCTGAAACGGGCCACAAATCAGGCCACAAAGGAGGCCACATTCACCTATCGGACGTCCCTGGCGGCGGGGCGCGTCTAACACGGGGGATGGGCGCCGCATGCCTTCACACCTGAAGCAGTTCGGCGGCCGCTGGTACTATTACCGGCGCGTGCCGAAGCTCTTTTCCGAGGCCGTCGGGAAGGCCTTCGTGAAGATCCCGCTGGGGACCAGCGACAAGCGCGAGGCCGAGCGGCGCAAGGCGGGCGTCGCCGCCGAGGTCGAGGCCTCGTGGCGCGCCAGGCGCGAAGGCAGGACCGACGACGCCGACGCGGCCTATAACGCGGCCGTGGAGCTCGCTCGGCTCGCAGGCTTCCAATACCGCAGCGCGGCCGAGCTCGCGCAAGGATCCTGGGCGGATATCGACAAGCGCCTGCGCCGCGTCGAAGAGAGCGGAATCATGGACGGCCAGACCGCCATGGCTCTTTTGGGCGGCGTCGAGAAGCCCAAGCTTAAGCTCTCCGAGGCACTCGATAAGTTTTTCGACCTTACCCGAGACACGCAACAGCGCTACGCGCCGGACCAGCTGAAGCGCTGGAAAAACCAACGCAAGGCATCGGTCAAGAACTTCATCGCCTGTCTCGAGGAGGACAAGGTAGTCACCGAGATCACGCGGGCGGACGCGCTCGCCTTCCGGGACTGGTACATCGAGCGCGTCGAGGCGGGGGAGATCAAGGGCCACACCGGAAACAAGCAGATGGGCCAGGTGGCCAAGATTCTGCGGACCGTCGCGGAGGCCCTCGAGCTGGAGCTGGGGGAGCCATTCAAAGGGCTCGGCCTGGACGAAAGCGATTCGGAGCAGGGGGTGTCCTTCACCACGAAATGGATCCGGGAGAAGATCCTGCGCGCGGGCGCGCTCGACGGCTTGAACGATCAAGCGCGGGACATGGTGCTGGTGATGGTGGAGGAGGGGATGCGGCCGAGCGAGGTCTGCGGACTGCTCCCGCAGGACATCATCCTCGAGAAGCCGGAGCATTGGCCGGAGGAGGACGTGTTCGTTCCCCACGTGAAGATCCGCGGCGGCAAGGGACGGCGGCTGTTGAAGACGCCTTACTCGCAGCGGGACATGCCGCTGATCGGCTGCGCGCTCGAGGCAATGCAGCGGAACCCGGAAGGCTTCCCGCGCTACCGGAACAGCCCCACGGCGCTGTCGGCCGCGGTCAACAGCTTCTTGGAGGAGAACGGCCTGCTGCCGACCGACAAGCACTCGCTGTACAGTCTGCGGCATTCATTCGCGGACCGGCTTCTAACGGCGAATGCGCCGGATCGAATCGACGCGGATCTCAAGGGCCACAAGTTCCCGCGGCCGAAATACGGAGGTCCGACGCTCGTGCATCGGCACGAATGGCTGCTCAAGATCGCCGTGTCTGTCTAGGGGAAAGTTTCAACCGGGAAAGGGAAAGCAGATGAGCGAATCGACACAGCAGTTCGTGCGCGCCAAAGTGGACGAGTTTCGTCGGAGCGTCGAGGCGAAGCGGAAGGACGAGCGGATGGAGTTCATTCTCCAGGAGCTCGTCGTGCAGCTGATGTATCTAAACGGGGAAGCTGGAGACATTGTCGGCAACCTCGACCTGATCGCCGAGAAGGGGTGACCATGACGCCACTAATCGATGCCATTAGAGAATTGGCAACGTGCGTCGAGGCATCGCGTGTTGGTAACAAGGGGCTGTGTCCTGTTGTCGAGGTCGTGGTGGACTACAGCACCTATCGCGACTTGGAGCGCGCTGTCGCGCGCGAGGCCGAAGAGTCGGCGGGACAACTCTTCTTCTTGCCCCCAGATCGTTTGAAACTCCCCTCGATCGAAGTGTGTGGCGTGACCGTGCGGCCGAAGCTCTAAGCCACCTTCGCGGCCGGCTTCTCCGTGAGGGGAAGCTCGGTCGGTTCGATTGAGAAGGACTCGGCGCCCGGCACGATCTTCAGGCCGCGAATACCCTTGATCTTGGCGGGATCCTTCTTGATCGCGTTGGCGTCGATCTCGGTCTTCACGCGCAGGAAGCGAGCGAGCTTCTTACCCTTCAGCGCTTCGATGATCTTGTCGAGCCTGGTCTTGTCGATTTCGAGCTTGTCGGCGCCCTTGCGCCAGCTGACCTTGCCTGTCGGGAATTCGCCGAACTTGCGCTTGCCGGAATCGGTCAGGGCAGCGCGGTTCGCCGTGCAGTAGGTTTCGACGCCGGCGGCGAGCTCCTCGCGCTTCGTGGTCAGCGGTGCGGCCTTGTCCTCGGCTTCCTTCTTCAGCACGGCGACCTTCGTGTCGAGATCCTTCTGGATCTCGGCGAGATCGCGATCGATGCCGCCGATATCGGCGATCGCCGCGGCGCAGGCGTCGGCATTCTTGATGGGCGTGGGCTTTGTCATGGGATCACCTTTGGCCTGAAATCGTCGTGGGATGGTCCGGAAGGCCGCGCGACGCACCTGGCACCGAGATAGACACGGTCCGGATGGCGCGGGATCCAGCCCGGCATGAAGAAGAACAGGGCGCCTCGGTTGCATTCCTCGACCGTGGACGGTCCCTCGATCGGCTCCGGCGCTTCCGCCCAGCACACGTCGCTGTGCTGCTCGACGAAGTGCTCGACCGCGTTCACGCGGTGCGGGTCGAACGCGTCGAACGGCGCGGAGGGAAGGCACG
The DNA here is from genome assembly GCF_000828475.1 of Methyloceanibacter caenitepidi. NCBI lineage: Bacteria > Pseudomonadati > Pseudomonadota > Alphaproteobacteria > Hyphomicrobiales > Hyphomicrobiaceae > Methyloceanibacter > Methyloceanibacter caenitepidi. Next base: position 1,524,340 of record NZ_AP014648.1, read on the forward strand.
CGAACACGACGATCGCGATGGCGGTCTTCATGGCGCAGCTCCTGCAGAAAAGGGAGAGGCCTCCCCGCGGGCAACGGAGAGGCCGGGGCACGCGTCAGCGCGCGATGACGTTCTTGAGGTAGTCCCCGAGATTGAAATCGGCCTCGAGCAGGTCGTACTCGGTCATCCGCGCGAGGATCATCTTGACCAGCTTGGACGGATCGCCGCCCGTCGCCCAACTGACGAGCATTGGCGCCTGATCGACGGCGTACTGGATCGCCGTTCGCAGGACCTCATTGGACACGGGGATCTCGAGCCGCTGTCCGAGCGCTGCCCCCTTCACCTGGGCTACAGCCGACAGAACGGCCCGGTTGGCCAACGCTTCGAAATTGTGCTGCAGCTTTTCGCCGTACGCGGCCTTCAGCCAGGCAGGCATGTTGGGGGCGACGAACCAGGTCCAGACGACGCCGATGCCGGTCAGGATCAAGGGCACGGCGGTGTCTACAGCCGCTACGGCCCAATCGCCCCAAGGGACGGTCACGGTGTCGGCCGCCAGGACGGCGGTGGGGAGCAGGCACACGGCGAGAACCGCGAGCAGAATTGAGCGCATGAACTTCTCCTGTTTGTCATGAGTGGCCGGGCCTCCGGCCGAAGGATCCGCCGCCTCGGTGCGGCGAATGGTTAGCGCGGCAAGCGCGCGTCGAGCGCGATGGCGTAGTTGAGCCGGTTGCTCCAGCCGTGCCCGCCCTGCGGGTAGAGGAACGACCAGCCGCGCGGACGCTCGAAGGCGATCGCGCCGATGGCGGCCGAGTAGGGCCACACGGCGCCCTCGAGTAGGTTGGCGGCCGTCTTCTCCGTGGTCTCGAGCTCGTGGACGACGAAGCGCATCTGCGCCTCGAGATCTCGCCAGTCACGTCCGGTCTCGCGGCAGAACTGCAGGAAGGCGGTCCGGCGAGATCCGCGCCATTGCGGGACCCCGATGGACTCGCCGTTGTCGCCGACCGCGGCGGTGTTCAGATCCGGAAAGGCCTCCTGCTGGAAACCGCCGACGAGGCCGATCGCGGCGATGCGGGAGATCCCGAGCGCCCGCAGCATGGCGACGGCCGTGGCGGGCCGATCGCCCGGAACGGGTGCCACAAGCAGAGGATCCAATGGCTCGCCGGTGGGATCCACGATTTCCATCGGGTTCTCCGGCTTTGGTGCCAGGCGATCAGAGACGTCAGCCCGGAGTTTGTCGCCCACGGCGCGCGCGCCCACGATCTCCGCATCGAACGGCAGGCGGGTGATGTCCCATTTGCCGCGCTGGGAGATGTGGAGATTGTCCTCGACCTCAGCATGGGTCAGGACCGTCTTGCGGGTCACGGGGATGCCGTAGCGCTTGCAGAGCTCGGCCACGACCCGGACCATCTTGTCCCACTGGAGTGGCGTCAGCGGGTACTTCCCGGCGTGGAAGGGACGTTCGCGGGCGCCGTGCATACCGCACATGGACACGCCGATCGCCCGGCTGTTGGCGTGGAGGGTGTGGGCCGCGTATCCGGAGCGCAGCGGCGGATCGTTGTCCGCAACGGTCGGGTAGCCGCGTTCGAGGTCGCCGTCGCCCTCGATCAGGAAGTGATAGTGCCGCTTGTCGAAGCTCGTGGCTTCGTGCGCGCCGGCGGTCCAATGGACATGGATTCGCTGCGGGCTTGCGTCTGGCATCCAATCGGGGGGAAGCACGGTGTCGGCCTTCATGAGTGGCTCCAGGCATGAAAAAGCCCGCCTCGAGGGCGGGCTGGGCTTCAGAAATGGCTGTTGGGGTCTAGTCCCTCAAAAATGGCAGTTCAGAGCCGCACAGCGGCCTCAGGACGCGTCTTCTGCGTCCCTGTCTGACTTCGCGTCGTCGGCCGTCCGGTGCCCCATGCGGGCGATTTTGCGCCACCAGAAGACCGCCGTTCCGACGAGGGTCACAAAGCTGGTCAGGACCATGAGGCCCTGGCCGGCGACGCCGAGCCAGCTGCCCACGAACTCCGGATCGATCGCGCCGGCGCTGCCGCCGAGGATTGACCCCGTGGCGCCGGCGGCAATCAGCTTCGTCACGCTCATCTGTTCGGCCGCCTTGTCGAGATTTTGCATCATGGTTTTTGCGCGCTCCGGATTGCGGGCGCGCCTCTGTGCCTGGACGCGGGCCAGCCGGTCAGGGAGCGCCGCCGTCTGGATCTGTCTTGTCATGGTCCTTCTCCGGAGGGCCCGGCTCGACCGGAGTCGTTTCGACCCCGTCTTCTGCGTACTCGTCGCGGACGATCGCGGCCGGGGCCCTCCCGATGAGTTTCGGATCTTCGCGCGGGGCCGCGATGGGCGCGATCCCGCCCGCAGCCTGCAGGATCGGCTTCAGCTGCTCGACGATCTGCATATTCGGCCGGGCCATGCCGTTGTGCAGATCCACGACGCGGTTGTTGACCTCTTGTGTTGCGATCACGGCTGAGCGCACCTCCGCCGCGGTGTTGAGTATGCCCGCGGCCGCGACCAGGTCCGCGCACGCGTAGCCGATCGACTTCAGCTTGCCCTTCTCGTCGTGGCTCTTGACCTTCATCCAAAAGTGGCAGGTCTTGCAGACTTCCGAGCACGGCCTCTGCCAGCGCGGGCAAAACTCGTCGTCCGGCCCGTCCGGTTTTTCGATCTTGGCTTCGGTGACCACGGCTATTCCTTTATGCCCTTGTAGGCGTCGTGGTAGTTCACGCGAATATCCATGTCGTGATCGTGGACACCGCCCGCGCCAGCGTTGTTCGTGCTGGTCGCATCAATGGTCAACTGGCCGACGTCGACGCTCGGCGCCCACCCATTTACGCGACTTATGCCGCCACCGGCATCGCAGGCGGCAAATTCGAACCACGCCGACGCGCCCGTTCCGCTCGAGTTGCGGAAAGGAAGGTACCGATTGCTTTCGCCTTTTATCCTGACGTTGAAGGCGCTCGAGACTATGGGGTGGTCGTGGGTCGCTAGTTGCGACTCGGTGAGCGCATGGCCATCCGTCTTGGTTCTTGCAAAGACGGTCGAAAAACTCGATTGATCGGTGCGGGAACCGGGCGACCCGGTCGTTAGACGCAGAGCCGTGTCGTCCAGGTTCGCCGTCTCGTCCTTCAGCCATCCGGCCTGCACTGGCTCCGCCATGAATAGCATCTCTGCCCCGGAATCGAACTCTCCACTCTGCCCGCCGACCGTCTCGAAACGATCCGCGGTGGCGTTGTAGGCAACGGTCACGAGCTGGTCGGGAATGAGGCCGCCCGAAGCATAGGCAAGCCCCGCGCGTTTCTTCCAGGGCTTCGCCCCAAGGCCGTCGATATTGAGGGTCGCGGCGCCCGTGTTCGCGCGGTCCACGCGAAACGAGGTGACCGGTATGTCGGTCAGCGTCGTGTGGCCCTGGTTCGTCGTAAGCGTGTACGCGTTGCCCGTACCGGCCGTGACAAGCGAGCTTGGTCGCGTGTCCTGGTACCAGCGCGCCAGCGCGGCCATCATTTCGCGCATGACGTCGTTCACGGCCGAGCGCGCCATGCCTTCGGGCGCCCCATCGGGCGGCGAGGCGTCGTTGTTGCCGGCGGCGACCGCCCACTCCGAAACATTACTCATTCTAATCTCCGGTCAGCGTGTTGACCTTGGCTTCGAAGGCAGACCGTTTGCGCATCTTGGCGATGGTTTGCCCCAGCGAGATCTTCTCGCTCTTCATCGCGCGCTCGAGCTGGCGCTGCTCGTTCGGTGTGAAGAGCTCCGGGTTTGTTGCCAGGGCGCCGACCACGGGCTCAATCACGCTCTCTCCGCGCTCCCGCTCCGCGGTCAGATCCTTGATCAGCGACACCGACGCGCCGCGGGGAATGCTGGCGATGGCGTCCGTCAACTTGGGGAGCTCCTCGGAGAGTTTCGCACCGCGCAGCCGGCCCGCGCCGGCGATGCCGGCGAGGGCGCCCACGATCACCGTGTGCTTGATGTGGTTGAACGCCTCCTCGGTCGACTCGAGGATGTAGTTGTGACCGCCGGGCACCACGGACTTCGTCATCTGGATAAGGGCCGTGATGCCGGCGGCCGTCGCGACGAGGCCCTTGGCGGTCAGCGGGACCTTGCCGAGAGTCAATGCGAGCGATCCGGCGGCCTGGCCGCCCGCGGCGAATGCGGCGGTCTCGAGAGGGTCGCCCCCCTGCAGGATCGAAAGCGTCGCACCCTCGAGGCCGGTCTCGGCAGATCGGCCGAGCCCACGGGCGAGCCGCTTCACGGGCTTGGACTCGAGCACGCGCTTGAAGGTCCGCGCCGCTCCAGGCGCCATGAGCTTCGAGGCGGCCGGTGCAGCGGTCACGACCTTCTCAGCCGCCGTGATGCCGCGGGCGAGCGGAAGCCGCCCGGTGACGATCGTCCCGATGTCGCCGGCGATCCCGCCGGCGGTGGTCGCGATCGGGTGTTGCTCGGCCAGCTGCGCGTCGGCCGCTTCTTGGTTGGCTTTCGCCTGCATGAAACGGTCGCCCACATTCGGATCCGCCGTCACCACCATGTCTGGCACCTGGCCGGCCACGTCGAGGCCTGCGCGCATGTCCTGCATGGTCACGCGAGGCGTCGAGCCGGGTATGACCGGCCCGGGGCGTCTGCCAGTGGCGGCGCCGTAAAACGCCCTGACACCGTCGCCAGCGGCTCCCACGCCTGGCATGAAGCGGAAGGGATTATCCCGCACAGCGTCGCCGGCGACGGCCGGAACGGCGAGAATGTTATTCACGAACCGGTCGAGCGCGGCGCGGCCGAATGCCTCCATCGGCCCGCGGCCCGGTTGCTCCGGCTCTTGGGGGGGCGGGAGCGACTCGAAGCCGCCCTGCGGCGGCGCCAACGCCAGATCCACTTCGGTTCCGCTCGCGCCTTTGGACGCGCTGGACGGCGGGGCGCCCGTATCGAACCGGTCGAACACATTGGCGCCCGATTTGCCGGTCGGCCCGGCGGCCTTATCGAACTGGTCGAAGACGTTTGCCATTGCTACCTCAGAAACGCCTCGGGGTCGTGGCCGTACTTGGAGCGGAATTGCTCTCGCACGGCCGGATCGTCGGCGTTGTCCTTCAGGAATCGAACCGCGGCTGGCGGGATCATGCCGCCGGCGGTCCGGAGACCTATTTCAGTGCTCTGCTCGGCCGGCTTCTTTGTCCGCCGTGCCGCGATTTGCCGGGCTGTGGGCGGCGGCTTCGCATGGCTCTTCGCGTCTGTGCCTTTGTCGCCGAACCCTTGGACGTCGATTGCGCTGCTGGTTCCGGCGAGCTGCCGCTTCGCGCGATCGAGCGCCTGGCCGAACACCTCGAGCTGAACGTCCAGCCCGGCTCCCTGGCCGAGAGACAGGAGCCGGGACCGGAGTCCGGCGGCGCCTGCCTGGGTGCTCAGACCCTGGCCGAGCGCGTTACGCTGCTTCTCGACGGTCTCCGCCGCGTTCAGGGCCGTGCTGAGCTGGTCTTGGGGAATGCCACTGACCTTGCTCGGAAGCCCCTTCAGGATCCCGGTCGGGTCGAGCTCGCCGACGGCCAGGGCCTGGCGCGTCGTATGGATCAGGTCGGGATTGGTCAGGAAGATGTCGGCGCCTGGAATGGCCTTGATCGTCTCGAGCGCGTTGATGCCGGCATTGGCGGAAATCGCCGTGTCTTCGAGGGCGACACGCTGGGCGACCTCCTCGTTGAGCAGCCCCCGAACCTGCAGCTGGTTGAGTATGTCGCGCGTCGATCCGCCCTGCAGCTTCGAAAGAAGAATTTCCTGGCCCTCAGGGCTCCTTGGGTCGATGCCCATGGCTTCCAGAAGCCGCAGCTCCGGCGGTGCGGTCCGCTCGGAAGGGAACGCGCGGGAGACGAGCCCCTGCGCCACCTGGTCCGGCGCGATGTCGGCCAAGAGGCTGAGCTCTCCGGGGAGCAGTTCCTTGAGCTTCGCCTGGGCTTCGCGCTTGCGCTGGTTGTCGACGATACGGTCGCGGACGAGCTGGTTCTGCTGGCTCAGTTGGACGGCGCGGTTTGCCTGACCAACACCGGCCCCGATCGCCTGGCCTGTCGACACGGGCGCGGCCGATGGCCCGCTCGCTGCCAGGATCCCGAGACCCAAGTTGAGCAGCGGGTCGCCCAACGCGTCGCTGAGAAGACCGAAGTTGATGTCGTCAGCCATTTCCAAGAAGTCCCAAAAGGCCGCCCGAGAGTGCTTCGGCGCCAAACAAAGTGCTGCCGAGACCGCTGGCGAGACCGAGGCCGCTAAGGGCCAGCCCCAAGCCGCTTGCGGCCTCGTTCTCGAAATACGGCTGCTGCTGGCTCGTGGTCCCGCTCGAGGTGCCCGTCTGGCTGCCTGTCGACGTCTGGCCGAGCAGGCTGGCGATCGGCAGTCCGCCGAGCGCGGTCCGGAACAGATCTTGTTGGGCCGCGATCGGCGCGGTGATTTCCCGCTGCGCCTGTCCTTGCTGGGCCGCGCCTGTCTGCAGCAGCAGGTCGATCGGCAGCAGGCCGAGCTCGGGCAGGAGCGACGCCGCCTGCACCTGTCGGCCGCGTTCAGTTCCGTACTGTTCCGCAAAGGCGTCGGTCGCCGCCCTGGCGATCGCCGTTTGCGCAAGTCCGCCTGTGCCGCGTCCCGCAGCGCCGAACGTCGACAGGATATGTGGTTGGGCCGCACGGACCGACGCGTCGACTGCAGCATCGAACGCATCGCCCCCGAACAGATAGTCGCCGCGGGCTGTGCCAAGGATGGTGTCGAGGGCCGTACTATAGGGCTCGGACCCGCCGAAACCGCGTGCCAGGTCGAACCCGGCGAGCTGGTCGTCGGTGAAATCGGCTACGAGGTCTCCGTTCGACAAACGGCGCAGCTTGTTGAGAGCGCCGGCGCCCGTGGACGCACTTCCATAGAGGAGCGACTTCAGAAAATCTGGCACGTCCGTTTGCGTCGACGACCTGGACCTGCTGGAGGTTTTCTGGCTCGTGGTTCCGGTCGTGTCGATTGTGCCGGCCGGTTCGCTGCCACCGCCGAGTATGTCAAGCAGGCCCATTGTTCGTGCCCTTATCCAAGTATGATCCAGGTATTGCCGTCGCTGTAACGGAGCTTTTGGCCCGCCGAGCCGTCGCTCACGAAGACGAGCGATTCCGCCCAAAGCGACGGCGCGTAAACGTCTGTGCTCAGATCCGCGACGGTCACCGGAAACAGCCGCAGTGGCGCACGCATGCCCTCCGAGCCGTCCTTCGGAAAGGAGGCGTTTGCCCTCTGCGCGAGCTGGCGCCGATGTTCGACGTCGTTCGGGTTCTCGAGCGGGACGTGCGGCTTCGTTGTTCGATCAACCACGTTGCTCGCCTCGCTTGATGTCTTTCGGGTTGATCTCGAAGCCGATCGCGTGACGCCAATCGCCGCTCAGGTGGAAGCGGAAACGGTGATATCTCGCGTTCGAACGCTGCGTGAACCGCCCCTCGCTACGCGGGTTCAGAATCGGGCCCCAGACCACATCGTCCGCAAGCGAATTGCGGGTCCCGATTTGGGCCGTGACCGACCCGCCGTTCACAAGCGCGCGGAAGCCCCGGATCTTCGTGCGGGCGCCGTCGTTGAACTCATACTCGGCACTATCGATGCGAGCGGTCCTGGTTGCACCGTCGAAGAATCCGCTGCGATAGCTGTGATCGAATGCCGCCAGACCGGGCGTGCCACCGATCCAGCGGGGATCGTCGAAGGAGATATTTTCGAGTTCGTCGTCAAGCGTATCGGGGTCTGTATCCGTCGCCGCCGCGTCGAGCGTGATGTTGCGCCCCGCGCCGGGCCAAAGCAGCTCCGCGGGCTCGTCCAGAATGGTCCATCTGCGCCGCACGCGATCGAAGATCGCCATTCGGTTTGGACGCCCGAGGGTCGAACCGGATCCAGGATATAGCCAGGCCACGCGCTGGCTCGTGGGATCGGCGACGCAGCTGATGCGGTGCAAGTAATTCTGGTCGAGGTCCTGCTTTAGAAACTCATCGACCTGGTCCGCGCCGATAGGTACGGGACGAATGCCCTGCTCGAGCGCGTAAAGGCCCTGGTTCGACCAGAAGTACACGATACCCCCGGCGCGCGCGGCCGCGCGGGGGGCGATCAGGCCGACGCCGTCGAGCACCTCGTCGAATTGGAAAACGACCGGCGCGCCCACAAAGGACATGCGCCACACCCGGTCGGGCTGAAGGATCACCCCGTACTCGCCTCCGAAGACCCGCTGGATCTTCGATATCTTCAGGTCCTGGAAGTCCGAAAGCGTCGCCGGCGAAACGGTATAATCCGTCTCGTCGTTGAAGGCGCTCCATCGGACTCGCGACGGCACTTCGCCGTCGGTGCTGTCGAACGTGTTCGCGAAAACCACAAAGTCGCGGATCACGGCAATCCGCCGTGCCCGCAATGCAGCCGTGAGCTGAGTGTACTCCGTATCGCCGAACGTGATCTGCTGCGGGGAATCCGAGTAGTTCGTCCCCAAGACCTTGTTTTTCCAAACGGCGAATTCCCAGTGCTCGTCGGGTGCCGTTGTATAGATCGCCGGTGTGCTGGAGCCGCCGGATCCCGCGGATCGAACAAGCCACGTCCCGTCGACATTCTCGTAGAGGTGGTCGGCGTCGCCGGCGTATTGGAAGGGCACGCCGCTTTGGTCGATCGCCGCGATCGCGCCGAGAGGCCGCCCGCCGATCGCCTCCGTGGATGGCGCGAATTGCCTGTAGGGTATGTAGCCGCTCGGACCGGGCAGGGCGCCGCGTACCGCGATCACGCCGGGGTTGCCCGTCGGTGCGTGGTCCGGCAGGAGGGCTCCAAACTGAAATACGGGCATCGTGGGTTACGGAGTTGCTCCGGCCACGCGGGAGAGCAGCGGGCCGGAATGGCGGGCGCGCTGGGTGGCCATGTTGAGGCGATCGACAATGCCTTCGTAAAAGTCGCGCCAGGTCGGGATCCGCTCATCGTTATCCAAGAAGGGGGCGGCATGGAGCAGCGACCCGTAGAGATAGGCGCCCGGAGAGCGGACCAGCAGCACATTGCTCTGGTTCTCCTCCGACAATGGCGTCGGCGACGCGTAGAAGATCATTTCCGCGGTATATTCGGTGTCCGGAGGGCGGTCGAACTCGACCTCTTCGTGCACTGTGAACCTTGAGGGACGCCCCGGCGTTTCCTGGCGCAGCTCGTCCATTGTCGCAAGATTGCAGTACTTCACTTTCGTGATGCGCGGCGTCGTGAGGAGCCTCAGCGTCTCCATTTCGACGAAACGTGGCGGCACGGCGATGTAGCGGCCCGTCTCGTCGTTCAACGTCGCCTGAGAGCGGGCGAGCATTTCACGGATCCGAATGCGGTCTGCGTGGTCCTCTTCGGCAAGCAGTATGAAGTCCGGGATATCGTCCACGAGGTCGTCGCGGTCGAGCGTGGACTCGATCTTGTTCTTCAGTTCGTCGTAGGTGCCGATAGCCATCGCTCACTGCCACGTGGTTTGCTTCTGTGATTGCTCGGTCCAGATGTCCGACTGCTCGTCTTGATCCGACCATGGATTCGGCGCTTGTGCCCGCGCGATCCACGAAGCGCCGAAAACGCGAAGGCTGCCGGCGCCCGTGTACGCATATCCAGGGTGAAACGTGGCCAGTGTCCCGCTGGCGAGGAGACCGCCGCTCGGCACGTGATGGATCTCCACATGCCACGGGGCGATGCCCGCGATCGCAAGGCCGCCTTGCGGTACGTAAGCGAAACCTTGCGCGGCTTGGCCATTCAGTACTGCACCGCCTGCCGGTACGTGATGGATGTCGATTTGCCATGGGGCGGAGCCGCCCAACAGGGCGCCGGCTGTCGGTGTATGGTGGATCTCAATATGCCAGGGTGCGGTGCCGCCGCCGCCGACGCCACCAGAACCGGTGCGGTGGACTTCGGCCTTCCACGGCGCGTCCCCATCGATGACTATGCCGCCGGTACCGACGTAAGCCCATTCCAGATACGAGGGACGCGGCAGCGGCAGACCGGTGCTAAGGCCGACAGATGCGCCGATCATTGCTCGCCCCTCCTTGCCAGACCGCCTGCCTCCGGATTAGACCTCTTCTCGAGCCATGGCCGACGCGGGATGAAGGATCAAAGTACGATGCGGCTTAGTGACCGTCACCGGTTCGTCTTCATTTCAAACCCGCGATGCGGCAGCACGTCCATCCGTCAGATGCTCGATCCGTTCTCCGACGTGAGGTCGAAGACGCCGCCTCCTGCCCCGTGGCTGCACCACCACGCCGGGGCCGATCTGATCGAGGCAGGCATGAAAGAGACCGGGCGCAACCCGGACGATTACGTGTTCTTCACGACAATCCGAAACCCGTGGGCGCGGGTGTTCTCGGCGTACAAGTTCGGGCTCAAGAACTCCAACTCGACGTGGCACGCGCCGGCCGTTTCGGAAGGCTCGGTCAATGGCTTCGTCCAGCACCCGCATGTGATCGGCAAGATGCGCGGCCACACGCTGGAGAGCAAAACCACGAAGCGGGTCAAAATCTTCCGCATCGAAGACCAAGGGGATGAGATGCTGACCCTCGCATCGTCTGTCGTTGGGGCGCCTCTTTCTCTCCCCTACGTCAACACGACCGAAGACAGTCGCTACGCGGACGCCTTCACCGAGGCGAATGCAATCGGCCTTGTGGCCGAAATCTTCGCATCGGACATCGCGTTCGCGGGCTACAGCTTCTAATCGCAGAGGATGTCGTCTTTGGGGAACTTGAACACCCGCACGTCGTCGTCGTGGTCGGGATGCTTGTCGTTCATCACAAACAGATAGTCGTCCCCGACCTCAATCGGGGCCGGTCCCTGCATCCGCCGCTCGATGTTCATTTGAGCTACGATTGCCCTCGGACCTTTGTTCCAGATGATCTTGCCCGGTACGGTCTGGCTTTCCTCGCCCGTGTAGATCCAATAGGTGTTGCGGCCTTTCCCGAGATCCCCGGACGTGTTGTTGTGGACCCCTAAGAGCCACTTACCGTTCCCGGTGTTCTTGACCCACGGCGTGGCTCTGGGATGCGGAACAGGTCTCCCCGTTGCGCCATCCTCGCGCTGTGCCCAGCCCGTGGTGACGGTCTGCTCGTCCGCTGAAATCCTGAACTCCCCGAGATAACCAGAGTCGTTTCGGAACACGCCGTAGATGCGCCCGTCGTCGAAGAAGTCGAACGCCGGTTCCTCGTTGCTGTCCCCGCCAGGAGCGTTCGATCCATCCGGCAGTTGGTTCAGCGCCGTCATCCCGTAATTCCCACCGGGGAGAAACTCGATCTTGCCGAGAGCGTCCGTGGCGTTCAGCGGAAACTTGAGGATGAAGGCTTCGCTGTCGTCCCACGTCTTGCCCCACAGGACCTTGCCGCGCTTCGCATAGGGTGCGTAGAGCCAGCCATTGCGGACGCGGGTCGTCCCCGGGGGGAACCAGGCCAGCTTGTGCAGCCCGCCAAAGGGATTGCGATTGTCGGCGGCCGTCGGCTGATAGTTGGCGTAACCCGGAGGCAAGACGTTGAGCGTCTGGCCTTCGTCGTCGGAGTATTGAAGGCGCGGCCAACCGATTGCGACCACCTTTTTCGAAGTGGCGTCGCGGTCGTTGTAGGGAATCTCGCGGACGTTGTTCTTGTTGAACATGCCGATGAACCAGAGCCGATCCGCAGCCGGATCGTAGCTCGGCATCCACCAGGAACTCTCCACCATCGAGGGAGGATCAATGTCCCGAACATAGGACCACGTATCCCCTCCGTCCGTGGACTGATAGATCGCGGCGTGCTGATCGGGGTTGCCCTCCTTCACCGCGCTTTCCGTCACGGTCAGGATGATCTTTCCAGAGGGAAGAACCGCGAGACCGCCAACTTCTCTGTAGGTGCCGTTGGTGACGACAATGCCGTCCCTGTCGAAATCCTTGGCGTAGAGCGGCGGGCATGTCTGCGCCGCGGCCGGGAAAATCGGCGCAGCAAGAAACAGTGCCGCGCCTAGAAGGCGAAACAGGTGCATCTTCATGTCCAGTCTTGGTTGTGACGGTTCGTAAATGCTCGGCCAGATTTGCATCTGATCCGCGATCATGCAATCAGAGATTGGCCACCTACAACGCACAGGTGTCAGGACGGCTTGCGAAGACCCAAAGCGAGGGCAACGTCCGCAGCCGTGATTTCCGCGTCGGACTTGGCGCCCGCGATGCGCCGGAAGGCCCCCTCTTCCGCGGACACGCGCCTCTGCTCTTGCGCCTTGAGAGTTTCGTCTTCGACCCAATCCCCGACCCGGCGATCGAACTTCACGTGACGCGACGGCGGCTTCTTTGCCGTGTAACCCTCCGGAATTGGGCCGTATTTCGGGTAGCTGGTTTTCCCGATCTTCAGCACGACCGCGACGCCGGTTTCCTTGTCATAGACGGTGTGCTTGTGGTGGTTCTCTTCGTAACGCCACGATTGCGCGGCGCGATCGAAGACGCGCATATACCCCTTCTGGGGCTCCGGCGCGGGAACCCCAGTCAGGCTCTGGTGGCCCGTCTCCGGCAAAATCGGGGAACCGTCTTCGCGAACCTTGGCGTCGTACTCGGATAGGTAGGCGCCGGTCTCGGGATGATATCTGTAGATCCTGGCCATGATCCTCACCGATAGTAGATGCCGACAAGCACGCCGATCGCGTTCACGCGGATTTCGTCGACGCTGTCGGAATAGGTCGGATCATCCGCGGAGGCTGCGAATGTGTAGCTGTAGCGACCGTCGGCGCTGCCGGAGGCCGGCCGGTTCTCTAGGTCCTTGGTCCTGCTCATGGCTCCGGTCGCCGTGCCGGATCCGTAGGCCGTCACCTCCGTGAACGTCGCATCGATGTCCGGCGCGCCGTCGGCCTGCACTTCGCCGACGTCGAGGTTTGTGCCGTCTGCTGGGCGCGAATGCTTGTTTCCCGTTAGGACGTCCGGCAATGCGAGTCTCTTGTTGGCCGCAAAGTCCGCCGCGGCACTGGCGCCGAAGGTCGATGCTGCTCCCGCGCTGGTGTAGATGGCCAGCGTGCCGTTGGCATTTCCGACTGCCCACAATTTCTCGAACAGTGCCCACGTGTCGGCGTTGGCTCGCGACGTGGCGCCGGACGATGCGCTGCCGATTGTCAGGCCATCGCAAGCGAGACATACGTCCGGGAGATCGAGCCTAAACCCCTCCCAACGCTTGCCTATGCGGTCGTCGACCGCGAGATCGCTTGTCACATCCTTCGTGCCGGCCGACCAAGTCGGCTCGGACGTCCCGTTGGAGCCGTCGAGGACGGCATCGATCACGAGTGTGTCGGACGCGCTCAAGTGTCCGAGCGCTTCCATCCATTCGCCTGGAACCTGCCGGTTTATCATGTACACGTAGAAGACGGACGCTCCGCCGGTGCCGAAGGCGTCATTGAACGACCGGGCGACATTGGTCAGCGTGTACGGAGACGCGGTGTCGCTGGTCGTCTCCCACACCAAAGCGGCGGACTTCGACATGGTTCAGGTTCCGTCCGCTAGTCGCCCGTATCCTGCGCGGTAATGCGCGGTGTAATCGAGATGCGATCGCCGTTGTTCTGGATGATCTGAGACGTGGGAAGCCGTTCCGCCCACACGGCTTCGCCGCCCGTGAGCCGGGTCAGGTAGTAGCCGTAGATCGTCTGCTGCGTCTGGTTGGCGCTCGAGGTGAAGTCCTGCTCCGCATAGGTCGCGACTGCGGGGTCTCCGTCCGTCACGGTCCAATTGGCGCCGGTCAGGGTGAGTGCCGCATACCCGGTGAAGTCGGCTTCCGTGAAGTCGTTTTCGTCGGTTGCTTCGAGCAGCGTGAGATCGTTCTTGAAAAGCCGGAGCACGAGGTCCTCCGGCGTCCCCTTGTTCACCAAGTACTCGAGTATCAGGCCCTCGCCCCGGTCGAGAAGTTTCAGTGTCATGCGTTCGTCCTTCCGTCAGCGCGAGGGCTTTCGCGCGCGCGGCGTGCGGTTACTTGCCGGGCTTCTTGGCCGGAGACTTCGCGGGCTTCTTTGGCGGGGCCTTCGCCTCGGCTTCCGCCTTGGCCTTCGCCTCGGCTTCCGCCTTGGCCTTCGCTTCGGCTTCCGCCTTGGCCTTCTCTTCGGCCTCCGCCTTGGCCTTCGCTTCGGCTTCCGCCTTGGCGTTCTCCTCGGTCTCGGTCGCATCCTCCGGGAACGGTTCGTCTAGCCGTGCCATCGTGTCCGGATTGAAATGCTCTTTGTCGACGTTGAACTTCCAGCCTGGCGGACGCAGCTGGCTGCCGTCGAACCGCTTGCTCTTGGAGCGGACTGTGATCTTGGTCATGGGTGTCTCCGTTGCGTTGAATCGGCATGAAAAAACGCGCGGGGGCCGGAGCTCCCGCGCATCAAGTCGTCAAACTCTGGCTGTCACGCCGGCTTAGGCACCCGGTACGGTGTCGTTGGTCTGGACAGCGGCCGCAATGCCGGCCGTGATCTTGCCGGCGGTCGGATTGGTGCCGTTCACCGTGTAGAGGAGGCTCAGATAGTCCTCGTCGACACCGACCGGCACATTGACGATCGGCGAGCGGAAGCCCGCGACGAGAGACGCGAGCAGAAAGTTCATCGACAAGACGGTCTTTGCGGAGCCGAACGCCACGTCGTCATCGGTCTGGATGGCGACGTCGAGCGACGTGAGGTTGTCGAAGTCCTCATCCACCTGGATGAAGAGCGGCAAGAGGTTGCCCTTGCCGATATCGCGCACGAGCGCCGCCGGTGCACCCAATACGGTGCCGGGCGAACCCAAGGCGATCACGTTGGTGGAACGGGCGGTCGCGGTGATCGCCTGTTCCTCCGAAAGCATCTGCTGTTTGGACAGGATCATGGGTCTTCTCCTGAAAGAAGGGTCTGAATGTGAGTGAAGGGCGGCGGCCCCGCCATCGCCGGGCCGCCGTTACTAGCCTGGGCTTAGGTGACGCGCGCCTCGGTGCCGAGGATGGCGTCGCACTGGCGCACCGGGAACGTGCGGTAGGCCATGACCTCCTTGCCGTCGACCTCCGCGGGCCGCAGCCGCACGTAGGAGGCCGAGGTGCCGGTGGTCGGTGTTGAGTCCGCGTCCAATGCCTCGCAGACGTCCGCGTTGCAGTAGATCGCGATCTTGCCGCCGCTCAGCCGGTGCTTGTTGAGCTTCCAGAAGCCCTTCCGCAGCCATTTGTAGATATCCACGTTGCCCGCCATCAGCTCGGACACGTCGATATTGGCGATGCGGACGACCTGGCGCCAATCCCGGACGCAGAGGCCGACGTTCTGGCGGAACATTTCCTCCTTCACGTAGTAAGGATTGCCGTCTCCATCGAGAACGCGCTGTTCGCCCTTATCCTTCCGGTCGATGCCGGCGCGGCTTCCCTTGGGATAGATCAGGTGGGTCTGGTTCTCACCCCAGGTTACGATCCAGATCGACGTATTGTCGGAGCCGGTACCGCCTGCGTCGACGATCTGACCGCCGTTGGGGGCGCTAAGGCTGTTGAACCGGGGGGCGAGGCCGGTGAACTGCTCCGGATCCGTGACCACGTTGCCGTAGAAGATCCGCGACGCAACTTCCTGGCTGATGGCCTCGAGGAACGCCCGAGCCTCCGACATGCGGACCGCATTCGGGTTGGCCGCCAGGTCGAGGAGACGGGTGTCGACCGAGGACAGGGCCTCGGCGAAGCCGGTGGTGTCGTCAACCTGCGCCGTCTCGCCCTTGGACTGGCTGATGCCCTTATAGAGCTGACCCCAAGTCACCGACGGCAGTCCGGTGCGGATTGTGGTGCGGTGCTTGACGCCGAGATTGCATTCGACGGCGATGGCGTCGTCGAGGATCGGGTTTGTTTCAGCGAGCATCTCGATGATTACGGCCGTCTGCCGCAGCGCTTCGTCGTCGTGCTGCTTATAGAGGTCGATAAGGTCGAGGTAGCTCTGGCCTAGCGTTGCCATTTCTGATCTCCAGGCTAGGCGTCAGGACGTGCGGAATCGCCACGCCGGCGTGGCCGGCATGGGCGTGCGAACGTCAAGTCTCCGCTGGTGGGCGTTTACGACCCGTAGAGGAGTTCGACGTTGTCCTTCGGCTTTGGTTGGGTTCCAGGCTTGGTGCCGGGTTTCATGGTCTTCGGCACCTTCGCCACTCGCTTCTTGGCGGTGGAGACTTTCTTCTGGCTTTCTTCGAAGAGCATGGAATTGCGAGCCATCACCAGCACGCGATGGTTGACGATGTTCGCAAGTTCATTTTCGGAGAAGCCCATGTCCGACAGGTATTTGATGACTTGGACTTTGCCTGCCTTGGCCTTCTCCGCGTCCTTCCACTCGGGGATCGCCTCGAGCAGGGCTGCGTGTTCCGTTTGGGCGTGCTGCTTCAGGGCCGCGATACGGTCGTCGTTGGCCTGTTTCAGAGTCTCCTGGTAGGATTCTGCGGCCTGCTGCTTGACGGTGTTGAGGCGGTCCTTGCGTTCCGCCACGTCCGCCTTTTTTGCAGCGTATTCCGCCGAGTCCTCCTCGCGGAGTTTGTCCCAATCGATCGCCTTGATGTCGCGGTCCAGCTCGTCCTCGAGGGTCTCGAGCATCTTGGCCGCGACGGCGTAGGTAGCCTCGACTTGCTTGCTCTTCTCGGCCGCGTCCTCGGTGATGGACTGAGCCTTCGCTTTCGCGTCTTCCAGGCGGCGCTCTGCCGCTTCTCCGATCTGGTAGGATTTCACCAGATCGCCGATTGAGGCCTCGGCTTGTTCACCGTTGACCTTTACTGGCACCTTGAGGCCTTCGAACCATTCCGGGTCGGCCTCAAGGTGTTCGACAAGCTGCGCGGAGGTCGAGATGGTGTTCTCGTCGTCCTCGCCCTTGTCTGGATCTTCGTCTTTTTCGGGGTCCTCGCCCTTGTCGGGGTCGTCGGGATCCTCACCCTTGTCGGAGTCGTCCGGACCCTCGCTCTTGTCCGGATCGTCGCCCTTCTTTGGGTCGGCCACGTCGGCAGCGTCGACCTTGTCGGGTTCGGCGGCTTTTGCCGGATCTTCGCCCTTGTCGGGATCCTCGCTCCCGCCGAGCTCGCCGTAGAGGAGCCCCACGGAGTCCGCGGCTTTCGGTGTTCCTTCCGACCCCTGGTGTGGGGCCTTTCCGGTTCCGTCTGTCACGATTGCTTCTCCTTGTCCTTGGTCTCTTTCTCGATCTGCAGGAGCTGCTTCGACGCCGCGTCACCGGTGCGGACGCAGTGCTCGAATTGCTCCTTCAGGTTCGCCAGAAGGCGCTGCATGAGGTAGGCGTTGTGCCGGCCCTCGTGATCCTCGGCCGCGCTCTCTTTCCAGCCCTCGAGGATCCGGGCTTCCATCTTCTCGAAAGCCTCGTTGAAGAGCGGGTGATTGATGATCGCCGAGGCTTGTGCGCCCCGATTGGCTTGCTCGGTGAGCTTGGCGGTATCTGGTTTGTGGTCTGGCATCACACCCCGGATCCCGGCACGTCACGGCCATATTTAAGTTCCATCTCGGTCAGCTGGTTCTTGAGGGCTTCCATGCCGAGAACGAGCTTGTTCTGGCTCTCCTCGTGCTTCTGAGCGAGCTCGAGCATTGCCTTGTCGTGCTTGTGCTGGAGATCGGCCATGTCGAGCTGCTGCGAGCGCATATCGAGGTCCTGCTGCCGCTTCTGGAGCTGAGCCTGCAGCTGCTCAAATTGCTTCTGCTCGTCTGTCGGGGGCGGCGCCAACGCGTCGCCGGGGTCAGAGAAGAAGCTGTCCGGTGGCTGCATCGTCGCGTTCTTGACGATCGCCGCGGCTGTGTTGAACAGGTTGCGGGGCTTCACCAGCAGGTTCTGGCCGCCGTGCTTCATGGCGTCGATCTGCTTTTGCCAAATGGACTCGAGGTGCAGCAGGTTCTGCTCCCGCGTGCCGATCCCAAGCCCGATGTTGACCGTCATGTCGTAGCGCTGACGCCACTCACGCGGATCGACCGAGACCCACTTGTTGCGCAGCTTGACGCGACGCTCCTTGTTCTGGTGCTTGAGCTCGAGCTCGTGGATATGCAGGAACAGCGACTTGACGCCGGTCTCCGCGAAGATCCGGGCGATCGCCTCGATCTTCATCTTCGACTGGTCCATTTGGTTCGCCAGGACCGAGATCTGGATGTTCTTGAGGGCGTCCGGTGTCAGGCCCTGTCCGTCCGAGCTCACGCCCGTCCGATCGCGCTTCTCCTTGTCGAAGTGCTCGAGCATCGGGAAGCTGGCAGCCGCGGTAAACGGCGTCGTCATCGGCATGTATGATTCCGACGGCGGCCGACGGAAACGCGCCACGCGGCCGACCCGCGTCGTGAGCAGGTCGTCCAGCGTATTGTCGCCCATGCCCATTTCCCAAACGGCATGGCCGGGATTGTTCGTGTGATACAGGTTGTCGAGAATCTGCCGCGTCAGCGTCGTCCGGACTTCCTGGATATCCATCACCTTTTCGGCCGTCGCTCGGCCGAAGTGCTTATGCGGCAGCGGATGGGGCGAGATCACGTGGTAAGGCTGGCGATCGACCTCCTCCTGCGACATAAACCGGCTTGTGATGTGGCTCTTGCCGTTGGTGTTCGAGCCGCCACTCGAGCCGCGGGCCACGAAGACCTGCCGAAGCTCGGAATAGCCGTCGCCGTCGAAATCCACGCGGATATAGGCTTCCCGAACCAGGACCTCTTCTTGGGACCAATCCGGCTGCGGCTCGTCGCGCTCGTCGCTCTTGTCGCGGCGTGCGTCGCTTTCCGGATTTTGCTCCGTCTCCGCCGGCGCCGTCGGCAGACCCTCTACTAGGGCCTTGTCGAATCCCATCTCGAGGAGCTCGGAGCGTGTGATGGGGCGCTCCTCGCCGACAAAGCGGGAATCGCAAGGATCCAAGGACCGGGCGTTCCTCGAGATCCGGTAGTGCTCAGGCGGCACCGGTGCGACACGGGTCCGGCCCTTCTTTGTCACGCGCCGGAAGATGACGTCGTGAACGGTCTCTTCGACTTCGACGGGAAGCACGCCGATAACGGTCTGGACGTCCTGGGTGACACGTTCCGTCCGCTCTTCGTGCTCTTCGATCTCGAGCTCCTCGTCGTCCGTGAGAAGCGCAAGCTCCGTGTCCGTCAAACCGCGATAGCGTTCCTGGCTGCGAGCTTCGCTCTCGTCCCACCAGGCCTTGACGATCCCGTTCTTCTGGACCATCGCGTCGAAGAACCAGAAGAACAGCGTCATGAACGCCGGATTGCGCTTGAAGAAAACATGAGTGATGTAATCGGATTCCTGCTCGGCGGCCTCCTCGTCCTCTTCTCCCTCCGGCTCGAAGCTCACAACGTTGTCGGCCGTGGTGAATATCCGCAGCATCGACGGCATGATCGAGTCGACCACTTCGGCGACGTCGGCCGTCACGACTTTGCTCTGTCCTTCCTCCTCGTTGCCGAGCAGTTTCGACAGGAAATAGTCCCAGGCCTTCGCGCGCTCCGCGGCGATGTCCCCGCCGGGAACGCCTTGCGAGTTGTCGAATTCCCGGTCGACCAGGTTCACGAGTTCCTGCTCGGTCATCGTCTTCGTTTCGGTGGCCATGGTCAGACGATCGGAACCTTTGGATAAGCGATCTTGTGCGCGGAGAGGCTTGTGATCGCCGCGGCGTACTCAAGCCTCGCCACCGCGTGGCGTGTGGCGGTCATGAGCGGGTGACCCACGAGGGGCACCTGTGCCTCTTCGCGGAAAAACGTCTTGAACTCGTCCAGCCATTCGGCCAGGCGCTTGTCCACCTTGAAGCGCCCCGTACGCATGCGGCCAAGGATCTCGCGCGACGTCATGTCGGCGAGCATAGGCGTGTCCTTCACCGGCTCCTTAAGCAGGTTGCAACCGCGATCGAGGAGCTTGTCGGCTACCTCCTGAGCGGAGGCCTCCCAAGAGATCCCGACACCGCGGCCGCGGGCATTGAGGCCTTCGGCTATCACCGCCAGCTGCTCGCCTCGGAATTTGGCGCAGTCGTAAAGGTGCAGGACGTCGGAATCGCGGTCCTGCGCCAACCAGACCGCCGCCATATCTCCGGACTCGTCGCAATGGAGGCCGGCTATTCGGCGCCAGTCATCTCTGATCATGTCGTTGCTACTCGGTTATCTGTGCGATCGGGACGTCGTAGACATGCCGCTCGTGGAGCACTTCTCCGGCGATCGAAGTGGCCATCGCCAGGGCAACCATGCCGTCGATGCGGCCGCCGGCGCGCGATTTGTCGAATTTCCGGTTCCCGGCCGGATCCTTCGTTGCGCGCGCGTTCTGAGCGCACATGGTCAGGACCGGGTTGTTGCCGTGGCGGAGCTTACGGTTCAGCAACAGCGACTCGAGCGTTCGCAGCGCCGGACCCATGCTCAGATAGCCTTGGCCAAACGGTACGAACCGCGAGTCGATAAAACTATCCGACAGCCCAGCCTTTACGAGCCAAGGACGAAACTGACGCATGTATTGCCGGTCGAAGGCGATCTTCCGGATGTCGTGGTCCCGGAAGAGCTCTGCGATCTGGCCGGCTACGAATTCGTATTCGATCGACTGTCCCGGCGTCCTTTCGATAAACCCATCCCGCGCCCAAACATCGTAAGGCACGCGGTCTTGCCGGGAGCGTTCTGCCAGTCCTTCCTCCGGCAACCAGAATCGCGACGTCACATCGAACCGTGAGCGCCGCGGCGACACTAGAATGAGCGCCGTGAGGTCGTTGACCTCGGAAAGGTCGAGGCCTCCGAAGGCTCCCTTCGGTTCCTTCGGATCGGCCCCGTTGGCGAGCCAGACTGTCTTCGTCACGAACGGATTGATCGCCTCCACGCGCTGGTTGAGCACGTAGTTGCGATATTCCGCCTCCCGCGCCGGCATGGCGCGGGCGTCCTCGGCCATCTTCTTGACGACCGACGCGTTGAGGAAGTCCCCGTACGCGGGATTAGCCAGCGCGATCGTCGCGTCTTCGAACGGGTCGGCCTCCATCGGGGCCGTGTAGAGGCTTATCACCGTCTGCGGGTCGCGATTGCTGAGCGCGTCGTCGATCAGAATCGACAGCAAGTCTCCGTCGTTCGGCGCCTGCGTCGAGATAATGATCGACAGCGGCTCTTCGTGGGCGCCGACGGCCGTCTCAAGCGCGTCGTACATATCGTGCCGCGGCCCGCGAACCTGTCCGAGCTCGTCGTGCACGATGAAAACCGGCGACTTGCCGAAGTTAGTGCCGGCGTCGGCCGACAGGGCCGAATAGAGCGTGCCGATCGCGGGGCACCGGATCTGCTTGAACGAGTCCAGAATATGCAGGTGCTCGTCCAGCGATGGGTTGAGCCGCGCCATCTTGGCCGCAAGCCCGAACACCAACGCGGCCTGGTCGCGGGACATTGCCGCGCTGTTCAGCTGCGAGTTCCAGCGCGCCTCCGGTCCGCAGAGGTGCAAGAGCAGCAAGCACGCTGCCAGCGCTGTCTTTCCGTTCTTTCGGCCAAACGAGATGATCGCGGTCCGTGTGCCGGCCGGATTGTCGTAGATCTTCCGGATCTCGCGCTTCTGCCAGGGACGAAGCTTGAGCGGCTTCCCGACATCCTTGCCTTCGGGAACGAAGCACCAGGTCTCAATCCAGCGGATATTGCGTTCGGCGCGTGTCTCAGCCTTCCCACGGCGTCTTCTTGCCGGAGCCTCCTTTCGCTTTCGACTTGTCATAGGTCGTGGACTGCGAGATCCGCAGCTTCACCGACAGCGAAGCCAGCGTCCCGGATTCCCGGGCCTGCATCTTGAGCAGCCGGTCGTAGTCCTTGAACGGGAAGGGCGCGTCATCGTCTTCGGCGTCCTCGCTCTTGGCCTTGCGGGTCTTCTTCTTGGACTTCCTGGCGATCCGTTCGGATTCCGCGAGCTCCATCTGCTCGATAAGCGCCGCCACCCGGCGCGACTGAACAGCGTGTCGGCAGTAGGCCTCGAGGAGCGGAAGGGTTTCCGCCTTGAACCAGTCCGCAGGCAGACGATTGACGACTTGGCGCCAGATCTCCGCCTGTTCATCCGTCAAGACGTCCGGCGGCGGCGGCCGCTCGATTCGCTCAATCGTTGGTGCCTCAGCTGGAACCGATCCGCCTTTTTCGGCGGGTTGCGTCTTCTTGCTTTGGCGGCCGCGCTCGCCCATCGATCCTCCCGCCGCTGGTATTCCGGCGTCGAAAACGCTAGCCCGCAAAATCCAAAAAAGAGGGCATTATTCAGAGTTGAGGCCCCGCTCCGCAGCCCCTTCGACGATCGAAGGGGGGGGAGGGGACCCCCCCCGGTCTCAGCGTGTGGGGGAAGTTTCAGCGTTCCAGTGATGGTCTGGGTTCAGCGGCAAGCCGTGCTCGTCGCAGCCGCGGTCGAAGCCGGCGCCGCCACGCTCTTGGCTTTGCTTGAAGCGGTCATGGCATTCCTTCGCCATGCTCTGCAGGTTGCGGCGATCGAAGAACAGCTTCCGGTCGCCGGCGTGCCGCTCGATATGGTCGACGACCTCAGCCGGAAGACCCTTCTCCTTGCAGTGCGGACACTGGCACATGGGATGACGGCGCAGCTGCGCCAGCCTCAGCTGACGCCAGCGCTTGGTCTTGTAGAGATGCGCCCAAGCCTCGCGGCCTCGGCTATGCCCGGCGGACTTCGACAGCGTCATGCCGCAGCACGCTGATGTCACCGGCGCAGTGTGCGTTGTGCTCGATCGCAGCTCGCACGGCGGCTTCGGCATCGGCGCCGACAAACATGGCACCGAGCGCTACAGCGTCTCCGCCGCCGGCTGCGTAGTATCGAGGCAGCAAGTCGAACGACCCTTCGTCATCGAAGACTGTGATCAGTCCGCTTGGGTGAAACAGGAACCCCGTGCCCGAACAGGTTCCGTCTTTGTCAATGACCGATGGTTTCGGCTGGTCATCTCGCTCTCCGGTGACCCACTTCAGCCACTCACCTACGAAGGAGGCAGCTCCACAGGCCGCGCCTAACACGCCGTCTTTGCGGCGTGCGATCTTGACCATACCCTCGACAACTCGACTTCCGCAGCTGCAGGCCGTGTCGGCCGCGAGCACGCCGTCGCGATAGGCGATGACGGTCACGGGGTAACGAGCTCCCAATCCTCGTCGAGGAGGTCGGACTGCGACGCGAGCCACGGCACGATCGTGCCATCGGCCGTGCGCATAACGAGGTGGGCGTGGTAGGTCACCTGCGTCCCTTCGCCCAGCATGGAGAGCAGCGGCTCGCGGTTCACCTTGAACACGCTTCCCGGCACGAGGAACACATACATGCCCTTGCCGTTCCAACCCTTGCGGGCAATGCGGTGACCGCGCTTCACGGCGGCCAGTGCGTCGGAGAAGTCCATGCGTTTCCCTCGTCTATAGTCCGTCAAACAGTCCTGCAACCTGCGCGGCACTCATCCTCGAACGCAGCCTTGAGAGTTGACCACGCGAGCGCCGCAACCAGGGGCGAAACCCCGTTACCGGATGCGCGGGATCGCTCCATCCGGGAAGCCAGCCCATCACCCAGTCCGAAAAGGCAGGGTTGAAGGTCAGGTCTCCGATCGAGGATCTCGGTCCAAGCCGGCATGTCACATGGAGAGGGCGCGTAAAGCGGTATCTCTCGGGGCGCCGCTGCGCCGTACACCCTAAGCTCTTGGCGATCAGCCAGAAGGCGCTCCAGACCTTCGCGGCTTCCTTCAGGCCGATCTGGTTGCCCAGCTGCCCCGGATCGGACAGGAAGGCCAGGCGATTTGCGTCGATGCGCATGTCCGCCCTGTTGCCGCAGTTCTTGCAGGTCGGCGTGGGCCAGTATGAAGAGGCGACGCCTCTGGTGGCTCGCTCCAGCTTCATACGCCGAGAACAGGCCCGCTTTAACCGCAAAGCCCAAGCGTCGAAAGCCCTTGCCGACCTCGGCAAATCCCAAATCGAGATGACCGTCGACGTTCTCGCAGAAGACCCACTCGGGCTCGACTTCGCCGATGATCCGTTCGATGTCCGGCCAGATGTGGCGCGGATCCTTTGCTCCTCGCTTTTGGCCGGCGACGGAGAACGGCTGGCATGGGTATCCGGCAGTGAGGATATCCACCTTGCCGCGCCACGGTCGGCCGTCAAAGGATCTAACGTCGTCCCAGACAGGCGCACGATCCAGGGCTTCGTCTTCCATCCGCGCCACGAGGGTGGCCGCGGCGAAGGCTTCTCGCTCGACAAAGCAATGAGTTCGATACCGGGGTTCCGCAATGTGGAGGCCGAGCTCCAGGCCTCCAAATCCAGCACACAGTGCAAGGCCGCCGAGCGCTCGTCCGCGCCCAACGCCTGTTCCGGAATGTAGAGCCACACGCGTGCCCCTCCCTGTTGGTGGGGCTCCGATGGCCTCTGTCTCGATTGTCGTCTGTTCCTCTAGAGCCGCACCGCTTCGCGGCCCGTCTCCGCTTCCCATCGTGCAACGATCACGTCGCACCAGTGCGGCTCGAGCTCGAGCCCGTAACAGATGCGTCCCTCGCGCTCCGCCGCGATCAGCGTAGTGCCACTCCCGAGAAAGGGGTCGTACACCAGCTCGCCCGGGGCGCTGTTGTTGCGGATCGGCCGCGCCATCACCTCGATCGGCTTCTGTGCGCCGTGCCCCGACTTCGTCTCGGTCGGGTCTCGCTTCAGGGCGCCCGGCATGGCGAGGATCTGCCACACGGTCGTCTGCTTCCGGTCGCCACGCCAGTGGCCGGTCCGGCCCTTGCGGACCGCGTAGTAGCAGGTCTCGTGCTGCCAGTGGTAATGCCCACGGCTTATGGCGAAGCGAGACTTCGCCCAAACGATCTGCGCTCGCAGCTGAAACCCACTCTCGCGTAGAGACCGCGCGACGATGTCCGCCTGCAGGCCTCCATGCCAGACATAGGCCACGTCGCCCGGAAACAGGCGATACGCATCCGACCAGTCGACCCGGTCGTCGCCGGCGATCTTACTGCGCGCGTCGCTGCGATTCACGAGACCCTGGCGCCAGCTGGGATCGTACTTCACCCCGTAGGGCGGATCCGTCGCCATCAAGTGCGGCACGGAACCATCCAGCAGCCGTTCCACGTCGGCCGGCGACGTGGCGTCGCCGCACAGGAGGCGGTGGGGCCCCAGCTGCCAGAGCGTTCCGCGTCGCGTTCGTCGTGAGGCTGGATACACGTCGGCTGCCCTCCCTATGCGCATGTCCGCGCAAGTTCGGGCTCTATCGGCCTCTCGGTGCTGAGGAGGCCGTGAAGCGGATCCGCGCGTCGTCTGGCGCGGTGTCGGGCTCTTCGGGCCTCAGGATGTTCAGATGGCCGCAACGGCGGCATTTGATCTCTAGCCGGCCCGAAAGGGCCTTTGCCGCCGCCTTGAACAGGAGGGCGGCGCATTTACCACAGCGAATGCTTTCCAATGACACGGGGGACAGGCCTCGGCGAGCCTCGCCGCTGCCGCCCGAGAGGGCGGTGGCGGGAGAAGCGTTGTCCTGTCCTACGCTTGCCGGGTTCGATCTTGGCGGATGGTCCCGGCTCCGCAGCG
This sequence comes from Methyloceanibacter caenitepidi, assembly GCF_000828475.1. Lineage (NCBI taxonomy): Bacteria > Pseudomonadati > Pseudomonadota > Alphaproteobacteria > Hyphomicrobiales > Hyphomicrobiaceae > Methyloceanibacter > Methyloceanibacter caenitepidi. Next base: position 1,549,692 of record NZ_AP014648.1, read on the forward strand.
GCTGAGCTGCGGCTCTCGTCTTCCCTTTGCCGCCCTATCGCCCTAGCGGGCTACTAGAGGGCGGATGTTCTGTATCACGCGGCCTTTCGTTCCGCTCGCCGCGCCGCGCGACGCAACTGAGCGTCGTAGGCCGCCGCGATGTGGCGGGCGGCGAAGACGGGGAAGTCGCACGCCTCGAGCACGCCTTGAGCGTAGTCGATCCGCTTGCAGCCGTCCTTCAGCGTCGCCACGGCGACAAGGTCTCCGTGGTTCATGGTGTAGACCTCGAGGTCCACGCCAAAAACTACGCGCCGCGGTAGCCGGTCGCGAAGAGCGCACAAGGCTTCGATCTCGCGATGCGGATCTCGCCAGGCGTTGCGATGCGCCATGCTCACCCCATCGGGACGTTCAGGTCTTCCGGCGGTGCTGCCGGCGGGCCGAGCTCGGTGCCTTCGTGGCCGCAGGCTTTGCACTCCACGCCATACGCTGCGCGCCGGGGATCCGGGTGCATCTTCCGGTGCACGAACACTCGGGTAGAGCCGCAGGCGCGGCAATGCCGCGGCGGCCATTCCAGCCGCGGCATCTGGTCAGCGGCATGCACGCGCTCGATGCCGAGCCGCGCCAAGGCGATCAGCGTGTGCGCGTTCTCGAGCAGCAGCTTCAGCGCGTCCCGGAGATGCGGGTCGCTGCCGGTCTCGATCGTGGCCCCTTCGGCGCTTTCCGCCTGAACGAGGAGGTATTGGCCCGCGCTCTCGCGATACAGGGGGCGCCAGTCGTACGCGTAATGGTGGGCGTTCGTCTCCAGCCGCTCGAGGATCTCGAGCGCGGCGCTGTCGCTCACCTGGCGGGTCATCGGGTCCCTCGCGGGCGTGGACAAAAAAAACCGCCCGAACCTCTTTGGTCCAAGCGGCCTAAATTTCTGCAATTATCGCTTGCTAGTGGCCTAAATTTAGGCCACTATAATTATGCGCTGAGGGGGATGGATGGGCCATCCCCGGCGCAACGGAAGGAAAAGGCAATGTCTACTTTCGAGACGATTAGCCTGATCCTTCAAGCTTCCCAAGTAGCGATTGGACTGGCCGGTCTGATCTACTTGGTGAAGTAAGAAGGGGGCCGGGGGGCCCGCAAGGCTCCCCGGTACCCCTCTTACTATAGCGGAGTCTCTCATGAACCGTAAATATATCAGCGCCGAAGATTTCGCCGCCTGGGTCGAGAACGTCGCCGGAAGCGACCGCAAGGCCGCCGCGATGCTGTCATTGGCGCGGGACACGGTCGCCAAGTACCGCGACGAAGGCGCGCCGCTCTATATCGGCCTCGCCTGCGCCGCGCTCTATCACCGCCTCGATCCCTTTTCGGCTTCCGCCCTCAAATAGCGCGCTGGCGCGATAGGGCGTCCAAAACTCCAAAACCCCCGGAGACGGGGATCTCCGGGGGCCGTGGGGTGTCCAGTCGTGGGAAAGGATCGCAACCTCGAAAGGCCGGAACGTATCCGGTGGCTGAAATTCGTCCAGCTCACCATGACGAGGCGCAGATATACCCGAATAGCGTGAAAAATAGCCAGGACACAATCTAGCACAATTTGTGGCGGGGGGTTCTAATCCCCCACGCGCTCAAGCACCCGCTAGGCGGTAGGACAATCAAACCGTCCTCAAGCAGGCCGCTATGCCGGTAGGACGTCAAACAAACAGCCGGTCGATTTCTTTCCAATGGCGCGACAGGACCTGCGCGACCGCGGATCTGTGCCAATTGCGCAAGGTCGCTTCGCTGCGGCCGTATTGATGCGTCAGGCGCCACCAGCTCACGCCATGAGCCCGGGCGATGATCAGCTTCACGTCGCGCGGCCCGTTGGCGGACCTCCAGAGTTCGCTCAGCCAGGCCAGCACGTCGAGATACCGGCCGACGTCGCGCGGGGAGGGGCGGAAGCGCCGCAGCTTGCGCGTGGGCTCGCCTTTCGACGCCCGCAGCTGCGCCTCGAAGTCTGCCGCCGCGTCGAGCTCCTGCTTCGTGTAGACCGGCTCGGGAAGTCCGGATCCCGGCGATCGCTGGAAGCGCCGCTCCTTGTCCGGCAGGGCGGCCAGCGTCAGCACCGACCGATCGATCAGGATCAGGCATTTCTTCTGGAGCTCGACCGTCTGGTCGAGGCCCAAGCCCGGCCGAGGTTTCAGCCCCGGAATCTCAGTAGCACCCATGCCGGCCCTTTCCCAAGTGGCCGGCCTTCCGATGTCGTCCCGTCCCCCACACCCGACCGCCCTCGAGCAGCCCGCTAGGGCGGTAGGGCAGACAATAAACGCAGAAAACATAAGGCGTTAGCGTGACAGAGTCGAGAAGGCGGCGTGTGGTGCCTTAACGGGCGCCGCCACGAATGAGCGCGCGGAAATGAACACGCGCCCGAAACCCGTGTTGCACGGTTGTGGCGCGCCGTGCTTTGCTACCGCTGGGGAGGCGGCGAAATCCGAAGGGGGGATCCCATGCGCGCACTCATATTGCCTGCTTTGGTCATGTGCTTCTTCAGCCACGAGGTCGCCTCGGGCATGAACAAGATCTGCTATTACGACTGCCTGGGATCGCCGGCTGCGATCACGATCTCCAGCGTCTCGCTCTGTCCGCTGAACATCAATCGCTAGGCACCTACCCTAGAGGTTCACCCAACTCTTCCGGAGCACCTTGGGGTCTCCATAGGTGTCGCACCCGTCGACCATGATCCGTTCCGGCTCGTGTTCGCCACGGTAGGACTGTGACACCAGGCGCCGTTTCGGCACGGGCATCGGCTCCGTATCCCGGCCGCAGTACTTTGGGTTCGGCCCGAAGTCTACGGTCGGTGGCGGACCAATCAACTCCTCCCGCACCGCGTCGTCTTCGTCCACACGCTCGCGATAGCCTTGCGCCTTGGCCAACTCGATCTGCATTTGGAGGAGCTTCTCCTTCAGCGCCACGATGCTGCCCCGTGCCTCCCGTAATTCTGCGGACACTCCGGCGACGGCATTCTCGGATGCCGCGAGATCTGCGGCGAGACGTCCGTTCTCCGCGATCAGCTCGTCCTTGGTCATGGGCTTCTTCTTGGTCTCGGTCATCGTCTTCTCCTCATCAGGCCGGATAGGCCAAGCTCGCATACGTCACCATGGCCGTGGCAGAGACCACGGCCGTGATCTGCCAGTCCCGCCACAGCGCCAGGACCGTGAAGCCGATCAGCACGAACAGAACGCCCGCCTTCAGGGCCTCTGGATCGATCGTCACAGCAAGCCGCCCCGCGTGGCGCGCGCTTGGTTCAGCGCTGCCCGCCCATCAGCAGTGATCGATGCGACCAGCGTGCCGTCTGTCATCTCGTAACAGTTGCCAACGAGCGGCGGCCACATGAGCGCCATGGCCTTCACGTTCTCCTGGTCCTTGGCGTCCCGGATCACGGCGCCGTTCGGTCGCATTGCGAGACACTCGAGCAATCGCAGTCTGTCGTCGCTCAGCCCGGACATGCTTGGACCCGTCATGGCGCGCGCCTCTTGGTGGCGCGCGGCCGTCGGATCCCGCCGATCTTGTCGATCCGCTCGAGGAAGTCCGAAGGGACCGCCATGTTGACGCCGCTCGGTCGCGCGGCCTTCAACGCCTCGAGAATTTCCTGCGCGGCGCTGCGGCGTCCATCCTCACGAGCCGACCAGATCACAAGGCCGATTGCTACGGAGATCGCCGCCCACATCATGATCAGCTGCACGTGACTACTCCTTCCGCGATTCTTTCGATGCATCCTGGATCCTCGCCAGCGCCAGTTTGGTGGCCTCTTCGATCTGACCGATCGGGCACAGTCCCCCGTGCGCCGTGCCGCCGATATCGAATCCATGCGTCTCGCAGCGCGCGCCAACACGCGCCGGCGCATCTGTCGGGAACGCAAACGGGCGGCCGTACGAATCCAGCGCCGGGAGCGCGTAGCAGACGATCTGGCAGGTCGGCTTACTCACCGCTGGCCTCCGTCGTTCGCCTGCTCGCCGCGGGCGAGAGCGTCGTCGCAGATATCGCGCAGGACGTCCCGCAGGCCTGCGTAGAGCTCGCCGCCGCGATTGTGCGCGTGGACCTTGTTGCGGATGTCCCGCAGCGCCTTGCGGTAGATCTCTGCCTCACTCGGAGGGGTATGACCCAAGAGACTGCTCATGGGCTGTCACTGTTGTTGTCGCCATCGAGGAAGCGCCGCTTCGCGGCATCGATGAGAGCATTAAGCGCGGCCTTTCCCTCGTCGGTCGTCGGCGCCTTACCGCACAGCGTGACGACGATCTCCGGGTCCTCGTCCTCGGGCGTCGCGGAGTCTGACAAGATATCTGCTGCCGTCTCAAACACGCACTCCACCAGGTGTTCGCAGAACATCGTTCTGGACATCTGGCCGACAGGCTTCGCCTGATACCGCTTCTGCAGCAGCTCGAGCACTTCGTCCTTCGTCACGGCTGTTTGTCCTCCACCGGCTCGTAAGTCGCCTCGAAGACGTCCGGCTTGCAGGGGTAGATCTCGCCCTTGACGCCTCGGATGATCCAGTCGTCTGGTTCGGCGCTCATCGTGCCCTCGAGCGTAGCGATCTGCAGTCCGACGTTCGGTGCGACCTTGACGATGCGGCGCCCGTTGATGGCCATCTGCATCCAAAACGGCAACGAAGGGTAAGGTTCGAACAGCACATCCCTGCACCGGACCGCCTCGATCTCCACCGGCTTCTTGCGAAACGTCGTCACGATTCCACCTCCACGTCGTCCGCGTCCTGCGTTCTTGCCGCTGCATGGCGCAGCGCCTGCTCGTGGTGCCGCCGCACCCAATCGGCGTGGAATCGCGACGGCGCCCTCAGCTTCAGTGTTCCGTCGGCCGTGACGCAGACGAATTGCAGCGGCGCGATCCAGCTCGCAAAGGTGTCCTCGCCCATCGCGGTCTTGAGCGCGGCGCGCATGGCCAGCCATTGCGGCGGGCCATCCGGTTCTGGCGCCCGCTGGCCGATCGGGGCCCCAGCCGTCTCAAGTACGCCAGAGGCGGCTAGACGGCTGGGGGATCTAGAACCTGAAGCGCGGTAGCTGCGTGGGGGACGAGAAGCCTCTTCCTGAACGAGCTCGGTGAAATAGCCGACCCACAGCGGCGGCTCGAATTTGCGTCGGCCGGCCGCCCGTTCGATCGCGGACCGCACTTGGGCCTCGGTCGCGCCGTCGTCGAGCCAGCCGCGGACGACGCCCAGCGCTCGGTCGTCGTGGTGGTAATCGACGCCGAGCCTTGTCGAGATCCAGCGGAGCAGCGACAGGGCGCCTTGCGTGTTCTTGCGCGCCCCGCCGCCGGGATCCTTTCCCGAATCCGGATCGGGAGCAGCTGCAGCAGCTACGTTAGATAAGCCGTTTATATGCGATGCGACTCCTGGGAGTCGCATCTGATGCGACTCCTGAGAGTCGCTTCTGCTGCGACATTGGCGCACCTGATGCGTCACTTTTGGCGCACCTGATGCGTCATTCTTGGCGCACCAGCGGAGCTCGAGCGCACGGCCCGTGGACCGCTTCGCAAGGTGTCCGCGCTCGACAAGGCCGTTCAAGGCCCGCTGCACGGTCCGCCGCGACAGGCTCGCCTTGTCCGCGATCGTCGCTTCCTTCAGGAAGCACCGGCCGGTCGCGTTCGTGTGGAGGCCGACAACGGCCGCGACCTGGCGCATGGCCTTGGTGAGGGAGAAGTCCAGCGCCACCGAACGGGGCATCCGGGATTCGCGCGGGCCCGAATCCTGGCGCGCGGTTTCCAAATACGCGGAATCGGCTTCCATATCCGCCGATCCGGTTTCGGGGCGCGGAATATGCGCCTGCTTATGCGCCCCTTGCTTCACCGTTGCGCCCCCAGCCCCATGTCGAAGACCTTGGCGACCTCGTGCGGGCCGAGAAACAGCCACGCGAGGCCGATCGCCGCCCCCACGAAGCCGCCGATCGCCAGCGCCAGGAATCCCTCCCGTGGATCGTCGATGCCGTAGTAGCCCGCGAGGGCGAGCACTAGGCTGATCACGAGGGTCTCGAGCGCGGGCGGGAAGATCATGAAGTCCCCTCGTTCAGCCGCTTGCGGATGGCGTCCATCCGCTGCTCGTCCTCGGGCGCAACCCCGAACATCGCGACGTCGGCCTCGAGGACCTCGAGCCATCCGACCAGCTCGTCCCGCTCGAAAGACGAGAGCGGCTCGGCCTTCGTCAGAATGGATTGCAGGTAGCTCATGCCGCGCCCTCGCTCTCCTCGACCAGGCACTCTTCGAGCAGCCGCGCGGCCGCGTCGCTCGGGCTGATACCGTCGCGTTGGGCGATAACGACGAGCTCGCCATAGGCGAGGTCGGACAGGTCCGCGATCACGCGCGGCGGCAGCACCAGGATCTCCGCTGGCGACGTTACCGGCCGCTTGCCCTTGCGCCGCGTGGCGCGCTTCTGCCGGCGTCGCGTGCGGCGTTCCTCGAGTCGCGTGATCGTGGCCATCAAGTTTGCCCTCCGCTGTAGAATTCCGCTGCGAACGCGGCCGCGGCCTCAATCCTGTCACCAGCCCAAACAAGAGTTCGCGGAAAAGGCCTCGCCCCCTGATCGAAAACGAAGTCTGTTGCGCCGAACCGCGAAGCCGCGCATCGCGCTCGCGTGCCACGGACTTCGTAGATGGGCATACCGATAAGATCAGGCTGACCGTCCAGGCTTTGCCGCACGTAGAAACCGTCGTGTTCCACTACGCGGCCCTCCTACCTGGCGTCCTTGGCGAACCGATCAGGCCGCGCTCGAGCATCGCGACCGCGTCTTCCTCGCTGCGGTAGACGTCGCACGGCAGGCCCTTGCCCGCCTGCAGCCAGTCCCATACGAGCCATTGGTGGGCGCTCGAGGGGCCCGCGGGCTTCTGCTCGACATTGGTCCAGCGCAGGCGAAACGTGAGCACCACGCGGGCGCAGAAGGCTTCGTTGTCGCGGAACAGATGGCGGCGGCTTTCGCGCGTGTCGAAGCCGATCGGGAACAGCGCGGCGACGGCGCCGGTCGGATAGCATTGCGCGATCAGGTGGGGGAGGATCTCGAGGGCCGTGCGGAACTGGAAGCCGTAAGGCAGGTTCGTCACGGTGACGACGCGCTTGCCCTCGAGCGGCAGAACGGGGAGGGCCGTCTTCAGCGCGCACGACTTGATGATGTCGCCGGTCCAGACGCTCGCGTCCGGCAGGGGCGCGATGTCCGATGCGAAAACGGGACCGCAGCCCATCTTCTCGAGCGCCGCGCAAATATGCCCGGATCCCGCGCAGGGCTCGTTCCAGGCGTCGACGTGGCCGAAGTCATAGGCGGACAGGAGCGCGGCCGGCGCCGCCTCCGGTGTGAAGTACCGGTCCCACTTCATGGGCTTGTAGCCGGATTTTCTCTGCGCCATCACAGCCCCCCTTGGGTCGGATGGTGCAGATCGCGCTCAAGTAGGCCGAAGGCCGGTAGCGCCACGGAGAAGGTCGCCATCTAAGCCCCCCCTTTGCGGGCGCGCCGTGTCTGGCGGGCGCGCTGCCGGGCTTCGATCAGCGCCTTGTAGCGGTCAGGCGGGAGTAGCCACTGCGCCTTCCGATGGCACGTCAGGCTGCGGTCCGCGAACGCGGCGCCGATCTGCGCAAACCGGTCGCCGACTGCAATCAGCAGGGTCGCCAGGAATTCGGGCCAGCAGCTCGTAAACCGCGTCAATCTTCCGCTCCAGCCTGTCGAGGCGCTCGGCGACCTCCACCGTTCGCGCCTCTTGTTTCTCGAGGCGCTCGATCACCTTCTCGGGCCGCGCCTCGTCCTCTTGCCGCGCCAGGGCGTCCTGTTCCGCCTCGTACAAGGCGCGGAACAAGACGTTGCCGCAGCGTCTCTGATAGGCGCGCCAGCAGCTGTTGAACGGCATGTCTAACTCTATGGACGCATGGGCTATTCCGGCCTCGACCGTGTCGCCCTTCATCCACCGTTGAACCAGCTTCCGACCCTGGGTCACGAAAAATGACCGCGGGTCCGGACACGGCTTTTCACGCGCCATGACGCATACTCCACGCTACTGATCCGCCTCGGCCGGAAGCGGCTACTGAACAGGTTCGGGGAGGATCAAAGGTTTCGCGTGATCTCCCCCGGGCCGAAACTGAACTAGCCGGGCCCGAACGCGACCCGGCGCTGTAATGGGATGGGTTTCGTGTTCCCGATTGAACTGCGCACACGCAGGCCAGAGGCCGGTCGCGCATTAGAACAAGCGCTCAAGCAGCCGCTCTTTTCAGTCCCCGGCCGTCTACCCGCCTTCGGCGTACTTGAGACGGCCGGGGCCCCAAATGCCCCCTCGCCCTCAAGTAGCCCAGAGGGTGGTAGGGCCCTAGAGAGAGGCGTCCCGGCTCGTGGCCTCAGAGCCGGGACGCTGGGGCCAGGTCCGCGCACGCAAGAAAGGTCGCGCTCCCCTGGTCCGAATGGTGTGGAGGCGGCCGGCTCGATCGCGGCGCCCGGTTGTGGCGGGACGAACCTCATGCGGCCGAGCTCCCTTGGTGGTCGTCGCTCGAGCGCTTGGCGTCGATCGCCGCAAGCATGTCCGTGGTCACTTCCTTGCCGAGCTCGGCAGCGGCTTCGATGAGGCCGCTCCAATAGCCGGATGGAATCTTGTCCCGGGTCTTCCACTGGCGGGCCTTGTAGATCCCGACGTCGTAACCGAGCCGCTGCATGTGCTCGGCTAGATCGTCGGGCGTCTTCCAGAAGCCGATGACGTCTCGAAAGGTTCGAATCATGGCAAAAACTGATAAGACAAATTGGATTATATTTCAATGTTGGAATGTCCAGTGACTTCGCCCGTGCCGGTCGGACAAATTGTCTTAACCAGCAGACATCGAGGGCGAAGCATCGTGACGCCGACGGAATACCGATGGGCCTACGCCGAGCGCGTAAAACAGGCGCGCAAGGAGTCCGGCTACACGCAGGACCAGATGGCGCGCCTGCTCCGGCTGACCCAGCCGACTTACAGCAAATACGAAAGCGGCCGCGGCGAGGATGCGCCCAGCCTGCTGCCGCAGCACCTGATCCAGGACTTCTGTCTCATTTGCCGCGTCAACATCGAGTGGCTCGTGACCGGGGAAGGGCCGATGAAGGCTAGTCGGCCCTCGAAGGAGAGGGGCAACGACGCCGCCTGAGAGCAGCGACCTGCTCTTCGACTTGCTCGTCGGGATCCTGAAGTCGGTCCTCCAGCGCAGACACTGAATAATTTAGACATCGGTCCAAGGCTCGCACGGGCTGGCGTCGCGCGGCCTTGGCAGGGGCGCCGGCACAGAGGGTGCTCGCATGAGGGCTGCTGAGTCGTGACACCCCCTGATCGTATGGATTGACTACGGCAAGTAGCAGCAGAATCCGCCCATCGATAAAATAATCCAAATTGTCTTGACGGCGTTATACGAATTGTCTTAGCGTTCGAGTCGCGATGCCGATTCTCCAGATCGGTTTCGTATCTGCGATATGGCTCTCCAGGCCGTATCGCTGCCCTCCATCGGGCTCGCACCCGGAGGACCTGGGCGTTTCCTCCCTAGACTTGGGCAGCCGCAGTTTTGCGTATCCGGCGGCCCACTTTTCGGGAGACGGGGATCCGAACCGGAAAGGGGCTGCTGGTGGACAAGCTTGCAATTGTGACCCACGGGGAGCTTGAAGACTGCAAATCGGCCTTCGAAGCACAATTGGAGCACCTCCCGCCGGAAAAGGCGCGGATCGGTAGGATCGTCGCCGCAGGCTTGACTCCCTTGATCAGCGCAATTGCGGCCGAAGTCGAAAGTCCGGAGAGGCTGCCAATCGGGGCACTGCTAGACGCCCTTGCGTGCCTATTTGTCTCGATCACCAAGACGAGCACCCACAACTTCCTGCCGGCCGATTTCCACGATGAGTTCAAGGCGGACCTTGCGAGACGCTTCTCCGCGTCGATGAACGACTTGGACAATTTCGACACCGTCGGAGGCCGCCAATGAGTGCCCAGGTCGACAACGACTTCCGGACCACACCCGAATTTCAGGAGATCCAGCTGATCGCCGCGAACATGTCCGACGAGCTCGGCCGCATGCTGGCGCTGCTCGACCGCTTGGATCCCGCGCCGGCAGCAAATCAGTCGCGCTCAAGCAGGCCAGAGGCCGGTAGCGCCAGTCCAGTGAGTACCCAGGCCGGGGAAGACGGCCGCGCCGGTCAAGGGCCTTCCGCACTGCCAATGCCGGCCAGCTAGGGACGGGAGCGGGCGCCGGTCTCGGGTTCGGCGCTCGCATCCGATTGAACATGCCGGGGATCACGGATCCGAAACTGCCGGCCCTCGAGTTCGGGGCCAATCCACACAAATTGACGGCCGCGCTGACGCTCCTCTTGGGCGCTTACCGGGAAGAGCGGCTCGCCGTCTTCGAATGCGTCGCCGACGAGATCGGCGCCGTCCACGACGAGACCGACAAGCTGCGCCTCACGTTGATGGACAATCTGATCGCGTCCGGCGAGCAGGCGCTCGCGTCGGGCGATCCGGTCACTTGCAGCGGCGCCCTCGGGCAGCTGCTCGGCGCCTACCGCAGCGAGCGGGCCTTCGTCTTCAAATGCGTTTCGGATGGCTGCGGCGCCGTGCGCGAACCGGAGGACCAACGCCTTCTCGCCACCATGGATGCGATGATCGCGTTCGCCACCTGCGCGTTGGAACCGGCGGTGTCCGCATGACGAAGGGCCGCAGCACAGAGCTCTCGCACCGGGAGTCGGCGAAGATCCACGCGATCAATCGCCTTTGGCAGCGGGCGGGAATCGTCCTCTCCAGCCCCGATTACGAGGGCCTCTGCGAACAGATCGGCGCGACTGTCGAAGACGATTGTCTCGTCGAAGTGCCGGTGCGGGACGAGACGGTGGTGGCGGTATGGTCGGCCGAGCTCGACTGTATCGTCACGTTCTTCCGGACGCCGACGCCGAACCAACGGTCCCGCGTCATCGGTCTCGAGGGAGGGCGCGCGGCATGACGGAGACATGCCGGAGGACGCTCAATTCCGTCGGCGAGGTTGCCAAGCTGCACCATCAGCTCGCGCGGACGAATCCCAACGACCACATCGCCTTCGCCACGACGATCATCGCCCATGGCGGCGCCATCCTGGCGTCCGTGGTCGGGGAGAGGGGAGCGGCGTTGACGCTGTACGAGACGGCCGACCGGCTCGCCGTGAAAGGACAATCGTCCGCCGAAAGCCTCGCCGATCTGCTGGCCCGCTTCGAACCGCTGCCGGAACCGAAAACGCCAGCGGCCGCTGCTCCGCCCCGTTGGGCGCGCCTGCGCCGCCTGTCGAGGATCCTGCTGTTCGTCTGGATCCCGGGCGCCGCCGTGGGCCTGTTGCTCGCCAAGCTGCTCGTCTTCGCGCTCCAGTCCGTGGGGCTCATGTGATGGGTACGCGGGTCATGGAAGGCGCGCCGGCGGACCTGGCGCAGCAGGTGCGGAGGATCAACTCCGAGATCATCCATCGGGAGACGCCCGAGGGGCGCTTGGAGAAGCGCGCCGAGCGGGCGCGGATCAGACGGCAATCGAAAAGCGAAGGGAGGAAGGCATGACGTCACTAGATCGCTTGGTCAATCTCGTCGCCGAGCACTTTGACCTGGCGCCGGACGTTCTCACGGCGCCCGGCAAACAGGCGCGACGCATATCCTACGCGCGCCATGTCGGCGCCTACATCGCCATCGCGGTGCAGAAACAGACCTACGAGGACACCGCAGGCGCCTTCGGCTTGGGTGAACAAACGAGCGCCCGTTACGGCTACCGCCGGATACGCGAATACCTCGAGCTCGGCCATCCGCGGATCTTTTGCGGACACTGCCCTGCAGAGGACGTGGCAACGCTGACCAAGCTCATCGAGGCCGACCGGAGGGCCGCATGATCAAACGGAAGAGAACATAATCATGGCATGGACGGCACTGAGCGCGCCTCAAAAGGCGGCCGCGAGCAGAAAGGTAGGATTGTCGGCACGCGAGACGCCAAGCGGACGAGTGACTATGAGGCTCTCGATTAGTGGCGACACGCTGTCCTCCATCGGCAAGGTGACCGATGCGTACACGTTGATGTGTGGCGAGGGCGTCAACGCCGGCTGGCTTCGGCTCGCAAAGAGCGATGCAGGGCTATTCGTTCCTTCGGCGATGAGGGGCTCGGCTTGCTTCAATCTTGGCGAGACTGCGTTCGCGCCGGACGGCGCGCAGAAGCGGACGGAGTGTGAGTTCCGATCCGATCCAGACGATGAAAAGGCGCTCCTGATCCGGCTCCCGAGATGGTGTTTCGTTGAACGCGAAGAGGACAGCGAGGCCGCATGAAGGCGCTGACGATCTACCAGCCTTGGGCCTCACTCGTGCTGATCGGGGCGAAGCCCTACGAGTTCCGCAAGTGGAACTTCATCGATCGTCCCGGCGGCCGCGCGCTGCTGAACAAGCGCATCGTCATCCACGCGGCCTCGCGGCCGGTCCACGACGATGAGGTGGCCGACCTGCTCCGGAAACTCGCCGTGGCCGAACAGCGTGGCGCGTCCCAGGATCTCGACCATGGCACGGCGTTGAAGGTGGATCTGGCGCGGACACTGCTCACACGGGTCTACGCCGCGCATTCGCACGTGCCGATCCTGCCCTTGCGCTGCGGTCTCGGCACGGCCGTACTCGGCCGGCCACGCCGCCCGGAGGCTCTGTTCGGCGGGTCCGTCGCCGACTCCAAGCGGTTCGATCAGCACGTTTGGGCATGGCCGTTGTCGGACGTGCAGCCGTTCGACGCGCCGATACCGGCGCGCGGTCAGCAAGGATTTTGGGATTGGGAGCTCGGCCAACAGGCCGCTTAACGGAAGGGAGAAAGACCATGGACGGAAGACGCGAACGCCCGAAGAAGACAGGCCCGGTCGACGGCCATGTGGGGCGGCGCATCCGGCTGCGGCGCATGCAGGTGGGTCTCAGCCAGACGGATCTCGGCGACGCGCTCGGGCTGACGTTTCAGCAGATCCAAAAATACGAGAACGGCGCGAACCGCATCGGCGCCGGCCGGCTCGTGGAGATCGCGGCCGTGCTCGGCATCGAGGTTGGCTGGTTCTTCGAAGATGCGCCGGCGCCCGAACGAGGCGCCCCGATCGGCGCCGCGGCCGCGGAGGATCCGCTCGCCCTTCTGGCGACGAGGGACGGCCTGGCGCTCGCCGAGGCCTTCGGCGCGATCACGGATCCCCGTCAGCGCAGGGCCGTGCTGCAGCTCGTGCGGTCCATGGCCGGCCTCGAGCAAGAGCAGTTCGCGGAGGCGGCGTAGTGGACTGCGTAAAGCCACCATACTTCGCCGAGACACCCGACGACGCGCAATGCCTGACGGGTTGGGAGGGTTTTGGGGCGTTCACGCAACTGCTGACGCAGAGCGGCGGAAAGAATGTCGAGGGCGGGCTGTGTTGGGACGAGAAGACGGGGTGGCGCGTCTACGCCCGCATCGGCGAGTCGCTTGTGACTTTCGGGCCCGAGTGGGCCGCCGATTTCAACAAGCGCGTGCTGAACGCGTTCGAGGCTCTGCCGGAAGAGCAGCGCAAGAAGATGTCTTTCATAGAAGAGTTCCACCGGTCACAGCTGGAGGCGGCAGAGCAGGCGCAGGACAAGAACGCGCGCAACGAAGATCCCGCCGAGGAAGTGCTCCGGGTGGCCTCGAAAGGACTTAATTGATGGAACGCAAGCCGATCCTCTGCCTCGACTTCGACGGCGTGATCCACAGCTACACCAGCGGCTGGCAGGACGCGGACGTCATTCCGGATCCGCCGGTGCCCGGCGCGATCGCCTTCCTGCGGGAGGCGGTCGACCACTTCCGCGTGGCGATCTTTTCGAGCCGGAGCCACCAGCCGGGCGGCATCGAGGCGATGAAGGACTGGCTAGGCCGCTGGGTTCTCGAGGAGGACCCGTTCGACGTCGCCTGGGTCAACGCGATCGAGTGGCCGACGGAGAAACCGCCGGCACTCGTGACGATCGACGATCGCGCGCTGACCTTCGACGGCACATGGCCGTCCATGGACGTTCTGCGGGACTTCAAGCCTTGGAACAGGGGAGGGGAACGTGGCTGATCAATTTCCTGACTACACTCCGCGCGACCTTCCGGGGGGCGTCTATTGCTCGCCTGGATGCGGCCTGGGTTGTTCTCGGACGGCGTTCGATGAAGCCACCGCGGCCGCGATGCAGCTGGCCCAGCGTATGGGCCAAGGCTGGGAGCCGGACGTTTGGGAAAATCTTGGTTGGCACTACGCGGTGGTCAATGGGCCATTCAAGATTACGTTCGACGAACGAAGCCAGCGCTATGAGGCGGAATACACATTGGAGGCGAACGATGGCTTCGTGTTTCAGGTCTTCACCGATGCGGACCTGCCTGAAGATGCCTTCGGCTTTGCCGTCCAAGAGATCCGCACGCGGTTAGTGCGTATCGAGCAGTCTCTGCGAGAGGTAGGCGGCGAGCAATGAAGCAGCCCATCCCCGACGCAGGACTGGACGATCGGCTCGGCTATGTCGGCACGGCCGGCTCAGGCAAGACCTACAACGCCATGAGCCGCGTCGAGCGGCTGCTGAAGCGGCGCGCGCGCGTCGTCATCGTGGATCCGCTCGGTGTGTGGTGGGGCCTGCGGCTGCTCGATGACGGCAAGACGGCTTCGCCGTTCGACGTCGCGATCTTCGGGGGGCAGCGTGCGGACCTTCCCTTGACGGAGCACGCCGGCGCGCTGATCGGCGAGACCGTCGCCGGCATGAAGGAAAGCGCGATCCTCGATTTATCCGAGCTCGGCACCAAGGCATCGGAGCGGCGGTTCATGCTCGCCTTCCTTACGGCGCTCTACAAGAACGCCAATGGCGAGCCGGTGCACGTCATCTTCGACGAGGCGGATATGTGGGCGCCGCAGCGGCTGCTCGATAAGGAAGGGGAGGCGGCCAAGCTGCTCGGCATGATGGAGACCATCGTGCGCCGCGGCCGGATCAAGGGCTTCATCCCCTGGCTGATCACGCAGCGGCCCGCGGTGCTTTCGAAGGACGTCCTGAGCCAGGTCGACGGCCTCGTCGCCTTCAAGCTGACCTCGAGCCAGGACCGCGACGCGATCGGCGATTGGGTGCAAGGCCAGGCCGACAAGGCGCGCTGGCGGGAGATCTGGAGCGACCTGCCGACGATGCCGGTCGGACACGGGCTCGTATGGATTCCCGGCCGCGGCGTCCTCGAGTCCTCCCCGTTCCCGCCCAAGATCACGTTCGACTCCTCGCGCACGCCGAAGCGCGGCGAGCGCAAACTGAAGGCGACGGCGCTTGAGCCGCTGGACGTGGCCGGCCTCAAGGACAAGCTCGCGGCCGTCGAGGCGCAGACCAAGGCCAACGACCCGAAGGCTCTCAAGGCGCAGGTCGCCGCCAAGGACAAGCGCATCGCCGAGCTCGAGAAGGATCTCGAGCGAGCCAAGACGCAACGCGGCGTGAGCGCGTCCGAGCGCCAAAAGATGCACCGCGAAAGCTACGACGACGGCCACGAGGCTGGAGTGACCATCACGTGCAACAAGGCGATAGAGATCCTCAATGGGGTCGTTGCGGGCATCGAGATCATGCGCGACCGCCCGTCGAAACCGGATGGCTACACGGCCCCGCCGAGCAGCGAGTTCCGCGAACAGCACCGCGCCGCGCCGCCCGCGTTGACTTCTAAGTCAATTTCCCATGCACCCCAGCAGACCGCGAGACGGGAGGCGGCGCCGGCTCGCGACGGCGTCGCCTCCGCCGAAGGCATCACGCCGGCGAAGCAGAAGATCCTCGATGCGATCGCCTGGGTTCTGTCGTTGGGGCAGGGCGCAGCCGACAAGACGACCGTGGCCATCCTCGCCGGCGCGTCGGCGAGCTCGGGCGCCTACAAGAACAATCTCGGGTCGCTGCGCTCGGCCGGCCTGATCGACTATCCGAAGCCGGGCATGCTCGCCTTGACGGACGCGGGTGCGGGCCTCGCCAATCATCCGGACGCCGCGCCGACCCACCAGGACGTCATGGCGAAGCTCGCCGAGCGGTTCCCGCCGGCGCAGATGCGGATCCTCGAGGCGCTGGCCGCGATCTACCCGAACGCGGCCGGCAAGGAGGAGCTAGCCGATTGGATCGGGGCCTCCTCGAGTTCCGGCGCCTACAAGAACAATCTCGGCCGCCTGCGCAGCTTCGGCGTGATCGACTATCCGGCCCAGGGCCAGGTGGTCGCGACGGAAAGGCTGTTCCCATGAAGCGTCGCGAACGACAGATCCTGGCGGTGCTGACCTACTCGGCGACGCCGCTCTCCGGCGCGCAGATTTGGGCCGCCACAGGTCTGCGGAGCGCTTCGATCTACCCCACCCTGAACGAGCTCGAGAAAGCCGGCGACGTCGAGAGCTGGTGGGCGCCAGGGCCGTATCCAAGAACGCGGATATACCGGCCGACGATGAGCGGCCGTGAGCGCTTTCTCGATGCGTTTCCCGGCGCAGGAGGGCAGCCAGAATGATCGCCTCCGTTCTCGTCGCCGCGCCGCTCCCGCCCGCCGGCGGTCCGTGTTCAAACGCCGGCCAGAAGGTCGAGACTTGGGAGCTCAGGGCAACCGACAAGGACGCGGCGATCGTGGAATGCCGGCAGCGCGGCGGGATCTTCGTCCGGGCCATCATTCCCGACGACGAGCTGAGCAACGGGGGCGGCAATGGGTAAACCTGTCCGCATCCAGCGCAAGCGCACAAAGGGCTGGAAGATGCCACCGAACAACGCCGGAGATCCGCAATGACGCCCGAGCTCGCCCGTCTCAATCGCGCAGCTGTGCTCTACGTCCGTTCGGACCCCGACAAGCGCCAGGCCGTCATTGGCGAGCTCGGCGCCGCGCGTAAGGCGGTGACGCCGAAATGCGAGGCTGGGCGGGCGCTCGTGTCGGCGGCCTTTACGGTCGCCGTGTATCCCCGGAGCGAGGCCGCGATCGACCTGCTCGAGGCGGCCTACCGGCTGGTGTGCGACCATGGCTAGGGCCCGCGCCACTAGACCTGCGCCGGCGGGTCAGCCGACGCCCGAGGATCTCGATCGGGCCATCAGGCTGATCTCGGACGTGATCCGTCTGCACGGGCCGGCCTACACGCCGCTGCTGGCCCGGGCGCTTGCGGAGAAGGAGAAGGCGGACCGCCAAGAGGCCCTCGTGGCGAGGGCTCTGAGGATCTCGCAAGGGGGCGAAATCGGGGGTCTCGAGGGGCAGCGATAGGCGGCCGAATCGGGCTACAAATCAGGCCACAAATCAGGCCACAGCTGATCGGCCGAGCTCCGCTATTCCCCGCAATTCAGCAAAAAATCATCCGTTCAGGCGTAGGTTCGAATCCAGTCAGCGGTACCAATAACTTAGCCCTATTTCAGCCTCTGCTTTTTTCTCCATAGGTAACCTCACAGGTAACACTTATTGGAGGAACCCATGCTGCAAACATCTGAAAAGCGAAACTCGGCCCCTCACCAACTTGGAGATGACTGACCGGCTCACCAGACTGGCCGACCTGGCCAAGTTGATCCAACTTGCAATCGACGGGCTGGAAGACAAGTACGACACCCCAATGATCTCCAACGAGGCGCTACGCCTCTGCGCGTCCCTTCAGGTCCTCCGCGACGAGGTCCATCCGGTGAATATCGAAGATGAGATTGCCTTCGTGAAGCGAGACGCTGATCGCAAGATCGCTGAGTTGCGGGAACGAGAGGTAGCCGAGCTGTGCGAATCCCAGACCGACTACGGGCCGTCGCCCAGGATCTGTGCGAACTGGCCGACGAACTAGACGTAGACAAGAAAGTGGGCGGGCGGCGGCTGGAAGACCTCGGCCGGTCTGCACGTTGCGCGAACGTCTTTGGGGCTGAGCGTATCGAGACAATCGGCCAGCTCGTCCAGCGGACGGAGATCGACTTCAGGCGAATCCCGAACATCGGCAATAAAAGCATCCGCGAGATAAAAGAAAAACTGGCTGAGTTAGGGCTTTCGTTGAGACAAGGCGAAATAAAGCTGACATAGTGCCCGAGGCTTTGGGAATTATCCCCCCAAGCTCACCTGCTGCCCCGGTCGTTGCTCCCTGCGCGATCGGGGTTTTTCTTTTGGTGCGATCATTAGTTTGTTCGCCACCGCCAACTCGTCAATCTCCCATAGTCAGTGAACGGCCAGATGGCTACATTTCCTTGTGACATGGGGTGACAATTCAAAGGGGAACACCAATGAAACACGTGGCATTGATTGCTGCCTTCCTGCTCGCTGGCTTCCTTGCGGCTTGCGATCAGGCCGAGGACACAGCCGATGAATCCGCAGAAACGCCAACGGAACAATCTGCTGATCCGGCGACGACAACGGATGACGAACCAGCGGCAGAAGCGCCAATGGACGAACCGCCAATGGAAGAAGCGCCTGCGGACGATTCCATGATGGATGAGCCCCCGGCGGCTGAAGAACCCATGATGGAAGAAGAGACAATCGAAGAAGACACGACCATCGACGAGGACGGAACCGTCGAGGAGGATGAGGTCATCGAAGAGGAAGTCCAGCCGCAATAGCGTCGGCCGGTACTAAGACACGGGCGTCGGCTTCCGGTCGGCGCCCTTTTTCGTATAAGCTCAACCGACGCGGGGGGAAGCACAGAGGGGCTTCCCATGACAGGCGACGAGGACGCTGAGGCGCGGGAGATCGCGCACGGGCTGATACAGGGTTACATTGGGCCGGATCACAAAGTCATCCAAATGAGGGCATTCTACGCGGCTCTGGTACAGGCCTTGAAGCAAGCGCGGGACAAGGGCCGCGAAGGACCGGAGTCACACTAGGTGCTCCTTGGCGACCGAGGTCTTCTACTGTCTGCTCTGGCGATCTCGGAAATGGGAGGAGCCCAATGCTAAGAGCCACGCTAATTGGAGTTTCGCTGTTGGTCCTTTCTGGCTGCGACGACGAGAAGAAGAGCCACGAAGAAGCCATAGCGTATTGCACGGCCAAGGTGGCGAAGGACCATCCAAAGGCTCACTTCGACGATATTGTGCGGCATACCGACGAGTGTATGGCCGCTGAGGGTTGGGACTACTAGCAGACCCGGCCTTTCTCCAAGTCAGGGAGAATCGGGGTCGGTTTCCAACTAGGTCACCCCCTAAACCAATCCTGCTCACCCCGTCGATTCCTTCCCGCCCCGCGCGAGCGGTCCCTATTTTGGTTGCTGCTGGCAATTCAGCCCTTGGATCGGGTCTCGAGATAGATTTCGAGGTTGTAGTGCCCGAAGACGTAGCTGGCTTCGCGCGCCAACTCGGCGGCGATGTCCTCCGGATCACTCCCGCCATCGATGTATCGCTTGATGAGCGCGTTGAGTTCTTTTGCGAACTCCTTGGAGTCTGCCATCCGACGATCCTCCTATTGGATTATCCCTCAAGGATGTTCCCTTGCCGAGGTCGACACAAGCGTTTAGGCGGACTGCTCGGTGTTCCGGAACGTTGGCCTCGGTTCTGGCGGTCGTGACTAGGGCACCTCGTCGCACCTTCGTGAAGCTCGAAAAAACCAGCTAGGTGCGCGGATTGCGCCCTTGACAGGGGCCGGGCCGCTCGCCAAGTCATCTTGGTACGTCAAATATGAGACGCCTGAGTGCGCGCTTTTTTTCGCAGTGCCCGCGTCGGTAGAAAAATCCCGGAATTCCGGGCGAAAACCGGACAATTCTCCGGGCTCGAGGGTTTCCGGGCGGAAAACGCCGCCCGCATCAGGTGCATGCTTAATTGACGATTAAGGATGCGCCCGTTAATCGCTTCTGGTCCGTCTGGAGGGTTGGGCGGAACCAGAGACAACCGAAGAGGCTTTAGCCTTGAGACGCGCCTGACCACAGGCACGGCTAAAGCCGACGATCGGCGAAGCGCTTCCAAGTGCTTCCCGCCACGATACTGGCGCCGTTTTCGCCCGCGCGCCCCGGAGTGACATGCATGGCCACCAAGACCGCCCAAGCCGAAGATCAAGAGACCGAGACTCAGTCCCAGGACGGACCTGTTCTCGACATGTCCGACGCCGCCGTCAAGAAGCTTATCAAGACGGCCAAGCAGCGCGGCTTCGTCACCTATGACGAACTCAACGAGGTGCTTCCGTCCGAGGAAGTCTCGTCCGAGCAAATCGAGGACACGATGTCCATGCTCTCCGATATGGGCATCAATGTGATCGACTCGGAAGAGGCGGAGGAAGGCGATCACGCGGACGGCGAAGGCGGCAAGGCCATCGTCGCGCAGTCGGCCGTGGCCAAGGCCGAGACCACCACGCGTGAGCCGGCCGAGCGCACGGACGATCCGGTGCGCATGTATCTGCGCGAGATGGGTTCGGTTGAGCTGCTGTCCCGCGAAGGCGAGATCGCCATCGCCAAACGCATCGAGGCCGGACGCGAAGCGATGATCGCCGGGCTGTGCGAAAGCCCGCTCACCTTCCAGGCCATCATCATCTGGCGCGACGAGCTGAACGAAGGCAAGATTCTGCTCCGCGACATCATCGATCTCGAAGCCACCTATCAGGGGCCCGACGCCAAGCAGGTCCCGTCCCAGCCGCTGCCGGGCGAGGAGCCCGAGGAGGGCGAGGGCAAGGCCAATGGCGCCGCCAAGGCCGAAGACAAGGACGACGAAGAGTCCGAGGAGGAGGGCGCCGAGGGCGACACCGAGGAGGACGATGACGACGATATGGAGAACTCGCTTTCGCTCGCCGCCATGGAGGCCGAGCTGAAGCCGCAGGTTCTCGAAACCTTCGACCTCGTCGCCAGCAACTACAAGAAGCTCCGCAAGCTGCAGGACCAGCAGGTCGAGAAGGCGCTCAAGAACGAGGACCTCTCCACCAGCCAGCATCGCCGCTACAAGCAGCTCAAGGACGAGATCGTTGCCGAGGTGAAATCTCTCCAGCTCAATGCGAACCGCATCGAGACCCTGGTGGAGACGCTGTACCTCATCAACAAGAAGCTCATGGGCTATGAGGGCCGGCTGCTCCGCCTCGCCGAAGGCTATGGCGTGAAGCGCGAGGACTTCCTCAACGAATACCAGGGTAACGAGCTCGACCCCAACTGGCTGCGCCGCGTGGGCCGCCTGAAGAAGAAGGGCTGGGCCGACTTCATCCACGACGAGCGCGGGCTCGTGAAGGAGTTGCGCGGCGAGATCCACCAGCTCGCCACCGAGACCGGCCTGCAGATCGCCGAGTTCCGCCGCATCGTCTCCATCGTGCAGAAGGGCGAGCGCGAGGCACGCCAGGCCAAGAAAGAGATGGTCGAGGCGAACCTGCGTCTCGTGATCTCCATCGCCAAGAAATACACGAACCGCGGCCTGCAGTTCCTGGACCTGATCCAGGAAGGCAATATCGGCCTCATGAAGGCCGTCGATAAGTTCGAGTATCGCCGCGGCTACAAGTTCTCGACCTATGCCACGTGGTGGATCCGACAGGCGATCACCCGCTCGATCGCCGATCAGGCGCGCACCATCCGCATTCCGGTGCATATGATCGAGACGATCAACAAGATCGTGCGCACCTCGCGCCAGATGCTTCACGAGATTGGCCGCGAGCCGACGCCGGAGGAGCTGGCCGAGAAGCTTGCCATGCCGCTCGAGAAGGTCCGCAAGGTCCTGAAGATCGCCAAGGAGCCCATCAGCCTCGAGACGCCCATCGGCGACGAGGAAGACAGCTATCTCGGCGACTTCATCGAGGACAAGAACGCGGTGTTGCCGATCGACGCGGCGATCCAGTCCAATCTGCGCGAGACGACCACCCGCGTGCTCGCCTCGCTGACGCCGCGCGAGGAGCGCGTGCTCCGCATGCGCTTCGGCATCGGCATGAACACGGACCATACGCTCGAAGAGGTCGGCCAGCAGTTCTCGGTCACCCGCGAACGCATCCGCCAGATCGAGGCCAAGGCCCTGCGCAAGCTGAAGCACCCGAGCCGGTCGCGGAAGCTCCGGAGCTTCCTCGACAACTAATCCGGCTGACCGGCCGGTGACGAAGCGGCGCCTTCCTGGGGAGGGGCCGCTTTTTTGATGCGCACTTTCGCCACCCCGTCCTCGATCATGTCGAGCCGCTCGGCGGCCTCCTCTGACACATCGATGATCCGGTCCTTTGCATAAGGCCCGCGATCGTTGACGCGCACGGTGACGTCCTTGCCGTTTTCGAGATTTTTCACGCGCAGCTTGGTGCCGAAGGGCAGCGAGCGATGCGCCGCCGTCATGTCGTCCTCGTCCATGATCTCGCCGCTGGCCGTCTCTTCGCCCGAGAAATCGTACCAGGAGGCCTTGCCCGTCTTCCGCAGTGGCTTGCTCTGGCTGGGTACATCGCCTGGCGGCGATGCTTGCTCGGGCGCGGGTGGCTGGCCCGGTTCACTCGGCAACACGACGAGTGCGAGGACGACGGCCGCGACGGCGCCGGCCAAGACTGCGGCCCAAAGCACGCGCCCTTTGCTTATGTTTCTAGCCATATCTTTGCACCCATGACTCAATACCTATGACCTTGGGAACGTCGCTTGTGCGCTACCAACACCGAAAAGCCGGCGCGTGTTCCTTATCGCGGCGGCCGGCCCATCATTGACGGAGCATCGTTCGGTCAGCCGACCGCCTTGCGGATCAGAACGAAGACGGCGACGGTCAAGGGACCGGCCAGCAGCACGCCGAACATGCCGAACAGGATGCCGAACGCCAAGACCGAGAACAGGAACAGGGCCGGGGGTATACGGATCATCTCGCGCTGCACCTGCGGCAGCACGATGTTCGACTCCACCTGCTGGATGACGACGAACAGCAGGATCGTCCACAGCGCCATGTTCATGCCCTCGGTTGTCGCCAGCAGCACGGCGGGAATGGCGCCCACAATGGCCCCCAGCATGGGCACGAACGCGGCGATCCCTGCGATGATGCCCAAGGCGAGCGGCGCGGGCAGGCCGAGCGCCCAGGTGCCCAACGTCACGAGGCTGCCGATCAGCGCCATCGAGATGAGCTGCCCGAACAGCCACAGGCGCAGGCCGTTCGCACTGTCGCTCATGGCCTCGTCGACCCGATCCCGGTAGCGCTCAGGAACGAGCTTGAGCGTCCCACGGCGATAAACGTCCGGATTGAGCGCAAGGAACACCGCGCCCATCAAGACGAGAAAGAACGTGGTCGCGACGCCGGCCGCGGTCCAGCCCCATGACGCGATCGTGCCGACAACGCCGGAGAGGAAGCCTGAGCCGCCGCGCGAGACGATCTCCGATGCGCTCGGCAAGGACAGACCCGTGACTTGCTCGAGCGACTGAACCGCTTTCGGCAGCTGCGCATAAAGCTCGCCGAGCTGGGCGGAGACTTGCGCGCCGACCAGCCAGCCCAGCAGGCCCAAGACAGCGACGATAACCGCAAGGGTGATCAACACGGCCCACGTGCGGGGCAGCTTCGTGGCGAGCAGCGGCCTTGCCGCCGCATCGAGCGCGATGGCGAGGACGACGGACGCGAAGGCGAGCAGAAACGCCTCGCGCAGCCACCAGATCGCGATGATGGCAATGATGCATCCGAGCGCGAAGAGGATGAGCGCGGCCGGGCTTTGAGGCTTGGTCGTTATCTTTTCAGCCATCGTCGATGAGTTTCGCAGCCGGAGATAAAATGCCGATGATGCGGACGCTGTCTATGCGATCGGACCGCAAGCGCGTGACGCCGCGTTGCTGGATCACGCCCCCATGTTAGCCGCTAACCCCGCCATGAGCCATGTGTTCCGCCCAGACAATCGGCGGCGCATCGAACACCGCCCTGAAGCAGCCGCAAAGCGGCAGGGCATTGAGCGTCGCCCGAGCCCCTAGATGGCGCGAATCGCCCGCGCAAAGTAAGCTCGACCTCAAGTAGCGCAGAGCGCGGTAGGGCAAAGGGTAATGCGCTCAAGTAGGCCGCTAGGCCGGTAGCACACGAAACAAGCGCTCAAGTAGGCCGCTAGGCCGGTAGCGCACCAAAAGAAGCGCTAGGCGGTAGGGAAAATAATATGAGCGGTCTGGAGATCATCAACGCGATGCCGGTCTGGCTGCTTGCCGCCCTTGTCATCGGCGTGAGCGTCGTCTTCTCCGTCGGGCTGCAGCTCCTGGTCCGCCGGCGCTTCGGCGTCAAGTTCCTCTCCTCGAACCACGAAGTCGCCGGCTTCAAATATGCGGTGGTCGGCGTCGCCTATGCGGTGCTGCTGGCCTTCGTCGTGGTCGGCGTGTGGCAGGAGTTCGAGGACACCAAGCACGCCGTCGATGCGGAGGCCGAGCGCTTCTACAATCTCTACCGCAACAGCTACAACTATCCGGACGCGGACGGCGCGAAGATCCGCGCGGCGCTCATGGCCTATGCGGTCGCCGTGCGCGACGACGACTGGCCGCAGATGGAGCTCGGCCGCCACGGCAGCGACAAGGCGTCCAAGGCCTATGCGAAGCTGAGCTACACGCTGGGGCAGATCCAGTCCAACGACCTCGCCCTGATGCCGACCATCCTGCACGGCATCGATCTGTTGCAGCAGACGGCGGATTTGCGGCTGGAGCGGCTCTCGGACGTGGGCGGCCACATGACCCCGGTCATCTGGGGCGTGCTCGTCCTCGGCGGCGTCATCACGCTCGCCTATCCCGCCTTCTTCGCCACGCAGAAGGTGGGCCCGCAAGTGCTGATGACGGCGGGCCTCGCCATGATCGTCGGCGCGACCTTCTTCCTCGCCATCCACCTGAACTTCCCGTTCTCAGGCCCGGACCACATCACCCCGGAACCGATCGACGCGGTCATCAAACGCATGAAGACCGAAGGCCCGGTGGGGGCGTAGGGGGCACCTATTGGTGCATGGTTGGGCAGTTGAGCGATCCCGCTCAACCGGTCACGGCGCGCAAGCGCTAGAATGCTACTAAGCCAAAATACTTCTCTCTGGTGTGATCTGGCTACACGTCAACGGCCTATGACAAAAAACAACCCACCACTAGAATTTATGGTTAACGTTCTAATATAAACTGCTCCCATGCGCGATTCGGACGTACGTGCGGCAGTCCGCAGGAAACTCAATCAAAAGCACTGCAGCGATCCGAGTACTCGGATCGTGGAGGAGATGGGCATTTGGTCTGGTGCCGCTCGCATAGATATCGCAGTTATTAATGGTGAATTGAGTGGGTTCGAACTCAAGAGCGCGAGCGACACGCTGCATCGGCTCCCTGACCAAGCAAGGCTCTACAGTCAGGTCTTCGATCGAGTCACTCTCGTGGTGGCCGACTGTCACCTTGATAGGTCATTGAGCACTATCCCCGAGTGGTGGGGTGTTTGCTCGGCTGCACCGATGAAAACCAGTAGTCGGCTGGCGCTCCGATTGAGACGACGTGCCCGCAGGAACCCCAATGTTGACCCTCTTCAGGTCGCGCGTCTGCTTTGGCGTTCAGAGACTCTGACGCTCTTGGAGCGTTACGGTCTCGACAAGGGGATTCGCAACAAGACCGTCGAGGTCCTCGCCTCAAAGGCGGCCGACAGCTTGCCGAAACGGCTGCTATGCTTGGAAGTCCGAAAAGCTCTGAAGACCCGCCAAGACTGGTTAGGGCAGCCGATCTGTAACGAGTGAAATGTGACGGTTCATTCCGATTGAGACCCAAGTCGTTCGGTTTCCAGAGCGTGTTTTGCCGGAGGCAATTTCCTTGATCCGGTCGTCAGCCCAACAATTAGGAAGCGCATCAAACTGAGGGTCACGCGACAGAGTTTGCGCATGCTGGCGGTACTGATCAGCCATCGGTTTCCCGTTGCGACCGCTGGTGGGGCGTCCCTTCAGAATTATCCAACACTCATCGACCGTATAGCGGACGCTGACCGTAGCCTTGGCCATCGCGAATCCTGGTGGTTCCTCCATGCTTGGATGAACTTGGCCCGTGTCACCAAAGTTCAGCTCGAAAGGAAGGGCAGGTGCAACTGCCTGCCAAAGTGTCCACTCTCGTCTTGGTACGTTGGTTCGGCCACTTGGTAGGCCGCTATAGTTTTTAGGGGCCGAGGAGGCCACAAGCGTTACAGTGCGCCATTCTGGCGTCTTGCCCAAATTGGTCTGAATGGCGTTTGCGACGAAAGGGTGGAACATTTCGGACTCGTAACCCGCGATATCGCCCAGAGTGATAACGAGATCAATGTCCTTCGTATTCCAACCCTGGTTTGAGCACCAAGCGGCTATGACCCCTAGATCATTGAGCTTCGCCTTCAGCGTGAGGCTGTCAGAGTATTTTCCCAAGGCAGTGTTTACCGCCTTCAGATACGTGGTGTCGGCTCTTACAGACACAGATGGCGAAACTTCTACGCCAGCTTTGCCAAGCGCCTTAAACATGTCTGAGAAGTTGGTGGCACTTCCGGTCAGAGTGGTTGTTAGACGACCATCGAGAGCCAATGGCAGTCCCGCCCACGCCGGACCTACCGTCGACGCAAATGATGCTGGTGGGGACTCCATCACGACGCAGATTGGAAATGTACGGGCCTTTGAGGAGCTTGCCAGGTGCTTCAGTGCGGCAGCCTCTCCAGCCTTGCTTCGCATCACTGGACGATAAACATACATCTGAAACAATCTCAGGTTGTTATAAAGGTGCCATCAATAGTTTAATCCTGTGTAACTTTCAACCGTTATAGTGTTTCTGTTTCGACCTTCGGAGAAACCTTATCCCCCTCCCCAAAACCTGCCGTAGACTGCCTCCCATCCCTCGTTCGTGAGGACGCGAGCTGCAGACCGTCTGCTCTCGGGGCGGGGGATGCGGCGCCCGAGGTGGCGCGGTACGGATGGGCCCGATGAGAATGAGCAAGCCTGGACAACCGCGTCGCGGCTAACGGACCAGCCCCGGGGGTCTCTAATCCGCCCGCCTGCGCTGTAACGCGTGGGCCGTCGGGTGAGGCGTGTGCTTCTTCGCATGCGCCTGTGCCACTGGAGATAAGCGCGCGGTATGAGGCTCTAAAACATCGCCGCGGCGTCGAGGGTCGCTTCGCGATAAGCGATGCGCATTCGATACGCCATGCGGGGCGCCGGAAGGCTGCCCACACTAAAAAACGGACGGCGGCCGACCAGCGCCCCGCAAGTCCTCACTGCGTGAGGGCTGTTGTTTTGAGACGTAGGGAGGTTATGGCCAGCTCGGCGTGTTTCCACGCGCCGGGATGCTTTCGCGCGCCTGCGCTTCTCTTATTTGCGCTACCGGCCTAGCGGCCTACTTAAGCGGGTTTTTCACTGCGCTACCGCGCTTCGCGCTACTTGAGCGCGATTTACAAATCCCCTTCGGATACCATCAGCGCGGCGTCGTTGGGGTCGCGGTGCACATGCAGGTTGAGGCTGTGGGCGAGCTGGAGCATGGGGCCGTTCTCAGAATGGATCGTGCCCCAGATATGGGTGTAGCCCATCTCGCGCGCGGCTTCGAACACGAGCTCCAGCGCCTTGTGGGCGAGGCCGAGCCCTTCGGCTTCCGGGCGGAGCGTCACGGAGTACTCCGCCGTCTTGCCGTCCTTGTCGCCGGTGATGCGCGCGCCCCCTAAGATCTCGCCTTCGAGCGGCCCGTCGCCTTCCAGGACGATGCAGAGGTCGCGCTCGGGGTCGGGCGTGCAGAATTCGCGCGCCATGTCCTCGCTGAGGTGGGGCAGGTGATGGAGCACGCGGAACCAGCGGCCCCGGTCCGTCATGGCGTCGTAGCAGCGGATGAGCGCGCCGGCGTCCGTCTCGTCGATGGGGCGGGCCAGATGAGCGTGGCCGTCCTTGCCGGCGATGGTCACCTTGCGGCGGAGGAGCTTCTCGCGCAGGGGCGAGAAGGGCCGCGCCGAGGTCAGCGTCGAGACCTTGTTGATGGGCGCCGAGGCGGCAGGGGCCGCATTGACGGCGGCCGTCTTGTTCGCCGCCGCCGCGATGGCTGCCGCGGGGCCCGTGCCGAGCTCGTGGCTCATCCGGATAGGCTGGCCGGTCTGCCCGGCTTGGCCGTTTCGGTGGGCTTGGATGTTAGGGTGGGCTTGGCCCATAGAATTCACGTCCGGTCTAGTTGCTCTCAAAAAGCCTCTCGCGAGGCTCGGCCTCCTGCGAGGCCCTCTGGCCGACCTTGACGTTGCTCCCTTTCGGTTTGCCGCCGATTCGCTCGGCTGTTGCTCTTGGAGATAGGCGTAGCTTGGGCAAAAGCCATGGCCGGATGGTGAAGTTTTTGCGGCGCAACAAGCGGCTTTTCGTCTCACGCCCTAGGTGCCCGACGCCTGGTTCGGCGCTGAATCCGCGCTCAAGTAAGCCGCTAGGCCTCAAGTAGCGAAGCGGTAGGCCAACAAAGAAGGCGGTAGGGCAACGACCACGCCCTCAAGCAGCCGCTAGGCGGTAGGGCAACGAACCCGCCCTCAAGCAGCCGCTAGGCGGTAGGGCAACGAACCCGCCCTCAAGCAGCCGCTAGGCGGTAGGGCAACGAACCCGCCCTCAAGCAGCCGCTAGGCGGTAGGGCAACGAAAATGTGAGGCATCGGCCCGGATGCGGACACGGAGTTGCGTGATAAGGTCCGCGTCATGACGGATACATTGATTCATCATCTCAAGGATGCGCCGCCGCCCCCGCTGGGGCCGTCAGACACGGAGGCGTGCGTCTCCGGGCAGATCGCCGATGCGATCATCGCCTCGGGGCTCACCGATCGCCCGATCGGCGACCTGATCCAGACGGTCATGGACCGGCTGACCCAGGCCGGCGTGCCTTTGGCGCGGATGATGGTCGGCTTTCGTATCCTGCATCCGCTTTTCGACGGCATGACGATCGCCTGGACGGCTGAGAAGGGCGTGGAGGTGGAGTACTTCCAGGCCCTCACGGAGGACAATCCGGATTTCACGCTGAGCCCGTTCTACTGGATGATCAAGGGTCAGGTGGCGGAGCTGCCGCTGCGGCTCGACCGGGATGCGATGGTCGACAAGTTCCCCCTGCTGCAGCGCCTGCGCGATCAGGGTTTCACGGGCTATTACGCGCGCGTGGTCTCCTTCGGGGACGGGCCCATGCAGGTCGGCACCACGGACGGGCTGGCGCTGTCCTGGTCGACGAAATCGCCTGCGGGGTTCTCGGAGCGGGATATCTGCATCATGCAGCAGATCCTGGCGCCCCTCTCTTTGGCTTTGCGGGTGATGATCAAGGATCAGATCGCGAAGAACACGCTCAACGCGTTCCATGGGCCGCTTGTGGGCGAGCGTATCCTGTCCGGTACGGTCAAGCGCGGCGACGGCGAGCGGCTCGCGGCGGCGCTGTGGTACAGCGACTTGCGCAACTCGACGGGGCTTGCGGACCAGCTCTCCGTGGAAGGCTTTCTCGAATTGCTGAACGTCTATTTCGACTGCGCGGCCGGCGCCGTGATCGAGGAGGGCGGTCAGGTGCTCGATATCGTGGGCGACGCGATCCTCGCGTTCTTCCCGGCCGACGGTGCCGGCGAAGAGGCGGCGGCCACGTCCGCCTTGCGGGCGGCGCTCAAGGCGCAGGAGCGGCTGGCCGATGCCAAGGCGCAAGATTGCAAATGCGCCGTCGAGATCAATTTCGGCGTGGGCGTTCATTTCGGCGAGGTGGTGTTCGGCAATGCGGGCACGCGCGAGCGCCTGAAATTCGGCGTGATCGGCCGCGCCGTGAACGAGGTCGCCCGGACCCAGGACATGTCGAAGCTGCTGGGCCAGCCCATCGTGGCGACGGACCAGGTGGTCAGCCGCGCGCGGCCCGAAGCGGGCCTTCGGCTGAACGATATGGGCCTGCACGATTTGCGGGGAATTCCGGTGGCGAAACGTCTCTGGGCCCTGCGGCACAATGCCGATATTGCGCCCGCTAACGGCCAGTAAATGTGGATTTTTTGGTTGAACTGTCATAATTGACGGGTAGAAAATCGCAGTTTCGCGCGGATGTTGCGTTGCAACACCCCGGCTCTTGCTCTATATGCACAGGCAAGAGCAATGGGCCCCGATGAGGGCCCGCTTGGGATTCGTACTGGAATCTTGGGGCGGACAATTGTTCCTGACCATGCTGAAGACAAAGCTGCACCGGGCCACGGTGACCGGCGCTGACATGCATTATGAGGGCTCGATCGGGATCGATCGGGACCTTCTCGATGCGTCCGGAATATTGCCCCATGAGCAGGTCGATGTGCTGAACATCAACACCGGCGCGCGCTTTACGACCTATGCGATCGAGGCGCCGCGCGGGTCGGCAGAGATCGCCGTGAACGGCGCCGCGGCACGTCTCGTCCAGAAGGGCGACAAGGTCATCATCGTTGCGTATTGCCAGCTCCCGGCAGAGCAAGCCCGCAACTACCACCCCAGCGTGGTCCTGCTCGGCGAAGACAACGAGATCGTCTCGAAGTCTTAGAGAGCGTTGCGCGCGAGCACACCTACAACCCGAACGGAAACGTCTCATCAGGCCCATGAGGATGGGCTTGCGGCCTTGCGTCGACCGCCTGCGTCTCGGTGAACCAGATCCACGCGTCGAACTGCTTCGATAGTTCCGCCTGGAAGTAGTGAGACAGCAGTTCCGTTTCCGGCCGGTAGATGACGCCGATGGCCCGTTCCAGCATGGGCTCGGCAAGCGCTTCGCGGATGCTGTCCTTCTGTCCCCCTCCCGTCTCCAGGAAGAAGGCCTCGATGCCGGCATCGCGCGAGCGTCCCTCGTAGGAGTCGTTGCGGGCCGGGCGAACGCGTTTGATCTCCATGGGCTCGTCCCAATTGGAGGCGGCGGCGACCGTTCCGCGATCCGTGCCGAAACCGATGAGTGCGCAATCCTCGCCGAAACGTGCGCGCGTCAATTGCCCGATGTTCAGTTCGCCGCGCACCTGGCCCATCTCGGTGAAGACCGCATCGCCGATATGCGAGTTGTGCGCCCAGACAACGGCCTTCGCGTCGGGCCCGCGGTGCTTCAGAAGGCGCTCCAGCGTGTCGAACATGTGCTGGTCCCGCAAGTTCCAGGACTGAGCGGCGCCGTAATACATGATGCGGTAATACTGCTCGGCCGCTACGACGATGCGGGCATTCTGCTCCGCGTTGAAAAAAGCGCTGCCGTCGCGGGCCAGATACCCCAAACGCTTCCGCAACAGATCGACCAGGGCCTGGGTGACGGGTCTCTCGCAAAGCGCATAGCCCTGCGACAAAGCCATGCGGCCATAGCGGGCCGGGTCCGATCGGAACGGGGCCAGGCAGCCATAGCGCTCGCGGGCGATGCGGGCGGTCTGAGGATCGACGTTGTCCAGGTAGTTGAGCACCACGCCGATCGAGGTCGCCAGGCTGTAGACGTCGAGCCCGTAAAACCCTGCGCGCCTGTCGGGATCGGCGACGCTTTCGTTGATGGCTTTTAGCCGCTGGAGGAAGGCGTTGACCTGACCGTTACGCCACATCCAGTCGGGGAAGCGAGTGAAAGCACTGGCGGGAACTTCCGGCCGGGGACGGCCCCGCACGAAGGCGTCGTAGACCGCAGCGTCCGGCCAGTCGGCCTCTACTGCGACGATAGTGAACCCGTGTTTTGCGACAAGCATCTCGGTGATGCGTGCGCGCGCATCGTAAAACTCGGCGGTGCCGTGCGTTGCCTCGCCGAGAAGGACCACGCGCCGGTCCGCGAAGCGCTCCGCCAGTGCAGTCAGTTCTGTGAGGTCGCCGAACGGCTCCGCAGCGCCGGCGATCAAGTGACTGAGGTCGGCGCGCGGGCCCCGTGCCTGTGGCGCGGGCGTCAGCAGCCCATTGGCGAAGCCCGAGGTTTCGGAATCGATTTGGGTTTCCGTCTTGGCTTGGCGCGGTGCCTCCCAGCCTTCTTCGCCGATAAGGGGAACGAAGGTTACGCCGCCATGGTCTTCCTGTTCGAAGGTATCCTGTCCCGTACGGCGAACGCGCACGAGAGTCTGGTAGAGATCCCGGCCCACGGGGATGACGAGACGTCCGCCAATCGCGAGTTGCCGCTTCAACGCGTCCGGAACTTTCGGACCGCCTGCCGACACGATGATGGCGTCGAAAGGCGCCTGTTGCGGCCAGCCCTTCGTGCCGTCGCCGCAGATGATCTCGACATTGTCGTAGCCGAGCCGGGCCTCCCTCTCGCGCGCCAGGTCGGCAAGCTCCTCGTGTCGCTCGACGGCGTAAACGGACGACGCTATGCGGCTCATCACGGCGGCGGCGTAGCCGGACCCGGCACCGACCTCGAGCACGGTGTCGCCCGGCCTGATCTCGGCCAACTCGATCATGCGGGCGACGATAAAGGGCTGCGAAATGGTCTGTCCCGCCGCGATCGGCAGGGCAGAGTCCTCATAGGCGAACTCGGAGAGGGGCTGCGACACGAAGGCTTCGCGCGGCACCTGCGCCATTGCCGCGAGCACATGGGCATCGCTAATCCCGCGTGCCTCGAGATGGCGCGTGACCATTATCGCCCGGTCGTGGGCGTGCGGGTCTTGGGCATGACTGTCTTCCACGCCCGGGGAGTCTCCGAGTGGCGACATCATGATCGAAGATTACACGATGTCGCGACCGCCGACCTTGATTCTGATCAGGGGACGGCGCGTTTTGGAGGGGGTCCGAAACCGACCGAGACGCGCCGTTGCCCGGTATGTCAAATGAGCCTTACCTAAGCTCCCAAGTGACCTGGACTTTCGCTTCGACCGACATCGTGCCGCCCTCGACGGGGACCTGCTTCGCTTCGGCCATCATTGGGGCCGCATCCGCCATGGCGCGATAGGGGCGGGGCGTATAATCGCCGTTCTCGGCGATCTTGACGACCGGGCCGAGTTCGACGCCGGCCGCTTCCGCATAGAGCTTGGCGTTGTCGGTCGCATTTTGCATGGCCAGTTTCCGGGCTTCGTCCTTCATCTTCTCCGGTTCAGCAATTCCAAAGCTGATTGAGTTGATCTCATTCGCGCCCGCTTGGACCACCTTGTCGAGGACATCGCCGAGCTTGTCGGTGTCGCGCACGGTGATGTTCACGTTGTTGCTGACCCGGTACCCGGTGATGAACGCGGCCTGCTCGTCTTTTTTCCGTTCGTAGATCGGGGACACGGAGAAGTCCGTCGTTTGGATGTCCTTCGCCTCGATGCCGGCCTCCTTGAGCGTGTCGACCACCTTGGTCATCGCGTCGGTGTTCTTGGACAGCGCGTCCTGCGCGGTCTGCCCCTCGGAGGTCACGCCGGTCGAGATGCTCGCCATGTCCGGCGCGGCCTTCACGGTGCCGGAAGCGGACAGCGAGATGACCCGCTTGCCGCTTGCCGCGGACGCGGAAAACGGGAGCGCTGCGGCAAGCACGGCGAGGGCGGGGACAAGCAGCCGAAGTGGACGGGTGTAGGTCATCGATAGGCTCCAGAGATTGCGGGTTGGTCCTTGAGTTTGGGCGCCATAAGGAATCTGCTATGAGGCGGAATTGTGAGGTTGGGCAGAACGCTCTACAAGGCCAGCCTCTGTCGCGCACGAATCGTTACGCGCGGCGTGTGACGTTCGGATTATCATCCGTCTCTCGCATATAGGGGGCCCGTAGCTCAATTGGTTAGAGCCGGCGGCTCATAACCGTCTGGTTGCTGGTTCGAGTCCAGCCGGGCCCACCAAATCATTCGTAACCAGTTGTTTTAATGTTGCAAACGCCGACTGTCTGGAGTCCTGCACTTGGGCCGCTGCAAGGTGCAGGCTCGGCGTTCCGGCCAACACGGCCCGCGCTTCCGAACGCAACTCTCCTTGGCAGTATGGCAGTCGCAAGCGAAGACCTGTCCCCCGACATTCGCGGTTGACACCGATGCGATAGAGATGCGGCACTCGAACCGCTTCCTTTCGGCCCGCTTGAGGAGAAATCTCGGTGCGCAAGCTTGCCCTCCACTGGCAGATACTCATCGCCATCGTCCTTGCGGCCATCGTCGGGTCGATCGTCAAGCATTTCACCACTGAGACTTTCGCGCCGGGGTGGTTGGGTGTCAGCTTTGTTTCGGTGTTCGAGTTTATCGGCGCGATCTTTCTCAACGCCCTGAAAATGATCATCGTGCCGCTGATCACGTCGTCGATTGTCGTCGGCGTGGCCGGGATCGGATCCGGCGGCAATATCGGCGCGCTCGGCATCCGCACGCTGCTTTTCTACGCCGTGACGACGCTCGCCGCGATCCTGATCGGTCTCATTGCCATCAACGTCATGACGCCCGGCTATGTCGATGGGCGGCCCGCCGGCGACATTCTATCGCTCGAGGCGCCGGCCAACGATATCAGCGAGAGGATCGAGGGAAGGGGCGCCGGCGACGTCGTGGAGCTTTTCAAGCGCCTGGTGCCGCCGAACATCGTCATGGCCGCCGCTGAAGGACAGATGCTTGGGCTGATCTTCTTTTCCATTCTGTTCGGCTACTTCATGACCACGCTTTCGCATGACTACGCGGATCCCTTGTTCAAGTTCTGGAACGGCGTGTTCAACGTCATGATGCACATGACCGAGTTCATCATGAAGTTCGCGCCCATCGGCGTGTTTGCCCTCATTGCGGCCGTGATCGCCGAAACGGGGTTCGCGGCGGCAAGGCCTTTGGCCAATTTCGCGCTCGCGGTTCTCGCAGCGCTCCTGCTGCATTCGCTGATTACGCTGCCACTGCTCTTGCGGTTCATCGGCAGGGTCAAACCCTTTGCGACGATGCGGGCCATGTCGCCGGCCCTGCTTACCGCGTTTTCCACGTCTTCGTCCTCGGCGACCTTGCCGGTCACGATGGATACGGTCGAAGAGAAGGTCGGTGTGTCGAACCAGGTGTCGAGCTTTGTGTTGCCGCTCGGCGCAACGGTGAACATGAACGGGACGGCGCTCTACGAATGCGCGGCGGCCATGTTCCTGGCTCAGGCCTACGGGCTGGAGCTCAGCTTCGGCGTGCAATTCACGATTGTCACGATTGCGCTCGTGACATCGATTGGCGTCGCCGGGGTGCCGTCCGCCTCGCTGGTGGCGATTGCGATCATTCTTGCTGCCGTCGGGTTGCCGGTGGAAGCCATCGGGGTGCTCCTCGTGTTCGACCGGGTGCTGGATATGTGCCGCACCAGCGTGAATGTCTGGGGCGATGCGTGTTGCGCCACCATCATCGCGCGGCTGCGGGGAGAAAAAACCAACGTCGCCATCGACGCGCGCTAAGCTCCAACGCCTCCGGGCGTCCGAGCCACAATTCGGGTCATTTCAGGGCACACTGCCTTAGTTTGTGTCCGTGCGGAACCAACCCCAAAGAGCCGCGTTCTTCCGTCCGCCTGCAGCGATTGCGGGCGCGTTCAAACGGAGGAATAGACCATGAAGTATTTCGTCACCATGCTCGCTCTCGCCACCACACTTGCCGCCGCTGCACCGGCTTTCGCCGGCCCGGACAACCAGGCCGACTGCGAGGCCGCTGGCGGCACGTGGAACGCCGACAGCAACTCCTGCACGGAGTAGGTCGTCGCGCGGAGCGGCGGGCCGGACGCGGCCTGCCGCACGCGCTCACGAGACCATCAGACAACTGATTAGAAATCGTAACCCAGCAGCTTGATTTCGGGCTGATACCAATTCGCCACCTGCTCTTGGAGCGCCGGCGTGTAATAGCTGCGGTAGCTGCGTTCCGAATCCTTGTTCGGCGTCACATTGACTTTCGGCACGCTGACCGGGGTTTCGACGCCGGCTTGCCGGAGTGCCGTGTTCAGATCCTCTTCCAAATTCTCGTAGCGGCCGAGGA
Source organism: Methyloceanibacter caenitepidi (assembly GCF_000828475.1). NCBI lineage: Bacteria > Pseudomonadati > Pseudomonadota > Alphaproteobacteria > Hyphomicrobiales > Hyphomicrobiaceae > Methyloceanibacter > Methyloceanibacter caenitepidi. The sequence continues at coordinate 1,585,197 of NZ_AP014648.1, forward strand.
AATCGACGGCCAGCGCTCCGTCCAGCATGTAGAGCTCGTGATTGTCCACATAGGCGGTGGGCCGCTGCATGTAGCGCTCGAAGCTGGGGCGCGTCTTCTTCGACTTGGTCTTGTAGTGGTACCAGGACACCTGCCGGTCCCACGGATTCCGGTCGAACGCGAACTTGAAGTAGCTGTTCCAAACATCCTCGCCCACATAGTTGCGGACGCGCCAGGCGGGCATGTGCTCGTAATAGCCGATGGTTGGATGCCAATAGCGTTCGGGCCGGCCGAGAAGCTTTCGCCAAAGCGGCCGTTGCGGCTTCAGCGGATGATCGATCCGGTAGTTCTGCGGACCGAGGCCTTTGCGGTCTTTCTCGCTCGCCGCGCGATAAGGCGTAATGACATCGTCCGGCCCGCAGAGCTGCGAAATCGCGGCTTCGATCGCCGTGCCGGCCGTCTTCTTCGTCTTGATGAAGATGAATTTGTGCTTGTGTGAGAGGATCATGGGTCCGTGTGCCGCGAGCCGTGCGGGCCGGACCCTAGTCGGTTCGGGGGCGCTTTCGCAAGCCGGATTGCGGCCTACTCGTGAAGAGAGGCCGCGAGTTCCTCGAGAAGTGCGCTGAGATGGATCTCCGAGATATGGAGTGCCCTGGCCATCTCGTGCAGTTCCTTGCGTTCTTCACCGGCCACGCGGTTGTCCGCGAGGAGCACGCGATAGGCGGCGCACAGGATCTCGTCTTTCGTGGTGAGGTCCAGAGAGGGAGCCAGATCCGCGAGAACGTCGCGGATATCCTCGGCTTCGTTCTGGTGCGCCGCGCGCGCGACCGCATCCGCCCCCAGCGCGTTCCCGGTGCAATCCTTGAAAATCTCCTGAATGAGACCAACCTCGCGCGAATCCAGGTGCCCGTCGGCGCTCGCCATGGCGACCATGGCTTTCAAGATCACATCGCAACTGCTCGTGTCGTCGCTCACGGAGGGCTCCTTCTCTGGCGTGACGGCTCGGCCGCATCGCGGCTGGGCGGATTGTGCGGAAACAGGCCCGGTTTGCCAAGCGCGCTTGAAGGTCTTCGACTTGAAGGCCTTTGAAGAGGCCGCCAGGGTGCGGTATCAACCTGCCGCCGGACCAGAAGGGTTGCCGCATCGATGTCAGACACAAAGCCCCTTCGGGTCATCTTCCTCGCCGACACAAGGCCTGGGCATTACCACATCGCCCAGGGCGTGATCGCGGCCCTGGCGCGGTTGCGGCCCGTCGAGGTGACCCGGATCGAGGTGAAGCGCAAATGGATCGTCCCGACCCGGTGGCTGCGGGCGCGCATCAACGCCGACACCTTCTATCCGCCGCGTATGTTGCGCATGGCCTATCGCATCGACGCGGACACGCTCCCCGAAGCCGACCTCGTGGTCTCCGCCGGCGGCGAGACGCATATGCCGAATATTTGCGTTACACGGCTTCTGGACGTGCCCAACATCTTCTGCGGCTCGCTCTTGCGGGGGCTGGAGCCGGACAATTTCAGTCTGATCATCTCATCCTACGAGCGCGACGAGGGCAGCGACCGGCACCTGGTCGTGCTGAAACCGTCCTCCATCGACCCCGACGAACTCGGGCGGCCCAAGACCGTGCCGCGCTACGGGCCGGAAAACCTGCCGAAGACCCTGGGCCTCCTCATCGGCGGTCAGGCCGGAGGATTTCGCTATCGCGACAGCGAGTGGGCGGCGCTGCTCGCCTTCGTCGCGGCAGTGTCGAAGGCTTGGGGAACGCGCTGGCTGATCTCGACCTCCCGGCGCACGCCCGACAGCGTGGCCGACCGGATCGACGAAATGGCGCGCGATGAGAGCGTGGTTCAGAAATTCATCGACTTCCGCACCGCCGGACCCGGCACGCTGCCGCAAATCTTCGCCAAATCGGACGCGATCGTTTGCACCGAAGATTCCAGCTCAATGATCTCCGAGGCGGTGTCGGCGCGGCTGCCCGTCATTGGCGTGTCGCCCCGTGCCGCACGCTTCACCGAGGACGAGCAGCTGTACAGGGACTTCATGATGGGCAAGGGCTGGTCGCGCACCATCCCCATTGCCGACCTGACGCCGGAGCGCTTCGCCGAGGTTCTGTCCACAATCGAACCCTTGCAGGAAAACCCGCTCGACGCCCTGGCGCAGAAGCTGAAGGCCCGCCTACCGCAGCTCTTCTAAAGGGCATGTCACCACGTGAGGTTTATCCCGCATTGAGTTGGTCCGCCCAATTGGCTACAAGCGCGGGCAAATTTCCTGAATTCGACTAACACGCCAAGGGACCCTGAATGGCCAACCCGCAATACGTCTACGTCATGACCAAACTCAACAAGACCTATCCCGGCGGGAAGCAGGTCTTGAAGGATGTGACCCTCGCTTTTCTCCCGGGCGCCAAGATCGGCGTCGTCGGCGTGAACGGCGCCGGTAAATCCACACTGCTGCGGATCATGGCGGGCGACGAGAAGGAGTTCACTGGAGAGGCCTGGGCCGCCGAAGGCGTGCGCGTCGGTTATCTGCCCCAGGAGCCCCAGCTCGATCCGGCAAAAGACGTGATGGGCAACGTCATGGAGGGCGTGGCCGAGAAGAAGGCTAAGCTCGACCGCTATAATGAGCTGGCCGTGAACTATTCAAACGAGACCGCAGACGAGATGGCACAGCTCCAGGACGAGATCGATGCCCAGGACCTGTGGGACCTCGACAGCCAAGTCGAGCAGGCCATGGATGCGCTGCGCTGCCCGCCTGGCGATGCGGACGTGAGCAAACTGTCGGGTGGCGAGCGGCGCCGCGTGGCGCTCTGCCGGCTGCTGCTGGCGAAGCCGGACATCCTGCTGCTCGACGAGCCGACCAACCATCTCGATGCGGAGAGCGTCGCTTGGCTCGAACATCACTTACGCGACTATCCTGGCACCATCGTGATGGTGACCCACGACCGCTACTTCCTCGACAACATCACCGAATGGACGCTGGAGCTCGATCGCGGGCAGGGCGTCCCCTACAAGGGCAACTACTCGTCCTGGCTCGAGCAAAAGCAGAAGCGGCTCGAGGTCGAGGGCAAGCAGGAAGAGGCCAAGCAGCGCACGCTCGCCCGCGAGCTCGACTGGATCCGCGCGAGCCCCAAGGCACGGCAAGCCAAGTCCAAGGCCCGTATCAAGGCCTATGACGAGTTGCTTGCGGAGGCAGGCACGGACAAGACCGCCAAGGCACAGATCACCATTCCGCCGGGCCCGCGGCTCGGCGACGTGGTGATCGAGGCGGACGGGCTGGAAAAGGCCTTTGGCGACAAGCTGCTCGTGGACGGCCTGTCGTTCAAGCTGCCGCCCGGCGGCATCGTGGGCGTCATCGGGCCGAATGGCGCGGGCAAGACCACGCTGTTCCGCATGATCGTGGGGCAGGAGACGCCGGACAACGGCGATATCCGCGTGGGCGATACCGTCAAGCTCGGCTACGTGGATCAGTCCCGCGACGCGCTCGACGAGAAGAAGACGGTGTACGAAGAGATTTCCGAAGGCGCCGAAGTGGTGACGCTGGGCAAGCGCGAAGTGCCGTCGCGCGCCTATGTGGGTTGGTTCAACTTCAAGGGCGGCGATCAGCAGAAGAAGGTCGGCCAGCTCTCGGGCGGCGAGCGCAACCGCGTCCACCTCGCCAAGATGCTGAAGTCAGGCGCGAACCTCATCCTGCTCGACGAACCGACCAACGATCTCGACGTGGAGACGCTATCTTCCCTCGAAGCGGCATTGGAAGACTTCGCGGGCTGTGCGGTCATCATCAGCCATGATCGCTTCTTCCTCGATCGCATCGCCACCCACATCCTCGCCTTCGAGGGCGACAGCCACGTGGAGTGGTTCGAAGGAAACTTCGAGGATTACGAGGAAGACAAGAAGCGCCGCCTCGGCGAGGACGCGGTTCTGCCCAAGCGCATCAAGTACAAGAAATTCGCGCGAGGGTAGCCGGTCCTAGTTCTCAGGCTTCACGAATTTCAACGTCATCCGGTCGCTCTCGCCGATGGCCGCATATTTTTCGCGGTCCTCGTCACCGAGGCGAAACGAGGGAGGCAGCGTCCAGACGCCCTTCGGATAGTCTTTCGTATCCTTCGGGTTGGCGTTGATCTCGGACTTGTCCGCCAGCTCGAAGCCGGCGTTCTCGGCCAGGGCGATCACGTAGTCCTCGTTGACGTACCCCGATGCGGCCTTGGGATCCTGCTTCACCTTGGGATCGCCGCGATGCTGCACGACGCCGAGCACACCGCCCGGCTTGAGCGCCCTGTACATAGCGGCGAACGACGCCTCTTCGGTGCCCGCCCGCATGAAGCTGTGCGTATTGCGGAATGTGACGATGAGGTCGGACGACTCCGGCGGCGCGATGTCGCCGTCCTTGGTCACCGTCGTCCGTTTCACCTGGCCGTAAAGCTCAGGCGCGTCCTTCAGCTTCTGGTCGAATGCTTCGAGAGATCGCTGCAGGGCTTCATAGGACGGGTCGCTGGGAGCCTCGGCGGCGTAGAGCGTTCCAGTATCCTTGAGATAAGGCGCGAGAATTTCCGTGTACCAGCCTCGGCCGGGATAGATCTCAACGACCGTCATGTCCGGCCGGATGCCAAAGAACGTCAGTGTCTCGTACGGATGGCGGTAGGTATCGCGTGCCGCATTCTCGGCCGATCGGTGATCGCCCGCGATGACCTCTTTCAGGCGCTCGTCTTGGGGCGGCGACTGCTCGGCGTGCGCGCTGGCCGAGGTGAGCGCGAGGCATGCGGCGATGATCGCCAGAAAGGCGGAACGGGTACGTACTGAGCTCATGGTCTCCCCTTGTGTGCTGGAACCCGCAGGATTGCGGGTAGAGGGTAGCGGCGGTTGGTCGTGCAGGGACACTCGCACCGATTCTAGACCAGGACATGGCAGCGTTAGGGCTCGATCAGGCCGCCTTCTTGGCGGATCTCTCTAGGGCGGTCCACGTCTTCTTGCCGACGATACCGTCGGCCTTGAGCCGGTGCGCGGATTGAAATTCCATCACCGCGAGTTCGGTCGCAGGGCCGAAATCGCCGTCGATGGCGAGAGGATAGCCGAGCTCGTGCAGCTGTTCCTGGAGATCGCCCACGGCCTCTCCAACTGAGCCGCGATGGAGGACCGGCCGCGTGTCCGGTGTCATGCCGGAGAGGATGAATCCTTCAATTCGTGCCAATGCGGCTTTGGCCTTGGCCGTGTAGCGGCGCCGGTCCTCGAGACCGTTCAGGCCGCCGTTGATCTTTTTGGTGACCGCGATGATGTCGTCGCGGTCGCAGTCCGGATTGATCTTGCGGCGCTTCCAGTACTCGCATGCGATCTTGAGCGAGAGTTGCGGCTCCTCCGCAAGGAGCGGGTTGTCCTCTAGATCGACACCCAACGCCTTGCCGACATCGCGGTAGTTTGCGCGGCCCGTGAGCTGGATCAGGCCGCGCCCCTTGTATCGCGGCCCATCGCCTTTTTTGATGTTCCCGAGGTCGCGCCTTCCTTCCAGGTACCGTCCGCTTCCGAACTCTTCCGTCGTCCGGAAGCCGGCGGCCTCATGGCAGCACTGGCCGAGAAAATGCGCGATCCTGAGCCGTGTATTGATCCCGTATTCGTCGAGCGTCGAAGCCAGGATAGGACTGATACCTTCGATAATCTCCGCCTGCCGCCGAGCCTTTGCGCCGCTGAATCGGGGCGCCACCTCAAACATTATCCGTCCGTCGATGGGAATCATGATTGCCGTCCTTTTGAGCCTACCCGGTGATTTCAGTCATATGCACGCAGATACAATAATTAAATAAAAAAGCACGTAAAAGTAGTATAGCGCCGCGCAGCCGGCAAATCGCTATTGCGCATTGGCCAGTGCTGACATAAACATATCTTTATGTCGGATGGTTTCCAGCATACCGCGCAACCGCCTCAGGCGGCTTCGGCCGCAGCCGGCAAACGCACCGGCGCGCAAGGCCCGGAGTTGGGGCAGGGCTTGTCCAGCGCGCAAGTGCTTGCCGCTCTGCGCGGTGCGGGCGAGGCCACGCGCTTGCGTATTTTAGCGCTGCTGGCGGCGACCGAGCATAACGTGAAGGACCTCACGCAGATTCTGGTGCAGAGCCAGCCCCGCATCAGCCGGCATTTGAAGCTGATGGCCGAGGCCGGAATCATTACGCGCTTTCGGGAGGGATCGTGGGTTTTCTTCCGCATCGCCGACACGGGTCCCGAAGGCGCGCTCGCACGAGCCATTGTCGATAGTCTCGATCCGTCCGACCTGACGCTGGCGCGCGACCGGGCGCGGGCCGAGGCGGTCCAGAAGGCGCGGGCCGAGGCCGCGCAGCAATACTTCAAGGCCCATGCCGCGGAATGGGACTCGATCCGGGCGCTGCACGTAGCAGAAAGCCAAGTCGAAGAGGCAATGGAGCAGGCGCTGGGGCCCGGGCCCTTTGAGCTCCTGGTCGATCTCGGCACGGGCACGGGACGCATCCTAGAGCTGTTCGGCCCCCGCGCCGACAAAGCGCTCGGGTTCGACCTCAACCACGACATGTTGGCCTATGCGCGGGCGAAGCTGGAGCGAGAGGGGCTTACCCAGGCCCAGGTGCGCCATGGCGACCTCTACAACATTCCGCTGCCCGACGGCGCGGCCGACGCGGTCGTCGTGCACCAGGTGCTGCACTTTCTCGATGATCCGGCGGCTGCGGTCGCGGAAGCCGCGCGCCTGCTCGCGCCTGGCGGCCGGCTCCTCGTTGTCGATTTCGCGCCGCACGAGCTCGAGTTCTTGCGTGAGCAATCGGCGCATCGCCGGTTGGGATTCGGCCACGCCCAGCTCGGCCGCATGATGGAGGCCACGGGGCTTAAGCTCGTGGGCTTCCAAGAGTTGAACCCGCTTGGCTCCGCATCGCCCGACGAGGCGTCTCCGGAAGGCAAGTTGACGGTCTCACTGTGGCTCGGCCAAAAGCCGGCCGCGACGGGCAAAACAAGAAAACGGAATGGCAAGGTGGAGGTCGCCGCATAATGTCCGCAACGCAAGACACGCAAGGCCAGCAACCACCGAAGCGGCGGTTTCTCGGTCGCGGTGACATTGAGGTTTCGTTCGAGTTCTTCCCGCCGAAGAACCAGGCGATGGAGGAGACGCTCTGGCGTGCGATCAGGCGGCTGGAGCCGCTGCGCCCCAAATACGTCTCTGTGACCTACGGGGCCGGGGGGTCGACGCGCGAACGCACGCACGCCACCGTGGCGCGGATCTTAAGCGAAACGACGCTCATACCGGCGGCGCATCTCACCTGCGTCAACGCGACCAAGGAAGAGGTCGATGAGATCATCCGCGACTATTGGGACCTCGGAGTTCGCAACCTCGTTGCCTTACGCGGCGACCCGCCGGAGGGCGTCGGCGAACGCTATGTTCCAACCCCGGGCGGCTACGAAAACGCTGCGGCACTGGTCGCGGGCATCAAGAGCATCGCGCCCTTCGTGACGTCGGTGGCCTGTTACCCCGAGAAGCATCCGGAGTCACCGTCGGTCGAAGCGGACATCGACATGCTGAAAGCCAAAGTCGATGCGGGTGCCGATGGCGCCATTACGCAGTTCTTCTTCGATAACGAGGTCTATTTCCGGTATCTGGACAGGGTGCGGGCCGCGGGCATCGACATTCCCATCATCCCGGGCCTCATCCCCATCAACAATTTCAAGCAAGCTGCCAGTTTCGCGAAAAGATCGGGTGCGAGCGTACCCGACTGGGTGGAACGGCGCTTCGAAGGGCTGGAAGAGGATTCGGAAACGCGCCATCTCGTGGCTGCGGCGGTTGCGGCCGAGCAGGTGCTTGGTCTCGTCGACCAGGGCATCACATCGTTCCACTTCTATACGTTGAACCGGGCCGATCTTGTCTATGCGACCTGCCATCTTCTGGGACTGCGGCCCGCCAAGGCGTTTTCGCAGAAGGCGGACGAAGCATCCGAGCCCGCAAAGATTGCAAAGGTGGCGTCATGACTCGCGAAGAACGCATCCGGCATCTCTACGATGCCGTAAAGGAGCGCATCCTCATCCTGGACGGCGCCATGGGCACCATGATCCAGCGGCACAAGCTGGATGAGGCGGGCTATCGCGGGGAGCGCTTCAAGGATTTCGACCGCGACCTGAAAGGCAATAACGACCTCCTTGTCCTCTCGCAGCCGGACATCATCCGCGACATCCACAAAGCCTATCTGGAAGCAGGCGCGGATATCATCGGGACGAACACGTTCAATGCGCAGGCCATCAGCCAGGCCGACTATGGCCTGGAGGATTTGAGCTACGAGATGAACGTCGCGGCGGCAAAGCTTGCGCGGGAAGCGGCAGACGAGTTTGAGGCAAAGACACCGGACCGGCCACGCTACGTCGCCGGCGCCATCGGTCCGACCAACCGCACGGCGTCCATCTCACCCGACGTCAACAATCCCGGCTTCCGCAATGTGAGCTTCGATGAACTGGTCGAAGCCTACTCGACGCAGGTGCGCGGTCTCATCGACGGCGGCGTGGACCTGATCCTGATCGAGACCGTCTTCGATACGTTGAATGCGAAGGCGGCGGGCTTCGCGGTAGAAGAGGTCTTCGACGAACTCGGCGTGAAACTGCCGATCATGATTTCGGGCACGATCACGGACCTGTCCGGTCGCAACCTGTCGGGCCAGACGCCGGAAGCGTTTTGGTACTCCATGCGCCATTTGCGGCCGTTCTCAATCGGCTTCAATTGCTCGTTCGGCGCCGAACAGCTGCGGCCGTCCGTGGACGAGATCGCGCACGTGACCGATACCTATGTCAGCATCTATCCCAATGCGGGGCTGCCCAACGAGATGGGCGCCTATGACGAGACGCCCGGACATATGGCGGGGCTGCTGGAGGATTGGGCCAAGAACGGGCTGATCAATATCGTCGGCGGCTGTTGCGGTACGACGCCCGAGCACATCAAGGCTATCGCGGAAGCGGTGGCGCCGTATGAGCCGCGCGTCATTCCCAAAGTAGAGCATGCGCTCCGGCTCTCCGGCCTTGAGCCCTTCGTGCACGGCTAATTTCGAATAGGTGAAATGCAAGTGACCAATGCTGCCCAGAATTTTGTGATGGTCGGTGAACGGACCAACGTCACCGGGTCCGCCCGCTTCCGCAAATTGATCGAGGCCAATGACTACGCGGCTGCGCTCGAAGTCGCGCGCCAGCAGGTCGAGAACGGCGCGAACATGATCGACATCAACATGGACGAGGGCATGTTGAACTCCGAGGAGGCCATGCGGACCTTCCTCAATCTGATCGCGTCGGAGCCAGACATCTCGCGCGTGCCGATCATGCTGGATTCGTCCAAATGGTCCGTGATCGAGACGGGTCTGAAATGCGTGCAAGGCAAGGCGGTGGTGAACTCCATCAGTATGAAGGAGGGCGAGGGGCCGTTCCTCGAGCATGCACGCAAGGTTTTGCGCTACGGCGCGGCCGTTGTCGTGATGGCGTTCGACGAGACCGGTCAGGCGGAAACGGCCGAGCGCAAATTCGAGATCTGCAAGCGAGCTTACGATCTATTGACGAACAAGGTCGGCTTCCCGCCCGAGGACATCATCTTCGACCCCAACATCTTCGCGGTCGCGACCGGCATCGAGGAGCACAACGACTACGGCAAAGCCTTCATCGACGCCACGCGGCGCATCAAGGCCGAACTGCCGTACGTGCATGTTTCCGGCGGCGTCTCGAATTTGTCCTTCGCGTTTCGCGGCAACGAGCGCGTACGCGAGGCCATGCACACTGTGTTTCTGTATCACGCCATTCAGGCGGGCATGGACATGGGCATCGTCAATGCGGGCCAGCTTGGTCAGTACGACGACATCGAGCCGGAACTGCGCGAGCTCGTCGAGGACGTGATCCTCAACCGACGCGACGACGCCACCGATCGCTTGCTGGAGGCCGCCGAGCGCTACAAGGGCGGCGCATCGGCCGGCAAGGAGAAGGACCTTTCTTGGCGTGAGAAACCCGTCGAGGAGCGGCTGACCTACGCGCTCGTGCACGGGATCGGCAATTATGTCGAGGAAGACACGGAGGAGGCGCGCCAGCGCGCCGAGCGTCCCCTGCATGTGATCGAGGGCCCGCTGATGGACGGCATGAACGTGGTCGGCGATCTCTTCGGCGCAGGCAAGATGTTCCTGCCGCAGGTCGTGAAGTCGGCGCGCGTGATGAAGCAGGCCGTCGCCTATCTCATGCCCTTCATGGAGAAGGAAAAGGAAGAGTTGGGCCTCGTCGATCGGCCCGCCGCGGGCAAAGTTCTGCTCGCGACCGTCAAGGGCGATGTCCACGACATCGGCAAGAACATCGTCGGCGTCGTGCTCCAGTGCAACAATTACGAGGTGATCGACCTCGGCGTCATGGTGCACTCGCAGGTCATTCTCGACACCGCGCGCGAGAAGAACGTCGATATCATCGGCCTTTCGGGCCTTATCACGCCGTCCCTCGACGAGATGTGCCACGTCGCCTCGGAAATGGAACGCGAAGGCTTCGACATTCCGTTGCTCATCGGCGGCGCGACCACGAGTAAGGTCCATACGGCCGTCAAGATCAGCCCGAACTATCAGCGCAATCAGGCGATCTATGTCACGGACGCCAGCCGCGCCGTGGGTGTCGTCTCCGGATTGATCTCCAAGGAGCATCGCGAGGAGCACATTGCCAAGGTCCGTTCTGAGTATGCCCAGATGGCCGAGAACTATGCGCGTGGTCAGGCGGAAAAGGCGCGGGCGAGCATCGCCCAAGCGAGGGGCAACGCGCTGAAGCTCGACTGGACAAACTATACGCCGCCGAGGCCTTCGTTTCTTGGGACACGCACCTTCGAGGCTTACGACTTGGCGGAGCTGGCACGCTATATCGACTGGACGCCGTTTTTCCATGCCTGGGAACTGAAAGGCACATACCCGCGCATTCTCGACGACGACAAATACGGCGAGGCCGCGCGGCCGCTCTTCGAAGACGCCCAAGCCATGCTGAAGCAGCTGATCGAGGAGAAATGGCTTAAGGCGAGCGCTGTCGTGGGTTTTTGGCCTGCGAATAGTGTCGGCGACGATATCGAACTCTATGCGGATGAAAGCCGGAAGGAGCCGTTCGCGACCTTCCATACGCTGCGGCAACAGATGGCGCGCGACGCATCCAAACCGAATCTGGCGCTGGCCGATTTCGTCGCGCCGAAGGAGACGGGGCTCGCCGACTACGTGGGCGGCTTCGCCGTGACCGCCGGTCTTGGCGAGGACGACATCGCGCGCCGCTTTGAACTCGCCAACGACGACTATTCTAAGATTCTCGTGAAGGCGCTTGCGGACCGGCTGGCAGAGGCCTTCGCCGAGGCGATGCATGAGAAGGTGCGCCGCGAACTCTGGGGCTATGCGCCGGACGAGAACCTTTCGAACCAGGCCCTGATTGCGGAAGACTACGCGGGCATTCGTCCTGCGCCGGGCTATCCGGCACAGCCGGACCACACAGAGAAGCGGACACTGTTCCGTTTGCTCGACGCGGAGCAGGAGATCGGCATGAAGCTGACGGAGTCTTGCGCCATGTGGCCCGGAGCCGCCGTGTCGGGTCTGTATTTTTCGCACCCGGACGCGCGTTATTTCGGCATCGGCAAGATAGGCCGCGACCAGGTCGCCGACTACGCGGCACGCAAAGGCTGGTCGATTGAGGAAGCCGAGCGTTGGCTCGGTCCCATCCTCAATTACGATCCGAAGCAGGTCACCGACGCAGCGGCTTAGGAGCCAACACAGCAGAGATGGCGCCGAGACGGGGTCGTCCGTCTACGGCTACTTTTCCCTGCTGGCTTGATGTTGGCGGGCCTTCGGCCCAAGTACTCGCTCTAGATCATTCCTAAAATGACGAGTGCGAGAAAGCTGAACGATATTACGACCGAAGCCACGGTCAGTTTGGCGGTGAATTCCATCGGAAGCTCTCCTTTCCGATTGGAGGGGTGCCCGTTCTGCAAGGTCGTCATTTTACAAACTCCCCGAATTACGTGCCAAGCTGTTTCCTTGTTGCGCCGCACAAAAATGTGAACGCCGCAAGCGTTGCCATTCAACGCGTCAAGTGGAATTCGGTTCGCGCGTGGAGCATTTTTTTTGATTCTGGGCCCTGGTTTGATGGCGCCGCAGCGGATCCCCAAGTGCGACATCGTTGCGTGCGGGCCGGTGCATAGTGTGTGGAAAATTGTGCCGCTGGGAGCGCTCGCGGGCCTTGCGCGTGCTCAAGAAATGGGCTGCTTCAAGTCAGCACCTTCCTGAGGAGCATCTCGGCAAAGCCTTCCGCGACGAGACCCGGCAGAGTTCCGACTTCGACGAAGCCACGCCGCTCATAGAAGCGACGGGCGGGGTTGTTGAACTCGGAGGCGCAGACCCAGACATTGCGCGCCCCGGCCCGCTTGGCTTCGGCTTCGACGAACGCTAGAGCCTTGGTTCCAAGCCCGTGTCCTTGATGATCGGGAAGGACGGCAAGGAGCTCGACATAGGGGCCCTTGAGCCATGGAAAGCGCGTGCAGGCAACACCCGCCGTCGCGCCGCCGACAGTGATGGCGTAGTGCCGCGTGCCTTCGTCCCCGCCGGCAAGAAAGCGGTTAAGGGCCTCTTCCGGAATTGCCAGGGTCGACCACGGCGACATGGCCGCGAGTGCCGACGCCAACGTCCGTCGCGCATCGTCCGTGATTGAGCACAACTGTGCGCCTCCAAGGTCGGCCGTCGGCGGGAAGGGCGAGGACGTCACTTGCTTTGCGCCCGGCGGCGCTTCTTGACCTGCGCATAGCGGTACTGGTCGCCCGGGCGTTCGGTGTAGCAGCTCTGCGCGATCACCGGTTCGCCGACGGCGAGCAGTTCGCTCACGGTCACGAAACGATAGCCGTCCTCTTTCAGTTTGGGGATGGCGATCTTGAGGGCCTCCGCCGTATTGCGGCCATGGCCGTTCGCGTGACCGATGACGATGGCGCCGGGGTGGGCCTGGTCGACGATGGCCTTGGCGATACGCTTGGCGGAGAGGCCGGGATCCGGATCGCCGGTCACGATGTCCCACTGAATGGCGAGTTGTCCCGCATCCGCGACGGCGGACAGAGCCCTGGCGTTACACCATCCATAGGGGAACCGCATGAGGGTCAGTTCGGCCTGGGGACCGCCGTCCTCCGCGATGTCCGCGGCGCAGTTCTTCGCCAGGAGCTGATCGCGGGCGCGCAGGAACGCCGCCTCCGTCAGATGAATTTCGTCGTCCAGGGTGGCCGCGCTCGCTTTCGTGAAATCGCGGTGGGCGAGGCCATGGCCGCCGATTTCGAAGCGTTTGTCGGCGATGAGCTGGGTGCCCCGTTCGGGGTGGCTTTCAAACCACTTGCCGCTTACGAACAGCGTGGCTTTGACATTCTCAGCGCGCAGATAGTCGATGACATGCCCGTCATAGCCGGTCCGATGCCCATTGCTTTCACAAAGGTCGAAGGTGAGGGCGATGACCTTGTCGTCGCCTGGAATCTTCACGCTGCGGATCGAACCACGCAACGGCTTGGCAACGGGCGCGCGCTCGGGCCGCGCCACCTTGCGGAGGGTCTCGAGATCCAAGCGCGTGCGATCGAACTTGGAAGCGCGTTCCTTGTCGGTGCCTGCAAGCGCGGTGCTGCTCCAGCACTGGGACAGGAGCGTGTTTTCCAAATGCGCCGCTGCTGGGCCACGATCGTCCGCCGCGGCAAGGGACGCTCCGGCCATCAGGATGCCAAGAGCGACGAATGCCCGCCTGCACAGAACCATTGCCGCCCATCCCCAAAGAATCCGATCGACGGCTTCTTGTGCCGGTTTCGCGGCAGGCGTCAACGAAAAGATCGGCGACGAAAGGCGAGGGGCGTTAGGGCCCTAGCGAACGGGGTCGAACGACAGCGGCGCTTGAGAAATCATCGGGCAGTCCAGCGTCTTCTCGAGGGCGTCGGCGAGCTCTTCCTCGTTATTGGCCTTGATGTAGAGCCCGTTGTTCTGATCCGCGAGACACATCAGATCCATGACGCTGTTCTGGCCCGTCCACGAATAACCCGAGTAGCGAAAGCCGATCACATGGATGGTCAGCCGTGCCGCGTTGTCGTGAAGCCGCTTCGCGAGCTCGCACGGCGCTCGGCCGCAGGTCTCCTCGCCATCGGTCACGACGACGATCACGCCCGGATTGTTGCGATAGTCAAGCGCCTCGGCCGCCTGCTCGACGCCGGACGTGAGCGGAGTCTTGCCCGCCGGGATGATTCGGTTGACCGCGCGCATGATCTTCTTGGCCGCATTGGCGGTCGGCTTCAAGGCGAGCGACACGTTGCACTGATTGTAGGGTCCGGGACCGTACGTCACGAGACCGACGCGGCGGTATCGCGTCGCGCTCGGAAGGACCTGCGCGAGCGCCCAGCGCACTTCGTCGATGCGGGGCTTGGAATTGGGAATCCCGAGTTCCTGGTTTCCCGACATGGAGCCCGAAGCATCGAAAACGATCATGGCATCGTCGGTGCAGGGCGCCTTCGATGGATCGGCCGTCTCGGCGTCTTGCGCCTGCGCGATGACGGACGAGCCGACCAAGGCGGTGGCTGCAATGCCAGCGACCAACCATTTGCGCCAAAGCATTGCAATTCCGCTGCCACGATCTTGCATTTTGTCTGGGCTCCCTAGGCAATTTTGGCGCAGCATAACCCAAGTCGATTTTATGCGGAATGGCAGAATATGAGGGAATTTGAGGGAGCAACTGCCGTGCTCAACGCTATGGGCTGAAGATCAGGACCACATAGACAAGGAAGAGCAGCAGGTGCACGACGCCGTTGATCACGTTGGTCCGGCCGCCCCCAAAGGTCATGCCGCTTACGAACAAAGTGAGGACAAGCAGGACCATTTCCAGCTGCGTCAGTCCGAGTTCCGCGTCACGCCCGGTGATCATGCCGATGGCCAGGACCGCCGGCACGGTCAGCCCGATCGTCGAGAGCGCCGATCCGAGACAGATATTGATCGATCGCTGCAGCCGGTTCGCCAGCGCGGCGGATAACGCGCTCAGGCCTTCCGGCGTCAAGACCAGCACCGCGATCAAGACGCCACCGAGTTCGTCCGGTAGGCCCAGGTCCTCGATGCCGTAGTTGACGATTTCACCGAGATATTCGGCCAGGATCACCACTGGCAGCAGGCACAAAATCAGCATGATCGTATGGAAGGCCAGCGAGTGGGATTTCTTACTCTCTTCGCCGGTATCCGAACCGCCTGCGCGCGCCGAGGCTGCTGCCCCGTTCTGCTCCGGCTCATCGAAGAACGAGCGGTGGCGCATGGTCTGAATGATCACGAACGCTGCGTAGAACAAAAGGGTGATCGCACCGAACAGGATCGCCTTTCCGGGGGCATTTACCGGATCGGGGGCGGTCTGCGTATAGTTTGGGACGACCAGGGCGAAGACGGCCAGGGCCGTGAGCACGACGAGGAAGGCGCGCGCGCCCGCGAGATTGTAGTCCTGCTCCCAGTAGCGGAGCGCCCCCATGACAAGAGCAAGCCCCACCATGCCGTTGAGTACGATCATCAGCGTGGCGAACATGGCATCGCGGGCCAGCGTCGGATTGTTGTCGCCTTGCAGCATGATCGAGGCGAGCATCGCCACCTCGATAATAATCACCGAGAAGGTCAGGATCAGCGTGCCGTAAGGTTCGCCGAGTTCCTCCGCCACGGCCTCGCCCTGCTGCATAACGGCATAGGCGCACCACATCATGACCGGAAACAGCCAAGCGAAGAGCAGGACGGACTTCAGGTGATTCTCGAGGTTCGACATCAGGTCGGCGCCGAAGAGGACAAAGACTGCGGCCGTGAGGCCGCCGACCACTGCCGGCGCGATGGCGTGCAACAGGATGTGCTTGTTCATAACGGTTCTATGAGACGGGACTCAGAAGGGGCGCCCCTCGGAAAGGCTTGCGGGTTCGACTTTGGACTGATTCTGGTATCGGTATCACAGGGCGGACGTGACGGTGAACCTAGCCGAGGGGCCGGCTTTTATGTAATAGCCGTTTACATGAACGGTCCCGGCCGCCGCTGGCAGCGGCGCTCCTATCACCATGGCAACCTCAAAGAGGTGCTGCTGGAAGCCGCGCGCAAGCTCATCGAAGAGCATGGCGCCTTTGGCTTCAGTCTTACGGAAGCGGCCCGGCTCGCCGGCGTGAGCCCGGCGGCGCCCTATCGGCACTTCCGTGACAGGGACGCCTTGCTGGCTGAAGTCGCCCGCAGCGGGTTCGAACGATTTGCCGCGCGCCTGGACGCGGCCTGGAACAACGGCGTCCCGACGCCGTTGTCGGCGTTCGAGGCATTGGGCCGCGCCTATCTTACCTTCGCCCGCGACGAGCCGGCCAGCTATGCGGTCATGTTCGAGACAGGCGCTTCGACGGAGGAAGGCGGTGAGGCGATCCAGGCCGCCACGTCTTCGCCGGCTGCCGAAAAGGCCTTCAACGTGCTGCTTGAGGCCGCTGCCGCGTTATGCCGGAAATTGCCGGAGAGTGAACGCCCGCCGCTCAAACTCGTGGCCATGCACATCTGGACAATGTCTCACGGCGTCGCATCGCTCTTCATTCAGGAGGGCAATGCGGCCAAGAAGGTGCCGCTCTCGCCCGAAGAGGTGTTGGAGAGCGGCCTGCTCATCTATTTGAAGGGGCTCGGTGTGCTGCCCGAAGCCGCCGACGAGGGGCCGGCCGCGAAATAGGGCTAGCGGCTGGCCGTTCTGGAGACCTGGCCTGCTTGTTGGCTGCTCGCCTCGAGCCATCTCAGGACAAGATTCCAGTCCGCCCGTGACCCGTTGTAGATGTTGCGGTCGCACTTGCCTGGCACGCCCGGCACGTGTCCCGTGGCGGTGAACTGCCAGAAGGCCCATTTGCGGCCCGGATATCGCTTGTGCGGTTCAGCCGCCACCGACCGGAGCCAGAAATGATAGTCCTCGAATTGACCCTCGAGGATGTCCTTATGAAATCTCGGGTCCGTGTAGATGATCGGCCGCTTGCCGGTGTGGCGCTCCATGGCGTCAAGAATGATCTTGATCTTCTTGAGCGCCAGCTCCCGCGAGACCTTCTTGGGGCAGGTCTTCGAATCGGGGTGCCACTCGAGATCCAGAACCGGCGGCAGCGCATCGGGATCGGCAGGCACGTTCCGGACGAACCAGTCGGCCTGCTCTGACGCATAGCGGCACCAATAAATGAAGTGATAGGCGCCGCGCGCCACGCCCGCGCGCTTCGCGGCATACCAATTCTGACGGAACTTGGGATCGAGGTGGTCGCCGCCTTCGGTCGCTTTGATAAATGCGAACTCGATGCCTGCCTGGCGGACCCGGTTCCAATCGATGTCGCCCTGCCAGTAGGAGACGTCGATCCCCTGGACCGGCATGGTATGGGCCCGCTTCACGCCCGCATGCGGCTTGTGATCCTTCAGCGACCTGGCCACGGCCGTGCCGCTCCCGAATGCGCCGGCAGCAACAGCCACCGCGACGGCAAAACTAATGACTTGGCGATACGCAGAACTCATATGAACGCCCCCAGAAACGCCCGATAACCGTACATTTTTCGGCGAATTGATGGGGAACTCTCGGGACTTGCGGTTAATTTTTTCTTGGCCGGTGGCGCACCTTGAGTCGCCCCGGCGATCTCCCAAAACCGCAAAAGCTAGACGAGAATCAGGCAGGGAGACGTTGAACGCCTTGCCAGCAGAGCCCATATATGTGAATGTGAATAACATTCACTTACCCCGTGAAAGGACCCCGATGCAACTAGTTGCGACCCTCGACGAGTACGGAAAGCCCGCTTGGTTCGCCGCGACGATCCTCGGCTTTATCGTCTGGTGGCCAATCGGCCTTGGTGTTTTGGCATATCTAATCTGGAGTGGACGAATGGGATGCGGAAATAGGAATGCTTGGCGCTCGTACTTCAAGGAAGAGGCGCAGCGGTTTCAGAGTGGTTTCGGCTCGACCGGCAATCGCGCCTTCGACGCCTACCGTGAGGAAACCCTGAAGCGGCTCGAGGAAGAGGCCGACGAGTTTCAGGCCTTTCTGAAGCGGCTTCGCGACGCCAAGGACAAGGCGGAGTTCGACCAGTTCATGGCCGAGCGGAAGCAGGTTCAGCCGGTCCAGACAAGCTAGGCGCGTTCGTCCCCTGCGAACGGACGCTGGAAGGCGCGGGGTTAGCCCCCGCGCCTTTAATTTTGTCTGCAATCCGGTCTTTTCATCGCCAAGGTGATTTGTAGGATGCGCGCCAACGCGCCAATGCCAAGGGCGCGGCACTGAAACTCGTAGCGTTCGAGGTAGGAAGCGATGACTTGTTCCAAGAGCCGCCATGCGGCTTTTCTTGTTGCCGGCGTGGGATTGTTCGCATGTGTCACGCAAGTCCAGGCCAGCGATATCGAGGATCTCATCAAGAGCCCTCAGAAATATCTCGGGCAGCAGGTCGAGATGAAGGCGTACTGCACCAAGGGCGGCCGGTCCGGCGACGTGCTGGGCTATGAGTGCACGACGGACGATGGCGTCTATCTCGACACGG
Source organism: Methyloceanibacter caenitepidi (assembly GCF_000828475.1). NCBI lineage: Bacteria > Pseudomonadati > Pseudomonadota > Alphaproteobacteria > Hyphomicrobiales > Hyphomicrobiaceae > Methyloceanibacter > Methyloceanibacter caenitepidi. The sequence continues at coordinate 1,603,668 of NZ_AP014648.1, forward strand.
ACGACATTACGCCGGACGACGCCAAGGACAAGTTCGCCAATGACTGCGCGGGCGGCAAATGCGAAGCGACGGTCACCTTTGAGCCGCACTCCTACTCGGTGTCCGGCGTGATCGAGCCGGACAGGGATGTCGTCATTTTCAACGCGAAGACCGCGAAGGTCAGCTTCTAGGCGAACGCACTATCGGCGAACCTAGGCCTCTTCGCCATCTTCGTTCTCGTTCTCGAGGATGCTCCTCGATCCGAAGTAGCGAAGGGCGAACGGCAGAACCAGCGGGTTGAAGGCGGCGTGGATGACGAGGCGCCGCAGCCACGGCTTCGACTGCGCCGTGGGCATGAAAATCTTGGCGAAGGCTGCGGCGTCTTCCTGCCGTGCGGCAATTTCGGGCTTCATCATCGCCTCGTAGGAAGTGAAGGCGGCAGCATGGTTGCCGTCATAGCGCTGCAGCTCCTGCGCAAGCAGATACGCGCCTGCCATCGCCATATGCGAGCCCTGTCCCGCGAGGAGCGTTAGACACCCGCAGGCATCTCCCAGCAGCGTGACCCGGCCGCGCGACCAGCGCGGGATTGCGATCTGCGTCAGCGTGTCGAAATAGAGCGGCGCGGTTCCCTTGTAGGCATCGAACAGCATCTCGGCGATCCAACCCGAGCCCTTGAAGGCGCGCCGAACGAATGAAAGCTGCTGGTCGGGCGGGACGTCCACCTCGTCGAGCCGGAACACGAAGGTCGCGTCGAGCGAGCGTTCACCGAGCGGATAATAGAAAGCCACGCGGTTGGGCTCTTCATGGATCTGCGCGGTCCGGCGGACAGGCAGATCGTGGTCCTCGATGTGGAACGCGGCGACATAGGCCCCGAGGAAGCGCGCGAATTGGTTCTCCTCGCCGAACATCAGACGGCGAACGCCCGAGTGCACGCCGTCGGCCCCGAACACAAGCGCGAACTCGTCGGAGCTGCCGTCGTCGAAAGTCACGTCGACATGACCATCCCGCTCTCTCAGGTCTGCAATCTCTTTGCCGAAACGGACTTGGACGCCAAGAGACTTGGCGTGGTCGAAAAGGATGCGTACGAGATCGGGGCGGCGCACATAGACGTACTTCCCGTCCAGCGCACGCTTGATGCGCTTGATTGGTACGGACGTGTAGGGCTTGCCGTCGGCGTTCACGAACTGAAGCTTGTCGATGGGATAGCGCAGTGCACGCAGCTTGTCAGTGAGACCCAGTCGTTCGGCCACGTCCCAGCCGGAGCCGAAGAAGTCCATCATGTAGCCTTGGTCGGGCAGCTCGGGGCTCTGCTCCACCACGACAGGATCCTCGCCGTACTCCTTGAGGCAAATGGCGAGCGTGAGCCCAGCGATCCCTGCACCGGAGATTAAGACCCTGCCTTTGATCGCCATTCAGCTTTGCCCTTCACGCGCAAACGTTCTTACCAATTGCCTCGGGCACCGGCGCGCCTACACCGCGCGCCGACTCCAATTGTCTACGCGGACCCGTCCTCGGATGGCTTACCATAACCGCCCCCGGTCGGTGTTCTGATTATCACGGCTTCACACGGAGCGATCGTGGTTTGATCGGAAGCTTCCAGCCGTTCCTGAGCGCCCGTGTTTCGGCGCACCCAGTTCTCCCCGGTCCGGCCCGGCGCGCCACCCTTTGTGCCAAAGGGCTGCTGCTTGCGAAAGCCCGACAGGATCGCGCAGTCCATCTCCTCCAAAAATCTCAGCATACGGACCGTGCCGTCTCCCGCGCGCCAACGTCCCGCGCCGCCCGAGCCGCGCTCGATCTCGAAGCGCTCCAGCAGCACGGGGTAGCGCAGTTCCAGGACTTCCGGATCGGTCAGGCGGGAGTTGGTCATATGCGTCTGGACAGCCGCCGCGCCATCGAAGCCCGGTCCCGCCGGCGCGCCCGAGCAGATCGTCTCGTAATACTGCACCCGCGCGTTTCCGAAGGTCAGATTGTTCATCGTACCTTGCGCCGACCCGAGGACGCCCAGCGCACCGTATAGGCAGTTCACGACCGTTTGGCTCGTTTCCACGTTCCCGCCCGCGACCGGTGCCGGATAGCGCGGTTTCAGGAGGGTCCCTTCTGGGACGACGATGTCGATATGCCGGAGGCAGCCCGCGTTCAGCGGAATGTCCTCGTCCACCAGCGTGCGAAACACGTAGAGCACGCAGGCCCGCGTGATGGGCTCGGGCGCGTTGAAGGTTGTCTCTGTCTGGCTGCTCGTGCCGGTGAAATCGACCAGGGCCTTGTTCGTCTCTTTGTCGACCGTGATGGTCACCTCGATCCGGCTGCCCTGATCCGTTTCGAGCGAGAAGTGAGAATCCTCCAGCGTACCGATGACTTTGCGGACGGCCTCGGCGGCATTGTCCTGCACATGCCCCATATAGGCCGCGACCGTGGCGAGCCCGTATTGGCGCACCATCTTGCGCAGCTCGATGACGCCTTTCTCGTTCGCGGCGATTTGCGCCGTCAGGTCCGCGATGTTCTGCTCGACATTTCGCGCCGGGTATGGAGCGTCGGTGAAGAGGCGGCGCACAGCCTCTTCCTGAAAGCGCCCACCGCTTACGAGCCGGAAGGGATCGATATAGATGCCTTCTTCTTCGATTGTCGCGGCGCGCGGGCTCATGGAGCCCGGCGCGATGCCGCCCACATCGGCGTGGTGGCCGCGCGCGGCGACGAAGAAGAGGATCTCCGCGCCCGCCTCGTCGAACACCGGTGTCACGACGGTGATGTCGGGTAGGTGTGTGCCGCCATTGTAAGGCGCGTTCAGCATCCAGACATCGCCCGGGCGAAGCTCGCGGCCCACCTCGCGCACGATCGTCTCGACGCTCCTGTCCATGGAGCCGAGATGGACGGGGATGTGCGGCGCGTTTGCGATCAGGGCGCCGCTCGCATCGAAAATGGCACAGGAGAAATCGAGGCGTTCTTTGATGTTGACCGAGCGCGCCGTGTTCTGCAGCGCATAGCCCATCTGTTCGGCGATGGAGACGAAAAGGCTGTTGAAGACTTCCAGCATCACGGGATCGGCTTCGGCCCCGACCACCTCTTTGGTCTGCTTCTCCCGCGTGCGCGTCAAAAGGAGGTGGCCCTTCGCCGTCACGGCCGCGCGCCATGCGGGTTCGATCACGACGGTCTGGTGGTCTTCGATCAAAAGCGCAGGCCCCTCGATGGCGGCGCCCGGCGTCAGGCCGGCGCGCGCATAGACGGGAACGTCGTGCCAGCTCCCGTGAGTGAACATATCGGCCCGCGTGTTTGGGTGAGGCTCGGAGCGCTCGTCGGGAAAGCAGATGTCGGCCTCGGTGATCGGCACACTCCCGCCAATAGCCTCCACTTCGACGGCTTCGATCTCGATTTCCTTCTCGGGACTGATGAAGCCGTAGCGCTTTTGGTGCGCCTCCTCGAACGCCGCGCGCATCGCCGCGAGCGACGCGATGGGAATGGGCAGCGAGCTGTCCGTGCCCGCGTAGCGCAGATGCGCCTGCGCCTCGATCGTGGTCTTGTCGGCACCGATGCCTTGAAGGGAAAGTTCGTGCCGGGCGTCGCACTCCAACGGGGCTCGAGTCTCGGCGAGTTCTGCCAAGCCTTCGTCGTCGAGCGGCGCAAGCACCGCCTGGGTGCGTGTCGCGCGGACGCTCGCGAGCCCCATGCCATAGGCGGAAAGCACGCCCGAGAACGGATGCAGCAGCACGTTTTCGATGCCGAGCGCATCGGCCACGAGGCAGGCATGCTGGCCTCCGGCGCCGCCAAAACAATTGAGCACGTAGCCGCCGACGTCGTAGCCGCGCTGCACTGAAATCGTCTTGATGGCGTTGGCCATGTTGGTGACGGCGATCTTGATGAAGCCTTCGGCGATCTCTTCCGGCAGCCGCCCGTCGTCGAGCTCTCGGGCCATTCCATGAAACGCCTTCACCACCGCGCGGCGGTCGAGTGGCTGGTCCTGATCGGGACCGAAGATGCGAGGGAACAGGTCCGGCTGGAGCTTGCCCGTCATCACATTGGCGTCTGTGACAGTAAGGGGTCCGCCACGGCGGTAGGCGCATGGTCCAGGATCCGCGCCCGCCGAGTCCGGCCCCACCCGGAACCGGGACTCATCGCAATGCAAGATCGATCCCCCGCCCGCGGCCACCGTATGGATGAGCATCATCGGCGCGCGGACTCTGGCCCCCGCGACGACACTTTCGAAGGTGCGCTCCAACTGGCCGTCGTAGTGGCAGACATCCGTGGAGGTGCCGCCCATATCGAAGCCGATGACTTTGCCGAAGCCGGCCGCCTCGGCCGTCTCCACGGCGCCGACCACGCCACCTGCAGGGCCGGACAGGATCGCATCCTTGCCGCGGAACAAATGGGCGGAGGTGAGCCCGCCCGACGACTGCATGAAGAGCAGGCGGGGCACGTGTTCGCCGGCACCCTGGGCGCCGCCATCGGCCGACAGTGCGCTCGCCACGCGGTCCACGTAGCGGCTAAGCAGCGGCGACAGATACGCATCCACCACGGTCGTGTCGCCCCGGCCGACGAACTTCACCAAGGGGCTGACTTCGTGGCTCACGGAGACCTGCGCGAAGCCCATCTCGCGGGCGAGCGTTGCCGCTGTGTGCTCGTGACCGGGATGGGCGTAGGCATGCATGAAGACGATCGCGACGGACTCGATGCCATCCTCGCGGGCGTCTTCGAGAACGGCACGCATGGCATCCAGGTCGAGGGGAACCTCGACCGTCCCGTCGGCGCGGACGCGCTCCGGGACCTCCGCGACGCGCTCATAGAGCATCGATGGTTTCTCGACATGCCGCGCGAAAATTTTCGGCCGCGCCTGATATCCGATCTCCAAGGCGTCGCGAAAGCCCTCGCTCACGACCAGGAGAACGCGGTCGCCTTTCCGTTCGAGCAGCGCATTGGTGGCGACGGTCGTGCCCATACGCACGGTTTCGATGAGGTGAGGGGGTAGGGCTGCGTCGCGCGGCACGCCGATCAGATCGGCAATCCCGGCGATGGCGGCGTCCTCATACGACTCCGGATTCTCAGAGAGCAGTTTCGCGGTGAGCAGCGAGCCGTCGGGCGAGCGCCCGACAATATCTGTGAACGTGCCGCCCCGATCGATAAAGAACTGCCACTTGCCGGTCATGCCGCGGTGTATCCGCCTGTCACGCGATCCGCTTCAAGCCTGCCGCGTATTGCTTCCAGCGCCGGACATAGACGTCGGCGCCCCTGGCGATCATGGCGCGCATTTTGTCGTCCACCTCGCGCACGGCCTTGGCGGGCGATCCGATGATCATGGAGTTGTCGGGGAACTCCTTGCCCTCGGTGACCAGGGCCCCGGCTCCCACAAGACAGTTGGAGCCGATCTTGGCGCCGTTGAGAACGATCGCGCCCATGCCGATCAGCGTGTTGTCGCCGATCGTGCAGCCGTGAAGGATGACGTTGTGCCCAATGACGCAGTCCTGGCCGATGGTGAGCGGGAGGCCCGGATCCGTGTGGAGGGTGGAGTTGTCTTGGACCTGCGAGCGCGTGCCGACTTCGATCCACTCGTTGTCGCCGCGTAGCACCGAGCCGTACCAGACGCTGGCGTCGGATTTCAACCGGACCTTGCCCGTCAGGACGGCTGTTTCGGCGACCCAATAGAGCCCGTCCTCCGGAAATTCGGGTGCCTGCCCGTCAAGCTCGTAGACCGCCATCGTTGCTCCTTTCGCCGCTTCGCTGCCGTGGATACAATTCTGAGGCATCCTTGTCATGCAAGATCGGGACGGACATCCGGCGCCCGGCGTGCTCGAACCTCTTGTAACGAGGGGATCGCCCCGGTAAGGAGAAGCGCCCCTAGAAGATTCTCAAGGGTTTGAGCGAGCTGATGAGCACCGAAGACACCAAAAAGGGCGGAAATCCGCTGACGATCTTTGTCGTTTCGCTTTGCGCCGCCATCGTGATGGCCGGCGGCTTCGCGATCGTGATCGAGGCCTTTATCCTTGCCGCAGCCAATCTCTTCGAGCTGGGATCGGCGTTCGTGTGGGTCGCGAGCGGCGCCAATGCCCTTCTGGCGTTGTGGTTCGCCGTCTGGACCTTCGTCCGGTCATGGCACGTGGAGCGGCGCCTCGGGGCCGGCCTCGAGGTCGATGAACCGAAAATGTCGATACTTGCCAATCTACGAGGATAGCAGCAGACAGCGCGCCCGGTAGCGAGGCGCAACGGGCACGAATATCCCATGCGGTGCAGCTGAAAAGCCCGTATGGTTTAACAGGATCAAGAGTTTCAAGGGGGTCCACTATGTCGGTTTGGGGAAAGCTCGCAGGTGCAGCCGCAGGTCTCGCGGTCGGAGGGCCGATCGGCGCGCTGGTCGGCGGTGTCGCCGGACACTATGTGATCGACCGGGACGGTGATCAGCCGGGTGGCGGCGACGGCGAGGACCAGGTGGCCTTCACGGTCGGTGTCATTGCGCTCGGCGCCAAAATGGCCAAGGCGGACGGCGTCGTCACCATGGACGAAGTCAACGCCTTCAAAGAGGTCTTCAAGGTCCCCGACGGCGAAATGAAGAACGTTGCACGGGTGTTCAACCTCGCCAAGCAAGAGGTCGCCGGCTACGAGGCCTATGCCGACCAGCTTGCCAGCATGTTCAAGGGCAACCGCAAACTTCTGGAAGACGTCCTGGACGGTCTGTTTCACATCGCGAAGGCCGACGACGAGTTCGATCCCAGCGAAGAGAAGTTTCTGCAGCAGGTCGCGAAGCGTTTCGGCTTCACGGACACCGAATTCAGCTACATCAAGGCACGGCACGTGGTGGCGTCGAAGCGCAATCCGTACGAGGTGCTCGAGGTCCAGCCGACCGTCTCCAACGACGAGCTCAAGGCCCAGTACCGCAAGCTGATCGCGGACAACCACCCAGACAAGCTGATTGCCCGCGGCGTGCCGGAAGAGTTCATCGCCATCGCCACGGACAAGGTCGCCGCGATCAACGAGGCCTATCAGCAGATCGCGAAAGAGCGCGGCCTCTAGACCCGCGCTTTTCGCCGTTTCCACGCGTGCGGCAATCCGGGGTTCGGCTCAGCGCGCCGGCCGAAGGAGTGCCTTGCATCGTGAACTACCTTCCATGAGGACAGGGCCGTATGCCGTCTTCGCCCGACAGTAAGCTCGCCGCGCACTGGCTTCCGTCGCCCAATTTCGAGCCGCGTCTCGAGGGACGGCAGCCCGATATGCTGATCCTCCACTATACGGGTATGGAGACCCACGATGCCGCGCGCGATTGGCTCGCATCGGAGGAGTCCAAGGTATCCGCGCACTACATCATCGACGACGATGGGACGATCACCCAGATGGTGCCGGAGTCGGAGCGCGCTTGGCACGCGGGTCAAAGCTACTGGGCCGGCGAGACGGATTTGAACTCCGCATCGATCGGCATCGAGATTCACAATCCCGGTCACGATTTCAACTATCCGCCTTTTCCGGATGTGCAGATGCAAGCGGTCGAGGCGCTGTGCCAGGACATTTTGAGCCGCCACGCTATCCCGGCGGCGCGCATTCTGGCTCATTCCGACATTGCACCCGGACGCAAGCGCGATCCAGGCGAGCGTTTTGATTGGGCGCGGCTCGCCCGCGCCGGCATCGGCCTGTGGACCGAGCCTGTCCCGGCCGGCGAGGATTCCGGCCTTGGTCTAGGGGATGAGAGCGCGGCCGTCGCCGAACTGCAGCAGGATCTGTTGGACTTCGGCTATGGGGTGGAGGCGACCTCGACCTACGGCCGTGGTACCGAGAGCGTCGTGGAGGCGTTTCAGCGGCATTTCCGGCCGGAGCGCGTCGATGGCCGCGCGGACCGCTCCACCTGCGAGACGCTGAAGAAGTTGCTCTTGATCCGCGCGGGCGCGGCTGTTTAGGCCTCTCCGCGCCGCCTCGCTCGTGACTCCCAAGAAAAAGGCCCGCCCAAGAGCCGGGCGAGCCTTCGATGCCTTACCGTCCAACGCTCGAAGCGCCGTCGGCTTGACTAGTTGTCGTTGTAGAAGCTTTCGGCCTTGGCCACGTTGCCTTCCGGGTCCTTCATGAACTCCTCTTTGGCTTCCTGCTTGCTGAAGCAGTAGAGCTTGTCGCCGACCTTCTCGTGGACCGAGCAGTCCGTGTATTTCTTCGTGCCCTGGGTTAGGCCCCAGGCGCAGTTGTTGCCGAACTCACCGAGAGCGCCGGCGGCCAAAGCGGCGGAACCGGAGAGAGCAATCACGGTGCCGGCGACCGCGGCGGCAAGAACAACCTTCTTCATAAATTCTTCCTCCAAGACTTTCGTGCGTGACTTTCGTGTATCTGGCGTATTCGGCCGATGAGACGGCATTGAATCGTCAGAAATGCCTGCGCCGTCAATGGACAATTGCTCTGCCAAACCAAGGAACAGCAACCGGCGCGCGGGAAGGTCCGGCACCGTGCACCGGATCTTCCCGCCAGACGTCATCGAGTGACGCTATCGCCTTGCGCTTTGGCAGTAGGGCTCTTTTTACTGATTGTCGTCGTAGAAGCTCTGCGCCTTTTTGAGGTTCTCCTCGGGGTCCTTCATGAAGAGCGTCTTGGCCGTCTCGTTGCCGAAGCAATAGGTTTTGCCGTCGATCTCCGCATTGACCGAGCAATCGGTCTCGACCTTCTTATCGAGGGCAAGGCCCATGGCGCACATGTTGTCGTATTCACCCGTTGCGGCGATCGCCGAGCCGGCGAATAAAAGCGCGCCTGCAAAAATGGCGGGGGTCAGAAATTTCGTCATGGTTTCCTCCATTACTTTATCTGGTTCATGTCACCGCATTCGAGCAGGCCGTGTTGGCCAAGTCGTTGTCGGCCAAATCCTGCCTTAAGCGTTTGACGATGTTACAGAGGGGTAACGCGCTGGGAATGTGACTGGGATCACGCAGAGGCCATCACAAATTCGCGATTTCCAGATGGAACATTGGCAAAAGAAAGCCGCCCCTTTGGCATAAGGGGCGGCAAACCGTTGCTCGCGGCCCGTCAGGAGACGGCGCGGGGTTGCTACAGAGTTTCCTCGAAGTCCATGCCTTCGAACGTGTAGCGGTCGACCTGGGTCCAGATGCCGTCCTCTTGGACCGGCACCTTATGGATTTTGACGTTGCCGACTTTGAGCTCGCCGCTCTTTTCGTCGACCCAAAAATCGAGATCGTAATACTCGTCCTTGCTGCCGGGTTTGCGGAAGTCGGTGCAGGCGAAGTACTTGCCTTCACCCTTGAGATGACGCACCGGGCGGTGCATCTCGACGAACTGCAGCGTCACATCCTCACCGGTCTTGTCGTCCTTGACGGTGATGTTGCCGTCCTCGTCCTTGTTCTCGAGGATGTAGTCATGGATCGCGGCCATTACCTGCCAGGCCCGTGCGCCTTCGATGCTGCCCGGATGTTCCTGCACCGGGAGCCACCACCAAGCGACCGGCAGGCGCGTGATCATGAAGTAACCGTCGCCGTCGCGTTTGGGACCCTTCTGCACGCGGATGTCCTGCAGCGTGAGTTGCTGTCCTTCCGGCTTGAACCAGAAATCAATGGCGTATTGCTTCTTCGGCTCTTCGACGTCGCTGAAGATGACGTTCGCGAACCAGCCATATCCTTCCATGCCGCGCACGATCTTGATCTCTTCGAACTTCAGCTTGAGGTCGGTATCGAGCTTGGGGTCGTGGAACACGAACGCATCACCATCGGAGCGCTCCTTGATGACTTCCGCAACTCGGGCGTTGACGTCCTTGTCAGTGAAGACCTTCTGGCCGGAGGCCGCCTTGGCCTGCTGCTCTTCGAGAAACATCTTGGCCTTGGCGATGTTGCCTTTCGGGTCTTTCAGGAAGGCTGACTTCGAACTCTCGGACGAGAAGCAATAGACCTTGCCGTCGTCATCGGTCCAAGTGACCGAGCAATCCGTCTGCACCATCTGCCCGTCGGCCAGGCCCATGGCGCAGCTCTCATCGAATTCTGCGTCGGAGTCTCCATGACCATCCATGGCGACCGCGACCGCCGGGAGGCCCGTTGCAAGCATGCCCGCCAGGAGCGCTCGCAATGTCAGCCGGGTGATAAACCGTGTTGGTGTCGTGTCTGTCATTGTCATGAGTCCTTGGGCGTTTCGTTTCGTTGTCACGCGTTGGTGCTTGTTCCTTATCGAGGAGCTTTGGTCCCCTCTTCCCTAGGTCCAGGTCACGGCCCTCGTCTGTGACCTGAGTTACGTTGCGCGCGCGTCACGCTTGCGAGCCTGATCGCAGTGTTGGGCTGTGAAGGGCATTGTCGCCCGCGCCGTAGGAGGCGAGGGCGCTCCGGTTCAGGACCTCGATCGATCCGCGCGAGGAGCGAACCCAACCCACGCGCTCCCATTCGGAGATGTACCGGCTGATGACTTCGCGCACGCTACCGAGATCCAGAGCCAGCTGTTGGTGGGTCTTCGACACAACGCCTGCGTCGCCCGCCTCCGCCAGCAGGCGCCGAGCCAGGCGCAGATCGAGGCTTGCGAAGGCGACTTCGTCCACCAGCGTGATGAGGCTCGACAGCAGGTCTCCATAATTCGACAGCACGTAGTTCCGGAACTTCTGTGACGACGACATGAGCCGGTGAAAAACGTCGGCAGGTACTGCCGCGAGCAAGACATCGGCCTGGACATTGCTTTCGGCTGGAAAGGGATTCCCGGCCATCAAGCAGGATGTCGTCAGGACGCAGGTCTCTCCGGCTCCGACCTGGTAGAGCATGATCTCGCGGCCGGACTCCGACGTCTTGAAGACGCGCGTCTGGCCTTCGATGCACATCAGATAGTTCCGGCAGAGCTGACCTTGATAATACGCGACGTCGCCGCGCCGCAGACGTTGGAACTGCGTGACGTCAAACAGCGTGTCCTTCGTTTCCGGCTCGAGCTCCGCCAGTTCTGGGAAAACTGTGAGCCAGCGTGCGATGAGAACCTGATTGGTCATTGCTCGAAATCGACTCGCCCAGCTGTGCTACGGCCCCGCAAGGCGCGGAATCGTGCGGCTTTTGCCATTATGTGGCAGCTTGACGCGAGCATATGGGAACATTGGTAACCCGGGGATCAAAAAGCCGTGACGAGTGCGGGGATGTTTGCATCGGAATTACCAGTGGCCCTCGGGCGCTAACCGCAACGGCCGGGTGCCCTTGACGCTAGGCCCCGCTTTCCCCTTATGTCGGACAGTCAGCAGGCCGGATGGCCGCTCCTCACCCGAGGAGAGGAAAGTCCGGGCTCCATGGAAGCACGGTGCCGGATAACGTCCGGCGGGGGCGACCCCAGGGAAAGTGCCACAGAAAGCAAACCGCCCTTCATCGGCTGCGAGGCCGGACAAGGGTAAGGGTGAAAGGGTGCGGTAAGAGCGCACCGCGTCTTTGGTAACAAGGGCGGCAAGGCAAACCCCACCGGGAGCAAGACCGAATAGGGGCCGCAGGGGCGAGTTTTCGCCCAAGTCTGTTTCCAGACGGGCGGCCCGGGTTGGTTGCACGAGGCGTCCCGCAAGGGGCGTCCCAGATGAATGGCCATCACCTCGCCTAGCGAGGCACAGAACCCGGCTTACAGGCTTGGTGACATGTTAGGGCCGGCGTGAGGGAAACCTCGCGCCGGCCTCCAAATTTCGGGCCTCCTTCGCGTGCTGAGCGCGCATCTACGGGAACAACGGTCGCGTCTCCGTGTTTATTCGAGTAGACTCGAAACTTAACGAAAGGAGATCGACATGCTTGGTTGGGCCTTGACGTTTCTTGTGATCGCTTTGATCGCAGGACTACTTGGCTTCGGCGGCATTGCGGGTGCGTCGGCTGGTATCGCCAAGATTTTGTTCTTTATTTTCCTCGTGCTCCTTGTCGGATCGCTGATCCTGCATGTGGTTCGAGGCGCTGCGCGCTGACGCGCCGAGACACAAGCCAACAGACAATAAAGAACGGCCGGCGCGGGAATCACGCCGGCCGTCCGATGTGGAAGCGCCGCGATGGGGGGAGGGGCGCTTCAGCTTTGGCTCAGTGGCGACGCGCGCCGCCCTGTTCCTTAAGCCAAGTCGAACCGATCCGCGTTCATGACCTTGGTCCAAGCCGCCACGAAGTCCTTCACGAACTTCTCCTTGTTGTCGTCCTGGGCATAGACCTCGGCGTAAGCGCGCAGGATCGAGTTGGACCCGAACACGAGATCGACGCTCGTGGCCGTCCACTTGACGTCGCCGGTTTTGCGGTCGCGGATTTCGTAGATGCCATCTTCCGTAGGCACCCACTTGTAGGCCATGTCGGTGAGGTTGACGAAGAAGTCCGTCGTCAACGCACCCTCACGGTCGGTGAAAACACCGTGCTTGGTGCCGCTGTGATTGGTGCCCATGGCGCGCATGCCGCCGATGAGCACGGTCATCTCGGGGCCGGTCAGCCCCATCAGCTGCGTGCGGTCGAGCATGATCTCTTCGGGGCTGACGTCGTAGCTGGTATTGGCCCAGTTGCGATACCCGTCGGCGAAGGGCTGAAGAGCCTCGAAGGAAGACACTTCCGTCATCTCGTCGGTCGCATCGCCACGGCCGGGCGAGAAGGGCACCTTGATGTCAAAACCCGCCGCCTTGGCCGCCTGCTCGACACCGACATTGCCGGCCAGAACGATAACGTCGGCGATGCTGGCGCCGGCTTCCTGGGCGATCGGCTCGAGAACGCCGAGCACCTTGGACAGACGCTCCGGCTCGTTGCCTTCCCAGTCCTTCTGCGGCGCTAGCCGGATACGGGCGCCATTGGCGCCGCCGCGCATGTCGGAGCCGCGATAGGTGCGCGCGCTGTCCCAGGCGGTGGAGACCATCTCGGAGATCGATAGGCCGGAGGCGGCGATCTTCGATTTGACCGCCTCGACATCGTAGCCGGTCGGTCCAGCCGGAATCGGATCCTGCCAGATCAGATCTTCCTCAGGGACGTCAGGCCCGATGTAGCGCGCCTTCGGGCCCATGTCGCGATGGGTCAACTTGAACCATGCGCGAGCGAATGTGTCCTTGAAATACTCGGGATCGGCGCGGAACCTCTCCATGATCTCGCGATAGGTCGGGTCCATCTTCATGGCCATGTCGGCGTCGGTCATGATCGGCATGGTGCGGATCGACGGATCCTCCACGTCGACCGGCATGTCCTTCTCGTCGATGGCGACCGGCTGCCATTGCCAAGCGCCTGCCGGGCTTTTCTTCAGCTCCCAATCGTGGTCGAGCAGCATGTCGAAATAGCCCATGTCGAACTTGGTCGGCTCGGACGTCCAGGCGCCCTCAAGACCGCTGGTCACGGCGTCCCGGCCGACACCGCGGGTCTCATGGTTGATCCAGCCAAAGCCCTGCTCGTCGATGGGCGCCGCTTCAGGCGCGGGTCCGAGATTGGACTCAAGACCATTGCCGTGTGCCTTGCCGACCGTGTGACCGCCGGCGGTCAAAGCGGCGGTCTCTTCGTCGTTCATAGCCATGCGGGCGAAGGTGACACGCACGTCGCGTGCCGATTTCATCGGATCCGGCTTGTTGTCGCGGCCCTGCGGATTGACGTAGATGAGCCCCATGTGGACAGCGCCCAGCGGCTCTTCCAGCGTCTCCGGGTCTTCTTCGTTCGCGTACCTCAGAACGCTTTCGGCGAGCCATTCCTTTTCCGAACCCCAATACACGTCCTTCTCCGGGGCCCAGATGTCCTCGCGGCCGAAGCCGAAGCCAAACGTCTTCAGGCCCATGGATTCGTAAGCGATGTTGCCGGCCAGGATGATCAGGTCTGCCCACGAAACCTTGTTGCCGTACTTCTTCTTGATCGGCCACAAGAGGCGCCGTGCCTTGTCGAGGTTGCCGTTGTCCGGCCAGGAGTTGAGCGGCGCAAAGCGCTGGTTGCCGGTACCGCCGCCGCCGCGGCCGTCGAACAGTCGGTAAGAACCGGCAGCATGCCAGGCCATGCGGATCATCAGACCGCCATAATGGCCCCAGTCGGCTGGCCACCATTCCTGGCTGTCGGTCATCAGCGCATGCATGTCCCTCTTGAGCGCATCGAAGTCGAGGGTCTTCACCTCCTCGCGATAATCGAAGTCCTTGCCCATCGGGTTGGTCTTCGTGTCGTGCTGGCTCAGGATGTCCAGGTTGAGGGCGTTCGGCCACCAGTCCATGACCGAGGTGCCGCTTTCGGTAATCGCGCCGTGCATTACGGGGCAGCCTGATTTCTCGACTTTGGCGTCCATTTCCTCATCTCCTACTTTTATTTGCTTGGTCTTGGGGTGCCTCTAGGGCATGCGCCGGTCGAGCGCACAGTGCGCGCTAAGAGCCATAAGGGCAAATCGTATTTGCTTATTGCGATCATAAGAAAAACTAATGCTGACGCGTGTCAGCCAATGCTCGAAGACTCAGCGCAAATCGAGCCTAACGGTGCCACAAGACAGGTTTGATTCAGCCTCCCAGGAAATCCTGGATGAGCCGGAGCGTCGCCTCGGGCTGCTCCTCCTGAGGCATGTGCCCGCACTGCTCGATGATTTCGAGACGCGAGGTCGGCATGTTGCGCCGGAGCTCGAGGCCGATGTCGAGCGGGACAATCTTGTCGTTGTCGCACCAAGCGATGAGCGTCGGCTGCTTGATCGTCGGATAGCGCTTCGATATCTCGTCGAGGCCCTGAGGCACGATCTGGCGGGCGCTGTGGATCACGGCGTGCTTGCCCGCCGTCGTGCGCAAGGGGGCCGCGTACATCTCCACGTCTTCCTCGCCGATCTTGCTGTCGTCGAAATAGGCGAGCTTGAGCGCGACGCGAGCCTGCACCTCGGGCGGCACCATGCGGACGCCGAGATGGGACATGAGCGGCATATCCATCATTTTGAAGGCGACGGGGATGTTCTGCGGGTAGGCGATCGTGTCCAGCAGCACGAGCTTTTCGATCCGTCCATCAAGCCGCGGATCCTTGTCGAGCGCGAGCATCAACGAAATGCCGCCACCATACGAATGACCGACGAGGGTCAGGTTCTCGAGATCGTTCTCCAAAATGAGCTGCTTGATGAGTTCGGCTTGGTCGAAGATCGAGTAGTGCTCGTCGAGCGGCTTGTCGGATTGTCCGAAGCCTTTCAGGTCGACGGCAATCACCTTGTGTTTCTCCGCCAGCGCCGGGGCGATACGGCGCCAGGTGAACGTGCTCGACCCGAAGCCGTGAATCAGGAGAATGGGCGAGCCTTTGCCTTTGGTCTCGTAGAAGAGTTTGACCGGCGCCTCCGGCGGCCCGAGCCGCATGAAGGCGGGCCCGTCGGCCATCATCGAAACGGCGGCCGCGCGCACGGCGGGTACGCTCGCGGCCAGCGCGAAAATCGTAACGGCCGTCAGGCCTAGAATGCGGTGGAGAGTTCTTCCCTTCATAACCGCCAATCGCGCATTCCTATCCCGTCAACGGCTTGTCTCAGGCGATCAGTAGGCGTCGCAATTGCGCCGGCTATGTGGCCATGAGGATTAGCCTCGCAGGGCGCCAGCGATCCCACGTCAGCCGCGCCTCCGATGCAAATCTAGCGCGGTTCGCGGCTCGCCGACAATTGGCGGCGGCCCATACCTCCTTACGCGCAGGCCTGATGTGCACGCAGTTCCCAGGAAATGACCGCAAATCCCGACCATTTCCATTGACGCCCATGGTATCCCATGCTATCCCATAAATGCCCGTTCGGTGAGTGGGGTGGAGGAAGCAGGCAGCGCTTCCTTTGAGGCCACGGGGGGATCCGCGCCGCTTCCTCCACCCGTTACCGAATTCGCGGAAGGCCAGCGCCGAAGCGCCGTTTTTAGTTCCGTGTTCATTCAGTCGGCTTCGTAGCGCGTGAGGGGGGAGATGGATCAGTTTGTCTCGTCATTCACGAATAGGATCGACGCCAAGGGCCGGGTCTCGGTTCCCGCATCCTTCCGTACGGTTCTCGCTAAGGATGGCCTCGACGGCATCTACTGCTATCCATCGCTTGATGCGCCCGCGCTCGACGCCGGCGGCCAACGCCTCGTGGATAAAATCAATTCTCTGGTCGAAGACATCGCGCCGTACTCCGATGAGCGCGATCAACTCGCCACGGCACTCTTCGGCACATCCGAAATTCTCTCCATCGATCAAGACGGTCGTACGATTCTTCCCGAGCGCTTGCGTGAACACGCCGGCATCACCAGCCACATCACCTTTGTGGGGCTGGGGGAAAAATTTCAGCTCTGGGAGCCGAAGCGTTTTGAAACGCATTTGGCGGAGGCACGGGACAAAGTCCGCGACCTCCGCAAGTTACTCGGCGCGGGGCGCCGCGGAAGCGGCGGTGCAGAGGGAACACGGGAATGATGACGGACCGCGGCAGGCCATCGTCTGTCGCTGGCGGACTGGTCCGTCACATTCCCGTGTTGCTTTCCGAGGTTCTGACGGCGCTCGCGCCTGAAGACGGCGACATCATCATCGACGGCACGTTTGGAGCGGGCGGCTATTCGAGAGCCATTCTCGATGCGGCCGACTGCCGTCTATTCGCGATCGACCGAGATGCAGAGGCGCTATCGAACGCGCCCGCGCTTGCGTCGGATTTCCCGGATCGCTTCGAGGCCGTGCTCGGCCGGTATAGCGACATGGAGAGCCTTACGGCCGAAAACGGCATCGAGACTGCAGACGGCATTGTGCTCGATATCGGAGTTTCTTCCATGCAGCTCGACCAGGCTGAACGCGGCTTCTCCTTCGCCAAAGACGGTCCGCTCGACATGCGCATGGGAGCGGACGGGATCTCGGCGGCCGATGTGGTCAATACCTTCGAAGAAGCCCAGATTGCTGAAATAATTTATGTTTTCGGAGAAGAACGCCGCTCGCGCGCCATCGCCAAGGCCATCGTGAAGGCTCGCGCCGAAGCGCCGATCACCCGGACCGGCACGCTGGCCGACATTGTGGCTGGTGTCCTCGGCCGCGGCAAGGACCACACGAAGCACCCGGCCACGCGCACGTTTCAGGCGCTTCGGCTCTATGTGAACGCTGAATTGGAAGAACTCGCCGCGGGGCTCAGCGCCGCCGAACGACTGTTGAGACCCGGCGGACGCTTGGTGGTGGTGACGTTTCATTCACTGGAAGACCGGATCGCGAAGCGTTTCTTCGCCAGCCGCAGCGCCCCGCCCCAAAAAGGGTCCCGGCATCTACCCGACAGCGAAGGCAAAGAATTTTTGCCAAGCTTCCAGCTTCTTAACCGTCGGCCCGTAGAACCGAGTGAGCAAGAGGTCCGAAGCAACCCCCGGGCCCGGTCGGCTCGGCTTAGGGCAGGGCGCCGGACCGAGGCGCCGGCCAAAAAACCGGACTTTGCTGGGCTTGGGGTGCCCGAACTGCGCCGAACGGGGGGCGCTTGAAATTTTGCGTTGAGGGGACGCGTCGCTGTTTGGACGCGGTGTTGTGATGTTGCGTTTTGTGAATATCTGCCTGGTCCTTGGCCTCGCCGCCTTGGCGACCGTGATCTACCAAGTCAAATACGAGGCCCGGAGTCTCGACGAGAAGATCGTTCTGCTCGAGCGGCAGATCGAGGACGAGCGCGACTCTCTTGCTGTGGCGCGGGCCGAATGGAGCCTGCTCAACAGCCCTGAACGCATCGAGCGTCTCGCCAAGAAATATCTCGAACTCAATCCTGCCAATCCGCAGCAGATCGTCATTCTGGACGAAGTCACCGAGAACGACTTCGCGCGGGTCCGCAAGTTGGCGCAGTCTGCCAAGACGGGTGATGCCAAAGCCGCAAACTACAAGGCGGCAAACTAGGCACGGATCCGAATGGCACAGCCCGAAAACCAGACTCCAACCCCAGCCGAAGCGCGCGCGGCGCGCGTCTATCACGCGCGCTGCCGTACCCGGTTCCGGCTGGCCTGCCTGGGCTTCGCCTTGGCGTTCGTCTTGATCGGCGGACGTCTTGTATCTCTCGGGCTTGCCGGCAGTGGGCCTGGACGAGGCGGCGCCTACGATATCTCGACCACCATCCATCGCCCCGACATCCTCGACCGCAACGGGCAATTGCTCGCGACCGACATTCGTGGCGCCACGCTCTTCGCCGATCCCAAGCGCATCCTCGATGCCGACGAAGTCGTGAACGGCGTAGCGAGCGTGCTCCCGGACATCAACCGGGCCAAGCTCCGCAAGCAACTCGCGGGAAGCGGGCGTTTTGTGCGTATCGCCCGTGAGTTGGCGCCCAGCCAGCAGCAGCGTGTGCACGACCTCGGGCTGCCGGGCCTCGGCTTCATCCAGGAGTACCGCCGCTTCTACCCGGTCGGGCCGACCGCCAGTCATGTCGTGGGGCTGGTCGACGTGGACAACCGAGGTCTCGGGGGCATCGAGAAGTTCATCGACAACAACCCGCAGCTGACGATGATGAACCCGCAAACCGAGTCGGGTGGCGAGACCGTGGCGGTGTCGCTCGACGTCGGCGCGCAGCACGTCCTGCGGGAAGAGCTCGCCAATGCGATGACGCTCTATGAGGCCAAAGCCGCGTCGGGCATCGTCATGGACGTGCGTACCGGAGAGGTCGTCGCCCTCGCGTCGCTGCCCGATTTCAATCCCCATCGCCGCGAGGAGGCGCTGGACAAGAACAGGATCAACCGCGTCGGCTTCGGCGTCTACGAATTGGGCTCGGTCTTCAAGGCCATCACAGTCGCGGGCATCCTCGATTCCGGTCTGGCGAACGTCAATTCCGTCTACGACGCTACGAGCCCCATCTATTTCGGCCGCTTCTCGATCAGCGACTTCCATGGCAAGCGCCGCCCGCTCACCGTGACCGAGGCCTTCATCTACTCCTCGAACATCGCTTCGGCGAAAATGGCAATGCATATGGGCGTGCCGGCCCATCAAGCTTTTCTCAAGAAGCTCGGTCTCCTCGATCCCGTCGTTACGGAGCTTGGACCCAGCGCCGCGCCGATCGTGCCCAAGCATTGGAAGAAGCTGAACACGATGACGATCGCCTTCGGGCACGGGCTCTCTGTGACGCCGCTTCAGCTGGCGGCGGCGACCGTGCCGCTCATGAATGGCGGCCTTGCCATTCCGCCTACGTTCCTGCCGCGTACCCGCGAGGAGGCCTTGGCCGTCTCGAAACGTGTGGTCTCGCCGGAAACCAGCGCGGCGATGGTGAAGCTGATGCGAGAGAATGTGCTGCGCGGTTCGGGCAAGCGGGCAAATGCGGAAGGCTACCGCGTGGGCGGCAAGACCGGGACGGCGGAGAAGGTGGTCAACGGGCGCTATGCGCGCCACTCGCTGCTGAACAGTTTCCTATCCGTCTTCCCGACCGACGATCCGCAATACGTGGTTCTCGTGACCTTGGACGAGCCGCAGCGTGTGGAAGCCACGAACTGGAATTCCACGGCCGGCGTGAACGCGGCCCCGACCGTCGGGAAGATTGTGGCGCGGATCGCACCGATCCTCGGGGTGCAGCCCAGGCTCGACGAGACCGCCTCGCGGTTTGACGCCAAGACGTCGGCCACCTATTAGAAGACGGTCTTGGCACAATACCGCTCATGACGGTATTGAGATTCTCAATTGATATGAGCCGGTTATAGGCATTCGGACATGACCCTCGGTGAATTGGTAGGACCGGAGGCGAAGTTGAGCGCGGCGGTTGCGGCGCTGCCGATTGCAGGCATTGCCGCCGACAGCCGGCAGGTGAAGCCGGGCTTCCTGTTCGCAGCCTTGTCTGGGGTCAATACGGACGGGGCCCGCTTTGCGGCCGACGCCGTGGCGCGGGGCGCTGTCGCCGTCTTGGCATCCGAACCGATGGATGTGGGCGCGCCCGTCATCGCTGTTCCCGATCCCCGCCGAACCCTTGCATTGATCGCCGCGCGCTTCTTCGGCGCTCAGCCCGAGACGACGGTGGCCGTCACAGGCACCAACGGCAAGACGTCTGTCGCGGCCTTCACGCGCCAGCTTTGGAGCAATGCGGGCCATGCGGCGGCAAGCCTCGGCACGGTCGGTGTCGTGTCGCCGTCAGGCACCAAGGTGTTGCGGCACACCACCCCCGATCCCATCGAACTGCACGGCCTTCTCGCCGGCCTCGTTGCCGAAGGCGTAACCCATCTGGCGCTGGAGGCCTCCAGTCACGGCTTGCAGCAACGGCGTCTCGATGGCGTCGTCTTGAAGGCGGGGGCATTCACCAACATCTCGCGCGACCATTTGGACTATCACGCAAGCTTCGAAGATTACTTCGCGCAGAAGCTGCGTCTGTTCACCGAGCTGCTACAGCCTGGCGCGACGGCGGTCATCGATATGGACAGCGTGGAGAGCACGCGTGTCGCCGATGCCGCCAAGGAGCGGGGCCTCACTGTTTTCGGCGTGGGGCGGGCGGGAGAGACGTTGCGCCTCGTCTCGGCGGAGATCGAAGGCTTCGCGCAACGCCTAGAGATCGAACATGCAGGGAAAACCTACACGGTGCTGCTGCCGCTTGTCGGCGAGTTTCAGGCGAGCAATGCGCTTGTTGCCGCCGGCCTTGTCATCGCGACGGGCGCGAGCGCGGACGAGGTCCTGCCACGCCTCGAACATTTGCAGGGTGCGACGGGACGATTGGAACTTGCGGGAACGTCCCACTACGGCGCGCCGATCTTCATCGATTATGCCCACACGCCCGATGCGCTCTCCAAAGCGCTCGACAGCTTGCGGCCCTATGCGGACAATCGGCTCTTCGTCGTCTTCGGCTGTGGCGGCGACCGCGATCGCGGCAAGCGCCCCCAGATGGGCGCGGCTGCGGCAGCCAAGTCGGACGTGGTCATCGTGACAGACGACAATCCGCGCAGCGAAGATCCCGCCGCCATTCGCGATGAGATCCTGGTTGCCGTTCCGGGAGGCCGCGAGATTGGCGATCGCGCCACGGCGATCTCCGAGGCGATCCGCATGATCCGCGCTGGCGACGTCTTGCTCGTGGCGGGCAAGGGGCACGAGACCGGCCAGACCGTTGGAACGACCGTCATTCCATTTTCCGATCACGACGCGGTCGCCGCCGCGCTGACCAAGGGGGCACAACTTGGCTGATCCACTCTGGACCTTGGGCGAGGTCATCAGCGCCACGGACGGCCGATGCGAGGGGGACCCCGCCGCGCCGATTACCGGATTTTCCATCGACAGTCGCGCCATCGAACCTGGCGAAGGGTTTATCGCGATCCGCGGACCGAACCGCGATGGTCACGACTTCGTCGCGAAAGCCCTGGAGACGGAGGCAGGCTGCGCCATCGTGGAAGAGACGTTTCCGGCGGACACTTCAATCGAGCAGGGCGGCGCCGGTGCGCCCTCCGAGTACGATGAAGCGCGTCTGGTCCGCGTTCGGGACACGTTCGAAGCGCTCAACGATCTCGGCCGGGAGGGCCGCGACCGCACGGACCATGCCGTCGTGATCGGGGTGACCGGCAGCGCGGGCAAGACGGGAACGAAGGAGGCGCTTCGGGTCGCTCTCAGCCCAAGCGGCAGCGTCCACGCCTCGGCAAAGTCCTTCAACAACCATTGGGGCGTGCCGCTCACCCTCGCCAACATGCCGCGCGGCATCGACTACGGCGTATTCGAGATGGGTATGAACCATGCGGGCGAGATTTCCGCGCTCACACGTCTCGTGCGTCCGCATATCGCGATCGTCACGACCGTGGCGCCGGTCCATCTCGGCTTCTTTGCGTCGGTGGAGGAGATCGCCGATGCCAAGGCGGAGATCTTCGAGGGGCTGGTACCGGGCGGCTCCGCCGTTATCAACCGCGATAACCCGCACTTCGAACGCCTGACCGCGGCCGCGCGCAGCGAGGGTGCGGAGGTCGTATCCTTCGGCGAGGATGAGCGGTCGACGGTCCGTCTCATGCACTGCGACCTCGACCCGAACGGCTCGACGGTGACGTCGGATATCCTCGGCGAAACGATCACGTACCGTGTAGGCGCACCGGGACGCCACGTGGTTCAGAACATGCTTGCGGTCCTCGGCGCGGTGAAACTCGCCGGCGCCGATCTCAAGGCGGCTGCAGAAGCGCTGGGTGCGCTCCAACCGCCTGTGGGCCGCGGCCAACGGTTTGTCATCGCGACGGAACGGGACCCGGTCTGCATCGTTGATGAGTCCTATAACGCCAACCCGGCCTCCATGCGCGCGGCTCTCGCGACACTGGGGCTGACGCCCCGCAGCGAATACAAGCGGCGTGTGGTCGTGCTTGGCGATATGCTCGAACTCGGCAAGGACAGCCCAAGACTTCATCGCGAACTCGCGGAAGCCGTTGACGCGGCGGGTATAGATGTTGTCTTTGCGTCCGGCGCGGACATGGCCTCGTTGTTCGAAGCGGTGCCAAAGGAGCGGCGTGGCGCGTACGCAAAAACGTCGGAGGAACTGGCGCCGGCGCTGCTGTCGACTGTGCAGCCCGGCGACATTGTTATGGTCAAGGGCTCGCTGGGTAGCCGCATGGCGCCGCTTGTCGACGAGCTAAAGCGTAAGTTCGAAGACCGTTAATTCCGGCCGCTGGAGCCGCGGTGCCCGATGGGTCGCCGAATAGGGGGGGTAGAAACGCGATGTTTTACTGGTTGGCGGAACTTGCGCCCGACGTCGCCGTTCTCAATATCTTCCGCTACATCACCTTCCGCACGGGCGGGGCCATCGTCACCGCCTTGCTGTTCGTGTTCTTCTTCGGGCCCCGCGTCATTCGCTCCTTGCGCGTGCGCCAGGGCAAGGGTCAGCCGATCCGCACCGAAGGCCCGCAGAGCCACATCATCCAGAAGCAAGGCACGCCGACCATGGGCGGCCTGATGATCCTGTCGGGCCTCGTCGTCTCGGTGCTGCTGTGGGGCAACCTGAGCAATCCCTATGTCTGGGTCGTGCTGTTGCTGACTCTGGTCTACGGAGCGGTTGGCTTCTACGACGACTATCTCAAGGTCACGAAGCAGTCCGTGCTGGGTTTTGCGGGACGCATCAAGATCGTCATCGAGGCCGGCGCGGCCATCATCGCGACGTACGTCATCGCCTCTGTCGGGGAACCGCCACTCTCGACGACCCTGACCATTCCCTTTTTCAAGGACACGGTTATTCCGCTTGGCATGTGGATGTTCGTGATATTCGGCACCTTCATCATCGTGGGGGCCGGCAACGCGGTGAATCTCACCGACGGTCTGGACGGTCTCGCGATCGTTCCCGTCATGATCGCCGCCGCGACATTCGGATTCATCGCCTATGTTGTCGGCAACTCGCTCTTCGCCGACTACCTCCAGATTCATTTCGTCAACGGCACCGGTGAGCTGGCCATCATTTGCGGGGCTCTAGTTGGCGCGGGGCTCGGCTTCCTCTGGTTCAACGCGCCGCCCGCGCTCATCTTCATGGGCGATACAGGGTCGCTCGCGCTCGGCGGCGCGCTGGGTACGATCGCGGTGGCGACGAAGCACGAACTCGTGCTGGCTATCGTCGGCGGTCTCTTCGTTCTCGAGGCCGTCTCGGTGATCGTTCAGGTCGCGTCCTTCAAGATGTTCGGCAAGCGCGTGTTCCGTATGGCGCCGCTGCACCATCATTTCGAACAGAAGGGCTGGCCGGAATCGACCGTTGTTATCCGCTTCTGGATCATCTCCGTTGTGCTCGCGCTCGCCGGTCTGGCGACCCTGAAATTGCGGTAGATTGCGCCCATCATGATTCCCGTTACGATCTTCGCTGGGCGCAAGCTGGCGGTCGTCGGCGCAGGTCTCAGCGGTCTTGCGACAGCGCGTTCCCTGCAAGAGGGCGGCGCGGACGTTGTCATCTGGGACGACAAGGAGGCGGGCCGCGCCCAGGCCGCCGAGGCTGGGTTTGCCGTCGAGGATCTCTCCAACGCGGACTTTGCCGCGTTCGCGGCGCTCATACTCGCACCCGGCATCCCGCTCACCCACCCCGAACCCCATTGGAGCGTGCCGAAGGCGCGCGCAGCCGGCATCGAGGTCATCGGCGACGTCGAGTTGTTTTTCCGGGCGCATCAGGCGTCCGGCATCGACTGCAAGGTCGTCGCCATCACCGGGACCAACGGCAAGTCCACCACGACGGCGCTGACGGCGCATCTCCTGGAATCGGCGGGCAGAGACGTCGCCCTCGGTGGCAATATCGGCAACGCCGTACTCGATCTCGCGCCGTTCGCGCCGGGCCGCGTCTACGTCCTCGAACTGTCGTCCTACCAGATCGACCTGACGCCCTCGCTGAAGCCCGACGCAGCGGCGCTCCTGAACATCACCCCGGACCATCTCGATCGCCACGGTTCGCTCGAGGGCTATGCGAGCGTGAAGGCGCGGATTTTCGCGCAGCTTGCGCCCGACGCGACGGCAGTAATCGGCGTCGACGACGTGCCCTGCCGGGCCATCGCGGAAACGCTTCGGGGCCCCTATGCCGTCAAGCGCATCTCTATTCGAGGGCCCGTGCAGAACGGAGTTTGGGCGAGCGATGCGACGATCATGGCGATGGAAGGCGGCAAAGAGGTCGCACGTGCTGATCTCGCGGGCATTGGGTCCCTGCGCGGCGCGCACAACTGGCAGAACGCCGCGACCGCCTATGCGCTGGCCCGTAGCCAAGGCGTCGAGCCGGTTGCACTTCAGGAGGGCTTGAGAAGCTTCGGCGGCCTCGCCCACCGCATGGAACAGGTGGGTCGAGCGGGCAAGGTGCTGTTCGTGAACGACTCCAAAGCCACCAATGCGGACGCCGCCGGGAAGGCACTGGGCAGCTTCGACAACATCTATTGGATCGTCGGCGGTGTGGCCAAAGAAGGCGGCCTTGCGGGGCTCGAGTCCTTCTATCCGCGGATCGCGCGGGCCTATCTCATTGGTGAAGCGTCCGACGCCTTCGCGGGCCAGTTGGGGGACGCCATCCCCCATATTGCCTGCGGGACGCTTGACCGCGCCGTGGACCTGGCGGCCGCCGATGCGAGCAGGTCGCAAGCGGATGAGCCTGTTGTGCTATTGTCCCCAGCCTGTGCGTCGTTCGACCAGTATCCCAATTTCGCCAAGCGGGGCGACGCTTTCAAAGAACTCGTGATGCAGCGTAACGGTGTCACAAGCCTTAGCGGGTAGGGTTGCGTGTCATGAGGATCACGCGCGCCGACAAAAGCGTCCTTTCCGATTGGTGGTTCACCGTCGATCGGCTGATGCTTGTCGCCCTGATGCTGCTGATGGGTGCGGGCGTGGTGCTGTCGCTGGCCGCCAGCCCGCCCATTGCGGAAAAGCTCGGGCTCGATCAGTTCCATTTCGTGCGGCGTCATGTGGCGATGCTCCTGCCGGCCTTCGCAATCATGTTCGCCGCATCCACCCTGACACCCAAGCAAATCCGGCGCGCGAGCCTCATCATCTTCGTGATCGGCATCGCCTTGATGGTGGGTATCCTGTTTGTCGGGCCCGAGGTGAAAGGCGCCAAGCGCTGGCTGCACATGGGTCCCATCGGCATCCAGCCGTCGGAATTCGTGAAGCCCGCCTTCATCGTGCTCAGCGCCTGGCTCTTCAATGAAAGCCAGAAACGAAAAGACGTCCCTGGGCTGGAACTGGCGATCCTGATTTACGCCGTGTTCGCGCTGCTCCTCGTCCTGCAGCCTGACTTCGGGCAGACGCTCCTCATCAGTATTGTCTGGGGCGGACTGTTCTTCATGGCCGGGATCAACATGATCTGGATCGTGGTCCTGATCGGTCTGGGCGTGCTGGGGCTGCTCTCCGCCTATTTCCTGCTGCCCCATGTGGCCTCCCGTATCGATCGCTTCCTCTTCCCCGCCACCGGCGACACCTACCAATCCGACCGTTCGCTGGAATCCTTCCTGCGTGGCGGGTGGTTCGGGCGCGGGCCGGGCGAGGGGACCGTCAAGGATGTCCTGCCGGACTCCCATACGGACTTCATCTTCGCCGTCGCGGCCGAGGAATACGGCCTGATCGCCTGTCTGATCCTGCTGATCTTGTTCGCTTTCATCGTCCTGCGGGGACTGTCGAAGGCCTCTCAGGAAAGCGATGGGTTCATCCGGCACGCCATTGCGGGGCTGGTGATGCTGTTCGGATTGCAAACCTTGATCAATATGGCCGTGAATGTCGGTCTCCTGCCCGCCAAGGGGATGACGCTGCCCTTCATTTCCTTTGGCGGTTCGTCCATGCTTGCCATGGCGCTCACCATGGGCTTTACGCTGGGGCTGACCCGCAAACGACCGAGGGCGGGACGTTTGGAGTATTCGGCAACCGCCGCGCATGACGGGGATCCTGCGAAGGCCAGGGGGCAGACGGCTTGACCCAGACCATTCTACTCGCCGCCGGAGGCACGGGCGGACATCTCTTCCCGGCGACGGCCCTGGCCCAGGAACTGACGCGGCGCGGGTTCGCGGTGGAATTGGCGACGGACGAGCGGGCCGGGCAGTACGGCACCGACTTCCCCGCGCGCGCCACCTACCAGGTGCCCTCGGCCACGTTCTCCGGGCGATCACCCGGGGCGGTCATGAAGACGCTGTCCACGCTGAGCAAGGGCTATTTCCGGGCCCGGCGCTTGCTGGAGATGGTGCAGCCGCACGTGGTCGTTGGCTTCGGCGGCTATCCCACCTTACCGCCTCTGCTCGCCGCCCGGTCGCTGGGGATCCCGACGGTCCTGCACGAGCAGAACGCGGTGATGGGGCGCGCCAATCGCCTGTTGTCCCGCTTCGCCGATGCCATCGCCTTGTCCTTCGCGACGACGAAGCATCTGCGGCGCAGCGCGGAAAAGCGTTCGGTCGTGACCGGCAATCCGGTACGCGATGCGGTCGTGAGTTTTCGCGACCAAGCCTATGCGCCGCCGGAGGCCGCGGGCCGGCTCTTGCTGCTCATCTTCGGCGGCAGCCAGGGCGCGCGGTTCTTCTCCGAGATGATGCCGCAAGCCCTGGCCAAACTGCCGTCGCCCCTACGCTGGCGCTTGACGGTCGTCCAGCAGGCGCGGCCCGAGGATGTCGCGGAGGTACGCGATGCCTACCGCGAAGCCGAAATCACGGCTCACGTGGCGCCGTTCTTTAAGGACCTGCCGGAGCGGATCGCGAATTCCCATCTCATTGTTTCCCGGGCAGGGGCGTCGACCGTGGCCGAAGTCACAGCGATCGGGCGTCCGGCTATTCTCGTGCCGCTGCCCCATGCCATCGACAACGATCAGCTCGAGAACGCGCGGCGCCTTGAAGACAGCGGCGGGGGCTGGTGCATGCACCAGTCCAGTATTTCGCCGGAGTTCTTGGCCGGGCGGCTCGAGGAATTGCTCGGCAACCCGGACAGGCTGGCGCAGGCGGCCGCCAAGTCGAAAGCCATGGGGAATGTCTATGCGGTGAACAGGCTCGCCGACCTCGTGGCGGATCTAGCCGGACCGGACGGAGTGTAGGCGACCATGCATTTGCCACCGCCTGACACCACAGGCCTGTTTCATATCGTCGGCATTGGCGGCATAGGCATGAGCGCCATCGCCGAAGTAATGCACACGCGCGGCTACAGGGTGCAAGGCAGCGACCTGAAGGATGGGCCCAACCTGGCGCGGCTTCGCGATCATGGGATCGAGTGCATCATCGGTCATGATCCCGGCAACGTAGAGGGCGCGTCCTACCTCGTGATCTCCAGCGCGGTGAAGCCCGGCAACCCCGAGTTCGAGGCAGCGCAAGAGCGCGGCATTCCGATCATCCGGCGGGCCGAGATGCTGGCCGAGCTGATGCGGCCGTGCACGACCGTGTCGGTGACCGGCACCCACGGGAAGACCACCACCACGTCGTTGGTGGCGGACCTCCTTTACGGCGGCGGGCTCGATCCGACCGTGATCACCGGCGGCATCATCAACGCCTGGGGCACCAACGCCCGGATCGGCCAGGGCGAATGGATGGTCGTCGAGGCCGACGAATCCGACGGGACTTTCCTGAAACTGCCGACCCAGATCGGCGTCATCACCAATCTCGACCCGGAGCACATGGACTTCTGGGAATCCGAAGAGGTGCTGTATCACGCCTTCGAACAATTCATCGAGAGCATCCCGTTCTACGGCACGGTCGTTGCCTGCATCGACCATCCGGTCGTACGCAGCCTGATGGCCGCATTGGGCGGTGCAGAGAATGGACGGCGTACCCTGACCTATGGCGTGTCGCGCTCGGCGGACTTGCGGCTGTTCAATGTGCGGCCCGACCACGCGACCATGACGTTCGATGTCCGTCTCGGCTCCGGCGTCGCCGGCGGCGCACGCGAGATCAACGACCTGATGCTTCCGGCGCTGGGCCACTACAACGCCTTGAATGCCATCGCCGCGCTGGCCGTCGCAACGGAAGCCGGCATCAGTGACGATGCGATCCGGACGACGCTCGCGAACTTCTCTGGGGTGAAGCGCCGTTTCACGCGCGTCGGCGAGTGGCAGGGCGTCGCGATCTACGACGACTATGCGCATCATCCGGTGGAAATCGCGGCGGTCTTGCGCGGCGCGAACGCGGCAGGCAAAGGCCGCATCGTCGCTGTCATGCAGCCGCACCGCTACACGCGGCTCCAGGCTCTGTTCAACGATTTTTCCGCATGTTTCGACGACGCCGACGTCGTGATCCTCACGCCGGTCTACTCGGCCGGCGAGGCGCCGATCCCCGGGATCGACCGGGACGAACTGGCCGCCGGCCTGCGGCGTCACGGTCATGCGAATGTCCTCATGGTCGACGACGGAGAGTCGCTGGCGAGCACGGTTGCCTCCGTCGCCCAGGACGGCGACCTCGTGGTGGGGCTGGGCGCCGGCACGATCACCGATTGGATCAACGCGCTGCCGGCCAAGCTCGCCGCGCAAGGAGGCGCCTCGTGAGCGGAACGAACCTGTACGAAACGCTGGTTGCGGCGATGCCGCACTTGCGGGGGCGGCTCGGTGCCGGATCGGTCCTCAAGGACTACACTTGGTTCCGCGTCGGCGGTCCCGCCGAAGTGCTGTTCTCTCCCGCCGACGAGGCTGACCTCGCGTACTTCATGAAGGCGCTGCCCGCCGACGTGCCCGTGACGACGATCGGGCTCGGCTCAAATCTGCTCGTCCGTGACGGCGGCATCGACGGTGTCGTCATCCGCCTTGGCCGCGGCTTCAACCAAATCCAAGTCGAGGAGGGCAGCCGCTTGCGCGTCGGCACCGCGGTGCCCGATACGAAAGTGGCGCGCGCGGCGGCGGACGCAGGCATTGCTGGCCTTGCCTTCTATCGCGGCATTCCCGGCGGCGTCGGCGGTGCCTTGCGCATGAATGGCGGTGCCCACGGAACCGAGACCTGCGATGTCCTCGTCGAGGCGCGGGCGGTTGACCGGTCGGGCGAAATCCATGTGCTTTCCGTCGACGACATGGGCTATTCCTACCGCCATTGCGGCGCGCCCGACGATTACATCTTCACGGAGGCGCTGTTCCAAGGGAGTCCCGGCGACCCGGCAGAGATTCTCGCAGAGATGGACGAGATCGCCGCCTATCGCGAAGAAGTGCAGCCCATCAAGAGCCGCACGGGCGGTTCGACCTTCAAAAACCCGCAAGGCAACAAATCCTGGCAGCTGATCGACGCGGCCGGATGCCGGGGGCTCGCCGTGGGCGATGCGAAGGTCTCCGAACTGCATTGCAACTTCCTCATCAACGAGGGCAATGCCTCGGCCGCCGATTTGGAAGCGCTCGGCGAGACCGTGCGGGCGCGCGTCAAGGAAACGAGCGGCGTCCAGCTCGAATGGGAAATCAAGCGGCTCGGCAAGCCTGCCTAGCGGCCGCGCCCGCCATCCTCTGGCGTGGCCGACAGGCCGCACCTTGCCATTTTTTACTCAAAACCAATCGGCGTGCGCTGCCGGGCAATTACGGTTAATGCAGCGTTAACCAAATCGGAGTGTCTTGCGTAATGAAGGACGCGAGGCGCTCTTTCCGCGTTTCAGTCCAACTCACAGGGGCCGTCTCATGACCGAAGAACAAACCCACGTCGCCGTCCTGATGGGAGGCCTGTCCTCGGAGCGCGAAATATCGCTCAGGTCCGGCACCGCCTGTGCCAAGGCTCTCGAGGGCGAAGGCTACAAGGTCACCAAGATCGATGTGGGCCGGGACGTCGCCGAGCGTTTGGCCGCGATCAAGCCGGACGTCTGTTTCAACGCGCTCCACGGCAAATACGGCGAAGACGGCTGCATCCAGGGCGTTCTTGAGACTATGGGGCTGCCTTACACCCATTCGGGCGTTCTGGCCTCGGCGCTCGCCATGCACAAGGAACGTGCGAAGGCCGTCCTCCGAGAGGCGGGCGTGCCGGTAGCCGAAAGCCGGGTCGTGAGCCGGGCGGAAGCTGCCAAGGGGCACCCGATCGAGCCGCCTTACGTGATCAAGCCCCCGGCAGAGGGCTCATCCGTCGGCGTTTACATCATCCGTGAAGACCAAGCGCATCCGCCGCAGGAGCTGACATCCGCCGATTGGGCCCTGGGCGAGGAGCTGATGGTGGAGCGTTTCATCCATGGCCGCGAGCTCACCTGCGCGGTGATGGGGGACGAAGCGCTGGACGTGATCGAGATCCGTCCGGCCGAGGGCCTCACCTTCTACGACTACGAGTCGAAATACGCCCCCGGAGGGTCAATTCACGTCCTGCCGGCGCCAATTAAACTAAATGTTTACCAATTGGTACAGAAGCTGTCGGTAGCGGCTCATAGGGCACTGGGCTGCCGTGGGGTCAGTCGGAGCGACTTCCGTTACGACGACCGGCCGGATGGAACGGGGGAACTGATCTGTCTTGAGGTCAACACCCAACCGGGCATGACGTCCACGTCACTGGTGCCGGAGCTTGCCGCCCATAAAGGGCGATCGTTTGGTGAGCTGGTCCGTTGGATCGTGGAGGATGCGTCGTGCAATCGCTAGGCACGTCAAGAGGTTACGGCAGACAAGGAGGGTCCCGCAGGGCGCCGATGGCGAACCGCGCGGCGAGCCCTTACGAGCGCCAGCTTCCCGTGCCGCAAGGACGCCGGACGGTCACGACGAAGGGACCGAGACAGATACAGCTCGGCCGCACGCGCCGTGGTCCCATGGGCGCCAAGTGGCAGCTCCTGTGCGCCGCGTTCGTAGCCAGCGCGGTCCTCTATGGCGCGATTGTCGGCGGACAAATCGAAAAAATTTTTAACGCGACGGTAACAGGCGCCGAGCGTGCCGCCGTTGCAATGGGCTTCGGGGTCAAGCGCGTCGTCGTCGAGGGGCAGAGGAACGCCACCGACTTTGCGATCACGACGGCGCTCGGCGCCGGTCCCGAGACATTCATGTTGGCGTTCGATACGGACGCCGCCAAGGACCGTCTGGAGGCGGTTCCGTGGATCCGTCATGCGCGCGTGATGCGCCTCCTGCCCTCGACCCTGCAGGTCGAGATCGAAGAGCGTGACCCGTACGCGATCTGGCAGAACAAGAGACAGACTTTCGTCGTAGACAGCGAAGGCGTCGTGCTGGCCCCGGCGTTGCCTCAGGCCTTTCCGCATCTGCCTCTCGTCGTTGGCGAGGGCGCCGGCAAGCACGCGGCCGCCCTCTATCAGACCCTTGAGCCCTACACGGATCTGAAGAGCCGGATGCTCGCGGCCTTGCGTGTCGGCGATCGCCGCTGGACGCTGAAGTTGCGCACGGGCACCGAAGTCATGCTGCCCGACGGCAATATCGAGATGGCCCTCGAGGCGCTTCAGAAGCTCGAGCGGGAGCGCGGCGTCTTCGAGCAGGACATCGCGGCCATCGACATGCGCCTTTTGGACCGGATCACGCTGAGACTGCGCGAGACCGCGGCTGCGTCCGCGCAGGACACCACGACGCCTGCGGGCGTGCCCACATCGGCGACCGGCACGATCAATCAACCCGCAATCCATCAACCCAACGGCAGAACGTAAGAGGGAGCTTGAGGGCAGGGGGATGACCTACAACCCATCGATCAGAGGAAGGCGCCAGCGCATCGTGACCGCTCTCGATATCGGCACGAGCAAGGTGTGCTGCCTGATCGGCAAGACCTCCGATATGCCCGACTGGGCAGAGGGCGGCGCCGATGCCGTCCAATTCGACGTGCTTGGCTTCGGTCATACCCGCGCCGAAGGCCTGAAGGCCGGCATGGTGACCCATCTGGACAGCGCCGAGCGCTGCATCCGTGCCGCCGTCGACGCCGCCGAGCGCATGGCCGGTGTGATCGTCGAAGACGTGCACCTTTCCGTGACGGCCGGGCGCCTAAAGAGTGACAGTTTCTCTGCGGGCGTTGGGCTCCCCTCCGGCACCGTCCGGGAAGACGATGTGCAGCGCCTCCTCGCCGGCGGCCGTCAATACGCCGCGCGCGACCGGCGCACCGTACTGCATGCTCTGCCTACTGATTTTCGCCTCGACGACAATGGCGGCATCTCCGAGCCGCGCGGTATGTGCGGCGAGCGCCTGTCGGTCGATCTGCACACCGTTACCGCGGACGATGCCGCGACCCGCAATCTGGTGCTCAGCGTCGAGCGCTGCCACCTCGGCGTCGGCGGCTTGGTCGCTGCGCCCTATGCCAGCGCCCTGTCCGTTGTGACGCCAGACGAAGCGAAGCTCGGCGTGGCGGTCATCGACTTCGGGGCCGGAACGACGACCTTGTCGGTCATCGCCGACGGGCACTTCCTGCACGCCGATGCGATCGCGCTAGGCGGTCACGGCGTGACTGTCGACATTGCGCGTACGCTTGGTGCGCCCATGGAGCATGCCGAGCGGCTCAAGACCCTGCACGGCAGCGCGTTCGCGACTCTGTCCGACGAGCGTGAGATCATCACCTATCCGTGCGTGACCGGCGTCGCGCAGGGGAACATCAATCAAATCACGAAGGCCCAGCTCGCCTGCGTCATCCGTCCGCGCGTCGAGGAAATCCTCGATCTCATGCGCCACCGGCTCGCGTCGAGCGGCTTCCCGGCTGAGGTCGCACAGCATCTGGTGCTGACCGGCGGCGGGAGCCAGCTCACGGGCCTCGTCGAGCTTGCCTCGAACATGTTTGGACGCCCGGCGCGGCTTGGCCGCCCGCGCGTCATGACGGGATTGCCGCCTGCCGCCGCCGCGCCGGACTTCTCCGCCGCGATCGGTCTGCTTCTCCATTGGGCGCGCGGTGACGAAAAGCTCGGAACCCAAACCGGGCAACGGTTCTTGCGTACGGGGACAGGCTACTTCGCCCGGGTGGGCGAGTGGATCATGGAGAATTTCTAACGGACACGAAGCCGGACGCCGCGCGTTAAATGGGGGTGTGGGTGTCGGCTCAATAGCAAGGGGCAATTCGCAAGGATTGGAAGCCACCATGACGATCAATCTTAAAGTGCCAGATCTGACCGAGCTAAAGCCGCGGATCACCGTTTTCGGTGTGGGTGGCGCCGGCGGAAACGCCGTGAACAACATGATTGAGCGCGGGCTCAACGGAGTGGAATTCGTTGTCGCCAATACCGACGCGCAGGCCCTGGCGAGCTCGAGCGCCGAACGCCGCATCCAGATGGGCAACAATGTCACCGAGGGTCTCGGTGCCGGATCCAAGCCCGAGATCGGCGCCGCCGCCGCCGAAGAAGCCATGGCGGATATCAAGGCCCACCTCGTCGGTTGCCACATGGCCTTCATCACGGCCGGTATGGGTGGCGGCACCGGAACCGGCGCCGCGCCCGTGATTGCCCGCGCTTCCCGCGAGGAAGGCATTCTGACGGTCGGTGTCGTCACCAAGCCGTTCCAGTTCGAAGGCGCGCGGCGCATGCGCGCCGCCGAGGCCGGTATCGAGGAGCTGCAGAAATACGTCGATACGCTGCTCATCATTCCGAACCAGAACCTGTTCCGGGTCGCCAACGAGAAGACGACCTTTACGGACGCCTTCGGCATGGCCGACGACGTGCTGCGGTCCGGTGTCGGCTGCATCACCGACCTGATGGTCAAGGAAGGCCTCATCAACCTCGACTTCGCCGATGTCCGCACGATCATGGCCGGCATGGGCAAGGCGATGATGGGGACGGGCGAGGCGAGCGGCGACCGGCGCGCGATCGACGCCGCCGAGGCCGCGATCTCCAACCCGCTGCTCGACGATGTCTGCATGAAGGGCGCGAGCGGCCTTCTGGTCTCGATCACGGGCGGCAGCGATCTGACGCTCTACGAAGTTGACGAGGCCGCTAGCCGTATCCGCACCGAGGCGGACGAGGACGCCAATATCATCGTCGGCGCGACCTATGACGACGAGCTTGACGGCTTGATCCGGGTGTCCGTGGTTGCCACGGGGATCGGGACGTTGTCGGCCGAGGAGCAGTCGTCCGATATGGCGGCGCAGCCGCAAGCCGATCGCGGCCGTCTGACGGAGCGTCTGGCCGGGCTCACAATGGTCCCGGGTGGCAGCCCCGACGAGCCGGTCGATCTGGACGAGAGCCTCATGGTGCCCGCGCCGGAGCAGGCCAAGGATGCTCAGGTCTGGCGTGCGCCGAACGACGTAACCATCGAGAAGCGGCCTCAGGCTGTCGGCGGCGTTGCCCTGCCGCGTCCGCCGGCCACGCCTAAGCCGTCGGAAGCGCCGCGCAACTTCCAGCCTGCGCCTCCGGCCGCCATCAAGCGGCCCGTACGCCGCATGCCGAGTGTCGAAGATCTGCCCATGGTCGCTCAGAAGGCCCTTCAGGCGAAGGCGGGCGAGAGCGATGCCGCCGGCCTGGACGCTCAGAAGAAAAAGGTCGGCTTCCTGGAGCGCCTGGCAAGCGTCGGGCGGGGCAAGAAGGACGACGACGCGGAAATGTCGCCCAAGATGGAGCCAGACTTCGCGCCGACCCCGGTAGCGGGCCGTCCCGCGCCGCGTCCCCCGGCACCGCCTGCACCGCCCGCGGTCGCCGCTCGGGCTCAAGGCGCCCCAGGTCAGGCACCCCGGCCGCTGAACCTGCAACAGCCGGCCGCGCAGCAGGCGCGTCCGCCGCAGCGTGTCGAGGCCCAGCCGCGCGTTGTTCACGCTCAGGCCGCCGCGGCCGTCGCAGAGGTGGAATCGCTCGGGGACGACGACCTCGAGATTCCCGCTTTCCTGCGCCGTCGCGCGAACTGACACGGAGGGCGGGCGTTAACGATAATGCCCGCCTCCTCACCCCGGGTTTCGAAGAAATTCTTCTAGATCAGTATATTACTGGCATTACAGGCCGGTAATAGAGTGTAAGAAACCGTGATTTGTCCCAGGTCTGACCGAAGGAGTATGGTTCCTAATAGATTGATTGGCCGACTCAAATAGGCACACCCAATAGAGCGACAATAATGGGTGGCGCGATCCGAGAGATAGGGAAAACGGATCGATGCTAATGCCGAAGACAGCCGATCAATTGGGGGGCTCGGAGCTTTCTCCGGGCTTGAGTAGGGGCCTAAAGACTGCGCGGGGGCCATCGGGGGCCATGAAAGGTTTCATCGGGGCAAGGCAAACAACGCTTGCCAACGAGATTTCACTCACAGGTATCGGGGTCCATAGCGGCGCTCCAGTTTCCTTGACACTGTGTCCGGCCGACAGCGATACCGGCCTTCGCTTCCTAATTTCCAACGATGACAACGCGGACGGCGTTGAGATTGCTGCCGATCAGCAGTGTGTCTCCGGCGTTACGCTCTGTACGGTTCTCGGCGACGGGAACGGAGCTTCTGTCGCAACCGTCGAACACGTTCTTGCCGCGCTGCGCGGCCTCGGCGTCGACAATGCCCTGATCGAGATCGACAGCGGCGAAGTGCCGATCATGGACGGCAGTGCCGCTCCGTTCGTCGAAGCGATCGACGAGGCCGGGATCGCCGAACTCGAGGCGCCGCGCCGCTTCCTGAAGGTTCTCAAGCCGGTTTGCGTCGAGGAGAACGGCGCCGTCGGCGAACTGACCCCCTACAATGGTTTCCATCTCGACATCGAGATCGATTTCGAGACTCCGCTCATCGGCAGGCAGAACCTGTCCATCGAGCTCAATCCGGGTGCTTTCCGCCGCGATATCTCCCGCGCCCGTACGTTCGGCTTCATGAAGGATGTCGAGCAGCTCTGGGCCGCCGGCCTTGCTCTCGGTGCGTCCCTCGACAACACGGTCGCCATCGGCGAGGACCGCGTCATCAACCGTGAAGGCCTGCGCTACGCCGACGAGTTCGTACGGCACAAGGCCCTCGACGCCGTTGGCGATCTTGCGCTGGCCGGTGCGCCGATCCTCGGCGCCTATCGCAGCCGTCGCGGCGGGCATCGGCTCAATGCGCTGGTTCTCAAGGAGCTGTTCGCCGATCCGGACGCCTGGACCATGGTCGAGGCACCGCGCTATCGCGACGTTCGCCACGCCGAACTCACCCCCGGCCTGGCGGCAGCCCACTTTGCGGCCGATCGCAGCTAGCCAACCGCGTTCCTAAGCGATTTGAAGTAAATTTGTGGCATCGTGCCGCTAATCTAGCGGGACGATGTCTGCCGTTTGAGGCGCCTGGGGCCCAAAAGACACCATAATACAGGAGTTTGTTGTGGCCTCGTCCGCTTAGCGCTTGCCCTGGGCGGATTTTGCGTGACATTGACCGCATTGATGACCGGCGATTTGAGGGGGAACATGTCCGGACCGGCTCGGCCGTCTTTTGGGACAGCACAGGTGGAACGGAACGGACGGCTGCTCTCGGGGCTGCTGTCGGTTGCGCTTCTTCTTACCGTGCCGCTGGTCGGCGGTTGTGGGTCCTTCGGAGGCTTTGACTCCCTTGGCTCGGGCGGGGGGCCGCTGGGCAAGTGGTTCGGCAAAAAGGACGAGGTCCCGCCGCTCAACACCGATCCCGCCGAAGTTATCTACGGCCAGGCCGATCAGATGGCCGACCAAGGCAAGTTCAAGGAAGCCGCCCGGCAATACGAAGAAGTCGATATCGCTCATCCCTATTCGCGGGAGGCGCGGCGGGCCATCATCATGGCCTCCTACTCCTATTACCGCGCCGGCCAGTACGACGATGCCATCGCCTCGGCCGACCGCTATCTGACGCTGCATCCGGGTACAGAGGAAGCGGCCTTCGCCCAGGACATTATCGCGAAGTCCTATTACGACCGGATTCTCGATCCCAAGCGGGATCAGACCTTTGCGCGGCGGTCGTTGGCCGCATATGAAAAGCTGGTGCAGCGCTACCCGTCGTCGGAGTATGCCGCCGAGGCTGCGAACCGCATCCGAATCCTGCAGGATCTGATCGCCGCGAGCGAGATGCAGGTCGGGCGTTACTATCTGCGGCGGAGCAACTATCTTGCGGCGATCAATCGCTTCAAGACGGTGGTGACCGAGTACCAGACCACCGAGCAAGTCGAAGAGGCCTTGATGCGGCTGACCGAGGCCTATATGGCGTTAGGTATTGTCAATGAGGCCCAGACGGCGGCCGCCGTGCTTGGCCACAACTTCCCGGACAGTAAGTGGTACAAGCACGCTTACAAACTCCTAGGACAGCGCGGTCTCGAACCCCAGCAGTATCAGGGGTCGTGGATCACCCGGGCTTGGAAGACCCGAAGCTGGACCGGCGCCGGGCAAACCTAATAGGCCACCGGTGTTAGCCGCCCTGTCGATCCGTGACATCGTTCTGATCGACAAGCTCGATCTCGAGTTCGGCGAGGGCCTATCCGCGCTGACCGGCGAGACGGGCGCCGGAAAATCCATCCTCCTCGATGCCTTGTCGCTCGCCTTGGGCGGGCGTGGCGATGCGTCTCTGGTCCGGCGTGGGGCCGAACAGGGGCAGGTGACCGCCAGCTTCGAGCTCGCGCCCGAGCATCCCGTGTTTGCTCTTCTGTCGGAGAACGGAATCGCGATCGAGGACTCCGTGCTTATCCTTCGGCGGCTTCAGGGCAACGATGGCCGCAGCCGCGCCTTCATCAACGACATGAGCGTCAGCGTGCAGCTCTTGCGGGAGGTGGGCCGCGCGCTTGTCGAGATCCACGGCCAGCATGACGAGCGCGCGCTGATCGATCCGAGTGGCCATCGCGATCTCGTCGACGCTTTCGGCGGGTTGGAGCGCGACGCCGCCAAAGTCGCCGCCTGCTACGAGGCTTGGGCGGACGCCGACGCCGCAAGATTACGCCATGAAAGCGAAGTGGCCGCGGCCCGCGCCAACGCGGACTATCTGGCGCACGCCCTTGAGGAGTTGCAGAAGCTCGCGCCGGAAGCCGGAGAAGAAGAGATACTGTCTTCCCGCCGGCAGCTCATGATGAACGCCGAGAAGATCGCCGCCGAACTCGACGAGGCCATGGACGCGTTGCAGGGGGAGGGGACGGCGGGTGCTAGGCTCGCCTCCGCGCTGCGGCGGATCGAGCGTCAGGCAGCGACGGCGGGAGCCGATGCGAGCTCGCCCTTTGCTGCCGTGGCGGACGCGCTTGAGCGGGTGTTGAGCGAGACGGAGAATGCGCGGGGGCGGATCGAGGAAGCCCTCGCCGCCACCGCCTTCGAGCCCGGCGACCTGGAGCGGACCGAAGAGCGGCTGTTTGCATTGCGGGCGCTAGCCCGCAAGCATCGGGTCCAGGTGGATGCCCTGCCCGCGCTCCAGGAGAAGCTTGAGGCCGATCTGGCGGCGATCACCACGAGTGAGTCCAAGGCGGCGGAGCTCGCCAAGGCTGCAGAGCAGGCGCGGGCAGCCTACGAACAGGCGGCACTGGCCTTGAGCAAGGCCCGCGCCAAGGCCGCCAAGAAGCTGGACAAGGACGTTGCGGGCGAACTCCCCCCGCTGAAGCTGGAAAAAGCGCGCTTCGTGACCAAGGTCGACACGGTGGGTATCGAAGAAGGCGGGCCCTCGGGCGTCGATCGCATCGCCTTCTTCGTGGCGGCCAATCCCGGCACGGATCCGGGGCCGATGATGAAGGTCGCGTCCGGCGGCGAACTGGCGCGGTTTATCCTGGCGCTGAAAGTCGTGCTGGCCTCGCGCGGTTCCGCCCCCACGCTCATCTTCGACGAGGTCGAGTCCGGTGTCGGCGGCGCGACCGCGGCCGCGGTCGGCGAACGGCTCGCGGGGCTCGGCGAGCGCGTCCAGGTTCTGGCGGTGACCCATGCGCCCCAGGTGGCGGCGCTGGCGCGCGGGCATCTGCGGATCGCCAAGGAAGCGGTGCCGACAGCCAAGGGTGAGGCCATGACCACGCGCGTCGCCGTGCTCAAAGACGAGGAGCGGCGGGAGGAAGTCGCCCGCATGCTGGCCGGCCAGACCATCACGGACGAAGCGCGCGCCGCCGCCGACCGTTTGATGCGCAAGTCGGCGTGAGGCGCGAAGACATGGCCAAGAAGACCGCGACGAAGCCCACGAAGAAGTCCGCGACGCAGGACGAACTTGCCGAAAAGCCGGTCGAGGAGCTGACCGAAGACGAGGCGGCCAGCGAACTGGCGCGGCTTGCAGCCGAGATCGCCCATCACGATGCGCTATATTACCAGAAGGACGATCCGGAAGTTTCCGATGCGGACTACGATGCCCTGCGCCTCCGTAACGAGGCCATCGAAGCGCGGTTTCCCGGCCTCATCCGCGAAGACAGTCCGGCAAAGCGAGTCGGCGCCGCGCCGGCCGACGGCTTTGCCAAGGTCACCCATGCGGTGCCGATGCTGTCGCTCGGCAACGTGTTCGACGATGACGGCGTACGCGAGTTCGTGGATCGCATCCGGCGGTTCCTCGGCCTCGATGCGGACGTGGCGTTGGCCTTCACCACCGAGCCCAAGATCGACGGTTTGTCGATTGGGCTGCGCTACGAAGGCGGCCGCTTGGTGCAGGCGGCCACGCGAGGCGATGGTTATGTGGGCGAGAACGTCACGGCCAACGTCCTGACCATCGGTGATATCCCCAAGCAGGTCAAAGCGCGCGACTTCCCCGATCCGTTCGAAGTGCGGGGCGAAATCTACATGAGCCACAGCGCATTCGCCGCGCTGAATGCGGAGCAGGAAAAGGCGGGGGCCAAGATCTTCGCCAATCCGCGCAACGCCGCGGCCGGGTCGTTGCGTCAGCTGGATTCCAGCGTGACGGCGTCGCGGCCCCTCCAGTTCTTCGCCTACGCCTGGGGCGAGGCTGCGAGCCTGCCGGCCGACACCCAATGGGGCGTCTACGAGGCCTTCGCCAAATGGGGCTTTCCGCTCAATCCGCTGGCGACGCTCACGGACTCGCTCGACGAGATGCTCGGCATCTATCGCGAAATCGAGGAGGGCAGGGCCGGCCTCGACTACGATATCGACGGCGTCGTCTACAAGCTCGACCGGCTCGACCTGCAGCAACGTCTCGGCTTCGTTTCGCGCTCGCCGCGCTGGGCCATTGCGCACAAGTTTCCGGCCCAAAAGGCCACCACCATCCTGCGCGACATCGAGATCCAGGTGGGCCGCACCGGCGCACTGACCCCCGTCGCCAAGCTGGAGCCGGTGACGGTTGGCGGCGTCGTGGTCCAGAACGCCACGCTGCACAACGAAGACGAGATCGCGCGCAAAGACGTCCGCATCGGCGACACGGTAATCCTGCAGCGGGCGGGCGACGTGATCCCGCAAATTCTCGGGCCCGTTCTCGACAAACGGCCCAAGAGCGCCAAGCCCTTCAAGTTTCCGACTGTGTGCCCCGCCTGCGGCAGCCACGCTGTGCGGGAGATCAATCCCAACACGGGGAAGGAAGACGCGGTGCGCCGCTGTACAGGCGGCTTGATCTGCCCCGCGCAGCGCGTCGAAAGGCTGAAGCACTTCGTCTCGCGCAATGCGTTCGACATCGAGGGACTGGGCGAGAAGAACATTCAGGCGTTCTACGATGAGGGCCTCATTCAATCGCCGCCGGACATTTTTACACTGGCAGCCCGCGACGCCAAGGCAGAGGAGAAGCTCGAGAGCCGCGAAGGCTGGGGGCCGACCTCCGCGCAAAAACTGTTCGATGCCATCGCGGCGCGGCGCAACGTGTCCCTCGACCGGTTCATCTACGCGCTCGGCATCCGCCACGTCGGCGAGATCACGGGCCGGCTGCTTGCGCGCAGCTACGGCACAATCGACAACTTCCTTAAGGCCATGGGCGAAGCTGCCAAGGACCGCGACGGCGACGCCTTCAAGGATCTCGATAATATCGACGGCATCGGCCCGACGGCCGCATCCGCCATCGCCGACTTCTTCGGCGAGCCGCACAACACCGAAGTAATCCACGACCTGCTCGAGGAGGTGAAGCCGAAACCGCTCGAAGCCGTCGACAACGCCTCGGCGGTATCGGGCAAGACGGTTGTCTTCACGGGTACGCTCGAACACATGACGCGGGCGGAAGCCAAGGCCCAGGCCGAACGCCTAGGCGCCAAGGTCGCGGGCTCCGTATCGAAAAACACCGACTATGTGGTGGCGGGTCCGGGCGCCGGCTCGAAGCTCAAGAACGCGAAGGACCTCGGCGTGGACGTTTTGACCGAGGGCGAGTGGCTGAAGCTTATTGATCAGTAGACGGATTATATGACTTGGCCAAGCGGGAGTCCGCCTAGGAAATACCTCAAAAATACGAGTTTTGGCTAGGCGCCTAGTAGCGGGTGTCGGAGTGTTCGCTTTCAAGTGTCGTCCGCTTCAAGAACCCAAAATTCCACTGCGTGACGCATACCCGCGAGAGGCGAATGCGCTTCTTGTACGTGGAGAAGGGCATGAAGACAGGCCACACTTGAATAGTGAACGACACCAAAGATATGTCGAACATTTCTTCCGGGCATAAAAAAACCCGCTCAGCTGGGCGGGTTTTTTTGAGTTGGCATTGCCAACAAAAAAGGCCCTGATCAAAGTCAGAGCCCACGATTGGGAAGAAAGCCTTCTTCCCAGAATCTCCTCAAATTGTGCCTCAGGGTGTCAAGTTTATTGCGCAATTTCGAGTGGGATCGATACTTCGTCCACAGTCAAACAAATCTGAGATATTCCTTCGCCGCTGCAAAACAAAGTGCCAGCGAATCCAAATCAACAATCTAATTATACCATATTAGGCTCTGTGCGCTGGCCTGAGCCGGGTCCGTTAGGGAGCGCTAGCGGATCGGGGCGGTGGCGTGGCGGAGCCAGGGCCGGTCTTCGCTGGCGATCAGCGGTTCGATCTTCTCACGGACGCGCGCGTGGTAGTCGTTCAGCCAGGCAAGCTCCCAAGGCAGGAACTGCTTGGGGTCGATCAGCCGCCGGTCGAACGGCACGAGCGTCAGCGTCTCGAAGCCGAGCATCTTGCGCTCGCCGCCTTCGATCTGTTCGGCCGGTGTGACCAGGACGAGATTCTCCAGGCGAATGCCGTACTGGCCCTCGCGGTAGTACCCGGGCTCGTTGGAGAGGATCATGCCGGGCTCCAGCTCTTCGGTACCGAGCCGCGAGATGCGCTGCGGGCCTTCATGGACGGACAGGTAGCTGCCGACGCCGTGGCCAGTGCCGTGGTCGAAGTCCAGCCCCGCCGCCCATAACGGGCCGCGTGCGAACGGGTCTAGGTCCTGGCCGCGCGAGCCGGCCGGAAAGCGTGCCGCGGCGATGGCGATATGGGATCGCAGCACGAGACCGTAATGGCGCTTCATCTCCGCCGTCGGCTTGCCCACGGCGATGGTGCGCGTCACGTCCGTGGTGCCGTCCGCGTATTGACCGCCGGAGTCGATCAGGAAGAGATTGTTCTTGTCGAGCACGCGTTTCGACTCGGTCGTCGGGCGGTAATGCACCACGGCGCCGTGGGGCCCTGAGGCCGCGATCGTGTCGAAGCTGATATCCTTGAGCTGACCGGTCTCGCGCCGGAAGTCCTCGAGCTTCATCGCAGCCGAGACCTCGTCGATGCGTCCCGTTTCGGCGACCTCGTCGAGCCACGCGAGAAAGCGCGCCATGGCCGCCCCATCGCGCAAATGTGCGGCGCGCGCGCCTGCCTGTTCGGCGTCCGTCTTGATCGCCTTGGGCATGGTACAGGGATCGTCGCCCGATACGTGCTTGGCGCCGCCGGCTTGCAGCACGCTGGCAAAGCGCATCGACGCGGAGCCCGGATCTAGGCGGACCTTGGCGCCGGATTTCGCCAGCTCCGTCAGGGCCTCGTCCAGCGCCTCAGGCGCGGCGATCTCGGTGTACGGCTTCAACGCGATTCGTACGGACTCGCCGATCTTTTGCGGATCGATGAAGAGCGTCGGACGCCCTTTGGCCGGCACGATGGCATAGGCGAGGGTGACGGGCGTGTGCTTGATGTCGGCGCCGCGAATGTTGAACAGCCAGCAGATGGAGTCCGGCGCGGTCAGGAGAACGGCATCGTGTTCGGCCTCCACCAGGTCCATCTGCACCTGCATGAGCTTCTCGCCCGAGCCCTTGCCCGCGAACTCCAGAGGCTGCATGAAGATCTCGGCGCGCGGCGGGCTGGGGCGGTCCTTGCCCCAGATCTTGTCGATGGGATTGTCGTCGACGGGCGTGAGTCGAATGCCGGCGGCGCTCAACGTCTTGGTCAGCCGCTCGATCTCGCTGATCGTGTGCAGTCTCGGGTCGTAGCCAAGCCGATTGCCACGCGCGAGCTTCTCCTTCACCCATTCGGACGGCTTCGCCTTCGGGATCTGGAGGACCTCGAAAAGGTCCGTGTCGACCTGTTTCGGCGCCTGCAGGATGTAGCGTCCGTCCACGAACAGCGCCGACCCGTTCTCCGCGACCACGGCGACGCCGGCCGAGCCGGTGAAGCCGGTCAGCCAGGCCAGCCGTTCTTCGGACGGTGGCAGAAACTCGTTTTGGTGCTGATCGCTGTGGGGAACGAGGAAGCCTTTGAGCTGCCGCTGTTTCAGTTCCCGCAATAATGCCTTGACCCGCTCGCCGCTCTCCGCGGGAGCGCCGGTCTCATCGAACACTTGATACATGCGAAGCTTTGTAAGCCGAAGCGTCGCCGCCAATCAATCGAACAAAGTGCTTGCGTTGCGGCGGCCGAGAAGCAGGGCTGCCCAACCGTCGAGAAGGATTCGCTTTTCCAGGTCGAAGCCGAACGAGGCATAGCGCGCCGTGGTCGCCCAGGCCTGGTTCTCGGTGATGCCCGACAGGAGCACATAGCCCCCCGGCTGGATGCTGCGCGCCATGGCGGGGGCGAGGTCGTAGAGTGGGCGGGCGAGGATATTCGCCACGATCAGGTCAGGCGCGAGCCGTCGCAAGGTCGGGTGCGCCAGGCCCTCCGCGACGAAGGCATGAACGGACTGGCTGACGCCCGCCTTTGCCGCATTCTCCTTTGCGATCTCGACGGCAACGGGATCGTTGTCGGTGGCGACCACAGGCCGGTCGAAGGCCAAGGCCGCCGCGATGGCGAGGATCCCCGTGCCCGTGCCGATGTCCAGGACCAGATCCGGGCGTCCCCGTTTCGCGAGTTCGTCCAGCGCTAGCAAACACCCGCGCGTGGTCGCATGGTGCGCCGTGCCGAAGGCCTGGTCGGCATCGATCTCGATCGTGTAGCGGTTACGGGCGATGCGTTGCCGGTCGTGACTGCCATGGACGAGAAACCGCCCCGCGCGGACCGGCCCCCGCTGTCCCTGGCTGATCGTGACCCAATTGGCGTCGGGCACCTCTTCGATGCGCAGCGGCGATACGGCGACGCCCTCCGTGGCGCTGTCAATCAGCGACTGCAGACGGGCTTCGTCCGGTAGGCCATGGTAGAGCGCGGAGACCTCGTAGCGGCCGTCGCCAAGCTCGAAATAGCTGACGGAGAGCGCTTCCGGGTCGCCCGCATCGTCCAGGGCCTCGTCCAGCAGCTCGGCGATGCGCGCGGCACCGGGCCCGTCGGCTTCGACCGTTGCGCGATAGGTCCGAGACGATGCGTCACTCATATTTGTCTCCGTTTCGAGCGGCGGCGACCGCGTGCCAAAGTTCGTCCACGGCCGGGTCGTTGA
The DNA here is from genome assembly GCF_000828475.1 of Methyloceanibacter caenitepidi. Classification (NCBI taxonomy): domain Bacteria; kingdom Pseudomonadati; phylum Pseudomonadota; class Alphaproteobacteria; order Hyphomicrobiales; family Hyphomicrobiaceae; genus Methyloceanibacter; species Methyloceanibacter caenitepidi. The sequence goes on from NZ_AP014648.1 coordinate 1,648,219, forward strand.
CGCCGAGCCGATCCAGGTGCGCGCGGACATTGGCGATGTAGTCGTAACTGGACCCGGCGATCCCCTCGGCCACGAGGATCATGGCTGCGCGCTCTTGCAGCGTCAGGCCGTTTTCGATCAGCCTCGGTCCGTCATAGATGTAGGTCCGCGCCGTGACCGCCTCGTCGGGCAGGCGGACGGCGATCTCGGATGCGTGGCAGGTCTCGCGTGCAGACAGATAGGCCTCGATTTCTGTCTGATGCTCGTCGGGAAACTCGAAGGCGATCCCTCTGCAGCGGTGAGCCTCTTCGTGCGCTGGTGCGAGGTTGAGGGTAAGCCCCGGCTGCGCATGCGTGCCCCAGCGTTCCAGCGACTTCTTGTTGAAGACGCGGCGATGTTCAGGGGCCACGGCATGGACGCGCTGGCGGCAGCCATAGCGCGTTTCCCATCCGTCCCACATCAAAGAGCCGTAGCCGAAGAGCCACATCGCGGCGTCACACACGCTCGACGAAACTGTCGACCACCTTCTTGCGGCCGGCCTTTTCGAAATCGACCGTTAGCTTGTTGCCGTCGATAGCGGAGACCCGTCCGTAGCCGAACTTCTGATGGAACACGCGCTGTCCCAATTCCAGCCCTGCGCCCTCCGCCGTGCTCGCGGCCACGAGCGTGCCTTCGATCGTGATCGGCTCGCGGCGCGGGGCGCCGCCCGAGCGCTGACGGTTCGCGCGCGCCCGTTGCCAGCCCGGCGTCTCGTAGTTGCCGGAAGCGAACATGTCCTCGCTGTCGAAACGGCTGGGGCCGTAGCCGCGCAGGCCGTCGTCCTCTGCCACCTGCACATGCTCGTGCGGCAGCTCGTCGATGAAACGCGAGGGCACGGCGGTTTGCCACATGCCGTAGTTGCGCCGGTTCTGCGCGAAGGTGATCTTCGCGTTCTTCCGCGCGCGGGTCAGGCCAACATGCGCAAGCCGGCGTTCTTCTTCGAGGCCGGAACGGCCCGCTTCGTCGAGACTGCGCTGGTGAGGGAGTAGGCCTTCGTCCCAGCCGGGCAGGAACACCGTGTCGAACTCGAGCCCCTTGGCCGAGTGCAGGGTCATCAGATTGACCCGGTCGGTGCCTTCCTCGGTTGCCGCGTCCATCACCAGCGACACGTGTTCCATGAAGCCCGCGAGCGTGTCGAACTCTTCCATGAAGCGAATGAGCTCTTTCAGGTTCTCAAGCCGCCCTTCGGCCTGCTGCGAGCGGTCCGCCTGCCACATGCCCGTATAGCCGGACTCGTCGAGGATCAGCTCCGCGAGCTCCGTGTGCCGCATCGTGTCGACCATGGAGCGCCAGCGGTCGAAGTCGGCGAGGAGTCCCGCCAGCGCGCGGCGCGGCTTCGGCTTCAACTCTTCTGTCTCGACGATTAGCCGTGCCGCCTGGGTGAGGGGGATCTCGTTGGCACGCGCAAGCTGATGCAGGGACTTCAGCGTCGCCTCACCGAGGCCGCGCCGCGGCACGTTGACGATGCGCTCGAACTTGAGATCGTTGGACGGGTTCAGCGTCACGTCGAGATAGGCGATGGCGTCGCGGATTTCCTGCCGCTCGTAGAACCGCGGACCGCCGATGACGCGGTAGTCCAGGCCGAGCGTGATGAAACGGTCTTCAAAGGCGCGCATCTGGAACGAGGCGCGGACCAGGATCGCGATTTCGTTCAGGGCGTGTTCGTGGCGCTGGAGCTGCTCGATGTCCTCGCCGATGACACGGGCTTCTTCCTCGTCGTCCCAGCAGCCTTGCACCACGACCTTCTCGCCGTCGTCGCCTTCCGTATGCAGGGTTTTGCCGAGCCGTCCTTGGTTGTGCGCGATCAGTCCGGACGCCGCTCCCAAAATATGCGCCGTCGAGCGATAATTGCGCTCGAGCCGGATCACCTTGGCGCCGGGAAAGTCCGTCTCGAAGCGGAGGATGTTGTCCACCTCCGCCCCGCGCCAGCCGTAGATCGATTGATCGTCGTCGCCGACGCAGCAGACGTTCTGCGGCTCGCCGTCCTCACGCTGCGCCAGCAGGCGCAGCCACAGATATTGGGCCACGTTGGTGTCTTGGTACTCGTCGACCAGCATGTAGCGGAAGCGCTGCTGGTAGCGGGCCAGCACGTCGGGGTGGTCCTGGAACAGCCGCAGGTTCTCCAGCAGGAGATCGCCGAAGTCGACCGCGTTCAAATCCTTCAGCCGCCGCTGATAGGCCGCATACAGATCGCGTCCCTTGCCGTTGGCGAAGCCGTAGCTCTCGCCGTCGGGAACCCGCTCGGACCGCAGGCCGCGGTTCTTCCACCCGTCGATCATGCTGGCGAGCACGCGTGCAGGCCAGCGCTTCTCGTCGATATTCTCCGCCGCCAAGAGCTGCTTGATCAGCCGGATCTGGTCGTCCGTGTCGAGCACGGTGAAGGAGGGCTTGAGGTCGACCAGTTCCGCGTGGCGCCGGAGGATCTTCACGCCGATTGCGTGGAAAGTGCCGAGCCAAGGCATGCCTTCGACGGCGCCGCCGATGAGCTCGCTCACACGCTGCTTCATCTCGCGTGCCGCTTTGTTGGTGAAGGTGACGGCGAGGATCTGACCGGGATGCGCGCGCCCCAGACGCAGCAGATGCGCGATGCGCGTGGTCAGTACCCGGGTCTTGCCCGTGCCGGCGCCGGCCAGAACCAGAAGTGGCCCGTCCAGCGTCTCGACGGCTTCCCGCTGTTCGGGATTGAGTGCCTCCAGATAGCGGTCGGCCCCGCGCCGCATGGCGCGCTGCGAGATCGACAGCGTCTCGGTTGGTGGTGTCTGTGGCGCCTCTTCGAACCCGTCGCCCGCAGGGGAGACCGTTTCGGCGGCGCTTCCGCGAATCTTGCCCATGGCGAGGGACTATAGCACCGCGCGCGTCTGCAACAGCCGGTGCGTATCTATGTCCACCGCGTGCGCCGCCCCGGGCAAGGCGGCTGAGCGTCGTGTGCGTACGAAATGCCACACCTACAAAATGTTGCACTGCGACACTTGCAGCCGGGAACAACCGGTGGCAAATGGGGTGTACCGCTTGTGGGCTGTGATTTGGAGGTCGGAATGCTGCGTTTTTGGAAAGCAGGCTTCGTGTTGCTTGGGTTCTCGGTGCTGTATTTCGGGGCCGTCCAAACGGCCGATGCCGGCTGCGAAATCGTAAAGGCCACCAACAGCGCGGACTCCAAGGCCGCCGCCGCAAGGGCCGCCTATGCGAACGCCCTCCAAACGGCCGAGCAGATCCGCCGCCGCCGGGGCTGGAAATACGTCTCGCTGCGGCCCCGCAAGGTGACGCCCGACCCGTTCTGGAAGGCCGTACGGCCGGTGGTGACGCCCGACATGCTGCTCAAGCCCGACGTGGTGACGTCAAAGACCTATGCGCAGTGCTGGAAGGGCGTCGTCGTGCCGTATGTCTGCACGGCGGGTGCCACGGCCTGCGGCAACTAGTCTGCCGCGCGGCACTGCGCCGAAGCCCGGCGCAGAATCCGTCCAAGAAAGCGACAACTAATCTGAATTTGTTCAGGATCTCGGTCTAGACTGGGGCCATGACGACAGTCTCGGCAGTCGATGCGCTTGGCGACCCGGCCTCTCCGGAGGCTATGGAGGCCCTTTTTGCCCGGTTTTCGACCCGTTTTGGCGACCGTTTCTCGCGCAGCGAGGCATTGCGGGAGCAGCACGCCAATACTCTGACCTGGCTGAAGGTCCAGGCCCCCGACGCGGTCCTCTTCGCCGAGACCACCGAAGAGGTTTCCGAGGCCGTGGCGGCCTGCGCGGCGGCGCGGGTGCCGGTGATCCCGTTCGGGGCCGGCAGCTCGCTCGAAGGCCATTTGAATGCGCCGTTCGGCGGGCTCTCGCTGGATCTGTCCCGCATGAACGCGATCCTCGCCGTGCACGAGAACGATCTCGACTGCGCCGTGCAGGCGGGCGTCACCCGCAAACAGCTCAACGAACACCTGCGCGATACCGGCCTATTCTTCCCCGTCGATCCGGGCGCGGATGCGAGCCTCGGCGGCATGGCCGCGACGCGGGCCTCCGGCACCAACGCGGTGCGCTACGGCACCATGCGCGACGCCGTGCTTGGCCTGACCGCCGTGCTTGCCGATGGACGGATCGTCACGACGGGCGGCCGGGCCCGGAAATCCTCGGCCGGTTACGATCTCACGCGGCTCCTGGTCGGCTCGGAGGGCACGTTGGGCGTCATCACCGAGTTGACGCTGAAGCTATTCGGCATCCCCGAGACCATTCTGGCCGGCGTCTCGACCTTCCAGACCCTGGAAGGAGCTTGCAACGCGACTATCGCGGCGCTGCAAATGGGCCTGCCTTTGGCCCGTATCGAGCTGTTGGACGAGGTTCAGGTGCGCGGCTGCAATGCCTATTCGAGACTATCGCTGCCGGAGAAATCGACCCTGTTCCTTGAGTTTCACGGAAGCGAAGCCGGCGCCCGTGAACAGGTCGAAATCTTCTCGGAGATCGCGCAGGGCGAGGGCGGCGGCGCCCTGGAATGGGCCGGGCGGCCCGAGGACCGGAGTAAGCTCTGGCAGGCGCGCCACGACGCCTACTGGGCCGCGAAGGATCTACGCCCGGGGACCGATCTAATTGCGACTGACGTGTGTGTACCAATCTCGGCACTTGCGGCGTGTGTCATGGAAACGAAGCAGGATATCGAGAGACTGGGCCTGATTGCGCCGATCGTCGGCCACGTGGGCGACGGCAATTTTCACGTGATGCCGCTGATCGACATGAACTCGGCGGACGAGATGGAACGGGCGCGGCAATTCCTGGATCGCCTGATTGAGCGGGCGCTCCGTTACGAGGGAACCTGTACCGGTGAGCATGGCGTTGGTCAGGGGAAGATACGCTATCTGGTCGCCGAGCACGGCGAGGGCGTGGACGTAATGGTTGCCATAAAAAAGGCACTCGATCCGTTGAATATCCTGAACCCTGGCAAGATTTTTGCTCCAGATTTGTAAGTGTTTCCCGCAATGGCCCTGAATGGTTTGCGGTACTATTGAGAGGAACGGCGTACGCGGCAATTGGCTTGGTGTCTTTCGAAGGCTCTTAGCTTCTTGTTCTGCACGGGGACCATGCGCCGGCACGTCCAGCCCTAGGCAGAGAGATCGGTGAATTCGTTTCTGCTGACACTCACGGCACTGTTGATATTGGTGCTGAGCGCGCTGTTCGCGGCGCCACTCTTCGTCGATTGGAATGAGTATCGTCCTGCGATCGAAGCGCAGATGACGAAGCTCGTGGGCCGCGACGTCAAGGTGGATGGCGAGATCCAGTTGATCGTGCTGCCAGCGCCGTATCTCAAATTCGACGACATCAAGGTGGCCAACGCCGACGGCAGCCTTGAGACGCCCTTTCTCGAGGCTTCCTCCCTCGAGGCCAAGCTCAACGTTGGGACATTGCTGACCGGCAAGGTCGAGGCGCATGAGCTCACGATCATCGATCCCACGCTGAGGCTTCACGTCGACGACACGGGCGTCGGCAATTGGAGCGATCTCGGACAGCGCAAGACCGGCGCGGCCTTCGTGCCGAGCGACGTGCTTCTCGACTCCGTGCGCGTGACCGGTGGTACGCTGGAGATGTCGAAAGGTGCCGGCCCCGCCTTCGTGTTCACGAATATCGACGGTGAGGCGAGCGCCTCGTCCCTCGCAGGACCTTACAAGGTCTTGGCGGAGTACGACGTCGAAGGCAGGTCCCAGTCGATCCGTTTCTCGACCGGCATCATCGACGACAGCGGCAAGTTCCGGGTCAAGACGGCGCTGCGTGATCCCGACCGCTCGGCCACGTATCAATTGGACGGCAGCATTTCCGGCCTGCGCGACGTGCCCGCCTATGACGGCACCTTCATCATGCGCGTCTCGAAGTTCGAGACATTGAACGCGGACGATCCCGCGCAGGGCGACGCCGATCCGGAGCCGGTCCTCGAAGAAAACGAGCTCTATATCGAGCCGGCGGAAGAGCCCGTGAGTGAGGTAATTCCGGAGCCGGCGACCGAAGAGACCGCCCCACTCAGCCTGCGCGACACCGCGTCGTTTCTCGAAGTCAAAGGCCCCCTCAGCGCCACGCCCGACCGCGCCGAACTGACCGGTTTCGAATTAACGCTGCACGCGTCCGGTCGGCCGCAAATTCTCAAAGGCGATGTTGCGCTCGACTTCCGGCCGCCGTTCAAGGCGGACGCAAAGCTGGCGGCTCGCTGGATCGACTTCGATGCGCTGTTCGGCGCGGCCGGGACTGACAATCGGCCTGCGCCCGCGGCGGTCGTGCGCATGTTCGCCGACTGGGTATTGGACGAGGCTGCGAAGTTCGGGCAGGGGACGCTGTCCCTCGACGTGGAACAGGCAGGGCTTGGTGGCGATCTCGCCGGCGGGCTCGCGCTCGAGCTCGCAAGCACCGACGGCGGCGTCGCCATTGAGAAGCTGAATGCGACTCTACCCGGTGAGAATCGCGTCTCGGCCACGGGGTCCTTGCGCAAGGGCGAGTCCGGACCGCTCTTCGAGGGACCGGCCTCCATCGACGGCTCGGGTCTGCGCGCGTTGACCCGCTGGGCAGCCGGCGATCGCGCCATCACCGGACAGTCGTTCGTGGGCGACTTTTCTCTTTCCGCGGACGCCAAGGTCGGCGAGGGCGAAGTCGTCCTGTCGAATGCCAACGGCGCAGTGAGCGGCACGCCGTTCGGCGGCAACTTCCTGTACCGGTCCGGCGAGACCGATCTCATCAACATCGATCTCAAGAGTGAGCGGTTGGACTTGCGCGAAACGCTTGGCGGCGAACCGATTTGGTCCGCGTGGCTGCCGTCACAGAATGGCGAAACCACACCGCATACCCCGTCGGAAGGTGCGAGCCTCTTGAGGCAACTGCGTGGCGACGAAGTGCATGCACGCTTGGAAATTGGTGAACTCCTGCTGCCCGACATCACGCCGGGCCGGCTTGATGCGGAACTCTCTTTGACCGACGGCGACCTCGACGTCCGCTCGTTGGCGTTCATCGCGCCGGGCGCAATGGCTCTCGATGCCAAAGGGCGGATCGTCAGTGTGGCCGATGCTCCGTCCGGCCAGATCGATGTCTCGCTGCAGGCGCAGAGCACGGACAATTTGCGGGCGCTCGCGAGCCTTGTCGGATTTGGGGACCGTGTCGTGAAGTCCGAACATTTCTCGGCGCTCGCTCCCTTCGATATCCGAGCCGCGCTGGTGGCCGCGCGGGTAGGCGAAGCGACGGACGCATCGCTCGAATTGAGCGGCCAGGTCGGCGGGTCAGATCTGGCGCTCGTCGCCAAGGCAAAAGGAACACTGGCGAAGCCGCGCGACGCCGAGATCGATATTTCCGGCAGCGTCATGGGCGACAGACCGCAGGCGCTCCTTGTGTTGCTGTTCCCGGACCTGCCGCAAGACCGGCTCGCCGAGGCCGCGGGCGGCGAAGGCACGCTGTCTATCAAGGCCGTCGGCATCCCCAGTCAGCAACTCACCGGCCGTGCCGCTCTTGAAACCACCGCGCTGCAACTCGCGTTCGAGGGCAACGCCGCTTTGAAGAACGACGGGCCGGCGCTGAACGGCTTCGGCTCCGTGGCGACGACCGATGCGAGCTTGGCGCTGCCGTTGCTGGGCCTGGACCCGCCGCCGAGTGCGCTCGGCGTACCGCTCTCGGTCAACGCCAATGTTGCGGCTGCGTCCGGCAAGGTCGACCTCGAGCAGGTCAAGGCGACGGTCATGGAGCAGCCGATCGAGGGCGCCGCGCATTTCGACAGCACGGGCGACGTCACCGAGTTCGACATCACCGCGCGCGCGGAGCGTATCTCTGTTCCCGCATTGCTGGGTCTCCTCGTGGCCTGGGAACGGGCCGAGTCCACGGAGGAAATGCTGGGGTCCGTCGATGGCGATGCCGCGACGGTCTGGCCCGCACGCGGCATCGCTCTCGGACTTCTGGAGAAAGCGGAAGGCAGCCTCGCGCTCAGCGCAAAGACGCTGTCCCTCGGCGAGCCGTTTCAGGTGACCGACGGAAAACTCAAGGCGACGGTGGATCGCGGTACGCTGGCCATCGAGTCGATCGACGGCGGCTTGTTCGGCGGCACGCTCGCCGGTTCCGGCACGCTGTCGCCCCGAGGCAGCGGCGCGGCCCTGACGGCAAGAGCCGACCTCGAGCAAGGCAGCCTTGCCGCGCTGAGCGAGGCGATTGCCGGTACGGCGCTTGCTCAAGGCGCATTCGATCTATCGTTCGACGTCGCGGCTGACGGTTTGAGTCCACCGGGAATTGTCGCCGATCTCGACGGTAACGGCGTGCTGACTCTTGGGGCTGGCGAACTGACCTCGTTCACCGCGGCACCCTTGCGGCAAATCGCGGCCAAGGCGGCGTCGAGCAATGTGGCCGCCACCGCGGAACAGATCGACGCCGATGCCGAGAGCATTCGGGCCGAGCTCCGGCAAGGGCGCTACACCTTCGAACCTGCGACGCTCAACTTCGAGGTGAAGAACGGCACCGTCCGCTTCGCGCCGGCAAGCCTTGTGAGCAAGGACGTTGAGACGGCGCTCAAGACCTATGTGGACCTCGTCGGTCTCAAGCTCGACAGCGAGTGGCAAATGCGGCTGACTTCTGCGCGCGCTGCGACCGTGCCGCCGCTGACAGTGGTCTTCGCTGGCCCGCTCGATGATGCGGGCACGATCTCGCCGGCGGTCGGTACCGCCGCGATCGAGAGCAAGCTCACCATCGATCGCCTGCGTGAGGATGTCGAACGGCTCGAGTCGCTTGACGTCTCCGGAGGCCGTGCGACCAGCGATGCGCAGTCGGAAGCCGCCGCGAGAGAAGCTGCTGCCAAGGAAGCAGCTGAAAGGGAGGCCGCTGAAAGAGCGGCGGCCGAAGCAGAAGCGAAAGCCGCTGCCGAGCGCGCTGAAGCTGCCCGTATCGCCGCAGAGAAAGAGGCGGCGGAGACAGCGGCGCGCGAGAGGGCCGAGGCCCGCGCCGCCCAACAGAAAGCAGCTGCTGAAAAGGCAGCTCAAGAGCAGGCCGCGCGAGAAGCAGAGGCTGCCGCTCAGAAAGCGGCTGCCGAGCGGGCTGCAGCGGATAAAGCCGCGGCGGCTGAAGCAGCAGAACAACGCGCGGCGGCAGAGGAGCGTGCCGCGGCGGAGAAGGCTGCGGCCGACCAAGCGCTCGCCGAGGCGGAAGCCCGGGCCGCGGCCGAAGCCCGTGCAGCCGCCGAAGCGAAAGCCGCAGCAGAGCTGGAAGCGGCCAAACGCGCCGCCGCCGAAGCCCGGGCCGCGGCCGAGAAAGCCGCTCAAGAAAGAGCGGCGGCCGAAGCCAGAGCAGCCGCCGAAGCGAAAGCCGCAGCAGAGGCGAGAGCCGCCGCGGAACAGGCTGCCGCGGCACGTGCGGCAGCGGAGGCCCGCGCCGCGGCGGAGCGCGCCGAGCGGGAGCGCATCGAGGCGGAGGCGAGAGCCGCAGCCAGCGCCGCGGCCCAAACCAACGCCCCGACTGAAGCGAATGCGGCCGCGTCTGTTCCCAACGAGTTCCTGCCGCCGCTGCCGACCCACGCACCGGCCAACGACAATGCCGAGCCTGGCGATCCGATTGCGGATCTTCTCGAGGATGGCACGGCGGCCGAAGACGCCGAGGCGGAGGAAGCGCCCGTCGCCGCGCCACCCCAGCGCAAGCGCCGCCGGGTCATCCGCCGGTCTCGACGTGACGATTGGCGCCGTAACTACGGTCCCTTCGGTGGATTGTTCGGCGGCCGCTAGCCGGCGCCTCTAGGAGGTCTGCTGTTTGCGCGCGTCTTTCATACGCGCCAGCACGTAGAGGCGCAGCGCGGCCGAGAGACTGGTCCCGTCGCCGCGCTCCGTCCGCTCCTGATCGATTTCGCCGACGAGCTCCGCTATCGACTTGCCCTGATCCCGCGCTATTTCCGTCAGCGCGTCCCAGAACGGTTGTTCCAGAGAGACGCTCGTCCGGTGCCGGGCGATGGTGAGCGAGCGCTTGTTGCGGGCCTTGTTGCGGGCAGTGGCCATCGGTGCGGGTGCCGCTACTTTTTGGGAGCGACCATCTCCTCGGGGCGGACAAGCCGGTCGAAATCTTCCTCGGCGACGTGACCGAGCCGAACCGCCTCTTCCTTCAGCGTGGTCCCGTTCTTGTGCGCGGTCTTCGCGATCTCGCTCGCGTTGTCATAGCCGATATGGGGCGCGAGTGCGGTCACCAGCATCAAGGACCGTTCCATGTGCTCGGTAATACGCTCCCGGTTGGCTTTGATGCCGACCACGCAGTTCTTGTTGAAGCTGTCGGCCACGTCGGCCAGCAGCCGGACCGACTGCAGCAGAGCGTAGGCTAGGACCGGCTTGAACACGTTGAGTTCGAAGTGCCCCTGACTGCCCGCGAATGCGACGGTGGTCTCGTTCCCGAACACGCGCGCGCAAACCATGGTGACCGCTTCGCATTGGGTCGGGTTCACCTTGCCCGGCATGATCGACGAGCCGGGTTCATTTTCCGGCAGCAGCAATTCGCCAAGACCCGAGCGCGGTCCCGATCCGAGCAGCCGAATGTCGTTCGCGATCTTGAACATGGCAGTTGCGACGGCCGTCAGGGCGCCGTGGGTAAACACATAGGCGTCGTTTCCGGCCAGCGCCTCGAACTTGTTCTCGGCCGGGACGAAGGGAAGCTTCGTCAATTCCGCCATCTTGCGGGCAAAGATCTCCGCGAAGTCCGGATGGCTATTCAGCCCTGTCCCGACGGCAGTACCGCCCTGCGCCAGCGCATAGAGGCCCGGCAGGGTCAATTTGAGCCGCTTGATGCCGAGATCGATCTGGGCCGCATAGCCGCCGAATTCCTGGCCGAGGGTAAGGGGGGTCGCATCTTGCATGTGAGTTCGGCCGATCTTCAGAATGTCCTGAAAGGACTCGGCTTTTTCCTTGAGCGCGGCGTAGAGCCGGGACAAGGCCGGATCCAGCCGGTAGGCGATCTCCTCAGCCGCGGCCACGTGCATGGCCGTCGGGAAGGTGTCGTTCGAGGATTGGCCCATATTGACGTGGTCGTTGGGATGAACCGGTTTTTTCGTGCCCAATTCCCCGCCGAGGATCTCGCTGGCCCTGTTCGCGATGACCTCGTTGAGGTTCATGTTGGTCTGGGTCCCGGACCCGGTCTGCCACACCACGAGCGGGAAATGCCCTTCCATCTTGCCGTCGATGATCTCGGTCGCGGCGGTGGCAATCGCCTCGGCCAGCGTGGAATCAAGGCGTCCGAGCTCCTGATTCGTGAGCGCCGCGGCCTTCTTGACCAGGGCCATGGCGCGGATCATGGGTTCCGGCATCCGCTCGTCGCCGATCTGGAAATTTTGGCGCGAACGCTGGGTCTGCGCGCCCCAATAGCGGTCGCCGGGGACCTCAATCGGCCCAAAGGCATCCGTCTCTGTACGCGGTGCGGACTGAGGATTCGGGGCGTCGGCTGCAGACATGGGCGAGATTTCCTTTTTGTAACTTGGAGATTGGTCGAGGAGCGGGTTTCTGGAATCCTTGGCCTGCCGGCGACCGGACAATCTGAGCCTAACGCTATACCATTGCGGCGAGGGATGAGAGAACCTGGGATGTGGCGGCGTTCGCCACGGTGGCGGTGAGGGCGCGGGGTCTGGGAAGGCCATGGCGCCTGACGAGGAGGGTGTGTGACGGCGGCGTCCAGTAAGATCGTGCTGCCTCAGTCGAAGACAGTGCAAGCTTGCGAAACTTATGCCCGTTTCGCGGCCGTGGTGGTCTGCGTCATCGGCGAGGTCGTGCTGGCCGCATGGATCGGCATCTTCCCCGAGCGCTTCCTGCCGAGCCTGGTCGGCATGCCGCCCGTCGCGGCGCTGGGCGTTATCCTCGCCGGGCTCGGCCTCTTGAGCTTCACGTACCGGCGGATCCGCTTCCTTTCGAGGACGATCGGCCTCGTGCTGGCCTTGTTCGGGCTCTTGATGTTCGGCCAGGGGGCCTTCGGCGATATGGGGCTGAACACGTTCCTGATCCCGGACGAGGCGATCCCGCAGGCTCATCTGAGCCATGAGTTCTCCTTCGCCCAAGCCGCACCGGCCGCGCCACTTCCGGTCCCCGGGGGGACGTCGCCCGGGATATTGATGGCACTCATCCTCTTCGGCGTAGCGCTGTTCTATGCCGACCATCACCGCGTGGCGCCTTCGGTTCTCAGCCAAGTGCTGACGCTCGTCTTGCTCGCCCAGGTCCTGCTCGTGGTCACGGGTGCGGCCTATGGCGTGGACATGGAGGGCGATCCGTTCCCGTTCATGCGTCTCACGGTCTATGGCGTGATCGCGTTCGTCTTGCTGGCGACAGGGCTGATCTTGGCGTCCCCGGAACGGGGCATTGCATCCGCGATCCTCGAGCAATCGCCTGCGGGTGAGATGCTGCGCCGGCTCCTGCCGGGGATCCTGGCGGTCCCGCCCGTGCTGGGATGGTTTGCGCGGGAGGCCGAAGTCAATGCGCTGTACGACAGCGCCGCGACCCTGGTGATCTTTGCCGTGGCCAGCATTGTCGTGCTCGCCCTGTTCGCCTGGACGGCCCTCGGGGCCGTGCGCCGGGCCGATAGCGGCAGGCAGGTGGCACTCATGGATTTGCGCGGTCAGCGCGAGTGGCTCTCGACGACACTGGGCTCGATCGGCGATGGCGTGATCGCGACCGACCCGAGCGGAAGCGTGCTGCTCCTCAACAGGGTCGCTGAGGAATTGACGGGTTGGCCGGCGTCGGAAGCGCGCGGACGGCCGATCTGGGTCGTGTTCCGTGTCGTGGATGAGGAAACGCGCAAACCGGTGGACGACCCGGCATTGAGAGCGTTGCGCGAGCGCGAGGTGTCCCGCATGGAGTCCGGCGCCATGCTCCTGACGCGCGACGATCGCGAGCTGCCGGTTGAGCATTCCGGCGCACCGATCATCGGGCAGGACGGCTCGCTTGCCGGCGCCGTTCTCGTGTTCCGCGACGTCACCGAACGCCGGCGTGCCGCACAGCGCCAAACAATGCTGGTCGGCGAACTGAACCACCGGGTCAAGAACGCGCTGGCCATTGTGCAATCACTCGTCCAGGCCAGTCTGCGCCAGGCCAAGGATCCGACGACGCAAGCCATGGCCCGCACTTTGGCCGAGCGACTGCGCGCCCTGCACCGGGCTCACGACCTGCTGCTCGAATCCCGATGGTCCGGCGCGAGCTTGAAAGCGATGGTGGAACGCGAACTCGAGCCCTACAAGCGAGAGGGTGGCCCCAAGGTCGTGATCAAGGGATCGGACGTCCTGCTGCCACCGCAATGCACGTCGATCCTCGCCATGACGCTGCACGAGCTCGCCACCAACGCGGTGAAATACGGTGCCCTGTCGCAGAACGACGGACAGCTCAACGTTGCCTGGAAGACACAGCGGCGAAACAGGCTCGTGCTCGTGTGGGAAGAGAAGGGCGCGCCCATGGTGCCGAAGCCCACGGCCCGCAAAGGGTTCGGGACGCAACTCATCGATCAGGGCATACGCCACAATCTCGGCGGCGAGACCAAGACCGAATTTCGCAAGTCCGGCCTCTATGTGGAACTGAGCGTACCCTTGACGCCGTCCAACGAACCGCGCGCCGCTCCCGACACGGTTCACGCGCCTGCCGCCTAGTAGCCCTATTCCAGAACGCTGATTTCCTCGTTGGCGTGGCGGAGACGCTCGGAGAATTCGCGCGTCAGATTGCCGAGAATGGTGATCATCACGTTGGGGTGTTCTGCGGCAAGCTCGTGCAGCTCTTCGACACCGAGCCCGTAGCAGATCACTTTCTCGTTCGCGATCACGTCGGCGGAGCGCGTACCGCCGTCGAGCAGCGCCATCTCCCCGAACGTGAGGCCGGGCCCGATCGAGGCGACGCGCTTGTGCCGCCCGGGCTTGTCGTGAAGCTTGATCTCGACACTGACCGTCCCGCGCGCAAGCACGAAGAAGAGCTTCGCAGGATCGCCCTCGCGCATGATGACGTCGCCCTTGTCGAAGACGAGGGGCCGCACGATCCCTTCGACCAAACGGCATTCCTCGACCGTGAGACCGTCGAACAGGTTGATCTGATTGAGCGAGAACTTGGTGCCGACACTGGAGCCCTTGCCGGCCAGAAGCTGATCCTCGCACCACTCCAGCGCAGCGTCCGCATCGCGGAACTGGCGCAAGGCGTGGCCTTCCGCCGTCTCGGACAGCACGCGCGTCAGCCGGTCGAGCGATCCTTCGGTGTCGATGGACGCAAAGACGAGCTCGGTGCCGCTATTGGCCATCGCGCGCACCGCACGGCCGATCAGTTTGCAGGCTGCGTTGTCGGCATGATGGACGCGCTTGAAATCGACGACGATGTATTTCGAGTTCTCGGCGAGCTCAGTGAGCTTGCGCAGGAGTTGCTCGGTCGAGCCGAAGAAGAGGGCGCCTTGCGCCTCGAGCACAGCGATCTTGCGCCCTTCCTCCGCGAGGAGTGTGCGCTCCTCCAGCGTGCGCAGCCGGTTCGACCGGACCAGATCGGCGCGATAATCACGGCGCAGAACGCTGCGGACGTTCGTGTGGTTGTAGAAGGAGTGGAGCTGGAACTCCCGTGACATGTCCTGGCACACCGCAATGCCGCGGACGCTGTTTCCTTGGCTGTCGATCGGGGGCGCGTAAACGCAGATTCCGATCTGCCCGGGGATCGCAGCGATGATGCATCCCGACACGCCGCTCTTTGCTGGCATGCCGACTTCGTAGGCCCATTCCCCGGCATAGTCGTACATGCCGCAAGAGTTCATCACCGTGAGGACGTCGCGCACATATTGGGTATCGAAGATCTTGTGATCGGTCACGGGATTCGTGCCGTCATTGGCCAGCGTCGCCGCCATGACGGCCAGATCGCATGCGGTGACGCTGAGCGCGCACTGGCGGAAGTAGAGTTCGAGCACCTCCTCCGGGTCGTGCTCGATCATGGCCGTGTTGAGCATCATGTAAGCGATGGCGCGGTTGCGGTGGCCGGTCGCCAACTCCGACTTGTAGACAGCTTCGTCGATGTCGATTTTGCGCGCGGCGAGGCTCGAGAACAGTTCGAGCATATTGTTGGTGCGCTGCTTCAGCGTGTCGCCCTGCATCATCTCGGCAACCGCGATCGCGCCTGCGTTCACCATGGGATTGAAGGGCCGGTTGGCGGCCTCGTCGAGGACGATCGAGTTGAAGGCTTCACCCGTCGGCTCCACGCCGACCTTCTGCAGGACGCGCGGACGCCCGTGGTGCTGCAGGGCGTAGCCGTACATGAACGGCTTGGAGACGGATTGGATCGTGAACGGCACACGGGCGTCGCCCACCGTGTAGAGCTGGCCGTCCACCGTGGCGATAGCGATGCCGAACAGCGTCGGATCGACCTTGCCGAGTTCGGGGATATAGTCCGCCGGCGCGCCGCCCTCGATCTTCGAGACACGTGCGTGGATCTCGTTCAGGTAGTCCTGAATAGGCGCAAGAGCCCCGCCGTCCGCGTTAGGCGCGCCGCGGATGAGATCAAGTTTATTCACGTACGCGTCTCCCCAGCCGATGCGTGACTCCGCTTCCCGCGAGCATCAATCAGAAATCATGCCATGTCGACTGTCGCGCCAATTGGGCGCCCCGGCCGTGTCGCACGTGCCGTGATGGCTAATGTATGGGCATGGCGCGTCCGGGAACGCCTAAGAAAGCAGCGGGTTCTCGGAGTTGCTACTTCTTGCGGAAATTATCGAGCTGCACGACCTCGGCCGGAGGCCGGGACATCACCACCTCGACCGGCTCGGTTTCGGTAGCTTCTTCGGCCGGTGGCTCCGTACCCGGACGGTCGTCGGTCTGGTCGCTCACCACGTCGGGCAGGGCCGAGGCCATGTGCTGGCGCGCCGAGTCGTTGGCTGCGCCCGGCTTTCCGAACTGGAGACCGAATTGCGCCGACGGATCGTAGAAGGCTTTCACGGCGCTGAAGGGAATCACCAGCCGTTCGGGCACATTGGCGAAGGACAGCTTCACTTCGAAGCGCTCGTCCCACACGAACAGGTCCCAGAATTGGTACTGGAGGACGATTGTCATCTCCTCCGGGTACTGTTCCTTCAGGCGTTTGGAGATGGAAACGCCTTCGGCGCAAGTGTCGAAGGCGATGTAGAGATGGTGTTCGCCGGGGAGCCCATCGCGTTGGACTTGTGTCAGAACTTCGCGAACGACGCCCCGCAGAGCGTCCTGTGTCAGAAGATCGTATCGAATTCCATCGTCTGCCATGTAATGGCGCCGCTCCATTTTTGGCGACGTAGGCAGTCCACCCCGTCAGAAGTGGAGGGCTTCTGTTGCCCGGTGCCCTCCGAAACCGCGCCTAACCTCTGCGAGGAAGCTAGGGCTTCAATTTAGGCTATCGCGCCGCATTACGCAGCGAGACGTGCCTCCGCATAGTTGTCATTGGCAACTATAAGGTTCGGCCCGATAACGGCGGATACCATGCCGAGCGAAAGTACGACCTTTACACCCTCGTCGATCCTATTTCGGCCCCGCCACGTTTCAGTCGTTACCGACTTTACGTCGCAAGTCCCATGCCACAGTTCCCTGGTCCGCACGTCATGTGCGCGAGAGACTGAAACCTGGTGGAGCCGCCGGGTACCGCCCCCGGGTCCGAATGGTTTATTACGTCAACCGTTTATCGCCATAGTCGGCCGAAGCCGACACCACATATATAAGCCCCAAAGAGGTTAATTGGAAGATCGGGAGGTGGATAACCCTCAATCTTCACCCCATGAATAGGCTTGTCGCACAGTGGGTTGGCAGAGCCGGATCGGATACGCTAGTCGCGTTCCATCTTTATGACGCGGCCCGTGGTGGCATCCACGTGCATCTCGATATCATCGCCGCGGGCATCCTCACCCTCGACTTTCCAGATATTCCTTCTGCGCTTGTATTCGATCTCTTCGAGGTCGACGATACCGCGGTCGAAGGCCATCTGCCGGACCTTCTCGATGCTGATGCTCTGGGCATAAGCGGTGGCGGAGAGGACACCGAGGGTGGTGCAGGCCGCAAGGCCGAGGACAACTGTCAGACGACGCATTGAATGCTCCTTCTACAAGGTCTATCGACAAAGTAGCGAGCCCGGCCTGTGAGTCTCGGCATTCCGGACTTCCGTCAATATAGGGACACTCAGACGTTGCGCCAATATCTCGACCTTCTGTCTCATGTCCGCCATACGGGCCTCCGCAAGGAGGACCGGACCGGCACCGGCACACTGAGCCTGTTCGGGGCACAAATGCGCTTCGACTTGAGCGAGGGGTTCCCGCTCATGACCACCAAGAAGCTGCATGTGAAATCGATCATCCATGAGCTTTTGTGGTTCCTGCAGGGCTCGACGAATATTCACTATCTCAAGGAACATGGCGTCAGGATTTGGGACGAGTGGGCCGACGAGAACGGCGATCTCGGGCCGGTCTACGGCAAGCAGTGGCGCTCATGGCCGACCCCGTCGGGGGGCGAGGTCGATCAGATCGCGGCTCTGGTCGAGGGCATCAAGCAGAACCCCAATTCGCGGCGCCATATCGTCAGCGCCTGGAATGTCGGCGAGATTCCCAACATGGCGCTCCCGCCCTGCCACTGCCTGTTCCAGTTCTACGTGGGCGGCGGGCGGCTGTCGTGCCAGCTCTACCAGCGATCCGCCGACATCTTCCTCGGCGTTCCCTTCAACATCGCGTCCTACGCGCTTCTCACGCATATGGTCGCGCAGGTCACCGGGCTCGAGCCGGGCGACTTCGTGCACACGTTCGGGGATGTGCATCTTTATCTGAACCATCTGGAGCAGGCCGACGAACAGCTTTCGCGGGAGCCACGGCAGCGGCCGCGGCTCGATATCAATCCCGAAGTGACGTCGCTGTTCGACTTCGTCTACGACGACTTCAAGATTGTCGGCTACGACCCCCATCCGGCGATTCGCGCCGAGGTGGCGGTTTGACCCAAGAGCCAGCGGAGGGTTCCCCGGCCATCGCCTTGGTCGTCGCCATGGGCGAGAATCGGGCGATCGGCCTGAATGGCGGGCTGCCCTGGCACTTGCGGTCCGACATGAAATTCTTTCGCAGCGTGACCATGGGCAAACCGGTCGTCATGGGGCGCTTGACCTTCGAATCGCTGCCGCGGGTCCTCGATGGCCGTCTCAACATCGTCATGACCCGGAACGGCTCTGTCACGGCGCCCGGCGTCGTCGTGGTGCGGGACCTTGCAGCGGCGCTGGACGAGGCGCGCCGTTGGGCCGCGAAAGAGGGCGCCGACGAAATTGCCGTGATCGGCGGGGAGGCGGTCTTCGCCGAGGTCCTGCCGCAGGCCGACCGGATCTATCTCACCGAGGTCCACGCCGCCCCGGAGGCTGACACCTGGTTCCCGGAACTCGACCCGGACGCGTGGCGGGAAGTTTCGCGGGAAGCTTTCGAGGCCGGCCCGAAGGACGACTACGATTTCAGCATCGTGGTCCTGGAGCGGGTTTGACCGAATAGGGCCGCCTTCGATTGCGTGCCCTTTGGTCCTGGCTTATAACCTCACGGATTCTTGTCGCGTTTCCGCCATTTGGTGCGCCTAGTTTCCCTGCAGTAGGCGCGGCTAAATCACGGCGGCTTTGCGCGAAAGCCCCCTCAGCAATCAGGACGAGATACAATATGCCTTGGAGCAATCAGAGCGGCGGTGGCGGCAATAACGGGCCCTGGGGCCCGCGGCCGGGCGGTCCCGGCGGTGGCAGCCAGCAACCTGATCTGGAAGACATTCTGCGCAAAAGCCAAGACAAGCTGCGCCAGGCCATGCCCGGCGGCGGCGGTGGCTGGCTGCTGCCAGGCGTCCTGGCCGTGCTCGTCGCCGTTGTGATCGGGTTTTTCGGTTTCTTCGTCCGGGTGAACACGGACGAGGTCGGCATCGTTCTCCGCTTCGGCGAGTATGTACGCCAGCTTCCGCCCGGCCTGCATGTCCGCCTGCCGTATCCCATCGAGGAGGTTCTGCTTCCGAAGGTGACGCGCGCCAACCGTATTGAGATCGGTATGCGCTCCGCTCAAGGCGGCGGGCTTTCGGTACGGGATGTGCCCGAGGAGAGCCTGATGCTCACGGGCGACGAGAACATCGTCGATATCGATTTCGTCGTCGTCTGGAAGATCAGCGACGCACCCGACTATCTCTTCAACATCCAGAATCCCGAAGGCACCGTGAAAGACGTCTCGGAGAGCGCCATGCGTGAGATCGTCGGCCAGAGCGACATCGAGCCGATTCTGACGTCGTCTCGCGCCGAGACCGAAGGCAAGGTGCAAGAGCTCATTCAGCGTACGCTCGACGGCTACAAGGCCGGCATCGAGATCACGCAGGTTCAGCTTCAGAAGGTCGATCCGCCAGCGCAAGTCATCGATGCGTTCCGCGACGTGCAGGCGGCCCGTGCCGACGAGGAGCGTTTGCAGAACGAGGCGCAAGCCTATGCGAACCGGGTCGTCCCGGAAGCCCGCGGTGAGGCCGAACGGATCCTCCAAAACGCCCAAGGCTATCGCGATCAGGTCATCGCCGAAGCAAAGGGTGAGGCAGAGCGCTTCGAGAAGGTACTGCAGGAATACGAGAAGGCGCCCGACGTGACGCGGCAGCGCATCTTCATCGACACGATGAAGGAGGTCTTCTCCAACACCGACAAGATCATCATCGACAAGGATGGCGGCGGTGGCGTGGTGCCTTATTTGCCGCTCACGGAGTTGCAGAAGAGGCCGCCGCAATCGCCGGCGTCGTCCACGCCGGCTCCCTCGCTCCAGACGGGAGGGCAGCAGTAATGAAAAAGGCAACTCTGACGCTCATTCTGCTGCTGTTCGGCATCTTGGCCATCGGCGCCTATCTGACGCTGTTCACCGTTTACCAGACGCAGCAGGCGCTGGTTCTCGAGTTCGGTAAGGCGAAGCGGGTCATCGATGACCCGGGTCTGAACTACAAGATCCCGTTCATTCAGAACGTGGTCTTCTTCGACAAGCGGCTGCTCGATTTGGATTCGGCACCGCAGGAAGTCATTGCCGCCGATCAGAAGCGCCTCGTCGTCGACGCGTTCGCGCGTTGGCGCATCACCAATCCGCTGCTGTTCTACCAATCGGTGGACAACGAGTTCAACGCACGGACGCGGCTCAGCGACTTCCTCGAAGCCGCCCTCCGCCGTGTCCTCGGTTCGGCGAGCTTCGAAGCCGTCGTGCGAGACGACCGCAACGAGCTGATGCGGAGGATCACCAACGAGATGAACGAGAACGCCCAGAAGTTCGGCATGACGGTTGTCGATGTCCGGATCAAGCGGGCGGATCTTCCGGAGGCCAACAGCCTCGCCATCTTCCGCCGGATGCAGACGGAACGTCAGCGCGAGGCCGCGGAGATCCGAGCCGAGGGTGAGGAAGCGTCCCGCCGCATTCGCGCCGACGCCGACCGTCAGGTGACGGTGGTGAAGGCCGAAGCGACCGGCGAATCCGAGCGGATTCGCGGTGCGGGCGACGCGGAGAAGAACCGCGTCTTCGCCGAGGCGTTCGGCAAGGACCCCGACTTCTTCGCCTTCTACCGCTCCATGCAGGCCTACGAGAGCGCCTTGCAGTCTGGCGATACGCGGATGCTTCTGAGCCCCGATTCGCAGTTCTTCCAGTACTTCAACGACGCTACGGGTGCCGCGCGCGGCGCTTCGTCCAGCATGCCGAAAGGGGACAAGAGCGCCGTCAGCCGGCCCTTGAATTCGACGCCCTAGGCGGGATGTAAGGGCATGAATGACCTGGGAGTGGCCATCGGTCTCGTCCTGGTGATCGAGGGCCTCATCTGGGCCCTCGCACCCCGGTTCGGGCGCCGGCTCCTGGAAGCCGCCTCGGACACACCTGAGCAGTCCTTGCGGCTGGCGGGCACGTTCGCAGTGGCGGTGGGTGTCCTCCTCGTTTGGCTGATCAGGGGCTGATCGTGGGCGGGGGCGCCGATACCATTGGCCTGCTCCCTCGTGCCTCTCGGAGCGAAACCGTGCTTCCGCAGCGCCTACGACTCTCGCTAAAATGCGCGAAACGCCCCGAGGACTCGGCGCGCTTGAGCTTGGTAAGATGACAGGAGTGCGCGAGAAGATGTCCGGACGAAACGGCCAGAACTGGGCTCGTCGTTGTCGGGACATTTGTGCCGCGATTGTCTTCAGTGCCATTGGCCTAAGCATCACCCTCGGGTTTGCCGCGCTCTTGGCGCCGTCGCCCGGTTTTGCAAAGGGTCCCGTATCCGTCGCCGACATCGCCGAGGGTCTCCAGGACGCCGTCGTCAACATCTCGACGACTCAGACCCTCAAGGAGCGGAACGGGGGCTCGCCCAATCGGAAGGGACCGAAGACCAGCCCCTTCGACGAATTGTTCGATGACTTCTTCGACGAAGAGGGCCCCGACGGTTCGCCGAGAAAGGTCAGTTCGCTCGGATCGGGTTTCGTGATCGATCCGGCGGGGCTGATCGTCACCAACAACCACGTGATCGAAGGCGCCGACGAAATCATCGTGAATTTCACCGACGGCTCCAAGCTGAAGGTCATCAAGATCCTCGGTCATGACCCGGAGACCGATCTCGCCCTCCTGCAGGTTAAACCGCGCAAGCCGCTCAAGGCGGTCACGTTCGGGGATTCCTCCATCCTGCGCGTGGGTGATTGGGTGATGGCGATCGGCAATCCCTTCGGGCTCGGCGGCAGCCTGACCGTTGGCGTCGTCTCCGCCGTCAAACGAGATATCAACGCGGGACCCTACGACGATTTCATTCAGACCGACGCGGCGATCAATCGCGGCAATTCAGGTGGTCCCTTGTTCAACATGGACGGCCAGGTCGTGGGCGTGAATACCGCAATCATCTCGCCGACGGGCGGATCGATCGGTATTGGCTTCGCGGTACCGTCCAACACGGCCGTCCGCGTCCTGAACCAGTTGAAGGAGTTCGGCGAGACGCGCCGCGGCTGGCTGGGCGTGCACGTTCAAAACATCACCGAAGAGATGGCATCGACGCTGGGCCTGGAAGAGCCGAGGGGGGCTTTGGTGGCCTCTGTCTCTCCCGAAGGACCTGCAGGGAACGCCGGAATCAAGCCGCGCGA
The DNA here is from genome assembly GCF_000828475.1 of Methyloceanibacter caenitepidi. Classification (NCBI taxonomy): domain Bacteria; kingdom Pseudomonadati; phylum Pseudomonadota; class Alphaproteobacteria; order Hyphomicrobiales; family Hyphomicrobiaceae; genus Methyloceanibacter; species Methyloceanibacter caenitepidi. The sequence goes on from NZ_AP014648.1 coordinate 1,670,240, forward strand.
CGTTATTCTCGACTTCGGCGGACAATCCATCCGTAACATGCGCGACCTGCCGCGCGCGGTTGCAAGGGGCACGGTCGGAGCGGACGTACCCCTCAAGGTTCTTCGCGATGGGGAGATCTTGAGCCTCACAGTGACGCTCGGCCAGTTGCCAGTATCGGAGGACGACGAGGACATCGAGCCTGAAGACTCCGATGGTGCCAGAGAACTCCTTGGACTTACGATCGAGCCGTTGACGGCGGATCTGCGGGCCAAGTTCGCTATCAGCGGGACCGTTGAGGGGGTCGTGGTGACGGCGGTTGCTCCGGACAGTCCGGCGGCGAAGAAGCGCATAGAAGTCGGCGACGTCATCGTCGAGGTAACGCAGGAAGCCGTCCATCGGCCGGAGGAGGTTGTTGCCCGGCTGCGTGCCGTCGAGAAATCGGGGCGGCGCAAGATCCTGTTTCTTCTCGCGAACACGGACGGCGATTTGCGTCTCGTCAACGTCCCGATAAGCTGACCCGGCTCGCCGCCGTCGTTGCGAGCCCCAATAGTGGCCCATTGTGTTTGATGCCGTTCTCATTGCCGGACCTACCGCCAGCGGCAAGTCGGCGGCGGCCCTGGCGCTGGCCGATCGCTTGGGCGGCGCGATCGTCAACGCCGATTCCATGCAGGTCTACCGCGAGCTCGAGATATTGACCGCGCGACCCAGTGCGGCGGAGACGGCGCGTGTCCCTCACCATCTCTACGGCACCGTGCCCGGACGCGAGGCCTATTCCGTCGGGCGCTGGGCTGGCGAAGCGGCTACCGCAATCGAACAAGCGCGCGCCGCCGGACACGTGCCGATCTTGGTCGGCGGGACTGGGCTCTACTTCATGGCGCTGCTGCGAGGGCTGTCGCCGGTTCCCGACATTCCGGGCGACCTCCGGCAGCGCTGGCGCACCTTCGCGGCCACAGCGCCCGCCAGCGAACTTCACGCCGCTTTGGCGGATCGGGACCCACTCATGGCCGCACGTCTCGATCCCTCGGACACGCAGCGTCTCGTGCGCGCCCTCGAGGTCGTCGAAGCAACGGGCGTGTCGCTTGCCGAGTGGCAGGAAACGGAGGGTGAACCGGTTCTTCGTGACGAGGGTCTGCTGAAGCTCGTGGTCGCGCCGGAGCGGGATGTGATCTATGCCGCCATCGACGCCCGCTTCGACTCCATGCTCGAGCGTGGCGCGCTCGCGGAGGTCGAGGCGCTGACCAATCTCGACCTCGATCCGGGACTTCCTATCATGCGGGCTTGCGGCGTTCCCGAGCTCACATGCCATTTGGCCGGAGCTATGACCTTGGATGAGGCGGCGGAGAAGGCAAAGACGTCGAGCCGGCGCTACGCCAAGCGCCAGATGACTTGGGCGCGGCGGTTCATGGCCGATTGGACCTGGGTCCCGAACAGCGAAGCCGCCCTCGAACCAGGCCTCATGCAAGGGACAACGGAAAGCTAGACGGTCACCTGGGTGCCAATGGCGACGACCCGGTCGGTCGGCAATTGGAAATAGGCCGACGCATCGTCCGCGTTGTGCGCGAGATAGACAAAGAGCCGATCCTGCCATTGCGGCATGCCGGATCGCGGGTCCGGCCGTACGGTGCGTTGAGACAGGAAGAACGACGTCGACATGATGTCGAACTGCCAGCCTTTCCGGCGGGCGATCGCGAGAGCCTTCGGAACGTTCGGACGTTCCACGAAACCGAAATGCAATGTCATCCGCATGAACTTGTCGCTCACCGGTTCCAGCTGAACGCGGTCCTGCGGCGCGACGCGCGGGATGTCCTCGTTCTTGATGGTGAGGATGACGTTGTGCTCGTGCAGCACCTTGTTGTGCTTGAGGTTATGCAGGAGCGCAGTCGGCGCGAACTCCGGATCGGCACTCAGGAACATGGCGGTTCCTGGCACAAGATGCGGCGGTTTGCTTTCGAGGCTCTTGATCAAGGGCTCGAAGGGAACCTCGATGCGGCGGGTCTTCTGAGCCAGCAGCTTGGTGCCGCGCATCCAGGTGAGCATGACCAGGATCAGCATCATGCCGACGAGCACCGGCAGCCAAGCCCCCTCGACGAGCTTCAGCATGCTGGCCATTACGAACGCAGTATCGACGAACGTCAGGGGCGCCATCAGGGCAATCGCCCAATACAGCTTCCAGCGCCACAGCTGCCAAATGACGATGAAGCCGAGGATGCCAGCGACCCATTCGGTCGTCGCCACGGCAAGGACGTAGGCGGACGCAAGCTCACTCGACGAGCGGAACATGAACACGAGCAGCAGGACGCCGGTGAGCAGCAGCCAGTTCACGCGCGGCATGTAGATCTGGCCAGCCTGCGATTCCGACGTGTGCCGCACTTCCATGCGGGGTAGCAGGCCAAGCTGCATGGCTTGCCGTGTGATTGAGTAGGCGCCCGTGATCACGGCCTGGCTGGCGATGGCGGTCGCCATCGTCGCCAGGGCGACCATGGGATAGAGCGCCCAGTCCGGAAATAGCAGGAAGAACGGGTTCGAAAGAGCGTCCGGATGCGCAAGCACCAGCGCACCTTGACCGAAATAGTTCAGGAGCAGGGCCGGCAGCACCAGAATAAACCAAGCCGTCTGGATCGGCCGCCGGCCGAAATGTCCAAGATCGTTGTAGAGCGCCTCGGATCCGGTCACGACCAGAAACACCGCGCCAAGGGTGATGAGGCCGATCATGCCGTGGGTGAAAAGAAACTTGAGGCCGTAATAGGGGTTCAGCGCCAAAAAGATGCGTGGGTACTCGGCGATCTCGACGGCGCCTGCGATTGCGATCACCAGAAACCACACGGTGGTGATGGGCGCGAACAGAGCCGAGACACGCGCCGTCCCGTGGCTCTGCACCGAGAACAGCGCGATCAGAATAATCACGGTGATCGGGAGCACGTAGGGCTCGAACGCGTCCGTCGCGACGTTGAGGCCTTCGACGGCCGACAGTACCGACAGGGCCGGCGTGATCAGCGTGGAGCCGTAGAACATCGCCGCGCCGATAATGCCGAGGCCCAGCACGAGCGGCGTGCGTTTGCCGAGCGCGGTGAACGCGAGTGCGGTCAAGGCCAAGGTGCCGCCTTCGCCATTATTGTCTGCGCGGAGGAGCAGCACCACGTATTTCAGCGTGACGACGATAATCAGCGACCAAAAGATCAGCGACAGCACGCCGAACACGGCGGCCTCCGTGACGGCCCCGTAGGATCCGCCGGCCGCGAGGACAGCCTCGCGCAAGGCGTAAAGGGGGCTCGTGCCGATGTCGCCATAGACGACGCCGATCGACCCAAACGTCAGCGCCCAGAATGCGCGGCTCGTTATGGGCGCGTTCGTCGCCTCATGGCCGTGGCCATTGCCGTTGGCAACGGCCGGTTCTGACGATGCGGACTGCTGCATTCAGGATGTGATGAACTGGAAAAGCGTTTTCAGTTACGGGCCCACCAGAGCGTCTCAGCGCCGGCGTGGCTTTGTCCCTCTTATCGAGGTTGCCCCACTAATCGTATGAGCCTTAGGCGTATCGCCGCTCCTTGTCTAGAACGCTTGTGGGAAAAGATAGGGCCTCCTGTCGTCATATTTCCCGAACACGTAATATATTTACAATATAGACCCATTATTAGTAATTAATGCAAAGATTGGCGCGAAAAAACTTGCCATACATTCGCATTTCTCGTTGACCCTGTGACACCGAGGCCCTAGGGTGCGCGGCCTAATCCGGCACTTTTGCCATTTCGATCGAGATTAACCGGGCAGTGGTTGGTCCAGCCGCTGAGGCCCGGTTTTGTCAGTGGAAAGAGACATGTCTGCCAACGAAAACGGCGCAGCCACAATGACCGGCGCCCAGATCGTGCTTCAGGCGCTCGCAGACCAGGGTGTGGATCACATCTTCGGCTATCCGGGCGGCGCCGTTCTGCCGATCTACGACGAGCTATTTCAACAGGACCGGTTGCAGCACGTGCTGGTCCGTCACGAGCAGGGCGCGGTTCACGCGGCCGAAGGCTATGCGCGCTCGACCGGAAAGGTCGGCGTCGTGCTGGTGACGTCGGGTCCCGGCGCGACCAACGCGGTGACGGGCCTGACCGATGCGCTGATGGATTCGATTCCGGTTGTCTGCATCACGGGACAGGTGCCGACGCACCTGATCGGCAACGACGCGTTTCAGGAATGCGATACGGTCGGCATCACGCGCCCCTGCACGAAGCACAACTATCTCGTGAAGGACGTCAACCAGCTCGCCGAAGTGCTGCACGAGGCGTTTTATGTCGCCCGGTCGGGACGTCCGGGCCCCGTGGTCGTGGATATCCCCAAGGACATCCAGTTCATGACGGGCGCCTACAAGGGCGTCTCGAACTCGCAGCACAAGAGCTATGTCCCGCCACAGAAGGGCGATCAGAACGCGATCGACGCGGCGGTCGAGCTGATGATCAATGCCAAGAAGCCGGTCTTCTACACCGGTGGCGGCGTCATCAACGCGGGGCCAGCGGCCAGCGCGAGCCTGCGCGAACTCGTGCGCATGACCGGCTTCCCGATCACCTCGACGCTGATGGGTCTTGGCAGCTATCCGGCTTCGGACAAGCAGTGGCTCGGTATGCTCGGCATGCACGGGACGTACGAAGCCAACAACGCCATGCATGACTGCGATGTCATGATCTGCATCGGTGCGCGCTTCGACGACCGCATCACCGGCCGGCTCGACGCGTTCTCGCCGGACTCCAAGAAGATCCACGTGGATGTCGATCCGTCCTCGATCAACAAGAATGTCCATGTGGACATTCCGATCGTCGGCGACTGCGCCTTCGTGATCGATCAGATGATCGAGGCCTGGAAGGCCAAGAAGCCGTCCGTCGACAAAGAGGCGCACGCGCGCTGGTGGGATCAGGTCGAGACCTGGCGCAAGCGCAAATGCTTGCACTACCGGAATAAGAACGACGTTATCATGCCGCAATACGCCATCGAGCGGCTGTTTGCGCTGACGCGCGATCACGACACCTACATCACCACGGAAGTGGGCCAGCATCAGATGTGGGCCGCGCAGTATTTCCATTTCGACGACCCGAACCGCTGGATGACGTCCGGCGGCCTCGGCACGATGGGCTATGGCATTCCGGCCGCGGTCGGCGTGCAGATGGCTCACAAGGACTCGCTCGTCATCGACATCGCGGGCGAGGCATCGGTGCAGATGACCATGCAGGAGATCTCGACGGCAGTTCAGTACGATCTGCCGATCAAGATCTTCATCCTGAACAACGAGTACATGGGCATGGTTCGTCAGTGGCAGGAACTGCTGCACGGCGGGCGCTATTCGCACTCCTATAGCGAGGCGCTGCCCGACTTCGTGCGGCTGGCCGAGGCTTATCACGCCGTCGGGATCCGTGCCGAGAAGCCGGACGAGCTCGACGATGCGATCCTCGAGATGATCAAGACGCCGCGCCCTGTCATCTTCGACTGCGTGGTCGACAAGCACGCCAATTGCTTCCCGATGATTCCGAGCGGCGAAGCGCACAACAACATGCTGATGGGCGACGACCTGACGGATGAGGACATCGAGAAGGCCATCTCCGAAGAAGGCAAGGTGATGGTCTGATGGGGCAGCCTGGTTCCGCCTATTCGCTCGAGAAGCCTGTCGAGACTCTCGAGACGCACACGATCAGCGTGCTCGTGGACAACGAGCCCGGCGTGCTCGCGCGCGTGATCGGCCTGTTCTCGGGCCGCGGCTACAATATCGAGTCGCTGACCGTTTCCGAGACCGAGCACGAGGCGCATCTGTCGCGCATCACCATCGTGACCACGGGCACGCCCATGGTCATCGAGCAGATCAAGAACCAGCTGGACAGGCTGGTGCCGGTCCACTCGGTCACGGATCTCACCGTGTGCGGCGAGACCATCGAACGGGAACTAGCGCTGGTGAAGGTCGCGGGCGTCGGCGAGAAGCGCGTGGAAGCGCTGCGCCTTGCCGAAACCTTCCGCGCGAAGGCTGTCGATGCCTCGCTCGAGCACTTCGTGTTCGAGATCACGGGGCGCCAATCCAAGATTGAGCAGTTCGTCGCTTTGATGCAGCCCCTCGGCCTGATCGAGGTCTGCCGCACCGGCGTCGCGGCCATCGCCCGCGGCGCGGAGCGGATGTAGCGTCTAGGCCGTCTTGGCACCGAACCCGTTCATCAGGTAATTGGCGAGGAAGATCAGCAGGCCGGCGACAACCAGCAGCGAACCCACGACAGCAAGCGCGATTGTCGTCCCGGCCTGAGCCAGGGGAAGGCCGGCGAGAAAGACCGCGGCGCCGACGTTGTAGACGATGAAGTGAGCAGCGGCGAGGCGGCTCGCGGCCAGGGCAGGGAAACTGCGGTAGAGGAGACCGAACAGGACCATCGAGGCGAAGCCGATAAGGTTGATATGCGCGTGAAGGTGAGCTTGGTCGAAGCGCTGATGGATCCCCATCCAAATGCCGAAGCCCATGCCGAACGTGCCGTAAAGAAGTCCGATGAGAACGAACCAGCGATCTACGTTTTTCACGACTTTGCCTCTCGAGAATCAGTTGCGAGTCGGACATTGAGACCTGGGCGGAAGTCCTTGCAAAGAGAATTTTTGGGCGGCACAAACGCGCCCGAGCAACCGAAACACGAAGAGCTAAGACTAGGGGAAGAGGTATGCGTGTCTATTACGATCGGGATGCCGATCTCAATCTGATCAAGGGCAAGAAGGTCGCCATCATCGGCTATGGCAGCCAGGGCCACGCCCATGCCCTGAACATGAAGGATTCCGGCGTCGCCGAAGTGGCCATCGGCCTGCGCCCCGGCTCCAGCTCCGCTGCCAAGGCGGAAGGCGAGGGGCTGAAGGTCATGAGCGTCTCCGAGGCTGCCGGTTGGGCCGATGTGGTCATGATGCTGACCCCGGACGAGCTCCAGGCCGATATCTGGGAGAAGGAGCTCAAGCCCAATATGAAGGAAGGCTCCGCGCTCTTCTTCGCCCATGGCCTGAACATCCACTTCAACCTGATCGAGCCGCGCGCGGACATGGATGTCTGCATGGTGGCGCCGAAAGGTCCCGGCCACACGGTGCGCGCCGAGTACAAGCGCGGCGCCGGCGTGCCGTGCCTCGTCGCCATCGCGCAGGACGCCACGGGCAATGCCCACGACCTGTCGCTGTCCTACGCCTCCGCCATCGGCGGCGGCCGGGCTGGTATCATTGAGACGACGTTCCGCGAGGAATGCGAGACCGATCTGTTCGGGGAGCAGGCCGTGCTCTGCGGCGGTCTGGTCGAGCTGATGCGCAGCGGCTTCGAGACGTTGGTCGAGGCGGGCTACGCGCCCGAGATGGCTTATTTCGAAACGGTCCACGAAGTGAAGCTGATCGTCGACCTCATCTACGAAGGCGGCATCGCCAACATGAACTATTCGGTGTCGAACACCGCCGAGTACGGAGAGTATGTTTCCGGCCCGCGTGTCGTCACCGGCGACAGCAAGGCGGCCATGAAGGACGTGCTGACCGACATCCAGAACGGCACCTTCGTGAAGAACTGGATGCTCGAGAACAAGATCAACCAGCCGAGCTTCAAGGCCATGCGCGCCAAGTGCGACGGCCACGAAATGGAAGTGGTCGGCGAGAAGCTGCGCGCCATGATGCCGTGGATCGCCGAGAGCAAGATGGTCGACAAGTCCAAGAACTAGTCGCTTGGCGACATTCCTTGGGAAGATATCGAATGGCCGGGCTCGTCCCGGCCATTTCCATTTGGGCAGGCGCGTTCCGAGGCGTCTTGCTCTAAGCTCGCCCATCGTCATACGGACGCAGAAGTTTCAGGACACCATCCCGAGGTTTTGAGTGCCGCCGGGGGCAGGGGGATCGCCATGTACACCGCTCGTATCGCCAAGATCGTCATGGTCGCTTGTCTCGCGGCCTTCTGTTTGCTGGTCGTGTTCGGCAATCTCACCGACTACCAGTCCAACTTTCTGTTCGTGCAGCACGTTATGAGCATGGACACGACCTATCCCGGCAACAAGCTGATGTACCGGGCGGTCACGGAACCCGCTTATTGGCAAGCAGCCTACAGGCTGATCATCTTCGGCGAAGCAACGGCGGGCATACTCTTTCTCGCCGGCGCCATTCGTCTGTTGCTGGTCCGGCGGCAGCCGGGCGCCGTCTTCGACCGCGCCAAAGCCCTGACGGTCATGGGGGCGCTGGTCGCCTTTCTCGTGTGGTTCTTCGGTTTCATGGTCGTTGCCGGGGAATGGTTCGCGATGTGGCAGTCTGCGACGTGGAACGGCCAGGAAGCAGCCTTCCGCTTTTACATGACGGCGCTCGCGGTCTTAATCTTCGTCATGTTGCCCGACCGCGACCTCAAGGAGCCCTTCCCGGTCGCGGCTGATCCCAAACCCGCCGGCGCGCCGGCTAAGGCGGCGGCGCCCAAGAGCCAGACGGCGCCAGCCAAGAAGAAGGCCCCGGTAAAGAAAAAGGCCCCAGCGAAGAAGGCGCCGGCCAAAAAACGCACGAGGGCCAAGACGAGTGCGGCCAAGACGAGCGCGGCCAAGACAAGCACGGCGAAGACGAACACGTCCAAGACGAGCACGGCTACGACGGCTGCAGCCAAGCGCCGGCTGGCCGCGGCAAACGACAAGATCGGAGAGGGGAGCTGAACCATGGACAGCACCGACATGGAGGCGTTTCTGAGGGGCTTCTACGCCGCGCGCATCGAAGGAGATGTCGAGGCAGTCGGCGCGATGTTCGCCGACGACGCACGGTTCCGGATTGTCGGCTCGCCGGAGTTCAGCATGCTGGCAACATCGGTCCATGGCCGCGAGGCCATCATGGGTCTCTTTAGGACCATCTCGGACAGTTTCGGGCTGGACGAATTCTCGATGGAAGACTTGCTGGTGGACGGAAACAGGGCCGCCATCCGCTGGAGTGCCCGTGTCCAAAATATCACATCCGGCGACACGTTTACCACCGAGCTGGCCGATTTCATTGAAATCGACGGCGGGAAAATTATATCGCTCAATGAGTTCCTGGACACCGCGCTGGCGGGCTAGGGGCGTTCGCCGGCCGACTGTTCCCGTAACTTCTGCCACTTCTGGGCCGAAATTAGGTGGTCGAATGGCCGAATGATGCGCATAATCCCGCAAATCAGCTGGATTTCGAGAGATTCGGTTCAAGGTTGCGGGGAATAGGAGCCGACGCGCGGGGACGATGGACACGGGGTCCAGAGGGAGCATGGAATGACAACTTTCAGCCTGAGATCAGTCGCCATCGGGATTGCGGCTGTCGTCTCATTCGCTGCCCCGGGGGTTGCCGCTGAGCCGGACGGACCGGCCGAACTAGTCACCCGTTCAGAAGCTATCCGGATTTCGGTGCAAGACCAAGTTGGCGCCGTCCCTATGAAGGATACGGCCGAGCAGATCGCCCTTGCCGAGTACTACTCCGTCCCCGACCGCAAGTTGCTGTGGGTCGGGGAAAACGGCTTGAGCGCCCGCGGCAAAGCCGTGGTCGAGGAAATCGCCAAGGCCGACGATTACGGGCTGCGGGCTTCGGACTACAAGCTGCCGAACCTGACCGGCTTCAAGGCGAGCGATCCCGATGCGGTGACGAAGCTCGCTGACGCCGAGCTCAAGATCAGCGCGGCGGTCATCGAATATGCGCGCGACGCGCGCGGCGGCCGGATCAATCCGCAGAGCCTCAGCAAGAATCTCGACCCCAGTCTTTATCTGCCGGACCCGGCCGAGGTCATCGGCTTCATCGCCATTCGCTCCGACCCGGCGGCGTATTTGAGGAGCTTCCAGCCGACCCATCCCCAGTTCGAGGCGCTGCGCAAGCAGCTCATCGCCGAGCGCAAGGGCGATGCGGCGCCGGCGCCCGTCGCCGACAAACCCGAAGACGTCGAGATTCCCGCCGGCCCGACGCTCAAGCTCGGCGTCAAGCACGGCCAGGTGGCGTTGCTGCGCAAGCGGCTCGAGACGCCCGCCAAAGAAGGTGCCGACGAGTACGTCTTCGACGAGGACCTTCGCGACGCCGTCATCGCATTCCAGCGCACTCAGGGCGGCAAGCCGGACGGCATGGTCGGTTCGGGCACGCGCCGCATGTTGAACGGGGGCGAGACCTCAACGGCAACGGTGGTGTCGGGCCAGCAGAAGATCGATCTGTTGCTTGTGAACATGGAGCGCTATCGCTGGCTGCCCCACGACCTGGGCGCGTTCTACGTCAACGTGAACATCCCGGAATTCAAGGTGCGGGTCTTCAAGGAAGACGAACCCATTCATGAGACGCGCGTGATCGTGGGCAAGACGCACACGCAGACGCCGATCTTCACCGATGAGATGGAAGAGATAGTGTTCCGCCCGAATTGGTATGTGCCCAATTCGATCAAGCAGAACGAGATCGCGCCCTATTTGCGCAGAGGCGGCGGGTTCTTCTCCAGCGGCTGGGATACGTCCGTGCTGCGCCGTCAGGGCTTGCGGATCCGTGGCGCGAATGGCCGCGACATCGATCCAGACCGGATCGACTGGAGCCGCAACGACATTCGCCGCTACGAGCTGTATCAGCCGCCGGGACCGAGCAACGTTCTGGGGCTCGTGAAATTCCGCTTCCCGAACACGCACGATGTCTATCTGCATGACACGACGCAGAAGAATTTGTTCGCCAATCCGGTGCGCGCCTACAGCCATGGCTGCGTGCGGGTCCAAAACCCTGACAAGCTCGCGACGGTTCTACTCGGCCACGATCAGGATTGGTCGGCGGCGCGGGTGACTTCGGCGATGCATAACGGCGCGGATGCCAACAAGGTCTTCATCAAGAACCGCATCCCCGTCTACCTGACCTACTTCACCGCAGTCGTGGACGAGAACGGCGAGTTGAAGCAGTACAACGACCTCTATGGCCACGACCGGCGCATGGTCGCCGCGCTCAACGGCCGGCCGATCCCGGCTGGGCTGCCCGACAACGTCACGGCATCGAGCGGGGGCGGCGGTGAGCGGCGTGTCTCCAGGCGGTCGCGGCGCGGGGACAATCCGTTCGCGGGCATCTTTGACTTCTAGAGATAGACCGCACGCTCACTTCGAGAGCGGCATGAACAGCGCAATTGCCGCACAGGTAGCAACACCCACGATGATGTTCATCGGCACGCCGATGCGCAGGAAATCGCTGAAGCGGTAATTCCCCGACGCATAGACCATGGTGTTGGTTTGATACCCGATGGGCGTGGCGAAGCTGGCGCTCGCGCCCATCATGATGGCGACGAGAAACGGCCGGGAGTCGAGGCCGAGGCTCTCAGCCAGCCCGATGGCGATTGGCGTCAGCACCACGGCCACCGCGTTGTTGGTGATGAGCTCGGTCAGGACGGCGGCCAGGAAGTAGACCACCACGAGCAGCACATAGCCGGAGTTCCCGCCGAGCAGCGGCTGGATCGCGGCCACGATGGCTTCCACTGCGCCAGTCTTTTCCAGGCCGATGCCGATTGCGAGCATGGCGAAGATCAACACGAGGATTCCGCCGTTGATCGACTCCCACGCTTCTTCGGCATCGATGCATCGCAGTAGCAGGATGGCGGCCACGCCAAGGACCGCTAAGCCGCCAATGGGCATGACGTCCAAGGCGGCCAGCGCGACGACACTGGCGAGCGCGATGATGGCCACAGGGGCTTTTTTGCGCCGGTAGCTTCGCGACCGGGGCTGGGACATGTTGATGAAATCCGCCTCGTCGGCCGCCGCGGCCAAGCCTTCCGGCGTGCCTTCCAGGAGAATCCTGTCGGCCGCGCGCAGCTGAACCGACTCGAGAGCGATGCCGGGCAAGTATCGATGCCGGCTGATGCCGAGAAGTCGGACTCCAAACCGGCCGAGCCGCATGGCGCTGACGGTGTGGTGAGCGCCGCGGCCCGGTGCCAGCACCGCTTCGACGATAATGTGATCCCGGTCGCTCTCACCTCCACCAACGCCGAGGATGTCGAACCCGCGCTCGCCGTGCAATGTGAGCACCTCGGCCATGGTGGCTTGGATGACAATGCGGTCGCCGGCCTCGAGCACTTGGTCGGCCAGCGCACCGCGGCTTGCCCTGCCATTGCGGAGCACGGCCAACAGTCGAATTCCCTCCCGGTTCAGCTCCTTGATTTCACCCAAAGCTTTCCCCGAGAAACGGGAACCCTCGCACACCGTCAACTCCGTCAGGAAATTGACCTTTCCGTCTTCGTCCATGAGCTCCGCCGCGCTCATCCGGGCCGGCAACAAGATGCGCGCGAGCAGCAGCATGGTCGCCATGCCGACGGCGGCCGCTACGACGCCGACCGGCGTGATCTCAAAAATGGAGAACGCGGGGAGTCCTTGTTTCCGTGCGACACCGTCCACGAGCAGGTTGGTCGACGTTCCGATTAACGTACAGGTGCCTCCGAGGATCGCGGCGTAGGAGAGGGGAATGAGCAACTGGGTCGGCGCCATGTTCACCGTCCGCGCCAAACGTACGGCGATGGGGATGAGGACCATCACCACCGGCGTGTTGTTCATGAAGGCGGAGGCGACCATCGTCCCGAGTAAAAACAGCAGCAGCACCGTCTTGGGGCGCGCCTCCGCGTGCGACGTGACCCAATAGGCGGCGGCTTCCAGGGTGCCGGTCCTGACCAGCGCGCCGGAGAGAATGAACATGGCCGCAATCGTGATCGGCGCACTGTTTGAGAACACGCCCATTACGTCCTTGGTGTCGATCAGGCCGAGCACGAGATATGCGGCCGCGCCCGCCGTCGCAACGACGGACGGCGGATACCGCTCAAGCAGGAAAGCGCCAAAGGTTGCCGCGAGGATCAGGAGCGCGATACCGGTCTGATACTGATCGATAAAATGAGCCACGTGGCGCCTACCCTTTGTTACCGCGAATGCGCGGACTTTGATCAAAGTTCCATGGCCTGTCCATGGGATTGCCGGGCAGTGCCATTCCGTCGCGCGGGGTCCTCAAGCGAAATCCAACCTGGCCAAAAACGTCTGGCATGCGTGGCGTTCTCGGGCTCCGACCGGCGACGGGGCAAATTTGCCAAACTTGCGCCGACGGGACCTCCGCGGTTGCCCTGGTAGGGTCAATGCGCCGCCTTCCCCTTGCTCTTCGTGGCGGTTCACCTTATTTTCCGCCCATCGCGGGCTTCGGAAGGGCCTTCGCGGAGAAGGACAATGATGCAGCGCTTCGAAATGCAGATTGAAGACGAGCTGGGCGGCATGCTGCCGCGGCAGTCGACGCTGCGCGCGCGCGCCCTTCCGCTCCTCCTTACGTGCCCCTGAGCACCGGCGGTCTCGGATTTGCCGAGGCGGGCGTTCAGGGGACGGCGAAACGAACCTCCACGAAGTCAATGGCTAAAGAAGTCAGGGACTTGAGAAGTCAACGGCACGACCGGTCGTGATAGACTGAAAGCCATTCGTTTTAAGGACGAGCACCATGAATACCGACACGAACGCGCGAGACGAGAAGGATCGCGTCATCATATTCGACACCACGCTGCGCGACGGGGAACAATGCCCTGGCGCCACGATGACCTTCGAGGAAAAGCTGGAGGTCGCCGAACTTCTAGACGAGATGGGCGTGGATGTCATCGAGGCGGGATTCCCGATCGCCTCCCAGGGCGATTTCGAAAGCGTCCAGGAGATCGCGCGGCGGTCCAAAAACGCCGTTATCTGCGGCTTGGCGCGGGCGCAACCCGCCGACATCGATCGCTGTGCCGAGGCCATTCGGCCGGCGGAGCGCGGACGCATCCATACCTTCATCGGCACCTCGCCGCTGCATCGCAAGTATCAGATGGATATCGACGAGGCCGAATGCCTGGCCCGCGTGACGGCCTCCGTCAGCCGGGCCCGAGGCCTCACAGACGATGTCGAGTGGTCGGCCATGGACGCGACGCGCACGGAAGAAGACTTCCTGTGCCGCTGCGTGGAAGCCGCGATCAAGGCGGGCGCGACGACGGTGAACATTCCGGACACGGTCGGCTATGCCTATCACGACGAGTTTGGAGATCTAATCCGTACGCTGCAGGAGAGGGTGCCGGGCGCGGACGAGATCATCTTCTCGACTCACTGCCACAACGATCTGGGCCTTGCCGTGGCCAACTCGCTGGCGGGCGTGACCGCGGGCGCGCGTCAGGTCGAATGCGCCGTCAACGGGCTCGGCGAACGCGCGGGCAACGCAGCGCTGGAAGAGATCGTCATGGCGATCCACACGCGCGCCGATGCCCTGTCCGTATGGACCGGCGTCGACACGACCCTCCTGACGCGGGCCTCGAAGCTGGTGTCGCGCGTGACGGCCTTTCCGGTTCAGTACAACAAGGCCATCGTCGGCCGGAACGCCTTCGCCCACGAGAGCGGCATCCATCAGGACGGCGTGCTGAAACATGCGGGCACGTTCGAGATCATGACGCCGGAGAGCGTGGGTGTGAAAGAATCCTCGCTGGTGATGGGCAAGCACTCCGGGCGCCACGCCTTCCGCGAGAAGCTGAAGGAACTGGGCTACGAGCTGGGTGACAACGCTTTCGAAGACGCATTCGTGCGCTTCAAGGGCCTGGCCGATGTGAAGAAGCATGTCTACGACGAGGACATCGAAGCCCTGGTGGACCAGGAGATCGCCTCGGCGCAGGACCGGATCCGAGTGACGTCACTGACGGTGATCGCCGGAACGGGAGGGCCGCAGAAAGCGACCATCACCCTCGATATCGACGACAAGCAGCATATGTATGAGTCCGTCGGCGACGGGCCGGTCGATGCCACCTTCCAGGCCATTCGCGCGCTCGTGCCGCACGACGCCAGACTCGCGCTGTATCAGGTCAGCGCCGTGACCGAAGGCACGGACGCTCAGGCCGAAGTGATGGTGCGTCTGGAGGCCGACGGCAAGATCGCCACGGGCCGTGGGTCCGACACGGACACGATGGTCGCCTCCGCGCGGGCCTATGTCAGCGCGCTGAACAAGCTGTTGGCACGCGGGGCGCGTCGGAAGCCGGAGACCATGCTCGCGTCGTAGAGTTTTGACCGGCCGGAAGGACGGCCGCCCAAGAACGACTATCGGCCTGGCGGCACGCGCCGGGCCGATATCGTTTCTGCGGCCAAGTTGCTCAGCACGTAGGCAGTTGTAGGGCCGCGACTGCAAAGGAAGCGCGCAGGGCGACCGGTCCACCACCCATCCGCGCAAGCCGGAAAAAGTTTTCTCAAAACGGTCTGTTCACGCATTGCCCATGCGGGAGAATTGACGCAACATACCGACCGTCGCGGCGGGGTTCGAACCCATTGATTGGGGGCGTTTTCTGCCGTCGTGGGTGTCTTCATCCGTGATCGGCGGTCTGACCGGCGGGCTGATCCGGATATCAGTAGCGTGTGACGCTCGTCAGCAGGCGGGCAGGTGGGGCGGTAAATGTTCTCGTGGTTGGGCTCTTCCGCGGACATGGCCATTGATCTTGGCACGGCGAATACTGTCGTCTACGTGCCCGGTCGTGGAATTGTTCTAGACGAGCCTTCCGTGGTCGCGATCGAGCAGCGCGGCGACGATCAGAAGGTTATTGCGGCCGGCCACGAGGCCAAGACGATGCTCGGGAAGACTCCCACAAAAATCGTAACCGTCCAGCCGCTCCGCGATGGCGTCATCGCCGACTTCAATGCGGCTGAGGAGATGATCAAGTTCTTCATTCGCCGCGTGAACAGACGGCGCTTGTTCGGCAGCCCGCGGGTCATGATTTGCGTCCCGGCAAGCGCGACTTCGGTCGAGCGGCGCGCGGTCCACGAGGCGGGACTCTCGGCGGGCGCACGGCGAGTCTATCTGATCTCCGAGCCGGTGGCCGGCGCGATCGGAGCAGGCCTACCGATTCACGAACCCCGCGGATCGATGGTCGTGGATATCGGCGGCGGCACCACGGATATCGCCGTCATGTCAATGGGCAGCGTGATCTATTCCAAATCGATCCGCACGGCCGGCAACGCCATGGACGAGGCGATCGTCAACTACGCGCGCTTCAAGCATCACCTCATGATCGGGGCGCCGAACGCCGAGGTCGTGAAGAAGGAATCCGGGTCGGCTGTCGCCAAGGCCAACGGCACCCACGTCACGATCAAGCTCAAGGGGCGCGACCTGCAGCGCGGTTTTCCCGCGGAGATCACGCTGGGGCCACACGAGATCGCTGATGCGCTGACGCTGCCGATCCAGCAGATCGTCGGCGGAATTCGTCAGGCGCTCGCTGACGTGCCGCCCGAGCTGACGGCGGATATCGCCGAATCGGGCATCTATCTGACGGGCGGCGGCGCGCTGCTCGAGAAGCTCGACGTACGGCTTCAGCAGGAAACGGGTGTGAAGTTCAAGATCGCGGAGGATCCCTTGCGGAGCGTCGTTAGGGGAACCGGCATGGCGCTCGAGCGGCTGGACGAAATGGCGGATCTGCTGATCAAACCCTAGTGGTATGTGTTATAATAGCTTCGTCTAGGCGCGAGGCCCTTAGGTGAGGACCACGGACGCCCTGGTGGCGTTCCAAGAGACTGAACGCAATGCCCAAGCGCAGCCCATCTCTGTTCCAACGGCACCGGCCTTCCTGGTCGGCGCCGGTGGAGTTTCTGAGCTTCGGCCTCTACTTCCTGTGCGCTGTTTTGTTGGTTCTAAGCCGGATCGGCCATGGGGTTCTCGAGGGCGCCCGCGACGAACTGGTCGATCTGTCGGCGCCGTTCCTGGAACTAGCCTCTGTGCCGGCCATCGAGGCGCGCCGGGCCGTGGACCGCGCTCGCCTCTATGTCCGCGTCCATCAGGATGCGGTCGGAGAAGTCGACCGGCTGACTAAGCAGAACGAAGAGCTGAAGCAGTGGCGCTGGCGCACCCAGCTCCTGGAGCGCAAGGTGGCTCACCTGCGCAAACTTTTGCACGCCGCCGAAGAGCCTGCGCTCGTCTACACAACCGGGCAGGTGATCGCCGACGCGCGTGGTCCGTTCGTGAGAAGCGCGCTCGTGAACCTCGGGCGCAATGACGGGCTGCGGATCGGCTACGCGGTGATCAACGGCGACGGGCTCGTGGGACGCACTGTCGAGGCCGGTGACAGCGTCGCGCGTGTTCTCCTTCTCAACGATCTCAACAGCCGGATTCCGGTTGTGGTGGGGCCGCGCGGCGCGCGTGGCCTGGCGCTAGGAGACAACAGCCCCGAACTGCAACTTGGATTCTTGGAGGAGGGCGCGGAGGTCTACGCGGGCGATGAGGTCTATACGTCCGGTAGCGATGGCGTCCTGCCCCGCGGCCTGAGGGTCGGTGTGGTCGCCGGGGAGCCCGGGACCTTCAAGATCCGCCCCTTCGCCGATCTCAACTCGCTCGATGCCGTCAGCGTACTGTTCTTCGATGCCCCCGCCCTCAAGCGGACGGATCCGGAGATTGTCGCCGGCAACCGCGGACCCTTGTCGGCTTCACCCGACGCCGCGCCTGACGCGGACCGGACAGCCGCGGCTCCGGCCCCACCGTTGCCGCCGGTTGCCGCAATTTCTCCCGCCACGATATCGCCCCCGATTGCCGGGCAGGCACAAGCTGAGCGATGACGCGATTTCTCCCGGTGTTTTCGGTCTTCATCGCGGTGATCGCCACCGCCGTGCCCTGGGGATTGCCGGCTGACGCGACATTCATTCTACCCTTGCTCGTCGTGATGATGGTGTTCTGCTGGCGGGCCATTCCCGACACGGAGCTTCATCCTGCGGCGGCGGCCGTTCTTGGATTGCTCGCTGACCTTCTCAGCGGCGGCCCCTTGGGCTTTTGGGCCCTGATGTGCCTGGTCGCAGCGACGGTTGGTCTCAAGCCCGGCTCGTTCCGGGAGCGCCGGGATCTCTGGCTGCAGTGGCTCGTCTGGACCGCGCTCATCTCCGTACTCGGACTATTCGGCTGGCTGCTGGCCAGCCTGTTCTACCTGCGCTGGATCGACTGGTGGCCGATCGTGTTCGGCGTTGCGACGTCCATCCTTGTGTTCCCTGTCGTGCTGTACGGGCTGCTATGGGTTTACTCCGGACATATCGGCCATTCGCGCCGCACCCTCTTCCGGAGGGCAGCATGAGAAGGTCGAAGGCGCTTCACTACGGGGCGAAGAAGAAGCCCGATTACGTCCGCAAGCAAAGCTATCGCTTCTCGCGGCGGGCGCTGCTGGTCGGCGGCGCACAAGCCGGCCTGTTTGGGCTGCTGGGCTGGCGGCTGCACCAGCTGCAGATCAAGGAGGCGTCCGACTACCGGCTTCTCTCCGACGAGAACCGGCTGATGATTCAGCTCGCGGCGCCCTCGCGCGGATCCATCCGCGACCGCACGGGCGCGATCTTGGCCGAAGACAAAGAGAACTTGCGCCTGCTCGTGGTCCCGGCGTTCTCCAAGAACCTCCCGGAGACCCTCGATAGGCTTTCACGGATCGTGGACATCCCACGGGGCGCCCGCGATCGCGTCATGCGGGCCGCGGCGCGGCAGAGCGGCTACTATCCGGTGCTCGTCGCGGAAGGGCTGACGTGGCGGCAGTTCGCGTTGCTCAATGTGCTGGCGCCGCAAATTCCCGGCATGCAGACGGATCGCTCGTCCTATCGCAAATACCATCACGCGCGTCCGATGGCCCATCTGGTGGGCTATGTGGGCATGGCCGGCAAAGAAGAGGTGGACCTCGACCCGGTCATGCGGCTGCCCGGTTTCCGTGCCGGACGGGCGGGTGTCGAGAAGACCTTCGACGAGCAATTGCGCGGCACGCCCGGCACCCTGAAATTCGAGGTGGACTCGCGGGGGCGCGTCGTCCGCGAACTGGGCTCGACGCCGAGCACGCCGGGCAAGGACCTCGTCCTCAGCATCGACCACCATTTGCAGGCAGTGGCGCAGGAGCGCCTGAAGGAGCACAGGGTCGCCTCGATCGTCGTGCTCGACGTCGAGACGGGCGGCATTCTCGCGCTCGCCTCCACGCCCACATTTGACCCGAACGAAGTGGTCTTCAAAGTCGATCCCAAAGCGTGGGGCAGAATCGCGCGCGCCAAGGATCAGCCCCTTCAGAACCGAGCCATCCGCGGCCAGTATCCGCCAGGCTCCACATTTAAGGTCGTCACGGCCCTGGCGGGGCTCCATGCGGGCGTGATCAACCCGCGGGAGACGATGAGTTGCCCCGGCGTCTATCGGCTGGGCCGCGCGAGGTTCCGCTGTTGGCGGGCTCACGGTGGCGGCATCAATCTGCACGAGGCCATCAAGCAGTCTTGCGACGTCTACTTCTACGAGACCGCCAAGCGCATGGGGATCGATCACCTCGCGGCCGTTGCTCGGCACCTCGGCATGGGGCGCGTCTACGATTGCGGCCTCCCTGGCCAGAAGGAAGGGATCATCCCGGATGTTGCCTGGAAGCGGGCGCATCTGATGGAGCCTTGGTATGGCGGCGAGACGGTTATTGCCGGCATCGGTCAGGGCTTCGTCTCCTCCACGCCGCTCCAGCTTGCCGTCATGGCGGCCCGTGTCGCGACGGGCCGCGCCGTCCTGCCGAAGCTCGTTCTCACACCAGACGATCCGGAGCCCGACTGGCCGGCGCTCCAGCTCGATCCGAGTCACCTCGCTGCCGTGAGGAGCGGCATGTTCGGCGTCGTCAACGAGCCGCGCGGAACAGCCCGCCGTTCGGCGTTGAAAATCCCAGACGTCCAGATGGCTGGCAAGACCGGCACGTCGCAGGTCGTGAACGCGTACAACGAGCACAAGCTGTCCCCCTATGAGCGGGAGACCCATGCGCTGTTCATCGCCTACGCTCCCGCTGACAAGCCGCGCTACGCGGCTGCCTGTGTGGTGGAGCATGGCGGCGGCGGATCGAGCGCTGCGGCCCCGATCGTCAAGGACGTCATGACCGAAGCGCTCCTGCGCGATTCTGCCAAGGCACCGGCCTTTGTAGGCCTGAGCCGGGATGAAGTCGCGCGGCAGGTCGCCGTCGCCGGAGACGACGGATGAAGATGCTGTTCGCGCAAGGGCCGGCGGTTAGGCTGGATCTCGCCAAGAAGCTACTGCTGCTGAACTGGCCCTTTCTGGCGCTGATCACGGCAATCGTTCTCATCGGTATCGCCGCGCTCTACTCGGTGGCTGGCGGCTCGTTCGACCCCTGGGCGTCCCGCCAGGTCATGCGCTATTGCGTCGGCCTGGCGCTGTTGTTTGCCATTGCCTTCTCCGACATCCGCTGGTGGCTGCAAGGCGCTTACCCGCTGTTCATCCTTGCGCTCCTGCTCATGGCGCTGGTGCCGCTGATCGGCGTGGAAAGCGGCGGCGCACGGCGCTGGCTGGGCTTCGGGGAATTGAGCTTCCAGCCCTCGGAGATGATGAAGATCGCCCTGGTTTTGGCGATCGCCCGCTATTACCAGTGGCTGCCGCCGGAGAAGATCTGGCGCCCCGATGCTCTGATCCCACCACTGCTCATGATCGGCGTGCCGGCGCTCCTGGCGCTGACCCAGCCCGATCTCGGCACGGCCGCGCTGTTCGCGATCATCGGCGGCGGCATGATGTTCCTGGCCGGCGTGAGCTGGTTCTACTTCGCCGGGGCCATCGTCGCGGTCGTGGTGGCGCTGCCTCATGCCTGGGAGATGCTGCACGATTACCAGAAGCAGCGCGTGCTGACCTTCATCGATCCGGAGACGGATCCGCTCGGAGCCGGCTACCACATCCTACAGTCCAAGATTGCCATCGGCTCCGGCGGGTTCAGCGGGAAGGGGTTCATGCACGGCACACAGGCGCAGCTGAACTTCCTCCCCGAGAAGCACACCGATTTCATCTTCACGATGTTTTCGGAGGAGATGGGGTTCGTCGGCGCCGTCATCCTGCTGGCGCTCTATCTGCTGGCGCTCGTGTTCATAACCTTCATGGCGCTGCGCTGCCGCAGCATGTTCGCAAAGCTTGTCGCCGGCGGCATCGGGCTGACCCTGTTCGCCTATGTGTTCATCAACGTGGCCATGGTGACCGGGCTCGTGCCCGTGGTCGGCGTGCCTCTGCCGCTCGTCTCCTATGGCGGCACCTCGATGCTGACCATGATGATCGGGTTCGGCTTCGTGCTGAACGCGCATGTCAATCGGCGGGTCACCTTCCGGCAATCCGAGCTCGGGGGCCTTTGGTAGGTGAAACCGCATTTTTTGGCGCGAGCGACCTGGACAGCCCGCCTGTCTCGGTGCTAAAGGCTCCACCCTTGGCGCTTCGACAAGCGCCAGACCAGAGCGGTCACGCCGCGTGACACGTGTCTCGACGCGACACAGGGCTCTGAGGGCGCATAGCTCAGTTGGTAGAGCAGCTGACTCTTAATCAGCGGGTCCAAGGTTCGAGTCCTTGTGCGCCCACCAAGCCTCACGGCAGGTCTTTGTAAAGAATGAGATTTTTAGTCTCATTCCCGCATGTGACTCGCACGTCGCATCAGTTGGCGGGAAAACTCGTATATGGTCGGCGGCAGCCGGCCATGTCTGCTTTAGGGCTGTGAACAGACATCCCGAGTACCAGCGTCGTCGTCCGCTAAGTGCCAGAAGCGGACACGCCGGACATGAAGAACAATCCCGCTCCATGCCATGAGCCGTTGCTACCCCGCTATCCGCCGCGTCCGGTTCACACCAGAGGCGCGTGAAGAAAAATCGTCTAAGCCGCTACCATTTGTTCCATTCTTGTGAAAGCCAACCTAAATCCCACCATACCCGTGGCCGCCAGGCTGGGCTGGCAGAACTCCCGACTTACAGGATAGAGAATGCTACATGATTTCGTACTCGTGGCCGCCGGCCTCGCCCTTCTTTTCCTCGGCGGCGAGGGGCTCGTGCGAGGCTCTGTTGCGATCGCCGAGCGTCTGGGCATCTCGAAGCTCCTGATCGGCCTTGTCATCGTGGGCTTTGGCACCTCGACGCCGGAATTGCTCGTGTCGGTGAAAGCGGCTCTCGCCGGCACCCCGGAGATCGCGCTCGGCAACGTGATCGGTTCGAACATCGCCAACGTCCTGCTTATCGTGGGCATGGCGGCGGTCATCACGCCGATCCTGGGCTGGGAGAGAACGGCTGTGCGCGAGGCGCTGGTGGCTGCACTCGTCTCTCTTGCGGCCTTCGCGCTTGTGCAGGGCAAGGTCATCACTAAGCTCGAAGGCATCACGATGCTGGTGGTTCTGGCGGGTTACCTCTTCCTGAGCTACTGGTTGGAGAAACGGGACCCTCAGGCCAAGACGTTTGAGCATGAAGCCGAGGAGTTCGAGGATATTGCTCTGCCGCGCCCATGGCTGGCTCCCGTTCTCGCATTAGGCGGTATCGTCGCTCTCGTGTTCGGAGCGGACATGCTCATCGAGGGGGCGGTGAGCATAGCGCGCGACTTCGGGGTCCCGGACGCTGTCATTGGCTTGTCGCTCGTTGCGATTGGCACGTCACTGCCGGAATTGGCTACCAGCATCGTCGCTGCGATCCGGCGCCATTCTGACGTCGTCTTGGGCAACGTGATTGGCTCCAACATCTTCAACATACTCGCGATCCTAGGCGTCACGGTCTTGATCCAGCCGATCGAGGTCAGCGCACGGTTTCGCGAAATCGACACGCCGGTGATGCTTGGGGCAGCCCTTCTGCTGCTGGCACTTGTGTACGTCACAAAGACGATCGGCCGTGTCTGGGGTTTTCTGATGCTGGCGTTGTATACGGCCTACATGGCGCTCTTGTTTTCAAGTGTAGCAGGCATATGAGATCGAATTATTTGGCGATGGCAACACGCTGTTCGAGATCAAGAAGCCATCGCCAATTTTCGGTGATGAAGAGGATTAGTGACGCGGCTCCAGCTTTGCGAAGCACGAGACGGCAATGCCCCTGCGCCTCGGGTCACGGGCGGACCTCCGCCGCAGAGTTGACCGAGCCGCTGCTGCATAGTCCCTACCAGTTCCATCCGAGATTCCATCTGGTCGCGGGGGGCGATGAGCCCAGCATTACCGAAATGGACCGGTGTACGGGCTCGGGCGTCTTCACGCACGCCGGACCCATGTGGGAAAGCTTCTTATGGACATAAGAAAAGAAGAGCCGAGCGTCGCGGTGATCACGCTGACCAACAACGGCTACATCGCCTACACGCTCAACTGTCTTCGGTCGCTACGGAGGGTCGGGTATCGCGAAAAAATCAAAGTCTATGCGATCGGAAAGACAGCATACGGATTGTTCCGTCGGCGCGGATACGATGTCACGCTCATTGAAGACGAGCGGGGCGAACGTTTCGAGCATTTCCGTCAAGGCAATTGGGCGAACGTCACCTATTACAAGTTCGAGATCATCTACAAGGAACTGGGCGAGAACGATTTCGTGCTGTTTACCGACGGCGACGTCGTATTCAAGAAGTCGGGATTTCTGGATTACTGCATCGAACACGTCGGCAGTAACGACATGCTTATTCAAAACGATAAGATCAAAGACAACGACGACGGGACACTATGCAGCGGCTTCATGTTTATCCGCTCCAATCAGGCGACACGCAGTTTTTTCCATCCCGACAAGGTCAAATCGGAAATCAGGGTAGGATGGGACGACCAAGTCTACGTGAACGAACGCAAATCCGACATCAAGTACGAAAAACTGCCCCTCGCGGAGTTTCCGAATGGGCGCTATTTCCGCGCGCGCAAAGAAGACATCGATCCCTACATCATACATTTTAACTGGGTCGTTGGGCATAAGAAGGCATACGACCTCTTGGCCCATCGAGAGTTCCAGTCTTTGAGCGACATGCTCCGGCTCTTCGTCCTTGCGCGGGACACGATTCTGCAGAAGCTGGCCGAAAGACTGCGGTTACGCCAAGCGTGATCGCGTCGTGTCAGGCAGAAAGCGTCTTCCTGAAGTAGGCGACCGTTTCCTTTAGGCCGTCCAGCAAACTGACCCGGGGTTCCCACCCGAGCGCTTCCCGTGCCAGACGGATGTCGGGTCGGCGCTGTTTTGGATCCCCCTGGGGTAAAGGGCGGTATTCGATCTCCGACCTTCCGCCCGCAAGCTGCAAGATCATGTTTGCGAGCTCCATCATGCTGACTTCGTAGGGCGTACCCATGTTGACCGGTCCCGTGAAGTCGGACGGACTTTTCATAAAGCTGATCATGCCGTCCACGAGGTCGTCGACGTAGCAGAAGCTCCGCGTCTGCGACCCATCGCCGTAGATCGTGATGGCGTCGCCGCGGAGCGCTTGAACGATGAAGTTGCTGATGACCCGTCCATCGTTCGGTTGCATATGGGGGCCATAGGTGTTGAAGATTCGCAGGACTTTGATCTCGACGCCGAATTGGCGAGAGTAGTCGAAGAACAGCGTTTCGGCGCACCTCTTCCCTTCATCATAGCACCCGCGCAGCCCGATTGGATTGACGTGGCCCCAGTAGCTCTCGGACTGGGGGTGCACTTCGGGATCCCCGTAGACTTCGGAGGTCGACGCTTGGAGGATGCGAGCATTCCGTTCCTTCGCGAGGTCCAGCATATTGATGGCCCCGTGAACATTGGTCTTGATGGTGCTGACCGGGTCACGCTGGTAGTGAACGGGCGAGGCCGGGCAGGCGAGGTTGTAGATGCGATCGATGTCCGCCTGTAGGGGGCGTGCGACATCGTGCTCGATCAGCTCGAACCGTCCGTTCGCCAAGAGCTCTTGGACATTGCTCTGTGCTCCCGTGGTAAAATTGTCGGCGCACAAAACTCTGGCGCCGAGCGCGATGAGCCTCTTGCACAAATGCGACCCGATGAAGCCCGCGCCACCAGCAACGAGCACTTTTTCCAAGACGGACATCCTCCTTATGGTGGCGACGATCGCCGCCTAGAATCGTTGCGTCCGGTCTGCGCAAGGCAGCGCGGAGACGGTGCAAGCATGTTGTCAGCAGGAACGAGGCGACAAGTCTGAGCGGATACTTGCGTTGTGCCGCTAGTCTTACCCGCATCGCGCCGTCGTCGCCATCCTGCGAAGGCAGGTCTGGCCGACGACGCGGCGGCGTGGCTTGGGCGGTCATCGCTGGAGAGCCGGCTCAGGCGCGCGGCTCACGAGCTGCCACTCAGGAGTCCTGCGCGCCATCCGGCCCGGTCGTGCCTTCGAACGTCTCTCCGTCCGTGTCCACGATCGTCACCTCGAGCTCGTTCTCATCGCCCTTGCCGAAGGAGAAGCGGAAGGCAGGGTTCGTCGAAATCGAAAACGTGGCGTCGAGCGAGAAGACTTCCTCGCCGTCGCGCCGGACTGAGACGTCCTTGACGTAGCGTTCCGGAATGTAGCCGCCGCTATCGATGTCCATCTGCATGCCGTTGCTGTTCGGGTGCTTGATCATCACCTGGCCGGTCCAGTTCGGGCCGCCGTCTTCATCAGGCGGGAAAGCCTTCACCTGGATGCGGCCGAGCCCTTTGCGCTCTTCGTCCGGGTCCTTCGCGTTCATGGCCGCGCACCCGCCGGCCGCCTGGACGTACTTCGTCGCCATGTGCAGCATGCCGTCCTCTGTCTCGAGGACTGCGCGCACATGGGAGAAGCGCTCGATGCGGACGCGGGTGTTGAAGAAGCGGTCTCCCTCCGCACCCGCAGCCGGGCCGAACGTCAGGGTCGCAACCTTCGCATCGGGGTTCTGATCGATAAAGAGCGTCAGCGACTTCGGCCGGCCCCGGACCGAGGCGGGAATGTGCACCGTCAGCGGGACGACGGCGGCATCCAGCGCGGTCACGGGCGCATCGAGCGTGACCATGCCGTCCTCTTCTGCGATGGGCCGGTCGCCGAAGGTTTGCGCCCGCAAGGCCGTCCAGACATCGGGCAGATCGGCTTCACCCGCCACGGCCGCGTGCCGTACGGCCATGGGCCAGGCCAAGACCGTCGTTATCGCGAGCACGGCAAGGGAAATGGCAGCGCGCATGAGGCCTCCTTGAGTATGGCCTCAAGACTTATCACCGCGGGTTCGCGGGAGCGTGGCAGAAGAGGAGGTATTAATGCGTTGAAACAATACGCTTTTTTCACATGCCGACTGTCCAGAGTTCTGGCCTCGTCCGCCACATCTCCAGGGCCCGCGCAGGGAGTCTTGACCGCCGCACGCCTTGGCATGTCCCCATGGCGTCTCATCCGGTGCGCGACTTTTGCCTTGATCCGGCGGGTCTTGCACTATGCTGGCTTCGTTGCGTGGAGGGACGTTCCGATGCGATTTCTGCTTTTGCTGATCGTGGCCATCGCGATCATGGCCTTGGTCCAGAGCAAGCGGCATGGCTGCAAGTTCGGGGATGACGGCTGGCTCTCGTGTGTCGTCGACAACACGAAGAAGGAATACTACTCGGCGCGGCCGCCCGAGTGGCACTTTGCTCAGGCGGACGCGGCGCGGGCCTCGGCGATGTAGTGCGCCCGAAAGGCACGGGCGATGGGTCCCGGTTCCCCGGTGCCGATGGCACGGCCGTCGATCGTGACGATCGGCAGCACGAAGGCGGACGCCGCCGTCATGAAGGCCTCGCGGGCCTCATACGCCTCCGCCACGCTGAACGGGCGTTCTTCCAAGGACACGCCGTCTTCCTCAGCCAGTCGGAGGATCGCGCGGCGCGTGACCCCAGGCAGTATCTGCGGACCCAACGGCTGAGTGCGCAGCACGCCATCCTTGTCCACGATGAATGCCGACGATGATGTGCCTTCGGTAACGGCGCCGTTCTCCACCATCCAGGCCTCGTACGCACCGCGGGCTTTGGCTTCCTGCTTGCCCATAGCCTGAGCCAGCATGGAGGTTGACTTGATGTCCCGCCGTTTCCAGCGAATGTCGGGAATGGTGATGATGTCCACGCCGGTCTCCGCTTGGGGCGTGTTCACCAGCGGGCGCGTCTGGGTGAAGGCGACAACAGTGGGCAGCGGCGAGGGCGGATAGGCAAAGTCGCGCTCGGCGGAGCCGCGGCTGATCTGGAGGTAGACGATCCCTTCGTCCACCTGGTTCTCGGCGATCAGGGTCTCGTGAACCTCGCGCAGCCCTTCGTCGGGCATCGGGCGGGGAATTTCGATCTCGCCAAGGGACCGGTCCAGACGGGCCAAATGCGCGTCGAAGTCCACGAGGCGTCCACCCAGAACCGCCGTCACCTCGTAAACGGCGTCGCCGAAAAGGAAGCCCCGGTCGAATACGGAGACTTTCGCCTCTTCCTCGGGCTCGAAAGCGCCGTTCACATAGACGATCCGCGACATTCTCCGGCCCGGGCAGTTGAAAACGATGACTTGTGCGTAGCGGTCGAGGGACACGAAGGCAAGCGCGCTACTGCGCGGTTTCTTGCCCCATTGCCAAGGCCGTGCTCAACTTCCCAAGGAGCGGAAAGGCGGTTCACGCCGTGCACCGCCTAAATAGGGGGGAAGAAGGATGACGTCAGCTAGTCTGTTGATCGTGCTTTTTGTTGGGACCGTGGTCGGGGCCCTAACCGGAATGGTCGTGGGCGGCAGCTACGGCGCCGTGTGGCTGGCGGTCCTCGCCGGCTTTCTCGGCTGTCTTGCGGCGGTCAGCATCCGCCATCTGATCATCAACAAGGGCGTCGGGGTTGGACGCGACGACACAAAGATTCCCGGTCTCGTGGTGCTGTACGCGATCATCGCGTCTCTCGCGGGAAGCCTGGCGGCGAAGGAAGTCAGCGATCTGGCCGAACTTGGAGCCAGTGCTGGGCTCGGCGCGCTGGCGGGGCTTTTCTCCGCCATGCTGTTGGCGATGCTTCTGATTACCTATCACACCCATCCAGGCGAAAAACCCGTGATCAAGGCGGTCCGGGGCTGATCTGCGTGAGGTTTATCGTGAGCAGGCGGGTTTGATCTTCAAGCCCGCCTGTTCGATGAGCGCCCGGTCGTCGGCGGCATCGTTGTTGGCGGTGGTCAGGAGTTTCTCGCCGTAGAAGATCGAGTTGGCGCCGGCGAGGAAGCACAGAATCTGCGCCTCGCGGTTCAGCGATTCCCGTCCGGCAGACAGCCGCACGAACGAGGTCGGCATCAGAATACGCGCCGTCGCCACCATGCGGACGAGCTCGAGTGGCTCGACCTTGGCCTGGCTTTCAAGCGGCGTTCCAGGCACGGGTACCAGCGCATTGATCGGTACGCTTTCCGGGTGCGGGTCCAGCGTGGCCAGTTCCTGGAGCAGGCGCGCCCGGTCCTCGATGGTCTCGCCCATGCCGATAATGCCGCCGCTGCAGACTTCGACGCCCGCGCTGCGGACGTTGGCGATCGTCTCCAGCCGATCCTCGTAGGTCCGCGTGGTGATGATCTCTTCGTAGAACTCCGGCGAGGTGTCGAGATTGTGGTTGTAGGCGGTGAGTCCGGCCTCGGCGAGTCGGTCAGCCTGGTCCTTCGTGACCATGCCGAGCGTGACGCAGGCCTCCATCTCGAGGTCGCGCACGCCGCGCACCATGTCGAGCACCTTGTCGAACTCGGGACCGTCCTTCACCTGGCGCCAAGCCGCGCCCATGCAGAAGCGGGAGGCCCCGGCCTCCTTGGCGAGTTTCGCCTTGGAGAGGACGTCATCAACGTCGAGCAGAGACTCGCGCTCCAGGCCCGTCTTCTTGGCGTAGCGCGCGGACTGCGGACAATATTTGCAATCTTCGGGGCAGGCGCCGGTCTTGATGGAAAGCAAGCTGGCAAGCTGGACCTCTCCGTCCGCATGGTATTGGCGGTTGATCGCGCGTGCCTGGTCGAGCAACTCGAACAGCGGCGCCTGGAGCAGGTCGACGATTTCGAAGGTTTGCCAGTCATGGCGGATGGAGGCACGCGGCTCGCCCTCTCGTTCCGCCTGGCGAATTAGACCCTTGAAAGGATTCAAGCTTTCCAACGTTTCTGTCACGGGACTCCAAGCCATTGATTGCTGGGGATAAGAGGTAAGGCTAATACAGGATCATGCAGGCAAGCGAAAGCCGATATGACGCCTTCCTCGAGAAGCTGAGCCGGGAGCGCCTGCGGCGGGATCTGACCGGCATCGCCGCGCGGGAGGCCCGGACCCTGGAGGTCGGCGGCCGGACCTACGTCAATCTGGCCAGCAACGACTATCTGGGCTTGCGGTTTCACGAGGCTCTGATCGAGCGCGCCTGCGCCTGGGCGAAGGAATTCGGAACAGGCTCGGGCGCCTCGCGGCTTGTCACGGGCAATCTTGAGATTTTCGAGGGTATCGAGCGCAAGGTGGCCGCGCTCAAGAACAAGCCGGCGGCGCTCATCATGGCCTCGGGCTTTCAGGCTAATGCGGGTGTGCTTCAGGCGCTGTTCGATAGGCGCGTTCTGGGTGCCGAGCCGCTGGTGTTTGCCGACCGGCTCAATCACGCCAGCATGCATTTCGGCTGTCAGGCCGCCGGCGTGCGCCAAATCCGCTATCGCCACGGGTCTGCCGTCCATCTCGCCGAACTCCTGGAGCAGCATGCCGCCGACGATCGCCCGAAATTTATCCTCACCGAGAGCGTGTTCTCGATGGACGGCGATGTAGCGTGGATGGAGGAAATCAGAGAACTCGCGCGCGAACACGATGCCATGCTGATCGTCGACGACGCCCACGCCACCGGCATTCTGGGGGAGGGCGGTTGCGGCCAATCCGACGGGGCCGACGTGGTGATCGGTACGTTCTCCAAGGCGCTGGGGAGTTTCGGTGCCTATGTCGCCTGTTCGGACACGATGCGGGACTATCTGATCAACCGCTGTGGCGGGTTCATCTATTCGACGGCGCTTCCGCCGCCTGTGTTGGGGGCCATCGATGCCGCGCTCGATCTTGTGCCGTCCATGGATGTCGAGCGCGCGCGCGTGGCTTCTTACTCGGTATCGTTCCGGGACGAATGCCGCGAGTTCGGCTACGACACAGGCCAGTCGCTGACCCAGATCGTGCCGGTCATTGTCGGCACGGCCGAGGCTGCGCTTGGCCTAAGCGACCGTCTGCGCGAAGCGGGCTTGTGGGCCACGGCGATCCGGCCTCCCACCGTGCCGAACGGAACCGCGCGTGTCCGTTTGACGTTCACCGCAGCACATACCGGTGAGGACTTCTCGCGGCTTGTCGAGGTGTTCAAGGCGGCCGCGGGTCCGCGCACCGAGTGCGTGTTCGACTGATATGCATTTCGTTCTCGTTCACGGTTGGGGGTTCAATGCATCGATCTGGACGCCCCTGATCGCGCAACTTGGCGACGCCGAAACGACTGCGGTCGACCTTGGGTTTGTTGGCAGCGGTGGGAACGCCGGCGTTCCGGACTGGCCGGAGGACGCTATCGCGGTCGGACATTCGCTCGGCGTGTTGTGGTTGCTCAAGAACGGCGGTGGACGGTTCGCGGGGCTGGTGTCCATCCAGGGCTTCGATCGCTATTGTCCGCACGTGCCGAAGTCCCGGGTCGTTGCCTTGAAGCGGGGCATCGATCGCGATCCGGCCGGCACCATGGAGGCTTTCTGGGGATCCTGCGGTGCGCCTGGGTTCGCGCCACCCTCGGCTTTGAAGCCCGACCGCTTGCGCGAAGGGCTCGATTGGCTAATACAGTGGGACGCAGAGGACATTCGGAAAAGCCTTAGATGTCCAGTTCTTAGCCTTGCAACCAGAGACGACGTCATCGTCCCGCCGGCGATGACCGAGGCCATCTGGGGCAGGGAGAATGTGGTGTGGCAGCCCGTGGGTGGGCATGTCTTGCCGATCAAGTTTCCGGAGTGGTGCGCCGCCCATGTCGTTGAATTCGCCAATTCTGTCTCGACGTAGCGCCGCCGTCGCGGCACGGTTCGGCGCGAAGGCGGACGTGTACGAAGCGCATGCAGGGCTGCAGGCCGATGTTGCCGCGAAGCTTGCAAAGCATCTTCCGGATCTCGAAGCGCCGACAGTCTTGGAGCTCGGCTGCGGGACGGGGCTGCTGAGCCGTCATCTCGTCGCGCGCTACCCAGACGGCGCGTTTCATTTGACCGACGCGGCCCCCGGTATGATCGGAGCCTGCCGTGACAATATCGAGGGAACAGGCGCGAATGTTTCCTACGAGGTCATGGATACGGCCGGGCCCATCGCTTACGACAATCTCGATCTGATCGCGACCAGCATGATGCTCCACTGGCTGAACGATCCGGTGGCTGTGCTCCATGGCTTGCAGCGCCGGCTCGCGCCGGGCGGCGTGCTCTTGTTCGCGACGCTGGGTCCCGACTGCTTCGCGGAGTGGCGCACCGTGCTCGCCACCGAAGGTCTGCCCAGCGGCACGCCTCATCTGCCGGAGCTGCCCGGCGTGGTCGAAGAAGCGCACCTAACGCCCGATAAGGATTCACTTTCCTTCCTCCGGCGTATGCAGGCTGTGGGCGGTCTTCATCCCCGCGACGGTTACGACCCGCTCTCCGCGGGCGCGCTGCGCCGGGCCATCCGCGCGACCAATATTCGCTTTGGCGGCCGTGTGACCTGGCACATCGTCTATGGGCGCCTAGAGCGACCCTGACGCCAGCCGGTCCATCCCTTCGATCATGGTGGCGTAGGCGCGGGCCAGTTCGTCATCGGTGATGCAGTAGGGCGGCATCAGATAGACCGTCGAGCCGATGGGACGGATGTTGAGGCCGTTCGCCAGATACCACGCACGAAGCTTCAAGCTCGCGTCCGACTGATACTGGGTGTCGTTGCCGAAGTCGAAGGCGAGCGCCGATCCGAGTGTCCGTGGCCGCATCACGTCGGGCCGTGCCGCCAGCACGTCGAGCACGGTCCGGTGGCGGGCATTGATCTGCGTGATCCGCGCCATGGTTTGCTCCTCCTCGAAGAGGCCGAGCGAGGCCAGTGCCACCGCACAGGCCAGCGGGTTGCCCGTGAACGAATGCCCGTGCGGCAGGGCCCGGTCGAAATCGTGTCCGAGAAAGATATCGAACAGCCGGTCGCGCACGACCGTGGCCGCGAGCGCCATGTATCCACCCGTCAGGCCCTTGGAGAGGCAGACGATGTCGGGCGTGACGTCCGCATGCTCCATGGCGAACAGTTTCCCGGTTCGGCCGAAGCCGGTCGCGACCTCGTCGAAGATGACCAGCACATTGGCGGCGCGCGCCATGGCCACCATGCGCTTGAGGAAGCTCGGGCGGCACATGCGCAAGCCTGCCGCGCCCTGCATCATCGGTTCGATGATCAACGCCGCGATGTCTTGCTTGTGGTCCGCCAGAAGCGCTTCGAGCGCGGACAGGGCGCCGGCCTCGCGCTCCTCGACCGCATCGTCGCCCTCGAAGGTAGCGGGGTAGGGCACGACGCGGACGTCGCACATCAGATCCTTGAAGGCCCCGAACATCTGCGAGCTGCGACCGACGGACATCGCGCCGAGCGTGTCGCCGTGGTAGCCGCCGTCGAAGGCGACCAGCGTCCGGCGGGTCTGGCCGCGATTGACCCAGGACTTGTAGGCGACCTTGATGGCGGTCTCGACGGCGGTGGAGCCGTCGTCGGTGAAGAACACCCGGTTGAGATCGTCGGGCAGCAGGTCGGAAAGCGCCTTGGCGAGATTGACTGCCGGCGCATGGGTGAAACCGGCGAACATGATGTGTTCCAACGTATCCGCCTGACGGGCGAGCGCGGCGTTGATCTTGGGATGGGCGTGCCCGTGCGTGCAGGTCCACCAGGACGAGATCATGTCCAGGATTTCACGCCCGTCCGCGTCGAACAGCGATGCGCCCTTGGCACGCGCGATGACGGGCGGTTCGACCTCGACGCCGTGCTGCGTGTAGGGATGCCAGACATGGCGCTTGTCGAGCGCGATAATTTCTTCTGCGGACTGGGAGCCCTGTAGATTTGAGTGTTCGTTCACGGCCTTACCGTTGCGAGTTTGAGTAGATCGAGCTCCGGCTCGATGGCTTTCAGCGTGTCGCGGTTCACCGTCTCGAGTTGAGGAATCTCGGCGATCACCTCGACCTTGCCGAAGCGTTCGATGGCCGCACGGTTATGTGGCGTTTCGGACCCGCTGATGACGACGCCCGCGAGCGGCAGCCCCCGGCGCCGGATTGCCTCCAGCGACAGCAGCGTATGGTTGATCGTCCCGAGGGTCGAGCGGGCGACAAGGATGATGGGCAGGTCGAGCGCATCCGCCAGATCGATCATATAGGTCCCGTCCACGATCGGCACCATCAAGCCGCCAGCGCCCTCGACGACCACGAGCCCATCGTGAGGAGGCAGTTTGATCTTCTCCATGTCCAGCGCGATGTTGGCCCGGCGTGCCGATTCATGGGGCGCCATTGGCTCGGGCAGGAGATAGGCCTCGGGAAGGACACGGCTGACGGGAAGTTCGGCCAGTTGCTGAACGGTCGCCGAGTCCGTGGTCGGTACGGTGCCAGCCTGGATCGGCTTCCAATAGGCCCCGTCGAGCTGGGTCAGCAACCAGGCCGAGACCAGCGTCTTGCCGACCTCGGTGTCTGTGCCTGTAACGAAAAAGCCGGACAATGCGGCACTCCTAGCGTTGTTCGGGCGCGGGTGGGGGACTTTTATCCAGCAGGGCACAGGAGGCAAGGGGAGGCGCGCCGTGTGTTTGGCGGTCAAAATCGCGGCCTAGATGCTTTTCGGTCTGGACGGCAAGCGCCGAGTTGAGCGAAAAACCGCATCCATGACCCGATTTCTGACGCTCTTTCTCGTGGCGCTTCTGGGCTCCGCTACCATCGCGACCGCCGGGGGCAAGACCCTGCGGATGGCCTACGACGCCGATCCGACCTCGCTCGATCCCCATGAGCAGCTCGCCAGCGCGACGCTTCAGCTGTCGCATTTGGTCTTCGATCCGCTGGTGCGCCGGCGGCAAGACAACTCGTTCGAGCCGCGCCTGGCGGAGAGCTGGGAGCAAATCGACGACGTCACCTTGCGCTTCCATTTGCGGGAAGGCGTCAAGTTTCACTCGGGGCGGGAGTTGACCGCGGACGACGTGGTGTGGACTTTCGAGCGCCTCAAGAAGAGTCCAGATTTCAAAGCCTTGTATGAGCCTTTTGAATCGGCAACGGCAGTCGACGAGTATACCGTCGACATCGTCACCAAGGCGCCGTACCCGCTCACGCTGAACCTAGCCACCTACATCTTTCCCATGGACCGCGTGTTCTACTCAGGCACGGACGAGAATGGCCGGCCGAAAGACGCGGTGGTGAAACATGGGGCGTCCTTCGCCTCTGCCAATATCAGCGGGACGGGTCCGTTCCGCGTGACGAAGCGCGAGCAGGGCATCCGGCTCGAGCTGGAGCGCGTCGACGATTATTGGGACAAGGACTCGCCCGGCAACGTGGACAAGATCGTGCTGACGCCGATCAAGGAGCCCGCGACCCGAGTCGCCGCGCTGCTCGCGGGCGATGTCGACTTCATCGCGCCCGTTCCGCCCACAGACTTTAGGCGCTTGGAGGCCGCGTCCTGCTGCACGCTCGTGACCATGCCGTCGACGCGGATACTCACGTTCGAATTGAACCAGGATCGCGTCGAGGCTTTCAAGGACCCGCGCGTCCGCAAGGCCATGAGCTACGCCATCAACCGGGAAGGGATCGCGAAGAAGATCATGCGCGGCTTCGCGACGCCCGCAGGGCAACTCAGCCCCGAAGGCTACGCGGGACACGATCCCGCTCTGAAGCCCCCGTACGACCTTGAGAAGGCCAAGGCGCTGATGAAGGAGGCCGGTTACGAGGACGGCTTCTCGGTGACCATGATCGCCCCCAACAATCGCTACGTGGGGGATGCCCGGATTGCCGAGGCGGTGGCCGCGATGCTCGCCAAGATCAACATCAAGGTCGACCTGCAGACCATGCCCAAAGCGCAATACTGGCAGCGCTTCGACCAGCGCGACGGCGACATCCTGATGATTGGCTGGCAGTCGGATACGCAAGACTCGGCGAATTTCTACGAGTTCCTGGCCATGACGCCGGATGCCACGACGGGGTACGGCCAATACAACGCGGGCGCCTATTCAAACCCTGAAGTGGACCGGCTGACGATGCAGACGCAGACCATGACGGATCCGGAAGCCCGCGCCGAAGTCCTGAAAGAGATTGAGCGCATCCTTGCCGACGACGCGGCGCTGCTCCCCCTTCAATGGCAACACCTGGCGTGGGCTGCGCGCAAGAATGTGAATATCGCGCCCGTCGTGAATGCCATAGACATGCCCTATCTTGCCGACCTCGTGATCGACTAGGTCGCGCGTTCTGGGAGGGAACGGTCATGTTCAAGAAAATTCTGCTGGTGCTGTTGGTGCTGATTGGCGCCTTCGCAATTTACGTCGCGCTCCAGCCCGACGAATACCGGATCGAACGCTCGGTCACTATCGCCGCGCCCACAAGCGCGGTCTTCGGTCACGTCAACAACCTCCAGAAATGGGAGGCTTGGTCTCCCTGGGCGAAGCTAGATCCCGACGCCAAAGTCGCCTTCGAGGGTCCGGAGGCCGGAGAGGGCGCGACCATGACTTGGGACGGCGACGACAATGTCGGCGCCGGCAAGATGACAATCGTCGAAAGCGAGCCCGACAAGGCCGTCGATCTCGCGGTGACCTTCACCCGGCCGTTCGAGGGCGGCACCAACTCCGATTTCAGCTTCACGCCCAAAACCGACCAAACGGAGGGTGACCAGACCGAGGTCACCTGGGCGATGCATGGGACGCACAACTTCATGGAAAAGGCGTTCTGCGTCGTCTTCGACGGCCTCGGCATGATGGGTAAAGACATCGATAAGGGCCTTTCCCAGCTAAAAACCGTTTCGGAACAGTCCTGAGCCTGGCTCAGATTGCGGCCGCAGCATTGCAGGTCAATTGGTCTGATATCCGCGCCTAGGCTATAGTCGCATCATGTGGTTCGCCGATGCGCGCAGCCACGCGCGGGCGGCTACAAGCGGCGACAGCTCAGGGGGGCGCGGCAGCGACATTGGCATTGCCCGCTAAAGGTAATGGTTTGGGATTTCCTGAAGGACGACACCCAGCCGCGATTGCCCAAGCGCGCGCGTGTCGTCCTGGCCATGGCTTCGGTCGGAATCCTGACCGGGCTAATCTCGAGCCTACCCTCGCCATTGCCGTCGATCCGTCTCGAGGAAGACGGGCTGATCCTCAACACGGCGAGCAGCCCGCTGCATGCGGGTCTCGCCTTCGCGATCGGCATTGCCGCCTGCATGTGGGCCTGGGTTTCGCGCGAGATGAGCAAGTGCCTTCTGACGGCCGTGCTGGTTTTCCTCGGCTGGCTCGCGGCCGTGAACACCGCCAACGATCTCTATCAATTCCTGATCGGCTCGGGTGCGTTCGGCACCGAGACGGGCGCCAAGGCGACCCGCGAAGCTTCTGGACTCATTATCGGGGGCGTGGTTGCCGGTGCTGTCGGCGCGGGCCTGTCGGCCTTCGGCGCCGGAATTCCGGCGGCAGCGATCCGGCAGCCCCGGAATTGGGGCCTGATCGTACTCGCCGGCGCGGTGGCGGGCATCATGCTCTACCCGGCCGCCATGCTGCGCATGCCCCACGTGATGTTCATGCCATGGCAGGCCTTGGTGGCAGCATCCATCGGCTTTGGTTTGACGCGGCCTTGAGCATGTTCGGCTCGATGCGGCGCCCCGATCTGGGGGCGCGCCGGCATGGGTAGCCTGCTTTCCGCTCTTGCCTTTCTGGCGCGGCGCTTCTTTCAGGCGCTTCTCGTCATGCTGGCGATCCTGGTCATCGCCTTTGCGGTGCGCGAGAGCCTCGGCGATCCGGTCCGCGAGTTCACGGGGCAGGTGGTCTCGGAGTCGGAGCGCGCGGAGTTGCGTAAGGAGCTGGGGCTCGACCGCCCGTGGCCCGTCCAGTTCGCCGACTATCTCGGACGCGCCGCACAAGGC
This sequence comes from Methyloceanibacter caenitepidi, assembly GCF_000828475.1. Classification (NCBI taxonomy): domain Bacteria; kingdom Pseudomonadati; phylum Pseudomonadota; class Alphaproteobacteria; order Hyphomicrobiales; family Hyphomicrobiaceae; genus Methyloceanibacter; species Methyloceanibacter caenitepidi. The sequence continues at coordinate 1,706,845 of NZ_AP014648.1, forward strand.
GATCTCGGCACGTCCTTCATCTACAAGAAGCCGACCGTCGCGGTGGTCCTGGCCAAGTTTCCGGCCAGTTTCGAACTGGTGCTGGGCGCGAGCCTGATCGTGCTGCTCTTCTGCGTTCCCGCAGGCGTCTACTGTGCCGTCCGGCCCGATCGGCTCGGCGCAAGGCTGGTTCTGGGATTGAGTGTGCTGGGGATCTCCATCCCCGTATTCGTCACCGGCATCGTGCTCATCACGGTGTTCTCCGTATGGCTCGGGTGGCTGCCCGCGTTCGGACGTGGGCAGACTGTCGCCATCGGACCCTGGACCACCGGTCTCCTCACGCGCGACGGTCTGGAACACCTCCTGCTGCCGGCGCTCACGCTCTCCTCGATCATGCTGCCATTGTTCGTCCGGCTGGTGCGCAGCGCCATGCTCGGCGAGTTGGGGCATGACTATGTGCGGACGGCCTGGGCCAAAGGAGCCTCACCCTTGCGCGTCTGGATCGTCCACGCGCTCCGCAACGCGCTTCTCCCCCTCGTGGCCGTGGGCGGTCTGCAAGTGGGCACGCTGGTCGCCTACACGCTCCTGACGGAGACCGTGTTCCAGTGGCCCGGCATGGGTTTTCTGTTTCTCGAAGCCGTGACGCGCTCCGACATTCCCCTGATCACGACCTATCTCGTGCTCGTCGGGCTGCTGTTCGTGGTGGTCAATACGTTGGTCGACCTGCTGAGTTTGGCGCTCGACCCGCGCGTCAGTCTGGAGGGGGCACGATGAGCGCGTCTCCCGCGGCGGGCGGGACGAACGGACTGATTGCCTTCACGCGGGGGCGCCCGGGCGTCGGACTTGCCTTCATCGTGCTGCTCGTCATCGCGGTCGCGGCTCTGTCGGCGCCGGTGATCGCTCCCCAGGACCCGTTCGACCTTGCCGGGTTCGACATTCTGGACGCCGAATTGCCCCCGGCGTGGCTGGAAGGCGGCGAGGCACGCTTTCCGCTGGGGACCGACGCGCAAGGGCGCGATCTCCTCAGCGCTATCCTTTACGGCGCCCGCATCTCGCTCCTGATCGGCATTTTGGCGGTTTTGATCCAGGCCGCGATCGGCGTGACCTTGGGCCTGCTCGCGGGCTATTTCGGAGGCCGGATCGACGCCATCGTCACGCGCCTGGCCGATATCCAGTTGGCCCTTTCGACCTTGATGATGGCGATCGTCGCCATGGCGCTGGTTCGCGCCGGGCTCGGCGGGGAAGCGCTCAGCCTGTTCGCGGTGCCGCTGCTGGTCGTCGTGATCGGCCTTGCGGAATGGCCCATTTTCGCCCGGACGACGCGGGCGGCGGTGCTGGTTGAGGCCACCAAGGATTATGTGCGTGCGGCCCGCGCGGTCGGCGACACGGATTGGATCATTCTGCGCCGCCACATCCTCCCCAACAGCCTCTCGCCCCTGATCATCGTGGCCACGACGCAGGTCGCCGGAGCCATCATGGCCGAGGCGGCCTTGTCCTTTCTCGGCCTCGGCATGCCGGTCACGAAGCCGTCGCTCGGCACGCTGATCCGCTCCGGCTACGATCTCATGTTCGCCGGCAGCTGGTGGGTGACGGTTATACCCGGCCTGGTTCTCATCGCCGTGCTGATATCAATCAATGTCCTCGGGGACGGCCTACGCGATTGGCTGGATCCGCGCCGTCATTCGGGGTGACCCTGCTCTGAAATGGCGGGCAAAACGGCCAAAGCGCTTGATAATTTGGGCAATGGCGACCCATAAGATATACAGAGGCGCGAGCCTGGTCGCCCGGGGAGTGGCGCCATGGCGTAGCCCGGACACGCGTCCGGGCGGCCTGCGAACGGCAGAACCCCCCAAGAGCTAAGCCCTGAGAGCAGCGCCTCGCAGGCACCGCGGAGGAGACGTCATGGAGACCCCGAGCCCGGCCAATCCGGATCTCATCTTTTCTTTGCGCCGTGTGACCGAGAGTGCGGCCTGCGCGGCCTTCAACTGGATCGGCCGAGGCGACGCGGACGACGGCGGCAATGCCGCGTTGGAAGCCATGCGCGCCGCGCTCGCGCAGATCGACGTCGACGCCGTCGTTGTCATCGGCGAGGCCACGGCCGGCGAGGCCCCGCAGCCGCATCGAGGCGAGCGCCTGGGACGCCCCGGGGCGGCCTTCAAGGCCGACATCGCCGTCGATCCGGTCGAGGGCACCAGCTATCTCGTCCGCGGCCTTACCAACGCGTTGGCGGTTCTGGCGGTCGCGCCGCGCGGCGCCATGATGGACCCGGGGCCCGCTTTCTATATGGAGAAGTTCGTGGCCTCGGCGCCCGCGCGCGGCAAGATCGACCCGTCCTGGCCGACGGGAAAGAAGCTCGAGGAGCTGGCGAAGGTTCTCGGCAAGGATATTTACGATCTGAACGTCTTCGTTCTGGAGAAGCCGCGCCACCGCGAGCTCGTCAACGAGATCCTGGCGGCAGGCGCCCGCGTGGCGATGTATCCGGCAGGCGACGTGGCCGGCGCTTTGATGGCGGCCGTACCCGGTTCGTCGATCGATGCGCTGATGGGAACGGGCGGTACTCCGGAAGGCATCATGTCCGCCTGCGCAGTCCGCGCCATCGGGGGCGAGTTTCTGGCCCGATTCGATCCTCAGCTCCAGACGGAGACCCAGGCCGTGCACGACGCCGGCATCGACACCACGCGCTGGTACCAGCGCGACGAACTCATAACCTCGGACGACGTGTTCTTCTGCGCGACGGGCATCACCACGGGCCTTATGCTCGAAGGCGTGGAGCGCGGAAAATCGCACTACAAAGTGCAGACAATGATGATAACCGGGGCGACGGGCGAACGGCAGATCATGACGAGCTATCTGCCGACCGACCGCCTTGCGAGTGTGGCGGCTCGCGACGTCGCCTAATAAGCCATAACGGTTGGAGACGCCTGGGAAGGAATATGCCCAAGCGAGTAGATCATCCGATCATCCTCGGAATCGTGGGTGATTCTGCGTCTGGAAAGACGACCTTGTCGGCCGGAGTCGCGCAGATTCTGGGCGAGGAGCATTGCTCGGTCTTTTGCACGGACGATTACCACTGCTACTCGCGGAAGGAGCGGAATGATGCCGGTCTTTCCGCCCTCGACCCGCGCGCGAATTACATCGACATCCTGGAGCAGCACCTGCGGCTCTTGCGCAAAGGCGAGCCGGTCCTGAAACCTGTCTATTGCCACCACGACGGAACACTGGGGCGTCCGCGCTATTTCAGACCGACCGAGTTTGTGATCGTCGAAGGTCTGCTCGGCTACAGCACACGCGCCATGCGGGACTGCTATGACGTCAAGATCTACCTCGATCCGGTCGACGACCTGAGGATCAAATGGAAGATCCACCGCGACACGACCAAGCGGAACTACAAGCTGGAGGACGTTGTCGCCTCGCTCGAACGGCGCAAGCGCGACAGTTCGAAGTTCATCCATCCGCAGAGGACCTTCGCCGATATCGTCATCCGGTTCCTGCCGCCCCAGGAGATGGACGACACCGACACCCATCTCAGCGTGCGGCATCTTTTGCGGCCCACATTGCCGCACCCGGACTTCTCGCCGCTGTTCGACGGCAACAGCAATGCGGGCCTGCATCTCGAGCTGGCGCGCGATAGGGATGGAAAACCCGTCGACGTACTTGAGATCAACGGCAATATCTCCGACAAGAGAGCCGAGCGGATCGAGGATCTGCTCTGGAATCTCATCCCGGAGGCGGGTCACTTGCGCGACCAGGTCGGTCGTATCGACATCGCCAACGGAGCCAATGGCGCGAATAAGAGCCACCCGCTGGCGCTGACCCAGCTTCTCGTGGGCTATCACGCGGTCAAGGCGGCGATGGGTGTTCGCGCCTACTAGGCGTCGGACGCGTCACAACAACACGGGGCTAGGGGCCATCGATGCAGGATCAGGCAGTGGCGGATGTGACACATAAGGATATGGCGAACGCGATCCGCGCGCTTGCCATGGACGCGGTGCAGAAGGCGAATTCCGGCCACCCCGGCATGCCCATGGGCATGGCCGATGTCGCCACGGTCCTGTTCACGCAATTTCTCAAATTCGACGCCACCCATCCCGATTGGCCGGACCGGGATCGCTTCGTGCTGTCGGCTGGCCACGGGTCCATGCTGCTGTATGCGCTGCTTTACCTGACCGGCTACCCGGACATGGATATTGGCGAGATCGAGCGCTTCCGCCAGCTCGGCGCGCGCACCGCAGGTCACCCCGAATACGGTCATGCCCCCGGCATCGAGACGACGACGGGCCCGCTGGGGCAGGGGATCGGCAACGCGGTGGGCATGGCCCTCGCCGAGCGTCTGCAGAACGCCCATTACGGCGACGGCATCGTCAGCCACTTCACCTACTGCCTGGCCGGCGACGGCTGCCTCATGGAAGGCATCAGCCAGGAGGCGATCTCCTTGGCCGGACATTTGAAGCTCGGGCGGTTGATCGTCCTGTTCGACGACAATCAGATTTCGATCGATGGATCGACGGATCTTGCCGTCAGCGACGATCAGCTGCAGCGTTTCGGCGCTTCCGGCTGGCATACGGCGGCCGTGGACGGTCACGATCCGGAAGCGGTAGCGCTCGCTATTCAGAACGCACGCAACGTCACCGACCAGCCTTCCATCATCGCTTGCCGCACCGTGATCGGATACGGCGCGCCCAACAAGCAAGGCACTTCCTCGACCCACGGCTCGCCGCTGGGCGATGAGGAGATCGCCGGCGCACGCGAAGCGTTGGGTTGGCCGCATCCCCCGTTTGTGGTGCCTGACGAGATCCTTGCCGTATGGCGCGAGGCGGGCCGGCGCAACCGGGCCGCGTTCGAGCGCTGGACGGCAGCGGCCGGAAAACTGGATGCGGACGAGCGCACCCATCTTGTCGACCCCGTGGATACGAAGGTGGCGGCGGCCATTTCGGAGGCTGTTGCCGGCATCAAGGCCGATTTTGCGGCCGAGGGCGCCAAACTCGCCACGCGGCAGTCTTCGCAGAAAGTGCTGGAGCGCCTCGTTCCCGTCGTGCCGGGCATCGTCGGCGGTTCTGCCGACCTCACCGGCTCCGTCGGCACACTGACGAAACAGCATGGTATCGTGGAGACGGGCGACTTTTCCGGGAACTACATTCACTACGGCGTGCGCGAACACGCGATGGGGGCCGCAATGAACGGAATGGCCCTTCACGGCGGGATTGTGCCTTATGCGGGCACCTTCCTGGTGTTCTCGGACTACTGCCGCCCAGCCATCCGGTTGTCGGCGTTGATGGAGCAGCGTGTGGTCTATGTGATGACTCACGATTCCATCGGTCTCGGCGAGGACGGTCCGACCCACCAGCCGGTCGAGCAATTGGCCGCGCTGCGGGCCATTCCCAATCTCAACGTCATGCGCCCGGCGGACTCGGTCGAATGCGCCGAGTGCTGGGACATCGCGCTCAAGTCCAAGTCGACGCCCGCGATCATGACGTTGACCCGCCAGGGGCTGCCGCTGTTGCGGTCGGCGCCGACCAACGAGAACCTCTGCGCCAAAGGGGCGTACGTCCTCATCGAGCCTGACGGCGGACGCGACGTGACTTTGCTCGCGACCGGATCGGAAGTCTCGCTGGCTGTCGAGGCGGCGAAGTTGCTCGCCGGCGAGGGCGTCAAGGCTGCGGTCGTCTCGATGCCCTGTTGGGAGCTATTCGAGGCGCAGGAGCCGTCCTACAGGGACGCCGTTTTGGGGTCGGCGCCGCGCGTGGGCGTGGAGGCGGCTGTCGAGTTCGGCTGGCAGGAATGGCTGGGCCCGAAGGGGGCCTTCGTCGGGATGCGCGGATTTGGTGCTTCCGCCCCGGCTGGAGAGCTCTATAAGCATTTCGGCATCACGCCCGAGGCTGTGGCAGCCGCGGCGCGCGATCTCATTGTTTAAGTCATAGATACGTAAAGGGTAGGGAGGTTATGGCCACACCACGCGTTGCCATTAATGGATTTGGCCGGATCGGCCGTTTGACGTTCCGGGCCTTCATGGAGGCCGGCCGCGACGATCTCGACTTCGTGGCGATCAACGATCTCGGCTCGGCCGATATGAACGCCTTGCTTCTTGAGTACGATACCGTACACGGCAAATTCCCCGGCGAGATCTCCGTGGACGGCAGCAGCCTCCGCGTCAATGGCAAGGACGTTGCGGTTCTAGCCGAGCCCGATCCCGAGAAACTGCCGTGGGACGAGCTTGGCGTCGACATCGTCATGGAATGTACTGGCCGCTTCACCAAGCGCGAAGCCGCTGCGCAGCACCTGAAGGCGGGCGCGAAGCGCGTGCTCGTGTCCGCGCCGTGCTCGGGCGCCGACCTCACCGTGGTCTATGGCGTCAACGACCAGAAGCTCACCGAGGCCGACGTCGTCGTTTCCAACGCGTCCTGCACAACCAACTGCCTCGCTCCCGTGGCCGAAGTTCTGCACAAGCTGGTAGGCATTGAGCGCGGCTACATGACCACGATCCACGCCTATACGGGCGATCAGCGTACGGTGGATACACTCCACAAGGATCCGCGTCGCGCCCGCGCGAGCGCCGCGAACCTGATCCCGACCTCGACAGGCGCGGCCAAGGCAGTCGGTCTGGTCCTGCCTGAGCTGGAGGGTAAGCTCGATGGCGCATCCATCCGCGTGCCCGTGCCGAATGTCAGCCTGGTCGACCTCACCTTCCAGGCCGGCCGCAAGACGAGCGCCGACGAGATCAACGAGGCCGTCGCCGAAGCTGCGTCCAAGGCGCCGCTGCTCGGTGTGCTCGGCGTCAACGACAAGCCGCTCGTGTCGTCGGACTTCAATCACAGCCCGCTCAGCTCCGTGTTTGACGAGACCGGCACGCAAGTGATCGACGGCACGTTCTGCCGCGTCGTCGCCTGGTACGACAACGAATGGGGCTTCTCCAACCGCATGAGCGACACCGCGGTTGCGATGGGACGCTTGCTATGACCTCAGGGAACGGCATGGCGGACATCGACCTCGCCAGCATCAAGACCATCGATGGGCTTGATGTGGCGGGGAAGCGTGTCCTCGTCCGTGCCGATCTCAACGTGCCGGTCGAGGATGGCGCTGTCGCTGACGCGACGCGGATCGAACGTGTCCTGCCGACGATCGAAGCCCTGCGGAAGGCCGGCGCGAAAGTCGTTCTGATGTCGCATTTCGGCCGTCCCAAGGGTGAGCGCTCGCCTGAGACGTCGCTGAAACCCGTCGCCACGAAGCTCACCGAGCTTTTGGGGGCGGACGTTTTGTTCCTCGATGATTGCATTGGTCCAGAGGTCGAGGCGGGCATCGCATCGCTCAAGGACGGCGACGTCGCGCTGCTCGAGAACCTGCGTTACCACACCGGCGAAACGAAAAACGACGTCGGCTTCGCCAAGCAGCTCGCGGCCTTGGGCGACATCTATGTGGACGATGCGTTCTCCTGCGCCCACCGCGCTCATGCCTCTGTCGAGGCCATCGCGCGTCTGATGCCCGCCTACGCCGGGATGGCGATGATGGCGGAGATCAATGCCTTGAGCGCCGCGCTTGAAAACCCGAAGCTTCCTGTGATGGCCGTGGTCGGCGGCGCCAAAGTCTCCACGAAGATCGAGGTGCTGACCAATTTGGCGCAGCGCATGAACATAATCGTGGTCGGCGGCGGCATGGCCAACACCTTCCTGTTTGCCGATGGGATCGACATAGGCAAGTCTCTGTGCGAGCCGGACTTCGTCGACACCGTCAAGGAGATCACTGAGAAAGCCAAGGCGTCCAGTTGCGAGATCGTGCTTCCCGTGGATGTGGTGGTCGCGAACAGCTTGGCCGAAGGCGTCGAAACATCCGAGTGCGGCGTTGATGAGATTCCGGAAGAAGCGTTGGCCCTGGACTGGGGGCCAAAGAGCGTTGCCCTCCTGATCGAGAAGCTCGAAGGCGCCCACACAATTCTTTGGAACGGCCCGCTCGGCGCGTTTGAAATCGCACCCTTTGGTGCGGCGACCTTTGCGCTCGCGCAAGAAGCGGGCGCCCGCACGAAAGCGGGAAAGCTCATTTCCGTCGCTGGAGGTGGCGACACGGTGCGCGCGCTCAACATGGCAGGCGCGGCGGATAACTTCACCTATATCTCCACGGCGGGTGGGGCCTTCCTCGAGTGGCTCGCCGGCGAGCAATTGCCGGGCGTTGTGGTTCTGGCGGGCGGCGCAACGCCGCCTCAGTCGGCGGTGGCTTGACCATGGCGCGCGAGATCGTCATCGCGCCGTCGATCCTGTCGGCTGATTTCGCCAAACTCGGCGGGGAAGTCGAGGCGATCGACCGCGATGGATGCGACTGGGTCCATCTCGACGTCATGGACGGTCACTTCGTGCCGAACATCACCTTCGGGCCTGACGTGGTCGCGGCGCTTCGACCGCACTCGGACAAAGTATTCGACACGCATCTGATGATCGCGCCGTGCGACCCCTATCTCGAGGCGTTCGCGAAGGCCGGCTCCGACATCATCACGGTGCACGCGGAAGCCGGGCCACATCTCGACCGGTCGTTGCAGCACATTCGGAGCCTCGGCAAGAAGGCGGGGGTCAGCCTTACGCCGTCGACGCCCGAGAGCGCCATAGAGTATGTGCTCGACAAGCTCGACCTTGTTCTGGTGATGACCGTCAATCCGGGCTTCGGCGGCCAGACCTTCATCCCGGCGCAGCTCGACAAGATCCGCGCCATCCGCAAGATGATCGGCGAGCGGCCGATCCACCTGGAAGTCGACGGCGGCGTGAATGTCGACACGGCCGGGCTCGTCGCCGAGGCGGGCGCCGACGCACTCGTGGCGGGCTCCGCCGTCTTCAAGAACGGCGACTATGCGAAGAACATCGCAGCCATCCGCGAGGCGGCCATGGCGGGCGTCGCCGCCTGATGTCACACCTCCAGCCGTGCCAGGCCGTCATCTTCGATCTCGACGGCACGCTTGCGGACACGGTAGGCGACCTCGCGCTGGCCATTGAGAGAACCTTGGACGACTTCGGTCTGCCAGGACACCCCGAGGACGTCGTCCAGGGCATGGTGGGGAACGGTCTCAGGAAGCTGGTCGATCGTGCCTTTGCCGCGCATGGTGTGACTCTCGACGAAGAGGAGCACAAGAAGGCCTTCGCGCGTCTGCTGGTGCACTATAGCGCCGTTCCCTTCGAAAATTCGAAACTCTATCCCGGCGTTCGTGAGACGCTCGAGACACTGAACGCGGCGGATATCGAGTGCGCCGTCCTGACCAACAAGATGGAGCCGATTGCCCACGATGTCCTGAACGGCCTCGGGATCGCTGGGCTGTTCAAGGTGGTGCACGGCGAGAAGGACGGGCGTCCGCGCAAACCCGACCCCGCCAGCGCGCTCGAGCTCATCCAGGCGCTCGGCACGCAGCCGGACACGACACTCCTAGTCGGCGACAGCCAGACCGATCTGAAAACGGCGCGCGCGGCCGGGCTGCGATCGGTTCTCGTCTCGTATGGCTACTCCACGGTCCCGGTGGCGACGCTCGAGCCGGACGCCGTCATCAACCATTTTCACGACTTGGTGGGCGGTCTTGCTCTCGCCCCGGAAGCGGACTAGCACAAGCCCATGGATGTCACCTATTACGGCGCGCTACTCGCGGGCTTTCTGAGCTTTCTCAGCCCATGCGTCCTGCCGCTGGTTCCCCCCTATCTCTGCTTTCTCGGCGGCACCACCTTCGACCAGCTCACGGGCGAAGACGAAACGCCGGCGCATGTGTACCAGACGGTAGTCTTGTCCTCTGTGGCCTTCGTCCTGGGCTTCACGACGGTCTTCGTGATTCTCGGCGCCACGGCGACTGTCCTGGGGCAGATCGTTGTGACCAACCTGCCGATCCTGTCGAAGATCGCGGGCGTCGTAATCATCATCGCCGGCCTGCATTTCCTCGGGGTCATCCACATCCCCATTCTCCATCGCGAGGCGCGCTACCATGCCGACACGCGTCCGGCCGGCCTGTTCGGCGCCTATATCATCGGCCTTGCCTTCGCCTTCGGCTGGACGCCCTGCATCGGGCCCGTGCTCGGCGCGATTCTGGCGGTAGCTGCCGGCGGAGAGACCGTGAGCAAAGGCGTGAGCCTATTGTTCGTCTACTCGCTGGGGCTCGGCATTCCCTTCATCTTGGCCGCCGTCGCCATAAAGCCGTTCATGAAGGCCCTCCAGCGCTTCAAGAAGCATTTGGGGAAGGTCGAGAAGATCATGGGCGGCCTTCTCGTTTTGACCGGCATTCTTTTCCTGACGAACTCCATGACTCTCATCGCGGGCTGGATCCTGCAAACCTTCCCGTCTTTGGCGACGATTGGTTGATCGTTCGGCGCCCACGTCGCCGGCATCCAGCGTGATGATCTGTGCCAGAGCGGCGCGCTACTCACTGACTTTCGGGGACCACGAACACAATGACAGCAGACAGAACCCTGATCGCACTCACCGTGGCCGGTTCGGATTCCTCGGGTGGCGCGGGCATCCAAGCCGACCTGAAGACGTTCTCAGCTCTCGGTGTCTATGGCGCGAGCGCGATTACGGCGCTGACCGCGCAGAACACGCTCGGCGTCGACGATGTCATGGCCGTGCCGCCCGAGTTCGTGCTGGCGCAGATGCAGGCCGTCGCACGCGATCTCGATGTCGGGGCGATCAAGATCGGGATGCTCGCCACGGCCGAGACCGTGGAGGCGGTGGCGACAGGCCTCGACCTGTTCGAGGACGTTCCTGTCGTGCTCGATCCCGTCATGGTGTCGACGAGTGGCGATCTATTGCTCGACGAGGACGCAGTCGGGGTCCTGCGGGACCGGCTCTTGCCGCGCGTGACCATTGCCACACCCAATCTCGCGGAGTGCGCAGCCTTGCTCGGAGAGCCGCCGGAGAGCCGGGAGCAGATGATGGAAGGCCGCGCGGAGCGGCTGCGAGCCCTTGGACCGGATGCCGTCCTTCTGACCGGCGGTGAATCCATGGCCGAAACCGCGCTCGACATTTTTGCCGACGCGAGCGGCGTTCAACGGATCGAAGCCCCGCGTCACGAGACCCGAAACACACACGGGTCGGGCTGCACCCTATCGTCGGCGATTGCCGCCGAACTCGCCAAGGGCGAGACGGTTGAAAAGGCCGTCAAGCTTGCCAAGATGTACGTCACGGCCGCGATCATCGCCGCGGACCAACTCCACGTGGGCGAGGGCGCAGGGCCGTTGCACCACTTCCACGCCGTTTGGCCCAAGCCGGAGTAGAGCGTCGTCTAGCTTTCGGCGACCACGACCGAGTGTTGTTCGCCGAGGCCCGAGATGCGGAGCACCATGTCGTCGCCGGGCTTGAGGAACACGCGCGGATTCCGCGCCATGCCCACGCCTGGCGGCGTGCCCGTCACGACGACGTCGCCGGGAACCAGCGTCATGTACTTGCTGATATAGCTGACGAGTTCGGCCACGGAAAAGATCATGGTCGAGGTATTGCCCGTCTGCATGCGCTCGCCATTGAGATCCATGGTGAGATCGAGATTCTGCGGATCCGGAATCTCATCCGACGTGACGAGCCACGGACCGAGCGGGCCGAATGTCTCGTAGCTCTTTGCCTTGATCCACTCGCCAGGGCCGCCCTTTTGCAGGCTACGCTCGGAGACGTCGTTACCGATGCAATAGCCGGCCACATAGTCGAGCGCGCTCTCGACGGGCACGCGTTTCGCGGTACTGCCAATGACGAAGCCGAGCTCGACCTCATAGTCCATGCGCTTGAAGTCCGGCGGCGCCAAGACATCGTCGTTGGGGCCGCAAATGGACGAGGTTGCCTTGACGAAAACAATAGGTACTTCCGGGATCGGCAGGCCGGTCTCTTCGGCGTGGTCGCGATAATTCAGCCCGATGCCGAAGAACTTGCGGACATTGCCGACCGGAGCGCCGAGGCGGGGATTGCCCTCGGCCAGCGGCAGGGACTGCGGGTCGATCTCGCGCAGGCGCTTCAAACCTGCCGGCGTAAGGACCTCGTCTGCAATATCGGCCACGATGCCGGACAGGTCGCGAATGCCGCCATTGGCATCCAGAATGCCGGGCTTCTCCTGGCCGAATTCACCAAAACGTACGAGCTTCATCGTCTCCCCCCGCGAGAATGTTTGGCGCATGATGCACATGGCGATCAGGCGTGCAACGCCAGGAAGACGAATTTCTGCGCGTCCGCGGCAGCCATCGATATGGACGATTGAATGCCGCTGTAACGAACGCAAAGGCGCCGCTAACAGGATGCCGTGGCGCAATTGCAACATGACTGTCGAAAGATTTCCCCCATTTAGGGCACGGGCGAGCCTCCAGCGCGACCAATATTCGGACAGAGACGCCGTGGCTGCGCGTTCGCGATGAATCCATAACGCATTGAATATACTCAAAAAATACAGCCGTTTCGCACGCGAAAACGCCGCCTTTTGCATTTCCGCAACACTGCGACAGTGAAGTGCATTCGAGGGCCTTCGCTTTGTTGAAGCGCGGCGCCGGCATGGGCTAGCTTTTCATCACACCACGGGGGACGGGCTGGGGGGCCTTCTTCTCCGGGAGAAGAACGAAGCGGGTGACACCGCGAGGAATTCGAGCGACGGCTCAGGAACAAAATGGGGGGGCGAGTCGAGACCTCATAAAGGCCACAGGCCTTTAGCTTTCGGCTCGTTCGCAGGGAAGACCGGCCCGGCTTTGCCCGGGCCGGTTCTTTTTTGCCCAATCGCGATCGCCGCTGCCGCAACCCTCGATTCTACACGCCGAGCTTCGCCAGGGTTCGCTCGACAGCCGCGACATAGCTGCCGCCGAACAGCCGCACATGCACGAGCGTCGGATACAAATTGTAGGTGTCCCGCCGCACCTCGTGAAAGCCGGGCTCTAGCGGCAAAATCTCCTCATAGGCGTCGAAGAATGCGCGGCCGAACGTTCCGAACATGGTGGTGAAGGCCAGCTCGATCTCTGGATGTCCGCAATAGATGGCCGGATCAACGAAGCCGGCGATGCGATCGCCCCTGACCAGCACATTGCCTGTCCAAAGGTCGCCATGGAGAAGGCTCGGATGGGAGGGCTCGGCGAGATACTCGCCGAGACGGCCCGCAAGCCGCTCGAGCCGGCCGTAGAGCGGGTGGGGCAGGGCCCCTTCGTCGCGCGCGGCCTGCGCCATATGGAGCAGGCGATGATCGCGGAAGAAGGGCAACCACGTGTCACTCGGAGGATTCGGCTGATGCAGGGGGCCGATCAGGGTGTCGTAGTCATACCCAAACTGATCGCGCGGTATTGCATGCAGCGCCGCGATCAGCGTTGCGGCGTGGCGCTCCACGGCGGGCGTTATGGAACCGCCGTCATTGTCGATGAAGTCCATGACCAGGAGATCGGCCTCGGCCGCGTAGACATGCGGCACGGGCAGGTCGGACAGGCGCGCCAGATCGGCAAGCATGGCGCCTTCGAGTGCAAGACTGGGCCCCGGCACCGATTCGCTTGCGCGCGCTTTGACGGCAACCCGGCGTCCGTCGCTCAGTGTGGCCATTATTCCGGTCAAACCGAATCCGGCCGAAAGGCGCGCGCGGGACACCACGCTGGCACCGAGAATCGTGTCCAGGCGATGGTTTAGCAGGGCCTCGGGATCGTCCATTTTAAGTGCGGTTTTTGGTCGTACACAGATCGTGTGCGATGTCACAACGCTGATACAAAACCAGCTTATTCGCCGATTTACTATGTTGGACACCCGCAGGGAAGAAGAGGAGCCGTCCGACGCTGGCGTCCAGCGTTATCGTGCTCTTTTTATTTCAGACATTCACCTTGGCACCAAGGCTTGCCAAGCAGAAGCCTTTCTGGACTTCCTGAAGACGCACAAGGCGCCGAAGATTTATCTTGTCGGCGACATCGTAGACTTCTGGCGCATCCGGCGCGGGGTTTATTGGCCGCAGCCCCACAACGACGTCCTGCAGAAGCTTCTCCGCGAGGTCCGCAAAGGCACCGACCTCGTCTACATTCCCGGCAACCACGATGAAGCCATGCGCGAGTATTGCGGATCCCAGTTTGGCGGGATCGCCATCGAGCGCCAGACCGTCCATACCGGCGCGGACGGCCGACGATACCTCATCATGCATGGCGACGAGTTCGATGTGGTCGTGCGCTACGCCAAGTGGCTGGCCTTCCTGGGTGATTGGAGCTATGCGACCGCGCTGTGGTTCAACACCCACCTGAACGCGGTGCGCCGCTGGTTCGGCATGCCTTACTGGTCGCTTTCGGCCTATCTGAAGTACAAGGTCAAGCGCGCCGTAAACTTTATTGGAGAGTTCGAGCACGCTTTGGTACAGGAAGCGCGCCGGAGCGGCGCCCAAGGCGTAATTTGCGGACATATTCACCATGCCGCTATGCGTCAGGTCGAAGACGTGGTTTATATCAACACGGGCGATTGGGTCGAGAGCTGCACGGCAGTCGTCGAGACCGAAGAAGGAGTCTTCCAGATCATCCGTTGGAACCCCCATACTGGTGTGCGTGAGCCCGAGACTTCCTCCAAGGAGCTTGAGGCGGCCGCCTAATGCACGTTCTCGTCGTCACCGACGCCTGGTACCCCCAGGTCAACGGAGTTGTGCGCACCTACGAGCGGCTTGCGCAGGAAATTCCCAATTTTGGCGCGGAAATCAGCTTCCTGGTGCCTTCGCAGTACCGCACGCTTCCTTGCCCCACCTATCCTGAGATCCGGCTCGCGCTGGCGACCCCGGGAATGGTCGACCGCTATATCGAAAGCGTCGGGGCGGACTTCGTTCATATCGCCACGGAAGGACCGCTCGGTCTTTTGGCGCGCCGACATTGCCGCAAGAACAAGCGGCCCTTCACCACCAGCTATCACACGCGCTTCCCCGAATATGTCTCGGCGCGCCTGCCTGTGCCCGAATCCTGGTGCTATGCCTTCCAGCGCCGTTTCCACAATAGCGGCGCCGGCATGTTCGTGGCCGCGCCTTCGGTGGAAGAGGACCTCGCGGCCAAGGGCTTCAAGCGCATGATGCGCTGGACACGTGGCGTCGATGTAGACCTGTTCAGGCCGCAAAACGTGCGGCTGTTCGGGGACGGGCCCGTCTTCATGTATGTGGGCCGCGTGTCCGTCGAGAAGAATATCGAGGCCTTTCTGAAGCTCGATTTGCCGGGCCGCAAAGTTGTTGTCGGCGGCGGGCCGCAGCTGACCGAGCTTCGCCGCGCCTACCCGGATGTGCACTTCACCGGTCCCAAGGAAGGCGAAGAGCTGGCCGCGGCCTACGCCTCCGGCGATGTGTTCGTCTTTCCCAGCCTTACCGACACGTTCGGCCTCGTTCTCTTGGAAGCCTTGGCATGCGGGGTCCCGGTCGCGGCCTATCCCGTGCACGGGCCTAAGGACGTGGTGACCGATCCGGCCGCCGGTGTGCTCCATGACGACCTTCGGACGGCGGCGCTGCAGGCTCTGGACCTCAATGGCGAGGATGCCCGGTCCCATGCCTTGAACTTCAGCTGGGAAAACTCGGCACAGCAGTTTCTGGACAACGTGCTGGCGGCCCACAATCTCGGTCTGCCCGAGCGGCGGCGTCTCTTGCCCCGCCTGCGCCCCAGCCGCTTGATCCGTAAGAAAACGGCGGCTTAGTCAGCCTCTCCGCACACGACCCCACAAAAGAAAACGGCCCGGTGGGGGGACCGGGCCGTTCGCATTTTCATGCGTCAGTTTGGGGGACGCGTTGGGGGATCTTGCGTCTCCCCTGAGATGGTTTGGTGCCATGGGGCTTTCAAGAGCGCGCCGAATAATTTTTTCCCGCTCCGGCAGCATCTGCGTGGGCACAAAGGAAAACGGCCCGGTGGGGGACCGGGCCGTTCGCATTTTCATGCGTCAGTTTGGGGGACGCGTTGGGGGATCTTGCGTCGCTGCTGAGATGGTTCGGTGCCAGCGGGCTTTCAAGAGCCCGTCGAATAATTTTTTCCCGCTCCGGCGGTACCTGCACTCACGCAAAAGAAAACGGCCCGGTGGGGGGAACCGGGCCGTTCGCATTTTCATGCGTCAGTTTGGGGGACGCGTTGGGGGATCTTGCGTCTCCCCAGAAATGGGCAGGGGCCTACCGGCTTTCAAGTGCCGGCATACGATTTTTCCCGATATGCGCCTAACACATTGAAATAATTGATATAACAATCATCCGAAAAGCGCCGCGCGTTGTGATGCTACAAGCGCTTCAAGGGTCAGAGGCTCTGGCCGCTCGAAGGGGCGCGGTCCATCGGAGAGAAGGTCCGGTGCCGGCGGTTCGACGGGCACGGGGAGCCTTGTCGGCGCCGGCAGTCTTGCAGGAGCGGCATCTTCAGCCGGGGCTACGTCATTTGCAGGCGCTGAGAGAGCTTCGTCCGGTACGAGGCGATTTGTCCGCCGCGGCGCGGGCTCATCACACACCTGCTCCGGCTCATCTTGGTGCTGCTCGTCGAGAGCCGGTTCGTTATCGTCTACGGTGACGACGCCGGGTCGTGACGGTAGTGGCGCCGTTTCGAACGCCTCACTCACATCCAGGGCCTTCGCGGCGTCCAAGAGGTTTTGAGCCTCGTGGTCGCTCCAGTCCTCGACCAGCGCATCAATGCGGCGTTCCATGTCGCGCAGGAGGTTCAAGGCATCGGCCGTCTGCTGTCCCGCGATCTCCCGCCGGGCGCAGGCCGTGTAAATGTCGGCTGCGCGTTCGTCCAGCCTGTCGCAACAGTCGAGCGCCACGCCCTGATCGCGCAGCGCGGTTGCAACGCTTTGGATCTCTTCCAGTGCCTCAAGCACATCGGACGTCGCGCGGGCAGAAGCCTCCATAATCTGCTCGAAGGCGCACGGAGCCGCAATCGGATCGGAAAACGGGATGTCCGCGCGTTGGAGTTCGCCGATCTCCCGCCGCAGGTCGCTGATGGTTTCGCTCATTGCCACCAGCTCGGATACGAGGCCATGCGACTGGCGAGTGCGTTCCGGCGCGGCCGAAGCGGACTCGAGCCGGACGAGGGCATCTAGCAGCAATTTGACTTCCGGTGTCGGATGCTGGCGCGCATAGTCCGCCAGGAATCGGCGGCCAAGTTCAGACCCTTTCAGCGTCGTCTCGAGTGCTGCGTATTCCGCATGTTCGGCGGAGGCGGATTGCGGATCGCCGTCGCTTTGAGACAGGGCCTGTGCGGCGCCATTTGCGCGGTTCAGCATGGTGCGACCAATCTATCTGATTCGATGGTGCACCCGAAGGTAGTCATCGTCCTAAAGGGAATGGTTAACGATCATGGACGGCTTCGCGCCACCTGAGACTGCCACACAGGCGACGCGCCGTGCGCTCGCTTGGCGTCTGGGCTTTCTCTACGCAGTCCTGTTCCTGATCATCGGCTGCTACCTGCCTTATCTGCCGGTGTGGTTGGAGTGGCGCGGCTTCACACCCGATCAGATCGCCATCCTGCTCGCGACCCCGCTGTTCGGACGCATCTTTATCGCTCCGTCGATCAGCTTCGTCGCGGACCGTCTGGGAGACAGGCGCTTCGTGCTGATCCTGTCGGCTTGGGGGTCGTTGATCGCTTATGGCGCACTCTGGGTCTCGGACGGGTTCTGGCAAATGTTCTTCGCCATGGTTCTCGTCGCCTTGGCATCGACCACGTTGATGCCGTTGACCGAAACGATTGCGATAACCGGAATCCGGCGCGCCCGGCTCGACTACGGCAAGGTTAGGCTTTGGGGCTCGCTCAGCTTCATCGCAGCCAGTCTCGGGGTCGGTATGGTCATCCAGCAGGCCGGGGCAGGGCTCGTCGTGCAGCTGCTGATGGGTGCGACCGTGTTGATGATTGTCGGCACCTATTTCATTCCGCAGGACCTTGCCGTGACACGCCGCGCCAAATCAATCGGCGAGGGCGCACCGCCGCGGCGCCTGCGCTTATCAGACGCTACGGCTCTCATGCGCTCGCCGCTGTTCCTGCTGTTTCTCGTCGCGACCAGCCTCGTGCACGGGAGCCACGCCATGCTCTACGCCTTCGGTTCGCTCCACTGGCGTGCGCAAGGATTCTCGGGCGGCACGATCGGCGCGCTGTGGTCGATCGGCGTCATCGCGGAAGTGCTGCTGTTCGCCGTGTCCGGTCGGATTGTCGGCCGCATCGGTTCGACGCGGCTCCTGATTCTGGCCGGCTTCATGACGGCGCTTCGCTGGGCCCTGATGGCGTTCGATCCGCCGCTGTGGGCAACGGCGATCCTACAGACGCTGCATGCCATGAGCTTCGGCGCTGCGCATCTCGCCGCGATCCACTTTTTGACCCACGCGGTTCCTGAGGACCGCTCCGCCACGGCGCAGGGCCTGTTCTCGGCGGTGGTGGCCGGCCTAGTCATGGGCACGGCCACGTTGCTGTGCGGTCCGCTCTACGCGAGCCTCGGCGGGGAGTCCTATGCGGTCATGGCGGTTGTCGCCGCGGCCGGGACGCTGGCCGCGATGTGGCTCAGCCAGCGCTGGCACGGCGGGATCGTCGTCGAACACGCGAAGCCGGAGCTCCTGGGTTCGGACGCTCAACCCCAAAGCTTTGGCGAGGGCGGGTAGACGTCTCCGTTCGCGAACGCGAGCCCGTTGTCCCGATCGCGCGCGAGCAGGAGCGGGCCGTCCAGGTCTATCCAGTCCGCCGTCTGAGCGACGAGGATGGCGGGCGCCATCGCCAGCGATGTGGCCACCATGCAGCCGACCATGATCTTGAGCTCGTGCGACCGCGCCCGATCGGACATGCGCAACGCCTCGGTGAGGCCGCCCGCCTTGTCGAGCTTGATGTTGACCGCGTCATACCGGCCGACAAGCTGTTCGAGCAAAAGGCTGTCATGAGCGGATTCATCGGCGCAGATCGGGATGTCGTGGGCGACATCGGCAAGCAGCGCGTCGTTGTCCGCCGGAAGAGGTTGCTCGACTAGCTCGATTCCGGTCTTGGCCGCCATGGCCAGAAGCGATTGGACCTGGTGCGGGGCCCACGCCTCGTTGGCGTCGACAATCAGGCGGGTGTCGGGCACCGCATCGCGGACGGCGCGCATGCGGTCTGCATCGCCGTCGCCGCCCAGCTTCAGTTTCAACAAAGGATGAGCGGAAGCCTCGCGCGCCTGTGCCGCCATCACGGCAGGCTCCCCCAATGAGATTGTGTAAGCGGTCGGGACCGGCCTAAGGGGCGCCAGCCCAACGCGTTCTGCAACCGTCCGGCCCGTCTGCTTGGCTTCAAGATCCCAAAAGGCGCAGTCGACCGCGTTGCGTGCGGCGCCAGGCGGTAGGCGCTCTGCGAGGCGGGAGCGATCGAGGCCGCAGTCGAGTTCCGGCCGAAGGCTTTCGATCGCCGCGACCACGCCGTCGACGCTTTCGCCATAGCGGGCATAGGGTACACATTCGCCCCGGCCGGTCGCGCTGCCGTCGGATAACTCGGCCAGAACCACGACTGCTTCCGTCTTCGATCCGCGCGCGATGGTAAAATTGCCGCGAATAGGCCAGTGTTGCACGCGAACCGAAAGGGTCAGCGGCTTGCCGTCGCCAATACACTCGGCGGGTTCGCTTCCCATCGCAGCTTTATTTCTCCGTTGTTTTCGGCCAAAACGGTTCCGCTGCCATTTGCGCCGAATGCCACAAAGAAGCTTAGATTCTGAGCCAGGCCAAGCCCTTACATGCTAAAGCGTGACAATCAATTCGTCCTTTCGACCGAGATCGAGGCCCCTGGCTTTCGGGTCGAGTTGCGTGGCACGACGTTCCGCCTGGTTGCGACCGGCGCCTGGACAATCTCGGAAGCCGCGGTTCTGGACGAGGAACTGCGGCGCCTCAAGGTCCCGATCCCGCCGTCATCTGAGTTCACGGGCGAAATGGATATCTCCGGCATCGCCGAGATCGACACGTCCGGTGCATGGCTGCTGCAGCGGACCGCGGCCGCCTGGCGGCGTGGAGGTTTGAAGACGCGATACGCCGGCGCAACGGACAGCTTCCGTATTCTCATCGAAGAAGTTCACCGCCGCGCGCAATCGGATCTGCCAGAGATCGACGAGGTGCCGCCGTTCCAGCAGTTCGTCGACACGATGAAGACCAGCGCCTCCAGCATCTGGCGTGACACGGTTGCCCTGACTGCTTTTCTGGGCGAGGTCACATTTGCCGCTGTTCGTGTGGTTCGCGAGCCCTGGCGGTTCCGTCCGATCTCCTTCATCCATCATCTCGATCACGCCGGCCTGCGCGCCTTGCCGATCATCTTTCTGATCTGCTTCCTCATCGGCGCGGTGGTCATGCAACAGGGCGTGGTTCAACTGTCCTACTTCGGCGCCGAGGTCATGGCCGTGAACATGGTCGCGATTCTTTCGCTACGAGAGGTGGGCATCCTTCTGACGTCGATCATGGTGGCCGGCCGTTCCGGTTCGGCGTTCACCGCAGAGATCGGCTCCATGAAGATGCGCGAAGAGATCGACGCCATGCGCACGCTCGGCATCGATCCTATGGACACGCTCGTCCTGCCACGGGTCGCCGCGCTCATCGTGGCACTGCCGCTCCTCACTTTCATGGGAGACATCGCCGCCCTCGCTGGCGGCGGCGTCATGGCTTGGGTCATGCTCGGGCTCGATCCGCCGCTCTACGTCGACAAGCTGCAAGAGATCGTCAGTTTTCGGCATTTCATGGTTGGCATGATCAAGGCGCCGTTTGCGGCCGTGATCATCGCACTCGTCGGATGCCTCGAGGGCTTGCGTGTCGAGGGCAGCGCCGAGTCCCTCGGCGTTCACGTGACCTCCGCCGTGGTCAAGGCGATCTTCCTCGTAATCTGCATCGACGGCATCTTTGCCATGTTCCTTGCGGGGATCGGCCAGTGATCGTCGAGGACGGACGCGAGATCCTGATCCGCGTGCGCGGGCTCGCAAAGAGCTTCGGCACGCATCAGATCTGGGAGTCGCTCAATCTGGATGTATACCGGGGCGAAATCCTGGCCATCGTCGGTGGCTCTGGCCAGGGCAAGTCCGTGTTGATGCGGGTGATCACGGGTCTGGTTCGACCGGACAACGGCGTCGTCACGCTGTTCGGACAGGAAGAGCACACGCTGTCGCCCGAAGCGCGGCTCGAGATCGAAAGGCGCTGGGGCATTCTCTTTCAGGACGGCGCGTTGTTCTCCTCTCTGACGGTATTGCAGAACATCGAGGTCCCGATGCGCGAGCACCTGGACCTGTCGCAGTCGATGATGGACAACCTCGCGTTCCTGAAACTATCGATGGTGGGTCTGCCGCCCGAGGCGGCGCACAAGTACCCATCCGAGCTGTCCGGTGGTATGCGTAAGCGCGCAGGTCTCGCCCGTGCGCTCGCGCTCGATCCTGAGATCGTGTTTTTGGACGAGCCCACGGCTGGTCTCGATCCGATTGGCGCCACGGAGTTCGATCACCTTATTCGCAAGCTACAACAGACACTTGGGCTTACGGTCTATATGGTCACGCACGACCTTGATACGATTTTCACGGTATGCGACAGGGTGGCGGTTCTGGCGGACAAGAAGATCGTCCGGACCGGCTCGCCCCAAGAGCTGCAACGCACGCCCGATCATCCGTGGATTGAAGAGTATTTCTGTGGCGAACGCGCGCGCGCCGCTAGCCCAACCGAGGAGCGGCGGGTGGTCAGCTGACCGGCGCCCGGTTCTTTTTGAGAGGATCCAATGGAAACTCGAGCCAACTATTTGATGATCGGCGGCTTCATCCTAGGCGCGCTTGCGCTCATTTTCATCTTCGTGTTCTGGGTCGCAAACATCGCCGGCGGCGGCAATCGTTATCAGATCATCTTCGATAGCTCGGTCGCGGGGCTGACAACGGGATCCCGCGTCGGGTTCAACGGCATCAAGGTGGGTGAGGTCCAGTCCTTCGCGCTCGATCCCCAGGACGCACGGAAAGTCCGTGTGGTGATCAGCGTGAGCGACAACACCCCGATCCGCGAGGACTCGCTGGCGACCATCAAGTCCATGGGGCTGGCCGGCGGCAGTGGCGTTGAGATTTCGCCGGGGTCGCCGGACTCGCCGCTTCTTGTGGCGACCGACGAGAATCCGATCCCGACGATCGAGGCGGCGCCCATGGCCGGTGCCGGTATCTTCGACGCGGCGCCTGCAGCGCTCAATACGGCGAATGCCTTCATCAAGCGCCTGGACGCGTTGATCGCTGCGAACGAGCAAGAGATCAACAACACGATGAAGAACGTCGACGGGTTCACGACCATGCTGGAAGGCAAGAACCAGGAGATCGAGCAGGCGATCGTCGATTTGCGATCCGGCGCGGAGGACTTCAAACAGATCAGCGCCAAGCTCGACAAGAACCTGGACGAGCTGACCCTGGAGGCCAAGAAGGGTATGCAGGACTTCAGCGCCGCCATGCAGCAGGCCCGGCAGACAGCGGCCACCATGGACCGTGTGCTCAAGAAATTCGAGGCCAACCCCGCCAGCTTCCTCTTCGGGGGCTCGCGGCAAGGCACCGTTCAGCGCCGGTAGCGACAGGCCCGGCGAGCGCATAGCCGGGAGCGAAGCTGTCAGGGACGCAGGCCAGCAAGACAAAAGAAAACCCCCTCGCTCCGGATATGGAGGAGGGGGTTTCCTTTGGGGGAGCCGGACCGGTGTGGTTCGCCTCCGCTAATCTTGCCGTGGCGCGGGACTACCGCAGCCGGCCGCTCGCGTGTGCGAGCAGGAGATAGACGCGCCCGGTCTCGGACGTCAGGTAGTTCTGCAGCATGTTGCCCGCCGGATCGGACTGCTCGGCTTCGGCGAGCAACCGCTCGAAGTCGGCGACATACCGGTCGACCGTGTTGCGGAACTCGGGGTCACGGTCGTAGCGGTTCGAGATCTCATCGAACGTGGCCTGACCGTCATAGGTGTAGATGTGCCGTCCGAGCACGCCCCGCTCGCCGGCGCGCATGCGATACCAGACCTCGGTCGCGGTCCGGATATCGATTGAGCGGGCGAGTTCGTCGATGCGGAGCTGTCCGGCACTCGTCGAGGCATAGCCGCCACGGGGCTCGGGTTCCGCCGGGGCCCAAGCTTGGCGCCCGTTGCCAGACATCTGGCCACCGGACATCTGCGGCGGCAAGCCGCCTGCAGCCTGGTCCAGATCGGTCGCTTCACGACCGCCCGCCACCTGACGCCCATGGGCGTCGAAGCGTGGCATCGGTGGCAGACCGTACTCGTCAGCGGCAGGGCGGGGCTCTTCGGCGCGAGGCGCGTAGGGAGCCGGTGCCGGCTGCTGGGGCGCAGGCTGCTGAGGAGCAGGCTGCTGCTGGTAGGGCTCGGGATTGAGCGTCAGAGGCGCTGCGGTCAGCGGGTCGCTCGCAGGCGGTGTCGGTGCGGACCCAAACGAGCCTGCGGCGAACTGAGGCGTCTGCGGGCTGGCCTGTACCACGGCCTGCGCTGCGGCCAATTGAGCCGCCTGGTTCGCAGCATCGGATGCGGCGCGCGCCGCGGCATCCTTTGCAGCCTGGCTTGCAGCTTCGGAAGCGGCGATGGACGCGGCTTCCTTGGCAGCCTGCCGTGCAGCTTCCTTCGCGGCCTGCGTCGCCGCCGCCGTGGCGGCCTGGGCCGCGGCCTGCGATGCAGCTTGCGTGAGGTTCGGCGTCATCGACTCAATCTCACGCAGCTGATCGTTGAGCGCCTTGCGGATGGCCGTGGTCGCCTGCGCGGCCTGTTCCGGCATGCTGTCCAGACGCGCCTGCATGTTCTGGCGGAGCGAGTCGAGATCGACGGCGGTCTTCTGCGCCTGTTCGCGCATGCCACGTGAGGTGTTGTCGAACTGGCCGCGGATCTGTTCCAACTGGCGGCCAACCTGGGTGATGACCGTCTCGAAGTTGCCCTTGAGGTCGGTAACGGCGCGGGCGGTGTGTGCCTGCGCCTCTTCGCGCAGCTTCTCGATCTGGGCGAGCGTCTGCTGCACCTGACCGGCCGTCTCGTGGCCGAGGGAGGTCGTGATCTGCTTGGCCCGTTCTTCTGCCTGGGTGAGGGCGTTTTCCATGAGGCCGGAGTAGTTCCGCATCATGCCATCCAGCTCCTGCGCCTTGGTGTTCACCGTGTGGAGCAGGGAGATGATCGCCTGATGGCGTCCCTCGAGGATTGAGTCGATCTTGGCATTGGAGGAGTCGAGTGCCTTGGCAGCGGTCAGGATCGCCTGGCCCTGGCTCTCGAAGCGCTGGGTCAAACCATGGATCTGGTCGAGCAGTCCGCGGGAGACCTCACGCAGCGTGCCGGTCTGGTTGGTCAGGATGTTGACAGCCTCAGTGGACTGCGCCCCGACCTGCTCGGCGGTCTGCTGCATCATCTGCGAATTGTTCGCCAGGACCTCGTTGAGCTGCATGGTCTGGGTCGAGAAGACCTGCCCCACCATGCGCGTATGCTCGCCGAGCATCTTGTCCGTCTCGGCCGTGTTCTGCCCAAACGTGGTCTCGATGACCTTCAAACGCTCGGCGAGGGCGTTGATCACATACTGGGCGCGCTCGTTCATGACCTTGTCGAACGATTGCGCCTGCTCGGTGATCGAGGCTTCCAGGCCCTTCGCCCGGTCGAGAAGCGTCTGCGTGAAGGCGTCCGCCTGGCCGGTAATGAGCTTGGTGAACGTGTCCGAACGCTCCGCCAGCGTCTTGTCGAGCGCGATGGCGCCCTGATTGACAGCGGAAGTGAATTGCGCCGTGCGATCCGCGAGGGTCTTGTCGACCTTGGATGTCTGCTCCTCCACGGCAGCGGCCAGGCTGGCGGTCCGTTCCTGGAGCGTCTGGTCGAAGGTAACGGCGCCCTGGGCGACAAGCCCGGTAAGAGCCTCGGTCTGCTGGGCGATCGTCTCGCCGAGCTTGGCCGTTCCGGCGGCGACCGTGGCGTTGAGGGCCTCGGTGCGATCGGCAAGCGTCTTCTCGAAGGTGACCGCGCTCTCGGCGACCATGTTGGTCAGGCCGTCGGTCTTCTCCTGAAGCGTCTTCTCGAGGGTCACGGCGCTTTCGGCCACCACGTTGGTGAAGGCCGCGGTGCGCTCGCTCAGCGACTGATCGAGGGTGACGGCGCTCTCGGCGATAACCGAATTCAGTGTGTCGGTCCGATCCGTGAGCATCTTGTCGAGCGTGACGGCGCTCTCTGCAGCCACGTTCGTGAAGGCTTGGGTGTGATCCGTCAGCGTCTTGGAGAGTGCCTCGGACTTCTGCGCGAGCGTCGTTTCGAGGGCAACGGCGCCCTCGGCCACGAGATTGGTGAAGGCTTCGGTGTGGTCGCCCAATGTCTTGTCGAGCGTCACGGCGCTCTGGGCAACGACGGCGGTCAACGCCTCGGTGCGCTCGGTCATCGTCTTGTCGAGAACGATGGCGCCCTCCGCGACAGTGGACTCGAGGCCCTTGATGCGCTCTTCGAGCGAGGTCTGAAGGGCTTCCGTGCGATCCTTCATGGTGTTGTCCAGAAGGGTCGTCTTCTCTGTCACGGTGGTTTCCAAGGATGTCAGGTTCTTGGTGGCCGCGTCGATGATCTTGGTCAGGCGCCCCTGTTCCTTGGTCATGCGCTCGATGAGGCCGGGCACCTGCTCGGAGATTTTCGTCTGTGCCAGATGAACCTGCTCGGCGGCCTCGTTGGAACGCGCGACAAGGAGCTCGGTCAACTGGGTGCCGCGCTCGGAGAGCCGCTGGTCGATCGAACCGCTGGCATTGGCGATGTCGCGGGAGATCTGGGCGCCGACGCCCTTCAAGGCCTCGCTCACGCGCTGGCTGTTGTTGGTGAGCGCGTCGCGCTCCGTCGCCAGTTCGTTGATGAGGTTCCGGACACGAAGCTCGTTCTCGCCATAGGACCGCTCTAGGGCGGCAACCTCGTTATGAACCATGGCCTCGAGTTCGGAAGCCCGGCCGATGGCGCGCGAGATGGCGTCGTTCATCGCCGCGACCTGGCGGCGGATGGTTTGGCCGACGGAGGCAACGGACTGTTCCGCAAGCTTGTCGGGTTCCGCCAGACGTACGGCGACCTCTGTCATGGCGGACGCCATGAGCCGCAATTCCTGGGCACGCCAAACGAGGAGGGCCAGGAACCAGAAAATGACAATCGGCACCAGAATGGCGGCCGTCGACGAAAGAACCGCGCTGGCCGTGCTGCTGGCATCCGAGATCACGCCAAAGGCGAAGAAGCCGCCCAGGATGAACCAAGCCACCGATGCGCCAAGGGCAATCAGAAACGGCGTGCGCGCCGGACGCTGCTGCAGCGCAAAGATCAGACCGCCGATGGACGGGATGTCGTCATTGGCCGGAGCCGACAGACGGCGCTGGGGCGGTGGGCCAGCCGGCCGGCGCGTCCGCGCAAGATGCTTGGGCGAGGGGGCCGTGCTTGCGCCTTCGGGTGCGTCGCCGGCGCCTGCGTCCTCCTGCGGTGACTTGAGCGGCCGCGACTTCGCCTGGGGCTTGGGCTGCTCCTTGAATTCGACCTTCGGCTCTTCGCGCTTTCGAGCCACTTCGCCGCGCGGCTCATCGCGTCTGCGCTGCTCGGCCTTGAGCCGGTCCGCCAAAGAAGAACGACGGGGCAGGGTCGGCGTGTCCTCGACATCGTCGTCGGACGAGCCCCCCATCATTGCCTCAAGCGGCTCCTTGGTCTGATCCTTCTCGTCGGATGTTTCCTTTTCCGGAGCCGACTTCGCTTGTTCCTGCGCCATTACGCGTTCCTCGCACCACTTGATACTCAGAGTAGGAGAAGTTCTGCCGTCCGACACAAAGACCGCCACTGGCAGCGCATCGCGTCCGGGGAGGACCGCCTCTCATCTGGCCTCATCTAACCAGAAGGTCCCCAACGCTTTTTCCCCCTCATGCCAACATCGTTAACGAATTCTTAGCAATAAACAAAGCTGAATCGGTTACTTGGGTTAACGGCCAATAACCCATTATAAAGAAAGAAAATTCTCTAGGCCAGTGCTTCGAATCGCCTATAGTCGGGCACCGGGTAATCCTTAGGCGGATCAACGGATAGTTGCGTAACGGCTACACCAGTTGCTGCGGTGCAACAGTTTAACATCTCGCTGTTTGGTTTTCCCGTCGAGTCGGGAGCAAAGTCCGGTTGCAGAGCCGGATTTCGAGCGGGATATCCCTACGGAGCGAAGCGATGGGTGGAGAACAAGCGCGGCGGGTCGGTACGGTGGAGACACATGCCGACGCTGAAAGGCCCGAGGCACCGGTCGATATGGCCCATTTGGCGCGATATACCCTGGGGGACGCCGCGCTGGAGCGCGAGGTCCTGGAGCTCTTTTGCACACAATCGGTGACGTATCTGGAGCAGCTCCGTGCGGCGACGTCGCATAAGGACTGGTGCCATGCCGCCCACTCTCTCAAGGGCTCGGCCCGCGCCGTTGGAGCCTGGCGTATGGCACGGGCGGCCGAGTATATCGAGGCGCTGCGAGAGGATATTCCGCCCGAGGTGCGAGCGGCGCAGATTGGCGAACTGGAAACCTCGCTCCAGGAAGCAACGGCCTTCGTGGCCAACCTGGTCGGGGATCGCGGCCCCTAAGAGGTCCGACGCCTTGTTGTCGCATGGCTCTGGCGCCATCAGGTCAATTGCCCTATAGAGCACGGGCCGAGAACGGGAGGGACATCCCGGATCGCGCACTCAGCCGGGCACAGTGATCATCGACACCGAAGGCCCGACGTCCGAAATGCAAATCTGTATTCAAGTCTCCCCACCCCATGCTCAAAGTCACCTTCATTCAACCGGATGGAATCGAAAACACGGTCGAAGCCGAACCCGGCATGACCTTGATGGAAGCCGCCGTGAAGAATTCGGTACGGGGCATCGCGGCGGAGTGCGGCGGCGCCTGTTCCTGCGCGACATGCCACGTGTATGTCGAAGAGGCGTGGCGAGAGGCCACGGGCGAGCCTGAGGCGATGGAAGAGGACATGCTAGACTTTGCGTTCGACGTTCGTCCTTCGAGCCGCCTTTCTTGTCAGATTAGACTGACCGAAGAGCTCGACGGGCTCACGGTTCGGATTCCAGAAAAACAATTCTGAGGCACTATGTCAGTTGACGTCATTAAAACCGATGCGGTCATTATCGGCGCGGGGCCGGTTGGACTCTTCGCCGTTTTCGAGCTCGGTTTGCTCGACGTGAAGTGTCACGTCATCGATATTCTCGATCGCGCCGGCGGTCAGTGTGCGGAGCTCTATCCCGAAAAGCCGATTTACGACATTCCGGCCATCCCGGTCGTGACGGGACAGCAGCTCACAGATCAGCTCATGGAGCAGATCGAGCCTTTCGGCCCTGAGTTTCACTTCAGCGAGCAAGTCGACTCGATCGACAAGACCGGCGACGGATTCCGGCTCGTGACCGACGCAGGCACGACGTTCGAGAGCAAGGTCGTGGTGATCGCCGCCGGCGGCGGATCTTTCACGCCCAAGCGCCCGCCGCTTCCCGGCATCGAAAACTACGAGGGTACGTCGGTCTACTACTCCGTCCGCAAGATGGATGTGTTCAAGGACAAGGACGTCCTAATTGTCGGCGGCGGCGATTCCGCGCTCGACTGGACCTTGAACCTTCAGCCTGTCGCCAAGTCGCTCACGCTGCTGCATCGGCGTTCGGAGTTTCGGGCCGCGCCCGCGTCCGTGCAGAAGATGTTGGAGTTGGTGGAAGGCGGCGACATCTCGTTCAAGCTCGGACAGGTCACCGAACTACACGGCGACAACGGTCAACTCACTGGTGTCACTGTCAAAGGGTCGGACGGAGAGACCTTCGAACATCCCGCCGAGGTCATGCTGCCGTTCTTCGGTCTCACCATGAAGCTCGGACCGGTGGCGAACTGGGGGCTCAATCTCGAGGAGAACCTCATTCCCGTCGACACGGAGAAGTTCGAGACGAGCGAGAAGGGCATCTTCGCCATCGGCGACATCAACACCTATCCGGGCAAGCTGAAACTCATCCTTTCAGGCTTCCACGAGGGGGCGCTCATGGCGCAGGCCGCTCATCGGATCATCTATCCCGACAAGAAGCTCATCTTTCAGTACACGACCTCGTCGTCGAACCTGCAGAAGAAGCTCGGCGTCAAATAGCGCCGCCGCGTCTGTCGGAAGGAGAACGACCGCTATGCCAAGGAGCGGTAGACCGCGACGGTGTGCGGGCTGAATAGCTTCAGCTTGAGCTCATCGATTTGCGAGGGCTCGACGCGTGCGAAGACGCCGCTGGCCTCGACCAGGTCGGCCGCGATCGGGTCGACCAGGATGAGATAGAGCCGCCGCGGCGTCATCCGATACGCCATCACGATGTTGTTGAGCACCTCGGCGAACACTTCGCGTGCGAACGGGTTGAAGAAGAAGTGGACAGAGGCGCCGTCGGGCGGTCCCACCTCCACCGCATCCGCAAGAACGCATTCGACATTCCGGCAGCGCATGCTGGAACGGGGATACTGAGCGATGTTCATCTCCGCGTTGTCGTGGAGTTCGGCGGCGAATTCGACACCGGCGACGGCGGCAAACGGATGCTCCGCCGCCAGGAGCATGGCGCGCCCCTTGCCGGCGCCATAATCCACGAAGGTGAACTCGGACAGATCTTCGGGCACGAGCGCCAGCGCCCAGTCGAAGACCTGGCAGGGGACAGGCCGGTAATCGTGCCCGAACCCCCGGTTGGGACTGTCGATCGTCAGCGTGGACAGCGCTTCGGGATCTTTTGTCGGCACGAAGAACAATTGCTCCCGTGATGCATCGAGCACGCGTTCGTGCAGTTTGCGGACGAGCGACTGGTGCTCGGCCTTCAGCCTGTCCAGCCAAGAACCTGTCGGCGGTGCCTTCTTTGCAGGCTTCTTATCAGCCTTAACCTTGGCGGCTTGAGGCGCCGGCTGAGGCGCGGGAGCGGCTGTTGCGGGCGCGGCCACTGCGGTGGCATGTTGCGGGGCAGGGGGCTGCGTCGGAGGTTGCGCTTGCGGCTGGGTCGCCGTCTTGTTCGCGATCTGCGCCATGCGCTCTGCGAGTCTCCCGCGGATGGCGACCTTGCTCGAGGCAGACACATCCGCATTTGTCCGTGCACCGACGGTCGAAGGGTGGACAGCCGCAGGATCGCCAGCAGGCGTCGCGCCGCGGTCTTTTGAAGACGCGGCGATCGTGCTTTCCGCCGGTTGTGAACCGCGGGTTATGGCCGTCATCGACAGATCCCCCTTCTGCGCAAAGATTGGGCAGAGTGGTATGCGACGCAAGCATTCCTAACGGGGTTAGGTTAACGGTGCCCGTCCAAGTTGCCAGAGAAATATGGTATCCTCTTGATTCGCTGGGAAGACTCCGGCGTTTCGCCGGCATCGACCCAAGCTGCGGGGATTAAGGCGTGCACGCACAAGATTTCTACGATTCCGTGAGACCGGGCCTTGTGGCGATGCTTCCGAGGCTGCAGCGCTTCGCCGATGTGCTCGCGGGCGGGCGCGACGCGGGCCGGGGTCTGTTGCAGCGGGCGCTGCTCTACATGCTGGCCGAGCAACACCGCTATCAGCGTGGCACGGCGCTCGATGTGTGGGCCTTTAGCGAGCTCTATCGTCAGTGGCGCTACGAACTGAGCGGCGAATCCGACCCGATGGCCCAGGCCAAGATCGACGATGTGGCGTTCGGCGCCTTGTTCGACCTTGAGGAGGATGAAGCGGGCTTTCGCGACGAGCCCGTGATCGATTTTCTTGTTGGGTTGCCGCCGCAGCAGCGTCTGACGCTTCTTCTCGTCTATGGCGAGGGGTTTGAACACGAGGATGCAGGACGGATCCTCGACGTGTCGTCCGAGATGATCGCCGCGCGTCTCATCCGTATGAGTACGTCACTGGCGGACCGGCTGAGCGATCGGCCGCCGGCGCAGGCCGCCGCGATTGTCGAAACCTTATATCCCGAGGGACACAGAGCTTCACCATGACTGAACTCTCAGACGAACTCTTGGTGGCGTATGTGGATGGTCAACTGGCGCGGAAGCAAACCCGCGCCATCGATAAGGTTCTGGAACAGGACGATGTATTGGACGCGCGCGTCACGGCGCTAAAACACGCCCATGCGCGGCTCGAAGCGGCCTTCGAGGCAATCCTAGCCGGCGAAGAGGCCGAGATTTCCGGGGTGGCAGCGCCACCGCAGGAAGACGGGTTCTGGGTGCCCTGGCGGACCTTCAAGATAGCTGCGGCCTCTGCCGGCCTGGTGATCGCGCTGGCTCTTGCGATGCTTGGCTACGGGTGGCCGCTGGCCGAACCCGGCATGGGTTCTGCTCCCGGCGCCGGATCGGACTCCGGCGCAGGTGCCGCGCCTCAGGTCGAACTCGATGTCGCTCCCGAACCCTCCGCCGCGCCTTAGCGCCCCCGACTATGTTTGGAAATTGCCGGCGAGATACCGGTTCAGCTCAGGGCGAATTTCGTCGACCCGTTCGCGCGTGCAGTAATTGGCGTCCTGCTTGGCGCGTTCGGCGGTGGACTCGAGGGAATAGTCGTAAGCACGTTGGATCTCTTGCATCCGCCTCGTGTCGGCCCCGTAGGACTGTTCGAACGCGAAGTAGCGCGCCCGCAGTTGCGCCGGATCGAACACGAACCCGCAATGGGAGGCGCGCGCCGAGAGCCAGCCGACCCGGGTCGGACGGTCGTTGGGATCGGGTCTTTTCGTGAAACCGGGAAATCCGTCAACCGCCGAACGCCCGCCGCTCCAAAGTCCGCCAACGGTGTTATCGTCACCCGCCTTTTTGGTATTGCTGCCGCCGCCACCGAGCGAACTCATCGTGCCGCAGCCCGCGAGCGCGACAAGAAAAGTGATCGCGATGGCGGTCGCGGCGAAGTGGCAGGGCCGGATGGAGAGCTTCGATTGCATGACGGCGCGATCTTATCGGCGCGGTGCCGGCAGCTAAAGGGGGGAAACAGACCGCAGAAACAAGGAAAGGCGGAGCTTTGTCGGCCCCGCCTCCCTGTTGCGATGTCGAACCACCCGCCCGTTCGGGACGTCTGGTCGGCGCCGCGGGACCTTTCGGCCCCTTGGCCACGGTTTAGGCTACAAGGTCTCCCACGAGTGGGCTCCCGAGAGCCGGCGCCGCGACCTGACCACGGCCCTTATTTTCCGTCGCGTTGCTACGACGCGGCTTCCGCTCTGGCCAAGCTAGAAGCCTGACAGCGGTGGGATCAGTGGCGCGAAATTCCCTGCCAGTTCCACCACACGGTACTGCGGTGACACCGCCAGACCGTAGAATTTCGCGTCTACTTTTCCCTCCGCCTTCAGCCACCCAGGGCATGGATGACCTCGGGCTTGCCTTGCCCTAACGAGTCTGCCGCCGTTTCCCGGCGCCTCCAGATTTCTCCGTCGGCCCCTTCCACAACCGGCCAACTCGCAACATCAAGACTATACAATTGGTTTTTGGTTGCAGCAGGTCCGTGAGGCTTATCCCCGCTATCCACCGGGAGCCGATTAAATCCAATAATAGCAATAGGTTAAGTATGCACAGGCGGGCAGGTTGCCGCAGCCCCCTTTTGTGCCCGGAAAATCACGGACGAGGTGTTGCCGCTGCCGTTTTTCTGACCCTCTTTACCCGTTATGATAGTGTCCGCGCAGGGGGGATTGCGAGCGGATGAAGAGGCTGGTCGGCAAGACGTTGGCGTTTACGGCGGCATCGCGCGCGGCGATTCTCGCTGCGCTATCGTCTGTGCTCGCCTTCGTATCGCGTGTTGGACTTTCAGCATCCCGCCATTCCGCCGAGGCCTTTCCAAAGCTTGCCGTCCGTGCCCGGTGGTTGCGCGGCCGCGCCATGCAGTTGCCGCGCCCGGCGGTCCGGCTGATCGCTGCTAGCACGGCCGTCGTGCTGACGCTGGCGGCTCTCGCACTGCCCGGCAGGGACCACGGGCGGATGCTGGCCTCGGTCGAGTTGGTTCTTGGTAGCAGTGACAGCGGTGTTGCCGGTGCGGCCTCGGACGAGATCCAAATCGCGGCGCCGCCGCAGACCGTCGCTGCAACGGGCAGCATTCCGAACCCGCCGCCGGCGGACGCCCCCGCACAGCAGCAGGCAAGCACGGCACCGCAGGCCGAACAGCCGGAGCAGACGCAAGAGCCGAACCTCGCGGGTCTCGCCGAGATTCCTCCGGAGTTGCTGGCGAAACAGAACAAACGTAACGGAGCCGGTTCCACACGCAAGGCATCCTTCGCCGCATTCTCCGAGGCGCAAGAGAATCTGCCTTGGAAGGAGGTCGAGCCCGTTGTGTTCACGCCGATGGGTCCGGGCCAACAGCACAAACCAGGGACCGCCCCATCAGGAAGCCCGGCGCCGAGCCTAAGCAAGGTGTCGAGTGCCGACATCGGCAAATGGACGAAGGGGAAGGCGACCAAAATCATGGGGGCGGAACGCACGAAGCCGCTCTACCACTTCGTCGTCTGGGTAGAGCCGCCGGAGGCGATGCGGGCGCATGTGGCGGGCGTATCCTACGACTTCAGCTCGCCGGCCGTTCAGCCACAGTCCCAGGCTTCCAGCGACCCCGGCAGCGGCTTCAAGATCAACGCGGCGGGCCTTGCTTGCGCTGACGAGATCACGGTGACGCTGCGCTTCGATGACGGCCGCGTCGAGACGACCCAAATCGACGGGTGCGAGCTGTTCAACAAGGCTTGAGATACACACCCGCGCTTAGTTGAGCCCGGCCACTTCTGCCACGAGTTCGCGAAACCGCGGTCGCTGCTGTTCGATATAGGGCAGGGGACGGCAGACATCGATCGTGGCGATCCCGATCCGCGTCGTCAGCGCACCATTGAAGACACCTTCGCCCAGCTTCCGCGATAGCCGTGCTGTGAGACCGTGCCCGACGAGCTGCTGAATAACGTCGTCGCCCAGCGCGATGCCGCCGGTCAGGACGATATGGGTGACCACCATGCGGGCGAGCTTCATCAGCGAGAAGAAACCGGGCCGCGCGCCGTAGAGTGTCGCGAGCTTCCGCAGCATGCGCAGGTTTTGGGCGGCGACGAACATCATGTCGACGAGCGCATTGGGGCTGACCGCAGTCACGACTGAAACACGCTTCGCGGACGAGGCCACAATGCTGCGCGCAACCGGGTCGAGCGGCGCGACCAGCGTGCGCTCGCTGAGGCGCAAGAGTTCCTCGGCGTTCATGATGTCGTTCTCGTGCTCGGCCAGACGCTGCAGGCCCCAGGCAAGGTCGTCGCGGCCGCGATAGAAGCGTTTCAGGCGCCGGGTCACGTCGATGGCGAGCGGCTTGTCGTTTTGACGGGCCGCGCTGTCTGCCTCGTGACGAATCTTGTCGAGCCGGCCGAGGCGCATGAGGCCGGCAAGTTCACGCAGGATGATCATGAGCAGCGCGAGCAACACGAGAGCGAGCAGCACCACAGCGACCCAGCCGATCCAGTCGTCGCGAGCGATCAGGGCGAGGACATAGTCGTACAGCCATAGGGAAGCGAGCAGGCCGATCAGGCTGCCGAGCGCGCCGATGAAGATGCTGCCCCAACGCAGCCCCCGCTCGAGCTTCGGCAGGCCCGCGACCTCGGCCTCCGTCTGTGGTGTGCCGGGCAACGGTTCCGGTTCGGGCGGGATGACGATCTCCACGTCCTCAATCCGGAACGAGGCGGGTTTACGCCGCGCCGGGTTGGTCGCGTTCGATGGCGTCTTGCCGGATGCTGATTTGGTCATGTCAGGCGGTCTCCGAGAAGCACCTGCATGGCGCGGTCCAGCCGGATATTCGGGAAGGGGGCGAAGCCGCCCGCCGGCAGAGGCTTGGGATCCGGCGGCCGGAAGCGCACGAAGCGCACCTCGGCATCGCCGGTCTTCCAACCCGACATGGCTTCCTGGGGATCGGCCGGGAGATCGCCCGGAAAGATCGCGAAGGCCTCCGTTCCGTCGAATGTGCGGCTGCCGATTTTTTCGCCGGGCAGCGGATAGCCGACGATGCAGGGGAGCGTTTCGCCGCCTTTCTTGGCCTCGGCCTCGCGTGTCGCGCGGATCGCCGCCATCGCCAGCACCCTGACGTCCGAACCGTGATGCTGCGCCTTCGCGATCGCGTTCTTGGCGAGGAGCGACAGGATCGCCTCGAGCCGGTCGTGACTCTCATGGTGAAGGCGGTCGGCCTTTGTGGCGGCGAGAACGATGCGGTCGATGCGCGGGTAGAACAGGGTTGACCACAGGCTGTTCGACCCCGTGCGGTAGCATTCCAAGATCTCACGCATGGCCCGCTCCAAATCGCTCATCGCGGAGGGCCCGCCATTGAGCGCGGAGAGTACGTCGATGAGGACGATTTGCCGGTCAAGCCGCGCGAAGTGATCGCGGAAGAACGGCCGGATGACATGGCGCTTGTAGGCCTCGTAGCGCCGCTCCATGAGCGACCAAAGCGTATCGCGTCCAAACCCGGTTTCGGTCTTTGCATCGAGCGGCGCGAAGGTCAGCGCCGGCGAGCCTTCGAGATCGCCCGGCATCAGGAAGCGCCCGGGCGGCATGGTCGACAAGGCATACTGATCGGCGCGGGCTCCATGCAGACACGCCTTGAACAAATCGGACAAGGATGCGGCACGTGCCTCGTCGGCGGGACCAGCCGGATCGGTCTGCGCGAGGGCCTCTTGCCAAGCCTTTGCCGCCGGGTTGCGGGCGGCATCGTAGGTGCGCTTAACCGCATCCCGCGACCAGTCTTCGTAACTGAGTTCGAGAAGCGGCAGGTCCAGCAGCCATTCGCCCGGATAGTCGACAATGTCGATATGCAGCCGCTCGCGGCCGAGCTGGCGCTTCCAAAACTTGGTGGACTCGTATTCGAGCGTGAGCCTGAGCTGACTGATGCGGCGCGTGCTCTCGGGCCATTCCGGTGGTTCCGCCGTCAGGTCGGCCAAGTGCTTCTCGTATTCGAAGCGCGGAACAATCTCGTCCGGCTGCGGTTCGAGATAGGCACGCAACAGGCGGCCTTCCGCTGCCGGGTCGAAAAAAGGCAGGCGCCCCCCCGACATGAGGTTGTGCACCAGCGCGGTGATGAAGACCGTCTTGCCGGATCGCGCCAGGCCCGTCACGCCGAGACGGATGGTTGGCGTCACCAGATTCGATGCGTAGTCGCCGATATTGCGAACGGCATCGCCGGCGGCGTCGGTATAGGTCGAGAGTGGCACGCTTAGGCTTCGTCCTTTTCCACGCTGACCAACCTCAGCGCATTTTCGGCCCCGACCGTAGGATCGGGCGGGCCCGAGATTATTTGGTATCGCGCACGTTCGCGCTGCACAACAAATGAGCGGATGAAGTGTACATGGTGCTTCGCGTGCGTGACGACCAGGCAAGAGCGCATGGCTCACCAATTTCTGTGTCTGTCAACAGCGAGTGCGTCTTGACTTGCCAACGCGGTTCCGTAAATACGGGGCAGTCCGATGGGGGGTGCCGATACGGCGAGTGAACGTCGGTGCAGGCACCGAGCCAACAAGAACGGAACGCGTTTGGAATGTCTCTGATGGCGACTGCGAAAAAGAGCAAAACTCTCCCCGAGGACTACGCGCCGTCGGAAGACGAACCGTTCATGAACGATCTGCAACGGGCCTATTTCCGGCGGAAGCTCCTAGACTGGCGCGACGAGATTTTGCGCTCCACCAAAGAAACGCTGGAGCACCTGCAGAACGACTCCGAACAGCACGCCGACATTGCCGACCGGGCGACGTCCGAGTCCGAGCGTGCGCTTGAATTGCGCGCGCGCGACCGCCAGCGCAAGCTGATCGCGAAGATCGACGAGGCGCTCGCGCGCATCGACGACGGCACCTACGGCTACTGCGAAGAGACCGGCGAGCCGATCAGCCTGAAGCGCCTCGATGCGCGTCCGATCGCGACACTGAGCGTCGAAGCGCAGGAGCGGCACGAACGCCGCGAGCGCGTCTACCGCGACGAGTAAAATCTCACACCGCAGACAGCGGCGCTGCCACGCTTTCGAGCGGCTTCCGTTCGGCGTCGACGCCATACCGTGCGGCAATGACCGCGGCTGCGAGCATCAGCCCGGCCCCCAGCAGGTAGCCGCCGAAGAGGCTGAAGCGCGATCCGGTGTCGATCAGCGCGCCGAAGAGGAACGGTGCGCCAATGCCGCCGACGCCCGTACCCACCGCATAGAAGAACGCGATCGCCAGCGCGCGCACTTCCAACGGGAATGTCTCGCTGACAGTAAGATAGGCGGAACTGGCGGCGGCTGATCCGAAGAAGAAGATCACTGTCCAGGCAAACGTCTGCCACGCGGCCGAGAGCACGCCAGCCGCGAAGAGCGCGCCCGTCAGCGCGAGCAGCAGTCCCGAAACCGCATAGGTGAGGGCGATCATGGGGCGGCGGCCGATCGTGTCGAAGAGCCGTCCGAGCAGCAAGGGTCCGAGGAAGTTTCCCGCCGCGAAAGGAAGCAGGTACCAGCCCACTTGACTGGCCTCGATTCCATAGAAGTCGGTCAAGACCAGCGCATAGGTGAAGAAGATCGCGTTGTAGAAGAACGCTTGCGAGGCCATTAGCGCGAGGCCGACGAGTGTGCGCTGCCGGTGGAGATCGAACAGCGCATGCCAGACTTCGCGCAAGGGTGTGTGGCTACGGGTCTGGATCCGGATCGCGGGCTCTTCGCGATCAGGGACATGATGGCCGCGATTGCGGTGATGATCTTCGATCTGATCGAGGATGTCGTGCGCTTCGTCCGCGCGGCCGTGCGTCATCAGCCAGCGCGGCGACTCCGGGATCCATCGGCGTATCATCAGTATTCCGAGACCCAAGACCGACCCAATGAAGAAGGCGGCGCGCCAGCCGATGTCCGGCGGCAGAAGCGTGGGATCGAGCAGAACGATCGACCCGGCCGCGCCGGCGCCCGCTCCGATCCAGAAGCTGCCGTTGATGGCGAGGTCCGTGTGGCCGCGATAGCGCGCCGGGATGAACTCCTGGATGGCCGACGCAATGGCCGTGTATTCGCCGCCGATTCCTGCGCCCGTGAGAAAACGAAACAACGCGAAGCTGGCGAAGCTCGAGGAGAACGCCGTGGCGGCGGTGGCGACGAGATAGACGCCAAGTGTGATGACGAATAGTCGCTTACGCCCCAGCCGGTCGGTGAGCCAGCCGAACAGGACCGCGCCGAGTACGGCCCCCGCCAAATAGAAGCTCGAAGCGAGGCCCACCTCCGCATTGCTGAGCTGAAGAACCGGGCTCTCCTTGAGTGCGCCGGCGACCGCGCCGGCGACCGTCACCTCGAGGCCGTCGAGGACCCAGGTGATGCCGAGAGCCACCACGATCAGCGTATGAAAGTGGCCCCAACGCAGGCGGTCGAGCCGTCCCGGTATGGAGGTCTCGACGATCCCGGTCTGAGGCGCGCGGCTCACGTCCTGTCCGGCATGTCCGGCTCGCTGCCGGGACGCGGCAAGATCGGGAAGTCGAAATAGGTGTCGGGAAAGGGCTCCGGCTGGAACGTGAAGTGCCAGATCTCCTTCGGGTAGTTTTGGAAGCCGTGACGGCTCATAACGTCGAGGAGAAGATGCCGGTTTTTCTCCTCGCCCGCCGTGAGGCCCGTCGTGACCGTATTGGCCTTGGTGTCGAAACAGTCGAAGCCCGTGCCCATGTCGAGCCCATTGTCGGCGGGATCGCCTTCGGTGCAGGGCTCTGGCTTGTCAGGATCGGCTTCCCCCGGTGAGGGTTTGGTGCCGATCGGCACGATGGTGACGTCGAGCGTTGCGCCGCGCGAATGGCCAGATCGCGTGGCGATATAATTCGGGAACAGGTCGCTTTTCGACAGGTTCGGATAGTGCGTCCGCTTCGCATCCGGATCGTCCGGTTCCGACGACCACGCCACAAACGCCGCCACAGCTTGCGCCGGACGATAGCAATCATAGACCTTGAGCGAGTATCCGAGCGGCTTCAGATCGGCCTGAGCGGCCTTTAGCGCTTCGGCCGCTTCGCGCACCAAAATGCACTCCGGTGCGACGTAGCCGGGAACGGGGCGACCGGTGAAGTTGTCGCTGCCCGCATAGCGCATGTCCTGCTGGATGGTGGGATCCACGTCACGCAGATACACGAAACTGTCGGGCATCGTGCTTGTCGGCGTGTCGTTGTTCGGTGTGCCGGCGATACCCATAGCGATTCCCATCAGGACAATGGTCGCCATAAGGGCGGCCCAAGCCAACCTGTCGCGAATGGTCATGCACCGAGAATTCCAGCCGGGTATGGTCGCGTCAACACGCACAAAAAAACTCCCCGCTTGAGGCGGGGAGTGGAGAGTGTTTGGGGGACTGACAAGACTGGCATGGCCAGTCGGTGTCGGACCATTAGCAGGGAACTGCCGGCGTTCTCACGGTTGGCGAACAAAGTTACCGGCGTTTGCTCTATTCGCTTGCCCGGGTGGGCCACCGTAAGACCGTGCGTTAACGCTAACGCAACCGCGGGGCGACCTCAAGGAAAACCCGCCGTTGCAAATAAGCAACAGTCAATACGGAATGTCCTTTCGAACCCTAGGGTTGGCTCATTTTGGGAGCGGGTCTCGGGGCGGTTTTTGCGATCACCACGTCGCCGAGAGGCGGCTGGAGCGGCGCAGGACGGCCTCTGATTCCCGTTTCGACGACGAGATCTACCGGTCCGCCAATGATCAGGAGGTGCTCCACGTCGTCCCGCCGCACGAGGCACAGCTTGCGGTTCGCATCGACCTGGGCCGTCTCAACAACGGACAGCCGCCGTTCGCGCCCCTTCTTTGCCGTTCCGGTTTCGCCCTGGCCGAAAATGGCTTTGAACGCCCAAACCGTCAGCACCAGCAGGGCGACGACGAACAGGAGCGCCGCGATGCCCAGAATGGCGGTGTTGAGGTCAAAATTCATGGCCGTCGCTCCCTGCGGTTGGCTCCATACGAAAGCCAAACTTTACCGCACCTTAGCTCGATTGCCGCATGTTGAAACCAAGTTCGTTCCTGAAGCGCGGATTGGCACTGGGCGTTCGTGACAATCTCCGGTCAAGCCACGTCGAATCGGATACTTTCTCATGCCATGTCGGATATCGATGCGCCCATGCGCTACGCTGAACCTATGATGGACCGGACCGGCCGTGACGGGAGCATTACGCTCGTCGTGTTGTTGGCGCTGGCTCTTGCCGTCGCCGCAGTCGGCCTGGCCATGCTGAGCCGCGAGGTCGCGGAACCTTTCGTGCTCGCAATCCTTGCGGCGCTGGCTGTCGTAGGCGTGTTCTGCCTGTTCGCCGGTGCCGTCGGCATCCTGTATTTCGGCCAGCGTCACGAGCGGAACGATCTGACCAAGGCCTTTGTCGACAACCTGCCTCACGGCGCGCTCATTGGCGATGCCTCGGGCCGTGTGTTTTACGCGAACCAGGCCTACCGGGAGCTTCTCGGCCTCGACGCCGAGGCGCCTGTGCCCGCACCGGACCGCGCATTTGGCGGCAACCCGTACCTGGCCGAGCCGATCTTCCGGCTGGCCCGCGCCGCGCAGCAGGGACGGGCGCGGAAAGAGGAGTTCCGCTTGCCGCCGCCCGGCGAGCTCGAGGACGAATCCGCCGTCGAACCCCGCTGGTTCCGGATTTCAGTGCAGCCCATGCCGCCGGAGGCCGGCTCGGGCCGGAAAGGGCCGCTCACGGTCTGGCAGGTCGACGAGGTAACGCAGGACCGGGTGCGCGAAGAGTCGAGCTTTGCGAAGGTCCAAGCGGCCATCGACTATCTCGACAACGCCCCGGCGGGTTTCTTCACGGTGGATGCGGATAGCCGCATCGAGTATCTCAACGCAACGCTCGCGCAGTGGCTTAAGCTCGATCTGACCGACATAGCCGCCATGCCGCCGAAGC
Source organism: Methyloceanibacter caenitepidi (assembly GCF_000828475.1). Lineage (NCBI taxonomy): Bacteria > Pseudomonadati > Pseudomonadota > Alphaproteobacteria > Hyphomicrobiales > Hyphomicrobiaceae > Methyloceanibacter > Methyloceanibacter caenitepidi. The sequence continues at coordinate 1,747,464 of NZ_AP014648.1, forward strand.
TCTCGGACATCATGTCTCAAGACAACGCCGCGCTCCTGGCCGGCGCGGGGCGCGGCGACACGCAAGGCGCGGCACAGAACGGCGTCCGGCGCTTCGACATGGATCTCCTGCGGACCGACGGCACCACGATGCCCGTCCGGGTGCTGCACCGTCTGCCGCGTGGCAATCAACTCGCTCATGTTCTCATTCTTAGCCGGGGGCCGGGCGAAGCCCACGAAGCCGGCACCGCCGAGCTGCGTTTCACCCGGATGTTCCAATCCTCGCCGTTCGCCATTGCGACGGTGGATGCGGACGGGGCCGTCAGCGGGACCAATGCCGCTTTCTCTCGGCTTTTCGGCATCGACGCGGACGCCAATCCGGGCAAGACGAAGCTGGAGGATCTTGTCGACGACGCCAACCGGCAGGCACTGCACAAGGCGCTCGAGGCCGCCATTGCAGGCCAGGGCTTGATCGACGCGATCGATGTCACGTTTGCCGGCCCCGAGCCGCGGAGCGGACGCATCTATCTCAGCGCCATCTCCGACAAGGACGACAAGAGCGAAGCGGTGATCGCCTACGCGCTGGATACGACCGAGCAGCGCGCGCTCGAAGCGCAATTCGCACAGAGCCAGAAGATGCAGGCGGTGGGGCAGCTCGCCGGCGGTATCGCCCACGACTTCAACAACATGCTGACGGCGATCATCGGCTTTTCCGACTTCCTGCTCCTGAACCATAGGCCGACCGACCCGGCCTTCCAGGACATCATGAACATCAAGCAGAACGCGAACCGTGCCGCCGGTCTCGTTCGTCAATTGCTTGCCTTCTCGCGGCAGCAGACGCTGCGCCCCCAAGTACTGCACTTGGGCGACGTGCTGTCGGACCTATCGATCTTGCTCGATCGCCTCCTAGGCGAGAATGTCGAACTGAGCCTGGATACGGCCGGCGACCTCTGGCCCGTCAAGGCGGACCTGCATCAGTTCGAACAAGTCATCATCAATCTCGCGGTGAACGCGCGCGACGCCATGCCCGACGGCGGCAAGCTGGCGATCCGGACCGAGAATGTGGACGAAGCCCGGTCGCGCGAGTCCGGTGGCAGCCACATGCCGCCGGGCGAGTACGTCATGATCGAGGTCCGCGACACCGGCTCCGGCATGACCGAAGAGGTCAAACAGAAGATCTTCGAGCCGTTTTTCTCGACCAAAGAGATCGGCCGCGGAACGGGGCTCGGACTGTCGACGGTTTACGGCATCATCAAGCAGACCGGCGGCTATGTGTATGTCGACAGTGAGGTGGGGAAGGGCACGGCCATGCGCGTGTTCCTTCCGCGCTACGTGGAAGGCGCCGCCGAAGTCGACCAAGAGCCAGCCAAGTTGGAGCGCAAGCCCGAGAAGCCGAAGGATCTGACGGGCCGCGGCACGCTGCTGCTCGTCGAGGACGAGGACGCGGTGCGTAGCTTCGCGGCCCGTGCTCTCGGAACGCGCGGTTACGAAGTGTTGGAGGCTTCGACGGGCGCCGAGGCGCTGGAAGTCTTCGAAGAGCATGAAGGCAAGGTGGACCTCGTAGTGAGTGACGTGGTGATGCCCGAAATGGACGGCCCGACACTCCTGAAGGAACTCCGCCAGAAGGACCCGGATATCAGGATCATCTTCATGTCCGGCTACGCGGAAGACGCCTTCAAGCGGAATCTGGACGAGAATGAAGAGTTCGGGTTCCTGCAGAAGCCCTTCGATCTCAAAACGCTGGCGGCCACCGTGAAATCCGCGCTCGAAGACTAGCCCAACGTCGCTGTCCTCTGGGCTCTGCGGCCCCAAGGGGGCTTCCCTTGGGCGGAAATCGCGTCTAGGACGCCCCTAACCATCCCATTAGGAGACGAGAAGCGTGCCAGACTACGAGGTCATGCCGTCCGACGACGACGACGCCAACAAGCGCCGCAAACGGCACAAGAAGAAAAAGATGGGGCTGACCGTCGAGCGCTATGGCGGACGGCTGCTTTATATGTGGTTCGGCATGCGCTTCATGACGCTGATGCGGCTATTCTGGCGCGGGCGCTTCTCCTTCACGCTGAACTGCATTCCGGACACGCTGGCGCTCTTCCTATTCGTGCCGTGGAACACGCCGCTCACATGGATCTCCGAGGCGCTCTACAAGAAGAAGGCGGAGAGCCTGAAGCTGGACACGCCGCCAATCTTCGTCGTCGGCCATTGGCGCAGCGGTACCACGCTGATGCACGATCTCTTTTCGGAAGACCCGAACCTCGCGTTTCCGACGACCTATGAGTGTTTCGTTCCGCATCACTTCCTCCTCACGGAAGGCACGCTCGACCATCTGGCCAAAGGGCTTCTGCCCAAGCGCCGGCCGCAGGACGATGTGCCGGTGGGCTTCGACCGTCCCCAGGAGGAAGAATTCGCGATGCTGATGCTGGGGCAGGGCTCGCCGCTGATCACGATGGCATGGCCGCGGCTCGGGCCCCAGGACACCGACTTCATCGACTTCGAGGGCGTGCCCGAGGCGGAAGTCCAGCGCTGGGCGGACGCGTATATGTGGTTCTACCGGCGTCTGATGGTGAAGCACGGCAAGACGCTGGTGATGAAGACGCCGCCCAACACCGCGCGCATCAAGCTGCTGACCAAGTTGTTCCCCGACGCGCGCTGGGTACATATCTCGCGCAGTCCGCTGAAAGTGTTCCCGTCCACGGTCAAGCTGTGGCGCGCGCTCTATTCGGCGCAAGGCCTCCACAACCCGCCTCAGTGCGACGCGTGGCTCGACGACTACGTCTTGGATCTCATGGAGCGCGTCACCACGGTCTACGAGCGCGACAAGCATTTGATCCCGAAGGAGAACCTCTACGAAATCCGCTATGAGGATCTCGTGAAGAACCCAATCGATTCGATGCGGGACATCTACGAGAAGCTCCGCATAGAGAGTTTCGATCAGGCGGAGGGGCCCATGCGCGCGTTTCTCGCCGACCGTTCGGACCACAAGGTGTCCAGCTACAAGATGCCGAAGGACCTCACGAAGCGGATCGCCGACCGGCTGAAGCCTTTCATCGACGCCCATGGCTATCGCGAGGTCGTGGACGCGGCGCTCGCCGAGCCGGAGACGGACGCCAACGTGCGTGAAGAAGCGGCGTCCTAGCGCAGCGCGGACAGTTAGCCCCGCCGCTTGCGCGTCGCTGCCACTTCGCGGCAATATCGGCGCCCCTATGGAAGCTGGGCTTGAGCAATGGAAATCGACCGCGACGCTGTCTATAGCCTGGCTGTCAGTACTGCTGGAGTCATAGGCAACGAGTTTCTTGTCGCCCTCGTCCACCACCTTCACGAGGTCATGCCGGTCAGCCTCGCCCTGATTACGCTGGGCCTTGGCAGGCCGCCGTCGCGCGCGCGCGCGATTTTCAGCTGGCGTGACGGGGAGAAGGGTGTCCCGATCGAGTACGATCTGGAAGGCACGCCATGCAAATTGGTCTATGACGGGCAGACTCTCGTTGTGCCCGATCAGCTTTCCATCCGTTTTCCAAAAGAATCTGAGCGCTTGAGGAGCTATTGCGGCGTTCCTTTGCGTGATCGCTCGAGAGAAGTGGTGGGGCACTTCGCGGTGCTGTCCGAGGAAGCCCTGACGGAGACGGAGCGCGTCGAAGGCATCGTGCGGATCTTCGGCCGCCGCGCGGAGTCTGAGCTCAATCGAATAGCCCAAGACGAAGAACGCAACGAGCTCATCGCCCGTCTGGAAAAGCAGTATGCAGTGTCCAATCAGCGCAACAATTTCATGTCCAAGGTCTTGGGCATGGTGGCGCATGATTTGCGTAGTCCGCTCTCTGCAATAGTCGCTCGTGCGGATCTAATGCAGGCGCTGATTGACGCTGACCGGAGCGCGTATGACGACAAGACCACGCGGTCGCTGGTGAAGTCGCTTGAATCTGTTCATGCGTCCAGCGAACGAATGAACCGCATGATCGAAAACTTACTGGAAGCGGCTCGGAAGGAGAGTACCGAGATATCTCTTACGACCACCAATATCGCCCTGACCCGGGCGGTCGAGTCTGCAATCCAAATTCATCAGCCATACGCATCCGCCAAGTCGATCGATCTGATATCCCATCTCGACGATCAGATCAGGGTCAAAGGGGATGAGGACCGGCTCGTGGAGGCGATCGGCAATTTGATCAGCAACGCCATCAAGTACTCGCCCGTCGGAAGTGAGGTTACCGTTGTTACGCGCCGGGAGGGTGAGCGCCAGGCTGAAATTGTCGTGGCCGACTTGGGACTGGGCATGACCGCGGAAGATCTCGGCAATGCCTTCAAACCGTTTCATACCCTGTCGGCGCGGCCGACGGGCGGCGAAACGTCCACGGGGCTCGGGTTGGCGATCGTACGAACCGTTGCGGAGGCCCATGGCGGCGAGGTGTTTGCAGAGAGCAAAGGCCGCGACAAGGGCACCACGATGACCATTCGCCTGCCTGCGATCGACTCCACCTAGGAACCTTTTTCAACAAAGCAGGCGGTTCACCGCGGTCATTGGTGCTGGCAGCGAGGCCGGCTGCTTCTTTCCGGATCGCGTTGCGAGGCCGTTCGGCTAGAGCGAGGACGCATCGTCCAGCTCGTCATGGGTGACGAGGCCCAAGATCTCGTTCGAGGCGAAGCCCAGCGACATGGGCCGAAACACGCCTCCCACGACGGCGACATCGTAGAGTTCGCCGATGGCGCCATCGATCCGGAACCAGTGCGCGACGGCCCCCGTCTCCAAGTCGATGACCTGCACGCCGCACCACGGTTCGGAGTCCGTTTCCGCGAGCTTCTTGTCGAGGGCAAGGCCCTCGAAGCGCTCGTAGCGCGGCTTGGAGAGGCCCACGAAGGCGTATTTGCCGTGGAAGCCGAGACCCCGCACGAAGCCGGGACAAAATGCGATCACATGAAGTGTGGCGTCGGCGGCCTTATCCGCCGTCTCGACCCAGCACAGCTCGCCTGTGCCCGAGTTCAGGACATAGAGCCGACCGTTGTACATACGCGGGGAGTGCGGCATCGACAGCCCGCCGATGACGATCTCGCCCGTGGCCACGTCGATGATGATACCGCCGTCATAGCGGCGGTCGCGCCAGCCATCGATCGTGTCGGACTTGCTGACCGCGGTCACATAGCGCGGGACACCGTCCTCCATGGCAAGGCCGTTCAAATGGCAGCGGTCTTCCTTGACGATCTTTGAAATAAACGGAGGCTTCCAAAGCGGCGTGAAACTGTGGCGCGACGACGGCGTCGCCAGACAATTGAAGAGCGTGTTGACGAAGACGATCCGCCCATCCTTGAGCAAGCCGACATCGTGAGCGTCGATCTCGCCCGTGACGAAAAGTTCACGCGGGACGTAGCAGGCGTCGTAGAGATTGTTGATCTGCTGCTCAGGGCCCAAGACGTTCCTGAAGCGGATGATCTGAAACAGCGTCGCGAGCAAAATCGTGTCCTTGTCGGGGACGGCGATGCCCATGGCCTTGCGGAAGAAGCGTTCGTCGACGAGGAGTCCGCCGTCGGTGTTCTGACCGAGCAGGTAAAACTTGCCCGACTGATAGGACGAGATGCCGAGGCCGATCCCGTTGCTGCCGAGGAAGGACGAAAAACCCGGCGACATCGAATATTTGACCTGCGGCTGTTCCGGCGCCTTCTGTTCTTCCGTCGCGCTATTCTGTGTAGTGCCCTCAGCGGCCTGAGCGTTCGGCTGATCCTCGCGTTCGGTCATTCTGATCCTTCCTCGAACTTCGGCGGACGAACCCAAACGCATTTGCACACATCAAGCTGTAGCCCACCCGCGCGAACGTAGTAGAGGCGGCGGCTCCGGATGACAACGTGCGATTGCCTTCGGTTCGCGTGCGACCCTGCGGAAACGTACGGTAACCGATCGTTAGGACTTGGGGTCTGAAAAGCAAGTCGCGGAGCCATTCTGTCTCACGTTGGCACGCTTCGGCGCAATTGATTCAACTTGTATGCAACTTGCGCTCGTTTTCTCGGGCCCCGGCCGTATCGTTCGAGATCGGACTTGCGGCGATCTGCGTGGGATGCAGAGCCGGCGTGGGGTCAAGGGGGAAACAATGTCCAAGCTGTCGGCACGGCTGCCCGTGCTGCTGTCAATGCTCGTGGCCGCGGCCGCGTGCACGGGCGGCAGCCAGTATGCCTATGCCGATTGCACAGGCACGGCGCCAAACTTCGAATGTTCCGGCAGCAGCGGGGCCCAGACGATCAAGGCCGACAATGCGACCGTTGAAACGCTTCCCGGCTTCAGTGTCTCCGCGACGGACAAGACTGCGCTCGCGATCTCCGGCAAGGGCCAGGTCTCCTTTAGCGACGCCAATGCGTCCTCGCTTACGTCCGTGCTGGAGACGGCACTGTCCGTTTCCTCGACCGGCAATGACGGATCCACACCGGGCGGTGTTGACGTCACCACGAACGGATCACTGAGTGGCGGAATCGGAATTGACGCCACAAATTACGGAACGGGTGCGCTGAGTATCGACGCCCTCGGCGCGATCGAGGGAACAAGCGGCAACGGCATCACCGCGCTCAACAGAAATGCGAACGGCGGGGCTCTCTCGATCGTCAGCCAAGAGACTGTCGTGGCCAAGCGCACCGGCATCAGTGCCACGAACTACGGAACGGGCCCGTTGACCATCGATGCTGGCGCCGGCGTCAGCGGTGAGACTGGCATACAGGCTGTGAACCGCGGTTCAGGCACGCTTACGGTCGATACGCACGGGCCTGTCTCAGGCACGCTGTACAACGGTATTACGGCCACGAGCTACGGAACGGACCTTTCGATCACGACAGAGGACGCCATTTCGGGCGCCATCACGGGCATCAAGGCCAGCAATTTCGGTCTCGGATCGACGAGGATCGAGACCGGCGGCACGGTCGACGGGCTCAGCGCCCACGGGATCGAGGCGATCAACGAGAACGCGAACTCGAACAGCCTGACCGTTATTACCAAAGGCGCCGTGACCGCGAGCCAAACAGGCATCAGCGCCACAAATCACGGCAAGGGCCCGCTCACCGTGCAAACGATGAGCGCCGTCAGCGGAGAAACAGGCATCGATGCTGCCAGCGAGGGGGCAGGCTCTCTTTCGATCGACACGGGCGGAACGGTCACCGGCACCAGCTCCAACGGAATCACCGCCGAAACCTATGGCACCGATCTTTCGGTCACAACCAAGGATACGGTTACAGGCGCGCGCGCGGGCATTGCCGCGACGAATTACGGGACGGGGACGTTGACGATCGACACGCGAGGCGACGTCACCGGCACCAGCGGCTCGGGCATTCAGGCGTCGAACACGGCCGGCACCGATCTTTCGGTCTCGACCGCCGGTGGCACCACCGTGAGTGGACAAACCGGACTCATCGCGAACAATGGAGGCAGCGGCGCGCTGAACCTCGATATCGCCGGCAACATCGAGGGCACCGCCGCCGAGGGCATCTCGGCTGCGAACAGCGGCACAACGTCGACAATCTCGACGCAAAGCGGCTCGAGCGTTCGTGGGGCCACCACGGGCATGCGGACCGTTCACGATGGGTCCGGCGCGTTGGCACTGGACATTGCGGGCACCCTGGAGGGCCTTGGCGGTGAGGGTCTCTACGCCACCAGCAGCGGACCGGAGGCGATCGCCCTGAACACCACGGGGAATATCTCCGGCACGACGGACGGCGTTTATCTAGGCCATGGCGGTGGCGGCGCGATCAACGTCGACATTGGCAGCGGCAGCATTGTCTCAAGCTCCGGCACGGGTGCAGACGACTTCGCGATCGAGACCTCCGGGGGGCGGACGAACCTTGTCGTCAAGGGTACGCTGAATGGCGGCGCCGGCGGCGCCGCGAAATTCGACAGAAGCGAGATCAATGCGTTCAGCGACCGCATGGAATTGCATCCAACGGCGGCCGTCACCGGCAAGGTTCTGGCCGGCCCCGGCATAGACACGTTGGCGTTCGCCGGCGGGGGGCACGGTACATTCGATCTCGACGACATCGACACCGGCGATCGCACGAAGCAGTTCCAGGAATTCGAAATCTTTCAGATCGACAGCGGCACGTGGAGCTTCGACGGCACGACGCCCTACACCTTCACCCTCAACGGCGGCACGCTGAAAGGTACCGGCACCTTCGGCGAGCTGATTTCGAACGGCGGCACGATCTCTCTCGGCAACTCGATCGGGAGCATGACGATCAACGGCGACTTGACGCTCAGCAGAGGCTCCGTGTTCGAAGTCGAGGTCGATGCTAACGGACGAAACGACACGGCCATCGTCAACGGCGCGGTGAATCTCACCGGCGCGACATTGCGCGTGCTGGCCAAGAAGGGCAGCTACAGGACGCGCACCAACTACACGATCATCCAGAATGACGGGTCCGACGCCGTAAACGGCAAGTTCGCGAAACTGGAAACGAATTACGCCTTCCTGACGCCCAGCGTCGTCTATGACGGCGGCGACGGCAATGACGTTGTCCTGACGCTGTTGCGCACGGTCGTGCCGACCACGACCGGCGGCAGCGGTGGCGGCGGTGGTGCGAGCGGACCGGGCGGCGTCACCTATCTCAGCTTCTGCTCGGTTGCCGAGACCAAGAACCAATGCAACGTGGCCGAGGGGCTCGATGCGTTTCCGGCCGACAATGCGCTTTTCTATTCCGCTTTGACTCAGACGGAGGAAGGTGCGCGGGAAGCCTTCAATGCGCTGTCCGGCGAGATCCACGCGACCGTGGCGGGGACCTTGGTGGATGACAGCCGCTATGCGCGCGAGGCGGTCATGGGGCGCTTGATGCAGGCGAACCACCGCGGCGGGGCGCTTGGCTCGAGCGGGCCGATCGTCGCCAGCTACGGCAACCAAGCCATGATGCTCGGGGGCTTGGACTTGTACGATGGTAAGGCGCTTCTCGATGCGCCTGCGCCGCTCGCATTTTGGACTCAAGGCTTCGGCGCTTGGGGCGACTTCGGCGGCAACAAAAACGCGGCCTCCGCGGATCGCAATCTCGGCGGCTTCATCTCCGGTATGGATGCGGACGTGGGCGACTCCTGGCGGGTGGGTGTCGCAACCGGCGCATCCTTCTCCGATGTGAGCGTGGACCAGCGTTACAGCACCGCCAATGTCCAGAGCTATTATCTCGGCGGCTATGCCGGCGGCATGGCTGGTGACTTCGCGTTGCGCGGCGGCGGCCTGTGGGCCTGGAGCGAAGTCGACACATCCCGCGCCGTTGTCTTCCCGGGCTTCTACGAACGCCAGAACGCGAGCTACGACGCCGACACGGGTCAGCTGTTCGGCGAGGTCGCGTACCCGACGCAAATGGGTGGTTTCGATCTCGAACCGTTCGCGGGTCTCGCGTACGTGTCCGTCGAGAGTGGCAGCTTCAAGGAGAAGGGTGGGGCGGAAGCCTCCTTGCGCGGCAAGGATGTCTCCCAGGACGTGGGCTATACGTCACTCGGCCTCCGCGCCGCGAAGACGGTGATGTGGGGCAACACGGCAGTGACCCCGCATGTGGAAGCGGCGTGGCTCCATGCCTTCAACGATGTCACGCCGGATGCATCGCTGGCATTCGCGACGACCGGCACGGGTTTCGACGTGTCAGGCGTGCCGCTTGCCGAAGACTCGGCGCTCCTGGATGCCGGCCTCGACTTCGCGGTCTCGGATCGGCTGTCCGCCGGCTTCTCCTACTCTGGCCAATTTGCGGACAACGTGTCCGACAACGCCGTCAAGGGCCGCCTCACCTGGCTGTTCAACTAGCTTCGAGTACATTTCGCCGCGCGGTTTGCCACTATTGCAACTTGCTGTCACAGCAACGAATCTGTGAGGGTTGTACCTTGAGGGCTTGACGATACCACCGGGCAAGGTGCGCCCGTGGTCGAAGGCTCGTTTGGGGGACGTCATGTGGCGAAGGGGGCTGAGGCAGCGGCTCTTGCTGTCCACGACGATGCTGGTGGCGACGGTCGCGGGGTACGGCCGCCGCGTACATGCAGATCAGATCTGCGACCAGCAGGGGTCGACAACGACCTATTTCTGCCAAGGAACCAGCTCGGACGCGCAAGACCTCATCGACATCGACAACGTTCAGGTTGTCACGGGCGATCCGTTCAGCGTCAGCACCATTATCTCCTACGCCATCGCGATCACTGGCGACGGGGCACTTTCCTACACCGACTACAACGGGGCGACGCTCTCTTCCGATGTCGACAATGCCTTCTACATCAAATCGAACGAGGACGATGGCTCCACGCCGGGCAGCGTGACTGTTGTTTCGAACGGAACTTTCAACGGCGATTTCCAATCCTACAATTTCGGCACCGGAAACCTGTCCATCACGCTGAACGCAGGGGGTAGTGTCAGCGGGGGCGGCTGGGGCATCTATGCCGACAACCGTGGTTCGTCGTCCTACGTGACGGTCAACGGTGACGTGACCGCCGATATCGGCGTGTTCGGCGAGGCTGGCACGGGCGTCTACGTCAACAACGACGGCAGCGGCCCGCTGGAGGTCACGATTGGCGCCTACGGCAGCGTCTCGGCAGAGGGGTACGGCGTCAACGCACGCGCGACTTCGGGCCCTATCACCATCAACACCTACGGCGACGTTACCGGTAAGAACGACGCGGCCATCAACGCCTACAGCTACGCCGGCACTGACATCACCGTGACGACGGGGGCAAACGCGACCGTCAGTGGCGTAACGGGGATCAATGTTTACAACAAGGGTTATGGCGAGGTCGCCGTCAGCGTCTCTGGCGACGTGACGGGTACGGATGGCAACGCCATCGGGGTGACCAATCGCCGTGGAACGGACATCGCGGTCACTGTCGGTGCCGTATCGACGGTCAAATCCTCTTCCGATGCCGACGGCATCGAAGTGGACAACGAAGGCAGCGGCAGCATCAACGTTACGGTCTATGGGACCGTGAATGGCGGCGAGATCGGTGTCGAAGCTGTGACCTTGTCCGGAACGGACGTGACGGTGACGACGGGCCAGGGCAGCACGGTCAGCGGCAGCTATGCCGGTATCAACGTTACGAACGGCGGGAGCGGCACCGTCATCATTACCGCAAACGGTGACGTGACCGGACAGACCGGCATCGGTGTGAGCAACTACACCGGCAACAACGCGCAGATCAGCGTCGGCGCCGGCAGCACGGTAACCGCAACCAGCAGCAGCAATTTCGCGGTGAATGTCGAACACGGAGGCGCCGATATCACCGTGGCCGGCGACCTCGATGGATCGCGCGGCATACAATTCGACCAGGCCAAGGCTTATGCCAACACGCTGACGATCGGAACCACTGCCGACATCACGGGTACGGTTCTCGCCGGTCCCGGAACAAACGATGCGCTGCTCCTATCAGGTCCAGGACAGGGTGAATTCAATCTCAGCGACATCGATACGGGCGCTGGCACGCAGCAATACCGCAACTTCGAGAGCTTCGAGATGGAAAGCGGCAATTGGACGTTCACGGGCGGCACCTCTATGCCGCTGACCGTTATGGGCGGCGTCTTAAGGGGAACAGGCACGTTCGGCGATCTTGACATCGTCGGCGCCACGCTGGCCCCCGGCAACTCCATCGGCACCATGCGGGTCAATGGCGCCTTCACGCTGTCCGGGGGCGCCGTCTACGAAGTCGAGGTGAATGCCGAGGGGCAGAGTGACAGGGTCGTTGTCAAAGGGACTGTGAACCTCACCGGGTCGACCTTGCGCGTGCTCGCGGCCAACGGCGATTACAAGCAGAGCACCGACTACACGATCATCGACAACGATGGCGGCGACGCCGTCCAGGGCCGGTTCGCCAAGATCGAGAACGACCTCGCCTTTCTCAAGCCGAGCGTCGACTATGGCGGCGGAGACGGTAACGACGTGGTGCTGACGCTGACGCGCTACCACGGCAAGCACAACGGCGGCGGCGCGAGTTTCTGCTCGGTCGCCACGTCGCCGAACCAGTGCCATGTGGCCAAAGCGCTCGATCAGTTCCCGACGACCAATCCGCTATTCCTCTCGGTTCTATTTCAATCCGCCGAGGGCGCCCGGGAAGCTTTCAACGCGCTCTCGGGCGAAGTACACGCCACTGTCGCCGGCACGCTTGTCGAAGACAGCCGCTATGCGCGCGAGGCCGTGCTGGGCCGCATGACGCAGGCAAGCCATGTGGGCGGCGCGCTGGGGTCCGGCGGGCCGCAAGTGGCAAGCCGCCGTGCGGCCTACGATGCAGGCGCCATGCGGCTTGGGGGCAATTTCATCAGCGAAGAGATGGCGGCCGAACCCGCGGCCCAACCGCTCGCGTTCTGGACCCAAGGCTACGGCGCCCGGGGAACCTTTGACGGCGACGGCAATGCCGCCACGGCCGACCGCAATCTCGGCGGCTTCATCTCCGGCATGGATGCGAGCGTTGGCGGCTCCTGGCGCGCCGGCGTCGCCACGGGCGCGTCCTTCTCGGACGTGAGTGTGGACGAGCGCTACAGTGGCGCCAACACGAAGACCTATCACCTTGGCGGTTACGTCAACGGCGATCTGGGCGGCTTCGCCTTGCGCGGCGGTGGGCTCTGGGCCTGGAGCGAGATCGAGACCGCGCGCGCCGTCGTCTTCCCCGGCTTCTTCGAGCGGCAGAAGGCGGATTACGACGCCGATACGGGCCAACTCTTCGGCGAGGTCGCGTATGCCACGCAAGTGGGTGGCATAGAACTCGAGCCCTTCGCGGGTCTCGCTTACGTGTCCGTCGAAAGCAGCGGCTTCCGCGAGAAGGGGGGCGCGCAAGCGAGCTTGCGTACATCTGGGATCGATCAGGACGTGGGCTACACCACGGTAGGCCTCCGCGCAGCTACGACGATGATGTGGGGCGGCATGGCCGTCACCCCGCATATCGAGGCCGCTTGGCTGCACGCCTTTGACGACGTGACGCCGGGCGCATCGCTTGTCTTCGCCACCACCGGGATCGGCTTCGATGTGGACGGGGTGCCGCTGGCTGAAGACGCCGCGCTCTTGGATGCGGGCGTCGACTTCGCCTTGAGCGACCGCCTCTCAGCCGGCGTCTCCTACCAAGGCCAGTATGCGGACAGCCTCGAAGACAACGCCGTCAAAGGGCGTTTGACCTGGCTGTTCAATTAGCCAGACTAAAGACAGCATCAAAAAACCGCAGAGATTAGGGGGGTTTTCCCGGAATCACTCTTGCAGGGCGCGGCGAGTTGTCGCACTGTAACATACAGTTGTGTAGGGCTTCGCATCGGCGCTGATGCGCCGTGCTCCGATCATCCTGATCAAATCGATTCTCGGGGGGAGAGCGTGAGTTCAGGAACAACTCGGCGCCGCCTACTCCTGTCGACGGCTGCCATGCTTGGCGCGGCCGTTGGCTATGGCCGCACTGCGTCGGCCGTTCCCCACTGCTCAGCAACCGGCCCCAACGTGACCTGCAGCGCCGGCGTGTTCACTGATCCCGAAATCATCGACAACACGGGCGACAGCACCCAGAGCTTGGCCGTAAGCGTCACGGCGCCGTTTTTCCGGGTCAACACGACCACGGGCAATGCCATGACGATCACGGGTTACGGCGCCGTTTCGTTTATCGACAGTTACGCGGCGTCCTATCTGGACGCCAGCGGCTTTGCCCAAGGTACTGCGCTCTCGATCACATCGAGCGGAGACACGACCGGCACGACTGTCACGCCTGGCAGCGTGACGGTCGAGACCTCCGGTCCGCTGATCGGGGACACGTCGATATCTCCGACGTATCCGTACTACGGCTTCGGAATCAGGGCTCTGAACTACGGCGGCGGATCGTTGAGTATCACAACCAACGGCGATGTTACGGGAGGTGCCGCCATTGGTGCACGAAACGAGGGCACGAGTCTCGCGGTGACGACCGGTGTAGGGACCACCGTCGCCGGTACCTATTTCGGGATCGTCGTCGATAACGACGGCACGGGCCCGCTGACGATAACCACCAACGGCGAAGTCACGGCCAACAATTCCTCCGGGTGCACTGGCCCCATTCCCTGCAGTTACGGCATTCGCGCGAGCAACGGAGGCAGTCCATACGCGGTGACCTCTGCCACGGTAACAACCAACGCCGCCACGACGGGCGACGATGTGGGCATTCGCGTCAGCAACGTTAGCAGCGGGGCATTGACAATTACGGCCAATGACGACGTTACCGGTGTCGATCGCTATGGCATCCGCGCACAGGGCTTCATAGGCAGTTCGATCAACGTGAACTCGGCCGCCGGAACGACGGTGACGGGCGGCGCCATTGGCATTTTCGCCAGCAACTTTGGGAACGGCGCGACGACAATCGTCGCCAATGGTGATGTTGCCGGCGGCACCGGTCCGTCCCCCTATTTGGCCACCTACGGCACTGGCATCGCCGCTCTGAATTACGGCACCGGGAGCGTGAACATCAGGGCTAACGGTGCCGTGTCCGGCGCTTACGGCATTGGTGCGTCAAACGATGGCACCAGCCTCACGGTGACCACCGGCGCCGGATCCACTGTCACCGGCACGTACATTGGGATTATCGTCGATCACGACGGCACGGGCCCACTGACCATAACCGCGAACGGCCCGGTGACCGGCAACAATCTCGCGGGCTGCCCCAGCACCGATCCTTGCCGTTACGGCATTCGGGCGAGCAACGGAGGCGGCACAGTCAGGATTACCACCAATGCCGTCACGAAAGGTGGAGACACGGGCATCCGCGTCAACAACACAGGCAACGGGCCGTTGACGATTAGATCCAACGACAATGTCATCGGGATCAATAACTATGGCATCCGCACCTTCACCGCGTTCGGAACCCCGGTGAATGTGATCACCGCTCCCGGCACGACGGTGAGGGGTGGCACGAACGGCATTCGGATCCGCAGGGTTGAGACCGGTACGACGATGATCGTCGCGAATGGCGATGTCACCGGCGCGACAGCGTCTGGCATAGACGTTCTGGCGTATACCGGGGCGGGCAGCACTGCGATCACCGCCGCTGGAGCCGTGACAAGCAACGGCGCCGCCGCCGACGCCTTCGCGGTTAAGACGGCAGGGACCTCCACGACGCTAACTTTGTCCGGCACGCTCAATGGCGGCGGCGGCGGCGCGGTCCAGTTCGATCAGAGCACTGCCTTCGCGGACGTGCTTCAACTCCAACCCGGCTTCGAGATCAATGGCCGCGTGCTGGCCGGGCCCGGCATCGACACACTGGCTTTTGGCGGCTCGGGCAATGGGGCGTTCAACCTGTCCAAGATCGATACGGGCGCGGCCACGAAGCAGTTCCAGAGCTTCGAGACGTTCCGTTTGGAAAGCGGCGCCTGGAGCTTCAACGGGACGACGACGGCCGCATTCACGCAAACGGGCGGCACCTTGGGCGGCAACCCCACGTTCGGCGGGTTGAACGTGCTTGGCGGCACGCTGGCGCCCGGCAACTCCATCGGCACCGTGACCGTCAACGGCGCGTTCTCCATGGCGGCGGCGTCGACGTTTGAGGTTGAAGTGGATGCTGCAGGCAACAACGACAAAGTCGTCGTGCATGGCACGGTGAACCTCACCGGCGCGACGCTCAAAGTGCTGGCCGCGGGCGGCAACTACAAGGACAGTACCGACTACACGATCATCGCCAATGACGGCACGGATTCCGTCAAAGGCACGTTCGGGAGCGTCTTCACCAATCTCGCGTTCTTGATCCCGACCGTCGACTATACGGGCGGCACGGGCAACGACGTGGTGCTCAACCTGGAGCGCAACGCCACGCTGTTCCAGGACGTCGCCAAGACCAAGAACCAAAAGGCCGTGGCTGGGGCACTGGATCAGTTCCCCACTGACAATCCGTTGTTCCTGGCCGTGCTGAACCAAACGGCTTCGGGTGCGCGCCAGGCGTTCGATGCGCTGTCCGGCGAGATCCACGCGACCGTGGCGGGGACTCTCGTGGACGATAGCCGCTACGCGCGCGAGGCGGTGCTCGGCCGCATGATGCAGGCGGGCCATCAAGGCGGCGCGCTCGGGTCCGGCGGGCCGCAGGTCGCAAGTCGCGGTGCGACTTACGATGCGAGTGCCATGCGGCTCGGCAGCAAGTTCATCGGCGAAGAGATGGCGGCCGAACCTGCGACGCAACCGCTCGCCTTCTGGACCCAAGGCTACGGCGCCTGGGGCACGTTCGACGGCGACGGCAATGCCGCCACGACGGATCGCAATCTCGGCGGTTTCCTCTCCGGCATGGATGCGAGCGTTGGCGGCTCCTGGCGCGTGGGTGTCGCCACCGGCGCGTCGTTCTCCGACGTCAGTGTCGACCAACGCTATAGCGGCGCCAACACCACGACCTATCATCTCGGCGGCTACGTCAACGGCGCGGTGTCGGGCTTTGCCTTACGCGGTGGCGGGCTCTGGGCCTGGAGCGACATCGAGACCTCGCGCGCCGTCGTGTTCCCCGGCTTCTTCGAGCGGCAGAAGGCCGACTACGACGCCGACACGGGCCAGCTCTTCGGCGAGATCGCGTATCCGACCCAAATTGGCGGTGTCGAACTCGAACCGTTCGCGGGGCTCGCCTACGTGTCCGTCGAGACCAGCGGCTTCAAGGAAAAGGGCGGCCCGCAAGCGAGCTTAAGCACGACCGGCGTCAACCAGGACGTGGGCTACACGACGGTCGGCCTGCGCGCAGCCCATACGATGACGTGGGGCGCCATGCAGGTGACGCCCCATGTCGAGGCGGCCTGGCTCCATGCCTTCGACGACATCACGCCCGGCGCGTCACTGGCCTTTGCCACGACCGGCATCGGCTTTTCCATCGACGGCGTGCCGCTGGCTGAAGACTCCGCGCTCTTGGATGCAGGCGTCGACTTTGCCTTGAGCGATCGCCTCTCAGCCGGCGTCTCCTACCAAGGCCAATACGCGGACAGCCTCGAAGACAACGCCGTCAAAGGCCGCCTGACCTGGCTGTTCAATTAGTGCAAGCGCAGGGTGCACTTGCACGGGCGGTCGTGATACCTGTCTGCGATCCACGGCAGTTCGATAGTCTCCGGTGCATCCCGACATGACGACTTCCACGACGGCGCTCGACGGTGTTCAAGTCGGTTCGCGGCGCTACACGCTCATCGTTCTCACGGCCTATTTCGCGCTCGCGCATCTCGATCGTCAGGTCCTTGCAGTGACGTTGTCGCCGATCGGACGCGAGTTCGCGCTCAACGACATTCAGCTCGGACTGCTGTCGGGTCTGGCGTTCGCGGTGCTCTTTTCGACGCTGGGTCTGCCGCTTGCCTTGGCCGTGAGCAGCCTCAACCGCCGTAACGTGATCGCCATCACGATTGCCTTTTGGAGTGGCATGACCATGCTGTGCGGGCTCGCGCAGAACTTCTGGCAGCTCTTCCTGGCACGTGTGGGCGTCGGTGTCGGGGAAGCCGGGGCGCTGCCCACAAGCCATGCAATCATTTCGGACCGCTACGAGACGCGCGAACGTGCGGGAGCAATGGGCGTATTCATGTCCGGTGCGAACATCGGAACGGCGCTCGCGCTGGTCGGGGGCGGGGTCGTGGCGCAGTTCCTCGGTTGGCGCGCCGCGCTTCTCCTTGCGGGTGTGCCGGGCCTGTTGCTGGCCGTGATCATTCGTTTGACCGTGCCCGAGCCGCCTCGGACGGGCGGCGGAACCGGCAACGCCACGCTGCGGTTCTCGTTGTTGTCCGAGACCGTAGCAAAGATCTTCCGTTCCTCGCCCATGGCGCTGATGGTGCTGGCCACGGTCCTGAACACGATCACGACCTTCGGCATGGTCGCCTGGCTGCCGACATTTCTTGTCCGGGAACACGGCATGGCGCTGTCCGCAGTCGGCCTGTATCTTGCCGTCGCCATCGGTGCGGCGGGTGCCATGGGAACAATGCTGGGCGCACAACTCGCTGGGCGCCTCGCCCTTTGGCGGGCATCCTGGATCGCGTGGACGCCTGCCGTGATACTCCTCCTTACGAAGCCTTTCTCCATCGCGGGCTTGCTGGCAGGGAGCAAGGCAACCGCGCTTCTGCTGCTGCTTGTCCCTTGCGCTCTTGGTGCGGTCTACGTCGCGCCGACGATTGCGGTGCTGCACGCTGCGCTGCGGAGCGAAGAACGGCCCGTCGGGTCCGCGCTGTTGTTGTTCGGCATGAACATGATCGGCATGGGGCTCGGCCCGCTGATCGTCGGCGCCGTTTCCAACGGGTTCGATCCCTCCGGCGGCAGCCTCGGCATCGGCCTGGTCGCGGTTCAGGCGTTCGGGATCACCGGCGCTATCGTGTTCCTTGTAGCCGGCTGGACGATCGGGACTGCGCCGCAGGAGCGCGAGCTGCTGCAAGGCCAAGGAACGAGCGCCCAAGTAGTCGCTAGGCGATAGCGCAAACGAAAAGTACGCCGCCCCGAAGGACGGCGCACTTGACTTCCCTCAATTCCGTATGCGGACGAGCGGTGCTACACCGCGTCCTTGGCGGCCTTAACCGGGCGCGCCTTGATGACCTTCCGCGCAGGCTTGGCCTTGAACACGGTCGGCTCCTTGGTGAAGGGATTGATGCCTTTGCGGGCGCGAACGGCCGGCTTCTTGACGACCACGAATTTGGCGAAGCCCGGCAGCATGAACTCGCCGTTCTTCTTCATTTCCTTGTAGCCGACGGTCGCGAGTGTCTCGAGAACGTCCTTGACGTCTTTCTTCGTCATGTCGAGCTGGTCGGCAATCGTTTGGATGAGTGCGGTCTTTGTAAGCATTATGTAGCGCTCCTAAAATAGGACGGCGCGCCGAAAAGCCGGTTGATACGAGCTCTCTTCGCCGTCCGAGCCAGGTCCGGCTCTTCATACCCATTGAGGCATGGCCGATTCGCACGGCTTTGTCTGCTTTTTTGAAAACGGCCTGTGAGTATTTCGCCCGTAAATTACAGGGCGAATCGTGCTTTCAGCGTGCCTTGCGCTTGTCCGCGGGAGGCTCGTCCGCCGCCGGCGTGTCGTCGTGCACGGCCGCATTCGGGACCACGTCGCTGCGGGCGGCGATGTCCCACACGGCGATGAACAAGGCCGCGATCAACGGGCCGACCACCAGTCCATTGAGACCGAGAAGCGCGATGCCGCCCAACGTCGAGATTAGGACGACATAGTCGGGCAGGGCGGTGTCCTTGCCGACAAGGTAGGGCCGGAGGAGATTGTCTACGAGCCCGATCACGCCCGCGCCGAAGGCAATGAGAATGAGGCCCTTGCCGATGTCGCCAGTGGCGATGAGATAGACCGCGACGGGGAACCACACGATCGAGGCCCCCACCGCCGGCAGCAGAGATAGGAAGGCCATGACCACGCCCCAAAGCACGGCCCCACGGATGCCGAGCGCCCAGAAGATCACGCCGCCGAGAAAACCCTGCACGATGGCGACCAGGATCGTGCCCTTGACCATGGCGCGCACGACGACGGCGATCTTTTCGAACAAGGCGGCCTTGTATTCGCCAGCGAGGGGAACGGCGTGGATGATCTTCTGCGAGAGCTTGCCGCCGTCACGCAGAAAGAAATAGAGGAGGTAGAGCATGATCGACGTGCCGAGCAGGACGTTGGCCGTGCCTTGCCCCACAAGGACCGCCTGGGTCGCGAAAAACTGGCTGCCTTCGGCAAGGAGCGAGATGATGCGCGCCTGCATGTCGGCCACGTCCGTCACCCCGAAATGGGCCAGGAAGTCCGTCGCCCAGCTCGGCAGCGCATCCAGGAAGCGCTGAAGAATCGTGCCGAGATTGACGTCCCCCGACTGGATGTTCTCGTAGAGCGTGGTCGCCTCGCTGACGATCGATGCGCCCGTGAACGCCACAGGGACCAGCACGATCCCCACGATGCTGAGCAGGGTCAGGAACGTGGCGAGGTTGGGCTGGTTCGGAAGCCGGCCGATGAACCACCGCTGCACCGGCGAAAAGACCAAGGCCAGGATCACCGCCCACAGAACGGCGCTGTAGAACGGGAGGAGGATCCAGGCAAACGCCAGAGACACCAGCACGAGCAGCAGGACGAACACCTTGTCCTGAAGGGCACCTTTTTCGACGTCCCGGCTCATGTCTCGCTCCATACCGCGGCTGGGCTCGATCATAGTGATTCACGGAAAGCCACGAAGCGCTTTTCCCGCCGCTTTCCCCGGTCCTCCTCGCAAATTTGCGACGGGATGCGAGAACATCTTGCGAACATAGAACAAAGAGGGTACATTTGGTCTCCAACGCAATTGCCGGCTCGCCGAAGCCCAACCGGGTGTGGACGAGGGCCTCGCGGGCCGGGCACCGCCATTTACGCAAGCCCTAAGGCTGTGAAATAAGGAGATTCGTCGATGTCGAACGCCGCACTGCGCCTTGTTGAGGCTGGAGGGGAAATGGACAAAGAGAAGGCGCTGGAAGCCGCGATCTCTCAGATCGAGCGGGCTTGCGGCAAGGGCTCCATCATGCGGCTCGGCCAGAACGAGACCGCCGTGGAGGTCGAGGCCATTCCCACGGGCTCCCTCGGGCTCGATATCGCGCTCGGCATCGGCGGTCTTCCGCGGGGCCGGGTGGTGGAGATTTATGGGCCGGAATCGTCCGGCAAGACGACGCTGGCTCTTCATGTGGTTGCGGAAGCCCAGAAGAAGGGCGGGGTCTGCGCCTTTGTCGATGCGGAGCACGCGCTCGACACGATCTATGCCCGCAAGCTCGGCGTCGATCTCGAGAATGTCCTGATCTCCCAGCCCGACACGGGCGAGCAGGCGCTTGAGATCGCCGACACGCTCGTCCGGTCCGGGGCCATCGACGTTCTGGTCGTGGATTCTGTGGCGGCGTTGACGCCCAAGGCCGAGCTCGAAGGCGAGATGGGCGACTCGCTGCCGGGCCTTCAGGCGCGTCTCATGAGTCAGGCTTTGCGGAAACTGACCGGCTCGATTTCGAAATCGCGCTGCATGGTCATCTTCATCAACCAGATCCGCATGAAGATTGGCGTGATGTTTGGAAGCCCTGAGACCACCAGCGGCGGCAATGCCTTGAAGTTCTATGCCTCCGTGCGCCTCGATATTCGCCGCATCGGCGCCATCAAGGAGCGGGACGAGGTGGTTGGCAACCAGACGCGGATCAAGGTCGTCAAGAACAAGGTCGCGCCGCCCTTCAAACAGGTCGAGTTCGACATCATGTACGGCGAAGGCGTCTCGAAGATGGGCGAGCTGATCGATCTCGGCGTGAAAGCGGGGATCGTCGAGAAGTCCGGCTCCTGGTTCTCGTATGACAGCGAGCGCATCGGCCAGGGACGCGAGAACGCCAAGACGTTTCTGAAAGAAAATCCCGACATGGCCGAACGGATCGAGCGGGCCATTCGGCAGAGCGCGGGGCTTGTCGCCGGGCAGATGCTGGAGGGTGAGAGCGTCGAGGATGTAGCCGATGACGGTGAGCCGCCGGTCGAGGAGGAGACGGTAACGCCCATTTCGGGTGGCGGCCGCAAGAGCAAGCGCGGCTAATCGCGCCAGGTCCGGCTGGGCCGCAAGGGGCCGCCAGGATCCTATAGGAGATTGCGATGGTTGCGGGCGTCCCAGTGTCCCTGGGGCGCCCGAATAGTTTGGGCGCCCCGCTTCGTTGTGACTGCTGGACAGGGGCGGAACGAGACCGTATGTCTGCCTCGATCGTCTTTTCCGTCGGCCCTCGCCGAATGGGGCGTCGTGAGGCGGCTTGGACCGAAGAATCGGTTAGGGTCGGTCGTTGGGTAGGGTCGCTATTCGCAGCAGACATGCGCGCATTCGGGAGCCGGTCCGTGCGTCCAGGGAGAGGCGTCAGTCGGAGCCGTCTGCATCGGTGCTGCGAGATCGGCTGCTGCAAAACCGGGTGCTACTGAAGTGAGCGCTGAAAAGTCCAAGAAGAATGCGGCCAAGACGGCGGCAAAGGCGCCCGCGATTGGGCACGAAGCACCGTCGCGCGCCAATGAGTTGCGCGCAGCGTTTCTGCAATACTTTGCCGACAACGATCATGTGGTGGAACCGTCAGCGCCGCTGGTGCCACGGCACGACCCGACCTTGATGTTCACCAATGCCGGGATGGTGCCGTTCAAGAACGTGTTCACCGGCCAGGAAAAGCCGAGCGCGTTACGGGCCGCCTCCTCACAGAAGTGCGTTCGCGCCGGCGGCAAGCACAACGATCTGGACAATGTGGGCTATACGGCCCGGCATCACACATTTTTCGAGATGCTCGGCAATTTCTCGTTCGGCGACTACTTCAAGGAGCAGGCCATTTCGCTCGCCTGGGATTTCCTGACCGGGACCCTGGCGCTGCCGACGGAGAAGCTTCTCGTCACGGTCTATGTGGACGATGATGAGGCCGCCGAGCTTTGGAAGAAGATTTCCGGGTTCGGCGACGACAAGATCCTGCGGATCGCGGGGTCGGACAATTTCTGGTCCATGGGCGATACTGGCCCCTGCGGGCCGTGTTCGGAAATCTTCTACGATCACGGCGCGCATCTGCCGGGCGGACCGCCTGGCAGTCCCGATCAGGACGGCGACAGGTTCGTCGAGATTTGGAACCTGGTGTTCATGCAGTTCGAGCAGCAGGCCGACGGTAATCGCATCGACTTGCCGCGTCCCTCGATCGACACCGGCATGGGTCTCGAGCGTATCGCGGCCGTCATGCAGGGAACCCACGACAATTACGAGATCGATCTGTTCAAGACGCTGATCGCGGCGTCGGTCGATCTGACGGGCGTTCCGGCGGAAGGGGCTGAGGCGCCGAGCCA
Organism: Methyloceanibacter caenitepidi; assembly: GCF_000828475.1. Lineage (NCBI taxonomy): Bacteria > Pseudomonadati > Pseudomonadota > Alphaproteobacteria > Hyphomicrobiales > Hyphomicrobiaceae > Methyloceanibacter > Methyloceanibacter caenitepidi. Next base: position 1,770,113 of record NZ_AP014648.1, read on the forward strand.
TCGTATCATCGCCGATCACTTGCGGGCGTCGTCCTTTTTGATTGCGGACGGTGTCCTGCCGTCCAATGAGGGCCGGGGCTATGTCCTGCGCCGCATCATGCGCCGGGCCATGCGGCATGCGCATATGCTGGGCGCGAAGGACCCGTTGTTGCACCGCCTGGTCCCGACGCTCGTTGGCGAAATGGGACGGGCTTTCCCGGAGTTGCAGCGCGGCGAGGCGCTGATCGACGAGACGCTCAAGCTCGAGGAGACGCGCTTCCGCGAAACCCTCGAGCGCGGCTTGCGCCTGCTCGACGATGCGCTGGAAGGACTCTCTTCCGGCGACACGCTGTCCGGCGAGATCGCCTTCAAGCTCTACGATACTTACGGCTTCCCCTACGACCTGACGGAAGACGCCCTGAAAGCCAAAGGCATCGGCGTGGACGCGGCCGGCTTCAAGGCTGCGATGGAGCGGCAGCGGGCAGAAGCCCGCAAGTCCTGGTCCGGCTCGGGCGAGGCGGCCACGGATAAACTCTGGTACGAACTCAAGGAAGAAGTCGGCGCAACCGAGTTCCTCGGATACGAGACGGAAGCGGCCTCGGGCGAGATCGTAGCGCTGGTGAAAGACGGCGCTCGCGTCGACAAGCTCGAAAAGGGCGATCACGGCATCGTCATTGTCAATCAGACGCCCTTCTATGCGGAATCGGGCGGCCAGGTCGGCGATCAGGGGACCCTGTCGATCGGAGATGAAACCGTATTCTCGGTTTCGGACACGCAGAAGAAACTGCATGGCCTGTTTCTCCATGACGGCGTCGTGGAGAAGGGCAAGCTGCTGCGCGGCGAGACGGTCTCGCTGTCCGTGGACCATGGACGCCGGACGGCGACGCGCGCGCACCATTCGGCCACCCATTTGCTGCATGAGGCTTTGCGCCAGGTCCTCGGGACCCATGTGGCGCAGAAGGGGTCGCTCGTAGAGCCCGGGCGTTTGCGCTTTGATTTTTCGCACCCCAAGCCCATGAGTGCGGAAGAGCTCAAGGCCGTCGAGGATTTGGCGAACGCCATGATCCTACAGAACAGCGCCGTCGAGACGCACCTGATGACGCCGGACGAGGCTATTGCCCGCGGCGCGCTCGCGCTGTTCGGCGAGAAGTACGGCGAGGAGGTGCGTGTCGTTTCCATGGGCGTGGCGCCGGAAAGCGAAAAGGCGGGCCACGCCTATTCCATCGAGCTTTGTGGGGGGACCCATGTGGCGCGGACCGGCGATATAGGCCTCCTGAAGATCGTGGGCGAGAGTGCCGTGGCCGCGGGCGTGCGCCGCGTGGAAGCACTGACCGGCGAGGCCGCGCGGGGGTTCTTGGGCGTTCAGGACGCGCGTGTCCGCGAAGCCGCCGACATTCTCAAAGTCCCGCCGGACGAAATGATCGAACGGCTGGCCGCCATCGTGGAGGAACGCCGGAAGCTCGAGCGGCAGCTAACCGACGCGAAGCGCGAGCTGGCGCTGCGGCCGGAAAGCAGTGAGGCGGGCAGCGGGTCACCCGTCCGGGACATCGGCGGCACGAAGCTTCTGGCGCGCGTGGTTCATGGCGTCGCGCCGAAGGATTTGCGCGGTCTTGTCGACGAGGCGAAGCAGCAGCTCGGTTCGGGCATCGTCGCCGTTGTTGGCGTGAGCGAGGAAGGGAAGGCCGGGCTTATCGTCGGTGTTACCGAGGATCTCACGGGCGCACACAGCGCTGTCGACCTGGTGCGTGTCGGCGCCGATATCCTTGGCGGCAAGGGCGGAGGCGGACGCCCCGACCTGGCACAGGCCGGCGGTCCCGACGGCGCCAAGGCCGACGCCGCGCTAGAGGCGATTGCCGCGCAACTCGGGGCCGCGCCCGAGAGCGAACCGGCGCCTTCTGCCTCCAGGCGCGCCGGACAAGCCTAAGTCATGACCTCGGCCCGCTGGCGCCACTGGCGCCGAAAGGTCCACGAGATTCTGGAACTCGGCGGCGACGTCCATCCGGCCGGTTACATCGTCAACGGCTTCATCATCGTCCTGATCGTCGCGAACGCGCTCGCCTTTGCGGCTCAGACGGTCGATGAACTGGCCACGCGCTACGATGCCTGGTTTCGTGCCTTCAACGTTTTCTCCGTGATGGTCTTCACCGTCGAGTATGCGCTGCGCGTGTGGAGTTCTGTCGAAATCCCGGTTCTGTCGCGCATGCCGCCTTGGCGCGCGCGGGCGGTCTTCGCCAGCCGGCCGATCATGATCATCGATCTCCTGGCGTTTGCGCCCTGGTATCTGACGTGGCTGTTTCCCGCGGACCTGCGCTTCCTGAGGCTGCTGCGTGTCCTGCGCCTCTTCAGGCTCGCGCGTTTCTCGCCCGCGTTGCAGACCCTGTTCCACGTGTGCAAGGAGGAGTCCGGGGCGCTTCTCGGCTCGCTCGTTCTCATGCTCATCTTGCTGCTCTTCACCTCGACGGGAATCTATTTTCTCGAGCGGCATGCGCAGCCCGAGGCGTTCGGATCGATCCCGGCGGCGTCCTGGTGGGCATTGGCGACACTGACGACCGTGGGTTACGGCGACGTCGTTCCCATCACGCCCCTGGGCAAGATGCTGGGCGGCGTCGTGATGCTCCTGGGCGTCGGCATGTTCGCATTGCCGGTGGCGATCATCGCTACGGGGTTCAGCCAAGAATCCGTGCGGCATCAGTTCGTGGCCACCTGGTCGATGGTCGCCCGGATTCCGTTATTCGCGGATATGAGCCGCGGCGAGCTTGCCGACATCACAAAGGTGCTCGACACACGGAGCTACGACCCGGGCGTCCCCATCGTGCGAGCCGGTGACGTGGGCGAGAACATGTACATCCTCGCGAGTGGGGAAGCGCGTCTTCTGCTCGACAAGGACCGGACGATTGACTTGAAGGAGGGCGACATCTTCGGCGAGATGGCGCTCCTGGAGCACCGGCGGCACGAGCATAGTGTGGTCGCGACGACCCGTTGCCGGCTCTACGTGCTCGACAATCGCGCCCTGGCCCGGCTATCGCGGCGCCATCCGGGGATGCTCGACCGCATTCGCCGCGCGGCGGATGCACAAGACGAAATCGAAGAGGCTCAGGCCTAGGCCGCGGCGACGTCTCCGGCCATGGCCGCCCGCATATTCTGGTCGATCTTGTCGATGAAGCCTTCGGTCGAGAGCCAAGCCTGGTCGGCGCCGACGAGTAAAGCCAGATCCTTGGTCATAAAGCCCGACTCGATCGTGTCGACGGAGACGGTCTCGATGGTCCGTGCGAACCGGGCGAGGGCCTCGTTGTTGTCGAGCTTGGCGCGATGCTTCAGCGCGCCGGCCCAAGCGAAGATTGATGCGGTGGAGTTGGTCGACGTGGCGCGGCCTTCCTGGTGCTGGCGGAAATGGCGCGTGACAGTGCCGTGTGCGGCTTCCGCCAGGACCGTGTTTCCATCCGGCGTCATCAGCACGGACGTCATCAGACCGAGAGACCCAAACCCTTGAGCGACCGTGTCGGACTGGACGTCGCCGTCGTAGTTCTTGCAGGCCCACACATAGCCGCCCGACCATTTCAGCGCCGCCGCGACCATGTCGTCGATCAGGCGGTGCTCGTAGGTGAGGCCGGCTTTGGCGAACGCGTCTTTGAACTCGGTCTCGTAGACTTCCGCGAAAAGATCCTTGAAACGCCCGTCATAGGCTTTGAGGATCGTGTTCTTGGTCGAGAGGTAGACCGGCATATTTCGGGCGAGGCCATAGTTCATGGAGGCGCGCGCAAAGTCGCGGATCGAGCTGTCGAGATTGAACATCCCGAGGGCCACGCCTGAGTCTTCGAACGTATGCACCTCGCGTTCAATAACCTCGCCGTCCTCGCCCTCGAACTTAATTGTCAGCTTGCCTTTGCCCGGAACCCGAAAATCCTGCGCGCGATAGATGTCGCCATAGGCATGACGGCCGATCACGATGGGTTTGGTCCAGCCAGGGACGAGACGCGGCACGTTTTTGCAGATAATGGGCTCGCGGAAGATGACACCGCCTAAGATGTTACGGATGGTGCCATTGGGTGAGCGGTACATTCTCTTGAGGTTGAACTCCTCCACGCGTGCTTCGTCCGGCGTGATGGTGGCGCATTTGACGCCGACCCCAAATTCCTTGATGGCATGTGCTGCGTCGACCGTCACCTGGTCGTCCGTTGCATCGCGGTGTTCGATCCCGAGGTCGAACGGTACAAGCTCCACGTCGAGATAGGGCTCGATGAGCTTCTCCTTGATCATGTCCCAAATAACGCGGGTCATCTCATCGCCATGCAAATCGGCGATGGGGTTCTCAACCTTGATCTTATCCACGCAGCAATCTCCAAAAATTGGGGTGTCGTCCGGGCCCGAAAGCAATGCGCCGCCGCCCATTGCGGGCCGGGGCTCCCTGTAGCATCGTCCGCCCATGATGGAAACAAATGACCCGGGCGGCAAGCTGACGAATGATCGCGCCGGCGCCGCACCCCCTTCGATTGTGCTGGTAGAGCCGCAACTCGGCGAGAATATCGGCTTCGCCGCCCGCGCAATGGGCAATTTCGGCTTGCACGATTTGCGGCTGGTCGCCCCGCGCGATGGCTGGCCCAACGAGAAAGCGCTTGCCGCCGCGGCCGTGGCCGAGCCGATCGCGAGTGCGGCAACGGTGTTCGAGACGCTCGAGGAGGCGCTGGCCGACTGCCACTACGTTGCGGCCACAACGGCGCGGCCGCGCGAGATGATCAAGCCGGTGCTCAGCCCTGAAACGGCGTCGACGATGCTCCGCAGGCGGACGCAATCGGGCGAGCGCTGCGCGGTCATGTTCGGCGGCGAGCGCAATGGTCTCGACAACGACTCGATCGCGTTGGCCGACGCCATTATCACCGCACCGGTCGATCCGAACTTCGCCTCGCTCAGCCTGCCGCAAGCCGTGTTGCTGTTTTCGTATGAGTGGATGAAGAGCGGCAACCCGGAGGCCCTCGGCCGGGCGACCACGTTCGACGGTCCTGCCCGGGAAGGGTTGGCGACGCCGGGAACAGCACCCGCGAGCCGGGCCGCGCTTTTCGGTCTTTTCGAACACATGGAAGGGGCGCTCGACGATGCCGGTTTTTTGCGGCCGCCGGAGAAACGGCCGACCATGGTCCGCTCGATCCGGAACATGTTTCACCGGATGGAGTGCACGGAGCAGGATGTCCGCACATGGCGCGGAATCATCTCCGCGTTCACCAGGCGGCCAACGGCATCAAAGGGTTAGCCGCGTCGGAGACGGTCACAGTTCCGCCCCGTTTCTCCTGTTGCGATGACCGTCAACAATGGTAGCTTCCGCCAGAATAATGAGAGGGGCGTCCGATGAGAATTGCGTGGGCAAAGTTTGGTGGTGTGATTGGTGCTTTTCTGGTGCCGTTGTGTGGTGCGTCCGCGCTTGCGGTTTCGCAGACTACTGACGGCCAGCCGGCCATGACGACGCTCGCCGCGGAGGAACTCACACAGCGCAGCAAGCCGGCTCCGCGCCAGGGCGGTGGGTTGAGCGATCGTGGCGTGCGCACGATGTCCATCTACGCCTCCACGCTCATTCCCGATCGCATCAAGGGCCCCGACGGCAAGATGGTCGACGTCGACAAGTCGGATCCGGCCAAATTCCTGATTCCGATGGACACCGCGCGCCGCGTCATCCAGGCCGCGACCCGATCCGCCTATGCCGATGTCTGCGATCTTCCGGAGCTGGGCAAGGCGAATTTCAAGACGATGCTGGCGGCCGAGCAGGGCAAGCAGAACTGGACTCAGGAGCAAATCGTGATGATCGAGACGCTGCACCTGTTCGCGACCTCGTTCTTCGCCGGCAAGGCCGCCGTGCCGATCGAGCGCGATTCGGCCCCATCCGACTGGCAGGACAAGGTCGTCGAAGAGGGAGACGGCCCGGCGCAGAAACTGGTGCTCCCGCCGGCGCCCGAATGCCCGCCGGAGCGGAAGGCGCAGGTCGAGGCGGCCATCAACGCCTATGTGGCCTCGGCTGGGGCCCAATAAACGGCGGAAGAACCGCTATGGGCCCCGAGAGCGGAATTGACATTTTCCGGGTATTCCGTGTAACAGAACGGCTCGGCTCGGCCGTTAAGGGCTGAGTGCGGACCGCCGGACAGATTTGGCGGTCCCCGATCAACCACCATCAATGGGTTTTTTGCGGCAGACGCGGGCACTTGAACCGCCCGTGGAAAGCTGATTTGGCTCTGGAGTCTTGACGAATGACGAAACGCATTCACGCCAAGCATAAGATCGACCGCCGGCTTGGCGAGAATATCTGGGGACGGCCCAAGAGCCCCCAGAACAAGCGCGAGTACGGACCTGGCGAACATGGCCAGCGCCGCCGCGGCAAGCTATCGGATTACGGGCAGCAGCTTCGCGCCAAGCAGAAGCTGAAGGGCTATTACGGCAATATCACCGAGAAGCAGTTTAAGGCCATCTACCACGAGGCATCGCGCCAGAAGGGCGACACCTCCGAGCGCCTCATCGGGCTGCTGGAGCGCCGTCTGGACGCTGCCGTTTACCGGGCCAAGTTCGTGCCGACGGTTTTCGCCGCCCGCCAGTTCATCTCGCATGGTCATGTGAAGGTGAATGGCCGCCGCGTGACGATCCCCTCCTACCGCTTGAAGGAAGGGGACGTGATCGAGGTGCGCGACAAGTCGAAGGATCTCGGCATGGTGCTGGAAGCTGCCCAGAGCAGCGAGCGCGATGTGCCCGATTATGTCGATGTGGATCACGGCAAGATGGTCGCCACGTTCACGCGTGTGCCGACGCTCTCGGACGTTCCTTATCCGGTGATGATGGAACCGAACCTCGTCATCGAATTCTATTCGCGCTAACCGCGCGGCCACATCCAGACGATTTTGCGGCCTGCACCGGATTTCCGGTGTCAGGCCGTAATCATTTGTGACCTCCGTCAGCGCCGCTCCGGCAGGATAGCGCGGGATACAAAAAAGCCCGGGAGCCGCACCTCCCGGGCCTTGAAATACGTCTCGGATGCGTGTCCGCCGGCTAGGCCGTCTGCGTGTCGGCGTTGCTGGCGATGCCCTTCTCTTTGAGCATGTCCTGCAGTTCGCCTGCCTGAAACATCTCGCGCACGATATCGCAACCGCCCACGAACTCGCCCTTCACGTAGAGCTGCGGAATGGTCGGCCAGTTGGAGAAGGCCTTGATGCCTTCGCGGACGCTCATGTCCTCCAGGACGTTGATGTCTTCATACTCGACGCCGAGGTGGTTCAGGATCTGCGCGACCTGCATGGAGAAGCCGCATTGGGGCATGGACTTCGTGCCCTTCATGAACAGCACGATGTCGTTGTTGGCGATCTGCTTGTTGATCCAGTCGTTGACGGCTTGGTCTGTCATTGCTGGTGTCCTCTCTCGAACGATTATTGCTGGGGGGCTGACGTGGTCAGGGCGAGCGCATGGAGCACGCCGCCCATGTTTCCTTTGAGGGCCTCGTAGACCATCTGGTGCTGCTGCACGCGCGACTTGCCGCGAAACTCTTCCGAGACGATGGACGCCGCGTAGTGATCGCCGTCGCCGGCCAGGTCTTTGATCTCGATTTTCGCATCGGGGAAGCGCTCGAGAATCAGGCGCTCGATATCCGTGGCGGCCATCGCCATTGCAGTCACTCCTAGTCTGGGGTCCGGACGTCTTAGCGCCGGACCTCGATGTTATCCCCGCGTCATAAAGCGCGGCAACCAATCTTCAAACGCCGCCCGCAGCATGCCCAGCGGCAGTGGGGCTTCGCCGGGCAGCGTCATCGTATCGCCTCCGACGGTCCCAAGCACCCGCACGGGCACGCTGTAAACCGCCGCGACATCCTTGATCGTGTCGACCTTGTCCGGCGTTGCCGTGACCACGTAACGGCCCTGATCCTCGCCGAACCAGATGCCATGCGCGGGGATGTCTTCCGGAGGCTCCTCCAGTGCCACGCCGCGCTTTCCAGCCAGCGCCATCTCGGCGATCGCCACCAGCAGTCCGCCATCGCTGACGTCGTGAACCGCATTGACCGTGTCGGCCTTGATCAGGCCGCGGACCAGGTCGCCGATCACCCGCTCGCTGGCGAGGTCGACGGGCGGCGGTGCGCCATCCAGGCGATCCTCCATAACGGACATATAGATCGATTGGCCGAGATGACCAGTCTCGAGGCCAAGGAGCAGGATCACATCCCCGTCAGCCTTCAGCGCCATATTGGCCATTTCGGCGATGTTGGCGATCAATCCGACACCGCCCACGGCTGGCGTTGGTGGGATCGCGACGCCGTTGGTTTCGTTGTAGAGCGACACGTTGCCCGACACGACCGGGAAATGGAAAACCTTGCAGGCCTCCGCCATGCCTTCGATGGCGCCGACGAACTCACCCATGATCTCGGGCCGTTCGGGGTTGCCGAAATTCAGGCAGTCGGTGATGGCCAGCGGCTTGGCGCCCGTCGCGGTGAGGTTGCGCCAGCACTCCGCGACCGCCTGCTTGCCGCCTTCGAACGGATCGGCGGCGCAATAGCGCGGGGTCACGTCGCAGGACACGGCGAGCCCCTTGTCGGTGCCATGCACACGGACGACGCCGGCATCGCCGCCGGGACGCTGCACCGTGTCGGCCATGACCATGTGGTCGTACTGCTCGTAGATCCAACGCCGTGAGGACAGGTGCGGCGAGCCGATAAGGCGCTCCAGTGCGCTCAGGATGCTGGGCGGGGCCGTGACGTCCTGGGGAGCAATGGTGGGCAGCTTCTCGCGCGTCTCGTAGGGGCGCTCGTAAATGGGCGCCGCGTGCGCCAGCGCGGGCAAGGGAATGTCCGCTTCCACCACGCCGTTGTGGCGCGCCACGAAATGGCCGGTGTCGGTGGTCTTGCCGATGACGGCGAAGTCGAGTTCCCACTTCTTGAAGATGCGCTCGGCCACGGGCTCGGAGCCGGGTTTCAGCACCATCAACATGCGTTCCTGGCTCTCCGACAGGAGCATCTCGTAGGCGGTCATGCCTTCCTCGCGCATCGGCACGAGATCGAGATCGAGATCGATGCCGACGCCGCCTTTGTCCGCCATCTCGACGGACGACGAGGTCAGGCCCGCCGCGCCCATGTCCTGGATGGCGATGATGACGTCCTCGTTCATCAGCTCGAGGCAGGCCTCCAGCAGCAGCTTCTCCGTGAAAGGATCGCCGACCTGTACGGTCGGGCGCTTCTCCTCGGAGCTTTCGTCGAATTCCGCCGAGGCCATAGTGGCGCCGTGGATGCCGTCGCGGCCCGTCTTGGAGCCCACATAGACGACGGGCAGGCCGACGCCTTTCGCGGCGGATTTGAAGATCCGGTTCGCATCGACCAGCCCGACGCACATGGCGTTGACCAGGATGTTGTCGTTGTAGCGGGGATCGAAATTCGTCTCACCGCCGATGGTCGGCACGCCCATGCAGTTGCCGTAGTCGCCGATGCCGGACACGACGCCGGCAACAAGGTGCCGCGTCTTCGGGTGACTGGGGCTGCCGAAGCGCAGCGCATTCATGTTGGCGATGGGGCGCGCGCCCATGGTGAAGACATCGCGCATGATGCCGCCGACGCCCGTGGCCGCGCCCTGATAGGGCTCGATGTAGGAGGGGTGGTTGTGGCTCTCCATCTTGAAGACGGCCGCCTGACCGTCGCCGAGACTGACCACGCCGGCATTCTCGCCCGGTCCCTGGATCACTTGCGATCCCGATGTGGGGAGCTTTTTCAGCCAGACGCGCGACGACTTGTAGGAACAGTGCTCCGACCACATGACGGAGAACACGCCGAGCTCCGTCAGCGTGGGTTCGCGCCCCAGCTCTTCCAGAAGACGCTCGTACTCCTCCGGGCTGATGCCGTGCTCGGCAACAAGCTCTTCGGAGAGACTTGGCGTCTCCGGCTTCACGTCCGCCGCCCCGCTCAATGGAGAGTCTCCACGAGAGAGGAGAACATCTTGGCGCCGTCTGTTCCAGATTGGGCCGGATCGATCAGCCGCTCGGGATGCGGCATCATGCCGAGCACCGTGCTGGTGTCGTTGTAGATGCCGGCAATATTGCCGGTCGAACCGTTTGGATTGGCCGCGTCGGTTATTGCGCCGTCCTCTTCACAATAACGGAACGCGATGCGGCCCTCGTTCTCCAGGATGTAGAGCGTGCCCGGATCGGCGAAATAGCAGCCGTCCTTATGGGCGATCGGGATGCGCACCACTTCGTCCTTCTTGTAATGGCTGGCGAAAGCCGTGTCGTCGCGTTCTACGCGCAGGCGCACGTCCTTACAGATGAAGCGCAAGGTCGCGTTGCGCATCAGAACGCCGGGAAGCAGCCCTGCCTCGGTGAGAACCTGGAAGCCGTTGCAGATGCCGAGCACCGGCGTACCGGCTTCGGCCCGGCGTACGACCTCGCGCATGATGGGGGAGTGCGCCGCCATGGCGCCGGAGCGCAAATAGTCGCCGTAGGAAAACCCGCCGGGAAGAAGGATCAAGTCGCTCTTCGGCAGTTCGGAGTCGCCGTGCCACACCATCTGAGGCGCGGCCCCCATAGCGCGCTCCAAGGCGACAGCCGCGTCGCGGTCGCAGTTCGATCCCGGAAAAACGATGACGCTGGCTTTCATGAGTCTCGAAGGGCCTCGCTTTTGGCGGAGAAGGTCTCCGTTGCGCGCGAGGCGCGCCCGTTACGCCGCCTCGAGCTCATACGCATAGTTCTCAATGATGGTGTTTGCGAGAAGCTGCTTGCACATCCGCTCGATTTCTTCGCGGGCGCGGGTCGGATCGCTTTCGGCGACTTCGACCTCGATGAACTTTCCCTGCCGGACTCCCTCGACGCCGCCAAAGCCCAAGGCATGCAACGCACCTTCGATGGCTTTGCCTTGCGGATCGAGCACGCCGGGTTTGAGGGTAATGGTAATGCGTGCCTTCATGGCTTCCTTCTCAAGTCTTCGGGCTTGCTCTTGCGACGCCTATTTGGATTGGACCAGGACAGGACCGCTGCGGCCGGGTGTCGGGTTCTCGGTATGGAGCCCGAGCCGGCGCGCCACTTCCTGATAGGCCTCGATCAACCCGCCCATGTCGCGGCGGAACCGGTCCTTGTCGAGCTTATCCTGGGTGTCGATATCCCAAAGGCGGCAGCAGTCCGGCGAGATTTCGTCGGCCAGCACAATGCGCATCTGGTCGCCTTCCCACAAGCGCCCGAACTCGACTTTGAAGTCGACTAGGCGGATGCCGACGCCGAGGAACAGGCCGGTCAAGAAGTCGTTGATGCGCAGCGCGAGCGACATGATGTCGTCCAGCTCCGGTGGCGAGGCCCAGCCGAAGGCGGTGATGTGCTCCTCGGAGACCATGGGATCGTCCAGCTCGTCGGCCTTGTAGTAGAACTCGACGATAGAGCGGGGCAGGGTAGTCCCTTCCTCCAGGCCCAAACGCTTCGACAGCGAGCCTGCGGCGACGTTGCGGATCACCACTTCGAGCGGAATGATCTCGACCTCGCGAATGAGCTGCTCGCGCATGTTCATGCGCTTCATGAAATGCGTGGGCACACCGATCTCGTTTAGCCGCTCGAAGATGTATTCCGAAATACGGTTGTTGAGGACGCCCTTGCCTTCGATGCGGTCGTGCTTCTTGTTGTTGAAGGCAGTCGCGTCGTCCTTGAAATGCTGGATGAGCGTGCCGGGCTCTGGCCCTTCATAAAGGATCTTGGCCTTGCCTTCGTAAACGCGCCGGCGACGGTTCATTTTCTGGTCCTCATTGAGCTGTTCACGACTGTCAAACGCCGAACGCGCGCAAATCGGGATAACCCCAATGCCGCGCGCCACGTCTCAAATCGCCATCGCTGGAATCGATCTAGAAATCTCGTATCGAGACTAGCCTATGGTGCGAGGGGGTACAACGGGCCGGGGGGCGGCGCAATGGCTTTCCGGGCCGCGCGGGATTTGTTGATTTGCCCCGATATCTTGGGTATCACCCGCCCTTGAAAGCAGGGTTTCCCCCCATAATTCTACAGACGGCGCCCCGTGGTTGGCGGGGCTTTGGAGGTCGCGCCGATGACGAACTTTAACGATCGTGAAAAGAGCTACGAGAGGAAATTCGCCCTCGACGAGGAGTTGCAGTTCAAGTCCACGGCCCGCCGGAACAAGCTTCTGGGCCTCTGGGCCGCTGAAAAGATGGGTCTTTCGGGGGACGATGCCCAAGCCTATGCCCGCGAGGTGGTGAAGGCGGACCTGGAAGAGCCGGGCGAGGAAGACGTTTTCCGCAAGATCCGGGGCGATTTCGACGGCAAAGAGATCGAACAGTCCGACCACCAAATCCGTCGCGCCATGGCGGACCTCATGGTCGAAGCCGTGCGGCAAATCGAAGCCGAAGCCAAGGCGTAATACGTCTAGGGTCCTGGTGGGCCCCTTGAAGCCCGGTAGGGACCAACTGGGCCCGTAGGGAGGGAGCTATGGCCAAGGACCTTTTTCGCAGCGCAGCCAGGAAGAAGCAGACGCTTTTCAACGCCTGGCTGATGATGAACAACCCGCTCGCCGTCGAGTTGATCGGCGATGCGGGCTGGGACTGTGTCACCATCGACCAGCAGCATGGCGCCGGCGGCAACGAGACCATGCTGTCCTGCCTGACGGCCGCCAAGGCGGCGGGGCTCCCTGCGATCGTCCGGGTCGCCAACAACGATCCAGGCCTGGTAGGCCGGGCGCTGGACGCGGGCGCGCAAGGGGTCATGTGCCCGCTGATCGAGAATGTGGCCGAGGCGGAGAGTTTCGTTCAGGCGGTGAAGTATCCGCCGCGCGGCAACCGCAGCTGGGGTCCGTACCGGGCCAAGATTGGCGCCTCGGGGGACTATTTCAAAACCGCCAACCGTTTCACGATTGCCTGCCCCCAAATCGAGACCAAAGGGGCGCTCGCCGATCTCGATGCCATCCTCGGCCTCAAGGGCGTCGACATGGTCTGCTTCGGCCCGAACGACCTCTCCGTGGCGCTCACGGGGGGCATCGATATCTGGGCCAAGGAGGTCCTGGAGGCGGGCAGAGAGGTCCTGGCCAAGGCTCGTGAGCACGGCGTCATGACCCTCGTTTTCTGCAACGACATCGACTTCGCCAAGCCCCGTATCAAGGAAGGCTGGGACGTTGTCGCCATCGGCACCGACACCGGCTGGCTCGCCTCGGCGGCCGCGGCGACCCTGGCCGCGGCTGAATCAACTTCTTAGGCGCCCCAAGTCAACCGTCTCAAAGGATTCGCAGATTCCTTCAGGCCGCAGCACCCCACAAACCGTTGCATCCTTGCACCATCCCGCGCGCCATAATGTCCGTGGGGCCAACGACGAGGCTGAATTCCATAGAGTCCTATGCCACTATGGTGACTTGAGACTCGGCTGAATCGCGAGCGGAACGGGTGGATTGAATGGGTTACGCGCGGACCGTCATTGCTGGATTGATCGGCCTCCTGGTGGGGGCTGTGGTAACGGTGGGCGCCGCCCAGGCGACCGAGGCGACCACGGCCACGGCGCTGAACCTGCGCGACGGGCCGGGGACCAGCTATGGCAAGATCGCCACGATGCCTGCAGGCTCGCCGGTCAAGGTCAAAGGCTGCCGCGACGGCTGGTGCGGCGTGATCTGGCGCGGACAGAAGGGCTATGCCAGCCAGCGCGGTCTGGCGCTGGGCTATGCCGACTACGCGGAATTGGTTGAGCCCGAGGTGTGGCCGATCTTCCCATCCTATCCCTACCGGGCCGGTTATTACTCGAAGGCCGACTGGTATTTCGACATGCCGCCTTACACGGCCATCTCGCCCAAATTCTACCGCAAGCGGTTTCTCATGATGGCCCAGGAGCGGGACCGCTACCGCTACGTGCCCAATATCTTCCGCGGGGGCAGCAGCTATGACGACACCCCGATCGGATACGTCAACACGCAGGCCGCCGCAGCCGCGTTGAGAGACCCCGAGTAGCACCCTAACGAGACGGCGCCGAAGGCGAGCTTAGTCCGCGAACACGCGGGCGAAGATGTCGTCGACGTGCTTGGTGTGATAGCCGAGATCGAATTGATCCCGGATCGTGTCCTCCGACAGCGCCGCCGTGACATCCGGGTCGGCCAGGAGCTCGGTCAGGAAGTCCTTGTTTTCCTGCCAGACCTTCATCGCATTGCTCTGAACGAGGCGATAGGCGTCCTCGCGCGAGACGCCCGCATTGGTCAGCGCCAGCAGCACGCGTTGCGAGTGAATGAGGCCGCCCAGCCGGTCCATATTGGCCTGCATGCGCTCGGGATAGACCACCAATCCCTCAATGACGCCGGTCAAGCGGGCCAGCGCGAAGTCGAGCGTGACGGTCGCGTCCGGCCCGATCATGCGCTCGACGGATGAGTGCGAGATATCCCGCTCATGCCACAGCGCCACGTTCTCCATGGCGGGGATGGCATAGCCGCGCACGATGCGGGCAAGCCCGGTCAGATTCTCCGACAGCACCGGGTTACGCTTATGGGGCATGGCGGAAGAGCCCTTCTGGCCCGCCGAGAAAAACTCCTCGGCTTCTAGCACCTCCGTGCGCTGCAGATGCCGGATCTCGGTGGCAAGGCGCTCCACGGAGCTGGCGATCACGGCGAGCGTGGCGAAGAAGGCTGCGTGGCGATCCCGGGGAATTACCTGTGTGGAGATGGGCTCGGGCCGGAGGCCGAGTTTTTCGGCCACGTAGGCTTCGACGCGCGGATCCACATGGGCGAACGTGCCGACCGCGCCGGAGATGGCGCAGGTGGCGACTTCCTCGCGAGCCCGCACCATGCGCTCGCGATTGCGGGCGAATTCCGCATAGGCCTGGGCCAGCTTCAGGCCGAATGTCGTCGGCTCGGCATGAATGCCGTGGCTGCGGCCAACCGTGATCGTGTGCTTGTGCTCATAAGCGCGGGCCTTGAGAGCCGCGAGCAGCGCGTCGAGATCGGCGATTAGAATGTCCGCCGCTTCCGTGAGCTGCACGTTGAAGCAGGTGTCGAGCACGTCGGAGGAGGTGAGACCGGCGTGGAGGAACCGCGCCTCGGGTCCCACATGTTCCGCCACCGAGGTGAGGAAGGCGATCACGTCGTGCTTCACCTCGCGCTCGATCTCGTCGATCCGGTCGATGTCGAAGCCGCCGCGGGCCTTGGCGGCCTCCGCCGCCTCCTTGGGAATGAGCCCGAGTTCTGCCATGGCCTCGGCGGCCGTCACCTCGATCTTGAGCCAGATGCGGAATTTGTTTTCGGGCTCCCAGATGTCCGTCATCTGGGAGCGGCTGTAACGCGGAATCATAAAGGTTCAGGCCTTTCTCAGGCGCCTTCTGCCGCCCATGGAGGGCGGCAGAAGGGCCGAGTGCTTACGTCCTAGAGTTCAACCGTCCGGGGCTCGCGGATGCCGAACAGCGCGATGTAGATCGCGGCGCCGATCGCAAGCGCCATGAAGCCCAGGCGCGGCGGAAGCAGCATGTCGAGCAGGAACGTATAGAAGTCATTGAGTGAGGAGGCATAGAGGCCGGCGAGGGACCAGTCCACCTGGCTCGGATAAATGGCGTGGATATAGGCGAAGCGCAGGAAGCCGCCGAAGCTGCAGAAGGCCACCAGGAAGATGAACAGGGCGAACAGCATCCGGATGAAGAAGCCGCGATGGGCCACGAAGCGCTGGCACCACCAGGCCACCAGGGCCGCCAGCAGTCCGGCGAAGCCGACAATGCGAACCGAGTGCTGGGTCTGCTCGTTGACGAGATTGGTGTTCATATAGTCCCCGACCATCAGGGCCCACGTGGACACACCGATCACGATGGCGAAAGCCGCCGCCAGAATGAACCCGACCACTTTGCTGAATGTCAGCTTTTCCATTGCAGCTTCCCCTCCAACCGCTCGATTGCAGGGGGAATATGCAAGGGAAACGGCTGGACTGCAATGGATGGGCACGCTCGGGCTTGCCGCGATTCACGCTTTGTGGTCCGATCCGCTCCCGAGAAGACAGAAAGGCAACACGCTCATGGCATTCGAGGACCTCAAGGCGGAACTAGCGCTCCTCATCAATCAGATGGAAAACCAGCCCGAGGACCGCCACGAGCTGTATCAGCAGGTCCGCGAAAAGCTCAACGAGATGCGCGCCTTCGGCATGCCGGTGCCTGAGGATCTGGTGCGTCTCGAAGAAGAGCTGGAAGCCGAATTCGCCGCTGCCAAGAAGCCGAAGACCAGCTAGGCCTGCAGGCCGAAGTCACGAGTTCTCATCGATCTGCTCGTAGCTCCCGTCGGCCCAGCGATAGACCGCATAGGGCGGCAGGTTGGGATCGCCCTTTTCGTCAAACCGGAAATCGCCGATCACCGAGTGGACCGTGATGTCGTCGAGCGCCTTCACAACAGCGGGCGCATCGGTCGTACCGGCCTTCTCCGCCGCCTCGGCCCAGGATTGGATCGCCGCGTAGGTGTAAAGCACATAGCCTTCCGGCGAGATGCCTTTCGCCTCCAATCGCTTTACGACGTCCTGGGCGGCCGGGTTCTTGCGCGGGTCAGGGGAGAAGGTCATCAGGGTGCCTTCGCCCGCGGGGCCGGTGATGGACCAGTATTCTTGTGTCACCAGCGCATCCCCGCCCATCAGCACCGTGTCCATGTCTTGGTCCCGCATCTGGCGGAGGATCAGCCCCGCCTCGGTGTGATAGCCGCCGAGGAACAGCGCATCCACGCCGGCCAGTTTCAACTTTGAGACCAGAGCGGAGTAGTCCTTCTCGCCCGCCGTGATGGATTCCCGGAACACCTCTTCAACACCCTTGGCGTTGAGGGCCTTCTTCACCTCGTTGGCAAGGCCGCGCCCATAGGCGGTCTTGTCGTCGATGATCGCGATATTCTTGCCGCCGAAATGCTTGGCGAGATAGGCGCCGGCGACTTCGCCTTGTTTGTCGTCGCGGCCGCACACCCGGTATACGTTCGGGCCTGCGCGCTGGTCCGTCAGGGCCGGGTTCGTGGAGGCGGGTGAAATCATCACGAGATTGCTCTCCGCGTACACATTGGATGCGGGGATCGACGAGCCCGAGCAGAAATGTCCCGCCACGAGTGCGACATTGTCCCCCGCCATCTGGTTGGCGACCGCGACGGCCTGTTTCGGGTCGCAGGCATCGTCGCCGACTTCCAGCTTGAGCTTCTTGCCGAGAACACCGCCCGCGGCGTTGATGTCGGCCACCGCCGTCTCTGCGCCCGCTGTCATCTGGGTGCCGAGCGATGCGTATTGCCCAGTCTGGGGACCGGCGACCGCGACCTTGATGACGTCGGGATCGTCCCCGCCGTTGCAACCCGCGAGTGCGATCGCGCATGCAGCGACGGCGAGCAGTCCAGTCAAACGCATCATGCCGGTCTCCCTTCGATGGTTGGCGTCCCATAACGTAGTAGCGCCCGGCGCATACGCCAAGCTGCCGGGGCCTCCGGACTATCGATCTTTCCAGGTGAGGGGGCTCGTCCGCTCATAGAGCCAGTGATACTGCGTGACCATCTGCGTCGTGCGCATGGTGCGGAAACCGAGCAGTCCCGCCGCGATCAGAACCACATAGGTCACGGCGTAGTAGTAGGGCGATATCAGCGTGCCGTCGAAAAGGGCGTAATCGAAGAAGCGCACGGCGGCCGCGAGTAGCGCCATGTAGAAGAACAACCGCCAGAGCGGACGCCAGCCGCGCGCCAGGCCGCGCCCGGCGAGAAACGCGGCGCCGCCGCCGATAATGACCGTCAGGAGCACGAAGACGCACAAGCCGTCATCGGTGATCCAGGGCGCAATCGTCTGCGTTACCGTGCTCACGATGTCGTCGGCTCCTTGGCCGGTGCGGTGGCACCCTCGAGATACGCGTTGCGCACCTCCTCGGAGGCCAGCAATTCATCGCCGGTGCCCGTCATGGTGATGCGGCCGTTGACCATCACGTAGCCGCGGTCTGCCAACTTCAGCGCGTGATAGGCGTTCTGTTCCACCAGGAACACGGTCAGACCGTCCGTGTTCAGCGCTTTGATGGCTTCGAAGATCTGCTTCACTACGAGCGGTGCAAGTCCGAGCGAAGGCTCGTCGAGCAGCAGCAGCTTCGGGCGCCCCATCAGCGCGCGGGCGATGGCGAGCATCTGCTGCTCGCCGCCGGACAGCGTTCCGCCCCGCTGCGTGGATCGGTCCTTCAGCCGGGGGAACAGGTTGAAGACGCGCGCGGCATCGGATTCGAACGCGCCGGGCGCATTGGCGACGATGGCGCCCATCTTCAGATTTTCCATCACCGTCATGCGTCCGAAGATCCTCCGGCCCTCTGGCGACTGGCAAATGCCGAGCCGGGCGATTTCATGGGTGGGCCGCTGTGTGATGTCCTGACCGTCGAAGACCACGCGGCCATGGGACGCGCGAGGCTTGCCGCAAATGGTCATCATCGTGGTCGATTTGCCTGCGCCATTCGCGCCGATCAACGAGACGATCTCTCCGGGCCGGACGTGGATGCTGACATCGTGCAACACAGGCAGCCTGCCGTAAGCCGCCGTGACGTCTTCGAGCGCAAGGAGCGGCGTGGGGGTGGCGGCGGTCATCGTCCGGCCTCCAGCGCGGCAGCATCCTCGTCGGATACGCCGAGATAAGCACCGATCACATGCGGATCGGTGCGGACCTCGGTTGACGTTCCGTCCGCGATCTTCTTGCCGTAGTCCAGCACGATCACATGGTCCGAGATACGCATCACCACGCTCATATCGTGCTCGATGAGAAAGATGGCCGTGCCGTCCTCCTCGCGGATCGAATTGAGCAAAGCGTTGAGCGCATCGCTCTCCCTGGCGTTGAGGCCCGCCGCCGGTTCGTCGAGACACAGAAGCCGTGGCCGGGTGCACATGGCCCGCGCAATTTCGAGACGCCGCTGATCGCCGTAGGGAAGGCCGCCCGCCGCCTCGTCCGCGCGCCGAAGAAGGCCGATCCGGTCGAGCCACGACTTGGCGAGGTCGATCGCCTCTTCTTGAGCGCGTCCGAACTGGCCGAGCCCAAAAATGGCCCCGAAGGAATAACCGGACGCGCGCGACAACTCGTTGTGTTGCGCGACCATGAGATTTTCGAGAACCGTCATGCCGGGAAACAGGCGAATGTTCTGAAACGTCCGCGCCACGCGGGCGTCGGCGTTGATTTCGTAGTCAGAGAGACGCTCGAGATAGAACGGCTCCCCGTCACTCGCATCGAGCGTCAGCATACCCTCGGTCGGTTTGTAGAACCCGGTGATGCAGTTGAAGACGGTGGTTTTGCCGGCGCCGTTGGGGCCGATCAGGGCGGTGATATCCTTGCCGCCCACGGAGAACGACACATCGTCGACGGCGGTGAGCCCGCCGAAGCGCATCGTGAGGTGCTCCACATGGAGCAGGGGAGCCTCGTCCCAGGGCCTGGCGCCGTTACCGCTCATCCGCGCCCCTCGCTTACGAGTTCGCCGGAGATGTTTTTGCCGTCGCCGAGTGAAATCGTCGGCGCGCGCGTGGAGACCAGCCCGCGGGGCCGCCACACCATGATACCGACCATGGCGATGCCGAAGAGCAGCATACGGTAGAGCGCCGGGTCGAAATCCTCGCCGAAGACCGCCTGCAGTCCCTCAGTGTGGCGCAAGGCTTCGAACCCGCCGACCATCACCACTGCCGCGATCGCGACGCCGAGCTGGCTGCCCATGCCGCCCAGAACCACGATGGCGAGAATGATCGCCGACTCGATGAAGGTGAAGCTCTCCGGGCTGACGAAGCCCTGGCGCGTCGCGAAGAAACACCCCGCCAGCCCGCCGAACATGGCGCCGGTCGCAAACGCGCTGAGCTTCGTCACGGTCGTGTTGATGCCGAGCGAACGGCAGGCGATTTCGTCCTCACGCATGGCTTCCCAAGCGCGACCCACGGGAAGGCGCCGCAGGCGCAACGTCACGAGGTTGGTGGCGAAGGCCAAAACCAGAATGAGGTAATAGAGAAAGATGAGAGCATGCAGGCCGTCATAGGGTATGCCGAAGAACTTGTGGAAGGTCATGCCCTCGGCGAAGGGTGAGAAGGGCAGGCCGAAGAAGGTCGGCTTCGGAATGCCGGCGATGCCGTTCGGGCCGCCGGTCACGTCGGTCCAGTTGAGGAGCACGATGCGGACAATCTCGCCGAAGGCTAGGGTGACAATGGCGAGATAGTCGCCGCGCAGGCGCAAGACGGGGAAGCCGAGAATGATGCCCCACAGCGCCGCGGCCGCGCCCGCAATCGGCAGGCAGATCCAGAACCCGAGGCCGAAATGCGTGGCGAGCAGTGCGAACGTGTAGGCACCCACCGCGTAGAACGCCACGTAGCCGAGGTCGAGGAGCCCTGCGAGCCCCACGACGATGTTCAGCCCCCAGCCAAGCATCACATAGGTCAGGATGAGGATGGATAGGTCGAACCAGTAACGTAGCGGCAAGCCGAGCCGGAACATCGACTCCAGCGCATAGGTGACGATCGGGAAGAACAGCGCGAACAATATGCCGCCGGCGATGAACATCTGCGCGTAAGGCAAGTTCGGGAAGCGTTGGACAATGAAGCGCCGCAATAGGCCGAGCCCGACAAAGAGAACGACGACGGTCCCCAGGAGCTCGTAGACCGGCTCGCCAAAAAGGAGACCGATCAAGAGCCACCCGGCGCCAAAAACGAACGCCACGGCGAGTGTCACCCGGTCGCGCC
Organism: Methyloceanibacter caenitepidi; assembly: GCF_000828475.1. Classification (NCBI taxonomy): domain Bacteria; kingdom Pseudomonadati; phylum Pseudomonadota; class Alphaproteobacteria; order Hyphomicrobiales; family Hyphomicrobiaceae; genus Methyloceanibacter; species Methyloceanibacter caenitepidi. The sequence goes on from NZ_AP014648.1 coordinate 1,790,709, forward strand.
GGTCGAAGGGCTCGCTGTTGAAGAGTTTCGCGAAAGGGGCGGTAAGCGGATACTCGGCCTGCCAAACGAAGAGGTTCAGCGCGAGACGGCCGAAGAACACGATGGCGACAACCGTGAACAGCAGGGCTGGCCGCGGCTCGAGGGTGAGGCCGGTTGCGGCGTCCTCCGTTCGCAGGCCCAGCACGAGGGAGAACAGAGCGAAGGCGATAATCGCGGCGAGCAGGGAATCGCTCAGTGCCGAGACGAGTTTTCGGTCGCGGGTTTTGCCGGTCTCCGCCAACCTCACACCTTTTCAACCTCGGGCCGCCCAAGCAGACCCGTCGGGAAGAAGATGAGGACGATGGCCAGCATCGAGAACGCGGCCACATCCTTGTACTCGATGGTGAAGTAGGCCGACCAGAACGTCTCGATGAGACCGATAATAAGTCCGCCCAGCATCGCGCCGGGGATCGAGCCGATGCCGCCGAACACCGCCGCGGTGAAGGCCTTGATGCCGACGATGAAGCCAATGAAGAAATCGATCACGCCGTAATAGAGGAGGTAGAGCATGCCGGCGACGGCCGCGAGGCCGGCCCCGAGCACGAACGTGAGCGAGATCGTGCGGTCCACGTCGACGCCGGAGAGTGCGGCCATCAGCCGGTCTTGCTCGCAGGCGCGCTGCGAGCGGCCGAGCGCCGTCCGATTGATGAGGAGCCAGAACCCGGTCATCACGAGGACGGTGGTCGCGACAATGAGGATTTGAATGTTCGATACGATGACAGTGAATGAACCTTGGCTGTATAGCTCGTAGCCCCCAGTGATCACGGGCTGAAGCGGCTTCACCCGCGCGCCTTGCGCGATCTGGATGAAGTTCTGCAACACGATCGACATGCCGATGGCCGTGATCAGCGGGGCGAGGCGGAAAGAGTCGCGCAACGGCCGGTAGGCGACACGCTCAACGGTCCAGCCCCACACGGCGGTCAGCCCGATAGCGACAATAAGCACGAGGAGCAGGGCAAGCGGGATCGCAGTTACGCCGATGGCGGTAAGGGCTAGAAACGCGATCAAGGCGATGAACGCACCGATCATGAAAATATCGCCATGGGCGAAATTGATCATGCCGATGATGCCGTAGACCATCGTATAGCCGATGGCGATCAGGCCGTAGATCGACCCCAGCGTGACGCCATTGATGAGCTGCTGCAGGAAATAAGCCATGGATGCCTGCTGCGCCTTCCCCCGTTTGGCTGTGCAGACTCATAACGAGGACACGCGAGCGCGGCGCCGTTGGCCCGCTGGCGAGCGGCAATCAGGCCCGCGCGTCAACACCCCATCTTTTTAGCAAGAAGGGCGTGTCCTGTGCATGCCCAAATTCAGAGCAGAAGGTGAGAACCATCGCAGAATGGCGGGTCGCCCGTGTCCTTGCAGCCACAGAGCAGCGCCGTTTCCGTGCGTTCCGCTGTAAACATCAGGGGTTCGATGCCCGTGCCCGCGTGTGATCCATCGCAGAACGGCTGTTTCTTGCTGCGCCCGCAAGCGCACCACGCGTAGCGTTTGCCCTCTTCGAGCTCAACTTGATAGGGGTTGAGCTGTGGGCGTTCCGGCTCGTCGGTCATTCGGTTTCCCAGCTTTGTTGTCTAACCAGTAGCCGCGTCCTGCTTAGCCAATTCGGCCTGGAGTGACAAGGAAGGGCTCTTGCCGCGTGTTAACAAGCCCTTTGGTTTCTTGGCCTTAAGTCTGCGCTGAATCAGCGGCGCGGGCGAAATGCGGCAATGAAACGAATTTTTGGAACACCCCTTGAGTCCGAAGCCTATCCGCATCATAGAGGTCATGACGCGGTGTTCGACCTGCTTGCGTCCGACTCTCGCTCGGACAGGCGAGCCACGCAGCATCGCAGCGGGGGCATTGTGATTCTGGAGGCCGTCTGTGGCTGAACTGATCTTTGCTCTTCTCGCGCTGGCGCTGTTTTTCGCGCTGGCGATGAACCGCGCTTCCTTCCGGACCTGGGCGATCGCCGCCGCGATCTACACGCTGGCGCTTCAGATCGCTTTTGGATTTCCCGTGTGGACCTTCGCGGGCTGGCTCGTGGCGGGCCTGCTCTATGCGGCGGGCCTGCCGAACATTAAGCGCACCTACATCACCACGCCCGTGTTTCGCGCCCTGAAGGGCGCAATGCCCTCGATTTCGGAGACTGAGCGGGAAGCGCTCGAAGCCGGTACGACCGGCTGGGACGCGGAACTCTTCAGCGGACGTCCTGACTTTGCGAAATTGCGCCGTGTGTCGCCGATCACCCTCACGGAGGAAGAACAGGCTTTCCTCGACGGTCCGACCGAAGAGCTGTGCCGCATGATCGACGATTGGCGTATCCGCCATGAGCTCCACGGCATTCCCGACGACATCTGGCAGTTCGTCCGCGACAAGGGCTTTCTCGGCATGCTCATTTCCAAGGAGCATGGCGGGCTGGGCTTCTCGGCGCAGGCGCAGTCGCTCGTGCTCGGCAAGATCTCGACCAAGAGCCCGGACGTTTGCATCATCGTGATGGTGCCCAATTCGCTGGGGCCCGGCGAACTGATCGAGAACTACGGCACGGCCCAGCAAAAGGCGCATTACCTGCCGCGGCTGGCCAAGGGCGCCGAGATTCCTTGCTTCGCGCTGACCGGTCCCTTCTCCGGCTCGGACGCGGCCTCCATGCGCGACGTGGGCATCGTGACCAAGGGGATGCATTCGGGCGTTGAGACGCTCGGCATCAAGCTCACTTGGGACAAGCGCTACATCACGCTTGCCCCCAACGCGACGCTGCTCGGTCTCGCCTTCCGGCTTTTGGATCCGGACAACCATCTGGGGCAGGGCGAGGAGGTGGGTATCACTTTGGCTCTGATTCCCACCGACCATCCCGGAGTCGAGACCGGCCGCCGCCATTTGCCGTCAGGAGCGGCCTTTCCGAACGGCCCCACGCGCGGCCGCGATGTCTTCATCCCGATGGACTGGATCATCGGCGGCCCCGACCGTGCGGGCCAGGGCTGGCGTATGCTGATGAGTTGTCTCGCGGCCGGGCGCGCCGTGTCCCTGCCGGCGACGGGCGCCGCCGCGGCCAAGGCCGTCGCCCGCCACAGCACGGCCTACGCGCGCGTGCGCAAGCAGTTCGGACTGCCCATCGGTTACATGGAGGGCGTTGAGGAGCCGCTCGCCCACATCGTCGAGAACGCCTATGGGCTGGAAGCCGCGCGCGCGGTCACGTGCTCCATGGTGTCCGCCGGGGAGAAGCCGGCCGTGATCTCCGCGCTCCTGAAATATCTCTCGACAGCGCGCATGCGGCAGAGCGTCAACGATGCGCTGGATATCCACGGCGGCCGGGGCATTTGCGATGGGCCATCGAATTATCTGCAGGCCGCCTATCAGATGGTGCCTGTAGGCATCACGGTGGAAGGCGCTAACATCCTGACGCGCTCGCTCATCGTGTTCGCCCAAGGCGCGCTCCGCAGCCACCCCTATCTGTTGCCCGAGATCGAGGCCCTGAGCGACGAGGACCGCGCACAAGGCATCGAGCGCTTCGAGACGGTGTTCGACGATCACCGCGCTTTTCTGCTGTCGAACGCCACCGGTGCGCTGTTCCACAACGTGACCTTCGGCGTGTTCGCCGCTGCGCCGCTGGATGCAGGTGACATGAAGCACTGGTGGAAGCAGCTGTCCCGCGCGTCGCGGTCGTTCGCGCTCCTCGCCGATGCGACCGTCGCGCTGCTGGGCGGCGGACTGAAGACGAAGCAGAAGATCACCGGACGCATGGCCGACGCGCTGGCCGAGCTCTATCTGCTGTCGTCGATCCTCAAACGCTACCAGGACGATGGTCGCCAATGGGCGGACCGCAAGCTCGTGGATTATTGCGCGCAGAATTGCCTCGCGCGGTTCGACGCGGCCCTGCGTGGTGTTCTCGACAACTTCCCCATACGCTCGGCTGCCTGGATCATGGGGCCGCTCGTGTTGCCCTTCGGCGTGCGGCGCGGGGCCAGCGACAAGGATGGCAAGGCGCTCGTGCGTCAGGCGCTGGAGCCTGGGGCGTTCCGCGATCGTCTCACCCGGTACATTTATGTTCCGAATAATGCGGACGAGGCTCTGGGGCTTCTCGAAGCCGCATTCCAAAAGACCGTCGCCAACGAGGAGGCGGAGAAGAAGTTGGAGCGCGCAATCCGAAAGGGCGAGGTCCAACGCTTCCATGACCGCGACTGGATCAAGCAGGCCGAGGACAAGGGCGTTCTTACGTCCGACGAAGCCCGCGAACTCGCCGACTTACGCGACCTGGTCGCCCGCGTGATCGCCGTCGACGACTTCGCGCCCGACGAGATCGCGCACAAACCCCAGCCGGGCGAGAGCGGCCCGGTCTCCAATCAGCACCTCGCCGCCGAGTAGACCTGCACCTATGCCAATCACCATTCCCGACTTGAAAGACTGGACGTTCACGGTCGATTACGAGCGCATCGCCTGGGCGGTCGCGGACCGCGAGGGCGAGAGCATGAACGCGCTGGGGCGCCGTCCAACCGAGGAGTTGGAGAAGATTGTCTCGGCAGTCGAGAGCGCCGAGGCCGGCGAGATCAAGGGCCTCGTGCTGATCAGCGCGAAGGACACGAGTTTCATCGCCGGCGCCGACATCAACGAGTTCGACGTCTACGACACCGAGGACAAGATCAAGGACGCGGTGACGCAGACGCTCGCGCTGTTCGACCGGATCGAAAATCTGCCCGTCCCGGTCGTTGCGGCCATCCACGGCTATTGCCTCGGCGGCGGACTGGAACTGGCGCTCGCCTGCCATTGGCGTATCGCGGACCGCGAGGAGGGGACGCGGCTCGGCTTCCCCGAAGTCAAGCTCGGCATTTTTCCCGGCCTCAATGGAACCGTGCGCGCCATTCGCTCGGCGGGACCCCTCGACGGCATGACAGCCATGCTCACGGCCAAGATGCTGCGCCCCAGTGCGGCGCGCGCCATGGGGCTCGTCGATCAACTCGTGCCCACACGGCACAATCTGCGTTGGGCCGCGCGCAAGGCCGTGCTCAAGAAGCTTCGTTCCAAGGGCGCGCCCTGGTGGAAGAAGCTGATGGCGAGACAGCCGGTGCGCGGGTTCCTCGCCAAGCAGATGCGCGAGAAGACGGCCGCGAAAGTGCGCGAGGACCATTACCCGGCCCCGTTCCGGCTGATCGATCTGTTCGAGACCTGCGGCGACGATCCGAAAGCGATGCGGCTTGCCGAAACCGAGATGTTCGCGCCGCTGATGGTCAGCGACACGTCCCGCAATCTGCGGCGCTGTTTCAAGCTGTCCGAGATGCTCAAGGCTGCGGCGCCCAAGGATGCGTTCAAGCCGCGCAAGGTGCACGTCATCGGCGCGGGCACCATGGGCGGGGACATCGCCGCCTGGTGCGTTGCTTGCGGCATGCAGGCCAGCCTCCAGGATCTCGACGAGGCGCAGATCGACAAGGCGCTGTCGCGGGCCAAGAAGCTGTTCAAGAAGCGCGTGCGTGGCAAGACGGCCTTCGACTCCGCCGTTGCACGCTTGATCGCGGACCCGGAAGGCAAGCACATCAAACATGCCGATGTGATCATCGAGGCGGTCGCCGAGAAGCTCGAGGTGAAGCAAGGTCTGTTCGCAGATCTGGAGCGCAAGGCGAAGCCGGGCGCCGTGCTCGCGACGAACACATCGTCGTTGAAGCTTGAAGAGATCGCCGGGCCGTTGAAGGACCCCGGCCGTCTGGTCGGCATCCACTTCTTCAATCCGGTGGCCCAACTTCCGCTCGTCGAGGTCGTGCGCGGAGATGCCACGCGCGAGGACGAGATCGGCAAGGCCTGCGCCTTCGTGACCGCGATCAACAAACTGCCGCTCATCGTCAAGAGCTGCCCGGGCTTCCTCGTGAACCGCGTGCTCGCGCCGTACATGATGGAAGCCGTCCGGCTCTATCAGGAAGGCCAGCCGCGCGAGAAGATCGATCAAGCCGCGCTGAAATTCGGCATGCCCATGGGCCCTATGGAACTCATGGACATGGTCGGCCTCGATATCTGCAACAAGGTGGGCGAGGAACTGTCTCTCGCACCGGAAGGCGAGGGCTCGCAGGATAACGTGCTCGCCAACCTCGTCAAGCAAGGGAAGCTTGGTAAAAAGACCGGCCGCGGCTTCTACCAATGGGAAGACGGCAAGCCGAAACGCGAGCCGATGGATTTCTCGGATACGGAGCTCACACGCTTGGGCGAGAAGCTCATGGCGCCGCTTCTGGCCGAGGCGGCCCGTGCGGAAGCGGAGGGCGTGGTCGCCGACGCCGATCACGTGGACGCGGGCGTGATCTTCGGGACGGGCTTTGCGCCGTTCCGGGGCGGCCCGCTGCACTACGCCAAAACGAAGGATGCCGCCGCGGACAAGGAAGCGGCATGACGCTCACAGGACCCGCCCGGTCCCGGAAGGAATGTGGATGACGAATGCGAATTTACGTCGCGTTGCGGTGCTTGGCGGGGTCAGAACGCCGTTCTGCCGGTCGCACACGGCGTATGCGGAACTTTCCAACCTCGACATGCTGACGACGGCCCTCGCGGGCCTCGCCGAGCGCTTCTCTCTTGAAGGGATGCATATCGACGAGGTGGTCGGCGGCGCGGTGGTCACGCACGCGAAGGATTGGAACTTGGCGCGCGAAGCCGTGATCGGCAGCCCCTTGGCTGCCACGACGCCCGGCATCACCATGATGCAGGCCTGCGGCACGAGCCTTCAGGGAGCGCTGGGGATCGCGGCCAAGATCGCGTCGGGTCAGATCGACTGCGGCATCGCCATGGGCTCCGATACGACGAGCGACGCCCCCATCGTGGTCCAGAAGAAACTCGCAAAGCGCCTCATCGAGGCCTCCCGGGCCAAGAGCTGGGGCAAACGCCTCGCCGCCTTCAAAGGCATGAGCCCGGCGGAACTCGCCCCCGTGCCGCCCGATACCCGCGAGCCGCGCACCGGCCTCGGCATGGGCGAACATTGCGAACTGATGGCCAAGGAGTGGGGCATTTCCCGCGCAGACCAGGATCTCCTTGCCTACGAGAGCCACAGGAAGGCTGCGGCAGCCTACGACGACGGGTTCATGGACGACCTCGTGGTGCCCTGCGCCGGCGTCTTCCGGGACAACAATATTCGCGAGGATATTTCACTCGAGAAGATGGCCGAGTTGAAGCCGGTGTTTGACAAGCAGAATGGGACGATTACTGCCGCGAATTCGACACCGTTAACGGACGGAGCGGCCACGGTGCTGCTGGCGAGCGAAGAATGGGCGGATTCCAAGGGAATTCCGGTTCAGGCTTATTTAAGTTTGGGTCGTACTTCTGCCGTAGACTATGTCGAAGGTGAGGGGCTCTTGATGGCGCCGACCGTTGCTGTTAGCGATCTATTGCAGCAGGCAGGGTTGGCCCTTCAAGACTTTGACTATTACGAGGTGCACGAAGCGTTTGCTGCGCAGGTACTTGCGACCTTGAAGGCGTGGGAGTCCGAAGAGTATTGCCGGGTCCGGCTGGGGCGTGACACACCGCTCGGGCCGATCGACAGGTCGAAATTGAATATCGAGGGCTCGTCGATCGCGATCGGACATCCTTTTGCTGCCACGGGCGCCCGAATCCTGGCAGTTTTGGCCAAACTCCTTCATAATAGGGGTGGCAAAAGAGGTTTGATTTCAGTGTGTACCGCTGGCGGGATGGGTGTCGCCGCGATCCTTGAAGGGGTCGGAACATCCAACGCAGCGGATGCGGGTTTGAACGAGAGCGCCGAGCAATAGGCGCTCCACCGCCGGATCGAGATCTGGGTCCAACGAGACCCGTCGGGGGACAGGGAGTAATTGAGACACTGCCGAGGCGTGGGTGACGACCCGCGCCTGACCCATGACGGAGGTTCTTATGCGGCATAAAGTTTTATCTGCGGTGATCGGCATGGCCATTGCGGCCGTGCTCGTTCCGGCCAGTGCCACGACCGCGCAGGCCGCCGATCCCACGGGCTATTGGCGTAAAGCCGACCAAGGCAAATACCCTGCGAAGATGCAGCTCTATTACTGCGGAGGGCGCTCGATCTGCGTGAAGATCGCCTGGCTGCAAAATCCCCGCGACAGCAAGGGACGCGAATTGCAGGACGTGCGTAACGTGAATCCCTCCTTACGCGGGCGCACCATCGAAGGCATGCACATCATCCGGGGCATGAAGCAGGTGAGTGCCAATCAGTGGAAGGGCACGGTCTACAACCCGGAAGACGGCAAGACCTATTCGGCGTCCGTCACGCTCGCATCGTCTTCGAAGATCGTTCTCAAAGGTTGCGTAGCAGCGTTCCTTTGCCGCGAGCAGGTGTGGCTGCGGACATCCGCGCCGCCACCGCGTGAAGAGGAGAAGCCCGAGGAGCCGCAGGTCGAGGCATCTGCAACACCCGCCGCGCAGCCTGCAGCCAAGCCGAGCGCTGCCCCCGCGGCGGCACCGGCAGCTGCAGCCGCCTCGGCGGCTTCAACCGGGCTGGCGATAGGCAATGTCGCGAACACGGAAGTGCAGACACCGGCGGCGACGCAGGGTGGGGCGCCCGGACTGAGCTACCTTAAGGGCGATAAAGCCAACCAGCACCCCGCGGGCTACACGGGAGAGAGCGTGTCGAGCATGTTCTCGATGGCGACGCCCGTCGCCCCCAGCGGCGCACCGACCGCGGCACGGCCGGCACCGGCCCCCAAGCCGGTGGCGCCCGCAGCGCCGGCCCAAGCTGCCGCCCAGCCTGAACGGGCACCCGCACCTGCACCTGCACCTGCATCGCGCCAAGCCTCCATTGAGCCAGAGCCGGCTCAGCCCGAGTCGGTTCAGTCCGAAGCCGCAGCACCGGACGCGGAGTCCGCTGCGCCCGAGGAGTCTGCCGAGTCTGCTGCGGACACGTTTGACCAGCGGCTGAGTTGGCGGGAACGGCGCCAGTTGCGCCGTCAAAAGCGCCTCAAGGAACTGCAGCAGCAGGGGCAGAACCTCATTCCCTGGATGCGCCAGTAACCGGCGCAGCCTCTCGGTTCCGAGTTCGCACGGCACATCAGTCTGAGTGCGGAACGCGCGCGCGCGGGTCTAAGCGCTTGTCTCTGCGCGGAGCGCCTTCTTGGACAACTTGCCAATCATCGTTTTTGGCAATTCGTCGCGGAACTCGATCGCCACGGGCAGTTCGAGCTTTGACAGTTTCGGCCGCAAGAACGTCATGAGGTCGACTGCGGTCTCGGTGCGGCCGTCGTGCAGGCGCACGTAAGCCTTCGGGGCCTCTCCTCGATAAGAATCCGGAATACCGACGACGCAGCATTCGGCCACGGCAGGGTGCTCGTGGAGCGCGTCTTCGATGCGGCGCGGATAGACCTTGAAGCCGGCAGTGTTGATCATGTCCTTGATGCGGTCGACGATGAAGATGAAGCCGTCCTCATCCATGTAGCCGACATCTCCCGTGCGGAAATATTTGCCGACAAAGACGGCCGCCGTCTCGTCCGCCTTATTCCAGTAGCCGCTCATCACTTGCGGCCCCGCAATGCAGATTTCGCCCGGCTCTCCCCTCGGCATTTCTTGTTCGGGGTTCTCGAGAGAGCGGATCGTGATGTCCGTCCTGGGGAGCGGGAGCCCGATCGAGCCGTCCTTGTTTGTATGGAACGGATTGCAGGTCGCCACGGGTGAGGTCTCGCTAAGGCCGTAGCCCTCCACCAGCCACCCGCCGATGAACTTCTCAAAGCCCTTCTTGACGTGCATCGGCAACGCCGCACCGCCGGAGATGCAGAATTGCAGTGAAGAGAGGTCGAACCTGTCGATATGGCGATGGTGGAGCAGAGCCTGGAATAGGGTGGGGACGCCCGGCATGACAGTGGGCCGTAGTTTGCCGATGAGCTTCAAGGTTCGGCCCAGCTCGAATTTCGGCATGAGGATGATTTCCATGCCGTTGGCGACGCCGAACGTCATGACCGTCGTCATGGCGAACACGTGGAACAGCGGCAGCACGCCAAGTATCCGGTCAACCACCTCCGGCGGCCGCTGGCCCCACATTTGGACCTGCGCCGTGTTGATGAAGATATTGGCGTGACTGAGCATGGCGCCTTTGGGGGTGCCCGTGGTGCCGCCCGTATATTGGAGGACGGCCACCGACTCCGGCTTGACCGCGGGCCGGACGAAGCGGCCGTTATTGGCGAGCAGATTTCGTTCGCGCACGATTCGGCGCCGCTGCCGCGACAGACCGACGTTTGCGCGCCGGACTTTGCGCGTCAGCAACAGCCCGATCTGTTTCAGCCTGGGGAGCAGTGAGGCGAAATCGGCGACCACGGCCCGTGCGAGGGTCCCGTCTGCGAGCAGGGGCTCGACCTTCTTGAACAGGAGTTGGAGGTCGAGCGTCACCATGATCTCGGTTCCGCTGTCCCGGATCTGGAAGGCGATCTCCTCGACGCTGTAAAGCGGGTTGAAATTGACGACAGTGCCGCCCGCTTTGAGGACGCCGAAATAGTAGATGAGATAGGTCGGCGAGTTCGGGAGCAGCAGTCCGACCCGGACACCTTCCCGCACCCCGAGCGCCGCCAATCCCTTGGACGCCCGGTCCGATAGGGCTCCGATTTCCTCGTAGCTCAGGGTTTTGCCTTCGAAGTAGGTACACGTTCGGGAGCCGTAGCGCTCAACCGCCGCGTCGAGAAGGCTGTGCACGAGGCCGGGTTCGAACTCGGCCGTCCACGACAATCCGGGAGGATAGGATGTCAGCCAGGGCCGGGCCCTTGTGTCTGGTGCGGCTTGCTGTGCCGCTGGATTTGCCTTAACGGCCATCTCTGTGACAGGTGTCTGCCTTGAATTTGCCTTGCGATTCGGATGCTTAGCGGCGCCCAGCAATGCGCTAGGGGAGGCAATTCGCCGCAAGCCCCGATTCATGTAGTATTGTAACACGGGGGTTGGCATAGCGCGTGCGGACAGGCATATGACGCCCACAGAATATGCTGAAACGAAGGCAGGGGCAGGCGCAAAAACGCCCATTTTGTTAGCGATTAGAGCGTATAGTATCGGACATCGAGCGAGCATGGCGCGGCTAGACTCGGCCAGTTTTTAAGTCTATTCCAATGCCTGACTTGCCCTCGAACTCGCTATGTTTTAGCCAGGGAACATTATATACGGACCCCTCAACGGGGCAGGGAGAGTGATATGGACGAGGTGGCCACCAAGATCATTGAGATTCTGCGGAAGAATATGAAGGATCCCTCCAAGGAGGTTACGCTCGAGACGCCTCTGAGCGACCTGGAGATTGAATCCCTCGATCTGGCAGTTATCGTCTTTGATATTGAGGATACCTTCGGAATTGAAATTCCTTATAATGCGAACGAAGAAGTCGAAGCGTTTGCGACGGTCGGCTCGGTTGTCGATCGCGTGAAGGGAATTATCGCAGAGTCGAAGGCCTCGGGCGCAGCAGCTTAGACCAGCCCAACCGCTCGGGAGCTTTCCGGGGTATCGGCCAGGCTTGGAGTTACGGCTTAGCACTACATGACACACTCTAACGGACGCAGGCGCGTCGTGGTCACCGGCCAGGGCGTCGTCACGCCTTTGGGCACGGGCGTTGAAAAGTTCTGGTCGGGCTTGAAGTCGGGCTCTTGCGGTATCCGCGAGGTGCAGAGCTTCGAGACGGACGAGCTTTACATCACCATCGCCGGCGAAGTCCCCGATTTCGATCCCAGAGAGCGCGAGCTGAGCAAGCAGCTCCTGATGGCGGACAAGTACTCGCAGTATGCGGGCTGTGCCGCGCGGGAGGCCGTGCAGCAGTCGGGCATCGAAACGCCCATCAGCGACGAAGACGCCTATCGCACGGCCTGCATCATCGGGTCCGGCGTCGGCGGTCTGACCACGCTCGAATTCTCCTACAAGATGCTCTTCAAGGAGAATAAGCGCGCGACCCACCCGCTGACTCTTCTGAAGGCGATCGGTTCCTCCGCTTCGGCCCACGTCAGCATCGAATACGGCATCAAGGGGCCGACCTTTGGCGTCGTCAGCGCCTGCTCGACCGCGACCCATTCGATCGGCGTCGTCTACCAGATGATCAAGAGCGGCCTGATCGACACCGGCATAGCCGGCGCCGCGGAAGCCTCGCTCAACTGGGGCGCCACCCGCGCGTGGCAGGCCATGCGCGTGCTGAGCCCCGACGGACTGTTTCCCTTTTCCAAGACGCGCAACGGCACCGTTCTCGCCGAAGGCTCGGGCATTCTCGTTCTGGAAGAGTACGAGAAGGCCAAGGCCCGCGGCGCGCCGATCCTGGCCGAGCTCATGGGCTTCGGCATGACGGCGGACGCGGCCGACATGGTGAACCCCTCGATCGAGGGCGCCTCCACTGCCATGAAGATGGCGTTGGACGAGGCCGAGCTAGCGCCGTCCGACATCGACTATATCAACGCCCATGGCACGGCCACGGCGGTGAACGACGTCAATGAGACCCGCGCGATCAAGCACGTGTTCGGCAACGCGGCCAACAACCTGTCGATCTCCTCGACCAAGTCCATGCACGGGCACACGCTCGGTGCCTGCGGCGGCATCGAGGCGGCGGCGTCCATCAAGGCGCTGGAAGAGAACTTCGTGCCGCCGACCATCGGTCTTGCCGAGACTGATCCGGAGTGCGATCTGGACTACACGCCGAATGTCGGCAAGAAGCGCGACATCAACTACGTGATGTCCAACTCGTTCGCCTTCGGCGGCCTGAACGCCGTGCTCGTGTTCGGTCCGAACCCGGCTTAAGCGGGACTACCTTAGCTCTGAATCGCTAACCGCCCAGCCACGCGAGGGCACGCTTCAAGAACGCATGCCCGTTCTCGCGCTGCCATTCGCCATGGGCCATGATCACGCGCTCGGCGGGCCAGCCTAGGACTTTGTCCCGTGCGGCACGGGCAGGCTTCCGGTCGGTGAAGGACAGACGCCATTCGCGCGGCGCCCCCGGTTTCTTGAGCGTGACGCCGTCCAGCACTGCCAGCGGCCGTTGCCACCACGACCAATGCTCCTTCAGAAATTCCTCGCTGAAAGCCTCGATGAGATCGGCGAGGATCACGGTCTGGGACGGCCGATGAAAGAACACGATCTCATCCATCATGATCGAGCCCCGGAACCAAGCCTGATCGATATCCGGCTGCCAGGCTGAAGGCGGCGTATCCTCGAGCGGCTGCTGGAACGGCAGGGCAGGAAAGCGCTTTATCGTGGAGGCCGGTCCCCATAGTGCCGCGTCCGGATAGGCCGCGTGCCATCCCGGCAGATAGAGGTGATGGATCTTGTTGGGGCTCACGAGATGGGCGACCCGCCCCAGCGCGTCGACCTCGGCCCTGAGATCCTCGTCCAGCTTGACCGGCGACCAGACCCACAGATCGCCATTGTCGAACCGCGCGATCACCATGCGCGTGGGGTAGGGGAAGCTGTAGAAGTCGACGATCGGCCCTTCGGTCAGCCAGAGATTATCGCCGACGGGATCGAGGGCCATCAGATCAACCCCATGCCTCTGAAGCTCGTATGGCCCTGCTTGCCGACAATGATGTGATCGTGGATGACGACGCCCAGAGGCTTCGCGGCGGCGATGATCTGCTTGGTCATCTCGATGTCCGCGCGGGAGGGCGTCGGGTCGCCTGAGGGGTGATTGTGGACGAGCACGATGGCCGTGGCCGAGAGCTCCAGCGCCCGCTTCACCACCTCGCGTACATAGACGGGGGTGTGATCCACGGTGCCTTCCTGCTGGATCTCGTCGGCGATGATCTGGTTGCGCTTGTCGAGAAACAGAATGCGGAACTGCTCTTTCGCCTCGAAGCCCATGGCCGCGCGACAGTAATCCAGCACCCCCTGCCACGACGACAGAACGGGCCGTTCGCGGACCTCGCCCTGCATGAGCCGCAAGGCGGCGGCGCGCACGAGCTTGATTTCCGTGACGGCCGCGTCCCCGAGACCGGGCACCTCGAGCAGGAGGTCCTCGGGCGCGTTCATGGCCTCCGCGAAAGTGCCGAAGCGGGCGAGGATCGCTTTGGCCAGGGGTTTGGTGTCCCGGCGCGGCATGGCCCGGAACAGCACCAGTTCGAGCAGCTCGTAGTCGGGGAGGGACTGTGCACCGCCTTCGCGGAAGCGCTTTCGCAGCCGCTCGCGATGGCCGAGATAGTGCGGTTTGGCGGCATCCTGGAACCCAGTGTCCTTTGAGGCCGCCTGGTCGGCGGTCGCCGCTTGGTCGTCAGAGCTCAGTTTTTCCTTCGAGCTCATTGGCGTGGAGTCCCGGTTGGTCGGCTCCCCGAGCGGAACACGCTCTAGGCGCGCACGGGCGGGCGATCGAGCCCGGCGGGCGATAGGGTGAAAATCTCGCATCCCGTGTCCGTCACGCCGATCGTGTGCTCGTACTGCGCTGACAGCGAGCGGTCGCGCGTCACGGCGGTCCAGCCGTCGGAGAGGATCTTCACGTGCGGCTTGCCGAGATTGATCATCGGTTCGATCGTGAAGAGCATGCCGGGCTTGAGCGGCAGGCCTTCGCCCGGCTCGCCATAGTGAAGAATGTTCGGCCGGTCGTGGAAGACCTGTCCTAGGCCGTGTCCGCAGAAATCGCGGACCACGCCGCAGCGCTCGCCTTCCGCATAGGTCTGGATGGCATGGCCGATGTCGCCGGTCGTCGCGCCCGGCTTCACCGCCTCGATGCCCAGCATCAGAGACTTATGGGTCACTTCGAGCAGGCGCTCGGCGGCGCGGGGAATGGCGCCGACCGGATACATGCGGCTGGAATCGCCATGCCAGCCATCGACGATCAGCGTGACGTCGATATTCAGAATGTCGCCTTCCTTCAGCGCACGCGGGCCGGGAATGCCGTGGCAGACAACGTGATTCACCGAGGTGCAGATGGATTTCGGGAAGCCGCGATAATTCAACGGGGCCGGCGTCGCGCCATGAGATGTGGCGAAGTCGAACACCAGATCGTCGAGCGATTCCGTGGTTACGCCGGGCTCGACGTGCTCGACCAGCATGTCGAGGGCTTCGGCCACAAGCCGCCCCGCCTTCGCCATGCCGGCGAATGCGTCGGGACCGTGCAGCTTGATTCTGTTGTCGCGCGTCTGGGCGCGGGCGATTTCTAGTTCGGACATGGGCTCGGATTATAGGGGGCGTTGGTACTACAGCTAGTGCGAATTCGCCCCAGGTTCAAGTCGAGGGGGCCTAGCGGGGCTGCCTGCGCAGCCGGATAGGCCGCGGAAGGCCGAGACCCTCCAGAGAAACGTCGGACGCCACGGCCAGAGCTTCGATACCGGAGGCCATGGCTGCCTCGAAGGCGGCCGCATAATTGGGGTCGATATCGTTGGCTAGGGCAAAGGCCTCCGCGTCGCCCCGTTGGACGAAATAGACCATGACTGCGCGGGCTCCGGCCGCAACCACGCGGGACAGTTCGCCCAGATGCTTGGCACCCCGCGCGGTGACCGAATCCGGGAACTCGGCCAATCCGGGCTCGCGCATTAAATGCACGTTCTTGATCTCCACATAGCAGGGCGGGCGGGTTTCATCCTCGAGCAGAACGTCGATCCGGCTGCCCGTGCCATAGCGCACCTCGCGGCGCATAGAGGCGTAACCGGACAGCTCTGGAATGAGGCCCCGTTCGATGGCCGCGGCCACGGCGCCATTCGGGCTGGACGTATTGATGCCGACCAGAGCCGGCCCCCGGCCGAGATCGACTTCGATCAGTTCCCAGGAGAACGCCAGTTTCCGCTTGGGGTTGTTCGATTTCGACAGCCAGACCCGCGAACCCGGCTCGGCGAGCCCGAGCATGGAGCCGGGGTTGGCGCAGTGAGCCGTAACCGTTTCTCCGGAGGGGAGCTCGACATCGGACAGAAAGCGCTTGTAGCGCTTGATCAGCCGGCCCTCGATAAGCTCGGATGGAAACCGCGTGAGCATGGGGAAACCTAAAAAGGCCGCCTCGACGCGGCAAGCATCGCATCCGAGTCATCCCCACTGGACACGTGCCCGAACTTCGCCTTCACTCCCGGCCATGACCGAGGAGCCCCAATCCCCCGAGGCGGTCACCGCCGCGCTGATAGTGATCGGCGAGGAGATCCTCTCCGGGCGCACGATAGATACCAACACGCCCTATATCGCCGCCCATCTCGGCAGAGCCGGGATTGCATTGCGGGAAGTCCGTGTCGTGGCCGATATCGAAGCCGAAATCGCCGACGCCGTGAACGCGTTGCGGCAGCGCTACTCCTATGTGTTCACGACGGGCGGGATCGGGCCCACCCACGATGACGTAACGACGGACGCGATCGGTTTGGCATTCAATGTGCCGGTCGCCATCAATGACGAGGCCGTCGAAGCGATGCGCCTGCAATACCGTCCCGAAGACCTGACGCCAACGCGGCTGAGAATGGCGCGCATTCCAGAGGGCGCCGCACTCATCCATAACGCGGTCTCCCGTGCTCCCGGCTATATGATCGAGAACGTTATCGTCATGGCTGGCATCCCTGCCGTGATGCAGGTCATGCTCGACGAGGTCTTTCCGCGCCTGGCCAAGGGACGCCCCGTGAAGGCCCGCGCGGTACGGGTGAACGCGGCGGAGAGTGACGTGGCGACACCGCTTGCCGCACTCCAAGCGGCCTATGCCGACGTGCAGATGGGCTCCTATCCCTTCGTCGAACACCGGCGTTATGGCACCTATCTCGTGCTTCGCTCAGTGGACGACCAAAGGCTTGGCGAAGCCCTCGAGGCCCTTTGGGGCATCATCGAAGAACACGGCTTTACGGCAAGCCAGGTCGAAGAGTCTTAACGCGACAGCCCAAGCTGGCCATTTCGAATCAGTTGGGGCTCGAATGCCCCGGCCTTAAAGCTGTGGAAATTTTCCGCGTTCGAGACCGTCCGAAGAGCAGGGCAGGCCGTTTTTTGACATGCGGGCCCAAGCGATTCGGGTTGGCGTAGTCGAAGGGATGTCCGTCGTCTGTGCTTTTCCCAAGACAGCGCCCCCCGGATCGAGCGGACGCAGCTGAAGGGAACGAGGGAGTGGCCATGCGAAGTGTGTTTCGATAATACGCAGCATACGGAGCAGTTTGTGCTTCGCGGATTGCGATGCGTTGGTGCAAACTACGGCGCCGGCAGCCGGCGAAGAAGGCGGGGTGCGGCCACGCGTGTCGATGCCGAAGGCCAAAAAAGCATCAGTCCGTAGACAGAGTATTGCCTGGCTTTTTTGACCGGCGGGTCCCTGCAGACGGTCCGTGAGGAGACGTTCCGAGTTTGCACTGCGCCGCTACATCGAAGGCGCTGAGCGGCTGCGGGCACGGGCGGCCAGGCTTCAAGGGCCTGGTTGCCAACATATTGATTTCACGCAATAAAAAAGGCGCGGGGAGCGTTGCTCCCGCGCCTTTTTGCGAAGCCGTTGCGAAAGGCTAGGCCCTTTTGGCAGCCCTCTTTTTCGCAGGCGCCTTCTTCTTGGCCGCCCGCTTCTTCGCAGGTGCTTTCTTCTTCGCAGGCCGCTTCTTTGCGGCTGTGGTCTTGCGGGCGGTCTTCTTCTTCGCCGGCGCCTTCTTCTTGGCGGCCCGCTTCTTCGCAGGCGCCTTCTTCTTCACAACCCGCTTCTTTGCGGCCGTGGTCTTGCGTACGGTTTTCTTCTTCGCCGGCGCGCGCTTCTTGGCGACGGTCTTTTTCTTGGCGACGGTTTTCCGCTTGGCCGGCGCCTTCTTCTTCGTTGCGGTCTTCTTCTTCGCTACTGCCATTTCTATGTCCCTTCCTATCGGGTGGCTGGCTAATCGGATGACTCTAAAACTACACCCTAACTACACCCGCTCGTCGATCCGCACGTATCGCATTTCAGACACGTCCCGTTTCGGACGAGGGTAAAGTTGCCGCATTCTCCACATGCTTCCCCTTCATAACCCTTAACGCGCGCTTCGGCGACGAGCGCCGAGGCACCGCGTTGGGCTAGGGCCTCGACAGCCAGCGCCACATGTTCCGCCGTGCTCGAAGGAGTCGTGTCGAGCGAGGCGGTGGTACGGCCAGCCGTATCGCTTTGCGACTCTTCCTCATCGTCTTCGTTCAGAGCTTGCACCCGCGCCGTCGCGGATTGCGCGTCGCCGATGGCAGGTGCGGTGCGCTCGCCGAGCCGTCCCCGCGTGAAGCCGGGGGACACGAGCATTTCGGTGAGCGTCTGGCCATGGCTTGCATCGCCCGACCCGACCGTGGTGCTGCCAATCTCGTTGGGATCGACATGGGCCAGTTCGAAACGCCCTAGATAGGACACGGCCAATTCCCGGAAGAGATAGTCGAGAATGGACGTGGCGTTCTTGATCGCCTCGTTGCCCCGCACCGGACCTGCCGGTTCGAAGCGCGTGAACGTGAAGGCGTCGACGAACTCCTCGAGCGGGACGCCGTATTGCAGACCAACCGACACCGCGATGGCGAAGTTGTTCATCAGCGACCGGAAGGCGGCGCCTTCCTTGTGCATGTCGATGAATATCTCGCCCAGGCGCCCGTCATCGTATTCGCCGGTCCGCAAGTAGACCTTGTGACCGCCGACCATGGCTTTCTGGGTATAGCCCTTGCGGCGATCCGGCAGACGCTCGCGTTCCGCGGAGGCACGCACCCTTTCGATCACCCGCTCGACGATCCTTTCCGTCACGACGGTGGCGCGCTGGACCGCGGGTTGATCGGACGCGACCGCCGCCAGCACCTCCTCCTGCTCGTCTTCGTCGTCGGCCAGGAGCTGCGCATTCAGCGGCTGCGAGAGCTTGGAGCCGTCGCGATACAGGGCGTTCGCCTTCAAGGCGAGACGCCAAGACAGGAGATAGGCCGCCTTGCAGTCCTCGACGGTGGCCTCGTTCGGCATGTTGATGGTCTTGGAGATGGCGCCGGAGATGAAGGGCTGCGCCGCCGCCATCATCCGGATGTGGCTCTCCACGGAAAGGAAGCGCGTGCCCTTGCGCCCGCAAGGCGACGCGCAATCGAACACCGGCAGATGCGCGGGGTCGAGGCCGGGCGCGCCTTCGAGGGTCATGGCACCGCAGGCATATTCGTTCGCGGCGTCGATATCGGCCTTGGAGAAGCCGATTTCGGCCAAGAGGTCCGGTTGCTCGAGCTGATTTGCCGATAGCCCCAAAACGTCCGTGCAGAACGCCTCACCAAGCGTCCATTTGTTGAAGACAAACTTGATATCGAACGCGGTTGGCAAAGCCTTCTCTATGATATCCAGCTTGTCGGGCGTGAAGCCCTTGTCCGCGAGGGTTTCGAGATTGACCCCGGGGGCGCCGTCGAGCGACCCGCGGCCCACCGCATAGTCGATGATCTGCTTGATCTCGGCCTCCTCATAGCCAAGCGCTTCCAGCGCCTGGGGCACCATGCGGTTGATGATCTTGAAGTGACCGCCGCCGGCAAGCTTCTTGAACTTCACCAGGGCGAAGTCCGGCTCGATACCGGTCGTGTCGCAGTCCATGACAAGCCCGATCGTGCCCGTGGGCGCGATAACGGTCGCTTGCGCGTTGCGGTAGCCGTATTGCCGTCCAAGCTCCAGCGCCTGGTCCCAGGCCCGCATGGCGTGGGTCAAGAGCGTCGGATCGGGGCAGGCGGCATGATCGAGCGGCACCGGCGGTGTCGACAATTCCTCGTAGCCGTGCTGCTCGCCCCGCGAGGCCCGTGCATGGTTGCGGATGACCCGCAGCATGTGCTCGCGGTTCGCGTCAAAGCCGGGGAAGGCGCCGAGCTCGCGCGCCATCTCCGCACTCGTTGCGTAGGACACGCCGGTCATGATCGCCGTCAGCGCGCCGCCAAGGGCGCGGCCTTCGTCGCTGTCATAGGGAATGCCTGAAGCCATCAGGAGGCCGCCGATATTGGCGTAGCCAAGTCCCAGCGTCCGGTACTCGTAGGACAGCTGTGCGATCTGACGCGAGGGGAACTGCGCCATGGTGACGGCGATCTCCAGCACGACGGTCCATAGACGGATCGCGTGCTCGTAACCCTCGACATCGAAGCTGCCGTCCTTCGCCCGGAACGCCATCAGGTTGAGCGAGGCGAGATTGCAGGCCGTGTCGTCCAGGAACATGTACTCCGAACACGGATTGGAGGCATTGATCGGGCCTGCGCTGGGGCAGGTGTGCCAATCGTTGATCGTGGTGTGGAACTGGATGCCGGGATCGGCGCAGGACCACGCCGCGTAGCCCACCTGGTCCCAAAGATCGCGGGCCTTGACCGTCTTCGCCACCCCGCCGTTCTTCCGCAGGATCAGATCCCAGTCGCCGTCTTCCTCGACGGCCGTCAGGAATTCATCGGTGACGCGCACGGAGTTGTTCGAGTTCTGCCCCGCGACCGTGCGGTAAGCTTCCGAGTCCCAATCCGTGTCGTAGATGGGGATCTCGATCGAGGTGTAGCCCTGGCGCGCGAACTGAATGACGCGCCGGATCATGCTGTCCGGCACCTTCGCCTTGCGCGCCGCCTTGACCTCGCGCTTCAGCGCCGGGTTCTGCTTGGGATCGAAGCAGCCGTCATTGTCGCTGTCGCAGTTCACGCAAGCCCGCAGCACCGCGTTCAGACGGTCCGACAGAACTTTCGAGCCGGTGACGAGCGCCGCCACCTTCTGTTCTTCCAGGACCTTCCAATTGATGTAGGCCTCGATATCCGGGTGATCCATGTCGACCACCACCATTTTGGCCGCCCGGCGCGTCGTGCCGCCGGACTTGATTGCGCCGGCCGCCCGGTCGCCGATCTTCAGGAAGCTCATTAGGCCGGAGGACTTGCCGCCGCCCGACAGGGGCTCGTTCTCGCCGCGCAGCGACGAGAAATTGGTGCCCGTGCCCGAGCCGTATTTGAACAGGCGCGCCTCGCGCACCCACAGATCCATGATGCCGTTCTCGTTGACGAGGTCGTCTTCGATCGACTGGATGAAGCAGGCGTGGGGCTGGGGATGCTCGTAGGCGGATTCCGAGGCCTTCAGGATGCCGGTCTCGAAGTCCACATAGTAATGACCCTGGCTCGGGCCATCGATGCCGTAGGCCCAGTGCAGGCCCGTGTTGAACCATTGCGGGCTGTTGGGCGCGCCCATCTGCTTCGCGAGCATGTAGCGCATCTCGTCGAAGAAGGCCTCGGCGTCGTCTTCGGACGAGAAATAGCCGCCCTTCCAGCCCCAATAGGTCCAGGTACCGGCCAAGCGGTCGAAGACCTGCCGCGCGTCGGTCTCGCTGCCGAACCGCTCGGCCTCAGGCAGCGTCTCCAACGCATCCATATCGGGCACGGAGCGCCACAGCCAAGAGGGGACAGAATTCTCTTCGACGCGCTTTAGCTTCGCCGCGACACCGGCTTTGCGGAAATATTTCTGAGCCAGAATGTCAGCCGCGACCTGGCTCCAATGGGTCGGTACCGAGAAGCTCTCGAGAGCGAACACCACCGATCCGTCCGGGTTCTTGATCTCGCTCGCACTCTCGCGAAACGCGATACCGGTGTAGGGAGATTGCCCCCGCTCTGTAAAACGTCGTTGAATCCGCATCTTAACTCATGCCCCTTTCGTGAATTTCGGCCCCAAATCGTGCATTCAGTGCGAACTTTCAGACTGATCCGATTCGAAGGCACCCTCAACCGCCAGCATCAACATCTTGAGGTCTAGAGGCTAAAATATACTAAACCCTGTGTGTGGGGGGATGCAAAGAATGTGGATAGCCGGTGGATGAGCTGCAAGCGCGGGCAGGGAAAACCGCCACAAATCCGTCATTTGGCGCTTGGTTATCGGCCGGGCGCCGACTCGGCGCCCGCGTCTTGTACCAGTGCATAACGTGTTGACGGCGACACGACATATGGGGGTGGGGCGGTGGCCGCTGGGCAGAGCAGGGTACGAATGTCCTGCGCGCGCGGCCCTTCGTCCGCTGGACAGGGGGCCTGCAGGCGGGCCATAGTCGCTTATAGCGCACTGCACAAATTCGCGGCTGAGACGTGCGCATCCAACGGTGAAGGCTGACGATGGGACTCTTCAGTGACTTGTTTACCTGGTGGCACGGCGACACGCTGGGGACGCGTCTCTACACGTGGCGTAAGGGCGAGCGCGTCGGCGAAGACGGGCTCGGCAACGTCTACTACAAGGAGCGGAACGGCACGCGCCGCTGGGTGATCTACAAGACCATCTCCGAGGCCTCGCTGATCCCGCCGGAATGGCACGCCTGGATTCACTTCATCACCGACGAGCCACCCACGGACGAGGACTACACGCCGCGGCCATGGGAGGAGGCGCACCGGCCCAACCTAACCGGTACGTACGAGGCCTACCGGCCGCCGGGCTCGGTCATGCGCCCGCGTGTGCAGGAGCAGCCGTTGGATTACGAGCCCTGGTCGCCGGAATCCTCGTAAGGCAATCCTCGAAGACAAATAATGCTCGGACCCATATCGGAATCCCTGGGGGCTCATACGGGCCCCCGCATGCTCCAACGCTGGTCTGCCTCCGACTTTGCGAAGAACGGGCAGTTCATCCAGGACATGGCAGGTCCCATTTTCGCGCTGCTCGCGCCCAAGCCGGGTGAGCGGATCCTGGATTTGGGCTGCGGCGACGGCACGCTGACGGCGGAAATCGAGGCCGCGGGAGCCGACGTCATCGGGCTGGACGTCAGCGCCGAGCTGCTGGCCGTCGCCCGCATGAAAGGCCTCTCGGTCAAGCGTGCCGATGCCCATGACCTCGACTACGTTCAAGAATTCGATGCGGTGTTCTCCAATGCTGCGTTGCATTGGATGCAAGACCCGGCCCTCGTGATAGACGGAGTGGCGCGGGCGCTCCGGCCAGGCGGCCGGTTCGTCGGAGAGCTGGGCGGTCACGGCAACATTGCCGCCATCGCCACGGCCTTGCGCGCTGTGGTCAAGGCGCGCGGCGGCGATCCGGCGCAGGCGGTGCCGTGGTATTTCCCCACGATGGAGGAGTTTGGCGCATTACTCTCCGGCCATGGATTCGTCGTCCGTGAAATGGCGCTCGTGCCGCGGTCTACTCCCCTCAAGGGGGACATGCATGGCTGGCTCGGGACGTTCTGCCGCTTCTTCTTCGACCGTTTCGAAGAGCCGGAGCGCAGCCATGTCCTTGAGGAGGCGCTGGATCTCCTCAGACCCTCGCTTTGCGACACGCAAGGCCGCTGGACGGTGAATCACATCCGGCTTCGCTTCAGCGCGGAGCGTGGTCCGAGTTAATAAACGCCTAGGAAAGCTGGGGCATCTATGTCACACCGTTGCCTCAATGATCGCCCACGCGTGTCATGAGTAGCGGGGTCGCTCCCGCCGGAGTGACTTGCTTAGGAGCGTCACTGGTCGCGATCCTGGGGGCGGAAGCGAGCGAAGAGATGGGCATCTACGGGAGCAATAGGGGACAGCGATTGGCCGGCCGCGCCGCTTTGGCCGCGCTTGCAGCCGTTGCATTTGCTCTCTCCGCAGGCACCGCTGCCGCCGAGCCCATCGAGAACGCGACGGCTGTCTTCGCGGCCTTGGACAAGGTGACAGGCCGCATCCAGCATCTCGAGATTCCGATCGATCAGACCGTCGAGTTCGGTGCTCTCAAGGTCACGCCACGCATCTGCAATTCACGCCCGCTCACCGAGAAGCCCGACACGGCGTCCTTCGTCGAAGTGGACGAGGTGAAGCTCACAGGCGAACAGCAGCGCATCTTCACCGGCTGGATGTTCGCCGAAAGCCCAGGGCTTCACGCGGTAGAGCACCCTGTGTTCGATGTCTGGCTGACAAAGTGCAAGGATCCAATCGGCGGTCCGCCGCCCGAAAGCGCGGAGACCGAGACCGAAGAGGCACCAGACGAAGCCGCCGCCGCGGAACCGGCGCCCGCGCCGGCCCCGCCGCCTGCGGCGGCTCCGCCCGCAGCGGCTCCGCCGGCGCGTCCCGCTCCGCAGCGACGCCAGCAACAGCCCATTCTTCCCTGGCTGCAGCGTTAGCTTGGCTACAGCGCGGAGGACCGCGCGAGCGATACCCTCTTAGACACCAACTGTGAAAAGTCTCGGCGTTTCGGCGTGGGGCACCCTGATGACTACGGTGTTCCGTTGACCAGTTGCAGCACCTCAGCCGGATCCGCATCGGCGGGAAGCGCGGCAAACGAAGCTGCGGCTATGTCCCCGCCATCGACGCGCCCGTCGGTGCCGCTACTGCTCTGGCCGCCGTCCAAGGCGTCTTCCAATAGCTGCTGAAAAGCCTGCCGGCTGATCTCGATGGCACCGAACTGGGCGAGGTGATCGGTGATGAACTGCGTGTCCAGCAGGGTGAAGCCGCCATACTTGAGGCGCGCGACGAGGTATACGAGTGCAATCTTGCTGGTGTCCCGTGCCCGGGAAAACATGCTTTCGCCGAAGAAAGCCCGGCCGAGATGGACGCCGTAGAGCCCGCCCGTCAGTGCGTCGTCCTGCCAGATCTCGACCGTGTGACAATGGCCGAGAGCGAAAAGCTCCCCATAGAGGCTGCGGATGCGGCTGTTGATCCAGGTGCTCCGGCGGCCCGCGCTCGGCTCGGCGCAGCCGTCGATGACCGCTTCGAAGTCGTTGTCGATCCTAACGTCGTAGCCGCCACGGCGGATTGTCTTGGCAAGGCTCCTTGAGACGTGGACCGCGTCCAGAGGTAGGACGCCCCGGCGCTCGGGCTCGATCCAATAGAGCGCGTTGTTGTCCGCGCTTTCCGCCATCGGGAAAATGCCGCACGAGTACGCTTTCAGCAAAACCTGCGGTGTGATCTCGATGGTGACATCGTCGAGAGAAGTCATAACCCAAGACTCCTCGACGCGGATGCGTCTGGCAAGAGCCAGTTGAGCGGTGCCGTGTGGAGCGCCTGGTTTGCGGTAGGCGGGTTAGCGTTCGCCGTTCGGCGCCAAATGGTCTTCGAGCCAATGGATATCGTAGTTGCCGTTGACGATGTCCGGCTCCTGGATGAGCGACGAGAACAAGGGAATGGTTGTCTCGATGCCATCGACGACGAATTCTCCCAAAGCCCGCTTGAGACGCATCAGGCACTCGTTGCGGTTACGAGCGTGCACGATGAGCTTTCCAATCAGACTGTCATAATACGGAGGGATCGTGTAGCCCGCATACGCGCCTGAATCGACCCGGACTCCGAGGCCTCCCGGGGGATGGAAATGGGTGATGGTGCCCGGCGAGGGCCGGAACGTGAGTGGGTTCTCCGCGTTGATGCGGCACTCGATAGCATGGCCCTCGAAACGCACGTCTTCCTGCTGGATTGTCAGCGGGGCACCTGAGGCGGTCCGAATCTGTTCGATCACGAGATCCAGCCCCGTGACCATTTCGGTCACGGTGTGTTCCACCTGAAGCCGCGTGTTCATTTCGATGAAATAGAACTCGTTGTTCTCGTACAGGAACTCCACCGTGCCGACGCCGCGGTATTTCAGGTCGCGCATGGCTTTCGCCACGATCTCGCCGATCCGCACGCGTTCGCTTTCGTTCAGCGCGGGCGAGGGGGCCTCCTCCCAGAGCTTCTGGTGGCGCCGCTGAATGGAGCAATCGCGTTCGCCCAGATGAATTGCGTTGCCGTTGCCGTCGCCGAGCACCTGCACCTCGATGTGGCGCGGCTTGCCGAGATATTTCTCGAGGTACACCGTATCGTCCCCGAAGGCCGCGCCGGCTTCCGTGCGGGCCGTGCTGAGGGCCGCCTCGAGTTCGTAGTCGAAATGCGCCAGCTTCATGCCGCGGCCGCCGCCGCCGGCGGATGCCTTCACCATCACCGGATACCCGATTTCCTCGGCCACGACTTTGGCGGTTGCGAAGTCGGAGATGGGGCCGTCCGATCCGGGCACGACCGGAATGCCCAGGGCCTTTGCCGTCTCCTTGGCTTTGATCTTGTCGCCCATGATCCGCACGTGCTCGGCGGTCGGACCGATGAACGTGATGCCGTGCTCCTCGAGGATTTCGGCGAAACGGGCATTCTCGGCCAGAAAGCCGTAGCCGGGGTGTACGGCGTCGGCGCCTGTGATCTCGCAGGCTGCGACGATCGCGGGAATATTGAGATAGCTCTCCTTGGCCTGCGGCGGGCCTATACACACGCTTTCGTCCGCAAGCCGCACATGCATGGCGTGCGCGTCAGCCGTCGAGTGAACGGCGACGGTGGAGATTCCGAGTTCTTTGCAGGCCCGCTCGATACGAAGCGCGATCTCTCCCCGGTTGGCGATCAGGATTTTGTCGAACATTTCAGTCTGGCTGTTCCTACTCGATCACGACGAGGGGTTCGCCGAACTCGACCGGCTGTCCGTCCTCGACGAGAATTGCCGTGACCTTGCCAGACTTAGGCGAGGGGATGTGGTTCATCGTCTTCATCGCTTCGATGATGACAAGCGTCTGCCCTGACTTCACCGTGCTGCCGATTTCGATGAAGGGTGCCGCTCCGGGCTCGGGAGAACGATAAGCGGTTCCCACCATGGGCGAGGAGACTGCGCCAGGATGGGCGCCGGCATCCTCCGATGGCGCGCGCCGCTTCGGTTCCGTGTGCTCCGCCGCGGCATGTGCCGGCGTCGGGGCGACGGCGGCCGCGGTCACGTTGACGTTGCGCGCGACACGGAAGCGGCGTCCCTCGATTTCAATCTCGATTTCCGTCAGGCTGGTTTCATCCAGAAGCGTGGCGAGCTCCCTGATGAGATCCGTATCGAGGCTTCCCCCGTCTTTTGTCATTGGCGTCCTTTCATGGTCGTCGTCCCCTCAGGCATCTGAAATCGCGGAGGCCATTGCCTCGATCGCCAATTCATAGCCCAGGCCACCGAAGCCGCAGATTACCCCCTTCGCGGCCCCGGAAATATAGGATTGGTGGCGGAATGGCTCGCGCCTGAAGATATTCGATAGATGAACCTCGACAACGGGAATGTCGCAGGCAAGCAATGCATCGAGCATGGCTATCGAGGTGTGCGAATAAGCGCCCGCGTTGACGATGAGACCCGCCCCATTGGCGCGGGCCTCCTGAATCCAGTCCACAAGCTCGCTCTCGGCGTTGCTCTGCCGAAACTCGACCGCAAGGCCCAGTGTACCGGCCTTTCGGATGCATCGCTGCTCGAGATCGGCCAGAGTCTCGGTCCCGTAGACCTCCGGTTCACGAGTCCCCAGCAGGTTTAAGTTTGGGCCATTCAGAATGTAGATCGGCTTGGCCATGGTGAATTCCCGGTAGGCGATCCAGGGCTGATACAGCCCCAGCCTGCAGAGTCAGACAGAGCCGCGCGTGAGACTGGCGAAGTGAAGTGCGGCAGCGGGCCGTTTATCAGCTTTTTTGAACTTGAGCAAAAACCGTTCTGTCCCGTATGGGCGCTCCCACGCACCGGGGATGGACAAACGGCTCCGATGCGGCAGTCAGCAGCTTGCCTTGCAGCCTTCTTTCCGGATGACTTCGACGTTCTCGACCAGCTGGTCGTAGAGATCGTCCGGCGCACCCGGAATGGTCCGGTCTCCGATCAGGTAGAGCGGGGTACCCTGAAGGCCGAGACTCTGGGCCAGCGCATAGGCTTCGGCGAGGGCGTCCGCGACCTCCTGGCTCTCCATGTCCTTCTCGAGCTGAGGCACGTCGAGCCCAAGTTCATTGGCGATACGCAGGACCTTCTCCTTGTTGGCCTTGCCCGGCTCGCTGAAGAGCTTCTGATGCATCTCGAGATATTTGCCCTGCATCTTGGCGGCGAGGGCGCCCTTGGCAGCGTCTTCGGAGTCCCCGCCGAAGATCGGGAGTTCCTTGAACACGACGCGGACCTTGTCGTCATTGTCCGTGAGTTTCATCAGGTCAGGCATCGCACGGCGGCAATAGCCGCAATTGTAGTCGAAGAACTCGACTACGGTGACGTCCCCATCGGGGTCGCCGGCGGTGAAGGACTTGTCCGAGCGGAATAGTGCGTCGGCGTTCTCGCTGATGGCCTTGTTCTGCTGCTGATCCTGCTCTTCCTGCTGGCGCCGGTCGAGTTCGGTCGTCATGGCGACGAGGATCTCGGGGTTCTTCGTGAGATATTCGTGGACGACGTCCTCGATGGCCTTCTTGTCGGAGATGCCGCCCGCAAGACTGGCGGTCGCGGCGCTGTCGCGCCAAACGATAAGGACGGTGGCGGCGCTCACAATGGCGGCGACGATCGCTGCGACGAGGGCTGTGGCGAGGCCAGTCTTAAAGGTCATGCTGAGGTCTCCGAGAGTTTGCGTGGGCCGTAGGCATCATTTTTTGCGTTCGGGCATTTTGAAATCGAGAATATCTTGGGCGCGGAGCCATTGCGGCGTGCCGCCTGGTAATCCGTCTTGCGCCCTCTTGGCCATCATCTGGGCCTCGCGCAGGCGCCCTTCATAGAAATATGCTTCCGCGGACGCAAGCGAGGCCTGGGCCAGGAAATTTTGCCGCGCGCCGGATGCCTGGGCCTGATCGCCCTTGCGGCCATAGGCCATCGCAAGTTGACGGTAGCCCATAGCCGATTGCGGCTCCTGCACCAAGGCTTTCTTCAGGTTGCGGATGACCTCGTCGAGATAGCGACTGTCTTCGGTGCTGAGCATGGCTTGCGCCAGCATGATCTGGATCAGCGCCTCGTGGGGGGCGAGTTCCACAGCCTTCCGCAAAGGCTCGATGGCTTCCCGACCCCGGCCGCTTTCGAAAAGAAACTGGCCCTTGGTCTCGTAAAAATAGGGCCAACGCGGCTGCGTCTCGATCAGCTTATTGAGGTAAGGCATGGCCGCGTCGACGCCGGACTGCCGATAGGTCGCGATCGCGCGGGCATAGGTTCCCGCCAGCGTATCGTCACCTTTATAGCGGTTCAGGGACGCCTCGGGCTTCTCCAGAAAGCCGGACAGCTTGGCGCGCATGAGGTCGTGCCGGTACTGAAGCTCCGGCGGATCCTTGACGTCGTAGTAGGGGCTCTGTTCCACCAACGTCCGAAGTTGCGAGATGCGCGTCTGCGGGAGAGGGTGGGTCATCAGGTAAGGATTGATGCCCTGAATGCCTCGCATCTTGTCGGCGAGCACGTCGAAGGTCTCGAGCATGCCGCGTCCGGATTGGCGCGTTGCATTCAGAAACGTCATGGCAGCTTGGTCGGCCGAGGATTCTTCGGTCTGGCGGTAGGCCAGGAAGCTCCGCATAGCCGCATCGGTGCCGCCGGCCATTGCGCCCATGCCGAGCTGGCCCGCGGACGGAACGCCGGCGAGACTCCCGCCGATCGCCGCTGCCAGGCCCAGAATCTGCAGCGCCATCGCCGTCGATTTCATCTGCGAAACCTGCGATCGCAACCGGGCCAAATGACCGCCTGTGATATGGCCGGTTTCATGCGCGATGACGCCAATCACCTGGTTCGGCGTCTCCGAGATCATAAGCGTCCCGGCATGCATGAACATGTTGTGCCCATCGACCACGAACGCATTGAAGTTCTTGTCGTTGACGAGGTGGATCTTGATGTTCTGAGAGCCGAGGCCGGCGGCTTGGAAAATCGGGCCGGCGTATTCGCGGATCAGCGCCTCGGTTTCCGCGTCGCGAATAAGGCCCCCGGCCTTTGCGGCGCTGGGTGCGACCAGTCCTGCGATCAGAGTTGCCGTCAGCGCCAAACGCGACAGCGGCGGTTTGCGTCGGGAAGAGGGTTTTGCCGTGAGTTGGGCCAGGATCGGCATGGTGGAGGAGATCGTATTGGCTCGGCTGTTTTGCGAAAAGACGCTGTTTTCTTTTGCCTCACGAGGGGGCTACGTTGGCACGCCGTTAATGGCCCCCGCCATTGCCAAGTTCGTTTTGCTTGAGGCCTGATTACGGCGACAACGTGACACCCGCCAGCCCGCTAAACATCAACAATGCGCGAGGGGCGCAAGCCGTGAGCAGTCCGTCCGAGTTTTCATCGTTGCCCCGGCCGCCGGCCGCAAGCCGACAGATCGATCCCTTCATTGTCATGGATGTCATGCGCGAGGCCAACCGGCGCGAGCAGGCCGGCGAAGACATCATCCACATGGAAGTCGGACAGCCCGCGACGCCGGCGCCGCGCGCCGCGCGCGAGCGCGTCCTGAAGGCCATGGCGGAGCACAATCTCGGCTATACACTGTCGCTCGGTCTCCCGGAGTTGCGTGAACGGATCGCCGTCTATCTCAAGTCGCGCTACGGCGCCGACGTGGAGGCCGAACGCATTATCGTCACGGCGGGCTCGTCTGCCGGATTCGTGCTGGCCTTCCTTGCCATTCTCGACCATGGCGATGGTTTCGGATTGCCGTCTCCGGGCTACCCCTGCTACCGCCAGATTCTGAAGGCGCTGGGGTTTCGGCCTCATCTGATCGAAACGTCGGACGCTGGCCGCTGGATGCCGACCACCGCCGATGTGGACGGGCTTGCGGCCGCCGGCGCCGCAGGCTTGCTGCTGGCGAGCCCGAACAACCCCACCGGCACCATGGCCAAGGGCGCGCGTTTGAAAGAGCTGGCCGACGCGTGCACGCGGCACGGGCTCTGGCTGGTTTCCGACGAGATCTACCATGGCCTCGAATACGAGGTGCCCGCAGAGACGGCGCTTGCCTATTCGGACTCCGCCATCGTGGTGAACAGCTTCTCGAAGTATTTCAGCATGACCGGCTGGCGCGTGGGCTGGCTCGTCGTCCCCGAAGCCCTGACGCGCACCATCGAGCGGCTGGCGCAGAACCTCTATATCGCGCCGCCCACGGTGTCTCAGGTTGCGGCGCTCGGCGCCTTCGACGGCATTGACGAACTCGAAGAGATCAAGAGCCGCTACGCGCGCAACCGTTCGCTTCTGCTGAACGAACTGCCGCCGGCGGGACTTTCGAACATTCTACCTGCCGACGGCGCGTTCTACCTCTACGCCGACATTGGCGATCTGACCGACGACAGCGCGGCCTTCGCGCAAGCCATGCTGCGTGACATCGGCGTGGCCGCGACACCGGGTATCGACTTCGATCCCGAACGGGGAAAGTCCTATCTTCGGCTGAGCTATGCGGGCGCGGAGCTTGAGATGCGGGAAGCTGCACGGCGCATCGCCGCGTGGCTGAAGACGCGCTGAAACCGGTTTCGACGCCGGCGAAAAAAGAGGCGCCAGAAGGCGCCTCTTAGAAGATCTCGTTTCGAACGCGTCGAACGCTGACTAACCGCGCGACCACCAGCCCTTACGCTGGCGCTCCGGCTCCTTGCCTTCGCTCTCGATGCGAATTTCCGGCTTCGGGTCCGGCTCGACAGGTTCGTCCCGTGACGAGGCGATGCTGAGCGCGGGCTCCGGGCTGCGGGACGCAGGCTCGGATGATTGTTCGGCGTCATCGTCGTCCTGCTCCTCGGCCGTGGTCTCGGCGACGTACTCGCTGACCGAGACCTCGCGAACCGGCGTGTCCTCGGAAGGCGCGTTGTCCGCCGGTGTGTCGGCTCGATCCCGATTGTCTTGGGTTTCGGCATTGTGCATGGAAACAGGCTCGGAGGTCGTGTCACTCGTCTCGGAGTCCGCGGAGCCCGTATCGCTGCTCGCAACAGCGTCGTCACTTTGCGCGTCCTGCTGATCGGGCGACTGATCCGAGGCATTGCGCTGACCGCGCCCGCGACCGCGTCGGCCGCCACGACGCCCTCTGCGGCGTGATTTGCGGGGTTGCTGCTCGGAATCGCCGTCGGCCGCTTCGTTGTCCGAACCGCCGGCCGCGGCTTCCTCGTCGGAGGACGAGGCCTCGGCCGTCTGGCTCTCGGTGTCGGAATCGCCTTCGCCGCGGCCACGACCACGGCCCCGCCGCCGTCGCGAACGCCGCTTGCCGGACTCCCCGTCGCCGTCTTCGGCTTGCGAAGCCTCTTCGCGGTGATGCGCCCAATCCATTTGGACGACGGCACTGTCGCCGGACGCCAGACTGCCTTCCGTGGAACGCTCGATGACGAACTGCGGGATATGCAGGTCCTTATCGGCCTCAACGGTTATGGGTACCTCGTAGCGCGCCTCGATATCCTTCAGGTGCGCACGCTTCTGATTGAGAATGTAGAGCGCGACATCGACCGCGGTCGTGGCGCTGAGCGGCACCACTCCGTCGGTGATGAGGCGGTCTTCGATCGACCGCAGAATGTCGAGCGCGACCGACTCCACCGAGCGTACGATACCGGTGCCCTGGCACATGGCGCAGGCATTGGTCGAGCCTTCGAGAACGCCGGTCCGCAGGCGCTGACGCGACATTTCCAAGAGGCCGAAGGCGCTGATGCGTCCAACCTGGATACGCGCCCGGTCGTTCTTCAGTGCGTCTTTCAAGCGACGCTCGACTTGCCTGTTGTTGCGGCGCTCGTCCATGTCGATGAAGTCGATCACGATGAGGCCGGCAAGGTCGCGCAGGCGCAGCTGCCGCGCGATCTCTTCGGCGGCTTCCATATTGGTCTTGAGCGCGGTGTCTTCGATATTGTGCTCGCGCGTAGCCTTGCCCGAGTTCACATCGACGGAGACGAGAGCTTCCGTCTGATTGATGACGATGTAGCCACCTGACCTAAGCGTCACTTGCGGAGAGAACATCGCCGCCAATTGCCGCTCGACCTGATACCGAATGAAGATCGGTTCCGGTTCCTTGTAGGGCTTCACATTCTTGGCATGGCTCGGCATGAGCATGCGCATGAAGTCCTTGGCCTCGCGGTAGGCGTCGTCGCCGGCAACCAGGACCTCGTCGATGTCCTTGTTGTAAAGATCGCGGATCGAGCGCTTGATCAGGCTGCCTTCCTCGTAGACGAGGGCAGGGGCCGTCGAGCCCAGGGTGAGGTCGCGAACGGTCTCCCACAAGCGCAGTAGATAGTCGTAGTCGCGTTTGATTTCGGTCTTGGTCCGCTGAGCGCCGGCGGTGCGAATGATCAGCCCCATGCCTTCCGGCACCTCGAGCTCGCCCGCGATCTCGCGCAGACGCTTGCGGTCCGTCGGTTGGGTGATCTTGCGGGAAATACCGCCGCCGCGCGCGGTGTTCGGCATCAGAACCGTGTAACGGCCCGCGAGGGAAAGGTAGGTCGTGAGTGCCGCGCCCTTATTGCCGCGCTCTTCCTTCACCACCTGAACCAGAATGATCTGACGCCGGCGAATGACCTCTTGGATCTTGTAGGGGCGGCCGCGACGGCGTCGGGCGCGCTCAGGCAATTCCTCGAGCGCATCCTCCGAACCCACGGACTCGACGCGATCCTTGGCCGACTTACGGCGGTCGCCACGCTCGTCGTCGTCCGGGTCGTCATCGTCGGAGTCGTCGTCATCGTCGGACTCGTCGTCGTCGGCATCGTCGTCCGAGTCTTCGCTGTGATCGCTGTCGTCATCGGCATGGTCTTCGGCGTCGGCATCGTCGTCCGAGGACTCCGGCTTACGCGCCTCGACAACATCGTCGTCAGAGGCATCTTCGCTTTGCGGCCCGTCATTCGAGGCTGCAGCCTCGGCATCGTCTTCCTCGGCCGGCGCCTCTGCGGGCTCGGACACTTCGTGGACCAGATCGGAGGCCTCGAGCTGGATATCGGAGCCGTCATCGTCGTCGCGTTCGTCACGCGGCGTCGTATCGACCTCGTCGTCATCGTCGAGTTCGAAGGTCGCAATCGGCAGCGCGTTCAGGGAGGACGTGTCGTCGTCCGCCGCGGTCTCCTGCTTGCGTTCGTCCCTGCGGGAGTCTCCGCGGCCGCGCCCACGGCGCCGGCGTCCGCGCCGGCGTCCGCCGCTCGACGCGGCATCGTCCTCTGCCGCCTCCTCGGCGGAGGCACGGCTTTGCTCGGCGGCCTCCTCTTCGAGGAGCGCTTGGCGATCCGCAACCGGGATCTGATAATAATCGGGATGAATTTCAGTAAAGGCCAAGAAGCCGTGCCGGTTTCCGCCGTAATCGACGAAAGCGGCCTGGAGAGACGGCTCTACCCGCGTGACTTTTGCGAGGTAGATATTGCCTCTTAGCTGTTTTTTACTTGCGGATTCGTAATCAAATTCCTCGACACGATTTCCCTTTACGACGACCCGGGTCTCCTCCGGATGCGCCGCATCGATAAGCATCTTGTTTGCCATGTTGTATGTTCTCCGCCGCGCGGCGTTCGGCGGTGAACGGCGTCAGCCGTTTCGCCGGGCCCGGGCCTAAGGGCCGCGCGGACCTAATGTAAGTCGTCCATAAATGCAGACGATGCCCCGCCGAAAACCCGTCTACGGGGCTTCGGGGAGCGGACTGTGTCAGCCGCCGAGCACAAAGGGGCAATGGGAAAGCACCGTGATTCCGGTAGCTTAACTGGCCGCCCTGACTCTGCATCGCGATTTTCCTAAGGGCCGCAATTCAAACGCTGAGGCCCGTTATGTGCTAAGGCGGCACTTAATCCTTCAATTGCCGCCGCATTCCTGCGTCAGAGCCGCTTTTCGAAGGCTCGACGCGCCAAATTGGTTTTGCCCGTCCCGCCGATCAGCGTCCAAGGGCTTGAGACTCATTGACATGAGTCACCCACTATTAGGGTGTTGCCGGGATATTTGGCAAGTGCCGTCAGTCAGATCGGCCCTGCATCACAACGGACGCTTAACCAGACGTGGTTAATAATTGGGTCCTGCCGAGGATCGATTTGGGGCACCACGAGGCCGCAAAAAGGTCTCCGGAGCCGCTCAATGTGAACGAAACGGCTCTCGTCGCGTTTGGTGCGCAAGGCAGAGTGCGAGTAGGTCAAGTAGGACGAAATGCGCATCATGCGACATTTGGCGGGGAGAGCATTGGCGTTGCTTCTGGCGCTCCCCGTCGGAACCCTTGCGTTCGCGACCGCCACTCTACCTGCAAGGGCCGAACGCGGAGCGGTCGCGCAGGACGCGCGCCTGGCCGGAGATCGCGAGCGCACCCGCTTCATTGCCGATCTGTCCAAGAAAGTCGATGTGAACGTGTTCGCCCTCGGCAATCCCTACCGGGTCATTGTCGACGCCGCGGATGTCAGTTTTCAGATGCCGGACGGAATAGGCAACGAGAAGCGCGGGCTCGTCACGGCCTTTCGCTATGGGCTCTTCGCACCCGGCAAGTCGCGCATCGTCTTGGACATCAGCGGTCCGTTTCTGATCGATCGTTCCTTCGTGCTCGGGGCGCGCGACGATCAGCCGGCACGGCTCGTGATCGACCTCGTGCCGACGGACGAGAAAACCTTCCTGGCAAGACAGCAGGAGCAGCGCAGCAAGGCAGCAGAGTCTGAACCAAGTCCCATGCCGCTGGCGATGGCGCCGTCAAGCGATGAAAAGCCCGTCGTGGTCCTGGATCCCGGTCACGGCGGTGTTGACCCGGGCGCCAAGAGCGCCAACGGCGTTCAGGAGAAGGACGTGGTTCTGGCGTTCGCCAAGCGGCTGCGAAAGAAGCTGGAAGCCACCGATCGCTATCACGTGTACATGACACGGGATGACGACACGTTCCTGCCGCTGAAGGAGCGGGTCAAATACGCCCGGGAGAAGGGCGCCGGCTTGTTCATTTCGCTCCACGCCGACTATTTTTCGGCGGAGATCGAAGACGTGCGCGGCGCCACGGTCTTCACGCTCTCCGAGGAAGCAAGCGACGAAGAGGCGAGGGCCTTAGCCGCCAAGGAGAACCTTTCGGACGCGATTGCCGGTGTGGAGCTGCCGAAGGACTCCGACGAGGTCGTCACGAATATCCTGATCGATTTGGCCCAGCGCGAGACCAACAACCGCTCGGTGGTGATGGCCCGGTCCATTGTGGGGGAACTGGCCGCGAAGGGCCGGCTCCATACCAAGCAGCTGCGCTCTGCAGGCTTCCGGGTCCTGAAGGCGCCGGACGTCCCGTCGGTCCTCTTGGAACTCGGATTCCTGTCGAACGAGGAGGACGAGAAACAGCTCACCTCGGAGGTCTGGCACGAGCGCATGGCGGGAGCCATCAGCGACGCCGTCGACAATTATTTCAAGAAACGTCTCGCCCGAGCCCCGTTCTAGCCCCAGGAGCGGCCGGTAGGGGCCTGCGTCGGTGGCCCGGAATCCCCGGATTCCACGGGACTAGTGCGTTTTGTTGCCATATTCTTGGGTAGGTTGAAGTTGGGACTCCCGCTGGTTTGGCAGGCGGGGCAAATCAGTAGAGCTCACATGGACATTACGGCACCGGTCAAGCCCCCTAAGCAGGGGAAAAAGAAGAAGCGCGGCGGGTTTTTCTTGCGGCTCTTAGGCTTTGTCTTTGCCGCGTGCATGATCCTGTCTATCGCCGTCGCGGGCGCGGTCGCCTTCGTCCTGTGGAAGGTCTCCCAGGAACTGCCCGACTACGAGAATCTCGCCCGCTACGAGCCGCCGGTCATGACGCGCATTCATGCCGACGATGGACGCCTGATCGCCGAGTACGCGCGCCAGCGCCGCATCTACGTGCCGATCACGGCTGTGCCCAAGCGGGTCATCGACGCGTTTCTCTCCGCCGAGGACAAGAACTTCTACCAGCATGGCGGCTTGGATATTCAAGGTATCGTTCGCGCGCTCGTCGCCAACCTCAGCGCCATGCAGTCGGGTGGCGGCGGAAAGCAGGGCGCTTCGACCATCACGCAGCAGGTCGCTAAGAACTTCCTGCTCACGAGCGATCAGAACATCGAACGCAAGCTGAAGGAGGCGATCCTCGCTATCCGTATCGAGCGTGCGTTCACGAAAGACCAGATCCTCGAGCTCTATCTCAACGAGATCTATCTCGGCGGCGGCGCCTACGGCGTCGCAGCCGCGGCTCAGCGCTATTGGGACAAGGCGCTGAACGAGCTCACGCTGGAAGAGGCGGCCTATCTGGCCGTGCTACCGAAGGCGCCCAGCCGCTACCATCCCATCAAGCACCAGAAGCGTGCTCTCGCCCGTCGTAACTGGGTTATCGACCGGATCGTCGAGAACGGCTATGCGACGCCTGAAGAGGGCGAGGCCGCCAAGGCAAAGCCGCTGACCGTCCTTGCAAAAAGATACGGTCCGCGCATTCACGCTTCGGAGTATTTCGCCGAGGAAGTCCGCCGCGAAATTCTGGACCGTTTCGGAGAAGACAAGCTCTACGGCGGCGGATTCTCGGTTCGCACGTCGCTCAATCCCCGCATGCAGGCGATCGCGCGCGAAGCGCTCGTCGACGGGTTGACGAAATACGACCGTGCGAATGGCGGCTGGCGCGGCCCCGAAAAGACGATCGATATCTCCGGTGACTGGGGCAAGACCCTCGCCGACATTCCGGTTTGGAGCGATATCGAGCCGTGGCGGCTCGCGGTCGTGCTCGAGGTGAGCAACACCGATGCGAAGATCGGGCTGCGTCCAGGCCGCGACAAGCAAGGCCAACTGGTCACGGAACGCGAAACCGGCACCATCCCGGCAGCGCAGGTCCGGTGGACCAGAAAGCCGATCAAGTCAGCTCTGAAGCCGGGCGACGTGGTCTACGTTGCCCCGGTAGAGAAGACGGCGAAAAAGGAGGAAGGGGACGAGGAGACAGAGTCGACCGAGACCGAAGTGGTGGCAGGCGAATGGTCTCTCCAGCAAGTCCCCAAAGTCAGTGGTGCGCTTGTGGCGATGGATCCGCATTCTGGCCGCGTTCTCGCCATTGCCGGCGGATTCAGCTTTCACCAAAGCCAGTTCGACCGTGCCACCCAGGCTCTGCGGCAGCCGGGCTCTTCGTTCAAGCCGCTGATCTATCTCACGGCCCTGGATAACGGGTATGCGCCGAACAGCGTCATTCTCGACGGACGCATCTGCGTGAGCCAAGGACGCGGCATGCCTCCCTGGTGCCCGAAAAACTATTCCGGCGGCGGG
This sequence comes from Methyloceanibacter caenitepidi, assembly GCF_000828475.1. NCBI lineage: Bacteria > Pseudomonadati > Pseudomonadota > Alphaproteobacteria > Hyphomicrobiales > Hyphomicrobiaceae > Methyloceanibacter > Methyloceanibacter caenitepidi. The sequence continues at coordinate 1,828,270 of NZ_AP014648.1, forward strand.
GCTGGACCCTCGACGCTGCGCCGGGGCATCGAGAAGTCGCGGAACCTGATGACGGTGCGACTGTCGCGGGATATCGGCATGCCTGTCATTGCAGAATACGCGCGGCGGTTCGGCGTCTACGACAATCTGATGCCGGCGCTGTCCATGTCTCTTGGCGCAGGCGAGACCACGCTTCTCCGCATGGTGACGGCCTACTCGATGATTGCGAACGGCGGCAAGAAGGTCGAGGCGACGTTTATCGACCGTATCCAGAATCGCTATGGGCGCACGATATGGAAACACGACAAGCGCGACTGCGACGGGTGTGCGGCGCGCGAATGGACGAACCAGGCTGAGCCGGAACTCGTCGAGGTCAAAGAGCAGGTTGTGGACCCGATCGCGGCGTTCCAGATGGTCGGTATCATGGAGGGCGTCGTGACGTCCGGTACGGCCCGGCGTTTGGCATCCCTCGGCCGGCCCATTGCGGGCAAGACTGGGACGACCAACAACTACAAGGACGCCTGGTTCATTGGGTATACGCCGGACCTCGTTGTCGGCTCCTATGTGGGATACGACCAGCCGAAGCCCATGGGCCGCAGCGCGACGGGCGGCGGTCTTGCGGCGCCGATCGTGAAGCAATTCTTTGAAGAGGCCTTGGAAGGTGTGCCACCGAAACCGTTCCGCGCTCCCCCGGGCGCGATCATGGTGCCTGTGAGCCATCAGACCGGCCTGCCGGCCCGAAAAGGTCAGCCGGGAACCGTCATGGAAGCGTTCAAGCCTGAGCAGGTCTCCGCCGCCGCAGCTGCTGCCGCGCAGGGCGCTCAGGACGATGAAGGCGGGCAGGGCGAATCCTTCCCGAACTATCCGACTGCGGCCGCAGCGCCTGCCGCGGCGCAGCAGCAGGCTGCGAGCCCGCCGCCGGCGGCCCAGCCACAGCCTCAGCCCCGCCGCCAGAGGCGTGGATTTTTCGGCCGTTTCTGACCGGCGACTAAGGGCATCGGCGGCAATCCGATGATATGAGAGAGCGTGGGTGCGGACCGGTTCCGCGCCTGCCTTTGTTCCACGAACCAAGAAGACATCAAGAAGACATTACGAGGATAGGATGCGAGCGGAAACAGAGGCGCTTGTAAACGAGATCAAAGAGTCGCTCTCCTTGTTGCGGAGGCATCTTTGACCCTGACCAAGCAAGGGCACGCCTGACGGAGCTCGACCGCGAAGCCGAAGATCCGGATTTCTGGAACGACGCCGCGCGCGCGCAAGGGCTGATGCGCGAGCGCCAGCAACTCGAGGCCGCACTCGCCGCCTACGACAGCATTCGGACGGAACTCGACGACAATCTGACGCTTGCCGCACTCGGCGAGGAGGAGGGCGACGAGAGCATTGTCACCGAGGCGGAGGACTCATTGCGTACGTTGCGCAAGGAGGCGCACAAGCGCGAGGTCGAGGCGCTGCTTTCAGGCGAGGCCGACGCAAACGATGCGTACGCGGAGATTCATGCGGGCGCTGGCGGCACGGAGAGCCAGGACTGGGCTCAGATGCTGGAGCGCATGTACATGCGTTGGGCCGAGAACCGTGGCTACAAAGTCGAGCTGATCGGCGAAAGCCCTGGCGAAGAAGCGGGCATCAAGTCGGCGACCATTCTGATCAAGGGGCTGAACGCTTATGGCTGGCTCAAGACGGAGTCCGGGGTGCACCGCCTGGTGCGCATTTCTCCATTCGACTCCAATGCGCGCCGTCACACGAGCTTTGCCTCGGTCTGGGTCTATCCGGCGATCGACGATGCGATCGAGATTGATATCGAGGAGAAGGACGTTCGGATCGACACGTATCGTGCGTCGGGGGCGGGCGGTCAGCACGTGAACACGACGGACAGCGCCGTGCGTATTACACACATGCCGACGGGGATCGTGGTGCAGTGTCAGAACGAGCGGTCGCAGCACAAGAACCGTGCGACCGCGTGGTCGATGCTCCGTGCACGTCTCTACGAAGCCGAGCTCAAGCGCCGCGAGGAGGAAGCAACGGCTTCAGCCGCATCCAAATCCGAGATCGGCTGGGGGCACCAGATCCGCTCCTATGTGCTGCAGCCCTATCAGTTGGTGAAGGACTTGCGCACGGGCGTAGAGAATACGAACCCGCCGGCAGTTCTGGATGGAGACATCGACGGATTCATCGAGGCGGCTCTGGCAGAGCGGATCAGTGCCGACGCCAAGACGAGCGCTTAACGGCAAACCCGTGACTAAAAAAAGCCGTGGACGGGAGCCCGCCCACGGCTTCGGAATTTCTGCCGACGCTGTCAGTAGCGAGTGCTACTCGGCGGCGTTGCTCGAGAACGGGTTGCCCGCGGACGGCGCGGGCGCACTGTGTCCGGCGCCCGAGGATTCATCAGCGAGCGGGTTGTCCGACCGGCGGGACTTACCTTCGAAGTAGGCGCCTTGCTCGATCGCCAGACTCTGGTGATAGATGTCGCCCTCGACATGGGACTGGGACTGAAGACTGACGCGCAGTCCCCGGATGGATCCCAGAACCTTCCCGCGGATGACGACGTCTTCGGCGATGACGGAGCCGTCGACCTGGGCCTTGTCGCCTAGGAGGAGGGAGCCGCAGTGCACGTCGCCCTTAATCTGACCGTCGACCTGAATCTCGCCTTTCGACGACACGTTGCCCTCGATCGTGAGGTCCTCGCCGATGATGGACGGGATCATCTTTCCCATCGCCGGACCCGCTGGCTTCGGCGGGGACGAGGGCCTCTCGGTGAACGGTGACGATTTGGGTTCCGGAACAGGGCTGGGCCGTTCGCCACCCAGCTTGGCCATTGGACTGCTCGGCTCAGGTTTCTTTGTGAACATCGCTGGGCTCTCCCCCTCAAAACGCGTGACGCAGCGCGCAATACAACCCGGCATTCGGGCCCACACAACCAAAGCCGTTACGCCCATAGAAATTCGCTATGGCGGCGTAGACGACCAAGGCGCAACACCCTGTTGCTCCGTAAACTTTATCGTTTCCGGCCTGTCTTGTCATGTTGCTTATCATTGCCTTGCGCTAGGGTGTGCCTAGTTCTGCTTAGAGCTTGATTCGCCTTGGTTTAGCCGATTTTGAACCATCTAAATCCAACGAGACCTTAGCGTTGCCTCGCGCACATGGTAACGACACGCTTGCGCCAGCGCGCGCCGGACATGTTTCCTTGTACCGGAATTACGAGACAGGCGGGGCTCAGATCGCCTCGGCTCGATGGCCTGGGTACGCAGCGGGCAGAGAATGCGATGCCGCGGAGGCGAAGCATGCGAAACAGCGTCCCTAACTCGAGCGCGGCATGGAGACCCCGGCACGTCATTGGGGTCTGTGACTGAATGGACGAACAGATCGCAGGAGCCCTCGCCAAGATTACCAAGCATGGCGGCAAGGCCATCCGGACACTGCCGGAGCAAGGACGCCAACTGGTCAAGGCCGTCCCGGCGCCGGTGCAGGTTCAGCTGGCAAGACTGTCGTCTCGCGGCGCCCATGTGTTCAGGGAGATTTTCGCCGGGGTTTTCGTTCTTGGGCTGATTGTCATCGTCTTGGGCTATGGGCGTCTGTCGCGCGGGCCCATTTCGCTGCCGGGCCTCGTGCCGCCTATCGAGCATGCGATCAACGATCAGTTGACCGACCTGACGGTGAAAATCGATGACGCTGTTCTCCAGCGGAGCGAACACGGTCCTGGCGTGGTCCTGCGTTTGCGCGATGTCCGCTTGATCGACACGGAGGGCGAGGTCGTGGCGCAAGCGCCGCTGGCTGCGGTCGGCCTCAGCGGCTCGGCGCTGCTGTCGGGCAAGATCGCGGCGGGCAGTGTCGACTTCATCGGATCGCGGTTGCTCATGACCTATAACGAGCAGAACGGCCTGTCTTTGGCCTTTTCCAAACCGGGCGAAGATGGGGCTCCGCTCATGCGGGGCCCGATCGCTTCGGACCCGCAAACGGCCGAGCCGCCGGTTGAGCCCGCGAAGAGCGCCAAGCGCTTCAATCTGACCAATGCCGTCAATGAAGCGTTCCAGCGTGTCCGCCGGTCCGACACATCCTACCTGACGCGCTTTGGCCTGAAGGACTCGATCGTCGTCCTGTACAGGGACGGTGCGCAGACTTTCTGGCAGGTGCCCGACTTCGCACTCAACCTGGAGCACCACGATCGCCGGAGCGTCCTTGTCGGCAATGCCAATGTGGCGTCGAGTCGTGGCGATTGGCAGTTGGAGGTTCGCACGGCCCAGAAGGCCAACACCAAGGGGCTCGAGACGCAGATTTTGGTCAACAACTTGGTGCCCTCCGGAATCGCCGGCAACTTCCCGACGATCGGCTTGCTGCGGGCGTTGGATATGGCCGTGGACGGCGAAGCCTTGGCGAATCTGGCGCCCAACGGAGACTTCATTGGCGGAGAGGCGAAGGTCCGCTTGGCGCCTGGCCAGATCACCCCGCCCTGGGATCCGGATACGCCCGTGCGGATCGAGCGCGGCGAACTCACGCTTCGCTACATCAAGGAGACCCGAGTCATCGAGCTTGCCCCGTCCACGCTGCGATGGGGCGAGAATTCTCATGCGACTTTCAGCGGTGCGTTCGTTCCGGTCTTCGATGAGAAGAATGAGGTTCAGTCCTGGAACTTCGACATCAAAGCCGACGACTCTGTTCTCGGTGTCGAGGAGTTCGGCCTCGGTCCGACCGAGGTCGATAAATGGCTTTTGAAAGGCAGCGTGTCGGCCGCGGACGGCAGTGTGAGGATCTCGCGCTTTGTCATCCGGGCGGGCGACGCGGAGATCGTCGCCAAGGGCGAAATCAAGGACACGTTCGGCGACCCCGCGGTCCGGTTGTCCGGCACGATCAGCCCGATGCCGATGGAAATGTTCAAGCAGATCTGGCCACGGTTTCTCGCCGGCGCGGCGCGTCAATGGGTCTTGGAAAATGTCGAAGGCGGCCAGGTTCTGGGCGGCTCGTTCAAGGTCGCGCTCAAACCCGGAATGCTCGACGACATCAAGCAGCATAGGCCCATTCCCGCCGAGTCCGTCCAGATGGACCTGAAGTTCACCGATACGGCGGTTGCGTATATTCCGGAACTGCCGCCCGTCCATACGGGCGAGGGCACATTGAAGCTCGCCGGCGCGCAGTTCTCGGTGGACATCCCCGCAGGCAAGGTCACGGTGTCCAACGGCATGGAGATCGACGTCAGTGACGGGCGGTTCTTCGTCGCGGACATCCGAGACAATCCGAATATGGGCGTTGTGACATTCCGCGGAGCGGCGCCGACGCCGGCGGTTACGACGCTTCTCGATTACGAGCCATTCGGTTTCATCACCGGCGTGGGATTGAAGCCGGACTTTCTCGGCGGTACGGCCACGGGCGAGTTCACCTTCAATATTCCGCTCGTGGAGACCCTCAAGCCCAGGGACATCAAGATCGCGGGCGTGGCGCACCTGCAGAATGCCATCACGCCGGGCCTCGTCGGGGATCTTGCGATCGAGGGTGGGGTTGTCGACGTCAACCTAACGAGCGAAGGCGTCAGCGCGTCGGGCAATGTGACAATCAAGGGCGTGCCGGCGTCGGTGCACTGGCAGCGGCTCTTCTATGCGCCCGAGAGCGATCAGCCGCCAATCTCGGTGACCTCGATTCTGGATGCGGCATCGCGGGACAAGCTCGGCCTCAAGGTCAACGACATCGTCAAAGGCCCCATGCCGGTGACGCTCTATCTCAGCGGTCTGAGCAAAGGGACAGGTCAGCCGGATACGTCGAGGATGACGATGGTCGGTGACCTCACGGATGCCGAGCTCCTGTTCCATGCCTTTGGTTGGAAGAAACAGCCCGGTCAGGAGGCGAAGCTCAGCTTCGTCGTGAACAAGAAGCCCGACGGCTCGACGGATCTCGAGGACTTTCAGATTACCGGAAAGGATATTGCGATTTCCGGACAGGTTGCCCTGGACACTGACAATGCGATTACGGCGCTCTCGTTTCCCAAGTTTGCGGTCGGCACGCTCACGGAAATGTCCATCCAGGCGCAGCGGCGTGACGACGGCGTGATGCAAATTCATGCCGAGGGTCCGTCCTACGATGCGAGAGAGTTTTTCCGCACTTTGATTTCCGCCGATCAACTGACGGACAGCGCCAGGGCGGAATCGGACGATGACACGAATATCGATCTGACGGCCAAAATCGGTCGGCTCGTTGGATACGACAACAGCTACGCGACGGATGTGGACGTTGCTCTGACGAAGCGCGCGGGCGAACTGGTCGCTCTCAACGGCCGGGGCCTTCTCGGTGGTCAGAAGTCGGCCAATGTCGAGCTTCAGAATAGTAGTGGCGCCCGAGTCCTCGTGGCCAACGCGGACGACGCCGGCACGGCCTTCCGCCTGATCGGCTTCTACCGCAGCATCCAGGGCGGTATTGCATCGCTGCGGGTCAACATGGATGCGGGAGGCGTTCGGAAATCCGGCACACTGCGTGTCCGTGATTTCGCTATCGTCGGCGACAGTGTCGTCGCCGATGTCCTCAGCGATCCGAGTTCGGCGGCGGCGCTCGGTCAGCACCAGCATGACGTCAAACGTCGGATCGTGTTCCGGCGACTGCGCGCGCCCTTCATCGCCGGCGGCGGAAAGTTCCAGCTCGACGATGCCTATGTGAACGGTCCTGAACTCGGTGCGACATTGCGTGGAACGATCGATTTCAATGCGCGGAAGCTCGACTTGGGCGGAACCTACGTGCCGCTTTACGGACTGAACTCGGCCTTAGGCGCGGTTCCCGTTCTCGGGCGCGTCCTGGTCGGCCGGCAAGGCGAGGGCGTCGTGGGCATCACCTTCGCCATCAAAGGCAAGCTCGACGACCCGACCGTGCTGGTCAATCCGATGTCGGTGATGACGCCCGGCATCTTCCGCCAGATTTTCGATTTCAACAGCGGCGTGCCCCAAGGGACGACATCGGCTGGCGCGGAGACGTGGGAAGAGAACACCGGCACGGAAAGGTCCCGCAAGAAGCGGCGTCTGCGTCCGCTGCAAAATGCGCGAGAGCGGCGGGGTCTGAACTAGACCGGCCGGATCAGGGCGTGACGCTTCTTGCCGAGCGACAGCTTGATCACACCGTCCGCGGTGAGGTCGGCCGGAGTCAGGACCTGCCGTTCGTCGTTCACCGGGACATCATTAACCTTCAGCCCGCCACCCTTGACCTGGCGGCGCGCCTCACCGGTGGATTTCACGAAACCCGCCTGAACGCTGGCCGTGAGCACGCCGAAGCCGTTTTGAAGCTCCGCCTGCGAGATTTCGATCGTCGGCAGTTCGGACGCGAGTTGCCCCTGTTCGAACGTGGCGCGCGCTGTCTCCGCCGCCTGGTCCGCCGCCTCGCGTCCGTGAACGAGCGCCGTCGCTTCCGTTGCGAGGATCTTCTTGGCGTCGTTGAGTTCGGCGCCCTCAAGTGCGGCCAGCCTGTCGATCTCGTCGAGCGGGAGTTCTGTGAAGAGCTTGAGGAAGCGCGGCACGTCTGCGTCCTCGGCGTTCCGCCAAAACTGCCAGTAGTCGTAAGGTGACAGCATGTCGGGGTTGAGCCAGACAGCGCCGTCGGCCGTCTTGCCCATCTTGGCGCCGGAGGCGGTCGTGAGTAGGGGCGTGGTCACGCCGAACAATTCGACCCCGTCGGTCCGCCGTCCGAGTTCGATGCCGGTGACGATATTGCCCCATTGGTCGGACCCGCCCATTTGCAAGCGGCACCCTTCGCGCCGGTGCAGCTCCACGAAGTCGTAGGCTTGGAGCACCATGTAGTTGAATTCGATGAAGCTGAGATTCTGCTCACGGTCGAGCCGGAGCTTCACCGAGTCCTGGCTGAGCATGCGGTTGACGCTGAAATGCCGCCCGTAGTCGCGCAGGAATGAAATGTAATTCAGCTTTTCCAGCCACTCGGCGTTGTTCAGGAGGATCGCATCGCGATCCCCGGTTCCGAAGGTGACGAACTTCGAAAAGACCCGCTGAATGCCCTCGATATTCGAGGCGATCGTCGCGTCGTCAAGCAGCTTGCGGGATTCGTCTTTTCCCGAGGGGTCGCCGACCTTCGTCGTGCCGCCGCCGATCAGCACGATGGGCCGGTGTCCCGTCTGCTGCAGCTTCCTCAGCAGCATGATGCTGACGAGATTGCCCACATGCAGGCTGGGGGCCGTGCAATCGAAGCCGATGTAACCGGTGATGATCTCTTTGCGGGCAAGCGCGTCCAGCCCGGCCTCGTCGGTGCACTGGTGGATATAGCCGCGTGCGGAAAGCTCGTGAAGAAGGTCGGACTTTGCGGTGCTCATCGTCGGACGTGCGGAGTGTAGCGAATGGAATCGAGCGCGGCGTGCGCCCGCCCGAGCGTCTAACAGGTTTGGCGCGTCAATGCACGATCACGAATGCACGCTCGCAATCAGGGGCACCTGCCCGCGGGGGCGGTGTCAGGCAGGCTACGCTGCCGACTCCTTCTTGGCCTTGCCCTTTTGCGGCCTGGGCTTGCCGAGGCGCTTGTCGAGGTAGCCGTCGATGACCTCCATGAGGCCTTCCATCTGGTCTTCGAAGAAATGGTTGGCATCGGGGACGGTCGCATGATCGACGATGGCGTCCTTCTGTGTCTTCAGCCTTTCCACGAGCCCGCGCACGGATTCAGTTGGAACGACTCGATCTTTCGCGCCATTGACCATCAGGCCTGAGGACGGGCAAGGGGCCAGAAACGAGAAGTCGTAGAGGTTCGCGGGCGGCGCGACACAGATAAAGCCCTCGATTTCCGGGCGACGCATCAGAAGCTGCATGGCGATCCAGGAGCCGAAGGAGGCGCCTGCAATCCAGCACGACGGGGCGTCGGCATTGTAGGCCTGAAGCCAGTCGAGCGCAGTCGCCGCATCCGCGAGCTCGCCAGGACCGTTGTCGAACAGGCCTTCGCTGCGGCCAACGCCGCGGAAATTGAAGCGCAGTACCGAGAAGCCCCGCTTTTGGAACGCGTAATACATGTGGTAGACGACCTGATTGTTCATCGTCCCGCCGAATTGCGGGTGGGGATGCAGAATCAAGGCGACCGGAGAATTTGCTGCCGGCTGATGGTGGTAGCGGGCTTCGATCCGGCCGGCTGGGCCGCTAATATTGACTTCAGGCATAAATGTTAGAGCCTCGGCTAGTCTGCGGAGCAGACAGGATTGTTCCTGCGTATATGGGGCCGGTTTTTTGGATTTTCAGGCTCCGCCGCGCGATTGCCGCCGCCGCATTGCTTGACTTGGCCCGGTCCGAATCCTATAACACAAGAGATTAGAATTGTTCCAAACAAGGCCGTTCCGATCAAGCTGGGCGCAAGGAACGAGCCGACTGTCAGGCCGGGCTTCTTAGCACGGGCTACAGGGGCTCGTGCAAGCGATAACCGCCTAGAAGGGCCTACGGGGCTGAAATCAGTCCTCCGGCTTCGAAAGAGCATGAACCAGCGCGCCTATCTCGACCACAATGCGACTGCTCCCTTGCGGCCAGAAGTCCGCGAGGCGATGAGCGACGCGTTGGCCCTCGTGGGCAATCCCTCGTCCGTCCATGCGGAAGGGCGCGCTGCTCGGGCGGCGGTCGAGGAAGCCCGCGTCAAGGTCGCCGCTCTCGTCCATGCTCGGCCCGAAGACGTTATCTTCACGAGCGGCGGTACGGAGGCGAATGCGCTTGCGTTGGCACCGCCGGCGGGCGGAGGGGCTTGGAAGGCATTCATTTCGTCGATCGAGCATCCTTCCGTCCTGGCGGGCGGGCGCTTCGGCGCCGGCGCACGGACAGTTCTGCCGGTGACGAGCGCTGGCCTCGTCGATCTGGAGAGCCTTGCGCGGACGTTGGCCGAAGAGGTCCCGGAGGGAAGCCGTCCTTTCGTGTCGTTGATGGCGGCGAACAATGAGACAGGCGCCGTACAGCCGGTCGCGGAGGCAGCCGCGGTCGTCCACGAAGCGGGTGGCGTTCTGCATACGGACGCGGTCCAGGTGGCCGGGCGGCTGCCGCTCGACATGAGCGCGCTGGGCGCGGACCTCTTGACGCTTTCGGCCCACAAGATTGGCGGGCCAAAGGGTGTCGGCGCCGTGGTTATGGCGGAAGGCGCGAGCGTTCAGCCGCTGATGACCGGCGGCGGACAGGAAAGCCGCCGCCGTCCGGGCACGGAGAATGTGGCCGGCATTGTCGGCTTCGGGGTTGCCGCGGACCTGGCGGCCAAGGAGTTGCCGGCTATGGGCGACGTCGCACGGCTTCGCGACGCGCTCGAAGAGGGCGTGCGGACCATCGCGCCGGACGCTGTGGTTTTCGCGCACTCCGTGGCGCGGTTGCCGAATACGTCGTTGATTGCGGTGCCGGGCCTGAAGGCGGAAACGCTGGTGATCGGTTTGGACCTCGCCGGCGTATCCGTCAGTGCCGGAAGCGCGTGCTCGTCCGGCAAAGTCGAGACGTCGCACGTACTGACGGCGATGGGAGCGGCTCCGGAGGCGGCGCGTGCCGCGATCCGGGTCAGCCTTGGTTTTCGCAGTTGCGATAACGATATCCAAAGCTTCCTAGGTGCGTTTGGCGACCTCGTGAAACGGCTTAGGAAAGACGAGAAAGCAGCGGCGTAGCGCAAGGTCGCCGTTCCGGCCGCTCTAGATCGAAAAGAGATTGGGAAGAAGACGATGCCTGCAGTCGAAGAAACCGTTGAACGCGTCAAAGAAATCGACGTCGACAAGTACAAGTACGGCTTCTCGACCGAAATTGAATCGGTCATGGCCCCCAAGGGGCTGAACGAAGACATCGTTCGTTTCATTTCGGCCAAGAAGGGCGAACCCGAATGGATGCTCGAATGGCGGCTTGAGGCTTACAAGCGCTGGCGCACGATGACGGAGCCGACCTGGGCGAGGGTGCACTATCCGAAGATCGACTTCGAGGATCTCTACTATTACTCGGCGCCAAAGAGCACCGAAGGGCCGAAGAGCCTCGCAGAGGTCGATCCGGAACTGCTCAAGACCTATGAGAAGCTCGGCATCCCGCTGAAAGAGCAGGAAGTGCTCGCGGGCGTCCAGGGCGCGCCGAAGGTGGCTGTCGATGCCGTCTTCGACAGCGTCTCCGTGGTCACGACCTTCCGCGAGGAGTTGGCCAAGGCCGGCGTGATCTTCTGCTCTATTTCCGAGGCGGTGAAGAACCACCCCGATCTCGTGAAGAAATATCTGGGATCGGTCGTGCCGATCACGGACAATTTCTACGCGACGCTTAACTCGGCCGTGTTCTCCGACGGATCGTTCGTATACGTGCCGGAAGGCGTCCGCTGCCCGATGGAGCTGTCGACTTATTTCCGCATCAATGCAGAGAATACGGGTCAGTTCGAGCGCACGCTCATCATCGCCGACAAAGGCTCCTACGTGAGCTATCTCGAAGGCTGCACAGCGCCCATGCGCGACGAGAACCAGCTGCATGCGGCGGTGGTGGAACTGGTCGCGCTGGAAGATGCCGAGATCAAATATTCGACCGTCCAGAACTGGTATCCGGGCGATGCACAAGGCAAGGGCGGCGTGTACAACTTCGTGACAAAGCGCGGCGACTGCCGCGGTGATCGCTCGAAGATCTCCTGGACGCAGGTCGAGACCGGATCGGCCATCACCTGGAAGTATCCGTCCTGCATTCTGCGCGGCCATGGCAGCCGCGGCGAGTTCTACTCGATCGCGATCTCGAACGGCTATCAGCAGGTCGACAGCGGCACCAAGATGATCCATCTCGGCCGCGACACGTCGAGCCGCATCATCTCCAAGGGCATCGCCGCTGGATATTCCGACAACACCTATCGCGGTCTTGTCTCGGCGCATCGCAGGGCCACGAACGCGCGGAACTTCACCTGCTGCGACTCGCTTCTCATTGGCGACAAGTGCGGCGCGCACACGATCCCGTATATCGAAGCGAAAAATTCCTCGGCTACGTTCGAGCACGAGGCGACCACGTCGAAGATTTCCGACGATCAGCTCTTCTATTGCTTGAGCCGTGGCCTCTCAGAAGAGGAAGCCGTGGCGCTCATCGTGAACGGCTTCGTCCGCGATGTGCTGCAGCAGCTGCCCATGGAGTTCATGGCCGAAACGCAGAAGCTGATCGGCATTTCGTTGGAAGGCAGCGTGGGTTAGTCCGCGCGCGTTCTTCCATCCTCGCAAAGCGATTCAAGACCAAGACTTTAGAAAGACCAATTGATGCTTGAGATCAAAAACCTCCACGCCAAAGTCGACGGGCGCGAAATCCTGAAGGGCCTCGATCTGACGCTGCCGGCCGGCGAGGTCCACGCGATTATGGGCCCGAACGGCTCGGGCAAGTCGACGCTGTCCTACGTGCTCGCGGGCAAGGAAGACTACGAAGTCACCGAAGGCTCGGTCACCTGGAATGGCCAAGACCTGCTCGAAATGGAGCCGGACGAGCGCGCGGCCGCCGGCGTCTTTCTCGCCTTCCAATACCCGATGGAGATTCCGGGCGTTGCGACCATGACCTTCCTGCGAAGCGCCGTGAACGCAGTACGCAAGGCGCGCGGCGAGGAGGAATTTTCGACGCCGGACTTTCTGCGCACCGTGAAAGAGAAGGCGAAACACCTGAAGATCGATATCGAGATGCTGCGCCGGCCGCTCAATGTCGGATTTTCCGGCGGCGAGAAGAAGCGCAACGAGATCCTGCAAATGTCCTTGCTGGAGCCGGGGCTGTGCATTCTCGACGAGACGGATTCCGGTCTTGACATCGATGCCTTGCGGATCGTCTCCGAAGGCGTGAACGCGTTGCGGTCGCCGGAGCGCTCCATGCTCGTGATCACCCATTACCAGCGGCTTCTGAACTACATCGTGCCGGACAGGGTGCATGTGCTGTCCAAGGGCCGCGTCGCGCGCTCGGGTGGCCCGGAGCTTGCCATTGAGCTCGAGAAATCCGGATACGCCGACTACGGCCAAGACGAAGCCTCGGCGGCGTAAAGGAGCATGCTGATGGACGTACCCGTCCAACAATTCACGACCAAGGCCGAGCAGGACCTGCTCGATCTCTTTGAGCACGCGGCGGACGCATTGCCCGGCGATGCGGCGATCGCAGCCGCTCGGAAAGGCGCGATCCAGACTTATGCGGGTCTCGGCTTGCCCCATCGCCGCGTCGAGGAATGGAAGTACACCGATCTGCGCGGTGCGCTAGACAGCGTGCCGCCGCTTCTGGCCGAAGCGGACGTTGCCGTGAGCGACGCTGATCTGGAAATGGCCATCGGCAAGGCGTTCATGACGTTGCCGGCCTACCGTCTGGTCGTTGCCGCCGGCGAGTTCCGCGCGGATCTTTCGGATGTCGAGGGCTTGCGCAAGGCCGGTGTGGAGATCGCGCCGCTCGCGCAGATGTTGGAGTCTCCCCCTTCGTGGCTGAAGGCGAGCCTCGAGGAAGCCGGCGGCCGTCGTGACGATGTGGTGATCGCGCTCAATACGGCCCTGATGACGGCAGGCGTCGCTGTGCGCCTGCCTGACGGCCTGACGCTGCAGAAGCCGATCCACCTGATCCATCTCGACGCACCCGGCAAGGCCGGCTCGATCTACACGCGCAACGTTGTTGTCGCGGAGGAGGGCGCCTCCGCGACCCTCATCGAGAGCTTCGGCACGTTTGGTGTCGCAGGGCTACAGCGCAATGCTGTCACGACGGTGTCACTGGCGGCGAAATCGGCGATTCATCACCTCAAGCTGCAGCGCGAAGCCCTTGAAACGATTCATCTGAACGTGTGGGCGGCCACTATTGGTGCGGAGGCACGCTACAACGCGTTCCAGGTCTCGATGGGCGCCGCGCTGGCGCGCAATCAGGTCTATGTCCGCTTCGACGGCGAGAACGCCACCACGGATATTTCCGGCGCTACCCTGGCGCGCGGGACCCAGCATTGCGACACGACGCTGGTGGTCGAGCACAACGTCCCGGCCTGCGAGAGCCGCGAACTGTTCAAGCTCGTCCTCAACGACGAGGCCCGGGGCGTGTTCCAGGGCAAGATCATCGTGGCCAAAGACGCCCAAAAGACCGACGGCAAGCAGATGTCCCAGGCGCTGCTCCTGTCCGAAACGGCCGAGTTCGACTCGAAGCCGGAGCTGGAGATTTTTGCCGACGACGTCGTCTGCGGTCATGGCGCCACGTCGGGCCAAATCGACGAGGAACTCCTCTTCTATCTGCGCGCGCGCGGCCTTCCCGAGGCGCAGGCGCGGGCACTGCTGATCCAGGCTTTTGTCGGCGAGGCATTCGAGGCCTTGGACGATGAGGTCATTGGGGAAGCATTCACCGCCGTTGCCGCCGAGTGGCTCGGCACGCCGGCGCAGTAGGGGAACCCGATGAACGTCATGTCCCCATCGTCCAGTGATTCACAAGCGGCCTCGTTCGACGTCGAGCGCATCCGGGCGGATTTCCCCATCCTGTCGCAGACGGTGCATGGCAAGCCGCTGACCTATCTCGACAATGGCGCGTCGGCGCAGAAGCCGCTCCAGGTGATCGACGCGATCACTCAGGCCTATTCGGCCGAGTACGCGAATGTCCATCGGGGGCTTCACTATCTGTCGAATTTGGCGACCGAGAATTTCGAGAAGGCGCGCGGCAAGGTGCGGGCCTTTTTGAACGCGGCCCACGACGAAGAGATCATCTTCACCCGGAACGCGACCGAGGCGGTCAACCTCGTGGCCTCGTCGTTCGGATCGCCGCGTATCGAGGCGGGCGACGAGATCCTCATCACGATCATGGAGCACCACTCCAATATCGTGCCGTGGCATTTCCTGCGCGAGCGCCAAGGCGCGGTACTGAAATGGACGCCGGTCGCCGACGACGGAACGTTCCTGCTCGATGAGTTCGAGAAGCTGATTTCGCCGCGCACGAAAATGATCGCGATCACTCAGATGTCGAACGTGCTCGGCACGATTGTTCCGATCAAGGAAGTCGTGCGGATCGCTCACGATCATGGCGTGCCCGTGCTGGTCGATGGCGCGCAAGGGGCGGTGCATCTACCTGTCGATGTGCGCGATCTCGATTGCGACTTCTATACCTTCACGGGCCACAAGCTCTATGGCCCCACGGGCATCGGCGTTCTCTACGGGAAGAAGAACCTGCTGGAGGCCATGCGGCCGTATCAGGGCGGCGGCGAGATGATCGGCTACGTCACCACGGACGAGGTCACTTACGCGACACCGCCGCATCGCTTCGAAGCGGGCACGCCGGCGATCGTTCAGGCGATTGGGCTGGGTGCCGCGATCGACTATGTCGAGTCCATCGGCCGGGAAAACATTGCCGCCCATGAGCACAAGGTCTTGGCCTACGCCATGGATCGGCTGAGCGAATTGAACTGGTTGAAGATCTACGGTCAGGCTGAAGGGAAGGGCGGGATCGTCTCTTTCGAGGTCGATGGGGCCCACCCGCATGACGTCAGCACCATCCTGGACCGCTACGGTGTGGCCGTCCGGGCCGGCACACATTGCTGTGAGCCGCTGCTGGCGCGTTTCGGTGTCACCTCGACATGCCGGGCATCTTTCGCCATGTATAATACCCAAACCGATGTGGATCGATTGGTGGACGCGCTGCACAAGGTGCGCGCCATGTTCGCCTAGGGCTAAGGTGGGCCCTAAGGAAGGCTTCCCAGATGATTGAAAAGACTCAACGAAGCGAAGACGCAGACATCCCGAACGAAATGTCGCCGGGGCTCTCTCAGTCCGTGCCGGGTCATATTCAGTCTGCGGCTGAAGCGCGTGAGGCTGGCGATCCCGGCGCTGCGCCGGATCCTTCGCCCTTTGCCGAGGACGCGCCGTCTTCGATTCCGCCCGATGAGCTCGAGCGGCTGCACGGCGATCTCGTCAGCGCGTTGAAAACGGTGTTCGACCCTGAAATTCCCGTCGATATCTACGAGCTCGGCCTGATCTACAAGATCGACGTCGATGACGACCGGAATATCGAAATCGAGATGACACTGACGGCGCCGGGCTGTCCGGTTGCAGGCGAAATGCCCGGCTGGGTCCAAAACGCGGTCTCGTCCGTGCCGGGAGTCGGGCAGGTCGACGTCAATTTGGTGTTCGATCCGCCTTGGGACATGTCGCGGATGTCCGACGAGGCGCGTCTCGCCCTCAATATGTTCTAGGCCTTTGAGATTCTAGGCACTTGAAGTGCCAGGGAATCCGTCCCATTTTTGAAGCATGACCAATCGACCGCGCCCCCAAGCCATGAGTATCACCGAAGCCGCTGCCGAGCGCCTGCGTAAGCTGGGTGCCGCCTCGGGCCCGGAGATGGAGGCCGTTCGCATCGGCATCAAGAACGGTGGTTGTGCCGGCATGGAGTACACGATGGAGTACGCCGCCGAGCGCAAGCCCCACGATGAAGTCGTCGAGGACAAGGGCGTGACCATCCTCATCGATCCGTCGGCTCTGATGTTTCTGCTCGGAACCGAGATGGACTACCAGGTCAGTCAGATGCGGTCGGGGTTCGTTTTCAACAACCCGAACCAGACCAGCGCCTGTGGCTGCGGCGAGTCTGTGATGCTCAAACCCGCAGGTCAGCCGGATCCCCAGCCGGCGAATATCGCGGAATAGCCGCGCTATCCGAAAAAACCTAGGTTGCGCGTACGGGCCGCATCATGAATGCGGGGACGTGGTCGCCCATGCCCACGGGCTGCTTATCGCGGCCTTGGCCGGACCGGGACTTGCCTGCCGAATTCGCTTTCGCCTTGGATGCAGGTTTCGGCGCAGGTTTCGACTTGGAGGCCGGTCGCGCATCGCCGTCCGTGGACTTGCGGTCGGCTTGCTGCTGCTTGGCCGGTTCGGCGGTCTTCGCCTCCGACGACTTCTGACCGCTGCGGCGGGACCGGCCCCCGCGGCGGCGTCCGCGTCCGTTATCACGGCCGGCGCTCTTGGCTTCCTCGGCCTCCTGCGGATCAGGCTCACCATCGACCCACGCGATTTCCTCGCGCAACAGGGCCTCGATCGCCTTCAGGGCCTTGTGGTCCTTCGGCGTCACAAGCATCGCGGCGTGACCCTCACGTCCAGCTCGGCCCGTGCGCCCAATGCGGTGCACGTAGTCCTCGGGATGGACCGGAACGTCGTAGTTGAAGACATGGCTCACTGCCGGAATGTCGAGCCCTCGGGCGGCCACGTCGCTGGCGACGAGGAGGGGAATCTCACCGTTACGGAAGGCATCGAGCGTTGCTGTGCGCTGCCGCTGATCCATGTCGCCGTGCAGCGCGCCCACAGTGAAGCCGTGACGCTGCAGTGACCGAAAAACGACACCCACATCCTTCTTGCGATTGCAGAAGATGATGGCGTTCTTGACGTCTTCCTCCCGGATCAAGCCGCGCAAGGCTTCGCGCTTCTCGGCCGGTTGATCGCCCGTCTTCTTCAGACGCTGCGTGATCGTCGATGCGGCCGAGGCGGGCCGGGCGACTTCGATGCGCTCCGGCGTATGCAGGAAATTGTCCGCGAGGCGCTGGATTTCGGGCGGCATGGTCGCGGAGAAGAAGAGAGTCTGCCGGGTAAAGGGGAGGACCTTGCAGATGCGCTCGATGTCCGGGATGAACCCCATATCGAGCATTCGGTCCGCCTCGTCGACCACGAGAATCTCGATGCTGTTCAGCAGCAGCTTGCCGCGTTCCATATGGTCGAGGAGGCGGCCCGGCGTGGCGATCACGACATCGGCGCCACGGTCCAGTTTCTTGTTCTGCTCCTCGTAGGAGACGCCGCCGATCAGGAGTGCGACGGTCAGCTTGTGGTTCTTGCCGAGAAGTTCGAAGGCTTCGGCGACCTGGGCGGCGAGTTCGCGTGTGGGTTCCAAGATCAGCGTTCGCGGCATCCGCGCTCTGGCCCGTCCGCGTTCGAGGCGCGTCAGCATGGGGAGCACGAAGGAAGCCGTCTTACCGGTACCGGTTTGTGCGATCCCCAAGACATCGCGGCCAGAGACGGCCACGGGTATCGCTTGGGCTTGAATAGGAGTCGGCGTATCGAACCCGGCCGCTTCGACCGCAGATTCGACTTTTGGGCTTAAGCCAAGATTTGAAAAGCTCATGAGTTAGCAAAAATGCGACGCTGGCACTGGCCTTGCGTCTTGTTCTATCGCTACAAAGATTAGCTGTTACGTTTGGCCGGACGCGTTCAACACAGCACCCGATCGTTACGGCCACATGACCGTTGATAGCTTGAGAATGACATAGGCGGCATTGCCGAAACGCGCAAGGGGCAAAAGTTCGCAGTTGTTCCGAGCGTTAAGAACATCGCACCGCGCCTGGCGGTTTCAACAGGATAGAGAAGTCGATGAGGAAGAAAGACTACGCCGACGTTGCCATCAAGCCGCCGATCCTATTTCTCGGCGCTCTTTTGCTTGGCTACGTTCTGACGCTCTGGTTCCCGATCGGGCCGGGCCTTGCGAGGCCGAACGGGCTCGGGCTCACGGTTGGACTGGTCTTCGTAGCGGTGGGCTTCGTCCTGGCGATTCTTCCGGCCCGGCGGTTCTACAAGGCCGGGACCAGCGTCGCACCCGGTGAGCCGTCGACGGTGCTCGTGAAGGAGGGCATCTACAAGGTCACGCGGAACCCGATCTATATCGGTCTGATCCTGATCTATTTCGGCCTGTGCCTGGTGCTCACCAGTATTTGGATGCTGCTGCTGCTCGTCCCGGCGACGATCATCCTCCACCGGGGCGTGGTGAAGCGCGAGGAAGACTACCTCAGCTGGAAATTCGGCGACGCCTACCGCAGCTACATGAGCCAGGTCCCGCGCTGGCTCTGAGGCCGCCGGCGCGCACTCACCGCAGATTGCGTCAGATATCCAGGTCTTCGGTTTCGGCGAAGGCAGCCCGTTCTTGGATGAATTTGAATCGGGCCTCGGGCTTGTTGCCCATGAGCTGGTCGACGGTCTTGGTGGTGCCGGGCCGATCCTCGTCGTCGATCTCCACGCGCAGCAGGGTGCGCGAGGCCGGGTCCATGGTCGTCTCCTTCAGTTGCTTGGGAAGCATTTCACCCAAGCCCTTGAAACGACTCACGTCGACCTTGCCGCGGCCGTTGAAGACCTCCTTCATCAGCGCGTCCTTGTGGGCCTCGTCACGGGCATAGGCGGTCTTGGCGCCCTGGCTCAGCCGGTAGAGCGGCGGCACGGCGAGATAGAGGTGACCATTCTCGATGAGGCCCTTCATCTCCTGGAAGAAGAAGGTGATCAGGAGCGAGGCAATGTGCGCGCCGTCCACATCCGCATCGGTCATGACGACCACCTTCTCGTAGCGTAGATCTTCCTCCCGGTACCGGGTCCGGGTATTGCAGCCGAGCGCCTGGATGAGATCGGCAAGGAGCTGATTGTCGGCAAGCTTGGCGGAGCTCGCACTGGCGACGTTCAGGATTTTCCCGCGCAAGGGCAGCACGGCCTGGGTGGCCCGGTCGCGGGCCTGCTTGGCGGAGCCGCCCGCGGAGTCGCCCTCGACGATGAAGATCTCGGTGCCTTTGGCCCCCGTGGATGAGCAGTCGGCGAGCTTGCCGGGGAGCCGAAGCCGCCGCGTGGCGGTCTGCCGGCTGACCTCCTTCTCCTTGCGGCGGCGAAGACGTTCCTCGGAGCGGTCCACCACCCAGTCAAGCAGCTTGCCGGCTTGGTTTGGATGTCCGGTGAGCCAGTGATCGAAGGCGTCGCGCACGGCGTTTTCGACGATCCTGGCGGCTTCTTGCGTGGCCAGGCGATCCTTGGTCTGCCCCTGGAACTCTGGCTCGCGAATGAAAACCGACAGCATCGCCGCGGCGGTACCGAGCACGTCGTCGCCCGTCACCTGCGAGACGCGCTTCACACCCGTGAGCTCCCCGTACGCTCTCAGGCCCTTGGTGAGGGCGGCGCGCAAGCCCGCTTCGTGAGTGCCGCCGTCGGGCGTCGGCACCGTGTTGCAGTACGAACTAATGAATCCGTCCGCGCTCGCGACCCAGGAGATCGCCCATTCCACCGAGCCGTGGCCTTCGGCCTTTTCCACGCGGCCCGCGAATATGTCATTGGTGACGGTGGTTTGGCCGTTGATGCTGTCGGCGAGAAAGTCCTTGAGCCCACCCGGGAAGTGCAGTTCCGCCTTTTCGGGAACGTCGCTGCCGGCGGAGATCAGGGATCTGTCGCACGACCAGCGGATTTCGACGCCCCGGAACAGATAGGCCTTGGAGCGCGCCATGCGGAACAGGCGGACTGGCTTGAACGCGGCGCCTTTGCCGAAGATTTGCGGATCGGGACGGAAGCGCACGCGTGTGCCCCGACGGTTGTTGATGGAGCCGAGATTTTCCAAGGGGCCGTCTGGAATGCCGCGCGTGTAGGTCTGCCGGTAAAGCTTCTGGCCGCGGGCGACTTCGACCTCCAGGCTTTCCGACAGCGCGTTAGCCACAGACACGCCGACGCCATGCAGACCGCCGCTCGTGGCGTAGACCTTCGAGTCGAATTTGCCGCCCGCATGCAGGGTCGTCATGATGACTTCGAGCGCGGACTTCTTCTTGAATTTCGGGTGAGGGTCGATGGGGATGCCGCGGCCGTTGTCCGACACCGTCAGCGTGCCGTCCTTATCGAGCGATACCTCGATCCGGCTGGCATGGCCCGCCACCGCCTCGTCCATGGCGTTGTCCAGCACCTCTGCGAAGAGGTGGTGCAGCGCCTTTTCGTCGGTCCCGCCGATATACATGCCCGGACGTTTCCGGACGGGCTCAAGACCCTCGAGAACCTCAATATCCGCGGCGGTATACCCGTCCTCGCCACCACTGCTCCTCGCCTTGTGCTTTGCTGGCGCCTTCTCTTGCGTAGGCTTGGCGCGCGCGGCGTTGGACGGCGGGGCGTCGAACAGGTCGTTCGCGGCTGAGGATTTTCGTCTCGGTGCGATCGGTGGAGTCCTCCTGGCGGGGGCGCGTCGGCACCCTCGAAAAACAGAGAATCAGTGACGTTTGGAACGCGATTCTAGCTCGCACGGAGACCCGGCATTTTCAAGGGCCACGGTGTCTCCCGCTCAACGGGCGCCTAAAGCCGGCCGGCATCAGCCGCCGATCTTGCCGCCGCCCGTCCGGGTGATGGCGACGACGGAGGGGCGGGGAGGCATATTCTCCTGGAAGTCCGGCCATCGGGTCGCGGGGTTGTCGAAGCTGGCTTCCTTGCTGCAGTCGAACTTGGAGTCGGTGCGGCCGTCGCAGTAGCCTTTCATGCCGTCGGCGCCGGGGTGCTGCACCGCGACGAACAGCGTTTCGCCGTCCGGCGTGAAACAGGGCCCGCACAGTTCGGCGCCAACGGGGACACGGAAGAACATGCGCGGCGTCCCGCGCCGGATGCCGTGTGTCTCCAGGGCGTAGAGTCCGTCCGCGTGCATGGTCTGCTGCCAATACCGGCCCTGGTCCGTAGCGATCCACAGCCGGCCCTGACAATCCACCGTGGCATTGTCGGGCGAAACGAACCAGCTGTTCTTGGATGTCGCGGCATTCCAATACGCGCCGAGTTCCACGCGATCCGGGTCGCCGCACCGGACCAGGATGTCCCAGGTGAAGCGGTTGGCGCCGAAATCCGCGTCGTCGGGGATGATTTCGATGACGTGGCCGAATCTGTTGTTCGCGCGGGGATTGGCGCGGTTCACGGTCGACGCGTTCCGCTCGACGTTGTTGGTCAGCATGACGTAGACGCGCCCCGTCTTCTCGTTGGGTTGCACGTCTTCGGGCCGGTCCATCTTTGTGGCCTCGACCTGATCCGCAGCCAGGCGAGCGTCGATCAGGATGTCGGCTTGGCTGCAGAACCAGCCATCGCCACTTTGCCGGTCGCCACCGCAATTCTGGGGCGTGAGGGCGACCCACTCACCGGTGCCGTCGTCATTGAATCTGGCAACGGAAAGCGTGCCCGCCGACAGCAGCTTCATGTTCTCGGCCTTCTTGGACGCGTCATCGACATACGTCCCATCGCTGACGAAGCGATAGACGTACTCGCTCTTTGCGTCGTCGCCTGTGAAAACGACGGCCTTGTTTTTCTTGCTGAGGACGGTTTCGGCTCCCTCGTGGAAGAAGCGCCCGAGCGCGGTGTGCTTCACCGGCTTTGAGTGCTTGTCGTAAGGGTCGATTTCCACAATCCATCCGAACCGGTTGGGTTCGTTCGGTTCCTCGTCGACATTGAAGCGGGGGTACTTTCGGCCCCACGGCGTGCCCCGCTTGGGAACCTGATAGCGCCTGTAATTTGCCGGATAGTCCGAGTGATCGCCTTCGATATGCGGATCTCCGTTGGCGTCTTTCTTCTCAGTCCAGAAGAGGTAGTGGAAATTTTCCTCCGCAGCCAGATAGGTTCCCCAAGGCGTCTTGCCGCCGGCGCAGTTGGCGACGGTGCCACGCAAATTGCGTCCGTCGGGATCGTCCTTGGTGCGGAGCCTTTTAAGGGCTTTCTCGTCGTTCGCGACCGGACCATCCAGGGCCATCGGCTCGTTTGCGGTGATGCGCCGGTTCAGGGGGCTGCCGTAGACGACCGTCCACTTGCCATCGAGCTTCTTGATCTCGACGACGCTCACGCCCAACGCGGCCATTTCGACGTCCACCATATCGTCGTCGACGGAGTCGCGGTTCTTGTCGTCCTTGAGGGTCTCGACGCCCGGGAACATGTGCGTCGCCTCGGCATATTCGTGGTTGACGCACAACAGTCCGTGCTCGCTGCTTCCGTCGATCGGGAAGTACGCGATGTAATCGTTGTTGTAGCCGAACCGTTCACGTTGCTCCGAGCCCGACTGCTTCAATGGCTCAAAGGGCGCGTCTTCCTTCGGCTTGCCGAGATGATCGCCCCAGCTGAGAAGAACGAGCGCGTCGTACCCTTCGGCGACATGATGGTTGTCATCGGCGCCGGCCTCTATCTCGTCGAAGGCGAAGCTGGGGGGCGTGAACGCGCCGGGTTCGCTCTCCGCCACACAGGCGGTCTTGGGAGCGGCGAGGGCAGCCGGGCCGAATAGCGCCGTGGCGGCGGTAACGCCGAGTGCGCCTTTGACAAAGTCGCGGCGGTTATACCGGCGGGCGATGACGTCGCCAATCGTGTCCCCGTCGGAAGGACTGGCCGGCGTGTCGTCGATCGCCTCCATGGCGGCAGCCCAACTGGGAAGATCTCGGGAACCCGGCATCGACGACCTCCGTATGCACATCCAGGCAAGACAGCCTGCACGCGTAGTATGACAGCCATGCAACCGTCGTGGACTAGATGATCGCCGCGCGAACCTTCGCTGAGACCCACTCAGACACGGCGACCGTGGCCAGAATAACGATGAAGATGACGGTAACCTCGGCCCAGGCCAAGGCACACAGGGGATATTGGAGCTGAAGCCCGATGCCGCCCGCACCCACGAGCCCGAGGATCGTGGACTCGCGGATATTGATGTCCCAGCGGAACACGGAAATACCCGCGAACGCGGGCGCGATCTGAGGCCAGACGGCATAGTCCATGATCTGCCAGCCCGAGGCGCCGGTCGCACGCACGGCCTCGACCTGGGTCTCGTCGATCTCCTCGATAGCCTCGTAGAGCAGCTTGCCGATGAAGCCGATCGACCGCAGGGCGATGGCGATGATGCCGGCGAGGAGGCCCGGCCCGATGATCGCGACCAGCAGCAGCGCCCAGATCAGCGAGTTGATGGACCGCGAGGCCACGATGATCAGCAACGCCAGTGGGCGGAGCAGGGCCGCGCTCGGCGTCGTATTGCGGGCCGCCAGAAACGCGACGGGCGTCGCCAGCACGATCCCGAGCCCCGTTCCCAGCGTAGCGATATTGATCGTGTCCCAGAGGGGACCCCAGAGGCGATCGAGATAGGACCAGCGGGGCGGCCAGGCGCGCGACAGCAGATCGGCGGCTTGCCGTGGGGCATCCTCCACGAACAGCCAGATCGTGTTCTTGTTCATGACCTGCCAGCTGAAAACGAACAGGACGGCGAGCGCGAGCCAGCCGAACCAGATCGCCCATTGGGCGAGCGGCGTGCGGCGCTGCCACAGAAGTCGGCCGTCTTGCGGGGTCACCGGCATCACTGCACCCACCTACGTAAGTGGCTGGACGCGTATTCGGCGACGAGCACCACGGCGATGATCATGAGGAGGATCGCGCCGGCGGTGTCGTAGTCGTAGCGCGACATGGCCGTGTTGAGCGTGGCGCCGATGCCGCCCGCGCCGACAATGCCGATCACCGCGCTCTCGCGGAAATTGATGTCGAGCCGGTAGAGCGACAGGCCGATCAGGCGCGGCATGACCTGAGGCTGAATGCCGTAATTGACGACCTGCCACCACGTCGCGCCGGTCGCCCGGATGGCCTCGGCCTGCGCCTCCTGGATGTCTTCGATGTCTTCGGCCAGCAGCTTCGCCATGAAGCCGATCGTGGCGAAGGAGAGAGTGAGGAAGCCGGCGAAGGGTCCGAAGCCGAACATGGCGACGAACAGAATGGCGATGATGATTTCCTGGAACGCGCGAGAAAGGGCGATGATGGAGCGGCAGACCGCATAGACGGGCAGGGGCGCGATATTGCGCGCGGCGCCAAGTCCAATGGGGATAGAGATGAGGCAGCCGACCAGGGTGGACGTCACCGTCATGGTCAGGCTCTCCACCATGCCCTGCCAGATATCACGCGAGCGCGACGTGAAATCGGGCGTGAAGAAGCCTTCGAGGACGCGCCAGCCATTGCTGACCCCGTCGAGCACGCGCTGCCAGTTGACGTCCAGCGTCGAGAGTGCGGCGATCAGATACAGGACCAAGCCGAGATAGAGCCCCCAGCGAAGCCATGTATTGCGGATGAGCTGCGGTCGGGACCAGCCGGCGGACGGCGCGGCGGGCCTCATGTCAGCCCGGCCATGCGTTCTTCGCGGTCGTGCCGGTCTTCGGGCGTATCCGGAGTCGCCGCTTGCTCGTCGGCGTGGATCTGCGTCCAGTCCTCTTCGCCGTAGATCTCAGTGAGCACCGCCCGGTCAAGTGCCGCGGGAAGGCCGTCGAAAACGATCTCGCCTGCGCTGAGGCCGATGACGCGATCCGCGAACATCTTGGCCAGCGGCACATCATGCATGCTGATGATCGCCGGCAGGCCGCGCTCGCGGCAGACCTCGCAAATGAGGCGCATGATCTGGCGCGCGGTCTTGGGATCGAGCGACGCGGTCGGCTCATCCACCAGAAGCAGTGCCGGGTCCTGTTCGAGCGCCCTGGCGATGCCCACCCGCTGCCGCTGGCCGCCGGACATGTCGCTTGCCCGCTTGTCGACATGGTCGGCCAGCCCCACGCGGTCGAGAAGCGCGAAAGCCTTGTCCACATCGCCTTGCGGAAAGCGCCGCAGGAACGAGCGCCAGAAGGGCACGTAGCCAAGCCGCCCGGACAGGACGTTCTCCATCACGGTCAGCCGCTCGACCAGCGCATATTCCTGGAAGATCATGCCCATGAGCCGCCGGGCGCGGCGGAGGCCCCGGCCGCCGAGACGCGTGATGTCCGTGCCGTTCAGTTCGACGGTACCGCCGCTCGGTTTCACGAGACGGTTGATGCAGCGGATGAGCGTGGACTTGCCCGAGCCGGAGGGCCCGATCAGAGCCACGACCTGACCCGCCGGCACGTCGAAGGAGACGCCCCGCAGCGCCTCATCGCCGCCCTTGTACCGTTTTGAAAGTGAGGAAACGCGCAGCATATCCTGTCCGGGCGACGCCTGTCGGGCCGTGGGTGGCGCGCATCGTAAGAGAAAGGGGGGAGCCGCGCAAAGACGCCGTCAAACCCTGCCGCAACGGCCAGTCTAGTTGCAGGTATAGGTGACGCCGTTGGCTTCGTCGATCTGGCGGATGACGGCCCAGTCGTCCTTGAACGAGATCGGGATGAACTTGGTGTCGCCGGATTTCGAGAACTCTTCCAGCAGCTTGGTGCCTTTCCAATCGAAGGAGAAGAACGCTTGCCTGATCTTGTCCTGAAGTTCGGGCGTGAGGTTGTAGGCCACGCCGAACCCCGTCGTGGGGAACGTCTGCGAGGTGTAGATGGTCTTGAGTTGGTCTTCCGTGACGAGGCCTCGGTCGATCATCCGGGCCTTGACCGAGTTGGCGACAGCGGCCGCATCGTAGTCTTTGTTGGCCACGCCGAGGATCGAGTTGTCGTGCGCGCCGGAGAAGCGGGGCGTGAAGTCCTTGTCGCGCTCCAAGCCGAATTCGGACTTGAGCAGCGCCGATGGCGCCTTGAACCCGGAGTTCGACGTCTCCGCGGTGAAGGCGAGCACGCGTCCCTTCAGGTCCTCGGGCTTCTCGATGCCCGAGCCCGGATAAGTGATGATCTCCATCTCGTAGCCAAAGCTGCCGTCATCGCTCGCCATCATGGTGAAGGGCCGGAAGCCGGCGCAAGCCACTGCGAGCGGATTGGAGCCGGTGTTCACACCGGCCACGTGCAAACGTCCGGCCCTCATGGCTTCGATCTGCGCTGCGTTGGACTGCACCGGAAAGAACTGCACGGGTTTGCCGGTGACCTCGGACAGGTGGTCGAGAAACTCTTTCCACACGTCCACGTAGACCGCCGGATCCTCCACCGGCGTATAGGCGAAAATCAGCGTGGACGGATCGACCTGGTTCGCGGGGTCCGCCGGAATGTCGGCGATCAGGTCGCCGTCATTGTCCTGGTAGCGGCTGTCGAGCTGGAAAGCCGCATTGGCCGGCAGGCACAAAACCGCCGTAAGGATCAGCGAAACGAGAAAGCGCATCATCATGGGAGCCGTCCTTCGGTTTCCGTCCGCAGATCCCCGCGCGCTCATTGGTTTTTGCGCGGCAGCGGGACTTATAGACACACACGATGGCTGACGCTAATGGCCCGTCGTGACCAATTTGCGAAGAGGAGAGAGCCGTGGCCGAACGTCCCCCTGTCTGTGATTTTGGTTGGAAGGCCCCTGGCTTCTGCCTGGTCGGCGTCGACGGCAAGACCCACACGCTCGACCAGTTGAAGGGGCCGAACGGCACGCTCGTCGCCTTCATCTGCAACCACTGTCCCTACGTCATCGCCGTTGTCGACCGCATCGTTCGCGACGCGCGCGAGCTGGAAGCCCTCGGTGTGAACACGGTTGCGATCTGTTCGAACGACGCAACGACCCATCCGGACGATTCATACGACAACATGAAACGCTTCGCAGAGCAGCACGGCTTCACCTTCCCGTATCTCCACGACGAGAGCCAAGACGTCGCCCATGCCTATGACGCGATGTGCACGCCCGACTTTTTTGGCTTCAACGCCGATCTCGAACTGCAATACCGCGGCCGGCTGGACGCAAGCGGCCGCGATCCCGCGGGCCCTGACGTCAGGCGGGAGCTGTTCGAAGCCATGAAAAAGATCGCGGAAACCGGGCGCGGGCCAAAGGATCAGACCGCCTCCATCGGGTGCTCGATCAAGTGGAAAGCGGCCTGACGCCGCCGCCGCAATTAACCAGCACTTAAGCG
This sequence comes from Methyloceanibacter caenitepidi, assembly GCF_000828475.1. Taxonomy (NCBI): domain Bacteria; kingdom Pseudomonadati; phylum Pseudomonadota; class Alphaproteobacteria; order Hyphomicrobiales; family Hyphomicrobiaceae; genus Methyloceanibacter; species Methyloceanibacter caenitepidi. The sequence continues at coordinate 1,855,593 of NZ_AP014648.1, forward strand.
TATCGCTTTCCCGTTTCTTTACTCGCTGCTCCCTAAAATTCGTGTCGAATTTGAGAGGATCTCGAGCGTCATGCTGATGCGTTACGCAGCAATTGCCGGGGCAGCCGCCGCCACACTGTTTGGCGCCATTAACTTTGGCGCCGCAGACGCGGACGTGATGCTTGTCGACGCGGGGCACGGCGGGCTCGGCGCCGACGCTCCGGTGTGGGTCCTCGCCATGGTTGTAGGGGGCGCGGTTTATTCGATCTGCCGTGAGGCGACCGTCAGCGTACCGCCAGCGTTCGGAGCTTGGGCCGGCGATAACAAGACGTGGCTTTTTGCGGGTTCAGCACTTCTGGTTCTTGCGGCCTTCGCGCTCGGAACCGGTACGACATAGAGCAGTTTGGGGGAGCCTGGTAGGAACCGAATGGTTTTCGCATCCGACGGGGGAATGCGGAAGAATAAGGCCATAGGTTCCGCAAGGCCGGGCGAAGAGAAGGGGGCGTCCGCATTTCGCGGCCGCCCCCGATTTCGTTTAAAGCGTATTGTGCCGGGGTACGGCTAGACGCTGTAGTACATGTCGTACTCGACCGGGTGAGGCATCATCTCGAAGCGCTCCACCTCTTCCATCTTCAATTCGAGATACGCATCGATCGCGTCGTCGGTGAACACGTTGCCCTTCTTGAGGAAGGCGCGATCCGCGTCCAACGACTCGCACGCCTCGCGCAAGGAGCCGCTGACGGTCGGAACCTTCTCCAGCTCTTCCGGCGGGAGGTCGTACAAATTCTTGTCGATCGCCGAACCCGGATCGAGCTTGTTCTCGATGCCGTCGAGGCCGGCCATCAGCATCGCCGAGAAGGCGAGGTACGGATTGGCGGTCGGATCGGGGAAGCGGACCTCGACGCGTTTGGACTTCGGACCCGTGCCGAGCGGGATACGGCAGGACGCGGAGCGGTTACGCGAGGAGTAGGCCAGGAGCACCGGTGCCTCATAGCCCGGGACCAGCCGCTTGTAGGAGTTGGTGCTCGGGTTGGTATAGGCGTTCAGCGCCTTGGCGTGCTTCAGAATGCCCGCGATGTAGTGCAGGGCGGTATCGGACAGATCCGCGTATTTGTCGCCCGCGAAGGTCGGGCCGCCGTCCTTCCAGATCGACTGATGCACATGCATACCCGAGCCGTTGTCGCCGAAGACCGGCTTCGGCATGAAGGTGGCGCTCTTGCCGTAGACGTGGGCCACGTTGTGGATCACGTACTTGTAGATCTGCATGGCATCGCCGGTCTGGATGATGGGACCGAACTTGATGCCAAGCTCGTGCTGGGCCGCGCCCACCTCGTGGTGGTGCTTCTCGGTGACGACACCCATCTCCGCCATGACGGAGAGCATCTCCGACCGCAGATCCTGCGCGGAGTCGACCGGCGGCACCGGGAAATAGCCGCCCTTCGTGCGCGGACGATGACCGAGATTGCCCATCTCGTATTCCGTGCCCGTATTGGTCGGCAGTTCCGTCGAGTCTACCCGAAAACCGCAATTGTACGGCTCGGCCGAGAAGCGCACGTCGTCGAATACGAAGAACTCGGCTTCGGGGCCGAACACCGCCGTGTCGCCCACGCCGGTCTGTTGCATATACGCCTGAGCCTTGCCGGCGATGCCGCGCGGATCGCGCTCGTAGGGCTCGTTGGTCAGCGGCTCGAGAACGTCGCAAAAGACGGCGAGCGTGCTCTGCGCGAAAAAGGGATCGATGACGGCTGAATTGCAGTCCGGCATCAGCTTCATGTCGGACTCGTTGATCGCCTTCCAACCGGCGATCGAGGAGCCGTCGAACATCACGCCTTCGGCGAACGCTTCCTCGTCCATGAGGCTCGCATCCATCGTGACGTGCTGCATCTTGCCCCTGGGATCAGTGAAGCGCAGGTCGACGAATTTGATCTCTTCGTCTTTGATCTTTTTGGCGGTGCTACTTGCGTCTGCCATTTTCTCTCCCTTCCACGAATGACACCCTCGCCGCCTCGTACGAGGCGGCGACAGGTTGCTCCAGTTATGTGAGAGTTATGAGTGAAATGGGGCAGATGGGCCAGTCTAATTGCGATTAGATGGCATCGTCCCCGGTCTCGCCGGTGCGAATGCGCACGGCCTCCTCGACCTGGGAGACAAAGATCTTTCCATCGCCGATGCGGCCGGTCTTCGCCGACGACACGATTGCGTCGACGGCCTTGTCGACCATGTTGTCCACGAGCACGAGCTCAAGCTTCACTTTTGGCAGGAAATCCACCACGTATTCGGCGCCGCGATAGAGTTCGGTGTGACCCTTCTGACGGCCGAAGCCCTTGGCTTCAGTGACGGTAATGCCCTGAAGACCAATCTCCTGAAGAGCCTCCTTCACTTCATCAAGCTTGAACGGCTTGATGATCGCTTCGATCTTTTTCATTCTCCGTAATACCTCCCAGTCTAGTGTTGCAGCGCCTTGCCGCGTCGTGCACCGCCTCGCAGATCGTAGTCAGGACCAAGCCTTAGCACACCCTATGCCAATCTAATGGGCGGACGATTAATACACAGAATCATCATCTTAGAAGATTTACGCAAAATGTGGAGGCGACGCGGGTCAAGTTGATGGCGACGCAATAGGCAGTACGCATAAAAACTAGGCAGATGCAACGCCCCCCAAGACTTCACCGGCCAATGGCTTGGTGTTTCGAAGCTCTCATCTCGTAGGCAGGACGATGCTGGAACTGTTAACCGCGAAAGAAATGGGCCACGCCGACAAACTGGCTATAGAAGGCGGGGTTGCTGGCGCTGTCCTCATGGAGAACGCTGGCCGAAGTGTCGCCGACGAGGTCTCGCGCCGGTTTCCAGACGCCTCGACAGTCGCGATACTTTGCGGCCCAGGTAACAACGGGGGCGATGGCTTTGTCGCGGCGCGCCAGCTTTTGGAGCGCGGTTATTTCGTTCGCCTCGGCTTCGATGGCGATCCGAGCAAGCTGCCGGAAGACGCAGCCGCCATGGCGGCGCGCTGCACGGGCGCCATTCACCCTCTCGATCCCGTCTTGTTCGAAAAGGCGGATGTCATCGTCGATGGCTTGTTTGGCGCGGGTCTCGCGCGGCCCATCGATGGCAAGTTCGCCGTCCTGATCGATGCGGCGAACGCGAGCGGGATTCCGATCATCGCCATCGACGTGCCGAGCGGCATCGACGGCACCACCGGCATGATCCTGGGCACGGCGATCCGTGCACTGAGTTCGGTCACCTTCTTCCGGTTCAAGCCAGGGCATTTCCTGATGCCCGGCCATCTGCATTGTGGCGAACTCCACCTCGCGGATATCGGAATCCCGGACGAGGTGCTCGAGACGGTGAAACCGACGCTCTATGCCAATGAGCCGGGCTTGTGGCTCGACCGCTATCCGTGGCCGACGGTTCTGGGCCACAAATATCTGCGGGGCCATGCCGTTGTGGCTTCAGGGCCTGCCGATGCGACGGGAGCGGCCCGGCTGGCCGCGCGCAGCGCCTTGCGGGCCGGGGCAGGGCTCGTGACGGTCGCATCGCCCCGCAATGCGCTGGCCGTGAACGCAGCGCAATTGACAGCGGTAATGCTTCGGGAGGCGGACGGTCCTCAAGGGCTCGAGGCACTTCTCTCCGACGCCCGCAAGAACGCTTTCCTGATAGGGCCCGCCCACGGCGTTGGCGAGGAAACGCGGCAGATGGTGTTGACGGCCCTGAGGGCCGAACCGGCTGTGGTGCTGGATGCCGATGCGCTCACCTCATTCGCGGAAAAGCCTGAAGAGCTGTTCGATGCCACTCGGGGCCGAAAAGCCCCGGTCGTGATGACGCCGCACGCGGGCGAGTTCGCGCGGCTCTTTGGCGATATACCGGAAGCCTCGAAAGTCGACCGGACACGGACTGCCGCATCGCGCTCCGGCGCCACCGTGATCCTGAAAGGTCCCGACACGGTGATTGCAGCCCCCGATGGGCGCGCCGCCATCGATACGAACGGCACGCCGTGGCTCGCAACGGCAGGCTCGGGCGATGCGATGGCGGGGATGGTGCTCGCTATGCTGGCGCAGGGCCTTGGCGGGTTCGATGCCGGCTGTATCGCCGTTTGGATGCACGGTCAGGCGGCGAAACTCTTCGGGCCCGGTCTGATCGCGGAGGATCTTCCCGAGCTGATCCCGGAAGTCCTTGAGGACCTTGAAGAATATGGGAATTGCGGTTAGGGGGCACGGCGCGGTTTTCGCGACCGTTTGTTGACATACTCGTCCGTTATGAGGGACATCTAGACGCGGCACCGCATCGCGTTGTGCCGTCAGGGTTCTGGGAACCGCCTAAGCGAAGGATCGCTCGCGATCATGGGCCGCAATCGCCCCTCAAAGAGCCGTCTGCACATAAAGACACTTGTCCTCGGCGCCGCCTTCGTCGCGGCTGCGGCAGGGATGGCCGACGCTGCTGATCAAGTACTGTTGCGCGCGCGCGAGGGCGCGGCAGCCATGCTCCGCGGACAGTACGATCGAGCCGTAGCGCTGTACGACGAAGCCGTCGGTACGCCCGACGTTTCCAAATTCGTCCTCGCCAGCATCTACAGCGACCGCGGTGTCGCCAAATGGCGGATGAAGCAGACGAAAGAAGCGATCGACGATTTCAACGAATCCATCCAGCTCGCGCCAGACAATGCCATCGTCTACAACAACCGCGGTAACGCGCTGATGGATCTCGGCCATCCGGAAGAGGCCATCAAAGACTTCGATCGCGCGATAGTCTTGGATCCCAACTACGGGGCAGCCTACAACAACCGCGGCAACGCCTATGCCGCTCTGCAAAACTACGACGCCGCCTTCCAGTCCTTCCGCAAGGCCACGGCACTCCTGTCCCGCACAGCTGCGCCCTATAACGGGCGGGGGCGCGCTCACATGGAGCGGGACCGGTACCACGCCGCGCTGCGCGACCTTGACCGGTCGATCAAGATCGATCCCAAACTCGCGGCGGCTTACCGCAATCGTGCAGCGGTCAATTTCGAGCTGGGTAATTATGCCGACGCCGCCGAGGATGCGACGGAGGCTCTCGATCTCGAGCCCGAGCAAGACAAGGCCAAGCTCTTCATGCTGAGGGCGCGCGCATATGCGGCAGAGAACAGCTTCCGCGAGGGCATTGCCGATTTCGATCGCGTTCTCGACCTCGAGCCGGAAAAGGTCGATGCCTTCATGGAACGCGGCGAGCTACTCGCCAAGAACAAGCGCTACGATGCGGCCATCGAGGACTTTACGAAAGTCCTCGAATTGGAGCCGAAGAACGCCAAAGCCTATGCCCTGCGCGGCGAGACCAAGCTCTATGACCGGAAGGCGGACGAAGGGTATATCGACGTCAACATCGCGCTCATCCTGGAGCCCGACGACCCGCGGGCGCTTCGCATAAGAGGCGACATCTTCCGCGAGCAGAACCGAACCGAGAATGCGGTCGCCGACTATCAGAAGGCAGCGTCGTTGGATCCGTTTGACGAAGAGGCGCGGGCCGCTCTGGAACGGCTTAAGGCGCCGGTTCCCCCCGACACCAGGAAGCCCTTGGGCGAGCCCGTCGCCGGCTGGATCATCACCGAGAAGTCTCCGGGGCGTTACGTGGCGACGAACGCCGACTATCGCGGCGTCACAGTCCCCATGGAGATGTTCGGTGCAGGAAAGCCGAAGCTCCTGGCATGGGATAAACTCAAGGGCGCCCAGTCGAACATAGGGCTTCTGCGATACGACGCGGGGACGCCGACCGGCGATGGCAGCTTTGAGTATGTCGCCGTCATCGACACGAGGAAGCAGGAGGTCCTGGCGATCGAGCCCGAGCGCTGGGGCGACAAAGCGGCGACTTGGACATGGCAGACAGCTTCGCTTTCGGTCACGGACCCGGACGGAAATGTCAGCGAAGTGGCGTTGCGGCCGGAACGGACCCGGAGTGCGCCGGTGGCGCGGCGCCGGCGCGACGACGGCGGTGGCTTCTTTGGGTTTGCGCAGCAGCAACCCCAGCGTCAGCAGCCTCGCCAGCGTGCGCGCCGCAGAGGTGGACAAGGCGGGAGCCCGCTCGACTGGTTGTTCCGCTAATGGGCCGGCATACGTGGCTGGCAGAGCGGCGCTTTCCGGGATAACACGTCAGGGATGACTCACTTTCTTGCCAGCGTCCGGAACGCGGCGGAGGCCGAATGTGTCCTCGCCGCGGGTGCCGACATCGTAGACCTCAAGGAGCCCGACGAAGGGGCGCTCGGCGCCGTCGCGCCAAGCGTAGTCCGCGCGTGCCTGAGAACGATTGGCGGGCGCAAGCCTGTCAGCGCGACCGTCGGCGATCTGCCCATGAACCCAGCGGTCGTCACGGATGCCGTTGCGGCCACGGCCGAGCTTGGCGTGGATACCGTCAAACTCGGGATTTTGGTAGGTGGCGATCCGTGGGGCTGTTTCGAGGTTCTTGGGAGCCTGGGGACGCCTGCGGATCTGGTCCTGGTTTTCTTCGGCGATATGCCAACGGACATCGATCCGGTCGAAGCAGCGAGGGCAAGCGGTGCAAACGGTGTAATGCTGGACACTGCCGGAAAGGAACGAGGATCGCTAACCGACCATATGACGTTGGGCGAGATCGGGCGCTTCGTAGACAGGGCGCACCACGCAGGACTGCAGGTTGGTCTCGCCGGCTCGCTCCGCCCCCACCATGTGCAGCCGCTGCTTGGGCTTAGGCCTGACGTAATCGGCTTTCGAGGGGCGCTGTGTGAGCAGAGTGCGCGTGGGTCTAACCTCGATCCCAACGCTTGCGCCGAGATCGGCCGGCTCGTGGCCGCCGGGGGAACGGCCACGGAAGCCCGTTTCGAGGCGCACGCAACCTCCGCGGTGTGGTAGAGCATCAACTCAGTTCGGCCGAGAGAGCCGGGCAGAGGCGAGGAGGAGACCGGAGCGCGGAATGGAACGAAGACTGGGACATGTGAGTACGGCGAGCGCCACTGGTGAGCCCTTGGACCGCATTTTCGTGCACGATTATGTGCTCGAAGTGGAAATCGGCGTTCACCACAATGAGAGGGGTGTCACCCAGCGCGTTCGCTTTTCGGTCGACATCGACATTAAGTCGGATCCCACGGCCCTTGAAGACGATATCGACCGGACCCTGGACTACGACTATGTCATCAACGGCATCAAGGCGATCATCTCTCGCGGTCACATCAATCTCGTCGAGACACTCGCCGAGGACGTCGCGCAGCATTGCATCTCTCATCCGCGCGCGGAGCGCGTCGAAGTGATGATCGAGAAACTCGACAAGGACCCGGGCTCGGTGGGCGTTCAGATCGTCCGGAGTAAGCAGGAGGCCTAGACATGCGCGCAGCATTGCAGGCCTCCGCGCCGGCTCTTGAACCGGACGACTTCCAGCCCGCCGTGGTGAAGCTCGGCGGCAGTATCGTGCGTGGCGGTACACTTGCTGGCTGGCTCGAAGTGATCGCGGATGTGCAGCGTCCGATCGTGGTCGTTCCGGGCGGAGGCGCGCTCGCCGACGAAGTGCGGCATTGTCAGCGCCAATTGGGTTTCGGCGACGCGACGGCCCATCGCATGGCGCTGTTGGCTATGGATCAGCTCGCCTGGGCCATCGCCGGTATGACGCCGGGCTACGAAGTCGGCTCGACAATCGAAGATCTCCGCAAAATCCATCGGCGGGGCCTCGTCTCCGTTTGGGCGCCGTCGGTTTATCTCGCGGACCGGACGGATGTCGAAGCGACCTGGCGGTTGACCTCCGACAGCCTTGCGTTGTGGCTCGCAGGTAAACTCGGTGCTCAATCCTGCTGCGTCGTAAAATCAGGGTCGATTGCGCATCGGCCGCTAAGCGCGGATTCGCTGCGTCATGACGGTATTGTCGACGAGGCCTTTCCGGCCATGCTTCGAGAGACCGGCGTCTCCGCTGCGATGTTCGGACAAGGCGATGAGAGCGATCTCGCCGCCTTTCTTGCGGGTGAGAGCCCGGCGCCAATGCCGGTCACCGCGTGAGCGTGCCGGGCATGGCCGAGAAAATCCTGTTTCTGACCGGACACCTGGCGGAACCGCGCTTGAAGGCGGTTCTCGAAGGCATGAAGCCGGAATTCGAGTGGCGCGTCGAGGACATCGGCGTCAAGGTCGCGGCGCTCATGACCGAAGACATCATCATGCGGCGGCTGGAAGATGCGCGCGGCGCCGACAAGATCCTGTTGCCCGGCCGTTGCCGCGGCGACTTGGACAAGCTCTCGGCTCACTACGGCGTGCCTGTCGAGCGCGGACCTGACGAGGTGAAGGACATCCCGGTCTTTTTCGGCCGGGCGCGCCGGGCCTCCGACATGTCGAAATACGACATCAACATCTTCGCCGAGATCATCGACGCCACGGCGATGAGCGTCGAGGATATCCTCGCCAGTGCCGAAGACTACAGTCATCGCGGTGCCGACGTGATCGACCTCGGCTGTCTGCCGGATACGCCGTTTCCGCATCTCGAAGACACGGTGAAGGCCCTCAAGGAATATGGCTACAAGGTCAGCGTCGACTCGGCCGATCCCGAAGAGCTCCTGCGTGGCGGACGGGCAGGGGCCGACTACCTGCTCAGTCTCGATGAGACGCGGCTGCACATCGCCGACGAGGTGTCCTCCGTACCCGTCCTGATCCCCGCCACCCACGGAGATATGGACTCGCTGCGCCGGGCCATGGCGGTGCTGGACGAGAAGGGGCTGCCTTACCTGGCCGATCCGGTACTCGACCCGATCAATTTCGGCTTCATGACCTCGCTGGAGCGCTATGCGCAATTGCGCCGGGAGCGGCCCGACGTGGACATCCTGCTAGGCACCGGCAATCTCACCGAACTGACTGAAGCCGATACGACGGGTATCACTGCGACCCTGATCGGGATCGCATCGGAGCTGAACATAAAGAACGTGCTTGTGGTGCAGGTGAGCCCCCATACGCGCAGAACCTATGAGGAGCACGACGCGGCAAGGCGCTTGATGTTCGCGTCGGGCGCCGACGGCGAGTTGCCGAAGGGCTATACGGACGAGCTGTTGGGGCTGCACGCGAAGCGTCCGTTTCCGTTGACGCCCGAGGAGATCGCCGAGAACGCCGCCGCCGTGCGGGACAAGAACTTCCGCATCGATGTCGCCGAGGATGGCGTGCACATTTACAACCGCGACGGTCACCACGTAGCCGAGGACATCTTCGAGTTCTTTCCCAGACTGGACCTCGAAGGCGACGCAGGGCACGCCTTCTATCTGGCGGCCGAGCTGGCCAAGGCGGAGATCGCCTGGCGTCTCGGCAAGCGCTATGCCCAGGACGAGCCGCTCGATTGGGGCGTGGCCGCGGACAAACCCAGTGAGGACAGGACGCGCCTCAAGGAGGCGGGCCACACGCTTGCCATCAAGAAGAAACGGGAGGAGTCTTAATGTCGCTCGAGGTGCCGGCATGCCCATGATCCGCGAATGCATCGTCACGACGGTGAGCGACGAAGGAAAACTCCATATCGCCCCGCTGGGGCTTATCGAAGATGGCGACGGTTGGGTCATTGCACCGTTCCACCCGTCGACGACCCTCGACAATCTCAGGGCGACCCCGTTCGCGGTCGCGAGCTTCACCGACGATGTCTTGGTCTTTGCTGGCTGCCTCACCGGCAACAAGGACTGGCCGACAAGGCCGGCCCGGCACATTCCGGGTGCATTCCTGGAGAACGCGCTGGCTCATCTCGAGCTCGCGGTCGAGCGCGTGGAGGAGGACGACCTGCGCCCGCGCTTCCATTGCCGTATTGTGTATGAAGGCAATCATGCCCCGTTCAAGGGGTTCAACCGGGCCCAGGCGGCGGTGATCGAAACGGCAATCCTGGCCACCCGCCTCAAGATGCTGCCTCGCGAGAAGATCGAGACGGAACTGGCCTATCACCAGATCGCCGTCGAGAAGACCGCAGGGCCCCGTGAGCACGAAGCTTGGCGCATCCTCGTCGAGAAGATCGAGGACTTCTACAAGCGTAGCGCGACTTCTGATTGAGCAATTACGCGCTGGCCGAATCCGGCAGCGCGACGTCTGCTGCTTCCGTAGCGCGGGCAACATCCGCAAACGGCCGGAACATGCGCCGGTAAGCGCCCGGCGTGAGACCTGTCGATCGCTTGAAGAGCCGGCGAAAGAAGGCGAGGTTCTCATACCCCAACTCAGCGGCAATTTGCTCGAACGCGGCAGAGTCCGTCTCGAGGTGGCGTTTGGCCTCTTCGACACGCAGGTTCTGGACATGACCGATGAGGGTTGTGCCCGTGGCGATCTTGAACCGACGCTTCAGACTGCGCTCAGGAATCTCGGCGAAGGCGACGACCTTCGCGACGGCGTTCCGATCTTTGTAATGCGCCGCGAGCCAGTCCTCGCACTTGCGGACGACTGAGTCCGCATGGGACTGTTGGCGAACCAACGACGCGTAGGGGAGTTGGCCCTCGCCATGCCATTTGAGCAGGTAGACCTTGGCGATCCGCAAGGCTTCGCCGGGACTACAATGGCGCGCGATGATGTGGATTGCCAAGTCGTGCCACGAGGTCGTCCCGCCGGCCGTTACGATTCGGCCCGATGCGTCGGCGAAGCAGAGATTCGGCTCGGGACGAAACTTGACCTTGGGATAGTGCGTGCGGAACAGGTCCTCGTAGCCCCAATGCGACGTAGCCTCTTTCGCGTCGAGCAGGCCCGTGGCGGCAAGCATGATCGATCCGGAGCAGGCGGAGTAGATCGCACTGCCTGCGCGGTAGCGCTTCCGGATCCATTCGAAGAGCTCCGGATATCGGTTCTTGAAATCGTCGTCAGGCGCAAGCCAGAGTTCCGGCAGTATGACAATGTCTGCCGCAGGATCGTCGTCGAGCGACAGGTCGGGCGTGACCGGGACACGGTTGCCGCATGAGAACGGTGTTCGGGTGATGGACACAATTCGGGGACGGATGGGATGTGTCTGCTCGCCGCCGGCCAATTGCTGCCAGAGATTTCCGGCGGCCGCCAGGACATCGACCATCCCGTAGAGCGCGGAGCCTGCGGTCTCCGGCACGGCAACGATGAGCGCCTGAAGGGGCTCTTTTTGCTCGTTCATGCCGAGATGTTGGCACAAATGGACCCCTTTTGACAAAAACCGATCTGAGTGGAGCCGTTTGGCGTCTTTACCTTCTGTCTTACACGCAGGGTCAATGGCTGGCCCCGCGCAAGACGACAGGAGGAAGAGATCATGACGATGCACGAAACGATCACGATGAACGGACTGGATGTGAACGCCGCCCAAGCCACGATCGAGGCCCTGAAGGCTGACTCGAGCTTGGCCAAGTTCCAGTTCCGGGCGCGCAACAAATGGGTGTCTGGCGGTGAAAACCGCTCCACCATCAAGGATTTTTACGGTGCGGGGCGCGAGGACACATCCCGGACCGCGGACTTTGAGTTTGTGAACGGGGAGCCGCCTGTGCTGCTCGGCAACAATGAAGGCGCCAACCCCGTGGAGTTCCTGCTGCACGGCTTGGCAGGGTGCGTGACGACCACGCTTGTCCTTCACGCGACAATGCGGGGCATTGCCATTCGCGAGCTCTCCACGGAGCTGGAAGGCGATATCGACCTGCAGGGTCTTCTGGGGCTCGATCCCGACGTGGCGCCCGGCTACCGGGAGATCCGCATTCGCCTGCATATAAATGCGGACTGTTCCGAGGAGGAGCTCGAAGAACTCATGGCCTGCGCGCAGGCGCATTCGCCCGTTTGCAATACGGTTTGCCGGCCCGTGCCGGTCGTAATTGAGAGAGTAAAGGACGAGTGACGGTCAGGCGCGGTCCGCGCCGATGCATGCGGACCGCGCCTCAGATTTCGTCGGCCATCGAGGCGAGTTTCGCCACTGTGTTTATGTTGCGGGCCGTGCCGTGAGCAGCTGCGGGGACCTTGAGTTTCGACCGCCCCATGCCGTCCGGATAGTGGATGTAAATCTCGCGTTTCCCAAGGTGAAGGGTCTCGTTCTTCTGACCGGAGACAGCATCAATATCGCGAGCACCGGGTGCGCCATCGAGAAAGAGCACCATGACTTTGTTCGGTGATGCATCGCGGAAGGGGTTGCCCGCCAGAATCGCCGAAAGCTCGTACACGGTCCGCACGAACACGGCGACGGGCTTCCCCGCATAGGCCTCAAGCGCCTCTTCGAGCTTGGCCTTTACGTCAGGCTCCGTGGCGTCGCTAGAGAAGACGACGTTGCCGGACGCGATATAGGTGCGTGGGGAGGAAAAGCCGGCGCGTTCGCATAGCGTTAAGAGATCGCGCATCGCCAGCTTGCCGGTGCCACCGACATTGACGGCACGGAGCAGGGCGGCGAACGCTGTCATGGTCGCCGCCCTCGCTGAGCGCTAGGCGCGTGCCTTGGCCGGTTCGGTGAGGTAGGAATTCACCGACGACAGCAACAGGTGATAGGCGCGGTCGACAATTTCCTCGAGCGACTGGGTGCGCGCGAATATCTTGTTGGCCTTGGCCATGAGCTCTTCGCGGGTCGGCAACTGCGGCACGTGTACATGCGCCAGAGCGTCATGGGTGCGGCCCTGCGCGCGCGCCAGGGCGTCGCGCAGCGCGTCAAGCTCCACGCCGTTCAGCGTGTTGGAAATGGTGCTCGCGATGCGGGCGGAATTGAAATGACCGGCGAGCTGTTCGGCCGCACGGTTGATGACGCCGACGCCTAGGCCATGCTCGTTGCGGACGACCTTCTTCGGCGGCATGCGCAGATCCCAGACGATCCCCACCCAGGACAAAGCCTTGAGGATGTAATAGGTCGGATCCCATTCGTACCAGCGGAAGCCCTGCCGCACGCTGCTTTGGAACGCGTGGTGATTGTTGTGCCAGCCTTCGCCCATGGTGAAGATGGCCAGGAGCCAGTTGTTGCGGGAGTCGTCGCCGGTCACGTAGCGCTTCTTACCGTGCACGTGGGCCAGCGAGTTGATGCAGAACGTGCCGTGATAGACGGCCACCGTGCTCCAGAAGAAGCCGACGAACAGCCCCGGCCAGCCGGCGATCAGGAAGCAGATCACGGCCAAAGCGACGGCCGGAACCAGCGGGTACTTGTCGAGCCAGCGAAGTTCCGGATAGCGCATGAGGTCGGCGACCTTCTCCGCGTCGAAATCGTCATGCTGCCGGGCGAAGATCCAGCCGAGATGGCTGTAAATGAAGCCGTGCTGACGCGGGGAATGAGTGTCGAGTTCGGTGTCCGAATGCAGATGGTGATGCCGATGCTTGGCGGCCCACCAGAGGACGCTCTTCTGTGCGGTGCTTTGACACAGAACTGCCAGGACGAACTGAAAGGCCCGGCTCGTGGAATACGCCCGGTGAGAGAAGAGGCGGTGATAGCCCGCGCCAATGGCGAAGATGCGGATCCAGTACAGGGAGATGCCGAGAATGGCGGCCTCCCAGGTCACGCCGGACCAAATGGCGCCGAAACAGGCAAGATGTACCAATAAAAAGGGAATCGCCGACGGGTAGACGATATCGTCATGCACGTCGACGGGCTGCGTCTCACTTGCCATATTCGTCATAAATCCTTTGCAGTTCAATTCACTAACAGCGCGAAACGGTATCGGAAACTTCGAGAATCAAAGCCTTGCGCTATCTCAATGTGGGAAATGTCTCGCCCTCAAGCAAGCTGTGCCACGGCGACGGCCGGCGCGCAACGGGAGACCATCTCTTGGGCCTCCTCGGCGCACGGGGTCAAGTCGGCGAAATCCCGATAGGGACGGCCCAGCCGGCCGGCGAGGGCGACCGCCAAAAAGCGCCCGCAACCGGCCCCGACGATGGGGGCCTCGAGGCTGAGATCGTCGCGCTCGATCACCGCACGGGCGTCGGCCTCGACCTGGTCCAGGAGGCGCCGGGCCAGGAAATGGGCCAGGGCCCTCCAGGCCACGATGTCCGCGTCCTCGGCGTCGCGCCCCAGCATCCGGGCCAGACGCGCCGCGCTTTCTTCCAGGTCCTTGGCCCGATTGTCGGCAGACGGGAAGGGGTCGGCGTCCTCCGGCAACTCACCGGTGAGCCGGTAGACGTCGGCCATGGTGGCGAAGCGCTCGGCCGCGAGGCCTTGCATCCGGCCCTTGAACGGCGCTTGCGAGGCGATTGCCATCACCGGCGTGCGGACGACGCCGCGATAAATCAACTCACCTTCCGTCAGGCGGTCGCCGTCGGTTCGGCCTGCCGCGCAAGGGCGGCCTTCTTTGAAGGGAATGATGTCCGTCGTTGTCGTGCCGGCATCGACCAGAAGGCCGCTCTCTTCGACGGTCGCCGCGAGGGCGGCGCTGGCATGCCAGTTTGCCGAAGCCACGCCCTGCCAGCCGGTAACGGCGCCATGTGCATCGACAAACCCGCCGAGACTGTAGAAGCGGACCTCGTCGCCGACCGCCTTGCGCATCAGACCGACGAGATAGGCAACGCCCTCGTAGCGGCTGGCGAAGACGTCGGAGAGTTCGCCGGTCATGGTGACGGCGTGGCTGGCATTGCTGTCGCCGACGAGCCCGAGGGCTTCCTCGACGGCGAGATCGAATTTGCGGGGCTCGGTGAGGGCGGGGCAGGGAATCTGCGTGACGGACGCCACCCGGCCGTCCTCGACCCGCGCCAGCTTCACGTTGACGCCGCCCAAATCCCACCCAAAACGAATGGCCATTGAGACCCCATTTCCTCCGAAGTGATTACCCACGACGTCATTTCCCCGGACGCCGATACGCGGCATGATAGCTACGAGATTCGAAAGGCACATTTACCATGGCGCCGACATCCGAAATTTCCGGGAATCAGCCCACTGTCTCCTTCGCCGTCGTACCGGTGCTCGATCTAAAGGACGGCGACGTGGTGCATGCGCGGGCGGGCAAACAGGCGCGGGCGGGAAAGCGCGCGGATTACCGCCCGATTGCGACCCCATTCGGGCCGCCGCACGATGCGCCGGCTATCGCCAGAGCGCTTCTCGGTATCACCTTCTCGCCGGTTCTGTACATCGCCGACCTCGACTCGATCCTGGGGCGCGGCAACAATTTCGAGCTCGTTCGGGCCCTCGCCGATGCGGTTCCCGAAACCGACCTCTGGGTCGACGCCGGTTTCTCGAACCTGGACGATTGCGCCTTTTGGCTGCCCCTCGGGGCGACCTTGGTCGTGGGTAGCGAGACCATCGGCAGCCTCGACGACTGGAAGGCGATGTGCGGGAGTTTCGGCCGCAATCTGGTCCTGTCGCTCGATTTCGACGAGCAGGGGCTGCGGGGGCCGAAAGAGTTGATGAGCCAGCCTGACCTCTGGCCTGACCGGGTCATTCTCATGAGCCTCGGCCGCGTGGGGACCGAGACGGGCCCCGACCTCGATCTGTTGCGCAAGGTCGTCGCCAGCGCCGGCGACCGGCACGTTTATATCGCCGGCGGTATAGCGACCAAGGACGATCTGGCCACAGTCATGGATGCGGGCGCGAGTGGTGTGCTCGTAGCGACGGCGCTGCATTCGGGTGCCATCGGACAAAAAGAAATCGCCGCCCTCTGGGGAGGACGGCGATCTCAAGTCTGACAAGCGGTCAACCCCGCGAATTAGAAACCAAGTTTCTTGAGCCACCGACGTATCGGGCCCGGCTCATCTTCGCCACCGGAGGTCGCCCGATCCGCAGCTTCTCCTGTTCAACCAGCGGCGAACGGGTGGGCGGCAGAGTCCTTCTTGGCGGTGACTTCCGAAGCCTTCGGCTCGCCGGCGACGGCGCGGGCGATGGCTTCCTTGGTCGCCTGATAGTTGAAGTCCTGGATCTTCTTGTCGTCTGCGGCTTCCCAGTGAATGAAGACGCCAACGCAGACATAAAGATCGTCAGCCTGGTCAGCCGGGATAACACCCTCGGCGACGGAGTCAGCAACGGCCTTGGCAACCGCGTACTGAGCGGGGCCAAACATCTGAACAGCCTGACGGGCGTCCTTGATGGTGACCTTGTTGTAAAGGATCGTGGCCGGCTTGCAGAGCAGGTTCGGAGCAACAACGGCGAGCAGCGTGGTGAAGCCGTCCTTGTTGTTCGTCAGCGCGTTGCAGAAGGCCGACTCGGCGGCGCTGCCACGCGGGCCGAGAATGAGATCGATATGGGCAACTTCGTTGCCATCGCCGACGAGCGACTCGCCGATGCATACACCAGTGATTTTGGCCATGAGGCCCCCTCCCTAGTACGTGAGACGTGATCAAAACAAAACAAAGGCACCGCCGGATTGCCAGCGGAACCAACGGAAGAGCACAGGATGCGCTCCAGCGTTCGCAGCCCCACTCGGGGCTCCGCGAGGGTGAACATAAGGCCGGACCTGAAGGATGCAAGCCGATTGTTCGCTGTTCAGACCGATTTGGGCCGATTTCTTTGTAGGAAGTTACCCGCCGATAAGGGCGCCCGCGAACACCGTTGCAACCGTAAGGTCCGCCGATGTCCCGGGATTCAGGCCGCGCTCCTTGAGCGAGGCGTCGAATGCGGCCAGGGGAGCCGCCATTTCCTGCGGCATGTGTGTCTGCGAGAGCCCCGCTTCTATGGGCCGGGCCTCTTCGAGGACGTCGCTGGCCGTGTGCGTTCCGAATTTCCGTTCGATCAGCGTGTCGGGGATATGAGCCAGAAACCCGAGATAGACATACGTCGTGACCCAGGGGACATCGCCCCACCGCTCGGTTCCGCCCGCGCGCCATTTGAGGCCGAGATCGAAAATGTCGACGAAGTCGTGCGCATAGTTCCAGGCGATCCGGTCGTGGGACTGGGCGGCGCGCATGGCGTCGAGCAGCGTTATGTCTGGGTCTGAAGTGACGTCATGCTCGCGAGCCGTTCCAAGCCCACCGGGCTCGGCCATCCGGATCGCGCGGTAGGCGGCCTTGGCATCTTCAACCGTCAACGACGTGAGGACCAGGGTGAGAGCCTGTCGCAAACCGGCTCCCGCGGAGACAAGTGCGGCCTGGGCGAGAGGGGCGGCGAGCAGAATGATGCCGAGATTGGTGTTGTGGCTGACCACAGCACGCGTGGCCTCGACCGCCGCTTCGATGCGCTGTCCAACGCTGAGCCCCGCCGCGGCGATGGCCGGTGCGGCAGCGGCTGCGCTTCTCTCGAAGTCGGCGACCTCCATGCCGTGGCCGTCCGCGTGACGATGGACGTTCCCCGGCTTCAGGGCGTCGAGTTCGGCCATGCAGGCGTTGTGGAAGGCAGTCGCAACGGCATCGCTGGTCAGCGGCGCGCTCACGCTTCACCTTGCGCATTCTGAATGCTTTCGGGCAACGCCGCGGCGAGGAACGCATCGACCACGGTGTCGGAGAGCCTGAGGCTCGTGACTTTCTGCAATCCATTCCAAGCCGGCATGGAGTTGACCTCCAGGACGAGAAAGCGTCCGTCGCGTCCTTGGATAATATCAACGCCTGCGTAGTCCGCGCCAACACAGGATGCGGCCCGCACGGCGAGATCCGCAAGCTCCTGGCTGGCGATCGCGGCTTCCGCGCGCGCGCCGAGCTTGATGTTGGTGATCCAGTCCTCGCCGTGGCGGATCATCGAGGCGACAACGCGCCCGCCGCAGACGAACAAGCGCCAATCCTGGTGGTGTTCCTGAGCAGGCGGGACGAACTCCTGCAGATAGTAGACGCCATCGACGGCTTCGGGAGGGGACAGGTCATTCGCCGTTTCGAGCAAGCGGATGCCTTTGCCCTGAGCACCGAAGAGCGGCTTCTCGACAGCCTTGTGGCCCTCCGATGCCAGGCGTGACACGAGTTCTTCCGCGGTCGCGCGGTCGACGCCCGCGAAGGTGCGCGGGGTCGGCAGGCCGGCCTTCTGCAGAAAGAAGGTGGTCGTGGACTTGTCGACGCAGCGCTCGATAGCCCGGGCATCGTTCCAGACCGTAACCCCAAGCTCCCGCAAGGCGTGCAGCAGCCCGAGATAGAGCGTCACCTGCTCGAAGCTGCCGCCCGGAATGAAGCGGACGAACGCGCCGCGCGGGCAGTGGTTCCCAAGCCCGGGGATCGAAAGGCCCGTGGCCGTCTCGGTGGAAAAGCCGCACTGGGCGAGGGGCGCGACCAGGGGCCGGATGCCCCGCCGCTCGAACGCGCGCTTGAGGCTCTTGCCGTGCCAGTCCCGTCCATCGCCGAACAGGACGATGGTCGGAGTTATGGGCATCTCGTGGGTCATCGCCCCTCGATCGTCCCTTACGAGAACGACCGATTGAGGACGGCGTCATCGATGGCGCCGCCTTCAAAGCTCTTGCCGGTCGACAGGCACGTCACCGTTACCTTCGCCGGACTGAAGAGCATGGGATCGATCTGGTAGAAGTCACCTTTGACGGCCGCGAAAATCTCCGCGAACGGCTTGCCGTAGTCCTTCGAGTTCTTACTCGGCAGTTCCTTGGCGAGCTTCTTGGCCGCCGCTTCGTCGCCTTTCACGTAGAGCTGCGCGCGGCCGCCATAAATAATGGCGTCATTGGTGCGGCCCATGGCTTCCACGAAGCCCGGAACGGGCGGCGGGATCGGAACCGTCGCCATGCCGTCGACGATATCCTCGAGCGGGAAGTGCAGCTCGTGGGCCTTGTGGAGCGCGACTTCCAAGCTGCGGCCGGCGACTTGTACCGAGCCCGCAAGGCTCGATGTCGGCGCAAACAGGAAGGTCAGCTTCTCCGGCGGCAGGCCGCAGGCTTTGGCCACGTCCTCGACGAGCGCGGCAGGCGGCGCGTTGTCGGCTTCGAGCACGAGCACCGCGGTCTCCGCCTTGTCGCGATAATCGAGCTCCTTAAAAAGCGGTTCCGACGATCCCATCGCGCGGGCGGGACCCGACCCCAGCATGTAGAAATCTTTGCCGTCGGCATCCTTGCCCGAGATGCTCCAGCCTGCGTACTGCGACCCGAGGCAGGCGAGAACCGGCTGGCTCGTGTGTACTGAGATCAGGAAGGGCCATTTATCGCTGGTAGAGGCCGTCTCGAACGAAACGACGCCGAGTCCGGCGAGGCAGATTTCGGCGAGGCGGCGCCCCGCTTCGAGGCCGCCCACCGAATTCACGCCGCAGTCGATCAGCGTTTCCCCCAGAGAGCCTTTGGATACGCCAACGCGCAATGCATCGGCATTGTCGATCAGGTCGCGCACCAGTGGGGCGACCTGAGTATTCAAGCTTGGTTTTGTCATAGGATCCTTTGTATTCGGCGGGTCGTCTTCTTATTGCGCATGTCAGTCCCGGACCGATCAGTCGTCGACACGTCCATTATGGGCGGAAAATCGATCCGTGTACGATGGATTTTAGACCACATTCAATGCCGCCAGTAGCTCTCTGGCGCGCGTTTGAACGAGGCTGCGAGCCTCATCCCCCGATTCCGCCCGCGCCAGTAGAGTGCATATCGGGCGCTCTTTGTCGATCTGTTCTCCGGGTTTGGGCAGATCGGCGGCCCCCTCCGGCCAGACCATCCGCTGGGGAATGGTAAGGGCTTCGGGCGCGAAGACGATCATCGAGGCGGCTGCTTCTTCGAAGGCCGGTACCTCAGCGGGGAGTTGATTGTGCAGTGCAGCGTTCACATGGACATCCATCAGCGGCAGCGATGCGTGTTCGAAGATGTCGAGCGTCGCTCCCGGCCGTGGATTGACCTCGAGCAAGATCGGCGCGTCGGCATCGAGCAGGAAATCGGCGCTGTTTAGACCTTTCAGCCGGAATTCCGCGGTCACCCCTGCGACGATCTCGCCCATGCGTTTGGCGGCCTCGGCCCCGAGCCGCGCGGGTTGTGCTGCACCGCCATAACGCCACGGCCTGCCGGGGGCCGGTGCGCCCCATTGTTCGCTGAAGCCGAGCACGGCTGCCTGAGTTCCGTCACCCGCGAAGAGGGCGGAGATCGGCCGCCCCGGGACAAGTCTCTGAAAATAGGCATTGGTTGTGGGTGTCCGGCCGCGGGCCGGTGCGATATGGCTCCCGCCGGCGCCGCCCGGCCGCTTGGCAACCCAACCCTCGGGATCGGGCGGCGGCTCGAGGCGTGTTTCGGGATGGGGGATGGCCATCCGTTCCAGCGCCGCGAAAAAACGCCCCGGATCGTTGATTTCGGAGACGGTTGCGGCGTCATTGCCGACAATCGTCCACCGCGCCGCGATTCTCGCCAGAAGCTCTGGCCGGTCCTCGAATCCCGAGCCATAGACCAAACCGCGCGGTGGGGAGGGCGCTTCCGCGCAAAGGGCGTCCAGGATGCGGTCTAAGGAGTCCCATTGGAAGCCGTGGGCGATATCGCCTGGCACTTTGCGCGCCCGGTGAGCGAGGGCCTGGGTGTCAAGGTCGGCGAAGAAGTCAGCGACCAGCGGTACATACCCTGCATCGGCAGCAGCTCGGGCCAACGCGCGGCCCGAGACCGCGACGATGAGGAGCGAACCGCGCGCGGGCACCGGCAATTTAGGAGGTGAGCTCCTGAGCCAATCGGTATGCGGCGCGGAAGTCGAGATAGACCGGCTCTTTGGCCTCGATCATCTCTTTGAACATGCCGATTTCTGTCTTGTACTTGATGTCGCCGATCGCCAGCGCGCCAATGCCGACAGCGCCGTCCGCACCCTCCACGGGGACACCGTTGTCCTTAATGCCGACGCCTTCGATGCCTAGCGGCGGAACGGCATTCACGTCTGCGACGACCTTGAGGTTCTTCGCGGGCTTGAACTGCTCGAGGCCTAAGATCTGGCGCCCGGCGGGACCCGCCGAGAAGATGACGTCGGCGCTCTGCGCGAGCTCTTCCTTCTGTTCCTCAGTCGTGCCGTCCGCGTAGCCAAGATCGACGTTGAAACGGTCATTGGCTTCCATGGTCAGGCGGCGCACGCGCTCCGGCCCGTCATAGCCGACGAGAAACGCCTTGGCTCCGTCCATCGAGGCGATGACGGCGGAGGCGAAGGCAACCACGCCCGTGCCGCCATAGACGATGACGCGCTTGTCCTTAAAGTCCGTGTCGAAGGTCTTCTTAAGAGCCGTCTTGGCGCAGGCGACCATGGCCGCGGCCGTGGTGAAGGATCCGGCCGGATCGGCGAACACCGATACCTCGAACGGCGGCACCATTGCCTTCTTGGCCTTGTCCATCATGTCGAGCGATTCGATGGCCCGCTTGCCGCCGATGAAGACGGCCTGGCGTTTGATGCCCTCGGGGCTGCGGGAGAAGATGGCGTCCTGCACGAGGCCGTAAATGTCCTCGATCGTGGCGTTCGTGTAGGGAATGGCGTGATCGTAGCCGGCGTCGATTCCCATGTTGATGTCGAACGGGCTCATATATTTGAGCGGCGTGATCATGTGCAGAATACGTGGCGGGGCCATCGCTGCCATCTCCCCAGACTTATGCGGCCGGCGCGCTCATCCGCTCGATCGGCCGGCTGTGTTGCTCTTGTGACTTCCGCTTTAGCACATCGGGCGGGACTGGAAAGAACCTCAAACGCCTGTTGCGCCCAGATTATTGCTCGAGGTCAGGTGCGAGACAGTGATCTCGGCGCCTTCGTTGCGCCCCTTGGCGATCACGAGTTCCAGGGCTGACCCGCCGTCGTGCACGCCTGCGACCTCGGCGGCGATGGCGAGCAGGCGTTCCGCCTCGGTCTCCGAAACGGCAAATGCAAAACCGGTCGGTCCCCAGGAACTCTGGCCCAGCCCGGTAACGCCGTCCGCCCGCAAGGCTTCGAGGACCGCGCCGACGCGCGGACTGGTGAAGATGCCGCCTTGGCTCGGCGCGAAATAATCGCCCATGCGTGCTTGCAGGTATCCGACCTCCTCGCAGAAGACGTCGAAACTCTCGTTCTGCAGCGCCGGCAGAGCGCGTTCCAGAACCCGTCGTTCCAGGGCTGCCCGCGCATCTTCGGAATACGCGGGTGCGGTTTCGAATGCCGCGACCTCGTCGGCACCGTCGAGGCCCTTGGACTGCGGATCGAAGATCAGCAGGGTCCGCCACTGCTCCGGGAAGGGGACCCGTGCCACGAGCTGCGGCAGGGCGCCGTCATACGGCCCGCTGTCCAAAACCGCACCGCCCGCTTCGAAGGTCGCGATGCCGATCCCGGAGCGCGCTCCGCGTCCCAGAATGCCAGCGATCTCCGGCGCGGACAGACGTAGTCCTTCCAGCGCCCCGAAGGCCGCGCCGACGGCGAGCGCGAGCTGGGTGCCGGAGCCGAGCCCGGCATGAGAGGGGATGGATTCCGCGACATCCAAGCGATAGGTGCGGTCGATGCCGCAGGCCTCGGCGACCGTCGCGAGGTAGCGCGCCGCGCGCTCGGCCTCAGGCCCCGTCACCGAGGTTTCGCTCGCCCGGTGCAGCGTCAGCCGCGTCCACGGCTGGTCGAGCGACAGCCCGAAGCTGCCGAAGGGGCGCGCCGTCCGTCCGCTGGGGTCGAAAAAGCCGAAATGCAGACGCGCCGTCGTGGCGACGGACACGGCCGGTTCGGGGTTTTCGTCGCGGGTTTCGTCTTGGGACTGGGACAACTCAGCTAACGTCGTTTCCATACGGGACAAAATTTCTTGGGCACCACAACTCGAGCACTAGAACATGCCATTCGGGTTCGCCGAACTTTGGGGCGCAACTTGAAGGACGTCCCAGTGCTCGACAACCTTTCCCGCATCGTCCAGCCGGAAAATGTCGATACCGATCCAGTCTTGATCGCCGGGCCATTCCTGGAGGCAATGCAGCACCACGAAATTCCCTTCGGCCAGGACCCGCTTGAAGGTCACGCGCTTGCCGGGATATCGGCGGTGCATCTCCTCGAAGTACTCGATGAACCCGTCTTTCCCATCTTTCACGTGTGGGTTGTGCTGGGTGTAGGTGTCGCCAACATAACGCGCGACGGCTTCAGCTGGGCGGGACTGGTTGAAGGCCAAGTCGTAGAAGGCCATGGCGGTCTCTTTATTGCGTTCAATGTCGGGCATACGCGTTTCCTTCGACCCGCCTCCATTGATCCGCTCAAGGCCCGCCGATATGCTCGGTGTGGCTACGGTTTAATGAGCGACGCAAAGGTTCCAGATGTTGCGGCGCACTGTTTCAAAAGACGAGAGCGATGGCAACGAAAGAGCGCACCTACAGCGATGCAGAGGTTGAGGAACGGCTCAAGAAAGAGCTTCCTCACTGGTATCTCGAAGATGGCTGGATTCGCCGCAAATATAAGACCAACAGCTGGAAGGGCACGCTGATGGTGATCAACACCATCGGCCATCTGTCCGAAGCGGCCTGGCACCACCCGGACATCACCGCGTCCTACGCCTGGGTCGAGGTGCGGCTGATGAACCATGCGGCAAAAGGAATCACCGACAAGGACTTCGAACTCGCTAAGAAGATCGAGGATGTCGTGCACTGGCAGCCTGGCGCCGAAGGCGGTTCCCTGGAAGGAACGCCCGAGGACGACATGCGTTTCTCCTATATCAAATACGACAAGCCAAAGACCTAGCCGTTCACTCGCCTGCGTCATCCGCAGGGGATGTTGTCTGCGCGCGCCGATCAATCTCGATATGGTGCCGGATGACTGCAAATTTGTCCCCGAACGGGAGCGGCCGCGCTTGCGCCAAGGGAACCACCTGTTTATCTGTGTAACGAGTTCAATAAGAAGACTTCGGGGAGGACAACGAGTTTGGACAGCACGCTCCAACGTGCAGCGGATTTACTCGCGCAAGCACGTCTCCCGGTTTTCGGCGGTCTCTTTACCGATGTGAATGGCGCCACGGCGGCGCTGGCCCTGGCACAGAAACTCGGCGGTGTGGTCGACCACGCCGCGAGTGACGGCATGTCCCGAGCCGCACGCGTGATGCGTGAGACAGGCTCGACGCCAGCGAGCTTTGGCGAAGTCCGCAATCGCGCCGACACGGTCATTCTGATTGGCGACGGTCCGCGCGAACGCGACGCCGATCTCCTGGAGAAGCTGTTTCCAGCGAAGAACCTGCCGCGCCCGGGCGACAATAAGCGCGAACTGATTGTCGTCGGGACGAAAAAGGGAAAGACGCCCGCCGGCGTCCGGACCACCGAGATCAATGGCAAGAACGCACTGCCGGAACTGGTGGCCTTGCTGGCGGCTGCCACCCGTGAGTTGCCGTTCGAGATTCGCGACGACGCTCTCGGCAAGAAACTCCTGTCAGCAGCCAAAAGGCTGCGCGACTCGGCCTTCGCGGTGTTCGTCTACGATCCGGCCGAGCTCGAGGAGCCGGTGCTGCATACTGTGCTTGAAACCGTTCGCTTGCTCGTCAAGACGACCCGTGCGGCGACGCTTTCTATGTCCGTGCCCGGAAACGGCGAAGGCGTCAATCTCTGTTCTATCTGGACCTGCGGCCTGCCGGTACGGACGAGCTTTGCCGGCGACACACCAGAAAACAACATGTGGGCCTTTGAGACAGAGCGCCTCCTCAAGAGCGGCGAGGCCGATGCCCTCGTTTGGATCGACGCGCTGGACGGCGCCGAAGCAGCGCCGCCGACGCGGGCCTTTCGGGGTATCCCGTCCGTCGTGCTGTCGTCCAAACCCGTGAAGGTTGGCCGAGACGATGTGGTGATCGAAGTGGGTGCGGCCGCCGCCGACCACGATGCCGCGGTCTACCTGCCGCCCATCGCGGGCATCGGCGTGGTCAAGGCCACGTCCAAAAAGTCCGACAAGCCGACCGTGGCTGATGTGTTGAATAAGATCGGTGCGCTGATCGACGAAAAGGGAGCCGCTTGATGCTCATCCAGCTTAAGGGCGGCCGCGTGATCGATCCCGCGAACAATCGCGATTCCGTGGGCGATGTTTATCTGGAGGACGGCCGCGTTGTCGCGGCGCCGGAGGGGCGCGAGCCCGACGAAGTCCATGACGTCTCCGGCAAGATCGTCATGGCGGGCGCGATCGACGTGCACTCGCACATCGCCGGCACCAATGTGACGCTTGGCCGGCAGTTGATGCCCGAATTGCCGATCATCGCCGCTTCTGAAGGTCAGCCCTTCGGGCCGTCTCCCGCGGCCTGGGGCTCCTATGCCACCGGCGTTCGCTACGCGGAGATGGGCTACACCACGGTGATCGAGCCTGCGATGATCCCGACCCACGCCGTTCAGGCGCACAAGGAGATGGCGGCGATTCCAATTATCGACGTCGCAGGCCTCGTGGTTCTGGGCAACGACGACTACACGCTCAACCTGCTGCGCAAGGGCGACGTCAAAAGCGATGAGCTGAAAGACTATGTCGCTTGGACCTTGGCCCACTCGAAGGCGCTCGGTCTCAAGGTCATCAACGCTGGCGGTTCCGAGGCCTTCAAGTTCAACGCACGTACGTTTGATCTCGATGAGGAGGTGCCGGAGTACGGCGTCACCTCGCGGGGCATCGTCGAGGCGATGCAGCAAGTCATCGCCGATCTCGGCGTGCCGCATCCGCCTCACGTTCATACGAACAATCTCGGGATCGCGGGCAATGTCGATACGGCCGTTGCGACGTTGAAAGCGACCGGAGGTCACCCGATCCACTTGGCGCATATCCAGTTTTACGGCTACGGCAAGGAAGGCGATAAGAAGTTCTCGTCGGGCGCACCGGCGCTCATGGAAGCGATCAATAAGCACAAGAAGGCGACGGTCGATGTGGGTCAGGTCATGTTCGGCCAGACCATCACGATCTCCGGCGACGTGCTGCGCCAGTTCGACGGACGCCGCGCCGCCAACCCGAAGAAGTGGGTGATCAACCAGGCCGAAGGCAACGGCACGGGCGTCGTGCCGTACAATTACAAGAAGAAGAGCTTTGTCAACGCGCTCCAATGGGCCATCGGCCTCGAGATTTTTTTGCTCGCGGAAGACCCGTGGCGGGTGCTGTTCTCGACCGACCATCCCAACGGTGCGTTGTTCACGCGCTATCCGGAGATCTTCCATCTGCTGATGGACAAGAACGAGCGCTCCCGCTGGTTCGATGCGCTGCCGGAAGCGTCGCGCCAGGTGTCGGGGCTGGCCGGTATCTCGCGCGAGATAACTCTGTCCGAACTGGCGATCATGACGCGCGCGGCGCCGGCGAAAGTTTTGGGCCTGACCGACCGCGGTCATTTGGGTCCGGGCGCCGTGGCGGATGTCGCCGTTTACGCCGACCAGAAGAACAAGACGAAGATGTTCTCCGCTGCCGACCTCGTCTTCAAGTCAGGCAAGCTCGTCGTGCGCAAGGGCACTGTCGTCGATGTGAGCTGGGGGCGGTGCTTCCACGTCGATCCCGGTTTCGACCGTCAGATCGTGAAGCGCGTGCGTTCCTTTTACGAGACCTATTATGGCGCCGACCCGTCATGGTTCGGCGTGACCGAAACCGTTTCCGATCGTCCCGATCGGTTCGCGACCATTCGTTGTGCGAGCTGACATGCCAGAGCTGAAAGTTAAAGGCGTCACCATTGTCGAGACGTTCGCGGAAGCCTTCCCCATGGTTGGCACGCGCGTCATCATCACCGCGCCGACCGCCGAGTGGGCGATGATCTCCGCCCGCACCATGACGGGTTTCGCGACGTCCGTGATCGCCTGCGGCGCCGAAGGCGGCATCGAACGCCCATTGTCGAAGTCCGAAACGCCGGATGGCCGTCCCGGCGTCGCCGTGCTGCTGTTTACGATGGATGCGAACATGCTGCAGACGCAGCTGCGCAACCGGGTAGGGCAGTGTGTGCTGACGAGCCCGGGTTCGGCTTGTTACGCAGGGCTAGATGGCGAGAAGTCGCTGAAGCTTGGCTCTTCGTTGCGGTTCTTTGGCGACGGTTGGCAGATGTCGAAAGTCGTCGGCGGCCGCCGTTACTGGCGCATTCCCGTCATGGGCGGCGAGTTCGTCTGCGAGGAAAAGACCGGCATGACCACCAAGGCCGTGGGTGGCGGCAACCTTCTCGTCGTCGGCAAATCGCACAAGGCGGTGCTCGCGGCGTGCACGCGGGCTGTCAAGGCCATGGCCGACGTGCCGGATGTGATTACGCCGTTTCCAGGTGGCATCGTCCGGTCCGGCTCGAAGGTCGGATCCAAATATGCAGGCCAGATCGCATCGACGAACCATGCCTACGCGCCCGGCCTTAAATGGCACAAGGATTCGGAACTGCCGCCGAGTGCGGAAGCGGTCTTGGAGATCGTGATCGACGGGCTGACGGCGGATGCGGTCCACGAAGCCATGGAAGTGGGCATCCATGCGATTGCCAAGGGTGGCGCGCGCGAGGGCATCACCCACATCACGGCCGGCAATTACGGCGGCAACCTCGGGCCCCATCACTTCCACCTTAAGGAGATTGTCGGGTGAGCGCGCTTAGTTTCGAGCTCAAGGGACGGCCTGACCAACGGCTGGACTTGTCGTCGTTGGTTCCAAGCCGTCTCGACGGCCTAAACCGCAAAGAGATCGAGGCGTTGTCGGTAGCGACCACGCGGGAGACTCTGACGGTCGGCGACGCCTTTAAGGTGAAGGGCAGGGATGTCCAGAATATTCACTTCGCCGGCACGGACGATCGTTGCGACAAGATCGGCGCAAAGCTCGCCGGTGGCGAGATCTTGGTCGATGGCGATGCTGGCATGCTGCTCGGCGCGCAGATGAAGCGCGGCAAGATCGCGGTGGAAGGCAGCGCGGGCGTTTCCGCCGGCGCGAGCATGTCCGGCGGCGAGATCAGCGTCCGGCGCGACGTGGGCGATCAGGCCGGCGGCGTCGCCTTCGGCGAGACCTTCGGCATGAAGGGCGGGTTTATTTCCATCGGCGGCGACGCGGGGTCGCTTCTGGGCGAGCGTCTGCGTCGCGGGCTCATTGTGGTTGGTGGCAAGGCCGGCGACTACGCGGGCGGCCGGATGATCGCCGGCACGCTTCTGCTTCAAGGCGGCGCCGGCCGCTACGCGGGCTACGGCAACCGCCGCGGCAGTCTCATCTTTGCCGACAAGCCCCGCCACCTCATGCCGACCTATGTGGATAGCGGCGTTTTGGAGCTCGACTACCTGCGCCTGCTGGAGACTTGGCTCCGCGAGCAGGGGCTGCGGATCCGCCTCGGCGGCCGCGCCCGCAGGCTCATGGGCGATATGGCCGTTCTCGGCAAAGGCGAAATGCTGATCCTCGAATAGGTCGAGACAGTACTCGCCGGCGGCACTTGACGCCGGATGGGCGCTTCCCCTTTATGCTGGGCGTTTAAGCTGGGTCGCCTTGCACTTTCTTCATGACGTCTTCGCCTTTCGTTCTTCTTGATGACAGCCTCACCTCCGGTGAGCGCAGCCTGCTGTTCGAGCAGGCCGAGGAGATCGTCTGCGTCGACACGCCCGAGGACGTCGATGCCGGCCTTCAGCGTATTTCGGACGGGCTGGCGCGCGGGCTCCATGCGGCCGGATATTTCTCCTACGAACTCGGCTATTGCCTCGAGCCGAAACTGGCCGGGCTTATGCCTCAGAACCGCTCGGTGCCGCTGTTTTGGGTGGGCCTTTTTGGGGAACCCAAGCGGATGGGAGACGAAGCTGTCCGCCACTGGCTCGGCGAGCGCGGCGGGGCAGGGCACGCCAAGATCTCAAACTTGGAGCTGTCCTGGACCCGCGAGGAGTACGGACGGGCGTTCAGGACCGTTCAGGACTACATCGCCGCCGGCGACGTCTACCAGATCAATCTCACCCAGAAATATCTGTTCGACTTCGAGGGCGATCCGATTGCGCTGTATGCGGCGCTGCGCCGGAGGCAACTGGTCGCCTATGGGGCGCTGATCGAGACGCCGGACGTTGCCATTCTCTCGCTCTCGCCGGAGCTGTTTTTCCGGCGCGAGAATCAGCAGCTCTCCACGCGGCCCATGAAGGGCACCGCCCCGAGAGGCCGGACACCGCGCGAGGACGCGCGCCTCAAAACCTGGCTCGCCATGGACGAGAAACAGCGCGCGGAAAACCTCATGATTGTGGATCTGCTGCGCAACGATCTCGCGCGGGTCTCGCGGATCGGGTCGGTGGAGGTGACGGACCTGTTCACAGTCGAGACCTATCGCACCGTCCATCAGATGACTTCGGGGATCACCTCGGAACTCCGCTCCGACATGGAGCTCGCCGACATGCTCCGCGCACTGTTTCCGTGCGGCTCCATCACCGGTGCGCCGAAGGTTCGGGCTATGGAGATCATCCGTGAAGTGGAGAAGGAGCCCCGCGGAATCTATACCGGTGCCATCGGCACGATCGCGCCCTCCGGCGAATGCCAGTTCAACGTGGCCATTCGAACCGCAGTTCTGTCGGGCGGGCGGGGTGAGATGGGCATTGGTGGTGGCATCGTCGCCGACTCGAAGGAAGACTCCGAGCATGCGGAGTGCCTCCTCAAGGCGCAATTCCTGACCGAGTCCGGCGGGCCGTTCGAACTGATCGAAACGCTGCGATGGCAGAGCGAGCGCGGCTATCACCTCCTCGAGCGGCATCTTCTGCGGCTACAAGCGTCAGCGGCCTATTTCGGCTACCGCTACGACCGGAAGACCGTAGTCGCGGCATTGGAAGCGGAGGCCGTCAAGATCACCTCGCCCGTGGCGATGGTGCGGCTGCTGCTGTTCGAGGACGGGACAGTGCAGGTCAGTTCGCGTGAGATCGAGTTGCCGACCAAGGACACGGTCTGGCGCTTCGTCATCTCGGACCAGCGCGTCGACGAGACGGACCCATTCTTCTATCACAAGACCACGCGGCGTCAGTTCTACGACCGGGAGATGGAGCGGCAGAAAGACCTCACCGGGTGCGATGAGGTCGTCTTCCTCAATAAGCGCGGTGAACTGACGGAAGGCACGCGGACAAATCTCTTCGTGGAAAAGGACGGGCGCTTGTTCACGCCCGCGCTCCGCTGCGGACTTCTTCCCGGTACGTTGCGCGAGGAACTCCTCGATCTTCCGCGCGCCGCCGCCAGCGAAGCCGTCCTGACAGAGGCCGATCTCAAGCGAGCCGATCGGGTTTATCTCGGCAATTCGGTTCGGGGGCTGGTTCGTGCCGAGATCTCGAAGGATTCCGGAGGTCCGGACCCGGATCGCTTGGGCTGATCGCCTGCTGGGCTGAAGAACCAATAGGCGCCCCCAAAAGAAAATGCCCAGATCCGAAGATCTGGGCGCTTTCCGGTGTGCGCTCTGCGTTGCGCTCCCCACGCGTTCAGTCGCGTCAGGTCGTCTTGGAACTCTTGTCGTCCGTGCTGTCCTTGGTCCGTTCCGTCTGAACCTTTTCGGCGGCCTTGCCGAATGACGCGGCGATCTCAGACCAAGCGCGCAGAAAACCGTTGCCCACTTCCTGAGCGCCCTGACGGAGCGGTTCGGCGCGGTCCCAAAGTTCGCGGGCCTTGTCCTTGGCCATTGCGGCGGACTTCTTACCTTGCTCGGTCAGCGTCGCCTGCGTCTGGTCCGCTTGGTCGAGGGCCATCTTTTGCAGCTCTTCGATCTGTGCGGCGGTCGTATTGCGATAGGCATTGGCGCGGCTCAGCACATCTTGGAAGCGCAATTCCATATTACCGAGAACGGTTTCGCCGAGGGCACCGGCGTGATCGCGCAGGGACTTCACCTGGTCGCCGAGCGTTTCCAGGTCGCGCTGCAGATCATCCCACTCTTTTTCGGCCAGCTTGGTTTTGTCGGTCTTCATAGGGTCGTTTGTCATGTTTGTCTTCTCAGTCTCTTGGACATCATCGGTCATGGCGGGTCTCTTGAGGCTTGGACGAAGAATCAACTGTCAGTGTGTTCGTAGCGCAATCAAGTGACGATAGGACAATTCCCCGCAACTCCTTGTCCTGGAACAAGGACTTGACCTCTACAGCAAGACCGACCGCTTTAGGGGCGGTACGGTCGAACCTGAAACAGGACCTTGTTCGAAGCCTCCAGGGTATCTCTGGTGATACTTACACATTTGGTCTGTTACGCCAGACATCAAGGGGGACAGTGTTGATTTGAAGGGCGCCTGTCGTAGCCTACCGGGCGTCCGGCCAGGGCAGGGACGAGTCGCGGCTCCACTCGCCGCGGCGCGGGGACCGGCGTCACAAATCAATTCGGGGGACCGATGCTAGGACAGATTCTCAGCGCGCTGCTGCCAGCGATCATCACCATTATGCTCGGCTATTTCGCGGCGTGGCATCACGATTTCTCGCAAGACGAGGTGCCGACGCTCAACCGCATGGTGATGACCTACGCCCTGCCGTTGGCCTTGTTCGTCGGTGTCTTCGGAGCTGGACGCGCGGATTTGCTGTCCAGTGTGCCGCTCCTCATTTTTCTCCTCGCTGCGATCGTCGGCACGTACATATTCGTGCTTCTGGTTGCCGTTTTCCTTTTTCGTCATCCGCCTGGCTTGAGCGCCCTTCGGGCGTTGATGGCGTCTGGGCCGAGCACGGCATTTGTTGGCGTTCCCGTACTGGGCTACCTCTACGGTGCGACCGCCAACATTCCGATCGCGGTTGGCAGTATCATCGTGGTGATCTTCCTTCTTCCGGCGACTCTCGTTTTGTTGGAACTCGACGCGGCACGAGGCCAACAGGCGCTCGCTGGGGCGGATGGCGCGTCAACCGCACCGCCGCACCGCGTCGATATTCCGGGAACGATCATGAAGTCGCTCAAACAGCCAATCGTTTGGCTGCCAAGCGCAGGAGTCGTCATGGTGCTTCTGGGCGTCGACCTGCCGCAAGTCGTCGACCAGTCCTTGTCCCTGCTCGGACATTCCTCGTCCGGCGTAGCCTTGTTTGCGTCGGGAATCATTCTTGCCGGGTACAAGGTGAAGTTCAGTGTGCCCGTCCTAAGTCTCGTCTTTATTAAGAACGTGCTGCAACCTGCCGTGGTCTGCCTCGGAATGCTGGCGCTGGGCTTTCAGAATCCAATCTTGGGCCAAACCGTCGTGACCACCGCACTCCCTGCAGTCGCCCTCGTGGTGATGTTGGCGGTCCAGTTCCGCACGGCAATTCCGGAGGCCGCATCGGCGCTGCTGATCTCAACCTTCGGCTCGTTGCTGACCATCAGCCTGTTTATCTGGCTTGTTGGTTAGGCGCTTCGGGACGCGGGGAGGGTGTCGGCGGCGACCAGGTCGGACGGGCTGTCTTCGTCGGCATCGATATTCAGGGACTCAGCGATGCGTCGGCGGGCGCGATTGACGCGGCTCTTGATCGTGCCGACGGCGCACCCGGAAATCTCCGCGGCTTCCTCGTAGGAGAAGCCGGCCGCGCCGACCAGAATGAGGGCTTCGCGTTGATCGTCAGGAAGCTCCGATAGGGCCTCCTCGAAGTCGCGCATGTCCATGTGGCCGTGTTGCTCGGGGCTAGACGACAGCCTGGCCGCGTACGCGCCATCGACGTCCTCGACCTCGCGCTTCTTCTTGCGGCGTTCCGAAAAGTACGTGTTCCGAAGAATCGTGAAGAGCCAGGCTTTGAGGTTCGTTCCCTCCTGGAACGACGACAGATTGTTCCAAGCCTTGTAGAGCGTCTCCTGCACGAGATCGTCCGCCCGTTCGCGGTCACCGCAGAGCGACACGGCGAAGGCCCGCAGGCTGCCGATTTGGGCGACGAGCGCGTCTTTGAGGCCCGGTGAAACGGTCTCTGGCAAGTTACTTCTCTCCGCTGTCGTCGAGATCCTTGAGAAGTCTCAAAAGGTGCTCGGGAACCGGTTCCTCGGCGACAGAATCGAACATCGCTCGAACCTGTCGTCCGATATGGGCCTGGAGGGCGGGGGACATACTTGCATCCGGCTGGGCGGGTTCGACGATTCCATCGTCTGGCCGCTGGGTGCTCTTACTGGCGTCGACAGACATGCGCCTTTGAGCCTTGTCCTTGTCGTCTTCGGTCACAACGGTTCCTTATCGGTACGATCAGCACGCCGATTGTAACCGATAACCGCTGCACATCTGCACCGGAAAAACCCGCAATCCTTCAATCGGTTCCAAGGTCAAGACGATTTTGCCAAAGTTTCGTGGCAGCTTTTTGCCGGGGAGCGACCCAGCGCATTGTTTCTTTCGTCTCCGTGTGTGAGACAATGGGCGGTCGATTGGCCAGTCTTTCAGGCTCTTTTGGGGATCACCGTTCCATGCAGTTGTCTCAGACTATCGCGCCACATTTGCCCTTGCTCCGGCGGTTCGCGCGTGCCCTCGCTGGCTCCCAAACCGCGGGCGACGCCTATGTCGCAGCGACACTCCAGGTTTTGGCGGAGGATCCGTCGTTGTTCGACAACAAACTCGATCCCCGGGTCGCGCTTTACCGCACATTCGTCAGCATGTGGAACTCCGTCGGCCTGAACCTCAAGACCGAGGTTTTCGACCGGGGAGACTCGCCGGTCGACCGGCAGTTGGAACAGATCACCCCGCTGGCCCGGCAAGCATTCGTGCTCTGCTCGGTGGAAGGATTCTCGGTCGACGAAACGGCCGATATCCTCAACACCACGCCCAGCAACGTCCAGGCGCTGCTGGACGACGCGGGCCGCGAGATCGCGGCGCAGGTCGCCACCGATGTGCTCATCATCGAGGACGAGCCCATGATCGCCATGGACCTCGAAGCGATCGTCGAGGGGCTTGGGCACGAGGTGGCGGGCGTTGCCCGGACCCATGCCGAGGCGGTCGACGCGGCGTCGAGCAAAAAGCCGGGCCTGGTTCTCGCCGATATTCAGCTCGCCGACGGCAGTTCGGGACTCGATGCGGTCAATGAGATCCTGGGGTCGTTCGAGGTGCCGGTAATCTTCATCACGGCCTATCCGGACCGGCTACTCACGGGCGAGCGTCCCGAGCCGGCCTTCTTGATCACCAAGCCCTATCAACCCGATACGGTGAAGGCGATCGTCTCTCAGGCGCTGTTCTTCGAGCAGCACGCCAAACGCAAAAGCTGATTGATAACGGGGCGTCGCGGCGTCTCGCGGCGCTAGATTTTGCCGAGGAATTTCAGCACGAGCAGCAAGACGATTATCAAACCTACCAGACCGGCCGGGAACGCCCCCCAGGCGCGGCTATATGGCCAAGCGGGCAATACGGCGAGCAAAACCGCGACCAAGATAATGAGGAGAATTGTTGAGCCCATTTCGTCTCTCTGAGCGTGGTTCTTTGCGATGACCCTCGGGATCGCGCCGACCATAGACTATTCTCCGTGTGACGCTAGGCTTCGACGGTCCGCAATTATCCGCCCGGCTGGCGAAACCGATTGCCGGTCCCCACGTTTCCGTAGGGACAATGCCCGTTCGAGGCACAGGAAGGATTCGACGTGATCAATCCAAATCCAATCCTTGTGGTGGAGGACGAGTTTCTCATCGCGCTCGATATCGTGGCGGCTCTCGAAAATGCGGGTTTGGCGGTTGTCGGCCCCGCAAGCACGGTCAGCGATGCCCTGACGGCCATCCAGAGCCGTCCCTTGCGCGGCGCCTTGCTCGACGCGCATCTGGGCGGCGAATCTGCCAGCCGTATCGCGGACGTGTTGACGGCGCGCGGACTGCCCTTCGCCTTCGTCAGCGGCTACGGGCGTGAGAGCCTGCCTCCGGCCCACAATGCGGCGCCTCTGGTTCGAAAGCCGTTCACGGACCAGGAGATCCTGGCCGCGGTCGCCGGGTTTTGACAACCGCGCCGTGCAACGATTCGGTGGGTGAGGCGTTTGGCGTAGGCGTGACCGCGCTTGGACGAATTGGGGTTGGGGTAACAGATGTTGCTAACCTGGGCGATAATCTTTGCAGTCGTGGCGATCGTCGCCGGCGTGTTCGGATTCGGCGGCGTCGCATCCGCTGCGGCCGGCGTCGCGCGGGTTCTGTTCTTCATCTTCCTCCTGGTGTTCTTGGTCACGCTTATCGCGGCGCTCGTATAGCGAGCTTAGGCACGCAGGTCTTTCTGTGAGCGGCGTTTCCTTCATGCAGGCGCAGACGACCACGGCCACGGGGACGGCTCTGGCCGTCGTCGGGGTTCTGTTGGCCTGCGGGTTGCTGTTCTACCTTTTTGTCGCGCGCAAGAACCGGCAGTCGCGCGAGACCGCCCGGCGACAGCTGGAAGCCGACCTCGAGCGGCGCACGATGGAGCTGGCCGAGGCGGAACAGCAGTTTGGTGCCGAGCGGTCGGCGAGCGAACAGCAGCTTCGTCTCCTGCTCCGTGAACTGACACACCGGTCCAAGAATCTTCTGGCCGTGATCCAGGCCATTGCTCGTCAGACAGCGCGGCAGACAGCAACCGTAGACGAATTTCTCGACCGGTTTGGCGCGCGGCTTCATGGAATCGGAATGTCTCACGACCTACTTGTCGCGGACGACTGGCAGGGAGCCTCGTTGCGCATGCTGGTGGAGCAGCAGTTGGAAAAGCACATCGAAGGTCCCGGCCGGCAGGTTACGATCGAAGGTGAAGACGTCGTGCTTAAGCCCGAAGCCGTACACAACCTGGGCATGGCGCTCCATGAGCTGACCGCGAACGCGGAGAAATACGGCGCGCTCTCGATGCCGGAAGGCGCTGTGCATGTGGGCTGGCAGGTCTGCGAGGACGAGAAAACCCTGACGCTCGTTTGGGCGGAAAGCGGCGGTCCGGAGGTGGAAACGCCGTCAAGTTCCGGCTTCGGGCGCGCGATGATCGAAAACATCGTCGGCAAGGCCCTCGCCGGCGAGGTTGCTTTGGCATTCCCGGTCGAGGGCGTCCGCTGCGAGATCGTGATCCCGACAACGCACATCACATCCCGAGGGTAAGGAGCCGCCGAGCTCCGCATCCCGAGCAGTCCCGATAAAGCTCTCGTGAACGAGTGTGCGCCGAAGTTGAATTGAACGTCCGGCCGCAATCCTTAGATTCCAAGCATATCCATTGGCTTTGACGATCACGACAGCCGCTAATGGGGAAGGAGCCATGATGGTATCGCGACGACACATTCTCCTCGGCACCGCGGGCGTAGCTGCGGCTGCGGTTGGCGGCGCGGTTCTGCTGCGTGGGTACAGTTCCCCGGTGACTGCCGCCACGGAAGGCAAGTTCGAGATCACGAAAACGCCTGAGGAGTGGCGCGAAGTGTTGACGCCGCAGCAATATGCGGTGTTGCGCGAGCATGACACAGAGGCGCGCTGGACCAGCCCGCTCAACAATGAGAAGCGTGAGGGCACGTTTGTCTGTGCCGGGTGCGAGCTGCCGCTCTTCAAGTCGGAAACCAAGTTCGAATCCGGCACGGGTTGGCCGAGTTTCTATGCGCCGATCGACGGCAATGTCGGCGTTCAGCAGGACTTCAGCTGGGGCATGTCGCGCGACGAGGTCCATTGCCGCCGCTGTGGCGGACACCTTGGGCACGTCTTCAATGACGGGCCGAAACCCACCGGTCTGCGCTATTGCATCAATGGCCTATCGCTCAAGTTCGTACCTGCCTAAAGCCCTCTATTCCTCCCTGACCGACTGCGGCGTGGCTTCGTTTGAAGCCGCGCCAATTCTTTTTCTGGTCGGGGACGCGGCTTTTCGGAACCAACCCTCTAGGTGGACGTTCTGATCCCGTGGCGGGGTCTGTAATGCGTACCCCGCTCGCCGTACGGGTAATACGGGGGTGAGGGAGTCGGATACGGCTCCCCTCGCTCGTACTCAGGACGGCGGCGTCCGAAGACGCACCATGTCCCGCCACGCCCATCTTCGCCACTGGTTTCAATAGATTCGCGCGCTAGTGCATCGTTGCGCTCGGCGGCACCCAGGACCAATCCGCCGGTCCCGTAATCAATCTACGCGTTCTGCCATGGTACCCGGCACGCTTGGCCGGACAGCGCCAAAAAAGTAGGATCGGCGCATGAGCTTGACGAAATCCAAAATGCAGAGCTGCCGGCAAGTGTGCCAGCATGGGTGGCGAGATGGGCGAGGGCTCCGGCCGGGGGCTCTATGGGTTGCGCTCTGCCTGCCGCTTCTCCTTGCGGGGTGCGATGCCAGCAACTCCAAACCGAAACAAGAAGCCAAGCAGCAGGTCGAAGTCGCGACGGCGGCGTCCGCTGAGATTCCGCTCGTCGAGGAGTTCGTGGGTCAGACGGCCGCCGTCACGTATGTCGATGTGCGCGCGAAGGTCCAAGGCTATCTGACGGAGCGGCCTTTCGTCGAAGGCTCGGATGTCAAGAAGGGAGACGTCTTGTTCGTGATCGACCAGCGGCCGTTTCAGGCCGAGGTGAACCAGAACAAGGCGGAGCTGGAGCAGAATCAGGGCCGGTTGGACTTCGCGAAGGAACAGCTCGCGCGATACGAGAAGCTGAAAGACGAAGGAACGGCCTCGGTACAGAAATACGAATCGACGCGCGCCGAAGCCATCGAGGCGGCCGGCGAGTTGGCGGCCAGTCAAGCGGCACTGCAGAACGCCCAGCTCGACCTGGACTATGCCACCATCACCTCGCCGATCGACGGACGCGTGAGCAACACGCTCGTAGATGTCGGCAACCTTGTGAGCGCGGAAGATACGCTGCTCACCACGGTGGTTCAGCTCGATCCGATCTACGTCTATTTCAGTCCAAGCGAAGAGACTTATCAAAAGATGGTGCCGTTTCAGGCGAAAGGCCCGCTGAAGGTCTCGATGGTGCTGTCGTCCGGTGAGGCCTTTCCCCAGGAAGGCACCGTCGACTTTGTCGACAACAAGGTCGATCCCAACACCGGCACGATCAAGATGCGCGCGGTCATACCCAATCCCGACAAGACCCTACGGCCCGGTCAGTTCGTGACGGCGAAGGTCACGCTTGCGGACAAGCACCAGGTTGTCTTGATCCCGGCGGAGGCCGTCGCCCAGGACGAAGGCGGCCACTACGTCTATGTGGTTGGCAAGGACGACACGGTGAACCGGCAAGACGTGACCATTGGGCCCGAGTACCAAGCGAGCTACGTCATCGAGAAGGGCGTGAAGCCAGGCGACCGCGTTGTCGTCACGGGGCTACAGAAGGTCCATGCGGGAGCGGCAGTCGAGATAGTGGAACCGGGAAGCAACGGTCCCGGAAACACGGGCGCGGACAAACAGGACGCTCAGGCCGCTGACGGTTGAGACGGTCGAGCAGGTCTGCTTCGTAGCCGCTCGACCAGCACGTAGAAGACCGGGACCACGAATAGGCTCAGGATGGTCGCGGCGAACATGCCGCCAAACACCGCCGTGCCGAGCGAGTGCCGCGCGCTCGACCCCGCGCCCGAACTGAACACCAGGGGCGTCACGCCGAGGATGAACGCGAAGGCGGTCATTAGGATCGGCCGTAACCGGATCCGTGCCGCTTCGATTGCGGCCTCTTCGATGGATAGGCCTTCGGCACGCCGGCGGCGTGCGAACTCTACGATGAGAATGGCGTTCTTGCTCGCCAAGCCGATGAGCATGATCAGCCCGATCTGGCAGTAGATGTCGTTGCTCAGTCCACGCAAGGCTTGCGCTCCAAGCGCACCGAGCATGGCGAGCGGGACCGCGAGGATCACGACGAACGGCGTGGACCAGCTCTCGTACTGCGCGGCGAGGCAAAGGAAGACCATGAGAAGAGCCAGGACGAAGATGTAGGGCAGGACGTTCCCGGCCTTGATTTCCTGGTAGGCGTTGCCGGTCCACTCATAACCCATGGTCTTCGGCAGGACGTCCGCCGCAACGGCTTCCATGGCCTGGATGGCCTGATTGGAGCTGTAGCCCGGTGCCTGCGATCCGTTGATCGGCGCCGACCGGAACAGATTGTAGTGGCTGATATTGCGAGCGCTGACCTCGGCGTTCAGGGTGACGAGGCCGGACAGCGGGATCATGTCGCCCTTCACGTTTCTCACATAGATTTTCGAAATGTCCGTAGTCAGCGCACGGGCGTCCTTCTCCGCCTGCAGATAGACGCGGTAGACGCGGCCGAACTTGTTGAAGTCGTTCACGTAGTAGCCGCCGAGATAGACCTGGAGCGCGGTGAAGACCTCATTGAGCGAGACGCCTTGGCTGAGAACCTTGTTGCGATCGACATCGATCCGGTAGCCGGGGGTCCGCGCGGAGAACGTCGTGAAGAGGCCCTGGAGCTCGGGGCGCTTGGACGCCTCCGCGATGAAGGCTTGCGTAACGCTCTCCAGTTCCGTCAGTGTGCCGCCGGCATAATCCTGAAGCTCGAACTGGAATCCCCCGGTGGCGCTGAGCCCCGGGATTGATGGCGGATTTACAGCGTCGACCTCCGCCTCTGCGAAGCTGGCGAACTTGGCGTTCAGTGTCGGGAGGATGTGGGTGAGCAGCTGCTCGTCGGCGGCTTTGCGCTCATCCCACGGCTTCAGGATGGCGAACAGCGAGGCCGTGTTGGGCGCCGAGTTCGAGTTGAGCAGGCTGAAGCCGCCAAATGCGATCACGTGCCCCACACCCGGTGTCTCCATCAACGTCTTCTCGATCTTCTCCATGACCTTTTGGGTGCGTTGAAGCGATGTTCCTTCAGGCGTTTGCAGGAGGACGATGAAGTAGCCTTGGTCCTCGGGGGGGACGAAGCCCGTGGGCACCGTCTTGAAGAGGTAGCCCGTGGCGAGCAGCGCCACGAGGAACAACCCGACGACCAGCACCCAGCTTTTGATCAAGAAGCCGACTATCCGCTCGTATCCTCTGTTAAGTCGCGCAAAGCCGTTGTCGAACCATGCGAACAATGGATGCTTCTTCGTACCCTCGTTCTTCAGCAAAACGGCACAGAGGGCTGGGCTCAAGGTCAGCGAGTTGAGCGCGGAGATCGCGACGGCGAAAGCGATCGTCAGGGCGAACTGTTTATAGAGCCCACCGGTGATCCCCGGCGTGAAAGCAACAGGGACAAACACGGCCATGAGGACCAGCGACGTTGCGATGATCGGCCCCGTCACCTGTTTCATCGCCTCGTTTGCGGCCTCATGGACCTCGATGGCCTTGCTCTCGAGATTCCGCGCGACGTTCTCGACAACGACGATGGCATCGTCGACCACGAGGCCGACGGCGAGCACCATGCCGAAAAGCGTCAGCGTGTTGATCGAGAAACCGACGGCTAGCAGCGCGGCGAGTGTCCCGATGAGGCAGACCGGGATCGTCACGACCGGAATAAGCGTCGTGCGCAGTCCGTGCAGGAACATGAAGATGACGAAGACGACCAAGGCGATGGCAAAGCCGAGCGTCGTCAGCACTTCCTTGATCGACGCCCGGATGAAGCGCGTCGTGTCGTAGATGATCTCGTATTCGAGGCCTTCGGGAAACCGCTCGGACAGCTGCGCCATCTTGGCCTCGACCTCATCGGCCAAGTCGATGGCATTGGCATCGGGAAGCTGGAAGATGCCGAAGGGCAGGGCGGGCTGGCCGTCGACATTGGCCGTCTCATCGTAGAGCTCGGCGCCCAGTTCCACGCGGCCGATGTCGCTGATCCGCACGATGCGTCCGTCGGACTCGGCGCGAACGATAATGTCGCCGAACTCTTCGGCCGTCTGCAGCCGTCCCAGCGTCGACAGGGTAAACTGGAAGACCTGCCCCTCGGGCGCCGGCTGTTGGCCGAGAGCGCCGGCGGCGACAACCTGGTTCTGGTCTGAAACGGCTTTGGTCACATCCTCGGCCGTCACGCCGAGGCTCGCCATCTTCTGGGGGTCGAGCCAAATGCGCATGGCGAATGTGCGCTCGCCGAACATTTGCACTTCCCCAACACCGGGAATGCGCTTCATGACGTCGAGGATGTGGATGGTGATGTAGTTGCTGATGAACAGCGTGTCGTAGCGGCCGTCGGGTGAATAGAGGTTCGGCGCCAGCGTGATGTCGCTGGACTGTTTCGTCACGGTGACGCCGGCCTGGACGACTTCGTCGGGCAGTTGGGACGATGCAATTTCGACATTGTTCTGAACATCGACGGCGGCGATATCGAGGTCGTATCCCGTCTCGAACGTGACGGTGATCGTCGACGTGCCGTCGTCGGAACTGACCGACGACATGTAGACCATGCCTTCGACACCGTTGATCTGTTCTTCCAGAGGTGTGGTGACGCTGTCTTCGACCGCGCGGGCATTGGCGCCGGTGAAGGTTGCCGAGACCACGACCGTCGGGGGTGCGATTGGCGGATACTGGCCGATCGGCAGGAACGGCATGGAAACGGCGCCCAGCACGACGATCACGATCGCCAGGACGGTCGCGAAGATCGGCCGGCTAATGAAAAACGCGCTCAAAGACCATGCTCCCCCGGCGCGCCATTGGGCAGCGCCGTCACGCACTGCGGCCAGCGGATGGCCTCAAGTGTTCGCCCCAAGCGACCATAACGTGATGGAGGCGGGGAAGCAGACGAAAAAGTTGGAAGGCTGCATGAAGTTCACCGGCCACTGCAGAGACATTGGACAAGACGTTACATGTCACGGCCGCCCGGTCAGACCTCTAAGGGTCACGTTCGGCTTGGATATTCTCTTGGAGCTCAAAGATCGGCTGCGTCCCGTGCCCGATTGGCGGCAGTGGCGCGAAGGTGGCGCGCTCCTCCTCGGCAACAGGCTCCAGGATCCGGACCCTGATTAGGGCGAATACAGCCAGAACCGTGTGGATGACCGCTGTAAACAGAAACAGCGCCGCTATTCCTGCTTTCGCGATAAGAACTCCAGCGAGCAGAGGGCCGACGGCTGCGCCGATGCCGAATGCCATCAGCAGGCGGCTGCTCACCTTGACGAAATTCGTCGGATTGGCCCTGTCGTTCACATGGGCCGTACAAAGTGGGTAGACGGTCAGAGCCGCCGAGCCCCAGACGGCCCCAACGCCAATGAGCACAGCATTCAACGGCTCCCGATAGAGCAAGAACAACGACGCGGCCGCTGCGGAGACCAACGAAACTCCCGCGATCACCCAGCGCCGATCCAAGTGATCCGAAAGTGTTCCGATCGGCCACTGGCTCAACGCACCGCCAAGAACGGCAAACGCCATGAACAGACTGACTCCCAGGCTCGAGCCGCTCTGAGCCTGCGCGAACACTGGCGCGAACGTCCAGAAGGCGCCGTTGGCAAGCCCGGCAGCGAGACAGCCGACCAGGCCAACTGGAGCCGTGCGATAGAGTTTGACGAAATGGACGCCCGCCGGCGCCGGAACCGTGGGGATTGCGCCGGTCGTCAGGGCGATGGGCACGAGTGAAACCGAGATCGCTATCGACGCCAAAGCGAAGAGAGAGAACGCGGTGGGCGAGTCCACGGAAAATAGAAGGTTCCCGCCAACGATGCCGAACCAGCCCGCAACCATGTAGAGACCGAAGACGCGCCCGCGGGTCTCTGAACCGACCTGATCGTTCAACCAGCTCTCGACGACCATGAAAAGCCCGGCAAAGCAGAAGCCGACGAGGGCTCGTAAGACCAGCCAGGTCAACGGTGTTACGGCCAGAACGAAGACAAGCGTACCGCTCGCGGCCATCGCGGCGACGGCGGCGAATGAGCGAATATGTCCGACTCGCGATATCAAGGCTGGCAGGAGCAGGCAGCCGGCGATGAAGCCCACGTAGTAAAGCGTACCTAGCCCTCCGATGATGGGGACCGAAAAGCCCGCCTGTTCTCCGCCAATAGGGATCAGGACGGTTAGCAAGCCGCTGCCGACGGACAACAGCACGGTGGCCAGCAACAGATAGTGCAAGGAGGCGCTTGAAGTGTCTGCGCCGGCTCGTTCGTCAGTCATGAGTGATCACAATTTCTACGGGATGCGCGGTGCGTGCTTGGCGATTGGAGCAATGGGGCTGCCCGGTCGGCATGTTCTCCAGGCCGACCCTCGGTGCCACATATGCGTCGCCAAGAAAAGAAATCCATATCCGGCTGTTTCGCATGCAGACTGACCGGCGCTCACGGTTCCGGGTGCGCACGCTGTCCGCCCCGGTGCCATGCATCGCGCGTTCGCAAACGGTGCAAAGCCGAATACGAGAGGCGAATCTTTTGGAGTGAGGTGGCTCCCCGGGCCGGACTCGAACCAGCGACCCAGCGGTTAACAGCCGCTTGCTCTACCAACTGAGCTACCGGGGATCAGGGGCAGGGCGGTCAGTCCCGCGCCGTGCCGAAGCGCTAGATAGCAAAACGATGACGTGCTTTCCAGCGCTTTACGCGCCATCGACGCACCGAACGTGGTGATGGTTGCCGCGCGCGCCGGGAGGTCTTATCTCCCGCATCGGCCCGGTTCAAGTCGAATTGGGTAATTTCTCAATCAGGCGGATGGGCGCGTACGCACCGCCGTGGAAGCGATACGTCAAACTATGGCCCCTAAGGTCCGCATTTTCGACCGCCGCATTCATCTTCCGAAATCCAAACCCATGCGAATCGGATTGGGCACGATCCTGATCGGCGGCGGCCTCTTGGGCTTCCTTCCTGTCCTCGGCTTCTGGATGATTCCCTTGGGGTTCTTGGTTCTATCCGTCGATCTGCCGGCCGTGCGCCGCTGGCGCCGTCAGTTCACCGTGTGGTGGAACCGGCGCAAGGACGAGAAAAATGTCGATGGAACAGAACCTTAGGCGTTAGCGCCTGAAGGTTGTTGGAGGCCACGCCCGGAATCGAACCGGGGTATACGGATTTGCAGTCCGCTGCGTCACCACTCCGCCACGTGGCCATCGGGCTGGACTTTCTAGCGTAGTTATCGCGCGTGTCCAGCAACTCTTTGGTTTGGAATACGATCCCACAGCTTAATCGGAAGTAACGGCCCGTCCGGCGCCGCGGCGATAGACAAGACACACTCGTGCCGGGTCAAGTACTCTCCGCAATGGATGAGGATTCGACATCCATTGTTGGGGGACGAAACATGGACAAAAAATGTCGGGATGCGCGGCGTTTGGCCACTGTTGCGGCGATCCCACAGTGCATTGAGTTTTTTGGGGAAATGGGATGAGACGAGCCCTTCCTGGGTATCTTTCGGCGGCTGGGTTGCTGTAATGTGAGGCAGGTCGGCGGCCGGGGCTCCGTTGACCGTTGGGAGCAGGATAAAGCGTGTTTGGTTTGCATGGCAGGTGGCAGACGTTGCGCCGCGCGGCACGGTCGTCGCGTCGTGGCGTCTTTGCGCTCAGTGTTTGGCTCGTCGCGTGCGGTCTGTCGATGCCGGCCGCTGCCGAGTCGTTGGAACAGGCGCTTGCCGACGCCTATCTTCTCAACCCGGTTCTAAATGCCGAGCGCGCCCGGTTGCGCGCGATCGACGAGCAGGTCGCGCTGGCCAAGTCCGGGTTGCGTCCGACGATCACCGGCTCCGGATCGACCGCCTACAATAATCAAAACAGCAATTTGCGGGGCAGGGCGAACGTGCTCTCCTCCTTCGGCGGCGGGATCGGTTCGAGCGGCGTGACCCATCCCCACGGCTATGCCCTGACGCTCTCGCAG
Organism: Methyloceanibacter caenitepidi; assembly: GCF_000828475.1. NCBI lineage: Bacteria > Pseudomonadati > Pseudomonadota > Alphaproteobacteria > Hyphomicrobiales > Hyphomicrobiaceae > Methyloceanibacter > Methyloceanibacter caenitepidi. The sequence continues at coordinate 1,899,580 of NZ_AP014648.1, forward strand.
CTGTTGTTCGGCGGGTTTCAGAATTTGAATGCCATCCGCGAGGCCAAGTCCCTCGTGCAGGCCCAACGGGAGACCCTGCGCCAGGTCGAGCAGACGGTGCTCCTCGATGCCGCGACCGCCTATGTGAATGTGGTTCGCGATCAGGCGGTGGTGCGCCTTCGCGAGAACGATGTGCAGGTGCTGACCGAACAGTTGAAGGCGACCCGCGACCGGTTCGATGTCGGCGAGGTCACAAGGACCGACGTGGCCCAGGCCGAAGCACGGCGGTCCGAAGCGCTGGCCACTTTGGCATCCGCTCAAGCCAACCTGAAGATCAGCCGGGCGACGTACGAGCAGGTGATCGGTCATCCGCCCGGCACGCTGAGCGCCCCGCCGTCGATCCGTCACCTGCTTCCGAACTCGCTTGACGAGGCCATGACGCTCGGGGACGGCGAGAACCCGGTCATCCTTACGGCCGTCTACAACGAAGAGTCGTCGCTCTACGCCGTCGAGCGGATCATGGGCGAATTGCTCCCCTCAGTCTCCCTCGAGGCCCAGTACGAGAAGGCTTTCGACCAGAGCAGCACGATCAGCGATATCGAGACGACATCCGTGACCGGACGCCTCAGCGTCCCGCTCTATCAGGGTGGTGGCGTCTCGGCCCGGGTGCGTCAGGCCAAAGAGACGAACAATCAGTTGAAGCGCGAGGTCGAGAATGCGCGCCTGAGCGTCCATGCTGACGTCATCTCCAACTGGGGTATTCTGCAGTCGTCCGGGCCGGCGATCCGCTCTGCTGAGGCTGCCGTTGGCGCCAACAAGATCGCCCTGACGGGCGTTCGCGAGGAAGAGAAGGTCGGCCAGCGCACCACGCTGGATGTCTTGGACGCTCAGCGGGAGCTCCTAAACTCCCAGATTGGGCTTGTTTCGGCGCTCCGCGACCGGGTCGTCGCAGAGTATTCGCTATACAGCGCCATCGGCCGGATGGATGCACAAACCCTTGGACTTTCAGTTCCTTACTACGATCCGTTCGAGCATTACGAGATCATCAAGAACAAGCTTTGGGGCCTTGCGCCGCCCGAGCCGCCGCTTGCCGATAACTGAACAAATCTCCCGCCCCAACGTTAACTATAGACCTCAATGTCCGTGCCAAGCGGAGACTTGGGCGTTAGCATTGTGTTAAGTTATTGATAAGTTGGTCCTGGTGGTCTTCGCCGGGCACTATCAGTTTGAGAGGCGGCAAGGGATTAAGTAATGAGCAGCACCGAGCGCGCTCCCGAACCGACGATGGAAGACATTCTTGCTTCCATCCGCCGGATCATCACCGACGATGACACAAGCAAGGCGCCGGCCGACAAGGCCGCGGCCCAGTCCGAGGACGAGGGGCTGGAGGGCGAAGCCGACAATCAAATCATCGACGACATCGCCCGTGTTCTGACCTCCGGTGGCGACGCACCGGCCAATGAAGACGAGGAGATCATGGATCTCACCGGCGAACTTGGCGGTCTGGAGCTTGTCGAGGAGGAGCCCGAAGAGCTTTCTGAGGCAGCCGAAGTTGTCGATACGACGCCTGAGTTTGTGGATTCGATCGAGGACACCGAGGACCTCCTGGCACTGGACGATGTCCAGCCGGACGTCCTCGAGCCAGACGTTCTTGAGCCCGATGTCCCGGAAGCGGACGTCGAGATGGTCGAGACGGTAGAGGTGGTTGAAACGGTCGAAGTCGCTGAGTTCGCCGAGCCCGAGGAAATGGAGCTTCCGGTGGAAGAGACGGCTGCTCCCGAAATGCCGCCGATGGCGCCGCCGCCGCTCCCCGAGCCCGTTGCCGAAGCAGCGCCCGAGGCCCCCAAATTGTCGGCGAGCGAGGAAGCTGCGACGGCCCTTGAGCGCGCAATTGCAGCGCTGAAGGCCGGACAGTCTCCGGCCGCGGCCCCGCCGCCCGCCGCCGCGCCCGTACCGAGTTTCACTGCGCCGGCGCCCACCGAGACAAGTGCCGAAGCGGAATCCGATCAGCCGCCGACCGGCGTCATCCCGCTTCCTGCCGACATTCCGATGGCTGTTCCGATGGAAACGCCCACGCCGGAGCCGGACACGCACCCGGATCCCGACGTCGACTCCGTTCTCGAAATGGCAGAGGGCGCGTCCGGCGACGAGCCGTCTGGCGAGGACGAACTTGTCCTGATGGACATCGAATCCGAGGTCACGATGGTTCCCGAAGAGGCGGAGCCCGAGCAGGAGACGGAGAGCGCTCCTTTCTGGCCACCTCAGGATGCCGAGCCGGCGGAGCCCGCACCGGCGCCGGTGTTCGCACCGTCAGCCGCAGACATTGCGCGGGAAACTGTCTCGGTCGCCACCAACGGTGCCGTCCCGCACGAGACGTCTGGGGGCAAATCGTTGGAGGACAGCATCAAAGAGATGCTTCGTCCGATGCTGCGCGAATGGCTCAACGAGAACATGCCGCGCATGATCCGTGAGGAACTGGACTCGGACGCGGTACAGCGCGGACAGGACTGATCCCCGCCCAAACTCGGGCAGACCGTCGCGTCGGCACAGACGAACATTGACAGCATGGAAGCAGCGGTCGTAGGACCCGCAGGCGCAGTTTTTCGCCCAGCATCGCGGTGCTGGGCGGTTCTTTAGAACTTTACGTAGCCAGGCGTCCACGACCATCCATGCTCGACAAGACATACCAACCGAAGAATTTCGAAGGCCCCGTTTACGAAGCGTGGGAGCGCGCGCGCGCATTCGCCGCAGGCCGCGGCGATCGCGAGGACGCGCGGCCGTTTGCAGTCGTCATTCCGCCACCGAACGTCACGGGGTCGCTCCACATGGGGCACGCCCTCAACAACACGCTTCAGGATGTTCTGGTCCGGTTCGAGCGTATGCGCGGGCGCGATGTCCTCTGGCAGCCCGGGACCGATCACGCGGGCATCGCCACGCAGATGGTCGTCGAGCGTCAACTCATGGAACGGCAGGAGCCAAATCGGCGGACCCTGGGCCGCGAGAAGTTCATCGAGCGCATCTGGCAGTGGAAGGAAGAGTCCGGCAACACGATCATCGGTCAGCTCAAGCGGCTGGGCTGCTCGTGCGACTGGTCGCGCCAGCGCTTCACCATGGACGAGGGCCTGTCCAAGGCCGTTCGCAAGGTCTTCGTTGAGCTGCACGCCGCCGGGCTCATCTACAAAGACAAGCGCTTGGTGAACTGGGACCCGCAGCTCCTGACGGCGATCTCCGATCTTGAGGTCGAGCAGGTCGAGAGCAAGGGACATTTGTGGCATCTGCGCTACCCGATCGAAGGCATGACCTTCGATCCGGAAAACCCGTCGACCTTCATTGTCGTCGCCACGACCCGTCCCGAAACCATGCTGGGCGATACCGCCGTCGCGGTCCATCCGGACGACGAGCGCTACAGGCACCTGGTTGGCAAGAACGTCATCCTGCCGGTGGTGGGGCGGCGCATTCCGATTGTCGCGGACGAGTACTCCGACCCCGAGAAGGGCTCGGGCGCCGTGAAGATCACGCCGGCGCACGACTTCAACGACTTCGAGGTCGGCAAGCGCCACGGTCTGCCCATGATCAACGTCCTGAGCAAGGACGCGCGTCTCGATATCGGTCCGGAGACCGACTTCATGCTCGGCGTCGAGATGACGCCCCAACTCGAAACCAAGGTGCTCGAGTGGAATGGCGTGTTCCGGTTTGCCGCGCGGACCATGATCGTCGAGTGCATGGAGAACAACGACTATCTCGAGAAGATCGAGCCCCACGTCCATGCGGTGCCCCATGGCGACCGCTCCGGCGCGGTGATCGAACCCTTCCTGACCGATCAGTGGTATGTGGACGCGGCGACGCTCGCCAAGCCTGCCATCGAGGCCGTCCGCAGCGGACGCACGACCTTCGCGCCGAAGAACTGGGAGTCGACCTACTTCCATTGGATGGAGAACATCCAGCCCTGGTGCATCTCGCGTCAGCTTTGGTGGGGGCACCAGATCCCCGCGTGGTACGGCCCGGACGGCGAAGTCTTCGTTGCCGAAAATGAATCTGCTGCCAAAGCCTTGGCGAAAGAGCATTACGGCAAGGATGAACCTCTCACGCGGGACGAAGATGTCCTCGACACGTGGTTCTCCTCGGCGCTGTGGCCGTTCTCGACCCTCGGCTGGCCTGACAAGACGCCGGAACTCGCGCGCTATTACCCGACCGACGTTCTGGTCACCGGCTTCGACATCATCTTCTTCTGGATCGCGCGGATGATGATGATGGGCCTGCATTTCATGGACGAGGTTCCGTTCCGCGACATCTACATCCATGCGCTGGTCCGCGATGCGAAGGGCCAGAAGATGTCGAAGTCCAAGGGGAACGTGATCGATCCCCTAGAGCTCATCGACGCCTATGGCGCCGACGCGCTGCGATTCACGCTGGCGGCCATGGCGGCGCAGGGTCGCGACATCAAGCTTTCCAGCGGCCGGGTCGAGGGTTATCGCAACTTTGCGACCAAGCTCTGGAATGCGTCCCGCTTCGCCATGATGAACGACTGCATTCCGGTCGAAGGCTTCGATCCGAAGAGCGCGCAAAGCACGCTGAACCGCTGGATTGCTGGCGAGATGGAGCGCGCGGTGTCGGCCGTAACGGAGGCGCTCGAGGGTTTCCGTTTCAACGAAGCCGCCGGGGCCATCTACCACTTCATCTGGCACATCTACTGCGACTGGTATCTCGAGCTCATCAAGCCAGTTCTTGCCGGCGAAGACGAGGCGGCCAAGGCCGAGACGCGCGCCATGGCGGCGTATGTCCTCGACACGGCGCTGCAGGTGCTGCACCCGTTCATGCCCTTCGTCACCGAAGAGCTGTGGGAGAAGCGCGCCCCCGAGGGGACGCCCCGTCAGAGCCTTTTGATGCTCACCGACTGGCCCACACACCAGGGCCTGCAGAACGCGACAGCCGACGAGGAGATCGGATGGGTCATCCGGCTCGTCACCGACGTCCGGTCGGTCCGGGCCGAAATGAACGTTCCCGCGGGCGCCAAAGTCCCGCTGGTGATCACGGGTGCCGACGACAAGACGAAGGCCCGCATCGCCGCTCATCTCGAGACCGTGTCGCGGCTGGCCCGCATCGAGAGCATCGAATTGGCCGATACGCCGCCGGCGGGCTCCGTCCAGATCGTTCTGGACGAAGCCACGATCGCCCTGCCGCTGGAGGGGGTCATCGACATCGACGCCGAGGCCGATCGGCTGAAGCGCGAGATCGACAAAGTCGGCGCCGAGATCACGCAAATCGACGCCAAGCTCGCCAACGACAAATTTGTGTCCCGTGCGCCACAGCACGTGGTCGAGGAGCAACGGGAACGGCGGGCGGACGCGGAGGCTACGGCCAGTAAGCTGACCCAGGCCCTCAAACGGCTGGAAGCGGCGCTTTAGCGGCAAAATAAAGGCCCTGCGGTGATCTGTTGGGGCCTTTTCAAGCAACAGTGAGGCGCTCATTTGGAGCGCCGGATGCCGCTCGCTTGGCAGTGTGACATCGAATATCTTCGACTGTAACTGAAATACAACAGCGCGACAGCCTCACGCCTCGTTTGCGCCATAAAACTTTGTGAAATCGAAACCAGTACAGAGGACAATGGGTCCGTTGGGCACTCGCGAAATAATGCGAGGCAGACAGACCAGGGAGAGACTGGCCGACACGCTGGGCTAAGACGGAATACCGTCAGCGCTGCCGTCGTTGGCTGGCAGCGAGCAATGGACGCCAAGACGTTCGATAAATCACGTTTGCCGAGCCGGCACGTGACCGAAGGGCCTTCGCGGGCTCCGCATCGCTCATACTATTATGCGATGGGGCTGACGCGCGGCCAGATTCATCAGCCATTCGTCGGTGTCGCCACGTGCTGGAACGAGGCCGCTCCGTGCAACATCGCCCTGATGCGTCAGGCTCAGGCGGTCAAGCAGGGCGTTGCGGCCAAGGAAGGCACGCCGCGCGAGTTCTGCACCATCACGGTGACTGACGGTATCGCCATGGGCCACCAGGGCATGAAGTCCTCGCTGCCTTCGCGTGAAGTGATCGCCGACAGTGTCGAGCTGACCATGCGCGGGCATTGCTACGACGCGCTTGTCGGCCTTGCCGGCTGTGACAAGTCGCTGCCGGGCATGATGATGGCGATGTGCCGGCTGAACGTTCCTTCGATTTTCATCTATGGCGGATCGATCCTGCCGGGCACCTTCAAGGGACGCCCCGTTACGGTCCAGGATCTGTTCGAAGCCGTCGGCGAGGTCTCGATCGGCAACATGTCGCTCGAGGATCTGGACGAGCTGGAACAGGTCGCATGCCCGTCGGCGGGCGCCTGCGGCGCACAGTTCACCGCGAACACCATGGCGACCGTTTCCGAAGCGATCGGGCTGGCGTTGCCGTACTCGGCCGGCGCGCCGGCGCCTTACGAAATTCGCGACCGGTTCTGCATGGCAGCGGGCGAGAAGATCATGGATCTCATCGCGCTCAACATCCGGCCGCGGGATATCGTCACGCGGCAGTCCTTGGAGAATGCCGCGGCCGTTGTCGCCGCCTCGGGCGGTTCGACCAACGCGGCGCTGCATCTTCCGGCCATCGCCCATGAATGCGGGATCGAGTTCGATCTCTTCGATGTCGCCGAGATTTTCAAGAAGACGCCTTACATCGCCGATCTGAAGCCCGGCGGCAAATATGTGGCCAAGGATCTGTTCGAAGCGGGCGGCGTGCCGCTGCTGATGAAGACGCTTCTGGACAACGGCTATCTGCATGGCGACTGCATAACCGTCACGGGTCGGACGATCGCGGAAAATCTTTCCAAGGTCGAATGGAACCCAGACCAGGATGTCGTGCGTTCTGCTGATAACCCGATCACACCGACAGGCGGCGTGGTGGGGCTCAGGGGATCGCTGGCGCCCGATGGGGCCATCGTCAAAGTCGCAGGTTTGAAGAACCTGAAATTCCGTGGGCCCGCGCGTTGCTTCGATAGCGAGGAAGAGGCATTTTCGGCGGTGAACGCGAAGAAGTACAAGGAAGGCGAGGTCATCATCATCCGCTACGAGGGTCCTAAGGGCGGCCCTGGTATGCGCGAGATGTTGTCGACCACCGCCGCTTTGTATGGCCAAGGGATGGGCGACAAGGTCGCGCTGATCACCGACGGCCGGTTCTCAGGCGCCACGCGCGGGTTCTGTATCGGTCATGTCGGTCCTGAAGCGGCCGTGTGCGGTCCCATCGGCTTGGTGCGCGACGGCGACATGATCACGCTCGATGCCGAGGAAGGCATCATCGACCTCGAAGTCAGCGAGAAAGAGTTGGCCGAGCGCGCCAAGGATTGGACGCCGCCATCCCCGAATTTCGAGAGCGGCTGCATCTGGAAGTATTCGCAGCTCGTCGGAGCGGCACGCGAAGGCGCGGTGACCCATCCCGGCGCCGCCGCGGAAGGGAAGTGCTATGCCGATATTTAGCGCATCCCAACTTGGCAGCGCGCTTGCGGCCTTCATCGTCCTGACGCCGGCTGGCGTCGGCAGCACTGATACGCCGCCGCCGTTTACGTCGGCGACCGAAGCCTACCGGCAGGGCGTAACGGCGCTCAATACGGGCCGGACAGAGTCGGCGCTTCCCGCGCTCGAATATGCGGCCGGGCATGGCGTGCTCGGCGCGCAGCTCAAGCTGGCCCGGATCTATGCCGAGGATGGCGCCGTCCCGAAGGATGAGTCCAAGGCATTTCGCTACTATCAGCGCATTGCCGATCAGTATGCGGACGTTCCGGCCTCTAGCCCAATCGCCCAGTATGTGGGCGAGGCCTTTTGCGCTCTCGGCCAGTACTATGTCGAAGGGATCGCGGAGCTGCCGCTGCGTGCCGATCCGGCCTACGGCGCCGGATTGCTGCGCCATGCCGGCGCCTATTTCGGTGATGCGGAAGCGCAGTACCAGCTTGGGCGGCTCTATCTGACAGGCACGGGCGTCGAAAAAAATCCGGGCATCGCTGCCAATTGGCTGACCATGGCTGCGCGGAAGCAGCACGCAAGCGCGCAGGCTCTTCTCGGCGAGATGCTTTGGAGCGGCGAGGGCGTCGGACAGCAGCAGGCGCAAGGTCTCGCGCTGCTCATGCTGGCCCAAGAGAACGCCCGCAAGACCCGGGAAGAGGCGAATTGGATCGCCGAGACCTATGACAGGACGATCGCGATTGCGGATCGGGTTACGGTGCGGCAAGCCGAGGCCATGCTGCCCCGGCTAGGCGGCTCTCAGCGTACGGCCACGGCCACCGGTTTGCCGTCCGCACCGTCGGCGGTGCGCGCCGGGACGATTACACGGCAGCCATTGCTTTCGGCGCGTCCCGAGCCGCGGCTTGGTCCCGTCGATCTTGGGCCGCCTCCGCCCATGGGAATGTCGGTTGGTTTCGGCACCCCGAGCACAAGCATCGGCGGACTGCAGTAGGCGGCGGTCAGGCGACGGCGTCGGGCCTCACAGAGGCGCCCTAGACCGACAACTCCATGACGACCGGCACATGATCCGAGGGCTTCTCCCAGCCCCGCGGCTCCGCGTCGATATCGCACGACACCAACCTGTCGGCCGCTTGCGGTGACAGGAGAAGGTGGTCGATGCGAATGCCGTGGTTCTTCTGCCAAGCGCCCGCTTGATAATCCCAGAAGGTGAATTGGTGCGGCTCGTCGTGGCAGGCGCGGAATGCGTCCGTTAGACCGAGATTGAGCAGGCTCTGGAACTGCGCGCGCGTCTCCGGGCGGAATAGGGCGTCGTTGACCCACGCAGCGGGGTCGTACACGTCCTCTGGCGTGGGGATCACGTTGTAGTCTCCCGCCACGACGAAGGGCTCTTCGTACGTCAGCAGCTCCTTGACCCGGCTCCGGAGCCTCTCCATCCACGACAGTTTGTAGGGAAACTTGTCGGAGTCGATCGGATTGCCGTTCGGCAGGTAGATGTTCACGACCCGCACGACCCCCGACGGAACCGAGAACACGCCTTCGATATAGCGTGCCTGCGCGTCGCCGTCATCGCCGGGCAGCCCGCGGATCACCTCGTCGAAGGGAATCTTCGAGAGCAGCGCGACGCCGTTGAAGCCCTTTTGGCCATGGACGGCGACGTTGTAGCCGAGCTCCTCGAAGATCTCGGCCGGAAAGTTCTCGTCCACGCTCTTGATTTCTTGGAAACAGGCGATGTCGGGCGAGGCCGCGCCGAGCCAAGTCTTCACCGTTTCGAGACGGGCCTTGATGCCGTTGATGTTCCAAGTCGCGATCTTCATGCATCCACATAGCCATGGCCGGGTGCATCGGGCAACCGCGAGCGTGCGAAGCTGGGGATGATTTGCGCTAGATCGAGAAGCTGGTGCCGCAGCCGCAAGAGGCGGTCGCGTTGGGATTGTTGATCTTGAACTGCGCGCCGATCAACTCGTCGATGAAATCGATCTCGGAACCCGCGATGAACGGCACCGACGTGGGATCGATGGCGACCGTGGCCCCGTCACGCTGGATGAGCATGTCGTCGGGCGCGGCGCTCTCGATCAGCTCAAAGTGGTATTGGAAACCGGAGCAGCCGCCACCCTCGACGCTGACGCGGAAAAGCTCCGCGTTTTCGTCCTCGTTCACAAGTTCCACGATGCGCTTGGCGGCGCTTGGACTAATGGTAATAGACGGCTCGGACATCTTCAGATAGCCACTCCTTCATGGATTAATGATGGGAATGGCCAACCGCATTGTCAATTGACGAACCCGGAAATAGAGCGGCTGAAGAGTGGGACGCCATGGCGTCTGACGCGCCGCGGGAAGCGGCCGCGCCTGCGTTCCAAGGCGGTCTTGCGCCGTACGCTCAAGACGTGCGCAAGAGCCGGGGGCGCCGGCTTCCCGAAGAACCGAGCGCCACGCGCCGTCCTTACGCGCGCGATCGCGATCGCATCCTCCACTCGACCGCATTTCGCCGCCTGAACCACAAGACGCAGGTATTCATCTATCACGAGGGCGACCACTACCGCTCCCGTCTCACCCATAGCCTCGAAGTCTCGCAGATTGCGCGCAGCATCGCGCGGGCGCTCCGCGTTGACGAGGATCTGACCGAGGCGGTCGCGTTGGCCCATGATCTCGGGCATCCGCCGTTTGGGCACGCGGGCGAACGGGCGCTCGACGCGGCCATCGCCGATGCGGGCGGGTTCGATCACAACGCCCAATCCTTGCGCGTGGTGACGAAGCTCGAACGGATCTATGGCGGCTTCGACGGCCTGAACCTGACATGGGAGACGCTCGAAGGGCTCGTGAAGCACAACGGTCCATTGGGCGGGGAGGGGAAGCCCGTCCCGGAGCCCATCCTGGACTATTGCGCGATGCACGACCTGGAACTCGGCACCTACTCGTCCATAGAGGCGCAGATAGCCGCGCTCGCCGACGACATTGCCTACAACGCCCACGATATCGATGACGGCTACCGGGCGGACTGTTTCACGTTCGCCGAGCTTGCCGGCATCCCCTTGGCGCGGCGCTATCTGGATGCGCTGGACGAGACCTATCCGGGCCTCGACCCGACACGCCGGCTGTACGAATTGAAGAGGCGCCTGATCACCGCAATGGTCGACGACCTGCTCGAGGAGACCCGACGGCGAATTGCCGCGCTGCCCGCGGAGACGGCCGACAGTGTGAGGGGGGCGAAACGCGAGACCGTGGCGTTTTCCGAGGCAATGCGGGCCGAACTCGAACAGCTTCATGCCTTCCTGTTCGATCGCGTCTATCGCCACCCCCGCGTGATGCGGATCATGGGCGCGGCGGAGGACATCGTCGTGGAACTGTTCAACCGTTATACGCACGATCCAGGCGCGTTGCCCCCCGAATGGCGCGACGCGGCCCGCGGGGACGACCCCCGGGCCACGGCCCGTCACGTGGCCGACTTCATTGCCGGGCAAACAGACCGTTACGCCATCGCCGAGCACCGCCGCTTGTTTGACGCGACACCGGATTTGCGATAGTCGCGCGCCCACGCATGATCCGGAAAAGTGGGTGCCGGTTTTCCGATAGGATCATGCGCTAAAGAGTTTTTCCGGAGCATTCATGGACGTATTTTCTGGGTTCCACGGCCACGTTTTGGCGGCCGTTCAGCAGTTGAAACACGACGGCATCGTGCCGAAGGACGCCAATGTTGACGGCATAACCTTGGAGTCTCCCAAGGATTCCAGCCATGGCGACCTTGCGACCAACGCGGCCATGGTGTTGGCCAAGCCCGCGAAGCTTCCGCCGCGCGCGCTGGCCGAACGGATCGTTCCCTTACTGGCCTCCGATCCCTTCATCGAGAAGGTGGAGATCGCGGGACCCGGCTTCATCAATATGACGCTGAAACAGAGCTTCTGGCCGAGCGTGTGCCGCATGGTGCTGGAGCAGGGCGATAGTTTCGGCCGTAGCGCTATCGGCAAGGGCGAGGCGGTCAACGTCGAGTACGTGTCCGCCAATCCGACCGGGCCCATGCATGTGGGCCATTGCCGCGGCGCCGTGTTCGGCGACGCGCTCGCCAATCTTCTGGCCTTTGCCGGCTACGACGTGACACGCGAGTACTACGTCAACGACGCGGGCGCGCAGGTGGACGTGCTCGCGCGTTCCGCCTTCCTGCGCTACCGCGAGGCGCTCGGCGAGGACATCGGCGAAATACCCGAGGGTCTTTACCCCGGCGACTATCTGAAGCCCGTGGGCGAGAAACTTGCGAGCAATCACGGCCGCGACCTGCTCGACATGCCGGAAGCCGAATGGCTCCCGCCTGTGCGGAATCTTGCCCTGACGGCGATGCTTGGCATGATCGAGGACGATCTGGCCCAGCTCGACATCCGTCACGACGTATTCTTCTCCGAGCGCTCGATGACCGACGGCAAGGACGAAGTGGGCGACACCATCGCCGATCTGACGTCGAAGGGGCTTGTCTACGAGGGGCGCTTGCCGCCGCCTAAGGGCAAGGTCGACGAGGATTGGGAAGACCGGATCCAGCTTCTGTTCCGCGCGAGCGAGTTCGGCGACGATCAGGACCGGCCTCTGGTCAAGGCGGATGGGACGTATACCTATTTTGCCGCCGACATCGCCTATCACTACGATAAGTTCAGACGCGGCTTTAGGTCGATGATCGACGTGTGGGGGGCCGATCACAGCGGTCACATCAAGCGCATGCAGTCGGCGCTCAAGGCGCTGACCGACGGCCAGGCCGATCTCGACGTCAAGATTTGCCAGCTCGTGCGGTTGTTTCGGGCCGGCGAGCCTGTGAAGATGTCCAAGCGTGCGGGGACGTTCGTGACATTGCGGGACGTCGTGGACGAAGTCGGCGCCGGCCCGGTTCGGTTCATGATGCTGTACCGGAAAAACGATGCGCCGCTCGATTTCGACTTCGCGAAAGTCACCGAGCAGTCGCGGGATAACCCGGTTTTTTACGTCCAATACGCTCACGCCCGGGCAAGCTCAGTCCAACGCAATGTTACCGAGGCGTTTCCGAACCTTGCGCTGGAGGGAGAACAATTGGCCTTAGCCGACCTCGATCGGTTGACGGATGAAGGCGATCTCGCGCTCATCCGCCGTATCGCCCAGTTCCCGCGGATCGTGGAAGCTGCTGCGGAGGCTCACGAGCCCCATCGGATCGCGTTCTATCTTTACGATCTTGCTGGAGACTTCCATGGTCTCTGGAACAGAGGCAAAGACTTGCCACAATTACGTTTTATTCACCAAACTGACCGAGAGTTAACACGTGCCCGTGTTGCGCTTGTGGTAGCCACACAGCGGGTCTTGGCGTTGGGTTTGGGGATCCTCGGCGTTCACGCTTTGCAAGAATTGCATTAGCGTAGCGCGAGAGCGCGGGGTGGTTCGAGGGAAGTAACCATGTCCACGCAAGATGGTGGGTTTAGCCGCCAATATGGCGGAACTTCCGCATTCGATTCAAACTGGACCGAGGGCGTTAGCGCCCGAGGGCAGAACGCGACAAGCACGCCTGGGGTTCCATCGTGGGGGACAGGCCAGGCAAACACCGGAAAGAGTGAGGTACCTTCTATGGTTCAAGGAGCCGGCCGGCCAGGTCAGCCAAATCCCGGACAGCGGTCCATTTTCGGAAATGGTGGCCCTTCGTTTGCGCAGATGCCGTCCTTCACGCCGGTGACACGCGGTGCACCGCAGCCCGCAGCTCCTGCCCAGCCCGCCGCGCCGCAGCCGGCTCCCGCAGCCTTCAGCCCTCCACCTCAGACGTTTGCCGACCCGGCACAGCGGCAGCCTCGGGCACCGCAGCCCCCCCAGGCCTTTTCGGGTCCTCCCCCGCATCATTCTCAGCCCCATCCGCAGCCTCAAGCCTATTCGGCGCCCACGGCCCCGCAGACCGGCACGCAGAGCAGGGAGCTTCCGGACTTCGGCTCCGTTAATCCGGGCTTCCCGGATTCGATTTTCGGCGACGTCAAACTCGGCGCCGGCGTCGAAGACGCGGACCTGGCGGATGGCGGCTTCCCCGAAGAGGACGCCTCGTTCCCGGACCCGTCCACCGCGGGCCATCACGCTGAACCTACGGGTTACGATGCCGCGCGACATCAATCTGAGGCCTACCAGCCCGAAGCCTATTCACACCAGCATCCCGGCGCCTACGAGCCGCAGCAGCCCGAAGCCTATGCGCAGCCCATGCCGGGTGCTGACGATGCAGCCATGTATGCGCAATACGGACATCAGCAGGATGCCGCCTACGGCCAGGAAGCCGCGTACGGTCAAGAAGCGTCTTACGGCCATGACGCGTCGTACGGCCAAGAAGCGTCGTACGGTCAAGAGACGCCTTACGGCCACGTGCCGCCGGCCGATCCCAGCAGGCAGTTGCAGACGCTCGATCCCAATTACGGGCAGCCGCCCCATATCCCGCTTGGCGATCCGGGCGCCGGTATGCCGGGTGGGCATCAGGACTTTCTCGACGACAGCGGTGACGCGGACTTCATGGACGCCAGCATTGCCGCGGCGGACACGGGCCTCAAATCCAAGATCATGGGCACCCTCAAGGGCCGCAGCACCGTCATGGTCGCCAGCGCGCTCCTGGGCGCTATCGCCCTCGGTGGTGCGCTCGCGTACGCCTACAAGCAGAGCGGCGGTGCCATCGGTAGCGGTGACGCGCCGATCGTGACGGCCGACGCCTCTCCCGTGAAGGCCGCGCCGGACTCCCCGGGCGGCAAAGAGTTTCCGCACAAGAACAAGCTGATTTACGACCGCTTGACGAACGGCGCTAGCCCTGAGTCCGAGCGTCTTGTGCCGCGTCAGGAAGACGTGGCCGTACCGGCGCTGCCGCCGGCAACCGCCACGGCCGGTCTCCCGGATTCGGTCGCCACGGCCGGGCCCGCCGGCGACACGGGCGGCCCGCGTAAGGTTCAGACAATGGTTGTCAATCCGGACGGGTCGGTCGAGGCCCCCGCCGCCACCGCGGCAGCCGATCAGGCTACAGCTCAGGCAAACGCCGCCGCCGCGCAGGCCAACGGCATGATGGCGCAGCCGAACATGATGCCGGTTCCGTCCATCCAGCAGCCGGCAGCCGCGCCGCAGCAGATGGCCGCCGCGGCGCCTACAGCGGCCACGCCGGACGCATCGTCTTCCTATGTGGTTCAGCTCGGCTCCACCAAGAGCCAGACCGATGCCCTGGCGAACTTTGCCGACGCTCAGCAGAAATATCCGAGCCTTCTCGGCAGCTATCAGCCGCTCGTCCGCAAGACCGATCTCGGACCGAAAGGGACGTGGTATCGGCTTCAGGTCGGACCTCTCGCCGACAAGGACGCCGCCTACCGGCTTTGCGGCCAGCTGAAGGCCAAGGGCCATGGCGATTGCCTGGTGATGGCGCAGTAGGACAGCCACAGACTGCTTGACCGTGACGCGTCCTGGGGCTAGCCCCGGAGCATGGCATTCAAGGCTTTCATCTCGGGGTGTGCGACCACGGCCCTGACGACCGCCGAGCGCGATCTTTTCGCAGCGGAGCGCCCCTGCGGTCTCATTCTGTTCAGGCGGAATGTCGAGAACCCTGGCCAGGTCCAGGCGCTTGTCTCCGACTTCAAGCAAGCGGTCGGGACGGAGGACGTCCTCGTTCTTATTGATCAGGAGGGCGGACGCGTCCAGCGGCTGCGCCCACCTTTTTGGCGGGAGATGCCGCCCGCGCAGGTGTTCGGCGATCTCTATGCGAAAGACGAATTTGCGGGGCGACGCGCGGCTTTCGCGGCGGCGCGCTTGATGGCAGCGGAACTCCACGACCTCGGTATCAACGTGGACTGCGCGCCCTGTATCGACGTGCGCCATCCGGGCGCTCACGACATCATTGGTGATAGGGCCTTTTCCACAGATCCCCAGACCGTTGCGGTCTTGGGCCGTGCCGTGATGAACGGCATGCTGGCCGGGGGCGTCTTGCCGGTCATCAAGCATGTGCCGGGCCACGGGCGGGCTTTAGCCGACAGCCATAAGTCGTTGCCCCATATCGATGTTTCGCGCGACGCCCTGGAGGCTGTCGACTTCCTGCCCTTCCGGGAACTGCAGGACGCGCCCTTGGCCATGACGGCCCATGTCCTGTTACCCGCCTATGACGAGCGGAACCCCGCGACGCTGTCTCCGGCTATAATGAAGGAAGTGATTCGCGATCAATTGGGACTGACCGGTTTGATCATGACCGACGACATCTGCATGAAGGCGCTTTCGGGGACACCCGGGGAGTTGACCCATGCAGTCATCGAGGCCGGATGCGACGTGGCGCTCCATTGCAGCGGCAAATTCGACGAGATGGTCGATGTCGCAGGCGCGGCCCCGGAATTGGCCGGAGAGTCGCTCGATCGGTTCGAGAATGCGTTCGCGTGCCTCTACGATCCCGAACCGTTCGATGAAGCCGAGGCGATGGCCCTGGTGAACGAAGCCGCCGCGATACGCGTTGCGGAAGTAGGTGCCGATCCGACGGAGCAGGTATGACCGAAGACGGCGAGACGGATCAGACGGAAGGCCCTGACGGCGGACCCGAAGTGGCGCATGCGGCTGTTGCAGCCGATGCCGCTAGCTGGGAATTCGCCGAGCAGGACACAGACGAGGACGAAAAGCTCCGCGTGGACGTTGAGGGCTTCGAGGGCCCGCTCGACCTTCTTCTGGCCATGGCGCGCACACAGAAAGTGGACCTCGCCAAGATTTCCGTTCTCGATCTTGCCCGGCAATATCTCGAGTTCATTGACGAGGCCAAACGCCTGCGTCTGGAATTGGCCGCGGACTATCTCGTGATGGCCGCGTGGTTGACGTTCTTGAAGTCGAAGCTGCTGCTGCCGCCGGAGCCTTCGAACGAAGACGAACTCTCGGGCGAGGAACTCGCGGCGATGCTCGCCTTCCGGCTGCAGCGTCTCGACGCCATGCGCGATGCGGCCGCGCAGTTGATGACCCGCAAGCGCCTTGGCCGGGACGTGTTTCCGCGCGGGGAGCCGGAGCCCATTCGCGTGACGCGTACCAGCGTGTACGACGCCAACGTCTACGACCTCCTGAAGGCCTACGCGCAGCAGCGCCAGCGAAATGCAGTGCGAACGCTGCACATGGAGAAGCGGACGGTCTGGTCGTTGAAGGAAGCGCGTGACGAACTGGAACGTCTCCTGGGCATGGCCTGCGACTGGGCGCCGCTCGATCAGATTCTGGCGGAGTTCTTGGTCGAGCCCGAAATCAGGCGTACGGCGCTGGCATCCAGTTTCACGGCGACCCTCGAGATGACACGCGAGGGGGCGCTGGAGATCCGCCAGGCGAAGTCGTTTGCGCCGCTTTTGGTGCGCCGGCGAGGCGAAGCAGGTTAGCGGGCGGCGGACAGGCGCCGTTCGATCGAGTTGGTGGAGTCCGATTAGCGAGGGTTAGCGTCGACGGAATTCAAAATCGCGAAGGGGTGCGCTATGTCGAAGCCCAAACTGTCGCCATCGAAGTCCGCTCGGATCAAGCGGGAGGTCTCCCGGAGGATCCCGGCGAAGACTGGGGGGCCGACGCTCGCAGAGGTCCTGAACGGCCTGTCGGATTTCGCGCACACCCTTCGCGAGAGCGAAGCGACGCTCCAGCAATTCGATGAGGTTTTGAAAACGGTGGGCGCAGATCCCACGAATGTGTCGCACTTGGAGGCGAAAAAGACGGTGATAACTAAAGGCGCGGGGGCGCAAATGTCGGCAAAGCAAGCGGAAAGGGTAACTGACGTGACGGCAGAAAGGGATGAGCAGGGCGCGGATGCGCCGATGCTGCCACTGCCGTCCAACGTGATGGCGCTGCCGTCGGCTGACCGGCGGGAGAAGCTGCGCATCATCGAGGCCCTCCTGTTCGCGGCCAAGGAGCCCCTGAAGGAGAAGGAACTGGCTCTCCACTTCGGAGCCGAAGAGGACGTTCAGGCGCTCTTGGAGGAGCTCCAGGGGCTCTATGCCGGGCGCGGCGTCAATCTCGTCCGCGTGGCCGGGAAGTGGGCCTTCCGGACGGCGGACGACCTTTCCTACCTCCTGGAGCGCCAAGCCGTCGCACAGCGGCGTCTGTCGCGCGCGGCGCTGGAGACCTTGGCGATCATTGCCTACCACCAGCCCGTCACCCGGGCCGAGATCGAAGAAATTCGCGGCGTCTCGACGTCGAAGGGGACGCTGGACGTGCTCCTGGAGACCGGGTGGGTCAAGCTCAGAGGCCGCCGCCGGGCGCCGGGCCGGCCCGTGACCTACGGCACCACGGACGACTTCCTGGAGCATTTCGGATTCGAACAGATTCAGGATCTTCCGGGACTGCGGGAACTCAAGGGGGCCGGCCTCCTGGATTCGAACCTGCCGCCGGGCTTCTCGATGCCGAGCCCGGACGATGCCCCCGAACTCCGTGAGGACGAGGACCCGCTCGACGACGAAGAGGGCGAGGAGCCGCTGGGCGCCGACGACGACGACGTTCTCGCAGAGGACGAGCCTGCCGAGACTGAGCAGAGCGACTAGGCGACGCTTGGCCGTGACGCCGCAGCGCTGCATTGAAGCGTTGCGTATCCGGCTTCGGGTCGCGTAGACCATTGCAATGCTCAACGTATTCAAGGCTCGGGCCGGGGGTGGCGCCAACGGCCCGCTCCGGACCGGACGGGGGAAAGCCGCCGTCACCTTCGCGGCTCGTCTCGGCGTCGATCATGTTTCCCGCCGCTACGGCCAGTCCTTCGCGCTCAAGGATGTCACGCTAGAGGTAGAGCCAAGCAAGATTCTCTGCCTGCTCGGGCCCTCGGGCTGCGGTAAGACGACTCTGCTTCGGATCATCGCCGGCGTGGAGGCGCCGACCAGCGGCGTCATTCGGCTAGAAGGCGATGAGGTGGCGGGGCCCGATCGCTTCGTGCCGCCCGAGAAGCGCGGTGTGGGGCTCATGTTTCAGGACTTCGCCCTGTTTCCGCATCTCACGATCCTGGACAACGTCGCCTTCGGCCTGCGCGCGCTGACGAAACAGGAAGCAAGGGCGGAAGCGCACGCGGCGCTAGAGCGCGTCGGTCTCGCCCACTACGAGAACGAGTATCCGCACATCCTGTCTGGCGGTCAGCAGCAACGCGTGGCGCTCGCCCGCGCCATTGCGCCGCGTCCGGGCGTTATCCTCATGGACGAGCCGTTCTCAGGGTTGGACTCGCAACTGCGCGAGAGCATGCGCGAAGAGACCCTGGCGATCATCCGGGAGTCGCGCGCAACCTGTATCGTCGTCACCCATGACGCGGAAGAGGCCATGCGCATGGGCGACGTCATCGCCCTGATGCGCGAGGGCCGTGTCGTGCAGATGGGCCCGCCGCTGGACCTATATCGCACGCCCAAGGACATTTTCGCCGCCCGCACATTCTCCGATCTGAACGAGTTG
Organism: Methyloceanibacter caenitepidi; assembly: GCF_000828475.1. Taxonomy (NCBI): domain Bacteria; kingdom Pseudomonadati; phylum Pseudomonadota; class Alphaproteobacteria; order Hyphomicrobiales; family Hyphomicrobiaceae; genus Methyloceanibacter; species Methyloceanibacter caenitepidi. The sequence goes on from NZ_AP014648.1 coordinate 1,918,353, forward strand.
CCGGCACGCGTGCAAGGCGGACGGGCGGAAACGCCGCTCGGCACTTTCGCGGCGCCGGACTTCGAAGACGGCACGAGCGTGATCGTGTGCGTGCGGCAAGGGGGAATTCGTCTGCTCGAGGCGGGGCAAGGAACGCCAGGGCGCGTACTGGACTCGCGCTTCCTCGGCGATGTGGGGCTGCTCGAGATCGCCGTGGACGGCGTCGCGGCGCCCGTCCTCGTGCGTGTGCGTGAAGCGGACATGCCTGTGCGCGGTACGGAACTCGGTGTCGGTGTCGACGAAAGCGCGGTGCTCATCTTCGCTGGGCAGGACGACTAAGCGCCCAATTTGGGCTCCCGGACCGCTGCTTGCGGTGCGGGGTTCTTTGCTGCCATAGTGCGGCCAAATCGTTGAAACGTATGGCGTGATCTCCGCACCAGGAGACGGCCACGGAGGTCGTTATGGGACCAAGTTGGTGGCAGATTCTGATCGTCCTGCTTCTGTTCGTACTGCTTTTCGGCCGGGGCAAGATCTCCGACCTGATGGGTGACGTTGCGAAGGGCATCAAGAGCTTTAAGTCGGGACTTGCCGACGACGAGAAGGATGCCGAGGACGCCAAGGTCATCCAACACGAGAGCCCGGTGCCGCCGTCGAAGGCGCACAAGACCGAAAAGCAGAAATCGAGCTAGGCGCGGCGCTTTCGCGAGGCCGGACCGGTCCGCGCGCGCCCTCGCGACACGTGCATCAAGCCCATGCTGGACATTGGTTGGTCGGAACTGTTGGTGGTCGCCATCGTGGCGATCGTGGTGGTCGGCCCGAAGGACCTACCCAAGCTCATGCGCACGGTCGGCTTCTATGTCGGCAAGGCGCGGCGCGCGGCTGCTGATTTCCAGCGCCAGTTCAACGAGGCCATTGCAGAGAGCGAAGCGGACGAGGTCCGGAAGAACCTCGAGGCGATCCGCGCCAATATGGGACCGGCGCCGGACCTCAACCAGCCGATCGGCAAGCCGCTGATGAGAGGCCCTTCGGCGCCCGTCGAAACCGATTTCGTGACACCGCCTGAGACGACGGCCAAAGAACCCGCGCTGCCCGAGCCGCCGGCCAAGCAGGCGGCGACGAAGAAAACACCGGCCAAGAAGACTACTGCGAAGAAGACCCCGGCAAAGAAGGCCCCTGCAAAGAAGAAGGCGCCGGCCAAGAAGTCCGGCGCGGCCAAGAAGGCAGCACAGGCCGGCGACAGCGGCGAGCCCAAGCCGTGACCGACGAAAAAGCTGTTACCGATGAAAATGCCGTGAGCGACGAAGAAGACATCAACGACAGCAAGGCGCCGCTCATCGATCATCTGATCGAGCTGAGACGGCGGCTCTTATGGGCGCTCGCCGCGACCTTCGTCGCATTCCTCGTGTGCTTCTGGTTCGCCAAACCCATCTACAATCTGCTGCTGTGGCCGTATCGCTGGGCCGCAGGCGTCGATGCACCCATCGAGCTGATCTACACGGCGCCCCAGGAATTCTTCTTCACCCAGGTCAAGCTCGCCCTGTTCGGCGCCATTTTCATCGCCTTCCCGGTGATTGCCTCACAGCTCTACATGTTCGTGGCGCCGGGCCTCTATCGCAGCGAACGTAAGGCGTTTCTGCCGTTCCTGATCGCGACCCCCATCCTATTCCTGATCGGCGCCGCGCTCGTCTATTTCGTGGCCATGCCGCTCGCCATGACGTTCTTCCTGTCGATGCAGGAGACCGGCGACAGCGGGGTTCAGATCCTGCTGACTGCGAAAGTCAGCGAGTACCTGTCCCTGATCATGATGCTGATTATCGGTTTCGGCATCTGCTTCCAGCTGCCGGTTCTACTCACGCTGCTGGCGCGGGCAGGGCTGGTCGGTTCCGGCACGTTGAAGCACTACCGGCGCCACGCCATTCTCGGCGTGTTTGTCGTGGCCGCGGTGCTGACCCCGCCGGACCCGGTCAGCCAGGTGGCTCTGGCGGTGCCCACGCTGCTTCTCTACGAGATCTCGATCATCGCCGTACGCATGGTGGAGAAGAAGCGGGCGGCGGCTGAGGCGCCATCCACGGCACCGTCGTCTTAGGGCAAGCGCCCTAGCTTGCCCATAAGTCCGGCTGACAAGGCAGGATAGGGGCCTTATACGGGGGCGGAACCCTGTAATGCGCCGATCAGCCGAAAGAGACTTCACCCGTGCTTGACGTCAAATGGATACGCGAGAACCCCGACGCCTTCGTGGCCGGGCTTGAGAAGCGGTATTTCGAGCCCGCGCCGGCCGAGATTTTGAATCAGATTCTGACCCTCGATTCGCAACGCCGCGAAACGATTCAGCAATTGCAGGACCTCCAGGCGCGCCGCAATGCGGTCTCCAAGGACATCGGCAAGGCCAAGAAGGACAAGAACGAGGCCGAAGCCCAGCGCCTGATGGACGAGGTCGCAGGGCTGAAAGAGACGATCCAGAAGGGCGAGGAAGACGAGCGGGCCCAGGATCAGGCCTTGCGCGATCTCTTGGCCGGCATCCCCAACATGCCGGCGGATGATGTGCCCGTGGGCCCCGACGAGGCCGCCAATGTCGAACTGCGCAAAGTCGGCGACGTTCCGAGCTTCGAGTTTGCGCCCAAGCAGCATTTCGAGATTGGCGAGGCGCTCGGCCTCATGGATTTCGAGACGGCGGCCAAGCTGTCCGGTTCCCGCTTCGTGGTGCTGAAGGGGCGGCTGGCCCGGCTCGAACGCGCACTCTCACAATTCATGCTCGACCTGCACACGGATCAGCACGGCTACACGGAAGTGAATCCGCCGCTCTTGGTGCGCGACGACACCATGTTCGGCACGGCCCAATTGCCGAAGTTCGAGGAAGATCAGTTTCCTGCAGGCGACGGGTATTGGCTCATTCCGACCGCCGAAGTGCCGCTGACGAACCTGGCGCGCGAGGACATCGCCGACGAGGCGAGCCTCCCCATGCGTGTCACTGCGGGCACGCCGTGCTTCCGGGCAGAGGCGGGCGCAGCGGGGCGCGATACACGCGGCATGATCCGCCAGCATCAATTCACGAAGGTCGAGCTGGTCTCGGTGACGACGCCCGAACAATCAACTGAAGAGCATGAGCGCATGACCCAATGCGCCGAGACCGTGCTGCAGAAGCTCGGGCTGCCTTATCGCGTGATCGTTCTCTCGACCGGCGACATGGGTTTCTCCGCGCAGAAGACCTACGACATCGAGGTCTGGCTGCCGGGCCAGGACATGTACCGCGAGATCTCGTCCTGCTCGGTCTGCGGCGACTTCCAGGCCCGCCGCATGAATGCGCGGTATCGCCCGAAGGACTCCAAGCAGGCGCGCCTCGTGCATACGTTGAACGGGTCCGGCGTCGCCGTGGGCCGCGCGCTCATCGCCGTGCTGGAGAACTACCAGGAAGCCGACGGCAGCGTCCGCGTGCCGGAGGTCTTGCAGCCTTATATGGGCGGGCTCACCAAGATCGAAGCACCGGCGTGAATCAAGGTCGCAGCAAGGCAGGCAAAGCACCGGAAACGACTCGAAGAATGCGCATCCTGATTACCAATGACGATGGCGTCGAAGCGGCCGGTCTGGACGTGCTGGAGAAGATCGCCACGGACCTCACGGACGATGTCTGGGTGGTTGCGCCGGAGACGGACAATAGCGGTGCTTCCCACTCGCTGACCCTTGCCGAACCTTTACGCATGCGCGAACTCGGCAAGCGCCGCTATGCGGTTAAGGGTACGCCGACCGACTGCGTAATCATGGGCGTGCGTTATCTCCTGAAGGATCAGCCGCCCGATCTCGTGCTGTCCGGCGTCAATCGCGGTCAGAACCTCGCGGATGACGTGAATTATTCCGGGACCGTCGCCGGCGCCATCGAGGGCTCGCTGCTCGGCATCCCGTCCATCGCCATGAGCCAAGCGATCAGCAATTACGATCACGGTGTGCCGCCTTGGGATACGCCCATGGTCCATGGCGCGGGCCTCGTGCGGAAGCTGCTCGACGCAGGCTGGCCGACGGGATCGGTGATCAACGTGAACTTCCCCGATTGCGCGCCGGACAAGGTGAAGGGGGTGGCGGTAACCGTGCAAGGGTTCCGTGACACCGCATTACTCGATATCGACGACCGCATGGATACGCGCGGCAAGGCCTATTACTGGATCGGGATCGCCAAGCGCGGGCCCAACCCGCCGAAGGGCTCGGACCTGTGGGCGGTTCGCTCCAACCTGATTTCCGTCACGCCGCTTTGCCTCGACTTCACCGACCACGGCGCGCTACCGGACTTGGCTTCCGTCTTGGAAGAAAAGGATAAATAGTCCTCATCCAGCCGTGCTAGTGCTTACCCGGAGAGGCAAGAATCGGCCGATACTGACCGTGAGACCCGTCCCGGGAGGAGGTGGACCCTGGATACGGACGCGCAAAACCAGATCGGGCTGATCATGCAGCTCCGGCGGCGCGGCATTCGCGATGCCGACGTCTTGCGCGCCATCGAGCGCATCCCGCGCGAGCTGTTCGTGGACGAGGCTTTCTCCGAGCACGCCTATCAGGACATTGCGCTCCCCATCGAGTGCGGGCAGACGATCTCTCAGCCGTTCGTGGTCGCCTTCATGACCGAAAAGCTGGATCTCAATCCAACCCAAAAGGTGCTGGAGATCGGGACGGGGTCCGGCTACCAGGCGGCGATCCTGTCCCAGCTTTGCCGTCGCGTTTACACTGTCGAGCGCTGGCGCGAATTGCAGAAGGCGGCCGAGGCCCGGCTCGCCGAACTGAAGATCACCAACGTCACCACGATCATCGGCGACGGCTGGCTCGGCTGGCCGCCGCAAGCGCCGTTCGACCGCATCATTGTTACGGCTGCCGCGCTCGATGCGCCCGCTGCGTTGCTCGACCAGCTGAAAGACGGCGGACGGATGATCATTCCGCTGGGAGAAAACCGCGACACGCAGCAGCTCGTGCAGATCGACAAGACGCCCGAGGGCCTCGTCGAGACGCCGCTTTTGCCCGTACGCTTCGTGCCGCTCGTGCATGGACGCGTGAAGCGCGATTAGATCTACGGCGCGAAGCTGCCCTTGGTCGAACTTTCGAGCGTCCGCCGGCGGCTCCTTAAAGCCTTGTTTACTGGCCAGGGGCTTAACTGACCTCATTGAGTATTGCGTGGGGGCCAGCGAAGTATGCGCGTGGCATATAAGCCGGAGTTCGTCCGGGGGATTTCGTGCGCCGTTTTGGTGCTGGGGACAGCGATTGGCGTCGCGGGTTGCAGCGACGACTCTACCCGCTTCAACTATCCCATGCTCGGCATGGGCGATCCCAACACTGTCGATTACTCCACAACGTCATCCATACCGCCGCAGGGTGGCTTCCAGCAGGGCAGCTACAATGCGCCGGCGCCCCAGCGCACGGCCGCCTACACGCCGAGCCAGACCCGCTATTACGGCTCACAGACCTCCGCGCCGGCTCCGAGCGCGTCCTACGCCTCCGGTCCGCGCGTGACCGTGCAGCAGGGCGATACGCTCTCGAGCCTGTCGCAACGCTATGGCGTTTCGATCGGAACGATCCAATCCGCGAACAATCTCGCCGATGCCCGGCTAAGGCCGGGGCAGGTGTTGGTCATGCCCGGCGCGAACATGGCCGGGGCGACGCGCACCGCATCGAGCACGCCAGTGGCTCCGGTTGCGCAACCCGCGCCCGTCGCGCCACCGGCCGCGCCAGTGGATCAAGCCTCGGCTCAAACCTCGAACGGGCCGGCCGTTCCGGCGATGCCGGCCATGCCGGCGACGCGTAAGGTCAGCACGACCACGATTTCGGCACCGGCGGATGGCGCTGCAGCGCAGAGCGCTCCGGCGGCGTCCGGAACAAGCGTGACGAGCAACGGCCAACTTCCGACGCCCGATCCGCTTTCCGGCAACAGCTTCCGCTGGCCGGTCAAGGGACGCATCATTTCCGGCTTCGGCACCAAACCTGACGGCGGACACAACGACGGTGTCGACATCTCGGTACCGCAAGGCACGCCCGTGAAGGCCGCCGAGAACGGCGTCGTGGCCTATTCGGGGAGCGAGCTGAAAGGCTACGGCAACCTCGTCCTGGTGCGCCATGCCAACAACTGGGTTTCGGCCTACGCCAACAACGAGCAGCTCTTGGTGAAGCGCGGCGACAAGGTCTCGCGCGGCCAGGTGATCGCCAAGGCAGGGACCAGCGGTTCCGTCAGCCAGCCGCAGGTTCACTTCGAACTGCGCAAAGGCTCGCGTCCCGTGGACCCGACCCAGTACATGAGCAGCATGGCGGCGCAGGCCGATTAGCGCGAGGCTGCGCTACAGCGTCTTGTCTACAGGGTCTTGCCGAGGCGGCCCGCCAAATCCTGAATGAACTGCCAGGCGACGCGGCCCGAACGGCTGCCGCGCGTTGTCGCCCATTCCAGAGCCTCGCGGTCGATGTCGAGGTCCGGCGCTTCGAGCCCGTAATGGTCCGCGTAGCCGCGAACCATGGCGAGATAATCGTCCTGGCTGCAGTGGTGAAACCCGATCCAAAGCCCGAACCGGTCCGAGAGCGAGACCTTCTCCTCCACGGCTTCGCCCGGATTGATGGCGGTCGAGGATTCGTTCTCCATCATCTCGCGCGGCATCAGGTGACGCCGGTTCGATGTGGCGTAGAGGACGACATTGGCGGGGCGGCCTTCGATGCCGCCTTCCAGCACTGCCTTGAGCGATTTGTAAGAGTTGTCGACGGCCTCGAAGGAGAGATCGTCGCAAAACAGGATGAAACGGTTTTCGGGCGCGGCGCGTAAAAGGCCGAGGACCCGGGGCAGGGCGGCGATGTCTTCCCTGTGAATCTCGATCAGCTTGAGATTCGGGTGGGTTTGGTTCAGTGCCGCATGGGTGGCCTTGATCAAAGAGCTCTTGCCCATGCCGCGCGCGCCCCAAAGGAGCGCGTTGTTGGCGGGTAGCCCGCGCGCGAAGCGTTCCGTATTCGCGAACAAGAGGTCCTTGTTGCGATCGACGCCCTTGAGAAGGGGGAGCGGCACGTAATTGACCTTGGGAACCGGCACAAAACTGGCTGTTTCCGCTTGAAACAGAAATGCGCCCGCGTGAGAGAAATCCGGGTCGGCGGGCGCGGCTGGTCCGAGCCGCTCCAGGGCGCGCGCGAGGCGCTCCAAAACCCCCGAAATCGGTTCCTGAAAGTTCATAAGGGCACCGTTGCAAAGGCGGGCAAGCTCAGTATAGTCGCGCACAATCGCGCGCTGGAGCCTGCTCGCACAAACGCTTGCGAGACATGCCAAATCGGCCAATTCCGGCCATCCTTAAGCCAACCGGGAGAGACGAGCAATGAGTGGTTTTGCCTATGCGCAGGCGGGTGGTGGCGGTTTGGAGGCTCTCAACAGCCTGCTCATCCCGACCATTCTCATCATCGGCATCATGTATTTCCTGATGATCCGGCCGCAGCAGAAGCGGATGAAGGAACATCGGGCGATGATCGAGGCGCTCCGCCGGGGCGATACGGTCGTGACGTCCGGTGGAATCATTGGCAAGGTCACCAAGGCCGACGATGCCGAGTTGCAGGTCGAGGTGGCCGACGGCGTTCGGATCAAGGTCCTGCGGACGTCGATCTCCGAAGTGCGCGGCAAGGGGGAGGGTGCGACCCCGGCCAAATCCGAATCCAAGACGGCCGAGTAGAGCCCGAAGCAAAGAACCGTCGACTGACCTGGAGTTACAAATCCGGCTATGCTGCATTTCCAAAAATGGAAGGTGATACTCGTCGGCGCCATCGTGCTCGCCGGCTTCATCTTCGCAGCTCCCAATCTGTTTCCGTCTTCCGCCTTACAGGGCCTGCCGAGCTGGGTTCCTCACAAGCAGGTCAATCTTGGCCTCGATCTTCAGGGCGGAGCGCATCTGCTTTACCGCATCGACGAAACGGAGCTTGTAGACGATTGGCTCGACACGATCCGCGGTGATGTGCGTGAGACCCTACGCAGCAATCGCATCGGCTATATCGATCTCGAAATGAATTCCGCGGATCGCTCGGTCTCGGTCCGGATCCGCAAGCCCGAGGACGTCGACAAGGCCTATAGCGAGCTGAGGAAGCTCGTGGCGCCGGTCGGGAACGATGTGTTCGGCGGCTTCTCCGGCAACGATATGGACATCGCGAAGAGCGGCGACCAGATCACGCTGACGGCTACGGAAGTCGGCTTGAACGAGCGCATCAGCTCGGCGATCCAGGCCTCGATCGAGACCATCCGCCGCCGCGTGGACGCGTTCGGAACGACCGAGCCCAGCATCCAGCGGGAAGGGCGGGACCGCATTCTGGTACAGGTGCCGGGCGTCTCGGACGTGCAGCGCCTCAAGGGCTTGATCGGCGAGACCGGTAAGCTCGAATTCAAGCTCGTTGATCCTTCCGTGAACGCGGCGGAGATCGCGATGACCAAGAAGGTCCCGCCAGGCGACGAGCTGCTCTATTCCGAGGACGAGCCGCCGATCCCGTACGTGCTGAAGGACCGGGTCCTGGTAAGCGGCGAAAACCTCGTCGACTCTCAGCCGGGCTTCGATGCCCGTAACGGCGAGCCCGTGGTGAATTTCCGGTTCGATGCGGCGGGCGCGAAACGCTTTGGCCGCGCGACCCAGGACAATGTGGGTCTGCCCTTCGCCATCATCCTCGATAACAAGGTCATCTCCGCTCCCGTCATCCGTGAGCCTATTCTAGGCGGTTCTGGCCAGATCAGCGGCAACTTCACTGTCCAGGAAGCGAACGATTTGTCGGTCCTGCTGCGTTCCGGCGCGCTGCCGGCCAAGCTGAGCGTGATCGAAGAGCGGACCGTGGGCGCGAGTCTCGGCGCCGACTCCATCGATAGCGGCCAGAAGGCCGCCATCGCCGGGATGGTTCTGGTCGTGCTGTTCATGTTTGCTGCCTACGGGCTGTTCGGCGCCTTCGCCAATATCGCCCTGCTGGTGAACGTGGCGCTGATCTTCGCTGTGCTGTCGCTCATGGGCGCCACGCTGACGCTGCCCGGTATCGCGGGTATCGTGCTCGTAATCGGCATCGCGGTCGATGCGAACGTGCTCATCAATGAGCGCATTCGCGAAGAGATCCGGGCAGGGAAATCACCGATCGCGGCCGTCGATTCGGGCTATTCGCGCGCGCTCATCGCCATCATCGACTCGAACGTCACGACGCTGATCGCGGTGCTCGTGCTGTTCTGGCTCGGCTCCGGTCCCGTCCGCGGCTTTGCTGTGACGCTCACGATCGGCATTCTCGCATCGATGTTCACTGCCGTGACGGTGACACGCATGCTGGTTGCGGCTTGGCTGCGTTGGAAGCGGCCCAAAGAACTCCCGCTTTAGAGGAAGCACTCATGTTTCGCGGCATCACATTCGTTCCGCCCGACACCAAGATCGATTTCGTCAGTCAACGTGCGATCAGCTGGTTCGTTTCGGCTTTTCTCACGGTCGTGCCTCTCGTGCTCGTCGCGACGGTCGGGCTTAACATGGGCATCGATTTCCAGGGCGGCACGCTGATCGAGGTGCAGACCAAGGAGAATCCGGCGAAGCTTGCCGATATCCGCGGGAAGATCAGCGGTCTCGGGCTCGGCGAGGTTCAGATCCAGGAGTTTGGCGCGCCGGACGAAGTGCTGATCCGCATCGCCTCGCAGCCCACCGAGGAAGAGCAGCAAGCCTCGATCGCGAAGGTCAAGGAGGCGCTTGGAGACAGCGTCACCTATCGCCGTACCGAGATCGTGGGGCCGACGATTTCCTCCGAGCTGATCGCCGGCGGCACGCTGGCGGTCGTCGTCGCGATGATCGGCATCTTGATCTATGTGTGGTTCCGGTTCGAATGGCAGTTCGCCGTCGCCGCTATCGCCTCGCTGGTGCACGACGTCACCGCAACGATCGGCCTTTATGCGCTGCTGCAGCTCGAGTTCAACGTCTCGAGTATCGCGGCGATCCTCACCATCATCGGTTACTCGCTGAACGATAAGGTCGTCATCTTCGACCGGATTCGCGAGAATCTGCGGAAGTACAAGCGTATGCCACTCGTGGAGTTGCTGGATCGCTCGATCAACGAGATGCTGTCGCGCGCCATTCTCACCCACGTCACAACTTTGCTTGCGATGCTGCCCTTCCTGTTCTTCGGCGGCGAGGCAATTTACGGATTTGCCGTCGCCATGTGCTTCGGCATCGTCGTGGGGGCCTATTCGTCGATCTTCGTCGCATCGCCCATGCAGCTCATCCTCGGCGTGCAACGCGAGGCGTTTTCCGGAAGCACGAGTTCGGCCAAGGGCAAGACGGAGAAGGGCGATGCAGAGGCCGCGGCCGGCGCGTAAGCTTTGAGGCCATGAGGTGAAGGAGCGGGAGCGAGACGCGACGGTCCAGCGGATGGCCCGTAAGGCTGATCCCGACCGCGCCATCGCCGCGCTCTTCGCACCAGCTTCGGTTCGGGACGATCTCTTCGCACTCTTTGCGCTCAACGGCGAATTGGCCCGCATAGCAGAGCAGGTCAGTGAACCGGGCCTCGGCGCTATAAGGCTCCAATGGTGGCGCGACGCCCTCGAGCGGGCCGAAGCAGGCGAGGCAACAGGCCATCCCGTGGCGGATGCCTTCGGCGATGTCCTGGCGCGCCGCAACCTCTCGCGGGAACGGATAGCCGGGCTGATCGATGCGCGCAGCTTCGATATCGGCGAGACCGTCATGCCGGACACGCGCACATTAGACGCCTATCTGTTCGATACGACTGGGGGGCTATTCGCGCTTGCCGCGGAAATCGTCGGCGCGGAAGGAGAGAACCAGAGCCTCATCGCGCAGGCCGCAGGCCAAGCCTATGGGCGGGTGCGGGTCATGCGCAGCCTGCCTGCGCTGGCCGCCAAGGGCCGGACCTATCTTGCCGCGGATGCACTGGAGAAAGCCGGAACGGCACCCGCCGACATCTTCGGCGGCAACACGACGCCTGGACTGATTGCGCTCCTTGGCGATATGCGTGAGGAGGCGCGGGCGTCTCTGCAAGAGGCGCGCTTCCACTTGCGTGGCGCGGGTATGAAAGGGACGGGGCTCGATGCGGCAGGCCAGACGGCCTATCTGCCGCTCGCCCTCGTGGAGCCTTATCTCAAGGCGCTCGCCAAGGTGAAAGATCCGCTCCACGACATCGCGCGCATCAATCCGCTCACGCGCCTTTGGTGTCTCATGCGGGCGCGGTAGGGACTACTCCGCGGCGACGGAACGTGCCTCGCCCAGCCAGCTTTCCAAATCCGCGAGCGCGCGTGCCGACATCGCGTTCTTGCGCGCGAGCGCCTTGGTTTGGCGCCGTCCGTCCGCGCGCGGTTCCTTCGTCTTGGGTTGGCGCGGCGCGGTGATGGGCGGAAACAGACCGAAATTCACGTTCATGGGTTGGAAACTGCGGCTGCCGCTCTCGCTTTCGACACTCAAATGCCCGCCGGTGATGTGGGTAAGCAGGGCCCCCAGTGCGGTCGTGGGCGGCGGCGGCGTCACGGCCTGTCCCAGCCATTCGGCCGCGGCGAAGCGCCCGGCGATCAGGCCTATCGCCGCGGACTCCACATAGCCTTCGACCCCGGTGACTTGGCCGGCAAAGCGCAGGCTTGGCCGCGCCTTGAGACGCAAGCTGCCGTCGAGCAGGACGGGACTGTTCAGGAACGTATTGCGGTGCAGCCCGCCGAGCCGCGCGAACTCGGCGTTCTCGAGGCCTGGGATCATGCGGAACACGCGCACCTGCTCGGCATATTTCAGCTTGGTCTGGAAGCCGACCATGTTCCACAACGTGCCGAGCGCGTTGTCCTGACGAAGTTGGATGACCGCGTAGGGTTTCTCTTCAGGGCGATGGGCGTTGGTGAGGCCGACGGGCTTCAACGGTCCGTAACGCAGCGTGTCGGCGCCGCGCTCCGCCATCACCTCGATTGGCAGGCAGCCTTCGAAATAGGGCGTCTTCTCGAAGTCCTTGAACTCCGTTTTCTCGCCGGCGAGGAGCGCCGCAATGAAAGCGTCGTACTGCGCCTTGTCGAGGGGACAGTTGATGTAGTCTGCGCCCGTTCCACCGGGGCCGACCTTGTCGTACCTGGACTGGCGCCAGCACACATCCATGTCGATGGACTCGAAATGCACGATCGGCGCGATGGCATCGAAGAACGCCAGTTCCTCCTCGCCCGTCAGGTTATCGATCGCCTTGGCGAGGGGCTCGGACGTCAAAGGACCTGTCGCGACGATCACGCTACGCCATTCTTCCGTGGGCAGGCCGGCGATCTCACCACGGACGATCTCTACCAGAGGGTGGTTTTCCAATGCCTCGGTGACGGCCGTGGAAAACCCGTCGCGGTCGACAGCGAGTGCGCCACCGGCCGGCAGCTTGTGGGCGTCCGCCGAGGCCATGACGATCGACCCGGCCCGGCGCATCTCCTCATGGAGGAGTCCCACGGCGTTGGCTTCGAAGTCGTCGGAGCGGAAGGAATTCGAGCAGACGAGCTCGGCCAGCCCGTCCGTCTTGTGGGCCTCGGTCTGACGCTCGGGCCGCATTTCGTGGAGAGTGACGGGCACACCGGCCTTCGCGAGCTGCCAGGCCGCTTCGCTGCCCGCAAGCCCGCCGCCGATCACATGAACTGTCTCTGTCGTTGCTGTCGTCATTGGCGTAGCTAGTCCCGCCAGCCCGTCTGTTTCAAGCGTTTTGGCCGGGAAAAATGGCCCGTAGGCGGCGTTGAGGGGCCGTTCACGGTCTCGCGCTCATTCGATCTATCCTGTGAAGTGGCCGGAAACCTTATTTGCCGGACGTTCTTGCTTGTCGTGCCAGGGCGTCGCAGGGTGCAATTAGCCAATGCCGAAAGCGGGCAATTTCGGCAAATTTGAGCTTTGTGGGAGACGTCGCGTCATCATGTCATCGGTTACCGTAGTCTGGAAAGGCAATTGCCGAAGCACGGATGCGCGCGCGCGTCTCTTGGACTGTCTGCATCGGCTCGCGCGCTTGAGCGACGGCTATTTGCGCCCCACCGAACGACCGCACCTGACGGTCGTCGGGGAAGAAGATGCGCTGCCGCGCGCCAAACGCTGCAAACGCCCAAATATCGAATTGATCGACGAGACGCGGCAAGGCGAGATCCTGGTGTCGTCGGACATCACCGATCATCCGGAAACGCTGCTTGCGCGAGCCAGTGAAGCGGGCCTCCCGATCCGCACCGGAAAGGATGGGCACACGAAGCACATCGTGCTCGATGCGGTTCGGCTGCATGGCATCGACTTCCGGCTGTTCGACCCGCGGGGGCTATACCCGCACGATGATCGCATGAGCTTCGTGTTTATCGAGTGTCCGGAACACCACTTCCTCGACGGACGTCTGGTCAAGATCACAGAGGAGTACGGCACGACAGTGTTGTCGTGCCCGAGCCTACGGTTGAAATCCTACCTGGAGGATTGGACCGACTGCCTGTTCTCCTGGGTTCGCTTCTTTCTGATGGGCGATCTGTGGTGGGCCCGGCACGAAGACCTGCAGGGCTATCACGATTATCGCGGCGTGTTCGAGATCGTGCAGACGACCCGCGGAAGCGCCGAGGCGGAAGACGCGACGTTCGATGCCGTGCTGTCCACATTTACCCAGCATGCGGAGCATTGGCGCTGCGAAGTGCAGCGGACAGCCTAACGGCTCGGTGCGCTAGAAGCGTCCCTCGTCTGGAATGTTGAGTTTCTCACCGCATGCTTTGCAGTGAACGGCATCCACTTCGTGCCGCTGCAATCCACAGCCTGGGCAGGGGTAGCGCACTTTCTGCGGCCGCAAGAGCGTCTGCAGCAGGCGCAAGAATAGCGTCACCCCGAAGATCATGATCGAGACGGCAATCAGCCGGCCAAACGAGCCCTCGAGCGTGATGTCTCCAAAGCCGGTCGTCGTGAGCGTAGTCACCGTAAAATACAGGGCGTCGACATAATTGCCGATCGCCGGATTGCGATAGTGCTGCGTCTCGTAGACAAGGCCCGTCGTAATGAACAGGAAGACGATGATGTTGATGACGGCAACGACCGTCTCTTCGTTGCGGCGGAAGAAGGGGAAATCAACGCGCAAGTTCGACAGAAGTTGGTAGGTGTGCAGTAGGCGGACCGTTCGCAGAACGCGCAGGAAGCCAAGGCCTTCGCCGACGATTGGCGCCAAGAACGATAGGATGGCGACGATATCCGCCCAGGTGGAGAAATGTGTGAAGTCACGGGCAGGGTGCGGGCTAACCCAAAGGCGGGCGCAGAATTCGATTAGGATGAGAACACCGAAACACACATCGAGATACTCGATCCAAGGTGCGTCGGGCGTGAACGAAGTGGCAATGATAAAGGCGATGGTGATCAGATCGAAGACGACGATGCCGTACCGAAATCGATGGGCCGCCCGGCTGTGACCGTGATAGAGCAGCCGCATTCGCTCGCGGAGCGGCTTTTCTTTCTCTTTGGCGGTGTGCTGCTCCTTTGGCTCGACGGCTTCGGCCGTGTGCTCGCTGCCGGAGTGGGCTGCCTTCGATTGTGTCGTTGGTGCGGATGTCATTTGGGTGGAGTGAAGCCCGCGTTGCCTATGCCGAGTCCCGATGGGCAGTAATATAGGCTGCGACCCCATTAGTATAGAATCCCGGGAGCACAGAACATCGACCTTCGTGTCCGGTCACGCCGCAGTTCCCTGAACGGGCCGTCCCGCACCGAGGAGGCGCAAGAGTACCGCAGTGCCCAAGCCCCAGGTCGCATTCAGCATCATCGAGACGAGATAGCGCGGCCACAGGGCCGGTGTCTCGAGCCCCTTCACGACCGGGACGATGAAGAAAGCCACCAAGGGCAGCGCGATGGCCCCGGCGAGGATCCAGGACAGCCAGTAGGCCGGGCCGCTGATCCTGGCCAGGAACGGTGAAAACGCCAGGCCCCAAAGCCCGCCCCAGAAGGCCTTGGACAGCAGGGAAGGAACCCCGAGCGGCGGCACCGGGTCGGTCGGCCAAGCCGGCCGGCTCATGGGAATGAGGCCGATGTGGTTGAAGATGGACCAAAGCCCCTGGTGAAACAGGAGCGTTGCCAGAAACCCGGCGACGAAGCCCAACAGCAGCAATCTCAATGACATCTTACCCTCTATTTGCACCCGTCCGGCCCCGTAGGCTCTGCTTAGAACTAGTCCAGTCCCAAGTGCGGCCCCTGGTATTGCCGCCGCAAGGGATCTTCTATCAGCAGGCTTGGACATCGTCACAGGAATGGCTTAATTCGGGGGCCGTATCGAGCAGATTTGATCCAGGGGGTAGTGCCGATGGAGCGTGCGACAAAGAAAGCGATCAGGCGGTTTGCGATCGCCGGGGTGGTGCTGTTCCTCGGCCTCGTCTTCCTGCCGCTGCTGACGATTTTCTATCTCGGCTGCGGTCTGATCGACGTCATGCGCAACAAGCGCCGCGATGCCATGGTGTTCCGGAAGTACTTCCTGGGAAACGGCATCACCACCTGGCTGCTGTCGCCGCTGAATCTGTTCGTCGATCTTATCAGCTACCGCAACAAGGGCGTCTACAAGCACGACGACCTGCCGCCGGAATGGCGCGAAGAAGTGGACCAGGTCCTCAATGTCTTCCGTGAGCAGAAAGATACGATCCTTACCGAGATCGACGAGTCTTTCGAGGAAGGCCGCCGCGGCATGTACGTCTATGAGTGGTACGGCAAGCGGAAGGAGCATTCCGTCGAGGCCCTGAAGCGGGACTACAAATACGTGAAGACCATCGCCGTCTCGGTGTTCTCGGGCAAGGAATCCACCTCGTTCCACTATGGGCCGCTTCGGATGACGTTGCGCGTGTTGTATAACCTGACACCTGTCGATACGGACCAAGTCTATATTCAGTGCGGTTGGGAAAAGCACTTCTGGCGCGACGACCCGCTGTACATTTTCGACGACACGCTCATCCACCGCTCGGTCAACGACTACGACGCGCGCCGCTTCGTCGTGTTCATGGACATCATGCGTCCCACGGCGCATCCGGTATTCCTCGACAAACTCATTGCCGGTGTGTCGGTCCTCGTCGAGCGCGCCAACGCTGTCTTCTACAAGAACTGGAAGATGCTGCGTCCCGGAGCAAAGAGCACGGAGCCTCCGGCACCGCACTCCGAAGCCGCGTAGCCTGCGCAAACCCGCGGAGAATTCGGCGATGGTGACCGTGATCTCCGGGGGGCAGACGGGACCTGACCGTGCCGCCCTCGAGGCGGCGATCGCCACGGGCACGCCCTATGGAGGCTGGTGTCCGAAGGGCGGATGGGCCGAAGACATGCCCGAGCCGCCGGGACTCCTGGCACTCTATCCCAACCTGCGCGAGACACCATCCGACAAGCCTGAGCAGCGCACCGACTGGAACGTGCGGGATTCCGATGCGCTGCTCGTCCTGGTCGGACGGGAAGGGCTTGGCGTCTCAACGGGAACGGAGCGCGCGGTGCGCCATGCGGTGAGCTCGGGCAAGCCCGTTTGCGTCGCAAGCGTTGCAGAGCAAGAGGCAGGAGACAGGGTCCGGGCCTTCTTGAGGCCGTTCACGGGTAAGCCCGTCTGCATCGCCGGTCCGCGGGAGAGCGAGTCGCCGGGGCTCCAGGCAGCAGCCTTGAGCAAACTGCAGCCTGTTCTGGCGGCGCTGATCAACTGAGCACCGCCCCCAATCTTCGCCAGCGCGGCCGGAACTCCATGGCCCGTCGTGAATTGGGTCCATATAGGGGCAGGGCCCGTCTTATGGCTTTGGTCCGGGCTTTGCGGAGAGTGACGACCTGAGGAGGAAACAATGACGCATGCCACGAGGCGAATGATGGTTGCGGGTGGGGTCTTCGGTGCGAGCCTGATGCTCGCCGTCTTGCCCGCGGTTGCGATGGGCAGTCTCGTCGAAGGCGAGGAGACAGACAATTGCTCGAACGCGGACGGCGCCTTGGACGAGGCGGCCTTCGTGATCGCCACGGGTCCGAAACCGGGTGAGCGGGTCGAGAGTGGGTTCGACGTGACCGGATGCTCGCGGACTTTCGAGAGCAATGTGCAGTGGAAGCTTCTGGCGCGGGACGGCTCGGTGCTTGCGAGCGGCCATACGACAGGCGGCGGCGTCGATGGTCCTGGGGCGTTCAGTTTCAGTATTCCGTATACGGTCACCGTCCAGCAACTCGGCCATCTCGAGGTCTTCGAAGAAGATGTATCCGACGGCGAAGGCTTCCCGCCGGGCCGAACCGTAATTCCGCTGGTCCTGAAGCCTTAAGGTTCCGACGGCCACGGAACGCGGCGCGGTTGGATTTGCTAACAGCCCGTCGATTGGCGCTAAGCGCGGCCGGCGATGTGATAGGCTGTGCCGTCTTGATGAGTACGATTCTTCGGCAAAGGGGGGAACAATGCTGGAAGCACTCATTATCATCCTGGTCGTCGGCGCCATTGCCGGCTGGCTGGCGGGTCTCCTCGTTCAGGGCACCGGATTCGGCCTTCTGGGCGATATCGTCGTCGGAATCCTCGGTGCCCTCGTCACCGGGTTTTTCCTGCCTCAGGTGGGAATTGTCCTGGCGTTCGGCGGCGGCATTCTCGGATCGATCATCGCGGCATTCATCGGCGCGGTGATACTTCTGGTCATCGTGAAGTTGATCAAGAAGCTGCTATCATAAAATACCGAGTTAGTTCAGCTGATTAGCTGCCTCGGACGCCGCTCCACCGATGGGTGGGACGGCGTCTTTCGGTGTCGGACCTTGTGTGGGCGCGGCTGAGCCGGTTGCTGCACTGCAACATCGGCCTCCACGCTGGGCCACTTTGCCGCAGTTTGTAACACACAGGCCACGTTTTCGTCACAAGCTGAACCTGCCCTCGTCAGAATTATCGAGCAAAAGCCCCGTCCTCAGCGGTTTAATCCCGCACAGTGTTAACAACTGTTGAGGAATATCTATGAGGGGTCAGAGACTCTTCGGCGTGAAGAGCCTTTTGCTTGTCTTGGTATTGCTTGGACTGGCAGCGCCTGCACACGCTGGTGACGTGGCGCGAAATGACAAATTGTTCGTTGCGTCGCACAACGCCAAAGCCGGATTGGTCGCGGCTGCTGAGGTCGTCGCTCGGCATAGCGTGATCGACGGCTTTGACGACCTGGCCGATGCCGGCACTGCCGAGGACGGCGTGTCGTCGGCAGCGCTGGAAGTTGCCGCGCAGGGTGCAGGTGATCAGAACGTCGCCGATGCGAATTTTGCGCGCCAGCTTCGGTGCTTGGCCGAGGGGATCTATTTCGAAGCCCGCGGTGAGCCTTGGCGCGGCCAGCTGGCTGTCGGCCGGGTGATCTTGAATCGGGTTTCGAGCAAGCACTATCCCAACACCGTTTGCGGAGTGGTTTATCAGAACAGCCATCTTCACAATCGCTGTCAGTTCTCCTTTGCCTGCGACGGCAAGGCCGACCGGATCCGCGATGCCAAGGTTTGGTTTAGTGTCCGCGGATACGCCGCTTGGCTGATGGCCAATCGGCCGAACGAGCGGGAGGTGAGCGAGTACCGGGTCCTGGCGTCGCTCCAGACCGCGACCCACTACCACGCGGACTATGTCAGCCCGAACTGGGCCAAGCATTTCGAACTGACCGCGCGTATTGGCCGGCACATTTTCTATTCCGATCCAAGCGCGTAGCACCGTTTCGAGGGTGGCGGCCGGCCCGGTCGCCACCCTTGTAATTCCCCTTCCGCAGCATATCTCTAGGCCGTTAGCATCTTCCTTTCGCTGACACGGGAGAGAACTATGCGATGGCTGCTGATAGTGCTCGCGCCGCTTGCACTCGCGGGCTGCGTGACGGACCAGGGTCCCGCATTGCCGATGACCCTTGCGCCGGCCGAAACCGCCCAAGCCGCCTGCCTGACCTATGGCGACACGCCGACCTTCGGCGAATGTAGTCCTGGCAACACCGCGACGGACCAGTAGCGCCATGCCGCCCCGGAAGAGGGCAGGCATTCCGACCGTGGTCACCGCTTCACAGTACGATTAGGCCAACCTGGCAAGATTTTCTGCGGGGATTGACCTGTCATATGTCGAGTGGGTGCTTGCTGGCGCGCCCGCGAGCGGCTACCACAACGCGCCATGACCAAACAGAGCGACAGGAGTCGCCACAGCCTCGTCGGCAATGAGACGGGGCGCAGACACGAAGACCGGCTATCGGGACTTCCATCGGGACTTCCTCTGAGTTCAGGGCGGGGAAGACGCGATCCATGAAGCGCCGAGCCATGTTCAGCAGCCGTCTGGAGCGGCGCCGGCAAGTTCGCCGGTTCGCGCGGCTCGTCGGCGTGACGGTGTTCGTCATCGGGCTTGGGCTTGTCGCCGTGTTCGCGGTTCAGGGCTTGGACTTTCTAGGCATCGCCGAGGCGGATCGCCTGCCCTTGGGGGCGGTGGTGCTGGGGGCCATAGGCGCGGTCTTCGCGCTCTCCCTCGTGGCCTATGCTGCGGTGCGCATGTTCAGCCGTATCGACTAGCGCGCCTGTAAACTGGCGCATCGTGACAAGTGACGAACCCTCTCCAAGCGATCTAAACTGTCCTCCCGCCGAAACGAGCGGGACAATGGGAGGGATTATCAATGGATCTTACGGGCCTACTGGTGCAGGCCGTCTCCGGTGCTGTCGGTGGCAGCGCCGCGGGTGCGGCTGCGAAGAACTATTCTCTCGGAGCTGTTGGGAATGCGATCGCCGGCGCTGTCGGCGGCGGCATCCTGGGTCAGCTGATGGGCAGTTTTGCTGGTCAGATGATCGAAGGTTGGGTGGGCGATATCGTCGGCGGTGGCGTTGGCGGTATTGTCTTGACGCTCATCGCGGGCCTCATTCGCAATATGACGTCCAAGTAAGTTTGGTCATGGGCCGGGGCGGCGTTCGTGCTGGGCGCCGCCGCGGTCTTGTTGCCAACGTCTCACAGACATCCTTCGTCCTTCATAATCGTGTCGAGCGGCTTCGCCAAATTGACCGGCATTGATAAGTGCGGCAGGCCTGCTCCCGTGCGTCCCATGATGGAATTCCGCGCCGCGCCGGACGGTCGCACGATCTCGAGGTGAATCTTGGCCGAGTCCGATTCTGCATTGGATCTGAAATGGGTGCCGGAAGACGAGGGCGCCGCGGATGGCGCAAACGACGCGGTCGTCGGCGCGATCCGGCAGCTCATCCGTGACAAGAACAAGAAGGCCGTTCGCAAGGTTCTCGCGCATTGGCCGCCCGAAAATATCATGGAGCTCCTCGTCAGATTGCCGTTGAAGGCCGCGCGCAAGCTGCTGGAAATCCTGCCGGACCAAACCTCGTCGCGCGTTCTGTCGGAACTGCGGCCGCAATACCGCGCGGCAATCACACGAGACGAAACGGTCGAACGTCTGCGCGAGCTGATCCGAAGGATGCCGCCCGAAAACGCGCTCGATACATTTCGGGATTTGCCCGACGATGTTCAGGACCGGCTCGGTCCGGACCTCAAATCGTTCGAAGGCATCCAAGCCTCCAGAGCCTTCGAGAAGGAGAGCGCCGGCGAGATCATGCAACGGCGGCATGTCGCGCTTGCGCCGGACCGCTCGGCCGCCGAAGCGGTTGAGGCACTTCAACGTGCATCGGACATGATCGGATCGGTCGATACGGTTTTTGTCATCGATGCCGACAACCGCCCCATCGGTGCCTTCAAACCGCGTGCATTGCTGCTGGTTCCCCCGGACACACCGCTCTCCAAAATCATGTCGCGCGAGTTTCCCATCGTCTCGTCGGCCACGGATCAGGAAGAGGCGGCGCTCGCGACCGCCGGTACGGAGTTTAAGAGCCTTCCCGTCGTCGACAACGACGGCCGGCTCGTCGGGCAGATCACCACCAAGATGCTGGCGCGGGTCGTGGCGGAAGAAGCCGCCGAGGACATGCTGAAGCTTGGTGGCGTCAACGAAGATGCGCGCCCGACCGACTCCGTTCCGAAGATCCTGCGCAACCGGTTGCCGTGGCTGCTGGCCGGACTGGTCGGCGCCACGATCGCGGCCCTCATCATCGGATCCTTCGAAGAGGAGCTCGAAAAGGCGGCAATCCTCGCGGCTTTCATCCCGGTCGTGATGTCGATGGCCGGCAATGCCGGCCTGCAGGCGTCGGTGGTTTCGGTTCAAGCTTTGGCGATGGGATCGAACTGGCCTGGGGACCGTTTGATCTATCGCTTTGGCCGTGAGCTTCTCGGCGCGCTCCTCAACGGGGCGATCGCCGGGAGCATTCTCGCGTCGCTGATCCTTGGAGGTTCGCTGGTCTTCGAAGTCGCCGATCCTGTGCGGCTGGCATTGGCGACGTCCATGTCTTTGCTCACGGTTACCACCATCGCAGCGATTGTCGGGTCCTTCGTGCCGCTGGCACTCAACCGACTGGGTATCGATCCGGCAGCGGCGACAGGCGTTTTCATCACGACAAGCAACGATGTCGTGGGCGTTCTGGTCTACTTCCTAATGGCCAGTACGTTCTACTTCTAAGGGGAAGAGCCCATCTCCAGGCACTTCGATGGAACGGTGCCAAGGGGGCTTTACAGGCGAGCGGAAAGGGCTAGTAAGGGTCTGCAATTGGAACGGGAACTAGGGGGAAAGATGCTGCGCTTCATAGCCCTTGCCGCATTGCTGCTGGGCAGCATTACAATTTTCGCTGCGGCACAGCCGTCGCTCGCGCAGGATGCCGCCTCGGCACCGGCGCAGACCGCTCCCGTCTTCTCCAGCAAAGTCACCGATCCTCAAGTGAAGCTCGACGACCTCGAACTTCTCATGGTTCCGATGACCGTGGACGAGCTCAAGGCACTGGCCGGCAAGTGGCTCGACATTGTGAAGTCCAAGACTGAACAGGTGGTCGATGCGCAAATCGCCGTTTCGAAAGCCAATGGCGGCGCGAAGAGCTCCCAGCGCGAAACGCTGACGAAACTCTACGCGGAACGCAACTACCTCTTCGATCGCTACACGGCGGTCGTCAACGCCTGGGAACGGAAGGGCGGCGACGCTAAGGAGATCGCGGTCTATCGCGACTACCAGAACGCCATCTTTCTTGAAGAGACGCGCAAGGCGGACATCAAGACCCTCATTGCGTGGGCCATGGATTGGATGAAGGCCGACGATCGCGGCCTGATGTTCGCGAAGAACGCTGCCATCGTCATTGTGGCGTTTCTGGCGCTGATATTTGTCGCGCGGATGGTCCGGGCGATTGTCCGGCGCTGGATCGGTCATGTGCCGAATATCTCCGACCTGCTGCAAGCGTTCATCGTCGGAATTATCTATTGGATCGTTCTGGCCGTCGGTTTGATGCTGGTCTTGTCGGGCCTCGGCGTCGATGTCACGCCGCTCTTCGCTGTGTTCGGCGGTGCTTCGATCATCGCCGCCTTCGCCATGCAGGACTCGCTTAGCAATCTGGCGTCGGGCCTCATGATCATGATCTATCGCCCGTTCGACGTGGGCGACTATGTGGACGTTGGCGGCGTCGCCGGAACGGTGAAGAGCACCAATATTTTCGCCACGACAGTGACCACGCCGGACAATCAGGTCATCGTCATTCCAAACAAGAATGTCTGGGGCAACGTCATTACGAATGTCACGGCCAGCGAGACGCGCCGCGTCGATCTCGTCTTCGGCATTGGCTACGACGATTCCATTCCGGAAGCGCTGAAAGTCCTCGAACAGGCTGTCGAGGCGCATCCGCTGGTCCTGAAGGATCCCGCGCCGACGATCCGGGTCAACGAGCTTGCGGACAGTTCGGTGAACCTGATCTGCCGTCCTTGGGCAAAGACATCCGACTATTGGACCGTCTATTGGGATCTGACGCGATACGTCAAAGAGCTGTTCGACTCCGTCGGAATCTCGATCCCATACCCGCAGCAAGACGTACATTTCATTCCGGTAGATCCAAACAAGGCGTCGACGCCGCCAGTTCTCGAGAAGACGCCCTCTGTCGATAGAGAATCGATATCCTCAGGGGATCAGGGTCACGCTGGTGAGGACAAGTAGATGTCAGGGGTGCCACACATGCATGAACGTCTAAGGTCACTAGGAGTTGCCGGGAAGTGCCTCGCGTTTGCCATGGCTCTGTCCGTCCCGTTCGGCGCCACGGCCTCGGCGCAGGTCACGATCGATGTCAGCAAGATCACTTGCAATCAGTTCGCGCTCTACAAGGTCTCGGACCCGGATACGATCGCGGTTTGGCTCCACGGCTACTACAGCGGCAAAAGAGGCAACACCGTTGTCGAGGTCGAGAAGCTCAAGGCCAATGCCAAGAAGCTGCGCGATTACTGCCTCGAGAATCCCGACACGAACCTGCTCACTGCGGTCGAGTCACTGATGAATCAATAGGCTTGTTTGGGGCAGCCGAGCGGCCAATTCTGGTTTGGCGGCAGGGGGGACGTCCTTGAAAGCGGAAACGACCACGGGCGGGGAGGCGCAAACGGTTCCATGGTGGACAGCGCCAGGACACACGGACATGACGTCTTTCATGGCGCTGATCCTGTTGTTCCTCCTGGTTTTTGTTGTCTTTCATTTCTATGCACGGTTCGACAAGTTTGCCGAAGAGCATAACGAAGGGACGCCGCTGAAGACGACGATCCCGACGCTTTTGATGATCGCGTTCGCTTACGAGATCTTCCCGCCGCTAAGCCATTTCAGCATTCTTCTTCCCATGGCGTTGATCGCGACGGCGCTGGCACGCGACTTGATGCTTTGGTTCGAGCCGCAGAAGGAACACATCCTCAAGGGTGAGCTCGAAAGCGCCATGCTCGACGAGTTGCATCGCGAGCATCTGGGAGAACATGACCACACGGGCAGGCGGGTGCCGGATGAACAGGAACAGACGCCTCCTTCAACGCAGACGCCCAAGCGAAAGGCGCGAGCGTCGAAATCCGATCAACCGGACGAGAGCGGGGGCAAGCCGGACAGCGCTCCTGCTGAAAAGGAATCGTCTGCAAATGGAGGGTCGGAAGCGTGATCGAGCTTACCGTAACCTCCATCCCCTTCGTTCTGCGCATCATGTATCTGCGTTGGAAGGGCATCCCGATCACGCTCTACAACGTCCACATCGCGCTGTTCGCGTGGTTGGCATTGGCGTTCATCGTTTTCTTCACTGTGTTTTACTACTACCCGAAATCCTACACGGGCTTCGTGCCGTTTCGCACGGTTCCGGTGGTCAGCGAGAACGGCGGCACCGTCACGAGCATCGAGGTCGACAACGGAACTCGCGTGAAGCCCGGCCAAGTTCTCTTTACCGTGGATAGGACGACGGAGGAGGCGGCAGTCAAGACCGCGGAACTCAAGCTTGCGGAAATCGACAAATCCGTCGCATCGGCCGAGGCAGAAGTCCATTCGGCGCAAGCGTCCCTCGACCGGGAAAAGGCGGAGCTTCAGCAGGCCGTCGAGGTGTTCGAGGATCAAGCCGAGCTGAAGAGGCGCAAGTCGCCCGCCTATAACGAGCGCCGCTATCAGGCCGCCGTCGCCGACAAGGCGGCCGGCGAGGCCAAGGTCGCGCAATCCGAGGCGCTCCTGGACGAGGCCAATCTGCAGCTGACGGAGGTGCTGCCTGCGCAACGCGAGAGCGCGAACGCTCAACTCGAGCAGGCCCAGGTCGAACTTGCAAAGACGACGGTTCGATCGCAGGTAGACGGCGTCATTGATCAGGTCACCTTGCATGTGGGTGCTCGTGCCGCCCAGTTCGCCTCGAACCCGGCAATGCTCATCATTCCCGACCGGGACGAAGCCCACCCGAAACGGGTGGTCGCGGGCTTTTCGCAAGTCTCGCGCTCGGTCCTCTATGTCGGCATGCCGGCCGAGGTCGCCTGCGATACGAATTTCAACGTGGCGATGGTGGATTCCGTGCTGCCGGCGCGTATCAGCGCAATCCAGCCGGAAATTGCCGCCGGTCAGCTCGCGCCCACGGGCCGACTCATTGAGCCTTCCGAGTTCTCAAAACGCGGCGAGGTCGTCGCGGCGATCGAGATGGTCTATCCGGAGCATGAAGAACTCCTCGTCAACGGCAGCGGCTGTATCGTGCAGACCTACGACCGCAATCTTCCCCACGGTATTCTCGGCCATATCCTCGGCGGCCTCGGCATCATCAAGGCGTGGGGCCTTCGCATCAAGGTCTGGATCGCGCTCGTAACGGGCATCGGTCTTGCGGGCGGGGGCGGGCACTAGGGGCACGGCGCCGTCTAGCACCAGCTTGCACCGTCCTGCGCGGGGCCCCGCAGAAGCTCCTGCACATTGGCTTCCAGCAGCCTGTATCCCACATTGCCGAACAGTTTTTGCCGCCCGTCGTTCATCAAGAACGTCGGGCTCCCTGCGATGCCGTTCTCTGCGGCAAGACCGTAGTCGATGACAAGGGCGGCCAGCGCTTCGGAGGAGCGCAACCTCCGCTCGATAACGTCGGCGTCTATTCCGAGCCTGGCGGCGATGTCGCGCTGCACGGTCCAATCTCCAATATCCAGGGCCTCGGCGAAAAAGGCATGGCGGATGTTGCGGGCGGCGCGGGTGGTCAGCCGGTCGAGATACGGGGGCGACGGCGCGCCGTCGCTGCGTTCGACGAGTTCGACGGCTTTCAGGAACTGATGCGGGCTTGCCGAGGTGCGTGGGCGCCCGCGAAGCCAAACCTGGTCGCTGACAACGATGTGGGGAAATCGCGCGGCAACCTCTTTGAGGTGCTCGTTGAAGTGCTCGAAACCGCCTTTGGCTTCGATCTTGCCCCACGCATCGGGAAACACCGAACAGTAGCGGGGCACGATTTCGATCTGATCGCCAAACTGCGCCGCAAGCTCGTCCAGCCGCCGCTCGGCCACGTAGGCCCAAATACATAGCACGTCGGAGTAATAGGAAATCTCTACCTTTGACATCGGCACCCTCTTATATAGCCGCTGCACTTTAGGCGTTGCCAGACCACGCGGCCTTGCGCCTACTCAAAGCCACCCTATATGGGCATCTGTGGGTCACGCGATCGTGCGGGCCCGCCGGATTGCGTCATGCTATGATGACTATGGCTGACGTGCCATTGCGGGAGGGAACGCCATGGTGGGGAGCCCCACGACACGAAGAGGACTGGGACGCCGCCGCTGGTTGGCGGGTGCGCTGATTGCGGCAACTCTCAGCATGCTGACCACCCCGGCGCTCGCTGCGATTCTCATCAACATCGACAAGCCCACCCAATCCATGACCGTCTCCGTGGATGGAGAAGTGCGCTATCGCTGGCCCGTCTCCACGGGCGCCACGGGGTATTCGACTCCCACGGGAAACTACAGCGCCTTTCGCATGGAGCGGATGCACTATTCGGATGAGTGGGACGGCGCTGGCATGCCTCATTCGATCTTCTTCACCACGAGAGGCCACGCTATCCACGGCTCCAATCATCCCGGCATGGGAACGCCGAGGTCGCATGGCTGCGTGCGGCTTTCGCTCAACAATGCGGCGACGCTCTACAATCTTGTCGAGCAGCACGGTATGGCGGGCACGAAAGTCGTGGTTGCCGGCTCCGACCCCGCGGGCAATTGGGCCGCCAGCTCCGCGCCGCCGGCGGTCCGTACTTTGGGATCCCCCGAAGGGACGGGCTACACCGAGACGCGCGAGCGTCGCGGGCCTTTCCGCGGTCTCTTTAGGCGCCGCCGCTAACGCCGCCGAGCTGGCACATCCGGCAAAGGCGGGTCGGCCTTCTCGCTTTCACGCACTTCCGGCTAGCCTTCTTTGGGCAACTGGAGCACGGCGTCTTGCTGCGTCGGTGTTTCACCGCCAGAGTTCTTGGCCCCAAACTAACCCTTCGCCATGAGCTGGTCGCGCCGGGCCAAGAGGGCATCGAGCTTCTCCTGCTGGTCGGCAATTCGCGCGGCATTGCGCTCTTCGTCCGCTGCGCCTGAAAAGGCGGCGGCCTGTTCCATCAGCTCGCGTAGATTGTCTTCGACGACCTGAATGCGCCGTTCCACTTCGTCCAGGCTGAGATTTTCAATGCTCATGGTGTCTCCTTGAAAAGGCGTCTCCGTGGCTCCCAAGCGCCGAGTCTAACGACGTCGCGGTGACGAATGTCTTGATTCAAAGCAAACGTGGCTTGGCGCCTCGCAAGCCAGAAGAGTGGGTCAAAAGCGAGCCCTGACAAGAGGGAAAATGCGAGCCGATACCAACGTCGTCAGCGCCGCCGGATGTATGGCGTGGTAGGCGCCAGCGCTCAAGGCCTCGCCGCATTCGCTTTGCAGGCACCGAAATCTCGAAGCGCCTCACCGAGCGAAAGGCTGAGCCGCGCGGTCGCTTCGTCCATGAGTCGCGACCGGCCCTCGCGGAGTTGGCCGATGGCCGTCTCCAGCTCGGCAAGCCTGTCATTCAGCCGCTCGATCGCAGGGTCGAGTTTGGTGCGCCCTTGCGCTGCTTGCTCCTGAAGAGCGGACCGCAACGACTGGACCTCCGTGGTCAGCTGGTCGAGCTTCGCCATGACCCGCGCGGGCTTGACGTCGACGCGGGACAGGACGGCGTCGGTCATGGTCGCGGCAACGTTCTCGGCTAAGTGAGTAACTTTTGCCGTCGCTACAAGCGCGAAAAGCGCCGCGACAATCACCAGGATGGCGGTGCCATTGAGCAGGGCCAGAAGGAGTTGGCCCGGGAGTTGTCGCAGGCGCGAGGCGAGGTCGCTGGTGTGCGGATCGGGCATCTCGGCTCCTTTGGTGTGCGGTGCTCATAAAGGCTAAGCAGGGGGGCGTTCGCGGCTCCGAGTTTAGCCCGCAGATCCGGCATCCGACAGTGATCGCTTCGGTGGCGCTCTGGTCCGGCATCGTTAACGCCCAGTTAACGATGCGTGGGAAGCTCGCGAAGTGATGGCCCCTGTTTATTAATCTGTGGTCTGTTTGAATAGCCCTGTAGCTGCGAAGTGAACTACATTAGGATTGCACCGCAGGATTGCAGCGCGCCCTGTTGGGAGTTGTGAGAATGGCACCGAATGACAGCTTTACGCGCAACGGGCTGGAAATAAGCCGAAGCGAGTTCGTGCTGGAGAGCACCACTGACAGTGTTGCGGTACTCGATCGCGACTGGCGCATTCTCTACCGCAACAGACAAGCAATCGATCTTCTGAAGGGCCGCGACATCAGTATCGGAAGAAGCCTCTGGGAGGCGTTCCCGGAAGCGTTCGGCGGTCCATTTCATCAGAACTACACATGGGCGCTTGAGCACCAGAAGCCGGTGGTATTCGAAGAGTACTTGGCCTCGATGAATATCTGGTTCGAGGTTCATGCCTACCCGAGCGAGGAGACACTCACGCTGTTCTTCCGTGATGTCACGGAGAAGAGGCGCATCCGGGAGCAACTGACCTATCTTGCGCGGCACGACACGCTCACAGGCGCTTACAATAGAACGTATGCCCATGAGCGATTGGACGCTCTGCTTGAAGAGGTGCGCCGCAAAGATCAAGAGGCGGCGGTGCTGTATATCGACCTGGATCACTTCAAGGAGGTCAACGATAGCTATGGGCATCCCTTCGGCGACGCGCTTCTTAAGGCAGTCGCAACGAGGATCAGGAGCCTTGCCAAGGACGACGATATCCTTGCGCGGCTGGGCGGCGACGAGTTTCTGCTGGTAACGCGTCACACGAGGCCGACGGAACGTCTGGAACGGTTGGCGGACAGCCTTATCGAGGCTCTCGGCGCGCCTTTCCATATCGACGACTGTCAGGTGGAAATCGGCGCCAGCATCGGCATCGCGAGGGTTCCCAAAGACGGAAGCCAGACCGAGGAACTGCTCCAAAATTCGGATGCGGCGCTGTACTGGGCAAAGCGTGAGCGCAACAGCTATTGCTTTTTCGGGCAAGAAATGGCCGAGAAGGAGAGGGTGCGGCAAGAACTCAGAGCGGATCTGACACGCGCTCTTGATGGAGGGCAGTTGAAGCTCCATTACCAGCCGATCTTCCACGTCCGCTCCGAACGTCTCGTCAAATTTGAAGCGCTCCTGCGTTGGCATCATCCGGAACGCGGGCTCGTGTATCCGGGTGAGTTCATTCCGCTCGCGGAGGAAACGGGACTCATTACGGCCATCGGCGATTGGGTCATGAAGGAGGCTTGCGCCGAAGCCGCGACCTGGCCCCAGAACGTCGGCATTGGCATCAACCTCTCGCCCGCGCAATTTCGGCAAAGCCTTCCGTTCAAGATCGCGGATACACTCCAGAAGTCCGGCTTGCACCCGGACAGGCTCTACCTGGAGATCACCGAAACGGTTCTGCTTCAGAGCACAGCCGAGAATTTCGCTCTACTGGAACAGCTCAACTCTCTCGGCGTGAAGGTGGTGCTGGACGACTTCGGATCCGGCTATGCCTCGCTGGGCTACTTGCGCGAGTTTCCATTCCACGAGATCAAGATCGACCGGACGTTCGTGGCCGACGACAGTCCCCAGGCCCAAGCCATTCTCGACTCCGTTACGCAGCTCGGTCATGCACTGGGCGCGCGCGTCACCGCCGAAGGCGTCGAGACCATCGCGCAGCTGGAACGGGTGCGCGGGATCGGCTGCGACAAGGCGCAAGGCTTCCTGCTCGGCCGTCCGGTCGCCGCATCGGAGGTGCACAAATTCATTCGGCTCGACAGCGCCCCCGATGTCATCCCGCATCGTGTGAGCTCGCGGAAGAGCACCTTTCGGACCATGCATCAGCCGGTACGGCAAACGAGGCTCAGCGGCGTCTTCCGCTGACGGGAAGGCTCGGCGTCGACACCCACGCACCGACACCCCACAAAAGCCCCTGCGCGACAAACCGGCGCCGGACGCAAGAGAGGCGCCGATGCTTTTGCGCCGGCGCCTCCAGGTGTTCATTCGCGAATGAATACCGGTGGGCTTGCTAGCCCTCTTCAGCTTCCTCCATCGGATCGGGCTCGGCCGGAGCGTCGTCCATGCCCTCGTCGGCCGGGGCCTCATCCATCATGTCATCGGCCGGTGCCTCGTCGGTCATCCCTTCCTCGGCCATGGTGCCTTCTTCCATGTCGTCCTGAGCGAAAGAGGGGGTCGACAGGGAGGCGGACCCAAGCAGTAACGCCGTTCCAAACATCAACGCACTAAAGAGCTTGAGCATTCTCTTCGTTCCTTCGATTAGAGGCGCGGCCAGTCGCCGCGCAACGGAAAGTAGTGGGTCAAAAACGTCCCCTGACAAGTAGGAAAATGCAGACGTTCCGCGGAAAAACGCTGGAGGAAGAAGATAGTTCCCTGAGCGGGATCGGAACCGGACACCGCGCGGTTCTCGAGACCGTTCCAGCGTCCCGGCCGGACCGGCGGCGCAGGCGAGACGCCGTGTTCCCGGCGGCGCTCCGCGCGTTCGTGACATGCATTTCACACGGACTGCGCCTATGCTCGCCTCAGCCCTGAACGGGCTCAACGGGAACACGGCGGGCGGGACGGTGTTTGCCTCGTGGGTTTGCCGCGTATGCAACCCCGCCCAGCCGAAAGTCGAACATAGGGAGAGCGTCATGCCATATCTATCCGGTGTCCTAACCGGGATCATCCTCACCATCGTGGTCGTCTTCCTCATCGATCATGTGGGCGACGAGCCGGAAAGCCGCGACATCGTCAATTGGGACTATGTTGGCGGCGAACTTGGCCAGTCCGCGGGCAAGGTCGCCGACGAGGTGCGCGAGGAAGTGCACAAGGCAACGGCGCCGGAACCGGCCGAAGCGCCTGCGGCGGCACCCATGGCAGCGCCGGAGCCCGCGCCGGAGCCGGCTTCCGAGGCCATGCCTGAGACAGCGCCGGCCACGCCGCCCGCGACTACCGACACGCCATAAGGCTTCTTTGTTTGCCCTACCGCGCTAACGCGCTACTTGA
Organism: Methyloceanibacter caenitepidi; assembly: GCF_000828475.1. Classification (NCBI taxonomy): domain Bacteria; kingdom Pseudomonadati; phylum Pseudomonadota; class Alphaproteobacteria; order Hyphomicrobiales; family Hyphomicrobiaceae; genus Methyloceanibacter; species Methyloceanibacter caenitepidi. The sequence goes on from NZ_AP014648.1 coordinate 1,949,038, forward strand.
GGGCATTGTCGTTTGCCCTATCGCCTAGCGGCTACTTGAGGGCATTGTCGTTTGCCCTACCGCGCTAGCGCATTACTTGAGGGCTGGCTTTTTTGCGCGCTACCGCCTGGCGGCTGCTTGAGGGCGTGAGTGTGCGGTCTTGGAGGCCGCGCGCCTAAAGCCCACGGGCCCAGGCCGGCCTCAACGGGGCCGCGTCCGGCGCGGCGATGGCAGCGCGCAATTCTTGCAGCAGGCGCGGCTTATCGGCGCCGAGCGTGCCCTTCAGGATCAGCCAGTTCGAGGCGTGATCGCTGCGGAAGACTGTCCGTTTCAGCTCTAGCTGGGACAGGAACCGCTCCATTTCCTGCATCAAGGCCAGCACGCTGAGCGGCTCGAAGTCGCCGAAATTTTCACGGAAGCGTGCCTCGCCTTGGGGGAAGCTGACCACAAGCGTGGCGAGATATTCAGGCTGCACGGCATTCATCAGCGCGGCCGAGTTGTCGGCGTGCTGAGCCGACAGCGCCTGGCCGCCGAGGCCGTTGAGGATCATCACCGAGCGTTTGATCCCCGCCTCCTGCAGCTTCTGCAGCGACTCCCGCGTCGTCTCGAAGGTCTCGCCCTTGTTGACCCGCGCCAGGACGTCGTCGTCGCCGGATTCCGCCCCCACATAGACGAGCGACAGGCCGAGATCCCTCAGCTCCCGAAGCTCCGCCACCGATTTCTTCCGCAAGTTTCGCGGCAGGCAATAGCTCGAAACCCGCCGGACGCTCGGCAGCTCCTTCCGAACCGCCTCCAGAATGCCCACGAGCCGGCGGGTCGACAGCGTCAACGCATCGCCATCGGCCAGGAAGAGGCGCTCGACGCCGTTCCCCAGCCTTTCGGCGCAGTCCCGGATGTTGGCGAGCACTTCCTCCTGATCCCGCGGACGGAAACGCTTCTGCGGGGCGGTGTACATTTCGCAGAACGTGCACTTGTTCCAGGAGCAGCCGTCCGTGACAGGCAGGATCAACGACTGCGCTTCGCTCGGCGGGCGGTAGACGGGTTCGACATAGCGGATGGGGAGGGCGGTCATGGGTTCGCCAGCGGTTCCGATACGGGTGAAGCGGTGAGGGTAGAGTTTACTGTAAACAAGCGTGCCGAGGCTAATGTTTGCTCCCCGCCGTCATACCCGCGAAAGCGGGTATCCAGTAACCCGTGCCGCGCCGGGTCCTTCGCCCTCGAGAGCCACGGTCTGGCAGCCGCGCGTCCTCTTTCGAACGAGCGACGTGCACAGCGCACGGCAGGTCTCTGGGCCATGGACACGTTTCAGGCCCGCCCCGCGACATAGTCCTTCAAGGCGTTGGCCTCCATCTCCATCTCGCCCAGCCGGTATTTGACCAGGTCCAGCATGTTGATGATCCCCGCGAGCGTGCCGTCCTCCGTCACCGGGATATAATGGATCTGATGCTCGTCCATGAGTTCCAGCACCCTGGACAACGGCGCGCCGATGTCGACGCTGACGACGTCGTGGGTCATCAGCTCGCGCAAGGGCCGGTCGACCACATCGCGGCCATGGGCTTTGAGCCCTTGGGCGATGTCGCGCTCCGTGATGATGCCGAGAATTTCGCTGCTGTCGTCGGTGACGACAAGGGCGCCGACATCGTCGATGTCGAGCTGGTTGATAACGTCATTGAGGGTGAGATCGGACTTGATGACTGGGACAAACGAGCCCTTGCCTTTGATCAGGCGTTTGACGCTCATCGGACCACCTCCTTCTCCGGGACGTGACGTTTCCTCCGCATGAACCGTGGCGACCGCCAAACGGCGGCCAAAGATATTGGAAGGCCCGGCGGTCTTTTCAAGGCCGGCCCGCCGCCTCGTTGGATACCCCGATGGCTTTCTTTGCGCGCTACCGCCTAGCGGCTGCTTGAGCGAGTCTTTCTTGCCCTATCGCGCTAGCGCGCTACTTGAGGGCGGCAAGGAACCTCTCTTTGTCATCGCCCGGCTTGACCGGGCGATCCAGTACTCACCAATTTAGCGATGTGAAAGACCATCGCTACTACGTCTACATGCTCGCGAGCCGCATCGGCGGCACGCTCTACGTTGGTGTGACCAACGATCTCATCCGGCGTATTCACGAACACAGAACCAAAGCTGTTGAAGGCTTCACCAAGCGATACGGCGTTGCGCGACTCGTCTACTTTGAACAGTTCGACGACATCACGGTCGCGATCGAACGCGAAAAGCGGCTCAAGAAATGGAGACGCGCGTGGAAGGTCAAGCTCATTAAGGAGCATAATCCCAACTGGGACGACCTCTACGCATCGATCACAAGCGCCTGAGTCTACTGGATGCCCGCCTTCGCGGGCATGACAGCCGAGAGTCAAATGCGCACGCCAAGGCATCCCGTCGCGTAGACACGACAAGGGCGCGGCAGATTCTCTACGTCTCAAAACAACAGCCCTCACGCAGTGGGGACTTCGTCCCGAAGGGACTTGCGGGGCGCTGGTCGGCCGCCGTCCTGTATTAGTATTGGGCAGCCTTCCGGCGCCCCGCATGGCGTTTGGACAGTGCTTCGCACACGCTACTAAACCTGCGCGAAGCTCGCCTCGACGCCGCAGCGATGTTTTAGAGCCCCATGCCGCACGGCTTACCTCCAGTGGCACAGGCACGCGCGAAGCGCACGCACCTCACCCGACGACCCACGCGTTACAACGCAGGTGGGCGGATTAGGGACCCCCGAGGCTGGTCCGTTAGCCGCGACGCGGTTGTCCGGGCTTGCTCATTCTCATCGGGCCCATCCGTACCGCGCCACCCCGGGCGCTGCATCCCCCGCCCCGAGAGCAGACGGTCTGCAGCTCGCGTCCTCATCGAACGAGGGATGAAGGCAGTCTACGGCAGGCTTCGGGGAGGGGGATAAGAGTTTTTGAGGTGCGGACGTCAGCCCGGGGCCGCGGGCCATCATTTATCTAATCACAAAATGTCAGGCGCATCTTGAAATCCAATGAAGCACGTCATATATAATAAGAAACTTAGTTCATAGAAAAGGATTTTCGATGGCCAAGATCTATCGGGCTCTCCCACCCGAGGCTGAGTCGACATCGGGGGGCACAGCTTCGCTTGGTGACAGCAACGCCGCAAAAGCGGAGTTCGAAGCAATGAAGATAATCCACCAGGTACTTGAGCCCCTTGCCCCGCAGGCAAGGGAGCGCGTGATCAAGTATATTGTCAGTCTTCTTGAAATCGGTGTGACGATTGCCGAATCCGGAATCACGGACACCAGCGATGCCGATGTGGCGGCAGCCGATGAAGCTGCCAAGAGTGCGGCCTCATATTCCTCATTTGCAGACCTATACGATGCGGCCGATCCAGAAACTGGCGCGGAGAAGGCTTTGGTCGCTGGCTATTGGCTTCAAGTCTGCGAGCAAAGTGACACGTTCACGGCCCAGGCCGCAAACAAGCTGCTCACAAACCTCGGGCACAAGATCGCCAACATCACGCTCGCCTTCGCTCCGCATCAGACTTCTAGGCCGGCTTTGGTGCTTCAGGTGTCCAAGAGTGGAAGAAGTCAGCAGGCGCGTAAGACCCTGAAACTAAGCCGAGCGGGCTTAAACCGAGTTGAGGAGATGATCAATGAATAGCGACACTGATCCGGCCAAGATTCATATTGACTTGCGGCGTGGCGTAATCGAGGCCGAGGGGGACGCTGCCTTCGTGAAGGAAGTCTACGAGGACTTCAAGGCGAAGGTCCTTGAGGCAAAGCTGGAGCCCCTTGCGCCTCAGCCGTCAAGCAGTATGGCACTCAATCCGCCACCCGAGATTGACCAACCGACTGCAAAGACCAAGGGCAAGACTAAGAACAAGGCCAAGGGCAAGGGCGCTGCGTCCGCAAAGAACGGCAAGTTGGACAAGGACCTGAATCTCTATGGCGGCGACGGCGCCCCCTCGCTGAAGGACTACCTCGCCGGTTTCGAGGTCAAGAACAACAAGCACAAGAACGTTGTGTTTATCTCGTACCTCAAAGACAAGCTTGAGCTTGAGCCTATCAATATCGACCACATCTTTACGTGCTACCACGTTGTGGACAAGCTCCCAAAGGCGCTGAGGCAGAGCCTCTACGACACCGGTGCTGATGGCTACATCTACTTCTCGGTAGACGACCCTGACATCACCCTCGCTCCAGGCGGCATGAACTGGCTCAAGGATAACGTAAAGCCCCAGGCAGCCTGACATGAGCGCGATTAGCGATACGACCCTTCAGATAGCGTTGAAGAGCAGTGCTGATCAGCAGACGGCCGTGCTGACGGTACTAGCTGCGCTAAACCAACCATCGTCAGTAAAGGAGATACAAGACAAGGCGTGGGCAGTTGGGCTGCGGAAGATGAAGAAGTGGAATGTGGGTCAGGTACTCAAACGGGCAGATGACCGAGGCTTTGTGTCTCGTCTGCCAGAAGGCTGGATGCTGATGCCCGCAGGGTTGGATGAACTTCGTGGAAAAGGCGTTCCCCTAAAGCCCAAGCTCATCGCTGATGCTACGCACAACCTACACACCCACATTGCTTCGATCACCGACCCCATCCGTAGGGCCTTCGTCCAGGAGGCAATAGACTGCTTTGAGGCCGGTCTCAACCGAGCTGCTGTGGTACTGTCGTGGGTAGGCGCGGCTTGGATTCTTCAAAATCACGTTCTCAACAACGCACTCAAGCCGTTCAACGCTTCTCTGGCAGCGCGCTTCCCCAAAGCCAAAACGATCAAGACGATCAAGAATTTCGTGCCCCTCGGAGAAGCTGACTTTTTACAGGTATGCGAGGACGCGGGCATCATCGACAAGGCTGAAAAGAAACAGCTTCAGCAGCGTCTTGACCTGCGCAATGACTGCGGCCATCCCAACAATCTTACGATAGGCGAGCATCAAGTCGCTAGCCATCTCGAATTCCTACTCCAGAACGTGTACGAAAAATACTGAAGCTACTCCGCAGCTTCGGCCTTCTTCCGTGGGCTGCGTTTCCCGCTAGCGGCTTTTTTGGCGGGCGTCTTCGCCGCGCTGGAGCCCGAGGCTCCGCGTCGGCCCAACAGCTCCTTGAGATACTGTCCCGTGTAGCTGTCCTTGACGGCCGCCACTTCTTCGGGCGTGCCGGTGGCGACTACGTGTCCGCCGCCGTCGCCGCCTTCGGGGCCGAGATCGATGATGTGGTCGGCCGTCTTGATCACTTCGAGATTGTGCTCGATAACGATCACGGTGTTGCCTTGGTCGACCAGCTCGTGCAGCACCTCGAGCAGCTTCGCCACGTCGTGGAAGTGCAGGCCCGTGGTGGGCTCGTCGAGAATATACAGTGTACGTCCCGTCGCGCGCTTGGACAGCTCCTTGGAGAGCTTGATGCGCTGGGCCTCGCCGCCGGACAGCGTCGTCGCCTGCTGGCCCACATGGATATAGCCGAGGCCGACCCGGGCGAGGGTGAGGAGCTTGTCGCGCACGGACGGCACCGCCTTGAACAGCTCCGCCGCCTCGTCCACGGTCATGTCCAGCACGTCGGCGATGGACTTGCCCTTAAACTTGATCTCCAGCGTCTCGCGGTCGTAGCGCTTGCCCTTGCACACGTCGCAGGTGACGTAGATATCCGGCAAAAAGTGCATCTCGATCTTGATGACGCCGTCGCCCTGGCAGGCTTCGCAGCGCCCGCCTTTCACGTTGAACGAGAAGCGGCCCGGCTTGTAGCCGCGCGTCTTCGCCTCGGGCAGCTCGGCGAACCATTCGCGGATGGGCGTGAAGGCGCCCGTATAGGTGGCCGGGTTGGAGCGCGGCGTGCGGCCGATCGGGCTCTGGTCGATGTCGATGACCTTGTCGAGATGTTCGAGCCCCAAGATCTCGTCGTAGTCGCCGGGGAGCTCGCGCGCGTTGTTCAGCTTGCGGGCCACCGCGCGGTAGAGCGTCTCGATGAGGAAGGTGGATTTGCCGCCGCCCGAGACGCCCGTCACGCAGGTGAAGAGGCCGAGCGGCAGCTCCACGTCGATGTCTTTCAGATTGTTCTCGCGCGCGCCCTTGACTTTAAGGGCGCGGCCACGCTTCGGCTTGCGGCGCTCCTTGGGCAGTTCGATCTGCCTCAGCCCCACGAGATACTGTCCCGTGAGACTGTCCGGGGACTGCATGATCTGCGCAGGGGTCCCTTCGGCCACGACCTTGCCGCCGAGCGCGCCGGCGCCGGGACCCATGTCCACCACGTGATCGCTTTCGAGGATCGCGTCCTCGTCATGCTCGACCACGATCACCGAGTTGCCGAGATCGCGCAGGTGCTTCAGCGTGTCCAGCAGGCGGGCATTGTCGCGCTGGTGGAGGCCAATGGACGGCTCGTCCAGCACGTAGAGGACGCCCGTGAGGCCGGAGCCGATTTGGCTGGCGAGGCGGATGCGCTGGCTCTCGCCGCCGGAGAGCGTGCCGGAGGCGCGGGCGAGAGTCAGATATTCGAGACCGACGTCGTCGAGGAATTTCAGCCGCTCGCGGATCTCTTTCAGGATGCGTTCGGCGATTTCGTTTTGCTTATCGGTCAGTTCGCCGGGCAGGGCGTCGAACCATTCCTTGGCTTCGCGGATGGAGAAATCCGACACTTCGCCGATATGGAGCCCGGCGATCTTCACCGCGAGCGCCTGCGGCTTCAGGCGGTAGCCGAGACAGGCCTCGCATGGCTGGTCGGACTGATAGCGCTCCAGCTCCTCGCGCACCCAGTTGGATTCGGTCTCGCGCCAGCGCCGCTCGATATTGGTGATCACCCCTTCGAAGGGCTTCTCGGTCGTGTAGCGGCGCACGCCGTCGTCATAGGTGAACGCGACCTCGTCGATGGAGCCGTAGAGCACGATCTCGCGGAAGTCTTCGGGGAGGTCCTTCCACGGCTTCGTCATGGGCTGCTTGTAGTGCTTGGCGACGGCCTCCAGCGTCTGCTGGTAATAGGGCGAGGTGGCGGACGTGCGCGTCCAGGGCGCGATGGCGCCGCGGTTCAGCGACAGGGAATCGTCCGGCACGACGAGGTCCGGCTCGAAGAACAACTCCGTACCAAGCCCGTCGCATTCGGGACAGGCGCCGTAAGGGTTGTTGAACGAGAAGAGGCGCGGTTCGATCTCCTCGATGGTGAAGCCCGAGACGGGGCAGGCGAACTTCGCCGAGAAGATGATGCGCTTGTCCTCGCCAGGCCCGCGCTCGTCGGCGAACTCGGCAATGGCGATGCCGTCGGAAAGCGACAGCGCGGTCTCGAGCGAGTCCGCGAGCCGTGCAGACATATCGGACCGTACCACGACCCGGTCCACCACCACGTCGATGTCGTGCTTCAGCTTCTTGTCGAGCTTCGGCGCCTCGGAAATCTCGTGGAACGCGTTGTCGATCTTGACCCGCTGGAAGCCTTTCTTCTGCAGCTCGGCCAGTTCTTTGCGGTACTCGCCCTTGCGGCCGCGCGCGATCGGCGCCAGCAGATAGAGCCGCGTGCCTTCGGGCAGCGCCAGCACCCGGTCGACCATCTGGCTCACGGTCTGGCTCTCGATGGGCAGACCCGTGGCGGGCGAATAGGGGATGCCGACCCGCGCCCAGAGCAGGCGCATATAGTCGTAGATCTCCGTCACCGTGCCCACGGTCGAGCGCGGGTTCTTGGAGGTCGTCTTCTGCTCGATGGAGATCGCCGGCGACAGACCCTCGATATGGTCCACGTCCGGCTTCTGCATCATGTCCAGGAACTGGCGCGCGTAAGCCGACAGGCTCTCCACGTAGCGCCGCTGCCCCTCGGCATAGATCGTGTCGAAGGCGAGCGAAGACTTGCCGGAGCCGGAGAGGCCCGTGATGACTACGAGTTTTTCGCGCGGCAGGTCGAGGGACACGTTCTCGAGATTGTGTTCCCGGGCGCCGCGAATGGAGATGGATTTTGCCGTCATACTGCGGGGTAATGTCGGGGGATGCGGCCCCGCACGCAAGGCATAAGAGGCCGCAGGCGGGCGTTGTCCGGGCCATTTTTCATCAGGACAGCAGCGCCAGCTTCTTCAGGCGCGAGCGGATCGCGCCCGGTTTCCGCCCCAGGATTTCGGCAATTGCGGTCGGGCTTTCGCCCACATGGTGCAGGCGGCGCAGTTCCTGCTCCTCCGCCTCGGTCCAGGGGGCATAGGCCTTGCCGTGGGTTTGGCGCAGGGTGGCGACGTCGTAGCTCTTCCCGGCCGCATCGGCCGCGCTCCCCGCATGCGCTTCCATGAAGGCCTGCTGCCGCAGATCGAGCTCTTTCGGCCCCAGACGCTCCATGGCTTGAAGCGCGTCCTCCGACGCACTGCGGAACTCGGCGTCCTTCTCGATGGCCTGCGGGTGGACCTGCAGCGCGCGCTCGTTGAGCCCCAGCAGCTGCAGCCCTTTGAGGCTGCGCAGGCGGGAGAGGGCGACATAGCCCTGTCCGAACTCGAAGGCCTTTGACAGATCGATCACGGCGGCATCCAGCGACATGCCCTGGCTCTTGTGGACGGTGATGGCCCATGCCAGCCGCAAGGGGTGCTGGGTGATGCTGGCCCGTTCCGAGCCGCCTTCCTCGATCTTCCAGGTGACGGGCTCGGTGACGATGCGCTTGCCGGCTTTGGTGCGCACGACCGGGTTGCCGGTTTCGGCGTCGAAGTCCTCGACCAGCCCCAGCGTGCCGTTGACGTAGCGTCCGGCCGGATCGTTCTTGGTGAACATCACAACGGCCCCCAGTTTCAGGGCCAGCGTCTCCGGCGACAGGCACCCCCGCTTGAGGGCGTCGATGGCGAATTGAGCGCCTTTGCCAGTCATGGGGAAGATATGCGGTTCACCCTCGAGCTTCGCGAGCTGCTGCCGGTTGATGTCGTCCACGGCGGCGTTGTGCGTGAAGAGCCGCGTCCGCGTGGGCGGCAGCGTATCGTGTGCGACGATGCGCGCGGCGAGACGCTCGCGGTGAACATCGGTGCAGGCGTTGGCACGGATCGCATCGAGAATATCGAGGAAGGGGCGATCTTCCTGGCGATGCTGTTCGGACAGATAGCAGACGGTGGGATCGAGATCGCGCCAAGCGGCGGAGCCGTGGGCAAAACTCGCGTCTGCCTCGTCTTCGTCGCCGCCGAATTGCAGCATGCCGTCGTCGGACTGCCGGCGCACGACCGGCGGCAGCTGAAAGAAATCGCCGACCAGCACGACCTGAAGGCCGCCGAACGGGGCGTTCGTCGCCCGCACATGGCGGCAGACCGTGTCCGCCAAGGTCAAGGTCCGGGCGGGCAGCATGGACACTTCATCGATGACGAGGACTTTGGTCTTTTCGATGCGTCCGGCGAGGCGGCGGTTGCCGGCGATAGTGTCCAAGTCGCGCCGGGAGAGGGCGCTTTTGACGCCGACGCCGCTCCAGGCATGGATGGTGACCCCATGGCCGTGCGTGGCGGCGATTCCCGTCGAGGCTGTGTAGGCATAGGGGATGCCCGCCTCGGCCAGGTCCTCCAGGTAGCGGTTCACCGTGTGGGTCTTGCCGCTGCCCGGCCGGCCCGTGAGGAAGACGCTGGCGCCGGTCTTGAGCAGCTCCAGGGCCTCGTCTTGCGTCATCACTGTCTCCTATCGCGCGCACTCTCCGAACTGGAGATGGCGGGGAATGAGTTGTACCCATTCAAACGACATCAAGGTCCGATTCGCGAGCGCTAACAAAAACCATGACCATGACCCGCACCCAGTATGTCATTGCCGCCGGTCTGATCGTGGCGACCGCACTCGTGCTTTACGCCATGGGCCATCCATGGATCTGCAAATGCGGCACCGTGAAGCTCTGGCACTTCCAGGTGGTGAGCTCGGAGAACTCCCAGCACATCTTCGACTGGTATACGCCTTCGCACATCATCCACGGCTTCCTGTTCTACTTCCTGTTCTGGCTGATCGCGCCGCGGGCCTCGTTGGGCACGCGGCTGCTTCTCGCCATCGGCGTGGAAGCCACGTGGGAGGTCGTGGAGAACACGGACTACGTCATCGATCGCTATCGCGAGGCCACGGTGGCGCTCGACTATTACGGCGACAGCGTCCTCAACTCGGTGAGCGACATCCTGTTCATGGTCTTGGGCTTTGTGCTCGCAGCCCGGCTGCCGGTGTGGCTCACCGTGACCATCGCCATCGGCTTCGAGGTCTTCACCGGGATCATGATCCGCGACGGCCTCGCTCTCAACGTGCTGATGCTGTTGTGGCCGAGCGAGACGGTGCTGCGATGGCAGAATAGCCGGTGAGTTCAGGCGCGTGTCATGGTTCGAGGCCCAGCCAGCATCCTGCGGCGCGAGGGCGATAGCCCGAGCCTCGAAGGACCGGTGGGCACCTCACCATGACGGATGCTGCTGCTAGAGCGGAACCCGGATCCCGAACACCATGATCAGGATGAGCCAGACATAGGCGATGACGGTCGGGTAGAACGTCACGCCAAAGCCGAAGGCCCGGAGGTACGGGTTCTTGTGGTAGCCGACCCAGAACAGTATGCGGCCGAGCACGAACAAGCCCGTCAAGATCGGCAGCGTGCGCGCCTCCTCGATGGGGCAGTACATCGCCAGCCCGGCGTTGGCGATGAAGTAGGCCGTGAACTGCTCAAACGTGTTGAGGATGAATTTCGTGTTGATCTCGACCGGCGAGTTCGGCTTCGGCGTCGAGCCGACGAACATGGAGGGGTCGAGCCGCTGCGCCGCAACGATGCAAATACCAAGGACGCCGGGAAGGATCGCTACCACGGCGTCCTTGATGACAAGGGCGAGCCGGTCGGCGATGCCCCATGCTTCGGGCGTCCAATCCCAAAACGTCTTGCCGGCCGCAAAGACGGCCGCTGAAAACAGCCAGTTACCAACCAGCGTGGCGATGAAGGGCCACTGCATGGCGGTGAAGCCGAAATACTTGACCCGTGGGTCGCGCCGCTTGCCCTTACGGCGCGTGGATGTCTGTCCCTGGCGGACCTGCCGCTGCATCGTTCTTGCTTTTCCTGGATCTGGGGCAGGCGCCCTCGGAGGATGAAGTGCGCTGCCAAATATTCTCTGTCGTTTTGTTTAGCCATAGGGCGCACGCCAGGGAATAACAAGAGGGCAACATGGTAGACGATTGAGAACAAAACAGGTACATTCGACCTGCATTGCCGTCGTCCCCCAGGTTGTGGACAGGGAGGAAAGGCGGGCGATGCGTCCTGGCACGCGGGTGCTCATGCGCCTATCGTGCCGGATTGGCCGTCGCGGGCTCGAAGCTCGCGCGGACCGGGATTATTTACAGCGGCTCGTATGCGGGGAGGTCGGAAACATGGCCGGATCGGTCAACAAAGTCATTCTCATCGGAAACCTCGGTGCCGACCCCGAAGTGCGCCACACTCAGGACGGCCGTCCCATCGTCAATCTGCGCCTGGCGACGACCGAGAGCTGGCGCGACAAGAACTCGGGCGAGCGCCGCGAGAAAACCGAGTGGCACCGGGTGGTGATCTTCTCCGAAGGGCTTGCGCGGGTCGCCGAGCAATATCTGCGCAAAGGCTCGAAAGTGTATGTCGAGGGATCGTTGCAGACCCGCAAATGGGAAGATCAGTCCGGCCAGGAACGCTACACCACCGAGGTCGTTCTGCAGGGCTTCAATTCGACGCTCACCATGCTGGACGGACGCCAGCAGGGTGGGGGCATGAGCGAAGGCGAAGGCGGCGGCGGTGGCGGCGATTTCGGCCGCACCAAGCCTCTCAGTGGCGGCGGCTCGTTCAACAAGGAACTGGACGACGAGATCCCGTTCTAGATCTTGGGCGCGTTTCCCCGGGCGCGGCTCCCAAATAAGCGCGAGCGTCGTGGCGCGGGGCGCCGCGTGACGTAAGCCACGCCGGCGCTGCAGCCACGATCGCGGGGCTTAGGCGTCGCCGGACGACTCGACGCCGGAGACGTATTTGGAGCTGAACGTTTCCTCGCCCAGACGATCCAGCAGGCTCAATTGCAGCTCGAGCCAGCTCTTGTGGCCTTCCTCTTCCAGGACGATTTTTTCGAACAGCGTCCTCGTGCCGACATCGGACTGTTCGCCGGCCTGCATGGCGGCCTCGGTGTAGAACGCGATCGCCTCTTCTTCGTCGGCGAGATCGGCTTTGAACATCTCCTCCAGGGATTTCGCCTTGACCGGCTTCTTGTAGAACGTGAGTTCCGGCTCGCCGTTCAGGAAGATGATGCGGTCCATGTATTCGTTGGAGTGACCCAGCTCTTCCGTCATCTCCTCGCGCATCTGCGCCGCCAGCTTGTCCAGTCCCCAGTCGTCCAGCGTATGGGCGTGAAGCTGGTACTGGTGCATCGCCGACACTTCCATCGACAGCGCCTTCTGCAGGTTCTTCATGGTCGTTTCGTTGCTCATCGTGTCATGTTCCTTTTCGTCAGGGCCTCGATCGGGGCGCCATGATCCCCGGCGCCAGTTTCTGGAAGGTCAATATCCGAACGGTCGAGACCGGTTGAAATTCCTGTCTTGGTTGGTCCCAAACGAACCAGATCCTTCAGATGGGATCTTGATCGCGGTCTTCAATGCGACTGGAAAGCGCGCTCACGGGGCGGCGGACGTCCGGGAGCATGCTCCAACAAGGAGCCGATTCGGATATCCGCTTTCCCCTTGGAGCCCCCATGAAGCGGCTGCCGACGGCGTCTCAAATCGCGCTTGCGCAGCGCCGAATCCACCGGCCCTATTTGCCGCACCAAGTGCTTTGGCAAGTATCTGTAATTGCAGGGTAAAATACTGCCAATAAGAGGCCGTTGGCGGTTGCAGAATCGTAGCGAAATCAGCTATAGAAACAGCTTCTCGAACGCATCCTAAGAACCCCGCGCGGCTAGAGCATCGGCGCGCTTGGGAGTGCGTTCTCCGACCGATTTTAGAAGGCATTTCCGTCCTTGGCTGACGAAGAAGACGAAGGCGTCGAGGGACCATCCTCCTCCGATATCCGGCCGATTTCGCTCATCGATGAGATGAAGCGCTCCTATCTCGATTACGCCATGAGCGTGATTGTGTCGCGTGCGCTGCCCGATGCGCGTGACGGCCTGAAGCCCGTGCACCGCCGCATCCTGTATTCGATGCGCGAGAACAACTACACGCCGGACCGGCCGTACAACAAATGCGCGCGCGTCACCGGCGACACGATGGGTAAGTACCACCCGCACGGCAACCAAGCGATCTACGACGCGCTGGTGCGGCTTGCGCAGGACTTCTCAATGCGGCTGCCGCTGCTCGACGGGCAGGGGAATTTCGGCTCCATCGACGGCGATCCTCCGGCGGCGGAGCGTTATACCGAGGTGCGGCTGGCCAAGCCCGCCATGGCGCTGCTCGACGACCTGGAAAACGACACGGTCGACTTCCAGCCCAACTACGACGGGCGCGAGAGCGAGCCGGTCGTTCTGCCGGCCAAGTTCCCGAATCTGCTCGTCAACGGTGCCGGCGGCATCGCCGTCGGCATGGCCACCAATATCCCGCCGCACAATCTCGGCGAGGTTTGCGACGCCTGTATCGCCTATTTGGACAATCCGGCCATCGAGATCGACGAACTGATCGACATTATTCCGGGTCCGGACTTTCCGACCGGCGGGCTCATCCTCGGGCGCCAAGGCATACGCTCGGCCTATCACAAGGGCCGCGGCTCCGTGATCATGCGCGGACGCGTGCACGTGGAGGAAGTCCGGAAGGACCGCGAAGCGCTCATCGTCAGCGAGATTCCCTATCAGGTGAACAAGGCGTCGATGGTCGAGAAGATCGCCGAGCTCGTCCGCGACAAGAAGATCGAGGGCATATCCGACATTCGCGACGAGAGCGACCGTCAAGGCATGCGGGTCGTCATCGAGCTGAAGCGCGAGGCCATGGCCGACGTGGTGCGCAATCAGTTGTACCGCTTCTCGCCGCTCCAGAGCACGTTCGGCTGCAACATGGTGGCGCTGAACGGCGGCCGCCCCGAGGTGCTCAATCTCAAGGACTTGATCCGGGCTTTCACCGACTTCCGCGAGGAGGTCGTCGGCCGGCGCATCAAACACCTGCTCAAGAAGGCCCGCGACCGCGCCCACGTCCTCGTCGGCCTGGCCATCGCCGTGGCCAATATCGACGAGGTCATCGCGGTGATCCGGAAGGCGCCGGATCCTTCCTCGGCGCGCGCGCAGTTGATGGAGCGGGATTGGCCGGCCAAGGACGTCGCCCCGCTCGTGGAGCTGATCGCCGATCCTCGCCACAAGGTCTCGGCGCAAGGCACCTACAAGCTGTCCGAAGAGCAGGCGAAGGCCATTCTCGATCTTCGGCTGCAGCGGCTCACGGCGCTCGGGCGCGACGAGATCGGCGACGAGCTGAAAGGGCTCGGCACGCAGATCGCCGAGTATCTGGAGATCCTGCGGTCGCGCTCCCGCATCGTCGATATCGTCAAGAGCGAACTGAACGAGCTCAAGGAGCAGTTCGGCACGCCGCGTCGCACCGAGATTACGGAGATGATGGGCGAGGTCGAGGACGAGGACCTCATTCAGCGCGAGGACATGGTCGTGACCGTGTCCCACAAGGGCTACATCAAGCGCGTCCCGCTCACCGCCTACCGCGCGCAGCGCCGGGGCGGCAAGGGGCGCGCCGGCATGGCGACGCGCGACGAGGATTTCGTCAGCCGTCTGTTCGTCGCCAACACGCACACGCCCGTCCTGTTCTTCTCCTCGCGCGGCATGGTCTACAAGATGAAGGTCTGGCGTTTGCCGGCAGCGGCGCCTCAGGCGCGCGGCAAGGCCCTCATCAATCTGCTGCCGCTGGGCAAGGACGAGATCATCACCACGATCCTGCCGCTTCCCGAAGACGAAGCGTCCTGGGAAAAGCTCGACGTGATGTTCGCCACGAACGACGGCGGGGTCCGCCGCAACAAGCTCTCCGATTTCATCGAGGTCCGCCAGAACGGCAAGATCGCCATGAAGCTGGAGGAGGGCGACCGCATCGTCGGCGTCGAGGTCTGCAACGAGCGGCAGGACGTGCTGCTCACGTCGGCCGACGGCCAAGCCATTCGCTTCCCCGTGAGCGATGTCCGCGTGTTCAAGGGCCGGCAATCGTCCGGTGTCCGGGGCATCAATCTCGGCAAGGGCGACGAAGTCATCTCCATGGCCATCCTGACCCATGTGGACGCCGACGCGGCCGAGCGCGCCGCCTATGTCCGCCAGGCCAACATGGTGCGCCGAGGCGGCGAGCAGGAGCCGGATATCGAGCAGGAGACCGAAGGCGCCGAGCCCGTGGCGATCAGCCCCGAGCGCTACGCCGAGCTCAGCGCCCACGAGCAGATGGTGCTGACGATCTCCGAGAACGGCTACGGCAAGCGGTCCAGCGCGTACGAGTACCGGGTGTCGGGCCGTGGCGGTAAGGGCATCATCGGCATGATCGTGAACGAGCGGAACGGCAAGCTCGTCGCGTCGTTCCCGGCCGATGACAGCGACCAGCTGATGCTCGTGACCGATCGCGGCCAGCTGATCCGCGTTCCCGTGGACGGCATTTCGGTTGTCGGACGGTCGACCCAAGGCGTCATCGTCTTCGATACGGCCGCGGACGAGCGTGTCGTCTCCGTCGAGCATATTCCGGACGAAGCCGGCAACGGCGACGAGAACGGCGATGGCGATGCTGACGTGGCGCCCGAGCCGGACGGCGGGGAGACCGGCTAAGGGTTCAGCCCAGTGGGTTAAGACCTCGGCCCGTTAGTATTCATCCGCGGTGCGGACATCAGCGACGCCGATGCCGGTGACAGGGCGGCGAGAGCCGGCAGGTCCCGGACGAATACGGTATGGCGGTCCGGCTGGGACAACAGGCCTTCGCTGCGCAGCCGCGACATGATCCGCGACAGCGTATCGGCATTGAGCCCGAGATACTCGGCCACCTCGCTGCGGCTCAGCGGCAGCTCGAAGACGACGCGCCCCTCGGAAGCCGGAACCCCGATTTGGGTCGCAAGCTCGATCAGAAACGCGACCAGCCGCTGCGTGCTGTCGAGTTGGCCCACTGCCGCGAGATGAATGGCCTGGCGTGCCGATTGGCGGGCGACGGCCATGTCGAAATAAGCGCGCGCATCTGCATTCGCCTCCAACAGCCTCGCGAAGGCGTCATAGCGGTACCGCAGCACCTCTCCGGCGGTCAGCGCGACCAGATCGGCTCCCGGTCCCGGCGGGGCGAAAGCCGAGCGGAACACGTCGCCGGGATAGAGTAGGGTGATCCCCTGACGAAGATTGTCCGCAACGGTTAACCGGAACAGCAAAGTCGCCATACGGACGACGAAAACGGTTTCCTCGCCGCCGAGCGTAAGCGGGAGTGCTTGTCCGGGCCTCGTCTGGACGAGTGTGCCGTGCTCGGCAAGCTCGGCCGGCAGCGTCGCCTGCCAGTCCGCGCTGGGCCCGGCGTCTGCCGGCGAGAGAGGGGCGGCCATTATCAAGCTGTCTGTTGTCACATGAGTACCCTGCGCGGCAGTGCGGACACTGCCCGTTGTCGATCCACTCATGACAAGAACGCGCGAATCGGACCTTGACGCCGATCAAGCCCCAGGCCCGAGAAAGGCACGGAGCCCGCGCATCAGTCACGTGCAACGTCTTGACTAGGATCAAGAAAAACTGTGTCGCGGCTGCAACAGATGCCTCGCGAGCCGACAATCGCTGACCTTGGTCAGGCAAGAGGTGTGATCCATCCTGGCGTGTCTTCGGTAACCGTCACATGAAAAGAGGGAACAAACGTTAGGGGGCCGTAAGCGGCCCCCACAATGACTGGGGGACGTTATGAAGAAGATCCTGAGCACGCTGGCGGCTGGTCTCGCCCTTGCTGTGTCGTTCAGCGCCGCGCCGCATCAGGCAATGGCCGGCGACAATCACGGCGACATCATGATCCGCGGTGTGGTGACCGGCGTGCTGCCGGATACGGATGCCACCGTGAAATTGAATGGCTCGCGCATCCCGGGTGCGGGCGCCGACGTGAGCGACGAAGTCATCCCGGCGATGACCATTTCCTACTTCTTCACCGACAACATCGCCGTCGAGCTGTTCTGCTGCTTCGCGAAGCACAGCATTGACGCGACCGGCAGCATCGCCGCGCTGGGTGAGATCGGTGACACCTGGATCTTTCCGCCGGCCCTCACGGCTCAGTACCACTTCAACCCCGACGGCACCTTCAAGCCGTATGTCGGCGTTGGTATGCAGTACATCGCCTTCTTCGACGAGGACAGCAAGCTTGGCCCCGGCACCAGCCTCGGCATCGACGATGGCCTCGGTTTCACGCTTCAGGCCGGTCTGGACGTCGCCGTCGGAAACGGCTGGTACCTCAACGCCGATGTCAAAAAGACCTGGCTCAACACGAACGCCCGGTGGGGCGGCACGGGCGTCACGGCCGATGTCGACCTCGATCCGCTGATCGTTTCCGCCGGTTTCGGCTACCGCTTCAATCTGAGCGATATCCTGGGCGGCCACGGCAGCACGACCGCCTACCAAGACCTGAAATAGTCTGACACATCGGCAATAGCTGGATTTTGGGCCCGGTGGGGACACCGGGCCTTTTTTGCGTCCGCTCCCCAGATCACGCTGCGCCCTTGCCGACACGCCCCCGGCACGGCTAGAAGGGGCCGCATGGGGTCACGGCGCCCCCCAGCCCCAACGAAAGCTGCGCACGGACAAGAGGAGCGCGAACGTCATGCGCATCGGTCTTTATCCCGGGAGTTTCGATCCCGTCACCATGGGGCACGTGGATATCGTCCGCCGCGCGGCGCGGCTCATCGACCGGATGGTGATCGCCATCGGCGCGCATCACAGCAAGGGGCCCTTTTTCACGGAAGAGGAACGCGTGGCGCTTGCCAGCGAGTCTCTCAGCCCGGTCGCCGGCGACCTTGGCATCGAGCTCGAAGTCATGGTCTATGACGGCCTGACGGTGGAGGCGGCCAGAAGCGTCGGTGCCACCGTTGTGTTTCGCGGTCTGCGCGATGCGGGCGACTTCGACTATGAAATGCAGATGGCGGGGATGAATGCGGCCCTTGCGCCGGAGATCGAAACCGTCTTCCTTGCCGCATCGCCGGGGACACGCCATATCGCGGCCAGTCTCGTCCGTCAGATTGCCGCAATGGGCGGCGATGTCTCACCTTTCGTACCGGAGCCGGTCAATTTGGCCCTAGCGCGCAAGCTTGCACCCTAATCTTTAGAGACCAATAAACGAGGAAACCCCATGACCACCAGGACCGTCGTCCTCTTCGCGGCAACCCTGCTGATTTCTGCCACAATGGCTGAGGCCCCATCATCGGCGGCAAGTCTCGGTGACCCCGCATCGCTGAACGCGCGTGCGCCAGACAGCTACAAGGCGAAGTTCGTGACCTCCAAGGGCACCTTCGTCATTCAGGTGAACCGCGATTGGGCGCCGCACGGCGCGGACCGCTTCTACAACCTGGTGAAGGCCGGCTTCTACAATGACGCGCGCTTCTTCCGCGTCATCGACGGCTTCATGGTCCAGTTCGGCATCAGCGGAAACCCCGACGTCTCCGCCGCCTGGAGCAACGCGAACATCCCCGACGATCCGGTCCGCGAATCCAACGCGCGCGGTACGGTCACGTTCGCCACGGCCGGGCCGAACACGCGCACCACCCAGGTCTTCATCAATTTCAACAATAACGCCGGGCTGAACAGTCAGGGCTTTGCGCCGTTCGGAAAAGTGATCTCCGGCATGGACGTGGTCGATTCGCTCTACAAGGGCTACGGCGAGGGTGCCCCGCGCGGCAACGGTCCCAACCAGGCGCTGATCAAGGCGCAAGGGAACGCCTATCTCGTCACGCAGTTTCCCAAGCTGGACTACATCCAGAAAGCGACCATCGAGTAGACGGTCCGGCCCCCCGAAGCCAAACGACAAACATGAAGGAGCCCGACACGTGGCCAATCCCGAAGACACACTCATCATCGAAACGAGCAAAGGCAATGTCGTGGTCGAAATGCGCCCCGACCTTGCGCCCAATCACGTCGCTCGCATCAAGGAACTCGCCCGCCAGGGATTCTACGACGGCGTCCCGTTTCATCGGGTGATCGAAGGCTTTATGGCCCAGACCGGCGATCCGACCGGAACCGGCGCAGGCGGTTCGGGTCAGAAGCTCGCAGCCGAGTTCAACGCCGAACCCCATACCCGTGGCGCGGTGTCGATGGCGCGGGCACAGTCGCCGGATTCGGCGGACAGCCAGTTCTTCATCTGCTTCGACGACGCCACCTTCCTCGACCGGAAATACACGGTCTGGGGCCGGGTGATCGAAGGCATGGAGAACGTCGATCAGATCAACCGGGGCGAGCCGCCGGCAAGCCCGGACAAGATCGTGTCGGCCAAGATCGCCGCTGACGCCACCGGATGACCGGCGGGCGAAACGGCAAGCCCAAGGAGCGCGCGGCGATGTCCGGTACTGCAATGTTGCTGACGCTGGTGGCCCTGGCCACCGGCGCCATGATCGCCATGCAAGCGCCGATCAACGCGGAGCTTGCCGCACGCCTCGGGCATCCGCTCTCGGCCGCGCTGTGGTCTTTTTGCGTCGGCACCGTGGCCCTCGCCGTGGTCGTGTTGCTCTTCGCGCGCGGGAGCACGGATCTTAGCGCGCTGCGGTCCATGCCGCTGTATATGTTGATCGGCGGCGGGTTGCTTGGCGCCGTCTATGTGCTGGTCAACTTGGTTTTGGCGCCGAAAATTGGCGTTGCCGCGTTGATGGCTCTTGCCATTGCGGGACAACTGGCCGCCGCGCTTCTCCTCGACCGGTTCGGTCTTTTCGATCTTGCTCAACGGGAACTCAGCGTTGGGCGCGTGTCGGGCGTGGTGCTGGTGCTGGTCGGCGCGCTTATGGTTCGAATGCTCTAGCCCCGACGGGGAGTCCTTGCGAACAGACCTTTTCGATTTTGAACTACCCGATGGACTGATCGCGCTGCGCCCGGTGCATCCGCGCGACGCCGCGCGACTTCTCGTCGTTCACCCGGGCGATCCCGACGTCCTGGCCGACAAGGTCATGGCGGAGTTGCCGTTGTTGCTCGAGCCGGGCGATGCGCTCGTCTTCAACGACACGCGCGTGATACCGGCGGCGCTGCAGGGTGTGCGGACGCGCGGCTATGCGACCGCCCAGATTTCCGCGAACTTGATCGAGAAGCTGGACGATCACCGCTGGAACGCGCTGGCGAAGCCGGGCAAGCGGCTGGAGCCCGGCGACCGCATCCAGTTCGGCAAGGACAACGATGCCTGTGCCCTCGGCAGCCTTACCGCCACGGTCGAGGCCAAAGGGGAGGACGGTCTGGTCACGCTGGCGTTCGATCTGAGCGGACCCGCGCTCCACGATGCGATCGAGGCGGAAGGGGCCATGCCGCTGCCGCCCTATATCGCCGCGCGGCGCGCGCCGGACGACCAGGACCGTACGGATTATCAAACGACGTTCGCGCGCGAAGAGGGGGCGGTGGCCGCGCCCACGGCGGGACTGCACTTCACGCCGAAATTGCTCCAAACGCTCGAGGAACTCGGTGTCGTGATCTATTTCGTGACGCTGCATGTGGGGGCGGGCACGTTCCTGCCTGTCCGCGCCGAGGATACGGACGACCACCACATGCATGCGGAGTACGGCGAGGTATCGACGGAAACGGCGTTCGCCTTGAATGCGGTCAAGTCGCGCGGCAACAGGATCGTGGCCGTCGGGACGACGAGTTTGCGGCTGCTCGAAGCCGCCTCCGACGAGTTTGGCACGCTGAAGCCGTTCCACGGCGAGACGGACATATTCATCGTGCCCGGCTATCGCCTGCGCTTCGTGGACCGCCTCTTGACCAATTTCCATTTGCCGAAATCGACGCTGTTCATGCTCGTCAGCGCCTTCAGCGGGCTCGAGACGATGAAGCGGGCGTATGAGCACGCGATCGCCGAAGGATATCGCTTCTATTCCTACGGCGATGCGTGTCTGCTGACCCCGAAAGACCAGGCGTGACCGTCCCCTTTACGTTTGCGCTGAAGGCAACCGACGGGCGCGCCCGCACGGGCGTCATCCAGACTCAGCGCGGAGAGATCCGCACCCCGGCCTTCATGCCCGTCGGGACACAAGCCACGGTCAAAGCCATGTTCATCGAGGACGTGGCGGCTGCTGGCGCCGATATCATTTTGGGCAATACCTACCACCTAATGCTGCGCCCCGGCGCGGAGCGCATCGCCAAGCTCGGCGGCCTCCACAGCTTCATGCACTGGGACAAGCCTATCCTGACCGACAGCGGCGGCTATCAGGTCATGTCCCTCGCGAAGCTCCGCAAGATCACCGAGGAGGGCGTCACCTTCAACTCGCACCTGGATGGAGCGCCGGTCTTCCTCACGCCGGAACGCGCCGTCGAAGTCCAGTGCCTGCTCGGAGCAGATATCCAGATGGCGCTCGACGAATGCACGCCGTTTCCCTGCAGCCGCGAGGAGGCGCGGGTGTCGCTCGACCTGTCGATGCGCTGGGCCGAGCGCTCGAAGGCCGCGTTCGAGACGATGAGCGCGCCGGGGCAGGCCCTGTTCGGGATCGTGCAGGGTAGCGTCTTTCCGGACATGCGGGAGGACTCGGCGAAGACGCTCGTCGGCATCGGGTTCCCCGGCTACGCGGTCGGCGGCCTTGCCGTCGGCGAAGGTCAAGAGGCCATGTTCGACACGCTGGATGCGACGACCCCGTATTTGCCCGAAGACAAGCCGCGCTATCTCATGGGCGTCGGCACGCCGCTGGACATCCTCGGCGCGGTCGCCCGCGGCATCGACATGTTTGACTGCGTGATGCCGACCCGGTCGGGCCGTCACGGCCAGGCCTTCACCTGGGGCGGACGTCTCAACTTGCGGAACGCACAGTATGCCGAGGATCTGACCCCGCTCGATGCGGACAGTGCCTGTCCGGCTGCGCAGTACAGCCGCGCCTATCTGCACCACCTCGTGAAGGCAGGGGAGATGCTGGGCGCCATGCTTGTGAGCTACGCCAATATCCAGTTCTACCAAGAGCTCATGGCCGGCGCTCGCGCCGCCATCGCGAACGGCACGTTCGCAGCCTTCGCCGACGACATCCGCCGCCGCTACGCCAGGGCCGACGGAACGGACTAGCCGTTATTGCGGCGGTTCGAATTCGGCGCCGGCGGAGCGCGCCGCGCCGCGCTTGCGTTCCCGTTCCTCGGCGATGCGTTCCCGCGCCAGGAGGTAGAGCCCGGCAAGGATGACGATCGCGGCGCCGGCGACGGTCCACCAGGTTGGGACATCGTCGAAAATGACGAAGCCGAAAGCGGACATCCAAATGAGGCCGAGATAGATATACGGCGCCAGCACGTTCGCGGGCGCGAGCCGGTGCGCCAGGATGATGATCCAATGGCCGAGCCCGCCCCAGAATCCGAGCGATGCGAGCAGCAGCCAAACCCACCACTGATCCGGCCACTGCCAATACAGGAGGCCCGGCGGCGTCATGATCAGCACGCCCACGAGCGGCGTATAGGTCTGGGTGACCGCCGGCGGGTCGTAGGCCGCGAGGTAACGGGTCGCGATATTGAACAGCGCATAGCCGAACGTCGCGCCAAGCGTGAACAGCATCGCCCAGTGCACGTCGCCGATGCCCGGGTGCATCACCACCAGCACGCCGATAAACCCGGCGAAGATGGCGGAGGCGCGGTGCCACCCGACCCACTCGCCAAGCAGGGGTCCGGACAGCGCGGCGACGAGGAGCGGCATCAGGAAGAAAATCGCGATGTTCTGATCGAGCTGGAGATACTTCAGCGCGATGAAATTCAGCGCCGTCGTCAGGATCATCAGACAGGACCGGATGAACTGAATGCCGGGCTTTTCGGATCGTAACGACGGCCGCAGCGCGAAGGGCCAAAGGAACACGGCGCTGAACACGACGTGCCAGACAAAGCGCATCCAAACCACCTGCGCGACCGGGAGCTTCTGCGTGTCGGTCAGATATTTGGCGGTCGTGTCGAGTGCCGCGATGCACAGCGTGGCGAGCACCATGAGCCCGATCGCCTTGACCACTTGGTTCTGATAGGGATTTGAGACGAGTCGGGGCGCCATGATGTTCCGTGCTTCCGCGCCTTCACCGTCGGCGCCGTGTTTCGATACGCTGTCCTGTTGCGGCGAGCTGTCTCGTCGACGACTTCTCTTGCACCATTCCTTGCCAAAGAGCTATCTGCCGATAAAACAAGTGGCCCGACCAGATGGAGGAACCACGTGGCCGACATACGCGCGATCATTGCCATTGGACAGAGGGGTCAACTCGGCCTGAACGGCGTATTGCCTTGGGAGGGCAACAAAGACCGTGAGTATGTCGCCGATGTTGCCCGCTTCTTCGATGTGACGCGCGGTCACGTGGTCATCGCCGGTCCCACGACCATCTCCGCCTTCCCGGAGTACGCCTATAAGGACCGCACGATCGTCGAGATTCGCTCGATCCACCATCCGGAGGAGGTCTTCGGGTGGTTTCCGGACCGCGTGGTTTATGTGGGCGGCGGCCCGCCGGTTTGGGACGTGTATGCGCCCTATATCCGCCATTGGGACATCAACAGGCTCCCCTACGATGGTGAGGCCGACAGATGGTTCGACCCGGCCTGGCTGGTCGCAACCCCGGGCGACGCTTGAGGCTTCCTGCGACACCGTGGCGGTCTGCCCAAAAAAGCCGCCTTTGGCCGATAATGGCCAGGGAGAGGGTTTTTGCGGGTTGGGGCGTCGTCCTACAATGAGCAACGGTGGGTAGGGCCGCATCATACGGGGCCGGACAGGTCTGAAAACAAATCAGATCGAGCCGGACATTGTGTTCGCGAGGGAGACGACGATCGCTGCCACGGAACCAGAGTTTACCGCCGAACAGATCGGTTGGCGCTTCACGCTCGGCGCAGTCATTCTCGTCGGAGCCTATGTCGCGTGGCCGATCATCCCGTTGGTGATGGCGACGGACCTCGATGCCGGTCTCAAGGCGGGAATCTCTGGGGTCCTCGGCGCAACGCCCTTCATGTCGAAATTCGTCGCCATCGCCATCATGGGCCGGCCCGCCTACTACTTCCTGAAGCGCAAAGTCTATAAGCGCCTCCGCCGCCGCCTCGCGGACGCGCCGGCCGAGTAGGGCGCCTTCTGGTGCACGCGCCCAGCGCACCGACGCAAAGTTGATCCCCACAACGGTTGCAAGCACCCCGGAGATAATCGGGCTGTTTCGCCGTAAGGCCGGGAACTATTCGCAAAAGGAAGGTGATCCGTTCCGGGCGCATGTTCGTTTAGCGTGAGACTCCCGCAATGAGCGGGATCAAGAAGGCAAAGTCATGGGAGGAAATTCGATGAAACGGCACCTATCCCTCTTGTCGTTGGGCGCGCTCGTCGCGGCGGCGTTGCCGCTCTCGGCAGCGACTGCGGCCGATGCTCCAAAACTGACGCACACCAAAGTCTTGTCGGGTCTCGAAAATCCGTGGGACATGGCATTCCTGCCCGATGGAACCATGTTCTTCACTGAAAAGTGCAAGGGCCTGTCGGTCCGTCTTCCTTCCGGCGACGTCAACAAGCTCCTGGGCATGAAGGGCAGTGAAGGTTACCCGAGCAGCGGCGAGGACCTGTTCTGCGAAGGTCAGGCCGGCATGCAGGGTGTGGCGATCGATCCTGCGTTCGACGAGAACCGGACGATCTACGTCTTCTCGACCTCCAACAAGACAGCACCCGGAACCAACCGCGTGATGCGGCTGACGGTGAACGACGACTTCAGCGACGTTTCCGACCGGACCGACATTGTCGACGATATTCAATACAAGCCCGAGGCCACGGACCATCCGTTTGGCGGTCCGGGCGCCCATAACGGCGGGCGCCTGCGCTGGAATCCGGGCGATGGCTATCTCTACGTCACCACCGGCGATACCCATAACGGCGTGGTGCCTCAGTCCCCGACACTGATCGGAGGCAAAGTGCTTCGGATCGATCGGGACGGTAAGCCCGCCGCCGAGAATAAGCCGCCGGAAGGGTTCGATCCGCGCATCTACACCTATGGTCACCGCAATCCGCAAGGTATCGCCTTCCGTCCGGGCACCAATCAGCCGGTGACGGCCGAACACGGTCCATGGCACTCGGATGAGGTCACGGCGCTCGAGCTTGGCGGCAATGGCGGCTGGGATCCGCGTCCGAACATGGCTGGCCGCGACGATTGTCCCGACGACTATTGCGGCTACATGCCGAACCAAATGGAAGGCATGGATCCGAAGGAGCGGTCGAAGTTCACGCCGATGACCGATACGAAGACCTATCCCGATGCGATGAAGCCAGCTTGGAACAACAATCATAAATCCCAAGGCACATCCTCCGCCGCCTTCCTGGACGGCGAACAGTGGGGAGCATGGGACGGACGTTTGGTTGTCGGCGTCATGGGCATTGGCTTCGGCGGTACGCCGGTCGGTCAGCGCATCGACGTGATCGAACTGTCCGAGGACGGCAAGACCGCCGAGGAGGTCGTCACGATGTCCTTGCCGATGGCGGCCGGCCGTTTCCGGTCCGTGGTCCAGGGGCCGGATGGCAGCCTCTACGCCGCAGTGGACGAGGGTGACATCCACAAGCTGACGCCGAAAATGTAAGCTCTCTCGACGACTGAGTGGAAAGCCCCGTGCTGATCGAAGCAGCGCGGGGCTTTTTTCGATGACATTGCCGCGTCGCGCGCAGACGGCTGCACAGGGAGGCGACGATGAAGGGGTTGGTTTGGGCGCTGTACGTGTTGATGCAGGATCCTGGCGCCGCGGCGGCGCCGAGCGATCAGATGCAAGGTGATAGGACCCTGGCGTTCACCGGTGTGACCTACCTGAACAAGGCATCTTGCGCGAACGATTCGGCCACCTTCACGAAGATGCCGGTCCGAGACAAGCTGGTGGGCACCGCGTTCGGTACGAACGTGACCTATGTCTGCGTGATCCAGCCCAAGCCGGGTCATTATAGAGAGTAGAGAGCGCTGAGCGGGGCCGCATGGTTTCGTCCGACCACGGATCGCGCGAGCGACACCGAACGTCGCCAAACCAAGCGTCGAATTCTGCTCAAATCGGCTTCACCTTTGGGTGAACGTCTGTGTGCGTTCACTGTCGCCAAGTTGAGTTTCCAGTGAACACTGATCGGTGCTCTGGTTTCCCTGCGAGGCAATAACGCCTTGCGCGAAAACTAGGAGAGACCCCCATGAAGAAGACACTGATCATTGCGACTGCGCTCGCCGCCTTCGCCACCCCCGCTCTGGCGATGGGTCCGTTCTATGTCATGTTCGACAACACGACGAAGAAGTGCGTGATGAGCCAGACGGCGCCGACCGACACCGCGAAATTCGCGATGATGGGCGAGTACAAGACCGAGGCCGACGCCAAGATGGCCATGCATGGCATGACGAAGTGTAAGTAACTTTCATGCTTCCGGTCGCCGCGATGCGCGGCGCCGGACCGAGCTTTGGCTGCACAGCCGCTCCCGGTTGCCGGGGGCGGCTGTGTTGCTTTGACGGGCTGGATTGCGCGCTGGATGAGACAGCGGGAGAGGGCGGTCAGTCCCGAAAAAGGGGCCCCAAAAACCAAAAAACCCGGCTGGGCGGACCCAGCCGGGTTTTGGCAATTGCCGGAGAGATAGGCGTACGCGCTATCTCATCGTCAATGTTGTTTAGCCAAGCTTCAACGGCTCGACAACAACGGCCTTCTCGTGATGGCCGAAGCAGCCGCCGAGGCCGATCGTGGCAGAGATAATGATGGCAGTAGCAATAAGCAGACGCATTGGTTGGTCCCCCGTTTCTGTCTGTCGATTCTGAGGATGACTATATCGCGTTTGCCGGGAAATGCTGTGATGTTTTGGCCACGGTATGGCGCAAAGTGATACAAGGTCTTCGGGCGCGACTCCGGCGATTTTGGCCGTTTTTATTCGAAATCCAGGCGTTTCAAGACAGGAGCCAAGCGGCAAGACGATTGCCGTAGCCCGGCAAAAACCGGCCGCGTGCATGCTTTGTCCGCACACGCAGTACGAGCAGGAACGCGGATCATAAGACTGCGGCTCAATAGAACGGCGTCCGCCATAGGATGCGCCTCTCGACTAGAGCCGAAACGGCCAGAGCATGAGCCCCAGCAGCCAGAGAATGATCTCGAAAGCCTTGATGATCGCGACGACCACGTCCGAGGCGAACCACCAGATCACGATAATCGCGGCCCCCACGACGAGTGCGGACATGAGCCAGACCCCGAGGTGCCTGTGCAGCGTATCGATCAAGGTTTTGCCGTCGGCCATGGCATGGATGCTCTGAGAGGAAAGGGTATGGCGAAGCAGGCAGCAAGACAGCCGGCTCTGCCCCGGCCTCTTATTATATCTGAAGAGCCCTAGCGTCTCTTCGCGACGTAGGCACGTCGCGACGATAGCACGGCAGCTTCGACAACGCGCGGAACGGGATGCGCGTTCCCCGTGATTTGCGGTGGGAGAAGGCCCTCGGGCGGAGGCGAGCACAGCCGGTGCGGGGCCGTTGGTTAGGGCTTAGGCCTCAGTCAGCCCTCTGACGGCAGGATGAGCTCGACGCGAAGGCCTCCGAGGTCCGATTCCCCAAGTCTCACATCGCCGCCGTATAGGCGCGCCAGGTCCCGCACGATCGCAAGCCCCAATCCGGATCCGGCCGCGCGGGAGTCCCAGCGCTCGCCGATATTGAAGACGACGTCACGCGCTTCTGGCGGGAGGCCCGGCCCATCGTCGTCGACGGTCATTCCGGTCGCATCACCGCCGATACAGGCGATTCTCACTGTCGACCGGGCGTGTTTGCAGGCGTTGTCGACCAGGTTGGCCAGCATCTCGTTGAGGTCGGCAGGATCGCAGGCCAAGCGGTGCCCTTCCGGCACGTCGACCTCGATCGAGACCGACTCGCCCTTGTAGAGGCGGCCCAGGGCCGAGGCGACCTCGAGCGCCGCCTTGCGGGGGTCGGCGACGACCCCGGGGGTCGAGCGCATGGCGACGGCGCGCGCACGGGCGATTTGGTAGTCGATATGGGACTGCATCTTCCGGCACTGGCTCAGAATCGTCGACGACGCACGATCCTGGCCTTCGTCTCCCAGCCGATAGGCTTCGTCCGTCACGATGGCGAGCGGTGTCTTCAGACCGTGGGCAATGTTCCCCGCTTGGGTGCGGGCGCGCTGAATCAAGTCGCCCGTCGAGGTGAGCAGTCTATTGAGGTCATCCACGAGCGGCACGACCTCCGTTGGAAACTGACCGCTCAGTTGCTTCGCGTGTCCCGAGCGCACATCGAACAGAGCTGTCCGCAGTTGCCGCATCGGCTTCAGCGCATACAAGATCAGAAGTGTTGCGGCGCCGACGAGAGACAGGCCGAATGCGGCGAGCGACATGGTGAGCGTCTTGTTGAAGCTCGAGACGACCGCATCGAGATGACGTTCGTCCGTGCCAATAATGAACCGCTCGGGAGTCGCGCCGGGATCCTTCCACACGCCTTTCTCCATGGCGATGAGGGGCCCCGTCGGTCCTTCGATGAGGTGGGTGTGTACGCCGATATCGTTCGGCGCGTCGGGCGGCATGTGGAGGGCTGGGCCTTCGAGCGACTCAGACCGCGCGAGCACTTTGCCGTCCTTTTGCACCTCCCAGTAAAAGCCGGACAGCGGAACGTCGTAGCGCGGGTCGCTGAGGTTGCGCTGTAGATGCAAGGTGCCGTCTTCGTGAAACTCGGCAAGCCGCTGCAACTCGTCGAGATGCACATGTAGCTCGTCGTAGAACTGCGTGGTTACGTGATGTTTGAAGATCGCCGACAACACGAGACCAGCGCCGATCGTCCCGAGGGCGATCCACAACGAGGCGGCAAGGATGAGTCTGCTCTTGAGGCTCGTCATGACGGTCTAATCCATCCTGTAGCCGAGGCCGCGGACCGTCGTAATGATGTCAGAGCCGAGTTTCCGGCGCAGGCGGCTGACATACACCTCGATGGTGTTCGATTCCCGGCTGTCCTCGAGCGCGTAGAGATGCTCGGCCAGTTCCGCCTGCGAAACGATCCGGCCGATCCGATGCAGGAAATAGGTCAACATCTTCATCTCGCGCGCCGTCAGTTTGACGGGCGTTCCGTTCAGCAAGACGCTGCCCGACCCGGTATCGAGCTCTATGCCCCGATGGGTTAGGACTGCGCTCGCGATGCCGGAAGCGCGGCGGACAAGCGCGCGCAGACGCGCGGCCACCTCGGGTACGTGAAACGGCTTCGTCACATAGTCATCGGCGCCGGCGTTGAGACCGTCCACCTTCTCCGCCCATGTGCCGCGCGCGGTCAGGATCAGCACGGGGAGGGTGCGGTGGGCGGCGCGCCAGCGTTTGAGGACATCGATCCCCTGCATCTCGGGCAAGCCGAGATCCAGAACGGCGGCCGCGTATTCCTCGTCGAGACCCATTGTGTAGCCGTCAGTGCCGTTGTCGGCGCGTTCGACCGTGAAGCCGGCCTGAGACAGACCGGCCATCAGCCTTTTGGCAATCTCGTTGTCATCCTCGACCAGCAGGACGCGCATGGGGAGCCTTTCGCTTCGTAACCGCCGAGCTTCTAGCACGCGCTACCTGAAAGGAACCTGAAAAGCCCTTTCAGGGTCCTGCAAGGTTCCGTTCAGGTTGGTTTCAGGTAGCGCCTATAGCCCTGTCGTTGGCCGGCAATTTCGCGGCCAGGACGGAGCTAGATATGCGCGTTTTGCCTTTGATGTGCGTCGTCATTTTTACAGCGGTTACGGCTTGTGCGGCCTCGGCTGAAACGAAGACCGTGACCCTGTCAGCCGATCAGGTGCGCCGCCTCGACATCAGGGTCGAGTCCGTGCGGCCTGCCGAGGCTGAAACCTTGGCGACACTTCCCGGCACCGTCATTCCTCCCGTCAATTCGCGCATCGTCGCGACGGCCCCGTTCGCGGGCACCCTGACCCAGGTCCATGTGCTGCCCGGTCAGCGCGTGAGCAAGGGCGAAGCGGTCGCCAGCATCTCTAGCCGCGATCTCCTCGATGTTCAGAGCCAGCTGTCACAGGCCGAGGCCGAGCTGCAAATGGCGGACGCGGTTGCGCGGCGCAAGCGGCTGCTCGTGGACAAGCGCTTCCAAAATCCTGTCGTGGCCGAAGAGGCCGAGGCGCAAGTCGCGAAGATCAAGGCGGTCATTGAGCAGTATCGGCGGACCTTGGCCCTCAACGGGATCTCGTTGGGCGCGGACGGGGCGTATTCGATTCCCGCCGCCGCCGACGGAACGGTCGTGGAGGTCAACGCCATGCCCGGAGAGATGATCGAGGCGATGGGGCCCGTTGTGACCATCGACACCAGCGATGAGCTGTGGGTCGAGGTCCAGGTCCCGGCGCGCCTGCTGCCCGCGATCGAGCTGGGCAGTGCCATCCAGATTGCCGGCGGTCCGAAAGGGCGCGTCGTATCGATCGGCAAGTCGCTTCAGGGCGTGACCCGGTCTGCGATCCTCTATGCGGCGGTTCCCTCCAATAGCGGCCTCCTGGCAGGGCAGCTGGTTTCGGTCCTGCTTCAAAAGCCCGCGGACGGTGGAGCTTTCTCTGTTCCCAGCAAGGCTGTTGCGCGCATCGATGGACAAAGCGCTGTGTTCGTACGCAACGACGCCGGTTTCGCGATCGCGCCGGTGGAGTTGCGCGGCAAGTCCACCGAGGCGGCGACGATCGTCGGAAACATCCCGTCCGATGCCATGGTTGCCGCGAGCGGCCTCCCCGAACTCGAGCAAATGCTGGCGGGAGACTAGGGGATGCTGCGCCGTCTGATCGAATTCTCGCTCACGCAGCGTGTCTTCATGCTGCTCGTCTATGCGCTGGTGGCGGCTGTGGGCGTCTACGCCTTCCGCACGATTCCCATTGACGCCTTTCCCGACATCTCGCCGGTCCAGGTGAAGATGATCCTGAAGGCGCCGGGGATGACGCCGGAAGAGGTCGAGACGCGCGTCATCACACCAATCGAGATGGAACTGCTCGGCATTCCGGGCCAGACCATCCTGCGTTCGTCCGCGAAATACGGCGTTGCCGACATCACCCTCGACTTCGAGGAAGGCACCGACCTCTATTGGGCACGGCAGCAAGTGGCCGAACGTCTCGCGGGCGTTCGCGCCGATCTTCCGGGCAGCGTGACCGGGGGCCTCGCCCCGATCTCCACGCCGCTGTCGGACGTATTTATGTTCACGATCGAAGGCGGCGAGCTTTCGCTCGAGGAGCGGCGCAGCCTTCTGGATTGGACCATCCGGCCGGCACTCCGCACCATTCCGGGCGTCGCGGACGTGAACGCGCTTGGCGGTATGGTGCGCACCTTCGAGGTGGCGCCGAACAGCGCCGCGCTCGCCGATGCGGGTCTTGGCGTTTCCGACCTGGCCGCGGCCATCGAGGCCAGCAACCGCAATGACGGCGCGGGCCGGCTCAGCGAAGGCGAGAAAGCGCTCGTGGTGCGCTCGGAAGGGGCGATCACGACGCCGAAGGATCTCGAGCAGATCGTGCTCAAGATGGACGGCGCGCGTGTCCTCCGTCTCGGCGATGTCGCCACGGTCGGAATCGGCAACCTGACGCGTTACGGCGCCGTGACCGAGAACGGCAACGACGAGGCCGTCCAGGGGCTGGTGCTGTCTCTTCGCGGTGCCGACGCCAGCGCGATCGTCCAGGCCGTGCGCGAGCGCCTCGACGAGTTGAAGCCGAGCTTCCCGCCGGGCGTCACCATCGACGTCTTCTACGATCGCTCCGACTTGATCTCGAGTGCCGTCGGCACGGTGACCAAGGCGCTCCTCGAGGCGACGGTTCTGGTCGTCATCCTGCTGGTGGCGTTTCTCGGCAACCTGCGTGCCGCCTTCGTGGTGGCGCTGACGCTGCCGTTCGCCGCGCTCCTGACCTTCGTCATGATGCGGCTGTTCGGCATGACCGCCAATCTCATGAGCCTCGGCGGGCTCGCCATCGCCATCGGCCTGATTGTCGATGCTGCCGTGGTCGTCGTCGAGAACACGGTCGAGCGCCTGCAGCACGCCAAGCCCGATTCCAAGATTCCAAAACTCAACGAGGTCTATAGAGCCGCCAGCGAAGTGGCTACGCCTGTGACGGCCGGCATCATCATCATCTGCCTGGTGTTCTTGCCGCTGCTCTCGCTGTCCGGCTTGGAAGGCAAGTTGTTCGGGCCCGTGGCGCTTACGATGATCATGGCCCTGAGCGGCTCGCTCGTGCTGTCGCTGACGCTCATTCCGGTCCTGTCGTCGTTTGTGCTCAAGTCCGGCGCGCATGCCGAACCGTGGCTCGTGCGCATGATGACGCGCGGCTATCGCGCACTGCTGAAGGCCTGTCTGCGGTTTCCTCTGCCGGTGTACTTGCTGGCTGCGGCCGGACTTGCCGCGCTCGTC
The DNA here is from genome assembly GCF_000828475.1 of Methyloceanibacter caenitepidi. NCBI lineage: Bacteria > Pseudomonadati > Pseudomonadota > Alphaproteobacteria > Hyphomicrobiales > Hyphomicrobiaceae > Methyloceanibacter > Methyloceanibacter caenitepidi. The sequence continues at coordinate 1,981,281 of NZ_AP014648.1, forward strand.
GTCGCCTATGGCGCGATCGGCAAGACGTTCATGCCGACGATGGACGAGGGCAACGTGATCATGCAGATCACGAAGCATCCCTCGATAAATCTGCAGGCCAGCATCGACGGCGATCTGTCGATCCAGCGCGCCCTTAAGGAAAAGGTGCCCGAAGTCGAGCGCATTGTCGCGCGCGTGGGATCCGACGAGCTCGGTCTCGACCCCATGGGTCTGAACGAGACGGACATGTTTCTCGTCCTGAAGCCGAAGGACGAGTGGCGCGTTCCAGACAAGCAATGGCTGGTCGAGCAGTTGCGGACGGCCATGGCCGATCTTCCCGGTTACGAGTTTGCGTTCACGCAGCCGATCGAGATGCGCACCGCAGAGATGCTGACCGGATCGCGCGGCGACCTCGCAGTCAAGATCTTCGGCCCCGACCTCCAGGTGCTGTCGGACATTTCCGCGAAGATTCAGTCGACGCTGCGCGGCGTGCCGGGCGCCGCCGAGGTGTCGACGGTCGCCAATGACAGCGTCGACTACATGCAGATCGCCGTCGACCGCCTGGCCTCCGGCCGGACCGGCTTGTCCGTTACGCGGCTTCAGGACGAATTGCGGTCGGTGATCGAGGGCGCGCCGGTCGGCCTGGTCGCGGAACCCGGACGGCGCACGAACATCGTCATTCGCGGCAGCGAAACCGTCCGCGAGGATCCCGACATCTTCGCTATGACCCAGTTCGCCGCGGGCGATGGCGGCCTCGTGCGCGTGGGCGATGTCGCCCAGCTTGAGCGCGTTGCAGGGCCCATCAAGATCAGTCGGGAAAACGCATCGCGGTTCGCCGTGGTGCAGGCCTACGTGACCGGCCGCGATCTCGTCGGGTTTGTCGAGGAAGCACAGCGCGCGGTCGCCGAGAAGGTTCAGCTGCCGCAGGGCTACCGCCTGGTCTGGGGCGGTCAGTTCGAGAACCAGCGCCGTGCGGCGACGCGTTTGTCCATCGTCATTCCGATCGCGCTCGTCCTGATCTTTGGCGTTCTGTTCGCGACGCTGCGTTCCATGCGGCAATCACTGCTGATCCTCGCCAACGTCCCGTTCGCCCTTGTCGGAGGATTGCTGGCCCTTTGGCTGTCCGGCGAATACCTGTCGGTTCCGGCGTCCGTGGGCTTCATCGCGCTGCTCGGCATCGCGGTGCTCAACGGCTTGGTGCTGGTCAGTCACTTCAACGAACTCCTCGCAAACGGGATGGCGGTTCGCGACGTCGTCTACGAAGGGGCCGTGCGCCGGCTGCGTCCGGTGATGATGACCGCCAGCATCGCCGCGTTCGGGCTTGTGCCGCTGCTGTTCGCCACGGGGCCTGGTTCGGAAATCCAGAAACCTCTGGCGATTGTCGTGATCGGCGGGCTCGTGAGCTCGACGGCGCTCACACTCATCCTGCTTCCCATCCTGTTCCGGCGCTTTGGCGTTGCGGACCTTTCATCCCGCACATCTGACGGAAAACTCTCATGGACCAATCCCTTTGCAAGCTCACGCTTGTCTGCCCCCCGGACAGCGCCGACCACATCGCCGAGCTGATGCTGAATTTCGAGCCGCCGCTGCCGGGATTCACGACGTGGGCTGCCGAAGGCCACGGTTTCGGTTTCGCCGACGCGACCGTCAGCGAGCGCGTGCGCGGGCGTGTGAAGCGCACCGTGATCGTGGCCGTGCTCGGCCGAGGCGCCGCCGCCGACGTTCTCGACCTAATCGAGCGAAAGGGCGCCGTCGCCCACCTCTCTTACTGGATCGAACCTGTCGATGGCTTTGGGCAGATGCAGCGGACTGACCCGACGCCAGAACAACGTGACGAGAAACCTAACCCCCAACCCAACCCGGAGGCCAAACAATGACCACCTACCGTCCAACCACACCCGTCAGCGCACGCCGGTTGCAGCCGCTCAGAGGAATGGTGCTCGCAGCGATGACCGCCGCTTTGCTCGGAGCGCCTGCATTCGTCCCGGAGGCACGCGCGGCGTCGTCTCAAACAGCGGCGGCTCAGCTTGAGCCCGCAAACTGGTTCGGCGCGAAGCGCAAGTCCAAGAAGACCAGCAACGTCAAAAGCAGCGATGCGAATGCCGGTCGAGGTAGCTGCTGGGAATACCGGCGCCATGGAGGGCGGTGGAAGCGAGTGAATGTCTGCTTCCTCGAAGGCAAATAGGCGGCTCGCGTTCCCCAAGCCGGTAAGGACCGTCCAAACGGGCTCTTACCGCCAAGCCGTTGGTCACGTGTGATCGCTTGTTGGCTTCCATGACCGGTGAAACGTCTTCCGCCGGTTCCCATATTATCGACAGCGGTTGCAGGTGACCTGAACGTAGTAAGAGGAGGATCACATGAACAGAATTCGTATGGGTCTGCTAGCGGCAGGCATGACGCTTGCGGTCGCGGCAACCCCGGCGCTCGCTCAACAAGGCGGCCAAGGCGGCGGTATGATGGGCCAGGGTGGTGCCGGTGAAGGCAAGGGCATGATGCAAGGTGGCAAGGCGCAAGGCGGCATGATGGGCCAGCGCAAGAGCAGCTGCCCGAAGATGGGCGGCATGATGGGCCACGGAATGATGGGCAAGGGCATGATGGGGAAAGGCATGATGCATTCCCGCCCGATGATGGAAGCGCGTCTTGCCTATGTGAAAACGGACCTGGAGATCACCGATGCTCAGATGGACGCCTGGAACGCCTATGCGGACGCGTTCCGGAAGCGCCACGACGCCATGGCAAGCATGCACACCGACATGATGGCGGCCAAGAACGACGGCACGGCCGTGGAGCGGCTGGATGCCCGCATCAAGGCGACCGAAGCCAAGCTGGACGGCTTGAAGGCTCTCAAGGCGCCGACCGACGGCCTCTATCAAGTGCTGTCGGATGAGCAGAAGAAGAAGGCGGATGCGCTGCTGGGCAGCGGTTGCGGCATGATGTGAGACCCAAGGTTGGACAACCTTCCTGGCTGTCCAACCAGTCCGCCTTGTGTCGGGCCACCCCGAAAATCGAGATTGTGAGCGCGAGTCGCGCGGGCTCCGAGGCGCCGACACAACGGTCGAATGGCTTGTATCAGCTGGAATCCGGTCTTCCGCTAAGCCATTGAGAATATTGGTGAGCGCGCTGGGACTCGAACCCAGGACCCTCTGATTAAAAGTCAGATGCTCTACCGGCTGAGCTACGCGCTCCCACCAAGCCGTCCATATGGAGCGGGAGGCAGGGCGAGGTCAACACGCTAGGCCGACGTTTGCCCGATTCTTTCGCCGCAGGGGCGGGGGCGCCGCTCCCGGGATCGCGACGGGACACGCGAAATGGGCCTGTTCATCCGCCCTCACCATTCAGTATGGTCCCGTCCGGCCCTACCGGGCCCAAGGACCGGAACGTGGGGAGTGGGGGAACAGTCATGAGCATAAAGGCGAAGCACGGCTCTCCGTGGCGATATTGGCCGCGGCTGCTGTTGATCATTCCATTCGCGCTCGTCGCCTGGGTTCCCCTTTACAACCGCATCGAACCCACTCTCTTCGGTATTCCATTCTTCTACTGGTATCAGCTGGCCGCCATCATCGTGGGCGCCTTGGTGGTGATGGCCGTCTACTACCTCGACCGGCGTGAGACGTTCGCGGCGGAGCAGGCCGGCGATAAGACGAAATCCGGTACGGACGCGGGACGCGGAGGGCGCCCGTGAACTTCGACCTGACCGCGACCATCGTCTTTGTAGCCCTGTTCGTTTTCGTCACTTGGGTCGGCTTCGTCGCCGCGCGTTGGCGGAAAGCGGATCTCGATCAGTTGCACGAATGGGGACTCGGAGGCCGCCGCTTCGGCACGATCGTGACGTGGTTCCTCCTCGGGGGCGATCTCTACACGGCCTACACCTTCATCGCCGTGCCCGCGCTCGTGTTCGGTGTGGGCGCGATGGGCTTCTTCGCCGTGCCCTATACGATCATGATCTATCCGATCCTGTTTCTGGTGTTCCCGCGTCTGTGGGTCATCGCCAGACGGGAAGGGCATGTGACGGCGGCGGACTATATCCGCTTCCGCTTCAACTCGCGTTTACTGGCGCTGGCGGTCGCCATGACGGGTCTCGTCGCGACCATGCCCTATATCGCGTTGCAGCTCGTCGGCATGGAAGTAGTGATCGGCGCGCTCGGTTTCGACACGCAAGGCTTTGCCGGACACATCCCGCTCATCATCGCCTTCATCATCCTGGCCGCCTTCACCTATACGAGCGGCCTGCGCGCGCCGGCGCTGATCGCCGTGGTGAAGGATATGCTCATCTTCGTCACCATCTTTGCGGCGATCGTGATTATCCCGGCCAAGCTCGGCGGCTACGGCGCGATCTTCGATGCGGTCCCGCAAGCCAAGCTGACCCTGACGCCACCCACCGGCGACTCGCTCGGCAATTTCAGCGCCTACGTGACCCTGGCGCTCGGCTCGGCGCTGGCGCTGTTCCTGTATCCGCATTCGATGACGGGGATTTTGAGCGCCTCGAGCGGCCGGGTCATTCGGCGCAACGCCGCCGCGCTCTCGGCCTATTCCTTCATTCTGGGCTTGATCGCGCTGCTGGGCTACATGGCCATCGCGGCCGGCGTCGATAAGAACCCGCTTCACGCGGCCGGCTTCGAACGCTACGGGGCAAATTTCGCCGTGCCCGCGCTGTTTCTCGACATGTTTCCAAGTTGGTTCGTGGGCGTCGCTTTCGCCGCGGTGGCCATCGGCGCGCTCGTGCCCGCGGCGATCATGTCCATCGCCTGCGCAAACCTGTTCACCCGCAATCTCTATAAGGAGTATTGGCGGCCGCACTGCAGCGACGCGGAGGAAGCGCGTGTCGCCAAGATCGTGTCGCTCGTGGTGAAGGTGGGCGCGGTCGTCTTCATTCTGGCGATCCCCACCAGCTATGCGATCCAATTGCAGCTCCTCGGCGGCATCTGGATCATTCAGCTTCTGCCGCCGATCCTGCTCGGATTGTTTACGCGGGGCTTCAACGCGCACGCATTGTTGCTTGGCTGGGCGGCCGGCACCGCGGTGGGCACGTACATGGCCGCCAGCCGCGGCTTCGTGTCCTCCATCTACCCGTTCGAGGTGCTCGGACTAACGGTCCCCGGCTATGCGGCGCTCTACTCGGTCATCGTGAATCTTCTCGTGGCCGTGGCGTTGAGTCCCGTGCTGGATCGCCTTTGGCCGCAGGCCGAACCGCTCGACCGGGCCCCGATTCGCCGGTAGGCTCCGAGCTGCTGTCTTTCCGCCATCGGGCGGGGAGTGAGCCTGCGATAGGGAGGGATCGTCATGGCACAACACAATCCGCAGAGCCGCGGCTACTTGCTCATCGTCCTGGCGGCGATTGTGGTCTGCTTCGTGATTGCGCAGCTCATTCTTGGCGGCGGCGAGAGCGACACGCACACCGCGACGGATGCCGCGGGCAGCCACCAGGCAGAGGCATCGGACCCGGCACACGAGGAGACGATGTCCGAGGAGGTCCCGCCCCGCATGCAAATGGGCGGCGGAATGGACGACGGCGTGTCGCCGCCCGACGAGATGCAGGACGACAGCACGCTCGACGGAGCGCCAAAGGAAAATCCCTAAGCTTGGCGCAAGGCGTTTGCGCAAATCGGGAGTTTGAAGCGGGGATGTCGGCGTGACCTCCGCCTGTTCCGGAAGCCAAAAAGGAAGAGCCCCGGCGCGGGGAGTGCCGAGGCTCGTACGCATTACACAGAACGCACTACCTGCCCAGACCGAACTCTACTGGGCAGGGGGATCATGGCGAGTCCCTATGGCAGTTCTATGACGATTCGTTGTCAGTTAGCTTAATAGCCACAGCCATTTGCGCCGGGACGCTCAACCCGTTTGATGACGTCCTCAGATGGCCGGAAAGTCCGCTGCATGGCCGCGCAGAGGCGGCCGCAAGAGACCCCGCGCGAGGTGTCTTGTGCCATACGGTGACGCATGCAAAATGCGCGTGGCGCATCTGAAAAGCTTCGCGAGGACAACGATATGCGGTGGCGCGGCCAGCGGCAGAGCGAGAACGTTGAAGACCGGCGCGGGAGTGGCGGCGGGGTCTTCCGGTTTCCACTTCCCGGTGGCGGCGGGATGCGCTTTCCGTCGAGCGGCGGCGGTGGCGGCAAGGGTGGCGGCATCGGCCTCCTTGGCCTCCTGATAATCCTTGGTCTCGTGCTGTTTTTCGGGTTCGATCCCGGCTCCCTCATGCAAGGGTCTGGACCCACCGGCGGCAGCGGATCGGGCTTCCCCGATATTCGCCTGCCGCAGCAGCCTCGGACCACCAACCTTCCGGCGCCCGGCACGCAGGGCCAAATCGCCAAGCCCCAATCTTCGAGCGAAGACGATCTCAAGAGCTTCGTCTCGGTGGTTCTCGCGACCACGGAGGATGTTTGGAACAATGTCTTCAACCAGCTCGGCGGGAGATACAGGGAACCCCGGCTGGTCTTGTTCGAGGGCTCCGTTCGCTCTGCCTGCGGTACGGGCATGTCGGCCATGGGGCCTTTCTACTGCCCGGCGGACGAAAAAGTGTATATCGACCTCGATTTCTACCGTGAACTGAAGAACAGGTTCCGGGCCCCCGGCGACTTTGCACAGGCTTATGTGATCGCCCATGAGGTCGGGCACCACGTTCAGAAGGTTTTGGGAATTGCCGACAAGGTCGAGGCGGCGAAACGGCGGATGGGCCGCAGGGGCGGCAATGCCCTGCAGGTCCGCATGGAGTTACAGGCCGACTGCTTTGCCGGGGTTTGGGCCCACCAGATGCAGGCTGACAAAGGACTGATCGAGCCGGGCGATATCGACGAGGCTCTGCAAGCGGCCAGCGCCATCGGCGACGACCGTATTCAGCGCCAGACTCAAGGTTACGTGGTTCCCGATTCCTTCACCCATGGCTCGTCGGAACAACGGGTGCGCTGGTTTCGCCGCGGATTCCAGAGCGGTCAGCTTCAAGCCTGTGATACGTTCAACACTGATCAACTATAGCACGAGGTCTGAAGAGACATATCGCGCTTAGTGTGGTGCGTTGTCCCCCGAGTCAGCGTAAGCTGTAATTTCTGAGCGAGGTCAACGAGGTGCGGTCTCTTGGCTGACCCAATAATCAATAATCAATAAGCGGGGGGCCAGTTGGGTATTTGCCGGTGGTTGGTGGCCGCAGCGTTTTTCGCTGTCTCGGCCCATGTCTGGGGCGTGGCCGACGCGTCGGACGATGAAGTTGTTCTTGGCACGACGCTGCCGTTGACGGGGGCCCACCGTCGCAGCGGGGCCAATACCAAAAATGGATACGAACTCGCCATCCGCCAGGTGAATGGGCGGGGCGGGATTGTCGTGCGCGGAAAGCGCTATCGCCTTAAGGCGCGCTACTACGACGACAACTCGGATCCCTTGCAGGCGCAGGAACTGATCGACCGTCTGATTCACACGGACGGCGTAAAGTTCATCCTCGGCCCGTATCACGGTGGGCAAAATCGCGCCGTGCTGACGACGATCGAGCGCAACCGTGTTCCCATGGTCGACGCGCATTCGGTTCCGCGGAAGCAAGGCGCCCGGGGCAGCACCTATTCTTTCGCCGTCGCCGCGACGCCAGATCAATACTTCACACCCGCGCTGGAATTCGCTGCTGCTTTTGCCGAGAAGTTCGGAAAGGCCGCGAACGGGCTGAGGATCGGCATGGCGACCGAGGACGATACGTTCTCGCGCGAAGTGCGCGCCGGCATCCTGTCCGATGTTCGGCGACTCGGCATTGCTTGCATCATCGACGACCAATTGCCCGAGAACTTCGAGAGCATGGCCGCGACGTTGGATAAGGTGAAAAAGCTCAAGCCCGACATTTTTTTGGTGTCGGGGCACGACGAGACGGCCGTGACGGCGGTAACCGAAATCGAGAAATCAGGCGCAGGCTTGCCGATGGTTGCGGTGACCCATTGCGAAACCGCGCGACTCGCACAGTCGGGTAATCGCTCCTCCAACTTCGTCTTTTGCCCGGTGCAATGGGATCGCGCGGCGAAGCACAAGGGTGCTCTGTTCGGGACGAGCGAAGAATTCGCGCGTCTATACGAGAAGACCTTCAATGATGAGCCGACGTCCGTCGCGGCCCAGGCCGCGGCTGCGGTCTACGTTTTTGCCGATGCATTCAAGCGTGCGCAAAGTTTTGAGCCTGAAGAAGTGCGGGACGCGATCTCGGCCACCGACCTCGATACGTTTTTCGGACACATCAAGTTCGACGCTCAAGGCACGAACAGCAAGAAGTCGTTGATGCTCACGCAGATCATCGACGGAGATTATGTGCTCATCGCACCGCATGCCTGGGCGGAGCAGGAGCCGGTCATCACGAAACCGGCGGTCACCGATCAAGCGCCATAGCCATCCGTACGTGACGCGTCCGGCGCCCTAGAGAGCATCTCCGGCGAAGACGGTCGCCGCGCAGGGCCGGTCCGCCCGCTTGAACAGCGAGCAGGCGCCCTCGGCATCCTGGGCATTGGCGAACGGCCCGGCAATCAGACGCCAGGCATTGTCCGGACCGCGAACGCGCCGGGGCTGAAGCCCTGCGACCAGAGCCGCGTGTTTCGTGAGATATTCTCGCCATAGCGGGCGCAGCTCGTCGCGCTTTTCTACGCTCCCTATTTCGATGCCGTATCGCGTGGAGCCGTCATTGGCCGCCGGGGGCAGGGCGACTGGATCCAAGGCCGCGACATCGGTGCGCTCCTCGACGACCGGAGTCTGCGCCGGTGCAGCGGGTGGGGCCGCGGCCGTGACGGGAGGCGCAGGGGGTGGCGGTGCGGCTTCAGCCGGTTTGGGGGGCGCGGGAGTCTCGGCAACGGCAGGCTTCGGCGGTTCGGGCGCGGCCATGGCAGGCTTCGGCGGCGCTGGCGGGGCAGCAGCCGCGACAGGTGGCGGCGCCGGCTTCGGCTCCGCCGCAGCCTCAGGCTTCGGTGCAGGAGCGGGCTCGGCTTGCGGCGCGGGCGCGGAGGGCGCGCCGGAAACGGCAGGAGCGGCTTTAGGCAACGGTTCCAGTTTGACAAGCGGGCGCGGCGCCGATGTCGAGACGGAGTTGGAGGGCGGCAGTTTCGCGGCCGGTCCAATGAAGCTCTCGATCGGGCGCAGCCGCTTGTCCAAAGTCGCAAGATGCTGTGAAAGCGTTTGGAGATTGGCGTCGATAACGCCCAGTTGTTCCGCCGACAGGCCTGCTTGGGCGGCTGGCGCGGCCGCGGTGGGTGCAGACGGCGCGGGCGCGGCCGTCTGGGCCGTCCGGCTGACAGCCGGTGCGGCGCCGGTGAAAAGCGTGAACAGGTAGTATGCGGAGAGGCCGCCGAGGGCGATCCACAGTACGGAGACCACGGTCCGGACCGTACCGGACGCGCCAACACGCCGTCGTGCCATGGGAAACCTCCTCTCGCCGTGCCCGCGGCGCTCGCCGCCGGCCGTATCCCGTCAGATCATTGTGCCGAAGCTGCAAATCGGAGATTACCCGCTTCATTCCAGGGGTCAATTTTTCCCGTACCGTAACCGTTTAATGCCAAGAATACCGGTTCGGCGTGGTGGCCCTTCGCCTCGCTATGCACTAGATAGGGCGCGGTTTCTGTAAAACGCGGGGGTGCCGGTCCGGCCTCCCGAAAGCGCATAGGGTTTACGAAGTCAGATGACACAGGCACTCGCCGTCGTCCTTGCCGCGGGCAAAGGCACCCGGATGAAGTCGGACCTGCCCAAGGTCCTCCATCGCCTGGCCGGTGCGCCCATGCTCGCGCACGTGCTCGGAGCCGCCGTGTCGGCGGGCGTTACGCGCGCGGCCCTCGTGATCGGCCCTGGCATGGATGCGGTCGGCGAGGCGGGCTTGTCGATCGTGCCCGAGGCCCAAGTCTTCGTACAGGCCAATCAAATGGGCACCGCCGATGCGGTGAAGTCGGCTGCGCCGGCCTACGAGGCGGCCGGCGGTCCCGTGCTGGTGCTTTACGGCGACACGCCGCTCCTGCGGGCCGAAACACTGAAGGCGGTCCTGGGCGAATTGGAAGCGGGCGCCGATCTCGTCGTCATCGGTTTCGAGGCGGCCGATCCGACCGGCTACGGCCGTCTGCTCTTCGACGACAAGAGCCGGCTTGCGGGCATTCGTGAAGAGAAAGACGCCACCCCCGCCGAGCGCGCGCTGACGCTCTGCAATTCGGGCATCATGGCCTTCCGCTCCGGGAAGACCCTGGTGGGACTCATCGCGCGCATCGGCAACGACAACGCTAAGGGCGAATACTATCTCACCGACGCGGTCGGGCTAGCGTATCAAGACGGGCTCCAGACGCGCGTGGTCCTGTCGAACGGCGAGGAGGTTCTCGGCGTCAACTCGAGGTCAGAGTTGGCAGTCGCCGAAGCGCTGGTACAGCGGCGGTTGCGCGCCGCCGCCATGGAGCAGGGCGCAACGTTGGTCGCTCCCGAGACCGTCTTCTTCAGCTATGACACCGTCGTCGGCCGCGATGTGCTCATCGAGCCCAATGTGATCTTCGGACTCGGCGTCACGATCGAAGACGGCGCGACCGTCAAAGGGTTCTGTCACTTCGAACAATCGCGGGTCGGTGCGAACGTGACCATCGGGCCGTTCGCGCGGCTGCGTCCGGGCGCCGATCTGGCGCCGGGGTCCCATGTGGGTAATTTCGTCGAGATCAAGAATTCGCACATCGCCGAAGGCGCGAAGGTCAATCACCTCACCTATATCGGCGACGCCACCGTGGGAGCGAAGGCCAATGTCGGCGCCGGAACCATTACCTGCAACTACGACGGCTTCGCCAAGCACAAGACACAAATCGGTGCGGGCGCGTTTATCGGATCCAACAGTTCGCTCGTCGCACCCGTCAAGATCGGCGACGGAGCCTATATCGGATCGGGCAGCGTGATCTCGAAGGACGTTCCCGACGATGCGTTGGCGCTATCGCGGGCAAAGCAGGAAGAACGCGACGGCTGGGCCGCGAAGGTTCGGGAGCGGCGCAACCGGGACAAGTCCAAATAGGTGTGGTCCGAGACTCTGCACCGCGCAGCCCGCAATAAAGCGATACAGCTCGTGAGTTGCGATGAAGCCTGCGCATGGCTAGCAACACTTAAGACCCGGAAAACGCATGGTGTATGACGAGACGATAAGGGGGTAGGGGACGATGTGCGGAATTGTTGGCGTCCTCGGTAAAGGCCCCGTCGCCGAGCTGCTGGTCGATGCGCTGAAGCGCCTGGAATACCGTGGCTACGATTCGACGGGCATTGCGACCGTGGGCGCGCGCGATATCGAACGGCGCCGCGCCGAAGGCAAGTTGCGCAACCTGGAAGCTTTGCTGTCGAGCGAGCCGCTCGCGGGCAACGCCGGTATCGGCCATACCCGTTGGGCGACCCACGGGAAGCCGAGCGAGGCCAACGCTCATCCTCACATGACTGACGACGTGGCGGTCGTCCACAACGGCATAATCGAGAACTTCCGCGAGTTGAAGGCCGAGCTCCAGGCAGAGGGTGCCGCCTTCACGTCCGACACGGATACGGAGGTCATCGCGCATCTCATCACGCGCGAGCTGCGTGACGGCAAAGACCCCATCGCCGCGGTCCATAAGGTGCTGTCCCAACTTCAAGGCGCGTTCGCGCTCGCGATGATCTTCAAGGGCTACGACGATCTGATGATCGCCGCGCGGCAGGGCAGTCCCCTGGCTATCGGCTATGGGAACGGCGAGATGTTCGTGGGCTCCGATGCGATCGCGCTCGCGCCCTTCACCGACAACATCGCCTATCTGGAAGACGGCGACTGGGCTGTCGTCACGCGCGAAGGCGTCACCATTCATGGGCGCGACGGTGCCGTGGTGGAGCGCGGCGTCGTCAAGTCTGCGGCCACCGGGCTCATCGTGGACAAGGGCAATTTCCGCCACTTCATGGCCAAGGAAATTCACGAACAGCCGGAGGTCGTCGGCCATACGCTAGCGCACTATTTGGATCTTGCGTCCAATCAGGTCGCGCTGCCGGACTTGCCCTTCGACTTCGCCAGTATCAGCCGGATGTCACTGTCGGCCTGCGGTACCGCCTACTATGCGTGCTTGGTGGCAAAGTATTGGTTCGAGCGCTGGGCGAAGCTGCCGGTCGATGTCGATATCGCCTCGGAGTTCCGCTACCGCGAGATCGCGATGGACCCAGGCGGCGCCGCGCTGTTCGTGTCCCAATCAGGCGAGACGGCCGATACGCTGGCCTCGCTCCGCTACTGCCGGGAGCAGGACCAGCATGTCCTGTCCGTGGTCAATGTGCGCGAGTCCTCGATCGCACGCGAATCGGACGGAGTGCTGCCGACGCTCGGCGGCCCCGAGATCGGCGTGGCCTCGACGAAAGCCTTCACCTGTCAATTGACCGTCCTCGCATGCTTGGCGATCGCGGCGGGCAAGGCGCGGGGCACGATCGGCCCGGAGCTCGAGGCCGAACTCGTCGAGGCGCTGGTGGAGGTGCCCCGGCACATGGCGGAGGTCCTTCGCGACGAGTCGCCCTACGAGGAATTGGCCCATAGCCTGTCGAAGGCGCGGGACGTGCTTTATCTCGGCCGCGGCACAAGCTACCCGATCGCGCTCGAGGGCGCGCTCAAGCTCAAGGAGATTTCGTACATCCACGCCGAAGGCTACGCCGCGGGTGAACTCAAGCACGGCCCGATCGCCCTGATCGACGAGAGCGTGCCGGTCATCGTGATCGCGCCGCGCGACGAGCTTTTCGACAAGACCGTCTCCAACATGCAGGAAGTCGCGGCGCGGGAGGGCAAGATCGTCCTCGTCAGCGATGCGGATCCCGCCAGCGCCGGCTGCGCGGTACAAACCACGCTGGCGGTCCCGACCGTTCACCCTTTCGTATCGCCGTTGGTCTATGCTGTTCCGGTTCAATTGATCGCGTATTACACGGCGGTCTTCATGGGTACCGATGTGGATCAGCCCCGAAATCTCGCAAAGTCTGTCACGGTCGAGTAGACTCCAGCCTCGGATTTGCCTGATTTCTTTGATTGAGCAATGGCATGGCGGATAATCAGGACACCGTCCGGCCGCGGAATTTGGGCAGCGTCGGACACCTCTTGCGGCTTCTCTCCGGAAGGCTTGCCCCTACACTCGGGGTGGCGCTGGGGGTGATGTGCGCTGTGGCCGCGCTGCCGGACACCGCCTTCTCCCAGGACATCGGTTTGCGGCGCGGCGAAGCCTCGCTGAGCGCCGGTCAATTCACGGATGCGGCACGCCAGCTTTCGGCGACCGTCAACGACCCGGACGCTACCATCAATCAGGTAGCGCAGGCCCTTTATCTGCGTGGCATCGCTTACCGGCGCGCCGGCTATCCGGGCCAGGCCGCGGCCGATCTCGGGGCGGCTCTGTGGCTCGGACTGCCGTCCTCAGACAAGGCGCGCGCCTATGTGAACAAGGGCCTTGCCTACCAGGCCGCCGGGATGGAGAGCCAGGGCGCATCGGCCATGGCGCAGGCGCGGCGCTACTCCAGCGCCAGCACCGTGCAAAAGCTGATCGCTCAGGACGGTGGGGTCGGTCCTGTCGCGACCGGGGGCGTCTCCAGCCTCATTCCCAGCGTCCCCAGCATACCCAGCCCCGGCGAAGTCTTCGAAAAGGTCGTCCCGAGTTTCGGCGCGCCGAAGACGGCGTCGCAGACCGAAGGCGAAGCAGCCCCGGCTGAGAACACGGGAATTTGGAACAAGATCGTGCCGAGCTTCGGGGCGTCCAATACGGCAGCGCAGAGCGCGACCGCGCCGGCCGGTGAGGGCGCTTCGGCGGCGGCCCCGCAGGCAGCCCCGACCTCGGGATGGGATGCGTCGGTGAGCGAAGGATCGGGCGGCAATGCCGTTTCGCGCTGGTGGGAGTCGGTCGCGGGCGGCGGCGCCCCGGCCGCACAGACAGCACCGGCCCCGGCGGCTCCGAGCGCGCCTGTGGCGAAAACGACCACGGCGACGCGGTCCTCGACGGCATCCTCCGCGCCGGCACAACCCCAGGCGGCACCGACTTCGGGTTGGGATGCTTCGGTGAGCGAAGGATCGGGCGGAAGCGGGGTCAAGCAATGGTGGAATTCGGTCACGGGCGGCGGTCAATAGACCCCAAAGGCGCGCATTCACTTCGATCCATAGACTGGTCATGACTTTCATCCCAATAGGCGCCCTCAGTGCAGACCCACCCGATCCGATCAGTCCAAGCCGCAAATGGGCACTTGTCAGCGCTGACAAGTTCGGCCATGCGTCACGGGCGGTCTTGGTCGCAGGTGCAATCCTGTCCAGACCCTGCACGTCGTAGTTCCCTCAATTTGGATTTTTCCCGAAGCCACACCCAAAGATGACCAATTCAGACGACAAGAACGCGGACCAGAACCCCGAGCACCACGATCCCGATTTTCCGGGTCTCGACGAAGACGATCACAGCCTGTTCGGCGCGCTCGAGCCGACATCCTCGCATTTCCTGGCGCGGCTTCGCGGCTACTTCCTCACGGGCCTCATCATCGTCGGGCCCGTGGCGATCACCATCTATGTGGTGTGGTGGTTCATCAACCTGGTCGACGGGTGGGTAAAGCCGCTCATTCCGAACTCGTACCTGCCGGACAACTTCCTGCCGTTCAATGTGCCGGGCGTCGGTCTGGTCTTCGGCATCGTCGGCCTGATGCTCATCGGCGCGCTGGCCGCGAACCTGTTCGGCCGGACCGTCGTGAGCTACGGCGTCATCCTGCTCGACCGCATGCCGGTCGTGCGCGGCGTGTACCGGCTCCTAAAGCAGATCTTCACCACGGTCTTCTCGAAGCAGGGGACGTCCTTCAAGCGCGTGGGCCTCATCGAGTTCCCCCGGAAGGGCCTCTATGTGATCGTGTTCGTGTCCGGCGATCCGCCCGGTGAGGTCAAGGAGAAGCTCAACGGTGAGGAACTCATGACCGTCTTTATGCCCAACGCGCCGAACCCCACGACTGGTTTCGTGATGTTCATGCCCGCAAAGGACGTGATCCTGCTCGACATGGCCATCGACGACGGCGCCAAGCTCGTCATCTCCGCCGGCCTCGTGGCGCCGAAGCAGAGCAAGCTGAAACAGCTGGCCGAGCAGGTGAAGAAGAAGCAGGGGGCGCCAACGGTCGTACCCCCAAAAGAAGAAGAGCCCGCCGCGTAGGGCGAGCTCTTCGGAGACGATCGTCGTTGAAGCGGCTGGCGCTTATTCCGCGCCCGCCTTCGTCACAGGCGGCGGCGACCACTTGCCTGTCAGCGCGGCAGACTTCGGCGCGTAGAGACGCATGGTCAGGTTGAACGGACCCTTGGGCGCCGGCAGCCAGTTCGCTTCCTTGTCCTTCCCAGGGCTCTCGTTCTGGAAGTACAGATCGAGCGATCCGTCGTCGTTGTACTTGAACGGCATCCAGTTCGAGACGGCGAACCGGTTCAGCGGATTGGCAACCTGGAAGCCTTTCGGGTCGTACAGCGTGATGGACCAGAACGCGTCGACGGGGGGAATCTCGTCCTTGTCGAAGTGGATCGTGTAGTTGTTGGCGCCGTCCAAGGGCTTACCGTCTTTGTCGCCGAAGTTCAGCGGATAGACGGCATCTTCCGGTACGTTGGCCCCCAGGCCCTGTTGCGTGATGATGGCGCGTTTCAGATAGTAATTGCCGTAGACTCCCATCGTGTCGGTGTTCATCGACCAGTAGTTCACGACTTCGGCCAGTCTCGGCAGCTTCCACGCCATCAGCTCTTGCGCCGCCTTCGGCGCTTGCGTGATGGCCGCCTTGACGACCGGATCGGCGTTTTCGAAGTCAAAGCTCTCGCCGCGCACAAGGCCGAGGCGCTCCATGCGGGAAATGATCGGCTGATCGGTGAAGTGCGGCGGGTGCAGCTTCAGAAGCTCGGCCGCATACGTGAAGAACTTCTCGCCCGACATCGTGTCGACCTGGGTCTTGGGCGGCGTCTTCATGTCGATATCGGGATCGATCTTCTTCGGTGCCGGTTTCCAGTCGTCGTTGTCGACCTCGGACAAGGGCCGGAGCTTGAGTCCGTCCTGAATTTTATGGACCGCATCGTAGTCGTCTGGACCATCCGTCTTGATGCGCCCGATAATCCAGACATACGGCGTCGGCGCGTCAACGCGCAGGGTGCCCTTCGGCAACCCTAGTTTCTCGTCGAGCTTCTCCCGAACGTCGGGGCGCCAGCCAGGCGGCGCAACAAGAAGCGTCTGCGCCTCGGTGCCCGTGGTGCGCCAGCCCGGGGAAACGAAAACGTCGGTCCACATATCGAGCATGGGCAGGAGATAGTACCGGCCATCGGTGTTCGGCACGGAAATAACCATCGGCTCGTCGGTGAGATCCAGCCAAGCAGCCGAATAGAGCGTATCGAAGTTCGGCCGCACCACCGTCTTCATATCTGCCGTGGGGTAGGCCGGTACGTTGACGAACATGTTCTCGGGGCCCGCAAACGCGCTGACCTTGTCCACATTCGTGGATTGCCGGCGAGTCAGGTCCATCGTCACCAGCGAGTAGAGGTAAGCATAGGCCTCAGTCGCGATGGCATTGGCTTCGTCCTGCGTGATTGCCTTTGCCGGTGTCGCGGCCACGGCCGCTGCCATGGCGGCGGGCAGAACCACGTTTCGCATTCGTCGGAATGCAGATCCGAGGGTGAACACGGTTGAAGTCTCCTTCTGCTGGGTGTTTTTCAAGTTTGCCAAAGTCGGTGTGATGCAGACGTTTAACGCCCGTTGTCGGTGACGAGTTCGATCTCGCTCGGCCGCCAGCTCTTGTCGAAGAACGACGCCAGCGGGCTGTAGAGGCGAAGGATGACGACCCAGCCCTTTTGAGGATCCGTCTGGATCCAGTTGGCGCGCTCCACGCCGTCGGGCTGCTCGGGAGAGAACCAGACGGTGGTCGAGCCGTCTTCAGCGGCCTTAGCCGCAGGCGACGGATAGTTCTGGGACCCGGCGCGAGGGTACTTTTGCGGCGTCTGCAGCATCGAGCGTGTTTGATTGTCGTAGAGGGTAAATGACCAGAAGGCCCCGGCGGGTATGCCTTTGGGGAGGGTCACCTTGTAGGTCTTGGCGCCGTCGAAGAAGTCGCCGTTTCCATCCTTGCTCGCAAAAAGGTACTGCGAACCGACACCTGTCAGCCGCATCGCCATTGCGGGCGTAATACCGGTCGCCATGTAGAAGAACGACGTCCGGGCATCGTTTTGCTTATAGCCCGTCGGCGGATAGGGCTTGGCGCCATCCTTGGTGATCTCCGGTAGCGGCGTCTCGAAGTTGTACCCGCCGGCGAAGAGCGGGTTCCACCACTGCGAATTTTCATAATAGAACCACTCCGGATTGCGGGGAGCGAAGCCGAGGGTGCGACCGGTCGCGTTGGCCGCGGCCACAGCGTCCGTCAGGATCTTCTTCATCCTGTCGTCCGGTGCAAAGTCTTGCCCCTTCTTGATTCCGATCGCGGCAATCGGCCCCATGAGTTCGGGGTCAAGCACCGCCGCGGGTTCGCTCTGCACGAGGCGGTCCAGCATTTCGTAGTAGCTGAAATCATTCGGCGGGATTGTGTTGATGGACAGCCCAGTACCTTCATGGAAAACAGGTGTTTTGGGCTCGGCGTTGCGGCCGAGTTCGACACCGCCTTCCAAGTAGCGGGCAATTGACAGTCCAACGCCTCCGGGCGCGTAGGGATAGATTTTCAGGTTGTCCTTGATGACTTTGACGGTGGGCGCAGGGTCATCCTTTGTCAGAAAGGAGCGACCCAGAATGATGACTCGGTTTGTTTTCGAGTGCCCGATGTAGAAGCCGTCTTGCGGCAGGTAGCCCTCATAGCCAGGTCCCACCAGCAGGTACTTGCCGCCCTCGCCACGGTCGGGGCCGGGCCGGCCGAAATCGCTGACCCACCGGAACCACATGTCGTCGAAAGTGCCGAGCGCGTCGGGCGGCGTTTCCACGACCATCGGTCCCTTCGAGAGATCGACGAAGCCAAGGTAGTAAACCGTATCCGCATTTGCCGTCAGGAACAGAGAATCGGAATCCATGAGCTCCGAGAACAGGAGGATCTCATTGTCCTTGATTCCCGCAGCCTCGAACCCTTCGAGCACCGCCTGCATGCTCACGCCCTTGAATGTGTCGGTAAAGGCACGGAATGCATAAGTGAAATCGAGATTGTCGTAGACCGCGGCGGCAGTATCAGCGCTGGGGGCGCCGTCTTTGAACTCAAGCGTGCCGATGCTCGTTTCGACCTTTTCGGGTGTCGACACGGACTCCAAAGTCTCTTGAGTAACCTGCGCGGCGGCGGGATTGATTATGGTGATGGTTGCGGCGATGCTGGCCACAAGCATGGAACGGACGGGGCGCATGACGTGTCTCCTTGGCACTTTTGTGGGGCTCGCTCAGGTGAGCCTAGACAGCAAAACGGCGCGGGAGCAGCCGCCCCCGCGCCAAATGTAACGGCCGAGTGTGACTAATAAAGGTCGCGGCCGGCATCCTCGGAGGTGCCGATCGCATCGGTTTCCTCGTCGGTCGGCGTCGTGGTCTCTTTGAAGGTCTCCTTCAACTTGTCCATGAAGGTCTCCTCCTTGGGAGCTTCTTCCGCCGGCTCGGCGGCCGTGGCGCTGTCGCCGGCGGCCTCGTCTTGAGCGTGAACCGGTGCCGGAGCCAGTCCGAAACCGACTAGCAGAAGACCGGCACAAAGCCCTGCAAGCAACTTTGTCATCTGAGTTTGCCCTTGAGAATTTGCTTTCACTGCTATGGCCCTGCGACTAGAGGGTGTGCCTTGGCGTCCGCTTCCTCAGAAGGCGTCAACTCGCCCGCTTGCTCAAGCGCCTTGATGCAGTCAGGCGACAGCTCATGGCCGTGCTGGCGCATGCACAGTGTCAGCAGCTCCGAGCCGATGCCGTCTTCGTTGCAGTACTTCCGATAGTCGACGTCGCAGTACTTTTCCTCCGCCGGAGTCGGCTCGCCGGCGAAGGCCGGAATGGCGAGAGCACCGGTCAGGACGGCGGCGATTGCTAGAATTTTCGTCATGTTTTCCTCACTAGAATAAATGGCAGTGTCAGCTTCTACATCCGTGCAACAAGGGGCGCTAGTAAAGAGCGGCGCGCCGGAACGTACGCCGCGCGACGCCCGCGTAGGACAGCGGTGTCAAAGGCCGGCCGATAATGTCGATGAAGACGGCGACCTCGGTGCCTTCGGCCGGCATCTCGCCTTCGATCACCTTGACCGTGTATGTCAGGGTGTCGTTGTCTAGGACCGGGTCCTTGAGCTCGACGACTGTCTGTTTCATCGTCTTGCCGTCGATAATGGAGACGTCGGCGTTCGGCGGATCGGACTTGAAGCTGTCCTTGCCCTCGCTCCAGAACGGGATGAACCTCGCCGTCTTCATGTTGCCGGCGATGCGCTCCGGACGGTCCGTGAAGAACAATGTCACAGGACTGACATTCTCCAGTTTCAGCGTGTTGGTGTCCGGGTCGAACGCCATGCTCTTGGCGGTCTGCACGAACAGGAAGTCGGCCTTCTTCTCCTCGGCGGCGTTGGCGACGAAGACGCCAAGAATAAGGAGGGTTGCTGCCAGCGCGGTGCCTACAGCACTGCGAGCTCGTATCGTCATCTCGGGGGTTCCCTCTAGGATTGTAAGCGCGTGACCCTATGCAGGGGCTCGGCTATAAGTCTTGCCATCTGGTGCCAAAAGGAACGGTCACGAATGTTGCAGGAGAGTTTTGCGCACAACCCGCGGACGCTGCTGCATATCGCACCGTATCTGCTGAGCCGTTCGGTCCCGCCAGCCGACATATTCAAACGGGTCGGTGTTTCGCCATCCGCGCTCCTGAATGCCGATGGCTGGGTGCCGCGCGATCTATGCTTCGCGCTCGGCAATGAACTCTATGCCGTCACCGGCGACCGTTTCCCCGGGGCCGATATCGGGCGCAGGTTCAGATTGACCGATCTCGGCACGTGGGGCGTCGCCGTCAGTGGAGCCCGCACGGTACGGGAAGCCTGCCAAACAGCCGTAAGCGGTGTCGGCCTCGTCCACCAAGGGACAGATCTACGGTTTGATGCCGACGGTGCCTCTGGCGTCCTGAGCATGTCGTTCGCCGGCCGCTCAGCCGCGCATCCACAACAGCACATCCTCGGCGCCCTTGCGGTTCTGCGCGGCATCGCGCTGCGTGCAGGCGTGCCGGAAGCCGTCGGCGCGCAGTTTGTCCAGCCTTACGAACGGGCAGGGGACCGGCTCGAGGAAACCTTCGGGCCCTCGCTCGCCTTTGGCTGTGACCGCGATGGGATCGTCGTCGACCGGGCCATCCTGGACTTACCGCTGCCGCCATTCGACCGGGCGACGCGGACCACCGATCCGTTGGAGACTGCCAAGCGCTTGGGCCTGTTCGTCAAGGAGCTTCTTCCCTATGGCGGCGTGACGATCGATCGCGTCGCCCGCCTGTTGCATCTGAGCCGGCGAACGTTGCAGCGGCGGCTTCGAGACTTTGGCTTCTCGTTCGAAGAGCTCGTCGACGACGTGCGGCGTGTAGAAGCCATCCGCCGGGTCGTCATAGGCGATGAGTCCGCGCTCGAAATCGCCTTCATGCTCGGCTATTCGGATCAGGCGCATTTCAGCCGCGCCTTTCGCCGGTGGACGGGGCTTTCGCCGCGGGACTATGCACGGCGCATCTAAAACACCCGCCGCTAGCCCGCGCGCATCAGCTTGACCGCGTCGTCCCGCTCGAAAAGGTAGAGCAGGAGCCGCAGCCGTTCACCGCGCTCGCCCTCGAAACGCGGCATGCGGGTCAGGCAAAGCCGCGCCTCGTCGCGCGCCGCCGCGAGTAGGTGCTGATGCTCGGGCAGTTGCGCGATCCGGAAGGCAGGAAGCCCGCTCTGCCGCGTGCCCAGCACTTCGCCGCCGCCGCGCAGCCGTAAGTCCTCCTCCGCGATCACGAAGCCGTCTTCCGTGTCGCGCATCACGTTGAGGCGCTCACGGGCGATTTCGCCCAAGGGGGCCTTGTAGAGGAGCACGCAGGAGGACTGCGCGGCCCCGCGCCCCACGCGCCCGCGCAATTGGTGAAGCTGCGCCAGGCCGAAGCGCTCCGCATGTTCGATGATCATGATCGACGCATTGGGAACGTCGACACCCACCTCGATCACGGTCGTGGAAACGAGCACGGACAGTTCGCCGGCCGCAAAGCGCGCCATGACGGCGTCTTTCTCTTTCCCCTTCAGCTTGCCATGGACCAAGCCAACCTTGTCCCCGAAGCGCTTGCGCAAATGGGCGAAGCGCTGCTCGGCCGCGGCGAGGTCGAGCGTTTCGGATTCGCCCACGAGCGGACACACCCAGTAGACCTGTGCGCCGGTGTCGACGGCGCGCTCGATCCCGTCCACGACCTCGTCGAGCCGCTCCAGGGGCACCGTCCGCGTCAGCACGGGTTTGCGTCCCGGCGGTTTCTCGTCGAGCCGCGACACGTCCAGGTCCCCGTAGCTGGTCAGGAGCAGCGTGCGCGGAATGGGGGTCGCCGTCATGACGAGGAGTTCGGCGCCCGCGCCGACGCCCTTCGCCTGAAGGGCGAGCCGCTGGTGCACGCCGAAGCGATGCTGCTCGTCGATCACCGCAAGACCGAGATCCTTGAACGCGATCGCCTCCTGAAACAGCGCATGGGTGCCGAGCAGGATGTCGATCTCGCCTGCCTTCAACGCGTCGAGGATCGCCAGCCGTTCCTTACCCCGTTCACGTCCTGTAAGAAGCCGCACGCGAAGACCGGCGGGCGCGGCGAAGCGGGAGATGGTGTCGAAGTGCTGGCGTGCCAGGAGCTCCGTCGGGGCCATCAACGCGGCTTGGTGGCCGGCTTCGACAGCCGTCGCCATGGCCAGCAGCGCGACGATCGTCTTGCCGCTGCCGACGTCGCCTTGCAGCAGACGCAGCATATGGAGCGGATCGGCCATATCCGCGTCGATCTCCGCGAGGGCGCGCGTCTGCGCGCCCGTCAGCGCAAAGGGCAGGGCCTCGAGGATTGTTTTGCGAATCTGGCCCCTCGCGGTGATTGGCCGGCCCGCGCGGCGCTTCATCGATTGGCGGAGGATGGCGAGGGCAAGCTGGTTGGCGAGAAGCTCGTCATAGGCGAGGCGCTCGCGCACCGGATTGGCCGGCAGGAAGTCGTGTTCGGTCTTGGGCGCGTGTAGCGACCTGATGCTCTCGGCGAACGAGAGCCAGTCGTTCTTTTTGAGATACGCCTCGTCGATCCACTCGGGCAAGTCCGGCAAAGCCTGCAGCGCGCCGTGGATGGCTTTGCGCAGGCTCGTATTGGAGAGACCGGCCGTCAGCGGGTAGACCGGTTCGAACTCCGGCACACCGCCGCCTTCCACGGGGGCAACGTGGTCGGGGTGAGGCATTTGCAGCCGGCCGTCATAGGATTCGAGCCGGCCGGAAATAATCCGGGTCTCGCCGACGGGAAGCAGGCGTTCCAGGTAGCGCTGGTCCGCCTTGAAGTAAACGAGGTCGAGGGCGCTGCTCTCGTCTTCCACCAGGATGCGATAGGGCGAGCGGCGCCCCTTTCGTCCGCCGCCCGGACGATGCTCGGCCACCCGCACGGTCAACGTTACGATCTGTCCCAGCGGGCTCTCGGCGATCGACGGCGTGTGGGCCCGGTCGATGAGCCCGACGGGAAAGTGCCAGAGAAGATCGATCAGGCGGGCATGGCCCCCCGTATCCGCACTTCCGGCACCCTTGGGCCCGAGGCCTTTGGGCGCTAAAAGTTTATTCAGCAGCCCTTCGATTCGCGGGCCGACGCCTTTCAGCGTGCGTACGGGTATGAAGAGCGGATTGAGCCGGGCCGGGCGCATGGGCCTAATCTATCAGGCGATTCGGGACGGGCTTGGTATCCCAATGCGCGGCTTTTGGATCGCAGGGCCGATGCTTTGAGTGGCGTGGCGCGGCCTTGACATCGAAAGGGCCGCTCTGTCTAACGCAGCAACGAGGATTGGAAGCTTGGATCATGTCGAGTGATCTTGGAATGCGGCGTCGCCGGGCCGTCTGGCGGGCTTCTCACAGGGGCACGAAGGAGATGGACTATCTGCTCGGCCGCTTCGCCGAGCAAGCCGTCGACAGCATGAATTCCGACGAGATCGCCGTCCTGGAGCGCCTGATCGACATGCAAGACCCGGAAATCGAGTTGTCCGTCTATGAGGGATACTCGCTGGGCGACAAGGATCTGGACACGCTGATCGTCCTGATCCGCGAGTTCCACAATTTTCCGGGAACCCGGCAGTAGCCGCGCCCGCCGAGTAAGCCGTAGCGTGATGAGTCCCAAAGATCCTTTGCCAGCCCTGCCTGTCGACCGCCTACTGGGCGGACAGTGCGCCATCGCGAGCGGCGTGCCCGAAGGGCTCGATGCCTTGCTCCTCGGGGAGCTGGCGCGCCATGCGGGTGCGCCCATTCTGCATGTGGCGCGGGACGGGCAGCGCGCGGCGACGCTCGAAGAGGCCATCCGGTTTTTCGCTCCCGATGTGCGTGTCCTGAGTTTCCCGGCTTGGGACAGCGTTCCCTACGACAGGGTCGGGCCCAACGCGGAGATCGTCGCCGATCGGATCGAGGCCTTGGCCGCCCTCGCGGCCCGGAAGGAGGGTGACACGACCCCGCTCGTGCTGCTGACTTCCGTGAACGCCGTCGTGCAGCGCGTGCCGCCGCGCGCCTTCATCGAGGCCTCCAGCCTGAACCTTCGCGCCGGCAATGTCTTGAATATGGGCAAGCTCGTGGAGCGGCTCGAATCCGCCGGCTATGTGCGAACCGGCACCGTGACCGATGCGGGACAATACGCGGTGCGGGGCGGCATCCTCGATCTTTTCCCGCCGGGCGGCCAGCCGGTGCGGCTCGACTTCTTCGGTGACACGCTGGAATCCATCCGCGCCTTCAACCCGGAATCCCAACGCACGGAGTCGCGCATCGAGGCGATCGACTTTCTGCCCATGAGCGAGGTGGCGCTGACGCCTGAAGTGCGCAGCGGGTTTCGCCAGCGCTATGTGGAATTGTTCGGGACCGTGAAGGGCGACGACCCGCTCTATGAGGCCATCTCGGCGGGCCAGCAGCACCAAGGCATGGAGCATTGGCTGCCGTTGTTCCATGAGCGGCTCGACACGCTGTTCGACTATCTGGCGGGCGCCGTCGTCACACTCGATCCGTTGTCGGACGATGCGCGCGAAAGCCGCCTGGAGCAGGTGGCCGACCACCACGACGCCCGCGCCGAGGCACTGGAGCGCAAGGCGTTCGGCGCGCCGCCGTATCATCCGGTCCCCGCCGACAGCATGTTCCTGACCGAAGCCGAGTGGCAGGGGCACTTGAGCGCCGCACCGCACGTGATCGCCTTCGACACGTTCGAGCGCCCGGAAGGCGACGGTGCAACAGTTGTGTCTTTCGGCGGCCGGCAAGGCCGGTCGTTCGCGCCGGAACGCCAAACCGAAGGCGCGAACGTCTTCGACGCGGTGGTGGCGCACACCAACAAGCTGATCGCGGCGAAGAAGGTCGTCGTCGTTGCCTGCTGGAGCACAGGTGCCCGGGAGCGGCTTGCGGCGCTGCTTGCGGAACACGGCCTGGACGGCACCGTTCGGGTCGAGACTTTCCCGGAAGCTGTTGCCGCGCCCCACGACGTCGTTGCCGTCGCCGTGCTGCCGCTCGAGACCGGGTTCGAGTCGCCGGGCCTCGCCGTCATCGGCGAGCAGGACATTCTGGGCGACCGGCTGGTGAGGAAACAGCGCAAGCCCAAGGCATCCGATGCGCTGACGGAAGCCTCCAGCCTCACCGTGGGTGATCTCGTCGTGCATGCCGATCACGGTATCGGCCGCTTCGTCGGGCTCAGCACGATCGAGGCCGTGGGCCAACCGCACGATTGTCTGGAGCTTCACTATCAAGGCAACGACAAGCTCTATCTGCCGGTCGAGAATATCGAGCTCCTGACTCGCTACGGCTCCGACGAGACCAATGTCGTGCTCGACAAGCTCGGCGGCGTTGCGTGGCAGTCGCGCAAGGCGAAGCTGAAGCAGCGCATCCGCGACATGGCCGAGAAACTCATCAAGGTCGCCGCGATGCGCGAGTTGCGCACGGCGCCGTCGCTCGCGCCGCCCGACGGCACATATGAGGAGTTCGCCGCGCGCTTTCCCTACGACGAGACCGAAGACCAGATGGCCAGCATCAACGCGGTGCTGGACGATCTGGCGAGCGGACGCCCCATGGATCGTCTCGTCTGCGGCGACGTTGGCTTCGGCAAGACCGAGGTGGCGCTCCGGGCGAGCCTCGTGGCCGTGCTCGCCGGAAAGCAGGTGGCCGTCGTCGTGCCTACCACGCTTCTCGCCCGTCAGCACTACAACACGTTCGTCGAGCGATTCCGGGGATTTCCCGTCCGCATCGCGCAGGCCTCCCGTCTCGTATCGGCTAAGGATCTGAGCGCGACCAAGGAGGCCTTGAAGAAGGGCGACATCGATATCGTCATCGGGACGCACGCGCTGCTCGGCAAGTCGATCGAGTTCGCCGATCTCGGTCTCCTCATCATCGACGAGGAGCAGCATTTCGGGGTCAAGCACAAGGAACGCCTGAAAGAGCTGCGGGAAGACGTGCATGTGTTGACGCTGAGCGCCACGCCGATCCCGCGTACACTGCAGCTCGCCATGTCCGGGGTGCGGGAGATGTCTCTGATCGCGACCCCGCCGGTAGACCGGCTCGCGGTGCGCACCTATGTGTCGCCCTTCGATCCCATGACGTTGCGCGAGGCCTTGCTGCGCGAGCGCTTCCGCGGCGGGCAGACCTTCTTCGTCGTGCCGCGCATTTCCGATCTCGACGAGGCCGCCGCTTTTCTCCAGGAGCACGTGCCGGAGCTTCGTGTCGCGCGGGCGCACGGTCAAATGGGTTCGACTGAACTCGACGACGTGATGAACGCCTTCTACGACCGGCAATACGATGTGCTGCTGTCCACGACCATCGTCGAGAGCGGGCTAGATATTCCGTCCGCCAATACTCTCATCGTTTGGCGCGCGGACCGGTTCGGGCTCGCACAGCTCTATCAGCTGCGCGGGCGCGTGGGCCGTTCGAAGATCCGCGCCTACGCCTATTTCACCATTCCCGCCAATGCGCGCATCACGCCGGCGGCGCAGAAGCGCCTCAAGGTGCTGCAGTCCCTCGATACGCTGGGGGCCGGGTTCATTCTCGCGAGCCATGATCTCGACTTGCGCGGCGCGGGCAATCTTCTCGGCGAGGAACAGTCCGGCCACATCCGCGAAGTCGGTTTCGAGCTTTACCAGTCGATGCTGGAAGAAGCCGTCGCTGCCTTGAGAGAGGGCGAGGGGGCCATGATCGAGGATCAGTGGAGCCCGCGTATCAATCTCGGCACCTCGGTTCTCATCCCCGACGCGTATGTGCCCGACCTGCAGGTTCGACTCGGGCTCTACCGGCGCCTGTCGGGTGTCGAGACCCAAGAGGCTATCGAGGCCTTCGCGGCCGAGCTGATCGATCGGTTCGGTCCGTTGCCGGACGAAGTGCGTCATCTGCTGGATGTGGTGGAGATCAAGAGCCTGTGCCGGCAGGCCAATGTCGAGCAGATCGATGCGGGCCCCAAGGGGCTTGTGGTGGCGTTCCGGGGCAACGAGTTTGCAAATCCGGAAGGGCTTATGCGCTTCATCAGCAAATATTCGCGCAAGACCAAGGTGCAGCCCGATCAGAAGCTCGTCTTCTACGGCGATTGGCCGAGTGCGGAGGATCGTTTGATCGGCGCGCGGGAGTTCCTGAAAGAGCTCGCCAAGATCGCGGAAGCGGCCAAGGCGGCGGCCTAGATCTGCTTCAGAATCTGATCGCGTAAAATGCGGCCGTGCGTATCGCGCGGGATGCTGCGCACGATCAGTAGCTTGTCGGGCAGCTTGTAGGACGCGACGCTGCGTTCATTGAGAAAGTCCCGAAGCGCCGCCAACGAAACCGGCATGGACGGGTCCGGAACGACGGCGGCGAAGATCCGGTCGCCCATGACGGGGTCGGGCAGGACGAAGCACGCGGCATCGAGAAATCTCGGAAAGGCCTGGTAAAGCCCGTCGAGTTCGGAAGCCGCAATCGTGAACCCGCCATGGTAGACGAGCTCGGGATCGCGCACGACGTGAAGACGGTCATTTCGCGTCTCGCCGGCCATGCCGGTTTCGACGAACCCTTGTGTATTGCGATCGGCAGTCTCGCCTGACGTTGCCGCAAGCGAACGGACTTTCGGCACCAACGGACCCCGAACGGCGATGGTCTTGGCGCCCGGCTCTGTCCCGGCCACGAGCGCCGTCTCGAGAAACGTGGTGGTCTCTCCCTGGTCCGCCATCTGGAATACGCCCGACGGCAGTGTCCCTCGGACGAGCCGCCGACTGTCGCGCTCGATCAGGCAAGCGAGATCCCCCAAAGGATAGAGATCGAAGCCGCCGCGTTCCGCCGGTGCTTCCGCAGACAGCCGTTCACCAAGGTTCGGCACGGACCAGACCCTGCCGACGTGCCGAAGGGCGCATTGGGGATCGGTCACGATGCCCTCATCCAAAAGCCGGTCCAGAACCGTGCCGGGCAGGGCGGTCACGGTCGCGCCCGTGGTCAAGATCTGCTGGACGAACACGGCATGGTCGAACGGGTCGTGCAGCGCCAGGGCGGTCCCGCCGATCAGCCACGGTGCGAGCCCCAAGGCGATGCCGATGGGCCCCGCGAGCGGATAGGGATTGAGAAGCACGTCGTGCCGGTCGAGGGACAACGCCATGACGGTCATTGCGCCCTGTAGCAGCAGGGCCTTCTCGTCGCGGAACAGGGGGACGACAGGTTCGCCGGCGCGGGCCGTGAAGGTGATCAGCGCTGGCCCAGAGTTCGCACGCGGCCCGAAGCCCGCCGGCGGGCCATCCAGGATCGCATCGTCGAGAGACGAGACACCGTCGGGAAGATCGGCGCCGAAGCCCATGACAAAGCGGATGGACAGCCGGGTGGCCGCAACGTCGCGCAAGAGGTCGGCCGGGCGCTCGCCGGCGCAACTCGACATGCCGATGAGCGCTGCCGGTTCCAGCATGTCGCACGCCTTGGCAAGCTCCGTGGCGCGCCACAGCATCGGAACGGCGGCGACGGTGAGCCCGGCACGCCAAGCGGCCAGCAAGGTGAGCGGAGATTCGACAAGGTTCGGAAGCTGAACGACGATGCAGTCGCCGGGGGCGAGACCCAGATGCGCAAAATACGCAGCCATCGCCTCGACGGCGATTTCGGCCTCGCCGAACGACAAGCGCCGGGGCGCGGATGGCGCCAGAATCCGGCGGTTCGGAGGGTCGAGCAGTGCAAGAGCGTCAGGTGCCTGCGCCGCATGCCGCCGCAACAGTCCGGCCGGCGTAATACGGGCATTGTCTTGCGGTCTGTTGGGCTGTGGTGCGGCTAGGCTCGTCATCGTCCAAATTCGTTTGCGGCTCAAGGTCGTTGTCGGCGCTTACTAATTCATCGAGTGCTACGGCTTTCGGGTTCCCCTGCGGCCATCCTGATCTTGGTCGTACCACCACGTATCGACTTGGTAACCGTAGAGCGGAGTCTCGTTCGGCCGTTGCAGCCGGGTCCAGCGGGCGACCCACTGATCCGGTAGATAGAATAGCGGCACGACGTAGTCACCGGACAGGAGAACCCGGTCCAAGGCCCGCACGGCTGACACGAAATCCTCCCGTGTCTTGGCTTCGAGCATAGCGGCGATCATCGCATCGACGGCCTCGTTCTCGACCCCCGCCAGATTGAACGACCCTTCCGTCTTGGCAGCCTGGCTGCCCCAACGGAACGACTGTTCGTTGCCGGGGGACAGCGAGGCGCCCCAATAGTTCGGGATCATATCGAATTCGAAGGTCTGCTTGCGG
The DNA here is from genome assembly GCF_000828475.1 of Methyloceanibacter caenitepidi. Classification (NCBI taxonomy): domain Bacteria; kingdom Pseudomonadati; phylum Pseudomonadota; class Alphaproteobacteria; order Hyphomicrobiales; family Hyphomicrobiaceae; genus Methyloceanibacter; species Methyloceanibacter caenitepidi. The sequence goes on from NZ_AP014648.1 coordinate 2,010,041, forward strand.
CGCTCATACTGCGCGGAATCGACTTGGCGGATGCTGACATCGATGCCCACCCTCTTGAGCGCATCCGCATAGGTGAGGAGCAGGCGTTCTTGCGAGCGGGTGCGCGCCAGGATCTCGAAGGTGAACGGTTCGCCCGTCTCGGCGTTGACGAGCGTGCCGTTGCGCAACACGTAGCCCGCCTCGTTCAGCAGCTTGAGCGCGGCGATACGGCCCTCGCGATTCTGGCCGGCCCCTTCGCTCGCCGCGAACGAAAACGTTCCGTCCATGATCTCGGGCTTCACGGCGTCGGGGAAGGGGGCCAGGAGCGCGCGCTCGGTCGCATCCGCCGGGCGGCCATGGGAGGACAACTCCGAACGCGCGAAATAGCTCTGCGTATAGGCGAAGAGGTCGTGATAGAGCGTCCGGTCGATCCAGGTGTAGTCGAAGAGCCGGATCAGCGCCTGCCGCACGCGCGGATCGGCGAAGATCGGGCGGCGCGTGTTGAAGACGAGGGCCGACATGCCTGCCGGCGTCTCGATCGGCAGGGCTTCGGTCACGACCTTCCCCTGGCGCAAGGCGGGAAAGTCATACCCTTGCGCCCAAAGATTGGGCGAGAGCTCCTCCCGAAGATCGACGAGCCCGGACTTGAACGCCTCGAACATCGAGCTGGCGTCCCGGAAGTAGTCGACGCGGATCTCATCGAAATTGTAGCGGCCGCGATTGACGGGCAAGTCGCGCCCCCAATAGTTGGGATTGCGCTTGAAGGTGAGGCTCTTGCCGGGGTCGACCGCGTCCACGACATAGGGCCCGCTGCCGAGCGGCGGATCGAGCGTGGTCTGCTCGAAGCTCTCGGGCGTGAGCGCATGGCTCGGGAGGATCGGCATCAGGCCCATGATCAGCGGCATTTCCCTGTCGCCGGAGTCGTCGAAGGTGAACCGGACCGAGCGCTCACCCGTTTTTTCGACCTTCACGACCTTCTTGTAGTAGGAGCGATGGTTCGGACGCCCGTGGTCCCGCAGCACCGCATGGGAGAAAATGACGTCCTCCACGGTAATCGGGGTGCCGTCCGAAAACTTGGCCGCAGGGTTAAGCGTGAACTCGACCCAGGACCGGTCCGGGGGCGTTTCGATGGATTCGGCGATCAGGCCGTACAGCGTAAAGGGCTCGTCATAGGCCCGGGCCATCAGGGTTTCGTAGACGTATTCGCGCACGCCGTCGCCCGAAACACCCTTCACGATGAACGGATTAAGGTTGTCGTACGAGCCCTGCTGGGCAAATCGGGCCTGGCCGCCCTTGGGCGCGTCTGGGTTGGCATAGGAAAAGTTTGAAAAATCGGCATGCTCAAGGGGCTCGCCATGCATGGCGATTCCGCCTTTGGGGTCCGCCAGGGCTCCTGCAGGGCAGAGCAGGAGTCCCGCGGTCAGGAGCAAAATAGGGGCTTTCAACGATGACCTTGGATGGCTATAGATGCCAGCGCGTTACGCTATTGAGCTAAGGGTAACATTCCTAACCAAGAAATCTTATGCCGTACCTAATCCTTCCCCAATCTAGATCATCGGAAGATTGAGAGTGCGGCGAGCCCGAGACAGCGGTTGTTAGCCACGCCCGCGCCGCATTTCGGGTATTGACCCTAACGAGAGAGAATGGGCACCGGTAGGGCCGGCGGATCATTGCCAGTCCAAATATAGAGAGAGGAAAGGTCGTTTGATGATCTGGTCCAAGGATCGCTGGAATAGTATTGGCCGCACTGCGGCGCGTCATGTGCTGGGCGCAAGTCTCTTGGTGCTCGGCATCACGTCCGCCAGTGTGCTCGCGACGGCCCAGCAGCCCAATTCCTCCGCCGCACCAAAGGGTGGCGCTGCGGCGCCGGCGGCGTCTGCGCAACCGTCCTGGGTCAAGCTATGCGTGAAGAACGAGCAAACCGGCAACAAGCAGATCTGCCTGATCCAGCACGAGACCTTCGATCCCAACATGGGCATCGTGATGGTCTACGCGGCCATCCGTACCGTGGAAGGCGATCCCCAGAAGCAGTTCATCGTTCGCATGCCGACGGTGTACTCGCTTGTCATGCCGACCGGCGCCCAGGTTGTTGTCGACAAGGAGCAGCCGACACCGATGGCGTTCTCGGTCTGCTTCCCGGCTAGCTGCCAAGCCGACATGGAACTGACGGACGATCTCCTGGCCAAGATGCGGTCGGGGCAGCAGATGGTCGTCGCGGCAATGAACGTGCAGAAGAAGACCATGGCTTTCCCGGTTCCGCTCACCGGCTTTTCCGCGGCTTTCGATGGCCCGCCCACCGACACCGCAGCCTACGAGCAGCAGCGCCGCCAGACGATCGAGATGTATCGCCAGCGCCAGCAGGAACTCGCCGCCAAGGCCCGTCAGGGTCAAGCCGGCGGCGCCCAGCAGCCTGGTGCGGCCCAGCAGCCCGGCGCAGCGCCGCAGCAATAGAGCAGCGGGCGGATCGAGCCCGTCCAACACAGTTCAGCGGGCCGCGCAGGATTACCTGCGCGGCCTTTTTTGTGGCCGCTGGGGATCTTGCGCGGTTCCAGTGTTCAAGGACGTGAGGAAACCAGCCGGCGGAACGGCGGCAGGGGCCGGATCAATGTTCCTGGACGAAGCGGAAGCGGAACACGCCGTCTCGCAGGTCCTCGAAGAACTCCGGGATTTGCGGGTGCCGCAAGGGCTCGTCGGACTCGTCCGGCAGCAGGTTCTGCTCCGAAACATAGGCCACGTATTCCGTTTCGGCGTTCTCCGCGAGCAGATGATAGTAGGGCTGGTCCTTTGCCGGCCGAACGTCCTGCGGAATGGACGCGTACCATTCTTCGGTGTTGGAGAAGGTCGGGTCCACGTCGAAGACGACTCCGCGGAAGGGATAGACCCGGTGGCGGACGACTTGACCGATCTGAAATCGTGCGTTTCGAACCGTAGACATCATTCCACAGATAAGATCGCGGGTGCGGGACAGTGTCAACGCGGGATCACAAGACCTTAGGACCAGCGGCGATTTGACCACATGAACTGTTCCGGGTTCTCCCGGATCCATACTTCGAAATAGCGCTGGATCGCGGCCGTGATGGCGCGAATGTCCTCGGCCTGATTCTTGGTGCGGGGGATCCTGAGCTCATTGACGTTGACGTCGAACACTGAGCGGTTCCCGATGCGGACGCACCGGCCGATCCAGATGCGGGCGCCCACCCGGCGCGCGATCATGGCGGCGATCGGCATGCTCTTGGCGAGATGGCCGAAGAAGGGGACTTCGATTCCGTTGCGGTCGTACAGGTCCGAGATGAAGCCGAGCCGGCCGCCCTGGCGGACATAGTCCATGATCAGCCGCGCGGTCTTCTGTGTCTCGTCGTCGCCAGCGGTGCGGCCGCGGCCGAAAAGCCCGCCCGGATAAAGGGCTTGGCGCTGCCGCCGAAGATAACGGTCGACATAAGGATTCTTCACGGACCTGTAGACGCCGGCCGGGCGGACGCCCGCGAGGGTTACGGGCCACATGCCGATTTCCCAGTTGCCCATATGCATGGTCACGATCAGAGCCGGACCCATCTTGTCCTTGTAGCGCCCGATCCAGTGGCCGTTGGTGACGTGCAGCCGGCTCGGATCCTTGATGATGCGGTCGATGTTCATCGTCTCGACCATGACGCGGCCGAGATTGTCCCAGGCGGCAACGGCGATGCGCTCGCGCTCCTCGAGCGACTTCTCGGGAAAGGCACGTTCCAGATTGGCCAGGGCGCGCTTGTGGCGGCGGTTTCGCTTGCCCAGGACCCGCCAAAAGAAGGCGGAGATATCGCAGGCGGTATCGAGCGGCACGAGACGGACGAGTCCGATCAAAAACCGAAGACCCGCATACTCGAGCCGGTATTTCAGATCGGTCGCGATGGACGTGTCGAGTGAGTTCGCCAAGTGTCAGCCTTCGGTCGTTCGATTTACGTGGGAAGCGCCGGGACGGTTTTGGGCGGCGTCGGGAAGCGCAACGTCTTGAAGAAACTCCGAAGCGACGTCAAGCGGGCAGGCTGTCGACGGGGCGCATGAGGCGGGGCAGATCGGCGGGCGGCGTCGGGAAGCGCAACGTCTTGAAGAAACTCCGAAGCGACGTCAAGCGGGCAGGCTGTCGACGGGGCGCATGAGGCGGGGCAGATCGGCGGGCGGCGCAAGTCCAGCCTGCATCACCATCCGCTTCAGAGGCGCGAAGGCGTTGAGCCCGGTCAGAACCGCGCTGCGTGCCAATTGCACGGGAAGAAGCTTGGTCAGCAGGGAGCGGCCCAAAAGATCGACACCGACCGTGCGCGACAGGACATCGAGCTGACGCGCCTTGGCGTATTGGGCCAGAACCGGCGCTCCGCCGGGATCCCGGTCATGCCGCAAGGCATCGGCGACGCAATCTGCAAGCGCAGCGGCATCGCGAAGGCCGAGGTTGAGGCCCTGGGCGCCGATCGGCGCCATAATATGGGCAGCCTCTCCCACGAGAGCCGTGCGGTTGGCCGCCATTTGCTTGGCGGTGAGCCCCGCGACGGGAAAGCTTGCACGCGGACCGACGTCGGAGATCACCCCGAGGGTCTCGTCGAAGCGCTCTTGGAGCCGCGCGGCGAAGCTGGCCTCATCGAGTGCCATCAAGTCTGCGGCGTCCTCCCGGCTGGTGACCCAGACCAGGCTGGACGTGTTTTGATCCGGTGTCGGCACGCTCGTGACCGAGCCGCCCTCCCGGTGGAGCTCCGTCGCGACCCCTCGATGGGGCAGGCTGTGGCGAAAGCTGGAGGCGATGGCCGCCTGCTCGTAGCGGACGTCCCGCGTTTCGATCTTCGCCGCCTGCCGGCAGATCGAGCGGCGGCCGTCGGCGCCCGCGACGAGACGGCACGCGAGCCGGTTTCCGGACGGGAACGTCAGCATGGCCCGGTCGGGGCCGAGGTCTACTGTCTCGACGGGCTCGGGCGCGAGACGCGGCAGAACTGCGCGCGCGCGCTCGTAAAGGACCGTATTCAAGGCGGTGTTCGCTATGTTGAAGCCGAAGCTGTCGAGCCCCAGCTCCCGGGCTTCGAAGGCGATATCCGGCGAGCGCAGCAGGCTGCGCGAGGCATCGACGATCCGGATGGCCGTGAGCGGCGCTGCATCCGGCAGCAATCGCTCCCACACGCCGAGGCGCTTCAGGAAGTCCACGGAACTCGTCAGCAACGCCGCCGTGCGGGTCTCGGGTCTAGCGGACGCGGTCGCCGGCGGCGGGGGGCCGGCGAGGGCCACGGCCGCGCCCACGTGGTGGAGTGCAAGGGCGGTCGCGATGCCGGCGGGACCGGCGCCCACCACGACGACATCGAACATCGGACTATCCGGCGGGAGTGCACTCATCGACGATCCTTCCTCCCTCCTGATAGCGCAGCACGGCCCGCGACGCACGGGTCAACATCGCCTTGACTGCCGTCGTTTGGGCGCGTCGGCCACGTCGCCTGAGAGAGGTTCCGGCGTGGGAATCGCTGAGTTGCGATCTTACCTACCGAAAGGTCTCCTAAGTGCTTCTGCAAACGCAATATTCTGAGCGTATTGCGCGCAGGCAGGATATCCGCTCGCGCAACGCGGGTTTTGCACCGCAACAGAGCGCAAAACTCGCTGGAATCGTGCAGGGCGCAGCGCCTGCGACAGGCCGCCGCGCACTGCCGCGCGGATAGAGAAAAACTACATAGGAACAATGACTTACGCACCTTCCATGCAGGCGGTCGAGAAGCGCTTTTTTGTGCCGCGGGAGACCGCCGTGGCCGATGTGCAACAGCCCTGAGTGAAATCCGGGATGTCGCCGGAGTGTCACACACCCGTCATGGCTCGGGAAATAGAACGTTAACCGAGGTTCGCAGGAAGCGGGCTTGCTGAATTGCTGGGTGCAAGAGGGACGAAGACACCTCAGCTCAGTGACGAAGCCAGATCGTAAGTTTAACTCTATAAGAGTGGAGAGGGGTCATGATCGGGGGACTTAAGAAAGTCGGTCTTACTTTGTTTGCGAGCGCCAGCGCGTTTGCAATTCTTGCTTCGGCAGCGCCGGTTGCCAAAGCGCAGTACATCACCCGGGCGGAGTTCGAGGAATACAAGAAGTCTCAGCCCGTCGTGAAGTGGAAGGGCGCGCCGCAGATTTCCAGCGCTGACGGCAAGTTCAGCTTCAAGGTTCGCGGCCGTTTGCAGATCGATTACAACTCGATCGACCAGGATGAGCCGATCACCGGCGATCCGGACATCAACGACTGGGAAGCGCGCCGTGCGCGTCTCGGCGTCGAAGGCACGATCTGGTACGACTGGAAGTACAAGTTCGAAATAGACTTCGCCGGTAACGAAGTCGACGTCAAGGATGCCTACATCGCGTACGCTGGCTTCAGCGACTGGAACAATCTCGAGATCCTGTTCGGTCAGTTCAAGATCGCCAACTCGCTCGAAGGTATGACCAGCTCGCGCTACATCACCTTCATGGAGCGGGCCTTCTTCATCGAGGCCTTCGAGGCTGAGCCTCGCGCTCTCGGCGTCGGTCTGCATGCCGGTAGCGACGACGACTTCGGTTGGTCGTTCCAGACGAGCTACAACGGACCGAACATCGGCGACGACGGTGTTTGGGATGACGGCCCGTCGATCTGGGCTGTCCGCGGTACGGTTGCACCCGTCAACACCGACGATGCCATCGTCCACTTGGGTGCCAGCTATCGCAGCCGCAACAACGGCACCGAGGAAGGCGTTTCGGCTCTCTACAACTACGAAGCTCGCCCGGGTCTCCACCTGGCGGACAAGTTCGTCGAGACCGAGCCGCTCGGCGAATCCGACCAGTACTGGGGTCTTGAAGGTGCCGCCGTGTGGCGCCGCTTCTCGGTCCAGGGTGAATATGCCGAGCTGTCGACCGATGTGCCGCAGTACTACAAGAGCATGTCCTCCCGCAGCATCAACCCCGACTACAACGGTTGGTATGTCTTCGGTAGCGTGTTCCTGACCGACGATATGCGGAACTACGAAGCCGATAAGGGCGAGTTCGGCCGTGTTAAGCCCAACAATCCCTTCGATCTGAAGAACGGTGGCTGGGGCGCCTGGGAACTCGCAGGCCGCTGGCAGCAGGTCGATGTGGGTGCCGATGCCTCGGCGCTTCTCGCTGCCGGTCATGATTGCGACAAGTGCGGTGACGAAGAAGGCTGGACCATCGCGCTGAACTGGTACCCGACCGCGTACACCCGCCTGATGTTCAACGTCATCGGCACCGATATCGGCGGTGAGTTCAACGACAACGACGGCGCTGACATCAGCGGCTTCGGAATGCGCGGTCAGATCGACTGGTAAGTCGAGACAATCTGACAGCGAAGATATCCCCTTTCGCCAAACTGCCGCCGCCCCTGTCCCGGGCGGCGGCCTTTTGCTCGGGGAAAGGCTGATAGAGATAGGCCCGCCGGTTCGACCGGCGGGCCTTTCTCGTTCAGGAGCGCCCAGCCAGCCCCCAGAGACCGAAACGGGCGATAGACCCAATACGCCTATCTGAGTTATGCAGGAGACCGGGGTGCAACGGACGCGACGCCGGTCAGAGCTTCATGACTCTTGTCGAATTTCTCACCGATCCGCATGTCTGGGCGAGCTTCCTGGCCTTGAGTGCGATGGAGATCGTGCTCGGCATCGACAACGTCGTGTTCATCTCGGTGATGGTGCAGCGGCTCCCGGCGGAGCAACAACTCGCCGCGCGCCGTATCGGCCTGATGCTGGCGCTGGTGTTCCGCGTCATCATGCTTGGCTTCCTCGCCTGGTTCATTCACATGACCACGCCGATCTTCACGGTGGGGGAGTACGCCTTTTCGTGGCGCGATCTCATTCTGCTGGCGGGTGGGCTATTCCTCCTGGTGAAGGGTACCCGCGAAATTCACGATGGGATCGAGGGGGGCGGCGACGAGATGGGATCCGGACCCATCGTGGCCTCGATGACCGCGGCGGTCGTGCAGATTGCCGTTATCGATCTCGTCTTCTCGGTGGATTCGATCATCACGGCCGTGGGAATGGCGGAGCACGTCGAGGTGATGGTCGCGGCCGTGGTCGTGGCGATCGCCGTGATGTACGTCGCCTCGGGCCCGGTGGCCGCCTTCATCGACCGACATCCGACCACCAAAATGCTCGCTCTGTCCTTCCTGCTGCTGATCGGCGCCGCACTCGTGGCCGATGCCTTCCACTTCCACATTCCGCGCGGCTACATCTACTTCGCCATGGCGTTCTCCGCAGGCGTCGAGATGATCAACGTTCTGGCCAGCAGGAAGCGGCGAACGGCCGAGGCCGACGACGGTCCGCCGAAGCCGCCGTCGGAGGCCTAAGGAGAGGCGCTGTTTGTGGCGCGGCGTTGCTGCAAAGCCACGCCGCTGCGGTGGCGGGCGAAGGCGATCGGCGGTACAATCGTGCTCGTCCCGGTGGGTATTGTGGACAAGCAGAGCGCTGCTAGAAAACTGTTACATCCACCCGGTACGCCAATCGGACACGCATATTGGTTGCACTGCGCATTTTTTAGTCGCACCGCACAAAATATCGCGTTGAGCCGATTGCCTTTCCCGTAGTACGCAGAGTCGCGAAATGACAATTCCGGAGCACATAGAGATTCTGCGTCGCGGCCCCCGCGTTTGGAACGCGTGGCGTGCCGAGAACCCGTCGATCGTGCCTGATCTCGAGGGTATCGCCTTGAGCATCGGCGACCGGCAGTTGGGCCCGATGAACGGCGGCCCGATCAATCTGTCGCGGGCGCTTCTGGCCGATGCGACGCTCTATTTCGCCACCCTGACCGGCGCGGACATGCGCGGCGCGGACCTGACGAACGCGGACCTGCGCGGGGCGCGGCTCGAGGGCGTGGACCTGACCGGCGCGGACTTGGCCGGAGCGAATCTCGACGGCGCGACCCTCGCCGGTGCCGTGCTGAAGGCCGCCAATCTCAGCGGTGCGAGCCTTACCGATGTCCGCGATTTGACGACCGATCAGATCGGCGAAGCCGAGGGAAACCTCGGGACGATTCTTCCGCACGACCTGCAGCGGCCGGCCCTTTGGAGCGTTGGCCAAGGCGTCCTGCATATCGAAACGGCGCGCGACGCGGTGGGAGAGGCGGCGTACGAAGCGCCCGGTGCCGAAGCACCTGCGGAACCTGCACGCACGTCCTTCTACGCGGTCGCGGAACCGGAAGAGACCTATCAGCAGGAAGAAGAAGCACCCGAACCGGCCGCCTACGTTGAGCCTGAGCCGGAGCCGGAGCCGGAACAAGTGGAGATCGCACCTCATGCGGCGCTTCCGGCGGAGCCCGATCCCGAGCCGGTCGAGGCGCAGCCCGTCGAGAGGCGGACCTTCTCACCGGCGCCGACGCTGCCCAAGGTGCACGCCAGTCGTCCGCAGCCCGCGCCGGAGCGCTTTGAGCCTCAGCGCTCTGTGATGCGGTCGAACGGTCACGATGCGACCCACACCGAGCCGGGCGATAGCGAGAACAAGCATGTCTCATGGCTCGTGGGTGGTCCGCGTCGCACTGGCAGGCCGGCGCGCAACTGGCGCGATCGCGCCTAGTCCAACCTGCCGCGTGGCGCGTTCCCATTTCAATTCATTGGCATTCGCGGCGTTCGTCCCACTCTGGCTCGCGTTCGTGCCGGCACAGGCCGATGAGGCGCCTGTCGCCGAAGAACCAGTCTTCGATGCGCGCCTGTCCGGCTACGCGTATCCCTTCGAGGTCCACATCCTGGCGCTGAAGAGCCAGCGACAGGACCTCGAAATGGCGTACATGTACCTGCCGGGAAAGGAAGATGCGCCGACCGTGGTCTTGCTGCACGGGAAGAACTTCAACGGAGCCTACTGGCGCCAGACGGCTGAGTTTCTCGCAAGCCGCGGCTACGGCGTGCTGATGCCCGATCAGATCGGTTTTGGGAAATCCTCCAAGCCTGTGGCCTACCAATACAGCTTCAACCAGCTTGCCGCGAACACGGCCGTACTCATGGACGCCCTCGGAATAAAGAAGGCCGTTATTGTCGGTCATTCCATGGGCGGCATGCTCGCCGCACGCTTCGCGCTTGCCTATCCCGAGCGAACGAGACGCCTCGTGCTGGTCAACCCGATCGGGCTAGAGGACTATCTCGACTACACGACCTATCCCGATATCTCCGCGGCTTTCGAGCGCGAGAAAGCCCTGACCGGTGCCGATATCGTCGCGTACCAGCGCAAGAACTATTACGACGGCGCGTGGAGCGATGCGTACGACGCGCTCACGATCCCGTTGCGCGGCTGGATCAATGGCCCCGACTCCGAGCAGCTCGCCTATGTCTCGGCGCTGACCTACGACATGATTTTAACCCAGCCGGTGATCGACGATCTCGAGCGCCTCGCGGTGCCCACCACGTTGATCATCGGCACACGCGACCGGACCGGCCCGAACAGGGCGAACAAGCGGGCGCGGGTGTCGCGTGAATTGGGTCGGTACGACCGGCTCGGCAAAGACGCTGCATCACGGATACCGGATGCGCAATTGATCGAACTCGATGGGTTAGGGCATCTTCCTCACATCGAGGACTTCGGGCGCTTCAAGGATGCGCTGCTGCAAGCGCTAGATGCCGGCCAATAGGGGTGCCGCTACCCTGCCAGATCGAACGCGGGGGCGTAGCGGATCTCGCCGGCCGGTGCTTTTCCCGTGAAAACGATCCGTTGGATGTAATGCGTCGGCAGCCCGCCATAGCTCAGCGTGCCGTCGCTTTCGAAGCCCAACCGGCCATAGAAGCCCGGGTCCCCAAGCACCACACAGCCGGCGGCGCCCTTCATGCGCAGATCGGTGAGGCCGCGATTGACCAATGCCGAGCCGATACCCTGCCGCTGGTGCGCCGGTTGAACCGCGAGCGGCCCCAGACCGAACCAGTCACCCTGCTGGTGATCGATGTCGACCGGTGAAAACGCAATATGGCCGACAAGCGCGCTGCCGAGTTCGGCGACGAGGGAGAAGCTCAGATCGCCGCCAGTCCTCAACGCGCGAACGATAGCCGCCTCGGCATGACCGGTGTGAGATTTGGACGCAAAGGCGCAATCCACGACGCGGTCGATCGCGGTTTCGTCCGACGGGGTTTCAGGGCGAATCTCCATAGTAGATGCAGAATAGAGCGTAGCAAACGGGAGGAGGAAGGTTGGCGCCGCCCTATCGCTTTTTGGGCTGTTCGTCTTGTTCGGCGTTCCGTCGAATCCGCTCTTCTTCGACGAGGCGCTCCAGATCCTTGTCGACGGCGTTGGACGATTCGCCCAAAGCGGCGGCCCGTTTGCGTCGCGCGCTTTCCCGGGCGAGAAACGCCTCCAGCTTCAAGTCGCTGTTTTTCTTGTCATTTTCCATAAATCGTCCTCGGCCTGTGAGGCGCTCGAAAACGCGCCCGGCGGATTGTCGTCGAGAAAGATGACAGTTGGATGCAAGTCGCCGGCGAGCGTTTGATGCCTCTTCAGGAGGGCATTGATCCGTGGTCAGAGCCAATGCGTATCAGGAGCGCAGACCAACACTGGAGCAAGCCATGTTGAGATCGGTTTATGTTGCTGGCGCCGTACTCGGCGCCGCCATCTTCGGAATTGCGGGCAGCGCCGCGGCGCAGTCGCTCGAGGGCGCCATGGCCACCTATTATCGCGGGGACTATCCGGAGGCCATGCAGGCCATGACGCCGTTCGCGAAGGACGGCGACAGGCACGCGCAGTATTTGATCGGGTACATGCACGAGCGGGGGCAGGGTGTGCCGCAAGACTACGCCGAAGCCGCAAACTGGTACGCGCAAGCCGCCGAGCTCGGCCATCCCTTCGCCCAGAACAATCTCGGCGTTCTCTACAAACACGGCCGGGGCGTGCCGAAGGATCTCGTCGCCGCCTATGCCTGGTTCGGGCTGGCCGCCGAGGGCTACCAGGCGGCCGAGTTCGGGCATCGCGAGCGCGCGCTGGCGAACCAGCAAGACGTCGCCGCTCGGATGACCGGGGAGCAGCTCACCGAGGCGAAGAAACGCATCCAAGAGCACCACGCGAACGATCCCGGACTACCCGAGTACCGTCCGCCGAATGTCCGCTGAGACGGAGCCGCCCCGCGCCGCAGCCGGCACATAGGTCGTGCCTAGAATTCGGCCGCCTTCACGTCTTTCTCGTAGGTGTCGTAGACGATGACGGGGATCCCGAGATCGCCCAGATGGCTCTCGATGAGCGGTTCGACTTCTTCCCACGGCAGGCCGCCGACACCCGTCGCAAGCTTGGGCAGCGCCACCGACGAGATGTTCTCCTTTTCGAGAATGGCGCGCAGCTCTTTCAGTGCATGACTGACATTGTGTGCGGTCGCCTTGCCCGGATGAGCTTTTTCGTCAGGCGCAGGTTCTTGCGTCATCAGGTTGATGACGACCCTTTCGGGGCCGGCCCAGAGCCAGGCATGACCGGGCTTCGGGTTCTCCTGGTGACAGTAGTGGCGAAAATCTTTTGCCATGGCCGGATGCCGCTCGCGCAGTGCCAAAGCGAGGCCTTGGTTGAAATGATCGTGGGGGGCGACGCCATGGGCAATGGCCTGGGCATCGCTCAAAAGAATGTCGCCGCGAACTTTCGTGATCAATGTGCTACCTCTTGAAATAGGGGGATCGGGCGAACCGCTCGATACCGTAAGAGTAGCCTTTGCGGCCCGGTCCGGCCTTGCGCCTGATCAATGAGGCTCGCCGACGGGTAGCGGCACGACAATCATAGATTTGGCGGAGGGGGTGGGATTCGAACCCACGAGACGGTCGCCCGCCTGCCGGTTTTCAAGACCGGTGCCTTCAACCACTCGGCCACCCCTCCGGAAAGTCCGCCCGCTGCATCTTGCGCTCGACAGCGAAGCGCGGTCTCCTTGCGAGTCGGAGGCACACATTCCTTCATGACGTCATGAACCGCAAGTCCAGCGAAACCGGCGACGCCGCGCCAGTCGGCAATGACAGCCCGAGCGCTCCGGAGCCTGCCCCCGAGCGCCATGGCGAGCACAGTTACCGCCGGACAAGAGCATTCGGGCGCATCGTCAAGGACGTCGGGATCAGCACCGGCCGGGACCACCTGTCCGTAGTCTCGGCAGGCTGCGCATATTACGCGCTGTTTGCGATCTTCCCGGCGCTCACGGCGTCGATCTCACTCTACGGCCTGACGGCCAATCCCGAGAATGTGGAGCGCCAATTCGACATCTTCCAGACTGTGCTGCCGCCCGAGGCCTATGCGATCGTGCTCGATCAGATCAAACGCATCGCCGAGACCTCCGGCCAGACTCTGGGCTGGGGTTTTGCGGCGGGACTTTTCGTCGCGCTCTGGAGTGCGAACCACGCCACGCAAGCAATGTTCTCGGCACTGAACATCGCCTATGGCCAGCCCGAGCGGCGCGGCATCGTGCACTTCTATCTAGCCGCTGTCGGATACACGTTCATCGCCATTGTCGGCGTCACGGCCATGCTGTTCGCGATCATCTCCGTACCGCTGCTGTTCGAGAACTCGGGGCATCCGCATGTCTTCCAGATGGCGGTCACCTATCTGCGCTGGCCGGTGTTCTTCCTGCTGACATTGTTCTTGCTGGCGCTGGTCTATCGCTTCGGCCCGAGCCATGAGGACCCGCAGTGGCATTGGGTGACGCCGGGATCCATCTTCGCGACGGCGGTTTGGCTGCTCGCGTCGTTGGGCTTCTCGTATTACGTCTCGAATTTCGCAAACTACGGCAAGATGTATGGGTCGCTGGGCGCCGTGATCATTCTGCTTTTCTGGCTCTATATCTCGTTTTACATCGTCCTGATCGGGGCGGAGATCAATGCGGCGGTCGAGCGGGAAAGCGGGAAGAGAGCCGCAGCCGCCGACTGATTGCCCGACCCAAAAAGTCCTTTGCGCTGCGGCGGCTGACGGCGCTTTCACTAAAAATTCCACAGAATTTCTTTGTGGTTTCCCTATCGTTCCTGCGGGGACAATCGGCAATCGATCGCTTATGCTTGGCGCACCGGACGCCGCGCGAATGCGCTCAACTGGGGGAGGTCAAACTAAAAGCCATGGATCCTGTACTTCTGAATCCGCTTATTGCACTAGTCGCGGGTATTCTCATTTTGCTAATGCCTAGAATTCTCAACTATGTCGTTGCGATCTACCTGATCGCGATTGGCATCATCGGTCTTGCGCAGCACCTGCAATAGTTTAGCTGCAGTAACGACAGATTGGAGAGGCGGAAAGCACCCCTGTTGCTAGGGTGCTTTTCCACTCTTTGAGAATCGGGCAGACGAACTGCGCTCTGGAACCGGCTGTCGGCATCGCCTATATTTTTCACTCAACCGAATCTCGGGCCGAGCGGGGTGCCGGCCAGGATCGGGTAAACGTTACACAGTCTGTTCGAGGGCGATCGGCGCTCAGCGCGCGTGGGTGCGCGCGAGTATCTGACGATAGCTCGTTGCGATAATGAGGATATGAAGCGAGTGATGGGCCGAGCGAGTCGAGTTTGCCCCTGGCACGGGAGTGGTGCGCGTAGGTGTGCCGCGGCCATGACCTTGACGCTCGCGCTGGGTGGACTGTTCGGGCTGCTCGTGCTTCCGTCGGCGAATACGTTCGCGGCTGCCGACACGGACGCCCGCGAAGAAACCATCGAGAAGTCGCCGCCGAAACCGGATGCGAAGCCACGGGCCAAGGCGGCAAACAAGAATGCCGCCGAGACGGCAGCCGATGAAAGCTGGTTCGCTAATCTGAACAACTCCAAGCTCACGCTCCGAGGCAGCGCTCCGTCCGAAGAGGACCGGCAGACATCACTCGGCATGGTCAAGGCGCATTTTCCGAACCTCACGATCGAGGACAAGGTGGCCGTCGCCGAGACCGGTCAGCCGCGCGAACAGTGGCTTGCGGGGGTCAGTTTCGGTCTGCAGCAGCTGTCGCTGATGTCGAGGGGAAAAGTGCTCGTCGAGGGCGGCGCACTGACCTTAAGCGGCGAAGCGGCTAATGCCGAACAGTATGGAAAACTCAAAAAGGCTTTGGCCGGGACATTGCCCGCCGGGCTGACCATCAAGAACAACACCGTCCGTCCGCCGGTCGCCGACCCGTTCGTGTTTCAGGCCGACCTTGGGCCCAACGCTTTGAGCCTGGCGGGAAGCGTACCGAGCGAGGGCGCGCGTAAGAACGTTCGCGATCTCTCCAGGCAGTTGTTCGAGCGGCCGGGTCTGGACGATCGATTGGAAGTGGCCTCCGGTGCGCCGAAGAATTGGGACCAGGCGGTCGCCGCCGCCCTGCGGGCCCTGTCGCGGCTCGAGACCGGCAAAGTCGCGCTTACCGGCGTGGCGGTGAGCATCGAAGGCATCGCGCCCGATCACGGTACCGCCGTCGCAGTGTCGTCCCAACTCCGGCGTGATCTGCCCGAACGGTTCTCGACGTCCGAGAGCATCAAGTGGAAGGAAGCCGCCTCTCACCTGAATCTGGGTACCGACTTGGAAACAGCACAGGACGTCGCGGCCACGATCATTCCACGGATCAAAGTGCCGTCCGAGCAGGGCACCCGCTGGCGCAGCGGCTCGCTGCCTCCGCTGATTCCGCTCGGCAACGGACGCTGACACAGAGACACTGACGCGGGGCTCGGTCGCCCCTAATCGTTCACCGCGAAAAACGACGCGATGGCCTCGATCTGATCCCGCTCGGCCAGCGTCGGCGCATGTCCTTGTTCCGGAATCGTCATGGAGCGCAGGTTGGGGTGGCGCTCGACCATCTCGTTCAGCGTTTCGGCACTGAGAATATCCGAATACTCGCCGCGAATGACAAAGGTGGGCATCTTGCTCAGGGCGATGAATTCCGGCCAAAGGGGCGGGAAGGGCCGGCTGAGGTCGATCGTGCTCATGGCCTTGGCGAGCTTGCGGTCGTAGGACAGAACGAGGCGCCCTTTGCGCTCTTCGAAAACGCTGCGGGCCATCTGGTCCCACTGGGCGTCCGTATTGCCCGGGAACCCGCGCTCGTTAATATCCCGCATGATCTGCATGGCGTCCGCCCACGTCTTTGGCGTCGGCATGCGCCGGACATAGTTCACGATCCGCGCAAGGCCTCTCGTCTCGATCACCGGACCGATGTCGTTGAGAACGACTGGTCCCATGACGGTCGGCCGCGCGGCCGCCATGAGCATGGTGACGATTCCGCCCCGGGACGTCCCAACGATTCCGACCTGGTGCAGGCCCTGAATGGTCAGGAAGTCGAGGACGTCGTCCAACTCCACGTTGGGCATGTAGTTGCGCCAGTTCGAATCGAACTCCGACTGACCGCGTCCGCGATAGTCGAGGCAATAGACATTCCGGGGCGTTTCGGGATGGGTGGAGAGATAGGTGGCCAGGGTATGGAAGTCCCGCGAATTGCGGGTCAGCCCTGCGAGGCAGACGACACTGCGATAACGTTCGTCCGGAGCCGGGTAGTGGCGCGCGTACAGCCTCAAGTCGTCCGACGAGGCATAGTGGATGTCGTGCCAAGGCTTGGTCTGAAGATCAAGCATAGTCCATCGCCAATTGGGGGAAGCACCCTCAGTGTAACCCGTACAATGCGTACCGGAACGCATCGCTCGCTTTCGGTACCTTGATGGCGGATCAATGCTTAAGAAGTCAACTGCGCAAGCGGCTTGGCGGTCCCTTAAGGTGTTTTTGCCGTGGTTGAGACCGGCTGGACCGAAGCGGTCTCGGAAGGAGGCACGCGGCGCCCCCTGTTGAGATCCTGGACCAGGTGGAGGGCTTTTTCAGGACCGGCGAGGCGGGAGCGATAGAGCTGCAGCGTCTCCATGATCTTGATGACGTAGCGCCGAGTCTCCGTGAATGGGATGCGCTCGATCCAGTCGACCGGGTCCACATCGGGATCTCTGGGGTCGCCGTAGATCCCGACCCACTCCTTCACGCGGCCGGGACCGGCGTTGTAGGCCGCTAGAGCCATGAAGTAGGAACCGTCGTAGCTGTTGATCAGGTCGCTGAGGAACGCTTCGCCAAGCTGCGTGTTGTACGCCGGGTTCGTCAGCTTCGACTTGGAGTAAGCGACCTTGTAGCGGCGCGCCACGCCCCGTGCGGTGGCCGGCATGAGCTGCATCAGGCCGCTCGCGCCGACAGGGCTTTGCGCAGCGGCGTTGAACTCGCTCTCCTGACGGGAGAGGGCATGGACCAGGGCCGGATCGACCCGTTCGTCCAGCAGGCTCTTGTAGTTGGGCATGACCCCGACGGGCAACGCGTAGTCGCCCATGGGGAGGTCGCGGTTGAAGGCGATCTTGGACAGGCGCAGGGCCATTTGCTTATGGCCGACGGCTTTGGCGTATTCTGCCAGCAAGACGACTTCAGGTGCCGTTTCGAGCGTACGCGAAAGCGAAAGCAGGAATTGCGGCGTCACCCAATCCACACCGACGGCGCGAGCCACTCCGAGGGCGCGGACCGCGTTGTTCGACATGAACTTGTCGATGTCTTTCTGAGTAGGCACCGGCGTGGCCGTGACGTCGAGCCGGGCAGGGCGCGGATCGAGCGCCTGACGGCCGAGTTGGCCGTAGAAATATTGCGGATACTTGGCGGCAACGTGGAAGTGAACGGCGGCCGACCCGCGATCACCGAGCACGAGGGCCGTGCGCCCGAGCCAATACTCGGAGCGGGAGATGTCCCGTGAATCGGTCGCAGCGCGGCGCATGGAGATGAAGTGGCGCAGGGCCGTTTGCGGCTCGTCGAGATAGCGCAGCGCCACCCAGCCGGCCAGGAACTCGGCCTCCACATACTCGTCGGCGAGCTTATGCCGCTCTGCTGCCAGTCCGTGCTTGGCAGCGATTTCGTATGCGGTACGCGGCTGTCCGTCGTTCAGCGCGGCCCGGACGTTGACCCGGCGCTCGATCCACCACTCCTTCATGTCGAGCAGGAGGTGCGGTTCCAACGGTACGTCCAACAAGAGCTTCCAGGCGGTGAGCCGCTGCTCCTTGTCCATCGTCCGGCGCAGCCATTGGATATTGTTGAAGCGCAGCCCGAGATCGGATTTGACCGCATCGGCCGGCAGCGCCTTGAGGAGCTTGCCGGCATTGTCGTTGCGCTTGACCACGGCAACGCGCGCCTGGACCTTCTTCTGCTCTGCTTCCGGCAGGTTCTTCGCCACGCGCAAGGCAGCGCTGCACATATCCGACTTGTCCGGGTAGAGCAGGACGTCGATCCGGGCGCGGTGGTCCTCGGCATCGAGCATGTCGCCGAACTCGCTGAGGATCTTCTTTTCGGTATCCTCGCCGAGATCGTCCTCACGCCAGGCCGCATCCACGGCCTCCTCGGCGCGCTCCTTGTCGCCTTCCTTCAGATACACGCTGGCAAGGGCTGCCCGGCCTGCGCCGGTCTGAGGTTTGGACTTCTTGAAGAACGCCTTGATACGTTCCGGCGAGGCGTCGGAGAGGAATAGCGACGCTTCGGCTTTCTCGCGCAACGTCTCGAGGCGAGGCCACATCGGATGGGTTTTGCGATAGGCCTCCACCGCCTCGGCCTCGAGATAGGTGCTCTTCGTGTAGGAAAAACGGTACCAGAGCGCGAAGTCGCGCGCGGCCGGATCGTCGATCTTCGCCAGCGTATCGTCGATCGTTCCCTGATGCCGCATCACGAAGCGGACACGGTTGGCATCGGAACTGCTGAGTTCGTAGTCGAGCAGCGGCTTAAGGATCGAAGCATAATCGAGCGCGGGTTCAGGCGCCGGCGGGAACGTTGTGTCGCGGCGCGGATGAATGTCGGGTTCGGGCACGGTGTCCGGCATGAACGACGCGGGCGCTGCGGCCATCTTTTCGGCGTCGTCGCTCTTGTCGTCCGCCGCGTCGTCGGTCTTTTCCGCCGTGTCCGTCTTGTCGCCCGCGGGCTCGTCCGGGGACTCGCTTGCGGCCTCGGAACCGTCGGCGGCAGGCTTGTCGGTTTTTTCCGCGGACTGCGCCGGCTCCTCAGTGCGCTCGGGAGCGGCGGAGGGTTCCGGCACCGCGGCCATCGTCGTGGTTCCGCCGGTCTGGGGAGAAGCCTTCGTCGCCGTTGTCTGGTTCTGAGGTGTGGCGCCGACTGCAGTCGGAGCCGGCTGTGCGGCCGAGGACTTCGGAATGGCCGTACCCGCCGTCGCTTCGATGGGGCCTCGGAGCTTCGGCTCCGCAGCCGACTTGGGCATCTGTGCTTGAGGGGCCGCAGGGTCGGCGGCGGCCGAGGCCGACTCCGGATCGGCGGGAACCGTTGCCGGCCGGTCGGGGTTACGCTCCGGAAGTGCGACGGATTCCGATTTCGCGATCGCGCACGTTGGAATGGCCCAAGCAAAGGCCATGAGAAGCGCAAAATTGTACGCGTATGTGCGTTTCATGATCGGCGATTTGTTACCGGCTACGACCCGCGCCCAGCGCTTAAAACGTCCCCCACTACCCAGGAGCCGCGGCGGGTAAAGTCCGCGCAGTTTAACGAAAGTCTACACTGTCTCAAAGATTTCGGCGGAAAGATGACTGCGCTGCGCCTGGAAAGGCAAGGCTCCTTGCCAACAGGGCATGCTAACACGCCAATGCAGGGCACTTATATCATGTAGGGCGCCGCATCGTGCCAGTGGCCTGTTTGTGCCCTGCGTGCCGTCCGATATCCGCAATGGCCCGCTTGCCCGGCCAATCCCGACCTCCTATTGTCCCGGCCCACCGAGAGATAATGAAACGAACAATTGCCTCCGCGCCTCCGATCGCGCCAAGGAGTTTGAGTTGTGACTATGCCGATGTTTCAGGGTTCGATTACGGCCCTCATCACGCCCTTCAAGGACGGTTCCGTGGACGAGGCCGCCTTCCGCAAACTTGTGGAGTGGCAGATCGACCAGGGCACGCACGGGCTCGTGCCGTGCGGAACGACCGGCGAATCGCCGACTCTCGATCATGACGAACACCGCCGCGTCATCGAGCTATGCATTGAGGCCGCGGCGGGCCGAGTGCCCGTGATCGCCGGAACCGGCTCCAACTCGACGGCCGAAGCCGTCGAACTGACGCGCCATGCCAAGGCGGCCGGCGCCGACGGCGCGCTGGTCGTGACGCCGTATTACAACAAGCCGACTCAAGAGGGCCTTTATTTGCACTACGAGGCCGTCAACGCGGCCGCTGACATCCCGATTGTCATCTACAACATCCCAGGCCGCAGCATCGTGGACATGTCGGTGGAGACCATGGCGCGGCTATTCAAGCTGAAGAACATCGTCGGGGTGAAGGACGCGACGGCCAATCTCGCGCGCGTCAGCCAGCAGCGGGCGGCCATGGGCCACGAGTTCATTCAGCTCTCCGGCGAAGACGCCACCGCGCTGGGCTTCATGGCGCACGGCGGGGTGGGGTGCATTTCGGTGACGTCCAATATCGCGCCTGCGCTCTGTTCCGAATTCCAGCTCGCTTGCCTTGCGGGAAACTTCAAGCGGGCTTTGGAGTTGCAGGACCGGCTTATGCCATTGCATGAAGCCTTGTTCGTGGAGTCGAACCCGGGACCGGTGAAGTATGCTGCCGAGAAGCTGGGCGTGTGCGGAAGCGCGACGCGCCTGCCGCTCGCGCCCATCACCGATGCGACGCGAGCCCGTGTCGACGCGGCCATCGAGGCCGCCGGCCTGAAGCCCATCTAGGATCTTGGAAGGGCCCAAACCATGGCGCCGAAACGCGAGAGCGGAAAGCTCGTCGCCGAGAACCGGCGGGCCCGCTTCAATTACGAAATCGAAGATACGATCGAAGCCGGCATAGTCCTTACCGGGTCGGAGGTGAAATCCCTGCGCACGGGCAAGGCCAATATCGCGGAGTCGTACGCGTCCAACGAGAACGGCGAGCTCTACCTGATCAACTCCCGTATCGATGAGTACAAGGGCGCTGCCCGGTTCGGCCACGAGCCCACGCGGCACCGCAAGCTACTTCTGCACAAGAAGGAGATGGCGCGGCTGCTTGAGGCTATTCAGCGCCAGGGCATGGCGCTCGTGCCGTTGCGCCTCTACTTCAACGCGCGGGGCATCGCCAAGCTTCTGCTGGGGCTCGGGCGCGGCAAGAAGGTGCACGACAAGCGCGAGACCGAGAAGGCGCGCGATTGGAACAGGCAAAAGGGCCGGCTATTGCGCGACAAGGGCTAAGCGCTGGAGTTCATGTTGTGAACGAACGAGGACCGATCCAATTGACGCCGGGCCTGCCGCTTCCCGCGGTGACGCTGCCGGCGACGGACGGCTCTCACATCTGCCTCGCGACGCTGCCCGGACGCAGCATCGTCGCAGTCTATCCCTGGACCGGCCGGGACGGCATCCCCAACCCGCCGGGCTGGGACGACATCCCAGGCGCCCACGGCTCCACGCCGGAGCTAGAAGGGTTCCGCGAGATGTTTGAACTCATCTCTCATGCCGGCGCGCGCCTATTTGCGGTCAGCGGACAGAGCACGGCGTTTCAGCGCGAAATGGCGCTGCGTCTCGAACTGCCGTTTCCGATTCTGAGCGATGCGGGTGGCGCGTTGCGGCACGCGCTTCATTTACCCACTTTCGAAGCCGGTTCGGAGACCTATCTGAAACGACTCACCTTCGTAGTGTTGGACGGGCAGGTCGAGCATGTCTTTTTTCCCGTCGCGGACCCGGAAGCGCACGCGGCCGAAATCGTCGATTGGCTGAAATCGAGAGGGTAAGGGAAGGGCCGTCTAATCCGGGTCGTCAGTCGCAAGGAACTCAGTCGCCCATTGCGTCGTCTTCGGCATCCTCGACGGAATAACCCAAGGCGCTGAGACCCTCTTCGAGATAATCCGAGAGCAGCGGCATGCCCAAAAGGTAATCGGCCGTACGCTTGTTGTGCTCCGCGCGGGCGGTCTCCAACGCGTCCTCGAGTTCGTCGGCGGCAAAGGAGCCCCGGCCGATCCAGGCCAGCGCGACCAGGCTGACCTGCTCGTCGACGTTCATATCCTGAATGAAGCTCCGCAATTCGGCGACAGTGGAGTCGTCCGCGAAATCCTCGAGGATGGAGTCGGCGTCGTGGTCAGACGAGTCGCCGTCGTCCCAGGCGCCGACTTTCGCGTCGTATTCCCGTGCCTTGACGATGACAAAGCCGACCTTGGTCGGTGATATCTCCAAGCCTGCCATAGGATCTGCGCCGAAGACCGGCTCCTTCTGCTAGGGCGTCGCGTCTACACCGAAACCATGCCTGAGTTAGCCCATGCCAGCAACTCAGTCTCTCAGACTTGCTGCCGCATCCGCGACGACCTGTTCGAACATTTCCGGGGTCAGCCGTCCCGTATTGGTGTTGAGGCGCGAGCAATGAAACGTGTCGAACAGAAGGAGGCCGCCGGGCAGTTCATGCCGGGCCCCGTGGGCGAACGGATAATCCCGCTTTTTGACTGCGAAGCTCGTCAGGATGCTGTCATGGGCAACGCGACCGATGGCCAAAAGCGCGCGCAAATTCGGCAGGGCCGCCTTCCGCCCTTCGAGAAACTGGCGGCAGCACTTGATCTCGCTGCCCGTCGGTTTGTTTTGCGGCGGGACGCAGCGCACGGCGTTGGTGATCATGCAATCGACGAGGTTGAGCGCTTCGGGTCTCAGGACGTCGTGCTCGCCTTGGGCGAGGCCCGTCTTCAGGAGGGTGGGATAGAGAAGGTCGCCGGCGAAGTCGCCCCAAAACGGTCGCCCCGTCCTGTTTGCGCCTTTCAGTCCGGGTGCCAGGCCCACGATGAGCAGCCGCGCGGTATCCGGCCCGAAGGACGGGACCGCGCCGTTGAACCAGTCCGGATGGGCCGCCGCATTCTCGTGGCGGAACGCGACCAGGCGTTCGCACAACGCGCAATCCGTCTTTGGCTCGGCAATTTCGTTGACAGGCACCATGCGCGGCGAAGCACCTTGAAGACTTGGGAGTTGCCATGGGTAGCCTTGCGGCTGCGAGAGAGCAACGTGCATGGGGATAACGCGTAAGGCGACACCGGGCGTCAGGGCAGGTGCGTGGTCGGCTCAGGTCTCGACGAAATCGGACGGGTCGTAGGCTTCCGTGGCTTCCGTGGCTTCCGACTCGTTGTCCAGCCGGCGGCGCTGGGAGCGATCTGAGGTCGTGCGGCCAATCTCGTGCTGCAGGTCGGCCAGGTCGATGAATTGATCCGCCTGCCGACGCAGCTCGTCCGCGACCATGGGTGGATTGGTCGAGAGCGACGATATCACGCTGACGCGCTTGCCTTTGTGCTGCAGGGACTCGACCAGGGAGCGAAAGTCACCGTCGCCCGAGAAAATCACGAGGTGATCCAAATGCTCGGCGAGCTCCATGGCATCGACGGCGAGCTCGATGTCCATATTGCCTTTGACCTTGCGCCGCCCCGTGGCGTCGACAAACTCTTTGGTCGGCTTCGTCACCATGGTGTAGCCGTTGTAGTCGAGCCAATCGATCAGCGGACGTATCGAGGAATATTCCTGATCCTCGGCCAGGGCCGTGTAGTAGAGCGCGCGCACAAGCTGTCCTTTGGAGCGGAATAGCGCCAGCAGCCGCTTGTAGTCGATATCGAAGGAAAGGGTCTTTGAAGCGGCGTACAGATTCGCGCCGTCGATAAACAAAGCAATCCGTTCCGTCGGATAGAAGTGCATCACGGGTCCTAACGATCAAATTACGTGTTGGTACGGGAAAACAAACGCGTACAACGAGTTACTTTCGTTTAGGGGCGGAGGCTCCGCAATTGGTCGCAATGTCTCAGATACTGGTCGGAATGGGGGCGAACTATCCGGGGCCGTGGGGTGTGCCCTCCGACACGCTCAATCGGGCGCTGCGCGAACTTGACGACAAGGGCGTTACGCTCCTCAGGGTCTCGGACTTCTACGAGACGGCGGCTGTGGGCCGCGCGGGCCAGCCGCCTTATGTGAACGCGGTCGCGCTTATCGAGACGGCGATGCCTCCGGACGCTTTGCTGCGCCGGCTGAAACAGATCGAGCGGGCCGCCGGGCGTCGAGGCGGAAGTCCTTGGGGACCGCGGAGCCTCGACCTGGACATTCTGGACTTCAAGGGGCGCGTCCAGAACTGGCAGGGCGCCGCGCCGCGATTCTCCCGGGCCGGACCGCGCCCGTTGGTTTTGCCCCATCCCTGGATCGAAAAGCGCCCCTTTGTGCTCCGTCCGCTCCTGGATGTGGCGCCGCATTGGCGCCATCCGGTGACAAAGGAGTCGGTCTCGGCCCTGTGGCGGCGTGTCGCGCAAGGGTGGGAAGGGCAGGTTCTCAGGGTCCTGGCTCCCGAGACACGACTTGCCACGAGCGCCTGATTTGCATACATAGAGTCCAAATTCCTCCCATTCCAAAAGGATTTTCAGATGGCTCGCGTCACCGTCGAGGACTGCGTCGACAAGATTGAAAACCGCTTCGAGCTCGTACTTCTGGCCAGCCACCGCGCCCGCACCATCTCGGCCGGTGCTCAGCTGACCGTGCCGCGCGACAATGACAAGAACCCCGTCGTTGCCCTGCGCGAGATCGCCGAAAAGAAGTTCACCCCGGACGACCTCAAGGAAGATTTTATCCACTCCATGCAGAAATACGTGGAAGTGGACGAGCCCGAGGCCGAAGCCGTTCCCGCTCTCACGCAGGATGCGCGTATGCCGGTTCTCGGTCAGGACGATCAGTCCACCGACACCCAGATCGACCGGATGACCGAAGAAGAGCTTCTGCGCCGCATGGCGACCCAGGCGCCTTCGGATGGCTCCAATGCGGGACCGCGCGCGCGTTAGCGGACAGACAAGACACCGGCGAGATGACGCACCGCAGCCCTCGCCGGACCTCGTTCTCATACGCGACATTAGATTTGCGGCAACTCTGGTTCTCCTAGGGCCTTGTGCTGCCACGGTCTGGCGCGCCATTCTGGCGGGCTGAGATGACCCGCCAATACGAACTAGTTGAACGCATACTGAGCTATCAGCCCTCGGCCAACGAGGCCTTGCTGAATCGCGCCTATGTCTATGCGATGAAGGCGCACGGCAATCAGAAGCGTGCGTCCGGGGCGCCATATTTTTCGCACCCGCTGGAAGTAGCGGCGATTCTGGCCGACATGCGCCTGGACGATGCGACGATCGCCACGGCGCTTCTGCACGACACGATTGAGGATACCGAGGCGACGCGCAGCGAAATCGATGCGCTGTTCGGCGCGGAAATCGGCACGCTGGTCGACGGCCTCACCAAGATCAAGAAGCTCGACCTCGTCACCAAGAAGGCGGAGCAGGCGGAGAATTTCCGCAAACTTCTCCTCGCCATCTCGAGCGACATCCGGGTTCTCCTCGTGAAGCTCGCCGACCGCCTGCACAATATGCGGACGCTCGAGCACATGAAGCCGGCCAAGCGCCGGACCATCGCCGAAGAGACGATGGACATCTACGCCCCGCTTGCCGGCCGCATGGGCATGCAATGGCTGCGCGAAGAGCTCGAGGATTTGTCGTTCCGCTGGCTGAACCCGGAGGCCTACGCCACTGTATCCGAGCGGCTGCGGGCCCTGCGCCAGGACAACCAGGGCCTCATCGACGAGATTCAGGGCGCGCTGACGTCGAAGCTCAAGGCCGCGCGGGTGAAGGCCATCGTCGCCGGGCGGGAGAAGAAGCCCTACGCCATTTGGAGCAAGATGGAGCGGAAGCAGATCTCCCTTGAGCAACTGTCTGACATATATGCCTTCCGCATCGTCGTTCCCAAGGTTCCGGACTGCTACCGGGCGCTGGCGGTAGTTCACACGACCTGGCACACCGTGCCGGGGCGCTTCAAGGACTACATCTCCAATCCCAAGCAGAACGACTATCAGTCCATCCACACGACGATCGTCGGCCCCAAGCATCAGCGCGTGGAACTGCAGATCCGGACCGAGGAGATGCACTCGATCGCCGAGTACGGCGTCGCGGCCCATGCGCTCTACAAAGAGGGGGGCAGCGGCAAGCGGGTCCCAGCTCAAGATTCAAGCGCATACAGGTGGTTGACCCATCTGGTTGGTATTCTGCTCGAAGGCGACAACCCGGAAGAATTTCTGGAGCACACCAAGCTCGAGCTCTTCCACGACCAGGTCTTCTGCTTCACGCCCAAGGGACGGCTGATCGCGCTCCCGCGCGGCGCCAATTGCATCGACTTTGCCTATGCCGTCCACACCCAGGTGGGCAACACGGCCGTTGGCGCCAAGATCAACGGTCGACCCATGCCGCTCGCCTCGACGCTGCGGAATGGCGACGAGGTCGAAATCGTCTGTTCCGAAGCCCAGTCGCCGCCCGTGGCCTGGGAGCGCTTGGCGGTCACCGGCAAGGCCCGGTCCGCCATCCGCCGGGCCTCGCGCGACGCCGTGCGCCTCCAATACGACAAGCTCGGCCGGGAGATCCTGGATCGGGCCTTCCGCCGGCACGGTCAGACCTTCAGCGAGGAGGCGATCGCCAAGGCATTGCCGCGCTTGTCGCAAAAGACGGCCGAAGACGTGGTGACCGCCGTGGGCCGAGGCGAGCTGTCATCGGGTGATGTGTTTCGCGCGGCCTTTCCGGAGGAAATCGCCGGCCCCATGCCCAAGCGCCGCCGTCAGGTGAAGCGCAGCGAGGAAGGTTGGTTCGGTCTCGGCAAGGTCATGGGACTGAAATTCCGCTGGCCGGGCTCAGCGGGCAAGGAGCGCAGTGAAAGTCACGCGGGCCCGGAAAGCATCCCGATCCGCGGTCTGAAGAGCGGACTTCCCGTGCACTTTGCCGATGGTGGGGCCGTCCCCGGCGACCGCATCGTCGGGATTCTATCGCCGGGACACGGGATCACGATCTATCCGATTCATGCCGCCGCACTGCAGGCGTTCGACGACGAGCCCGAACGGTGGATCGATGTCACCTGGGACATCGACGAGGACAATCCCCAGCGCTTCCCCGCCAAAATTGCGGTGACGGCCATGAACGAGCCGGGCAGTCTGGCCCAGATCGCGACGGTGATCGGCGAAGTGGACGGCAATATCCAAAATATCAAGATGACCAACCAGGTCGCCGACTACACGGAGATGCTGATCGACGTGGATGTGTGGGATCTGCAGCATCTCAACGAGATTCTGACCGGCTTGCGCGCCCGAGATGTCGTTAGCAGCGCCACGAGATCGGAAGACTAACGGCCCGCAAGATACTGGCGCAAAGCGCCAAATAACCCCAAATATGTTAGGTCACGCGCCCGTAGGCACGAATGCGGGTTTTCGCCTGCAACGAGGTAGAGATGCTGTTCAAGCGCCGTGAGGCGGAAAGTTGGCTGAACCGGGTTCGGGTGTCGTTGTGGCCGCGCCGCAGTTGGGGCCGCTCGACACGCTATGTCGTACACCGGGTGCGCCGCTTGAGCGCGACGCCCCATGCGGTCGCCTTAGGCTTCGCCGCCGGTGTATTCATCTCCTGCACGCCTTTCATCGGCTTTCACATGATCCTTTCCGCCACGCTGGCGTGGATCGTCGGCGGCAGCATCGTCGCCGCGCTGCTCGGCACCTTCATCGGCAATCCGCTGACCTATCCGCTGTTCTGGTTCAGCAGCTACGAAGTGGGCTCGCTCATGTTGGGCCGGGGCGAGAACAAGGTCGAACTCGATCTTTCGGCCGGCATCTTCCAAACCGAGCAGATCTGGACGCTTTTAAAGCCGATGACGCTCGGTTCGATACCCATCGGCATTGTGCTGGCCGCGCTGTGCTATGCCTTGGTGAGGCCCGCCGTGAATGCCTACCAGCATCGGCGCCGCGATCTTCGCTCCGCGAACGAGGTCGTGTGAGCGCGCTGGAAGGAGAGGCAAGGTGGAACAGGTGACACGCGCGCCCAAGATCCGGCTGGGGATCAATATCGACCATGTCGCGACGCTGCGAAACGCGCGCGGCGGCGTGCTGCCCGATCCCATTCGGGCGGCACAGCTTGCCGCGGATGCCGGCGCCGACAACATTACCGCTCATTTGCGCGAGGACCGCCGGCACATCCGCGACGAGGACATCGCCCGGTTACTCGCCGAGGTCGACTGCCCGCTCAACATGGAGATGGCCGCGACCGACGAGATGACCGGCATCGCGCTCGCGGCGAAGCCGCCCTGGACCTGTCTTGTGCCCGAGCGGCGGCAGGAAAGGACGACCGAAGGCGGTCTCGACGTCGTCGCACAGCACAACGCCTTGGCGCCTGTTGTCGCCTCATTGGCGGACGCCGGAATCCAGGTGTCGCTCTTCATCGGGGCGGAGCGCGCACAGATCGAGGCGGCCGCCCGGCTGGACGTGCCGGCGATCGAGATTCACACGGGCGGCTGGTGCGACGCGATCGCCGAAGGCCGTAAAGCGGACGCCGAGGCGGAATGGCAGGCTATCGTCGACGGCGCCGCCTATGCGCATAGCCTCGGCCTCGAGGTCCATGCCGGCCACGGTCTCAATTATGTCACCGCGGAGAAGATCTCGACGATTCCGCAAATCGTCGAACTCAATATCGGCCACTTCCTGGTTGGCGAAGCGGTCTTTGTCGGCCTCGGCGAATCCATCCGGCGGATTCGAGCGGCGATGGACCGTGGACGTGACTCCTTGCGTCTCGGCGAGGGGGGGCGTGTGGCGTCATGATCATCGGCCTCGGCAATGACATCATCGACATCAGGCGCATCGAGAAGACCATCGAGCGCTATGGGGAACGCTTTCTCATGCGCGTCTTCACCGAGACCGAGCGGCTGAAGTCCGACCGGCGAAAGCTGCGCGCCGCATCCTATGCGAAGCGCTTCGCAGCCAAGGAGGCCTGCGCCAAGGCGCTCGGCACCGGATTCAGCCGCGGGGTCTTCTGGCATGATCTCGGCGTGGTCAATTTGCCGTCGGGGCGTCCGACCATGGCGCTCACGGGGGGTGCCGCGCGCGTCTTATACGAGCTTCTCCCGGACGGCCACGACGCCCAGATCGACCTCACCATTACTGACGATTTCCCCACGGCCCAGGCGATTGTCATCATTTCGGCGATTCGGCGGTCGCCATAAAATTGCGCCAGTAACCGCGTCCTTGGTTTGCTCAGGACCTGGGGAGGGGCTATAGGGGCTCCGACAACACTTGCTGAAAGGGTCGTCCGCTGCGCGGACGCGCACCCTTAAGGAGAGCGCCGCATGAGCGTGGACGCGGAAAAGACGGCTTCAAAGGGAAGTAACTGGGAGACGGTTCGCGTCGTCATTCACGCGCTGATCCTGGCGCTGATTGTGCGCGTGTTTCTGTTCCAGCCATTCAACATCCCGTCGGGTTCGATGATTCCGACGCTGCTCATCGGCGACTACCTGTTCGTCTCGAAATACACCTACGGCTACAGCCGCTATTCCTTTCCCTTCGGTCTGAACCTGTTCTCGGGTCGCGTCTGGGCGGCGGAGCCGAAGCGCGGCGATGTGGTGGTGTTCAAGCTGCCCCGCGACAACGAAACCGACTACATCAAGCGCGTCATCGGCTTGCCCGGAGACGAGATCCAAATGATCCACGGTGTACTTCACATCAACGGCGAAGCCGTGGACAAGAAGAAGGTGGGCGACTTCGTCACCGAAGCCGTCGGCGGGCGAGAGCGTCATTTCACCCGTTACATGGAGACTCTTCCGAACGGGGTCACCTATCCGGTGCTCGACCTCGTCAACGAGGGGGTCGGCGACAACACCGATGTCTACGAGGTGCCCGAAGGCCATTTCTTCATGATGGGCGACAACCGCGATAACTCCACCGACAGCCGCTTTCTGTCCGAGGTCGGTTTCGTGCC
Source organism: Methyloceanibacter caenitepidi (assembly GCF_000828475.1). Classification (NCBI taxonomy): domain Bacteria; kingdom Pseudomonadati; phylum Pseudomonadota; class Alphaproteobacteria; order Hyphomicrobiales; family Hyphomicrobiaceae; genus Methyloceanibacter; species Methyloceanibacter caenitepidi. The sequence goes on from NZ_AP014648.1 coordinate 2,039,632, forward strand.
CTTTGAGAATCTCGTTGGCAAAGCGCAGGTCATCTTCTTCTCCATCGACGAAGATGCCAGCTTCTGGCAGGTCTGGCGTTGGCCGACGGATGTCCGGTGGGACCGCATATTCAAGACGGTGAACTAGGCTCGTGGCCAAACGGCGCATCTCTGATGTCGGTGTCCTTGCCGAGCGCATCGGACACAAATTCAACAAGCCCTCGCTGCTGACCTTGGCGCTGACGCATGCAAGTGCGCGCCCCGGCTCCAAGCCGAACGAAGACAACGAGCGCCTAGAGTTTCTCGGCGACCGCGTGCTGGGCCTGTCGATCGCGCAGTTGCTGTCGGAACGCTATCCCGAAGCCAGCGAAGGCGAACTGGCGCGATGGTTCAACCATCTCGTCCGGACTGAGACTTGCGCGGAAGCCGGCCAAAGCTGGCACTTGGGCGACTTCATCTTGATGAGCGGCGGGGAAGCCGGTTCCGGCGGACGGCGCAAGAAGACGATTCTCGCCAATGCGTGCGAGGCGGTGCTGGGCGCGGTGTTCTCCGATGCTGGCTACGACGCGGCGCGCGAGCTTGTCTGGCGCACCTGGGCGCCGCATCTTGCCGAGTTGAAGGAGGCCGCGCCGGACGCCAAGTCGGTCTTGCAGGAATGGGCGCAAGGACGTCAGTTGCCGCTCCCCAACTATATCGAAATATCGCGCGAAGGCCCCGACCATGCGCCGCTCTTCACGGCGGAAGTGCATGTGGAAGGCGTGGCGCCCGAGCGCGGCGAGGGCTCGAACAAGCGCGCGGCCGAGCAGGCCGCGGCGCTGGCGATGCTTCTGCGGGAAGGCGTCTGGCAGGCTTCCGCCAATGACTGACACTTCCGACGTCTCGACGCGGTGTGGCTTCGTCGCGCTCATCGGCGCGCCCAACAGCGGCAAGTCCACGCTGACCAACGCGCTGGTCGGCGCCAAGGTCTCGATCGTCACACACAAGGCGCAGACCACGCGCGGCCCCGTGCGCGGCATCGTGCTCGCAGGCGACGCGCAGGTTATCCTGGTCGATACGCCCGGCATCTTTCAGCCCAAGCGCCGGTTGGACCGCGCCATGGCGCAGGCGGCCTGGGAACGGGCAGGAGATGCGGACATCGTCGCTCTCGTCGTCGATGCGGCGCGCGGACTGGACGAGAAGCTGGAACCCATTATCGAGCAGCTGCCCGAGCTGAACCGCCCCGTGATCGCCGTGCTCAACAAGATCGATCTCGTAAAGAAGCCGGACCTGTTGAAGCTCACATCCGACATTCTAGGTCTCAAGGCCTTTGCGGAGGTTTTCATGGTGTCGGCTCTGACGGGCGACGGCGTCGACGATCTCCGGGCCTATGTCGCGAACGCGGTGCCCGAAGGACCATGGCTGTTCCCTGAAGACCAGCTCTCCGACGCCTCGCTCCGGCAGACCGCCGCCGAGATCACACGCGAGAAGCTGTTCCTTCGCCTCCATGAAGAACTGCCGTATGCACTGACGGTCGAGACGACCGACTGGAAAGTGCTCAAGGACCAGAGCGTGCGCATCGAGCAGACCATCTTCGTCGAGCGCGAGAGCCAGCGCCGCATCGTGCTCGGCGCCAAGGGACAGATGATCAAGGAGATCGGCCAGGCCTCGCGTGAGGAAATTTCCGAGATCGCCGGCGTCCCCGTGCATCTGTTCCTGTTCGTGAAGGTGCGCGAACGTTGGGGCGAAGACCCCGAACGCTTTCGCGAGATGGGCCTCGACTACCCTAAGAAATAAGCCGGTTCACGCTGCTCTCGGCGGACTAGGCAAAGCCACGACACTTAGGCCAAGCTGCGGAATGGACTGGAGCGACGAAGGCATCTTCTTGAGCGGCAAGCCGCTCGGCGAAGCGAACCTCATTGCCGAGGTCCTGACGCTCGAGCACGGCCGTCACTTGGGCCTTGTGCGCGGGGGCCGGTCCCGCCGCGTGCGCCCCACGCTCCAGCCCGGGAACCTCGTCCGCGTGACCTGGCGCGCGCGGCTGGCCGAACATCTCGGCGGCTACAATGTCGAACTGATGGAGGCGCACGGGGCCCGCGCGCTTGACGACCCGCGGGCGCTTGCGGCGATCGGCATGCTCGGGGAGTTCGTCAAGCTGCTGCCGGAACGCGACCCCCATCCCGAACTCTACGCCACCACGCTCCACGTCCTGCGGTCCTTCGCCGAGCCGGACATCTGGCCGGCGCTGCTCGTGTACTGGGAGATGCAATTGCTCCAGGAAATCGGCTTTGGGCTCGATCTCACGTCCTGTGCCGCGACGGGGAGCACGGAGGAGCTTGTCTATGTCTCGCCGAAATCGGGGCGGGCGGTCAGCCGGGAAGCCGGAGCGCCTTACGCGGACAAGATGCTGCCGCTGCCGCAATTTCTGATCGACAGTTCCGCTTCGCTCGCCCCTACGGACGTGGTCGCGGGCTTTGCGCTTACCGGGTTCTTTCTGGAGCGGGACGCGCTGGCGCCTCACGGCCTCAAATTCCCCGATGCGCGGATGCGCCTGCTCGATCTCCTGCGGCGGGAGCCTCACGCTGCTTGAGGCGACTCACTGGGGGACATATGTTAGAAGTAATCCAGCATTTCATCGCTTGGCTCGAGGTCAGCGCTAGATTTAGAACGCTCCCTAGATTTCTTTTCGCCTGAGGCTTTCTTTTGGAATCGTCTCCGAACAACGCTGATACTCGAGACATCGAGCAATTCGTCATCCAAAAAACTGACGTCCTTCGAGAACATTTTTCCTAAGACATCATCATTTTTTACTGCCGCGACCAGCTCGCGGTCTGTGGTCCATTTGCGCTGAACAGCCTCGTAGACGAACAGCCAATTGTTGCTATTGACCCCGTTCTGTTTTGCTTCGGCTCGCCACCCCCACTTTGCAAGATTTGTCTTTAGAAGGCCTTTTTGGATCAAAAGACCCATTATCGAGAAAATGATTGAGTTTGGACGTGCATCCGCCGCCGCGAGATCCTTATCATCGAGTTGTAATTTCAATACGCCGCAGACAACCAGACACCACGCGACTTCGAAGTCGTCGCGATGCTTTAAGTGCGTGTCGAGCATAGTTGTCACCCAGCGCTTGATACGGCCTGAGAATTCCGGAGATCGGCAACGCTTCTGATTGTTGATTAGGAATTCGGCTACATGGGACGTGCAGAATGGGAAATCGCGGGCAAGTCTCAGAAGAGCAACTAAGATCGTTGAGAAATTCTCTTCGATGTTTTTCAGAGACAGCAATCGCCGACAGGCCCACGTTGCCGGCAATGCTGACGCACTCTCATCACAACAGTGCAGACTAAATTCGATTAGCCGCTCGATATCACGACCTTGGTCAGCTGGATTGATGTCTGAAACAGTCAGAGTCTCGAAATCGAGCTTCCATCTCTCCGTGAAGAGCTTGTAAGAACGAACGACCCCACTTTTTTCTTCGTTGAGATGTAGATTGTAGTTGTCCAGTGCTCGGCGTAGTGCGCCAAGAATGGACATGCCTTCAGCCTCATCGTTCGCACCAATGAAGAAATCATCCATAAGCCGAAACGATCGGTCACCAATCAGATAGGGCTGCAGCTCCGGCTCGTGCTCTACGCCCGCCAATAGAATCTCGGCGAGTACCCGAGAAGTGTCTGGCCCGACGGGGATGCCAAAAGTCTCCCTGGATTGGCCAGCCTGCATTGCGAAGTCGAGCTGACTGGACCAGTGGCGGTGCAGCCGCCTCTCGGCGAGCAATTGCTTCGCTTTGGACTTTCCGAGAACCGCCCATGGCAGAGAATGGGTGTATATTGTGTAGAAAAATCGAGAAACGTCGGCTTGCACGACATATTTGTAGTCAGATGACAGTTTAGCTTTTCGTGTCCTAGCTTCTTTGAAATCAAGTCCTTTGAATGCTTTATCTCTTTTTATGTCCTCGGACGTATCGTATAGCGACACCCCGTTGTCACAGAGCAAACGTTTTATTTCGGACCTATTGTTACAAAGTGCCAGACAAGTAGCTATTTGCGCCTTTGGATGAACGAGAGCTAGCAAGCGTCGGTTGCCATTGGTGCGAGGAATAGAAAAATTGACATATTGAGTGCTCTGACGAGTGAGCGCGCCCATCTGTGCTTTTAGAGTAGCGTAATCATCTCTGCAGAACTGAGAGAACGATTTTGTTGTGATAATTGGAGGTAATTCGGCTGGAAGGTACGCGGTACGCATTAATGCGTACATGAAGTCCCTAAGGTTCGACGACCGCGCAGCCATCCCCAACATTTACCGCAGAGTTCACCACAACCCAAGATAGATTTAGACTACCTGCTCGACGTGAGAGCAGTCCTTGAGGCGACTCACGCGATGGGTTAGCCAAACGGTATGGGAAAACGCGCGACGCCCCCCGAGCAGGGGCCTATTGAGCCGATCAATCTGAAAGAGGCGCTGGAAGAGCGCTATCTCGCCTACGCCCTGTCCACGATCACCCACCGGGCGCTACCGGACGTGCGCGACGGGCTGAAGCCCGTGCACCGGCGGCTACTCTACGCCATGCAGCAGTTGCGGCTGCAGCCGCAGGGCGAATTCCGCAAATGCGCGAAGATCGTCGGCGACACGATGGGCAACTTCCATCCCCACGGCAATCAGGCGATCTACGATGCGCTGGCGCGGCTGGCGCAGGATTTTGCCGTGCGCTATCCGCTCATCGACGGGCAGGGGAACTTCGGCAATATCGACGGGGACAACCCCGCCGCCGACCGCTACACCGAAGCGCGGCTGACGGATATCGCCGCGCGGCTCCTGGAAGGCATCGACGAGGACACGGTCGACTTCCGCCCCAATTACGACGGGCGCGAGATGGAGCCTTCCGTGCTCCCGGCGAACTTCCCAAACCTGCTCGCCAACGGCGCCTCCGGTATCGCCGTCGGCATGGCGACGAACATCCCGCCCCATAACGTGGGCGAGCTCTGCGACGCCGCGCTTCATCTCATCAAATTCCCGAACGCCACGGCCGACAAGCTCGTGTCCTTCGTGCCGGGGCCGGATCTGCCCACCGGCGGCATCATCGTCGAGCCGCGCGAGCAGATCGTCGACGCCTACAAGACGGGGCGGGGCTCATTCCGCTTGCGCGCGCGCTGGGAGAAGGAAGACGCCGGGCGCGGCACCTATCAGGTTGTCGTCACCGAAATTCCCTATCAGGTGCCCAAGGCGCGCCTCGTTGCCCGCATCGCCGAACTGCTGCAGGCGAAGAAACTGCCGCTGCTTGCGGACGTGCGCGACGAGTCGGCCGAGGATGTGCGGTTGGTGCTGGAGCCGAAGAGCCGGAGTGTCGATCCCGCGTTGCTTATGGAGTCGCTGTTCAGGCTGACCGAGCTCGAGACGCGCATCTCGCTCAACATGAACGTCCTGAGCGGAGGCAAAATCCCCAACGTGCTGGGCCTGCGCCAAGTCCTACTCGAATGGCTTGAGCACCGGCAGGAAGTGCTGGTCCGCCGTTCCAATTTCCGCCTGTCGAAAATCGACCACCGGCTGGAGGTGCTGGAAGGCTATCTGATCGTCTATCTGAACCTCGACCGGGTCATCCAGATCGTGCGGGAGGAGGACGAGCCGAAGCCCGTCCTGATGAAGGAGTTCAAGCTCACCGACGTTCAGGCCGAGGCCATCCTCAACATGCGGCTCCGCGCCTTGCGGAAGCTGGAGGAGATGGAGATCCGCCGCGAGCACGACGATCTCACCAAGGAACGCAAAGAGCTGAAGGCGCTCCTCAAGTCCGAAGACAAGCAGTGGAAGCGCATCGCCGACGAGATCAAGGAGATCAAGGACGCGTTCGGCCCGAAGACCGAGCTTGGCCGCCGCCGCACCACGTTCGACGAGGCGCCCGACGACGTGGCCGACGTTCTTGCGGAAGCGATGATCGAGAAGGAACCCGTCACCGTCGTCCTGTCCGATAAAGGATGGATACGGACGATCAAGGGGCACAACACCGACACCTCGAAACTGTCGTTCAAGGACGGCGACAGGTTGAGGCGGCTTCTTCTCGCACAGACCACGGACACGCTCCTGTTGTTCGCCACGAACGGCCGCTTCTATTCGCTGGCGGTCGACAAGCTGCCGGGCGGCCGCGGTCACGGCGAACCGTTCCGCCTGATGATCGACATCGAGGACGCGGGCGACTGCGTCGAGCTGATCGTCCACGAGCCCGGCCGGAAGCTGATGGTCGCCTCGACCGCCGGCTACGGTTTCATCGTCGCCGAAAACGACGTGATCGCCATGACCCGCAAGGGCAAGCAGGTGCTGAACGTGAAGGGCGACGACGAGGCCGCGGTCTTGGCGCCCGTGTCCGGCGACAGCGTCGCCGTGATCGGCGACAACAGAAAGCTGCTGCTGTTTCCCCTTTCGGAATTGCCCGAGATGCCGCGCGGCAAGGGCGTGCGCCTGCAACGCTATCGCGACGGCGGGCTCGCGGACGCGAAGACCTTCTCCAAGAAGGAAGGGCTGGTCTATATCGACGCGGCGAACCGCAGCTTCACCCTGTCGTCGGCGGACCTGCGCGACTGGTGGGGCGCGCGCGCTGCGGCCGGCCGGCTGCCGCCACGCGGCTTTCCAAAGTCAGGCAAATTCGGCGAGAAGTTCTAGCGCTTGGGGGCGCTGGGGCTGGAGCCCCGTACCCAGCCTCGGGACGTCAGCCGTTCCTGGGGCTGGAAGCGCTCCTTGTAGCGCATCTTCCGCGAGCCCTCGATCCAGTAGCCCAGATAGACATACGGATAGCCGACGGAGCGGGCGTACTCGACATGTTCGAGGATCATATACGTGCCGAGGCTGCGCTGGGCGAAAGCCGGGTCGAAGAAGCTGTAGACCATGGAGATCCCGTCGCTCAGCCGGTCGCACAGCGCCGCCGCGACCAGCGGTGTCTCGCCGGTGACCGGGTCCGGCTTCTGCCGGTACTCGGTGATGAACGTCTCGACCACGCTGTCCTCGACCATGAGCGAGAAGTCGAGAACGCTCATTTCGGCCATGCCGCCGTCTCCGTGCCGCGCCTCGATGTAATCGCGGAAGAGGGCGTATTGCTCGGAGCTGGGGGTCGCGGCCTGGCGTGTGACCACGAGATCGCTGTTGGCGCGCGCGATCCGTTTCAGCGACCGCTTCGGCTCGAATTCGTTCACCAGCAGACGCACGGGAACGCAGGCCGAGCAGGAGTCGCAATAGGGCATGTAGGCGATGTTCTGGCTGCGCCGGAAACCGCCCTTGAGCAGATTGTCGATCAGGAAGCCGGGCTTGTCGCGGGTCAGGTGCGTAAAGAGCTTCCGCTCCATCCGGCCGGCCAGGTACGGGCAGGGCTGGGGGGCGGTGATGTAGAACTCCGGAAAATTGTTCTTGTGTTCTGTCACGGGTACCGGACCGGAAGCGAATCCACGTCAATCCTCCGACAGCTTAAGCGAGGATTGGCGGCGGGCGCAATCGGCGCCGCGCCCGCGCCGCACAGAGCTTGGATAACCCGGGTCAGACGGTCTCCGCCGACCCCGGCCGGTTGATCACCACGACCCCCGCTAGGATGTCGTGCAGGCAGCGCTTCCGGGAATCGAAGAAGCACCACAGCAGGATCGGGAAGAACAGCGTCAGCGAGAACCAGAACAGGAGCGCGTGGAACGCGGCGATCAGCGGCGTCACCTTGCCGCCGTACCACATCGGCACGGCCAGCCCCATCATGCGCTGTCCGGGCGTGGACGACTTCGGCCCGCCGATCGTGAAGGCGTTGTAGGCGAGGCCGACGAACGGAAAGATGAGACCGAACAGGAGCCAGCCAAGCCCCAAGGTCAGAACGCCGAGCACCGCCACGACCACGAATGCGATCACGGTCAGGATGGCGATCATGACGGCGTCGATTAGAAATGCGACACAGCGCTTGCGGATGACGGCGCTGAAGAGCTGCGGTTCCGTCACCGGGTTGTAGACATGCATTTGTCCTGGGACGGTCGCGGTGGTGGGAGTCATGGGGTCCGACATTGGGTCTCCAAATTGATGCATGAGCATTTCTCATATGGGAGGTGCACGCGGTTTCCGCAACGTGAGCGCCTGTCCGCGGGGGCGTCGGTTGCCGTCCGTCAGGCGACGTCCTAGGCTCACCGCAACACGGATTCGTCTCTGATTCCCGAAGATTGGAGGGAGGCACGCATGCGGAGAACGGTTTTTGCAGTCGCGGTCGTGGGCCTCCTCGCAAGCGCCGGTCAAGGCCTGGCATGCGAAGGCAGCGACGTCATTTTCGAGGACACGTTCCAGGACAACGGGGGCGGCTGGTCGCAAAAGAAGACGGTCGCGATCGGCGATGGCGCGCTGACATTCACGCTGCCGGCCGACGACATGCAGTCCAATCTCAACGTCATGTTCTCAGTGGAGGACGCCGATGTCTGCGTCGAAGCGGTATGGCCGCATGGCGTCGGAAACGGTGAGAACAACGGCCGCATCCTGGGGGCAGGGCTCTTGTTCTGGGGCGAGAACAACCGGACGTATTATCAGTTCGGCATTCTCAGTAACGGCCGCTATTGGATCGCGCGCAAACAAGACGGCGCCTGGGTCGGCACGATCGCTGCCAATATCGACAGTCCCGCCATCAAGACGGCACCCGGCGCGGCGAACACGCTGCGTGTGGATGCCAAAGGGAACCAGCTTGCCTTCTACATCAACGGCACGAAGGTCCGCGAGCTCAGGGGACAGGCCCCGAAGGGAAGTTGGCGCTTCGGCGTGTCGGGCGACAATTTCGACAAGTCGAACGAGGCGACCGTACTCTTCACCAATATGAAGGTCACGGACTAGAGGCGCGTTACGCCGTCAGAATTGGCTTTTCAGCAGCCGCGCAACTTCGGGCGCGAAATAGCTGAACACGCCGTCGGCGCCCGCCCGCTTGAACGCGAGCAGCGTCTCCAGCACGACCCGTTCCCGGTCCAGCCAGCCGCGCTCGGCGGCTGCAACCAGCGCCGCATATTCTCCGGAGGTCTGATAGGCGAAGGTCGGCAGGCCAAACGCTTCCTTCACGCGCCAGACGACGTCGAGATAGGGCAGGCCGGGCTTGACCATGACCATGTCCGCGCCTTCAGACACGTCGAACGCGACTTCGCGCAGCGCCTCGGCACCGTTGGCGGGATCCATCTGGTAGGTCTTCTTGTCCCCGCGCAGCTGCGCGCCGGACCCGACCGCATCCCGGAACGGGCCATAGAAGGCCGAGGCGTATTTCGCCGCATAGCTCATGATCTGCGTGTCGGTGAAACCGTTGGCCTCGAGGGCAGCGCGGATGGCGCCGACCCTGCCGTCCATCATGTCGGACGGCGCGAGCACATCGCAGCCGGCTTCCGCCTGCACCAGCGCTTGGGTGACGAGCGCTTCCACGGACCGGTCGTTGTCGATCCGGCCCTCGTCGTCCATAAGCCCGTCATGACCGTGGCTCGTATAGGGGTCGAGAGCGACGTCGCAGACAATGCCGAGGTCCGGCACGGCCTGCTTGATGGCGCGCACCGCACGGCACACTAGATTGCCCGGATTGAAAGCCTGGCTGCCCGCTTCGTCCCGCAAGGAGGGGTCCGTATTGGGGAACAGCGCGATCGCGGGCAGGCCGATCTCCGCGGCGTCCTCGGCAGCACGCACGGCCAGATCGATCGACAGACGGGCGACGCCCGGCATCGCATCGACTTCCTCGCGGGATCTGTCGCCGTCGATCACGAAGATCGGCCAGATCAGATCGTCGGCAGTCAGCTGCATTTCCCGGACAAGACGCCGGGACCAGTCCGCGCGCCGGTTGCGCCGCAGGCGGGACGCGGGATAGCCCGGCCGCAGTTCCTTGGGCGCATCCACGGTGCCGCGCTTGGCCCGTTCGGTACGGAGCGAAACTGTCTTGTCGTCAGATCGTGGTGCCACGCGATACACATCCCTCGATTGCCGGGCTGGGCCCGAAGAGGTGTTGAAGGGGCGCGAGACTATCACCCAATGGAGGTGTCCCGCCAGGGCCCGGAGCCGACATGGTTTTCTCCGCTCTTCAGGCTAAGTCCAGGGCCTAATCGCAAATTCTCACATAGCGCCGCTTGCGCATATCGAGATGGAAGTGGTCGCGGTGCGCGGCGTTCGCTTCCGGACCCAGCACCGTCCAAAAGACCTTGCAGGCATCCCCGTGGATCGTGTGCAAGAAGCTCTTCGCCTCGTCGCGGCTGAGATTGCCTTCCGGCACCGGTCCCTCCGGCTCTTCGTTCTCCAAAGCGGGCAGTTCATTGGGAGCCGCGAACACCGGCTTGAAGAACGGGTGCGTCTCCATTTCCCCGAACTCGTCCGCCTCCATGGTGAACGACTTATAGTCGAGGTCCTGGTTCAGGACGCTGAGGCCAGGGGTGCGGCTTCGCGGCGGCAAGGTGGAGTGATTGCGCAGCGGGTTCGGCCAAGGGGCTTCCGCCAGTTGCGGGCGGGTAGGCCGGTAGCCGTAGGGCCAATTCCCGAGCACCGGGATCGTCTGACCCGACGCCATCACGAAGGCCTTGATGTCCAGCGCATTGGCTTTGGCATGTTCGCTGAGCTTGGTGTCGGACCGTCCATACTGGTTCCGGCACATGTACGACGCCGCGTTCTTGATCTTCACGACGCTGGTTCCGAGCGCCTCGGCCGTGGGCTGCACGGAGGTCTCGAACCATTTGTGCAAGGTGGCGGCGACGGAGCAGTTGACGGTGGCCGGGGGAGACACGGTGATCTTCGGATGCGATCCGATCGATTTCAGTTTGATCGGCGCCAATGACCCGCATGCGCCTCTTCGGATCGTATCCAGATGCTCGTATTCCAAGTCGAGCCCGTCCAGGAGTTTCACGCATTGCTCGAGCGCCGCCGCGACTTTGGGGTCGACAGCGGCGTCCGGATCCTCACCGGTCCGCACTGGATTGCGGGGCGGCTGCGGGGCCGGTTCGATTGCATCGTCAGACGCTGAAGCCTCCTCAGAGTCCTCGGGTGCTGCCAGAGGTTCTGCGGAAGCTTCAGCGCTTTCCTCTGCGCTCTTTGCGTCCTCGGCAACGTCCGCCGCAGGCACCTCTGTCTCCGCGGTGGCGGCTGCCGCTGACGGGGCGGGAACCTCTGTGGGAGCGGCAGGGACGTCAGCCGCCTCGGTGGCAGTTTCTTCGGCCGCGCCGGGCGCGGCGTCGGCTTCAGCCGAAGGAACCGAAGGTTCCGGTTTCCGCAAGGGCAGTCCGGGTTGCGCCGGGGCGGGCCTCTGTGGCGCGGCGCGGCGTTTGGGACGCAGATCCGGAACCGTCACGCCAAGGGTCTGGAAGGGGTTGAGCGGGCGCGCGAGGACCGGCTCGGCGATCGCGGCGGCAACATACAGGCCTGCCAGGGTCGGCGCCCACAGCATCGTTCCGCGGCGACGCGCAAGCCGCCACCCCCGGTCCCTCCGTGCAGTCATAGCGGCCCCCGTCCGAAGTTGCCGCATGCGGACGGCTTGTGGTTTGGGCCTTGGAATGGTAGCTGCGCCGGACTATCCAACCCCGCATCTTTCGCAGTCATTGTTGAGGGCTTACGCGTTTGTCCGAACCGCTTGGGATCACATTCGAGGAGCACGACCGCGCCGGCGTCGTCACGCTCGACCGGCCCACAAGGCTTAACGCGCTCACGCGCGAAATGTTCGAAGCCTTGAGCGCCAACTACCGGCGCTGGGAACCTGCTGCGCAGATTTACGGCGTGGTGATGGAGTCGACCCATCCCAAAGTCTTCTGCAGCGGCGGCGATCTGAAAGTCCTGAACCAACTGAACCATGACGGGGCCGTCGACGAGATACGCGAATTCTACCGTTCTGCTTATACCCATGTCTGGGTCCTTGAGAAATTCATCCGGCCCAACGTCCCGCTGATCAACGGTCTCGCCTTCGGCGGCGGCATCGGAATTTCCTTGCTTGGGACACATTGCATCGCCGGCGAGGGCTACCGCTTCGCGATGCCGCAAGTCGGGATCGGCTTTCTGCCCGACATCGGGGGAACCTACTTCCTCCCACGCCTGGACGGTTGGGTCGGTACGTATTTGGCTCTCACCGGAGCTGAGATCGGGCCTGCGGATGCACATCGACTACGCCTCGTAAGTCACTATATCCCATCGGCCTATTTCGATGTGATCAAGAGAGCGCTGGCCGACAACCATCCGATTGATCGCCTGCTCGACGGTTTGCACCAGGACCCTGGCGAAGGCGACCTCGTCCGGCTCACACCCGCGATCAACCGCATTTTCTCCGCTGAGACGGTCGAGGAGATTCTTGAGCGGCTCGATGCTGAGCCTGAAGGACCCTATGAGACGTGGGCCAAGGAGACGGCGGCGACGCTGCGCCAGAAGTCGCCCACCTCACTCAAGATTGCGCTTCAGCAGATGCTGCGCGGAAAGTCGCTGAGCCTGATAGAGGCCCTCAAATTGGAATTCCGTCTCGCCTCCCACCTTGTCACGATGCCTGACTTCAAGGAGGGCATCGACGCCAAGATCGCCGGCAAGGGCCGAGCCCCGAAATGGACGCCGGAAACGGTGGCCGGCGTCGACGACTCCCGCATCGAAAGCCTATTCGAAACGCCAGTGGATGGTGAACTCGAACTTAACGAGCCCAAGCAGATTTTCCAATAATTGTTGGAATCGAACGGGGTCGTGCAAACATCAACAAGAATTAAGCTTAGAATTTTATCGACTCTTAAGCGTTCCAATTAAGCGCATCTTAGTCGGGAGGATTTTATACTCATCGCCAAGTTGGGGATAAACAACAACTAAATGGGGTTGGCGATGAATGTAGCTCTGAAAATTGGGGCTGAAGAGAGTCCTGTCGAGGAAAAAGACCTCAAGTCTTCTTATATCGGCTCGTTGAAATTGATCGAGCAACTACACCGGTTGCTTTTGGACGTCATCAAGGATGAGTTCGAGCGTCTTGGCCGCACTGATGTCAATAGTATCCAGGCATTGCTGCTTTACAATATCGGCGATGATGAAGTCACCGCCGGAGAATTGACGGGCCGCGGCTATTACCTTGGGTCCAATGTTTCTTACAATCTCAAGAAGCTTGTTCAGGCGGGCTTCGTGAATCATCAGCGTTCGACCACCGATCGACGTTCGGTGCGCGTGAGCCTGACAGAAAAAGGGCGAGAAGTGTCCGACGTGGTCAACCGCTTGTTCGAGCGTCAGCTCGGCTCGCTGGAGCAGGTCGGCGGCGTCGCCCATGACGATCTCGAGAGGCTGAACAAGTCGATGTTCCGCCTGCAGCGTTTCTGGTCGGACCAGATCCGCTATCAGCTCTAAACAAAGCCCACAACTGAAGGCTGTGGCCGGCCGGGAGCAGTAGGGCTCCCGGCAGTGCCGCTTGCCGTCGGCACGTGCCTTTAAGGCACGGCACGTAAATTCGCCTAATTTTTCCGTCACATTGCCCGAATGACACGGGTGCCGCGCCTTCGCGCGGCATCGAGGGACCAATCTAGTCCATGGGCTGCAGATTGATCGGGCGGACCGGAGCAGGGCTCACCTTGCGCTGGTTAATGGTTTGTAAGGCTTCCGCCGGATTCAATGGCGCCCGAAACGGGTAGAGCTACGGCAGCATTCAGCTATACTGAAGCGAATGGAGTTGCCGCAGCTGACGGGAGCGGCGCATGCCCAAATTGAAGGTTTTTTTTAAGTACGGGTCACGCCTGACGATCGGCGGGCTCGCGGTGACGCTGCTTTGCGTCAGCGCGCAGCCGCTGAGCGCCGGTCCGTTCAACATGTTCAAATCCCGCGACGACCAGGCAAGTCCCGTCACCCAAGGGACCACTAGCGGCAGTGGCGGTCTTTTTGGCGGCCTCTTCAACGGCGGCTCGCGCAACACGCAGCCGCAAGGGGAGATCACGCGCTCCGAATTGCCGACCGGCGATCCCGAAGTCGCGATGATTCTCAATCCGGGGCTCGGTACGCCGACCCTCGCACGCGGAAACGTCGCGGCAACCAAGACGGCCATTCAGCAGTACGAGGCGATCGTCGCCCAGGGCGGCTGGCCGATGGTTCAGCCGGTCGCCATGAAACCCGGACGGCGTGGCACCAATATCCAGACACTGCAACGCCGGCTTCAAATCAGCGGCGACCTGACGACCGCGTTCGAACCGGGCCGCTACGACAATGCCACGGTCGCGGCCGTGAAGCGCTTCCAATACACCCACGGTCTTCCGGCCACTGGCGTCGTGGACTCGAAAGCGACGGTCGCGGCACTGAATGTTCCGGCGAGCACGCGGCTGGCGCAGCTTCAGGCGAGCCTGAAGCGTCTCCAGAGCCTCGCTGGCAAGACGACGAACCGCTACATCCAGGTGAATGTCCCGGCGGCGCAGGTGGAAGCCGTGCGCGGCGGACGCGTCGAGCTGCGGAATACGGCGGTCGTGGGCAAGGTCGAGCACCCGACACCGACCCTGTCGAGCAAGGTCTCGCAGGTGAAGTTCAACCCCTATTGGAACGTCCCGACGAGCATCGTCAAAGCCGACCTGATCCCGAAGGGACGTCAGTTCGCCAGCCGCGGAGAAGACATGCTGGCCGCGTACCATATGGAAGCGCTCGATCGAAACGGTCAGATCGTGGATCCCCGCACGATCGATTGGTATGGCAACGAGGTCTACACCTACCGCTATCGCCAGCGGCCGTGGGAAGAGAACTCGCTCGGCTACATCAAAATCGATTTCCCGAACAAGGACGCGGTGTACATTCACGACACGCCGCTGAAGAGCCTGTTCGGCAAAGCCGTACGCTTCGAGAGCCACGGCTGCGTCCGGACGCATAATGTCGACCGGCTGGCAGCTTGGGTTCTTGACAACAACCCGTCTTGGAACCTGTCGCGCATCCAGTCGCTGCGGCATACGTCGCAGCAGGAGAACGTTCCCGCCACGCAAACGATCGGTGTTTACTTCACCTATATCAGCGCGTGGGGCACGCCCGACGGTTTGGTGCACTTCCGCCCGGACATCTACAATCTCGATACGCGCGGAACCTACGCCTCGAACTACTAGGCGCTCAGCACGGCAGCGCGCGATGCGCTGACAAAAACGCTCAATGTGGGCCGTTCCGGTTTGAAGCCGGAGCGGCCTTTTCATTTGGGGCTGTCATTCGGGGCTGCCTACGCAGGGATGGCGGCGCGCGCCCGAAACCTCCCGCCAGTGAAGCAGAAGGGGCCTTCGAATGGGCGCCAATACAACTGCTTGACTATTATATTAGTGAGGCCTAAATTAGCTATAGCTAATGAACGGCCAATAGAGCACCATGACACGCGCCCCAAAGGATTTAGCCACATTCGAAGCCAATGCCGCCCTTGTGGCGGGCATCTTGCGCACGCTCGCGAACGAGCGCCGCTTGATGATCTTGTGCAAGTTGGCGGAATGGGGTGAGGCCAGCGTCAGCACGCTGTCGGAGGCTGCAGGCCTGTCCCAATCGGCAACGTCTCAGCATCTCGCCAAGATGCGGGACGAGGCGCTCGTCGATTTCCGCCGGGACGGGCAGACGGTTTGGTACCGGATTGCCGAGCCGCGCACCGAGCTCCTGCTCGGGTACCTCCAGAAGCTCTATTGCCCCAACGACTAACTCCAATTTTGGATCAGGAGCACCTAGAGATGAGCCTTCCCACTATTAGCCCAAAAGACGCCAAGCGCCTGATCGACCAGGGCGGCACGCTGGTCGACATTCGCAATGCCGACGAACGCGCCCGCGAACTCATTCCGGGTTCGAAGCACGACCCCCTCGCAAACCTTACCCAGCTGTCGGAGGCATCGGCGCCCATCATCTATCATTGTCACTCCGGCGCCCGTACGGCGCAGAATGCTGCGCGTCTCCGGGCGGCGGCGCCATGTGAGGCGTACATCCTCGAAGGAGGACTGGAGGCCTGGCGCAAGGCCGGACTGCCGGTGCATACCGACAAGAGCCAACCCCTTCCGATGCAACGGCAAGTGATGATCGGCGCGGGTAGCCTGGTTCTCTCCTTCGTCCTTCTCGGGCTGTTCGTTTCGCCTGTCTTCTTTGCCTTCGCGGGCTTTGTTGGCGCAGGCCTCGTCTTTGCCGGTATCACCGGAATCTGCGGCATGGCGAAAGTGCTGGCGTTCATGCCCTGGAACCGCGGTGCGGCCAGCGCCTGACGGACACGTCCTTCGGCTTGGCGCCCGCATCCCAATTGGATGGAGCGGGCGCACTGCGGGCCATCTTCTCCACCGCTAGATCTCCCTGCGGGTCCGCGTTAGCGGAGCCGGCGCCGACGCGCGTCGTGCGACAGGCTGAACCAGGGCCCGAATTTCACTTGCTTGTTGGCTGGGAAACGCTTGTTTTTTATTGCTCGCCCATTATTTCGCGCAGCCACGTTCTACCGTTTGGGTGTTGCTAGCGTCGCCGCGCGACATGTGGTAGAGCCAGCCAAATCAGCCTGAACCCGCCACCTGAGCTCGTTTCAGCAGCGGTATTTCGCAGGCCCAAAACAAGTTTGAGCTCAAGGAGCAGTTTGAGATGACGGCCAGTGATTTTTTCAGCAAGCGTGCAAAGGATACCGACCCGGCAGTTTGGGGCGCGATCGAGCGCGAGGGACAACGCCAGCAAGACGAGATTGAGCTGATCGCGTCGGAGAACATCGTCTCGCAGGCCGTGCTGGACGCCGTCGGAACGCTCCTGACCAACAAATACGCGGAAGGCTATCCGGGCCGCCGCTACTACGGCGGTTGTCAGTATGTGGACGAAGTCGAAACGCTGGCCATCGACCGGGCGAAGCAGCTGTTCGATTGCGAGTTCGCCAACGTCCAGCCCCATTCGGGCTCGCAGGCCAACCAGTCCGTCATGCTCGCGCTGATCAAGCCGGGCGACACCATCATGGGCATGAGCTTGGCCGCCGGCGGCCACTTGACCCACGGCGCGCCGCCGAATGAATCGGGTAAGTGGTTCAACGCCGTCCAGTACGGCGTGACCAAGGACACCAATCTCATCGACTATGACGAGGTCGAGCGCCTGGCCAAGGAGCACAAGCCCAAGCTGATCATCGCCGGCGGCTCCGCCTATCCCCGTCAGATCGATTTCAAGCGATTCCGCGAGATCGCCGACGCGGTGGGCGCTTATCTGCATGTCGACATGGCCCACTTCGCCGGTCTGGTCGCCGCGGGACTGCACCCGAGCCCGCTGCCCTATGCCGACGTTTGTACCACCACGACGCACAAGACCCTGCGTGGGCCGCGTTCCGGGCTTGTGGTGTCGAACAACACCGATATCGGTAAAAAGATCAATTCCGCCGTCTTCCCCGGTCTCCAGGGCGGCCCGCTGATGCATGTGATCGCGGGCAAGGCGGTGGCCTTCGGCGAGGCGCTGCAGCCTTCGTTCAAGGCCTACGCTCAGCAGGTCGTGGACAACTGCAAAGCGCTTGGTGAGACGCTGGTGGACGGCGGTCTCGCGCTCGTTTCCGGTGGCACTGACACCCATCTCATTCTGGTCGACATGCGTCCCAAGAAGCTGACGGGCAAGGCGGCGGAAGAGGCGCTCGGCCGCGCCTTCATCACCTGCAACAAGAACGGCGTGCCGTTCGATCCCGAAAAGCCCATGGTCACGTCGGGCATCCGCCTCGGGTCGCCCGCGGGCACGACGCGCGGATTCGGCGTGCCGGAGTTCAAGGAGATCGGCGGCATGATCCTCGAAGTGCTAGATGGTCTCGTCGCCAATGGCGAGGAAGGCAACGGCGCCGTCGAGGAGAAGGTGAAGAAGCAAGCCATCGAGCTTTGCGGCCGCTTCCCGATCTACAAGGTCTAAGCGCAGTCGGGCTTGGTGTTGACGAAGAGGAGGGCTGTCGCCCATGCGGTGCCCTTATTGCGGCAGCACCAACACGCAGGTTAAGGACTCGCGGCCCAGCGAGGACAACACGACGATAAGGCGCCGCCGCGTCTGCGCGGACTGCGGCGGCCGCTTTACCACCTTCGAGCGTGTACAGCTCCGTGAGCTGACGGTGATCAAGCGCAGCGGTCGCCGCATTCCCTTCGATCGCGACAAGCTGATGCGCTCCGTCCAAATCGCGTTGCGCAAGCGGCCGGTCGACCCGGAACGTACGGAGCGTATGGTCAGCGGCATCGTCCGCCGACTCGAGAATATGGGCGAGAGCGACATCCATTCGGAGACCATCGGTCATCTCGTGATGGAAGCGCTGAAGGGGCTCGACGACGTCGCCTATGTCCGCTTCGCCTCGGTCTACAAGAACTTCCGCGAAGCCAAGGATTTCGAGGCGCTGCTCGGCGAACTGGCCGGAACCGAAGTGGAAGACGGCGAGGACGATGCCGGCAATTCGAATGCTCTCGACGACTGAGCAAGGCGTGCTGTCATGACTTCGCGCGATGCGCATTTCATGTCCCAGGCTGTCCGGATCGCAAGGCGCGGCTTGGGACTCGCTTGGCCCAACCCTGCCGTGGGCGCGGTCGTCGTCGCGCCGGACGGTGAAATCGTCGGGCGGGGATGGACGGCGCCGGGGGGCCGGCCGCATGCCGAGGCGATCGCTCTGGAGCGGGCCGGTCAACGTGCCGAGGGCAGCACACTCTACGTGACGCTCGAGCCCTGCAATCACGAAGGCGGGCGTGGCGCCCCGTGCTCCAGTGTTATCATTGCAGCAAAGGTCTCGCGCGTCGTCGTCGGCATTCGGGATCCCGACCCCCGGACGGCAGGATCGGGCGTTGAACGGCTCAGGGCCGCGGGTATCGAAGTCACCGAAGGAGTAGAAGCCGCTCAGGCGGCGTCTGTGACCCTTGGGCATCTGATGCGGGTCACTGAAGGCCGCCCGGCGGTGACGCTGAAACTCGCTGTCGGGTCCGACGGACGCATTCCTCAAGGGGATGGCGAGCCCGTTTGGACCACCGGGCCTTTGGCCCGCGCCCACGGCCATCTGCTCCGTGCGATGAACGATGCCATTCTGGTGGGGCGGGGCACCATCGCGGCCGACAATCCGTCCCTGACCTGCCGGCTGCCGGGTATGTCGTGCCGTTCGCCTGTCCGCGTCGTGATGGACCGGTGGCTGCGCACCCCGCCGACCGCGACCCTTTTCGAGGATGTGATGGTGCCGGTCTGGCTGCTCTGCGCGGCGGGCGAGCCTCAGCCCAATGCGGACCTGCTGCATGACCACGGCGCGGAGATCGTGTCCGTTCCGGTCGACGATCTCGGCATGATCGATCCGCAGGATGCGCTGGAGACTCTCGCGCATCGCGGGATCACGCGCGTCCTTATCGAAGGCGGGCCGTCGATTGCCGAAGCATTCGTCGGGGCCGACCTTGTCGACGAGGCAGTGATCTATCAAAGTCCCAATCCCGTCGGGGAGGGCGGCTTGATGCCATTTGGGGGCGAAGGTCTTGATCGCCTTGCCGAAAGCGGGCATTTCACGTTCATAGCCACGCGCAGGTTCGGTCCCGATCGAATGACGCGCTGGCGCAGGATAAGATCATGTTCACTGGAATTGTCAGCGGCCTAGGCACGCTTGTGGGACGCAAGGGCGGCACCTTCGAGATCAAGACACCCTACAAGAGCAAGAGCCTCGAACTGGGGGCCTCCATCGCCTTTGACGGCTGCTGCCTGACTCTTACCGAAATCGAGAAGGTCAAAGGCGAGGGAACGATCGTAAAGGTGGACGTCTCGAACGAGAGCCTCAGCCATACGACCATGAACACGTGGGAGACGGGGCGACGCATCAACCTCGAGCGCGCCTTGGCGCTCGGCGAAGAGCTGGGGGGTCATATCGTTACGGGACATGTGGACGGCGTCGCGAAGATCGTTTCACGCTTTCCCGACGGCGACAGCACGCGCTTCCTGCTCGAAGTGCCGGCCGAGTTCGCCAAATACGTTGCTTCCAAGGGATCGGTTGCCCTCAACGGAGTGTCGCTGACGGTCAACGAAGTCGAGGGGGCGCGTTTCGACGTAAACATCATCCCCTTCACGCTCGAACACACGAGTTGGGGAGACCGGCGCCCCGGCGATCTGGTAAACCTGGAAGTCGATTTGCTGGCACGCTACGTGGCGCGGCTGGCGCAAGCGGAAGGATTGCATTCGTGACGGCTCTGACTGCGGCGGAAACCACAGAACTCAAACGGCTTCTGTCGCCCATCGAGGAAGTGATCGAGGATGCCCGCAACGGCAAGATGTTCATTCTTGTCGATGCGGAGGACCGCGAGAACGAGGGCGATCTCGTCATCCCGGCTCAGATGGCCACGCCCGACGCCATCAATTTCATGGCCAAACACGGACGCGGGCTTATCTGCCTGTCCATTTCTGCCGAACGCGCCAAACAGCTCCACCTCGAGCTCATGTCCCAATCGAACCGATCGCGCCATTCGACCGCGTTCACGGTTTCCATCGAAGCACGCGAAGGCGTCTCGACGGGCATCTCCGCCCATGACCGTGCCCGCACAATCGCCGTCGCAATCGATCCGACCAAGGATCATCGCGACATCGTCACGCCCGGTCACGTGTTTCCGCTCCTCGCGAAAGAGGGCGGCGTGCTGGTGCGCGCCGGACACACGGAAGCGGCCGTCGACATCTCGCGCCTTGCGGGACTCTACCCGGCGGGCGTGATCTGCGAGATCATGAACGACGACGGCACCATGGCCCGCTTGCCGGACCTTGTGACTTTTGCCGAGCACCACAATCTGAAGATCGCGACCATTGCTGACCTGATCGCCTATCGCCTGCGCTACGATCACCTGGTCGAAGCCGTAGCCGACACCACGATCGCGGGGCCGCATGGCGAGCCGTTTCAAGCCAAAGTCTATTCTACGACGGTCGATCCGGTCGAGCATGTCGCGCTCGTCAAAGGCGACATCAGCGCTGGTGGCCCGGTTCTCGTTCGCGTGCACGCTGTCAACACGCTTGAAGACATGCTCACGCCCGGTTGTGACAATTGCGTCCGCAAGGCCATGGACATCATCGAGAGGGAAGGTCGGGGCGTTGTCGTCCTGATCCGGGAGTCCCGGCCCGACGCCATCTCGGCCAGCCTCAAGAAGGGAGCCAACGGCGACACTCAGCCGCGGCTGATGGACTACGGAATCGGCGCGCAGATCCTTTTGGACCTTGGCGTCCGCGAAATGGTTCTGCTATCGAACTCGCCCGCACGAAAGATCGTCGGGCTTGAAGGCTATGGATTGACGGTCGTTGGTCATCGCGGCCTGGAGTAAGATGTATGAGCCGCAAAGGCCCCAATTCCGTTCTCATCATCTCGGCGCGCTTCTATGAGGATATCGCGGACGAGCTCTCACGCGGCGCCACCGAGGAACTGCGCGGCAATGACGTGGAATTCGAGGAGATTTCTGTGCCCGGCGCGCTGGAGATTCCCCTGGCGCTGAGTCTTGCGCTCGGCAATGGGTTTGTCGGCCGCGCCGGCCGTCATCGGGCCTGTATCGCCCTTGGCTGCGTCATTCGTGGACAGACCAGCCATTTCGATATCGTCGCGCGCGAGTCCGCCTCTGGCTTGAGCCAGCTTGCTCTCCAGCATGGCGTCCCCATCGGCTCCGGGATCATCACCTGCGAGAACATGGAGCAGGCCTGGGAGCGCGCCAGCGTCGACGGGCGTAACAAGGGCGGCGACGCGGCCCGCGCCTGTTTGACCCTGTGTGCCTTGAAGAGCAGTTCTCTTCCGCGAGCCGGCGCTAACGATCATGACTCGCAAGAACAAGACCACGGACCGCGCCAGTTCCCGGAGCGCGGCGCGCCTTGCGGCTGTCCAGGCCCTGTACCAGATGGACATGACTGGCATCGACCTCAACGATGTGATTGCGGAGTTCCAGACACACCGGCTCGGCCAGGTCGTCGAGGGGGAGCACTATCACGAGGCCGAGGCCGAGTTCTTCCACGATCTCGTGGACGGCGTCGTTCGGGAACAACGCCAACTCGATCCCATGCTCGATCAGCAACTGGCTGAAGGCTGGCGCCTTAATCGCGTCGATTCCATTCTACGGGCCCTGCTTCGTTCGGCCGCGTTCGAACTCTATATCCGCGACGACGTTCCTGCCCGGGTGGTGATCAACGAGTATGTCGACATCGCCCATGCCTTTTTCGAAGGCGAGGAGCCCAAAGTGGTCAATGGGGTCTTGGATCGGCTGGCCCGGAAGGTAAGGTCGGAGGAGTTCGCCCGCGCCGCATTGGGTGAGGGCTGACCTCGGGAAAGGGAGCTGGCGCCATGGCACTTGCGGGAGAGTTCGACATCATCGCCCGCATTTTTGCGCCACTTGCCAAGGAGACCGGCGCGCTCGGCCTTAAGGACGACGCCGCCGTCCTGACGGTCACCGACGATCATCAGCTCGTGGTGACGTGCGATACGCTCGTCAGCGGGGTCCACTTCCTTCCCGACGACCCGCCGGCGGCCATCGGCTACAAGTCCCTGGCAGTCAACTTGTCGGACCTGACGGCCAAAGGCGCCCACGGATATGCTTACACGCTTTCTCTCGCCCTCCCGCGCGATACCGAGATGGAGTGGCTCGAAGCCTTCGCGGAGGGGCTCGCCGAGGTCCAGGAACTGACGGACATCTCGCTGATCGGCGGCGACACCACCGCCACGTCCGGCCCTCTCACCATCACCATCACGGCGCTCGGCCTTGTGCAGCACGAGGCTGCAATCACGCGGCTTGGCGCGAAGCCCGGCGACCGCCTCTATGTGGGCGGCACGATCGGGGACTCCTGCTTGGGATTGAGACTTCTGAAGGACCCCTCGCTGGCGCAGAGCTGGGGGCTTT
Source organism: Methyloceanibacter caenitepidi (assembly GCF_000828475.1). Classification (NCBI taxonomy): domain Bacteria; kingdom Pseudomonadati; phylum Pseudomonadota; class Alphaproteobacteria; order Hyphomicrobiales; family Hyphomicrobiaceae; genus Methyloceanibacter; species Methyloceanibacter caenitepidi. Next base: position 2,062,308 of record NZ_AP014648.1, read on the forward strand.
CGGAAGATGACGTCGCCTATCTCACGGAGTGCTACCGTCGTCCGCCGGTCGGGACGGTCGAGGCGCTCCTGGTCCGGAACTTCGCCAAGGCGTCGATCGACGTGTCGGACGGGCTGGCGGCGGATATCGAGAAGCTTTGCACCGTCTCGCACGTGGGAGCCGAGATCGAGACCGGCCGCGTACCGTTCTCAGCGGCGGCAAGGAAAGCGCTCGAGGCCGCGCCGGATCTGCTGCCGGACCTCCTGACGGCCGGCGACGACTACGTGCCTGTGATCGCCGTTTCGGAGTCCTCGGCGGACCTTTTCGAATCAGAAGTTGAAGAGTACGGCGTGGACTTCACGCAATTAGGCATAGTCACGGCCGGCGACGGGATTCGCGTGTTGGATGAGCGCGGCGCTGAACTGACCCTGAAAAACAAGGGCTTTAGCCACTTCTAGGCTCGGAAGCAGCCGTCTACACCCTTCGTACTAGGACCACGCGCGTCTGTTGCGTCGGTGCGACAACTTTGGCATTTTCCGCGGCGGCATAAGTCCACTCACGGGGGAAACAAGCGGCGGACACTTGCCATGTCATTCAAGCAGCCGCGATTCATTCAAAGTCCAACAAATTCAATAATCAGGGACGGTCTTCTATGACATGGGTTCTCTATCTCATTATGGCCTGCGGCGCGCTTTCGATCGCGTACGGGGTTCTGACCAGGAACGCGATCCTGGCTGCCGATGCAGGCACACCCAAAATGCAGGAAATCGCCGCCGCCATCCAAGAGGGGGCGCAGGCGTATCTTTCCCGCCAGTATCAGGCCATCGGCCTGGTCGGGGTGGTGATCTTCATCATCCTCTTCTTCCTGCTCGGCATCCTGCCGGCCATCGGCTTCGCAATCGGCGCCATTCTTTCCGGCATGGCAGGCTTTGTCGGCATGAACGTCTCGGTACGGGCCAATGTGCGCACCGCTCAGGCCGCGACCAAGAGCCTCGCGGACGGTCTTAGCCTCGCATTTAAGTCGGGCGCCATCACCGGCCTCCTTGTGGCGGGCCTCGCGCTTCTTGGCGTCGCAATCTATTTCTGGATCCTGACGACGATCCTCGGCTACGAGGCTTCGTCCCGCAACGTGATCGATGCGCTTGTGGCCCTCGGCTTCGGTGCCTCGTTGATCTCCATCTTCGCCCGTCTGGGCGGCGGCATCTTCACCAAGGGTGCGGATGTCGGCGGCGATCTAGTCGGCAAGGTCGAAGCAGGCATCCCCGAAGACGATCCGCGCAACCCCGCAACGATCGCGGACAATGTGGGCGACAATGTCGGCGATTGCGCCGGCATGGCTGCCGACCTCTTCGAGACCTATGTGGTCACGGTCGTGGCGACGATGGTCCTGGCATCCATTTACTTCACCGGCGCGCTGACCGAGCCGATGATGCTGTATCCGCTCGCCATTGGCGCCACCTGCGTAATCACCTCGATCATCGGCACCTACTTCGTCCGGCTAGGCGCCAGCAAGTCCATCATGGGGGCGCTCTACAAGGGCGTCATCGTGACCGGCATCCTGTCACTGATCGCGCTGTGGCCGGTCACGGCTGCGATGATCGGCATGGACACGACCATGTCGTTCGGCACCGTCAGCTTCACAGGTATGTCGCTTTATCTTTGCGGCGTGGCTGGGCTTGTCGTGACCGCCCTGATCGTGGTCATCACCGAGTACTACACCTCGACCAAGTTCCGGCCTGTGCACTCGATCGCGAAAGCGTCGGTCACGGGACACGGCACGAACGTCATCCAGGGCCTCGCGGTGTCGCTCGAGTCCACGGCGCTGCCCGCGCTCGTGATCATGGCGGGTATCATCGTCACCTTTAACCTCGCAGGCCTGTTCGGCATCGCCATCGCTGTGACGACGATGCTTGCGCTGGCGGGTATGGTGGTCGCGCTCGATGCCTTCGGCCCCGTCACCGACAATGCCGGCGGCATTGCGGAGATGGCGGGACTGCCGGAGAACGTGCGTGAGACCACGGACGCTCTGGACGCCGTCGGCAACACCACCAAGGCCGTCACCAAGGGCTATGCCATCGGTTCGGCGGGCCTCGGCGCGCTGGTGCTGTTTGCAGCGTATACGGAAGACCTCAAATATTTCGCGGCCAACGCGGCGAAGTATCCGTATTTCGAGGGGGTCGATCCCGCCTTCACGCTGTCGAACCCGTATGTGGTGGTCGGCCTCTTCCTCGGCGGTCTGCTGCCGTATCTGTTCGGCGGCATCGCCATGACGGCCGTGGGACGTGCGGGCTCCGCCATCGTCGAAGAGGTGCGCCGCCAGTTCAAGGAGAAGCCGGGCATCATGAAGGGCGAGGATCGCCCGGACTATGGCCGCGCCGTGGACCTGCTGACCAAGGCGGCGATCAAGGAGATGATCGTTCCCTCGCTGCTGCCGGTCCTGTCTCCGGTGATCTTCTTCTTCCTGATCGACTGGATCGCGGGCAAGAGCGCCGCCTTCTCGGCGCTCGGCGCGATGCTCCTCGGCGTGATCGTCACGGGCCTGTTCGTCGCCATCTCCATGACGGCGGGCGGCGGTGCCTGGGACAACGCCAAGAAATTCATCGAAGACGGCAATCACGGCGGCAAGGGCTCCGAGGCCCATAAAGCCGCGGTGACCGGCGATACGGTCGGCGATCCTTACAAGGATACTGCCGGCCCCGCCGTGAACCCGATGATCAAGATCACGAACATCGTGGCATTGCTGCTCCTCGCTGTGCTCGCACACCAATAGGTGCAGACGGCCTTAAAGCCGCTGACGTAGAAAACCGGCCCCGTTCCTTCATAAGGAGCGGGGCTTTTCATTGTGGACTTAGATGCCGGGAATACCGGAAGCGCCGGCGCCGGTCTGATCCTTGAACAGCTGGCGATTGGCGAGGTTGCCGAACATCTGCTCGAGGAAGCTCAGGTCCTTGCCGCGGGCCGGGGTCTCGCCCTTGTAGAAATTGACGACTTGGCCGTCCTTGATGCCGTATTTGGCCACCTCGGTCACACGCTCGGACCCGTTGAAGTACACGGCCACGACCTGACGGTCGATCTCCCTGGGCTTCATGAAGGCCACGGTCTTCATCGTCGAAGAGATGTAGTAATAGGCGTCGCCGCCAATGGCGCTCGTCGTGTCCGGCGAGCCGAGAACGGTCTTGACGTCGGCCTTGGACATGCCGGGGCGCACCTGATCGAGATCCACATCGATGAAGACATGGCCGTGGCGGTCGACCTGACCCGCGCAGCCGAGCATGGGGGCCGCACCGAGGAACAGTGCCGCAAGCACGGGCCAGGTTGCCCTTGTCGGTGCTGGCTTGACGTTTCGCAAAATAGAGCGTTCCCCTCGGACGAACAGGATCCTTCAACAGGCCTGAACTGGCCAAGAATCTCTGGTAGAAGCTAGACGAAATGCCTTGGTCTCTAAAGCCTTTCGCCAACCTGCTGCCTTCAGCCAAATCTTGGGCCAAATCTTGGGCCAAAGCCTGGGGCAGCGGCGCTCCTCATGCAGACGATCTTTATGATGCGATTATGGCGCAGGCGCGACTTCCAATTTATTACCAGACACTTGGGGTTCCGGATACGCTTGAAGGCCGGTTCTCAATCCTCACGATCCACCTCTTTGCCGTCTTCCGGCGGTTGAAGAGCGCCGGCGCGGAGGCGACAGCCACGGCCCAGGCCCTGGCGGACCGGTTCGTAGCCGACATGGACACGGTTTTGCGCGAAATCGGGGTCGGCGATCTATCCGTGCCCAAGAAGGTCCGCAAGCTCGTGGCGGGCGGCGCAAATCTCATAGAGAGCTATGATCGCGCCGCCGCTGCCGGTGGACAGGCGCTGGAAACGGTGATTGCCGATAGCCTGCCGCTGGACGGGGAGGAGGCCAGGGCGGCCAGCGCCAAGCTGACACCGTATGTAAATGCGATGCTGGAAGACCTGAAAACACAACCGATCGAGGACATTTGCGCCGGCCGGATACGTTTTCCGGACGTTCCGGCCGCATGAGACCCAAAACGATGACTCAATCTCAGAACGAAGACCTGCAACGCTCTCCGCTGACTCACAAAGTCAAGATCGCGACCATGGAGCCGGGCGTGGAGAAGACGATCGAGATTGCAGAGGACGAGCGCAGGGCGATCATGGGCCTTCTCGACCTGCTCGATCTCGATGGGCTCAGATTCGACTACCGCGTGCGCCACGGGGCCGGGAAGCGCGTGCATGTCTCTGGCCGGCTGAAAGCCGACGTGGTGCAGACATGCGTGGTGAGCCTCGAGCCGGTCCCCGGAAGGATCGACGTATCCGTCGAGGCCGAATTCTGGCCACAGGAGAAGATCGAAGCACTGCAGGCACGCGCGGAGGATCCCAGTCAGGCCGGCGAAATCGACTGGCCAGAGCCCATAGAAGGAGATGCCATCGACCTCGGCCCGCTCGTCTACGAGACCCTCGCCACCGCGCTCGATCCGTATCCGAAAAAGACAGGTGCCGAGTTTGCTTGGTCGGACCCCCAACCGATGGCTGAAACGCCAAAAAACAACCCATTTGCGGTCCTCAAGGACCTCAAGAAGTCCTAGGTTCCCCGTACAAACATAAAATCAGGTTGTCACTGACCGGCATTTACGTCTATTCGGGTTCGGTTTCCGGGGGTGCCACGGCGTATGCGCCTGGCCTTAATCTTCCAGATCGGTAGTGGAGAATGGCTGCTCCAGTCACCATAGCGCTCGACGCCATGGGCGGGGACCACGGCCCTAGCGTGGTCATTCCTGCGGCGGCACTCGCCCTCGTCCGGCATCCGAACATGCGCTTCATCCTTGTGGGCGATCAGGCTCAGATCGAGGCCGAACTGCAGGGCCGCGCCGAGCTCGCATCAAAGTGCGAGATCATCCATTCGGACGTCGCCATTGCCATGGACGCCAAACCCAGCCAGGCGCTCCGTCACGGGCGTTGGAAATCCAGCATGTGGCTCGCGATCCAGGCCGTGAGGGACGGCCAGGCGCATGCTGTCGTCTCGGCCGGCAATACCGGCGCTCTGATGGCCATGTCCAAGTTCTGCCTGAAGACGGTCAAGGGCATAGACCGGCCCGCCATCGCCGCCATTTGGCCCACCGTGGACGCGGAGTGCATCGTGCTCGATGTGGGGGCCAATGTGGGCGCCGACACGCGCCAACTGGTCGAATTCGCCCTCATGGGCGCGGCCATGGCGCGGGCGCTTCTCGGCATGGAGAAGCCGTCCATTGGGCTCCTGAATATCGGCGTGGAGGAGGTCAAAGGCGTCGAGCAGATCCGCGAGGCAGCGGCCTTCCTCAAGGCGGCGCCGCTCCCCATCCTCTACCACGGATTTATCGAAGGCAACGATATCGGCCATGGGGCCGTGGACGTCGTCGTGACCGACGGCTTCACCGGGAACATCGCCTTGAAGACCGCCGAGGGAACGGCTAAGCAGATCGCTCAATATCTGAGAGCGGCCATGGGGCAATCGTTCCTGTCCCGGCTTGGGGCGCTGCTGGCGCAGGGCGCATTCCGGGCCTTGAAAGAAAAAATGGACCCCCGGCAACTCAATGGCGGTATCTTCCTCGGCCTGAACGGAATTGTCGTGAAGAGCCATGGCGGGACCGATGAGACGGGTTTCGCGAGCGCGGTCGACCTGGCTTACGAAATGGCCTTCAGTGGCGTCGTCGAACGCCTTGGCGCCGACGTCGCGCATTTCCACGAGAAGCTCGAGCTCGACGGCGCGGCTTAAGCGGGCGGAGTAGGTTACTTGTCGAATTTGCGGTCAGTGGTGAGAGGTGTCGGCGGTTATCTGCCCGACCGTATTGTCACCAATGAAGACCTGACCGCGACCGTGGACACGTCCGACGAGTGGATCGTGGCCCGGACGGGCATCCGCGAGCGCCGCATCGTCGCCGATGGCGAACTCACGTCTCACATGGCGATCGAGGCCGCGAAGAGGGCGCTCGAACACGCCCAGATCGATGCCGAGGATATCGACCTGATCGTGCTTGCCACCTCAACGCCGGATCAAACCTTTCCGGCGACCGCCGTCACGGTCCAGGCGGAGCTTGGGATCACGGAGGGAGCCGCCTTCGACGTTCAGGCCGTTTGCTCGGGCTTCGTTTTCGCGCTGGCCACGGCCGACAATTACCTGAAGGGCGGCCAGTTCAAGCGGGCCCTCGTGATCGGCGCCGAAGCCTTTTCGCGCATCCTCGATTGGGAGGACCGGTCCACGTGTGTCCTGTTCGGCGACGGGGCCGGGGCGCTCGTTATCGAAGCGCAGAAGCCCAATGGCGCGCTTCTCGAAAGAGGGGTGCTGGCGACGACCTTGCGGTCGGATGGGCGGTATCGCGACAAGCTCTACGTGGATGGCGGACCGTCCTCAACCGGAACGGTTGGTCATCTGCGCATGGACGGACCGGAGGTCTTCCGGCACGCCGTTACCAAGATTAGCGACGTAATATTGGAAACTTTGCAAAAAGCGGAGTTGACCCCAGCCGACATTGACTGGTTCGTGCCGCACCAAGCGAACAAACGCATCTTGGACGGCGCCGCCCGAAGACTTGGTCTGGAGCGCGAACGGCTTGTCATGACCGTCGACAAGCATGCGAATACATCGGCGGCGTCCATACCACTTGCGCTCATGACGGCGTGCACGGACGGCCGCATCAAGGAAGGCGACCTGGTTCTGTTGGAGGCGATGGGCGGCGGCTTCACGTGGGGCGCCTTGCTGATCCGCTGGTAAGTGCTGCGAAAGCCACACCTGTCGAGATTATGACGCAAAATCAGGAATTTGATACGACGGGCAATTGACCCGTCCTTGCCCGCTCGGCTAGCATCCTTGCTCGTCCCGCGACTTTGGGGGAGCAGTACGACGATGGGCGGGAAGACATTGACACGGGCGGACCTCGCGGAAGCCGTGTTCAAAAAAGTTGGCCTTCCGAGAAATGAGTCGGCGGAAATCGTGGAGCTGGTGCTCCGCGAGATCGTGTCGAGCTTGGAGAACGGAGACCAGGTCAAATTATCGTCCTTCGGGTCGTTCGGAATCCGCGAAAAAGGCGAGCGGATCGGCCGGAACCCGAAGACGGGCCAGGAAGTGCCCATTACGCCGCGGCGCGTGCTAGTCTTCCGGGCCAGCAACATCATGAAGCAGCGGATCAACGAGTCGTTGTCCGGGGGCAACTCCCAAGACTAGGGGTCCCAAGACGAGCGCTATCGATCCGCCAGGAGGAGTGCTTTGGACAAGGCACCCGAGGCCTTTCGCACAATCAGCGAAGTCGCGGATGAATTGGACGTCCCTAAACACGTCTTACGGTTCTGGGAAGCCAAGTTCAGCCAACTCAAACCGATGAAGCGAGGCGGCGGCCGCCGGTACTACCGTCCGGAGGACGTGGCGCTCCTGAAGGGCATTCGGCTGTTGCTCTATAGCGACGGTTACACCATTCGCGGCGTTCAGAAGATCCTGCGTGAGCAAGGGCCCCGCTACGTGATGGAGTATCAGGGGCTTAGCGACTCGGCCGGCACCGACGATGAAACCACGGCGAGGGATATTCCCGACGTGGCCGCCGAGGTGGTCCGAAGTGCGGTCTCGCAGGGGTTCGGCTCGAACGAGGACGATTTCACCGCGCTGATCGACGAGCTCGAGTCCTGCCGTCAGATCCTTGCGAATGCCGACCGTCAAGACTGAAGACCGAGACGGATCATCACGACCGCAGACGAAGAATTCCCCGGCATTGGGCTGCTTTGGCTTGTCTATGATGCGCGAACCGGTATATGCAGGTCGCCCAATACCGGAATGTCGGAGCGTAGCGCAGCCCGGTTAGCGCACCGGTCTGGGGGACCGGGGGTCGGGAGTTCAAATCTCCCCGCTCCGACCACTTTCCCCCCAATTCTCAACGGGTCTCAGGACTTGGTTGTTGCCGCCATTCAGGCGCAAATGGGAACGAAAGGGCGTCATCCGGAAGGGATGAGCGCAAAAACTCCCGAAATAGTCCCGAAGGATGTTCAACGGACGTTCTGCTCCCGTCGCGTTTAGACGCGTCGCGAGACGAGCGCAGTGACGCGCCTCGCGGCCCTTGCCGGGAGTGTGGGGCTCACTTTGCCGGGCGTCGCTCCCAAGGCTTCTGTTCAGCTCGATGTCGGCAATCTTGGCACAACCGCCGTATGGCCCGTGGTGCGGAGATGTACGACCTCCTAATGGCCATGCGCTTCGATCGAGAGGCCGCCCGCGACGCGGGCGCTTGGTCGTTCCTCTGCCGCATGGCTTCAGAGTTTAAGCGTCTCGATCAACGCGATCGGGAAGGGCGTCGCTCGTGGGATCCGCCGGCGACGGTCAAGGCGCGCCATCCTCGATTGGCGGCGACCGTAGTCGGATTGAACGTGGCAGGGGGGCGACGCGATGTCTAAGCGTCCAACTGGACAGTCGGAGGCTCGTCGCTTGCGTTCGAGCGGCGGGGGCGAGCAATTCCACAAGGCGCGCCCTGACGAAATCCTCGCGGCTCTCGAGGTGGTGCGCGAAGCCCACAAGCTCTTCGGCAAGGCTGCGGCAGTCGAGATCTGGAGGCGCCAGGCCGTGCTTCCAACTCCCGGCAAATTCGCAGACCCGCCGCCTTCTACGCCGGCGTCGGCCACGGTTAGAGATTTCGTCGCCAAGCGGACGTCGCCCAAAGATGGGGTGCAGTTGAACGCCCAAACCTTTTACCGGGCCTATGTCGAATGGACTGAGGCGCACGGTCATCGCCCCGTATCGCAGACGGCCTTCGGCCGCGCATTGCGATCGTTGGGGCTTCGAAAGGTGCGCAGTGGTTGCGTCTCTTACCTCGATATCAGGCTGCGAATCCCCCGGACCCCCTCGGTTAGCCGCGCACGACCTTCCGACGATCCACCAAAGAGCAACATGTCCCGGAGGGTTCGGAGGGTCGGCAAATAGGTGTCCGGGCCGTGGAAGCGGCTAAACGCAACGGGTTCCGGACGGTTGGAAGGTTTGGACAGTTTTCCCTTACGCGTATGCGCGCAATGGCATGAGTCATAGCGAGAGAGAGAGAAAGATTTTTCCATGTGTCTAGGAAATAACCCTCCAAACCCTCCAACCCTCCAGATTGGGGAGGTAGGTGGTTGATCTATCTTGAGAAAGAGAGGGCGGAGGGTTTTCGAGCTTCTTCCCCCAACTGTCCAAACCTTCCAGAAGGTGTTGGAAACCAACAGATGCAGCAAGAAGCGCCGTTGGTTGGACATCAATGTCGGCATGTCGGCGACCTCGAGGCGAAAACCGGTGCGCCAAAGGAACCGGTTTCATCCGACATCGGAGTAAGCCCTTCGATCATCCCACGGGTTTGGAAGGCGCGGGGCATTGGACAGGGTCAATCAGCGGAACTCAGGCCTCAGATCGGGGCGAAGGGCCGGGGGGTCCAAGTCTTCGGGCGGTGGGGGTGCCCTGACCGCACGGGGGGTCACGCTCACGATTTTTTTTCTGAGCCAGAGTCGTTGGATTTTTTGCGTCGAAATCAAAGAAATCAAACTTGGTCGGAACGGTGTTGCGCCGTGCCCCGGCCTTCGATGTTGACAGAATCACCGGCGCGACTCATCTTGAGGACGGCTGCTTCGGTCAGTGCGTTCGGGACGAATGCAACGACCTCCAATCGAGCCTTCGGGACGAAGGCGCGGGCGGATCACAAAAGCCATGTGATCTCAAAGGACCGCTACAAAGCCGGTCCTCCGCTGCTCGATAGGAGGAATTTGACTTGAGCACCAATCACACAATCGCAGAGCGTGTCGGCACACCGATCGAGTTCAAGTTCGCGAGCACAGCCTCGTCCGGCGCACTCGATGGCTATGCAGCCGCCTTCGGCAATGTTGACTCGTATGGCGATGTCATCGAGCCGGGTGCCTTCACCAAGTCTCTCGCGCAGATCGGCCGCGACCCTGTTCCGATGTTCTGGAGCCACAACCCATCGGAGGTCATCGGAAAGTGGGATCAGCTGTCCGAGGACGCTACTGGGCTCCGCGTGCAAGGAAAAATCACGCTCAGCAATACCGCCGCTCGAGAGATCTTCGAGCTTGTCAAGGATGGGGCAGTTAGGGGGCTCAGCATCGGCTACCGTACGAAGTCGGCGGAACGTACCAAGCGCGGCAATCGACTTCTGACCGAGATCCAATTGCTCGAAGTCAGCCTGGTCGCTTTGCCTGCCAATTCGAGCGCCAAGCTGATCTCGGTGAAGTCGGCGCAGGCGCAAGATCCCGCCATCACCGAACGAATTTGCGAAGAGATCCTGCGGGACGCTGGGTGTTCGCAAAGACTGGCCAAGGCGATTGTCGCACAGGGCCTGAAGTCGGCATTGAAGCAGCGGGATGCTGCGGATGTACCGGGCCGAATCCAGGAGGCGCTGACAGCCGGCGCACTCAACATCCGCAACATCACAAAAGGACTTTAGAAAGATGGACCCTGAACTGTTGGAAAAAGCGGTTGAGGACATGACGAAGGCCACATCGGAAGGCTTCGCCAAACTCACTGCAAAACTCGATGACGAACGCAAAGAGCGCGAAGCCCTTGAGGTTCGCATGCAGCGCCAGGGCTTAGGCTCAGGCCCCACTGCCACCGTCGGAAAGGATACGATTGATCGTGCCTCCTTGGCGGATGAGCTCAAGGCGATGGACAAGTTTGCCCGTAGCGCCGGCAACGGCGATGTCAGCGAGATCAAGGCGCTCTCGGTGGGCAGCGACCCCGACGGAGGCTACTTCGTCCTTCCACAACGCAGCACGCAGATGATTACGCGGCTATTCGAGGAATCGCCGATCCGCCGACTCGCGCGTATCGAGACTTTGGATGGCGGAGATTCATTCGAGGAAGAGATCGATCTCGATGAGGCCGGTGCGACGTGGGTTGGCGAAAATGCTTCCCGGCCGGCGACAGACACGCCCAGGGTCGGGGTGCTCAAGGTGCCACTGTGCGAAGTTTATGCAGCACCAAAGGCCACACAGAAGCTGCTGGATACGGCGCATCGCGATGTCGGCGCCTGGCTCGATGGCAAGATCAACGACAAGTTCGCCCGTTCAGACGCTCGCGCGTTTATACTTGGCGACACGCCCCTGCAGCCGCGTGGGTTCCTGGCGCATGATAAGAGCCTCGATGACGATTTCACGCGACCGTTCGGCACGCTCCAATACGTGAAAACGGGGCATGCCAGCAATTTCAAAACCAGCAATCCGGCGGACCAGCTCAAGCAACTCATGTGGTCGCTGCGGGCACCCTATCGTCGAGGGGCTACTTGGCTGATGAACTCGAACACAGCGAGTGTGATCGATCAATTCAAAGACGGGCAAGGAAACTATCTCTGGCGGGACGGGGCGACCGCCGGTGCGCCGCCCTCATTGTTCGGCTACCCCGTCGAGTTCGATGAGAACATGCCGGACCTCGGGGCGAATGAGTTTCCCGTCGCGTTTGGGAACTGGATGCATGGCTACCTCATCGTCGAGCGTCCGGGTTTGAAGCTGCTGCGAGATCCCTTCACCGACAAGCCAAACGTGATCTTGTACGCGTATCGGCGTGTCGGCGGTGACGTCGCCAATTCGGATGCGATCAAGCTGCTCAAGTGTGAGGCTTAGGGCTAGGGCCGCCGCTTCATTGCCGCGGCGGCCGGGCCATCCAAGGGGGCGGAGACAGTGGTGAGGGTCTCCGTCCCCGTCAGATGTTTCGCGATTTGTAGGCAGAGCTAGGCCATGCAGAGAATAAAACCCTCGATCCCTGATCGCCCTCCGCAACGCACACACAAAGCTGGCGGTGCGGTCGAAATCATTGCTCAGCCGCATCCGTTCGAAAAACCAGTGTATGCGGACGCGGCGGAAGGGCAGTCGATCGCTGAGATGCTCACGGGGCGACCGGGCCCAGTGACTATGCCGCTTCACGTCTTGGCCGGCGATCCTAGAGGCCGTCCGCGCCGAGTTTCCGGGAGTGAGTTCGGCTGATGCCATCAGGCCCGACACGGACGGCGTGAGGATCATGGAGATCCAGCGTCGTATTCAAAACTCTGCGGGTCGGACAGAGGTTGCCGGGAACGTCACTCTCACCAGTGTACGCACGGATGCAATTGTCTCGCGGGTGGTGCACCGGTTGGGCGAATGACTTGGGTAGAGCGGCTGGGACGACGAGCAGAGTGGGGATCAAACGCCATGGTCAGGGCGTTAGGCATAAGGAGCATGGGCATAAACAAAACAGGAACATTCTGGTATCCTACGGTCCTGTGATGATTCTGCATTGTCCCCGCTATCCACACATCATCCACGGGAGATGTCCGATGACCCAGGGACTCGAACAGGAGTGTAGTCGTAAGTTGTGTAGCGTCACTGAGACTTTCAGAACCCATGCTTAGTTTTGCACGAAAGCCAGATCCAGCTCATGCTCCGATCTCTCCCCTGAGGGAGTTGGGCGCCTATGAGGCATTGTGGCTTAGGAAGGGAGCGACCTTCAAATCCATTGCCGAGAGATTTGCGGCTGACAAGGACGCGTTACCCTCTGATTTCGTGCCGCCGAGTGAATCCGAAGAATGCACAAGTGAGGTGCTGCAAACCTTCGATGCTGCTGGCGTTGGGCGGTTCGGGGTGCGCATCCATCATGCTGGCGACTATCCCCAAAAATTGCGTGACGCCAAACACCCTGTTGAGCTTCTGTACTTCAGAGGTATTTGGGACGTTGCTGAGACCCGATGCGTAGCTGTTGTTGGGAGCCGGAAGCCGAGCGAGGAGGGCGTGCAACGGGCTCGAATGATAAGTCGGGAGCTTGTCCAGCACGGCTTTACGGTGGTTTCCGGGCTTGCGACTGGAATTGATACTGCTGCTCACACAGCGGCGCTGGAGGCTGGAGGCCTAACCGTTGGGGTCATCGGAACACCAATTCACACGTCGTATCCGAGAGAAAACCGACAGCTCCAGGATGAGATTGCGCGAAACTACCTGCTGATTTCACAGGTTCCAGTGCTCCGCTATCTTAGGCAAAAGCCGCCGCAAAATAGGCTCTTTTTCCCAGAGCGAAACGCCACGATGAGTGCGCTGACCGAAGCAACAATTATCGTTGAGGCGGGAGAGACGTCAGGGACGCTGACGCAAGCGCGAGCAGCCTTGTACCAGGGCCGCAAGCTGATGATTTTGGACAGCTGCTTCAACCGCCCAGAACTGACCTGGCCCGCCCGGTTCGTGGAGCAAGGCGCAATTCGTATCAAAACGCTCGATGACATCTGGCATGCCCTTGACCAAAATGCCGCGTCTACAGCGAATTGAAAGCATTCATCTCCCTGATCACCCGCGATTGACACCAGACGATCGGTGTTGGTTTCTGCACGAGTACACGTCCCGCGGGGGGTTTAGCTACAGTCCAACCAATGATCTCATTAGCAATCTGAAAAAGAGCCCTTCCAAGAGAGGACGTCCCGAGTATGCGTACAAAAGACGAGCGATAGCTCGCTGCTCGAGGCTTTTCTCATGTGCCCTGGACGAACGTTGGCTCGCAAAAGCAACGCTCGTTCCAACCCCACCGTCAAAGGCACGCGATCATCCCGAGTATGACGACCGAGTGGTGCAGATTTGTCAGGGCATCAACGCGGATGTTGAGATTGATCTTCGCGAGATCGTTCGTCAGACGACATCGATGGATGCGTTCCACGAGTCGGACGTGAGGCCAACCGTGGAAGACTTGCTGGAGTGTTACGAAATCGATGAATCTCTTTGCGCGCCGCCACCCAAACAGATCGGCATAATCGACGATATGTTGACGGCTGGAACGCATTTTCGGGCTATGGAGATTTGCCTTCGCAACCGGTTTCCAGGCGTTCGGATCGATGGGGTCTTCATCGCCCGGCGTGTGTTCTTGCCCGACGATTAGGCTGTTCGGACACACGAAGTCTAAAACTAGTCCGTATCCTGTGTGGGCCGGGAACCCGCCGGCGGAACTCCCGGGTCATTCTTGTCAGCATCTTCGTCCGGTTCGAGCATCCGCAATATTCTCTCGGCAATACGCTCGACTTCTTCGGCTTCGGCCTTGTTCAAAGCGAAGCCCGAATTAATTCTATTTCCACGCCCTGATGCTCGGCTCATCGATGGTCGCCATTTCGTGCTCTGCTCAACGAACCAGCAAACTCTATCACCACAGGTTGTGGCAGCAAATGTCCGTTGCAGCGGGTGCGCAAGCGTTACCAACCTGGAGAAACCGCAATAGGCGAGACCCCCAGAGGGGCTTGTCACCGTTCACAAATCAGTGGAGCATGTCCGGTGGGTGTAGGAACCCGGACTGAGATAGGCTCCCCGTTGGCGCGGGGTAAGCCGAAGGGACGGCGCATTGGCGTGCGCGCGTCGACCTGGCCGCATATTGGCCGGGAGCGGTGCGCCATGTCCAGGGGTAACCTAAAAGCCACCGACCTGTCTCTCAGTCAGGTTCCTAACTCCCGGCTGCTGGTGCTGATTACCAGCGCGGCTGTAGGAAGCCCAACTGAGAGAACCAATCCATGAAAACCCAACTAGCAAGACGTGACGTGATGCGCGCAGGCGTCGCCGGCGCAGTAGCATGCTGTGTACCTGCCGCCGCTGTGGCGGATGGATCACCGAGAAAAGTTAGTAGGGAGAGTGTCATGAATGTTTGTACGACGACGTCCGAGTTCGAAGGACGGCCGCTGAACGCGGACGAATTCGCGCGGCGGATCTGGCAGCGCTACATCGAAGCGAATGTCGAATATATGAGGCTAAACGACGCCCATGAGGACGCGCGGTGCGGCACTTCCGAGGAAATCAGAGAACTCGAATGTCCGTGGACTCCCGACAGCGCCGGTCACATGGAGTGCATCCAGTTTGAGAAAACGGAAAACCACCTGCTGTATGAATTGGATCGCGTTGATCCGGTAAAGTGTGAGGACGGAATCTGGCTCGTTAGGGAGTTTCGTATCAGCAGTTCCGAGGCCGCGGCCATATTCCGATCTGCAAAGCGTTCGATAAAATGCCCGAGAAGGCCTGGCGGTCTTTCAGAAGACATGCTGCGATGGCAGCCGTATCCGGACGCCAACAGTGAGCAGGATGCGCTGGACACATCGAAGCGGCTCGCGGAGAAAGAATGGCGCTCTTGGAAAAGGAGAGTGTCGGCTATCCGGCGGAAGTACCGGGCCGAAGCGTTGGAGCAAGAGCTTCTTTGCTGGTTCGATGAACAAGTCTGCGGGCTGGCGCAGCAGATAGCCAACATGGATGTGACGGGAGCTGCTAGCAGGGCCGTCAAGCTGGCTCTGTATAGTGCGATCGAGGGTCGGTATGACATGGAAGCGATCGAAGCCACCGAAAGCGACACCATAGATGACATCGAGTTGGCAGCCATTGGCTCGGTATATCGTGAGGCCGCTGCAGCTGCTGGTTTCGATCCCATCGCCGAGTTCCGAGCGAACGCCTAGGTAGATTTTGGCTGATTGGCCGGCCGGGCGCCTACAGGCTCGGCCGGTGCACAGCTGCGAGCTCCCTTGCATTTGTGGGTAATCGACAGAATGACCATTGACTGCAGCCGGACGGATCCCTAGCCTCGCAGTTGTCATTATGACGACAGAGGCGCGAATCCATGAACTCACGTGAACTAGAGGGCCTGCTTGCCGCGCTGTCTGGCTATCCGCCTGGCGAGGTGGACAAGCGCATTCGTCCTTTGCGTGAGAAGTCGTTGATCCCCCACGGTCCCCGAGGCCCGTACGCATTTCAGTTGGAACCAATCCACGCAGCCCTTTGCGTGCTGTGTATGGCGGCACGACGCACCGTCGATGCAGCGTCGGTGGCGGTTCGCGCTATGGACCTCCAGCTCATTCCGCGGCCTGGATGCCCACTTGGGCCCAAGATGGCTCTGACAGTGGCGCTCGCAACGGCGTTTGTCGCCGGCTCTGAGGTTGTGCGACAGGTCGATGTCGCATCGGACGGGTCGATGGCTTGGATAGAGATGATCGTCGAGGGTGAGAAGTATCGCCTTGCGTTCACCGACAGCGAGAAAGTCAGACGCGCTGTGGCGCGACGCCCCGATACCTACGATGCGGTCGGAGCGGGCTGGTGCGGCCACGTTTTCACCATGCGGTCCGCCGCCATAGATCAGGTCATGCTGGCACTCAAAGAAGACGAGAGAGCAGGGTATGCGGATGGTTGAGCCATCGGTCAAAATCATCCCGCTGCGCAGCGTTCGGCTCGGGGAGCATCCCAGTTGCACCGGAGATGTGCTCGTCGTGGTCAACCAAGGCGACAGTGACGAATGCGTTTACCGGATCAGCCCAGAGGATCTCGACTCTACGGGTGAAATGTTCGTCTTGGCGGCCCAGCACCTCATCGCTCAAAACATTGACACCGACGATGAGGTCTGTGGCGCATGAGACTTCTCACGCCATCCGAAGCGGCGGCCCGCCTTAACGTCTCGAGGAAGACCCTCGACGCACACGTCAAGGCTGGCGAACTGCTCTTCATTAACGTTGGACGCGGAAGCAACAAGCCGCGACGTAGGTTCACCGAGTCCGATTTGGCGGACTTTATCGAAGCCCGAAGGGAGCGCGAGATTCCATGTCGGTCTACCGACCGAAAGGCTCGCCGTTCTACCACTACGACTTCCAAATGCGAGGTCGTCGCTTTCACGGCTCTACAAGGTGCAAGAGCCGACGGGAAGCAGAAGCGGTAGAGCGCGGAGAGCGCGAGCAAGCGAAGGATCTTCTGAAGCTCGCGTCAGGCGGGGCGGCGGCGCTCACGATCGACCTCGCGGCAGGGCGGTATTGGGCGGAGGTCGGCTGTCATCATGCGGACTCCGCAGGCACTTGGCGGGATATCGAACGGCTCATTGGCTATTTCGGCAGAGAAAAGCGCCTGGCCGATATCAACGACGATGAGGTAGCGCGGCTAGTCGCGTGGAGGCGCGGTCACCGGGTCAAGGGCAAGCCGAATGCGCCGCTCGTTTCACCGGCAACGGTAAACCGCTCCACGACACAGGTCCTGCAGAAGATATTCACCCGAGCAAGGCAGTCTTGGGGCATGCGCTTTGACCAGGAACCAAACTGGCGCACGCATCGCCTTAAAGAGCCGGACGAGATCTCGAGAGAGCTGAGAAGCGACGAAGCCGAAAGGATCGATGAGGCTATGAGAGCCGACTACGAGCCCTTTTTCGACTTCGCGCGAGCGTCAGGCGCCCGCTTGCGGGAGTGTTTGCTCCGGTGGTCAGAGATCGATTGGGGGACCGGGCAAATCACGAAGCGCGGGAAGGGCGGGCGCACCATCACCATACCGATCACGCCCGCTGTCCGAAGCATCCTTTGGCCATTGCGGGGCATGCATCCCGTTTGGGTCTTCACATACGTTGCGGCCCGCAGCCGCGACGGCCGCGTCAAGGGGCAGCGCTATCCGATCACGTACAGCGGCGTCAAAACCCAATGGCGCAGGCTCAGAGCGCAGGCTGACGTTCAGGGGTTTCGCTTCCACGACTTCCGCCATGACCTCGCAACGAAGCTTCTCCGAAAGACTGGAAATCTGAAACTCGTGCAGCGAGCGCTCAACCACGCCGACATCAAGACAACGACACGCTACGCACACGTGCAAACGGAAGAAGTAGCCGACGCGCTGGACGGCGTTCAAAAGTCCCGAAATTTGTCCCGAACCAAGCGTCGGAAAGCAAGCTAAGTCCATGGACAATCGAGAAGAAAAGCCATTGCAACGTCCGGTCTGGGGGACCGGGGGTCGGGAGTTCAAATCTCCCCGCTCCGACCACTCTTTTCCCTCACAAATAAATTGCGACGCCTGTGCCGACGTAGACTGCCGGCGCAGTGCAGACGGGCGCATGGCCGCTCTGCCGGCCAAAGGACGACCGTTCTCAAGATACGAGGATTGTTAGGGGTGGGGCGTTATTGGCGCTCTAACCAGAAGAAGCCCTGCCAGATGGCAAGGCTCCCTCCGTTTCCCTCGTGTGCCCCCGCGTCAACGCGCGTTGGGGCAATCTTACCGTCCCAATCTGGGCGAATATCGGGCAGCAAGACTCTTTGATGAGAAAGTCCCCAATCTGTTGCAGATGGGTGACGCCCCGACTGTCCACAGACCAGGTCTTGGGAACACAATTTTGTCATTTTCTTGAGGTCCGGGCTGGTGCTATTATCCGTGCCAGTGACGGAGTTTCCCTCCTCCGTCCAGGTTCCCCCCCAAACAGGAACCGGTTTGAAAGCCCCGGCAGCCCCCCGTCCGGGGCTTTCTTTTTGTCCGCTATCTCAATATTTAAACGCGAGCCTCTCAGGCGGTGTCTGCCGCTATGGCAAGGGCCGTCGCCTGGAGGAGGGCGCCAACGCCATTCCCCATATCAGCGCCATGATCAGGTAGAAGTGCCGCCAATGGTCGGTGTCGACAACAAAGCCCTCCACAGCAATTCCGAGAAACGCGGCCAGCACCACGATGCCGATGCCGTCACCCCCGCGGCCGCGGAGGACGAGCCGCAGCCCGAGAGCAATCGTCGTCAGCACCAGCAGTAGATAGAACGTCCCGCCGAGCCACCCGGTGTTCAGGTACATGTTGAGATAGACCTGATGCACATCCTCGGGATGATGAAGCCGGGCGAATTCCAGCGCGCCGATGCCGAGCGGATGCGATGCCACCAGCGCAGCCGCCTTCCGCTGGCCGCCGAAACGTCCTTCCGGCCCGACGTCATAGGACTGCTCCAAGCTCGCACGTTCGCCGAGCCTCTCGGAGATTTCCGGAACCGTCGCGATCGCGACCAAGCCGCCCACGACAACGAGGGCGCCCATGATCCCCAACGCCAGCAGCCTCACGCGCTTGCGGTTTGAGTCCGACATGACGAAGGCAAAGAACCCGTAGGCCAGCAGCCCCACGGCGGCATTCATCCAGGCGCCGCGTGAGAAGCTCAGCAGGGTTGCCAGGAGCAGCAACATCAGGACGGCGCTCCATAACAGCGCGCGCGAAGCGCGGCCGTTCAGCATGCCGTTCAAGGCGTAGAGGATCGCGGGCACCAGAAAGGCGCCCAGCACATTGGCGTCCTTGAAGGTGCCGCGCGCCCGGCCGAACTCGGTCAGGATGTCGTAAAAGGCCGGCACCAGGTTGAAATAGCCGATCAATGCGGCGAGGGAAGCAATGAGCCCAGCGGTCACGTAGGCCGACATGATCAGCTTCGTGTGCGGCGTCGGGTTTTTGGCGATGAAGGCGGCGAGAACGAACGAGGTAAGAGCGAGATAGAGCGTGATGGTGACGTGCTTCACCGGCACCTCGAAGAGACCTGCCTGAGTCGAAGCCACGAAGCCGCCCGCAACGATGCCGCAAAGCAGGAGCAGGTAAACGGACAACCCGCGGGGAAGGGCGATGAGGCCCGCGACAGGCAGGGCGATCGTGGCGCCGAGCAGCAGAACGTCATAGGGCGACGGTTCCACATAGACGAAGCAGCCAGTGACGATGACCAGCCAGAGATAGATCAACACCAGGCGCTTGAAGCCGGGCCGCACGTGACCACCAGATTGGCCTACCGAATGCGCAGTGGCAGGGACTTGAGCATCTACTCCGCCGAAGGCCAGGGACACGGCATCGCTCCTAGTAGGCGTTCTCGCCGCGGATCAGGGCGAGCGGCGTCATCAGGAGGATGTACAGGTCGAACGTCACGGACCAGTTCTCGATGTAGTAGAGATCGTGTTCCACGCGGCGTTCGATCTTTTCCGCCGTGTCGGTTTCCCCGCGCCAGCCGTTGATTTGCGCCCAGCCGGTGACGCCGGGCTTCACGCGGTGGCGTGCGAAATACCCATCCACGGCGTCATGATAGAGCTTGTCGGCCGCCTTCGATTGAAGCGCATGCGGGCGCGGGCCCACCAGGGACAGATCGCCCTTCAGCACATTGAAGAACTGCGGCAGCTCGTCGAGGCTGGTCCTGCGCAGGATGCGCCCGACACGGGTCACCCTTGGATCGTCACGCGTGACCTGTTCGAGGCCGTCGGGGCTTTCGCCCTCGACATACATCGAGCGGAATTTGAGAACGTCGATCGTCTCGTTGTTGAAGCCCAAGCGCTTCTGCCTGAACAGGACGGGACCTTTGGAGTCCAACTTCACGGCGATGGCGATCAGCGCCATGACCGGCGCCAGCGCCACCACGGCGAGGAAGGCGACGATCTTGTCGAACAGCCACTTCTTGACGACGTCCCAATTGGCTATGGGCTTGTCGGTAAGATCGATGAACGGCACGTTGCCGATATACGAATAGGTCCGCGGACGGAACCTGAGCGGGCTTCCGTGCACCGACAGGCGAATATCGACGGGCAGAACCTGAAGCTTCTTCAACAGGTGCAGCAAGCGCTGTTCCGCCGTGATCGGCAAGGTGACGATCAGCAGGTCCAGGCGCGAATTGCGCGCATATTCCACGAGCTCGTTGATATTGCCGAGCTTGGGATAGCCGGCGATGATCGGCGCGACCCGGTCGGCGCCGCGATCGTCGAACACCCCGACGATCCGAATATCCGCATCGGCGGACGCCTCGAGGGCCTTGATGAGATTCTCGGCCTCCGGGCCGCCGCCCACAATGACGGCGCGTCTGTATAGCCGTCCCTCCTTGAGCCATTGCCTGGCCGTGACCGAGACGATCAGCCGTTCGGCGAAGAGCACCCCGAGCCCGGACACGTACCAGGTGGCGATCCAGACGCGGGAGAAGTCGGCGCTGATCTTGCTGAAGAAGGCGATGCTCATCAGGCCGGCTATCACAATGGTCCAGGCGAAAACGACGCGCGTGAAGCTCGGTACGAAGGTATTGAAGGAGGGAACTTTGTAGAGACCGAACACATCCGCGATCATCATGTAGCCCAAGGCGGCAACGAAGATGGCGGCGAGATAGAAAAGGTGGGTCCGGCCTCCCTCGTATTCCACATAGCCGAGATAAATCGCCAGCCCCAGGAGCACGATGAGAAGGAACTCGGCGGCACGGACCACGCCCGAAACCACGACCGGCGGCAATAGTCGCAGCGTGCCGCCCCGGCGAATCTCTGCAAGCGGCGGGCGCGGCGCCTTGCGCCGATCCGGGAAGGGGGTTTCGTTGCCGCCTTTTTTCGCCCGGCGGTCTTCGGTGCGCTTGTGTGCGGCCGCGTCTAACTCGCTCATCCTTGATCGATCCCGAAATGCGGCATCTGCGGCCGCTCAAACCCGACACAGCGCACCGTCCGGCGGCGAGCTGTCGCATTGTCCCGAGCGGAACTATCGCATGGAGCAGCTTTTGGATCGGTTTAGCGTACAGCCAATCGGCCGACTGAGTAAGGCCAGGGTTAAGAAGCAGTTTAGGCGGTGCCGTCGGGGATTTTGTGCAGGCCCGCGCCGAGATCGGTGATGTAAAAATCGACCACTTCCCGGGTCATCATGTCGACCGAGAACATGTTCGCGACATGCTTCTGCAGTTCGGCGGCCCGCCGCAAATACGGTCTTGGGTCCGAAAGGAAGCTGCGCAATTGGCCCGCGAGCGCATCGACGTCTCCGGGCGGGATGAGCGGCATGGGAATGTCACCGATGATTTCCGGGATACCGCCAACCTTTGTGGCGATGATCGGCATCTGCGCGGCCGCCGCCTCCAGGAGAATGTACGGCAACGATTCAGCGAGCGAAGGAATGACCACGCAACGGGCGCGCACAAACGCGGTCCGCGCGGGCTGCGGGCCCGAGAACGTCACCTGCTTTGCGAGCCCCAGCTTGCGCGCCAGCCGCTTGAAATACTTCTCGTCAGGCCCCGATCCGACGATGATGGCCCGTCCGGGAAAGACGCTCTGCTGCTGAGCCAGCGCCTCCAGGAACACGTCGACGCCCTTGAGCTTGCGCAGTTCGCCGACAAACACGAAGTCGACGGCATCGTCGGCAAGGAGAGATTCGTAGAACTCGTGCCGGTGCAGCCCGTTGTAGATCACCCGGGCCGGGCACTCCGGGCGGCCGACGAGTTCCGCGTAGCGATTGCCGGCATACATGCTCTCGAAGATGAAGCCGTCGGTCATCGGCATGAGCTTGCGCTCGAGCTTGAAGTAAAGTTTGCCCGAAAGGGACGAGGGCGAATAGTGGACGACGCCGCCGTGGGGCGTGTACACGACCTTCGCATTTCTCTTCTTGCGAAGCGACTTTCCCGCCAGGCGCGCATAGGCGCCGCCTTTGGCGCCGTGACCGTGGAGCACGTCGACCCCCAGCTTGCGGCCAATCTTTGCGATCCGCCGGTAGACGCTCCAATCGCTGAGGTGAGGCTTGCGCGCCATGGGGATCCGCGTGAGGCCCAGGCTGCAACTGTCTTTCAGCCGGCTCAGCGCCACATCGCTATCCGCATCGCCCGTGGTGGAATCGCAGACAATACCGACTTCCGCCCCGAGTTCCGCTTGTCCCAGCGCCAAGTCGTGTACGTGTCGAAAGAGTCCGCCGACCGGCGCGCGCAGACAATGCAGTATTCGGAAATCTGAGCTCACGGGAACCGGAGGGCTTGAGGAGAAGTGGCGATCTCGCTCAGAGCATTAAAACACGCGTTGGAGGACGTAAATAGTGTCGCCTGGCTGGACGGGATAGTCGGTGGGGACCATGACGGTGGACATGACGCCGTCGAATTTGCGCGTGAGGCGGACGAAGCGCTGCTTGGCGCGCGGCGTGTAGCCTTCGGCGATGGCGACGGCGTTCTCGACGGTGAGGCCCTGGGCGAACGGATATTGGCCCGGGCGCGTGACCTGGCCGAGGATGTAGAAGGGCCGGTAGGTGATGACCTCGGCGGTGACCTTCGGGTCCTTGATGTATTGGCTGCGCAGGCGGCTGGCCACTTGGCGCGCGAGTTCGTCGGCGGTGAGGCCCCGCGCGCGAACCTGTCCGATCAGGGGCACGGCGACGGTGCCGGAGGCCGAGACCGTGTAGACGTTCGAGAGGTTCTGCTGCCCGAACACGATGATGCGGACGCGGTCGCCTGCATCCAGCGTGTAGTTGGCGTGGGGCACGACGGGGACGCCGGGCGGGGCGCGGCCTGCGCCGGGCGGGAACAGCCGGCCGGGGCCGGGCAGGGGCGCGGGCGTGGAAAGAGCGAGATCCGGCGTCCTCAGCCCTGGGATGGCGCCGCCTTTGCACCCCGACAGGCCGCTCGCGAGAACCACGAGCAAGAGGGTGAGGATTTTGGCACTGACCGTGATACGGCACGTGGTCATCAAGCGGCTCCAGGACGTCGTCGAACGACGCCCAAACAGGCGCCGATACGTCCCGAACCTACCCCCGGCATGGTTAATAAATGCTGATTTTCCGTGTCATTATGGTTTGCGCCACAATCGCCAAGCTCAGAAAACAGCCGTGCTAAACCGATGCGGCGCTTAAAGCTTTGGTTACGGCAATCTGGGCTTATTGCTAATGATTTGTTGATTCAAAGAACGAGTCTTGAACCGTGACGAACTCCTCAAGCGTGCCGCCGGCGGACGACATCGACCTGGGAAGTCTTGGGGCTGCGCTATGGCGCGCGAAGGGAAGGATCATCGCGCTGTCGTTGTTGGCCGGAGCGATCACTTTCATCGCACTGTCGATGATGCGTCCGCTCTACACCTCCGAAGCGCGCATTCTCGTTCAGAATGAGGAAACGGCGTTCACCCGTCCGACCAACGACCAGTCGACAGTGAACTATCGCGTCACCGTCGACGAGCAGACAGTCCAAAGCCAAGTGCAGGTTCTGAACTCGCGCGATCTCATTCTGCAAGTCGTCAAAGATCTCGATCTCACACAGAACGCCGCCTTCCTGCGCGATGCAGGGGGCAGCCCGATCGTCCGTCTGCTCAGAGCCATCGGCCTTGGGGGCTCGACTCAGGAGTCGCTGGAAGAGCGCGCCGCGAATGCCGTGGCCGAACATCTCACCGTGTTTCAGCTCTCGAACTCGTCCGTGATCGCGATCGAGTATACCTCCGGCGATCCGCAGCTTGCCGCGCAGGTCGCCAACAAGTTGGCGGATGTGTACATCACCTGGCAGCGTGACGCGAAGATCGAGCAAACTAAAGACGCGACCGCCTGGCTCGACGCGCAGATCAAGGCACTCCGCACGGCGACAGCCGAATCGGAAGCCGCCGTGGAGACGTTCAAGGCGTCGGAGGGTTTGTATGCCGGGAGCAACAACGTCACCCTCAACGCCCAACAGCTCTCGGAGCTCAACAGCCAGTTGATCCTGGCGGAAGCGCAAGAATCGGAGGCGCAGGCCCGCGCCAAGCTGATCAAGCAGATGCTGGCGACCAGCGGCGACATCGATGCAACCCCCGAGGTGCTGAATTCGCAGTTGGTGATCAATTTGATCGAGCAACGGGTTCTGGTGCAGCGCCAGCTTGCGGAACTGTCGGCGACCTTGCTGCCGTCCCACCCGCGCATCCAGCAGCTGAGATCGGAACTGGCCGACGTGCGCGCGCAGATCCGCACAGAAGCAAAGAAGGTGGTTCAAAGCCTGGAGAATCAGGCGCAGATCGCCGCGGCCCGCGAGGCCTCCTTGCGGGCAAGTCTCGAAGCCGCAAAGAGCCGGTCCTCGGGTCAATCCGAAGCGGAGGTCAAGCTCCGCGCCCTGGAGCGCGAGGCGAAGGCGAACCGGGACCTGCTGGAATCGTATCTTGCGCGTTATCGCGACGCCTCGGCGCGTCACGACGTCGGCGCAGTGCCGGCGCAAGCGGCGATCGTCTCGCGCGCCCACGCATCGGTCCTGCCGTCCTTCCCGCGGCGCGGACCCATCACGCTTCTTGTCATCGCTGCGACCGCGCTCCTGTCCATCGGGACCGTGCTTGCGAAAACGATCATCGTCAGCGGCGCGCCGCCGCGGCGGGAGACACCGTCGGACTTCTACGCGGGCGAGGAACTCGTCCCCAGTGAACCCGAGTACATGTCCCGTGCTGAAATGTTGGCCCTCACCAGGATGAACGCGCCACCGGCCAAGCCGGCCCCGGCGCAGCCGGCGCCAATCAAGCCGTCGCAAGGCAAGCCCAAGGGGGCCGGTGGCAAGCCGATCATCGAGGCTCGCCGGACATCCGAAACGCGCGGAAAGACGAAGGCCAAGCAACCTCCTTCCCAGCCGCAGCAAGCTAATCGGCCACCGGACGCAGCGAAGGGCCCGCAGTCCGACGCGGAGGCTGCCCGGGACAAGGCGCCTATGCCGCAGCCCACGCAAGGCTCAGTGAAGCCCAATGATGCGGGCGTGCCCAAGCAGACCGCCCCGGCAGGCGTCGTCGCAGCGGCGGCAGCGCCAAAGCCAGACACAGAGCGCGAAGCGGCACCAGCCGAAAAGCTCGCGGAGACGCCGAAGCGGGACGAGACCCAGAACAAGCGCCAGAGGTCCAAATGGCGCACGTCGAAGCCGGCAAAGCGGCCGTCATGGCTCGCGGTCAGCGAGCCCCGAAGCGCAACGCTCGATGCGCGGGAGCAAGCCACACCGGAGCAGGCTACGCCGGAAGCCGCCAAGCCGGCCGCGCCGTCGCCCGATAAGCAGGCTCAGCCTCCAAAGGCAGCCTCTACTGGGCCGGCCGAACCCCAAAATGCATCGGCACAGGGCGCATCGGCGCAAGAAGCGTCGGAGCGCGCCGAGACGCAGACCGAGGAAGGCACGAGCAAGGATACCGACGTTCTCGCGGCCCTAGCGGCTCCGGCCGCCGCCGCTGCGGCCAAAACCGCCATGTCCAAAACCGCCATGTCCACACCGGAAAAAACAGCCAGCCCCCCCAAGGAACCCGCTGCCAACAAACCGGCCAGCGAAGAAGCGGAAGACAACGCCGCTTCCACGTCCGAGCCACCGGCTTCGTCGACTACGGATTTCGTTCAACGGATCCGCCGAGACGCGATCAAGCGGAGCGAGGCGGAAGAGGCGGCTTCGTCCGCGAAAGGCCTGGCAGCTGGATTGTTCGGCCGCTTGCGCGGGAAGCAGGCGAAGGAAAAAGCCACGGAGAGCACCGACGAGTCGGCGGTCGCCTCGAAAGCGGCGCGAAACGATCATTCACAACTGCATGAAAACGAGAGTGAGATGGCAGCCCTCAGTCCCAATGACCTGCGTCATTACCTGACGCAGCGGATCGCGGCCTCCGACGAAGTTGACGAGCCGGAGATGCAGACTACCGCCGAACCGAACATGGAGCTGCCGGGGCCCGTGGTGGGGTCACTTCAGGAGGTCGTTGGCACGGTACTGAAGAGTTCGACCGGCGGTCTTCCCCGTGCGTTGCTTGTCTCCGGAACATCTGCTCGCTCGCCGTCACCACAGGCGGCCATCGACATCGCCCGGGATCTCGCGAGCCGAAACGAACAAGTCGTGCTTGTGGATCTCGCCAAGGGCGCAGCCGTCGTTTCCGGACGCTTGAACATGCCGCGCGTACCCGGCTTTTCCGACCTTGCCGCGCGCGCAGTGGATTTCGCCGATGTTGTCAATCTCGACGACGGAACGACGCTCCAGATCATTCCGGCAGGCAATCCGACCCTCAACGACGGGTACGATGCTCCGGACAACTTCATGCGGGTTTTCGAAGCGTTGACACAGACCTACGACTGCGTGGTCTTGCACGCCGACATGGGAGCCATCGATAGCCTGATGCCGGCCCTCAAGTTCGAGCTTCCGGTGGCCGTCGCGGTCTTGCCGCCGAGGACAACGCCCGAGGATCAACGGGAGCCGCTATCGGTCATTCAGCGTCTGGGATGTCCAATCGTTGTTAACGGCACGCCCATGAAGCACAGGCAGCGGCGCTTCTCGCTGTTCGGCCGCAAAGTCGCGGTTTGACCAACCCGTTCCACCCAGCCGGACCGCAAGCATCAATTTGAGATTTGGAAACTACCGCAATAGAACAGCGCGTCTTAGGCGTGACCGCCTTTGATCGTTCTGCGCACCGTCTGAGCCAAGGCCCAAAGACGCGGGTTCGATTTTATCGTGCGCTTCAAGGCGCTCTTGACCGTAAAGGGCAAGGTCACGGCAAGTCCCTGGGGCTTCAGCGCGAGATAGCTGTCGAACAACGGATAGACCTCATTGCTCCATTCCGATTTGTGCCGCGCCGCCCCGACTCCGAGGTCGAAATAGGCGAGGCCGTCATTGCACGCCTCTTCGATTTGGTGGCGCAGGAGCTGCGCCCCCGGCGACTGGCGCTGGAAGGGGCTGTCCGCCAGAGACGACAAGAGCACGTTCACTCTGTCGTGAACGACCGTTCCCGAAAAGGTAGCGAGAATCTCGCCGTTCAACGCGACATAGCCGAGCCGTAAGCGGCTTGGGCTGTCCTCGGGCAACATGACCAGCGCAGCGTAGAAGGCGCGCGCTTCGGGCGTGAAGATATCCGTCACACCCATGGCGGCAAACTGGGTTGCCTTTTGGGCAAAGAACGTCTCGAGCACCTCACGCTTCTCCTGCGTGGTCTCGGCCCAGCCATATTCGAGAGTACCGGCTTCCCAAAGACGCCGTTCCTTGCGCAACAGGCTCTGACGCGCGCGCTTTTTGTACCGCTCGCAATAGAGTGTCTCGAAGTCGCCGAGCCGAACCGCGAAACCGCTATTGGGCGCGGGCTGGTGCGAGAGCAGGCCAAATGGATTGGGTGTGCCGCCCCAGTCGAAAGGTTGGGCCTCGAGTGCGGCGACCGACGCTCCCGACCACCGGCCGACTTCGTTGAGGATGCGGGATAGGTCCGACTTCGAAAGCGCCGAAGCGAATGCGAGACGAAACAGGCCGAACAAATAGTTGGCGTGGTCCTGGCTAAGCCAGCGCAGCACCGTCAGGCCGCCGACCGTCTTGGTCTCGAACGGCAGTAGAAACTGAACTTGCCCGTCGCTCCCATATCCAATCGCGACGACAGGCGACCGGCCTTGCGCGGCGAGCACATGCGCCGACCACGCACGAGCCCAGTCGAACGTCTGTGCGCTGGTGCAATACACCGCAGCCTCGATTGCGCGCCACTCCGAAGCAATGGTTTGCAAATCGGAGGTCATCTTCATCGAGACGAGACCCGCGGACGTCTCGAACGAGAGGTCGTCCGTTCGAACCGCTTCCATGTCGGATGTCTGCGCGCCAGATCGAGCCAAAGCCGTAAAACCCATCGATTGAACCTTATCGCGACAGTTTAGTAGATAGCGGTGAGAACCGTTTGTTTCGTAGCAATTCTTTCGCAAGAAACCGGCGTCAGACTAACCACGACGATGCAGGGACCTTGGCAGAGCGAGGTTAACGGTTGATGCTTGTGAATGCGGGAGACAACGATGGCGAAGGGTAAAGCCGCCGTAATGCGCGCCGCGCTCACGGGCCTTCACCGAACGGGAGCCGGCCGCTTGCTTGCGCCGTTCACCCAAGGCCAGGGACTGATCTTCATGCTCCATCGGGTGAGACCTGAAACAGGTGTCCCGCGGGAGTACGCGCCCAATCGCATTTTGGAAGTGAGCCCGGAGTTTCTGGGTAACGTCCTGGATCAGGTTCTCGAGGCAGGGCTCGATATCGTCACACTCGACGACGCCGCCGAACGTCTCCGGCATGGGGCAGGGGGGCGCTTTGCCTGCTTCACCTTCGACGACGGCTATCGGGACAACAAGGAACATGCTCTGCCGCTGTTCCAGGCCCGCAACGTGCCGCTTACGCTCTACATTCCGACCGCCTATCCGAGCGGCCATGGCGAGTTGTGGTGGGTCGCGCTGGAAGAAGCCATCGACCGCGCGCCCGACGAGATCTCGATCGACCGCGACGTCGCCCCGTGGCGGCTTCCAACCGGGACTGACGCGGACAAGACCCGCGCCTACGAGAAGATCTACTGGTGGCTGCGCGCGCTCCCCGAGACAGACATGCGCGCCAAAGTCCGCGAGCTTGCCGAACGCCATGGCATCGACCTTTCGAAACAATGCCGCGACTTGATCATGACGTGGGATGAGCTTCGCGACATGGCGGCCGAGCCGCTCGTCACGATGGGCGCCCACACCAAGGATCACTTCGCCCTCGCGAAGCTCCCCGAAGACGAAGCGCTGGCGCAGATCGTGGAAAGCGCCGACCGTCTGGAGGCCGAGCTTGGCACGCGGCCGGCCCATTTCGCCTATCCCTATGGCGATCCGGGCAGCGCGGGCCCACGCGATTTTGCGCTGGCTGAAGGCGCCGGCTTTCGCACGGCGGTCACCACGCGCAAGGGCATGCTCTTTCCTGCCCACAAGGACCACCTCACGGCGCTGCCGCGCGTGTCGCTGAATGGGGAATTTCAAGACCTGTCCTATACGGCCCTGTACCTGACCGGCGCGCCCTTCGCCATTTGGAACGGATTCCAGCAGGTGGATGCCGCTTGAGGCGCGACGGTTCTCGACGCCCCTAGTCGGGACGGGCCATCCACCGGATGAGCAGCGCTGCGGGAGCGACCCACAGAAGCCCCGCGACCAGGAAATAGAGGAACTGGAAGACGCTATTCGTCTCGGCAATGCGGCCGGAGCCGATTGCCGCCGCAATCGCGATATAGACGACGAGAAAGACCAGCAGCATGATCGTGCCAACGAACTTGCGCACCGGTCCGCTCATGTCGTCGCACCCCGCAACACGGATGCGGCCCGGCCATTGAGTTCCAACGAAGAGGCCATTATCACCGCGCCCATGAGTGTTTCCGCCACGCAGCCCAGTACAGAGCCCGACGTGCAGCCTGTGGTAGCAGCATCCGGCACCGAAGCGATGCCGCCATGGCATGTCCGGGCGTTGCGCCTGTGGCTTTCGTTTGTCGCGCTGCTCATCGTCGCCATGATCCTCGTTGGGGGCGCCACGCGCCTCACCGATTCCGGCCTGTCCATCACGGAATGGCAGCCGATCGTCGGCGCCATACCGCCTTTATCCGACGCCCATTGGCAAGAGGCATTCGACGCCTACAAGCAGATCCCCGAATATTCCCAGGTCAATCAGGGCATGGATTTGCAGGGCTTCAAGGCGATCTATTGGTGGGAGTGGGCCCATCGCTTCCTCGGCCGCTTCATCGGGCTCGTCTTTTTCGTACCCTTCGTCGCTTTTTGGTTCGCGGGCTATGTCCCGCGGCCCTTGCTGCCCCGTCTGCTGGGTCTCTTCGTTCTCGGGGGCCTCCAGGGTGCGCTCGGCTGGTACATGGTCAAGAGCGGCCTCGTGGACCGGGTCGATGTGAGCCAATACCGTCTGGCGGCTCACTTTGGCGTCGCGGTCCTGATTTTCGGCTACACGCTATGGCTCATCCTCAATCTCGGACGCGGGCCTAGAGGGGCTGTGGCCGCGAGAACGCCGGCGCTTGTCGCCGGTGTTGTCCTCGTCCTGGTATACCTACAGCTCCTGGCAGGCGCGCTCGTCGCCGGCATCGATGGGGGCATGGGCTTCAATACCTGGCCGCTGATGAACGGGGCCGTCATTCCAGCCGGTCTCGGCGCCGCGGAGCCGTGGTACCTCAATATCTTCGAAAACCCGCTGACGGTGCAGTTCGACCATCGCGTGCTGGGGTACACGGTCGTCCTCGCGGCCGTGCTTCAGGCCGTTTGGCTGGCCCGCAACCCCGATACCGATGGCTTGCGGCCCAGCGCGACGGCGCTTGCAGTTCTATCGCTGCTGCAAGTCGCGCTCGGGATCTGGACGCTGCTCAGCTTCGTGCCGATCGAACTCGGCCTTGCCCA
Organism: Methyloceanibacter caenitepidi; assembly: GCF_000828475.1. Classification (NCBI taxonomy): domain Bacteria; kingdom Pseudomonadati; phylum Pseudomonadota; class Alphaproteobacteria; order Hyphomicrobiales; family Hyphomicrobiaceae; genus Methyloceanibacter; species Methyloceanibacter caenitepidi. The sequence goes on from NZ_AP014648.1 coordinate 2,092,851, forward strand.
CCAGGCTGGCGCCATCGCCGTCTTTGCAGCCGCGCTCTACCATTTTTGGCGGTGCGTAGCCGGCGAAGCGCCGGCACGCAGTCAGACAGCCGCGAGCGCCTGATCCAGATCGGCAATGATGTCGTCGACATCCTCGAGGCCGATGGACAGCCGCACGACATCTGCACCCGCACCGGCACGCTCGCGCGCTTCATCCCCGAGCTGACGATGAGTCGTCGAGGCCGGATGAATGATGAGGCTCCGCGTATCACCGATATTTGCGAGGTGGCTGAAGAGTTCCACTTTGCCGACAAGGGCGATGCCGGCTTCGTAACCGCCCTTCAGTCCGAACGTGAAGACGGCACCGGCGCCTTTCGGCGCATAGCGCTGGGCAAGCGCGTGAAAGCCGTTGCCGGGAAGACCGGCGTAGTTCACCCAGGCCACCTTTTCGTGACCGGACAGCCATTCGGCGACCTGCTTGGCGTTGTCGCAGTGTCGCTGCATCCGCAAGGGCAATGTCTCGATCCCGTTGAGAATGAGGAAGGCGTTCATGGGCGAGATCGCGGGCCCGAGGTCGCGAAGCCCGAGCACCCGGCAAGCAATGGCGAACGCAAAGTTGCCGAACGTCTCGCCGAGCGTCATGCCGTGATAGCTGGCGCAAGGCGCCGACAGGGACGGATAACGGTCGGTCGCCATCCAGTCAAACGTGCCGCAATCGACGATGACACCGCCGACCGAATTGCCGTGACCGCCGAGGAATTTGGTGAGTGAGTGCACGACGATATCGGCGCCGTATTCCTTCGGCTGGGTGAGATAGGGCGTCGCCAGCGTATTGTCGACGATGAGCGGTACGCCCGCTTCCTTGGCGACGGCCGAGATCGCTTCGAGATCCGTAACGATGCCGCCCGGGTTCGCGATCGACTCCACGAAGATCGCGCGGGTCTTCGGGGTGATGGCCGCGCGGAACGACTCCGCGTCCGTGGTATCGGCCCATTTGACGTGCCAATCGAACTTCTTGAAGGCTTCGCCGAACTGATTCATCGAGCCGCCATAAAGTTGACGTGCGGCGACGAACTCGGCGCCTGGCTCCATGAGCGTGTGGAAGACGATGGCTTGCGCCGCATGACCGGATGCGACGGCGAGGGCGGCCGTGCCGCCTTCCAACGCCGCCACGCGCTCCTCGAGAACCGCCTGGGTGGGGTTCATGATCCGCGAATAGATGTTGCCGAAGGTCTCGAGATTGAATAGCGCGGCGGCATGATCCGCGTCGTCGAACACATAGGACGTGGTCTGATAAATGGGCGTCACCCGCGCGCCCGTCGATGCGTCCGGCTGCGCGCCGGCGTGAATGGCGAGTGTATTGAATCCAGGGGTACGCTCTTCCGACATTGTTTCCTCCCACGAGCTGCCGATCTAACCGTCGAGCCTTTGCAAGCCCGGCGAGATTAGGGGATCAGGCCCCGCGCGTCTTGTGTTTTACAGCGACGAACGCTTGGAACTTTCGCGCTAAGTGTCGTCGCGCAAAGTTCTCTGCTGTCCGCCTTTCGCGGCAAGGACGGGCCGCCTGCTTGAAAGCGTGCGGGAGTTCACGCCCGCCCAGCCGATCTCGCCGGACAGCCGCCCGTACTCAATCTTCGGACAGCGATCCATGACGACCTTGAGCCCGGCATCTTCGGCGAGATGCGCGGCCTCGTCGTTCCGCACGCCGATCTGCATCCAGACCACCTTCGCACCGATGCGAATGGCGTCTTCGGTGATGCCAAGCGCCGCTTCTGAATTGCGGAAGATATCCACAACGTCCACGGGCCGGCCGATGTCGTCGAGCGATGCACTGACGGTTCGGTCGACAACCGTCTGTCCGCCGAGACCCGGATTCACCGGGATCACGTCATAGCCCTTGGACAGGAGATACTTCATCACGAAGTAGCTCGGCCGCGTCGTCTTCGCGCTGGCGCCGACCACGGCGAACGTCCGGTGCTTAAGGAGAATGTCGCGAATGTAGGAGTCCGGATAACTGTCGTGGTTCATTACTATTCCGCGTGCACATTGCCTGAAAACACGTAATGCGTGTATAAAGACTCTTGGGGGATCAGAGCATGAAACTCTATTCCATTACCAAGAGCACAGTACGCGCCTACGTCATCGCCTATTTCGCGCGTGGGCGCCGCATGCCCACGCCGGGGATGAACGTGCGACGGGCCTACGGCTATTCGGATAGAGCGTGGGCGGAAGTCGCAAACGACATAAACAAATACGGTTGGATGGACCAGCTCGGTGTCTTGCTGGATGCCCATGAGATGGCGCCGCTCAAGACAGTCGAAGAGATCGTGGATCTCATCTGGTCCAAACGCTCCGCCAGGAAGGCCGGCAGCGGCACGCGAACACGAAAATCAGTCCGAACGGCACAAACGGCGAAGCGAAACCCGCGTGCCCCCAAATCGCGGCGCAGGACAGCCATTCAACGCAAACCAACGACCGGCAATGTAGCCGAAAGCAAGAAGGCCGTGCGCGTAAGGCGCCGCACCTCATCGCGCGAGAAAGCCGCCCACGGGGAACGCTAGCCTAGGACGAGCCAACGAGGAGCACGACGAACCGTTTCGCCAGAGTACCAACAGGGGGGTTCGGACAATGGCAAAAGGCATTTTGGCAAGAGGCATTCTGAGGGCACTAGCGGGCGCCGGCATCGTTATCGCTGGTCTTGGTGCGGCTGAGGCGCAGACCGAATGGCCGGAACCTCTCCGGATTTCAGCTGCCACGGATGTTACGGCGGAGGTATTGACTGCTGGACCGCTCGCATCGCTATTCGGCGGCGACTGCGCCGGAACAATCCTCCTCCGGCGGTCGAAGGATGCAATCGGCAGCATCATCTCGCCAACGTGTTTCGAAGATGCCCAGGGCGCACAATTCGCCTGGGCCGACGACGCAATATCAAACGATGAAGTCTGGTCTGCACAGGGTGTCGTCGCGGCGCGGTTCATGCACCGTGGGCAGACACAGCGCTATAGCCCTTACGTGCAGAACCTCGCGTTCGCCCCTTACGCCTATTTCGACAGGGTGGCGAGCGGCGGCAGCGTCGTCGACGGTATCGACAATCTGACGTATGGAGCCGTGTTCGAACTCTCCGTCGCCAATGTGTTGGGCGCGACGCACTATTTCGACATCGATGCCGAAGTCGTTTCGAGCTTCGACGGCAGCGCCAAGAACTGGTCCGTGGGCGCCGAGTGGCAGCCCATCGGCTATCTGCGCACCGGAAAGACGGTCCTGCGCTATTTCGGACAGCCAATGGGCTTTGGGCGCAACTTCCTCTGGACCGTCACGCCGAAGATTTACGGCGAGTATGTCTCGGAGTTGTCGGAAGCGGCATTGCAGCCGATCTTCGCCGACCGGAACGAGGCTCTGCGGGTAGGGCCGGCGGTCACCGTTAACCTCTATGGCATCAAGGAATTCGTTGACGTTCCGTGGTGGGCCCAAAGGTTCAGTCTCGAAGTCACCTACGGCTGGCTCTACGACACACTGTCCGAACTCGATTACGAGCTTTTGGATTCGTCGGTCACGATGGCTCTCGACGATAAGGGCCATCTCGGGCTCACGCTGAGCTACCGTAAAGGCCAACTCCTCGAGACGGGACAGGACGTAGACTTGGCGAAGCTCGGGCTTTCGCTCAGTTACTAGTGGGTGCTAGCGCGGCCAGTTCGGCTCACGCTTGTCGAGAAAGGCCCCGATGCCTTCTTCGGCTTCGGCATCGAGCATGTTCTCGACCATGACCGAAGCGGTGTAGCGGTAGGCCTCGTCGAGCGGCATCTCGGCCTGGCGGTAGAAAGCTTCCTTGCCGATCTTCAGCGTCCGTCCTGGCTTGCTCGCGATCGTGCGCCCAAACGCAACGGCCTCGTTCACAACCCGGTCGGCGGCGACCACCCGGTTCAGGAGTCCAAGCCGCATGGCGTCCTCGGCGCCGACCATCTCGCCCAGAAGCAACATCTCCATCGCCGCCTTCCGCGACACGTTACGGCTCAGCGCTACCATGGGTGTCGAGCAGAAGAGACCGATATTCACGCCCGGCGTGGCGAAGCGGGCATCGGTAGCAGCGACGGCAAGATCGCAGGTCGCCACGAGCTGACAGCCGGCCGCCGTCGCAATCCCGTTCACCGCAGCAATGACGGGCTTCGGCAAGCGAACGATGGCCAGCATCATCTCTGCGCAGGTGCGCATGGTGTCTTCGTAGAAGGCACGGCCCTTGTCCGGGTCGTTGCGGTGGGCCGTGAGCTCTTTCAGGTCGTGGCCGGACGAGAAGGCGGGTCCCGCGCCCGTCAGCACGACGGCGCGGACGCTATCGCTCTCCGCCGCGTCGGCCAACGCGCCGCGAACGGCCGTCATGAGATCCATCGACAGGCAGTTCCGGGCCTTGGGCCGATTGAGTGTCAGCACCCGGACCGCGCCTTGGTCTTCGCTCAAAAGGATGTTCTCGTCGTCGCTCATCGTTGCCCCGGATTGCTTTCTTTGGGTTTGCCGCCAACTCGCTTACACCAACTGGAGGAAAACTCACGTAGATTCAGCCGTCTCTATGGAGGTAATTTAATACCACATACCTAGTATATTGATTTTACGTGCTTAATTAAATCCGCTTGACCGCCTCCAAACCAACCGTTAGAAGCGCCGATCTTTCGGTTGAGACGCAAGAGTGACGCGAACCATGAAAACCTTTTCCGCCACGCCCAAGGACATCGAAAAGTCCTGGGTTCTGATTGACGCCAGCGGCCTTGTGGTAGGCCGACTCGCGGCGCTTATTGCGACGCGGCTGCGCGGCAAGCACAAGCCCGGCTACACGCCTCACTTGGACGATGGCGACAACATCATCGTCATCAACGCCGGCGACGTGATCTTCTCGGGCAACAAGCGCGCCGAGAAAACCTATTACTGGCACACCGGCCATCCGGGCGGCATCAAGAGCCGTACCGCCGAGAAAGTGCTCGATGGGAAGCATCCGGAGCGCGTGCTGCATAAGGCCGTCGAGCGCATGCTCCCGCGCGGCCCGCTGGCCCGCCAGCAGCTGAAGAACCTCAAAGTCTACGCGGGCCCCGAGCATCCCCACGAGGCGCAGAACCCCGTGCCGCTGGATGTCGCTGCCCTGAACACGAAGAACGCAAGGAGCGTCTAGGAGCCATGAGCGAAACGAACACGCTAGAAGATCTGGCTCAGCTGCAGACCGAGGGCGACGCCCCCGCATCCGAGCAACGCGTCTACGAGCGCAAGGTCGACGATCTCGGCCGCGCCTACGCCACGGGCAAGCGTAAAGACGCCGTCGCCCGTGTCTGGGTGAAGCAGGGCCCCGGCAACATCACCGTGAACGGCAAAGACCACACGGCCTATTTTGCCCGTCCGGTGCTTCAGATGATCCTGAAGCAGCCGCTGGTGACAGCTGCCCGCGAGGGACAGATCGACGTGGTCTGCACGGTTTCCGGCGGCGGTCTTTCCGGCCAGGCCGGCGCGGTGCGTCACGGCATTTCCAAGGCGCTCACCCATTTCGAGCCGGAGCTGCGCTCCGTTCTCAAGAGGGCGGGCTTCCTGACCCGGGATGCCCGTACGGTCGAGCGTAAGAAGTACGGCAGAGCCAAGGCCCGCCGCAGCTTCCAGTTCTCCAAGCGCTAGTAACTCTCACGCTTGTTCTGAATTGTTGCGGGAGAGGGGCGCTGCCTCTCTCCCGTTTTTCGTTTTGAGCCGTCAAAGCCCGCCGGAGGCGGGTCAACCTTTCCGGGGTCGACATGACCAGCACACAGACGATCCGGGCCGCCGTGCTCGGCGCTTCCGGGTATACCGGCGCCGATTTGATCCGGCTTGCAGCCAGACATCCCAATATCGAAATCACGGCGCTGATCGCGAAGGCCCATGCCGGCCAGCCGCTCGCGAAGGTCTATCCGCACTTCGCAAGCCTCGACCTGCCGGCGCTCGTGACGTCGGACGAGGTGGACTGGAACGAGGTGGACGTGGCCTTTTGCGGTCTGCCGCACGGCACGGCCCATAGCGAGATCGCCAAGCTCCCCGAAAACGTCAAGGTGGTCGACATGTCCGCCGATTTCCGTCTGCGGGATCTCGGTACATACGCGCAGTGGTACGGTGGGGAGCACGGCGCGCCCGAACTGGCCGACGGCGCGGTGTACGGCCTGACCGAACATTATCGCGACGCCATCGCCGATGCCCGTCTCGTCGCTTGTCCCGGGTGTTATCCGACGGCGGTGCTACTGGCACTTCTTCCGTTGGCAAAGACCGGGCTCATCGCGACAGACGGCATCATCATCGATGCCAAGTCGGGCGTCTCCGGCGCGGGCCGTTCATTGAAGCAGAACATTCTGTTCTCCGAAGCCGGCGAAGGGCTATCGCCTTACGGCGTCGGCACGCATCGGCACGTACCCGAAATTGAGCAAGAGCTCGGCGCAGCGGCCGGCACCTCCGTGACCGTGAACTTCACGCCCCATCTCGTGCCCATGACGCGGGGGGAGCTGTGCACCTGCTACGTCCAGCTCGGCACCGGCAAGACTGCGGACGACGCCCGTCAGGGGCTTGAAGACGCTTATGCGGGCAGCCCGTTCGTACGCGTGGTCGAGGAGGGCGTCATTCCGGCGACACAGCACGTGCGCGGATCGAACTACTGCCATATCGGCGTCTTCGCCGACCGGATTCCCGGCCGGGCGATCGTGATCTCCACGATCGATAATCTGGTGAAGGGCTCGGCCGGCCAAGCGCTGCAGAACTTCAACGTGATGTACGGCCTTGACGAGACCACCGCGCTGGAACAGCTGCCGCTGTTCCCGTAGGCGACGACGCCTGTCGGGAATTAGTCGTGGGCCTTCACATAGCTGCCGGGAGCGTCCTCAATCGGCGGGAACAGCCCCGTCGAGGGATCGCGCGCCGGCACTTTCTCTCCCGACAGGTTCTGGAGCCACGCCGCCCAGTCGGGCCACCACGAACCCGGCACCTCCTTGGCGGCCTCGACCCACGCCTCGAAGGTCTCGGCGGGCTTACCCGTCCAGTACTGGTACTTCTTCTTCGCGGGAGGATTCACAACGCCCGCAATATGGCCTGACCCGGCCATGACAAGACGCACATCGCCGCCATAGAGCTGGCTTCCCCGGTAGACCGAGGCAGCAGGGGCGATGTGATCTTCCCGTGTGAACAGTTCGTAGATCGGGATCGTGATCTTCGAGAGGTCGAGCTTGACCCCCCCGAGTTCCATCTCACCCTTGCTGAGACGGTTCTCATGATAGAACTCGCGCAAATAGAACGCATGGTTCGCTGCCGGCATCCGCGTAGAATCGGCGTTCCAGAACAAGAGATCGAAGGGGAAGGGCTTTTTGCCCAGGAGATAGTTGTTCACGACGTAAGGCCAGATCAGGTCCTTGGGCCGCAGCATGTTGAACACCGCCGCCATGCGCGAGCCGTCGAGATAGCCGCGCTCGGCCATCATCTCTTCCAACGACTTGAGCTGCGCGTCGTCGATGAACATCAGGAGGTCCCCGGCCTCCGTGAAATCGACCTGCGCTGTCAGGAAGGTCGCGGTTGCGATCCTGTCGTCCCCCTTTGCCGCGCAATAGGCCAGTGCGGATGCGAGCAGCGTGCCGCCCACGCAATACCCCATGAGGTTGACATGATGCAGCCCGAGCTGCCGGTTCACGACCTCCACGGCTTTGAGAATGCCTTGGTGCATGTAGTCTTCGAAGGTCTTTTGCGCCAAGTTCGAGTCGGGGTTCACCCAGGAGATCATGAAGACCGTGAAACCCTGGTCGACCGCATATTTGACCAGTGACTTCTCTGGCTTGAGATCGAGGATGTAGTACTTGTTGATCCACGGCGGCGCGATGATCAGCGGCGTCTTCGAGACTTCCTCCGTGGTCGGCTCATACTGAATCAGCTGGATCAGCTCGTTCTGGTAAATCACCTTGCCTGGCGTGATCGCCAAATCCCGACCGACTTCGAAGGCCGACAGGTCGGTCTGGCTCACACGCAAAAGGTCTTTGGACTGACCGATGTCCTCGGCGAGGAGCGCCATGCCCTGAACCAGATTCTCAGCATTGGTGGCGAGCGTCGTCCGGACCACTTCGGGGTTGGTGAAGGGATTGTTGGAAGGCGACATCGCCGACAGGACCTGCCCCAAATAGAACATGGCCTTGCGCCGCGTCTTGTCGTCGACGCCTTCCGTGTTCTTGGTCACGTCCTCAGCCCAGCGGGAGGTGATCAGGTAGGCCTGCTTCCAGAAGTCGAAGTACTGATTCTCCGACCAACCGGGATCGTTGAAGCGGTTGTCGCCGGGGTCGGGCTCTGCGACCGGCTCGACGTCCTCACCCAGAAACTTGCGGACGGAGCGTCCCCAGAGGTTTGCGTAGCTGCTGAAGAGGTCGCCCTGTGCGGCGGCCAGCTTGCTCGGATTCGAGACCAACGCCTGCGCCACCGACCCGAGGGTCTTGGCGGCCTCGCCGACCTCGGAAGCCACGCTGTAAGGGCTGTTCCCGCTCGACGCGTTGCGCTCGGCTAACGAGGAGGCGACCTTCGCACCCTGGTCGAACAGGCGCACCATGTTCCGCGCGAACGCATCGAAATTCATCGTGTCCTGCGCTTCGTCTTCGGTCTTGTCGCCGCCCGTGGGACCTCCCGCCCCAGCTTTTCCATCCCGGCCGTCGTCACGCATTGAAGTGCCTCGATCTCTCTCCCCAGGACCACATTTCCGCCGATTTGTCGTAGCGTGGTTGCGCCAGCTTCCGCCGAACTTGTCATTGTGCTATGCAATATAGCGATTTGGCGGGTCGGTTCGCCAGGGGAAACTCCATTAGAGCAAAAGCGTCGTGTATTTTTTACAGTCAGCTTACCGGCTGGCGGCAGTTCTGTCCGTCATCCTTTTGTCTGGATGTGCAAGCAGTCTGCCGGATCAGGGCCCTCTGCAGCGGTTCAGCGACGCCATCCGTAGCTACGACAACACGCTGACGAAGTCGGAGCGTGAAGCGGCGATTACGGATCTAAAGCAGGAGAAGGACCGGCAAGAGGCTCAGGTCAAACAGGTGAAAAGCACACCGAAAACGAACTAAAATCAAAGCGAACCGACCGAAGGTCTAAAGTCCGAGATGCTTGCCGGGCGGGGCCGTTTCGTGGTTCAACGTCAGACTCCCAATTTCAGAAAGATCGGGTGGGGATAACCGTCCGTGCAGAACGAATTTCATAGGATCAAGCGGCTGCCGCCGTATGTCTTTGAGCAGGTGAACAAGCTCAAGGCCGGTGCGCGCGCCCGCGGCGAGGACATCATCGACTTCGGGATGGGCAATCCCGATATGCCGACACCGCCGCACATTATCGAAAAGCTGGTGGAAACGGTCCGCGACCCCAAGGCCAACCGCTATTCGGCGTCGAAGGGCATCCAGGGCCTCCGCAAGGCGCAGGCCGCGTACTACGACCGTCGCTTCGGGGTGAAACTCAATCCCGACACGCAGGTTGTCGCCACGCTCGGCTCCAAGGAGGGCTTCGCCAACATGGCCCAGGCGATCACCGCCCCGGGCGATGTGATCCTGGTCCCGAACCCGACCTATCCGATCCACGAGTTCGGCTTCATCATGTCCGGCGGCGTGATCCGGCATCTGCCGGCCAGCACCGATTCCCAGTTCATGGTCTCGCTCGACAAGGCCATGCGCCACAGCGTGCCGAAGCCGTCGGTTCTCGTGCTCAATTATCCTGCGAACCCGACTGCCGTGGTCGCAAACCGCGATTTCTATGCGGATGTCGTCGCCTACGCCAAGAAGCACGACCTGATCGTGCTTTCCGATCTCGCTTATGCGGAGATCTACTTCGAGGGCGAACCGCCCGGATCGTTTCTCGAGATCCCCGGCGCAATGGATATCGCGGTCGAGTTCACGTCCGTGTCCAAGACCTATTCCATGCCCGGATGGCGCATCGGCTTTGCCGTCGGCAACGAGCGCCTCATCCAGGCCCTGACCCGGGTGAAGTCCTATCTCGATTATGGCGCGTTCACCCCGATCCAGGTGGCGGCCGCGGCCGCGCTGAACGGCCCGCAGGACTGCGTGGACGAGATCCGGGGCGTCTACCGGCGCCGGCGCGATACGCTCGTGGATGCCATCACCCGCGCGGGCTGGCCCATTCCGTCGCCACCGGCCACGATGTTCGCGTGGGCGCCGATCCCGGACATGTTCGCCCATATCGGCTCGCTTGAATTCTCGAAGCTCCTTCTTGAGAGAGCATCCGTCGCCGTGGCGCCGGGTGTCGGCTTCGGCGAGTACGGCGAGGGCTATGTGCGCATTGCGCTTGTCGAGAACGAGCAGCGCATTCGCCAGGCCGCCCGCAACATCCGCAAGTTCCTCACCGAGTCGGCCAACGAGCTGCACAACGTCATTCCTCTGGCCTCCAAAGCCCAGCGGACGCTATAGCTCTTTCCATGTCAGACCCTCTGAAGCTTGGACTGGCCGGAATCGGCACTGTCGGCACTGGCCTCGTGCAGTTGATCGCCGCGCGCGCGGACACGCTTGCCGCCAAGACCGGCCGGCCCATCGAGATCGTCGCCGTCTCGGCGCGGAACAAGCGCAAGAAGCGCGGGGCCGACGTGTCCAAGATGCGCTTCGTCTCCGATCCTGTCGCTCTGGCAAATGACCCCGAGATCGATGTCTTCGTCGAGCTGATCGGCGGCGAAGACGGACCTGCCAAAGCGGCTGTCGAGGCCGCGTTACAGGCAGGCAAGCATGTGGTCACCGCCAACAAGGCACTGCTGGCCCATCATGGACCGGCGCTTGCCGCGCTCGCGGAGAAGAACGGTGTCGCCCTGAACTTCGAAGGCGCCGTGGCCGGCGGCATCCCCGTCGTCAAGGCGATACGCGAGGGCCTGCAAGGCAACGACATTACCCGGGTGTTCGGCATCCTCAACGGCACCTGCAACTACATCCTCACAAAGATGGAGCGGGAAGGCCGCGACTTCGCCGATGTCCTGAAAGAGGCGCAGGAACAGGGTTACGCGGAAGCCGATCCCACCTTCGACGTCGGCGGCTTCGACACCGCCCATAAACTCTCTCTGCTCACGAGCCTCGCGTTCGGCACGAAGACCCGGTTCGACGCTGTTTACGTGGAGGGCATCGAAACGATCACCCCGACCGACATCGAGGCGGCGACCGACCTTGGCTATCGCATCAAGTTGCTGGGCGTTGCGCTCAGAACCGATAGCGGCATCGAGCAGCGCGTGCATCCGACCATGGTGCCCAAGGACACGGCCATCGCGAATGTCGACGGTGTATCCAATTGCGTTGCGATCGATGGCGACTTCGTCGGCGACGTGATGCTGATCGGGCCCGGCGCCGGCGGCGGCCCGACGGCATCGGCGGTCATGAGCGACATCATCGATATCGCCCGCGGTATCGTTCTGCGGCCCTTTGGCGTCAAGGCCACGAACCTCAAGGCCTACAAGAAGGCGGCCATGCGCGCGCATGAGGGCGGCTATTACATTCGCCTCTCGGTCTACGACCGGACGGGCGCCTTCGCCGCCATCGCCCAACGCATGGCGATGCAGGACATTTCCCTCGAGAGCATCGTTCAGCGCCGTCCGAGCAGCGAACGCCCCGGCGAGGGGCGGACGCCCCGGAAGAAGGGCGAGCCGCAGGCCAGTATCGTCATGGTCACCCATGAGACAACGGAGGCCGCCGTTCGAAAGGCGCTCGCTGCCATCCAAAAGGACGGCCATGTCGATTCGAAGCCACAAATGATCCGAATCGAGAAGCTTTGACGGCGATGGCGCCGGCGTAAGATGGCGCGCGTTGAAGCGAGGGAGGTTTTGACGTGTCAAAGGCTGTTGAGAAGGCAGAACTCGACCGCGCCTTGGCGCTCGATATCGTTCGGGTGACCGAAGCGACCGCCGTCGCTGCGGCGCAATGGCTCGGGCGCGGGGACGAGGCATCCGCTGACGAAGCGGCCGCGGCCACCATGCATCGCGAGCTCGCCCGATTGCCCTTCAACGGCGTCGTCGTCGTCGGTGAGGGCGAAGAAGGCGATTGCCCGGTGTTGTACATGGGGGAGCGGATCGGCGAAGGCTCGCCCTCGGGAGCCACTCTGGACGTAGCCGTCGATCCGATCGAGGGATCGACCCTCTGCGCCAAGGCGCTCCCCAACGCCATGTCGGTACTGGTGGTGGCCGAGCGCGGCAGCCTGCTCAAGGTTCCGCCCATCTACATGGAGAAGGTCGCGATAGGACCGGGCTATCCGGAGGGGATCGTCAGCGTCACCGCGACGCCGTCGGAGAATCTCAATGCATTGGCTGAGGCAAAGGGCGTGCGGGTCCAGGATCTGACCGTGTGCGTGCTTGACCGGCCGCGACACGGCACTCTCATCGAAGACATCCGCTCGGCCGGCGCGGCGCTTAGGCTCATCGGTGACGGCGATATCGCCGGCGTGATCCATGTCACCGATCCCTTGCAGACGGGCATCGACATGTATCTCGGAATCGGCGGTGCGCCCGAGGGTGTGCTGGCCGCCGCCGCGTTGACTTGCCTTGGCGGGCAGATGGAAGGGCGCCTTGTGGCACTCAACAAGGAGCATCGCGCCTGGGCCAAGCTGGCCGGCATCACCAACCTGTCCAAGACCTACGCCTTGAAGGACATGGTCTCGGGCGACCTCAGCTTCGCCGCGACGGGCATCACGGACGGGTCGATGATGGCGGGCGTTCACCGTTCCCGGACGGCGATCGCCACGGAGAGCTTGGTCATGCGCGCCTCCACGCGCACGAGGCGCTGGATCAGAACCGAACACGCCGACCCGAAGAAATTCGCCTGATCCGGGCGCCGGGTGCGAATCGGCTACTCTGCGGGCCGAACCAAATCCGAACCAGCTACTCGCAGACCCGACCGTGACCGCAGCCTTGAAACGCCAAGACGACACAGCCGCCACCCCGCAGACGTCGGCCATGCTGGGCGTGGAGCGGTCGGCGCGGGGCCAGCGTTGGGTGGAACGGCTCGACCCGGCCCGCGCATCCACCGCGACGGCCATCTCACAGTCGCACGCTCTCCCCGACCTGCTCGGGAGAGTGCTCGCCGCGCGCGGCGCCGACGTCCAAACAGCCGAACGCTTCCTCGATCCGTCCCTCAAGACCCTGATGCCGGACCCGGCCGGCCTCCAGGACATGACAAAGGCCGCCGAGCGCATGGCCGAGGCGATCTCCCATGGCGAGACCGTCGGCATCTTCGGCGACTACGACGTGGACGGCGCCTCCTGTGTGGCGCTGATCGAACGCTTCCTGAGGGCGCACGGGCAGAGCTGCCTCACCTACATCCCGGATCGACTCACAGAAGGCTATGGCCCATCGCCTGAGGCTCTTTGCGGGCTCGTGGAAGAGGGCGCCCGGCTGATCCTTACCGTGGATTGCGGGACGGCAGGGGACGCGGCCATCGCCGCCGCCAACGCGGCCGGTGCCGAGGTCATCGTGCTGGACCATCACCAGGCCGGAGAGGCGCTGCCGGATGCCTTCGCCGTTGTGAATCCGAACCGGCAGGACGATCTATCGGGGCAGGGGCATCTGGCGGCCGCGGGCGTCGTGTTCCTGTTCCTTGTCGCAACGATGGGCGCTCTGCGCCGCGTGGGGGCTTATGAGAAGTGCCTGGCGCCCGACCTGCTCGGGCTGCTCGACCTCGTGGCGCTGGCCACGGTCTGCGATGTGGTGCCGTTCAAGGACGCCAACCGCGCCTTCATCGCAAAGGGGCTGCAGGTTTTGAGGTTACGGCACAATGCCGGACTGCGGGCGCTTGCCGACGAGGCCCGGCTCACCGAAGCGCCTTCCACCTACAGCCTTGGCTTTGTACTCGGTCCACGGATCAATGCCGGTGGCCGTGTGGGCGCCTCTGGTCTTGGCGCGCGCCTTCTCGCCACCGAAGACGAGAGTGAGGCCGGCGCGATCGCGGCACGGCTGGAGACTCTCAACGCCCAGCGCAAGGCAATCGAACAGGGCATGCTGGAAGGGGCCATCGCCATGGCCGAGCAGTCCCTGGACAAGTGCCCGGACGCACCGCTCCTGTTTCTCGGTGATGCCGATTGGCACAAGGGCCTCGTCGGTCTCGTCGCCGGACGCCTCACCGAACGCTTCATGCGCCCGTCCTTTGTCATGACTCTCGACGGCAACGGCATCGCGACCGGCTCCGCCCGCTCGATCCCGTCCGTCGATCTCGGCGAAGTGGTGCGCGACGCGGTAGAGGAGGGGCTCTTCCTCAAAGGCGGCGGGCACACGATGGCTGCCGGCTTTACGCTCGATTGGAAGAAGCGGGAGAAGGCGGCGGCGTTTCTCACGGAGCGCCTCTCGGCCTCCGTCGCGCGCTCGTCGGCAAGCCGCACGCTCGGGCTCGATGGTGCACTCTCGGCCGGCGGCGTCACACCGGAGCTGCTCGATCTTCTCGAGCGTGCCGGACCTTACGGACCAGGTCATCCCAGGCCGCGCTTCGCGTTCCCGGCACACCGGGTTACATGGTTGCGTAGCTTGAACGGGGGGCATGTCCGCTGCACGCTGCAGGCCGCCGATGGCGGGCGCATAGACGCCGTCGCGTTCCGGGTCGAAGGCTCGCCGCTGGGCGACATGCTGGGCGGTTCGGAAGGCCGACAACTCCACGTAGCGGGCCACCTGCGCCGGTCGGTCTGGCAGGGGCGGGAACGCATCGAGCTGATGATCGAAGATGCCGCGGAAACGCAAGATTCTCGGCCATAGGGGCTTGCCCAGGCAGGGTACGGCGTCTTAAACAAGCGGACTTGCGAGACGCCGCGAAGCTATCTATATCAGCGGGCTCGGCCCGGTACGCTCCCTTCGTCTAATGGTTAGGACGCCAGGTTTTCAACCTGGAAACAGGGGTTCAATTCCCCTAGGGAGTGCCACTCTCGCCCCTTGCCGCGGCGGCCGGCAGGGCGCCTCTCTCCGCTACCACTTTCCCGTATTCGGCATCGATGCCCAGGGCTCCTGCTCGGGCAAACGTTCGCCCTTCTGCAGGAGCTCGATCGAGATATTGTCGGGCGAGCGGATGAAGGCCATCCAGCCATCGCGCGGCGGACGGTTGATCGTCACGCCTGCTTTCATGAGCCGGTCGCAGGTCTCGTAGATGTTGTCCACCTCGTAGGCGAGGTGGCCGAAATTGCGTCCTTCGCCGTACTCTTCAGGGTCCCAATTGTAGGTGAGCTCGAGCTCGTTATCTTCGTCGCCCGGCGCGGCGAGGTAAATGAGCGTGAAGCGGCCTTGTTCGCTTTCCATGCGCCGAGTCTCTTTGAGCCCGAGCTTGTTGCAGTAGAAGTCGAGCGACTCGTCGACATCGGCGACACGAACCATGGTGTGGAGATACTTCATCGGCTACGTCCTCCCGAGGGTTCCAACAGTCGTTGGGCTGGCTTTGGGGGCGACCCTAAAGCGCCGAACGGCATGATGGCAAGATGACGAATCTCCCTTCAAACATGGGCTGAATGAAATTTTTATTTCAGATGTTGCAGCGGGCCCACAGCTGCCGGTCCCATATGACAGAACGCCGAATTTCATCGGTGCCAGAAATGTTTGAGTGGACTTCATCGAGATTTCGCGTCGTCGGCGGCCATGGAGCGTCCTGCGCGCGACGGCCAACGGATTCGCTTACCGATCAGATGCTTGCCGATGCACGTGTCTCACAATGGTGCGTTCGCACCCGCACTGTGGAGAAGCACGCAGGAGAAGCAAAAATAATCTGGCTGTTGAAACAGCCGATGTTATCCTCGGAGACACGCACAGTTTGATTCGTATTTTGCGGCATCGAGTCGACACTACTTAGTACAGCGGGGGAATGCGGCATGGCGGCGAAGGCATCGCCACTTCAGGAGGAGCTTATCCATCGTACCGAAGAGGCCGCCATCGACGACGCCACCGTCGATGTGTTCGAGGTCTCCGGATCGATCAAGTGGTTCGATGCATCGAAAGGGTACGGCTTCATCGTCCCCGACGACGACCTTCCCGATGTTTTGCTGCACGTCACCTGCCTGCGCCGCGACGGCCACCAGACCGCCTATGAGGGCGCGCGGGTCGTCTGCGAAGTCCTCCGCCGTCCGAAGGGTCTGCAAGCTTTCCGCATCCTCGAGATGGACGACACGACCGCCGTCCACCCGTCCCAGTTGCCCCAGCGCACACACGTCGTGGTTGTTCCGGAAAGCGACTGGGAACGGGTTATGGTTAAGTGGTTCAATCGTATCCGCGGCTTTGGCTTCCTGACACGGGGGCCCTCGACGCTGGACATTTTCGTGCACATGGAGACCCTGCGGCGGTGCGGCTTTACAGAACTTCGTCCTGGACAATCGCTTCTCGTCCGCTTCGGCAGGGGTCCCAAGGGTCTCATGGCAGCCGAGATCAAACCGGACGGCGCCAACGGGCCGGCCTCGCACTAATCCCCAATCCTAGTCCGCTGCGGCTCCTGTCAGCTTGGCTCGCCGCCGCGCTCGTCCTTGCGCCGTTTACGCCGGCAACGGCCGAAGACACCGCTTCGCTGGTGCTGAAGACGGACAGCGGCGATCACACCTATAGCGTCGAGGTAGCCGACAGCCCCGGCGAGAAGGCGCGCGGGCTGATGTTTCGGCGCTCGCTCCCGCAGGACCACGGCATGATCTTCCTCTACGATCCGCCGCGGCGCGCAACCATGTGGATGCAGAATACGTACATTCCACTCGATATGATCTTCATCACCGAGCAGGGGACGGTCCTGCGGATCGAGGCCAATACGGAGCCGTTCTCGACGGACGTCATCGACGCGGGCGGCGATGCCGAGGCGGTCCTGGAGCTCAATGCCGGCGAGGCCGCCCGGATCGGGCTCAAGCCGGGCGACCAGGTGATCTTCCCGGGGCTCGGTTCGGAACCGGCCCGGGAGATGGAAAAGTCAGGCACCTGGTGAGAGGGTCTTAACGTCGCGGGACTAGCCTCCCGCAGCGGTTCTCAGTATGAAAGAGCCGTCTGAACGTTCGTTGTGTTGAGACGTCTTGCCTGCGCCGGATTTGGCTGTCATGTCCGTGCCGCGTGGTCGTATCGGGGCATAGCGCAGTCTGGTAGCGCACCTGCTTTGGGAGCAGGGGGTCGCAGGTTCAAATCCTGCTGCCCCGACCACTCTACCCCTTAAAAATAAGGCATTTCCGACGGTCGCCGATTTCCCTTCCGCAGTGAAAAGCGGAACGAAACGGCACCATCCGGCACGATGCGGGACAAAAGTCCCCGGAAAAGTCCCCGGAGTGATTGGTCCGCGTTCCCCGCGCGTTCCCGTCTGCGAAGACCCGCGCGCCGCCGATCCCGCAAGCAAGGCGAGGCACGCCGAGGTCGCGCGCCGCTATGCGTGGGACCGCCGCGACAAGGCCCGCGACCGCGAGCCGTGGTCGCCCGCAAAACAGCTTTCCGCTGATCTCGCGACCGTCTACAGCGACCATTGGGGCGAGCTGGACAACGACCGCGAGGGACGCGGCCTGTTCGCGATCCTACTGCACACACTGGCACAGCGGCCCGCGTTCGAGCGGTTGGCAGCGGACGCACGCGACACGTTCGCGCCGTGGCTTTCCGATGACGACTTCGAGCGCATGTCCGCCGAAGCAATACGGCTCAAGCGCAGATGGAAGCCGGACACGCTGGCACAGCGCATTGGCCTCACCTATGCCGACCAGCAACGGCTAGGCGTTCACCGCTACATCGGCGCCGTGGACGTTCCGAAAGCAGAGCGCGACCGGCTTAGAGCGGAGCGCCGGAACGCGAACCGACTGGATCGGCGGCGGGCCGCTGGCGTGAAACCGCGTGCCGAGTACGAGGCGAACAGCCTGAGCCGAGCGGAGCCGTGGAAGGCCGAAGGCATCAGCAAGGCGACTTGGTATCGCCGCCGCAAAGCCGAGCGAGACAAGTCTGGCACCATTACAAAGAAGAACACTCCTATCGGTGCCAGACCTGTCTCACCGCCGAAGCAAGCCGCTCGTCCGCTTGCGATCCGCGCCGGAATGAGGCTTGGACCTCCGCCCGTCACAGCCGCCGGTCCGCCATTCTGCCTCACCCCCTTGCATGCGTTCCGCGATCAGATTGCGGCCATTCCTTCCCGATGAACACGACAGGAGCCCACACGATGAACCAGCACGACTTTCGATCCGAAATGCTCGACAAGCTGCGCACAATCACCGGCAGTGATGACGTGCCGCGCGTGTTCACGATCTCGGAGCATCCCCGCGCGCTCAAGGTCGGCGTGCGGCACGAGCTGATCGCGCTCTATCCGCATGCGAAGGCGTGGCGGCTGAACAGATGGCTTTGCGCATGGTGCGGTCGCACCGCGTATCACCGGGCCGTCGCCATTGGTGGCATTCGCTTCGATCTGGACGGCAAGCCTGCTGGCCGGATCACCGAAGCCGAGCGCATCTATGCGCGCGAGATCATGGCACGTCGGCGCAAGCCAAATGCGAAGACGGTCGGCAAGAATGGTCGGCCAATCCTGCACCTTGCAAGCCGAATGGCGCAAAAGCGACGAAGAAGCACTCCAGGGGCTATTTGCTGAACAGGTCCGGTGCTTCAGGCATTGGGGCGAGAACCATGTCCGTCTGCGTTGAGCCTTTCAACGTCTGAAGGCCGACTTGAGTATCATTCGTTGCTAGTAGCTCTGGCTGGCTAAAAACGCCTATGGCTTCGACTACTTCGAGCACGGGGAATTCTCGCCGCTCAGCAAGTATTTTGGCTACCTCTCTATCCACGGGCCGTGGGAGCATTATTTCCTTGGGAACCTTGGCGTCCGCATCAATGAAAGCCTGCACGATGCGCCATGCTTCATAGAATACCTGCATAAAGTCTTCGTCGTGGTGCAGCGGACAGACAACGAGATTTTTGTTCTCATCGAGCTTCACCTTGTCACTACGCCCCTGTCTCGTAGGGACAATTCCAATGCGAAGTCCTGCCGCACCTTCCAATTGGGCCGGATTGATTTTCACGGTGGTGGCGGCCCACCGATCCGTGTCGGAAAAGCCAAGGAACAAATCTGCCTTCCAAAGGCCTCGTATCGAGTAGGGGAGTGCAGGTCGTGTATTTCGATTGCGAAAGGCTCCAGCGATACCATTGAGGTGTTTTCTCAGTTTCAGCGGCTGGCCTTTTGTGCCGTAAAGCAGGCGAGAGTCGTCCGTGAGCAATTCTTCGGCGGTATCTATCAATTGCTGCGTTCCGGTTTTCTCCAAGCCGAACAGAATGGAGTGAAGATCCGTGCCAGGAACCTTGCACAGCTTCGCCGCGTCGCTGATGCGCTCTAAGACCCTGGCGTCACCATTGCGGATCGCATCGTGCACGGCATATTCGAAACAGATCCCGCAATCGCCGTCACCAGCTCTATAAAGGCGGGCTAGTAGCTCCAAAGTCACCTTGTCGTAACCGCCCACCGTTTGAACGAGATCGCGTCTCAGAGCATAGAGGACGCCGGTCAATATCGGGCGAGCTACGGCGGTCAGCGCGGCAACCTCATCGGCAACCGGGTTAAGCTGTCGCTCCTGTTGTACTCTCATGGCCGGATCGATCCTCGTTGTGACGTTGAAGGCGACTATTGCTTTTATGAGGGTCCTTAGCGCGATGTCCAGCAAGCGGCGCCGCAGCGGCGCAAAAAGTCTCGTTTTTCAGATTGTCAGAGATGGGGTTAAGGTGCCTGTGGGGAGAAGCACTATGTTCAGCCAGCACAGCGCGTGGGCGACCGGCATCTATGTCGTGGGCATGGTCGGTGGCCTACTTATGCTTTTCAAGGGCGACCCAACATTGAGCCTTGGTGCGCTGTGCGCCGCGCTGACGTTTGGCGATCTTCGGATTGATTGGAAACGGGCGCGAACGCACTAGAATTGACCATGACCGAGATCACGACAGGCAACCTTGCCAAGCTATTCGGCACGACTTCGAAGACCATCGCGGACCTAGCGAAGCGCGGTATTCTCGTGAGCGCTGGCAAGCGCGGTCGCTGGCAGCTAGAGCCGTCCGTTGGCGGCTATGTGCGGCACCTGCGCGAAACGGCGGCTGGCCGTGGATCAGATGCCGGTGCCGATGCGCGTGCCCGTCTTGGCGCGGCACAGGCGCAGCTTGCGGAGGCGAAGGCGAAGCAGCTATCGGGCGAGCTGGTCGAGGCCGCCGAGGTCGAGGCGAAGTGGTCGGCGACTTGTCGGGCGATCCGGTCGCGCGTCCTGGCCGTCGCGGAACGGATGCGCGATCTACCGGCACGGCAGCACGTCAAGCTAACGCGCGAGCTGCGCGACGCGCTAACGGACTTGAGCGAACGGAGAGGGTGACGGATGTGAGCAAGCCAAGCGAAGCGCAATCTGAGGCAATGCGCGGACTGATCGACTGGTGCCAGGAAAGCCGCGATACGATGAAGCGTTTGCTTCAGCAGATGAAGGACGGCCAAATAAAATTTGGCGAGGTTCGCGACGGCCGCCGCGTTGACACGACCCCAGAAGACATTGCGGACTTGGAGCGGAAGATTGCAACGCTCGATGAGAGCCTGCCAAAATGGCGCACCCAGCTCGATGGCCGCAAAGCTCGATAAAGCCCTTGCCGTCGCGGTTGAGTATTTGAGACCGCCGCCGCTCGTTCCTCTTTCGACATGGCTCGAAGACAACGTGCGGCTTCCGTATGGCCTATCGGCGGAAGGCGGGCCGCTGTGCTTGTGGCCGACGCAACGGGGCATTGCGGACGCGCTGACCGATCCGGCACTCGAACGCGTTACGCTTATCAAGGCGGCGCGGTGCGGCTTCACGAGCCTTCTGACGGGCCTGATCGGGCACCATTGCCGCAACGATCCCGCCGCCGTGCTTTGCGTGCTGCCGACCGAAAGCGATTGCCGCGACTATATCGCGGCGGACATCGAGCCGATCTTCGAGGCGTCGCCGTCATTGCGTGGCGTCCTAGGCGAGCCGGGCAAAGGCGAAGCCGGTCGCAATCTCATAACGCATCGCATGTTCGAGGGCGGCTCGCTCAAGATCGTCGCGGCGAAGGCACCCCGCAACCTTCGGCGCCATACGGCGCGCATCTTGCTCGTGGACGAGGCCGACGCGTGCGAGATCGGCGCGGAAGGCAACCCGATTGCGCTCGCCGAGAAGCGCACCCTGTCATTCGCTAACCGCAAGATCATCGTGGGCAGCACCCCGTTGGACGCGGACACGAGCCACGTCTTGCGGCTGTGGGCGCAATCCGATCAGCGCGTCTTCGAGCTGCCGTGTCCCCACTGTGGCGATCCCTTCGAGCTACTGTGGAACCATATCGAGTGGCCGGACGGGAAACCCGCCGAGGCGTGCGCCGTCTGCCCCTCGTGCGGCGGCGTCATTGAGGAAGGACAGAAGCGCGACATGGTTGAGGCCGGAGCGTGGCGGATCACCCGGCCCGACGTGAAGGGACATGCGGGCTTCCGCCTCAATGCGCTTGTGTCGCTACTGCCCAACGCATCATGGGCGAAGCTCGCCGCCGAATACTTGACCGCGAAAGACGATGCGGAGGAGCTGCGCGTCTTCGTGAACACCGTGCTTGCGGAGCCGTGGCGCGAGGCCGTGGACGACGTTGACGACGCGGACCTTGCAAGCTGCGCGGTGCCGATCAGCCTCGAAGCGATCCCCGAAGACGTGCTCGCGATCACATGCGGCGTGGACGTGCAAGATGATCGGCTAGAGGTCTCGACCTTCGGCTGGTCGAAAGACGGCGTTCCCTTCGTGCTCGACCACCGTGCGCTCTACGGTGCGCCCGACAGCAACGAAGCATGGCTCGATCTTGACGAGCACCTAAAGGATCGCTGGCGTCACCCGCGCGGCGGATGGCTCAAGATCGACGCGACTTGCGTGGACGCGGGCAGCGGCTCGCATTACGACGTGGTGACGCGCTTCTGTCAGGCCCGCACGTCGCGACGTGTCTTCGCGATCAAGGGTGCATCCGGCTTCGGTCGGCCAGCGATCAGCCGGAGCCGCGCAAAGCGGGGCCTTCTGTTCATCATCGGCGTGGACGGCATCAAGACCAATATTCTCGGCAGGCTCGCCAAGCCCGGCGCGATCCGCTTCTCCGATCAGCTAGAGCCGATCTACTTCGAGCAGCTTTGCAGCGAGCGCCGCGTGACGCGCATGTCGCGGGGCAAGCCCGTGGTCCGGCTCGAAGCAATCCCTGGGCGTGAGAACCACACCCTCGACAGTGCCGTCTACGCATTCGCCGCCAAGGCCGCGTTGACGATCAACCTCGACGCTCGCGAGGCTGAGCTATCAACGACAATCCCGCCGTCGCCCAAGCGGCCCGCCGTGCATCGGTCAGCCTTCATGGAACGCGGACGCGTCTAGCCGTCGGACTTATCCACAGCTTTTTGCGGCTTCCTGCCGTTAGGTGGAAAATATTTTCCACCTAACCAAATGCATTGATTTGCCTTTTTCACTGTTGCTCTACAGTATCGAAATATGAGCAAGGTCACGAACAGAACATGGCGCGCCCTGGATGCCTGCGAGGTGGCGGGCGTGGAGCTAGGCACCTTCAGCGCATGGCGGATGCGCCTTGGCTTCCTGAATGGAGACAGGCGCGGCAAGGCGTCCCGTTTTTCGATGCTCGACGTGGCCGTGACTGTGCTGATGGCCACGCTCACGCGGCGCGGCTACAACGCGCGGGACGCCGCTGGAATGGCCGAGCATCACCGGCCCACGCTACAGAAGGCACTCACCGATCTTGTCGAGCTTGGACGCATCCGGCATCGGCCCCGCCTGACGCTCGAACAAGACGCGAAGGGCGGGCTGGAACACATTGCTCCCGTGACGTTCGATCTTGCGGCTTTGGCGGAATGGGTAGTCGCGAAGCTGGCCGTGCCGATCTCCACCAAGAGGCCAACGAAGGCCGAGGCCAAGGCGATGCTCGCCTACATCGCAAGCAACGACTTCGCGGAGAAGCTCGCCGCGCTCAAGGTCGAAATCGACAAGCGCACCCCGCGCACATGGACCTGGGCGGACGTGGAGGACGCGACGGGCTTGCCGGAATGGTTCGCCCTATGGGCGCTCGATAGTCCGCGCACGGACGCGTTTCGCATGATCGAACGCGTGCGCGATGACATGCCGGAGGTCCACGCATGAACACGCCGACCCTCGATGCTTGCCCGCTTACGCCGCAACAGATGCTCGATGCGCTCGCCGAGGCCGTCGAGACCATTGCCGACGACGGCAGCGCCGACGCGCTCGCCGAGGCGATCCGCAACAAGGCACCCGGCTCGACGCTATTCGTTGACTGCGCCGAACAGCTTGGCGTCCCCCGTGACGCCCTGATCGGAGTGTTTTGCGCCGTGGTTTTCGAGCGGCATGGCGTCCGCTTCGAAGAAAGGGTTGTGCATTGAGACTGCCCCGCTTCGACCGCTTCCTGCGCCGCCTTGGCATTGGCGCCCGCTCTTTCGAGAGTGCCGGCGGCGGCTCGCGCTGGCCGCTCACGGCATCAATGCCAGCACCGGCCCGTGCTGCGCTTTCCGCTGTGCCGCTGACCCGGTCGCGTGCGAATTATCTGCAAGCAAACACCGGCATCGGCGAGAACATCGTCGCGACATGGGCAAACAGTCTGATCGGCGACGGCCCGACGGTGCGCAGCGGACACCCCAGCGCGGCTATGCGCGATGCGCTCGAAGACGAATGGCTTCAAGCCTACGACGAAATCGGCCTTGCTGGCGACGACCTCACGAGCGTTTTGTCCCTTGCCGCTCGTTCTCTTGTCGGCGCTGGCGAGGCCGTGCTTCGTTTCGTGACGACCGAGGCGGGCGAGGTCCGCGTTCAGGTGCTACAGCCCGAACAGCTAGACGCATCGGTCAACCGTGATCTCGACGGCGGCGGCTCGATTGTCGCGGGCGTGGAATTTGATCGCACCGGGCGGATCGTCGCCTATCACATTCGTCCGAGCCCCGACCATGCGTTGACGGTCCCCGGAGCGCAGCGCATCCCCGCCGATGATATTTGCCACCTATTCGAACGCCGCTGGCCGGGACAGGTGCGCGGGATTTCATGGCTCGCGCCCGTGGCAACCCGCATTGTGGAGCTAGACGCGCTCGAAGACGCGGGGCTTGTGAAGGCCAAAACGTCCGCGCTCATGTGCGGCTTTATCCGTTCGCTCGACGGCACGGGCACCGTCGCCGCCGATCTTGCCGCCGTTCAGCCGATGGAACCCGGCGCGCTGACCGAGCTGCCGGTCGGAACGGACGTGAGCTTTACGCCGACCAGCGACATGCAGGGCCTCGACGCGTTCACGAAGCACATGGTTCGCAGTATCGCGGCGGGCGTGGGCTTGCCCTATGCGCTTTTGAGCGGAGACTACAGCGACAGCAATTACTCGTCTTCGCGGCTCGCAATGCAATCCTACATTCGCCGCGTGAAGGCGGTCCGCGCTTCGATCCTCGTGTCCGGCTTCCTTCGTCCGCTGTGGCAGCGCGTTGTCACGCTCGCGATCCTATCGGGCCGCATCAATGCGTCGGGCTTCGTGCGCGAACCGCGCCCGTTGCTGTCTTCCGAATTTCTGTTTCCCGATTTCCCGCACATCGCCCCGCTGGACGAGACGAAAGCCGACGCGCTCGCCGTTCAGATGGGCTTCCGCTCGCGGCAAGAGATCATCGCAGCACGCGGTCGCGATCCGGTCGAGGTAGACGCCGAGATCGCCGCCGATAGCTTCACGCCAAGCAACGCCACCAACATCGTTCCCCTAAGCAATGAGGCAGCTTGACCATGAATGAACACCCCCGACTTTTGATCCGCGAGCACGCAGCGCAGCTTGTCCGCCGTGACGCGACGCCACGGCCTTCGACGTGGAACCCCGAGGCGCGCACGATCACATGCGTTGTGGCGACGCCGACGCCCGTTCGCCGACAGGACCAGCGCGGCGCCTTCGATGAAATCCTCGACGTTCGCGGTGCGGACATCGCGGCCTTCGAAGGCGCGCACGTCCTGAACGGTCACGCCCAGGGCGGCGTGGAAGGCGTGATCGGCACCGTCGAGCGTGCATGGATCGAAGGCGATCAGCTACTCGCCGAGGTCCGTTTCAGCGCGCGGCCCGAGGTCGAGGGCATTGTCGGCGACATTGCGCAAGGCATCATTCGCGGCGTGTCCGTTGGCTATGAGGTCGAGACCTGGGCCGACGGCGAACGCGACGGCACGCGGACGCGGACGGCAACCAAGTGGAAACCCCGCGAGCTTTCCTTCGTGACCGTGCCCGCCGATCCCAACGCGCGCACCCGATCCCATGAAAGCGGACGCGCAAACATCAACCGTTCGATCCGTGAGCTTGGCACCCGGTGCGGCGTATCCCGCGAGACCGTGGACGCGCTGATCGACCGCGAGGCCACTATCGAAGAAGCGAGAACCGAAATGCTCAATCACATGACGGCGCGAAGCCGCGTCGAGATCAGGACCGGACAGCACACGCTGGACGATCCGCAAGTCCGAACCCGCGCAATGGGCGAAGCGCTCTATGTGCGCAGCAACCCGCGCGCGACACCATCCGGTCCGGCGCGTGAATACGTCGGCATGAGCGTTGCCGACATGGCCCGCGAGACCCTTCGCCGCTCCGGCATCGCTGTGATGGGCCTTGGCGCCCCGGCGCTGATCGAACGCGCGCTGCACAGCACCAGCGACTTTTCGCTGATCCTCGGCGACACCGTCGGACGGTCGCTGAGGGATGGCTACGAGGCCGCAGAGGGCGGCATCCGCACCGTGGCCCGCGAGACCACGGCAAGCGACTTCCGCGCTAAGAGCCGCCTTGTGCTCGATGGCGCGGGCATCGGGCTCGACAAGGTCAACGAGGCTGGCGAATTCAAGTCCGGCACGATGGCCGAGGCAGCGGAAAGCTACGCTCTAAGCACCTATGGGCGCATCTTCGGCCTTTCGCGACAGGCCCTCGTCAACGATGACGTGGGAGCCTTCACAGATCTTCCGCGCCGTCTTGGACAGGCCGCTGCTGCCTTCGAGGCGGACCAGCTCGTCGCCTTGCTGGAACAGAACAGCGGCCTTGGCCCGACCATGTCGGACACCAATCCGCTATTCGATGCGGCGCACGGCAACGTGCAGACCACGGGCGCAGCACCGGGCGAAACCACCTTGTCGGCCGGACGCCTTGCGATGCGGGCGCAGACGGGGCCGGGAGGCGCACTGATCGCCGTAACGCCGCGCTACCTGATCGTGCCCGCCGCGCTCGAAACGGCATCGGAGAAGCTTCTGGCGACGATCACGCCGACCAAGACTGATGACGTGGCCCCGTTCAGCAATCTGACACTGATCGTGGAGCCGCGGCTATCGTCCGCGACCGGCTGGTATTTGGTCGCCGATCCGGCACAGGTGGACGGCCTCGAATACGCCTATCTGGCGTCCGAACCCGGCCCGCAAATCTCGACGCAGACCGGCTTCCGCGTGGATGGCGTCGAGGTCAAAGTCCGGCTCGATTACGGATGCGGCTTCGTGGATTGGCGCGGCTGGTACTTCAACGACGGAGCCTAACCGATGACCGCGCCGTCGCTCACCGATCTTGGCCTCGACCCTCAGGCGATGCTCAAAGCGCTCTACAAGGCGCGGGCGAGCGGTGCGCTTGAGGTCGAGTATCAGGACGCGGGAGTGCAGCGGCGCGTCCGCTACCGCAGCGACAGTGATCTCGCCGCTGCCATTGCGGCGCTCGAAGGCAAGCTCGCGGCGGACGCGGGCGGATCGAGCGTCAACATTGTGAATATCCGATCTTCGAAAGGATGGACGTGAAATGAAGAATTACCTGCAACCCGGTGACACGATCACCGCAACGTCGCCGACCGGAGGGCTTTCTTCTGGCGAGGGCGCCGTGGTCGGCGCGATCTTCGGCGTGGCCGCATTCGACGCCGCGCAGGGCGATGAGGTCGAGCTGGCAACGCGCGGCGTCTTCGAGCTGCCCAAGAGTGCGGGCGTCATCGCCGAGGGTGCGCGAGTATGGTGGGACGACAGCGGCAAGACCGTCGAGAACGCGTCCGACACGGGTCTATTCCCGATCGGCACTTGCGTCGGCGGCGCGGCGGACGCGGCGGCGACGTGCAAGGTGCGCTTGGATGGCGTTGCGACGGTAGCGGCGTAGGCAAAGAAAAAGCCGCCCCTCAGATGCACGGAAGGCGGCTTTCATAGAAACCGGAGATAGGGCCAAGGGGCCCTTCGAACATGAAACAGTCTAAAGAACACACCCCCCGAACACAAGGCCCGCGCGGACATCACGAGCTTGTCGCGCTGCCGCTTATCGTCGGGCCGAAGCGCGACGCGAAGCCGCGCAGCAAAGGGCCAGACGATCTTCGAACCTTCGACGAAGCCCGCGCACGTCTTGGCATGTCGCCGAAGACGCTCCGCGCTCACATGCGCGACGGCTCGATCCGCTACATCACGATAGGGCAAGGCACGAAGCGACAGACCTACCGCTTCGCCCCCGCCGATCTCGCCGACTTCATCGAAAAGCAAGCGCAACAGGAGGCAGCACCATGTCCGTCTACAAAGACCCGCGCACGCCGTACTACGTCTACGAATTTCAATTCAAAGGTGATCGCTATCGCGGATCGACTGAGAAGCGGAGCAAGCGCGAAGCGCAAGCCGTAGAGCGCGCCGTCAAGGAACGCGCTCGCGCCGAACACCGGGCGGGCAACATGCGCGCCTCAGACCTCACGCTCGCCGATGCGTGCGCGCGCTACATCTTAGAGGTCGGCGCAGAGGACCAAGAGGTCGAGCGCCAGCTTGCGCGCGTGCTGGCCTTCCTAGGGTCCGGCAAACGCATCCTCGACGTGACCGACGACGATATGGCGAAGCTGGTCGCATGGCGGCGCGGGCATCGCCGTTGGGATCGTGACGACATGCCGCTCGTGAGCGCGGCCACGGTCAACCGCACAACGGTCGAGCTGCTGCGCCGCGTCTTCGGGAGGGCGCGCGAGCATTGGGGCGTCCGCTTCCCGAACGAGCCCAAGTGGGGCAAACACAAGCTGCAAGAGCCGCCAGAGCGCGCAAGGGAGCTTCACGCGAGCGAACGCGAAGCAATGGAGCTTGCCGTCCGTTCCGATGGCTATGGCGACGCCGTGGCCTTCGCCTTGGCGACCGGCTTCCGGCTCAATGAGGTCGCGACCCTCAAATGGTCCGAGGTCAATTGGCACTCGCGCAAGATCACGAAACGAGGGAAGGGCGGTAAGACGATCACGACAGCGATCACAGCGGAGGTCGAAGCGATCCTGGCCCCGCTGGTCGGGCATCACCCCGAGGCCGTATTCACCTATAAGGCCAAGAGAACCCGCGAGGGCCGCGTCCGAGGCCAGCGCTACCCGCTCACGCGCGAGGGCCTAAAGACGGCGTGGCGCCGGGCAAGGTCGCGTGCGGGCGTGTCCGATCTCCGCTTCCACGATCTCCGGCACGATCTCGGAACGCGGGTGCAGCGTGCATCGGGCAACCTCAAGATCACGCAGCGGGTGCTCAATCATTCCGACATCCGCTCGACGCTCCGCTACATCAACGTCCGCGACGACGAAGTGACCGAAGCGCTTGAAGCTGCACAAAGTCCCCGGACAAGTCCCCGGAAACCTATGAAAAGCGCGAGCTAACCCATTGGAAACCGCCGCAATGCGAGCTATAGATCACGAGCTTTGGGAGCAGGGGGTCGCAAGTTCGAATCTTGCTGCCCCGACCACTTTACCGATGAAACCAACGAATTTCGCGAAGGGCCTGCCGGGCGTGGGACGCGACCGTCGGCGGTGACATTCCTGGCCGAAGCGGTGGCGACGGAGCGGCCAAGCAGGGCGCATGTGACGTCTCCTTGGAAGAGGCGAAGCCGCGGCGGTCTTGCCCGGAGAAAGACGACCTCCGACCTACGCACCACCTGCCACAACGATCAGAAGTAGCCTTCGCGCTTCTTCTCCTCGAGCGACTGACCCGCATCGCCATCGCCGAGACGGCCCTGTCTTTCGGAAACCTTTGCAGATCGCGTCTCGGCCAGAACACTGGCGATGTCGGACGCATCGGATTCAATGGCGCCGGTCACCGGCCAACATCCCAAGGTTCGGAATCGCACGGTCTTCTCGACCACCTCGTCGTCCGGCTCAAACCGCATCCGCCGATGCTCGTCCACGACGATATACGTGCCTTTGCGCGCAATGACCGGGCGCGGCGCCGCGAAATAGAGCGGGGCGAGGGGAATGTCGCGGGCGAGCGCATAGGCGAGCACGTCGCTCTCGGTCCAGTTGGACAACGGAAACACCCGCGCTGTCTGGCCTTGGGCGCAGCGCGCATTGTAGAGCTGCCAAAGCTCGGCGCGCTGTTGGCGGGGATCCCAGGCGTGTTGCGAGCTCCGGAAGGACACGACACGTTCTTTCGCCCGCGACCGGTCCTCGTCGCGACGCGCACCGCCGAAGATGATGTCGAAGCGACCCTCGTCGAGGGCGGCCTTGAGGGGCTCGGTCCGCATCGTCGCGGTGTAGTAGTCGCCGTGCTCGAAGGGATTGATCCCGTCCGCCCGGCCGCGCTCGTTGGCGTGCACGATGAGGCGAAACCCGTTGTCGTTCGCAAACGCATCCCGAAAGGCGATCAGGTCCCGAAATTCCCATGTGGAATCGATGTGAAGCAGCGGGAAGGGCGGCTTGCTCGGATAGAAGGCGCGGAGTGCGATATGCGCTAGCACGGTCGAGTCCTTCCCAGCAGAGAAGAGCATCACGGGACTGCGCGCCTGGGCCGTTGCCTCGCGTACGATATGGACCGCTTCGGCTTCCAATTGGGCGAGATGGCCGGTCAAACTCATTCGAGCCTCTCCCAGGTCAACTCGCCCGCATAACGGTGCGAAACGCGGCCCTTGTCATCGAGTGCAAACAGGTGGAGCCATCGGTTGTCGGTCAGGAGCCGGACACCGTCATGCTTGGCGATGACGGCATTCATTGCCTCGATCGGCGCCTCGATGAAGACGTTCAGGCGCCGTGGCTCGTGGACGAAGCGCGAACCGTCGTGAACCGATTGCCACGGCAGGCCCGTCTTCAGATCGCCCGCGTTCCCTTCGAGTACCCCGAGCGTTCCCACCACGTTGTGGATGACCTTGTTCCCGCTGCCGAAGGCCTCGTTGTTCACGGTGGACCCGTAATACTGAAGGTTGATCCAACTCGCGACCACCATGGGCGCGGTCATGATGAGTTCCAGGGTCTTGAAGTCGTCGTCCTTGTGCCAATCGTAGCTATGCAGGAACGCCCGCCCGCCGAGGTCGATGCCATGCGTGCGCCCACGGGGAGCCACGATGAAGGCTGCATTGCCCGCAAGGCCCCATTCGGGTCGGACTTGCGACCAATCACGGCTGAGACCCAACACCGCGGCGTCGACATTCTGCGCGTCCTGAACGCCAAGCATGGCCGCCCGTTCACGCCGCGCGATCGATGACGCCATGGCGAGTCGGGTCTTCAGGACGGCGATCCCTTCGTGATGGGACTCCGGCGCCTTGTCGTCGTCGAACAGCGTGACGTCGTCGGTCGTGGTGTTGTGCAGTGCGCCGATGAACCACGTGTCGTCGGGGATGGAGATTCCACGCTCGCGCAACGCGTCCCGCACGTCTGGATCGTTGAGAATAGCCGCCGCCACGCGGGCGTTGGCCTCACCGGTGTGCCCGCCGCAGGCGCCGCAATCGAGGCTCGTCGCATGCGGGTTGTTCACCGTTGTGCTGCCATGGCCGGCAAGCAGCACGATCCGAGCAAAATTATCGGTGAGCGACATGGCGCGCAGCACGGCTTCAGCCATGTCGACACGCTGCTCGGCGTCGAAACCGGTTTGCCGACCGCCAACGACGCGGGGTTCCAGCCGCGGCCGCAAGCGCTCCACAACGGCCTTGTCCAGCCCGTCGAGATTGGGATGCGGCACAGGCCGCGTCAGCCGTGCGCTGTCGCCGAAGATCTTGGCGGCGAACAGGAGGCCTGCTGTCTCGACATAGGTAAAGGAGGACACGGCCGAAACCTTGAAGGCCTTCCATGCCTTGGCAGCCCGGCGGCGCATGAGCCGCAAACCGAGGATCTCGGTCTCTTCCTCCTCTGTGGCGCCCGACACCTCCTCGCAAACCACGAAGGCCGGCTTCAGCAGCACGGGGCAATGCGCGGCACCTTTGGACTGGCCGATCTGCACGTATTCGATCGGGAAGCCGAAGAAGCCTGCGAAACCGATCGTGTCGGCCCCGGGGACCGCAATCTCGAGCGCACGGCGATAGACTTCCGAACGCACATCGATGCAGAAGGCCGCCTGCAGCGGTTTGCGGCCCGCCTCCGTCGCGCTGCCGTGCGCCGCCGCTTTAGCCTCAAAGTCCATGCGCAGTGCACGCTGAAACGCGATCTCATATGCATCCTGCATGATGAGGTCGACGGTCAGCCCAGCATCGTCCCCGAGCCGTTCGTCGCGGGGGCTTTCCGCTGCCTCCGCCATGGCCATAGCCCAGGCGTCCCGGAAAGGCTTGTCCGTGCGCTCCAGGTAGATGGCGTAGCCCCACACCACGCGCACTGCGAGGAGTTCGAGAAGCGTATTGTCTTCCTCACCGTACAGCGCCTTGTCCCAAGCCAGATAGCGCGCATAAGCGGCCCAGCCGCGGATGTCGAACAGCGCCCGGAAGAGGTAGTCCTCGACCGCGCGGTTGGGGACGCCGAGCTCCGCGATGACGAGGGCGATCGCCTCGACGGGGTCTTCTGGTAGCGAGGCGATATTCTTCCGGAAATCCCGAATGCCCATCATCTCCGGATTGAGGTCGTAGCGCACGGAGGCGCGCCAAGCCTTGTAGAGATTGCCGTTCCTGCTTGGCAGCTGCCAGTTCGCTTGACCTTCGTCGAAATACGCCGCGCACCACTTCGAGATCTCGTCGACCATGAAGGCGGTGCGCGAGGCTTGCCGGTCGCCGGCGGCGAGTTCGTCGAGGATCTCGGCCAACGTCGCGACAGGTGCGCGCGGCGCGGCATCGTCGGATTTTTTCTCAACGATCTCCTTCAGCGCTTCGACGCCTTCCGGCACCTTCCAGGCACTCGGCGCCGTCGACAGCGCCTCGGCAAGGTCCCTGTCGGTGATCCGGCCTTCGGCGAGCGCCTGGCGATAGAAGCCCCGCGGCATCAGCATATCGGTGCGGGCAACGCGGCGGAGACGGGCGCAGGTCAGCGCGAAAGGTTCGTCGCAGAAGCCCATGAAGGGGTTGACCGCGACGAAGCTCTTGAGCGGCCACAGCGGTGCAATCCGCGAGCAGGCGCGCTCGATTTTCTCGCGAAGAGCACCGTCTGTGTCTAAGGCCTCGTCATCAACGATGGGCGCATCGAGATGGGTCTCGCTGACGGTTTGCACGCTCATGATGCACCTCCGGTGTCGAAGTTGGTTTGCGCGTAAGAGGGCCGGCCCACCTTTGGTGCCGGGGAGGGCCAGAAGCGGATGACAAGCCGGTTCGCCAGCGTGTTGACGTAGAGGCCGTTGGCGAGGTGCGTGTAGAGCGCCTGCCAACGGGGCTCCCTCAACCGGTTCGGCATGAGTGTCTGCAAAATCATCACCGCCCCGAAGGAGAGTATGACCAGCGCCACGATCAACAGATCGAGCGGACCGCGCAGAGACTCGGTAGGGGGCAAGGAGCCGGCCATGAGATGCGCCGTGGTCCATTGCAGCCCGAAATAGGCAAGCCCCACCAGCACGGCGACCGCGAGCGTACGGCCGACAACGTAAAGATTGATCGGCTCGTCCAAGGCGTTCGAAACAAGGTGCGTCAAACCGAGGAGCACCACGGCGCCCGTCGCGAACACTCCCGGCTGCTCCAGAAGCCCGGCGCCGAATATTGCGCTGACGGCGAGGGCGATTGCGAGCAGCATGGTTATGGCGATGGCCAAACGCGCGGGATGAGGATGGGCAACTGGGCCGGGGATCCACGACGCGCGCGCCAATTCGACGACGCTGCCCGAGGTCAGGAAGGCGTGGGCCTTATAGAGCGAGTGGCCAATCAGGTGTAGCAGGGCAGCCGAGAAGGCGCCAAGACCGCACTGAAGCATCATGAAGCCCATCTGGCCGATGGTGGAATACGCAAGGGAGACCTTGATCGAGGTCTGCGTCAGCATCACCGCCGAGCCGAACAACGCCGTGAAGCCGCCGACGATCGCCATGGTTTCGAGAGCCGGCGTCGACAAGGAAATGATGTCCGAGAATCGGAGAATGAGGAAGCCGCCGGCGTTGATGATGCCGGCGTGCAGAAGCGCCGACACGGGCGTCGGCGTTTCCATCACCTCGAGGAGCCAGCCGTGCAGCGGAAACTGCGCGGATTTGAGCAGAGCGGCGACCACGAGCAGCAGCGAAATCGCATGAACCGCCCCAGGGACCTGTCCGCCCTCGGTCAAGGTCTCCGTGCCGTTGAACAGCGCCTTGTATTCGAGGCTGCCGAACAAGCCGTAGAGCAGAACCATCGCAACGATCAGGCAGATGTCGCCGATGCGGCTGGCGATGAACTTCTTACGCGCAGCCAAGATCGCTGCCGGACGCTCACTGTAGAAGACGAGGAGACGGTGCAGACTGACACTGGTCAAAACCCAGGACAGTGCGAAAAGCAGCATGTTGCCGGAGATGATCACCGTCAGGATCGACGCAAGGGTCAGACAGAGCCAGCGAAGGAAGCGCGCGTGCCCGGGATCGCCCGCCAGATAGTTCCGGCTGTAAATCACCACCACCAGGCCGATGAATGCGACCAGGCAGAAGAGCGATGTGCTCAACGCATCGACGTAGAGGCTGAAACCGATGCCGCCGGCGCCGATCAGGGGGGTGCTTATAGAGCCCTTAACGATGACCGCGATGGTTGTCAGGCCCGCGGCGGCGACCGTAACCGCCCCTGCACCCACAGCCCATCGGCCAACGGCGCCGGGGCGCAGATCGGCCGCGTTCCGTGCCCAGATACCGACGAGCGCCAGGGCGGCGGGGCCGAGCGCGGCGAGCCAAAACAGCGATGAAGTCATGGGTCGATCCCTCCATTCGTCCGACCCGATCCAATTAGTGCGCCGCTACAGATATTAAAAATAGAAAGATTGCATGATTTCATTCGCCAAAATAGAATAAGGCTATGCGGTCCCTGAACCTTCACCATCTGCGTTACTTCTGGGCCATCGCGCACGAAGGAAGCCTGACGCGCGCGGCCGCCAAGTTGCACTTGTCGCAATCGGCCTTATCGACCCAGCTCAAAAAACTGGAGGAACAGGTCGGTCATCCGCTGTTCGAGCGACTGGGAAAGCGCCTGATACTGACCGAAGCGGGGCGGATTGCCCTCGACTACGCCGATACGATCTTTCAAGCCGGCGAAGAGCTGTTGAGCACGCTCCAGGGCCGTCCGAGCGACAGCCAACAAGTGCTGCGCGTGGGCGCGATCACGACCTTGTCCCGCAACTTCCAGATCGAATTTCTCGGTCCGCTTGTTGGCCGCACCGATGTTGAGTTGATCATTCGCTCCGGCACGATGCGGGAACTCCTCAGCGAGCTCGAGTCGCTCACCATCGATGTGGTGTTGACGAATTCCGACCGGCAGCTCGACGCGAGCACGACCCTGGTCAGCCGGCTCTTGAGGACACAGCCCGTCAGCCTTGTGGGGGGCCCGCGTCTCAAGAAAAAGCGCTTCCGCTACCCCGACGATTTGCGGACCGTGCCGATTCTCCTACCCAGCGTCGAAAGCGAAATCCGTGTTGCGTTCGACCGCGAACTCACGCGGCACGGCATCGAGCCCATCGTGCTTGCGGAAGTGGACGACATGGCAATGCTCCGCCTCCTGGCCAGGGAGAGCGATGGCGTGACCCTCGTGCCGCCAATCGTCGTCAAAGACGAACTGGCGGCAGGCATCCTGGTCGAACATTGTCGCATCCCGAATGCGAGCGAGCACTTCTATGCCATCACGCAGCGCAGACGCTTCCCGAATCCATTGCTTCTCGAAGTTCTGTCTCTGGAGACATGAGCTTACAGCGACCCTCGCGCGCCGTGGCGCGGTGACCGGTGTCGGGCCTCAAGCCGTCTTCCGGTTCGACCCGACCTATCAGGGCCAATCGCTGCTCGAGCTCTAATCACACGAAACGTTGGAAGGCCGGCCGATCGGTTCACCTTGGACCAAGTTGGCCTAGGCCATTGGAAATTGTTGCGATGCAAGATATAGAAAACGAGCTTCGGGAGCAGGGGATCGCCCGTTCGAATCCCGCTGCTCCGGCCACTTGCTGGTCTGGTGCATTGGACCTAAGTCCGCTCGAGGGGAACACTTGATGACGGCCCGAATTTACAAACCCGCTCAGAACGTCATGCAGCAGGGCAGGGCGGCGACCAGAGACTGGGTCCTGGAATACCTGCCGGACGAGCCGCGTGTCATCGAACCCTTGATGGGCTGGACGAGCTCGTCGGACACGAAGCGGCAGATCAGGCTGACCTTCTCGACCAAGGAAGAAGCAATCGCCTATGCGAAGGAAAACGGCATCGCCTACCGCCTGGAAGAGCCGCCGGCCACGAAGATCAGGCCGAAATCCTACGCCGAGAACTTCAAATACGGCCGCCCGGACAGCTGGACACACTAAAATCGCAGGCGAGTCGCGCTATACTTCGCGCGCGTGTGGTCCCGTAGCTCAACCGGATAGAGCACCTGCCTTCTAAGCAGGGGGTTGCAGGTTCGAGTCCTGCCGGGATCACCATCCTTACCAAATCGCTCTCGATGGTTTTCGTCAGACCTGGTCAGTATGGGGCATAGGCGGCATACTTCCGCTGGAAGCTTCAGAGCGTAGGCATGGAGGGAGCGCGCGGATGATCCGGTCGATGGTAGTGGCGGCATGCCTCATGCTCCTCGCGGCACCGCCAAGTCAGGCGCAAACCCAGCCTGGCATGACCGCCGACGGTTTTCATCTCAAACTGCATGAGACACTAACCGCCTCGGACATGGCCGTCCTCCATAGTCACTGCGATGATGAGGACAACGTCGCAAAATGCTGGTTCACCTTTATCATCGCCGACGAGTCCCTGCAGGGCATCGCGGCAGCGCCCGACTACCAGCGGCCCGTGCATACCGTCAGGCTGGCTCTGGCCAACAAAGAAGATGCTGGGAATTTTGCGCGCGGCGCACTGATGCTGATGCAAGTTCTCGAACCGGACCTAACGCGAGACGAACGAGTTGACCTCATCGCCACTCTGCTGTCGCGCTACTCGAAGGACGTGACTCCGAACACAGTGTCTAGCTCCGGCTTCGACTATGAGATGGTGACGGTCGGCGATGTGGACGTGTTTGAGGCCCGCCGGAAATAGGGCATAGGAGGGCGCAGACTGCGCATCTTGATCTTCATAGCGGTGATGCTTCTGGCGCCAGACGCTGATGCGGCCTGTTCAATCGTGCCGAGCAAAATCGTGAACTGCGACAGCTACTCCCGTGATGTGCGGTACGAGCGCGACGAGCGCCTCTACAACCAAGCGGACCTCTGCAGAGCCACGAGAGAGAAAATGGGATTTTGGCGCGGATCGGAGATTCACGTTGTCCATCGTGACGTGAAGGCGCTGTTTTTCGAGGTCTTGGACAATGACGAAATTGTCGTTGCAAGGGGAACCTACAACATCGAAAAGAACGAACTCACCGGCTGGCTTCCCGTCGCCACGGAGTAGGCCACACGCAACATTTTCTCCTCGCCGGCTATTTCTCCATGGCGTCGCGGAAGCGGTACCAACGCTCGACAAAGGGCACGGCCAGTTGCGCCACATCGCGTACGGGGAAGGCGGGGAACGCGAGATCATCGAACGCGGTCTTGCCGTCCGGATCGTCCGTCATCTGCAATGCGATCTTGTGCCCGAAATAGGTCGCCCGGGACACGCCGGTACCGCAATACCCGGCCGCGAAATGGATCCCTTCGCGGCTGCGCCCGAGGTGGGGAAGCTCGTCGTAGGTGTAGCCGATCGTGCCGTCCCAAACATGGGATACGCCCACGTGTCCGAGGTCCGGAAACACGGTGAGCAGATCCTCCGCCAGGTGACTGTAAGCCTTGAGGCCGCCGAACCGCGCGGCGCGCCCGCCCCAAACGAGCCGGTCCTGATCGGGCGCCGCCCGGAAGTAGTAGAACACCCGGTTGGTGTTGCCGTAGACGCGGCCGCCCGGCATGAGTTGCTCGATCTTGCCCGGTTGCAGTTGCTCCGTCGCGATCAGACCGGACCGGATGCTGACGATGCGGCGCCGCAGGTGCCCGAACAGGCTGTCGGTGTAGCCGTTTGTGGCGACGAGGACCTGGCTGCAATCGATCATGCCCACTTCGGTGGCAACCCGAAATCCAGCACCCTCTCGGTTGATGGCCTTGGCGCCGGCCAGGCCCACAATGGCGCCGCCGCGCATCGCGACGCGCGCCATCAGCCCCGCGTGATAGAGGCCCGGATGCAAGGACGCATCCTGGGGCAGCACAGACCCGCCAAAGAATCGGTCCGTCCGAATTTCGGTATACTGCTCCGATCGCGGCACCATGAAACTCTCGACGCCCGCGACACGTTTGAGGTCTTCCATGTCGCGCGCCATGGCTTCGTAGTGGGCGGGGCGCATGGCGCCGCGGAAGCGGCCGCAGCGCCGGAAGTGGCAATCGATCTTCTCGCGCGCGATCAACTCCTCGATATAGTCGAGCATGTGCGTCCCCTCGCGGAGCAGCGCGACCGCTTTGGCCTCGCCCCGGAGAGCAATCAGAGTCTTCACGCGGAATTTCTGATTGCCGCTGCCGATCTGGCCGCCGTTGCGCGTGCTCGCGCCGAAGCCCGGCACGCCCTTATCGAGGACAACGACGCTGCGCCCCTTGTCGAGCAGGGTCAGCGCCGCCGACAGGCCCGTGAAGCCGGATCCAATGATCACCACGTCGGCTTTACTGGGCAGGGCGGGGCGGTCGGTCTTCTGGCGCGGCGCAGCGGCCCACCAATAGGGCTCGTGAACAGGCGGCGCGCCGGTGCCGAGACGTCCGGCCGCGAGATCGGCAAGAGTGAGAGTGTGCGGTGCTGTTTCCGTCATCGTTTCGCAGGCAACCCTGTTGGACATACGGGGCCCTTGTTCGCGCCCCCCGACATTTACCCATATGAATATATTTTGCATCTAATGCAAGCCCGCAGCGGGTGATGAACCTGCGACATGTCTATTGTCGTCATCCCAAAGCAACGATGCCGTCGCTTGGTGGAGGTACTCGCCCATAGGCCTTCATCGGCAGCGGGCCCAGTCGCTGCCGGCCTGGAACTGCCAGCTATTCGTCGTAAACGATGACGGCGATGAACTTCACATAGTCGGCCAGCATCCGTTCGGGGCCGTGCACGACGTTTCCCGCAAATGTCAGCGTGTCGCCGGGCTCCAGAAGATAGATCTTGTCGCCAAAACGGTACTCCAGCTTGCCCTCCAGCATGAAGATGAACTCAGTCCCCGGATGCGAGAAGCGCGGCCATGCCTCGCTCTGCTTGTTCATCTCCACGAGAAACGGCTCGAAGGTCTTCCGAGGCCCCCGGTTGTAGGACAGAAGCGCGTACCTGTAGCCGTACTGGGTTCCGACTCTGACGACTTCCATCTGTTCGTCGGTCTTGAGCAGCTGCGCTTCGCCGGTCTTCTGGTCCACCTCCTGGAAGAGATTGGCCATGCCTATGCCGAGCGCGGAGCAAATCCGTTCCAGTGAATCGAGGCTGGCGGACGCCATGCCGTTCTCGATACGGCTCAACATTGCACTGGAGATTCCACACCCCTGGCCCAACGACGCGAGCGTGACATTGGCCGCCATGCGCTGCTGCCGGATTACCTCGCCAATGCGTGTCTCCAACGGGGCAGTGGCCGTATCGGTTCTCGCTTTAGGAACCTCATGCGTCGCGGCGCGCGCTTTCCGGGAAGGTTTTCTGCCAGCTGATCTTTTAGCAGACGTACCAGTCGCTGTGCTGGCCGATTTGGATTTGGCCGTCTTCTTCGAGGCCGCCTTGCGCCGTTTCGTTGCTGCCATGTCTTCCAATCCGAAGAGGTCACCCATGCGATGCGCTTACAGGTGGCAGACTAGCACGCTTTCGCCCGGAGGCGTTGTTCACGGCGCATGCAGTCTGATCGATTTTTTGCGTTTTGCATATAGTGCAAAAGTACTACATTTGCTGCAATGCAAGTATTTTGCATGCGGTGCAATTTATGGCACTCTTTGCGCATCGGCCCCAGTAGAGGGTCATGTTCCTGGGGAGGAATGCAAAGATGTCATCAATCGACTGTGCGGAGGCGGCAGATGCCAAATCCGATGAAACTGGCGGACTTCAGCGCGCCATCGACTGGAAGGGCGCTTTTTGGATTGCAAGCGGGGTCCCCGCACTTGTTCTCATTTCGATCGGGGGAATTGGCGCGACGGCGGGCAAACTCGCGTTTCTCGTTTGGACCATTTCCGTCCTGATCGGCTTTTCTCAATCCTATAGCTACGCCGAAATTGCCGGCCTGTTCAAAAACAAGTCGGGGGGCGCCGCGGTCTATGGTGCCGCTGCTTGGCTGCGGTACAGCAAGCTGATCGCGCCGCTTTCGGTTTGGTGCAACTGGTACGCCTGGACACCGGTGCTGTCGCTCGGCTGTGCCGTCGCCGCCGGATACATTCTGAACGCGATCGCGCCAATTCCCGTCTTTACCGCCGAGTCGCCTCAGGTCGCCGTCTGGTTGAGCGATGTCGCGAACGCCGCTGCCATTGCCGGTCAGTCTGCGGATCAAGCCACTGCGACGGCCATTGCCGCACTCACGGAGGCGGGCACGCCGGCATTGCGTACGATGACGCTCGCGAGCTTCTCATTCTTAGGGCTGGCCCAGATCGAAATCGGGCCAACGTTCTTCATTGGCGCGATTCTCATGCTGGCAGCGTTTGCGATCCAGCACCGCGGCATTCTTGGAACTGCCCGCGTGCAAATGTGGATCGGGCTCCTAGTCGTTATCCCCATGCTTATCGTGGGCATCGTGCCGTTCCTCAATGGGGGTGTCGACTACGCCAATTACACGCCGCTGACGCCGCCGAATGGTGAGTGGAACATCGGCGGCTGGACACTGTTCCTCGGGGCGCTGTTCATTGCCGGCTGGTCGACCTACGCCTTCGAGACGGCTGTCTGCTACACGCGCGAGTTCAAGAATCCCGCCACCGATACGAAGAAGGCCATCGTCTACGCGGGTCTCCTTTGCGTCGTCATCTACACGCTCGTTGCGGCAACCTTCCAAGGCTATCTCGGTGTCGAAGGCATGACGGAACCGGGGATCGT
This sequence comes from Methyloceanibacter caenitepidi, assembly GCF_000828475.1. Classification (NCBI taxonomy): domain Bacteria; kingdom Pseudomonadati; phylum Pseudomonadota; class Alphaproteobacteria; order Hyphomicrobiales; family Hyphomicrobiaceae; genus Methyloceanibacter; species Methyloceanibacter caenitepidi. Next base: position 2,133,018 of record NZ_AP014648.1, read on the forward strand.
GGAGGGCACCGGCGTCGCGGCGGCCATGGGCGACATGGTCGGTTCGGGATCGAAGTTCGTCACGCATCTTCTCGAGATGATGATGATCCTGGCTCTCATGCTCGCCATCATGATGGCGATGGCAGGATCGTCACGGACCCTCTATCAGGGCGGCGTTGACGGCTGGCTCCCGAAGTATCTGTCTCACACCAACGAACACGGCGCACCGACCCGCGCCATGTGGACGGATCTCATTTTCAATCTGGGGCTTCTGACATTCGCGGCCTCCGATGCAACGGCCTACTACCTCATCCTGTCGATCTCGAATGTCGGCTACATGCTCTTCATCTTTCTGAACCTGCAGGCGACCTGGATTCACCGCATCGACAGCCCCAATGCGCCGCGGCCGTACCGGGCACCGAATTGGCTCATCGCCGTCAATGCCGGCCTTGGCTTTTTCAATCTCTTCCTGATGGGCGTGGGGGCGAAGGTGTGGGGCAATCCGAACGCCCTTTGGTACGGGCTGCTGTTCGGGGCGCTCATTATCCCCGTGTTCCTGTACCGGCACTACGTCCAGGACAAGGGACGTTTCCCGGACCACATGCTGATCGATCTCGATCTCAAGAGTCAGGATCTCGGTGAGCGGAAGGCGGGCTTCTTGCCCTATCTCGCTCTCCTTGCCGGAGCACTCATCGTTCTCTTCGGCAACTACTACTTCCAGCTCCCTCCCTCCTAGGGGCTGCTGCCCGCTTGCGCCGATTGTCGGCGTGAGCGGGCCTTTTTCTTCCGAGGGAAATTGCTGAATCGAGATCATCCACAAGAGGCATGACAATGACGAACAAGATTCTTTGCGCGGTCGACGGATCGGAACATTCCATGCGTGCCGTCACCAAAGCCGCCGAACTGTCACAAACCAGCGATGCGGAGATCATTCTGATCCTGGTCGATCAGGTTTTCTTCGAACCGCGGATGGCTCCGGTCCATGCGCTTGGCGAAGAAAAAGCTGAGAGCATCCTCAATGCCGCCGCCGAGGCGGCGCGCAAGGCAGGAGCCGTGACTGTATCGACGGTCGTGGTCACAAGCCGCGATGTCGGGCGCGCGATTCTGAACTACGCCGAAGAGCACCACATCGACCACATCGTGGTCGGAACCGGCGAGAAGAGTGCGGGGACGCGTCTGGTCCTGGGGTCAGTGTCCCACGATCTCGTCGCGCGGGCTCACTGCACCGTCACTGTCGCGCGCTAGAACGCGCATCGCAGCTCCGACGTCACGTCCATAAAGGAAGCAAAAGTCAGATGAGCAAGAGCAAACGCCTCAACGTATCCTCCGGCGGCGCGTATGAATCCGTTTTCGGCTATAGCCGCGCCGTACGGCTGGCTGACGACATCCATGTGTCGGGGACCTGTGCTCCCGCCGATTACGAACACAGTGATGCCTATACGCAGGCGAAAGCCGTGTTCGATATCATCGAGAGGGCTCTCAAAGAGGCTGGTGCTACTACAGAGGATGTTGTCCGTACCGTCGTGTATCTTCGGGATATCGACGATGCGGAGGGAGTCGCAAAGGCTCACCTCGAGCGGTTCGACAAGGTGCGCCCGGCAAGCACCCTCATTCAGGTGACGTCGATGCTGCGCCCCTGGCAACGGGTCGAGATTGAGGCGTACGCCAAGCTGACCTGAAAACTTGCCGCCAAGTGTTGGGCTTGGGCACTCACCGCCTGTTCATTTGCCTGCGGATTCCCACTGCCGTAGTGTTTGCGGCGATCTGCTAGCAGTCGCGGTATGGGAGTCTTGTTTGATGTCCACCAGGGAACCGAGAAAACGCGCGGCCGGGCTCATGTTCTGGCGACAGAAGGTTACGGAGCCCAACAAGCGCAGCCGGACGGCGAGGGCAGCCCGGTCGCTCCTCCACGCCGTTGCGTGTCTCTCGATGCTGCTGGCATGCGTGCAAACGGCGGTCGCCGAAGCCCCGACGCTCGCTTGGGAAGCCAAGGGCCTGGCACAACCGGAATCGGTCCTCCACGATCCTGTGACGGATGTCCTGTTCGTGACCAACATCAACGGTCCCGTCATGGCCAAGGACGGCAACGGCTTCATTTCCCGCATCAAGCCGGACGGCACGATCCTCGAGCGGGACTGGGCCAAAGGCTTCAACTCGCCCACCGGCATGGGCCTGCATGACCGGACGCTGTACGTGGCCGACGTCGACACGCTGGTAGCGGTCGGCGCTGCTTCGGGAAGCATCAAGCAGACGTACAAGGCCGACGGTGCGATCTTCCTCAATGACGTGGTCGTCGCAGACGACGGGACCGTCTATGTCTCCGACACGCCGATGAACACGATCTGGCGGCTCAAGGACGGGGTGTTCGAGCCCTGGCTGACGGACGACGCGCTCAACGGGCCCAACGGCCTCCTGCTGGAAGACGGCAAGCTGATCATCGCTTCGCTAGGACGGCTCAAGAGCGTGGGCCAGAAACAGGAAACCGCCGGCCTCTACGCAATCGACATCGAGGACAAGTCCGTCACCCCGCTCGGAAAATCCATCGGAAACCTCGACGGCATCGACGAACTCAAGGCCGGAACCTACCTCGTCAGCGATTGGGCGGATGGCGCGCTCTATAAGGTCGATGTCAAGGGGAAGACGGCCAAGGCCGATCAGCTTCTCGATCTCAACCAGGGCAGCGCCGATCTTATCTTTTTGGCGGATAAGCAGCTCATTCTCATTCCGATGATGTTGGACAACACTTTGGCTGCCTATAAGCTCGGCGGCGCAAAGCCAAACTAGGCCTCACGGACCCAAGAGCCAGACCACAGCAATCGGAATTCAACGCCGACCAGATGAGCCGGGGCAGGGGTCCGTGAGCCGGTCCCGGCCGGATATCCAAGCAACGCCGAGAACAACCGCTTGATCCTCGCCCTTGCGCAGCTGCCGATACCCCTCACGTTCGCGGTCTTCATCGCCGCGGCGATCGGTGTCTGGCTCGCGGGCACGCGATTGGCCATCTACGCCGATGCCATCGCCGCCCGCAAAAGGATCGGCCAGGCCTTCATGGGCCTCATCTTCGTCGCGGCCGCCACGTCGCTTCCCGAACTCGTAACGACACTGTACGGCGCCTATGCGGGAGAAGCCCAACTCGTTCTCGGCAACATGTTCGGCGGCATCACCATGCAGACGGCGATCCTCGCCGTGGTGGATTTGCTGTTCGTTACCTATGCCCTGACGTCTTACCCGAGCGGCCCGACATCGGCCCTCGAGGCGACGCTCCTGATCGCGCTTCTGGCAATGCTCCTCGGTCTGCACGCGGTCGGTGAGTTGGCGCTGCCGTTCGGCGTTGGCCTCGGGACGGTTCTGCTCGGGCTCGCCTATGTGGGGATCGTAATGATGCTGCGCCACTATGACGGCGTACAGTCCTGGATCCCCGTCGAGAGTATCGACGCCGCGCTGCCGCACATCGCTCAAGAACAGAACGGCACCGACGCATTCGAAGGGAAGGGCACGGCCGGCCTGATTGTCGGCTTCGCCTTGATGGGGGCGGCGATCCTCATGTGCGGTCTCGCACTCATCGCTACGTCCGCCGCCATCGCCGAGCAGACCGGTCTCGGATCGAGCTTCATCGGCATGACGCTGCTTGCCACGGCGACGTCGCTCCCGGAGGTAAGTACGACGATCTCGGCGGTGCGGATCGGCGCCTACAGCATGGCGATCTCGAATATCTTCGGCAGCAATCTTCTGATGGTGGCCATGGTCCTGCCGGCCGACCTCGTCTATCGCGGGGCGCCCATTCTCGGCGCCATCGACAAGGGCACGGCGTTCGCGATCATCTCGGGCATTCTCGTCACATCGATCTACCTCGCTGGCCTGATCATCCGATCACGGCGCACGTTCCTAAAGATGGGCATCGACTCGGCCTTGGTACTGTTGATCTACGTGATTACCTTGGCCGTGTTCTATCACTTCAGCTGACGCCCCATGCCGGGCGTTCCAACCGGACCGATGAAACGCCTGGATAGAAGGGCCTATGAGCGATCCGAAGACCGGCACAACACAGCACGAAGCGCCACCGACGCGAGTTCCGGCGGTGCGGACAATCGCCATGCCTGCCGACACCAATCCGGCGGGCGATATATTTGGTGGCTGGCTGATGGCTCAGATGGATCTCGCGGCGGGGAACGTTGCGGCGCGGCGGGCGCGCGGCCGGTGTGCGACCGTCGCGGTCGATGCGGTCACCTTTGTCTCGCCCGTCCAAGTCGGCGACGAAGTGAGTCTCTATGCCGAGCTCGTCCACACCGGTCGCAGCTCGATGAAGATCAGGGTCGAGGCCTGGCGGCGACCCCGCCATAGCGAGGAGAACCAAAAGGTCACGGAGGCGATCTTCACCTTCGTTGCGCTCGGCGAGGACGGGAAGTCACGGCCGTTGCCGGAACCCGCCGGATAGCGCCGCGATTCTCGATCACTCGAGCTAGACGATGCTCCGCACGACGCCACCGTCGGCCCTGAGGGACGCGCCGGTCACAGCGGAGGCCCCTTCGCCGCAGAGAAACACCACGAGATTGGCGACCTCCTCCGATTCAGCGAAGCGGCCGATCAGCGAGGAGGGACGCATGGTCTTCACGAAGTCGCGCTCGAACGCCTCCTTGTCCACCTGCTGATCCTCGGCCAGCTTCTCGACGAACTCCACCACGCCCTCCGAGCGCGTCGGGCCGGGAAGCACGGCATTCGACGTGACGCCGGTGCCCGCAACGCTCTCGGCGATGCCGCGGGACAGCGCAAGCTGCGCCGTTTTGGTGAGACCGTAGTGCACCATCTCCGCGGGGATCTGGACGCCGGACTCGCTGGAGATGAATATGATCCGGCCCCATCCGCGCTCGACCATGCCGGGCACGAGAGCGCGGCTGAGCCGGACACCGCTCATGACGTTGACGTCGAAGATTTCCTGCCAAGCCGCGTCGGAGATATCCACGAAGGGAACCGGTTCGAAGATGCCGACATTGTTGACGAGAATGTCGACATCGCCGGCCTCGCTGATGAGCTCGTCCGCGCCGGCCGCCGTACCGAGATCGGCGGCGATGCCGATGGCGGACCCGCCGGTCTCCTTCGCGATGGCCTCGGCAGCCTCGCGCACGCGGTCCTTGTTGCGCCCGTTGACGATCACCGTGGCGCCTTCGCGCGCAAGGCCCTTGGCGATGGCGTAGCCGATGCCCGCGGTCGACCCCGTCACGAGCGCGCGCTTGCCCTCGAGTTTCAAATCCATGATTGCCTCGACCGTAGTTGTCTGTTGCGCCGTTAGGCGGATGCGAGCCGGGCAAAGCCTGCGTCGAGATCCGCTTTGAGATCTTCGATGTCCTCAAGACCCACATGGAGACGCAAAGCCGGGCCTTCCACCTGCCATGTGGTCGCAGTGCGGTAGGCGGTGGGGTCGAAGGGAAGGATCAGGCTTTCGTATCCGCCCCAGGAATATCCCATGCCGAAGAGATCGAGCCCGTCGACCATCGCGGCAAGAGCTTTGTGCGAGACTGGCTTGAGCGCGATGGCGAAGAGACCCGACGATCCGAGAAAATCCCGTTTCCACAGCGCGTGACCGGGATGGTCGGGCCGGGCAGGGTGGATCACCCTCTCGACCTCGGGGCGTTGCGCGAGCCAATCCGCAAGCGCGAGAGCCGACTCCTGATGGCGCTGAAGACGCACCTGCATGGTCCGCAACCCACGCAAGCCCAGATACACATCCTCAGGCCCCGGGCACAGACCCAAAATGTCGTGCGTCTTTGCCACGGGCCCAGCCGCGGACTCAGCTGTCGTGATCACGCCCAGCATCGCATCGGCGTGGCCGACGATATATTTCGTGGCGGCGTGCACGACCACGTCCACCCCGTGATCGAACGGCCGAAAGAAGAGCGGCGTCGCCCAGGTGTTATCCATGATCACCTCGGCGCCCGCCGCGTGGGCGGCCTCGGCGATCGCGGGAATGTCCTGCACTTCGAAGGTTTGCGAGCCGGGAGACTCCGTAAAGACAAGTTGCGTCCGCTCGGTCAGGAGCTCCGCGATCCCCCCGCCGATCACCGGATCGTAATACGTCGTGGTGACGCCAAGCCGCTTCAGGACTGTGTCGCAGAAGCGGCGCGTCGGCCGGTAGACGCTGTCCGACACAAGAATGTGGTCGCCGCTGGACACGAAACTCTGAATGGCCGTCGCGATCGCCGACAAACCCGACGGGGTCAGGAGCGTCGCGTGTCCGCCCTCCAGTTCAGCAAGTGCGTCTTGAAGCGCACGCACCGTGGGCGTGCCCAGCCGACCGTAGCTGTATTCCTGATCGTCGGCGAGGAGCGTGTCGAGCGTGGGATACAGGACCGTCGAGCCGCGATAGATCGGCGTGTTGACGAATCCGTGGAACCGAGCCGGATCACGGCCCGCATGCGACAACCGCGTCGCATGCTTGCCGGGCTTCTTCGTCTTGCTCATGCAGACCTCTTAGCGCGACGAGCCGAAGGCCATTTAGCCTGTCTCGATCGGCAGACGGTCGTCGGCGCCCCATTCGGCCCAAGAACCGTCATAGACCGACGTCCGCAGGTACCCGGCTTCTCCGAGCGCCAAGGCAAGCACGCACGCGGTGATGCCCGAACCGCACGTCGTCACCACGGGCTTGTGGTGGTCCAGACCCGCCGATGCAAAGACCTCCTTCAACTCCGGAACGGACTTGAAGGTGCCGTCGTCGTTCAGCACCTGCTTGTAGGGAACGTTGATCGCGCCCGGCATGTGGCCCGCCCGTAAACCAAGGCGAGGCTCCGGGGCGTTGCCGGCGAAGCGTTCCGCCGAACGGGCATCCACGATGGCGGACGACTTTTCATGGACCGCCTTCTTCATGTCATCCACGTCGCGCACCAGATCGAGATTGCGGCGGGCAGTGAAGTGGCGGGGCGTCCGCGGCGTCGGCTCGCCCATCATGAGCGGGCGGCCCTCGGCCTTCCATTTCAGGAGGCCACCGTTCAGCACACTGACATCCTGCGCGCCCATGACCCTGAACATCCACCAGACACGCGGCGCGCTGAATGTGCCTTGCCGGTCATACACGACCACACGCTGCCCGTCGCCAATGCCCATCTTGCGCATCCGGGACGAGAACTTCTCCGGCGGCGGCAGCATGTGCCCCGTCTTCGCCTTGTCGTCCGCAATGTCGTCGATGTCGAAAAACACCGCGCCGGGAATATGTTCGGCGAGGTAGTCCTCGCGCGCGTTGTTGGCTTCGGCCGGCAAATACCAGGTCGCGTCGATGACGACGATATCCGGCGCCTCCAATTCGCGCTCAAGCTCGTCGGTCTCAATCAGCCATGTCTTCGGCGTCATAAAGTTCCGGTCTCCAATCCTCGTCTAGACAAACACGCTCGGTGCCGACGGTCCCGGCTCGGCGAGCCAGGCGGGCACCGGAAGTTCCTTTTCGCGCAGGAAGTCCGGGTTGAACAACCTGCTTTGATACCGGGTGCCGTAATCGCAGAGCACCGTGACGATGGTGTGGCCCGGACCAAGCTCCTTGGCAAGGCGAATAGCGCCGGCAACATTGATGCCGCTGGATCCGCCGAGGCAAAGGCCTTCCTCGCTCAGAAGTCCAAACACCACGTCGAGGGCCTCCGAGTCCGGAATCTGGAACGCTTCATCGATCGTCGCGCCTTCCAGGTTGGCCGTGATGCGCCCCTGGCCGATTCCCTCGGTGATTGAGCTGCCTTCCGCCTTGAGCTCTCCGTGCTTGTAGTAATTGTAAAGCGCAGCGCCCATCGGATCGGCGATCCCTATCGTGATGTCGGGGTTGTGCGCCTTCAGTCCCATGGAAACCCCGGCGAGGGTCCCGCCGGTGCCGACCGCGCAGATGAAGCCGTCGACGTTTCCGTCCGTGTCGCGCCAAATCTCTTGCGCGGTCGTTTCGATATGGCCCTGCCGGTTCGCTACGTTGTCGAACTGGTTTGCCCAGATCGCGCCGTTGGGCTCGGTCTTGGCGAGCGCCTCAGCGAGCCGGCCGGAGTATTTCACGTAGTTGTTGTCGTTCCGGTAGGGGACCGCAGGCACCTCGATCAGCTGAGCGCCTGCCAGACGCAGCATGTCCTTCTTCTCGTCCGACTGGGTCTCCGGGATGACGATGACGGTTTTGAGCCCGAGCGCATTGCCCACAAGCGTGAGGCCGATGCCCGTATTACCGGCCGTCCCTTCGACCACCGTTCCGCCGGGCTTGAGCTTTCCGGCATTCAACGCGTCGCGAATGATGAAAAGCGCCGCGCGGTCCTTGACCGATTGGCCCGGATTCATGAACTCGGCCTTGCCGAGAATGGTGCAGCCCGTTTCTTCGGACGCGCGTTTGAGCTTGATGAGCGGCGTGTTGCCGATCGCCTCGAGAATGCCGTTGCGGTAGGTCACGGAAGAGCCTTTGGGGGAATTCAGTCTATTCCGCAACCTAATGAGCGCCGGTGCCTGCCGCAAGTCGCGGAAATCCCATGAATCCGGAGCCGTCTGGCATCCCGTTCCATGTGATCGCCGCACGGGAGCATGGACGGACCACGCAGGGCCCCACGACCGGCTGCGGACTCGCTTGACTAGGGCCACTTTGGGGCCTAGCAGCCGGGGAGGGCCCTGTGTATATAGGGCCGCGAATGGGACTCGCGCGCGTTTATCCGCCGCAACTGTCCCTTTAGCGGGCGTGGTGGAATTGGTAGACACGCCAGATTTAGGTTCTGGTGGCTTTGGCCGTGGGGGTTCAAGTCCCTCCGCCCGCACCAACCAACGCGTTGCCTCAACAACTTCGTTGGACAGCATGACACGAAAGATGGCGCTGCCTTGGCGCCGCAGGAATGGTGGATTGACGGTATGAACGTCACGGAGACGAATGCAGAGGGCCTGCGCCGCGAACTGAAAGTCGTGGTCGGAGCCGACGAACTCGAGGAGAAGCTCTCCTCGCGCCTTGAGGAACTGAAGTCCAAGGCTCGTATCAAGGGCTTCCGCCCCGGCCATGTGCCGAAAGAGCACTTGCGGAAGGTCTATGGCCGCTCGGTCATGGCCGAAGTCGTACAGCAGGCCGTTCAGGAGACGAGCCAGAAGGCGATTTCGGAGCGGGAAGAGCGCCCGGCGTTCCAGCCGCAGGTCAAGCTCCCCGAGGACGAGGCGGAGATCAATCAGATATTCGACGGCAAGGGCGACCTGGCCTATACGATGACGTTCGAGGTCCTGCCGACGGTCGAGATCATGGATCTCGGCACGATTGCGCTCGAGCGGCCCACCGCGCCGGTCTCGGACAAGGAGATCGACGAGGCGATCGACCGCATCATTGCGACCAACCCGACTTTCACGCCGAAGGACGGCCCGGCCAAGAAGGGCGATCGCGTCACGATCGACTTCGTGGGCAAGCTCAACGGCGAGGCGTTCGACGGCGGCACGGCGACAGACGCCCCGATCACGCTCGGCGCCGGCGGCTTCATCCCCGGCTTCGAGGAGGGCCTGGAAGGCGTTTCGACGGGCGAAGAGAAAGTCGTCGAAGCGACGTTCCCGGAAGCGTATGGCGAGCCAAAGCTTGCCGGAAAGACCGTGCAGTTCGAAGTGAAGGTCAAGGAAGTGGCCGCCCCGCAGGCGCCGACCCTCGACGATGAGTTCGCCAAGAGCCTCGGCGCGGAGTCCGTCTCGCAGATGCGCGAGACCGTGAAAGGGCGTCTGGAGTTCGACCGCAACATGGCCTCCCGCCTCAAGGTGAAGCGGGCGCTGCTGGACGCACTCAACGAGGGGCACAGCTTCGAGTTGCCGCCGACCCTGGTCGAGAACGAGTTCAAGGCCATTTGGGATCAGGTGCTCCACGATCAGGAGCATTCCAAGAAGACCTTCGAGGACGAGGGCACCACCGAGGAGAAGGCCAAGGAAGAATATCAGGACATCGCCGCGCGGCGCGTCCGGCTCGGCCTCCTGCTGTCGGAGATCGGATCGCGCAACGAGATCACCGTTTCGGACGACGAGGTCAACAAGGCGCTCATCGAGCGCATTCGTCAGTTCCCCGGACAGGAGCGGCAAGTCTATGATTTCTACCGCAATACGCCGGAGGCTCTGGCCGAACTGCGGGCCCCGATCTTCGAAGACAAGGTCGTGGACTACATTCTGGAGCTGGCCAAGGTGACCGACAAGAACGTGAGCCTAGAGGAACTCTACAAGGACCTCGACGATGGTCAGGGCCACGATCATGACCATGACCACAATCATGATCACGACCACCATCACGACCATGACCACTAGCCGACCCGGATAGCCTAATTTCGGCCTTAAGGAAGAGGCGCCCAGCCTCTTCCGTTTCGGCCTCCGAGCACATATTTTGGGATTCTCTGTAAAGGACGAATCAGGGACCGTGACCTATTCCGTCCGATAGCCCCCGACAAACAGGACATTCATGCAAAATCCGGTCGATACATACATGAGCACGCTCGTCCCCATGGTGGTCGAGCAGACCAATCGCGGCGAGCGCGCCTACGACATCTACTCGCGCCTGCTCAAAGAGCGGATCATCTTCGTCACGGGCGTGATCGAGGACCACATGGCCTCGCTCATTACGGCGCAGCTTCTCTTCTTGGAGGCCGAAAACCCCAAGAAGGAGATTTCGATGTACATCAACTCGCCGGGCGGCGTGGTGACGTCGGGGATGGCGATTTACGACACGATGCAGTTCATCCGTCCGCCGGTCTCGACGCTGTGCATCGGTCAGGCCGCGTCCATGGGATCGCTGCTGCTCTGCGCCGGCGAGAAGGGCATGCGCTATGCCGTACCGAACGCACGCGTCATGCTGCATCAGCCCTCAGGTGGCTTCCAGGGCCAAGCGAGCGATATCGAACGGCATGCCGAGGACATCATCAAGCTCAAGCGCCGGCTGAACGAGATCTATGTCCACCACACCGGCCAGGACTACGCCACGATCGAACAAACGCTCGATCGCGATTTCTTCTTTACGGCTGAGGAAGCCAAGAAGTTCGGGCTCATCGACGAGGTCGTCAGCAAGCGTCAAGGCGACGCACCATCTGACGAAGAGCCGGCACCGGCATCCTAGATTTGGGCGAGAAAAGACCTTGAGCCTACTGTGGCCAATGGGCGGCTTTGCCGCCCTAAGCCTTGGCTGTGCGGTATAGTTCGTGGCACCATTGCGATTCTAGGCACGCCAATTGAGTGTCTAGAACGTAGGCCACAGCGACGACTTGCGGATTAATCAATCCTTGATCAGTGCCACCCCAACATGGTCAGATTGTGTAACTTCGACGTCGTCTTTCGAGAGGTCATCGAGGCTTTGCGGGGGCAGGCAACGGCTATTTCGGTGCGTTCGGAGCGCCGCACGCACGCAACAGCAACGAAGAAAATTGGATATTAAGGAATGAGCAAGGTGAGCGGAACGGATTCCAAAAATACCCTCTACTGCTCTTTCTGCGGTAAGAGCCAGCATGAGGTCCGCAAGCTGATCGCGGGGCCGACCGTGTTCATCTGCGATGAATGCGTCGAGCTTTGCATGGACATTATTCGCGAGGAGAACAAGAGCTCCCTCGTGAAGTCTCGCGACGGCGTTCCGACGCCCCAGGAAATCTGTCAGGTCCTCGACGATTACGTCATCGGTCAGGATTACGCTAAACGCGTGCTCTCCGTTGCCGTCCACAACCACTACAAGCGGTTGAATCATTCCGGAAAGAACTCCGACGTTGAACTGGCAAAGTCGAACATCCTACTGATCGGCCCAACCGGCTGCGGCAAGACGCTGCTGGCCCAGACGCTCGCGCGCATTCTCGACGTGCCCTTCACCATGGCTGACGCGACCACGCTCACTGAAGCGGGCTATGTCGGTGAGGATGTCGAGAACATCATTCTGAAGCTGCTCCAGGCGGCTGACTACAACGTCGAACGAGCCCAGCGCGGCATCGTCTATATCGACGAGGTCGACAAGATCAGCCGGAAGTCCGACAACCCGTCGATCACGCGGGACGTGTCGGGCGAGGGCGTACAGCAGGCCCTTCTGAAGATCATGGAAGGCACGGTCGCATCCGTTCCGCCACAAGGCGGCCGGAAGCATCCGCAGCAGGAATTCCTCCAGGTCGACACGACGAACATCCTGTTCGTCTGCGGCGGCGCGTTCGCAGGTTTGGAGAAGATCATTTCCGCGCGCGGTCGGTCCACGTCGATCGGCTTCGGCGCCAAGGTCGAGATGGTCGACGAGCGGCGCACCGGAGACATCCTGCGCGGCATCGAGCCGGAAGATCTGTTGCGGTTCGGGCTCATTCCGGAGTTCATCGGCCGTGTGCCCGTGATCGCGACGCTCGACGATCTCGATGAGAACGCTCTGATCCGGATCCTGACGGAACCGAAGAACGCGCTCGTGCGCCAGTATCAGCGGTTGTTCGAGATGGAGGACGTCCAGCTTTCGTTCGCCGACGAAGCCTTGCTGGCGATCGCCAAGAAGGCCATCGAACGGAAGACCGGCGCCCGCGGACTCCGGTCGATCATGGAAGGCATTCTTCTCGACACCATGTTTGAACTGCCCAGCATGCGCGGGGTGGAGGAAGTGGTGATCAGCGCCGAGGTGGTTGACGGCAAGGCCAGGCCGCTGCGGATCTATTCCGAGCGGCAAGACGAGGTCGGAACCAGCGCCTGATCTTTTTCCACATGATTGTCGGCTTGAAGGCCTCAGCGAATCCCACTCTGATTGTGGCAGATTGCACGCCGTCTCGGTGCCGGTACGGCCCTTGACGGCAGGTCCGCCGACAGCCACTTTCCGGAGTAGGCGAGCTAAAATGACGCAGTGCTCCCTTGGCAGTCGCAGGGCGCATATACTTAAGGAAGCGGCTTGAACCGAATTGGGGGGTGACGGGACCGGTTTCGCGACGTGTTTTTGGGCCAGAGAAGCTGGCCGGCCATAGCAAGGAAGGCGACGGAAATAATATGACTGACACAAACCCGTCCGTAAGCATGGAAGGCGGCCCGGAGCTTTATCCGGTGCTCCCACTTCGCGACATTGTGGTCTTCCCCTACATGATCGTGCCGCTCTTCGTCGGCCGCGAGAAATCCATCGCCGCGCTTGAAGAAGTGATGCGGACCGACAAGCAGATCCTGCTGGTCGCCCAGAAGAATGCGTCCGATGACGAGCCCACGGCAGACGGTATCTACGAGATGGGTACGCTCGCCTCGGTGCTGCAGCTCCTGAAGCTGCCCGACGGCACCGTGAAGGTGCTGGTCGAAGGCTCGCGCCGCGCCATCATCAAGAACTACACCGACAACGAGAACTATTTCGAAGCCGAGATCGAGCCTGTCGAGGAGCAGACCGGCGAGGACAACGAGATCGAGGCGCTCGCACGCTCGGTCGTGTCTCAGTTCGAAAGCTATGTGAAGCTCAACAAGAAGATCTCGCCCGAAGTGCTCGGCACGACGAGCCACATCGAGGACTACTCGAAGCTCTCAGATACGATCGCCTCGCACCTCGCCATCAAGATCGGCGAGAAGCAGCAGATCCTCGAGATCACCTCCGTCTCCGAGCGGCTGGAGCGTGTGTTCACGCTGATGGAAAGCGAGATTTCCGTCCTCCAGGTCGAGCGGAAGATCAGGAGCCGCGTGAAGCGTCAGATGGAGAAGACGCAGCGCGAGTACTACCTGAACGAACAGATGAAGGCGATCCAGAAGGAGCTCGGCGACAGCGAAGAGGGCCGGGACGATCTGGCCGAGCTCGAGCAGAAGATCGAGAAGACCAAGCTGACCCGCGAAGCCCGCGAAAAGGCCATGGGCGAGCTGAAGAAGCTGCGCCAGATGAGCCCGATGTCCGCCGAGGCCACGGTCGTCCGCAACTATCTCGACTGGCTTCTTTCGATCCCGTGGGGCTCGAAGGGCAAGGTCAAGCGCGACCTGGACGATGCGCAGAAAGTCCTGGACCACGACCATTACGGTCTTGAGAAAGTCAAGGACCGCATAGTCGAGTATCTGGCCGTGCAGAACCGGACCAACATGCTCAAAGGACCGATCCTGTGCCTCGTCGGGCCGCCCGGCGTCGGCAAGACCTCGCTCGGCAAGTCGATCGCCAAGTCGACGGGCCGCGAGTTCGTGCGCATGAGCCTTGGCGGCGTGCGGGACGAGGCGGAGATCCGCGGTCACCGCCGGACCTATATCGGCTCGATGCCCGGCAAGGTCATCCAGTCCATGCGGAAGGCCAAGAAGGTCAATCCGCTGTTCCTCTTGGACGAGATCGATAAGATGGGCGCCGACTTCCGCGGCGACCCGGCCTCGGCGCTGCTCGAAGTGCTGGATCCCGAGCAGAACAACACGTTCAACGACCACTATCTCGAGGTGGACTACGACCTGTCGAACGTCATGTTCGTCACGACCGCGAATACGCTGAACATCCCGCCGGCCCTGATGGACCGCATGGAGATCATCCGTATCGCCGGTTACACCGAGGACGAGAAGGTCGAGATCGCACGGCGCCACCTGATCCCCGAGCAGATCAAGAACCACGGTCTCGAGACCGAGGAGTTCAAGCTCGCGGACGACGCCTTGCAGGAACTCATCCGCCGCTACACGCGCGAAGCCGGCGTCCGCAGCCTTGAGCGCGAGCTAGCGAAACTGGCTCGGAAGGCGGTGAAGGAGCTTCTGACCACCGACCACAAGACTGTGACGGTGACGAAGGACAACCTCGCCGACTATCTCGGCGTGCCGAAATACCGCTACGGCGAGGCCGAACTGGAAGACCAGGTCGGCGTCGTCACGGGCCTCGCCTGGACCGAGGTCGGCGGCGAGATCCTGACGGTCGAAGGCGTCATGATGCCGGGCAAGGGCAAGATGACGGTCACCGGCAATTTGCGCGATGTCATGAAAGAATCGATTCAGGCGGCGAACGCCTATGTGCGCTCCCGGGCTGTCGATTTCGGTATCGAGCCACCGCTGTTCGAACGGCGGGATATCCACGTGCACGTTCCGGAAGGCGCGACCCCCAAGGACGGGCCGTCCGCGGGCGTGGCCATGGCCACCGCGATCATCTCGCTGATGACCGGGATTCCGGTCCGGCGTGACGTGGCGATGACCGGCGAAATCACCCTGCGCGGCCGGGTGTTGCCCATTGGCGGCCTCAAGGAGAAGATGCTCGCCGCCTTGCGCGCCGGGATTAAGACCGTGATTATCCCTGAGGAAAACGTCAAGGATCTCGCGGAGATACCGGATAAGCTTAAGAATCAACTTGAGATTATGCCGGTCTCGCGCGTCGATGAGGTCTTGAAAATCGCCTTCACCCGAACGCCTCAGCCCATCGTCTGGGAAGAGGAAGGCGAGGGGACTTCGCAGGTCGTTCCCAACAAGGACGACACCGGCACGGGCCTCACCGCGCACTGATCCCAACAGCGCCTCAATCCCATCGCCGTTAAAACGCCCCATTCGTCTGGTTCGGCGTTATGCACCGATTCGGCTAAGAATGTTGATTTTCCGCGCTTTTTGCGCGACTCATACACGACTTGTTTGTGAATCGACGCGTACCCCTAGAGGGCCCAAGGGTTCATAACAAGCGCCCCACAACGGGGCCGAGCGAAAGGATAACATCGTGAACAAAGCAGAGCTTGTCGCCCAAGTGGCGAAGGAATCCGATTTGTCGAAGGATGCTGCCGAGAAGGCCGTCGACGCGACGTTCAAGAATATCGAGAAGGCTTTGAGCGGTGGCGACACGGTGCGCATTGTCGGCTTTGGTAATTTCCAGGTCGCGCAGCGCAAGGCCTCGGTTGGCCGCAACCCACGCACAGGCGCTGAAGTTCAGATCCCGGCCTCCCGTGTTCCGAAGTTCCGTGCCGGTAAGGCTCTGAAGGAAGCGGTCAACGGCTAAGCAGCCGGCTGACCCTTCAGCGACTTCTAGGCGAAGCCTCGCGAAAGCGGGGCTTCGTCTTTTCTGTTTTGGGTTCCGTTGCCGTGCGGACGGGGCGGGCGAACCGGAAGCCATCCTGGCAGGAGAACTCTGGGGAGGAGAGCTCTTGGCAGGACTGACGACTTGGTCTAACGCTTCGAACCGGAGGCACCCGGCCTGGCGGGCGGTTAGCTCAGTTGGTAGAGCGCCACGTTTACACCGTGGATGTCGGCAGTTCGAGCCTGTCACCGCCCACCATTCATGCACGCGATCCGGGTGCGTCGTGACCGGAGGCAACGGCCGAAAGACGCCCTGTCTCCGAACTTTTATCCGGCGGGGATAAACGAGCGGCATCTCGCCGCAATTCGTCCTCCGCTCTTTACCCAGCTTGCCTTGACACCCAAAATCCAAGGCCGTACATGCTGGGGATCGCCTCCGGCCGTGGTTACGGCCCGGTAGGGGGTGTAGCTCAGTTGGTTAGAGCGCCGGCCTGTCACGCCGGAGGCCGCGGGTTCGAGTCCCGTCACTCCCGCCACTTTGGCCCGTCGACGCGCAGTAGACGTTGGAAAAAGGCTTAGAACGAGCCATGGGCCAGTTGCTTCTCGATTATCTTCCACTCGTCATCTTCATCGCGATCGCGTTTGTCATCTGCACTGTGCTGCTGGTGATTCCGAACGTCATAGCGGTTCGCAATCCCGACCCCGAGAAGAACTCGGCTTACGAGTGCGGTTTCGACGCCTTCGACGATTCGCGCATGAAGTTCGACGTGCGCTTCTATCTCGTGTCGCTGCTCTTCATCATCTTCGATCTCGAAGTGGCCTTCCTGTTCCCGTGGGCCGTCGCCTTCGACGGACTCCCGGCCTTGGGCTTCTGGGCCATGATCGTCTTCCTCGGCGTGCTCACCGTCGGGTTTGTCTATGAGTGGCGGAAAGGCGCGCTCGAATGGAATTGATGCCGAAAGTCACGTTCGAAACCGAAGGGAAGGGCGGCGGCCTCATCACCGCCGGCGCGACGTCGTTCGGCACCTTCTCCGACGAACTCGCCGACAAGGGCTTTCTTCTCACGACCGCAGACGATCTCATCAACTGGTCCCGCACCGGTTCGCTGATGTGGATGACCTTCGGGCTCGCCTGCTGCGCGGTCGAAATGATGCAGGCCTCCATGCCGCGGTACGACCTCGAGCGCTTCGGCTTCGCCCCGCGCGGCAGCCCGCGTCAGTCCGACGTCATGATCGTCGCCGGCACGCTCTGCAACAAGATGGCGCCCGCTCTACGCAAGGTCTACGACCAGATGCCCGAGCCCCGCTACGTCATCTCCATGGGCTCCTGCGCCAATGGCGGGGGCTACTACCATTATTCCTATTCCGTTGTCCGCGGCTGCGATCGCATCGTGCCCGTGGACATCTACGTTCCCGGTTGCCCGCCGACGGCCGAAGCCTTGGTCTACGGCGTGCTCCTCCTTCAAAAGAAAATACGGCGGACAGGGACGATCACCCGCTAAACCGCCCAGGTCCTCGGGGGCTTGATGGACGACGAACTGAACAAACTGGGCAGCGACCTCTCGGGGAAGCTAGGGCCGATGCTTGTCGGGTTCACCGTGGCCCACGGCGAGTTGACGCTGGAAGTGGCGCGCGACTGCGTTCGCGATGTCATGACGCTGCTACGCGATGACCAGGCCTACCGTTTCGGCTCTCTGATCGACGTTTGCGGGGTCGACTATCCCGAGCGCGACGAGCGTTTCGACATCGTCTACCACCTCCTCAGCCCCTGGCAGAATTTGCGCATCCGCGTGAAGGTCAGGACCGATGCGGAGACGCCGGTCCCGAGCATCGTAGGTATCTTTCCGGCAGCCAACTGGTTCGAGCGCGAGGCGTTCGATCTTTACGGAGTCGTCTTTGAAGGGCACCCGGACCTGCGCCGCATTCTCACGGACTACGGCTTCGAGGGTCACCCGCTGCGGAAAGACTTTCCGCTCACCGGGTTCGTGGAGCTGCGCTACGACGACGAGAAGAAGCGCGTCGTGTACGAACCCGTGCAGCTCATGCAGGACTATCGCGACTTCGACTATCTCAGCCCCTGGGAGGCCATGGAGACGGCGATCCCCGGCGACGAAAAAGCCAGCGTCGTCGAGGAAGGGGAGGACAAGTCGTGAAAGACACGCTGACCCCCGGCCTGAAGCACAGATTCTCCTACACAGTGCCCGCGACGAAGACGGTCCCGCATCTCTACGAGGAATCGCCGGAGCTCCAGGCCATGCCTGAAGTCTTCGCGACGGCCTTCATGGTCGGCCTGATGGAATGGACCTGCGTACAGCTTCTCGCGCCGCACATGGACGAAGGCGAGGGCAGCGTCGGTGTCCATGTTGATGTGTCTCATGTATCCGCGACGCCACCGGGACTAACCGTGACCGTCGAGGCCGAATGCATTGAAGTCAAAGGTCCGCGCGCAAAGTTCCGCGTGGCCGCACATGACGGGGTCGACGAGATCGGCGCAGGCATTCACGACCGCTTCATCGTGGCCTGGAACCGCTTCGAACGGGGGCTCGCACCGAAGCGTGCCATGGTCGCCGACCAGCCACTTGAGGAGACGCCCGCGTAATGGCCGAAAGCGACGCCGATACCCACACGGAAATCGTCCCCGATTTCGATCACAAGCCCGTCGGCGGCAATCCGGACGCCGGCATCCCGCAGGACGGCGACCGGACCTTCACGATCAATTTCGGCCCGCAGCATCCGGCGGCCCATGGCGTACTGCGCCTTGTTCTCGAACTGGACGGCGAGGTGGTGGAGCGCGTGGATCCGCATATCGGCCTGCTCCATCGCGGTACCGAGAAGCTGATCGAACACAAGACCTACCTGCAGGCGCTGCCGTATTTCGACCGGCTCGACTACGTCGCCCCGATGAATCAGGAGCATGCCTTTTCGCTCGCCGTCGAGAAGCTGCTCGGCCTGACCGTACCCAAGCGGGGTCAACTTATCCGCGTGCTCTATTCAGAGATCGGCAGGCTCTTGTCGCATCTGCTCAACATCACCACGCAAGCGCTTGACGTGGGCGCGCTCACTCCGCCGCTTTGGGGCTTCGAGGAGCGCGAAAAGCTGATGGTGTTTTATGAGCGCGCCAGCGGCAGCCGCATGCATGCGGCCTATGTGCGTCCCGGCGGTGTGCACCAAGACCTGCCGCCGGAACTCGTAGATGACATCTACGCGTTCTGCGATCCGTTCCTCAAAGTCTGCGACGACATCGAGGGGCTGCTGACGGACAACCGTATCTTCAAGCAGCGCAACGTCGACATCGGCGCCATCAGCCAGGAGGACGCCTGGGCTTGGGGCATGAGCGGCGTGATGATCCGCAGCACCGGCGCGGCCTGGGACCTGCGCAAGAGCCAGCCCTACGAGTGCTACGACGAGCTGGAGTTCGACATTCCCATCGGAAAGAACGGCGACTGCTACGACCGCTATCTCATCCGCATGGAGGAAATGCGCCAAGCCACCCACCTGATGAAGCAGTGCTGCGAGCTTCTGACGGAAACGCCGGGCCCGGTGACGGTGGACAATCACAAGATGGTCCCGCCCACACGCGCGCAGATGAAGGGGTCGATGGAGGCCCTGATCCATCACTTCAAGCTCTACACCGAGGGCTATCACGTGCCGCCCGGCGAGGCCTATGCCGCCGTTGAGGCGCCGAAAGGCGAATTCGGAGTCTATCTCGTCTCCGACGGCACCAACAAACCGTATCGCTGCAAGATCAGAGCGCCCAGTTTCGTGCATTTGTCGGCGCTCGAGTTCCTGACGCGGGGACATATGCTGGCCGATGTCTCGGCCGTTCTGGGGTCGATCGATGTTGTCTTTGGAGAGTGCGACCGATGACACATTGTGCAGTTGCGAAATGCGCCTAGATCGGCAAGACTCTGGGGGCTGGGGGAAGTCAACTCGAGGCGGAGTCTGCTGGTTCGGCAAGGCACCGCATCCAACCAAGTAAGCTGAGATGAGCGTCCGACGCCTTGCTGTGGAACAGCCCGAAGGCTTTGTCTTCACGCCCGAAAATCTCGAATGGGCACAGGCTGTTATCAAAAAATATCCGGAGGGGCGTCAGGCTTCAGCGGTGATTTCGCTTCTCTGGCGCGCCCAGGAGCAGAATGGCGGCTGGGTGTCGGAGCCGGCCCTGCGCTACATCGCCGAGATGCTGGATATGGCCTATATCCGCGTCTACGAAGTCGTCACCTTCTACACGATGTTCAATCTGCAGCCCGTGGGCCGCTACTACCTGCAGGTCTGCGGCACGACCCCATGCATGCTGAGTGGTGCGCAGGACCTCACGGAGGCCTGCCGCAAGCATATCGGCCCCAAGGACACGGTCAGCGATGACGGCATGTTCTCCTGGACCGAGGTGGAGTGCCTCGGCGCCTGCGTGAACGCGCCGATGGTGCAGATCAACAAGTACTACTACGAGGACCTGACGCCGGAATCGCTCGGCGACATCATCGAGCGGCTCCGCAAGGGCGAGGACGTCCCGCCCGGGCCTCAGGACGGCCGCCAAGGCTGCGCACCCAAGAGCGGTCCCAATACGCTCATCGACGCCGCGATCTATGGCTCCGACGACTCCGGTCCGGAGCCGGGCTATGCGGGCACGTCCGATCCCAAGTCGAAGATGCCGGGGCCGTACTAATGCTTCAGGACAAGGACCGCATCTTCAAGAACCTCTACGGGCTGCATAGCTGGCAGCTGCCGGCGGCCCGTGCGCGCGGCGCCTGGGACGGCACCAAGGACATGATCGCCCGTGGCCATGACGCAGTGATCGAAGAGGTCAAGGCGTCGGGCCTGCGCGGACGCGGCGGGGCGGGTTTCCCTACGGGCCTCAAATGGTCCTTCATGCCGAAGGACGATCCGCGCCCGAGCTATCTCGCCGTCAACGCCGACGAGTCCGAGCCCGGCACCTGCAAGGACCGTGAGATCATGCGGCACGATCCGCATCTTCTCATCGAAGGGGCCATGATCGCGTCGTTCGCCATGCGTGCGCACGTTGCCTATATCTACATTCGCGGAGAGTTCATCGCCGAGCGTGAGATTCTCGAAGCCGCCATTGCCGAAGCCTACGAGGCCAAGCTCGTCGGGAAGAACAACGTCAACGGCTGGGATTTCGACATCTATGTCCATCACGGGGCAGGGGCCTATATCTGCGGCGAGGAAACAGCGCTGCTGGAGAGCCTCGAAGGCAAGAAGGGCCAGCCGCGCCTCAAGCCGCCGTTCCCGGCTAATTGCGGCCTCTACGGCGCACCCACAACCGTCAACAATGTCGAGACCATCGCCTCGGTGCCGGACATCATGCGGCGCGGCGCGACCTGGTTCGCCGCACTCGGCAAGCCCAACAACACCGGCACGAAGCTGTACTGCATCTCCGGTCACGTCAACGAACCCTGCACCGTCGAAGAAGAGATGGGCATTTCGTTGCGTGAGCTCATCGAGAAATATGCAGGCGGCGTGCGCGGCGGCTGGGACAACCTTCTTGCCATCATCCCGGGTGGCTCCTCCGTACCCTGCCTAACGGCGGAGGAGTCCAGCGACGTCACCATGGACTTCGATGCCCTGAAGGCACTTGGCTCGGGCCTCGGCACCGCTGGCATCATCGTCATGGACAAGTCCACGGACATCATCCGCGCGATCGCCCGGCTGTCGTATTTCTACAAGCACGAATCCTGCGGGCAGTGCACGCCCTGCCGCGAAGGCACGGGCTGGATGTGGCGCGTGCTGGAGCGCATGGCCGAGGGCAATGCGCAGAAGCGCGAGATCGACATGCTGTTCGAAGTCACGAAGCAGGTCGAGGGCCACACGATCTGCGCGCTCGGCGATGCCGCAGCATGGCCGATCCAGGGTCTCATCAAGAATTTCCGCCACGTTATCGAAGAACGCATCGATGCACGGGCGACCGAGCCGTTGTCACCGTCCGTACCGGAAGCGGCGGAGTAGGAACGTCATGCCGAAACTCATCATCGACGGTATCGAGCACGACGTCCCGGACGGCATCACGCTGATCCAGGCCTGCGGTCTCGTCGGCGTCGAGATTCCGCGCTTCTGTTTCCACGAGCGCCTGTCGATCGCCGGCAATTGCCGCATGTGTCTCGTTGAGGTCGTGGGCATGCCGAAGCCCGTGGCCTCCTGCGCCATGTCGGTCAACGATCTGCGCCCCGGCCGCGACGGCACGCCGCCGACGATCAACACGAAGTCGGAAGTCACGCGCCGTGCTCAGGAAGGCACGATGGAGTTTCTGCTGGTCAACCATCCGCTGGACTGCCCGATCTGCGATCAGGGCGGGGAGTGCGATCTGCAGGATCAGGCCATGGCGTATGGCTTCGACGAAGGCCGCTTCAAGGACAACAAGCGCGCCGTCGACGACAAATATCTCGGCCCGCTCATCAAGACCTCGATGACCCGCTGCATCCACTGCACGCGCTGCGTCCGTTTCATGACGGAAGTTGCCGGCGTTCCGGAGCTCGGGCTGATCGGCCGTGGCGAAGACGCGGAGATTACGACCTATCTCGAGCACGGCCTGCACTCGAACCTGTCTGCGAATGTCGTGGATCTGTGCCCGGTCGGCGCATTGACCTCGAAGCCCTATGCGTTTCAGGCGCGGCCCTGGGAACTCACCAAGACGCCCTCCATCGACGTGATGGACGCGGTGGGGTCCTCGATCCGCGTCGACTCGCGCGGCAAGGAGGTCCTGCGTATCCTGCCGCGGATCAACGATGCGGTGAACGAGGAGTGGATCTCCGACAAGGCGCGACATGTTTGGGATGGGCTGCGCACGCAGAGACTGGATCGGCCTTACCTGCGCAAAGACGGCAAGCTCGCACCGTGCACCTGGGACGAGGCGTTCGCCGCGATCGCCGACCGCATCAAGTCCTCCAGCGGCGCAAGGTTCGGCGCGGTAGCGGGCAACCTAGCCGCGGCGGAAGAGATGTTCGCCCTCAAGACATTGGCCGACCAGATCGGCTCGCCCAATATCGACTGCCGCCAGGCCGGCGCGAAATTTAATCCCGCGCTCGGACGCGCGACCTACCTGTTCAATACCACCATCGAAGGCATCGAGGACGCGGACGCTATCCTACTTGTCGGCTGCGATCCGCGCGTGGAAGCGCCAGTACTCAACGCGCGCATCCGCAAGCGCTGGAAGCAGCTGGAAGGCAAGCTGCCCGTCGGCCTCATCGGCACGGATGTCGACCTGACCTATCCGTATCAGCGCCTCGGCGCCGGTCCCGATACGCTGATGGATATCGCGGACGGCAAGCACGAGTTCGCGCAAGTCCTCAAGGACGCCGAAAAGCCCATGGTGATCTTGGGAGAGGCGGCCTTCGCACGGCCCGATGGCTACGAGATTCTCGCAATGGGCGCGAAGATCGTGACCGAGTCGGGCGCCATCGCCGAGGGTTGGAACGGCTTCAACGTCCTGCACACGGCAGCAGCCCGGGTTGCGGGGCTCGATCTCGGCTTCGTGCCCGGGGACAAGGGGCTCGGCACCGCCGGTATTATCGCGGCCGCCGGCAAGGGGGACCTGGACGTTCTCTACTTGCTGGGCGCCGACGAAATCGACATGTCGGCTCTCGGCAACACCTTCGTGATCTATCAGGGCAGCCACGGCGACAAGGGCGCCCACCGCGCCGACGTGATTCTGCCGGGCGCCGCCTATACGGAGAAAGAGGGCACCTACGCCAACACGGAAGGGCGCGTGCAGATGACGGCCCGCGCGATCTTCCCGCCAGGCGATGCGCGCGAGGACTGGACAATTCTCAAGGCCTTGTCCACCGCACTCGGCAAGCCGCTTCCGTTCGAAACGCTGCAGGAGCTCCGCAGCAAGATGTACGCGGCCGCGCCCCAGCTGGCGCAGCTGGACGTGCTCGAAAAGGCCGACTCCGGTCCCATCGTCAAATTTGCCAGCCATTCGGCCAAGCCAAACAGCGAGCCGTTCGGTCTCTCGATGGAGGACTACTACCTGTCCAATCCAATTGCCCGGGCCTCCGCCATCATGGCGAGCCTCAGCGCGATGCGTGCGGACGCCGAGAAAGCGACGGGCACCGATGGCTGAGCTCTGGACCAGCTACGGGTGGCCCACCACCCTGATCGTCCTGCACAGCGTCGCCATGATGGTCGTGCTGCTGGTGTTCATCGCCTTCGTGCTGTTGGCCGACCGGAAGATCTGGGCCGCGGTGCAGATGCGGCGCGGGCCCAATGTCGTGGGTCCGTTCGGCCTGTGGCAATCCTTTGCCGACCTCCTGAAGTTCTGTTTCAAGGAGTTCATCGTCCCTGCAGGCTCGAACAAGGGACTGTTTATCGTCGCGCCCATCATCACGGCGGGGCTGGCGATTTCCGCCTGGGCCGTGATCCCGGTGGCCGAGGGCTGGGCCGTGGCCGACATCAATGTCGGCATCCTCTACGTCTTCGCGATTTCGAGCCTGGAAGTGTACGGCGTCATCATCGCCGGCTGGGCCTCCAACTCGAAATACGCGTTTCTGTCGGCGCTCCGCTCCGCCGCGCAGATGGTCTCCTACGAGG
Organism: Methyloceanibacter caenitepidi; assembly: GCF_000828475.1. NCBI lineage: Bacteria > Pseudomonadati > Pseudomonadota > Alphaproteobacteria > Hyphomicrobiales > Hyphomicrobiaceae > Methyloceanibacter > Methyloceanibacter caenitepidi. The sequence continues at coordinate 2,157,392 of NZ_AP014648.1, forward strand.
TCTCCATCGGCTTCGTGATCATCACCGTGCTTCTGTGCGCGGGCTCGCTGAACCTGACCGACATCGTTCTCGCGCAGGATCGCGGCCTTGGCCTGTTCGGCTGGTACTGGCTGCCGCTGTTCCCGATGTTCGTGATCTTCTTCATCTCGCTGTTGGCCGAGACGAACCGCCCGCCCTTCGACCTGCTCGAGGCGGAATCCGAACTCGTGGCGGGCTACATGGTCGAGTACGGATCGACCCCGTATATGCTGTTCATGCTCGGCGAGTACGTCGCCATCATTCTGCTGTGCAGCCTCGGCACCGTCCTCTTTCTCGGCGGATGGCTGCCGCCGGTCGCCATTCCGCCGTTCACCTGGATCCCGGGCGTCATCTGGTTTGTCCTGAAAGTCTGCGCCCTGTTCTTCCTGGTCTCCATGGTGAAGGCCTTCGTACCGCGCTACCGCTACGATCAGCTGATGCGGCTGGGCTGGAAGGTCTTCCTTCCGATCTCGCTCGCCGCCGTCGTTATCGTTGCGGTGGTCTTGCGGGTCTGGCAGCACGGTATCTAAGGGAGAAGACGCGTGACACGGTTCGCTCAAGCTGCCAAATCGCTCCTGCTCCTGGAGTTCGTTTCGGCCTTTTGGCTCGCGATGAAGTACTTCGTCGCGCCGAAGGCGACGCTGAACTACCCCTACGAGAAGGGCCCGCTGAGCCCGCGTTTCCGCGGCCAGCACGCCTTGCGCCGCTATCCCAACGGGGAAGAGCGCTGCATCGCCTGCAAACTCTGCGAGGCGATTTGCCCGGCACAGGCCATCACGATTGAAGCCGGGCCACGCCGCAACGACGGCACGCGACGCACCACGCGCTACGACATCGACATGGTGAAATGCATCTATTGCGGCTTCTGCCAAGAAGCCTGCCCGGTGGAGGCCATCGTCGAAGGTCCGAATTTCGAATTCGCGACGGAAACGCGCGAAGAATTGTACTACGACAAGGCGCGCCTGCTCTCCAACGGCGACCGTTGGGAGCGCGAGATCGCCAAGAACATCGAACTCGACTCGGCCTATCGCTAGGCGAGTCGCAGGAACAGGCTGGCCGCAAGGCCAGACATTGGGGTTACGTTTTGGGGGCTGAGTTTTTGAATAGGAACGTCGAACGCGCGGGATCGCTTTCGGACAGTTTCTCCATCATGGGAGAGACCGTACGATGCTAAGCGCGCTGTTCTTCTATCTTTTCGCATTCGTTCTCATCGCCTCGGCCCTCATGGTCGTGTCGACGAAGAATCCCGTGCACGCCGTGCTGTTCCTAATCCTCGCCTTCTTCAACGCGGCCGGGCTGTTCATCCTGCTCGGGGCCGAGTTCCTCGCGATGATCCTCGTGGTCGTCTACGTCGGCGCAGTCATGGTGCTGTTCCTGTTCGTGGTGATGATGCTCGACGTCAGCTTCGCCGAGCTGCGGTCGGGCTTCCTGAAGGTTATGCCCATCGGCCTGCTCGTCGGTTTCATCTTCCTGTTCGAGCTGATCTTCGTCGTTGGTGCTTGGGTCACGGCGCCGGCGCTCGTGAGCGAAGCCCCCATGCCGCCGCCGTCCGAAGTGACCAACACGCGGGCGCTGGGCGAGTTGCTCTACACCGACTACGTCTACCTGTTCCAAGCTGCCGGTCTCATCCTGCTCGTCGCCATGATCGGCGCGATCGCCCTGACGCTGCACCACCGGCGCGACGTCAAGCGTCAGAATGTTGCCGACCAGGTCGCGCGCAACCCGAAGACGGCGATTGAAGTCGTCAAAGTAGAATCGGGGAGGGGCCTGCAATGACCGTCGGTCTGTCGCACTATCTCACCCTGGCCGCCGTGCTCTTCACCATCGGCGTGTTCGGCATCTTTTTGAACCGCAAGAACGTCATCGTCATTCTGATGTCGATCGAACTCATTCTGCTTTCGGTGAACGTCAATCTCGTCTCGTTTTCCTCGTTCCACGGCGATCTCGTCGGCCAGGTCTTCGCCCTGATCGTCTTGACCGTCGCGGCTGCGGAAGCGGCCATCGGGCTCGCCATCGTCGTCGTGTATTTCCGTAATCGCGGCACGATCGACGTGGCCGACATCGATAACCTGAAAGGCTGAGGGCGGCAGGCATGTATCACGCAATCCTCTTCCTTCCCCTGATCGGCGCGCTGTTTGCCGGGCTGTTCGGCCGCCTTGTCGGGTACCGAGCCTGCGAGATCGTCACGATCTCGCTGATGTTTGTGGCGGCGTTCCTGTCTTGGATCGCTTTCTACCAGGTCGCCATCCAGGGCGAAGACGTGCGCATCGCGCTGATCGGGTTCATGCACTCCGGCGCCTTCGAGACCTATTGGTCGATCCGGGTCGACACGCTCACGGCCGTGATGCTGGTCGTGGTCAACACCGTGTCATCGGTCGTGCACCTCTATTCCGTTGGCTACATGGACGAGGACCCGCACAAGGAGCGCTTCTTCGCCTACCTGTCCTTGTTCACCTTTGCCATGCTGGCGCTCGTGACTTCGGACGATCTCGTTCAGCTCTTCTTTGGCTGGGAAGGCGTCGGCCTCGCGTCCTACCTCCTGATCGGCTTCTGGTACAAGAAGCCCTCCGCTAATGCCGCCGCCATCAAGGCCTTCGTCGTCAACCGCGTCGGCGATTTCGGCTTCCTGCTCGGCATCTTCGCGATCTTCTATGTGTTCGGCGCCGTCCAATACGACACGATCTTCGCGGCGGCGCCCGACCAGGTCGGCAAGACCATCACCTTCCTGTCGTGGGAGGTCCCGGCACTCGAGTTGATGTGCTTCCTGCTCTTCATGGGCGCCATGGGCAAGTCGGCCCAGTTCCTGCTCCACACCTGGTTGCCGGACGCCATGGAGGGCCCGACACCGGTCTCTGCGCTGATTCATGCCGCGACGATGGTGACGGCGGGCGTGTTCATGGTGGCGCGCATGTCGCCGCTGTTCGATCTCGCCCCGTACGCGCTCGCCTTCGTGGCGTTCATCGGCGCGACGAGCGCCTTCTTCGCCGCGACCGCCGCCGTGGTGCAGACCGACATCAAGCGCGTGATCGCCTACTCCACCTGTTCGCAGCTCGGTTACATGTTCGCCGCCGAAGGGGTCGGGGCGTATGGCGCGGGCATCTTCCACCTCTTCACCCACGCCTGCTTCAAGGCGCTGCTATTCCTGTGCGCCGGCGCCGTCATCCATACTCTGGCCGACAATCAAGACATGCGCCGCATGGGCGGCTTGCGGAAGATCATCCCCTTCACCTGGGCGATGATGCTGATCGGATCGCTGGCGCTGACTGCGTTCCCGCTGACGTCCGGCTTCGTCTCGAAGGACTTCATCATCGAGACGACCTGGTTCGATCATACGGCCGTCGGCCAATACACCTATTGGATGGTGCTGATCGCCGCCTTCCTGACCTCGCTCTACACCTGGCGGCTGATGTTCATGACCTTCGAGGGCAATTTCCGCGGTCCGAAGGACGTCAAGGCACACGCACACGAACCGCCCTGGACCATGGGCGTACCGCTGATGGTGCTGGCGGCCGGCGCGCTATTCGCCGGGCTCGGCTTCCGCCACCTCTTCATCGGCGCAGACCAGGCGAGCTTCTGGCGCGACAGCATCGTGCTGCCTCATGGCGGTCATCACGACGTGCCGTTCTGGCTGGTTCTGTCGCCGACGATCGCCATGACGCTCGGCTTCCTAATCGCTTGGTACTGCTACATGTGGCGGCCGCTGGTCCCCTTCGGCCTGCTCAAGCGCTTCCCGGCAACGAACCAGTTCTTCTTCCATGCCTGGTACTTCGACGCGCTCTATGACCGCATCTTCGTCCGCCCGGCCAAATGGCTCGGCAATTTCCTTTGGAAGGTGGGCGACGGCAAGATCATCGACGGGATCGGGCCGAACGGCGTTGCCGCTCGCGTGCTGGACATCACGAGAGGCGTCGTGAAGCTCCAGACCGGATACATCTACCACTACGCGTTCATTATGCTGATCGGCGTCGCGCTTCTGATCACCTATTTCATCGTGATGGGAGGCGCGCTGAAGCCATGAGCTATGGATGGCCCATTCTCTCAACGGTGACGTTCCTGCCGCTGGTCGGTGCGCTGCTGATTTTCGCGCTGCGCGGCAATGACGACAGCACCGCCCGCAACGCGCGCTACATCGCGTTGTGGACGACGCTGATCACCTTCGCCATCTCGCTGCTGCTGTGGGTCGACTTCGATCCGACCACGGCCAAGTTCCAATTTGTCGAGGAACGCGCCTGGCTCGGACCGATCCGGTTCCACATGGGTATCGACGGCATTTCGATGCTGTTCGTGATCCTCACGACGTTCCTGATGCCGCTCACGGTCCTGTCGACCTACGGCGCCATCAAGACGCGGGTGCGCGAATTCATGATCGCGTTCCTGATCCTCGAGACGCTGATGCTCGGCGTCTTCTGCTCCCTCGATCTGGTGATGTTCTACCTGTTCTTCGAGGGCGGGCTCATTCCGATGTTCCTCATCATCGGCATCTGGGGCGGATCGAACCGCGTCTATGCGAGCTTCAAGTTCTTCCTCTACACCCTGGCGGGCTCGCTGCTGATGCTGATCGCGATCCTCGCCATGTATTGGCAGGCGGGGACCACGAATATCCCGGAGCTCCTCCAGCACGATTTCCCGCCGCAGATGCAGACTTGGTTGTGGCTCGCGTTCTTCGCATCGTTCGCGGTAAAGCTGCCCATGTGGCCGGTGCATACCTGGCTGCCGGACGCGCACGTGCAGGCGCCGACCGCGGGCTCCGTCGTGCTGGCGGGCATCCTCTTGAAGCTCGGCGGATACGGGTTCCTGCGCTTCTCCATTCCGATGTTCCCGCTCGCATCGGCCGACTTCGCGCCGCTCATCTATGCGCTGTCGGTGATCGCGGTGATTTACACCTCGCTCGTCGCGCTGGCGCAGGAGGACATGAAGAAGCTCATCGCCTATTCGTCCATCGCCCATATGGCCTTCGTGACGATCGGCATTTTCACGCTCACCATGCAGGGCCTGCAGGGCGGCATCTTTCTCATGCTGTCCCACGGGCTAGTCTCGGCCGGCCTATTCCTCTGCGTCGGCGTCGTCTACGACCGCATGCACACCCATGAGATTTCCGTGTTCGGCGGCCTCGTGAACCGCATGCCGCTCTATGCTGTGGTGTTCATGATCTTCACCATGGCCAATGTGGGGCTCCCGGGCACGTCCGGCTTTGTGGGCGAATTCCTGACTCTTCTGGGCGCCTTCCAGGTCAACACCTGGGTTACGGCGCTCGCGGCAACGGGTGTCATCCTGTCTGCCTGTTATGCGCTTTGGCTCTATCGACGGGTTATCTTCGGCGAGATCACCAATCCGGCATTGAAGCTGATCCAGGATCTGTCCTGGCGCGAAGTCGCCGTCATGGCGCCGCTGATTCTTCTCACCATCTATTTCGGGTTTCATCCCAATCCCGTTCTCGACGTTACGGCGACGTCCGTCGAGGCCCTGATGGCCGACTTCAAAGCGAACCTGGCCGCCGCCGAGCAGGCGCGGCTGGCGCTGGTGCCGTGAGGGAGGGTGCCATGACCGAACAGATCAATCTTCTCCCGCTCCTTCCCGAACTCACCCTCGCGATCGGCGCCATGGCGCTGCTCATGGTCGGCGTCGGTGGCCGCGACCACGAACGCGGCGAACTTGTTCTGTGGCTCTCGGTGGCGGTGCTGTTCCTCGCCGGCATCTTCGTCGCCATGGGCGAAGGCACAGTCACCGTTTTCGGAAACAGCTTCATCGTCGATCCGTTCGCGCGCATGCTCAAGCTGCTCGCCCTGATTGGCGCGGGCGTCGCGCTGATCATGTCGCGGGATTTCTGGCGAGACGAAGGTGGCCTGAAGTTCGAGTACCCGGTCCTGTTGCTGCTCGCGACGACCGGCATGCTGATGATGATCTCCGCGAACGATCTCATCGCGCTCTATGTGGGTCTCGAATTGCAGAGCCTCGCGCTCTACGTGGTCGCCGCCTTCAAGCGGGATTCGACCCGCTCGTCCGAAGCCGGCATGAAGTACTTCGTCCTCGGGGCGTTGTCCTCGGGCATGCTGCTCTACGGCGCCTCGCTGATCTACGGCTTTACCGGCTCCACGGTCTTTTCCGACATCGCGAGCGCGGCCCAACCCTCCGGCGCCAATCTCGGCCTTATCTTCGGCCTGGTGTTTCTGCTGACCGGCTTCGCCTTCAAGATCTCTGCGGTGCCATTCCACATGTGGACGCCCGACGTTTACGAAGGCGCACCGACACCCGTTACGGCCTTCTTCGCCGCCGCCCCGAAGATCGCCGCCATGGCCTTGTTCATTCGGGTTGTGGTTTCGGCTTTCCCGGCCATTACCGATCAATGGCAGCAGATCGTGATTTTCCTGTCGCTCGCCTCGATGGGGCTCGGCGCGTTCGCCGCGATCGGCCAGCACAACATCAAGCGCCTGATGGCCTACAGCTCCATCGGACATATGGGCTTCGCGCTCGTCGGACTTGCGGCCGGCACGGAGCAGGGCGTCCAGGGCGTGATCATCTATATGGCGATCTATCTCGTCATGACGCTCGGCACCTTCGCCGTCATCCTGTCGCTGCGCCGCGACGGCGAGATGGTCGAGGAGATCGATCAGCTCGCAGGTCTCTCCCGTACAAGCCCGCTCATGGCGCTTGCGCTCGCGGTCCTGTTGTTCTCACTGGCCGGCATTCCGCCGCTCGCCGGCTTCTTCGCCAAGTTCTACGTGTTCCTCGCGGCCGTCGAGGCGGGCCTCTACGCCCTTGCCATCATCGGCGTCCTGCTCAGTGTCGTGGGCGCTTTCTATTACTTGCGCATCGTGAAGCTCATGTATTTCGACGAGCCCGTGAAGGGTTTCGAGCCAATGCCGCGTCCCTTGGCTATCGTGCTGGGCGTCGCGGGTGTTTTGATCATGCTCTTCTTCGCTTTTCCGTCGCCGCTTGTCGCGGCGGCCGGAACTGCTGCAAAATCTCTTTTTTGAATTCAGCAGTGCTCTGACGAAACGGGGCGCGCTCGTCCCGCCACTATTTGTTGAACCCCTAGCCGCATTACCGAATGAACCAATTCGCGCGCACAACACCCAAGCTTCCCGCAGGCTACCGCCTGGTCCAGCTCGACACGGTCGATTCGACCAACGACGAAGCCAAGCGCCGCGCGGACATGGGGGAGCCGGGGCCCTTGTGGATCTGGTCGGCGCGCCAATCCATGGGGCGAGGACGGGCAGGGCGGCAATGGACCTCGCAAGTCGGCAACCTCTTCGCCAGCCTGCTGGTGCGCCTCAACTGTCCGCTCCAGACCGCAAGCCAGCTTGCCCTCGTGGCCGGTATCATCACTTACGAGACAATCTCGAAACTGATCGCCTATGAAGGCCGCTCCAAGCTGCTCATCAAATGGCCCAACGACGTGCTGCTGGACGAAGAAAAGATCGCCGGCATGCTGCTCGAGAATCTGGGCACGCCGGGCGACCGGCGCTCGGCGGTCGTGATCGGCACCGGCATCAATCTGGCGAGCCATCCCGAGGGACTGCCGCAGCCCGCCGTGAGCCTCGATGCCTACGGTATGAGCGTCGCACCGGCCAAGGCGCTGGAGGTGCTCGCGGCGACGACCCACGAATGGCTGCAACGGTGGGATGAGGGGGCTACCTTCCCGTCGATTCGCCGCGCCTGGCTGGACCGCGCGGGTCCCACGGGACGAAAGCTCGTCGTGCAGATCGGCAGTGAGCGGATCGAAGGCACTTATGACGGCCTCGATTTGGAAGGCGCCCTCAAGCTCAAGACCGAAGGCGGCAAGCGCACCATCGCGGCCGGCGACGTCTTCTTCACGTCCTGACGCCATGGCTGCAAAGGACTCAAGAAACAAGAACCGCCTCGTCTTCGTCCCGCTCGGCGGCGTGGGCGAGATCGGCATGAACCTGTACCTTTACGGGTACGGTCAGAAAAACGCCTATACCTGGCTCATCGTCGACATGGGCGTGACATTCGGCGGCGAATACGAGCCGGGCATCGACGTCATCCTGCCGGACATTCGCTTCCTTGAAGAGGAACGGCACAATATCGCAGGGCTGGTGCTGACCCATGCCCACGAGGACCATTACGGCGCCATCCCCGATCTTTGGCCCTTGATCGGGCGGGTTCCGATCTATGCCACGCCCTTCACGGCCGCAATGCTGCGCGGAAAGCTCGGCGAGGCGCGTATGGACGACGACGACCTGCCGCTCGAGATTGTGCCCTTGGGCGCACGGCGCCAGATCGGTCCGTTCGATGTCGAACTCATCTCGATGTCCCATTCGATTCCGGAACCCACGGCGCTGGCGATCCGCACGCCGCTCGGAACGGCGCTCCACACGGGTGACTGGAAGCTCGACGAGACGCCGCTGACCAGTGCGCCGACGGACGAAAACCGTCTGCGCGAGATCGGCCGCGACGGAGTCGATGCGCTGATCTGCGATTCCACCAACGCCATACGTGAAGGCATCTCGCCTTCGGAGGCGGAGGTCGCCGAAAACCTGATCACGCTGATCAAGAAGGCGCCGGCTTGCGTCGCCGTCACGACCTTCGCCTCCAATGTCGCCCGGCTCGGCTCGGTGGCGAAGGCCGCTCAGGCCGCGGGCCGCGAACTCGTCGTCGTGGGCCGCGCCATGTACCGGGTGATCGAAGCGGCCCAAGCGACCGGCTATCTCGACCCGGAATTGCGCTTTCATCAAGAAACTGCCTTCCGACAATTCCCGGCCGACAAGGTCGTGGCCCTATGCACGGGAAGCCAAGGCGAGCCGCGCGCGGCGCTGGCGCGCATCGCGGCAGGCGAACACCCGCATGTCTCGCTCAAGAAGGGCGACTGGGTGATCTTCTCCTCGCGGACAATTCCCGGAAACGAGAAATCCGTCGGACGCATCCAGAATGCTCTGTCCGACAACGCCATCGAGATTCTCACCGACCAGGATGCGCTGGTGCACGTGTCCGGCCATCCGCGCCGCGGGGAATTGGAGCAGCTGTATTCTTGGCTGAAGCCGCACATCGCCGTGCCGATGCACGGTGAGGGACGGCATCTGGAAGCGCACGCAGAACTGGCAGAGGACCTCGGTGTCCCGGAGGTCGTCCGGGCCCGCAATGGCACGTTGGTACAGCTTCTGCCGAAGCCTGCTGGGATCGTCGACGACGTGCCCGTGGGGCGGCTCTATCGCGACGGCGCTATCTTGACGTCGTCCGATGAGGGCCAGGTCCGGGACCGCCGCAAGCTCAGCTATGCCGGTATCGCCGCCGTATCCCTTGTCTTGACCACGAAAGGCGGACTGGTCGCCGACCCCGAGGTGACGCTGACGGGGCTGCCCGAGGAGGACAATTACGGCGTTCCGCTCGAGGAAATCGCGCGCGACGCCGCAATCGGAACGGTCGAGAGCATTCCGCGCCCGCGCCGCAAAGACCCGCAACTTGTCTCCGAAGCGGTGCGCCGCGCCGTGCGGGCGGCCCTGGGGCAAGCCTGGGGCAAGAAGCCTATCTGTACCGTGTTGACGACCGTGCTCTAACCGCCGCAAAAAGAGGCCTTGAGCGCCTCAATAGCCGTTTAGACTGAGGTCGAGATCCCTTTTCGAAGCTGGAGCAGAGATACATGATTGGCCGTTTGAACCATGTCGCCATTGTCGTTCCGGACCTGACAGCCGCGACCGCCGTCTATCGCGACACGCTCGGTGCGACGGTCTCTCCGGAGGAAGATCAGCCGGAGCATGGTGTGCGAACGGTTTTCATCGAGTTGCCGAACACCAAGGTCGAGCTCCTGGGCGTCCTTGGCGACAACTCGCCGATCGCGGCCTTTCTGGAGCGCAACCCGAGCGGCGGCATCCATCACATCTGCTACGAGGTGCCGGATATCATGGAAGCGCGCGACCAGCTCACCAAGGAGGGCGCACGCGTCCTGGGCGACGGCGAACCGAAGATCGGCGCTCACGGCAAGCCCGTTCTGTTCCTGCATCCCAAGGATTTCTGCGGGACCTTGGTCGAACTCGAAGAGGCCTAGGCCATGAGTCTCGCCTTCGGCGTCGCCATCTACTTCGTGATCTGGTGGGTTCTGCTCTTCGCTGTTCTGCCTTGGGGCGTGCGCACGTCGGAAGAAGCGGGCGAAGCAAGCAATCCGGGTTTCGCCGACAGCGCACCGCACAGGCCGAGGCTGCTGCTGAAAATCGTCGCGACGACGATCGTTTCCGGCATCGTCTTCGCGTTCATCTACGCGATCATGGTGCATCACATCATCAGGCTCGACGACATCCCGTTCTTCCCCCGCTACGAGCGGGTTCAGGAAGCGCCTCACGCCAATTGAGCTGTGAATGAAAGTCCGGCACGCGGATCGCGCATAAAAAAAAGCAAGGCCCCTAAGGACCTTGCTCTTTTAGTGTTTACTCCTTTTCTCCACCGCCGGGACAGCTCTCGAAGAGCGGGGCGGCGAAGCGGCTGCGCTTGTCCATCGGGTAGACGCGCGCCAGGAGTCTTTCCTCCCAAGACTTGGACCCTGATAGTCTTCGACACTAAGTGGTCTTTGACACTGTCCAATCTCTAAACGCTTCACGTCACAACCTACGGGGGCCGAGCGCTCTTGCGTTGTGGGCGGACCCTAGCTTGGCCGCGCCAAATTGTCACCATCATTGTGACTGGTCGCCGCAGATTTAGCCAAAAAAGTCGATCACCCTATTTGCTAACCTGAATGAATTCGACTTTGTGACTGCTCAAATCGGAAAAACTGCCTGATTGAGTGGCAGACGCCGACACTGACTAAAATCAGGGCGCGCTTTCCGCGTCGTTTCGACGATCTTCGCCGAGTTCAACCCCCGGCCACCGCGGGTTGAAAAGTCATTCGAAGAATCGCCGGGGCAATCCGATAAACGTTGCGCGGCTCGATTGCCTCCTCGATTGCCTCTTTGGGCGAACTTGGCTATTAGCCGCATCCAGGGTGCGTCATGGTGCCATCGCCGCCGCTTGCAGCCCCGAGATCATACGCGGCCGGCCATCCATGGGCTCGGCCACACCAACGCCTTCAGAGCTTCACGATGCGCCTCAGCCGTTTCTTTCTGCCCATCCTACGTGACGACCCCAAAGAGGCGGAGATCGTCTCGCATCGGCTCATGCTCCGTGCGGGCATGATCCGCCAGTCGAGCGCCGGCATCTATACCTGGCTGCCTCTGGGATACCGGGTGCTGAGCAAGATCGAGCAGATCGTGCGCGAGGAGCAGGACCGGGCAGGGGCGCTCGAACTCCTGATGCCGACGATCCAATCCGCCGATCTGTGGCGCGAGAGCGGACGCTACGACGACTACGGCAAGGAGATGCTGCGCATCCAGGACCGGCACGAGCGCGACATGCTCTACGGTCCCACCAACGAGGAGCTGATCACGGCGATCTTCCGCGACGGCGTGAAGTCCTACAAGGACCTGCCGCGCATCCTCTATCACATCCAATGGAAGTTCCGGGATGAGATCAGACCGCGGTTCGGCGTTATGCGCGGTCGCGAATTCCTGATGAAGGATTCCTACTCCTTCGATCTCACCCAGGACGACGCCCGCAAATCCTATAACAGGATGTTCGTCTCGTACCTGCGGACCTTCGCCCGCATGGGATTGAAGTCTATCCCCATGGCTGCGGAGACGGGCCCGATCGGCGGCGATCTCTCGCACGAATTCATCATTCTCGCCGAGACCGGCGAAAGCGAAGTCTATTGCCACAAGGACTATCTCGCGATGGAGCCGCCTGGCGACGACCTCGACTACGAAGGTGACCTCGCGCCGCTCGTACGTGATTGGACGGGCCGATACGCGGCCACGTCGGAGATGCATGACGCCGCACGCTTCGAGGCTGACGTCGCCGAAGCCGATCGCGTCACCGCACGCGGCATCGAAGTCGGCCACATCTTCTTTTTCGGGACGAAATACTCCGAAGCGATGGGTGCGAAGGTGCAGGGCCCCGAAGGAGACCTCATCACCGTCGAAATGGGCTCTTACGGCATCGGCGTGTCGCGCCTCGTCGGCGCGATCATCGAAGCTTCCCATGACGAGGCCGGAATCATCTGGCCGCAATCCGTGGCGCCATTCGACATCGGGCTGATCAATCTGAAGGCCGGTGATGCAGACACGGATTTAGCCTGCGAAGACTTCTACACACGGCTGCAAAATGCCGGCTTCGACGTGCTATACGACGACCGCGATGACCGCGCCGGCGCGAAATTCGCCGCCATGGACCTGATCGGTCTGCCCTGGCAGTTGATCGTCGGGCCAAAGAGCCTGAAGGCCGGCGAAGTCGAGTTGAAGGAACGCGCGACCGGCACCCGCCATAGTCTCACCTTCGACTCGGCGTTGACTATGCTGAGCGACGCAATAGCAGGCCGCACCAAGGAAGGCGCATGAGCGCGAGCGAAACCGTAGCCGGACACGTCGAAAGCCCCGCGGCACCGACCACGCGCCCCTTCGCCCCGTTCGAATGGCTGGTGGCGCTGCGCTACCTCCGGGCGCGCCGCAAGGAAGGCTTCATCTCCGTCATCGCCGGCTTCTCCTTCATAGGCATCATGCTCGGCGTGGCGACGCTGATTATCGTCATGGCGGTCATGAACGGCTTCCGGCAGGAGTTGTTCGACAAGATGCTTGGGCTGAACGGCCATGTGGTCGTGCACAGCGTCGGGCAGTTCAAGGACTATGACGCGGTCTCGGAGCGCATTGCGAACGTGCCCGACGTGAAGCACGCGCTTCCGCTCGTCGAAGGTCAAGTGCTCGCCTCGACGCCGCTCGGCTCCACAGGCGCGCTGGTGCGGGGCTTGCGCGAGAAAGATCTCAAGAGCCTCAAGGCGATTTCTAAAAACGTTCATTTCGGCACGCTCGACGGCTTCGACAAGAATCCAGGCATCGCTATCGGCAGCCGCATGGCGAACACGCTCAACGTAAAGGTCGGGGACAGCGTCTCGATACTGACACCGCGCGGCGCCTCCACGCCGCTCGGCACGGCGCCACGCATCAAACGCTATCCCGTCGTGGCGATCTTCGAGATCGGCATGTCCGAATACGATGCGAGCATCATGTTCATGCCGCTGAACGAGGCGCAGATCTATTTCAATCAGCCTGACTCTGTGACGGTTCTCGAAGTGGTGCTGAAGTCCCCGGACGAAGTGGCTGAACTCGCGCCGAAGATCCTCGAGGCCGGCGGACCGTCGATCTATGTCACCGACTGGCGCCAGCGCAACGCGACGTTCTTTTCCGCGCTGCAGGTCGAACGCAATGTGATGTTCTTGATCCTGACACTGATCGTTCTGGTGGCGGCGCTGAACATCATTTCGGGCCTGAAGATGCTCGTGAAGGACAAGGCGCGCGACATCGCGATCCTTCGGACCATGGGCGCCACGCGAGGCTCCGTGATGCGCATCTTTCTGATTGCCGGCGCCACGATCGGCGTCACCGGGACGCTGGCCGGACTTGCTCTCGGCGTGCTCGTGTGCGTGAACATCGACCACATCCGCTGGTTCGTTTCCTGGCTCACGGACACCGAACTGTTCCCCGCCGAACTCTATTACCTGTCGGAACTGCCGGCGGAGATGGATTCGGGAGAAACGGCTTCCGTCGTGATCATGGCGCTGACACTGTCCGTTCTGGCTTCCGTCTATCCGGCTTGGCGCGCCTCCCGGCTCGATCCGGTCGAAGCGCTGCGCTACGAGTAGGGGGCCCCGTGGACGCAATCGAAAGAACACCCGCGCTACAGCTCGTCGATCTAGAGCGGGGCTTCACGCAAGGCGACCGCCGCATCGATGTCCTGAAGCTGGCGAACGCGAGCTTCTATCCGGGTGAGACTGTGGCGCTGCTCGGCCCCTCGGGCGCCGGCAAATCGACCCTGCTGCATATCGCGGGCCTGCTCGAAAAGCCGGACGCAGGCAGCGTGATCATCAACGGCCGCGACTGCGTCACGTTGGGAGACAACGAGCGCACGCGTATCCGGCGGATGGAGGTGGGCTTCATCTACCAGTTCCATCATCTGTTGCCCGAGTTCTCGGCGCTGGAGAATGTGATGCTGCCGCAGCTCGTCCTCGGCCGCTCCAAGCACGACGCCGAGGCCCGGGCCAAGGCGCTTTTGGACCCGCTCGGCCTCAAGGACCGATGGACCCACAGGCCGGCAGAGCTCTCCGGCGGAGAGCAGCAGCGCGTCGCCATCGCGCGCGCCGTGGCAAACCAGCCCAAGGTCCTTCTGGCCGACGAGCCGACAGGCAATCTCGATCCGCACACCGCCGACAGGGTCTTCGACCAGATGATGCACCTGGTTCGGGACGAGGGTGTCGCGGCCGTAATCGCCACCCACAATCTCGAGCTGGCGGCCCGCATGGATCGGGTCCTGCGCCTGACCGACGGATTGCTTGTGGAGGAAGAGGTCGCCGTCGTGGAAGCGGTCGGGTAGGCGCCTTGCCATCCGGGCCCAAGGGTCCACAATTCCGTCTGGAAGCCGTTGAGTCTCTGACCACCCCAAAGACGGAACATCATGAGCGACCAGCAACCCTTCGTGCACCTGCACGTGCATTCCGCCTATTCCTTGCTGGAAGGCGCGCTCAAGATTCCGAAGCTCGTCGAACTGGCCAAGGCCGACGCGGCGCCGGCCCTGGCGCTCACCGATTCCAACAATTTGTTCGGCGCACTCGAATTCTCCGAAGCGGTCTCGGGCGCCGGCATTCAGCCCATTATCGGCTGCACGCTGAACCTCACCTTCGAGAAGCCCGGCAAGAAGGGAGGGGCCCCGGAGCTGGTCAACCAGACCCCCGACGGCCGCATCGCGCTCCTGGCCAAGGACGAGACCGGCTACGCCAACCTGATGGAGCTGACGAGCCGCGCCTACTTCACGGCAGCCGAGACAGGGGACGCCTTCGTCACCATCGATGAACTGGCGGGGCATTCACGCGGTTTGATCGCGCTCAGCGGCGGCCCGGAGGGCCTCATCGACACGGCCTTCGCGGATGGGAACGCGGAGCTTGCCCGTGCCCGCGTCGAGGCGCTCCATTCGATCTTTGGAGACTGCTTCTACATCGAGCTCCAACGCCATGGTCTGGCTCAGGAAAGGGCCGTCGAGCCCCACCTGGTGCAACTGGCCTATGAACGCTCGATCCCGCTTGTGGCGACCAATGAGCCGTTCTTTGCCACCTCGGACGATTTCGAGGCCCATGACGCGCTGATCTGTATAGCGCAAGGAAGCTACGTGGCCGTGGACGACCGCCGCCGCCTCAGCCCCGAACACTACTTCAAGTCCGCGGACGAAATGCGGGCCCTGTTCGCGGACCTGCCCGAGGCCATTGAAAACACGGTCGAGATCGCCCGGCGTTGCGCCTATCGCCCGCAGAAACGCAGCCCGATCCTGCCGGCGTTTCTTTCCGGCGGCGAGGCAAGCGCGGCCCTTGCGGAGACCGAAGCCGAGGAGCTGAAAAGGCAGGCGGAAGACGGCCTTGCCGCGCGCATCGCACAGCACGGAACAGCCCCGGGCGCGGACGAAGCGGCCTATCGCGAGCGGCTCGCCTTCGAACTCGAGATCATCACCCGCATGAACTATCAGGGCTACTTCCTGATCGTTTCGGACTTCATCAAATGGACCAAGGGGCAGGGCATCCCGGTAGGCCCGGGGCGCGGGTCCGGCGCGGGTTCGCTCGTCGCATATGCGCTGACAATCACCGATCTCGACCCCATCCGCTTCGGGCTCCTGTTCGAGCGCTTCCTGAACCCGGAACGCGTGTCCATGCCCGACTTCGATATCGACTTCTGCCAGGACCGCCGCGACGAGGTCATCGCCTATGTGCGCGACCGCTACGGGGCCGACCGGGTCGCGCAGATCATCACCTTCGGTAAGCTCCAGGCCCGCGCCGTGCTGCGCGATGTGGGCCGCGTGCTGCAGATGCCGTACGGGCAGGTCGACCGGCTCTGCAAGCTCGTCCCTATGAACCCGGCGAACCCGGTCACGTTGCCTCAAGCCATCGCCGGCGAACCGCGCTTGCAGGAGGAGCGCGACAAGGAGCCGATCGTCGCCAAACTGCTCGACATCGGCCAGCGGCTCGAGGGCCTCTACCGGCACGCTTCGACCCACGCGGCGGGCGTCGTGATCGCGGATCGGAACCTGACCGAACTCGTGCCGCTCTATCGTGACGCGCGCGCCCAACTCCCGGCCACCCAGTTCAACATGAAATGGGCCGAAGCAGCCGGGCTGGTGAAGTTCGACTTCCTCGGGCTCAAGACGCTGACCGTCATCGACATGACGCGGCGGCTGATTGGCCGCGACGGGCCCGATATCGATCCGGCGGAGATCCCACTCGACGACACCAGGACCTACGAGTTGATCCAGCGGGCGGAGACGGTGGGCGTGTTCCAGCTGGAAAGCCAGGGCATGCGCGACGCCTTGCGCAAGCTGAAGCCCGACCGGTTCGAAGACATCATCGCCATGGTCGCGCTCTACCGGCCAGGCCCGATGGACAATATCGAGACCTTCGTGAACCGGAAGCACGGCAAGGAGGAGATCGAGACACTCCATCCCATGATCGAGCCCATCCTGGCGGAGACCTACGGCGTCATCATCTACCAGGAGCAGGTGATGCAGATCGCACAGGTTCTGTCCGGCTACTCCCTCGGAGAGGCCGATCTGCTGCGCCGGGCCATGGGCAAGAAGATCAAGGCCGAGATGGACAAGCAGCGGAAGCGCTTTGTCGACGGCGCGGTCGCGAACGGCGTGGAGAAGGGCCGGGCGGAATACATATTTGAACTGGTGGCGAAGTTCGCCGGCTACGGCTTCAACAAGTCACACGCGGCGGCCTATGCGCTGATCGCCTACCAGACCGCCTATCTCAAGGCGAACTACCCGACCGAATTCGTTGCGGCATCCATGACGCTGGACATGGGCAACGCCGACAAGCTCAACAGCTTCGCGCAAGAGGCGCGGCGGCTCGGCATCAAGCTCGAGCAGCCGTCGGTGAACCACTCCGAAGTCGGCTTCATCCCCAATGGCAAGGCGATCCGCTACTCCCTTGCGGCGCTTAAGAATGTCGGCCAACCTGCTGTCGAGTCCATCGTGGCGGAGCGGAACGCCAACGGCCTGTTCGGCGACATCTCCGACTTCGCACGCCGCTTGAACCCGCGCCACGTAAACAAGCGCGCCTTGGAGACACTCGCGACTGCCGGCGCTTTCGACGAGCTCGGTATCGACCGGGCCACGGCGCTCGAGAACGTGGACCGGATGATCCTCGCCGGGAACAGCGCCCAGGAAGCTCGTACCGGCGGCCAGAACGATCTGTTCTTCTCCGGCGGCAATCAGACCCCGCCGCCGATCGAGCTGCGCAAGGCGGATCCCTGGCTCCCGACGGACCGGCTTGCCAAAGAGTTCGAGGCCGTGGGCTTCTTCCTGACCGGGCACCCGCTCGACGAATACAGCGAAGTTCTCAAGTCTCTTGGCGTGGAGACCTGGACCGAATTTGCGGCAAAGGCGCAGACGAAGCGGGTCGTGGGCAGGCTCGCCGGGACGGTTCTCTCCTCGCGCGAACGCAAAGGCAAGACCGGTAACCCCTATGCGTTCGTTGCTTTTTCCGACGCCACCGGGCAGTTCGAGGCCGTGATCTTCTCAGAAGCGTTGATTGCCGGCCGTCCGCTCCTCGAGGCAGGATCGGTGGTTCTCCTCGACGTGGAAGCCGAAGCGGACGGAGAAAACGTGCGCGTCCGGGTTCAGGGGCTGTCGTCCCTGGACAACACCGCCGAAGAGCGCTCCTCGGGCATGGAAGTCACTGTCGACGATCCCCGAGCCCTCTCGCTGCTTGCTGCGCAGATAGGCGCCGAGGGCGGGCAAGGGCGGCTTCGCCTCCGGCTCCTCATCGACGGCAAGGAGGTCGAGTTCGATCTGCCGCAAGGGATCGATTCCACCCCCCGCCAGCGCAGCGCGCTCAAGCTCTTGGAGGGGGTCCTGGACGTCAGCGCGATCTAGGGACGGCCGAAGCTCGACGAGCCCTTGATTTGGAGCCGTTTCCAGGCTTGCAAAGCATCGGCGTGACCCCTATAAGGCGCACCATCTCACACGCGGGGACAAAGCGTCACATTGGTTTTCTATAACCAGTGCGCTCGCTCCGGTGACCGGTTTTCGATCGGTCTCTCAACGCCCCGCGGCGGAAAAACCGGAAAAAGGAGTCTGCAGTCCCATGGCACTGCCCGATCTATCTATGCGCCAGCTCTTGGAAGCTGGGGTTCACTTCGGCCACCAGACACATCGCTGGAACCCGAAAATGGCGCCGTTCATCTACGGCTCCCGCAACAATATCCACATTATCGACCTGACCCAGACGGTGCCGCTGCTGCACCAGGCTCTGGTCGCCGTCTCCGACGTGGTCGCCAAGGGCGGACGCGTGCTCTTCGTGGGCACCAAGCGCCAGGCCGCCGAGGCGATTGCGGAAGGTGCGCGCTCGTCGGCACAGTACTTCATCAATCACCGTTGGCTCGGCGGTACGCTGACGAACTGGCGCACCATCTCGCACTCCATCAAGCGCCTGAAGGCCCTGGAAGAGCTGCTCGAGGGTGAGCACCGCGGCCTCACCAAGAAAGAGCTTTTGCAGCTGACCCGCGAGCGCGACAAGCTTGAGATCTCGCTGGGCGGCATCAAAGACATGGGTGCGCCGCCGGACCTCATTTTCGTGATCGACACCAACAAGGAGTCCATCGCGATCGCCGAGGCCCGCAAGCTGAACATCCCGGTCGTCGCGATCGTCGATTCCAACTGCGACCCGGACGGCATCAACTATCCCATTCCCGGCAACGACGACGCCGGGCGCGCGATCACGCTGTATTGCGACCTGATTGCCCGTGCCGCCATTGACGGTATCGAGCGCGGCCAAGGGTCGGTCGGCGTTGATCTGGGCGAAGCCGAGGAGCCAATGGCCGAACCGGCCATCGAGGATGCCCCGGCAACGGAAGCAGCACCGGCCGAAGCCGGCGAAGCTGAATCCACGGCGAACGCGTAATCGAAAAGCCGGGCCCTTTCGGCCCGGAACAAGTGAAGAGGAACTGATGGCGACGATCACTGCGGCCATGGTCAAGGAGCTCCGCGAGAAGACCGGCGCGGGAATGATGGATTGTAAGTCGGCCCTGAACGAGAACGACGGCGACATGGAAGCCGCCGTCGATTGGCTTCGTGCGAAAGGCCTCGCCAAGGCGGCGAAGAAGGCCGGTCGTGTCGCCGCGGAAGGCCTGATCGGTATCGCGGAGACCGACACCGAGGCAGCCCTCGTGGAAGTCAATTCCGAGACCGACTTCGTGGCCCGGAACCCGACCTTCCAGGACATGGTCACCGCCATCTCCAACGCCGCCATCAACGCCAAGGGCGACATCGAGAAGCTCGGCGCGGAAGCCTACAAGGGCGGCAGCTCTGTTGCCGAAACGCTGAAAGAGATGGTCGGCTCCATCGGCGAGAACATGACCCTCCGCCGGACGGCTTATCTCGACGCGGGCAAGGGCGTGGTCGCGAGCTACATGCACAACCAGGCCGCTCCTGGGCTCGGCAAGATCGGCGTGATCGTTGCGCTGGAATCCACCGGCGATGTGGATGCCGTGAAGGGCTTCGGCAAGCAGGTCGCCATGCACATCGCGGCGACGAACCCGCAGGCCATCGACACGGACAGCCTGGACCAGGAGCTGGTCGAGCGCGAGCGTACCGTCCTGACCGAGCAGGCCAAGGAGTCCGGTAAGCCGGACAACGTCATCGAGAAGATGGTCGAGGGTCGCTTGCGGAAGTTCTATGAGGAAGTGGTCCTGCTCAAGCAGCCCTTCGTGCATGACCCGGACAACACGGTCGCCAAGGCCATGGAGGCCGCCGGCAAGGATGCAGGCGCCCCCATCAAGATCGTCGGGTTCTACCGGTATGCCTTGGGCGAGGGCATCGAAAAGGAAGAAGGCGACTTCGCCGCCGAGGTTGCCGCCGCTGCCTCGGGCGCATAGGGTTCAGGCGGCGGCTCGGTATCGAGTCGCCGCCGATCCAAGCCTGGGTGGGCCGGGGCCTTTTCACCCGGCCCGTTTTTGGGATAATCCCGCCATATTGCCGCCGGAGCCATGCGTTGATGGACACACCGTCTGCCGCGAAGTCGCGCTACAGGCGCGTACTCGTCAAACTCTCCGGGGAAGCGCTCGCCGGCGATAAGGGCTTCGGCATCGACCTCGATGTCATCGATCCGATCGCGAAAGACATCGCCGCGGCAGCGGCGATCGGCGTCGAGATCTGCGTCGTCGTGGGTGGCGGCAATATCTTCCGCGGCATGATGGCGGCCGAGGGCGGCATCGATCGCGCTCGGGCCGACTACATGGGCATGCTGGCGACGGTGATGAACGCGCTCGCCCTTCAGACCGCCATCGAACGGGCAGGGCAGACGGCCCGCGTCCTTTCCGCGATCCCGATGCCGACAGTCTGCGAGCCCTATATCCGGGACAAGGCGCTCGATCATCTGAGCAAGGGGCGCGTCCTGGTCTTCGCGGGCGGGACCGGCAATCCGTTCTTCACGACCGATACGGCGGCCGCTTTGCGCGCCGCGGAGATGGAATGCGAAGCTCTTTACAAGGCCACGCAGGTCGACGGCGTCTACAGCGCCGACCCCAAGAAGGTGCCTGATGCAAAGCGTTATGAACGCCTGAGCTACGCCGAAGTCCTCAAGCAGGATCTGAGGATCATGGACGGGGCCGCAATCGCCCTTGCCCGAGACAACCGGATTCCGATAATTGTGTTCTCGATCAAGAACCAAGGCAGCTTGGCTCTTGAACTCCAAGGGCAAGGGGCCTCGACGATCATCGACGGCGGTTAGGCCGTCCAACAAATTCGGAAACGCCAACACAACGCGCCAGGGCCGGCTCGGAATGCCGGAACGATGGCTGCTAGGGATGACAAGATGTCTGACTTTGACTTGGATGAAATCGAACGGCGGATGCGCGGCGCGCTGAGCTCTCTAAAGCACGAGTTCAGCGGACTGCGCACGGGCCGCGCCAGCGCCAGCCTATTGGATCCCGTCATGGTGTCGGCCTACGGAAACCCGATGCCGCTGAACCAGGTGGCAACCGTCAACGTTCCCGAAGCACGGATGATTACCGTGCAGGTCTGGGACAAGGGGCAGGTGCCGGCGGTTGAAAAAGCGATCCGCGAGTCCGATTTGGGGCTGAACCCGGTCGTCGAAGGCCAGCTCCTGCGGCTGCCGATCCCCGAGCTCAACGAAGAGCGCCGCCAGGAACTGGCGAAGGTCGCTCACAAATATGCGGAGCAGGGCCGGATCGCCGTGCGCAATGTGCGCCGCGACGGCATGGAGCATCTGAAGAAGGCCGAGAAGGACGGTGACATGGGCAAGGACGAGCACCATGCGCTGGCCAACAAGGTTCAGGACTTGACCGACAAGGTCATCAAGGAAATCGACGAGGCGCTCGCCACGAAGGAAGCGGAGATCATGCAGGTCTGATTAGGACCCGTATGCGGAAGCTCGGTGGCCGGTTTCGGAGAAGCACGCTGTGACGCTCGTAGTGGACAACAAATGGGGCAGTGAGACCCAGCCGGGCCCGCGCCATGTCGCCATCATCATGGACGGCAATGGCCGCTGGGCCGCCGAGCGGCGCCTGCCGCGCGTCGAAGGCCACCGGCGCGGCGTCGAGGCCGTGCGCCGGGCGGTCGAGGCAGCGGGCGATCTCGGCATCACGCATCTCACCCTGTTCAGCTTCTCCTCGGAGAATTGGTCGCGGCCCGCCGAGGAGATCAAAGACCTCTTCGGGCTCTTGCGGCGCTTCATCCGCCGCGACCTCGCCGACCTCCACAAGAATGGCGTGCGCATCCGCATCATCGGATCACGTACCAATCTCGACGCCGATATTCAGCGCATGCTGGATGACGCGGTGGAACTGACGAAAGAGAACACGGCGCTCAATCTCACGATCGCGTTCAACTACGGCTCGCGCAATGAGATCACGCGGGCGGCAACCCGCTTCGCCGAAGACGTCAAGGCGGGCGTGCTGGCACCCGGGGACATGACCGAGCAGCTCTTCGGGTCCTATCTCGATACCGATGGTCTGCCCGATCCGGACCTTCTCATTCGCACATCCGGAGAACTGCGCCTTTCGAACTTCCTGCTCTGGCAATTGGCCTATGCGGAGTTCGTGTTCGTCGACACCTATTGGCCCGACTTCAACAAGACCCATTTCGAAGACGCGATCGCCGAGTTTCAGCGGCGGAACCGCCGCTTCGGCGGCCGCACCGTGAGATCGACGGCGTGACGTCTCCGCCGCCTTCCCAAGGCAACTCCTCGCAGTCTCAGAGCAAAGCCTTGCCGGAACTGTGGCGCAGGATCGGGTCCGCCGTGTTCTTGGCTGCGCTGACGCTCGCCGCGCTCGTCCTCAGCCCCTGGACCTTTCTCGTTCTGGTCATCGCATCGGCCATGGTCCTGACCTGGGAGTGGGGCTCGGCAACGCGGGCCACGGGCGGCGACGCCACCTCGATCATCCATATCGCTTGCGCAACCGCCGTCGTCATTTTTGTCGCGGTCCATAGGTACGAGTATGCAGCGATCATCTTTGCCGCCGCGATGTTGACGCTCCTCATTTCCGGCTACCAGAAGAAGACGCCGAAGGAAGCAAAACTCGACGCGGGCGGCTTGGCCTATGTCGTGCTGCCCGCCGCCGCCCTTATTTGGCTGCGCAGCGACCCGAACCACGGGCTGGCGGCCGTTCTGTTCGTCCTCGTCGTCAGTTGGACCACGGACACGGCCTCGTATGTCGGCGGCCGCGCATTCGGCGGTCCGAAATTCGCGCCGACGATCTCGCCGAAAAAGACCTGGAGCGGCTTCATTATTGGCACCGCAACGCCCATGCTGATCGGCGTGCTCTTCGCGTACTATCTCGGCAACACCTCTCCGGTGGCCCTGGCGCTGGTGGCATTAGTGCTTGCCTTCGCCTGCCAGATGGGTGACTTGCTTGAGAGTGCCGTGAAACGGAGCCTGGGCATCAAGGATATGAGCCAGCTTATTCCGGGCCATGGCGGCTTCTTCGACCGGATCGACAGCCTACTGATGGCGGCGGTCGTGGCAGCGTTGATTGGCCTGCGGAATCCTGAATTTCCGGCTGCCGGGCTCTTGATATGGTGAGGGGCGTACCCTGTTTCCCGTAAGAGAAAACGCTGACTCCGAGCCCCGTTCGAGCGCCAAACAGCCCAAACGGATCAGCGTGCTCGGCGCCACCGGATCGATCGGCGAAAGCACGCTCGATCTCGTCGGGCGCAATCCCGACGACTATGATGTCATTGCGCTGACCGGCAACAAGAACGTCGCTCGGCTGGCCGAGCTTGCCGTGCAGCACGGCGCGAAGCTGGCCGTGACGGCGGATGCGGGAAGCTACAAGGACCTCTTGCTGGCTTTGGCGGGCACGGACATCGAAGTGGCCGCAGGCCCGAAGGCGCTGCTCGATGCCGCATCACGTCCCGCGGATTGGATCATGGCCGCCATCGTCGGCGTCGCGGGGCTTCGGCCGACCTTGCGTGCCGTGAAGCAGGGAACGGCCGTCGCGCTCGCCAACAAGGAGTGTCTCGTCTCCGGCGGCGAGATCTTCATGCGCGAGGTTGCCCGGCACGGCGCGACGCTCTTGCCCGTGGACTCCGAGCACTCCGCGGCGCGCCAAGCCATGACCGGCACCGAACCCGACAAGATCGAATCCGTCTGCCTCACCGCCTCGGGCGGTCCCTTCCGGACCTGGAGCGTCGAGCAGATGGCGGAGGCCGGCCCCGAACAGGCCCTGAAACATCCGAACTGGTCGATGGGCGCAAAAGTCACGATCGATTCCGCGTCCCTCATGAACAAGGGGCTGGAACTCATCGAAGCGCATCATCTTTTCGCGCTGCCGCCCGAAAAGCTGTGCATCCTCGTGCATCCCCAGTCCATCGTGCACTGCCTCGTGCAAATGACCGATGGCGCGGTGCTGGCTCAACTGAGCTGCCCGGATATGCGCACACCGATCGCCTATAGCCTGGCCTGGCCCGAGCGCATGCACGTACCCAACGAGCGCATCGACTTGGCGACGCTCGGCTCCCTCACGTTTGAAGCCCCGGACCCCGAACGATTCCCGGCCTTGCGCCTGGCCAAGGAGGTTCTGGAAACCGGCGGCAGCGCGGGCGCCGTGCTGAACGCGGCCAATGAAGTCGCCGTTGCGGCCTTCCTCGAGAAGCGGTTAGGGTTCCTCGGAATCGCCGGGCTGGTGGAGACCACGCTGGTCGACTGCGCCGACCTGATCGCGCTCGCTCCGGAAACCGCCGAGGACGTGTACGAGATCGACGAAGAGGCGCGCCGCCGGGCGAGGGACCGGCTGCCCCGTTGGGCGGGTGCAGACGCGGGGGACTGAAGGACGCAGCGGAGCAGGCCGCGCCCGGCACGACGGACGTGCCGGAATAGGCATGCACGTACTGAACTGACTAAGAAGGGCCCAATTCTCTAGGTAACCGGACTTATGGATATTTTCACATCGCTCGCCGGCTTCGGCGGGAGCTTTCTCAGCTATCTCATTCCGTTCCTGTTCATTCTGACCGTGGTGGTCTTTGTCCACGAGATGGGGCACTTCCTCGTGGCTCGCTGGTGCGGCGTGGGAATCAAGGCGTTTTCCATCGGTTTCGGCCCCGAGATCTTCGGGTTCAACGACAAACACGGGACCCGCTGGCGCGTCGCCTGGATCCCCCTCGGGGGCTACGTGAAATTCATCGACGACGAGAACGCCGCAAGCGCCGGCCAGAAGTCCCTCGAGTCGGTGCCGGAGGCAGACCGGGAAAAGACCTTTCAGGGAAAAACTCTGGGTCAGCGCGCCGCCATCGTCGCCGCGGGCCCGATTGCGAATTTCATCTTCGCGATTCTGATTTTCACGGCCGTTTTCAGCATCTTCGGCGAACGGATCACCGCGCCGAAGGTTGACGCGGTCGCCCCGGACAGTGCCGCGGAGCGGGCCGGTTTCCAGCCGGGCGACGTCATCACGAGCATCGACGGCAGCAAAATCGCGAACTTTACCGATATGCAGCGGATCGTGGCCACCAGCCCTGACCGGGAACTGCATTTCGCTGTCGAACGGGACGGCAAAACCGTCGATTTGACGGCGATTCCGGAACGGAAGGAAATCACCGACCGCTTTGGAAACACGTTCAAAATCGGCCTTTTGGGTATTCAGCGCAGCGCCTCGCCGGACGACTGGACGTGGCAGCGCCATGACCCGGCCACAGCGTTCGTGATGGGCGTCAAAGAATGCTACTTTGTCGTGTCCCGGTCCCTCGGGTACCTCTATGACGTGATCAAAGGCCGTGAAGACGCGGATCAGCTCGGCGGTCCGCTGAGAATTGCTCAAGTATCTGGGCAGGTTGCCACCGCAGGCTTTCTTGCGCTCCTCAACCTCGCTGCCATCATCTCGGTTAGTATTGGCCTCATCAATCTATTCCCAATACCTATGCTCGATGGTGGCCATCTGCTGTTTTACGGAATCGAAGCTGTGAGGGGGAAGCCGTTAAGCGAAACCACTCAAGAAATCGGTTTTCGCATTGGCCTTGCGTTCGTCCTCATGCTAATGATTTTTGCGACCTGGAACGATCTGATTCATTTGAAGTTTCTGTGATGGTGGAATTGGCGGGCAGGGGATAAAAAGAACCGCTCGATTTCACCTGAAAAGAGACGGATCGTATCTAAAATCGGCCACAAACAGATGGCCAGCTTGGTCCATAGGCCCAAAGCCTATGGGGGGTTTGGGTTAACGGGGGATTACACCAGAAATGGTGCGGTGGACGTTGGAAAGAGGACTCATGGCAGTCCTCCTAGTGTTGTGTAGCGTCCCGCTCTCGCTGGGTATCAGCGCGAGCTTTGGCGACCTCACAGCCGCTGCCCAAAACGCCACCATCAGCTCCGTCGTCGTTCAAGGCAATCAGCGCGTCGAAGCCGAGACGATCCGCTCTTACCTCACGTTTTCCGCCGGCGACCCCTACGACCCCGGCGAGATCAACCAATCCCTTAAGACCCTATTCGCCACCGGCCTTTTCAAGGACGTTCGCATTAAGCGGCAGTACTCCACGGTCGTCGTTGTCGTCGTCGAAAATCCCGTCGTCGCGCGCGTGCGCTTCGAAGGCAACAAGGACGTCGAGAGCGACGTGCTGAGTTCGGAAGTTCAGGTGAAGCCGCGGTCGGTCTATACGCAAGCCCGCGTTCAGGCCGACGAGCAGCGAATCCGCGATGTCCTCGCACGTCAGGGCCATTACGACGCTCAAGTCAGCGCCCAGGTCATTCCGCTCGGTGGCAACCGTGTAGAAGTGGTCTACCAGATCGGCGAAGGCGTTAAGACCAAGGTCAAGGCCATCAAGTTCGTCGGCAACGAGGCCTTCAGCGCCTCTCAGCTCCGGTTTGTGGTGACCACGAAACGGACGAGCTGGCTCAGCTTCCTCAAGAACGACAACATCTACGATCCGGACCGGCTTGCGCTCGATCGCGAACTGCTGCGCCAATTCTATTTGAAGAACGGCTATGCGGATGTCCGCATCCTTTCCTCGAATGCCGATATCCTGCCGGGTGAGGGTGGCGGCGGTTGGCTGAACCGGAACGAGGGCGGCTTCGTCATCACGTTCGAGATCTATGAAGGCCCGCGCTACGACTTCGGCTATATCGATATCGAGAGCGCCTTGCCGTCGTTGGACGTCAACGCCCTTAGCGGCGCGCTCCTGACGAAGCCCGGCAAACGCTACAACGTCGAAAAGGTCGAGAAGACCGTCGAAGCCTTGACCGTCAAGGTGTCCGAACAGGGCTATGCCTTCGGTCAGGTCCGGCCGCGTTTCGATCGCGATCCGACCACGCAGACGATCAACATCACTTACGTGATCGACGAAGGTCCGCGGGTCTACATCGAACGGATCAACATCGTCGGCAACTACCGCACCGAGGATCAGGTTATCCGGCGGCAGTTCCGTCTGGCAGAAGGCGATGCTTATAACCGTCTGCTGATCGAGGCCGCGCGCAAACGTTTGCGCTCGCTCGGGTTCTTCAAGACGGTCGATATTCAGACGTCTCCGGGCAGCGCGCCGGATCGCGTCGTCATCGATGTTGTCGTCGTCGAACAGCCGACGGGTGAGTTCTCGTTCGGTGTCGGTTACTCCACGACGGAAGGCGTCATCGGCGACGTGAGCGTCACCGAGCGCAACCTGATGGGCCGCGGTCAGTATGTCCGCTTGGGTCTCTCGGGCAGCCTTGAGCGCTTCCAGGTGGACTTCAGCTTCACCGAGCCGGCCTTCCTCGGCCGGAACATCGCGGCCGGTTTCGACCTGTTCCACAAGGAAGTCGACCTGACCAACGTGGCCTCGTTCAAGCAGCGCGATACCGGTGGCAACCTGCGTATCGGCTTCCCCGTTGCCAACAACACCCAGCTCGGCTTGCGCTACCGGCTCCAGCGCGAGGAAATCTACGACGCCACACGAGATGCCTCGCTTGCGATCAAGCAGGCCGCGGAAGAGGGCGCGGTTATCGTCTCGAGCCTGGGCTATACGCTGGCTTACGACACTCGGAACCTGCCGCAATCGCCGACCAGCGGTATCTTCGCGTCGATTTCGCAGGATTTCGCGGGCGTCGGCGGCGACGTCCAGTACAACCGCTTCATCCTGGACACCCGCGGCTATTACCCGATCACCAACAAGATTACGCTTGTGGGCCGGGTCCAGGGTGGCGTCATCGAGCCTTGGGGTGGCGAGGATCTGCGTCTGACCGACCTGTTCTTCAAGGGCGGCGAGACGATCCGCGGCTTCGACCGCGCCGGTTACGGCCCGCGTGACGCCTGCCGCAACCCGACGACCGGAAAGCGCGTCCCGGACTGCAGCCAGGACTCCTTGGGTGGCAAGTATTTCTGGGCTACGACGGCCGAGGTACGCTTCCCGCTGCCGCTCATTCCTGAGAACCTCGGCATGCAGGGCGCCGTCTTCGTCGACGCGGGCTCTCTCTGGGGTCCGGGGGAGGCGGCCATCCAAGCGGTCGATATCGACGAAGGCAGCTACATCGAGGACACCGCGGATATTCGCCTCTCGACCGGTGTCAGCCTGATCTGGCAGTCTCCGCTTGGTCCGCTCCGCGCCGACCTCGCCGAGGCCCTGTTGAAGGCCGACTTCGACAGAACCGAGCTCTTCCGCTTCGGTGCCTCGACCGCTTTCTAAAGATTGCCGCTATCCGATGCGGAGTGCTGTTGTCGCGACCGCTTGAGCGCGGCCCGCTAGGAGACCCAATGGAACATCCGGGATTTTTCAAACGCGCCGGTCCGTTCGCTTTGGGGCGCGTTGCGGAGACCGTCGGGGCAGAACTCGGCCCGGACACGGACCCCGACCTTGAGATCGTCGACGTCTTGCCGCTCGACGATGCGGGCGAGGGGCACCTGTCCTTCGTAGACAATCCCAAATATCTGCCGGCGCTGGAGACGACGAAAGCAACCGCATGCATCGTCGCCCCGAAATTCGTCCGCAAAGTGCCGTCCGGCACCGCTGCGCTGACGATGCGCGAACCCTATCGCGGTTTCGCTAAAGCGATCGCCTTGTTCTACCCGGAATCGCTCCGCCCGAAGACGGCGGGACCCGCCATGGACGGCGTGGCGGCCCTCGGTGTTCATCCGTCTGTGGTGATGGAGCCCGATGTGACGATCGAACCCGGCGCCGTCATAGGGCCCGAAGCCCATATCGGACGGGGCACGACGATCGCCGCCGGCGCCGTCATCGGCTACCGGGTCCATATCGGCCGGAACAGCTATATCGGGCCCAACGCCTCGGTGACCCACGCCCTGATCGGAAACAACGTCGTCATCCATTCAGGCGTCGCAATCGGCCAGGACGGATTCGGCTTTGCGATGGGACGGGAGGGCCATATGAAGGTGCCTCAGATCGGCCGCGTCGTGATTCAGGACGATGTGGAGATCGGGGCCAATTCGACCGTCGATCGCGGGGCCCTGCGGGATACGATTATCGGAGAAGGCACGAAAATTGATAATCTCGTCCAAATCGGGCACAACGTCATCGTCGGTAGGCATTGCATTATTGTGTCGCAAACGGGTATTTCGGGCAGTTCCGAGCTTGGCGATTTCGTGGCTCTGGGCGGGCAGGTCGGCGTCGTTGGCCATCTGAAGATTGGCGCCGGAGCACAGATCGCTGGGAGCAGCAACGTACGGGGCGATGTTCCTGCCGGAGCACGCTGGGGCGGCACACCGGCCAAACCGGTCCGGCTATGGTTCCGGGAGCTGACTCTTTTGCGGCAGCTTGCCGAACGTAAGGATGTAAAGATTGACCAAGGAGAAGGCGGGGACGGCGCGTAGCCAGCCCGCATCGAAGGAGCCGGTCCGAATGAACGAGAGCGGAGAAATTCAGAGGCCCGATCGGGTTGAAGCTGCCGATATCATGAAGCTTCTGCCCCATCGCTACCCCTTCCTGCTTGTCGACCGCATTGTCGACATGGATGGGGATCGCTCTGCGACCGGCATCAAGAACGTGACGGCGAATGAGCCCTATTTCCAAGGGCATTTTCCCGGCAACCCGGTTATGCCCGGGGTTCTCTTGATCGAAGGCATGGCCCAAACGGCAGGCGCGCTGTGCATGCGGTTCCTCGACGAATTCGAGGAGCCGCCGCTCGTGTACTTCATGGCCATCGACAAGGCGCGTTTCCGCCGCCCGGTGATCCCTGGGGACACCGTCCATTACCATGTGGAGAAGATGCGCAGCCGCGGCAAAGTCTGGCGCTTCAAGGCGCGTGCCCTAGTAGATGGCAATCTGGTGGCCGAGGCGGAAGTCAGCGCAGTGATCGTCGATACGATCGAGGCAGAGTAAACGTTCCATGTCCAATATTCATGCGACCGCGCAGGTCGATCCGGGTGCGAAGCTTGGGTCGAATGTCGAGATCGGGCCGTTTTGCGTGGTCGGTCCCCATGTCGAGATCGGCGACGATGCAGTCATCCGCTCCCACGTCGTGATCGACGGACGCACTAGGATCGGAGCAGGCTGCAAGATCTTCCCGTTCGTATCGGTCGGACTTGAGCCGCAGGACGTCAAATACAAGGACGATCCGAGTACGGTTACGATCGGCGAGAACACGGTGCTGCGCGAGCATGTGACCGTACACAGAGGAACATCGACGGGGCATATGGCGACCCGTGTCGGGTCGAACTGCTTCTTGATGATCGGCGCGCATGTCGCTCATGACTGCCAGATCGGAGACAATGTCACCTTGGTGAACAGCGTCGCGCTCGGCGGCCATGTGTCCGTCGGAGACGGCGCGATCATCGGCGGGCTTTCGGCCGTGCACCAGTTCGTGCGGATCGGCGCCTATTCGTTCGTCGGCGGCATGTCGGGCGTGGCCGCGGATTTGATTCCCTACGGCATGGCGCTGGGCAACCGGGCCAACCTCAACGGCCTGAACATTGTCGGTCTCAAGCGCCGCGGTTTCCCGCGCGAGCAGATCCATGAGGTGCGCAAAGCCTATCGCATGCTATTCTCGAGCGAAGGCACCATGAAAGAGCAGCTTGAGGACGTGGAAGCGATGTTTTCCACGAACGAACTCGCGCGTCAGATCATCGACTTCATCAAGAGCGATACGGATCGCCAATTCTGCATCCCTAGCAATGTCGCATCGCCGAGCCGCTGATAGCGAGCCGTCTGACGCGGTCAAGGTCGCGAAGATCGAAGGGCCGCTAGGCATCATAGCCGGGCGCGGGTCGTTGCCCGCGTTCATCGCGGACGCCGCCAGCGCCGACAATGTCCCGGTCCACATTGTGGCCATCCGGGGCGAGGCGGACCGAGATATCGAGCGCTTTCCGCACACCTGGATCAAATGGGGCGAGGTCGGGAAGGTGTTCACGGCTCTCGACAAGAACGGCTGCAACGATCTCGTCATTATCGGCGGAGTAAGCCGTCCGGACTTCAAGAACGTCAGGATCGACCTCGGTGCCCTTAAGGCGCTGCCGTTTCTCCTCAGCCTCAGCAAGGGCGGCGACGATCATATCCTGTCCCGGATCGTGCGCTTCTTCGAACAGAAGGGCTACCGTGTTCATGGCGCCGGCGACGTTCTGCCCGAACTCCTGGTGCCCGAGGGAACGCTGACCCGGCGATCGCCCTCGGCGGGCGATGAAGCGGATATGGCGCTCGCCTTCGAGGTCGTCCGTACACTGGGCAAGCTCGACATCGGCCAGGCCGCGGTCGTCTCGAACGGATACGTCTTGGCTGTCGAAGCGGCAGAAGGCACCGACGCGATGCTGGAGCGCTGCGCGGCGATCAAACAGGAAGGCCGAAGTCACGGGACCGGGACGGGCGTCCTCGTAAAGGCGCCGAAGCCCGGCCAAGAAGAGCGCGTCGACATGCCCACCATCGGCCCGGAGACCATGCTGAAGGCGGCGGAGGCGGGGCTCTCCGGCGTTGCCGTCGCGGCGCAGCACGTGCTGATCGCCGACTACAATCGGACCATCCAGATCGCCAACGAACGGAAGCTCTTCCTCTACGGTGCCCCCTGGGGCGAGACGGAAGCGTAACCGCTAGCGCTTGTCCATGGGCACGAAGGGACGCTCCGTGGCGCCGGTGTAGAGCTGCCGGGGACGGCCGATCCGCTGAGACGGATCCTCGACCATTTCCTTCCACTGCGCGATCCAACCGACAGTCCGCGCAAGCGCGAACAGCACCGTGAACATTTCAGTCGGGAAGCCGAGCGCCTTCAGTGTGATACCCGAATAGAAGTCGATATTCGGGTAGAGCTTCTTCTCGATGAAGTACTCGTCCGAAAGGGCGATCTTCTCGAGTTCCATGGCCACTTTGAGGATGGGGTCGTCCTGCAGCCCCACGGCGCCGAGAACTTCGTGGCAGGTCTTCTGCATGATCTTGGCGCGGGGGTCGTAGTTCTTGTAGACCCGGTGCCCAAAGCCCATCAGGCGGAACGGGTCGTCCTTGTCCTTCGCGCGCTTGACGTATTCGGGAATGCGGTCGACCGACCCGATCTCTTCCAACATCATGAGCGCCGCCTCGTTTGCGCCGCCATGGGCCGGGCCCCACAGACAAGCGATACCGGCGGAAATGCAGGCAAAGGGGTTGGCGCCGGACGAGCCGGCAAGTCGGACCGTCGAGGTGGAGGCGTTCTGCTCGTGATCGGCATGCAGGATGAAGATCCGGCGCATGGCCCGGGTCAGGATCGGATCGACCTGATACTCCTCGCACGGGACGGCGAAGCACATCCGCATGAAGTTGGCCGAGTAGTCCAGATCGTTCTTCGGATAGATGAAGGGCTGACCCACGGAATATTTGTAGGCCATGGCCGCGATGGTCGGCATCTTCGCGATCATGCGGATGCTGGCCATCTCGCGCTGCCACGGATCCCGGATGTCGATGGAGTCGTGATAGAAGGCCGACAGCGCGCCCACGATACCAACCATGATCGCCATCGGATGCGCATCGCGGCGAAAGCCGGAGAAGAAGCGGTTCATCTGCTCATGGAGCATTGTGTGCCGCGTGATGCGGATCGTGAAGGCGTCGTACTGCTCCTTGGTCGGAAGCTCGCCGTAGAGCAGGAGATAGGCCGTTTCCAGGAAGGTCGTATTTTCCGCAAGCTGATCGATCGGATAGCCTCGATACAGCAAGACGCCCTTGTCGCCATCGATATAC
Source organism: Methyloceanibacter caenitepidi (assembly GCF_000828475.1). Lineage (NCBI taxonomy): Bacteria > Pseudomonadati > Pseudomonadota > Alphaproteobacteria > Hyphomicrobiales > Hyphomicrobiaceae > Methyloceanibacter > Methyloceanibacter caenitepidi. The sequence goes on from NZ_AP014648.1 coordinate 2,190,047, forward strand.
GTGATCTTGGATTCGCAACTCGCCGTTGAGGTAAAACCGGGATCGTAGGTGAAGCACCCCGTTCGGCCGTAGAGCGACGTGATGTCGATGACATCCGGTCCCATCGTACCGGAGCGGACCGGCATCACATGCTCCCCACCGCGGAGCGTGACGGTCGCTTCGTCCACGTCGTTCGAGCCAAGCTCTTCTGCGATACTCATCTCAAAACCTCCTGGACATAAGCGGGGTGGCGGGCAAAACGCTCAACCGGATTCACAAGAATACGACGCCCCCAAAGTTCACCGCATCGTTTTGCGTTGCCGCATTTTCGCGTTGATTTTACTGCAGCGCAACACGAGTTACTGCATAAATATTACGCACTTTGGACTGCGCGCGTTTGATCGGCAATCCGCCCCAAAGCCTCTTCGCGCCCAAGGACCTCGAGCACATCAAAGATACCGGGCGATGTCGTTCGGCCGGTCAGGGCCGCACGGAGCGGCTGCGCCACCTTACCAAGCTTCCGATCGGTTCGCTCGGCAAACGCTCGCACGCCGGCTTCGATTCCCGCCACCGACCAAGGATCGACCGCCTCCAGATCCGGCAGCAACTCGGCCAAGGTCTCGCGGCCGCCGTCTTCGAGGAGCTTGGCCGCCTTCTCGTCGGGCTCGATAGGACGCTTGGCGAAGAGATAGTCCGCGCTCTCCAAGAGATCGATCAGGGTCTTGGCCCGCTCCTTCAAGCCCGGCATGGCGCGCTCGATCTTGTCCCAGCCATCGTCGCCGATGCGTGCGAGGAGCGCATCGCCGTCCGCAAGGTGCGGCACGAGCGCCTTCAAATGGCTCACGATCTCTGCGTCCGGCATGGCCCGCAGGTAGTGGCCGTTGAGGCTTTCGAGCTTGGTGAAGTCGAATCGTGCCGGCGAGCGGCCGATGGCCTCGAGATTGAACCAGGAAATCATCTCGTCGGTGGAGATGACCTCCGCGTCGCCATGGCTCCAGCCGAGCCGGACCAAATAGTTCCGCAAGGCGACGGGCAAATAGCCCATTTCGCGGTAGGCCTCGACCCCGAGCGCGCCATGCCGCTTCGACAGCTTCGCCCCGTCCGGCCCGTGAATCAGCGGCACATGGGCATAGATCGGTGTCTTCCAGCCAAGCGCCTCGAAGAGCTGGGTCTGGCGCGCGGCATTGGTGAGGTGGTCGTCGCCGCGGACAACGTGGGTAATGCCCATATCGTGATCATCGACCACCACCGACAGCATGTAGGTCGGCGTGCCGTCGCTGCGTAGGAGCACGAAGTCGTCCAGGTCCTTGTTGGCGAAGGTCACGCGGCCCTGGACGCGGTCCTCGATGACGGTCTCGCCGTCGCGTGGCGCCTTGAACCGGATCGCCGGCGCAACACCTTCCGGCGCCAGGGCCGGGTCCTTGTCGCGCCACCTCCCGTCGTAGCCCGGCGTACCGCCCTCGGCGCGCGCCTTCTCGCGCATGGCCTGCAGCTCCTCCGGGCTCGCATAGCAGCGATAGGCCTTGCCTTCCGCCAGGAGCTGCTCTGCGGCCTCACGGTGACGCGGCGCGCGCGAAAACTGATAGACCGGCTCGCCGTCCCACTCGAGCTCCAGCCAGCGCAGCCCGTCCAGAATGGCCTCGATGGCCGCATCCGTGGACCGGGCCCGATCCGTGTCCTCGATTCGAAGCAGCATCTTGCCGCCATGCGCCTTGGCGAAGAGCCAATTGAACAAGGCGGTACGCGCGCCGCCAATATGCAGGAAGCCCGTCGGGGACGGCGCAAATCGCGTGATAACGGTCTCGGTCATCGGTGAGGTCTTGACCCGGAAAAAGTGGTTGAGATGAAGAAGGAAAGCGTCCGCGCGAGGGTGTAGCATACGGGAAGCACGCGGGTAAGGGCAGGCTGGGGGGAGCCATGCCGGGGACGGACGACAGACAGGATGACGACGGGCGCGGCTGGCCCCCGGACGCGTCCACGCGTCCCCCAGGACTGCTGCCACGCCTGGCGCGGTCCCTCACGGATGCTCTGGAGGCCGAGACCGACCGCTGGATCCTGTGGTTGCCTGTCTTCTTCGCGGGCGGCATAGCGCTCTATTTCGCCCTACCCACGGAGCCGCAGGCCCGCCTAGCTGTCGCATTCGTTCTTGGCGCGCTGGGCATATTCATTTTCGTCCGTGTATCGCCCGCCGGCGCCGCCTTGGGGCTAGCGCTAATGGCGCTCTCTATGGGTTTTGGGGCCGCCAAACTACGAACGGAACTTGTCCGCGCACCGGTTCTCCAGGCCGAACTGCGGCACGTGTCCGTGCAAGGCTACGTGGAGACTTTCGAACGACGCAGCGACGCGCGCGACCGGCTGACGATACGCGTAGTCTCGATCGGCTCGCTGACCCGCGCGGAGGCTCCGGAGCGCGTGCGCGTGACCATCTCCGGCAAGGACACGGCTGTCGCTCCCGGAGAGGCGGTGTCCTTACGCGCGACCCTGAACCCGCCACCGGAGCCTGTCGCCCCCGGCGACTTCGATTTCGGCCGGCGGGCGTGGTTCCAGCAGCTGGGCGGCATCGGATATGCCACGGGCCGGGTCAGCCATCTCGACGGCGCTCCGGAACCGCCATTGAGCTTGCGCCTGTGGGCCGGGGTCGACCGGCTTCGTGATGCTGTCGGTGCGCGCATCCGCGCCGCGCTGCCCGGTGAGGACGGCGCGATTGCCGTGGCCCTGATCACCGGGGAGCGGGGCGGCATTCCGAAACACGTGACCGAGGCCATGCGAGACGCGGGGCTCGCCCATGTCCTAGCCATTTCCGGCCTGCACATGGTGATCATGGCGGGCAGTGTGTTCTGGCTCGTGCGGGCGTTGCTCGCCGCTGTGCCGGCTCTGGCACTGCGGTATCCCATCAAGAAATGGGCGGCAGCAACTGCGCTCCTGGCCGCCACGTTCTATTTGGTTCTGTCCGGAGCGGCTGTCCCGACGGTTCGCGCCTATTTGATGATGAGCATCGTCATGGTCGCGATCCTGCTCGACCGGCCTGCCATTACCATGCGCAACGTCGCCCTGGCGGCACTCGCCATTCTCACCTTCTCGCCCGAATCCATGTTCGACCCGAGCTTCCAGATGTCCTTCGCGGCAGTCATCGGCCTTGTGGCCGCCTACGAGGCGCTTTCGGCCCGTGAGCGGCTGTCTACCGTCGAGACCAGCGCCCTGTGGCGCCGCCTGCGCTGGACTGCCGCGCTCGTGATGGGGGCAGGGCTAACGACGTTGATCGCCGGTACGGCCGTGGCGCCCTTTGCGGTTTATCACTTCCATCGCATGACCCATTTCGGGATCGCCGCGAACATGATCGTGGCGCCGCTTATCAGCCTACTGATCATGCCGATGGCGCTCCTCTCCTTGATCGCCATGCCGTTTGGTCTCGAAGCCTGGCCGCTGCAGGCCATGGGATATGGAATCGAACTCATGGTGGGCACGGCGGCGTGGGTGGCGTCCTGGCCCGGCGCCGTGACTGTCCTGCCGGATTTGTCGGGCTGGTCGCTCGCGCTCATCGCGCTTGGCGGACTGTGGCTGTGTCTATGGCGAACGCGACTGCGGGCACTCGGCCTCGTGATCGCCGGGCTGGGACTGGCGCTGGCGCCCCCGGGCAACCGGCCGGACGTGCTGATCGAGCGCGACGGCAAGACCGCCGCCATCCGCGGGGAGGGTGGGCTCATCTTCCCGTCGGCAACGGCGGCGAGTTACAGCGTCGAGAAATGGCTCTTGGCCGACGGCGACGACACCGATCCGAAGGTGCTGCCGCCAACAACGCCGTTTCGCTGCGATCCGATCGGCTGCGTGGGCAAGGTCAACGGAAAGACGGTTGCGTTGATTCGGGAATCCGGCGCCATCGCCGAAGACTGCCGCAGGGCCGATATCGTGATCGCGCCTTTCAAGCTCGGCAAGGCCTGCAAAGCCCCGCGCGTCATCGTGGACCGGGCGGCGCTGTCGGCCCAAGGCGCGCACGCGCTCTATATCGAAGGATTGTCCATTCGGACGGAGACCGTGGCGGATCACCGCGGAAGACGCCCCTGGTCGCGGCACGCGAGGTCTCCTGCCACCGATCTGCGCAAAGCTTCGGAACGGTAGCTGGGCCCGAAGGGCAGGAACTCAGTAGCGGCGCTAGTACCGGCGGATAAGGCCCACGAGCCGCCCTTGGACCCGCACACGGTCCGGCCCGAAGATACGGGTCTCGTATGCGGGATTGGCGGCCTCCAGCGCGATCGAGTCGCCGCGTCGGCGCAAGCGCTTCAGCGTGGCTTCTTCCTCGTCCACGAGAGCCACGACGATATCGCCATTATTGGCATCGTCGCACTTGCGGATCAGGATCGTATCGCCCTCGAGAATGCCGGCTTCGATCATCGAGTCGCCCTTCACCTCGAGCGCGTAATGCTCGCCCTTGGCCAGAAGCTCCGGCGGCACCTCGATCGTATCCAGCTTGGTCTGAATGGCCTCGGCCGGCACACCTGCGGCTATCCGGCCCATGATCGGCAGCGCGATGGTCTGCCCTTCGGAGACCGGATGCGCGGCCGGTGACGCGGCACGCCCAAGACTGCCTTCGATCACACTCGGTGAGAAACCGCGCCCGCGTGCGGCCACGCTCTGCGGCACCGATTCGGGAAGCTTGATGATTTCCATGGCGCGTGCCCGGTGGGGCAGACGGCGGACGAACCCGCGTTCTTCCAGTGCCGTGATGAGGCGATGAATGCCGGACTTCGACCGAAGATCCAGAGCTTCCTTCATCTCATCGAACGAAGGCGGAACGCCTGACTCCTTCAACCGCTCATGAATGAACATGAGAAGCTCTTTTTGCTTCGGTGTGAGCATCTGGCCCCCTATTTGAGCGGCTCGAACGCGAGCGCCAACCAAACTAGCTTCGGCCACTCTCGGATATGGCCTCGCCCGTATCGTACAAATCGTGAACAGTATAGATGTTCTATTTGTGTTCCGCAAGCGGTACCCGACACACATCGGCCCGAGCGGCGCTTTTGGACGCCTTTTGTTCGTTTGATTCGGGTTGCCGGGGGGTTAACTAGTCCGGAAACGGAAGGATAGAGACCTTTCCGCCCTCGGGGACGGCAGGGGACGAGGCGGGCTGCACGATGAGGCAGTCCGCGCGGGCCAGGGCTCCCATCAGGGACGAATCCTGGGAGGGAAGCGGGCGAACGGTGCGCGTACCGTCGCCTGCAAAGGCCGAAATGGCCCGATGATAGGCTTGCCGCGGACCACCCTTGGCAAGTGGGGCGGCCAGAATCGCCTCTTGTAGGGAATCCTTCCGGCTGTCGCCGAGAAGCGCCCGCAACATTGGCCGCAGGAAGACGAGACCGCAGACCATCCCCGAGACCGGGTTCCCCGGAAGACCGAGCACACGTGCCTGGCCGAGCCGTCCAGCAAACAGCGGCTTTCCAGGCCGCATGGCCACTTTGGCAAAGTCGAGCTCCATCCCTACGTTGGCCAGCGCGCCCGCGACCAAATCGCGATCGCCGACCGAGGCCCCGCCGATCGTCACGAGGATATCCGCATCGGCGCCGCGCGTGATCGCATCCGCAAGCGCCCGCGCCTCGTCGGGCGCAATCCCAAGATCGACAGGCACGCCGCCCAGCGACTCAACGAGAGCAGTGATGCCGTAACTGACGGACGCCACGATCTCGTCGGGACCAGGCATGCTCCCAGGCGGCACGATCTCGTCGCCGGTCGAGAGGATCGCGACACGCGGCTTCCTGCGAACCGGCAGTTCCGCATGGTTCATCGCCGCAGCCAGTATGAGCGCGCGGGCGCCAAGTCTCGTTCCCGCCGTCAGCAGCACGTCGCCTTCCATGAAATCCTGACCGCGGGGGCGGATGTGCCGACCGGCCTCGACCTCCTTGATCAGCACGCTGTCTCCGAGCGCCTCGGTGTCTTCCTGGATCACCACTGTGTCGGCTCCGTCGGGCACCGGCGCGCCCGTGAAGATCCGGACCGCCTGGCCGGGCTCGAGGATGCCGTCGAAGCGCGCGCCGGCAGCAGACGTCCCCACCAGGGCAAGCGTCGCGGGCAGGGCGCGAACGTCGGCAACACGGACCGCATAGCCGTCCATGGCCGAAGAATCGAAAGGGGGTTGGGTGAGCGTCGCGCTCAAATCTTCCGCAAGCACCCGGCCTGCGCCATGCGCAACCGGAACGCGTTCAACGCCGAGCGCGGTCAATCCCCGAAGGGCCCGTTCAAGCGCGTCCTCGACGGAGATGAGAGCCATCGCTTAAGGCGCGCGGAACGTGCCGGAGCGGCCACCCGTCTTCTCGATCAGGCGGATGCCCGAGAAGCTCATGGCCCGGTCCACGGCCTTGCACATATCGTAGAGCGTGAGGCAGGCGACCGTGACGGCAGTCAACGCCTCCATCTCGACGCCGGTCTTGCCGTCGACCTTCGTCGTCGCCTCGACGCGCAGGCACGCATTCTCACGGTCCGGTGTAAAATCGACCGTGACCTTCGACAGCGCCAAGGGGTGGCACAGGGGAATAAGGTCCGAGGTTTTCTTTGCACCCATGATGCCGGCGATACGCGCCGTCGCCAGCACATCGCCCTTGGGCGCCGTCCCGTCCAGGATCATGTCGAGCGTCGCCGGCGCCATAGTGACGAAACCTTCGGCGGTGGCGGTGCGCGAGGTGACAGCCTTCTCCGACACGTCGACCATGTGGGCCTCGCCGCGCGCGTTGAGATGCGACAGCGGGCTCTTCAAGGGGCTGTTCATTGCGCCGCCTCGGTAGCGGTTTCCTCGCCCGTCAGGAGCGCGCGGGTCGCGGCAGCCACATCGGGCTTCCGCATTAGGCTCTCGCCCACCAGAAACGTCCGGACGTCGGTACGTGCGAGCCGCTCAAGATCTGCGTGATGGAAAATGCCGCTCTCTGAGACGACGATACGGTCGCCGGTCACGCGCGGCGCGAGCCGTTCGGTGGTCTCGAGGGTCGTGTCGAAGGTCTTGAGGTCGCGGTTGTTAATGCCGATAAGCTCGGTCTTGAGCTTCAGGGCGCGCTCGAGCTCCGCCTCGTCATGCACCTCGGCCAGCACATCCATGCCGAGGTCGCGCGCAGCGTCCTCGAGGTCATGGGCCACGGCATCGTCAAGCGCGGCCATGATGATCAGGATACAGTCCGCCCCGAGAACGCGCGCTTCGAGCACTTGGTACGGATCGACCATGAAGTCCTTGCGCAACGCGGGCAGGGAACAGGCCGCGCGGGCCATGGTCAGATACTCCGGGTTGCCCTGGAACGAGGGACCGTCCGTCAGCACAGACAGACATGCCGCGCCGCCGGCCTTGTATGCGACGGCTAGCGTCGGCGGATCGAAATCGGCCCGGATCAGACCTTTCGACGGGCTGGCTTTCTTGATTTCGGCGATAAGCCCGAAGTCTCCCGACGCGATCCGCGCCTTCAGCGCGCGAGCGAAACCTCGGGGCTTGTCGGCGGGATCGAGCTGCGCACGCAAGTCGGCCTCGGAGTGCGTATTCTTCGCAGCCGCAACCTCTTCGCGCTTGTAGGCCAGGATTTTGTCGAGGACCGTCGCCATGGGAAATCCCTATCCGTCCACCTTAGCATTGGTGCGCTCGACAAGCCCCTCCAAAACTTTGAAGGCTTTGCCGCTGTCGATGGACTCGGCGGCAAGCGCGACCCCGTCGCGTAACGTGTTGGCCTTCCCGGCGACCAGCAGCGCGGCTGCGGCATTCATCAGAACGATATCCCTGATCGGCCCCGGATTGCCCTGGAGCACGGACCGGATATGCGCCGCGTTCTCTTCGGCGTCGCCGCCGACGATATCCTCGGGCTTCGCGTCCGGGAGGCCCGCATTACGCGGCGAAATCCGGAACGTGGAGACTTGGCCCCGGTCGAGGAGGGCCACCTCGGTGATATTCGTGGTGGTGACCTCGTCGAGACCGTCCAGCCCGTGCACCACCCAAGCGCGCTCGACGCCGAGGCGCCCGAGGACGCGAGCGATCGGCTCCACATATTTGCCGTCGAACACGCCCACGACCTGATATTTCGTCGACGCCGGGTTGGCCAAGGGGCCGAGCAGATTGAAGATCGTCCGTACCCCGAGTTCGCGCCGCACCTTGGCCACATGGCGCATGGCGGCGTGATGGGCCGGGGCGTACATGAAGCCCAAGCCACACTCGGCGATGCAAGCCTCGATGATCTCGGGCGGGCAGTCGACATTGACGCCCAGGGCGGCGAGCACGTCGGCCGAACCCGAGCGCGAGGAAATCGACTTGTTGCCGTGTTTGGCCACGGGCACACCGGCGCCTGCCACGACGAACGCGGCGCAGGTCGAGATGTTGTGGGTTCCCTTGGCGTCGCCGCCCGTGCCGCAGGTGTCGATCGCGTCCGCGGGCGCTTTGACCGACAAGGCCTTCGCGCGGAGCACGCCGGCGGCGCCGGTGATTTCGGCGACAGTCTCTCCGCGAACATGCATGCCCATCAGCAGAGCCCCGATCTGCGCGTCGGTGCCTTCGCCGGACATGATGGCCTCGAACGTCATCGCGGACGCGTTCTGCGACAGCGTCTCGCCTTGGGCGACGATCTTGAGTGCCTCCCGTACGACTTCGGACTCCGCTTGAGGAGCGGGCGGGGGGCTAGAGGACACCGGCCGTATCTTTCGCCGGGAGACCGCGGCTGTTCCGCTCAACGCGGGCAAGGTCCAGGAAGTTCGCGAGCAATTGATGGCCGTACTCGGAGGCGATGCTCTCGGGATGGAACTGAACGCCGTGCACGGGATAGCTCTTATGCTGCATGCCCATGATGATGCCGTCGGCCGTCTCTGCCGTCACTTCCAGTTCGTCCGGCAGCGTGTCCCGGTCGACGACGAGCGAGTGATACCGGGTTGCGGAGAAGTCCTGCGGCAGCCCGGCGAAGATGCCTTTGCCCGTGTGGCGCACCTTCGACAGCTTGCCATGCATCAGATAGGGCGCACGCACGACCTTCCCGCCATAGACCTGGCCGATGGTCTGATGGCCGAGACACACGCCGAGGATCGGCACGTCGGGCCCGGCACGGCGGACAAGCTCGAGGCAAATGCCGGCGCGGTCCGGATCGCACGGCCCGGGCGACAGCACGATCGCCTCCGGCCCCTCCGCGAGAACTTCGTCGACCGTCACCTTGTCATTCCGATAGACCTGGGTTTCCGCACCCAATTCCCCAAGGAAATGAACGAGGTTGTAGGTAAAGCTGTCGTAGTTATCGATCAGGGTCAGCATGGGTTCAGTTATGCCTTGCGCCAATGTGCCGTCAAGACCGGCAAGCTGTTAGGAGGCGGCGTCTCCCCGTATGTCTCGTGGAGCCAGGAACAGGGACAGGCTGCCGCTCCCCACGTCGACGCTGGACCACAAGCCGGCCGTGAAGTTGATCACCGCCAGTCCGCCCGTGGGATATTTCTCGGCCAAACGGTCCCGTAGCTCCTTCGGCCCAGCCCCGATCAATCCGAGGGCCAAGGCCTGGATCTCGGGATTGTGCCCGACCAGCAAGACGCTTCGCGCGCCCGGTTGCAGGTTGCGCAGCATGTCGAGCAGCTGGTCCGGGCTCGCATGATACAGGGCATCGTCGTAAACCACCTCTGGCTCGATCTTGAGTTCCGGCAACACGAGCGCGAGCGTGTCCACCGTGCGCTGGGCCGACGAGCACAGGATCAGCTCCGGATCGATCCCCCGTTTGGACATGGCCCGCCCCATTACCGGCGCATCGCCCATCCCGCGCGCATTCAGCGGCCGTTCCCGGTCGGGAAGCGCAGGATTCTTCCAGCTCGATTTCGCGTGGCGCAGGAGGCTGAGGGTGAGCATGGTCGAAACCTCCTGGACTCTCTTATTGGCCGCGCTTGACCCGGGCGGCAAACCGGACGGCCTCGTCCGCGGCCTTGAACAGAGCACCGGCCTTGTTGACGCATTCGGTCTGCTCGTTCTCCGGAACGGAGTCTGCCACGATACCAGCACCGGCCTGTACATACATGACACCGTCTTTCACGACGGAGGTCCGCAACACGATGCAGCTGTCCATTTCGCCGTCGGCGGAGAAATAACCGACGCAGCCCGCATAGATGCCCCGCGCAGTCTCCTCCAACTCGTCGATGATCTCCATGGCTCGGACTTTCGGCGCACCGGAGACCGTACCGGCGGGGAAGCCCGCCATCAGCGCATCGACGGCATCGTATTTCGGCGAGAGCTTCCCGGCGACGTTCGAGACGATGTGCATGACCTGGCTGTAGTACTCCAGGAAGAAGCTGTCGGTAACCTCAACGCTGCCGACTTCGGCAACGCGGCCGACATCGTTGCGTCCGAGGTCGAGCAGCATGAGATGCTCCGCACATTCCTTCGCATCGGCCAGGAGGTCTTTCGCCAGCGCCTGATCCTCTTCCGGCGTGCTGCCGCGCGGTCGTGTTCCGGCGATGGGACGAATGGTGACGTCGCCCTTCCGTACACGCACTAAAATCTCGGGGCTGGACCCGACCACGGCGAACCCGCCGAAGTTCAGGTAATACAGATAAGGCGACGGGTTCACCCGCCGCAGCGCCCGATAGAGCGAAAACGGCGGCAACTCGAACGGCGCCTCGAAACGCTGGCTAAGGACGACCTGGAAAATATCGCCGGCGGAGATGTACTCCTTCGCCCGCGCGACCTTCGCCATATAGGCATCGGGCGGCGTCAAGGCGCGCGGCGCCGGATGGGGCATGTCGTCGGCAAGTTCGGGCTTGTGGGGCAGGGGCTGATCGAGCCGCTCGAGAATAACGTTCAAACGTTCTCCCGCGCGCGCATAAGCCGCCTTCGCGCTGACGCCCGGCGCAGGCCGGACCGGCGTAACGACGCAAAGCTCGTCCTTCACGCTGTCGAAGATCACGATCAGCGTGGGGCGCACGAGGATGCTGTCAGGCAGGCCGAGATCGTCGGCGGGCCCATCCGGCAGATTCTCGATCAGCCGCACCGTGTTGTAGCCCATGAAGCCGAAGATGCCGGCTGCCATGGGCGGCAGCGCATCGGGCAGGGCGATCTTCGACTCCGCCAACAAAGTCCGGAGGCTCTCGAGCGCCGGCTGCTGGATGGGCGCGAAGGCGTCCGGATCCGATTGCGGGCTCCGATTGACTTCGGCCTTGTTGCCTTGCGCCCGCCAAATCAAGTCCGGCTCGCAGCCGATGATGGAATAGCGGCCGCGATTGGACCCACCCTCGACGGACTCGAAGAGAAAGCTGTTCGGCCGCTCATCGGCGATCTTGAGCATGGCCGAGACCGGCGTTTCCAGATCGGCGACAAGCCGCGTCCACACCACTTGCGGAACGCCCTCTTCGTAAAGGCGCGCAAATGCCGCGTAGTTCGGCTCCATCGGAGCCGAACCGACATCGGGCAGGGGCGGGCTCACCGAAGCTGGCGCCGAACTCATGGCGCCTCGCCGGTACCCGTCAACCGTGCCAGAGCCTGGCGGTTGATCTTCACGCCGTAGGTCTGCTCAAGCTCGCTGAAATATTCCGCGATGATGTCCTCGCTGTAGAGCAGCCCGATCCGTGCGCCGAGCTGCTTAAGCGCACGGGGATCGACCTCGGGTGGCTCGACGATGTCGTCCACCTGGAACACAATACGGCCCTCGTCGACACCGGACGCAGCTGAACCGTAGCCGCCCTTCGGCAGCGTGAAGGCCTGCTGCACGGCGGGCGGAAGGACATTGACCGTGATGTCATCACGCTTCAGCGCCGAAGTCGGCAGCACTTCCTGACCGAGATCGGAGGCGACACCTTCGAGCGTCTTCGAACCGCTATTCAGCTGACTGATCAGCTTGTCCGTGTAGGTCTTGACCTGATTGCGCGTGGCTTCCGCGCGCCAGCCCTTTTCGACTTCGCTGCGAACCTCGTCGAAGGGCTGCAGCGTCTCCGGCGTGATCCCCAAGACCTCGTACCACACCACACCTTCGTCGCGGGCATCGATCGGGTCGTTCTCGATTCCGGCATCGGTCGCGAAGACTCCGTTCAAGAGCTCCTTCTGCGCCGGCGCCTCGAGTTGCGTGCCGTCAGGCTTGGCGCCCGTCCGATCGACCTGGTCTACGACCACGTAGTCAAGCTTGAGCTTGCCCGCCGTCTCCTCGAGCGTTGCGCCGGAGGCCAGTTCGTCCTCGACTTTGTCATGCATGTCGAAGATCGCACCGGAGGCACGCTCCTTGACGAGGTCCTTCTCGATGCCGTCCTTCGCCTCTTCGAAAGTCGGGATCTTGCCCGGGGTGATTTCCGTCACCCGGAGCAGCACCACACCGCCGAGCTTGCCTGTAACAGGCTTGCTGACCTCGTCCTTCTCGAGCTTGAAGGCTTCCTCCGCGACGACGGAATCGGCGAGATCCTTTTTCGCCACGGTTCCGAGGTCGATGTCGGATTCGCTGAGGCCCAGTTCCTTCGCTGCCTCGACGAAGTCCGTTCCGGCCGCGATCTTAGCGGCAACTTTCTCAGCCTCTTCCTTGCTCGGCAGCGCGATCTGCTGCACATGCCGGGTTTCAGCCTTACCGAGCGTGTCCTTCTTGGTTTCGTACATCGCCTTGACGTCGGCCTCGGTGATGTTCAGCTCATCCCGCACAGTCTCCGGCGTGACGGCAATGAGACCGACCTTCCGGTATTCCGGCTTGGTGAAGGCCGCCTTGTGATTGTCGTAGTACGCTTTCAGGTCCTCTTCCGTCGGATCGCCGGGCGCTTCGGCCGCGGACTTCGGAACAAGCACATATTTCAGAATGCGGCGCTCTTCGTTGAAGCGGTTCAACGCATCGATGACGGCTTTGGGGCTGCTCGCGACTTCGCCGACTGTCACCAGCAACTGCCGTCGCAGCGTCTGCTCGCGCAGCGTCTGCAGATAGGCGCCTTCGCTCAGGCCGATATTGCGCAAGGCGGACTGAAAGGCGAGGGGGCTGAAATTGCCTGCCCCATCCTGGAAGGACGGATCCTTCATAATCTGCTCGAGCAGCGCCTCGTCGCTGATGCTGAGGCCGAGATGGCTCGCATGCGTGTCGACAGCCGCGCCACCCACCAGCCGTTCCAGCACGCGCTGATCGAGACCCGCCGCGCGCGCCTCTTGCAAACTGAGGGCACGGCCCGCGTCTTGGCTCATGGTGCGCAAGACGTCCTGCTGAGCGCGCTGATAGTCCTGAGGTGAGATCTCGGTATCGCCAACCTCGATAAGAGTCTGCTGGCCATAACCGGTGAAGATATCGGCGATACCCCAGATGGCGAAGCTCACCACCAACAGGGCTACGAGAATCAAACCGAACGTTCGTGCTGCGCCTTTGCGCAAAGTAGCGAGTGCCACGCCTCGAAAACCTTCTTATTCATGAATTGCCAAATGCGCATCAGCGTCCGATGGTATGGCCGCTTGGCGCGGCGCGCATCATAGGTAGACAGCGCGGGTGCGGCAACACGCACGAGCAAAGGAAAATCGCGCTATTTCGATAAGGTAACTGCGCGAGTTGGGGGGAAGAGTGACTGCAATCAGGCCGCTTGTCGCCGGCAATTGGAAGATGAACGGGCTGAGCGGCTCGCTGTCCGAGCTTGCGGCGCTACGGAAACGCGTCGACGCGGCGCCCGTTCCGCAAGCCGACGCCATGATGTGCCCGCCGGCGACACTCCTCACCGGGGCCCGGGATGTGCTGGAAGGCTCCTCGATCCTGCTCGGTGCGCAAGACTGCCATTCGCTGCCCTCCGGTGCCCACACAGGCGATATTTCGGCTGAAATGCTGGCCGACGCCGGGGCGACGGCCGTGATCGTCGGTCACTCCGAGCGCCGGATCGATCACGGCGAAACGGACGCGCTGGTTCACGCCAAGGCGCTCGCCGCCTACCGGGCCGGGTTGACCGCCATCATCTGCGTTGGTGAGACCGAGGCCCAGTACCGGGACGGAAAGACGCTCGATGTTCTGCGCAGCCAGCTCGAAGGCTCGGTGCCGGAAGGGGCGCGCGCCGTGAATACGGTCGTGGCCTACGAGCCCGTTTGGGCCATCGGCACCGGGCTGACGCCCACGCCGCCCGAGGTGGCACAGGTCCACGGCCTCATTCGCTCCGTTCTGGGCCAGAGGCTGGGCGATTCGGAAGCGGGCGCCACGAGGATTCTGTATGGCGGGTCCGTGAAACCCGCCAATGCTGCCGAGCTCCTATTCGTCCCCGACGTGAACGGCGCCCTGGTTGGCGGGGCCAGCCTGAAGGCTGACGATTTTTACGAGATTCTCGCGGTTTACGCGGGATTACCAGGCTGATCAGTCCCCGGAAAAGCTTGGGTCGGCGCTTGCAAATCGGCTAGGGTTCTGCATTCTGCCAAGATGGAGACGGCAGGGGGCCAAGATTTGCTTGGGAAGCCGATGACGAAGCTGCATCCAATGGCAGTCGTACTGCTCGTTGCCGGCTTCGTTGCGCCGTACGGCACCGCACACGCCGAGATGCTGGAACCAGAAGAGTGCGAGGCGCTCAAATCTCAGCACAAGTCACTCCTGACAGCGACGGTCCAGTCCGCCCTGACAAGGGGACCCGACTGGGTCAAGGAGAACCTCCACGACCAGGAAAAGATCGAGCAGGTCCGCGAGTATCTGTCCGTTGAGGAAAAGCTCGCTTTCCGCTGCCGCACGGACGGCGTCCGGATTCCAAAGCCCATGCCGCCGCCGCTCCCCGACCGCAAACCTGACGTTCCGACCTTCGTCGTGGCCGGCGTCGACGCCACATCGCTCATGCCGCTGCGCAACCCCTCGAGAGAGGTAAGCGACGCCATCGCGTCAGTCCTTAGCGAAGGAGAGGGAGAGGGCGACATCGACGAAGGTGTGGATGAGGCGTCCAGGGAGGCCGCGCCCACAAATAGCGGCATTGCCAACACCGCCGGCGGCGTCGATGCCGCCGGGGCGGCCCTCGCAAAAGACGAGGCGGCCATAAGGCAGGGGCTAGCCAAGCCCTAGCGGATTCGGATAAGACAGCGCCTTCGAATAACAAGGCGACACTATGAGCACCGTACTTCTTCTGATCCATGTGATGATCGCGATGGCCCTCGTGGGCGTCATCCTGCTGCAACGCTCCGAGGGCGGTGCGCTGGGAATTGGCGGCGGCGGTGGCGGCGGTGGCGCAGGATTCATGACCGGCCGCAGCGCCGGCGATGCTCTCACGCGGGCCACAGCCATCTTGGCGGCCTGTTTTTTCGCCACGAGCCTGACTTTGTCGATCCTGGCGAGCCACAACTCGGCCTCCGGTCCCTCGATCGTACCGACGAGTGGCGGCGAGGGCGGTCTGGCACCGCTTGCGGTCCCCGGCGAGAGCGAACCGGCTGCGCCCGCCGCACCGGTGGCACCCTCTGGCCCGCAGGTTCCGCAATCGAACTGATTGCTGCCCAAGTTTCTCACAGGAAATACTGCGCCATGAGGTCACTCACGCCAGGTTTGGGCTGCGCATGAGCAAAGACTCGGTGTAGTGTCGAGGCCCATGGCGCGGTACGTTTTCATTACCGGCGGCGTGGTTTCCTCACTCGGCAAGGGGCTCGCTTCGGCAGCGCTAGGAGCGCTTTTACAGGCGCGCGGCTATCGCGTGCGCCTCTGCAAGCTCGACCCCTATTTGAACGTCGATCCAGGGACCATGAGCCCCTATCAGCACGGCGAAGTTTTCGTCACCGATGACGGTGCGGAGACGGACCTGGATCTCGGCCATTACGAGCGCTTCACCGGCCGGCCGGCGCGGCAAGCCGACAACATCACCACCGGGCGCATCTACCAGGAAATCATCGCCAAGGAACGCCGGGGCGATTATTTGGGCGCCACCGTCCAGGTCATTCCGCACGTCACCGACGCCATTAAGAACTTCGTCGTAACGGGCAACGAGGACGTGGATTTCGTCCTCTGCGAGATTGGTGGCACGGTGGGCGATATTGAGGGCCTGCCGTTCTTCGAAGCCATTCGCCAGCTCGGCAACGAGTTGCCGCGCGGGACCAGCGCCTTCGTCCATCTCACGCTCCTACCCTTCATTCCGAGCGCCGGAGAGCTCAAGACCAAGCCCACGCAGCACTCCGTCAAGGAACTGCGCTCCATCGGTATCCAGCCGGACATCCTGCTTTGCCGCGCCGACCGCCCCTTGCCACCGGAAGAGCGGCGCAAGATCGCGCTGTTCTGTAACGTTCGCCCGGAAGCCGTGGTCCAGGCCCTGGACGTTTCGAGCATCTACGACGTGCCGCTGGCCTATCACTACGAAGGCTTGGACAGCGAACTCTTGGCCGCCTTCGGCATCGCCGACGCACCGGCGCCGAACCTGTCCATGTGGACCGACATCTCCTCGACCATCGCCGAGCCCGACGGCGAGGTGACGATCGCGATCGTCGGCAAATACACGGGGCTCAAGGATGCCTACAAGTCTCTTAGCGAGGCGCTAACCCATGGCGGCATCGCCAACAAGGTGAAGGTCAATCTCGACTGGATCGAGTCGGAGATATTCGAGAGCCAGGACACGGCAGCGTATCTCGAGAACGTCAACGGCATTCTCGTGCCGGGCGGATTCGGCGAACGCGGCGCCGAAGGCAAAATCCTGGCGGCACGCTACGCACGGCAGCGAAAGTTTCCGTATTTCGGAATCTGTTTCGGCATGCAGATGGCCGTGCTCGAAGTTGCCCGCCATCTAGCAGGGATCGAGACTGCCAGCTCGACCGAGTTCGGACCGACCGACGAACCGCTGATCGGCCTCATGACGGAGTGGATGAAGGGCGACGAGCTGGAGCGCCGCGAACAGAATGGCGATCTCGGCGGTACGATGCGGCTGGGCGCCTATGACGCCACGCTCGCGGCCGGCAGCAAGGTCGCCGGCATTTACGGGACGACAGAAATCTCCGAACGCCACCGCCACCGTTACGAAGTGAATATGCGCTACCGCGAGCAGCTCGAGAATGCGGGCCTGCGTTTCTCCGGTCTTTCACCGGACGGCCTCTTGCCGGAAATCGTCGAGATCCCCGACCATCCCTGGTTTATCGGCGTCCAGTTCCACCCGGAACTGAAGTCGCGGCCGTTCGATCCGCATCCGCTCTTCAAGTCGTTCATTGCGGCCGCCGTCGAACAGAGCCGGCTGGTCTAACCGACGGAGGGTCGCGTGGCGGAAAAGCATCTCAAAGGCTCCTGCGCCTGCGGCCAGGTTCAGGTGGAGACAAGAGGCGAGCCCTACCGGGTCGGCGTGTGTCACTGCCTTACATGCCGCAAAGCCCATGGCGCGCCGTTCAACTTCTACGCCGTGTTTCCGCCCGAAGCGGTCACCGTGTCGGGGGAGGTGATCACCTTTGCGAGCACTGAAAAGGTCCGCCGCTATTCCTGCAAGAATTGCGGCGCACCGATCTACTCGACCTATTTCCGCAAGGACGAGTTCTACGTGCACCCTGGCTCGTTCGACGAGATCGGGGCTTTCACGCCCACCTACGAACTCTGGACCAAACGCCGGGAGTCCTGGCTCCCGGCCTTTCCGACCTGTGTAAGCCAGTACCCCGAAAGCCGGCAACAGTGGACGCGGCGCGAGCCGGAATAGCGCGCTCAGGCGTCTCACCAAACACCTTCCAGCAGTTGACGCGCGGGTCTATCAGAGCCCATGAAAGGCCGCATGAACGAAGCATTGAAACCTACGCCCGCAGACGCCGTCACCGTTGGCAACGTCACCTTCGGCAACGCACTCCCGCTCGCACTCATGGCGGGCCCCTGTGCGCTCGAGAGCCGGGCGCACGCGCTCGAGACCGCCACGGCGCTCAAGGAAATCGCGGACCGGCTCGAAATTGGGCTCGTCTACAAGTCGTCCTTCGACAAGGCGAACCGGACAAGCCTATCCAGCGCCCGAGGGCTCGGCCTAGAGGAAGCGCTTCCCATCTTCGCGGAGGTCCGCGAGACGACAGGGCTGCCGGTCGTGACGGATGTGCATGAGCCCGACCAATGTGCCGCCGCGGCCGAAGCCGTGGATGTACTTCAGATCCCGGCGTTTCTCTGCCGCCAAACGGATCTTCTGATCGCCGCGGCGAAGACCGGCAAGGCGGTCAACGTCAAGAAGGGGCAGTTCCTCGCGCCCTGGGACATGCGCCACGTGGTGGCCAAGGTCGTCGGCGCCGGCAACCCCAACGTTCTCGTCACCGAGCGCGGCGTCTCGTTCGGCTACAACACGCTTGTGTCCGACATGCGTGCGCTGCCCATCCTTGCGGAGACCGGCGCACCGGTCATTTTCGATGCGACCCATTCGGTGCAGCAGCCGGGCGGGCAAGGCGGCACCAGCGGCGGGGAGCGGCGCTTCGTCCCCGTTTTAGCGCGCGCGGCCGTGGCCGTCGGCGTTGCCGGTGTTTTCATCGAGACCCATCAGGATCCCGACGCAGCGCCTTCGGACGGTCCCAACATGGTGCCGCTGCGCGAACTCGAGGGGCTGCTGGAAGAGCTCTTGTCCTTCGACCGCCTGGCGAAGGCGCGGCGCTAAAGCATTGGAGCACCGTGCGCAAGCCTAGAGCGGCGCGATCAGGTGTTCGGTTTCCGGGTCCCAGCGCCAAAGTCTTGCATTGGTGAGATGCGTGCCACCCCACCAACGGTCGATCGGTTGGTGCTCGGCCCAATCGGCCCGCCCTTCGACCACGTCCTTGCCGAGGGTGGTGAGGGCCGGCTGGCTCTTCACATAGGCTTCCATGCGCGCTTTGTCCTCGGCCTGGAACGGCGCACCGTCCAGCCCCGCGATCAGCGGCGCGGCGCCGAGCGCGAGCCCATCGAGCAGACGCCAGAAACTCCAGTCGCCCATGAACTCGGCGTCTTCCATCTTCTGCACCGCGCCGAACAAGGCGACTGAGGTGAGGGCGGACCCGGCGTTCAAACAGGCAAGAACCAGCCGCTCCGTCCGCGTCACGCCATCCGGCCCCGGAAGTTCCTCCAGCATGCGTGCGACGCCACCCCGGAGAAACGGCAACGCCGAGAGGTCCTCCCTCAAAAGATGCGCCCAGGCTTCCGGCGTTGGTTGGCGAAAGGCCGCCCATGCCCTGACCGCCAGATCGAGCTGCGCGTCCGTTACGGGCCGCGCCAGAGCGGCTTCCTCGACGATCGCGTCCGGCTCTTGGCGCGTAATGTAGTCGTCTGTCTGCACCAAGAGCAGCGTCTCGGCTTCCCGCGGATGATCGGCGAACCAATCGAGCACCTGCAGGAGCTGAAGCTGATCGTAAAGATCATGCTCGAACCAGAGAATAACCCTATCGAAATTGGCGCTGATGCTCAGCCCCCGATAGCGCGCCTCGAAGTCGTTTTCGAGAACGCTTGGGTCCGCGGCCCCAGCGTCCGCCAGAAACGCGACCCGCGCGGCGCTCAGCTCCTCCCGCGTTTCCGTGAGGGGTACGGGCCCTTCATGGAGCACGTCGCGCCACGGCAGGACCTCCGTGCCCTGCAGGGTCCGCCGCAACAATTCGCCGGCGGAATCGCCGTTGGTGATGATGAGATCGACCATGAGTTCGGAGCCTTCGGTGCGATTAGCCGCGTCCGCGATAGGGCGCGACGCCCTGGTCGGGAATCCAAATGCCCTCAGGCGGGGTCCCGTATTGCCAGAATACGTCGATGGGGATGCCGCCCCGCGGGAACCAGTAACCACCGATCCGCAGCCAAGACGGCTCGAGCAGGTCGGCAATGGCCTTGCCGATCCTCAGCGTGCTGTCTTCGTGGAAGGCGGCCGTGTTGCGGAAACTGCCAAGGTAGAGCTTGAACGATTTCGATTCGACCAGCCAGGCGCCGGGCGCGTAGTCCAGGACAAAATGGGCGAAATCAGGTTGGCCGGTGACGGGACACAGGCACGTAAACTCCGGCGCGGTGAACCGCGCCACGTAAGGCGTGTCCGGATGAGGGTTCGGGACCCGCTCCAGGATTGCGTCATCGGGTGACGCTGGCAGCGGCGCAGCCTTGCCGAGCTGCAGCAGGCCTTCGGCCTTACCGGACGCCTTCTTCACGGCCTCGGCCATTTTATTAGCCGGGCTCTTTGCGACCTTCTTGGAGGGGCGCTTGGCCATCCGCTACTCGGCTGCCAGCCGCATGGGCGGCCCGTGATAAACGCAGCCCTCGTGGCAGGAGTCGCGCGCCACGACGACCTCCACAAGCCCCGGAAGGCGGTTGTGCAGCCGGTCCCAGAGCCACATAGCGATCCGCTCCAAAGTCGGCGCGGCCAAGCCCTCGATCTCGTTCAGCATACGATGATCGAGCGCATCCTTCGCATCCTGGACCGCCGCTTCCAGCTCACCGAAATGAATGATGATGCCGGTCTCTTCGTCGGGCTGACCGTCCACGGTGATGCGCGCACGGAAAGAGTGCCCATGCACCCGGGCATTGGGATGGCCGGGTGGGGCCGACGGCAGGAAATGCGCCGCCTCGAAGAAGAACTCTTTATAAATTCGCATTCGCGCTGTTTAGGGGATTTTTGCGCGGTCGACCAGAGGCCGTACGCCACAGCGTCAACACACGCCGCCCTAGGGCAATCCTAGGATTTTATGGGTTTGTAGGCTCAAACGCCAATGTGGATGTCTGAGGCAGTAGTCGACCGCGGCTTCCAGATTCGACGCCCCGCCCGACTGGTCGTCGAGAGGCTGCAACAGGAAATGCGTGAAGGAGAGACCAAGCATGTCCTCCGGCTTTATCTCCGGCTGCGGATAGACAAGCTTTAACTCATCGCCCGATCGCTGCCGGATCGGAGCCCCTGCCTTCGGGCTGACGCAGATCCAATCGATATCGTCCAGGACGGGAAGGGTCCCGTTCGTCTCGATGGCGGTCTCGAAACCGGCTTCGTGGAATGCGTCGATCAAGGGCACATCGACCTGCAGCATCGGCTCGCCGCCGGTCAGGACCACAAACTCGGGGGCCCCTGAGTTGCCTTTCCAGGCTGCCCGGCACGCTTGGACCAGGTCCTCCGCCGTTTCGAACCGGCCGCCGCCGGGCCCGTCGGTCCCAACGAATTCGGTATCGCAGAAACGGCAAACGGCGTCTTCGCGGTCTTTTTCACGCCCGGACCAAAGATTGCAGCCGGCAAAACGGCAGAAAACGGCCGGTCTACCGGCCTGCACGCCTTCGCCCTGCAGCGTGTAGAAGATTTCCTTGACCGCATACATGGGCGGGTAAGTGGGCGCAAATCGCCGTCGAGACAAGCCCCATGTACAACGGGCCATTGAAAATCGCCCAGGCACTAATCTTGCGCTGCTTGCCAACGGCCTGGTTGAGCGCAAATGCCTGGGCGATTGTTTGCCTAATAGCGAAGACCTACTCGGCCTTCGTTTCTCCGGTCGGCGGCGAGTACTTGCCAGGAATGACCTTCTCGGGCGGGTTGGTGCCAGGAGGATTGATCGACCGGATGAAGGAGACGATCTGCCAGAGGTGGTCGGACGTCTTGATGACGTGACCCATTTCCGGCATCGGCGCCTTCACCGTTCCATACTGGTAACGGGTCCATCCACGCTTCTGCAGTTCTGCGGATCCAAGTGCGATCAGGCGGAACAGCACGTCGTCGGTGTTGCCCCAGAACCAGACGCCTTGGCTGAGGGCAGGGCAGAAACCGCCGCCACCGCCACCGCCGTGGCACTCGTTGCAGCCCGGCAGGCGGAACTGCTTCACGAGATAGTCCGGATTGTCCTTGTGCTCCTCGGCGAGCTCTTTCCAATCATATGGGTTGTGAAGCTCGCCCGGCGGCGTCTTGTCGATGAGTTCAAAGGGGGGCGTCGTGTCGCCCTTCTTGCAGCACTTGTCCTCTTCGGCGACTTCCTCGGCGGCTTCCGACTGTGCAGCCTCTTCCTCGTCGGCGATCGGCTGCTCCGTCACGGCTTGCTCCGCAGCATCCTGAGCCGCTTCTTCGGCAGCATCGACTGGATCGGTTGGTGGTTGTTCTGCCGGTTCCGATGCGGCGTCGCCGTCGGCCTCGCCAGCGTCGGCCTGGGCTACGCGCATGGACTGATCCGCCATTGCGGCGGCGGGCTCCGCTTTGGCCGCGCTCGGAGGTACGTCGTCCCCGGCGCCATCGGCCGGTGCTGATGCTTCGGAGCGTTCGACCTGCTCAGCCACGGCTGCAAAAGCCATGTTGTCCTTGAACGGCTCGCTGGTCACGAGAGCCGCCCCTACGATAAACGCACCGGCCAAGAACAGGCCAAGCGCGCTCACCCATCTCGGGCGTTTGGGCTGGTTCATATTTTTCCTCTGATTACCTAGAAATTCTCACGCACCAGGACGGTGCGCGGTCCCCAACCTATAGCACAGGATTTCCATAGACGAGGGGACAGCGACGGTCCCCGTTCGCCGGCGCCGCGGCGAGGAATCAGGCCGAAACGAACCCGCCTGGGACCTCTTTCAGGCGGGCGATATCGCGCTGCGGGGGCAGGCCGAACAGGCGGCGATACTCACGGCTGAACTGCGAGGGGCTCGAATAACCGACGCTATGGCTCGCGGCCGCGGCATCGCACAGGCCTTGGAGCATCAGCCGCCGCGCTTCCTGGAGCCGCATCTGCTTCTGATATTGCAGCGGGCTCATGGCTGTCACGGCCTTGAAGTGACTGTGGAGAGCCGACGCGCTCATCCGGGCCAAGCCAGCCAAATCCTCTACCCGGAACGGCTCGCGATAATTGCGCTTGATGTAATCGATTGCGCGGCCGACCTGCTGCAGCCGGGTGTCGCCCAGCGCAATCTCACGAAGCTTCGCCGCCTGATCGCCTTGCAGCAACCGGAATAGCAACTCGCGTTCGAACAGCGGCGCCAAGATCGGAATGTCTGGAGGTGTTTCGAGCAGGCGAAGGAGGCGGACTGCCGCATCCGTCAACTCAGGTGTGACCTTGCTGAGACCAAGCGCCGGGGCAGGCTCCCCACTGTCCGGACCGGGACGCGTATCGAGCAGCAGCATGCCGAGCGTCGCAATGTCCAGATCGAACTTGACGCAAAGATAGGGTTCCGCGTCGGACGCTTCGGTGATCTGGCCGACCACGGGGACACCGACCGAAATCACGAGATACTTGTTTTGGTCGTAGACATAGACGGCGTCGCCCAGAATGGCCTGCTTGCTTCCCTGAGCAATGATGCAGACCGCAGGCTCGTAGACCGCATGCAAGGGCAACGTGGGACGCGAGCACCGGATTAGGGACAGCCGGGGGACGGCCGTTTCGTGGATACCGTCCGTCTTGGCGAATCGGTCAATGAGGCTGGCGAGTTGCGACGGGTGCGCGCTCATGAGAACTCTCTCGGAAGGCCTTTGTTGCCAGGTAAATCTGGACCAATTGATGCGCCGGGAGTAGGGCGCGCGCAAGAATGCCGCAGCCGAAAGAACCGAATTTTGGAGAATTAGGCAATACTGCGAGAGCTTTGGTCTACCGCAGATCGGGGTCCGGACACCACGTTTCGCCTCAGACGAGGCGGATCTCTGCCGCCGCAAGAGGAAAGGAACCTGAGACCATGTCGAACATCGAAGGAAAAGTCGTCGCCATCACCGGTGCGAGCAGCGGGATCGGCGAATCCGCGGCCAGACATCTGGCCAAGAAGGGCGCGCGCGTCGTCCTGGGCGCACGGCGCACTGACAAGCTCGAGAAGATTGTCAAAGAAATCCGCGCAGAGGGCGGCACGGCGGAGTTCCGGCCGCTCGACGTGACCAGCCGCGAGAGCGTCGATGACTTCGTGCAATTCGCCGAAAAGACGTTCGGCAAGCTGGACGTCGTCGTCAACAACGCCGGGCTCATGCCTCTGTCGCCCCTGGAGGCACTCAAAGTGGACGAATGGGACCGGATGGTCGACGTCAATATCAAGGGCGTGCTCTACGGCATCGCCGCAGGTCTGCCGATCATGAAGCGCCAAGGCCACGGACAATTCATCAACATCTCGTCCGTCGCGGGCCACAAGGTCTTCCCTTCTGGCGCCGTCTATTGCGGGACGAAGTTTGCCGTGAATGCCATTTCCGAAGGTTTGCGCGCGGAGAACGCAGACATCCGCGTGACCGTGGTCTCACCCGGCGCGACGGAGTCCGAGCTTGCGGACACCATTACCCATGGTGAGACGAGAGCAATGATCGACCAGCTCCGCGAGCTTGCCATTCCGGCTCAGGCGATCGCGGATGCGATCGGCTTTGCCATCGAGCAACCTGACAACGTCGACGTGAACGAAATCATCGTTCGCCCCACGGCGCAGCCGCTCTAGCCGGACTCTCGGCAGCCCTATCCGGCCTGCGCCATCTCGCGCCATTCACGGTAGCCCTTGGCGCGCAGATCGCAGGCCGGGCATGTCCCGCAGCCAAAGCCCCAATCGTGCTTCGTGGCGCGGTCGCCCTTGTAGCAGGTGTGGGTCTCCTCCCGGATGAGATCGACAAACGCGCTACCGCCGAGCGTGTCCGCAAGCGCCCAGGTCTCAGCCTTCGACAGCCACATCAGCGGTGTTTCGATGGAAAAGGGGATCTCCGTGCCCAAGCGGATCGCCGTCTGAAGGGCCTTCAGTGTTTCGTCCCGGCAATCCGGATAGCCGGAATAGTCCGTTTCGCACATGCCGCCGACCAGCACATTCAGACCCCGACGATAGCCGAGTGCCGCCGCGTAGATGAAGAACACAAGGTTTCGCCCCGGAACGAAGGTCGACGGCAGGCCGGACTCCGTCATGACGATCTCGGCGCCGGACGTCAGCGCCGTATCGCCGATGGCGCCAAAGCTGGAGATATCGATCATGTGATCCGGGCCGAGCCGCGCACCCCAGTCGGGAAAGCCCTCGGCGATGGCCGCGCGCACGCGGCTTCGGCACTCGAGTTCCACCCCGTGGCGCTGGCCGTAGTTGAAGCCGACCGTCTCGACGCGGGCGTAGCGGTCCAGAGCTTGACCCAGACAGGTCGTGGAATCCTGTCCGCCGGAGAACAGGACCAGCGCGCCGGCCGGTTCGTCTGCGGGGGGTGATGCCATGGACAATTGTCTCCCAGTTAAGCCCGAGCCGTGCGGACGTCCCTCCGGGACATATACGCCTTCCCGTTCTCGTCCGCCTAGGCTATGACGGCCTCAAAACATCACAGAGTTACTTGGGGGGACACCCACATGGCAGCCATCGCCACTATCGTCGGCAGGG
This sequence comes from Methyloceanibacter caenitepidi, assembly GCF_000828475.1. NCBI lineage: Bacteria > Pseudomonadati > Pseudomonadota > Alphaproteobacteria > Hyphomicrobiales > Hyphomicrobiaceae > Methyloceanibacter > Methyloceanibacter caenitepidi. Next base: position 2,215,084 of record NZ_AP014648.1, read on the forward strand.
AAATCCTTGATAGCCGCGGCAACCCGACCGTTGAGGTCGATGTTGTTCTGGAGGACGGTCATCACGGCCGGGCCGCCGTGCCGTCCGGCGCATCGACCGGCGCCCACGAAGCCCATGAGCTGCGCGACGGCGGGTCCCGCTATGGCGGCAAGGGCGTCCTGAAGGCCGTCGAGGCGGTCAACGGCGAAATCCGTAAGGCGCTGGACGGCTTCGACGCGGAAGACCAGCGCGGTCTCGATCAGCTCTTGCGCGACCTCGACGGGACCGAGAACAAGAGCCGGCTCGGCGCCAATGCCATTCTCGGCGTTTCCCTGGCGGCCGCGAAGGCCGCGGCGAACGCCAACGACAAGCCGCTCTACGCCTTCTTGGGCGGGGAAGACGCGACGCTTCTGCCCGTGCCGATGATGAACATCGTCAATGGCGGCATGCACGCGGACAATCCCATCGACTTTCAGGAATTCATGATCGTCCCCGTCGGCGCGCCCAGCATCGCCGAGTCCGTCCGCATGGGTGCCGAGGTGTTCCACACGCTGAAGAAGGGCCTTCACGACGCGGGCTTCGGCACCGCCGTGGGCGACGAGGGCGGCTTCGCGCCCAATATCGAATCCACGCGCGCCGCGCTCGACTTCGTCATGAAGGCGATCGAAACCGCCGGCTACCATCCGGGCAAGGACATGTACCTCGCCCTCGATGTGGCGGCGACCGAGTTCTTCAAGGACGGGCAATACGTGCTGGCGGGCGAGAACCGCACGCTCTCGTCCGGGGAGATGGCGGCCTATCTCGCCGACCTTGTCTCCAACTATCCGATCTTCTCCATCGAGGACGGCATGTCGGAGGACGATTGGGACGGCTGGCGCACGCTGACCGAAGCGATTGGCGACCGCGTCCAACTCGTGGGCGACGATCTATTCGTGACGAACGTGACGCGCCTCAAAGAGGGGATCGACAAACACATCGCCAACGCCATCCTCATCAAGGTCAACCAGATCGGCACGCTGTCCGAGACGCTGGACGCAGTGAATATGGCGCACGATGCGAACTACAATGCCGTCATGTCGCACCGGTCCGGCGAAACCGAGGACGCGACGATCGCCGATCTCGCCGTCGCCACCAATTGCGGGCAAATCAAGACGGGGTCGCTCGCCCGTTCCGACCGGGTCGCCAAGTACAACCAGCTCATCCGCATCGAGGAAGAACTCGGCCCCAAGGCACGTTATGCCGGGACCTCGATCCTGAAAGCGTGAAATCCTCCGCGGCGGTAACCGCGTCTTAACGGCCGCGCAACGATCTTTGTGATTCGCTGCGTGGGGAGGAACGATGCGGTTCAGGGCGTTCATATTCCCGCTTCTGGCTTTGGGGGCGGGCGGCTATTTCGGCTACCATCTGCAAAATGGCGATCATGGGCTGGCGGCGAAGACCGACCTGCAGCGCCGTGCTGCCGTCTTGGAAGGAGAGCTCGAAGGGCTGCGCGAGGTCCGGCTGCGGATCGAGCGGGACGTAGCACTTTTGGAGCCCGACAGTCTCGATCCCGACATGCTGGATGAGCGGGCGCGGGCCATTCTGAACCTGGCCCACCCGAGCGACCTCGTCATGATGAACCGGCGGCCGCCCGATCCCACGGGCCCGCTGATCAAGCGCTGAAATCCCCGCTGCGCCGGGCTTTATGCGGCAGTCCGTGTCTTTGGGCTGACTTTCGAGTCGTGCTAACTTCGACGGCGAACACCGTGTGAGTCGCAAGGAGGCCCGGATTGACCAGCCCAAGCCTGACGCCTGGAGCGGCCAATTTCTGGATGGACCAGAAGCCCTCCGAGAGCTCTGACGAGCCCACACCTCCGGCCGGACCCGGTCTCACCTCCGAAGAGTACATCAGCGCCTACCGCAAGATGCTTCTCGTCCGCCGGTTCGAAGAGAAGGCCGGGCAGCTCTACGGCATGGGCTATATCGGCGGCTTTTGTCATCTCTATATCGGCCAGGAAGCCGTGGTCACCGGCATGATGATGGCCAAGCGCGACGGCGACCAGGTCATCACGTCCTATCGCGACCACGGCCACATGCTGGCCACCGGCATGGACCCCAAAGGCGTCATGGCCGAACTCACGGGACGTCGGAGCGGCTACTCCAAAGGCAAGGGCGGCTCGATGCACATGTTCTCCGTGGAGAAGGGCTTCTACGGCGGACACGGCATCGTCGGCACGCCGGCGCCGCTCGGCTCGGGTATCGCCTTCGCCAACAAATATCGCCGCAACGACAATGTGTGCCTGACCTTTTTCGGCGAGGGCGCCGCCAACCAGGGCCAGGTCTACGAGAGCTTCAACATGGCCTCGTTGTGGAAGCTCCCTGTGCTCTACATCATCGAGAACAACCATTACGCCATGGGCACCTCCGTCGAGCGCGCCTCGGCCCAAGCCAAGGAGCTTCACCATCGCGGGCTCGCGTTCGGCATTCCGGGGCGCGAGGTCGACGGCATGGACGTGGCGGCGGTAAAGGCCGCCGGCGAAGAAGCGCTTGCCCATGTTCGCGGCGGCAACGGGCCGATGATCTTGGAAATGCTGACCTATCGCTATCGCGGCCACTCCATGTCGGATCCCGCGAAATACCGGACCCGCGAAGAGGTCCAGGACATGCGCCAGCACCACGATCCGATCGAGCTCGTCCACAAGCGCCTGACCGAACTCGGGCGCCCCGAAGACGAGATGAAGGCGATCGACAAGGAGATTCGAGCGATCGTCAACGAGGCCGCGCAATTCGCTCAGGACGAGCCGGAACCGGATCCAGACGAGCTTTGGACCGACGTCGTGGCGACGAAAGGCTGAGACGATGCCCACCGACATTCTCATGCCAGCGCTGTCGCCCACGATGGAGGAGGGCACGCTCGCCAAATGGCACGTCAAGGAAGGCGACGCCGTCCAGACCGGCGACGTGATCGCCGAAATCGAAACCGACAAGGCGACGATGGAGGTCGAAGCCATCGAGGACGGCGTCATTCAATCGATACTCGTGGCCGAAGGCACCGAGCATGTGCCCGTCAACCGGCCCATTGCCGTGCTGCAATTGGAAGACGACGAAGCCCCGGCGGAGGGCGGGCCGGCCGCCGCAGCACCGCCGCCCGCGCCCGAGCCGGAACAGCCCGCGCCCCCTGCGCAGGAGCCGCCGCCGGACTTTGGCGAAACCGAGCCGGAGGTGGAGACCGCTCCTGCAGGCCCGCAAGCGGCTCCGTCCGAGCCCGCGCCCGAGCCCGACGTCCCACCCGGTACCGAGACCGTCGACATGACCGTGCGCGAAGCCTTGCGCGACGCCATGGCCGAGGAGATGCGCCGCGACGCCGACGTTTTCGTCATGGGCGAGGAGGTGGCCGAGTACCAAGGCGCCTACAAGGTCACCCAGGGGCTGCTGCAAGAGTTCGGCGACCGCCGCGTCATCGATACGCCCATCACGGAGTACGGCTTCGCGGGCATCGGTGTCGGCGCGGCCTTCGCGGGGCTCCGCCCGATCGTCGAGTTCATGACCTGGAACTTCGCGCTGCAGGCCATAGACCACATCATCAACTCCGCCGCCAAGACGCTCTATATGTCGGGCGGACAGATGCATTGTCCCATCGTTTTCCGCGGACCGAACGGGGCGGCTGCACGCGTCGCGGCGCAGCACAGCCAGGACTTCTCCGCCATCTATGCTCAGGTGCCGGGATTGAAAGTCATCGCGCCTTACAGCGCTGCCGATGCGAAGGGTCTGTTGAAAGCGGCGATCCGGGAGAACACGCCCGTCATTTTCCTGGAGAACGAAATTCTCTACGGTCAAAGCTTCCCGGTTCCCAAACTCGACGACTTCGTTTTGCCCATCGGGAAAGCCCGTATCGCGCGGCCCGGACGCGACGTGACGCTCGTCTCCTATTCACGCGGCCTGGCTTACACCATCGACGCGGCCGAACGCTTGGCGGAGGAGGGGATCGACGCGGAAGTCATCGACCTGCGCACCTTGCGGCCGCTCGATATCGACACCGTGCTGGCCTCGGTGCGGAAGACCAATCGCATCGTGACCATCGAGGAAGGTTGGCCCATCTGTTCCGTCGGCACCGAGATTTGCGCGCAGGTGACATCAGGGGCCTTCGACTATCTGGATGCGCCGCCCCTCAAGGTCACGGGGGCGGACGTCCCCATGCCCTACGCCGCCAATCTCGAGAAGCTCGCGCTGCCCTCCGTGAACCTTGTCGTCAGCGCAGCCAAATCTGTTTGCTACCGGGAGGATGCCGCATGACGGACTTCTGGCTTACCGATGAGGAAATGGACAAGGAGATCGAGGCCAACCGCGCGGCGTGCGAGCGTTTCGACAATTTCGATCCGGATGAGGACGGCTGGAGCGAGATCTGGGACGGCCTGTTTGCGATCCTCACCGAGCACATGGACGAGGTCCGCGAAGTGTTCGACCTGGACCCCCGGAAGTCGGTCCTGTTCGCGAAACATCCGGATCTTCTTTGGGCCGCCTGCGATCCCCAACAGCCCGTGATCTACTCGCCTGTGTTCCGCGAGTTCGGCATGCCCGTCTTCGACGGCGGACCGGCCATGACCACGCTGCGCTACGATCCGTGGACGGGCAAGGAACTTCCGACTTCCGTGCGCAACGCCTTTTTCGAAGAGGCGGAGAGGATCCTAGGTCACGACGTCGGCGTGCTCGACGAGGAACTCGATACGCTGCCTGACGCTTATCAGAGTGAGGCTTGGTGGATCGAGAAGGGACTTTGACCATGAATGTCCCCGTGGGTCACAATGGTCCGCATGAAAGCTCTGCGGAGCATGTGATGGACCGGATTGCGGAGCAAATCCTGGGAAGCGCGCAAGACGGAAACGGTGGCACCACACGGTTGTTTGCGTCTCCTCTGGCGCGGCGCATCGCCCGCGATCGCGGCATCGACCTTGCGTCGCTGAAGGGCTCAGGCCCCCATGGCCGTATCGTGCTCGCCGACGTGGAACGCGCGGAAAGTCAGCCCCGGCCAGCGGCGCCCGAACCGTCCGCCGCACAGAAAGAAGCACCCGTCCACGGCGAGCTCATGCAAGCGCCGTCATCTTCGACGGCATCTGTCCCCGGCATGGCTCAACCCATGCCGGACAAGCAGATCCTCGCGCTGTACGAGGCAGGACGCTACGAGGTCGTGCCACACGACACGATGCGCCGCTTCATCGCCGACCGTCTGACCCTCGCAAAGCAGACGATCCCGCATTTCTACCTCAACATAGAATGCGAGTTGGACGCGCTTCTCGCCGCCCGCGAGAGGCTGAACGGCATGGCGCCCCAAGAGGGTCCGCGCGCCTTCAAGCTCTCGGTGAACGACTTCATCATCAAGGCCATGGCCATGGCGCTGCAGACCGTGCCGGCGGCCAACGCGACCTGGACGGAACAGGGCATCCTGCGCCATCGCCCGTCGGACATCGCCGTGGCGGTGGCTCTCGAAGGCGGCGGTCTTTACACGCCGGTGATCCGCGACACCGAGCTCAAGAGCCTGTCGGAGATCTCCAACGAGATGCGCGACCTCGCGTCCCGCGCCCGCTCCAAACGCCTCGCGCCGCACGAATATCAGGGCGGCGCGACGTCTATCTCCAATCTCGGCATGTACGGCATCGACAGCTTCGACGCGGTCATCAACCCGCCGCACAGTTCGATCCTCGCCGTGGGGCGCGCGGAGAAGAAGCCCATCGTCAAGGACGACGCCATCAAGATCGCTACGATGATGGGCGTCACGCTCTCTTGCGATCATCGGGTCATTGACGGTGCGCTCGGAGCGGAGTTGCTTGCCGCCTTCAAGGCCTATCTCGAAGACCCCGTGACGATGCTGGTCTAGCGGGGGAGACCGTCTGACATAGCCATGGCGCTCGAACCCACATTCCGCCCGGCGACGCTTGCCGATGCCGCCGACTTGGCCGTGCTCGCGGACATCGCGGCGAATGGTCTCGCGAACAGGATCTGGCTGGAACAGGCCGGGCCTGGGCAGTCGGCGCTCGAAGTGGGGCGCCAATCGGTGCGACGGCCCGAGGAAGTGGTTTCCTATAGCAATGCGACCATTGCCATGGTGGGTACGGAAATCGCCGGCTGCCTGATCGGTGGGCTGCCCGAGGATCTGTACGACGTATCTCTTCCTGACGAGAAGCCAGACTATTTTCGCCCCGTCGCGCAGCTCGCGATTCAAGCGCCAGGCACATGGTACATCGACGTCATTGCCAGCTACGCTGAGTTCCGGGGATATGGTCTCGGGTCGAAGCTTCTGGCGGTTGCGGCCTCGAAGGCCACGGAGACCCACACACGCGGCAATAGTCTCGTCGTCGGCAGCTGGAACACAGGTGCCCAACGCCTCTATGCGCGCTGCGGTTTTAAACAAATGGCACGGGAGCCGGCAATCTTGCCGGAGTCGTATCCGCAATCTGGAGACTGGATTCTTATGCAAAGGCCGCTGACGTGACCAAGACGCCGACATTCCGCCCGGCGACACTCGCGGATGCAGCCGCCTTGGCCGTGCTCGTCGATATCGCGGGCGAGGGCGGACCGAACCGGCTGTGGCTCGATATGGCCGGCCCGGGGCAATCGGCGCTCGAGGTCGGACGCGAACGCGCGCGCCGGGAAGAGGGAGGCTTCTCGTATCGTCACGCGACCGTAGCCGAGATCGGCGAAGAGATTGTCGCCTGCCTCATCGGCTACCGGCTGGACGACCCGTACGATCTTTCGGACGTCGACGAATTGCCCGCCATGTTTCAACCGCTTGTGCGTCTCGAAGCCCAAGCGCCCGGCACGTGGTATGTGAACGTGCTGGCGACGTTTCCGGAGCACCGCGGCCAAGGCCTTGGGCTAGAGCTTCTCGAAATCGCAAACGGCCGAGCGCATGAAAGTGGCGCCTCGGCCGCAAGCATCATCGTGGGAAGCTGGAACGAGAGGGCAAGCCGGCTCTACCGGCGCGCCGGATACGAGCAGATCGCAAGTGAACGTGCCGTGCTTCCGCCGGACCTGCCGCAATCGGGAGACTGGATTTTGATGACACGGCCATTGACGAGCGGGGCGACCGCATGACGTCCGCCACGGAGTTCGACCTCGTCGTCATCGGCGGCGGACCCGGCGGCTATGTGGCGGCAATCCGCGCCGCGCAACTTGGCATGCGCACGGCCCTGATCGAGCGCGAGCATCTCGGCGGCATTTGCCTCAACTGGGGCTGTATTCCCACCAAGGCGTTGCTGCGCACCTCGGAGCTCTACAGGCAAATCAAGGAGGCCGAGGCATTCGGCCTGCTCGTAGACGGTGTCGGCTTCGATTTCGAGCGGCTCATTCAAAGAAGCCGCGCAGTGGCCGACAAACTGTCCAGCGGCGTCGCCTTCTTGATGAAGAAGAACAAGATCACGGTATTTGACGCGAGCGCCAGGCTCGAAGGTCCCGGCCGCGTCGCCCTCACAGCAAAAGACGGCGCCATCCTGCCGTCGGTCACGGCGAAACACATCGTCATCGCGACCGGCGCGCGGGCGCGCAGCCTTCCCGGCCTGGAGCCGGATGGGGTCCGCATTTGGACCTACAAGGAAGCCATGGTGCCGCCGAGCCTGCCGAAGTCGCTGCTCGTCATCGGCTCGGGCGCGATCGGCATCGAGTTCGCCAGCTTCTATCGGGCGCTCGGAGTCGAGGTCACGGTTGTGGAAGTCCAGGATCGAATTCTGCCGGTGGAAGACGAAGAGATATCCAAGCTCGCCCATAAGGCGTTCACGAAACAAGGCATCACCATCCACTCGGGCGCGACGGTCGAACAACTCCACCATGATGACGCCGACGGCGTCTCGGCACGGCTGCGCACCGCCGACGACAACACCACCGAAATCGCCCTGGAGCGCGCCATCATGGCGGTCGGGATCACCGGCAATGTCGAAGGCCTCGGCCTCGAGCAGCACGGCGTGACGGTCGAAAGGGGGCACATCGTCATCGACGAATGGTGCCGCACGAATGCGCCCGGCATCTATGCCATCGGAGACGTGGTCGGTCCGCCCTGGCTCGCCCACAAGGCCATGCATGAAGGCGTCCTCTGTGTGGAGAAAATCGCCGGCATAGTGGGCGTTCATCCGCTCGACCCGCGCAACGTGCCGGGCTGCACCTATTGCACGCCCCAGATCGCGAGCCTCGGGCTGACCGAGACCGCTGCCCGCGAGGCGGGCTACGAGCTCAAAGTCGGCCGCTATCCATATTCCGCCAACGGGAAGGCCATTGCGCTGGGTGAGACCGATGGCCTCGTCAAGACAATCTTCGACGCCAAGACCGGCGCTCTGCTCGGCGCGCACATGATTGGCGCCGAAGTCACGGAACTGATTCAGGGATTCGCGATCGGCAAGACACTCGAAACGACTGAAGCCGAACTCATGGCGACGATCTTTCCTCATCCGACATTATCGGAGATGATGCATGAGTCGGTTCTGGATGCGTTTGGACGTGCCTTACATATTTGAACGCGCCTATTCGATAGCGCCGAACAGACGCACGGCATGGTGGCGCAGCACCGATAGCCAGACCAACGGCAGGAGATTCGAAATGTCGCTCATCATCTTCCTTGTGGTCGGCCTGATCGCCGGCGTTCTCGCCTCGTATCTGATGGGGCGTAAAAACGATCTTCTCACCAATCTGTTGATCGGCGTCGTGGGCGCCGTCGTGGGTGGCCTGCTGGGCGGCGTCGTCGGCATCACCGCCTCGAACCTCCTTGGCCAAGTCATCATCGCGACCGCAGGCGCCGTTCTGTGTATTTGGCTTTGGCAGCGGATGCGCTAGGCTCGCGCCAGCGGCCTTACAGCAGAAGGGGAGGCAGGAATGGAAGCGCACGGTTTGTTCTCGATGCCAGGTGTCGGCTTTCTCGGCTTGATAATCATCGGCATCCTCGCCGGTTACATCGCCGAGAAGATCACGGCATCCGACCACGGCTTGTTCACGAATTTCCTGGTCGGTATCGCCGGTTCGTTTCTCGGCGGCACGCTGGCGCGGGTTATCGGCGTCGAGTTCTACGGCTGGCTCGGCAATCTGATCGTCGCCTCGATCGGCGCCGTCATCGTCATCTGGCTTTGGCGTAAGATCAATCCGTAGCCCATACCTTCAAGATTGCGCATGGTTACACTGCTGAACACGGTTGACACTCCGAGCAAGCGCCCACGCCATCCCGAAAAGGCGCGGCTTCCCGATACGCCCGTGATGCGCAAACCCGCTTGGATCCGCGTGAAGGCGCCGGGAAATAATACGTTCGACGGCACGCGCGAGACGTTGCGGCGGCACGGTCTCCATACGGTCTGCGAAGAGGCCGCTTGCCCCAATATCGGCGAATGCTGGTCGAAGCGGCATGCCACCGTGATGATCATGGGCGATGTGTGTACGCGTGCCTGCGCCTTCTGCAATGTCGCCACGGGCAAGCCGGCGCATCTGGATCCGGATGAGCCGGAGCGCACGGCGGGCGCCATTGCCGAGCTCGGCCTGACCCATGTGGTCGTCACGTCCGTAGATAGGGACGACCTTGCCGATGGCGGCGCGGCCCATTTCGCGCGCACCATCACCGCGATACGAGAAGCGGCGCCGGAAACCACGATCGAGGTTTTGACGCCGGACTTCATGCGCAAGGAGGGTGCCCTCGAGATCGTCCTGGACGCGCGTCCCGACGTCTTCAACCACAACATCGAGACGGTGCCGTCGCTTTATCGGCGCATCCGTCCGGGTGCCGACTTTTCTCATTCCACGTGGTTGCTCAAAGAGGCAAAGCGTCTCGACCCGGCCGTCTTCACAAAATCAGGCATCATGGTTGGCCTCGGCGAAACCGACGACGAGGTCGAGAGCGTCATGGACGATCTACGCTCCGCGGACGTGGATTTCCTCACGATCGGCCAGTACTTGCAGCCGACGCGGAAGCACGCCGCCGTCGACCGTTTCGTCACGCCCGAGCGGTTTGCTGACTACAAACGAATCGCCGAGGCCAAGGGCTTCCTTCTTGTCGCATCGACACCGCTGACGCGCTCGTCCTATCACGCGGCAGAAGACTTCGAGCAACTGAAAGCGGCGCGGCTTGCGAGCCTCCACAGCTAGTTTAAAAGCCCGGCATGCAAACTTACGAAACCCGACACCGCGTCGCCCACGGGGCTGACGAGATGTATGCGCTGGTCGCGAATGTGGAGGACTATCCGAAGTTCCTGCCGCTCTGCGAAGAGCTCACCATCGCGCGCCGCGAGACCGTCGGTGGCAAAGAGGTTCTCACCGCCCTGATGGAGGTCGGATACAAACTCATCCGCGAACGGTTCACCAGCCGGGTCACGCTCGACCCAGCGGCGCGGTCGATCCTCGTCGAGTATGTCGACGGGCCTTTCGAGCATCTGGAAAATCGCTGGGTGTTCGAACCGCTAGGCGCAGGCGCATCGGAGATCGACTTCTACATCGCTTACCGGTTCCGCTCACGCATATTCGAGAGGCTGGTCGGCAGCTTATTCGACAAGGCGGTCCGCAAATACACGGACGCTTTCGAAGCGCGCGCGGACCAGATCTATGGCGTGAAGGGCCGGGTGCTCACAAGCTAGAAGCGACGCTAGGCGAGGGCGCGCAACATGAGGAGCGCGCGTTCCACGCTCAGGCGCCGAACTTCGTCGCGGCCAACGTCGCCAAACTCAACACGCTGATGCTGTGTCGGCACGTCCCGGCGTTCCGCCGCGAAGTGCACCAATCCGACCGGTTTGTCGGCCGTCCCGCCGCCGGGCCCGGCGATGCCGGTAATGGCCACGGCCATGGTCGCGTTGCTGTGGGCCAATGCGCCGCCTACCATGGCGCGCGCGACCTCCTCGCTCACCGCGCCATGTTTCTCGATCAGCCAGAAGGGGACATTCAGCATTTCAGACTTGGCCGTGTTGGAGTAAGTGACGAACCCGCGGTCGAACACGTCCGACGATCCCGGAACGGATGTGAGGGCGGCCGACACCAGCCCGCCGGTGCACGATTCCGCCGTTGCGATCAGATCACCACGTTCACGCGCGACCTCGAGCACCTCAGCGGCCAGCGCCGTCAACGCCTCGTGTGACGGGGCCTCGCTCACGGCAGCATCACCGTTGCCGTGGCCATGGCAGCGATACCTTCCTCGCGGCCAATGAAACCGAGCTGCTCGTTCGTGGTGGCCTTCACGCTGACTTGGCCGAGGCTGAGACCGAGAATGTCCGCAATCGCGCCGCGCATGGCATCGCGATGCGGCCCGATCTTCGGCGTCTCGCAGATCAGCGTCACATCGGCATGCACGATCGTGCCGCCAAGTGCCGCGATCCGCTCGCCCGCGTCCTTCAGGAACATATCCGAACTGGCGCCGCGCCATCGTGCATCCGTGGGCGGGAAGTGCGCGCCGATGTCCCCATCGGCGATCGTGCCGAGCAGGGCGTCGGTCAGCGCATGCAGACCCACATCGGCATCGCTGTGACCGAGCAGCGTCCGCGTGTGGGGAATGACCACACCGCAGAGCGTGACGGCATCGCCGGGTCCCAGCCTGTGCACGTCATACCCCGACCCGACGCGCATGGTGCCGGCGGGAGCGCTCTGGCGCATCAGTTGATCGGCGATCATCAAGTCCTCCGCCGTGGTCAGCTTCCGATTGTGTTCCGAGCCTTCGACGATCGCCACGTTGATCCCGAACCACTCGGCCACGGAAGTATCGTCCGTGAACTCGAGTGTCGAATCCCGGGCGGCCGCCCGGTGTGCCGTTAGGATCGCCTCGAAGTTGAAACCCTGCGGTGTCTGCGCGCGGAGCAGTCCCTCGCGCGGCACGGTGCCGGCCACACGCCCGGAGTCCTCGCGTTTCAGCGTGTCGGTCACGGGCAGACAGGGCAGGGCGCCGGGCGACGCCTCCAGCGCATCGATCACGCGCGAGACCAACGCTTCGTCGGCGAAGGGCCGCGCGGCGTCGTGGATCAGAACCTTCGCCGGCGCCTTGTCAGCGAGCGCTTCCAGCCCAAGACGGACACTGTCCTGACGACGCGCGCCGCCCAGAACGGCAGGCAGGATGTCAGATGCAAACGAGGCGGTGGCCGCGTCATACAACGCCACATCGTCTGGGTGAATGACGACGAGGATGTCTTGTACACCCGGATGGGCGGCGAAAACCGATAAGGTGCGGGCCAGCATCGGCGCGCCGCCGATTTCGCAGTATTGCTTCGGCTGCGATGCGTCAGTGGAGGCCCGCGCGCCCCGCCCGGCAGCCACGATCAACGCTGCGACAGTCACCAAATACCTCCCCAAGCAGTGCAACAAGAGTACCCATATCGGGCCCTAAGTTGCTGATTCGCAACGTTGTTGCACTGCGGCATATCGATTATTGCCCCAAATGAAAAACACACGTATGTTGCCCAATAATAGTTCATGACTCATCCGTGCTTATATTTTATGCACGGCTCATTGGGCCACCGGAAGGCGGCGGCGAGGATATAGGCTTTGACGCTCTCTACCAAAACGCCAAGGGCGGTCCATGACATAAAGGGCCCTGCGTGCGAAGCGCTTGTGGAAGCCCTTCCGCATCCACTTCTGGTCATCGGCAAGGGACTTGCCATCGACTATGTGAACTCGGCGGCCGAGGACTTCTTCCAGATGAGCGCCAGCGTGCTGTGCCGACACAGCCTGCTGGACGTCGTCGCCTTCGGATGCCCTCTCATCGCGCTCGTGGAGCAAGTTCAACGCAATGGAACAACCGTCAACGAATACGGTGTCGAGCTGAGCTCATTCCGTTTCGAATCCACGAAGCTCGTCGACCTGTATGGCGGACCGGTAGCGGTCGGCGACGGCTCGGTGATGGTGATGATCCAGCAGCGCAGCATGGCGCAAATGATCGAACGCCAGCTGACCCATCGCGGAGCCGCGCGGTCCGTCTCCGGTCTTGCCGCGGTTCTGGCACACGAGATCAAAAATCCGCTCTCGGGTATCCGCGGCGCGGCGCAGCTTCTCGAGGGCGACTGCGACGAGTCCGACCGCACGCTGACCCAGTTGATCTGCTCGGAGTCGGACCGCATCTGCAAACTGGTCGACCGGATGGAAATATTCGGGGACGAACGCCCGCTGCAGCGCGAGCCGGTGAACATCCATGACGTGCTCGACCATGTGAAGCAGGTGGCCTCGACGGGATTCGCCAGCAACATCAAGATCGTCGAGAATTACGATCCGTCTTTGCCGCCGGTTCCCGGCAGCCGCGACAAGCTCGTGCAGGTGTTCCTGAACCTCGTCAAGAATGCCGCGGAGGCGATCGGCGACTCCCGCAAGGACGGTCAGATCACGTTGTCGACGGCCTTCCGCCCGGGCGTGAGGCTGTCCGTACCCGGAAGCCAGGCCCGCGTGAGCCTACCGCTGGAAATCGCCGTCGAGGACAACGGCAGCGGCGTTCCCGCCGACCTGATCCAACACCTGTTCGATCCATTCGTGTCCACCAAACCATCCGGGACAGGCCTGGGCCTTGCCCTGGTTGCGAAAATCATCGGGGACCACGGCGGCATCATCGAGTGCGATTCACGGCCGCGCTACACGGTGTTCCGTGCACTGATGCCGATGGCGAGCCGCGACGGGACAACGCGGACCGCGGAAACAACCGAACAAGACGAAGCACACATCTAAGAGACAGACCGAAGTATGGGAAAAGGCAATATCCTGATCGCCGACGACGACGCGGCAATCCGAACGGTTCTGAACCAGGCACTTGCCCGCGCCGGCTACGCGCCGCGCGCGACCGGGAACGCCGCGACGCTGTGGCGTTGGGTTAGCCAAGGCGACGGGGATCTCATCATCACCGACGTGGTGATGCCGGACGAAAGCGCGTTCGATTTGATTCCGCGCATCAAGAAGCTGCGGCCGGACCTGCCGATCGTCGTGATGAGCGCCCAGAACACGTTCATGACCGCCGTCACCGCGGCAGAGCGGGGGGCGTACGAATATCTGCCCAAGCCCTTCGATCTGAATGAGCTCGTTTCGGTTGTCAGCCGTGCGCTCGCGGAACCCCGCAAGAAGGTACAGCCGCTCACCGCCGAGTCCTCGGACGGCATGCCGCTGATCGGGCGCTGCCCCGCGATGCAGGACATCTACCGCGTCCTGGCGCGGCTGACGCAGACCGATCTCACCGTGATGATCACCGGCGAGTCAGGCACCGGCAAGGAGTTGGTCTCCCGCGCGCTGCACGAATACGGCAAGCGGCGAAACGGTCCGTTCGTGGCGATCAACATGGCGGCCATCCCCAGAGAACTCATCGAGTCCGAGTTGTTCGGACATGAGAAGGGGGCCTTTACCGGAGCCCAGACCCGGCATGTGGGCCGCTTCGAACAGGCCGAAGGCGGCACGCTCTTCCTGGACGAGATCGGCGACATGCCGATGGAGGCACAAACGCGCCTCCTGCGCGTGCTGCAGGAAGGCGAGTACACGACAGTGGGCGGACGAACGCCCATCCGTACCAATGTCCGGATCATCGCCGCGACGAACCGCGATCTGCAGCAGCAGATCGATCAAGGCCTGTTCCGCGAGGATCTATACTACCGGCTCAACGTGGTCCCGCTGCGCCTGCCGCCCTTGCGCGAACGGCTCGAGGACATTCCCGACCTCGTGCGTCATTTCCTTGCAATCGCCGAAAAGGAGGGACTCCCGCCAAAGAGCTTCGAAGCCGGCGCTATTGAGCGCCTCAAGCGACACACCTGGCCGGGCAATGTGCGCGAACTCGAGAACCTGGTCCGCAGGCTGTCGGCCATCTACACCCAAGACATCGTGACCGTCGACATGGTGGAAAGCGAGTTCGCCCCAACCTCTCGTCCGGCCTCCTTCAGCGATGCGCCCGAAGCCACGGCGGATTTGTCCGAAGCGGTGGAGCGCTACCTCAGCGACTATTTCATGAGCTTCGGCCAGGACCTTCCGCCGGCCGGGCTCTACACGAGAATCCTGCGGAAAGTGGAATCGCCGCTGATCACGGCGGCGCTGGCCGCAACGCGCGGCAATCAGATTCGCGCCGCCGACCTGCTCGGCGTGAATCGCAATACGCTGCGGAAAAAGATCCGCGACCTCGGGATCAAAGTCATCCGGACTCCCGCAGCGTAACCCTAGCCAGGCCGACTCCCGCACCCCATATGTCGGCGGTGCATGTCTTCCGGGGTGCCTCCAGTCATGCGCCGCCTGCCTGTCGCCAAAGCGCCACATTGTGATCTTAATGCATCATACCTGTGGTCAATATGCCGCACGGATGACAATCGGCCCGAACCGAACCAGGGACTTGGGAGGGAGAGCAGCACACCTTGCGCGACCCCGAACCAGATAAAAAAATAACCAAGGCAGGCAGCAAGTTAGTTGCTCCACCAAAAGTCGCGCATGAGCGCGATCCCGAGGGGCAGACCACAGTTCCGGCCAAGCGCCGCCGGCTTCAATTCACACTCGGCCTGATCATTATGGTGCTGTCCCTCTGCGCGGGACTGGCCACCTATTTGGTTCTGACGGGCCTTACGCCGATCGTGCCGACGCAGCAGGTGGTCGTGACCACTTTGCTCATCAACGCGGTGCTGGTCGTCGCCATGCTGGGGTTGATTGCCTGGCAAGTGACGGGCCTATGGCTCGCCAGGCGGCGACACGAGGCAGGCGCGCAGCTCCACGTTCGGATTGTCAGCCTGTTCAGCGTCATCGCGGTCGTACCGGCCATCGCGCTTGCGATTTTCGCCAGCGTGTCGCTCGATCGCGGCCTCGATCACTGGTTCTCGAGCCGCACGAAGTCGATCATCCAGAATTCGATCGACGTGGCCACGGCCTATCTCCAGGAGCACGGTCAGGTCATCCGCGCCGACACGGTCGGCATGGCCAAGGACATCGACGAGGCGGTGGAACTCGTGCGGGCGCGGCCGCAGGGTTTCGGGAGCTTCTTGCGCGCTCAGGCCGGCATCCGCGCGATCCCCGCAGCGTATCTGATCGATAGCGAAGGCAAGATGCTCGCGACAGCCGCGTCCATGCCGAACATCCCGTATCGCGCGCCGCCGCCAGAAGCGATGGATCTTGCCAAGAAGGGGCAGGTGATCGTGATCGCGCCCGGCAAGACCAGCCTGGTCGGCGCGATCAAGAGCCTCGACAATTTCGACGACACCTATCTCTACGTTATCCGCCCGGTGAACGCGCGCGTGCTCCAGCAGCTGCGCGCGACGCGCGCCAATGTCGCCGAGTATCAATTGCTCGAGCAACGGCGCACCGGCGTGCAGGTCGCCTTCGGCCTCATGTATGTGACCATCGCGCTGACTCTGCTGTTGTCGGCGATCTGGATCGGTATGTGGTTCGCCAACCGCCTCGTTGCGCCGATCGGCCAACTGATGGGCGCGGCAGAAGAGATCAGCCATGGAAATCTCGGTGTGAAGGTCAGAGTCAACCCGGCCGACGGCGATCTCGCCGTGCTCGGCTCGACGTTCAACACCATGGCCTCCGAACTCAAGACCCAGCGCGATGAACTGGTTGGCGCCAACGCGACGCTCGACGAGCACAACCGCTTCATGTCCGCCGTGCTTTCCGGCGTGACCGCCGGCGTTGTCGGCGTCGATGCGGATGGCA
Organism: Methyloceanibacter caenitepidi; assembly: GCF_000828475.1. Classification (NCBI taxonomy): domain Bacteria; kingdom Pseudomonadati; phylum Pseudomonadota; class Alphaproteobacteria; order Hyphomicrobiales; family Hyphomicrobiaceae; genus Methyloceanibacter; species Methyloceanibacter caenitepidi. The sequence goes on from NZ_AP014648.1 coordinate 2,231,632, forward strand.
CCGTCAACCTCGTGAACCCTTCGGCGGAGGAGCTGCTTGGGCTCAAGGGCGCGGATCTCGTCGGAACGCAGCTCGCCGACGCCGTGCCCGAATTCGGACCGCAGCTGAAGCGGGCCCGCAAGCCTGGGAGGCGGCCGGGAACCGACCAAGTCACGCTTCGCCGGCGCGGGTCGGAACGCAATTTCGCCGTCCGCGTGACGAGCGAAGGGGACGGGCAGGGCTATGTCGTCACCTTCGACGACATCACGGAGCTCGTCATTGCGCAGCGCTCTACGGCGTGGGCCGACGTCGCGCGCCGCATCGCGCACGAGATCAAGAACCCGCTCACGCCGATCCAGCTATCCGCCGAACGCATTCGCCGGAAATACGGAAAGGTCATTACCGAGGACCGCGAAATCTTCGAACAGTGCACGGATACGATCGTGCGCCAGGTGTCGGACATCGGGCGGATGGTGGATGAGTTCTCCGCCTTTGCGCGCATGCCGAAGCCCGTGATGGAACTGCATGACGTACGCGAGATCGTGCGCGAGGCCGTCTTCCTGTTCCAGGTGAGCCGGCCGGATATCGATTTCACGCTCGAACTCCCGGACAAACCAGTCATGACTATGTCCGACCAACGCTTACTCACCCAGGCCGTGACCAACCTGGTTAAGAACGCGAGCGAGGGCATCGACACGGCGGTCGAAAACGATCCCGAACGCGCGGGCACCGGCGAGATTACGGCGAGGGTGGCCGCCAAGGGCGACCGCGTTCACATCACCATCATCGACAATGGTTGCGGCCTGCCCAAAGAGGACCGCGACCGTCTGATCGAGCCTTACATGACGACCCGTGTCAAAGGCACGGGACTTGGATTGGCCATCGTGCAGCGCATTACCGAGCAGCACGGCGGCAAATTGCGGCTGGCTGACGCTCCAAAGCGCGGCGGCAAAGTGGAGGGGGCATCGGTGCAGATCGATCTGCCGATCGTGACGCGTGAGGATATGGACAAGGACGTTGCCGTCGGTTCCGTATCCGAGCCCAAGACGAGTGAAGCGTCTGCCGAAGAAGAGGAAGTAACTCATGGCGTCTGACATCCTGATCGTCGACGACGAGGCCGATATCAGGGAGCTCATTTCCGGCATCCTTGAGGACGAGGGTCACGGCACACGGCTCGCAAAGGACAGCGACGAAACGCTGCAAGCCATTGAAGAACGGCGGCCTTCGCTCGTCATTCTCGACATCTGGCTCCAAGGCTCGCGGCTCGACGGACTCGATCTTCTGGAGGAGATCAAGAAGGCTCATCCGGACCTGCCCGTAATCATCATAAGCGGCCACGGCAATATCGAGACGGCCGTGTCGGCCATCCAGCGGGGCGCCTACGATTACATCGAAAAGCCTTTCAAGGCCGACCGGCTGGTGCTCATCACCGCGCGCGCGCTCGAGACATCGAAGCTCAAGCGCGAGAACAGGGAGTTGCGGGAACGCAGTTCCTATTCCTCGGAAATGATCGGCAAGTCGGCCGCCATCGGCCAGCTGCATCAGGCTATCGAGAAGGTCGCCCCCACGAACAGCCGCGTACTGATTAGCGGCCCCTCCGGATGCGGCAAGGAACTTGCCGCGCGGGTGATGCACGCCAAGTCGCACCGGGCCGACGGGCCTTTCGTCGTCCTTAACGCGGCGGCAATGGTGCCGGAGCGGATGGAACTCGAACTCTTCGGAACCGAGGAGGGGACCGGCTCGGGACCCCGGAAGGTCGGCGCGCTCGAGGAGGCCCATGGCGGGACGCTCTACATCGACGAAGTCGCCGACATGCCGCTGGAGACCCAAGCCAAGATCCTGCGGGTGCTGGTCGAACAGCGCTTCCAGCGTCTCGGCGGCGGCCCCAAGGTCCATGTGGACGTGCGCGTCGTCTCCTCGACCAGCCACGACCTCCAGAAGGAGATTTCCGCGGGGCGCCTGCGCGAGGACCTCTACCACCGCCTCAACGTCGTGCCGATCCGTATCCCAGGACTCTCCGAGCGCCGTGAGGACGTGCCGGACCTCGTGCGCTATTTTGTGCAGACCATTTCCGTTGCCTCAGGCTTGCCGCCGCGCCGGATCGGCGAGGACGCCATGGCCGTTCTTCAGTCCCACGAATGGCCGGGCAATGTCCGTCAGCTCCGCAACAACGTGGAGCGCCTTATGATCCTCGTGGGAGGCGACGCCGACACGATTGTCACGGCCGACATGCTTCCCGACGAGATCGTCTCGCCGGTGCCGCTGACGCCCAACGGGGCGGGCGGGGAGCACCTGATGTCGCTGCCGCTGCGCGATGCCCGCGAGATCTTCGAGCGGGAATACCTCCTCGCCCAGGTCAACCGCTTCGGCGGAAACATCTCCCGTACGGCCGAATTCGTTGGCATGGAACGCTCCGCGCTCCACCGGAAACTTCGCGCATTAGGTGTCAATTCGAATGAAAGAAACGCCGCAATGCGTTAGCATAGCTTAGTGACTCGCTTTGTGAGGGAGGCACGCACGCAGAATACGTCCAAAGTCGAATGTCTTACGGACGCACATTATGGTTGCATCTCAACATGGCCGCATAGGGCCACGAGCCGGTTCGTCTCAAGCCGGCATCATTTTTGAGACCTAGCGTGAACCAAAGGGACAATAAGCCCATGCCGACAGAGCGCACGCAAAGCTTGCAAGACACTTTTCTCAATCACGTTCGTAAAGCCAAGATCCCGCTCACGATTTTCCTTGTGAACGGCGTCAAGCTTCAAGGCGTCGTGACATGGTTCGACAATTTTTGCGTTCTACTGCGCCGGGACGGACACTCGCAGCTCGTCTACAAGCATGCAATCTCGACAATCATGCCCGGCCAGCCTATTCAGCTTGCTGACATCACCGATGCGGAAGGTACCGCGGAGTAATTGCGTCCAACTGACCCCAAACAGCTCGTAAGCAAGCAGGGACAACGAGAACACGACGGGGGGCGCGCGGATCGCCGCGTGCGCGCGGTTGTTTTTGCCCCGATCCTCGATGCAAGGGCGGGCCGGTCTCGGCGGGAGAGTTCGCTAAGCCCGTCCGCGGGCGCGGCCGACCGGACCCCGCAAGCCCGGCTCGAGGAAGCCGTCGGCCTCGCGGCCGCCATCGATCTCGACATTCGCGCCAGCGGCATCGTTCCCGTACCGCAGCCAAAGCCCGCAACACTGTTCGGTTCCGGCAAGGTCGAGGAACTGGCAGGGCTCGTCCGGATGGAAGACGCCGACCTTGTGATCGTCGACCATCCGCTGACGCCGGTGCAGCAACGCAATCTCGAAACGGCCTGGCAGGCGAAGGTACTCGACCGGACGGGACTGATTCTCGAGATCTTCGGTGAGCGAGCCAGGACGCGGGAAGGGCGCTTGCAGGTCGAGCTTGCGCATCTCGTCTATCAGAAGAGCCGGCTCGTTCGCTCCTGGACCCACCTGGAACGGCAACGGGGCGGCTTCGGCTTTCTCGGCGGTCCCGGCGAAACCCAGATCGAGACCGACCGGCGCCTGCTTTCCGAGCGCATCACGAAGATTCAGAACGAACTCGAGCATGTGCGCCAAACGCGGACGCTGCACCGGAAGTCGCGCCAGCGGGTGCCGTATCCGGCCGTGGCGCTGGTGGGCTACACGAATGCCGGCAAATCCACGCTGTTCAACACGCTGACGGGCGCGGAGGTCCTGGCGCAGGACATCCTATTCGCCACGCTCGATCCCACCATTCGCGCGCTTCAGCTACCGAACGGATCGAAATCCGTGCTGTCCGACACGGTGGGCTTCATCTCCGACTTGCCGACCACGCTTGTTGCCGCGTTCCGCGCCACGCTCGAGGAGGTTCAGGAAGCGGACCTGATCCTCCATGTCCGTGACATTTCCGACGGCGCCAGCGCGAGCCAACGCGCCGACGTGAACGCGGTTCTCGCCGATCTCGGGATCAATGCAGACGAGGAGCCTGACCGGGTCCTTGAAGTCTGGAACAAGGCCGACCTGCTCGACCCAGACGCACTGGAGCATGCCCGGAACGAGGCGGCACGGCATGGCGCCATCCTGGTCTCCGCCGTGAGCGGGGAGGGCCTAGAGGCCTTGCTCGCCGAAATCGAGACCCGCCTGAACCGGCGCCGGCAGACTCTCCAGATCGAAGTGCAGCCGCAAGAAGGCGCGTTGTCGAACTGGATCTACGAAAACTGCGAGGTGATCAGCCGCGCCGATCTCGGCGAGGGCGTCGTGTCGTTACGCATTCGGGTGGCGCCTGAGAAGCGCGACAAGCTCGCGCGCGTCGCCGGCGCATCGCGCCTGCAGGCCGCGGTCGAGTAGGGGCTCCCTACCCGGAATTCCCGCCGGGAACCGCCTTAGTCTCGTTTGGCGGCCTTCTCGGCCTGCTTGGCCACGTTCCAAAGCGCCTCCATCTCGTCGAGGTCGGCATCCTTCGGCGTCCGGCCATCGGCGGCCAGCGCGGTCTCGATGTGTTGAAACCGGCGGATGAACTTGTTGCAAGTGCCTCGCAGCGCCGACTCCGGATCGACGTGCAGGTGCCTCGCCACATTCGCCAAGACGAAGGCGATGTCACCGAACTCGTCGGCAATACGCTCCTGAGGCTCATTGTGGGCGATGGCCTCCTTCAGCTCGGCGAGCTCTTCTTCGACCTTTTCGATAATCAGTCCGACATCGGACCAATCGAAGCCGACATCGGCCGCGCGTTTCTGCAGTTTGGCGGCGCGCGTCAGCCCCGGCATGCCCACGGGCACATCATTGAGGATACTGGTCGGATCGGTTGCTTCACCGCGCGCGGCCTTTTCTTCGGCCTTGATCTGCTCCCATAGGCCTGAGCCGAGGAACTCATCGCGGCGGGTAGGGTCCTCGAAGACGTGCGGATGGCGACGGATCATCTTCCGGGTGATCGCATCGGCAACGTCATCGAACGCGAACGCACCTTCCTCGCTCGCCATCTGAGCGTGATAGACGACCTGCAGCAGCAGATCCCCAAGCTCGTCCTTCAGCCCGCTCATGTCGCCGCGCTCGATGGCGTCGGCCACCTCATACGCTTCCTCGATCGTGTAGGGGGCAATGGTCGCAAAGCTCTGCTTCACGTCCCAAGGACAGCCGGTCTCCGGGTCCCGCAGCCGCGCCATGACGGCCAGCAGGTCGGCCAGCGCATAGGTCTTGTCGTCCGGCTTGATGCGCGATCCGGTCATGAAATCCGTTCCATTGCGCTCACCCTGATAGGTTCAATTTTATACGCTAGATCATGGCCTTAGGGGAGCATCATAAGCTCCCCACAACCCATACCCGGAATTCGCATAAGGTATATTATGGAAAATATCGGATATGGGTTTCTGAGGGCTGGCGGCGCTCCCGCGCCGCCGCCGCATACCCGTCCAGCGACCTATCGGCGCTCGTACTGATCCCGGATGAAGCGGTCGAGCAAGCGCACGCCGAAACCCGATCCCCAGCTTCGATTGATCTCGGTCGGCTCCGACGCCATCGCGGTGCCGGCGATGTCCAGATGCGCCCAAGGCGTATCCGGCTTGATGAAGCGCTGCAGGAACTGTGCAGCCGAGATCGAACCGCCCCAACGGCCGCCCGTGTTCTTGATGTCGGCAACCTTGGACTCAATGAGCTTGTCGTATTTCGGACCGAGCGGCAGCCGCCACAGCGTCTCGCCGGTCTCCTTGCCCGCGGCGGTCAGTTGCTCGGACAGTTCGTCGTTGTTCGAGAAGAGCCCGGCGTGCAGCTTGCCGAGCGCGACCATCACCGCGCCGGTGAGCGTCGCGAGGTTGATGACCGCCTTCGGCTTGAACTTCTCCTGGACGTACCAAAGGCAGTCGGCCAGAACCATGCGCCCTTCCGCATCGGTGTTGAGCACTTCGATCGTGGTGCCCGACATGGACTCGACGACGTCGCCGGGGCGCGTCGCCGTTCCGCTGGGCATGTTCTCCACCAAACCGATCACACCGACCGCGTTGACCTTGGCCTTGCGCTCCGCAAGCGCGAGCATAAGCCCCGCAACGCAGGCGGCGCCGCCCATGTCGCCTTTCATGTCCTCCATGCCGGCGGCAGGCTTCAGAGAGATGCCGCCAGTATCGAAGGTCACGCCCTTTCCGACGATCGCGATCGGCTCGCCGCCCTTCTGGCCGCCGCCTTTCCACTGCATCACCGCGACATGGCTGGTGTTCTCACTGCCCTGCCCAACGGCCAGAAGCGCGCCCATCCCGAGGCGCTTCATCTGAGCTTCGCTCAGCACGGTGACTTGCACGCCGGCTTTGGTCAGCGTCTTGGCACGGGCCGCGAACTCGGCCGGGTTCAGCACATTGGCCGGCTCGTTGACGAGATCGCGCGCGAAATTGACGCCATCGAGGATGGCACGCTCGGGCGTGTAGGCCCGGCCAGCGGCACGCGGGTCGGCACAATGGATAACAAGCCGCTTGAGGGTCTTGTCGTCATCGTTGTTAGCCGCCTTCTTCGATTTGTATTTATCGAATGTGTAGTTCCGGAGTTGTGCGCCAAGCGCAAAGCTCGCGATATCCTCCGGCGTGATGCCGTCTTTCGCCGTCTCGAGGTAGATATGCGCCGTATCCCCTTCCTGGCCTGTCAGCTTGCCGCGCACCGCGCCGCCGAAATTGAGCCAATCGTCGTTCGCGTAGTCCTTGAGCTTCCCAAGACCCACGAGAACGATACGCGCGAACTTGACGCCTTGCGGTGCAAGCAAATCGACGCTGGTTCCCTGCTTGCCCTTGAAGCCGGCGATCTTCGCGGCCTGTCGCAGCAGACCCTTGGTCTTCTTGTCGAGATCCTGCGCGGCGGGCGTGAGCTTGCCGCCCTCCTCCGCGAAGACAACAGCGATACCGTCGGCGGCGGCGCCGGATGGGCTGGCAAAGGACAACGTCGTCGGTTTGGTCAAGGCAAACTCCATCGGTGTGGGTCGCGCCGCCCCATGAAAGGCGGCGGTGGGCAAGAAACAGCCTTCGCGGGCGCCCGCGCGCCCGTGGTGCAACAATGCAACAGCGGCAGGAAATCGTTCGACCTTGGTAAGTCTTGCTTGGGCCGAAAGCAACCCATACGGAATGGCCGAAATTCCGCCACGTTAAACTGGTCAAATTCTCGATAGAAACCAGCCGCTTGACGTGAATTTGGGGGCATCTTCGCGGGGCTCGGTTTCCGGATATTTAGGGGACACCGTAAATTCAGGCTCATGACGCTCTTTAGCCGATACATGTTTCGGCAGGTGACGAGTGCGTTTCTGCTCATCCTGCTGACGCTGACGGCCATTATCTGGCTGGCTACGGCGTTGAAACAGCTCGACCTTATCACCTCGCAAGGTCAGGGCCTGATTATGTTTTTTCAGATGACGGCGCTCAGTCTCCCGAGCCTCATTACCCTGATCGCGCCCAATGCCGTGCTCATGGCGGCGCTTTACACCCTCGATCGGATGAACGGCGACAGCGAGATCATCGTGATGACCGCCGCCGGCGCGACGGTCTGGCGGATCTGCCGACCCCTCATTGCGCTGGCGCTGATCGTAAGCACGCTGATCCTGCTGGTGAACGTGTTCGTCAACCCGGCCTGCATGCGGTCGCTCCGCGACCTCATCACGCAGGTGCGTGCCGACCTGATCTCGCAAGTCCTTCAACCAGGACGGTTTTCCAGTCCCGAGCGGGGCCTGACCTTCCATATCCGCGACCGCTCCCAGGACGGCGAGTTGCAGGGGCTTCTCTTCCACGACGAGCGAGATTCGAAGCAGGTTATGAGCTATCTCGCAGACAGAGGGCGAATTCTCAGCAATGACGAGGGTAGCTTTTTGATAATGTTCGATGGATACGTTCATCGATACAATGCAAAGGACAAAGATAAATCCGTCCAGATAATTGCGTTCGATCAGAATATGGTCGACCTGTCCAAGTTTACCGAAGGCGGCGATAAGCGAAATAAACTTGAGCCCAAACAAATGCCAATTATGAGCCTCATAGATCCGCCTGAGGAAGACGGGCTATCAGATAAAGACTATGGGCTCTTGCGCTACGAATTACATGAACGACTGGCAACGCCGCTCTATCCTGTTGCCTTTATCTTCCTGGCCATTGCTTTGATGGGTCAGGCGCGGACGACGCGCGAGAGTAGATGGGGCCAGATTCTCACGGTTTTTGGGCTTGCAGTCGCCATCAGAGTGGCCGGCATAACGGTCGGAAATCTGGTCACGTTGAATGCGTGGGCCGTGATCCTCGTATATGCTATTCCGATCGGGGCGATTCTGATTGCGGCGTGGACGGCGCACGTTAGAATGTCGCCAGAACTGCGGTCCAAGCTGAACTTCGAGCTCAAGTTTCAGCCAAAAAACATAAAGTTGTGGACCGCACGAGGGGTACAGACGGGGTGAAGGCGCAGATGCCAGGCATCAGTGCACGTGGAACGCTCGCGCGCTATTTCTCTGCGCGCTTCCTCGCCGCTATGGTGGCGATGTTCCTAGTCTGCTGCGTACTGATCTTCTTCGTGGACTTCATCGAGATTCTACGGCGCTCGGGAAAATACTCGAACGAAGCGTCTGGTTTTCTTTTGGTGTGGATCACGCTGTTGCGTCTGCCGTCATTCTCCGAACTCACCCTACCCTTCGCAGTTCTCATCGGGACGATCGTGATCTTCCTGATGCTCAGCCGCACGTCCGAACTTGTCGTCTTGCGTGCCGCCGGCGTTTCGGTTTGGCAGTTCACCCTTCCTGCCATCCTCGTCGCCTTCCTGCTCGGGATTGGATTCGTGACCGTCTACAATCCGGTCGCGGCATCCGCGCGCGGCGAAGCCGAGCGGCTCTATGCGGCAGCGTTCGGCAAAGGCGACTCCTTCCTGCAATCGGCGGGAAACTCCGGTGCGTGGTTGCGCGAAGATGGCGAGGATGGCCCCTCCGTCGTCCATGCTTTGCGTGTCCTCAATCAGGGACTCGAACTGCGCGGCGTCTCGGTCTTTCAGTACAGCCCCACACACGAACTGACCGAGCGCATCGAAGCCAAGCGCGCCGTCCTGAAGAACGGCCGCTGGGAACTGGAGGAGGCTTGGGTCAGCGCCCCGGGCCGCGAGCCGGTTCTGTACGAAAACTATCTGCTGAGTACCTATCTGACCCCGACGCAGGTGCGTGACACGCTCGGCACCGTCTACTCGATATCGTTTTGGGATCTTCCGAACTTCATCGAGATCGCCGAGCGCGCCGGGTTGCCTGCCACACAGTACCGCGTGCAGTACCAGTTGCTCTTGTCGCGACCGTTCTTGCTCGTGACCATGGTGCTGATCGCGGCAACATGCTCGCTGCAGAGCTTCCGGTTCGGCAACGTGCAGATCAACGCCGTATTCGGATTGGCCGCCGGATTCGGGTTCTTCGTCTTCGCCGAGGTGTCGCGAAACTTCGCAATGTCGGGCCTCACATCGGCAGTGGCGGCGGCCTGGATTCCGGTCATCGTCGCAATGTCACTCGCACTCACTGTGCTCTTGTACAAAGAGGACGGATGACGATGCGCGTGAACCTCACAATCCTCCGAACGATGTGCCGGGCCCTGCCCGGCCTTGACGCGTCTTATGGGCGTCGATTGGCGCTGCCGGTCGCGGTGCTTGCGGCCGCGCTTTGCGCCCTGTGCGTCTCCACCGACCGCGCGCATGCGCAGGCGCAAACGAGCCTGGAACAGATCGTCCAAACGCCCGACGTCAAGTCGTCGGACCCGATGCTGCTGCAGGCGGACGAGTTGATCTACGAGAACAACAACTCGCGTGTCACCGCGCGCGGCAATGTCGAGGTCTATTACGGGGACTACACGCTGCTTGCCGATCGTATCGTCTATGACCGCAGCGCCAACACGCTCGCCGCCGAAGGCAACGTCCGGATGAAGGATCCCGACGGCGCGGTGATTACCGCGAACGAACTGACCCTCACGGACGACTTCCGCGACGGCTTTGTCGATGCCCTCAGATTCGTGACGCAGGATGACACGCGCATCACAGCGCAGTCCGCTTCACGCGAAGCCGGAAATGTCACGGTGTTCCAGAAGGGCATGTTCACGCCCTGTAAGATTTGCCGCGAGAACCCGGACAAGGCGCCGACTTGGCGCATCCGCGCCGGCAAGATCACGCACAAGCGCGATCAGGCGAAGATCACGTTCAACAACGCGACCTTCGACCTCTTCGGTGTGCCGGTTCTCTGGGCGCCCTATTTCGAGACCGCCGACCCCACGGTCAAACGCAAGTCAGGTTTCCTGATCCCGTCCTATAGCCACTCGAACGAGCTCGGCAATACGATCCAGGTGCCCTACTACTTCGCCCTGTCCGACCACTACGATTTCACCTTTGCCCCGATGTGGACGGAGAATGCCGGCACGTTGCTGCTCGGCGACTGGCGGCAGCGCACGGCGAACGGCGGATTCAATCTCGAGCTCGCGGGCGTGTTCGACAACGTCAACGATTACAGCAGCCCCGCCTATGGCGACGACTTCCGCGGCAGCATCAAGACCAAGGGCGTGTTCGCGCTCGACCCCTACTACTCCGTGGGTTGGGACGTCTTGCTCGAAACCGACGAAACGTTCCGGCGCTACTACAATCTCGACTCGCGCCTGCGCACTGACCGTGTCTCGCAGATCTATCTCGAGGGTCTGCGCGGGCGGAACTATTTCTCGACGCGCTTCTACAACACGCAGAGCCTGCTGTTCACCGACGAAGAGTTCTCCGAGGCCGTTGTCTACCCGATCATCGACTACGACTACATCGTCGATAAGCCGGTTCTCGGCGGCGAGCTGAGCTTCAACAGCAACACGATGGTATTCTCAAGCGCTGACGGCACCGACTCGAACCGCTTCATTTTGGAGGCTAATTGGCGGCGGCAGATGATCGATCCCATCGGTCAGGTCTTCACCCCGTTCGGCCGGGTGCGCGGCGACGTCTATAGTCTCGACAATCCCGGTGTTCTCGAGTTGGGCGGCACCGAGGATCTCACGATCGACGATCCGTACAGCGTCGTATCCGACAACCGGGACAACGGCACCATCTGGCGCGGCAACGCGGTTGCCGGTCTCGAGTACCGCTATCCGTTCGTCACGACGACCGGACGGGTCACGCACACGATCGAGCCCATTGGACAGATCATTGCTCGGCCCGATGCCGTGGGAGACCAGCAGGAGATCCCGAACGAGGATGCTCTAAGTTTGGTGTTCGACGATACGATCCTGTTCGATATCGACAAGTTCTCCGGTTACGACCGGATCGAAACAGGCACCCGGGTCAATGCCGGCTTTGGTTATACGGCCCAGCTTGCCAGCGGCGGCTACGCTCGCGCCGTCGTCGGTCAAAGCTACCAGATCGCCGGCGACAATGAGTTCGACAACGCGTTCTACCAGAACAGTGGTCTGTCAACGAGCAACTCGGATTACGTTACGGGCGTCTATGTCCAGACCGTGAGCGGTTTCGCCTTCACCGGCCAAGCGCGTTTCGATCAGGATAATTTCTCTATGGTCCGGACCGATTTGGGCTCCAGCCTCAACTACGGCCCAGTTCAGGCGCGGGTGAACTACGCGAAGGTGCCTGGCACGATCGAAACGAGCGACATCACGCCGAACCTCACCAACGTCGTGAACGCGGACGACAGCGAGGAAATTCTGCTGGCCGGCGCACTGGCCATCACCGACGAGTGGTGGCTGCTCGGCAACCTGCGCTACGACATTGCGGGCAGCCAGACAATCACGGACGGTCTCGGCCTCCGGTACCAAGACGATTGCTTCAAGATCGATGTGACCTACCAGCGCTCGTTCATTCGCGACCAGGACATCGAGCCGGATGAGCGCTTCGTCTTCACGTTCGCGCTGAAGCACCTCGGCGAGTACACCGCCTCGGCAGATGCCGGCGCGCTCGGCACCAGCGACAGCGGAGGGCTCTAGCAGCGATGCGCCTTGCACCTTCAAACCTGCAGCAAGTCTTCATCGCCACCGCCGGCGCGCTCATGTTGCTGCTCGCCGCAGTCGGCGCCCACGCGCAAGACGTGAATATCAAGCTGTTGGTCAATGACGACCCCATCTCCGATTACGACATAGCGCAGCGTGCCAGGTTTCTGCAGCTGACCGCCAGGGAACAGCCCGGTCCGGAGCTCGACAAGAAGACAACGGAAATGCTGATTACGGAGCATATCCAGCTTCAGGAAGGCCAGAAGCTCGGCATTACGCCCAGCGAGGCAGAGGTGAATAGGGTTCTGGACGGCATGGCCTCGCAGAACAATCTCGATGCCAACGGCCTCGCTTCCGCCCTGGCACGCTCGGGCGTCAACATCCAAACCTTGAAGAACCGCATCGGCGCCCAGATGGTCTGGCAGCGCGTCGTCCAGCAAAAATTCCGCCGCGAAGTGAGTGTGAACGACGCTCAGATCGACGAAGCTTTGGCGGAGACCGGCGGCGGGTCGTCGTCGGGTGGCCTCAAACAGATCCGCCTTCCCCTCTCCAGCGGCGCCAACCAGAAAACCGTCGCGGCAAGAGTCGCAGAGGCCGAGAACCTACGGACTCAGTTTCGCGGGTGCGGCAGCGTCCAGACCCTAGCCAAAGGCGTACAAGGGGCAACCATCCGCAACCTCAAGGTCCAGGACGCCACAACGCTCGGATCTCCCGCGCGTATCCTGGTTCGCAACGCCAAGGTGGGACAGATGACGCCGCCCACGGTCGGCCCCGCCGGGGTCGAGCTCTATGCCGTTTGCGGCAGCCAAACCGCCGAGGCCACCGGCGACCTGAATATCCGCGACGAAACCGAGCGGAAGATCATGAACGAAGAGCTCAAGGAAAAGGCGGAGCAATATCTTGCGGAGCTCCGCGAGAAGGCTTTCATCGAGTACCGCTGACGGCGCGCTGCGGCGATGTTCCTAGGCGTCCAGGCATGCTAGGCCATTGCGCATGTCAGTCCCGGCCACCAAGCCCCTCGCCCTGACCATCGGCGATCCAGCCGGCATCGGTCCGGACATCACCCTGCTTGCCTTCGAGGCACGGCACCGCGAGGAGCTGCCCCCCTTTGTCTACCTCGGGGATAAAGCCACGCTGGAGGCGCGTGCGGCACAACTCGGCCTGTCCGTTCGGATCGAGACCGTTGCGCGCCCGCTGGAGGCGGTGGGCATGTTTGCCGACGCCTTACCGATCCTTCCAGTTCCTGTCGCGGTTCCTGTGCAGCCCGGCAAGCCGGAGCCCGGCGCCCAGGCAGCCGTGACCGCCTCCATCGAAGCGGCCGTGGAAATGGTCCTATCGGGCGAAGCACGGGCCGTCGTCACCAACCCGATCTCCAAATCGTATCTGTACCAGGCAGGCTTCACCTTCCCTGGGCATACGGAGTATTTGGCTGCGCTCGCCGCGGCGGACGGCCCGGCCCCGCACCCCGTGATGATGCTCGCCTCGAAAATTCTCAAAGTCGTCCCCGTGACGACCCACATTCCGTTGAAGGACGTGCCATCCGCGTTGACGCGCGACCTGCTGATGAAAACTATCGCCATCACAGACCGGGACATGCGCCGGCGCTTCGGGCTCGCGCGGCCGCGGATCGCCGTGAGCGGCCTCAACCCACATGCCGGTGAGGACGGGAGTCTCGGCCGCGAGGAGACCGACATCATCGCAAGCACGATCCTCGCAGCCCAGGACGCCGGTCTCGACGTCAGCGGTCCCTACCCCGCGGACACGCTATTCCACGAAGCTGCTCGAGAGCGCTACGACGTGGCGATCTGCATGTATCACGATCAGGCCTTGGTGCCGTTCAAGACGCTCGCCTTCGAGGACGGCGTCAACGTCACCCTCGGACTGCCGTTCGTACGCACCTCCCCGGACCACGGCACCGCCTTCGATATTGCCGGCACGGGCAAGGCGAACCCGAGAAGCCTCGTCGAAGCCTTGCGGCTGGCGGACGCCATGACTGCCGCGAGCGCGGGACCCGCCGCATGACCGCGCCGGACGGTCTGCCGCCGTTGCGCGAGGTGATACGCGCAGCCGGACTCTCGGCGAAGAAGAGTCTCGGTCAGAACTTCCTGCTGGATCTCAACCTGACCCGTCGCATTGCCCGCTCGGCCGGGCCGTTGGAAGGCGTGACGGTCGTGGAGGTGGGGCCAGGTCCCGGCGGCCTCACCCGCGCACTTCTTATGGAGGGCGCGGCAAAAGTGATCGTCATCGAGCGCGACGAGCGCTGCCTGGCGCCGCTTGAGGACATCGCCGTGGCCTACCCGGACCGGCTCGAGATCCTGAGCGCCGATGCCCGCGAAATCGACTACGGCGCCTTGCCGATCCAAGGCCCTGCGCGCCTCGTCGCCAACCTTCCGTATAGTGTCGGCACGCCCCTTCTGGTCGGCTGGCTCAAGACCGATCCTTGGCCGCCGTGGTTCGAGAGCCTGGTCCTCATGTTTCAGCGGGAGGTCGCCGAGCGCATCGTCGCCACGCCCGGCGGCAAGGATTATGGACGCCTCGCGGTCCTGTCACAGTGGCGCACGGACCCGCGGATTCTGTTCTCGCTACCGCCGGATGCCTTCACGCCGAAGCCCAAGGTGGCCTCCGCCGTGGTCAAGCTCGTGCCGAAGGCAAATCCTGAGCCGTCCTGCGATGTGAGGGTGCTCGAGCGCGTGACCGCCGCCGCCTTCGGTCAGCGGCGGAAGATGCTGCGGGCGAGCCTCAAGCAAGTCACGCCCGATCCAGAGGCGCTGCTGACGGCGCTTGATCTCGATCCTAAGGCCCGGGCCGAGACGCTGCAGATCGCCGACTTCTGCCGTATCGCGAATGCGCTGGCTCAGAAGCAATAGCGTCGGGCCGGAGTCGGCCAACGGCTAGAGTTCGGTCAGCAGCCCCTGCACGAAGCCGTCCAAGCCGGTCAGCCGTGTGCGCTTCAAACGCTCCGCGGCAAGCACGGCATGTACCGCCGCGACGGACTGATCCACGTCGAAATTGACGAGTACATAGTCGTAGGCCGTCCAATGCTGGATCTCGTTGCTGGCTCCGGCCATGCGGCGCGCGACCACATCGTTGGAATCCTGTGCCCGTGCCTTTAGTCGTTCCTCCAGCGCGCCGGCCGTTGGCGGCAGGACGAAGACGGAAACGACATCGTCTTTCGCTTGCTCGCGCAGAGAATCCGCGCCCTGCCAATCCACATCGAAAAGCACATCGCGGCCGTCCGCCAAGGCTTCGTCCACCGGCGCTCGCGTGGTGCCGTAGAAATTGTCGAACACGAGCGCCCACTCGAGGAACGCCTTCGCGTCGCGCATCTGCGTGAAGGTCTGTTTGTCGATGAAGTGGTAGTCCTTGCCGTCCACTTCCCCGGGGCGCCGTGGACGCGTCGTGTGCGAGATCGAAGGTGCAATGCCTGGGTCTTCATCGAGAACCCGCCGCGCGATCGTCGTCTTGCCCGCGCCAGAAGGCGACGACAGCACCAGCATGAGGCCGCGCCGTTTGATCGTCTCCATGGGAGCGCTCATCTGTTCGCCTCACTCGATGTTCTGAACCTGCTCGCGCAGCTGATCGATGACGGATTTGAGCTCGAGCCCGATCCTGCTGATCTCGATATCGGCTGCCTTCGAACAGGTGGTGTTGGCTTCACGATTGAACTCCTGTGCCAGGAATTCGAGTTTTCGCCCCGCAGGCTGGCCGGTCGCAATCAGCTCTCGCGCGGCGGCGACATGGGCAATCAGCCGGTCGAGCTCTTCTTGTATGTCGGCCTTCGCGGCTAGGAGAAGCCCTTCCTGGTGCAAGCGCTCGGGGTCGAGCGACGCCCCGGCCTCGTCCAACCGCGCGATCTGCTCGCGCAGCCGCGCCGCGATCAGGTCCGGTTGTTTCGCCATGACGGCCGTTGCCTGACAGACGAGGGTCTCGATGGCCGAGAGCTGCGCTTGGATGACTTCGGTCAACCGCTCTCCCTCCGCGACACGCGCGGCGACAAGCTGATTGAGCGCCGCGGACAACCCCTCAAGCAGCGCCGCGGCAAATGCCTCTCGCTGCTCGTCGCTTTCCTCCGGCTCCGCGACCTCGACGACCCCGCGCATGCCGAGAAGCGTGTCGAGCTTCGCCGGCTCGAGTAGGGTCTGCTTGCGCGCCTGCTCCGCCACGGCGAAAGCCGCCGCCAGCGCCGCTTCGTTCAAGCGGATCTCCAATTGCCCGGCGTCGCGTTTTACCGAAAGCGACACGGTGCAATTGCCCCGCGCCAGTTGCTCCTGGCAGCGCGTCCGAACTTGGGGCTCGAGCCGCTCCAACCCGGGGGGAAGGCGCAACCGCAAGTCCAACGAACGGCCGTTCACGCTGCGGATTTCCCAGAACCAGCTGGTGTCGCCGTGAGTCCCGTCGGCGCGAGCAAAGCCGGTCATACTCTTTAAGGTCATAAGTCTTGCCCACCCCTCCCCGACGCGGCCCGGTCCGCCCTAACGAACGGACTTAGCCGGGTTTTATACCCGAGTCGCGACCGAATCGGCCACGAAGCTTGCCTCGGGGTCAGCCCGTTCTCGTGCGTGTGGGTGTGCATGGATCGGCGCGTGAGAACAATGGCTGCCGAGCGGCTTATCGGGTCGGATTGCGCTGCGGCAACACTACAGGGCCGCCGGTCGGGGTCAGCCCGTCTTCGCCTTCCGGCAAGAGCATGCCCAGCTCCGCGGCCAATTTGGCGGCCTCTTCCTCGGCCTTTTGCCGTGCACGGATTTCCCGCTCGATCTTCCGCCACTTGGCGACATTTCGATTATGCTCTGCGAGCGTCGTAGAGAAGATGTGGCCGCCGGTGCCATCGGCCACGAAATAGACCTCGTCGGTCTTCGCGGGCTTCAGAACCGCCTCGATCGCCGCCCGGCCGGGATTGCCGATCGGCGTCGGCGGAAGACCGTCTATTTGGTAGGTATTGTAGGGATTTTCCTGCTTCAGCTCATCCTTGGTAATGGGATGATCACGCATGCCCGAGCCGCCGAAAATGCCGTAGATAATTGTCGGATCGGACTGCAGACGCATGCCCTTCCGCAGCCTGTTGTTGAAAACGGCAGCGATACGCGGGCGCTCCTCCGCGATACCCGTCTCCTTCTCAACAATAGAAGCCAGGATCACGGCCTCCTCGGGCGTCTTGACCATGATGTCCGGGTCGCGCTCTTCCCAAACTTGGGCCAAGAACTTCCTCTGCGCGGCCTGCATGCGCTGGAGAATGTCCTCCTTCGAATCCTTCGTCCCGAAGCTGTAGGTGTCGGGCAGCAACGACCCTTCCGGCGGTATCTCGGTCACCGCCCCGTCCAGTTCGGCGTTCGCTGAGATCCGCTCGACAATCTGCTGGCTGGTCCAGCCTTCCGGGAACGTGATTCTGTACTGAACGGATTTTCCGTCGACGAGCGTGTTGAGCACCTCTCGCATGGTCGCCTGCTTGTCGAACTGGTACTCGCCGGCCTTGAGGGTGCCCTCGCCCTTGAGCCGCATGAAATAGAAGATTGCCGCCATGAAGATGCGGCGATCCGTGATGATCCCCTCTTCAGTGAGCCGGTTTGCAATGGACGTCGTGCTGGCTCCCTTCGGTACCGCGAAGATCGTCGAGACTTGCAGCGGGCCGGGGCGATCAAACTCGACACGCAGAAAGTAGAAGAAAGACGCCACCAAGACAGCCACGATGACGACGAAGTTGAAAAGCCCGTCGAACAACCGCAGGACCGGATGCGAGTTGTCGTCATCCTCGTCCTGGGGCGGCAGTTCCGGCGGCCGCTGCGGCACGAGCGCCTCGGCAGGGCTGGTCGCCGCCACGTTCACGGCGGGACGCGGCGCCACGGGAGGCGCGGGGTGAGGCTGCTGCGGACGGGGAGCGCCTTGAGCCTGCTGACCAGGCTGTTGACCAGCTGGCTGATACGGAATCTTACGGCCCGTGGCGGGGTCCTCGATGTATTTCCGTCCGGTCTTGCGATCGACGAAAATACGGCGCCGCGTTCCTTGCGGGGGCGACGGTGGAGGGGTGTTCCGCGACGAAGTCATACTGGATGAGCGCGAACCTTAGGGATAACGGCACCAAGTTCCGGGGTAATATGGCGAAAGGGTGTTTCGCCTGGCAAGCAAAAGGACCGGCCGTTTAGGCGGCGTAGCGGCGCATCACCAACGAGGCATTGGTGCCGCCAAAGCCAAACGAATTCGACAGGACGGTATCGATCGTGCGCTGCCGCGCCTTGTGCGGCACCAGGTCGATCGCCGTCGAGACCGACGGATTGTCCAGATTGAGCGTCGGCGGCGCAACGTTGTCCCGGATCGCCAGGACCGAGAAGATCGCCTCGACAGCACCCGCGGCCCCGAGCAGATGCCCGGTGGCCGACTTCGTCGACGACATGGAAACCTTGCCGGCGGCATTCCCAAACATGCGCTCCACGGCCCCAAGCTCGATCTCGTCGCCCATGGGCGTCGATGTCCCATGAGCATTGATGTAGTCGATGTCGGCCACGTCGATCCCGGCGCGCTTTACCGCCGCCATCATGCAGCGATAGGCGCCGTCGCCGTCTTCGGCCGGGGCCGTGATGTGGAAAGCATCGCCCGACAGACCGTAGCCGATGACCTCGGCGTAGATCGTCGCCCCGCGCGCCTTGGCGTGCTCGAGTTCCTCGATCACGACCACGCCTGCCCCCTCGCCCATGACGAAACCGTCGCGATCACGGTCATAGGGGCGGGACGCCTTCTGTGGCGCGTCGTTGAAATTGGTGGACAGAGCGCGGCAGGCGGCAAATCCAGCGAGCGACAGACGGCACACAGGCGATTCCGATCCGCCGGCGACCATGACGTCTGCGTCGCCGAAGGCGACGAGCCGTGAGGCATCGCCGATCGCGTGCGCACCCGTGGAACAGGCCGTCACCACCGAATGATTGGGACCTTTCAGTCCGTGTTCGATGGAGACATAGCCGGACGCCAGATTGATCAAGCGTCCCGGAATGAAGAACGGGCTGACCCGGCGCGGCCCTTTCTCGTTGAACAGAAGCGAGGTCTTCTCGATGCCTTGGAGACCGCCGATGCCCGAACCGATCAGAACGCCGGTGCGGGTCTGATCTTCGTACGACGTTGGCTTCCAGCCGGCATCCTGGAGAGCCTGCGTCGCAGCACCCATCGCGTAAATAATGAAGTCATCGACCTTGCGCTGTTCTTTCGGCTCCATCCAATCGTTCGGATTGAACGAGCCGTCGCTGCCGTCGCCCCTGGGAACCTGGCAGGCGACTTGGCACGACAAATCGGACACGTCGAAGTCTTCGATGCGTTTGGCGGCGTTTTCACCCGCCGTCAGACGCTTCCACGCCGCTTCATAGCCGGAGCCGAGGGGTGAAACGAGACCGAGACCTGTAATGACGACACGTCGCATCGCGGCTTTGCCAGATCCTTAAGCAGAGAGTTCGAGGATCGGGCCCTTTCGGGCCGGATCGCTCATGGTCTGAAGTTCGCGATCAAACCGCCTGGGCTGATCGGGCGGCCCATCTAGGCCGAGTTCTTCTCGAGGAACTTGATGGCGTCGCCGACCGTCAAGATCGTCTCGGCGGCATCGTCCGGAATCTCACAGCCGAACTCTTCCTCGAAAGCCATCACCAGCTCGACCGTGTCGAGGCTGTCCGCCCCGAGATCGTCGATGAAGCTTGCGTTGTCAGTCACCTTGTCGGCTTCGACACCGAGATGCTCGACAACAATCTTTTTTACGCGCTCAGAGATATCGCTCATGTCCTCCTCACCGTCCCTTCAACTCTCATAAGTCCCTATTGGCCTCGCGTACCTCAGAGCATGCAGCCCCCGGCCCAAGACACCCTCTAATGGCTAGTCAGGAGGGTTGATCGCGGCGGGATTGTCCTTTGTCAAGCCCCCGCAAACGGCCGATTGCGTAGCATACTCTATTTGACTTTGCCAGAAGCCCCTAACTCGTAGACCGGTTTACAAAAATTCCAAATCACGTCCGTGCCGGACGCCACCTCCACGGCCGTCAGACCATGATCATCCCGCCGTTCACATGCATCGTTTCGCCAGTGACGTAAGATGCTTCGTCGCTTGAGAAAAACACGACCGCGGCCGCAACGTCCTCCGGCTTGCCGAACACCTGCGCCGGAATGGCGGCGGCAATAGCCTCGGTTTGCTTCTCGGTCAAGGCGTCCGTCATGGGCGTGGAGATAAAGCCTGGCGCAATGCAGTTGGCGGTAATGCCGCGCGCCGCAACTTCACGGGCCAATGACTTGGTCATGCCCACGAGACCGGCCTTGGAGGCGGCGTAGTTGCCCTGCCCCGGATTGCCGAGCACGCCGGAGATCGACGCAATGTTGACGATACGCCCGCCGCGGCGGCGCATCATGCCGCGCAGCACGCCGCGCGTGAGCGTGAACACGGACGTTAGGTTGACCGACAACACGTCATCCCATTCCTCGTCCTTCATCCGCATGAAGAGATTGTCCTTGGTGATGCCCGCGTTGTTCACGAGAATATCGACTTGGCCAAGGGCTTTCTCGGCGTCGTCCGCGAGCGCGGCGACGGCCGTCCGGTCTCGCAGATCGCAAGGAAGCACGAAAACCCGGTCGCCCAGCTCACCGGCCAGCTTCTCCAGCTTCGCGGCATTCGTGCCCGAAATCGCCACGGTCGCGCCCTGGTCGTGCAAAGCCTTGGCGATAGCGCCACCAATGCCGCCCGTCGCGCCCGTCACAAGAGCGGCCTTCCCACTGAGGTCGAACATGATCGAATCTCTCCCTAATGCTTTGCGCCCGCCTAGCCGTTCAGTGCGGCGGCGGCGCTCTCCAATTCTTCCGGGGTGCCGACGCTGCTTGCGTCGACCCCGTCGAGGCGCCGCGCCATACCCGTCAGCACACGGCCCGAGCCAACCTCGTAAATCTTGTCGACACCGCTCTCGGCGAGGAATTGCATCGTCTCCCGCCAGCGCACCATGCCCGTCACCTGTTCGACGAGACGATTCCGAATATCTTCCGGGTCGGTAATCGGCGCGGCAAGAACATTGGCGACAACAGGCACGCACGGCTCCGAAATGCTCACGTCCGCCAGTGCCGCGGCCATGGCCTCGGCGGCAGGCTGCATCAGCGCGCAATGGAACGGGGCGCTTACAGGCAGCAGAACTGCGCGGCGCGCGCCGAACTTGGGCGCAAGCGCAACAGCCCGCTCGATCGCCGTCTTCTTGCCGGAGATCACGACCTGGCCCGCCGCGTTGTCATTGGCGGCCTGGCAGCACTCACCCTCGCTCGCCGCCTCCGCCAATTCTTGCGCCTGCGGCAAATCGGCCCCGAGCAAAGCGGCCATGGCGCCCTCACCGACCGGAACGGCCTCCTGCATCGCACGTCCACGGATTTTCAGCAGCCGCGCCGTGTCAGCGAGGCTCAACGCGCCAGACGCGGCCAGGGCCGAATACTCGCCCAAAGAGTGCCCCGCCACGTAGGCGACCTTGTCCGCCAGGGAGAAACCCGTGGCTTCCAGGGCCCGCATCGCCGCAAGCGAGACCGCCATCAGCGCCGGCTGGGCGTTTTCCGTGAGCGTCAGATCCGCCTCGGGCCCTTCCCACATCAGCGTTGAGAGCTTCTGGTCCAGAGCCTCGTCGACCTCGTCGAAAACAGCCTTAGCCGCCGGAAAAGCCTGGGCTAATCCAGCGCCCATGCCGACAGCTTGGCTCCCTTGTCCGGGAAAAACGAAGGCAATACTCATTATTTTGGAAGAACGGCGCGTTGTTTATCGGAAGGTCGCCAAAGACACTGTTTCAATCTGGCCTGTCAAGCGGGCATAAGTACCGCCCGCCCGGCGTCCCCATTTGCCTTGCAAAGCGTCCGCAAACCACTATAAAGCCCAGCTTCCAGTAACCGCTCCGGTCGGAGGCTGAACGGAGGACCGTTTCCGGGCCCATTTATAATGGGCCGGACGGCAGGAGAAATCCGCCCTCCCGTGTCTCCGCTCTTCTGGGCTAGCGCTCTTTAGAGCTACTTCTTGGGCCTTTCCTTCATAGCGCCCACGACGAGGCTTCGCGCCGGAGCAACAAAGAAGAAGGAAAGGCACACCATGCCTCTCTATGAACACGTGTTCCTGGCGCGCCAGGACGTTTCGACTCAGCAGGTCGAAGGCCTGCAGGAGACCTTCCGCTCTCTGATCGAGGAGAATGGCGGAAAGGTCGCCAAGACCGAATATTGGGGCCTCAAGTCTCTCGCCTACCGTGTGAAGAAGAACCGGAAGGCTCACTACACGCTGATGAACATCGATGCCCCGCACGAGGCCGTTGCCGAGATGGAACGCCAGATGGGTCTGTCTACGGACGTCATCCGTTTCCTGACCGTGCGTGTGGACGAGCATGAGGACGGTCCCTCCGCGATGATGCGCCGTTCCGATCGCGACGAACGCGACGGACGCCGTGGCCCGCGCCGCGAACGCGATCACGACCGTGGCGACCGCCCGTCGCGCGACTCCCACTCCGACCGGGGCGCCTCCAGCAGAGACGACAACGAGGACAATTCCTAATGAGCACGACCACGATCCAAGCGCGCCGCCCGTTCTATCGCCGGCGCAAGACCTGTCCCTTCTCCGGCGACAAGGCCCCGAAGATCGACTACAAGGACGTGAAGCTGCTGCAGCGCTACGTTTCCGAGCGCGGCAAGATGGTGCCGAGCCGGATCACGGCGGTATCCGCCAAGAAGCAGCGGGAACTGGCGCGCGCGATCAAGCGGGCCCGCTTCCTCGGCCTGCTGCCGTACCTGATCCAGTAGTCAAGGCTACCGACTTACAACAAGTAGAAGCTTGGGCCTCCGGGCCAGACGACAAATCGAACCGAAAGTTGGGGTGGGCGCAGGTCCCACCCCTAACCGCCCCCAGAAGGCAAGCGGGACAGCGAGACCAATGCCGGCACATCTTCTCATAGGCGCAGGCGCAGGCCTGGTTTCAGCGGCGCTGTTTGCGTCCGCCGTCGTCTCGGCGGCGCTGGCCGGCCTCATTCTCTATCTTTGTCCGTTGCCGCTGTGCCTCGCAGGTCTCGCCTGGGGCAAGCAGGCCGTCACGCTTGCAGGCGTCGTGGGGGCAATCCTCACCCTGCTCGTGCTCGGCGCTTCGCCGGGTATCGTCTATGCAGTCACCGTGGCGATTCCGGCCACGATCCTGGTGCATCTCAGCCTGCAGTACCGCACCGTTCCTGACCCTGCCGGCACGGCCAAGCAGATCGTCGCCTGGTATCCCGCCGGCCGGATCGTCGCCGCCGCCGCCATCATGGCGGGCGTCATCGCGCTGTTGATGGTGCTGCTTCTCGGTCCCGACATGACCCGTTACCAGGCCGCCATCGATCAGATGATTCCGCTGATCCACGAAACGCTGGGTGCGGACAACGAAATCTGGACGCCCGAGGCGACCGAGAATTTGCGGACCCTTCTGACGCGCGCCCTGCCCGCGGTCATGGCGATCGTCTGGATCACCATCGCGCTGTTCAACATGTGGCTCGCCGGCGCGATCGCAAAGGGTTCCGGTCACGCCTTGCGTCCGTGGCCCAACTTCCACACCCTCGAGATTCCGAATGCGATGGTCATTGCGTTCGCCGTGGCCCTCGCACTGTCCTTTGTTCCCGGAATCATCGGCTTGATCGGCACCGGTTTCGCAGGCGCTTTCTTGATCGCGTATCTGCTTCAGGGGCTCGCGGTCATCCACTTCTACACCCTCGGCATGCCGTTCCGCACGGTCCTGCTGGTGGTCCTTTATCTCGCCGTTTTGCTTCTCGGGTGGGTGGCGATCCTCGTCGCCATTCTCGGGCTTGGCGAACCGATGTTCGGCCTGCGAGGACGCGCCGCGGCCGCCCCGATCAAAACTGACGACGACAACCACGACTAACTAACGACGACTGAAAGACTAGGAGTACTGAACCATGGAAATCATCCTGTTGGAGCGCATCGGCCGCCTCGGACAAATCGGCGATGTGGTCAACGTCAAAGACGGCTACGCCCGCAACTTCCTTCTGCCGCATGGCAAGGCTTTGCGCGCAACCGAAGCCAATCGCGCTCATTTCGAGAACGAGCGTGCGCAGCTCGAGGCACGTGACCTGGAGCGCAAGACCGAAGCCGAAGCCGTGTCCGAGAAACTGGCCGGCGAGAGCTTCGTTGTGATCCGCCAGGCCGGTGACACCGGACAGCTCTACGGCTCCGTGTCGACCCGCGACATTGCCGCGGCCGTGACCGAAGGCGGCTTCTCGATCGAGCGCCAGCAGGTGCTGCTCGACAGGCCCATCAAGACCCTCGGCCTTCACGAAGTCCGCGTGGCGCTGCATGGCGAGGTCGTTCCGACCGTGATCGTCAATGTCGCCCGCACCGAGGACGAGGCCGAGCGCCAGGCGCGCGGCGAAGACGTGACCCAGGAGCTGACCGACGAGGAAGAGGAAGCCGCCGAGGCGCTTGCCGCCGGCGAGGCGCTCTTCGAAGAAGGCGCAGCGCCCGAAGAAGCCGACGAGGCCACCGACGAAGAGACGAAAGAGGATGGCGCAGAGTCCGCTTAGCGCGACAATTCGCGACACGAACCATTAGGCATTCGAGGAGGCAGGTTGTTGTCTCTCCTGCCTCCTCTGCCTAGGATATGCGAGGCTCAACGTCGGTAACAACGGGCCCCGAACACATGATCTGTCGCGTGAACTGACATGTTTCGCCCGCTCAAACTCATTCTTGGGCGGACAATAAAGACCGGCCACCTGCAGCTGGTTGATGCCGAGGGCCGAACCCATGCGTTCGGCGACGGTACGGGCACCCCCGTCATCGCCCACATTCAAGACAAGCGCACCGAGAGACAGCTGTTCTTCAATGCATCCCTCGCGGTGGGCGAAGCCTACATGGACCGGCGCCTCGTTCTCGAACAGGGCACGCTCTACGATCTTCTCGAACTCGCAATGAGCAACGCGTCGTGGCAGCGGCGGCCGGGTTGGATCCAGGCGTTAGACGCCGTGCGCGGCGCTGCCCTGCGACTGCAGCACTACAACCTCACCAAACGGTCCCGGCGGAACGTCGCCCACCATTACGATATCGACGGCTCACTTTACGATCTGTTCCTCGACCCGGACCGACAGTACTCCTGCGCCTATTTCGAGGAAGAAGGCCAGTCGCTCGAGGATGCGCAGGAAGCCAAGAAGCGCCACATCGCCGCCAAGCTCAACCTGTCGGACGGGATGCGGGTGCTCGATATCGGTTCGGGCTGGGGCGGACTGGCGCTGCATCTCGCCAAGACCGCTCATGTGGACGTGACGGGGATCACGCTGAGCGAGGAGCAACTCAAAACCGCCCGCGAGCGCGCGGCCGCCGAGGGGCTATCAAAGGCTGTCCGGTTCGAGCTGTGCGACTATCGCGATCTCGAAGGTCAGTTCGACCGCATCGTCTCGGTGGGCATGTTCGAACATGTCGGGTCCGCGCATTACCGGCAGTTCTTCCGGCAGCTGGAGCGGTTGCTGACCGACCAAGGCGTGGCCCTTGTTCATTCGATCGGTCAGTTCGATGCCCCGACGGCAACGAACCCGTTCATCGCCAAGTACATCTTCCCCGGCGGCTACATTCCCGCCTTGAGCGAGGTTCTGCCTGCGATCGAGCGCGAAGGCCTGCTGACCACGGATGTCGAGATCCTTCGGCTGCATTATGCGACGACGCTGCGCCACTGGCGGCAGCGCTTCCGTGGCGCCTGGCATACGGCGGCGGAGAAATTCGGCGAACGATTCTGCCGTATGTGGGAGATGTATTTGGCTTGCTCGGAAACGAGCTTCCGCTACCAGAAACTCATGGTCTTCCAGATCCAGCTGGCCAAATCCATCGACGCTCTGCCCATGACTCGCGATTACATGACGGACCGCGAACGGGACTTGCGCGCACGCGCCCGCCAGGCGGGCGCCGGGGGCTCATAAAGAGCGGCCGGAACGCGAAATTAGCCTGTGGGTTTGGGCACGATCTCCCCGTTGTTCACAGGACTGACATCTGGTCGGCCCCTGGCAATTAGCTACTCTTGCGCATGACCGCACTGATTCGCCAGACGCCCCAGGGGCCGCATCACGAGCCCCATTCCGAGGCCCCGGACTACCGGGAGGCCCCCCATAATCTGGAGGCCGAGCAGGACCTGCTCGGCGCGATCCTCGTGAACAACGAGGCGCTGGACCGGGTCTCAAGCTTCCTGAAGCCCGATCACTTCTTCGACCCGCTTCATGGGCGCATCTTCGAAAGCGCGGCCAAGCTCATTATGGGCGGCAAGCGCGCGACGCCCATCACGCTCAAGACTTTTTTCCAAGCGGACCCGCCTGTCGGCGATCTCACGGTGCCGCAGTACCTGGGACGCCTCGCCGCCAACGCCACCACGATCATCAACGCCGAGGACTATGGCCGAACGGTCTACGATCTGGCCGTCCGCCGGAACCTGATCGAGATTGGCGAGAGCATGGTCAACACGGCTTACGACTCGCCGATCGACGCGGAACCGTCGAAGCAAATCGAAGAGGCCGAACAGCGGCTCTACGAACTCGCGGAGACGGGAAAATACGGCGCCGGCTTCGAGCCATTCTCGTCCGCCCTCACCGACGCGATCGACATGGCTGCGAACGCCTATCAGCGCGATGGCGGCCTGTCCGGACTTGCCACTGGCTTCGCCGATCTCGACCAGCGCATGGGCGGCTTGCAGGCTTCGGACCTCATCATTCTCGCGGGACGCCCCTCCATGGGTAAGACGGCGCTCGCCACCAACATCGCCTATCACGTGGCCAAGGCCTACGCCGCCGATCCCAATACCGGCGAAGCGACGGACGGTGCTGTGGTGGGCTTCTTCTCCCTGGAAATGTCGGCGGAGCAGCTGGCGACCCGTATCATCTCCGAGCAGTCCCAGATCTCTTCGGAGAAGATCCGCCGCGGCCGCATCGACTCGAACGATTTCGACCGTATCGTCGAGGCCTCCCAGGAGCTCCAAAACCTCCCGCTCTTCATCGACCAGACGGGCGGTATCTCCGTCGCCCAGCTTGCCGCCCGTGCCCGGCGTCTGAAAAGGCAGCGGGGGCTTGGATTTATCATCGTGGATTACCTTCAGCTCTTAACGGGGTCCTCACGCCGCGCCCAGGAAGGCCGCGTGCAAGAGGTGTCCGAGATCACCACCGGATTGAAAGCCCTGGCCAAAGAGCTGCACGTGCCTATTCTCGCGCTCTCACAGCTCTCCCGTCAGGTCGAGCAGAGGGATGACAAGCGGCCGCAGCTGGCGGATTTGCGTGAATCGGGTTCCATCGAACAGGATGCCGATGTGGTAATGTTCGTGTTCCGCGAGGAATACTACCTAGAGCGCAGCCAGCCTCGCGAGAACACCGAAGAGCACAGACAGTGGCAACAGGACATGGAAGCCGTCATGGGCAAGGCCGAGGTCATCGTGGGCAAACAGCGTCACGGGCCGACGGGAACAGTGACGCTGCAGTTCTCTCCGGAGTTCACCCGCTTCTCCAATCTCGCGGCCTCGGATCGTCTGCCGGACCGGATGGAGTGAGCGGCGCAGCAGCGCGGCCGCAGAACCCCGGTCCAGCCGGCAACGACACCCACCAGACGGCGATCTTGACGATCGATCTCGGCGCCCTGGCACAAAACTATCGCGACTTGCGCGAGCGCGCGCGCCCTGCCGAATGCGCGGCCGTCGTGAAAGCGGACGCCTACGGGCTGGGTATGGCGCAAGCCGCTGCCGTTCTCTGGCGCACCGGCTGCCGGACCTACTTCGTGGCGACCATCGGCGAAGCGATCGACCTGCGCACCCTATTGCCCGAGGCGAAGATCTATGTGCTGAACGGCCTCATGGCCGGAACCGCCGCCGCCTTTCACGCCTACAATCTCCGTCCGGTGCTCAATAGCGCCAGAGAGGTCCGTGAGTGGGCCGGCTACTGCACCCATGTGCGCGAGGCCCTGCCCTGCGCCGTTCATCTCGACACCGGTATGAACCGGCTCGGGCTCTCCGCAGCCGACATCGACGAGATCATAAGCATCGCCGATCTGTGGCAAACGGTGGCTTTGTCCTTGGTCGTGAGCCATCTCGCCTGCGCCGACGACTGCGCCCACGCCAAGAACGCGCAACAGCGCGCACGCTTTGACGTGCTTCGAGCGATGTTCCCGGACGCGCCGGCGAGCCTTGCCAATTCCGCCGGCATCCTGCTTGGACGCGACTACCACTACGATCTGGTGCGGCCCGGCGTTGCGCTCTATGGCGGCCACCCACAGCGGCAGGGCGAAAGCCCGTTTCGCTCGGTCGTGCACCTGATGGGCCGGATTCTGCAAATCCGCGACGCGGAAATAGGCGAGACCGTCGGCTATGGCGCAACCCGGACCCTCGACCGCCCCACCCGCATCGCGGTGGTGTCGGCCGGCTACGCGGACGGTTTGTTCCGGGCTCTCTCCGCCGGCGACGGCGAGACGGGTCTGACCGGCTATCTCGGACCCTACCCGGCGCCGATCCTGGGACGCGTCTCCATGGATCTGATCAGCGTGGACGTGACGGACGTGCCGGAGGCGTTCTGCCAGCGGGGCGCTTGGGTCGAGCTCCTCGGCCCCAATGTCAGTGCGCACGCCATGGCGGCGCAAGCCGGAACTATCGACTATGAAGTGCTGACGAGCCTCGGCAACCGCGCCTCGCGCCGTTACATCGGCAGCTAAGCGGGGCGCGTAACGCACGAGAGACTATGGCAAAACCCTCCAAAGCTTACGTCTGTCAATCCTGCGGCGCCGTCGCCGCTCGTTGGTCGGGCAAATGCGCTGCCTGCGGCGAGTGGAACTCCCTGATCGAGGAAGCGTCCACGCCCACGCAAAGCCCGGCTCTCGTCGCCATCAAGGGCGGCAAGGGACGCCAGGCGCAGTTCGAAACATTGGACGCAAAGACCGAGGATGCGCCCCGGCTCAAGACCGGTATCGCGGAGTTGGACCGCGTCCTGGGCGGCGGCCTGGTGCCGGGAGCCGCCGTGCTCGTGGGCGGCGACCCGGGCATCGGCAAGTCCACGCTTCTGCTGCAGGCCGCGGCGGAGCTCGCGACGGACGGCGCGTCCGTGATCTACCTGTCGGGCGAAGAGGCCACCGCTCAAGTACGGATGCGCGCGGGACGCCTTGGAGTCGCGGGCGCGCCCGTCGCGCTCGGCACCGAGACCAACGTCGCCAACATCATCGCCACATTGAGCAGCGGTCCGCCCCCTGCCCTTGTCATCATCGACTCCGTCCAGACGCTCTGGTCGGAAGGCATCGAATCCGCACCCGGCACAATCTCCCAACTGAGAGGCTGTTCCGCGGCGCTCATCAGCTACGCCAAGGCCAGCGGCACGACATTGATCCTCGTCGGCCACGTGACCAAGGACGGCCAGATTGCAGGCCCGAAGGTGATCGAACACATGGTCGACACGGTCCTCTACTTCGAAGGGCTCAGCGGCCATCAGTTCCGCATTCTGCGGTCTGTGAAGAACCGCTTTGGGCCCACCGATGAGATCGGTGTCTTCGAGATGCGCCTGGAGGGCCTCCGCGAAGTCGAGAACCCGTCAGCACTGTTCCTCAACGATGCAGACCGCGGCTCGCCGGGCACGGCCGTCTTCGCCGGCATGGAGGGCACCCGGCCCATCCTTGTGGAGATTCAGGGCCTCGTGGCCCAGAGCGTGCTGGGAACGCCCCGCCGCGCCGTCGTCGGTTGGGACCAGAACCGTCTCTCGATGCTGCTCGCCGTCCTGGAAGCGCGCTGCGGCGTGCGGCTTGGCGGCCACGACGTTTACCTCAACGTGGCCGGCGGCCTCCGGCTGAACGAACCGGCTGCCGACCTTGCAGCGGCCGCGGCCCTGCTCTCGTCCTTCACGGGCCGTGCCGCCCCAGAAGACACGGTCTATTTCGGGGAAGTCAGCCTGACCGGCGCCGTCCGCGCGGTCGGCCACACGGACCAGCGTCTCAAGGAATCGGCCAAGCTCGGCTTCGTCCAGGCCGTTGCACCCGCGAGCAAGGGCCCGGCTGAGCACGACGCGGCCGGCATCGTGCTCAACCCCGTCTCCCAGCTCGAAGAACTCGTGACGTGGTTCGCGCTGCCCGAGGGTTAACCCAGCGGTGGATTGCGACGAAGTGTGACCCCCAAGGCATTGCGCAAGGGGGCCCATTCGTGCTTCATCCGCGAGAATCGTGATAGGTTAGTAACTCTTCCGAGGGAGCGTCGTGGCATGCCGATTTCCTGGCTCGATATCATTTTGATCGTCATCATGCTCATCTCGGGCTTCCTCGCCATGGTGCGCGGATTCACCCGCGAGGTGCTGTCGATCTTCTCCTGGGCCATGGCGGCCGTCGCCGCGCTATACTTCACGCCGCGCTACTACGAAGTTCTCTCGCCCTATATCGACAATCCGAGCATCGCGCAGATCGCGTTCGCCGCGGCCGTGTTCATCATCACGCTGATCATCGTCAGCCTCATCACTTTCCGCATCTCCGACAAGGTGCTCGACAGCCGGGTTGGAGCGCTCGACCGCTCGCTCGGATTCGTGTTCGGCCTGGCCCGTGGCTTCCTCCTCGTGGCCATCGTCTTCATTCTTTTCACCGCGCTTGCGAGAGACCAGCCAGAGTGGGTCACCAGCGCGCGTTCTTATCCTGTCTTGCAGCGCACTCAGGTCGCCATCGAGTCGCTGCTGCCGACCAATCCCGAGGAGTACATCCCCAAGAAGGAAGAGGAAGGCAGCGACGCGGAAACGGATGGTGCGCCTGCCCAGCAGCAAGACGCGCCGCTCTAGTTAGGTGCTTGCGTCAAAGTATCCAGTTGCGTGGCATTGAAGCCCCAGACGGGGCGACTATTTATGGATGACGAAAGGTCCTCGCCCGTGACAGACCAACACGACGAATCAACGCAACTTCAATGGCTTGAAGAAGACCGGCTGCACGAAGAGTGTGGCGTCTTCGGCATCTTCAACCATCCCGACGCCGCGGCCCTGACCGCGCTCGGCCTGCACGCGCTTCAGCACCGCGGCCAGGAAGCCGCCGGTATCGTCAGTTTCGACGGCGAGCACTTCCACACCGAACGCCGGATGGGCCTCGTCGGCGACCACTTCACTTCCCGCCCCGTCATCGAACGCCTGAAGGGCGACATGGCCGTGGGCCACGTGCGCTACTCGACCACGGGCGATGCGGTCATGCGCAACGTGCAGCCCCTCTTCGTCGATCTTGAGTCCGGCGGCTTCGCCCTTTGCCACAACGGCAATCTGACCAACGCGCTCACCCTGCGCGAGAATCTGATCAGCAAGGGCGCCATCTGTCAGTCGACCACGGACACGGAAGTTATCCTTCACCTGGTCGCTCGGAGCGAAAAACGGAACTTCGTCGAGCGCTTCGTTGAGGCGCTGCTGCAGGTGGAAGGCGCTTACGCCTTTGTCGGCATGACCAACAAGAAGCTCGTCGGCGCACGCGACCCGTACGGCATTCGTCCCCTCGTCCTCGGCCGTCTTGGCGATGCCTGGGTGCTGGCCTCCGAGTCCTGCGCGCTGGACATCATCGGCGCGGAGTTCGTACGCGAGGTCGAGAACGGCGAAGTGATCATCGCAACCAAGGACGGGCTCGAGAGCCATCGCTTCGTGCCGAAGAATCCGGCCCGGCTCTGCATCTTCGAATACATCTATTTCGCCCGCCCCGATTCCATCATTGACGGCCGCTCGGTGTACGACGTCCGCAAGGCCATGGGCCGGCAGCTGGCCCTCGAAGCGCCCGCCGATGTGGACATGGTCGTTCCCATTCCCGACAGCGGCGTACCGGCGGCCATCGGCTATGCGCAAGAGTCCGGGCTCCCGTTCGAATACGGCATCATCCGCAACCACTATGTGGGCCGCACCTTCATCGAGCCCGAGCAGCAAATCCGCCAGCTCGGCGTCAAACTGAAACACAGCGCCAACGAACTGCAGGTCCGCGGCAAACGCATCGTCCTGATCGACGACAGCGTGGTGCGCGGCACGACGTCGGTGAAAATCGTGCAGATGATGCGCGAGGCCGGGGCCAAGGAAGTACACATGCGCATCTCAAGCCCGCCGATCACCCACCCGGACTTCTACGGCATCGATACGCCGAACCAGGACAAGCTTCTCGCCGCCAACCGTACGCTCGAAGAGATGCGCGAGTTCATGGGCGCGGACTCCCTGGCCTTTATTTCCGTCGACGGCATCTACCGCGCCATGGGCTTTGACGGCCGCGACGACGACAATCCTCAGTTCACGGACCACTGCTTCACCGGCGAATATCCGACGCGGCTGCGCGACCGTGAAGGCCCGCCCCAGCAGAAGCAGCTTTCGTTCCTCGCAGAGGTCGGTTGACCGACCCTGTTCTCAAAGACCGCATCGCCCTGATTACCGGTGCCTCCCGGGGCATTGGGCGCGCCACGGCCAAGCTTCTGGCGGCCGACGGCGCGCATGTGCTCCTGCTCGGCCGAGACAGGAAGAGGCTCGAAGCGGTGGACGACGAAATCAATGCCGCCGGTGGGAAGGCCACGCTCATTCCCCTAGACCTTGCGAACGGCGCCGCGATCGACCCGCTTGGCCCGTCGCTGTACGAGCGCTTCGGCCGTCTGGACATCTTTGTCGGCAACGCCGCAATTCTCGGCGGCCTGCGTCCTCTCAATCACATCCCGTCGCAAACCTGGGAGAAGGTGCTTGCGGTCAATCTCACCGCGAATTGGCGGCTGATCCGCACGCTCGATCCACTGTTGCGCCTCTCCGATGCGGGCCGCGTGGTCTTCGTGACGTCGTCGCGCGTCGCGGCACAGGGGCGCGCCTACTGGGCGCCCTACTCTGTCTCGAAGGCCGGGCTGGAAACGCTTGCGAAGACCTACGCCAACGAGACCGCGGACAGCGCCATCAAGGTCAATATCGTGGATCCTCGCGCGACCGCGACGTCCATGCGGGCCGAAGCCTATCCTGGCGAAGACCAGAGCACTCTCAAGAGCCCCGCGCAGGTAGCCGAGACGATCGTCAAGCTATGCCTGCCGTCCACGACCGACACCGGTCAGATCGTCCCTGTCGGCTGACGAAAAACGAATGCCGATCAAAGCCTAGCCGGTGGTAATCACCATCCCGTCGTAAGCCGGCTCGATGCCGTCGGGGAGCTGCTCCTTCAGCGTCTCGTAGTCGAGATCGACATGCATATGGGTGAAGATCGCCCGCTTGGGCTGCATGCGCCTGACCCAGCCTAGCGCCTCATCCACGCTCAGATGGCTCGGATGCCCGGTGTAGCGCAGCGCATCAAGGATCCAGACATCGAGCCCTTCGAGCATCGGCCAAGAGCCCTCGGGGAAGTCGCTTACGTCTGGCGAATAGGCGAGCCCGCCGAAGCGATAGCCGAGCGAGTCGGTCGAACCGTGCTGCTGTAGAAACGGAACCGCCTCGATCGGGCCGCCGGGTCCGTCGATGACGATGGGTTCGCCGGGCGTGACCTCGTGCCCGTTTAGCACCGGCGGATACTCGCTGCCGGGGGGCGTCTCGAAGCAATAGTCGAAGCGCTGCCGCAGCACATCGCCAGCCTCTTTCAAATAGTAGACGTCCACACGGCGATGGCCGTTATAGGCGACCATGCGCAGATCATCGATGCCGTGCACATGGTCGGCATGGTCGTGCGTGTAGAGTACGCCGTCCAACAGCCCCACATCGGCATCGTTCAGCTGCTCGCGCAGATCGGGCGGCGTATCCACCAGCACACGGGTCACGCCGTTGTCCCCTTCCCGCTCCACGAGCAGCGCGCAGCGGCGGCGCCGGTTCTTCGGGTTCGACGGGTCGCATGCGCCCCATTGATTGCCGATCCGGGGCACGCCGCCGGAGGTCCCGCAGCCGAGAATGGTTGCTCTCAGGCTCATGCGGCGTCTGATTGCTCCTTTAGAGCCGAGCGCGGCACCTTCTTGAAGAGCCTGAAGAAATTGTCCGTCGTGAGCGCCGCCAACGCATCGAGGCTGAGCCCCCGCACCTCGGCGAGACGGGCGGCGGTCTTCGCCACATAGGCCGGCTCGTTGGTCTTGCCGCGGAACGGCTCGGGCGCGAGGTATGGCGCATCCGTCTCCACCAGCAGGCGCTCCGCCGGCACCGACGCGGCGATGTCCCGGAGTTCTTGGGCCTTCTTGAAGGTCACGACCCCTGAGAAGGAGATGTAGCCGCCGAGCGCCAGGCCCCGGCGCGCCAACTCCGGTCCGCTCGTGAAGCAATGGAGGATCAAGGGAAACGCGCCCTTGGCGCTCTCCTCTTCCAGGATGGACGCCATATCCTCGTCTGCCTCGCGCGAGTGAATGACGAGCGGCAGGCCCGTCTCGCGCGCGGCCGCGATATGGGCGCGGAAGCCCTTCGCTTGGAGTTCCGGCGGCGCGTAGTCGTAGTGGTAGTCGAGCCCCGCCTCGCCGATGGCCACGACTTTCGGGTGCCGCGCGATCTCGATGAGTTGTTCCGCCGTGGTGTCCGGCTCCTCGGCCGCATTGTTCGGATGCGTGCCGATGGAACAGAAGATGTTGTCGTGCTCTTCAACCAGCTCCTTCAGCTCGTCGAATTTCGACACATAGGTTGAGATCGTCACCATGAGCCCCACGCCCGCGTCTTGGGCGCGGGCGAGCAACCCCGGCAGGTCGGATTTGAGCTGGGGAAAGTCGAGGTGGCAGTGGCTATCGATCAGCATCACGGAAAGATGAAATATCGTTAAGGTTCAATATGCTAGGCTCGACGATGCGAGCCTGAGTGGCGTCTTTGTGCAGCACTTTCGCAGACGAAACAACCCGACGGAACAAAAGGACGAGCTCGATCGCCACCCATCGGCGACCACGACCCAAAACCATGCCGGAAAGCCTCGACAGAACAGACGTCTCCACCCGCCGGATCACCCTACCGCTCATAGCCGCCATGGCAGCGGCCGTCCTGCTCATACTGCCCATGGGAGCCGCGCAGGCAGCCTGCAGCAAGCGCGTCTACGTCTACAGCGCCGACTGGTGCGGCACTTGCCGCCGCTTGCGGTCCTATCTCGATCTTAACCGCATTCGCTATACGTTGTTGGACGCGGACAACCCACGCGTTAAAGCAGACATGCAGCGGCGCTTCGGCAACCTCGCCGTGCCCCGCACCCTGATCGGCCGGTCCGTTGTCAGCGGCCTCGACACAGCCAAGATCCAGAAGCTTTGCCGCTAGGAGGACTTGTCATGCGAAGCGCGACCGAGAATGGAACCGAATGTTTCGATCCGCGTTTACCTGCTATGACAATAGCACTCGCCTTTGCCGGTACCCTGGTCTTCGCGGTCCTCGTCTCGGCCTTCTTCGACAGCGTCGGCAACTAGATCGGCTGACACTTCATCGGCTGCTTAGTCGCGGCACTACCACGTCAGCCCGCCTCGCCTTCCGGCTCCACGTAGCGCGGGAAGACGGCTTGCGGCGTCGGCAGTTCGGTTCCGGGCTTGAGGCGTCCCGCCTCGCCCAGCGCAGTAAAGTCCCGCGCATTCTCCGGCACATTCAACAGATCCAGCAGCTTGCCGCCACTTTCGGGCATCACGGCCTGGGCGAGGATCGCCGCCTGGCGCACCACATCCGCCGTCACATAAAGGATCGTGCCCATGCGTGCAGGGTCGGTCTTCTTATGGGCCCACGGCTCCTCGCCCGCGAAATAACGGTTCGCATCCGCGATTAAAGCCCAGATGATCTCGAGCGCCTTGTGAATGGCGAAGGCGTCGATCTCCGCTTCCACGCGCGGCAGCAACCCGTCGGCTTCGGCCAGGATCGCCTTGTCGGCGTCCGTAAGTTCGCCGCGCTCGGGAACAGTCCCGCCGCAGTTTTTGGCGATCATCGAGAGCGAGCGCTGCGCCAGATTGCCGAGGTCGTTGGCGAGGTCCGCGTTGATGCGCTGAACGATTCCGTCATGGCTGTAATTGCCGTCCTGGCCGAACGGCACTTCGCGCAAGAGAAAGTAGCGGATCTGGTCGACACCGTATTCGGCGACAAGTGCATTCGGATCGATGACGTTGCCGACCGACTTCGACATCTTCTCCCCGCGATTGTAGAGGAATCCGTGACCGAACACCTGGCGAGGGAGCGCGACGCCCGCCGACATCAGAAAGGCCGGCCAATAGACCGCGTGAAAGCGGATGATGTCCTTGCCGATGATGTGGACATCCGCCGGCCAGTACTTTTTGAAAGACTCGCTCTCTTCGTCGGGGAAGCCGACTCCGGTGATGTAGTTCGTCAGCGCATCCACCCACACATACATGATGTGCTTGGGGTCGTCGGGAACGGGCACGCCCCAGTCGAAGGTCGTGCGCGAGACGGACAAGTCCTTGAGGCCGCCTCGGACGAAACTCTTCACTTCGTTGGCGCGCGTTTCGGGCCCGATGAAGTTCGGGTTTTCATCGTAGTAGGCGAGCAGCCTGTCCTGGAACTGCGACAGGCGGAAGAAGTAGCTCTCCTCCTCGACCCATTCGACGGGCGTTCCCTGCGGCGACAGCTTGGCGCCGCCGTCCGGTCCTTCGCTCAGTTCGCTTTCGTCGTAATAGGCCTCGTCGCGCACGGAATACCAGCCGGCATATTTGTCGAGATAGATATCGCCGGCAGCGGCCATGCGCCGCCACAACTCTTGTGTCGAACGCTTATGGCGCTCTTCGCGCGTGGTGATGAAGTCGTCGTTCGAGCAGTTGAGCACCTCCACCATTTGGCGGAATTTCGGCGTATTGCGGTCCGCCAACTCGGCGACCTCGATGCCCTGCTTGCGGGCCGTCTGCAGCATCTTGATGCCGTGCTCATCCGTGCCCGTGAGGAAGAACACGTCCTTGCCCTGCAGCCGCCGGAAGCGCGCGATCGCATCGGTCGCAACCGCCTCGTAGGCGTGTCCGATATGCGGCGCATCGTTCGGATACGAGATCGCAGTCGTGATGTAGTAGGTCTCTTTGTCGGCCATAATGTCTCCCTTAGCGGAGACATAGCCTTGCCTTCCCTCCCTGCCAAGCTTGCTCATGCAGCGGGTCAGGACGTTTGGCTAGCCGCAAGCTCCTGGAGGCCGAACCAGCTGTTCAGGACGAGCAGGCCCCGGTCGAGATTGAGGGCAAATGTCTCGGCGCGCGCCGCCGAAATCGCCTCCCAGGCCTCGGCCCAGGCGGGCAAGGTCTCCGCGGTCAGTAGCCGCTGCGCAAGCTTCTCCTCCGCGCCCTTGAGCCCCGTTCCCGTGGCGCCGTAGTGCACCAGCCGCTCGATGAGCCCGAGCAGCAGTGCGAGGTAGAGCTCGAGCTGCTCCGTCTCGTTGACGCCCGCCAGCTTCTCAGCCAGGCGCTGCACGCGGGCGCCGTCGAGATCCGGCAACCCTTCGAACGTCGCGACGATATCGTTGTAAAGCCCGATGCCCTCTCCGGTGACGAGTTCGAGCGCGCGCCGCACGCTCCCCTGCGACAAAGCCAGGGCCGTGCGAAGCGTTTCCTCGTCGGCCTCGATCCCGTCACGCTCGAGCGCGGCCCGAACCGCGCCGGCGAGCGCCGTCTCGTCGAGCGGCGACAGCCGCAAAGCCCGGGTGCGGGAGCGGATTGTCACTGGCAGCCGTCCTTCCGCGTTCGAGACCAGCAAGAACAGCGTGCTCGGCGGCGGCTCTTCCAGCGCCTTCAACAAGGCGTTGGCGGCGTTCTGATTGAGCTGATCGGCCCGGTCGACGATCACCACGCGCCATGAGCCATCGCCCGCTGTGCTACCGAGAAAACTGCGCAGCCGCCGGACTTCATCGACGCTAATCACTTGCGAATAGCGCTTGGTCTTCTCCATCCATGTGCGGCGGATGAGCAGCAAGTTGGGATGGGCCAGTCCCGCGACTTTGCGGAAGATCGGATGATCGGGTGCGACATCCGCCGGTTCGCCGGGAAGGAGATCGCCGGCCTCCGCGTGTGCGAGAATGGTGCGGGCCAAGCGGTAGGCGAGTGTCGCCTTTCCGATGCCTTCCGGCCCCACCAGCAGCCAGGCATGATGCAGGCGCCCGCTGCGAAGCGCCTCTTCGAACTCTTGCGCCGCCGCGTCATGACCGAACACGCGATCCACCTCGCGCGGGCTGGAGAACGGCTCGAGCCGATCCGGCTCGATGGGGCCGGTTTCCGATTTCCTAGCTGCGGCGCTCATGATGGACTGCACAAGGTGCCCCGATCAGGGATTGAGACGCTGCAGGACCGTCTCCCAAACATCCTCGGCGACCATGGCTTCGGGCTGACTTGCGTCCACCACGACGCAGCGGCCCGGTTCTTCATCCGCAATGTCCAAAAATCCACGGCGAATGCGCTCATGGCTCATGAGCTCCTGGCTTTCGAATCGGTCGAGGTCCTGACCTTCGGCGCGCGCTGAGACGCGCGCAAGCCCCTCCTCCGCCGGAATGTCCAGAATAAACGTGATGTCGGGCATCACGGGGCCGACGGTGAGCTGCTCCAACGCATTGATCAGCGCTCGGGGAACACCGCCCATCGCCCCTTGATAGGCCCGCGTCGAATCGACGAACCGGTCGCAGATGACCCACTGGCCCTGCTGCAACGCACCCTGGATCGCATTCTCGATATGATCGGCGCGCGCGGTCGCAAAGAGCACCGACTCCGCGAGCGGGCCAAACTGCGCCACTTGCCCGGACAGCAACACCTCACGGATGTTCTCCGCCGCCGGCGACCCTCCGGGTTCGCGCGTCACGAACACGGGCCGGCCGGAACGCGACAGACGCTCGGCGAGAATGTTGACCTGGGTCGACTTGCCGGAGCCCTCGCCGCCCTCGAAAGTGATGAAGCGTCCAATCTCGATGGCTTGCTGCATGGTGGGATGGGCTCGCCTACCCGGCGCTAAAGCAGCCAGCCGAACGCGAGCACCAGCAGGGAATCGATGCCCCGCATGGCGAAGCCGCTGCTGTTGATGTCTTCGCCCGCATAGAGCGGAATCTCATTGATCGCGGCAAGGTCGGCCGATTGCACCTTGAGCGTCGCGATCTGGTCGCCCTTCTTGATGGGGGCCTTGATGGGTCCCTCGTAGATGATCTCGCCGGTGACGGCGCCCGTGGCGCTCGCCGGAAGAAGAAGGTCGATCGCGCCGTCGCCGACGAGCGGCACGTAGTGTTTCTCACCGCCCCACACCAACGCCTCACTCACCTGCTGCCCGTCTTCGAACAGCCGGAACGGCCGGAAGCTCTTGAAGCCCCATTCCAGCACCCGGCGGGACTCGCTTTCGCGGTCGCCCTTGTTCTCAAGGCCCGTAAGAACGAGAACCAGCCGCTGGTCGCCGCGCTTGGCGCTCGACACGAGGCCGTAACCCGCCTCCTCCGTGTAGCCCGTCTTCAGACCGTCGACGCCGATATCCGCCCAAACCAGGGGATTCCGGTTGCGGAAAGTGAACTTGTCCCGATAGCGGAATTCCTTCTGAGCGAAGTAATGGTAGTACTCGGGATAGGTGTCGATGATGTGTTTGGAGAGCAAAGCGAGGTCCCGTGCCGTCATCAGATGGCCTTCGGCGGGAAGCCCCGTCGGGTTCACGAAGTTGGAGCCTGTCAGCCCGATTTGCTTCGCGTAGTCGTTCATCATCTTGACGAAGCCGCCCTCGGTCCCGCCAATTCCTTCGGCAAGGATCAGCGCCCCGTCATTCGCCGACTGAACGGTCACGCCCTGGATCAAGTCGCTGACGGTGATCGGGCTGCCGAGAGGCGCGAACATGGCGGCGGTCCCCGACGGCGCGCCGCCGGTACGCCAAGCGTGCTCACTCACGGTGAAGGTGTCGTCGAGCGTGATGCGCCCCGCCTTGAGCTCACGGAAGACCACAGCCAGAGTCATGAGCTTGCTCATGCTCGCAGGCGGAATTTGCTTGTCGGCGTCCTTCTCGTAGAGGACGAGATCGGCGCCCGAATCCAGCAGGATCCCGCTTTGGGCCTTGGTGGTGAATTCGTTGGTCTTATTCGCGGCCGCCGAGGCAACGCCCGCGGCCAACGCCAAGCCAAGCGCGCAGCATGCGCAGGCAACGGCAACTTTCGTCAATCTACGCAGAGAGCGCACGCGATCACATCGTTCTTGAGGAATGGTGGGCTAGCGGCCGCCGAAGACGGTCGCCTAGGCACCGTCACTATCGAATGCTTGGTCCGAAAAATCAACCGGCCACGGACCAACGCTCAGTTTTGCAAGATGATTTTGGCGCCCCGGTAGCCTGCATCGGCAACGTCGGACAGCGCCGCCGCCGCGGTGATGCCATCCACGAACGGCCCGACACGAACACGGTAGTACGTCTCGCCCTGCTCGGCGATCGGCTCGACCAAGACTGGTCCGACACCCGCGAGCGCACTCAGCGCCCGCTGCGCGTTCGCCTCGTTCTTGAAGAATCCCGCTTGAATCATCGGGCCTTGGAGTTCGTCCGGTGACGATGAGCCAATGGCGCCGGTTGTCGCCATATCGGCCTGCGGAGCCTCCGGCACGGCGAACTTGGCGTCCGCGGCTGCGGCGGCGCGTATGACCGTCGGCATTGGCGCAGGCTCAGGCTCGGCCTGAGCCACAGCGATGCTCGACCGGTCGGGCCGATCCGGAAGCGGCGGCGGCGCCGGCGGCCCCGGCGGTCCAACCGCGACCACCACTTCGGCCAAACCGTCCTCATCGGTGGTGCCGGCATATTGCGAGTAGCCCCGCGTCGACAGGTAGTCGCGCTCAAACGTATCGTCGCCGTCGAGGCTTGCTTTGCGGAGATAGCGCACACGGACATTGGCCGTGCCGGACCTTTTGAATCCGAGCACTTCGGCCGTGTGCCGGGACAGATCGATCAGGCGCCCATCGCGGAACGGGCCTCTGTCGTTCACGCGCACGACGGCGCTCAAGCCGTTGTCGAGATTGGTGACCTTGACATAGACCGGCAGGGGCAAGGTGGGATGAGCGGCCGACAAGCGCTCCATGTCGAAGATCTCGCCATTGGCCGTCTTCCGCCCGTGAAACAGATCGCCGTACCAGGAGGCGACGCCTCTCTGATCGTAGCTGGGGTCTTCCTCGGGGACGTAGCGCACGCCCTCGATCTCGTAGGGATCGCCGATCTTGAAATGACCGCCCCCTTTGGGCGCGGACTCGCCGATCTGGACGTATCGCTTGCCGAGGCCGTCTGGCTTCTGCTCCACCGGCACGCCATCGGGCCATAGCCACAGCACCGAAACCGAAAGAAGAAGGAGAACAAACCATGCCCGCGCGTCAAATACGCGTCGAGTCAGAGACTTAACGCGACCGGAGTCGGGCTCAGGTCCGTCCGATGTCACCCCGTCCAATGATCCGCCCCCCAAAGGGCTCAAGGAAGCCGCGCCGGAAAAGCTACGAACGCAGAACAAATGGAACTCTTCCGGCGCGCGTTCAATTTGAGCCTAAGTCGGTTATCAAAGAATAAATGCTGCCCCCAATTGCTCACGCACCGGTGGATAGAATGGCCGGTGCACTAAATATGTCCCAGAATCAGCCCATTATAACCCGACCAGGCTGATCGCATCAGATTGTTAACCATAGCAAGACAATCCCGTGCCCCAACGGCCACAGAGTCTTTGAAATCACTCGCGAAACCCCCGCCAAGCCTTGTCGCGCAAAGGTTAACTGGATAACGTCCGGGGTGATGGGCGGGTGCTGCTGTCGGCATGGACTGACATCTCACCAAAGTAACAACCGAACGGACGTACGAATGAGTTCGTGGGCGAAGTTGGCGACAACCGCTGCGGCGGCGGTGTGTCTGGTCCTGGGTGCCCTGGGACCCGCGTCCGCCGCTGAGGTCTCCGAACCGCAGCGCGAGGCAATGCTTCAGCGCATGATCGCCAATCCGAGCGATCTCGATCTCGCGTTCGAATACGCACAAGCTT
The DNA here is from genome assembly GCF_000828475.1 of Methyloceanibacter caenitepidi. Lineage (NCBI taxonomy): Bacteria > Pseudomonadati > Pseudomonadota > Alphaproteobacteria > Hyphomicrobiales > Hyphomicrobiaceae > Methyloceanibacter > Methyloceanibacter caenitepidi. The sequence goes on from NZ_AP014648.1 coordinate 2,273,344, forward strand.
CGTCCGATGCCGGCGACTACGAAGGCGCGATTTCCGCCCTGGAACGCATGCTGATATACGCGCCCAACACGCCCCGCCTCCAGTTCGAACTCGGCGTGCTCTACTACAAGCTTGGCGCCTATGAGGTCGCCCGCAGCTACTTCGAACAGGTGCTCCTCAATCCGAGCGTGCCGAATGAGATCGCCGACCAGGTTCGGCTCTATATCCAGCAGCTCGCCCTCGCCGCTGACCCGCCGCCCTTCTCCGCGTCGATCTTCAGCGCCATCCGCTGGGAGAGCAACGCGAACTTCGGCCCGGGCACCAACACGGTCACCCTGAACGGCATCGACTTCACCCTGGGCGATCAGTCCGTCGGGCGCCCCGGTTGGAGCTGGTTGAACATCGGGACGCTGCATTACTCCTACGATCTGAAGAACCAGGGCGACCGCATCGAGTTCGACTTCCTGGCCTATTCGACCGTCTACTTCGACGACGAACTCTCCGATATCGATCTCGACTTCTTCGAGTTCACCCTCGGCCCGAGCTTCAATCTGAAGCGCATCGGCTGGGACCAGACCCGGCTGTTTCTGTACGCCATCGGCGACCTGTCCTATCTCGGTTACGACTCGTATTTCTACGCACCGGGCGCAGGTATCCGGCTCTTGAGCTTCGCGGCGACGCAGAGCGTGCTCGATGCCCGCCTCGAGACGCGCTACCGCGACTTCCAAGACAACAGCGAACTGCCCACGAATTCGCTGCGCACGGGCTTCCAGACACGCATTGGGGTGAACTACAGCTACTACTTCACGCCCGGTCTCGTTCTGACGACCCAGGTTTACGCGCAGCGGGAGGCGGCCGACGCCGACTTCTACGCCAATACGGAAGTCGCGTTCTCGGCGGGCTTCGCCTACACCTTCCAGAACCCGCTGTGGCGGGCAGACTACCCGCTGACCTGGCAGTTGGGCGCAGGTATCATCCGGCGCGACTACGACGATCCCGACCCGACGATCAACCCGAACGAGTCCGAGCGGGACGATACGTGGTGGGCACGGACGGCGGTGGTGGTACCCGTCGCGGAGACCTGGGCGCTCGTGCCGCAAGTCGAATATCGCGACCAGCAGTCCAATTACGACCTGCGGACATTCGACGATTTGACAACGATGCTCGGCATCCAGAAGAGGTTCTAGCGTGGGAGCCGTACGCGTCATCACAGCGTCAGTCGCACTGTGTGTGGCGGTTGCCGGCGCATCGTCCGGCGCTTTGGCGAACAAGGTCGGCGTCGCAGCGGCGGTCAATCCGGACGCCTTTTCCGGCGGCAAGGAAATCCGCATCGGCAAATCGATCTTCTACAATGAGAGGATCAGCACCGACGCCAACGGCGTCGTTCAGGTTCTGCTCGTCGACGGCTCCACCTTCACCGTGGGCAAGAACTCCAACGTCGTCATCGACAGGTTCGTTTACGACCCCAACAAGAAGACCGGCGAGATCGTCACGTCCTTCTCGAAGGGCTCCATGCGTTTCATCGGCGGCAAGATCTCGAAGAACCCCGGCGGCGTGACCGTCAACACACCGGACGGCAGCCTCGCCATTCGCGGCGGCATGGCTCAGGGCGCGATCACTTCGCGCGGCACCATCTTCTCGTTCCTCTTCGGCAACGAGATGGTCTTCAAGAGCAAGAGCGGGAAGGTCTACACGGTTTACCAGCCCGGCTACACGCTCGACCTCAGCAGCGGGGTGCCGACGATCCGGCCGACGACGGCGGCAGACATCCAGACGGTCCTGGCCAGCCTGTCCAACAGCAACACGAACACGGACGGCGTGACCACGGACAACCAGCCCCCGCCACAGAACTTCGTGATCCTGCCCCAAGATTTTCAGCAGCTGATCATCGACGCCACGGGCACGCGGATCGACGATGAAATCCTCCAGCAAATACTGGCACTGCAGAATTTGCCACAGGTGCAGATCGAGGACCTCGAGGAGACCAGCATCGAGTTCACCATCGGCGGCTATGGCAGCGGAATCGTCAACGACGACTACTATGGCGACTACGCCATCGGTGCGAGTTCGTACTCGACCGACTTCGACTATAACGAGAACTCCGACGTCATCACCCTGACGCTACGCGACGTCGAGGGGTCCCCGCAGCCATACGAAATAGATCGCGGCACCTTCAAGTTCAGCCCGGTCTCCAAGAACAATTGGAGCCTGTCCGGTCTCCAGCTTATCGACCACGGCGGAAATCCGCTCCAGGTGATAAACAAGAGCGGCTTCGCCGAGAGGCAGACTCAGGCGCTATGCGCAAACTGCAATTTCATTGAATGGGGCACGTTCGGCGCGAACTACTCATACTACGACCAATTTGAGTACCAGCAGGACGAAGAGATCCAATATGGCTGGTGGGTCGGCGGTGCGGTGACCGCATTCAAGGATCTGCCGACGACAGGCACGGCGAGCTATGCCGGCACCGCCAGAGGCACGATCGTTTCGGACACCTACGACGTCCCGCAGGTCGAAGGCCGCGGCGATCTCGGCATGACCTGGAATTTCGCCAAGCGCACGGGACAGCTTTCGATCAGCAACTTCGTCCCCGTCAACAACGGCGTCTACAACATGCCCGCGCTCAACGTGAACGGCACCATGACTATGCCGGGGAACGTCAATCGATTCTCCGGCTCAATTAACGGCATGGCCGGACAGGTTTCTGTGGCGGGCGGCGCAAATGGCTCCTTCGTGACAGACCTGACGCGCCCGGCGGCGGGCGCGATCGGCAATTGGGGCGTCCGCCCACAAGGCCTGCAGAACCCGAATGCCTATGTAGCTACGGGTATTTTTGGCGCTGCTGCAAAGCGTTAGGCCAGCTCACCTAAAGTGCTGCCGTAGCTCCCCCATATCCACTCTGTTGGCGTGTTTGGACAATGTAAAGCGGCCCAAACGTGCTATATAGTTCGTTAACTTGGTTCGGCTCTTCTCTACGGCGTGTAGAAAAGGCTAGAGGGATGGTCAAAAACGGTCACTTGACGCTGCCTCGCGGCGCCGTGGCGATCGCGCTGCTCTGTGGCGCGGGCGTTGGCTTTGCCTTGTCCGCGCCCGCGAAAGCCGCAAAGGTCGGCGTTGCCGCAGCCGTCAATCCGGACGCGTTTTCGTCGCTCTCGCAAGTTCCCAACAAGCAGCTGAATATCGGCAAGTCGATCTTCTACAACGAGCGCATCGAGACCTCGGCGCAAGGGCTCGTGCAGGTGCTTCTGGTGGACGGCTCGACCTTCACGGTCGGCCCCAACTCCAACCTCGTCATCGACAAATTCGTCTACGACCCGAACAAGAAGACCGGCGAGATGGTCGCCACCTTCTCCAAGGGCTCTATGCGTTTCATCGGCGGCAAGCTGTCGAAGAACGCCGGCGGCGTGAAGGTGAACACGCCGGACGGCGCGCTCGCCATTCGCGGCGGCATGTTCCAGGGCAACACGCAGAGGCGGATCTACTCCTTCCTCTATGGCCACTCGATGACGATGCAAGGCCGGAACGGCCAAACGCAGACGGTCTATCAACCCGGCTACACGCTCGACATGTCGAGCGGCCGCGGCAACGTCCGCCCCACCACGGCCGAAGACACGAACGTCTTCATGCAGGCGCTGTCGAGCCCGAACTCCAATACGGCAGGGACGACTGGCGGCGACAGCGGCTCGCAGAACCCCAACAGCACCGCGCAGCAGACCGGTCAGCAGGCCGACAATATCTCGAACGCGGCCAGCCAAGCCGTCGGCGACGCGACCTTCGCTGAGATCCAAACAGAGATCGTCAAACAGCTCGTGAGGCTGGAGGAACTGCGCAACGACCCGGTCACGCTGCCGAAGGTCATAGAAACGCCGGTCATCAACCAGCCGCAAACACCGACAGTCGTAAAGACTGCAGCGACGTTCGACGGATTTGCATCCGGGTTCGTGCAGACCGGAGAGAACGGCAGTGGAAAGCCCGAGTTCCTAAACAACGGAACCGTCGTGGTCATGCTGGACCCGAAGGCGAACACAGTGACCGCAAATGTCAGCGCGGACCACAACAGGACGACGGAAGGTCCGCAGATCGACGCGATCGCTTGGCTCAAGGAAAATGTGCAGGAGCTTAGGAATGTACCGGACCGTTATTTCCCAGACATCACTGTAGGCAGTGAGACGAAGACCGCGACGGCCTTTAATCTCGGCTTCCTTGGCAGTGGTAACGGTGCCTACACCAACAACAACATCTTCCAAGCGCTCGGGAACCCTGGCACAACGCAGGTCTCCCAATTCACGTCGAAGACAGGCACAATCGATGTTGGTCGGTTCAGGGTTCTTTGGTGGAAATTTGGCCCGTACCACTACTCCGTGCCTATCTCGCAACGGAATGACGAATATGCGAATGTTCCGCACGAGGGGCATCTGGCGAGTCTCCCAGGAACCCTTCTTTGCAAAGACTGTAGCTACCTGAAATTCGGCACCTGGGCCTCAGACGTATCATTCGGCCAAAACGCAGAAGACCCAACTGTAGAAAAAATGGGCGGCTGGTGGGTCGCTTCCAAAGACGTCGTAAAAACCGTCGGCGAGCTACCCGCGCAGGGCAACGCGTTCTACGCAGGTAACGCGGTCGGCACCTTCGCGCATCGAATCGAGGGTAAGTCCTGGGACCAGGGACTTGCTACCGGAGGCGTCACGCTGGACTGGGATTTCGCGGAGCGTAGCGGCGATCTACAAGTCATCGATTTCGGCAACGACCTCGGCCGCAAATCGTTCGGCGGCACGGTCTCCAGCCCTGTAGATGTTGTCGGCTTCTCAGGTGACATTACGAATGGTGGCAAGGGCTCGATGCGCGGAACGTTCGTTGGAGCACGCCCAGATCTGGCCCCACGTGCGGTGATGGGCGATTTCAACGCCCGTGGCGGGAACTGGAGAGCTAATGGCGTTTATGGCGCCAGGAACGTGCCCAACCTCCCCCGATAGCCTAAAACGATCCTCGTTCCCCGTCGCTGCGCGGCTGCTGACAAACATGTCCGCACGCGCGGAAAGCCCCTGAATCCGTCGGCTTCCCTGCCACAATTCGGCGTTCGATTGCCCTGCGCCTCGGAAGTTTTGGCCGTTTCGCGAAAAGCTTGCCCTGCCTTTTTCTGTCCCCACATGACCGGCTTGCCAACGCCCTGCGGGCCTGCGGCATGCGACACCAACGGGACGGGACAGGTCTTCATGCGCGCTTCGATCAGCCTCACACCGCGGGCAACCGCCATTGTCGCAAGCTCGGTTCTCTCGGTGCTTCCCATGACCGACATGACCGCCACTGCGGAAGCCGCGGAGCGCGTCGGCGTCGCCTCCGCCGTAACGCCGAAAGCCGCCAGCACGCCTCCGGGCGCCGGCACACGAACCCTCAAGATCGGCAAGTCGGTGTTCTACAACGAGCGGATCACCACGTCGGACTCAGGCGTCGTGCAGGTGCTCCTGGTCGACGGCTCCACGTTCACGGTCGGCCCGCGATCGAGCCTGATCATCGACAAGTTCGTCTACAATCCGCACAAGGGGGCGGGCGAGATAACCGCAACCCTCTCGAAGGGCGCCCTGCGCTTTGTCGGCGGCAAGCTCTCCAAGCAGGAACCCGCCGTGAAGGTCAAAACCCCCGCCGGCGAGCTGACCGTGCGCGGCGGCATTTTCCAGGGCATCGTGAACAACTCCAACCAGGCGGTCTTCGCCTTCGTGTTCGGCGACTATCTGACGCTGAACCGCAAGGGACGCCGCTATGTCATCAAGCAAAACGGCAACCTGTTCGCCATCGGCAATTCAGGGCCGCCGATCATCCGGCGCACCACCCAGACGGACACCAATCTCATCCTGGCCGCGATCTCCGGCGGCGCCGTCGCAAAGGTCTACAAGACCAAGGGCAACGGCTGGCCGTTCTACTACGGCGTCCAACCTTCGGGCCGCTATCCCGACCAGCCGTTCGTGCGCGATCAGTATTACGACAACCTGCCGATCAAACTGCATCGCGTTCCGGAGCCGAAGGTCCACGTCCCGCATGTCCGTAGGCCGGAACCCCCTGCCCCTCCCGTACGCGTGCCCAAACCGCCCACGGTGACGCAAGGGCCGGTCTATACCGCCCCGTCGCCCGGGTTCTCGTGCGCCAACTGCTGACCCAGCGCGATCTCCGACGCCCCGTTTCCACTTGAATTGGAACCGGACAGTTCCCAAATGACTCGGGCCGCGCCCGTCCCGGCGCGGTCTTTCCGCATGGCAGTTCGGCTGTCGTCCCCCTATATAATCTGTGAGAACCACGAACGAAGCTTGCGACGTTGAATGAGGCGTGATGCGTGATCCCAAGATGCGTGATCCGAAGTCCCAGATGTTTGCCGACGCCTGCGCGATGCTCAAACAGGCCGAACAGCTCCATCGGCAATTTTTCGGGCCGTCCAGTGGAACCGGCAGCGCCTGCTGGGAACCGCCGGTCGACATTTTCGAGACCGAGCACGAATTGACCGTGATCACGGCGCTGCCGGGTGTCCGTCCCGAGGCGGTCCGTGCCGAGATCGAAGGCACGACGTTGATCGTCACCGGCGTCCGGCCCCTTCCGGCCGCGGGACGCCGCGCCAATATCGTCCGCCTCGAGATCCCTTACGGCCGCTTCGAGAGGCGCATCGCCATTTCCAGCCGTTTGCGGCTGACCGGCCAAGAACTCGAAAATGGATGTCTGAAATTGATCTTTACGAAGGCAGGCTAACCCCATCACTGAAGTGCACATCATGAATGAGCAAGACCAAAACCTGACCACCGAAAGTCTGCAGAAGAGCGAGGAGACCACCGAGTCCCCGACCGCCGCCGGACGGGCCGAGTCGGCCTATCCCGAGCTGCCGAACGATGCGGTCATTCTGCTGCCGACGCGCAACGCGGTGCTGTTTCCGGGCGTGGTCGCCCCCCTGATGGTTGGCCGCCCCCAGACCGTCGCCGGTGCGCAAGCCGCCGCGCAAGCCGGCAAACCCGTCGGCGTGCTGCTGCAAAGCGACCCGAGCGCCGACGCGCCGGGCCCCGACCAGCTGAACCGTGTCGGCACCATGGCCGAAATCATGCGCTATGTGACGTCGCCCGACGGCGCTCATCATCTCGTCGTGCGCGGCATGAACCGCTTCAAGGTTCTGGAGATCCTCGACGGATATCCGTTTCTCGCGGCGCGGATCGAGGAGGTCGGCGGATCCGAGGTGTTCTCGACCGAGCTTGCGGCCCGGGTGCATCAGCTGCGCGAGCGCGCGCGTGAGGCACTGTCGCTCCTGCCCAATGCGCCGGACGAACTCGCCGGCGCCCTCGAGCAGATCGAGTCGCCCTCCATGCTGGCCGACTTCATCGCCAATGTCATGGATATCAGCCCGCCCGAGAAGCAGGGCATCCTCGAAACGTTCGACGTGTCCGACCGCATCGACAAGGTGCTGCGCGAACTCGTGCAGCAGATCGAGGTTCTGCGCCTGTCGAAGCAAATCGGCGAGCAGACGCAAGAGTCGCTGTCCGGGCGTCAGCGCGAACATATCCTGCGCGAGCAGCTTCGCCAGATCCAAAAGGAGCTTGGCGAGGGCGAAGACGGCGAAGCCGAGATCGCCGAGTTGCGCGAGGCCATCGACAAGGCCGAGATGTCCGAGGAAGCGGAGACGCAGGCCAAGAAGGAACTGCGCCGCCTGGAGCGCATGCCCGAGGCGTCCGCCGAGCACGGCATGATCCGCACCTACCTGGATTGGCTGATCGAGCTGCCCTGGTCGAAGCTCTCTGAGGAGACGATCGACATCGCCGAGGCGCGCCGCATCCTCGATGAAGATCACTACGGCCTGCCGAAGGTGAAACAGCGGATCCTGGAGTATCTTGCCGTCCGCAAGCTCAACCCCGATGGCAACAGCCCGATCCTGTGCTTCGTCGGCCCGCCTGGCGTCGGCAAGACCTCGCTCGGCCAGTCAATCGCGCGCGCCATGGGCCGCCAGTTCGGGCGGATCAGCCTCGGCGGCGTTCATGACGAAGCGGAGATCCGCGGCCACCGGCGGACCTATGTGGGCGCCCTGCCCGGCAATATCGTGCAGGCGCTGCGCAAGGCCGAGACGCGCAATCCCGTCTTCATGCTCGACGAGATGGACAAGCTGAGCGCCAGCTTCCATGGCGATCCGTCCGCGGCGCTGCTCGAGGTCTTGGATCCTGCGCAGAACAGCACGTTCCGCGACAACTATCTCGGTGTCCCGTTCGACCTGTCGAAGGTGATGTTCATCGGGACGGCGAACGTGCTCGACCAGATTCCTGCGCCCTTGCGCGACCGCATGGAGGTCATCGAGATCCCCGGCTACACCGAGGACGAGAAGGTCGAGATCGCCAAGCGCTACTTGGTGAGGCGGCAGCTCGAAGCGAGCGGCCTCACCCCGGAACAATGCGAGATTACCGAAGAGGCGCTGCGCACGATCATCGACGGCTACACCCGCGAGGCGGGCGTCCGTAATCTCGAGCGCGAGATCGGCGCCGTCTGCCGTCACGTGGCCATGCAGATCGCCGAAGGCGGCCAATCCAACATGCGCATCGACGTGGACGACCTGCACGGCATCCTGGGCGCCCGCAAGGTCGACAACGAGGTGGCCATGCGGACGTCGGTACCCGGCGTCGCCACGGGCCTCGCCTGGACGCCGACGGGTGGCGATATTCTCTTCATCGAGTGCACGAAAGTGCCCGGCAAGGGCCGGCTCATCCTGACGGGTCAGCTCGGAGAGGTGATGAAGGAAAGCGCGCAAGCCGCTCTGTCTCTTCTAAAAGTCCGGGCTGGACACCTTGGGATCGAGCAGAGCGTGTTCGATACCTCGGATATCCATCTGCACGTCCCTGCGGGCGCCATCCCCAAGGACGGGCCGAGCGCGGGGGTGGCCATGTTCATCGCCCTCACCTCGCTCTTCACCGGGCGAACCGTTCGTAGCGACATCGCCATGACCGGCGAAATCTCGCTGCGCGGCCTCGTGCTGCCGATCGGCGGGGTGAAGAACAAGGTCCTCGCGGCGGTCCGCGCCGGGATCAAAACCGTGATGCTGCCCGAACGCAATCGCCGGGACTTCGAGGATATTCCGGAAGCCGCGCGCGAAGCGGTCAAGTTCGTCTGGATGTCGACCGTGGACGACGCGCTGGCCGCGGCTCTGAGCCCCCCGGAAGTGCCCGCCGACAGCCCCAACGACCTGTCCGACGATCAGCGCCGGCTGGCCAGCGGCTAGACGCCCCGTGATCACGATGGAGCGGCTTGGGCGCGACCTTGTGGCGCTCGGCGTCGCGCCGGGCGACACGTTGATGCTGCACGTCTCGTTGCGCGCCATCGGCTCCATCGAGAATGGCCCTGACGGCTTGCTCGCGGCGTTGACTGCCGCCGTGGGGCCGGACGGCACACTCCTGATGATTTTGAGCGCGGACATCGCCCATGACTGGGTCAACAAGCGGCCCGAGGCGGAGCGCGCGGCCCTCCTTGCGGATGCGCCGGTGTTCGACCCGCTGGAGGCCCCGGCCTTTTCGGAAGTCGGATTTTTCGCCGATGTCTTCCGAACGGCGCCCGGAACGCGCGTCACCGACAACCCGTCCGGCCGGTTCGGGGCGCGGGGGCTGCTCGCCGAAACGCTTCTGCGCGATGCGCCTTGGCACGACTATTATGGTCCCGGGTCGCCGCTGGAGCGGCTCTGCGAAGCGGGCGGCAAAATCCTCCGCATTGGCGCGAACCCGGACACCACCACTGTCCTGCACTACGCGGAGTATCTGGCCGACGTGCCCGGCAAGCGGCGCGTACGCCGTCACTATCGCTGTCAGGGGGCGGGCGGGCCGGTCATCAGGGCTGTGGAATGCCTCGATGACGAAGACGGCATCGTTCTCGTCGATGGCGAGGACTATTTTGCCTGTATTTTGAAGGTCTATCTGGCTCTCGGCCGTGCGAGGCGTGGCCAAGTGGGAAACGCGCCTGCCGAACTGATCGATGCCAACGACATCACCACTTTCGGGGCTCGGTGGATGACGGAGACGTTTGCCCGATAGACCGCCTCTACTGCCCGGTTTTTTATTGACCCGAACAGCGCACACGGACAGGTTGCTCCAAATCGGTCTTTATCTGGGCTGGTGCTGCCCCTATGATCCCCACATTCATTGGGGGGGTCCCATGCGGTTCCTACTTGGCTTCATATTGGGCGTTGCGCTGACGGTCGTGGCCGCGTTCGTCATGGATCAGCGCGAGCAGCAGGTCGAAAAGCGCGTCGTCAATTGGGACGTCGTGAACGAGAAAGTCGGCGCGGCCACGAAGGACGCGCAACAGGTCTGGTCCGACTTCACCAGCGAGATGACGAGCCAGTAAAACGACTCTGCCTCAACGCGCTATGCGCGGGACTTCCACCAAAATTCGAAAGCCGCCGGCAGCGCCGCATTCTTGATTTGCGGGGGCTTTGGCGGCTTGTCCTCCCGCCGGCTCTTGGGATGGGAGCTCGATTTCTCGGCCTGGGTCGTCGCCACCATGTTCATGCCGATCAGGAAGGCGGCGCCGCTGCCGACGACCGTCAAGATTGCGACTGTCCGCAGCGCGCGCCGTAACTCCCTTCGGCCGGGAGATTCCAGCCGCACGGTCCGGTTCACATAGGCCAAGAACGAGCTGAACAGGGCCGCCAACGCGCCGCCGCTAAATACAAGCATGGCCATTGTCACTTTGCGGTCGACGGTCGCCTGCGGCTCCATGGCCACGATGGTCAGCAGCACCAGCGCGGCGATGCCGTTCAGACCGATAAGGAAAGACAGCGCCCGGCCGGCCAGACGGTTTCGCTCCCGCTCGACAAAGGTGTGGTCAAGGCCGGGTCCAGACTGGGGGCTATTCACGGTCATATCGAAACTCCCAAGCCTCGCTAGCGCAGCACCATCTTCGGAAAATACAACGAAACCGTCCAGTTGGGGGCATTGACGATTTCGCTGATCCGCAGATCGGCACAGACGCTGCACAGCATATACGCATCCACCGCGGCCATATTTGTGCTGGCGCAAAGCCAATCGACCATCCCTGAGACGGCGTCCCGCGCCGCCTGCATCAGATCCGGACCGACCCCCGTCGTGGCCCGGTACCCGGCCTCGTCCAGATGGCGGGACACCGGCCCGCGCGTCTCGAAACGCGGATAGGCGAGCCCCGCATGCTTGATCAGGCCGATCTCGATCGCGACGACCATGGGGCTCTCGATGGCTGTCCCGCACACCTCCCCGTCCCCCTGGGCAGCATGGGTGTCGCCGAGCGACAACAAGCCGCCTGCGACCTCCACCGGCAGGTAGAGCGTCGTGCCGACGGCGTTGTCGCGGATATCGAGATTGCCGCCAACCCGGCGCGGCGGGATCACCGAATGCACGCCCGGCTTGGCGGGCGCGAGGCCAACCGTGCCGCAGAACGGCCGCAAGGGGACGGCAGCGCTCGCCCCGAACAGGGCCGGCGCCAGCGTCCGCGCATCGTACTTCCAGATATGGAGCGCGGGCTCGGGGAACTGATCGGCCAAAAGGCCGAAGCCCGGAATATTGGCGGTCCAGCCCCACCCGGACGGCTCGAAATCCTTGAAGGTCACGGCGACCGCGTCCCCTGGCTCCGCGCCCTCGATATAGATGGGCCCGGTCACGGGGTTCACGCGAGAGGAATCCCGCGCGAGGAACTGCTCGAGTGTAGTGTCGGGCCCCACCTGCCCCGCCGAGGCATCGATGGTCTCGATCTCGACCGTCTCGCCTGGCCGCACGGTCAGGATGGGCTCGATGGCGTTGTCCCAGCCGAAATGATGGTGGTGCTGATGGATCGTATGATTGCAGAGCACCGGTACCCTCCCGCCGCGCTTGGCCGATAGCGCATCATACCGATAATGAGATGATTGGGAGGCTGCGTTGTCGCCGCGCGTGGCGGCGAGCCTGGGGCAAATACGTAGGGCCAGGTCTGGCGGAGACGGGGGGATTCGAACCCCCGATACAGCTTTACACTGTATAACGGTTTAGCAAACCGCCGCCTTCAGCCTCTCGGCCACGTCTCCGCTGGACGCAAAGGCTTACTGGTCTCGTTCGAGCCGGTCAACACGCGTGCGTGCGATTTCCAGCCACACAGAGCCCTTGGGAGCCAGGGCCGAGCGGGCCGGCCCCGTATTGCACTCGGGAACAATATGCTAGGCTGATGGTTCGAAATCCTGGGAGGACTAGCGCATGAGCGGCGTCATCCGGTTCGGATGGCCTAGGCGTGCGGCGGCGTGCCTCGGCATAGCTTTTGCCGCCGCGTCTCTTGCCGTGCCCAATACAGCGCGGGCCGGGAGCGCCGAGTATTGCGTGACCTGCAAGAACCCCAACGCCTCCTACCGCTGCCGCCTCGAAGGAAGCGGCGTCACCCAGAGCGACGCGTTCAAGCTCTATTGCGTGGTGCGGACCACCAAGGAGGGCAATCACGCCTCCTGCGCGGCGAAGAAGGACCCCAACTGCGCCGGCGTGGTGAAGGTCTACAACTACGATGGCCCCACCCTGCCCCCAAAAGTCACGGATGACGCGCGCGTCCGCCAGCTGAACGAGCGCGTGGAACGGGAAAACCGGGCGTTCGAGGACAAGCGCGGCGAGCAACCCAAATCCCTGTTCGAGATGGGCGGCCGCGCCTATGACGCCTCGAAGCGCGGGCTGCAGGGAGCCGGTGCCGCGATCGGCATTGGCGCCGGCGCAAAGAACCAGCAGGCCGCGCCACCCCCGCCTCCGCCGCCCGCAGCTCAGGAGGCGCCGAAGCCGCAGAAGAATTTCGCGCGCCGCAGCTGGGACTGCATGACGTCCTGGTTCCGGGAGTGCGGCAAAGAGTAAGGCGGCACGCCGGTTTCGCCGGCATCCCGCCTTCAGCGCACACTCTGGCGCGCTTGAACCTCGCCCAATCCGACCCTAGTGGGTCTGAAGCCACTCGCGCGCTTGGCGTTGGGCTTCGGAGATCTGATCGGTGGTCATCTCCCGAGCCAGCTCCAGCCGGTAGTCACGCGCGGACTCGTTGCCGCGCGCCGCCGACAGGTTGAACCACTTGTGCGCGGTGACGAGATCGACATCCACGTCGCGCCCCGTCGCATACAGCATTCCAAGCTCGAACAGCGCATCCGCTCCGCCGGCCTGAACCGCAGGCTCAAACTGGCTGCCCAAGACTGTTCCAAGTTCCAATCGTGCCATGACGTCCCCCGTTTTGGCTCTTTGTCCCGCCGCGCATTCGGCTTTCCCCACGAAAGACTTTCGATGCGCGGTGTTGCGTTCAACGAAGACGATCATCGGCGAGGTCTTTGAAGAACGTCTGAATCGATGTGCTTAACGCAAGCTCACCCAAGTCTGAATCGCTTGGTAAGCTTGCTTTACGAGGGCACGGGAATCCGCGGGCTAAAGATTAAGAACGCGGGTTTGAAAGGGTCCTCTAACCATTTCCAGTCGCGTCTCGCTAACCACGCGCAACTTTCCCACACGCGAACGAGATTGAGTGTCGTCCCGTTTTCCCGAAGCGGCGCAGCCAGAATGACTAGCGCCGCGACGCCGCCGAGGGCTGCACGAGCGCTATCCTCCACTCCCAGGCTTTCGGCTGGGATGCGCTACCGAGGGTCGTCCACGGCACGTGCAAGGTCTTCGGCTTACCGACGACCTTTCCGTTGATTTGCCGGATGGCCGGCGCAGCCAGGGACCAGAGGTCCTCCGCGTGGGATGGACGCCACACGACGACAGCCGGGGCGGCCAAATCCTGCGGCCGCACGGGGGGCAAGTGATACGGCCGGCGAAGCGAGACGATGCGCGCCTCGGGAAGTAACGGGCGTAGATTGCCGCCATCGTTGCGGTCCATGACGATCAGCGTTCCGCCCCCGAAGCCGCGTGCCTTCAGTTCCTTGGCGAGCCCCTCGTACGGCACAGCGAGGCGGCAGTGATGGCAGTTCGGCCCCATAGCCTTGGCGAGGTACACCGCGCGTATCGGCACGACCGCAAGCGTGACTGCCAGCAGCACGGCGCCCATCACCGCCGGTCGGCGCGCCGGGGCGTCTTGTGCGGCGACCCACAACAGCCACAACGGCGTGAGCAGAAAGAAGGGATGCATGTAGCGCTCGAGATAGTTCGAGGCGCCCGTCAGCACCGCTCCGAGGAACAGGAAGGCGAAGCCGGCGACGGTCATGTGTAGCAACAAGAGCGGCCAATCAGCCCCTGCGTGTGCGAGATTCCGGGGCTGTACGCCGCGCGTGATTCTCGACCACACCTCGGGCAGAAGGGCCGGAAACATCACCAGCAGAATGGCATCGAGGGGGAAGAGAAAACCGAACGGCGCATAGCTCGCGGTGACGATCCCGGTCATGGTCGCGGTCAAACGATCCGAGGCCATGGGCGCTACCGTGCTGTCGAAGACCTGGACGAGGTTGTGGTGGTTGGCAACAAGCCAGTAGCCGAACGGCGCGGCTATCGCGGCGGCGACACCCACGCTCGCCAGCATGCGCATATCGAAGAGCCGGGCCCGCAACGCGGGCTGAAGAAGCGCGCAAACGCAAAGAATGATCAGATAGGCGACGAAGCCGTACTTGGTGAGGAGACCGAGGCCCGCCACGAGCCCGAAGAGCACATAGTCTCCAAGCCGTCCGCGCTCCACTAGTCTCATAAAGGCCCAGAACGACGCGGCGATGGCGCAGGTCATCACAAGGCTGTGCGTCACGCCTTCGTGGATGTTCCACCCGATCTGGTAGAGCAGCAGCGGCGATAAGCTCGCGAGCACGACCCAGCGCCGATCGTCGAACAGCCGACGCGCAATCAGATAGAAAAATACGAATGTCGCGGTGAGCAGGCCGTACTTGATGATCAAGAAGCCCGCTAGACCCGGACCCGTCGCCTGCTGCACCGACCACAACAGCCACTCGTAGACCGGCGGCTGGCGCTCCTGATAACCGAGCGCAAGGGTCTGGCCGAGAATATTGGCGGGAGCAGCGTCGAGCGAAAGATTATCGGAGTAGGCAAGCCGGAGAGCCGTGTGCACCAGCCCGTAAAGTGCGCCGAACAGCACAACCGCGCTAAGGCACCAGGGTGGGCAAAGTCTCTCTTCTGGGCGCGCGATGCAGACCTGCACCGGCATCACTGACGACGCCATAGCTCTCACTCTTCTTCGCGCCCACGAAGATTTGAGTGAACGGGGCTACGGTTGAAATGTGTCGGCTTGGTGTCATCCGAGCCGCCTGCGGCAGCATGTCATCTGCCACGCGCTGGGACCCGCTTTGGGCCCCGCCATAGGACCAGCTATGGGATCAGGACCGACGAGCCGGTGGTTTGGCGGCCTTCCATGGCGCGGTGCGCGTCGGCCGCATCCTTAAGAGCGAAACTCTGGCTCGCCGCGACCCTGACCGCTCCTTTGGCCAGGACATCGAAAAGATCATTCGCTGTAGAGACCAGCTCCTTTCGCGTGGCGATGAAATCCCAAAGCGACGGCCGCGTGGCGAGCAGCGAGCCCTTTTGCGCCAGAAGGTTGATGCGGAATTCCGGCACCGGCCCCGAAGACTGGCCGAAGCTCACCCACAGCCCCCGTCGCTTCAAGCAATCCAGCGATCCGGGAAACGTCTCCTTGCCGACAGAGTCGTAGACCACGTCGACCCCCTCGCCGCCTGTGTACTCCTTCACCTTGGCGACGAAGTCCTCTTCCCGGTAGTTGATCACATGCGTGCAGCCATGAGAGCGCGCGATCAACGCCTTGCCGGTCGAGCCCACCGTGCCGATCACTGTCGCGCCCAGTGACGCCGCCCATTGGCAGGCGATCGTGCCCACGCCACCCGCCGCCGCGTGGAACAGCAGCGTCGTCTTGGGACCGACCTTGAAGATTTGCCGCAAGAGATATTGCGCGGTCATGCCTTTGAGCATCACGGCCGCGGCGACCTCGTCGCTCACGCCGTCGGGAATGCGCACCACGCGGTCGGCGGCAATCAGACGCTCTTCCGCGTAGCTGCCCGTGTGCCCCGCATAGGCCACCCGGCGGCCGACCTTCAGCGTGCGGACGCCTTCGCCAAGCGCGGTGACGATGCCCGCACCTTCCGTGCCCGGAACGAATGGAAGCGTGTCCTGCGGGTAAAGACCCGACCGCATATAGGCGTCGATGAAGTTGAGGCCAATCGCCGTCTGCTTGATACGGATCTCGCCCGGGCCCGGCGCGCCGATATCCGCCTCTTCCCATTTGAGGACGTCTGGTCCGCCATACTTATGCACGCGGATGACGTGGGTCGTATCTTTGGTCTTGGCTCGGGTCATGTCACGGACGATCCGCCGCTCGCGATCAGGCCAACGCTACTCGATACCGAGCTTCGCCTTGATCAGCGCGTTGACGGCCTGCGGGCTGGCCTTGCCGCCCGTCGCCTTCATCACCTGACCGACGAACCAGCCGGCCATCGCCGGCTTCTCCTTGGCCTGCTCGACCTTGTCGGGATTGGCCGCGAAGACCTCGTCGACCGCCTTCTCGATGGCGCCGGTGTCGGTGACCTGCTTCATGCCACGGGCCTCGACGATCTCGGCCGGGTCGCCGCCTTCGGTCCACACGATGTCGAACATGTCCTTGGCGATCTTGCCGGAGATGGTTCCGTCCTTGATGAGATCGACGATGGCGCCGAGCTGGCCCGAGGACACCGGGCTGTCATTGATGGTGAGGCCTTCCTTGTTGAGCCGGCCGAACAGCTCGTTGATAACCCAGTTCGCAGCCTGCTTGGCGTCACGCCCCTTCGCCACGTCCTCGAAATAGTCGACGCTCTCACGCTCGGCCACAAGCACGTCGGCGTCATAGGGAGTCAGCCCGTACTCGGCGATGAACCGCGCCCGCTTCTCGTCGGGAAGCTCCGGGAGGCTGGCGGCGATCTCGTCGACGAAATCCTGCTTCAGTTCGAGCGGCAACAGGTCCGGGTCCGGGAAATAACGATAGTCGTGCGCCTCTTCTTTCGAGCGCATGGACCGCGTCTCGCCCGTCTTCGCATCGAACAGCCGCGTCTCCTGATCGATGGTGCCGCCGTCCTCGATGATCTCAATCTGGCGGCGCGCCTCGTACTCGATGGCTTGGCCGATGAACCGGATCGAGTTCATGTTCTTGATCTCGCAACGCGTCCCAAGCTCGTCGCCCGGACGGCGGACCGAGACGTTCACGTCGGCACGCAGCGAGCCCTGATCCATGTTGCCGTCACACGTGCCGAGATAGCGCAGGATCGTCCGCAGCTTGGACACATAGGTTTTCGCCTGCTCCGAAGAGCGAATGTCCGGCTTAGACACGATCTCCATCAGCGCCACGCCGGAACGGTTCAAGTCGACATAGGAGTTCTGCGGATGCTGATCGTGCAGGCTCTTGCCCGCGTCCTGTTCCAGGTGCAGGCGCTCGATGCCGACAATGACCCGCTCGCCGCTGAGCATGTCGACGATGACCTCGCCCTCGCCCACGATCGGGTTCTTGTACTGGCTGATCTGATAGCCCTGCGGCAGATCCGGATAGAAATAGTTCTTCCGGTCGAACACCGAGTACAGATTGATCTCGGCCTTCAGCCCGAGCCCGGTCTTGATCGCCTGAGCCACGCAGGTTTCGTTGATGACGGGCAGCATGCCGGGCATGGCCGCGTCCACGAGGCTGACATGGGAATTCGGCTCGCCGCCGAACTCGGTCGAGGCGCCCGAGAACAGCTTCGCGTTCGAGGTGACCTGGGCATGGACCTCCATGCCGATCACGACTTCCCAATCGCCGGTCTCGCCTGCGATCAAATTCGATTTGTCCGATTTGGCGTCCATGATGCTGACCTTGGAGGAACCGTTACTCTTTGGATTCCTTGCGGAGATTTTCTTCCTCGTACTGGATGAACCAGCCGATCATTTGGCGCCACAGCGCCTCGACGAGTTCGGGCGGCAGATTGTTCTTTTGCGCCCGTGCGCGCACCTTGTCGATGACCTGCTGAATGCGCCACGGCACCGTGGCGTCGGCCGGTGACTTCTTCAGCTGCCAGGCCCGGTCCACATAGGCGAAGCGCTCGCAGATCAGATCGACCATCTGCTCGTCGATGCGATCGATCTCGACCCGGACGTCGTCCATGCTCTCGCAATTCTGTGCCGCGCGCGTGGCCATGCTTTCGCTCCCTTATGCGGATGTCTCGGGGACGACCGCATCGACGGCGATCTCCACCAGCCAGTCCGGAGACACGAATCCCGTTACCGCGAGCGTGGTATTGGCGGGACGGATGTCGCCGAAGACCTCGCCATGCACCTTGCTCACCGCTTCGAAGTCGGCGATGTCCACAAGATAGACCGTCGTGCGGACAACGTCCTTGAGGCTGGAACCCGCGTCCTTTAGCGCCTGGTCGATGGTCTCGAAGATCGCGCGTGTCTGCGCCTCCGGGTCCCCGATGGCGACGGGCTTGCCGCCCGACGCCGCGGTCGTGCCGGCCACCGAAATCCAGTTGCCAACGCGCACGGCCCGCGAATAGCCGACAGTCTTCTCGTAGGGGCTCCCCGAAGAGATCAGACGGCGGCTCATGATTTGCTCCACCAGTCCTGCGGTTTGGCCATGGGTCCCGCCGCGTCTTCGATGACCTGTCCCACGCGGAACAGCGTTTCTTCGTCGAAGGCCCGGCCGATGACTTGAAGGCCAAGCGGCGTTCCTTCGGACGACAGACCGGCCGGCACCGAAATCCCCGGTAGACCCGCCATGTTCACCGTCACCGTGAAAATGTCGTTCAGATACATCTCCAGCGGATCGCCTGACTTTTCGCCGGCGGCGAACGCAGGCGCCGGCGTGGTCGGCGTCAGGATCGCATCGACCCCTTCGAAAGCCTGATCGAAGTCCCGTTTGATCAGTGTGCGGACCTTCTGCGCCTTGAGGTAATAGGCGTCGTAATAGCCGGCGGACAGCACATAGGTGCCGATCAGCACGCGCCGCTTCACCTCCGCGCCGAAACCGGATTCGCGCGTGTTCTCGTACATCGAGATCACATCGGTACCGGGCTCGCGCAGCCCGTAGCGAACGCCGTCATAACGGGCGAGGTTCGACGAGGCCTCGGCGGGCGCGACGATGTAATAAGATGGCAGCGCGTATTTCGTATGCGGCAGGCTGATGTCCTTGACCGTGGCGCCCGCCTCCGTCAGCCAGGCGATGCCCTGCTGCCACAGCGCCTCGATCTCCGGCGCCATGCCCTCGACGCGGTATTCCTTGGGAATGCCGATGGTGAGCCCCTTCACGCCCTGGCCGACCGCGGCCTCGAAATCGGGCACGGGAAGGTCAGCGCTGGTCGCATCCTTGGGATCGTGACCTGCCATGGCCCCGAGCAGAATGGCGGAATCTCGCACGGTGCGCGCGATCGGGCCGGCCTGGTCCAGGGACGAGGCGAAGGCGACGATGCCCCAGCGGGAGCAGCGGCCGTAGGTCGGCTTCATCCCGACCGTCCCCGTGAAGGCTGCGGGCTGCCGGATCGACCCGCCCGTATCGGTGGCCGTCGCCCCAAGGCAAAGACGCGCCGCCACGGCGGCGGACGAGCCGCCCGAAGAACCGCCAGGCACGAGCGGGGCATCGGAGCCCTCGCGCCGCCATGGGTTGATGACCTCGCCGTAGAAGCTCGTCTCGTTGGACGAGCCCATCGCGAACTCGTCGTTGTTGAGCTTGCCGAGCATGACGGCGCCCGCGTCCCAGAGATTGCTGGTGACTGTCGACTCGTAGGTCGGCGTGAAGCGGTCGAGGATGTGAGAGCACGCGGTGGTTCGGACGTCCTTGGTGCAGAACAGATCCTTGATGCCGAGCGGAATGCCTTCCAGCGCGCCCGCCTCCCCTTTGGCGATCCGCGCGTCGCTGGCCTTGGCCATCTCGAGCGCGCGCTCCGGCGTCTCGAGCACATAGGCGTTGAGCGCCCGGTTGGCCGACTTGATCGCGGCCGAATGGGCTTCGGTCAGCTCCACGGCCGAAAAAGACTTGTCGGCAAGCCCCTTGCGAGCTTCGGCTATCGTCAGGTCTGTAAGATCCGTCACGGTTGGCTACTCAACGATTTTCGGGACGACGAAGTAGTGGTCGTCCTCTTGGGGCGCGTTCTTGACGATTTCGTCGGCTTTGAAGCCGTCTGTGACCTTGTCTTCGCGCATCTTCATGGTCATGGCCTCGACCCGGGTCATCGGCTCTACATTGGCCGTGTCGAGCTCGTCCAGCTGCGCCACCCAGTCGAGAATGCCCGAAAGCTCCGATTCCAGACGCCCAGCCTCCTCGTCGGTGATGGCGATGCGGGCAAGGCGGGCGATGCGAAAGACGGTGGCGCGGTCGACGGACATGGCTTTGACGCTGGGTTGAGTTCAAACCTTGAGGATATCGGTCCCAAAGGCTCGCTGGCTGGGAGGACGGGTGAAACCGGGGCATCCCCTGTAGCACCGCCCCGGCGGGGCGGCAACTGGGCGAGATCCCGCTCCCGGCAACGTTTAGGCGTCGAAAGGAACGCCGACTTTCGGCACCGTGACCTCGATATCGCCCATGGCCGCCACGAACTTGTCGGGCGTCTGGTCGATCACCGGAAACGTACCGTAGTGACACGGGATAACGGTGTCGAAATCGAAGTATCGCTTGCACGCCAGCGCCGCCGTCCTGGCGCCCATTGTATACCGGTCGCCAATGGGGACGATCCCGATCTGGGGCTCGTACAGCTCGTTGATCAAGGCCATGTCCGCGAAAACGTCTGTGTCGCCCATGTGGTAAAGCGTCTTGCCGCTTTTTGCGGTGATCACGATCCCACAGGGATTGCCGAGATAGACCGGGCGCCCATCGACCATGTTGGAAGACGAGTGGAGCGCCTGCACGAAGGTCAGATCGAAACCGTCATGGGGGATCGTGCCGCCCGTGTTGCCCGGATCGGTCTTCTCGACCCCGTGGCCGGCGAGGTAAGTCGCAAGCTCGTGCACGGCGATCAGCGTCGTCCCGGTCTCCTTGCAGATCCGGACCGTGTCGCCGACGTGGTCTTCGTGGCCATGGGTCAGCGCCACATGGGTGATCCCGTCGATCACGTCGATTTCGGAGATACCCGCCTTCTCGAACGTGGGATTGCCGGTGAGAAACGGATCGATCAGGATGCGGCTAGCGCCGAACTCAACGCGAAAACAAGAATGACCAAACCACGTTATCTTCATCGTCTCACCTCTCACATCACTCAGTGACTATGGCTCCGCCCTTTCCTATCGAAGAGTTGCCGTCGAAGCTACAGCCTGGCGCGCGTCTACTTGGCTTCGATGTCGGAACCAAGACCATCGGCCTTGCGCTGTCGGACGTCACCCGGTCCATCGCGACGCCATACGAGACGGTGCGCCGCACGAAATTTACCACCGACGCCAAGGCAATCGCCGCCATCGCGGCCAAGGAGGGCGTGGGCGGGCTCGTGATCGGCCTCCCGCTCAATCTGGACGGTTCCGAGGGACCGCGCGCCCAGTCGACCCGCGCTTTCGCCCGGAACTTGGCGCAGCATCTGGACCTGCCCACGGCCTTTTGGGACGAGCGCCTGTCGACGGCGGCGGTCGAGCGTCATCTGATCGAGGCCGACGCCTCCCGCAAGCGCCGGGCCGAAGTCATCGATAGGATGGCGGCCGCCTACATCCTGCAAGGCGCGCTCGACCGGATGAAGGCGCTTGGCTAGGCCCACGCCGGACTTAATCGTTGAGTTGGAAGAGCTCGTAATTTTCGGGGTTGTCGGGACACAGACCCGTGCCGCAGAGGGCGACCGTCGAAAAGATATTGGCGACGGTCAGGACGAAGAACAGAAGTATCGCAATCAGCGACAAGCCCTTCAAACGCCCGGAGCCGGCCTGCACCTGCGAAAATTGCCGGTCACCGAGCAGCATGATGCCGCTGCCGAGAACGATGGCGACGGCGAAGAGGAAAGCCCAGGTGTAAAGGTGCATGCCCCAGACCGGAGGCCCGTAAAAGCCGGTTCCCGGAACGATGTGCAGCAGGATCTGCCGCATAGAGATCGCGGCGCTCGCGATCCCGCCGATGATGGCAATCCCGTAATGGCTCGGCTTCGGGCCGAACACGACGTTGAGCGCGATGCCGCAACCGGCGGCAATCAGGCCCGCCCGCTGCAAGATGCAGAGGGGGCACGGAAGCTCGCCGAACCAAACCTGATCGATGAACGCCATCGTCAAGACGGTGCCGATGGCGAGCAACCCCAACGCATTCAGCAGCTTCGACAGCTCGGCGGACACGACCCGGCTCCTCAGAGTTGGATGCTCAAGACTTCACCGACATGAACGCGGAATAGGATCAGCATTGTGGCAATCCCGATGAGCCAGAAGCCCACGGACACACCGCGCTGACGCAGCCATGCCGCACCAATCGCGCACGCAAAAAGAACAAAGGGCAAGCTCATCATGGGGGTCGCGCTCCCAATTGTTCCTGTAGGCCGGCCGTTTCCGGCTGCGTACCCGCGCCGATCGAACGAAGCGCCGCTCGGGTGCGGCGTCGAATGGAAGAGGCCCTGGCCAACCAACGATTCGTCTAGTCCCTGACTATTTGGGATTGGCCGCGCCTTTACAAGCCCTCAGGGCGAGGCGCCCCGTTTGTCACAGGCAGATTGTTCCGCCGCATCATGCCAACTTGTAGTATGCTTTGGGCGTCTGATGCGCTCCAGGCTGTGGTGTCATCGGGTCTTCGCGCCTTGGGCGCCACAGCGCAAAGGGGTTCATTCGAACGACACCAAAAACCGCGACCATCGCGGAGACTTCAGACTGCGAAGCCAAGTGCAGCGCGTCGACAGCGGAAGCGCCCCGGAATGCGCTGCGTACCATGCGACTGGGAGACTCACGATGTGCTGCGCCCACCGCTTGCTCTCTGCGGCCCTCGCCGCCCTTTCCCTCCTCGTTCTCGCGCTCATGGCCGTGCCTTCATCCGGCGCGGCCGGTCCGGTGGAACTCGACAATGCGGGCCTCGTCCAGATGCTCGAAAATCTGGGCTACGAGCCGAAGGAAGGGAAATATCCGAATGGCAATCCTTTTCAGACGATCGCGGGAGCCACGCCCGAGCTGACCTGGAGCGCGAACCTGTCGGTCAATCCCAGCACACATCTCATATGGCTGGAGATGAATTTCTGGTCTCTGCAGGGGGACCAGAAATTTCCCTACGACGTCTTGCTCGAAGCACTCGAGCGCAACTTTCAACTCGATACCATGCGCTACGTGTACCTGAAGGAGTCGCGGAAATTCCGCCTGGCGGGGAGCCTTCCGAACCGGGACATCAAGCCGGTTCAGATCAAGGCACTGATCGATGAGGCGGTAAACGAAGCGCAACAGACGCAGCACCTCTGGAACCCCAACAAATGGCGCCAACAGCCGGCCAAGGACGAGCCCGCCAAAGCGCCCGACCAGGAGGAGGCGGCGGAGCAGGAGGCCCCGTAGCACCGTGCCCCGCGGACCAGGAGGGTCCTATGAAGCTCCCGATTGCCTCATCGATTGCGGTGCTGACGCTCCTGGCCGTACCCGGTACGGCCGCGCTTGGGGCCAAGGACGAGCCGATCACAGACCCGGCGAGACTGGAGCAGGCTCTCAAGGCCTGCACGGGCCAAACCAAGACACGCGAACGACGGCAACAGGCAGCCGCCGCCTGCACGCAGGTCATCCAGTCGCCTGCCGCAGAGGATGACGCCAAGTTCACGGCACTGATGACCCGCGGTCAACTGGACCAGTACGATTGGAAGGCGCAGGCGCTCGCCGACTTCGACGCCGCCATAGCGCTGCGCCCTGACTCGGGCCTCGCCCACTACTGGCGCGGGGTGATGTTGAACAGGCTGGACAGCAAAGAAAGCCCCCTGGCCGCTTTCGACAAAGCCATCTCGCTGGACCCAGATTTCGTCGAAGCG
This sequence comes from Methyloceanibacter caenitepidi, assembly GCF_000828475.1. Taxonomy (NCBI): domain Bacteria; kingdom Pseudomonadati; phylum Pseudomonadota; class Alphaproteobacteria; order Hyphomicrobiales; family Hyphomicrobiaceae; genus Methyloceanibacter; species Methyloceanibacter caenitepidi. The sequence continues at coordinate 2,297,168 of NZ_AP014648.1, forward strand.
CATCTTGCGCGCGCCGATCGCCTCGCCATGGAGGGCCGTCCAAACGAAGCGCTCGAGGCCTATGGCAGAGCGATCGAGATCGCACCGGACAGCGCACCACCGCTGACAGCGAGGGGACGCCTGTACGCGAAGCTCGGAAATGACGAATTGGCCCTTGCCGACTACGGCAAGGCCATCGTGCTGAAGCCCGATGATGTGTTCGCACTGACGCAGCGCGGCACACTCTATGCAAAGTTGGGGAAGGACGACCGGGCGCTCGGCGACTTCGACAAGGCCATCGCGGTGACGTCCAAGACCGACGCGGTGGACCTCGGCGCGAAAAGGGGCAAAGCCGCGATCTTGTACCGCCGCGCCCGCGACCTCTTCGACAAGGGCGCCTACGAACAGTCGGTCAAGGCCTACAGTACCGCAATGGAACTCGTTTACGATTCCGCAGCCCAAGTTCGGAGGGGCGAAGCGTATTACGCGCTGGGGCAGTATAAGCAGGCGCTTGCGGACTTCGACAACGTCATCGCCAACGCCCAACGCCGACGCGAGGAACTCAAACGCGAGTCCGAGTCCGGCGGCAGAGGCAGCTCGCGTGCCGGCGATCTGCTCTCACGCATGTCGCCGCCCAAGGATGCGCTGGAAGGCCACAAAAAAGCCCTCTGCCAGCTTGAAGGCGGAAAAGACTGCGACCCCACCAAGTCCACCGAGACAACGGACACAGAGCGGGACACGGCCGACTCCGCGCTGACGGAGCTCGTCGCTCTCTGCAATGCAAAGGACCCGGCGAAAGCCGTCGATGGTTGCACCAGGATTCTCGACTCCAAGAGCCTGAACCTCGCCAAGAAAGACCGGGGTTACGTCCTCCACCAGCGCGGACGCGCCTATCTGAACCAGAACAGTCTGCGGCCTGCGATGCTCGATTTCACCGCGGCGCTCAACAATGGCGCCGCCCCGGAACCGGTGCTTATCGACCGCGGGCGTCTGTTCGTACGCGCGAAGGAGTACCAAGAGGCCATTAAGGATCTCACCGCCGCGTTGAAAGCAAATGGCGAGAATGGCACCACCTACTACTTCCGCGCGGCGGCCAATGCCGGCGCAGGACAACTCGACTTGGCGGCGCAAGACTTCGAAACCGCCTTACGCCTTCTCAGTTCGGACTTTTCCGCAGATGCCAGCGCGGAATCCCATCTGGAGAAGGCAAAGGTCCATCACCAGCGCGGACAACTCGGGGCCGCGGCCAACGAGTACCTCCACGCGGCGGTCTTGGCGAAGCCGGGAAGCCCGACCAGAATCCAGGCGCTGGAGTTCCTAAGCCGCGCCAACCTCGCCATCGGCATGCCCGAAATCGCCTTGGCAAGCGTGTCGGACTTCTTGGCTCAGAAGCCCGGCTATGCCCCGGGCCACAACACACGAGGCATGATCTATCTCAAGCTGAACAAGAACGATGAGGCGATTGCCGATTTCAATGAGGCGCTGCGGCTTGATCCCGAGCGCTACGCGTGGGCGTATCTCAGCAATCGCGGCGAAGCCTATTTCAATTTGGGCAAGTTCGACCTGGCCCTGAAGGACCTGGACGAGTCCCTGCGCCGCAACCCCGACAATAAAGATGCCAAGGCGAAAAAGGCGGAAGCCGAAGCGGCCTTGGCTAAGCAGAACTGACCGCAACGCTGCATAATCGGGTTTACTTCGCCCCTCCACGCTCTTGATTCGGCTTCCATTGCCTTCCTTTTACGGTGCCCATTCCGGGAGCTCTTTGTTTCAACAGGACGCCCCGCCCCGCTTGAAGCTTTGGAAATCGGGGCCTATACAGTGCCCTTTAATGAGCAACGTGGCTGAAGCCCCTACCCCATCCTTCCCGCATCGCCACCTTCTTGGCATCGAAGGTCTGAAGCGGGACGAGATCCTGTCGTTGCTCGACCTCTCCGAACAAGCGGCGGCTCAAAGCCGCAGGGTCGACAAGAAGAGCAGCGACCTGCGCGGCCGGACGCTCATCAATCTTTTCTTCGAAGCCTCGACCCGCACCCAGAGCTCGTTCGAACTCGCAGGCAAGCGCCTCGGCGCCGACGTGATGAACATGTCGATCCCGACATCGTCCATCAAGAAAGGCGAGACGCTGATCGATACGGCCGTCACGCTGAACGCGATGCGCCCCGATTTGCTGGTTGTGCGTCATCACGCGGCCGGCGCGGTCGAGCTTCTGTCGCAGAAGGTCGATTGCTCGGTCATCAACGCGGGCGACGGCAGTCACGAGCATCCCACCCAGGCCCTGCTCGACGCCCTGACCATTCGCCGCCACAAAAAGCGCTTCGAGGGGCTGACGGTCGCGATCTGTGGCGACATCGCTCACTCGCGCGTGGCCCGCTCCAACATTCTGTCCCTCAATACGCTCGGCGCCCGGGTCCGCGTGGTGGCGCCGTCAACCTTGCTCGGCGAAGACGTGGAGCGGCTCGGGGTCGAAGCGTTCACGTCCATGCATGAGGGCCTCAAGGACGCGGACGTGGTGATGATGCTTCGCCTGCAGCGCGAACGCATGGCCTCCAGCCTGATCCCCAGCCAGCGGGAATACTTTCACTTCTACGGGCTCGACGCCGAGAAGTTGGCGAGCGCAAGAGAAGACGCCATCGTCATGCATCCGGGGCCCATGAACCGCGGTGTCGAGATCGACGCTGCAATCGCGGACAGTCCGCGCAGCGTTATCCGCGAACAGGTCGAGATGGGCGTCGCCGTGCGCATGGCCGTGCTGCAAGCCCTCGCCCGCCATCTTCCGAACGAATGATCGTCATGGACAACGAAGCCGAACCCGAAACCGCCCACCGCCCCCATCGCAAGCCGCTCGCTCTGGTGAATGCGCGGCTTGTCGACCCGGCTTCGGGACTGGATGCGTTTGGCGGGCTTTTGATCGCCAACGGCGCCATTGCCGATCTCGGCATGCACATCACCGAAGGCTCGATCGAGGGCGCCGAGTCCCTCGATTGCGGCGGGCGCACCGTCGCGCCCGGCCTCATCGACATGATGGTCTTCTGCGGCGAGCCGGGCCATGAGCATCGCGAGACCTTGGCGACCGCGAGCCGCGCGGCGGCGGCCGGCGGCGTCACCACGATCTGCTGCATGCCGAACACCGACCCGGTCATCGACGATGTCGCCCTAGTAGACTTCGTGCTCCGGCGCGCGCGCGATACCGCCCTCGTCCATGTCCATCCAATGGCCGCGATGACCCGTGACCTCATGGGCGAAGACATGGCCGAACTCGGCTTACTGCGCGACGCCGGCGCCATCGCCTTCACCAACGGCAAGACGAGCGTCGCCAACGCCAAGCTGATGCGGAACGTGCTGTCTTACGCCAAGGACTACGGCGCGCTGATCGTTCACCATCTGGAGGACGCCGATCTCGCCCAGGACGGCGTGATGAACGAAGGCGAAGTCGCGACGCGTCTGGGATTGCGCGGCATTCCGACAGAAGCCGAAACGATGATGCTCGATCGAGACATCCGGCTCGTCGAGCTGACCGGGGGCCGTTACCACGCGGCGCAGATTTCTTGCCGCGCCTCGCTGGAGGTAATCCAGGCCGCGAAGGCACGCGGCCTACCCGTTACCTGTGGCGTCAGCATCAATCATTTGACACTGAACGAGAACGATATCGGGTCCTACCGGACGTTCTTCAAAATGACCCCGCCCCTCCGGTCGGAGGAAGACCGCCAAGCCATGGTCGAGGGCGTCGCCAGCGGCGACATCGATGTCATCGTCTCGGCCCACGACCCCCGCGGCGCCGAAGGCAAGCGCCGCCCCTTCGCCGAAGCCAATGACGGCGCGGTGGGCCTCGAGACCATGCTGGGCGCGGGCCTGCGCCTCTTCCACAACGGCGAGATCACGCTGCATCGGCTTTTGAACGCGCTCTCGGCGCGCCCCGCGGAGCTCTTAGGGCTGGCCGGCGGGCGTCTCGTGAAAGGCGCGCCGGCGGATCTCGCCTTGATCGATCTGGAAATGCCCTGGACGGTCGCCCGCGAAGACCTCCGCTCGAAATCAAAAAACACGCCGTTCGACGAAGCCCGGTTCGAGGGACGCGCGCTGGTGACGTTCGTTGCCGGGCGCCCGGTGTATCACTACGGTTGACCCGCGCGACGCGCGACACCGTTGAGGGGGGGGAATGCATGCCGACTGAGGACTGGTCTGCCGCGATGCCGCTTGCACTCGGCGTCTATGTCCTGTGCTTCGCGCTCGGCTATCTTCTCGGCTCTATCCCGTTTGGACTTATACTAACGAAACTGGCCGGGCTCGGCGATGTCCGAAACATCGGGTCCGGAAATATCGGCGCGACCAACGTGCTGCGCACCGGGAACAAGGGCCTCGCCGCGCTCACCTTGTTGCTCGACCTGCTGAAGGGTACCGCCGCCGTTCTCATCGTCGGCGCCTTCGCCGGGCCCTATGGCGCCATCATCGCGGGGCTAGGCGCGTTCCTCGGCCACCTCTTTCCGGTCTGGCTGAGATTTAGCGGCGGCAAGGGCGTTGCCACGTATATTGGTGTCGCGCTCGGTCTCTTCTGGCCTGCGGCTCTCGTATTCTGCCTCGTCTGGCTGCTGGTAGCGGTGATCACGCGCTATTCCTCGCTGTCCGCCCTCACCTCCAGCGCCGCCACCGTGATCTTTCTCGCCGTAGCCGGCCTTACGTCCTTGGCTATCCTGTTTGGCTTGATGACCGCCCTCCTCTACCTTCGTCACAAGGAGAATATCTGCCGGCTGCGACGGGGCGAGGAATCACGCATTGGCGGGAGCAAGCAGAAAGCCTGAACCGGAACAACGGTTGAGCGACGCTCAGCGGCTCGCCTGGCTGCGGCTGCTGCGCAGCGAGAATGTCGGGCCGGCGACGTTCCGCGCTCTCGTCAATCAGTTCGGCGGCGCGCAAGCCGCCATTGATGCGCTGCCCGATCTCTCCCGGCGCGGCGGGCGCACCCAGGCGATCCGCCTATGCAGCATCGACGATGCCGAAGCGGAACTTGCGCGCGCAAAGCGCCTCGGCGCGCATCTCGTCGCCCACGGCGAACGCGGCTATCCACCAGCGCTTGCCCACACGGATGGCTCGCCGCCGCTCATCTATGTGAAGGGGCGGCTCGAACTCGCGGACATGCCGATCGTCTCTATTGTCGGCGCACGGAACGGCTCGGCCGCCGGGCAGAAGTTCACGCGACAAATAGCAAACGCCCTCGGGCTCGAAGGCTTCGTCATCGCGTCGGGCCTCGCCCGCGGCATCGACACGGCCGCCCACAACGCGAGCCTCGACAACGGCACCATCGCGGTCGTGGCTGGCGGTATCGACGTGGTCTACCCGCCGGAGAACGCGGACCTCCAGGCGGCGATCGGCGAGCGCGGGCTGCTCATTAGCGAAAGGTCCCCTGGCCATACGCCGCGCGCGAAGGACTTTCCGCGCCGGAACCGGCTGATATCAGGCATCGCCCTGGGCGTGGTGGTGATCGAGGCGGCGCAGCGCTCGGGATCGCTCATCACCGCGCGCATGGCCGGAGAGCAAGGACGCGAAGTCTTCGCCGTGCCGGGGAGCCCGCTCGACCCGCGCGCGGCCGGCACGAACAATCTCCTGAAACAAGGCGCCACGCTGGTCACGACGCCGGAGGACATCACCGAGGCGCTCGCGCCGATCCTCGGCCGTTCTGTGGGCCGCACCCCGCGCGAATTGTCTTCCGATGAAGAGCAGAAGGTGCCCCGCCCGCTACCCGACATCGGTCAGGCCGAACGCGACCGCGTGATCGAGGCCCTGGGGCCAAGTCCGATCGATATTGACGAGATTATCCGCTGCACGGGAATCGAGACGCGCAAGGTCCACATCATCTTGCTGGAACTCGATCTTGCGGGGCGTCTGCAGCGCCACCCGCGCCAACTCGTGTCGCTAATCGAACCGTGACGCGGATCAATCGGGCTCCGCTTTTTTTTCGTTGGCCTTGCTCAAAGACTTCCCGATGGAATACGCCAAATCGGGCATGTCGTACCTCATCGCGACGAGCATCAGTTCCGTGAGATAGTCCGCAATGTAGTCGGCCGCCTCGCGTTGCGAGGCGAAGGCCACGTCGTCTTGCGGATTCCCGGACTTTGCCTGGAGCGATTTCCCCTCGCCATTCCGCCTCGAATCTCCGCTTCTTGTCACCGCAATCATATCCGCTTTTTGTGAGAATTCGGCGGGCGCGGCCGGGTCAGCGCCAAAGCCCTTTTGATCGTCGTATGGTTGCGGACTAGTAATATATACACTCGATGATTGTCAATCGATCTCGCGGCCAATTTGACACCGGCTGATCGAGTCACCATTTTCGCCCACGTGTCCGGGGGCCATATCCCAAAATTCTCCCTTGGCCGCGCGCCACTCGCACGGCTAGGAACATCTCAATGAACATCGTCATCGTCGAATCGCCTGCCAAGGCAAAAACCATCAACAAGTATCTCGGCTCGGATTACCGGGTACTGGCCTCCTATGGTCACGTCCGCGATCTACCGTCGAAAAACGGATCGGTGGTGCCCGACAACGACTTCGAGATGCATTGGGATGTCGATCCGAAGTCGGCCAAGCGGCTGAACGAGATCGCGCAAGCGGTCAAAGGCGCCGACAAGCTCATTCTGGCGACCGACCCGGACCGCGAAGGCGAAGCGATCTCCTGGCATGTGCTGCAGGTGCTCGAGCGCAAGAAGCTCCTCGGCCAGATCCCCGTGGAGCGCGTGGTCTTCAACGCCGTCACCAAGGATGCGATCCGCGAAGCGATGCGCAATCCGCGCGCGATCGACGAGCCCTTGGTCAACGCCTATCTCGCCCGGCGGGCCCTCGATTATCTCGTCGGCTTTACGCTCTCGCCCGTCCTGTGGCGCAAGCTGCCCGGCGCACGCTCGGCTGGCCGCGTCCAGTCCGTCGCGCTACGGCTCGTCTGCGAGCGCGAGCTGGAGATCGAGAAATTCGTCGCCCAGGAATACTGGTCCCTCACAACGACGCTGGCGAACGGCCAGAACGAGACGTTCAACGCACGACTGTTCTCGGCGGAAGGGGACAAGCTCGGCAAGTTCGACATTCCGGACGAAGCGACGGCAATGGCCTTGAAGGCGGCGCTCGACGGTGGCCGCTACAGCGTCGGGTCGATCGAGAGCAAATCCCAGAAGCGCAATCCCGCCGCTCCGTTCACGACATCCACGCTGCAACAGGAAGCTTCGCGCAAGCTCGGCTTCAGCCCGCGCCAGACCATGCAGGTGGCCCAGCGGCTCTACGAGGGCGTGGCCCTCGGCGGCGTCACCGAAGGCCTCATCACCTATATGAGAACCGACGGCGTGCAGATCGTGCCCGAAGCAATCTCCCAAGTCCGCTCGTTGGTGAGCGGGCTCTACGGGCAGCGCTACGTGCCTGCAAGTCCACGCCAATACTCGACGAAGGCGAAGAACGCGCAGGAAGCGCACGAAGCCATTCGGCCGACCGACTTCAGCAAGGCGCCCGACAAGGTCGCCCGCTATCTCGAACCCGATGCCTTGAAGCTCTATAAGCTCATCTGGCAGCGCACGCTCGCAAGCCAAGCAGCCAGCGCGGAAATCGAGCGCACAACGGCCGATATCGACGTGGCCGGAACGGACGGAAAAACCTACGGCGTCCGCGCCACCGGGTCCGTGATCCGCTTCGACGGCTTTCTGAAGATTTACGAGGAAGGCGTTGACGACGCAGTCGGCGAGGATGGCTCCCTGCCCGCGCTGACCCAAGGCGAGAGCCTCGACCCGCGCGCCGTTGAAGCAAAACAGCATTTCACCGAGCCGCCGCCCCGTTACTCGGAGGCTACCCTCATCAAGAAGATGGAGGAGCTTGGCATTGGGCGGCCCTCGACCTACGCAGCCACATTGAACGTGCTGCGCGAGCGCGAATATGTGCGCATCGATAAGAAGCGGCTCATCCCCGAAGACAAGGGCCGTCTCGTAACCGCGTTCCTGGAAAGCTTTTTTAAGCGCTACGTCGAGTACGACTTCACCGCCGATTTGGAGGAGAAGCTCGATCTCATCTCCGCCGGCGACCTTCAGTGGAAGGACGTGCTGCGCGACTTCTGGCGCGACTTCATCGGCGCAGTGAACGAGATCGGCGATCTTCGGATCGCCCAGGTCCTCGACGCGCTCAACGATCTGCTGGGTCCGCACATCTTCCCGGACACGGGCGACGGCAAGCCCCGCGCCTGCCCGTCCTGCGGCGATGGACAGCTCAGCCTCAAGGTCGGCAAATTCGGCGCTTTCGTCGGCTGCTCGAACTATCCCGATTGCCGGTACACACGGCAGCTCGCCGAGACGGGCGAGAAGGCCGCTTTCGCCGATGGCAAGGTGCTCGGTCTCGATCCTGATACGGAGTTGGAAGTCAGCATCCGCACCGGCCGGTTCGGCCCCTATATCCAGCTTGGCGAAGCGGCGGACGGCGAGAAGCCTAAGCGCGCCTCTATCCCGAAAGGCACGGACCCGGACGCCATCGATTTGGACCGGGCGCTCGCCTTGCTGTCGCTCCCCCGCGAGGTCGGCATTCACCCCGAGTCCGGAAAACCGATCACGGCCGGCTATGGCCGCTTCGGGCCCTACGTTCAGTGCGACGGCAAATATGCGAGCCTGTCCACCCCCGAGGAAGTTTTCGAGGTCGGCGCGAACCGCGCCATCACGCTTCTGGCCGAGAAGGCCGCGAAAGGCGCGCAGCGCGGCGCCAGCGTCATCAAGGAGTTGGGCGAACACCCCGAAGGCGGCGGCAAGGTGCAGGTGCTGAGCGGGCGCTACGGGCCTTACGTCAAGCACGAGAAGATCAACGCGACAATTCCACGGGATCGTGCGCCCGAAGACATCACCCTCGAGGAAGCCGTCGAGTTGATCGCGGCGCGCGCGGCCAAGGCACCCGCGAAGAAAAAAACCGCGAAGAAGGCCCCGGCAAAGAAGAAGGCAGCCAAGAAGACTGCCGCGAAAAAGGCCCCGGCGAAAAAAGCTGCGGCCAAGAAGAGCGCCGCGAAGAAGACGGCGCAAAAGAGCACCTCGTCGAAGGAGGCCGCCGACGAGGCGGCCAGCTAAGCGGCAAACGTGGCCCCACCCAAGAAGACGCCCTCAGCCAAGAAGACTGCATCTGCCGGAAGGGCCAAGCCGAAGCGCCCTGCGAAAACGAAGCCTGCGTCCAAGTCAAAGGCGGCTCCGAAGGGCGGGCTGCCCTCCAAGAAGGAGATCATCGAATTCTTGGCCGGCACGACGTCAAAGGCCGGGAAGCGGGAGATCGCGCGGGCCTTCAACATCAAAGGCTCGGACCGGATCGGATTGAAAGCGCTCCTGCGCGAGATGGCCGATGAAGGTCTGATCGCCGGGTCCCGGCGGAGGCTGTTGCGCCCTGGAGTCCTGCCGTCGGTGACGGTGCTGGAGATCGTTGCCCGCGACGAGGATGGGGAATTCATCGCCCGCCCCGCCGCCTGGGACGACGAGAGCGGGCCCATGCCGAAGATCCTCATGGTCGAAGGCCGCGGCAATCTCGTGCAGGTGCCAGGCATCGGCGATCGCGTTCTGGCGCGGCTCACGCCGCAAAAGCCGGACGCGGACTACCCCTATCACGCGCGCACCATCAAGAAGCTGCCGCGCACAACATCGCGGAGCCTCCTCGGCATCTTCCGGTCTCTGTCGGATGGGCGCGGCGTCATCGATCCCATCGACAAGAAACAGCTCAAGGAATGGACGGTACCGAAGGGCTCTACGGACGAGGCCGAAGACGGCGAGCTGGTCCGCTTCGAGATCGCCCGCTCGGCGCGCTACGGCGTTCCCACCGCCCGTGTGGTCGCTCGGCTCGGGAACCCGGAAGCCCAGCAGGCCATCAGCCTGATCGCGCTTCATGCGCACGGTATACCGGACGAGTTCCCGCCGGCCGCGATTGCCGAAGCCGATGCCGCGAAGGAAGTCGAACTCGGCTCCCGTTTGGACCTTTGCGACGTCCCTCTCCTCACCATCGACCCTGTCGACGCCCGCGACCATGACGACGCGGTTTTCGCGGAAGCGGACACGGCCTCCGACAACGAAGGCGGCTGGATCGTCATTGTCGCCATCGCGGACGTGGCGCACTACGTCACGCCCGGCAGCGCGCTCGACAAGGAAGCCCGAAAGCGGGGCAACTCCGTGTACTTCCCCGACCGCGTCGTGCCCATGCTGCCGGAGCGTATCTCGAACGAGCTGTGCTCGTTGAAGGAAGGCGTCCCCCGCCCCTGCTTGGCCGTCCGCATGGTTTTCGACAAGAACGGCCGCAAGAAGAACCACCGCTTCTTCCGCGGGCTCATGCGATCGGCCGCGAGCCTGTCTTACGAACAGGCCCAAGCGGCAATCGACGGCCGCACGGACGAGGCTACGGCGCCGCTGCTGGAAACGGTGCTGCGGCCTCTCTGGGGCGCCTATGCGAGCCTGAGCAAGGCCCGCGATGCCCGCGGACCGCTCGAACTCGACCTGCCCGAACGGAAGATCCTGCTGGACGACAAGGGCCGCGTGCGCGGGATCGCGACGCCGCCGCGGCTCGATGCGCACCGGCTGATCGAGGAATTCATGATCCAGGCGAATGTCGCCGCCGCCGAGGCCCTGGAGACCAAGCGCTCGCCGCTCGTCTACCGCATCCACGACGCGCCTTCGAAGGAGAAGCTCATGGCGCTCGGCGAGTTTCTAGCGACGATCGAGATGAAGCTGCCGAAAGCCGGAGTACTCAAACCGGCGCAGTTCAACCGCATCCTCGCCGATACGCGCAAATCACCGAACGCCGAACTCGTGGCGGAGGTGGTGCTGCGGAGCCAAAGCCAGGCCGAGTACAGCCCCCGCAATCTCGGGCATTTCGGCCTCAACTTGCGCCGCTATGCGCACTTCACCTCCCCGATCCGGCGCTATGCCGACCTGATCGTGCACCGCGCCCTCATCCGGGCCTTCGGCCTCGGCGAAGGCGGCCTGACGGACAAAGAGATCGACGAACTGGAGGAGGTCTCGGGCGCCATTTCCGACACGGAACGGCGCGCCATGGCGGCCGAGCGGGACACGGTGGACCGGCTGATCGCGGCCTACCTCGCCGACCGCATTGGGGCGCAGTTCACCGCCAAGGTCTCGGGTCTCGTCCGGTCCGGGCTGTTCGTGCGGCTGACCGAGACGGGCGCCGACGGGTTCGTCCCGGCGTCCGCAATCGGGCATGAATACTTCTACCACGACGAGGTGCGGCAAGCCCTGGTGGGTGAAGATACGGGCCTTGCCTACCAACTCGGGGATCCGGTCGAGGTTCGCCTGGTCGAGGCCATCCCGACGGCCGGGGCGCTACGATTTGACATGTTGAGCGAAGGACGCAAGATCGCTAGCTCAAGAGGTCGGCAACGGTCCCATAGCGCGGATCGAAGTAAGCAGCGCCAGCGCGGGAAGCCGCGCGGCGGACGGCCGAGCAAGCGGCGGTGATCAAGCGCCAAGAATCAAGGGCCTCGGCCCAGCGAAAGTGAGAGGATAGCGAGAATGTCACAGGAAGCAGGCCGGTCCACTGGCGAACGTCCCCTCCAGCAGTCACTTCTGCGGGGCGCGCTGCTGAAATGCCCAGCCTGTGGCGTCGGCTCGCTCTTCACACGCTATCTCAAGGTCGCCGACAACTGCGCCCACTGCGGCGAGGCCCTGCACCACCACCGGGCCGATGATGCGCCGGCCTATTTCACGATCGTTATCGTCGGCCACGTGATCGTCAGCCTCGTGCTGGCGGTTGAAATGGCCTACCACCCGCCTCTTTGGGTTCACGCGGCCATTTGGCTGCCCATGACCATCCTGGTCGCGCTAGCCGCCCTCGCCCCCATCAAAGGCCTGCTGGTCTCGCTGCAGTGGGCGCTCCTGATGCACGGCTTCGATCCCAACCACGAAGAAGAGATCGGAGACCGGTTGGCGCCGCCGACCGCCTGAGCCCCGCGGCTCAGCTTGACTTCCGCACGCGAAACAGTAGGTTGCGCGCAACTTGACGCTGGCCCGATTGGGCCGGCGCACCCTATCCCGACAGATTCCATCCGAGGACGACAATGGCGAAGCCCGTCACCCAGAAGATCAAGCTCCTGAGCACCGCCGGCACCGGTTACTTCTACGTCACCAAGAAGAACCCGCGTAATCAGACCGAGAAGATGGTGTTCAAGAAGTACGACCCGGTCGTGCGCAAGCACGTCGAGTTCAAGGAAGCCAAAATCAAGTAGCGCCGCGCCGGGTCGCCTAGCGGCCTAAACGGGCACCCGCCTGCATCGCGCGCTCATAGCGCGCCACCATTCAATCCAGCAAGATGTTGGGAAGGTTGGGCCGTCGTCGAGACGATCCGCCGAAAGTGGTGGCCGGTCGAAACGCGGCGCTAACGAGGAGGCCACTCTACCGCGCTCCGACCGGCCAAACCCCACGGACGCAGGAGATGCGGCGGACCTGAGCATTCCGCAGGGTTGTTCTGTTCACTGGTGAAAGGACGAAGCGAAAGGCCACGTAGGCGGTTCAGCCTTGTGTCCCAATTCCGCTCGACGCCTTCCACACGGCGCATTTGGAACTAACTCAAAGCATAAAAACATCGGCAACGGGAACCAAATCAATCGTTGCCAATTGATTAATACGATAAAATCTCTGCTAGTGTAAAGCGTTAAGCTCAGACCCTCAGCCGAGGTGTCAAGACCGGCAATGGGCCGGGAGCGCCCTCCCGGCACTCCGGCCGGCCATTCCCCACGGAACCCAACTGATTCGGCCTGGTCTGCGGTCGTGATGGCCTTGCAGCGGCCATGCCTCAAGCGGCGTCGCCGACCACCCTATTGCGCCCGTCTCGCTTGGCGCAGTACAGTGCTTGGTCCGCACGCTTCAGAATGAGTTCGGGCGTGTCTTCCTCGTATTCGAGGGCCGCCACCCCCATGCTTGCCGTCACGCTGACCGCCTTGTTCTGCGCGCCAGCGATGAAGGGCGCCGCGGCAATGCACTGCCGCAAACGTTCGCCGACCAGATAGGCGCTTTCGAGCCCGGTGTCGGGCATGACGACCACAAACTCCTCCCCGCCCAGCCGGCAAGCAAGGTCGATACCCCGAATGTTGCGCCGTAACCGCAAGGCAAGTTCCCGCAGGACGTCGTCGCCCGCGTCATGCCCATGCGTGTCGTTGATGGCCTTGAAATGATCCACGTCGATCACCAGCACCGATAGCGGCCGCCCGCGTTCGGCCGACTCCTCGAAGAGCGTCTCCAAGTGGCTACTCAGATAGCGGCGGTTGTGGAGGGCCGTGAGAGGATCCAGCACCGCCATCTCGACGGTCTGCTCCAGCCGCGACCGCAAATAGTCCGTATAGCGCTTTCGTTTCAACTGCGTCCGCACCCGCGCCAGGACCTCGCTCGGGTTGACGGGACGCATGACGTAGTCGTTGACCCCCATATCGAGACCGCGATGAAGACGCGCCTCCTCACCAGGCTCAACGATGATCATGATCGGTAGGTGTCGCGTCCGATCCAGCGAGCGCAGCTGGGAGCAAAGACGCAGCCCATCGGCATTCTGCAGATTCAGACTGACAATCATCAGATCGAAGTCGCCATTCGGCGCGACGAGTAGAGCATGCGCCGGATCCACCATGTGGACGACGTCGTTGTCGGTCTGCAGCGCGTCGACAATCCTCGTTGCGGCGCCTTCCCGGTCTTCGACCATGAGAATACGGCCGTCGCACCCCGTGATGACAACGTCGTCGCCCAGCATGGCCGGATAGCCCATCTGCTGCTCGGTCGTCGCCCTCATAAGCATCTCGTCGGTCAACAGCTTCAAACGCGCGAGATTCTTGACGCGGGTAATCAGAGCCAGGTCGTCGACCGGCTTCGTCAGAAAGTCGTCGGCGCCACATTCGAGCGCTTTCAACAAGTCGTTCGGGTGATCGAGCGCCGTCACCATTACGATGGGGATATGCTGGGTGCGAAAATCGGACTTGAGCCGGCTGCAGACCTCGAAGCCGTCCATGCCGGGCATCATGACATCGAGCAGAATGACGTCTGGCAGGTCCTGGCTGCAGATATCGAGGGCATCGGCGCCGCTCGATGCCGTCTGCACCGTGAAATACTCGGCCACGAGCCGCGCTTCGAGCAGCTTCAGATTGGCCAACATGTCGTCGACGATGAGGACACGCGCGGTCATGGGACTCTAACGCGCCTCTCCGATGAACTGCTTGACCGTATCCAGAAACATCATCACGGAAATCGGTTTGGAGATGTATGCCTCGCAGCCCCCTTCCCTGATCCGCTCCTCATCGCCCTTCATCGCAAAGGCGGTCACGGCAACCACGGGAATGGACCGCAGCTGGTCATCCTCCTTCAGCCATTTGGTGACCTCGAGACCGGAAACCTCGGGAAGCTGAATATCCATGAGAATGAGATCGGGATGGTGCTCCCGCGCCAGTTCCAGGGCCTCCACACCGTTGCGCGTCTGAAGCGTCTGATAGCCATGTGCATCGAGGAGATCATGGAAGAGCTTCATGTTGAGCTCGTTGTCCTCGACAATCAGCACTGTCTTCGTCATCGGCATCGGTCCCGGCGATTCTATTCCGTCTTGGTCGGCAACATAGCCACTATGCGCAGACGAGCTTCGTGCCGGCGGCGGCGCAGCGGGCGGGCGCATGAGAGACGCCATCGGCGCCTGCAGAAAACCACGGATCGGCGCAGCCGCTTCCACGGATGTAGATCGTGTCCTCCAAAACATGGTTCATCGCCCTTCTTGGTTTCGGGCAATATCCCATCGAACCTGTAACTAAACTCTGAAGCGGAACCGGAAATCGTTACAGTTCTTGGCCTTTCCGACCTTTTGCCGAGGGTTTAACTACGGGTTTCCCCAGTCGCAACCGGACCTGACGTTCCGTGGGCGGACTATTTACACTTCGTTTCCTTTAAATACTCAAGCGAGCTCAGCTTTCCCTCGACCGTGTATTCGCCATAGTCGATGAGCAGATCGCGGCTAACGCCGTTTTCATAGAGCCGGAAGTCGATCTGGTAGCTCGGGGTCAGGTCTCCGTCCGCCAGATCGAAATAGCCGATCGAGATGGGCCAAGAGGGCATGTCGCCAAGCTTCTGGTCCTCCGCAACCTTCTCGAGCCGGCCCGTGTCCTCGCCCGGTTTCACCATGCGTCCGATGAAAGCGGTCGTATCGAAGACCCGCTGACCCTTCTCCGTGCCGTCGTAGACCTTCGCCTGAAACACGTTCTGGCCGCTGGCCGCGCGCTCGATCAACGCGATGCTGTGCTGGGTCGGGAACAGGACGGGCCCCGCGAGGCTGAACTCTTCGGACTCGGGCTGGGTGAGTCTGACGGTAATCGCCCCATCGGAGCGGCCGCGGCTGGCCCGACCGATGGTCGCCTCGTCGAGCCGGTGGTTCAACCGCTGCGAGGAGTGAAACCGGAAAGACTTCCCGTCGCCGGCCTCCCCGGTCGACGACCAGACGTCGGCAAGGATCGTCTCGCCTTGCGTGTCGGTTATCTGGCTGACCAACCGCGTGTTGAGCGAATAGCCGCGGCATGCGGACCCGGTGAATTCGAACACCATGCGGCCGTCATAGGCCGTGACGCCGGAGCCGGAGCGCGCCTCCCCAAGCGACATTTCGTAGACCGCCCGATGGGGCGCCAAATGGCTGGCCCCGATTGCCCAGGCCTGTTGGGACACCCCCAACGCGGCGCTAAATACCAGGAAAGACAGCCAATAACCTTTGGCGCGGTTCATCTGTTCGGCCTTCTCAAGCTTGCCCGGAGGTCTGCAGCCATTCTGGCCTATCCGAACCTTAATTTTTGTCACTATCGCTTCGGTCCGGCAAGGGCCGTGCAGGCGCTGCGAACGGACACTCGATACGAAATTGCCGGGCAAGCCTTGCAGGCTAAGGCTTTTTGCTCAACTGTGACCGTAGCGTCGGGTAAGGGAGGAATCATGGCAGGCACGATCGAAGCACGGCTCCAAGCCCTAGACATCGCGCTGCCCGAGGCGAAGCCACCGGTCGCCAGCTATGTGCCATTCATCCATATGAACGGACAGCTTCTGATCTCGGGGCAACTGCCCATGCAGGACGGCGCAATTGCCGTCAAAGGTCAGCTCGGCGGCAACGTCACATTGGAGGACGGGCAGGCTGCAGCGCGCCTCTGTGCGCTGAACATCATGGCCCAGGCCAAGCTGGCCCTGGGCGATCTCGACCGCATCACACAGCTTCTGCGCCTGAACGGTTTTGTCTGCGCCGCGCCAGAGTTCGGCGACCATCCCAAGGTCATCAACGGCGCATCGGATATGTTCGTGGAGGTGTTCGGCGACAAGGGACGCCACACGCGCATTGCCGTCGGCTGCGCGAGCCTACCACTGAACGCAGCGGTCGAGATCGATGCGGTGTTTGCCATAGACTGATCGCGTCGAAGAGAGGACGCAAATGGGCGAACTCTACTGGCTGAAGCGGCCGATCGCCCATCGCGGGCTCCACGACGCAACGCGCGGGATCGTCGAGAACAGCGCTTCGGCGGTAAAGGCGGCCATGCGGAGAGGCATCGCCGTCGAAGTCGATCTGCAGCGCGCGGCCGGGGACATGCCCATTGTGTTTCACGACGCCACGCTCGATCGCCTCACGAACGAAAGCGGTCCTGTCGCTGCGCGCGACGTGGATGCCTTGCACGCGATCCCCCTCAAAGACGGTGGCGGCGACCGGATCCTGTCCCTACCCGAACTCCTCGAACTCGTCGGCGACACCGTCCCGCTGGTGTTGGAGGTGAAGAACCACGGACAGGGGGACGGCGCCTTCGAGGCCAACATCGCCAAGCTGCTCGCCGGCTATCGCGGTCCAGTGGCGGTGATGTCCTTCGATCCTCACGCGGTCGCCGCCTTTCGGCAGCACGCACCCACCCTGCCCCGGGGCCTCGTTTCCTGCCGCTTCAACGACGAGTTCTCCAAGACGCATCTTTCGTCGCTGCAACGTTTCGCCATGCGGCATCTCCTCACATCCACCTTCGCACGGCCCCATTTTGTCGCTTACGATATCCACGCGCTGCCGGCTGTCGCGCCGCTGCTTGCCAAATTCGTCGCCGGCCTGCCCTTGCTGGCCTGGACCGTTCGCACCGAGGCGGATCTGGCGCGCGCGCTGCGGTATGCCGATGCGCCGATCTTCGAAGAGATCGCGCCCTGACGGCCGACATTGGAAAGCCCGGGACGCGGGTCAAGGAGTATGACCGGATCGCCGGACACGAAGCGCGGCATGGACACACCAACGGAACGGAACGAGCAAAACGCGCCAGATCACGGCGCCGAAACCCATCACGCTCCCGGGAAGAGCGCCCCGGAAGCGGTTGTGCGCATCGCGAGCCGGATCGCCGACGTACCGGCGGACCAGTGGGACGCGTGCGCGATTGGCGATAGCGTCTTAACAGCGCCCCCCAACCCTTTCGTCACCCATGCTTTTCTGAAAGCGCTCGAGGAGAGTGGTTCGGCCACACGAGAGACCGGCTGGCTGCCCCAGCATCTGCTCTACGAGGACGGCCAGGGTCACCTGCTCGGGTGCATGCCCTGCTACCTGAAGGGCCATAGCCAGGGCGAGTACGTCTTCGACCACGGCTGGGCCGAAGCCTATATGCGGGCGGGCGGCGATTACTATCCGAAGCTCCAGGCGGCGGTGCCGTTCTCCCCCGTACCGGGGCCGCGGCTGCTCGTCCGGAACTCCGACACCCGCATGGAACGGCAGGCCCTGCTGTTGGAAGCGGGCCGGACGCTGACGAACAGGCTCGGCGTGTCTTCGCTGCACATCACCTTCATGACGCGTGATGAGTGGCGGCTCGCCGGCGAACTCGGCTATCTGCAGCGGACCGATCAGCAGTTCCACTGGCACAATGACGGCTACGGCAGCTTCGACGACTTCTTGAGCGCCCTCGCCTCGCGCAAGCGCAAAGCCATCAAGCGCGAACGCCGCGATGCGCTCAGTAACGATATCGAGATCGAATGGCTCACCGGATCCGCCCTGACCGAAGCGCATTGGGACGCATTCTTCGCCTTCTACATGGACACCGGCGCGCGCAAATGGGGCCGTCCCTACCTGACCCGCAAAGCGTTCAGCCTCTTCAGCGAGACCATGGCCGACCGGCTGCTGCTCGTCATGGCCAAGCGCGGCGCGGACTATATCGCGGGCGCGCTCAACGTGATCGGCGCGGACACGCTCTATGGCCGCTATTGGGGCGCGCTCGAGACCCACGACTTCTTGCATTTCGAGGTCTGCTATTACCAGGCCATCGACTATGCGATCGCTCACGGTCTTGCCCGCGTCGAGGCCGGCGCCCAAGGGAGCCACAAGCTGGCGCGCGGCTATGTCCCAACCGAGACATACAGCGCGCACTACATCGCCGACCCGCGGCTCAGAGCGCCCGTCGCC
Source organism: Methyloceanibacter caenitepidi (assembly GCF_000828475.1). NCBI lineage: Bacteria > Pseudomonadati > Pseudomonadota > Alphaproteobacteria > Hyphomicrobiales > Hyphomicrobiaceae > Methyloceanibacter > Methyloceanibacter caenitepidi. Next base: position 2,315,537 of record NZ_AP014648.1, read on the forward strand.
GAATATCTTCAGCGCGAGCGGCTAGCCGTGGCCGAGGAGAATGCGCTGCTCGCGGCGGAGTCGCCGTATCGGAAGGAAACGCCGCAGCGCGCCTAGTCCAGTACGAACGAGATCTTGCCGTTGATACGGTATTTGGTGATCTTGCCGTTCTCGACCGACGCCTCGAAATTCTTGATGTAGATCGAGCGCACGTTGCGCACGCTCTTCTCGGCCGTCTTCAGGGCGGTCTGCGCGGCGTCCTCCCAGCTCTTGTTGGATTCGGCCAGAACTTCGATCACTTTGAGCATTGTCATTGGACCCTCCCGAGATATGCACTTTCAAAAAATTTTTGTGTAACAATACGTTAGCAGAGCAGACGCAGAGCGCTTGACTCCAATAGAGTCAATGAACGGCGAGCGACAAAGTTCCATCCGCAGGCAAACCAGTTCACGAGCTGGTTGACCTCGGGGGCCTAAGGAATCGAAATGATTCAGCAAATTACCTGCGGCGGACAAACGACGAGAGGAGAGACGGACTGATGGCAGAAAACGATGCGGCGGCCTACGACCCGGAGAACATCTTCGCCAAGATTCTCAAGGGCGAGATCCCCTGCCACAAGCTCTACGAGGACGACGACACCCTCGCCTTCCTCGACATCATGCCGCGTACGGAAGGCCACGCCCTCGTCATCACCAAGGAGCCAGCGGCGGACCTGTTCGGGATCACGCCCGAAGGGCTCGGGAAGCTCATGGCCGTCGTGCAGACGCTCGCGCCGAAGATCAAGCAGGCGGTCGGCGCCGACGGCGTCCTGATTCAGCAGTTCAACGGCGCGGCCGCGGGCCAGACCGTTTTCCACCTCCACGTCCACATCATCCCCCGCAAGGACGGCTTCCCCATGCGGCCCGAGGGCGCCAAGATGGCCGACCCGGAAGACCTCAACGCCACCGCCGAGAAGATCAGGGCCGAGCTCGACGGCTAGTCAAAACAATCATGGCCGGGGCTCGTATGAGCGCCCGGCCATGATGCAATGATCTCTAATTAAGACGCGAAGCGCAGGACGAAGTCCTCAGTCCTCGCCGAGGGGGACTTTGGGCACCGAGCCGGAGCCGCTCGCTTTCGTGCCGCCACGGGGCTTGCGGCTGCGCTTGGGTTTCGACTTCGACGCCTTCGCCTTGACCTTGGCCTCGGCTGCCTTCTCGTCGGCGTCGCGCGGCTTGATCGGGGCGTCGGCCGAGATGTAGTCGAAGTCGAGGCTCTTCTCGCCGCCTTCCTCCTTCACGACCACGCGCACTGTGCCGCCATCCTTCAGCGCACCGAAGAGAATCTCCTCCGCCAGCGGCTTCTTGATGTTCTCCTGGATCACGCGCGCCAGCGGCCGCGCACCGAACTTCTCGTCGTAGCCGCGATCCGCCAGCCACGCGTTGGCTTCAGGGGTCAGCTCGATCGTGATGTTCCGGTCTCCAAGCTGGGCTTCGAGCTGGAACACGAACTTCTCGACGACCTGCGCGATGACGGACGGCGGCAGCGCGCCGAACGGGATGATCGCATCGAGGCGGTTGCGGAACTCCGGCGAGAACAGGCGGTTGATCGCCTCCTCGTCGTCGCCCTCGCGCTTGGTGCGATTGAACCCGATCGCCGCCTTGGCCATGTCGGCTGCGCCGGCATTCGTCGTCATGATCAGGATGACGTTCTGGAAGTCCACGTGCTTGCCGTTGTGGTCGGTCAGCTTACCGTGGTCCATCACCTGCAGAAGGATGTTGAACAGGTCCGGGTGGGCTTTCTCGACCTCGTCGAGCAGCAGCACGCAATGGGGATGCTGATCCACACCGTCGGTCAGGAGACCGCCCTGGTCGAAGCCCACATAGCCGGGAGGCGCACCAATCAGGCGCGACACGGTGTGGCGCTCCATGTACTCGCTCATGTCGAAGCGCAGCAACTCGACGCCAAGCAGCGTGGCGAGCTGGCGTGCGACTTCGGTCTTTCCGACGCCGGTGGGGCCGGAGAACATGTAGCAGCCGATGGGCTTGCCCGGCTCGCGCAGGCCCGCACGGCTCAACTTGATGGCCGCGCCCAGGGCCTCGATGGCCTTGTCCTGCCCGAACACGACGCGCTTCAGATCCTCGTCGATCCCGCGCAGCACCTCCGCGTCGGTCTTGGAGATGGTCTTCGGCGGAATCCGGGCCATAGTGGCGATGGTGTTCTCCACCTCCTTGACGCCGATGGTCTTCCGCCGCTGCCTCTGGGGCACGAGCATCTGCGAGGCGCCCGTCTCGTCAATCACGTCGATCGCCTTATCGGGCAGCTTCCGGTCGTGAATGTATTTCGCCGACAGCTCCACCGCGGATTTGATCGCCTGGTTCGTGTAGCGAATGCGATGGAAGTCCTCGAAGTACGGCTTGAGGCCCTTCAGGATCTCGATCGTGTCGGGCACGGACGGCTCCTTCACGTCGATCTTCTGGAAGCGGCGCACCAAGGCCCGGTCCTTCTCGAAGTGCTGACGGTATTCCTTGTAGGTGGTCGAGCCGATGCAGCGCAGCGAGCCCGATTGCAGCGCCGGCTTCAACAGGTTCGAAGCGTCCATGGCGCCGCCCGAGGTCGCGCCCGCGCCGATCACCGTGTGGATCTCATCGATGAACATGATCGCGCCCGGGAAATTCTCGATCTCCCGCATCACGGCCTTGAGGCGCTCCTCGAAGTCGCCGCGATAGCGCGTGCCCGCCAGCAACGCACCCATATCCAGCTGGAAGATGGTGGCGTCGGACAGGACTTCCGGCACGTCGGCCATGACGATGCGCCGCGCGAGGCCCTCGGCGATGGCGGTCTTGCCAACGCCCGGGTCGCCCACGAACAGGGGGTTGTTCTTCTGCCGGCGGCACAGGACCTGGATCGTGCGCTGGACCTCGGCCTCGCGGCCGATGAGCGGATCGATCCGGCCCGTGCGGGCCTTCTGGTTCAGGTTGATGCAATAGACCTCGAGCGCATCGGCGCCGCGTTTCTTGTCCTCGCCGCCTTCCACGGTCGCTGCGTCGTCATCGATGCCGCGCACAGGCCGTGCGTCGGACATGCCGCCGCGCTTGGCGATGCCATGGCTGATGTAGTTGACCGCATCGAACCGGGTCATGTGCTGCTCTTGCAGGAAGAACGCCGCATGGCTCTCCCGCTCGGCGAAGATCGCGACCAACACGTTGGCGCCGGTCACCTCTTCCCGGCCGCTCGACTGCACGTGAGCAACGGCGCGATGGATCACGCGCTGGAAGCCGGCGGTCGGTTGCGCATCGCCGTGATTGTCGAGGACGAGGCCCGACAGCTCATTGTCGATATAGCCGGTCAGTTTTTCCCGCAGCAAATCGAGATCGACATCGCAGGCACGCATGACGGCGGCCGCGTCGCGGTCGTCGAGGAGCGACAGGAGCAGGTGCTCCAGCGTCGCGTATTCGTGGCTGCGCTCGTTCGCATATTGAAGCGCGCGCCGCAGGGCCTGCTCTAAACTGGTCGAAAAAGAAGCCACGGAATTCCTACTCTTTCTCCATCGTGCATTGAAGCGGATGCTCGTGCTGACGGGCAAAGCTGGTGACCTGAGCTACCTTAGTCTCGGCAACTTCGTAAGTGTAGACCCCGCAGATGCCGACGCCCTTTTGGTGGACGTGCAGCATGATACGGGTGGCTTCCTCCGGAGCTTTGTTGAAAAACCGCTCGAGGATGTACACGACGAAATCCATCGGCGTGTAATCGTCGTTGAGGAGCAATACCTTGTAGAGGCTCGGCCGTTTTGTCTTGGGCCGTACCTTCGTAACAATCTGGGTGCCGGAGTCGTCATCCCGGCGCGGGTCGCCATTGCGCGCCATCGTTAGCCTTCATTCGTCGTCCCTTATGTGGGACCGCGCCGCGCCACTTCCAAGGCGGAGCGCCTTGCCAGGTCCGAAAACCCTCTCGAACGCATTCTAGCGTGATCGGACGGACGGCAGCAATTCGGCTCTAGGTGAAAATGCTAATGTGACGCGCTTTGCTGACAGAAATGGGACACGCCGCCGCCAAAGGCGGCACGTTGGCCAAAAAAAAGGCCCGGGGCAGCGCCCCGAGCCATCCTTGGGAGGAAGATTAGGTGCTGTCGCTTACGCGGCCTTCTTCGCCATGGCGGCTTCCATCGGCTTGTACGCGTCTTTAGCCAGGCCGGCATACATCTCGCCGATCTTGGTCATCTCCGCCATGTAGCCGTCATAGGCCTTCTTGGCGAACTGCGACTGGATTTCGATAGCCTGCTCAATGGACTTGGCGCCGGCAAGCTGCTCGAAAGCCTTCGTGGAATCTTCAAACGCCTTCTTGGAATAGTCGGTGAACTCGGCGGCAATGGCCTGAAAGCCTTTGTTCATCTCGCCGAACGAGCGCACATAGGCGTCAAAACCGTCTTTGCCAACTTTCTGAAACTCTTCAAAACCTTTGATCATCGGGCCCTCTACACAGGTTGGGATCGGAAAAATGCTGCGAACGCGAACACAAATATATGCATTGCACAAAAAACGTCAACCTTGATTTTGCAGTGCACAACATTACGGCGTGTCGGACCCCAAACTGCCCTTAACGCTTTGGCAATCGACGACTTCTAGCCTGTCCGCTTGTCGGCGTTGCAACGCGGATTGACGGACCGCGACCGCCTCGGAGGGATGCGCTGAAGCGCTCGAGGGCGGCGTGACAAACGGGGAAAGGCGTAAGCCAAAGTGTTCGAACAGCTCAAATTTGACTCCGAGCCGCGCGGGTCGTGGATCCGCTCGTCCTGGATCAGCAAGTCTTCGGCCTCCATGCGTCAGGTGACGAAGATCAGTCTGGTGCTCCTGCTGGCGCTCGGCGTGACGCTGACGCATGTCGGCGAGGCTTTTGCCGACAAGCGCGTGAAGGCCGCCATCATCGTCGATGCGAACACGAACAACGTGCTCTATTCCCAGTCCGCCGACGTCCTGCGTTCGCCGGCCTCGCTCACGAAGATCATGACGCTCTACGTCCTGTTCGCCTACATGCGGGCAGGCCGATTCAGCCCCGACACCCAGCTGAAGGTCTCCAAGCACGCCGCCAGCCAGTCTCCGACCAAGCTCTACCTCAAGCCCGGTTCCACCATCGCCGTGAAGGACGCCATCAAGGCCCTGGTCACCAAGTCGGCCAACGACGCCGCCGCGGTCATCGCGGAAAATGTGGGCGGCTCGGAGGAGAATTTCGCGCGCATCATGACCCAGACGGCGCGCAATCTAGGCATGAAGAACACGACCTACCGTAACGCGTCGGGACTGCCAAACAATGAGCAGCTGACCACGGCCCGGGACCAGGCGATCCTCGCCATGCACATCATGCAGGACTACCCGGAGTACTACAGCGTCTTCGAGACCAAGTACTTCGACTACAAGGGCAGAAAGTACCGGAACCACAATCGCCTGCTCTTCACCTACAAGGGCACCACAGGCATCAAGACCGGCTATACGCGTGCCAGCGGATTCAACCTTACGGCTGCAGTGCAGCGCGGCGACAAGCACCTGGTGGGTGTCGTCCTTGGCGGCAGCACCAGCTCGCTGCGCAATGCTGCCATGACCTCGCTGCTCGACAAGCACTGGTCGAGAGCCTCGTCGAAGAAGTCGGGTGCCACGAACTTCATTGCATCGCTGCTCGGAACGCCAAATCCGCCGCGGCCCTCGCGCAAACCGGTTGTCTCTGTGGCGAGCGCCGCCGTCCCTGTCGCGAGCCACACGCCGCCTGCTCAGCCTGCCGTCGCTCAGCCGGCTGTCGCCCAGGCCCCAGTCGTGCAGCCCGCCGTCGCACAACCGGCACAGCAGCGTCCTATCGTGCAGGCAAGCCTTGCCCCGAGCCTTGCGCCGAACCGACTGTCGGCGCCGAGCCCCGCTTCAACGAACCGCATGGGCGACTATCACGTCCAAGTCGGGTCCTATACCTCGCCAGCCGATGCCCAGAACCGGCTCGGCATGGTGCGCCAGCGCGCGCCGCAGCTGCTTGATGGGCACCTGCCCTTCACGGCGACGTTCGAGAAAGACAACAAGGAATGGTACCGGGCCCGGTTTGCCGGCTTCTCGAAAACCGACGCGCGCAGTACCTGCGAAGCGTTGAAGCGCATGCGGCTCGATTGCATCGCCCTCGCCGCCGAGTAGAGGCACCCGCTCCGGCCTAACGGCCGATCAGCACATCCTTCGCTTCGTTGATGCGGGCCGCCAGGTAGGTGGACCCGCCCTGATCAGGGTGCAGCTTCATCATCAGCCGGCGATGCGCCTGCCGAATGTCCTGATCCGAGGCGTCTGGCGCGACCTCGAGCACGGCGCGCGCTTCCTCGACACTCATGCGCCCCCTGGAGAACCCGCCTCTTCCGGCGCCGGCACTCGCCTCTTCGGCCTGCTGGCGCCAATCCGGCACACGCCAGTCGAGATAGGCCTCCATGAGGGCCGCTTCCTTCAGACCGTCTGCCTCGAAGGTGGCGTAGAGCTCGACGGCTTCGGCCTCGCTCAAGGACGAGAGCGTGCGCCCCGCAAACCGGCCCTTCAGGCATTTGCCGTCCATGTAGCCGGTATCGTGGTCGAGCTCCATTTCCAGCCGCTCGGTCTGCACATGGGACGCTTGGCCCTTGGACTTCTCGCCCGAGCCGAACCCGCCAACGCCGCTTCCGGCGATCAGGCTCAAGGCGAACGCGGCGAGCGGAATCGCGAGCGGCAAAGCCCCGCGCAGAGCCAAGAAGCCCGCCACGGCGAACAACGCAACCGCACCGATTTTGCGGAGACCGCCCGCGAGTTGTGTCGGGTTGGCCCGGACAATCACGCGTCCGAGCAATAGGAGGGCGACGAGCAGCGCGCATCCGAGGAAGAAATAGACCATCCGTGCCAGCCTACCGCAGCTGTTCGAGTAGGACCGTCGCAGCGCCGCTCTTGGCGTTCTCGAGCGCCTTGCGGCCACCCGAGGCATAGACCGCCACTGCCGTCAGCAGCGCGCGCAGTTGGGCCGCCGAGCCGGCATCAAAGCGGCAATAGGCGCCCCGTGACAGGCGCGCGATTTCCTTGAACGCCCGCTCGGCGCGCGCATCGTGTCCCTCCTGGAATACGAACACGGGCACACCTATGAGACCGAGCTCGCCGGCGAGCTGGCACAACTCGTCGATGCTCTCCTCCATGCAGTCGCCCACATACACCAGCGCATTGACGGTCTGGCGGCCGGCCTCTCTCTTCGCGTGCGACAAGACTTTGCGGATCTGCGTATGGCCGCCTTCGCAATGGACCTGGCGCATCAGCCGCGCGAGCGCGTCCGGATCGCGCACCCATTTGCTCGACCTGCACTCGCCAAAGCCCCGGAAATACATGAGCTGCACGTCGAGGCCGCCGACCTGCTTGACCGCATCGAACATCTCGCTCTGAAGACCGAGGGCGAGGTCCCAAGTCGGCTGACGGCTCATGGTGGCGTCCATGGCGAAGATCAGCCGTCCCGTCCCCGAGGTTGCCGGCTGCAGGCTCTGAACCTTGCTGAGAAACGCATCGAGTTCCGCCGAGGACGAGGCGCGGCGCGCAACATCCCCCGACGCGGATTTGGAAGGGGCCGTTTGCGAAGAGGTCTTGGATGCCGGAGTCTTTGGTTCGCTCATCCACCCGCTCCGCGATGCGGTTCAAATTCTGAGAAAATGCACACGCTTATAAATGGTCATTTCTGGCCGCATTCTCAATCCCGAAGCGCCGCCTAGCTGTCGTCGCCCCCCGCGGCGAGCAGGCTCGCATTGCCGCCCGCCGCCGTCAGGTTCGTGGTTCGCACGCGCTCAACCGCGAAGGCATCCAGATAATGCGGCCCCCCGGCCTTGGGCCCAGTTCCCGAGAGACCCTCGCCGCCGAAGGGCTGCACACCCACCACGGCGCCAATCTGGTTCCGGTTGACGTAGATATTGCCCACCCGCACCCGCTCGGCCACGAAGTCCGCCGTCGCCTTGATGCGGCTATGGAGGCCGAGCGTGAGCCCGTACCCCGTGGCGTTGATCGCCTCACAAATTTCGCCGAGACGCTGCCCGTCATACCGCACTACATGGAGGATCGGTCCAAAGACTTCCCGCTCCAGGACACCAATCTCGGGGATCTCGAAGATCGCGGGCGCAACGAACGTCCCGTGACTGAGCGCCGGATCTAACTTTGGGTCGAACAGGACGCGTGCTTCTCCACGCATTGTCTCCTTGTGCGCCTCGAGCGCCGCCTTGGCTTCCGCATCGATCACGGGCCCGATGTCGGTCGCATAGTCCAGCGGATCGCCGAGCGTCAGCTCCTGCGCGGCCCCGACGAGCATGTCGATGACCGGGTCCGCGATGTCGGACTGGAGGAACAGGACGCGCAAGGCCGAGCACCGTTGCCCGGCGCTGTCGAAGGCCGAGCGCAGCACATCGTCCACCACCTGTTCGGGCAGCGCGGAGGAATCGACGATCATGGCATTGAGACCGCCGGTCTCGGCGATGAGCTTCGGGATGGGACCAGGCCGCGCTGCCAACGCCATGGCGATGGTCTTGCCTGTATCGGTCCCGCCCGTGAACACCACGCCGTCCACACGCTCATCAGAAACCAGCGCCTTGCCGACGGTCTCCCCAGGGCCCGGCAGGAGATGCAATACATCGCCCGGCACGCCGGCCGCGTGCAGCAGACTAATGGCGGCGGCGGCAGTCAGCGGCGTCTGCTCGGCGGGCTTGGCCACGACCGCGTTGCCGGCGGCCAGCGCGCCGGCGACCTGGCCCGTGAAAATCGCGAGCGGGAAGTTCCACGGTGAGATTGCGGCAAACACGCCACGCCCGTGCAGCGACATCTCATTGCTCTCACCGGTCGGACCAGGCAGCGTCACAGGCGTCTCGAACTTGGCGCGCGCTTCGGCTGCGTAATAGCGCAGGAAATCGACCGCCTCGCGCAGATCGCTCTGGGCGTTGGGGAGCGTCTTGCCGGCCTCGCGCACCAGGAGCGCCATCAGCCCTGGCCTTGCTGCCTCGAAAAGATCCGCGGCCCGTTCGAGGATTGCCGCACGGGCTGCGCCGCCCAGCTGATCCCAGCCTTGAGCCGCCGCTTTGGCGGCGTCGAGCGCTGCATCGACAGCCTTCTCGTCCGCTAAAGTACACGTGCCAACGACAACGCGGCGGTCATGGGGCGAGACGATAGACATCGTCCTTCCTGTGTCGATCGCACGTCCGCTAACGATCGGCGCCGCGGTTGCGGGCGCCCGCAAGGCATCTATCATCGCAGCCAGAAGCGGTGTCCGGGTGGCGTCGTCCCAAAGCGGCAGTCCGAGACTGTTCCCCCGCTCGGCCCCATAGAGATCGGGTGGGATGGGAATCGCGGGATTGGCTTTCTCCGGCAGCCGTGCCGCCGTTTCGACCGGGTCGGCAATGATCGCCGGGATCGGCGCCTCGTCGTCAGCCAGACGATGCACGAACGATGTATTGGCTCCGTTCTCGAGAAGCCGGCGCACCAGGTAGGCGAGCAGGTCACGGTGGCCGCCGACGGGCGCATAGATGCGGCAGGGCTTTTTCAGCCCCTCCACCACTTCACGATAAACTGGCGCGCCCATGCCGAAGAGACGCTGGAACTCGTAAGGCGCATCGCCGGCCAGGTCGGCGACGGCAGCGATGGTGTGGGCGTTGTGGGTCGCAAATTGCGGATAGAAGCAATCTGGCCGAGCAAGAAGCGCCCGGGCCGCGGCCAGATAGGCCACGTCCGTATTCACCTTGCGCGTGAACACCGGATAGCCTGCGAGCCCGGCTTCCTGGGCCCATTTGATTTCGCTGTCCCAATAGGCGCCCTTTACGAGGCGCACCGGAATGCGCCGCCCGGTCTTCTCCGCAATGCGCGCAAGCCAGGCGATCAGCGGCAGGGCACGCTTCGAGTAGGCCTGGACCGCCAGGCCAAGCCCGTTCCAGTTCGAAAGCGCCGGGTCGGCGAAGAGCGGCTCCAACATCGAAAGCGACAGATCAAGCCGCTCCGCTTCCTCCGCATCGACCGTAAGAGGAAGCCACACCTCGCGCATCTGCAGGGCAAGCGCGCGAACACGGGGGACAAGTTCCCGGTGCAGCCGCGCCTCTTGCGAGGCCACGTAACGCGGATGCAGCGCCGACAGTTTGACCGACAGGCCGGATCGCTCGTGCAGGATATCTTCCGTGCGCGCGGCCGGCGGACCAATCCGCGTCGCGATCGCCGATGCAGCCTCCGTGTAACGCCGGCCATACCGCTCGGCGTCTTCGGCTGTGCGGGCCCCCTCGCCCAGCATGTCGAACGAGAATCGGTAGCCGTCCCGCATGTCGGGCGCAGCGTTGTCCAAGGCGCCTTGGATCGTCTCGCCAAGCACGAATTGCTTGCCAAGAATGCGCATGGCGCGGCGCACCGCCTCGCGGATAACCGGCTCACCGCTGCGGGCCACAAGCCGCTGGAGCCGCGCGCCGAGGTCGGCGCTCTTGTCCCCGCCCCAATCGAGCAGGTGCCCTGTCAGCATCAGCCCCCACGTCGAGGCGTTCACAAGCACCGAGTCCGAGTGGCCCAAATGCCTGGCCCAATCGCCCGAGCCGATAGTACCGGCGATCAGCCGGTCGGCGGTGGCTCCATCGGGGATGCGCAGCAAGGCTTCAGCCAAGCAAAGAAGGAGTACGCCCTCATCGCTGGAGAGACCGTATTCGGCAAGAAAAGAGTCGATGCCGCCCTGCGCATGCCGGCCTTCGCGCGCCGCCTCCACCAGCCTCGTGGCGATGCGCGCGATCCTGTGCCTGTCATCGCTATCGAACCGCGCGGCGTCGATCAGCGCCGTGACCAGCGCATCTTCATCGGCGAGCAGGGCCGCACTCAGGTCCTGCCGGCCAAGGCCGTCGCCCGTGTCCGGCACGCTTGAACCCACTGCGGCAGTTGGCGCATTCATGCGCCCAATTTAGGGGTTTCGAGCCATCACGGCGAGGCGTTATGGTCGCGCCCCTTCAAGGCCCCGCCAACTCGTGAAAGGCCCCGATGACCACCGAGATCGAGATCGTCAGAACCGTCGCGGACCTGCGGGCCAGGGTCGCCGCCTGGCGCGCCCTGGACGAGACGGTGGCCATGGTGCCCACCATGGGCGCGATCCACGAAGGCCACATGTCCCTGGTGCGGAAGGCCAAGACGCTGGCCGATCGCGTGGTGGCGTCGATCTTCGTCAACCCGCTGCAGTTCGGCCCCAGCGAAGATTTCGAGGCCTATCCGCGCGGCGAGGAGCGGGATGCCGAACTTCTGGCCGAAGCCGGCGCGGAACTTCTATACGCACCGAACGCGCGCGAGATGTATCCGGACGGCTTTGCGACCACCGTTCACGTATCCGGCCTCACCGAGGGCCTGTGCGGCGCAAGCCGGCCGGATCATTTCGACGGGGTCGCCACGGTGGTGGCCAAGCTCCTGCTGCAATGCGGGCCGGATATCGCGATTTTCGGCGAGAAGGACTATCAGCAGCTTCTCATCATCAAACGCCTCGTCCAGGACCTGAACATCCCGGTTGAGATCGTCGGCGGCGCCATCGTGCGCGAGAGCGACGGGCTCGCCCTGTCTTCCCGCAACGCCTATCTCTCGGATGCCGAACGCGCGATTGCGCCCCTGCTGCGGGCTGCGATCCATCAGGCTGCCCAGCAGATCGCAGGGGGCGGCAGCGCCAAAGCTGCGCTGGAAAGCGCCCGCGCCTCCCTCGAAGCGGCCGGATTCCGCGTCGATTACCTGGAAGCGCTCGATCCCCAAACACTGGCCCCGCTGCCGCGCTCCTTCTCCTCGGCGCGCGTCCTCGTCGCGGCATTTCTCGGCGAGACGCGCCTCATCGATAACGTGCCGGTCCCGCCGCCCGCCTAGCGGCTCTAGTCGATGAGTCTTAAGGAGCGGAGTTCTTCGCGCATGCCGGGCGGCATATCGGCAATCGAGTCGTCCGACGCGGAGAGATCGGGCGGCGCCTCGCCGACCTCCAAATAGCGCCAGCCCTGGAACGGACGGCGCGGGTGGGGCCGCGTCTCGATGATCGCCGGGTCGAGCACGATGCCGCAACAGGGCGACCCGTCTTCGCGTACGGTCTCCTTCAAATCCACGATGCGCTGACGTGCTGAAACAAACCCCTTGATGACCCAGTAGAGCGAACCGCCGTCCAAGACCTCGTCTTTCCGGCGCGGCATCTGTTTGGTCTTGTGACACAACTCAGCGACCTGTCCCGCGCGCGACAGATCGTCCAAACGTTTCGCCTGCCAAAGCCGCAAATCCGGGAGCCTGTCTATTCCGACGCAGAGCTTCACGAGGTGAACCGTCATGAGACCCGGCCCGCTAGTGCGACATGAAGAGGGGAATGGTCGCCTCTTCGAGCATGGTCAGCGTCACCCCGCCGAGAATGAACTCGCGCCAGCGCGAATGATGGAACGCGCCCATGACGATCATGTCGGCGGACAGATTCTTCGCCCGGTTGAGCAAAAGCCGGCCGATATCGCCGCTGTCGTTCATGGGCACCGTTACCGGCTCGGCATCGATGCCGTGGCGGGCCAAATGCGCGACCATGCCGTCCACCGGGAGGTGTTCATCACGGGCCTTGGCTTCGTTGAGGCCCGTCAGAAGCACGACCCTCTTCGCAGCTTTCAGAAACGTGCGGGCATCGCCGAACGCGCGCGCCGCCTCGGCGCTGCCGTCCCACGCTACGACCACCGTCTCGAGGCCAACGGTCTCGCCTGGAGAAGCCGGAACGATGAGCACGGGCCGACCGGAGGCGAACAGGCATCGCTCGACCAGCGCATATTGACCGACCAGCGGATCCCCGTCCCGCGGTTGGCCAAGGATCGCCAGATCGGTAAGACGCGCCGCGGCCGCGAAGTCGTGGGGAAACTCGTCGCTGGTGCCATGCATAAGGCGAACGTCGTACGAGACACCCGCCGCATCAGCCGCTGTGCGGAAGCGCGCCAGCGCCTCTTCGCCTTGGGCCTTAACGCCGTCGAGAACACCGCTCATGTCGGCAAAAGCGACATCCGCGCCGTAGAGCGGCATCAAGGCCTGCGGCGCGAGGGCAACCGCTACAAGGTGCGCTCCTTGCACCTGGGCGAGGCCGATCGCCAACCGGTCGCGCGCTTTGGACGCCTCGGTCCCGTCGACATAGACAATGACATCCTTGAAGCCCATGTGGCCCTCCCCGTGACGGCAGATGATACCGCTTAGGCGCGCGCGGCCAAGCATGCGCTTCATCTTGTCCGCGCTGAGTAGAGCTGAATTCACGCCAGCGTGAGGCAAGTCACAACGCTTTGAAGAGGTGTGACGCATCGGATTCGGGAATTGGGTCTACCGTCCTCTCATGGCGTTCGGCGTCAGAAATTGGGAACACCCACACACTAGGAGAGTATCGATGAAGATGAACCAGAAGTCCGGCACCAAGATTGCCCTTACGGCCGCTGCGCTTATCGTGTCCGGCACGCTGGCCACATCCGCCCTCGCCGCGGGCGGCGAAACCGGAAAGTGCTTCGGCGTGAATGCCTGCAAGGGCCAGAGCGCCTGTAAGACCGCTTCGAACGCTTGCAAGGGCCACAACGCCTGCAAGGGCAAAGGCTTCGTCGTCACGACGGATACCGAGTGCGCCGAAAAGGGCGGCGAATTCAAGAGCTAGCGCTCGCGAGCAGACATCCCACCAGTAGACACTCATAGGAGCGTGGATATGAAACTCAACGCGAAAGCCGGCGCCACGATCGCCGCGACTGCCGCCGCACTGCTCGTCTCCGGCACACTTGTCACCGCGGCCGTCGCCGGCGAGCAGGGCAAGTGCTTCGGCGTCAACGCCTGCAAGGGCAAGAGCGCCTGCAAGACCGCTGCGAACGCGTGCAAGGGCCATAATGCCTGCAAGGGACAAGGCTTCCTTGTGATGTCCGAGAAGAAGTGCGCCCGTAAGGGTGGCAGCTTCCAGGGCTAAGGCCCGAGAAACAGGAAGCCGGTCGCGTTTGCGGCCGGCTTCGCCTCTTCCCATATAACTTTTGGTGCTTCGCGCTTTTGGAGATGGAATTGGCCGACCACAAACCACCCTATCTCGGCTTCGGCCTCGGGTTGCGTCCCGAGCACTACAACGAGATTCTGTCCGGCACTCCCCATGTCGACTGGTTCGAGGTGATCTCCGAAAATTACATGATCCCCGGCGGAAAGCCGCTGCGGGTCCTGGACCAGATTCGCGAGCGCTATCCGGTCGTGATGCACGGCGTATCGCTGTCGATTGCTTCCACCGCGCCGCTCGACATGGAGTATCTGACGGAACTCAAAACGCTCGCCGACCGCGTCGAGCCGAAATGGATTTCCGATCATCTGTGCTGGACCGGCGTGCATGGGGTCAACCTGCACGACCTCCTGCCGATTCCCTATACGCAGGAAGCCCTCGGTCATGTGGTCGATCGCGTTAGCCGGGTGCAAGACTTTTTGGGCCGCCGCCTTACACTGGAGAACGTCTCGAGCTACGTGACTTTCGCACAGTCCGAGATGAGCGAATGGGAGTTCGTGAGTGAGGTGGCCCGCCGGGCCGATTGTTGGCTGCTCTTCGACGTCAACAATGTCTATGTCAGCGCCTGCAATCACGGCTTCTCGACGCGCGACTTCCTGCACGGCGTGCCGCGCGACCGCGTGGTGCAATTCCATCTCGCCGGCCATAGCCATGAAGGCGATCACATCGTGGACACGCACGACCATCCCGTCTGCGACGAAGTCTGGGACTTCTACCGCGAGACGGTCTCGCATTTCGGTCCGGTGTCGACCATGATCGAGCGGGACGACAACATTCCTCCCTTGGCGGAGGTGATTGCCGAACTCGACATCGCACGCAAGATCGCTCAGGAGGTCGCCGAGGCCAAAAAGGTGATCGCCGCGGAATGACGGCATTTAGGTGACGGCATTGCCATGACCAGTCTCAAAGATCTGCAAGCGCGCTTCCAGGCCGGCATTGTGGACGGCGACAACACAGCCCTGAACGATATCAACGACAGCGCGACCGAAGATCGAAGCACGCTCTTCGGCGTCTATCGTAATGCCTACGGACTGCGGCTCGCCGAGATCCTCGGCAAAGACTACGAACTGACCCACACCTATCTCGGCGACGAAGCATTTTCGTGCCTCGCGCGGGCCTATATCGCCGCCCACCCGTCGGACAAGCGCAATGCGCGCTGGTTCGGCCGACACCTGCCCACGTTCGCGCGGCAGACGGCGCCCTTCTCGGAGCACAAGGAAGTCGGGGAGCTCGCCGCGCTCGAAAAGGCTCTCGCCGACGCCTTCGATGGTCCCGACGCTGCACCGGTCTCCACCGAGGAACTGGCCGCGATCCCGCCCGAGGAGTGGGCGGAACTGGTCTTCACGCCCCACCCGACCGCGCAGCGGCTTCGCTTCAAGACGAATGCTGGCGCTATCTGGATGGCGCTCGACGGCGACGACACGCCGCCAGCGCCGGTGCAACTCGCCGAGCCTCAGAACATCCTCGTCTGGCGGCAGGATCTCAGTGCCCGTTTCCGGCCGCTGAGTGCCGAAGAGGCCATGATGTGGGCCGAGGCCACGAGAGGCGTGCGGTTTGGCGTTCTGTGCGAGATGGTCGCGACCTTCGCCGGACCCGACGAGGCCGAATTGCGCGCGGCGACCTATCTCAAGACCTGGCTCGACACAGGCGCGCTAGCATGTGTCAGCCCCGACTGTCCTCAGTCGGATCTGGTGCTGGGAACAGCGCATTAGTGCGCCCCGATAGCCAATAGGCCAGAAGTCCCACCCATTCGCGCGTCGCCGTGTCGACGCGCCGCAAGCCTTCGGAGACCTTGTCGAAGGGTTTGGTGAAGTCCTCAGGCCCGCGCGTCCGGTAATCGACCGGCCACGGCTCTACATCGAACCCGGCCTGGCGGAACGCCCCCATCGAACGTGGCATGTGGTAGGCCGAGGTAATCAGGAGCCAGCGGGTCCCCTCGCTGAAAGCCCCACCTCTGTCTAGCTCCTTCTTCAGGAAAACCGCGTTCTCATAGGTGTCGCGCGCATTCGCTTCCAAAACGAGGCGTCCTCTTTCAACACCGAGATCAGTGAGGATATCCGCAGCGCCCTGCGCTTCGCTGTCGGACTTGTACAGGATGCCCGCGTCTCCACCGGAGAAGGCGACTTTCGCATTCGGAAACCGAAGCGCCAGCATCGCTCCTTCCAGCAGCCGCTCTCCCGCCTCGTTCAAGGTCGGCGCCTTGCGCGCACTGCCGACCAGACGGTTTTCCGCACCACCCAGAATGATGAGCCCTGCGGGAGCCGGCTCTTGATCGAGATCGGCCCGTGGGAAGCGGTCTTCGAGCGGGAGGATCAACGCATTGCCCAGGGGCGACAAGCCGACTACCAGAAGCAGAATGGCCCCGATCGAGACGAAACGCCGGCCCCAGCGCGCCCAGCCCGTCCAGATCAGGATAGCGCCGTACCCGATTAGCAGCGCAATAAACGTCGACGGCTGCAGGACGAACCATACCGCCTTGGCCAAATAGAAGAACATGAAGCCCCCTCGCCCCTAAGCTAACCACAAAGCCGCGAGGCCGAGGAAGGCGAAGAATCCGACAACGTCCGTGACCGTCGTCACGAACACGCCTGACGCGATGGCGGGATCCATATCAAGAGCATCGAGCCCCAGGGGGATCAGGATGCCGGCGAGCGCGGCGGCGAAGAGATTGACGACCATTGCGACCCCGATGACGAGCCCCAGGCCATCGCTCCCGAACCAGAAATAGGCGATTGCCGCCATGATGACGGCGAAGAGCAAGCCGTTGACCAAGCCCACCGCGCATTCGCGCCATATGACACGCATGGCGTTGGCGGGACCCAGGTCTTGAGTTGCAAGCGCGCGAACCGCGACGGTCATCGTCTGCGTTCCCGCATTGCCGCCCATCGACGCGACGATGGGCATGAGTACGGCGAGCGCCACCATTTGCTCGATCGTCGCCTCGAAGAAACTGATCACAATGGAGGCGGCAATGGCGGTCATCAAGTTGGCTACGAGCCAAGTGAACCGCAGCCGCGTCGTCTCCCAGACCGTGTCGACCACGGACTCGCCGCCGACGCCACCCATGGCCAGGATGTCTTCGGAGGCTTCTTCCTGAACCACCTCGACGATGTCGTCGGCGGTAATGACCCCAACGAGACGACCGTCGTCGTCAACCACGGGCGCCGAGTTCAAGTTGTAGCGCTCGAACTGCCGGGCCACCTCTTCCTGGTCGGCTTCGACGGGGATCGGGTGCATCTCTTCATCGATAATGGTCTCAACCTCGGTCGGGCGCTTGGACCGCAGGATCCTGTTGAGCGCCACACAACCGATCAGATGATAGGCCGGGTCGACCACGAAGATTTCGTAGAACCGCTCCGGCAAATCGTCTGCCTCGCGCATGTAATCGATGGTCTGACCGACGGACCAGAACGGCGGCACGGCGATCAGATCCGTCTGCATCATGCGGCCGGCGGAGTCTTCCGGGTATTCCAGGCTCCGCTGCAGAGCGATGCGCTCGAAATAAGGAAGCTTGGAGAGGATATCTTCCCGATCCTTCCGATCGAGATCTTCCAGTAGGTAGACCGCTTCGTCGGAATCGAGCTCCTGCAGCGCCTCGGCCACCTGCTCCGGCGGCATCTCCTCGAGGACCTGGTCACGCACCGCCTCGTCCAGCTCCGGCAGCGTAGCGGCTTTGAAGTCTTGGCCGAGTGCTTCAATGAGCCGGGCGCGGTCGTCCTGACGCAGGATTTCAAGAAGATCGGCAAGGTCGGCTTCGTGTAGATCGAGCGTCAGCTCGCGCGCACGGGAAACGTCTCCCTCTTCGAGCGCGTCGGCGACCGCATGGAGGAACTCGGGACGGACATCCCCTTCCTCGTCGCGTAACGGAAAATCGCTCAACGCGTCTTGCATAAACCGCCCAATCTCAGGAGTTTTTCGAGTTCGACCCGGCGAAGAACCGGCTGAAACGGGCTCTGCACCCCGCGGGGCCGATTCGACCGCTACCAGCCCGCTTGTGATATCAGCCCAACCGTCCGCTGCCTACGAAAGAGGGAAATTTCGACACGCCAAGAACACGCTGCACGTGCGCGACCTGAAAAGCCGGGACTTCGATGCGCAAAACACCGAACCGCGGGCGCTGTGCTCTCAGTCGTTCCCGGGGCCGAGAACCGGCGCTGGCGCGGTGATCTCGAACGTAACGCCGCCCTCGCCGGCCACAACCATCTCGATGCAGTTGCCCGGGCCATCCGTGATCATCCAGGCATGACTCTCGAACGTGGGAACGACGACGGTCTCGCCGTGATTGATGCCGGTATGGTCAACCGGCGTGCCGTCGGTATCGATCCATATAAGGCCGCGATAGCCGTCTGACTTGTTGACGAACGTGATCTCCGCCGCATTCTCAGAGCTTTCGGATTTGATCGTGCCGAACTTGTCGCACGAGACCGCATCCATCTTAGGGCTCACGGGCCCACGAGGCGCCTGCGAAGCGATATCGTTCAACGCAGCGGCGATGGAGGAGCCGGTCGCCTGCGCCATGGGATCCGCCGTCGCCCGATCCCGTGATGCCGCCTCGTCCTCAGTACCCGGCAGATCCCCGCCGCTGCAAGTGGCCCTGAACTTCGCAAGCGCGTTGGAGGCGCCGGTCAAATGTAGCTTCTGCTGCTCTCCACCGGGAATGCCATAGGTGAGAACGCCTTCTTTTGCCATGGCCTCCCAGAGGGGCGCCGCCGCACTGAGTACGGCCCGCAGCCCCGACACGCCGACTTCGGCGTCCTTGCCGTAAACCTTGGCGGGCACTTCTTCGGCGATCTCTCCAACCGAAAGCGACAGAACCACATCCTGGTCCTCGTCGAGGTCGACCGTGTCGTACCAGAAGATCGCGCGCGGCGTGTCACCGTCAGCCCCGCCGCACATCGCCTCGAACGCAACCGCATCCGTCTCGGGGATGCCGTAGGTCAGGATCATGGTGTCTCCATGCTCGGGGACATCGCTATCGTATCTATCGACCGTCCACGTCATCCGCTCCTCCGCGCCGGCGCTTCCACACGCAACGGCGCCCAAGATCAGGGCGAACCCGATAGCGCAACACGATCGAAACTGCATTCGATTGATCTCCAGGGACAGGATCGCCATGAGCCTATCGCAAACGCCGTTGGCCGGCATCCGATCCATGACCGGAAAACACCGAAGCGGGGAGCCGAGGCCTACGCAAACGGCGCCTCGACTTGCCGCCCTCGCCGCTTGCGCCCTCGGAGCGAAGCCGACGACCCCGCAATCAACGCAAAGCCGCTAAAAAACAGAACGACGAAAATACAGCCGTCATGTGCCGCAGCGATCGGATTGAAGGCTTGATTCGTGGCGGCTTGACCATTGACCCCGTGGCCCTCCCCGGCGGACAGCATCTCGTGCGGGAACATCGACGTCACGACCAGCAAGGCCAGCAAGCCGTTCTTCACGACGACTTCGATGACGATGGCGAGCGAGTCGCGCTCGGCCATGCCGCAGGCGTAAGCGCAGAGCCGCGTCAGGAACAGTGCGCCGACACCGAAGACCGCGACGATAGCCGGTCCCAACCAACCGTATGGGCCGAACTGCAGCCGACCAGCACCGAGCGACCCGATGATGATCAAGGCAAGCATAGCAAGGCTCGCCCGCACCATGACCTTCGTGAACAGGATCTGTTGCTTGGAATGGGTCATGCGCCGGATGATCATGCCCACCAGCAAAGGCACGATCAGGAACAGACCGATGTCCAGCATGATCTGCAGCTTGTCGATGCTGAAATTGCCGGGCACTTGCACGTTCACAAGCGCCGCCAGAACGATCGGCGTGGCAAAGAGGCAGATGAGCGTCGTGATGGCCGTCAGCGAGACCGACAGCGCGACGTTGCCGTTGCCGATGAACGTGAGCAGGTTGGACAGCGAACCGCCGGGCATCGCCGCCATCAGCGCGATCCCCGTGGCAATCCCGATCGCGCCGGCCATCGACAAGCCGCCGAAGCCTTCCGGAAACAGGCTGATAGCGTACATGGTCAGCCCGGCCCAGATTGGGACTAGGATCAGCTGCGCAATCAGCCCCACGGCGAGGCCGCGCCAGGCCGCAAGCGTGTTCGCGAAATCGCGGACTGTCAGCGTCGCCCCCATGCCGAGCATGGAAAAGGTGACCATTGTCGCCGAAAGGGCGCGTTCGTACTGTCCGAAATTTGCAAAGAAGGAAAGCGGTTGGTCGATCATCTGGAGCGGAGCCTAGGCTAGTCCGGACGGGACCGGCAAGAACGGCAGGAGGAGCAAGGAGGCAGCGGAACGTTTGATTTGATTCGGAAAGAAGCCGCAAGTGACCCCCGGATGTTGGCCGCCGCCGGCGCCCCGCCTCCGATTTCCCCGAAGTTCACATGGCCAATTTGTCGCCAAATTGGGCCACATCACGGCGGGAAGGCCGAGGACTGAACGACCCTGGCTTTTGGCGCGCGGAATACGTGCATTTGTGGTTTTTCCACGCGCGATTTCGCGGTACCTTTAAGGACGGCTGGGGAGTCGTAACGGGGGTTCCATGCTGCCTGTACGCCAGTCCAGTGTACGCCCTGCGGTCACGTCGTTTCTGATCGCTCTCACCCTGGTCGCTTTCCTGCGCCCGCAGGCGAGCGCCGAGGAAGTTGCTGCTGCCTGCGACGAATTCGGGCTCGCGTTCCTGTCATCGCCGATCTCGCCCTGGAAAGGTGCGCCGCTGCGGGTCATCGCCGCCGCCGAGAAGCCCCTCGCCGGCGAACTGACGATCATCGGACCTTCCGGAAAGATCGCCGCTCAATCGTCCGACATGCAGGTCGGACCGCCCTATTTCTGGACAGCCGAAGTCCCCTCTCCCGAGGCCGGTGCTTGGCAGGCTAAGCTCACGCGGCAAGACGCGGCCGCGAACTGCCGCGATGTCACGCACGACATCACAGTCGCATCCGAACGGCCGCGCGGGGCAAGCGGCGGCAAGAACGTTTGGCCGATCCGCGACGCATGGGATCGCTCGACCGAGAACCTCTATTCGGCCTGGATCCAAAAGCTCTTTGACGCTCCGGTCGACGAAGAGCTGTCATGGAAAGCCATGGGCGACGTTCTGCACGACGAGCAAAGGAACTTGCTGTTCAATCATCTCGGGTTGAACGAGGATCAGACACGCGCACGGATCCGGCCTGACTGCGCCGATCTCCCCTATTTCCTGCGCGCCTATTTCGCTTTCAAAATGGGGCTGCCCTTCGGTTATGCGCAGTGCACGCGTGGTGACGGCGGACGGCCGCCACGGTGTACGAAATGGTGGAACATCGCCAATGAACAGCCGTCGACCGTCGTCGTGAACCAAGGGAGCCGTAAGGCAAGGTCGAACGGTCTCTTCGGAGGCGGGTCGGCCTCCGCGTCGCAGGTGCGCTACACCGTACCGCAACGACCCAAAGGGCTTGTGCCCGGCTTCCAGCACTACCTCGTGAGATCGATTGCGGACGGCGTGCACTCGGGCAACGGCCGGACAGCCGCCGACGACGACAATACGGATTTCTACCCCGTGCCGCTGACCCGCGACGCCTTACGTCCGGGCACGATCTACGCCGATCCTTATGGGCACATCCTGATGCTGGTGAAGCGCGTGCCGCAGACCGACGACAGCGCCGGCGTCTTCCTCGCCGTCGACGGTCAGCCCGACGGCACCGTCGCACGGAAACGTTTCTGGCGCGGCAACTTCCTTTTTGCGCAGGACCCCGCGCTCGGAGGCCCCGGCTTCAAACGCATCCGTCCCATCGAACGGACAAGCAACGGCTCATTGCGGCGGTTGACCAACGCCGAAATCAAGGCCGACCCGGACTACGGCGACTTCTCGCTTCAGCAGTCGACGCTCGACGTCGAAGCCTTTTACGACCGCATGGACGACGTGATGTCGCCCGCGCCGCTCGATCCGGTGAAGGCTATGACAGCGGCCGTCACCGCTCTCGAAGAACAAGTGAACGCACGGGTGAATTCGGTCGAGAACGGGCGCGAGTTTCTCGCCGGCAACCGCGGAACAGTGGCGATGCCCAACGGTCCGTCGATATTCGAAACCTCCGGCCCCTGGGAAAACTTCGCGACCCCATCGCGCGACTTGCGGCTCTTGATCGCAATGGATGTCGTGCGGAAGTATCCGGAGCGCGTCGCCAGGCGCCCTGAGCGCTACGCCATGCCCCCTGGCAAGACACCCGACGAGGTGAAGGCCGAGCTCGAGGAAAGGCTTCTGGCGGAGCTCAGCAAGCGCAAGTTTTCCTACAAGCGCAGTGACGGTTCATCGTGGACGCTCTCCCTCGACGATCTCCTCGTCCGCATCAACGACCTTGAGATGGCCTACAACATCAACGACTGCGCCGAAATGCGCTGGGGCGCACTCGAAGGCAGCGAGGAAGCAAAGACCTGTAAGCGACGCGCGCCCGCTTCACAGCGCCGCATCATGGCGACCGACTATCGGCCTTGGTTCAACGAACGCCGGCGTCCGCCGCGCGGCTGAGGCGCAGCCAAGGCAATCGGCCCTTCCCATAAAGTGACGCCCTCGTCCGCCGCATGGTGTAATGACACCGACGGAGAGACGATGAGCTTTTGCGCGCTGGAGGCCGCACATGGCACGCGACACCATCCTGTTCGACATCAACGAAACGGTTCTCGACCTTTCGCCTCTCAGGCCGAAATTCGAACGCGCGCTCGGAGACGACGCCTTGGCCTCCACATGGTTTGCCATGTTGCTGCACGCGTCCATCGTCTGTGCCCTCACCGGCGTGAGGACAGGGTTCGCAGAGTTGGCTGGACTGATGCTGGACAGGCTTGCGTCGCTCCAGGGCCGCACGCTCTCGAGCGAAGACCGTTGCGATATCCTCGGCAGTTTCGCAAGCCTGGCCCCGCATGATGACGTTAGGCCCGCCTTAAACGTCTTGCGCGACCGCGGCTACCGCACCGTCGCGTTTTCGAACTCGTCGCTGGAACTGGTCACGCAGCAGATCGCCAATTCCGGCCTTGCCCCACACTTCGATCTTGTCGTCTCGGTCGAGGAGGAAGGCAGCTTTAAGCCGGACGCCAAGGTCTACGCATTCGCCGCCGAACGCGCCGGGCGGGCCATCGGCGACCTACGCCTCGTCGCCGCGCACGACTGGGATACCCACGGCGCCCTGAGCGCAGGCATGCAGGCGGCCTATCTCGACCGCACCGGCGCCCCCTACAATCCGCTGTACAGGCGTCCCGAGATCGCGGCTACGGACATGCGCCAGCTAGTCGACCTAGTCCTGTCCTCCGATATGGAGGACAGCTAGGCTGATTGCCGAACGCGCTATTGCCGTTTTGCGACTTCGAATTGGAGCCGCTCGACAAAGATGGTTCGAAACAAGGCGTTTTGACCCATCACCTCGCTAAGGGCGCGATAACCGAAGAGCGGCAGAAAGATCAGAAACATGATGATCGTTGTGGCGATCATCTCCTCGGTCGTGCCACCGCCAACCTCTGCCATCGATTCCGAGAAGGTCTTACCGTCGAAGAAGCCCACAGTCGCTTCTTCGATGACCGTAAAACCGGCGCAGAGAATGAGGAACGCGAGCGACTTGTGAACGATCTGCCAGATGAGCGGCTTCGTCCCGTGCCCCTCGCCCACGTGAAGCGCGTGACCGATCATGATGAACTTCGCCAGCACCAGCGACTTGATGACGGCGAACCCCCACGGCAGCCATCGGACGCTGGCCGTTTCCAGAATGGCCGACTTGTAAAACGTCAGCGCACTGAAAACGATCAGCAAGTACGCGGAGATATAGAACAGCTCCTTGAACTCGGCTTTTACGCGGTCGCGGAGCGCAGGCTTGCCTGGTTGCGTCAAATCCACGGTTGTTCCCTTTTAGCAGAGACTCGCACGGTAGCCTCAGACCCAAAGTGGAACACTACGCCGATCGCGATCAATCGGGTGATAAATTCATTGCTGACCGTCTGCCGTCTCTTGTTGGCGATTGACGGGCCCCCTGCATCAGACGTCCCCTCGGGGCGTTGAGCGCCTCCCACTCGGGCCCCATCGGCTCACTGGCGTGAGGTCGTGCCGACGCGCCTCGGCGCCGGTTCCAGAACAGGAGGGATCAAGGTGAGCGGCGGCACTTCGGTGTCCGCTCACGTCAGCGAGCGGACACGCGCACCAGGTGCCGAGACTTCAGGACGTTCCCTACCAGAACTTCACCTTCACGCCGCCATAGGCAACCGTCGGCGGCCCGGGCGTGATCGTGCGCGCGTTGGAGAAGAAGTCGTCGCCCAGTTGCGGATCGGCCGAAGCCGCGGAGTTGCCGGCCTCTAAATTGAAGAACGTGCCGAACACGCCGTACTCCTCATCGAACACATTGTTCACAAGGCCGAAAATCTGGACACGCGGCGTGATGTCGTAGCTGGTGTGGAGATTCACGGTCCAGTACCCGCCCAGCGGCTCGTTCAGGTTTGAGTCGTCCTGGTAGAAGTACTGATTGCTGACCGCCAGCAGGTCGCCGCCGAACTTCCACTTCGGTGTAATCCAGTAGTCCGCGCCGGCCTTGAACCGGTGCTGCGGGATACCCGGAATGCGATCGCCGGGACGGACGTTGATGCAGCGGATTTCCTCTTCCTCGCCTTCTTCGCCATCTTCATCGTCGCCGCCACCGCCGCGCTCGACGCATTCACCGGCCCGTGGGTTGTCCGGCGCTGCGAGCTCCAGCGGGCTGTCGTAGGTGGCGTCGATGAACGCATAGTTCGCATAGGCGAACAGGCGCTCGTTCGTGTAGGCGACGCTGGCCTCAATGCCCTGGCGCAGCGTATCGCCGCCGTTCTCAAAGACGCCGCGGCCGGCGATCGGCGAGTACACGGTGATGATGTCATCGGTGTTGAGGGTCCTGAACAGGCCGGCGCTCCATTGCAGGGCCTCGCGGCCTCTCTTGTGCTCGCCACGGATGCCGAATTCCCAGGTGTGCGACACAACCTGGTCCAGAGGCGGGTCCGCGACCAGGAAGCTCTCGATCAGACACGGGTTGTTCGGATCCGAGCACGCGAGCTCAGCCGCCACGGGCGCACGGTTGGCTTCCGAGTAGCCGCCGTAAAGCGAAAGATCGTCATTGATTTGATAGGTGGCGCCGATAGCCGGGTTGAAACGGCTATACACGCTGGTTCCATTCAATTCGGGCGCAGTGCCGCTCAGATCCTGGATCTCGATCTTGGCGTAGTTCCAGCGGCCGCCGGCGGTGAGCGCCAGCTTCTCCGTGACGTTGAGAGTGTCGGAGAAATAGAGGCCCACATATTCATTCTCCGTGCCGAGATCCTTAGCCTCGACTTCGGTGGGGGCCGACAGAACGAGCCCGTTCCCCTTGACGACGAAGCGCGGCTTGAAGAAACCCAGCTCACTCGAAGCGCCGTAGGTGACATCGCCCTTGTCGTAGCTTGCGCCGATCAAGAACTGATTCTGACGGTCGAACAGGTCGTCGGTATTTACCATCTGAATCGAGCCACCCCAGCTGTCGGCTGTCTGACCGGTACGGTCGATGGACCCGATAGGCATGCGCAGATCGTCGAACACAATCGGATTGCCCGTCTGGTCGAGCGCCAGCTCGTCTTCGATACATAGGAAGCGCTCAATGGCCTCGTCGCCCTCGCACTCCGCAGCTTCCGAGATATTGCCGTCGTCGTGGCTCTGCTTGAAGTACCGGTAATACGCAACGCCGGCCAGCGTCGTCGTGTCGTTGAGCTTCGCCGTCGCGTTCAAGGCCGGCATCAGCATCTCGTTCTTCGTCGTTTGCGGCGACGTGAACGTCCGCGCGCGATCGAGGTCCAGAAGCTGTATCGGCACGGACGCGGTGACACCGACGAAGTTGTCGGCGCCGGTCAGGCTCGCATGCACATCGTAGACATCGTTGCGATAGCCAAGGTCAAGATACATGCGGCGGATCTCGGACTCGGAGAAGTCACGATAGCCGTTGTCGGTGATGCGCTCGCCGCCGAAATAAACGCCCCAGTTCCCGCTCTGCAGACCGGCCTGAACATCGCCTTCCATACGGCCGAACGAGCCCGCCGAGAAGATCGCCTCGCCGCCCTGATAGGTAAAGCCGTTCTTCATGTTGACGACGATGGCGCCGCCGAGAGCGTTCAAACCGTACACCGGATTGCCGCTGACCACGGCGACATCCCCGATGGCGATTTCCGGAAGGAAGTCCCAGTTCACATTGTCGCCGAAGGATTCGTTGATGCGAACGCCGTTCTGGTACACCGCCAAGCCCTGGGGCACGCCGTTCACCGGTGAGACCTCGAAGCCCCGATATTGAATGTTGGTCTGGAATTCATTGCCCTGAACGTCGCCGATGATGACGCCGGGGACGCGCTGCTGAAGGATCTCCTGGAACGTGTCGACATATCCTTCTCGGGCGAAGTCGCCACCGGTCAAGATCGTGGCCGCGCCCGGCACTTTCGCGAGCGGCAGGTCGGCGCCAGGCACCGGCGAGATGGGAACGCCGGTCGTGGCTGTCATCACGCTGCCATCCGTCTCCGTGCCGATCGGCGCGATCCGATCGTCGAAGGTCTGCTCCACAGGCGCAGGAGGCGCACGGCGTACCGCGGCGGGCGGTGACGCGGGCGGTGGGGTGCGCCGTGCGACGGGCCGCGGCGTCGATTTCGGAATGGACTCGGGCTCCTCGACCGGCGTCGGCTTCGGCTGAACCACCTCGATGGCAGGCACCTCTTCGCCGAAGTCTTCATCCGCTCCAGCGGCGCCGTCCACCGCGTCGACTTCGCCACCCTCGGGCGCCGTCGTGGACGTCCCCGTCGCATCGCCATCCGCCGGTGCGGTGGCTTCCGGGGACGAAGCGCTGTCGTCCACGCTCTCCGTCTGAGCGAATGCGGTACTCGCTCCCAAAATGACCGCAGCACCAGCGATCCCACTCAGCAAAATGCGAAGTGTCATGATGTCCCCCACCGTTTTATCGTCATTGATATTGGCGTGCTGACGCGCACGAAATCGGGTAGGCGCTCGGAAGCGCACGCTGAAGCGCGCGCGAGCGGCCGCGAAAAGCTTTCGGAACTGGAAAGGATTACGCGCCTGGCAGGGGACCGGCGCCGACTGAAGTCTCGGGTCCCCGCGTTCCGGATCGACGGAGCGCGTTCAAAAATGGAAGCGGCGAAATGTTCGCTGAATTGGAGCCTTGGCGTTGGCTTGGTGTTCGGCCCGATATCCGGGCCAGACGAACTGGCCCATGCGGCGAGGTCTGTGACCTCGGCCTTAGTCCATGAGATTTCAGCGGGACCTTGAGGAGGCGGGACAGGAGGTGCCCCCGCATTTTGCGGTTTCCATTGGTGCGGGAGCGTCCGTGCAGGACGGGCCTCCCGGACGAAGCACCGTGCGATGGTGGCGACGGCGCAAAGCTCTTCGGTCTCGTTGTCGGTATCTGGGGCCTGATGGGCGCTCGATAGCAGCGCGAGCGCGTCTTCGAGGGAATTCGCTTTGGGACTGGCCATTTCGGCCACGGCAAAGACGGCGGCTTCGGAAGCCGCTGGTCCGTCCGTACTGTCCGCGCGTGCGCCGCCCGTTCCCAGAAGGAACAAGGCAATCGCAAACGCGCTCATGATGACGCGAAAAGTCACGTCAGCGCCCCCCAACAGTCACCGGCCCGTTATTCGGACTCGATTAACCAATCCCTTGAGTCATCATAGGCTTGCCTGCGACAGAGTATCTACCCAACGACTAGGGCGTGTGCGGCAAATCTGTTGTGAAGTTTTGGCATAGTGGATTGCCAAGTTAGCCCGGGCCCGAGCACGGTCCAGAGGCCATCTGGGACGCCGGCGCGGCGGGGCTGCGAACCGCCGCCACACCTACCGACTGCCATCTAGGACGACAGCACGTCCTCCAGCGCGGCCCCGCGCCCAGCACCTGGCCGGGACTCGTCGATGAGGGCCCGAACGCGCGGAAGCGCCTCCGGATACTCGGCGCGCAGCCACTCGAGCATTTGCTCGCGAATCTCGCAGCGGAGGTCCCAGGCCGTCGGCGAGTTCCGTGCGCTCATCAGGGCCCGAACGGTGATGGTCGCAACGCCGGAGTCGACGACCTGCAGGTTCGCCACCTTTCCGTCCCAAAGCTTGTTCGCATAGAGCAGCTCTTCGAGCTTCTTCCGCATTTCGGCAATGGGCGCGCGGTAGTCGAGATGCCAAAGCACGACGCCGAGGATGGCCGCGCTTTCCCGGGTCCAGTTCTCGAATGGCTTCTCGATGAAGTGGGACAGCGGCACGATCAGCCGGCGCTGGTCCCATATGCGGATGACCACATAGGTGGTGGTGATCTCCTCGACCCATCCCCACTCACCCTCGACGATGAGCACATCGTCGATACGGATCGGCTGGGTGAGCGCGATCTGCATCCCGGCGATCAGATTGGTTAGGATCGGCCGGGCGGCAAAGCCGAGCACGAGGCCCGCGACGCCCGCGGATGCGAACAGACTGACGCCGAACGAGCGCACGGCGGGGAAGATCATGAGGCTCGTGCCGAGCGTCAGCAGGAACACGCCGACAAGCGAAGTACGCCGCAGAATATTGATCTGCGTATGGATGCGCCGGGCCGTGAGATTGTCCTCGACCCCGATATCGTGACGGCGGGCGACACGGCGCGCCGTGGCATTGATGGCGATGGCCGCGCTCCAGCCAAGGAGGACCACAACCCCGACCTTCAAGAGCTGCCGCGTGACCTCCGCGAACTCGGCGTTGAACTCCGCCACCGGCAGCGCCAGGACGAGCGCCAAGAGCACCATCGCAAGGCGTGTGGGGCCGCCGATCCGTTTGAGAATTGAACTCGCGATGCTGTCGCGCTTGATAAAACGGCGGAGCACCATCATCGCCACGGCATGCAGTGCGACGGCAATCACAACAGCGCCCGCGAGCAAGAGCAGGATCGAAAGGTCCTCGTTTCCGGTAATGGAGCGCAGCCGCGCATAGGTGCCGATGGCTAGGTCATCGTTCATGCGGTACGCTCCTTACGTTGGCCAGTTCCTTTCAAGAGTCCCCTTTTGCTTGCGTCGTTTCGCTAACGTCGCAAACAGCTTAACGCATCCGGGGGGCTCTGCAGAACCGCCCCTGCGGTGATCCGCCGCGCCCGGTTTAGGCCGGGAAACGGGTGCGCGAACCGTTGGTTGAGTGTTCAGCGGCCCGAGAAGGGCTGGAGCCGGTCTCGTTGAGCCATGGCTTCCGCCTCACTCCCGGACAAAGGTGCCAAGTCCGGTCCGGTCGTAGTAGTCGAGAACGACCTTGGACGCCTTGCCGTCCTCACCGACGGTGAAAATCGCGCCCGCGAGACCGTTGGCGTTCTCGCCCACGGTCTCGAAGCTGAAGGTATCGCCGTCGAAATGGGACAGGGCGAACATTGTCGGCGCGCCCTCCGGTCCCATCGTCATCGACAGGCCTCCGTCCGCAAGGGAGACGTCCAGCGGACCGTAGTAACCGTTGCCGTAGCTGCCGGCATAGCTGGTGAGGTCGCGCGCGGGCGACGGGTTCGCCGGCACCTTGGTGTAGTCCACCTCCGGCGCTTCGGCCGCTGCCATCTGCTCGAAGACTTGTCCGAGAAAGCCGACCCAGTCGACGGTCTGGCGCCCGTTCGTCGCGACATCCAGCAACGATTCACCGATCGCCTCGGCAACGCCGATCGGTTGACCGTTGGTCAGAGTCACCACGCCGACGTCCTCGCCCGGCAGGAAAACGATGTTGGTCGCAGTTCCGAGTTCGAAAGCGCCCGAGTGGCTGACGCGGACGCGGCCGTGATCGTCATAGCCCACGTTCCACCCGAAGCCGTAGAAGCCGGTGCGGCTGGCGACGGAGCGCGGAGACCCGGGAATGACCTGTGGCGCGCGCGGCGCTGCCAGGGCATCGGCATCGATGATCTCCTTGCCGTCCAGCGTGCCGTTGGCAAGTTGCAGACGCAGGAAACGCAGCACGTCGTTGAGCGAGGCACTGGCGCCGCCGGCAGGCGCCTGTGGGTCCGCGTTGCGATCATAGAGGGCGTCCCAGGTGCCGTCCGGGAGCCGCCTGTGGATATGCGCGCGGTCCGCGTGCGCGAGATAGTCCGCGTGACGATAGCTGGCGGTCGCCATGCCGGCCGGGACGAACAGCGCCTCGTCGGCAAGCTCTTCCCAGCTCTTACCCGCCGCGGCCGCAGCGGCGATGCCGCCCGACGTATATCCGAAATTGGAGTAGTGATAGCTCGTGCGGAACGGGTCGAGCGGTTGCTGGTCGATATGGGACAGGATGTAGGCCCGGTCGAAACCGAGATCCTCCAGAAGATCGCCTGCGCCCGTATGAAGGCCGCTCCGATGCGACAGGAGATCGGCGATCGTGGCGTGCTCGCTCACGTACGGGTCGTTCAGGGCGAAGGCGGGATTATGCGTCCTTGCAGGATCGTCCCACTTGACGACGCCATCCCCGACCAGCTTTGCGACGACCGTCGACGCGATCGGCTTCGACACCGAAGCCAGCAGAAACACCGTGTCCGGATCGATTTTGCCAGGCTTGCCGACTTCGCGAACGCCAAACCCTTTGGCGTAGATCACCTTGTCTTTGTAGACGACACCGACCGCCACTCCGGGGACTCCTGTTCTCTTCATGGCGCTCTCGACAATGCCGTCGAGGGCCGCCGTGGCGTTGTCGATGTCGGCTTGGTCGAAGAGCGGCGGCACCGGTGACACGGGCGCGTTCAGCAACGGCTTTGCCGCCTCTTCCGCTGTGACAGGCCCGGCGGCCATGCTGCAAGCGAGGCAGGTGCCGCCCAAGGCGGTGAGGACCACGCGGCGAACACGATGCCGCGCGGCATTGAGGCATGATGTGGTGGGAACGGGCATACGGCGTACTCCGGTACTATCGACGCCGGGCACTATATCAGGGCGGCGGGCGTTGGCAGCTTCGGTGGGTGGCTGCCTCGTAGGCGCACTCGACCGGACCAACCGCCGCCTAAGGCTCAGCCAGCCGCCAAAATCCGCAATGTTGCATGAGGGTGAGAGTGGTGCGGTCGAGAAGACTCGAACTTCCACGGGAGTTACCCCACAGCGACCTCAACGCTGCGCGTCTACCAATTCCGCCACGACCGCAAGATACCCAGAAAGCTGCCCGGATATGGCTAGACGCCATCCAAAGCGAAGCATTTCGTTTCGGTGCGCTGCCTTAGCAAACATGCCCCTTTGGTGCAAGATGTGCCGCGCCGGACTTTGACTGAAGGATTGCGGGCTCATGCCCCCTGCTCTCGAAACGCCCGCCGGGACCACGGACTCCGCGGCACGCCCCACCCCGCCCCTGGAGTGGATCGTGGCGCCCGCCCCCGTTCCTTACGAGGAGGCCCTGGCCTTCATGGAGGCGCGCGCCGCAGCAATAGCAGATGGCCGCGAGGCCGAATGCGTCTGGCTGCTCGAGCACCCGCCCCTCTATACGGCCGGCACCAGCGCCGACCCGGCCGAGTTGGTCGACTCGAACCGCTTCCCCATCTACGAAGCCGGTCGCGGCGGGCGCTACACCTATCACGGTCCAGGCCAGCGCGTGGCCTATGTCATGCTGGATCTCAAGCTGCGGGGCCGCGATGTACGCCGCCTCGTGACGGGCCTGGAGGACTGGCTGATCGCCACCCTTGCGGCATTCGGTGTCGCCGGGGAGCGGAGCGACAGCGGCATCGGCGTCTTTGTCGGAGAGGCAAAGATCGCCTCCATCGGCGTCCGCATCCGCCGCTGGGTCTCGTTTCATGGCGTCAGCCTGAACGTCTCCCCGAACCTCGAACACTTCTCAGGGATCGTACCCTGCGGCCTGCACGGAACGCCCGTGACGAGCCTCGAGGCACTCGGGGCTGAAACCGACATGGCCCGCGTCGATGCGGCCTTGCGAAAAAGCTTCGAGCAGGTCTTCGGTCGATAGTCATTTCGGGTGACCGGCGGCCTAGTGCGTGGGCAGCACCTGGAAGCCCGAGGGCGGTGCGCCGCCCTCATCGGTGACAACGACCTTGGTGACGCGCGCGTCCGGGGGGCCATCCGCGCAGCGGCGCAGCATCTCATCCACCTGCAGCGCCTGGCCGGAAAATACCGCCTCGACACTGCCGTCGCGCCGATTGCGGACCCAACCTTCGAGATCGAGGCGGTTCGCCATCTGCTCCGTCCAAGCGCGGTAATAGACGCCCTGGACGCGGCCTTCGATCCGCACGGTGACCGTCTTGCGGGCCGGCGCCACCACGTCTTCCGCTTCTACTCGAACTCGAGGATGACAGCGTCCACGTTGAGGCTGTCGCCCGGCTCGGCATGAATCTTGGATACGACGCCGTCCACCTCGGACTTGAGCACGTTCTCCATCTTCATCGCCTCGACGACGCAGAGCGTCTCGCCTGCGGACACTTCCTGTCCTTCCTTGACGGCCAAGGAGACGACGAGGCCCGGCATCGGACACAGAAGGAACTTGGACATGTCCGGCTTTTCCTTCACCGGCATCAGTGCGAGGTAGTTCGCCTCACGCTCGGTGAAGACGCGGACAGGCACTTCCACGCCCTGATAGGTCAGGTGCACGCCATTCAGGATCGAGCGGACTTGCACGGCGACGGGCTCCCCGTCCACCGTACCTTCGAAGACAGGCTCTCCGAACCACCAGCTCGAATTCAGTTGAATCGTTCGCACCGGCTCGCCGGATTCCTCTTCGCCCAGCGTGGCGCGCAGCGGATAGTCGCGGCCCTCAACTTTGACACGGACGAGGTCTCCGTCGCCCAACTCGACCTGACGGACATCGGAGAAACAGACCGGCTCGCCGTGCATCTGCTGCGTGATCATCCGGCGGCGGTTATTGGAAAGGTGATCGATGCTTGCCGAAACGGCAGCGAGCACATCGCGAATGCGTCCCTCGGGCACTGGCGGCGTGAACCCGTCCGGAAATTCCTCGGCGATGAATTTCGTCGAGATGTCGCCCGAGCGCCAACGCTCGTTCCGCATAAGCACAGCGAGGAACGGGATGTTGTGCCGGAAGCCATCGATCGCGAAGGCGTCCAGCGCTCGCCCCATCGCGTCGATCGCCTCGATGCGTGTCGGCGCGTAGGTGATGAGCTTCGCGATCATCGGGTCGTAATAGACCGAGATCTCACCGCCCTCTTCCACACCGGTGTCCAGCCGCGTTGTGATGCCGTCCTCGGTGCCGAGAGCCGGCGGCCGGAACCGGACCAGCCGCCCCGTGGACGGCAGGAAGTTCCGCACCGGATCTTCCGCATAGATACGGGACTCGATGGCGGACCCGGTGAGGGTCACATCTTTCTGCTTGAGGCCAAGCTTCTCACCGCTGGCGACCTTCAGCATCTGCTCGACGAGGTCGAGACCCGTTACGAACTCCGTAACCGGGTGCTCCACCTGGAGCCGCGTGTTCATCTCCAGGAAGTAGAAGTTCTTGTCCTTGTCGACGATGAACTCGACGGTGCCGGCGGAGTCGTAGTCCACGGCCTTCGCGAGCGCGACGGCTTCGGCGCCCATGGCCGCCCGCGTCTTCTCGTCGAGGAAGGGGCTGGGCGCCTCTTCGAGGACTTTCTGATTGCGGCGCTGAATGGAGCATTCGCGCTCGCCGAGATGAATGACATTGCCGTGCTTGTCGCCCAGCACCTGAATTTCGATGTGGCGGGGCTCTTCGATGAACTTCTCGATGAAGACGCGATCGTCGCCAAAGCTCGACTTTGCTTCCGATTGGGACGACGCAAAGCCTTCGGCCACCTCGTCGCTGCTATAGGCAATGCGCATGCCCTTGCCGCCACCGCCGGCAGACGCCTTGATCATCACGGGATAGCCGATGTCGTCGGCGATCTTGACGGCCTCCTCCGGCGTCTCGATCACGCCGAGATAGCCCGGAACGGTCGAGACCTTGGCGTCGGCTGCGAGCTTCTTGGACTCGATCTTGTCGCCCATGGCCTCGATGGCTTTGGGGTTCGGTCCGACGAAAATGATCCCCGCCTTCTTGAGTGCCTTGGCGAAGGCGGCATTCTCCGACAGGAAGCCGTAGCCCGGGTGGATCGCGTCCGCTCCCGTGTCCTTGGCGGCCTGGATGATCTTGTCCATCACGAGGTAGGACTGCGCCGCGGCCGCGGGCCCGATGGCTACGGCCTCGTCGGCCATATACACGTGCAGCGCATCGCGGTCGGCCTCCGAGTAGACGGCTACGGTCTCAATCCCGAGCCGCTTCGCCGTGCGGATGACCCGGCAGGCAATTTCCCCACGATTGGCGATGAGTAGCTTTTTGATCATCGGTCCCCAGTCCCAGTTTTTGTCCAGGCTTTCTAGAGGGAAGCACGGGACGAGTAAACTAGCCAGCGAGCCTATTGTGCAGCCGCGTTGAAAGAGGCAAAACCCGGCGAATCCCGCCTCTTACAACTCTCAATGGCCAGAGCACTATTCAGTTTGTTCAGTCTTGACTGAACATACTGAACGGCATAGCTATCGGGTATGACAAGCAAAGCTGAAAACGCGATCGCAGCGTTCGTCGAGCAGATGGGTTTGATCCTCCAGGCGGAGGGCATGCCTCGCATCGCCGGCCACATTATGGGCCTCATGATTATGCATGAAGGGCCGTTCAGCCTGAGCCAATTGGCTGAACGGCTGAAGGTAAGCCGAGCAAGCATCAGTACGAACACGCGGCTGCTGGAGGACTTGGAGGTTATTGTCCGGACCGCCAAACCCGGCGACCGGCAGGTCTACTTCACGCTGAGTCCGCGGCCTTATGCGCGCATGCTGCGCGGCATGGTTCGGCGGATGCGCCGCGCGCGAGACGTCGTTCAGGGCACTCAGGACGGACTGCCGGAGGGAATGACGGACACCCACGAGCGGCTTCAGGAGCTCGATGATTTCTACGAGGTCCTTATCGACACGTTCGTGGACCTTATCGACACCTGGGACGCCGAGCGCAAAGGGTTGGCGAGGCAGACGAGGAACGGCGATAGGCCATCCGCCTAGCCAAGAGCTGCGGGCTGCAAGTTTAACGAGTGGGACGATCAATCCTTGAAAAAGTCATATGTCATCGCTGCGGTTCTGGCGTGCGCCCTCACTGCCTGGGTGCTGGGCGGCTATTATCTGCGCATTTCCGGCAAGGAGATTGCGGAGACGGCTGAGAACACCAAGACGCTACCCGCAATGAAGGTCTCGGTCCGCACCCAAGAGGCCGAGCCCGTGTCGCAGGTCGTCGTCGCCCAAGGGCAGACGGAACCGAACCGGACGGTGACCGTCCGTGCCGAAACCATGGGACAGGTGTCCGAGATTCTCGCCGAAGAGGGCAGCACGGTAGAGGCGGGAGACATCATCGTCCGCCTGGAGGCCAATGACCGTGAGGCCCGGATCGCCCGCGCGAAGGCACACGTGCGCGAGCAGGAAAGCGCTTTCAAGGCGGCAGAGGCACTCGGCAAGAAGGGGTATCAGTCCCAGCGGCAAGCTGACCAAGTCTTTTCGTCGCTGCAAACGGCCAAGCACGAGCTGCAAGAGGCGCTCATCGAGCTCGAGCGCATAGAGATCAAGGCGCCCTTCGAAGGAGCGGTTCTGTCGCGCCCCGTCGAGCTCGGCGCTTATGTCGATACGAACGGCGAAGTGGCAACCATCGTCGACAACGACCCGCTCGTCGTCAGCGTTCAGATTCCCCAGCAGAAGGTCGCCAATCTTAAGAAGGGTCAGAGCGCGTCCGTACACTTCGCAACCGGTCAGGAGCGTGACGGCAAAATCCGCTATATCGCCGCGCGGGCCGACGAAGGAACCCGCACGTTTCGGGTCGAGATCGAATTGCCCAACGCGGATGGCTCAATACCGTCTGGCATCAGCGCCGAAGCGACGATCCCCACGGGATCGGTGCTGGCGCAGTTTCTTTCGCCGGCCGATCTGTCTCTGAACGAGGCCGGAGCGCTCGGGGTCAAGACGGTCAACGACAAGGACGAGGTCGAGTTCCACGAGGCACAGATCGTCATGTCCGATGCCAACGGCGCCTGGGTCACCGGCCTTCCCAAGACGGCACGCATCATCACGCTGGGCCACGGCTACGTGCAGGTCGGCGAGAAGGTCCAGGTTGCCGAAGAAGAGAACAGCGACGGCGGCGCCGATATGCCGGAGGCATCCGCGCAGCTGGCAACTGGAAGCGTGACCGAGCCGACGGCAGCACAATGAACGCGATCATAGACGCCGCCTTCGAGCGTACGCGAACGGTAGTGCTCGCTTTCGTCATGATCGTCGTCATGGGCGCCATCGCCTACTCGACGATCCCGAAAGAAGCCGATCCGGACATTCAGATCCCCATCATCTACGTCTCGATGACCTATGAGGGTATCTCGCCTGAGGATTCCGAGCGGCTTCTCGTGCGTCCCATGGAGAAGGAGCTCCAGTCCATCGAGGGCATCAAGGAGATGCGTTCGATGGCCGGCGAAGGCTATGGCTCCGTTACGCTCGAATTCTACGCCGGCTTCGATTCTAACAAGGCCCTGGCGGACGTGCGCGAGAAGGTCGACATCGCGCGGGCGGAATTGCCCGTTGAGACCGACGAACCCCGCGTCAACGAGGTCAACATCGCCCTCTTCCCCGTGATCACGGTCGGGCTGTCGGGGAATGTGCCGGAACGCACGCTCGTGCGCATCGCCCGCGACCTCCGAGACAAGATCGAAGGATTGAGCGGCGTGCTCGACGTCGACATCGGCGGTGACCGGGAGGAGGTGCTCGAAGTCGTTGTCGATCCGATGATGCTCGAAACCTACAACATCTCCTTCGCCGACATTTCGAACACCGTCGCGCGCAACAACCGGCTGGTGGCGGCAGGCGCGCTCGAGTCCGTCGCAGGGCGCACACTCCTCAAGGTACCCGGCGTTCTTGAAGACCTCCGGGATATCCTGGACCTGCCAGTGAAGGTCTCGGGCGACACCGTCGTCAAGTTCAGCGACGTCGCCTCAGTGCGGCGTACCTTCAAGGACCCGCAAGGCTTTGCGCGCGTCGGCGGCAATCCGGCCCTGGCGCTGGAGGTCAAGAAGCGCGTCGGCGCCAATATTGTCGAGACCATCGAAGACGTCCGCCGCATCGTTTCGGAGGAGAAGGCCAACTGGCCGCCCGGCGTCGAAGTCAGCTACATGCAGGATAAGTCGAAGCAGATTCGCGACATCCTGAGCGACCTCCAGAACAACGTACTGGCCGCGATCGCGCTCGTGATGATCGTGATCGTCGCCGCGATCGGCGTCCGGCCGGCCATCCTCGTCGGCCTCGCCATTCCGGGATCGTTTCTGGCCGGCATCCTCGCCATCTCGTGGATCGGGCTGACGCTGAACATCGTCGTTCTGTTCAGCCTGATCTTGGTGGTCGGGATGCTCGTGGACGGCGCCATCGTCACGACGGAACTGGCCGACCGCAAGATGCTCGAGGGCCAGCCGCCCAAACAGGCCTACGCGGAAGCTGCAAAGCGCATGGCCTGGCCGATCACGGCCTCGACCGCCACGACGCTGGCCGTCTTCCTTCCTTTGCTTTTCTGGCCGGGCATCGTCGGCGAATTCATGAAGTTCCTGCCGATCACCGTCCTTGTCACGCTCGCCGCCTCGTTGGCCATGGCGCTCGTCTTCATTCCCGTTCTGGGCGGCCTCATCGGATCGGCCGACAAGAGCAACACACACCTGCTCGAAGCCATCCGTGCAGCCGAAGACGGCGATCTCAACAAGATCGGCGGTATGGCCGGCGGCTACCTGCGGATGCTGCGGGGACTGCTGGCGCATCCGGCCAAGGTCCTTGGCCTCGCGGTGGTGCTCCTCATCGGGACCTATGTCGCATTCGGCGTGCTAGGACGCGGCGTAGAGTTCTTCCCGGATGTCGATCAGGACATCGGTCAAGTCCAGGTCCGCGCACGCGGCGACCTGTCGGTCACGGAAATGGACGCCATCGTTCGCAAGGTCGAGGGTCGCCTGCTGACGATGCCTTATTTCGACGCCGTGTATGCGCGAACGATCGGCTCGGGCGCGGGACCCTCGCAAAACGAAATGGCCGAAGACGTCATCGGCGTCGTCCAGTTCGAAATGAAGAATTGGCGGACGCGCCCACCGGCGTCCCAGGTACTCCAGGAGGTCCGTAAGCGGACGGCCGACATTCCGGGCGTCATTCTGGAAGTACGCAAGCAGGAGGCGGGCCCCTCCGCCGGCAAGCCACTCGAACTCCTGGTCACATCGCGCGATCCGAAAAAGATGACCGGCGTCGTCGAACAAGTGCTCGCCGAGATGGACAAGATCGGGGGCTTCGTCGATGTCGAGGACAGCCGTCCCCTCCCCGGCATCGAGTGGCGCGTCAAAGTTGACCGCGAACGGGCGGCCCGCCAGGGCGCCGACGTCACCCTTGTCGGACAAGTCGTGAGCATGGTCACGAACGGCTTGTACGTGGCCGAGTACCGTCCGGACGATGCCGACGAGGAAGTTGAAATTCGTCTGCGCGTGCCGTTCGACAAACGCAATCTCGAACAGCTGAACCGCCTGCGCCTGACGACGGAGAAGGGCCAGGTCCCGATCGGCAATTTCGTTCAATTCGTGCCCGCACAGAAGACGGGTTTTCTGAAGCGCACCGAGGCCCGGCGGATTCTCGAAATCAAGGCCGACGTTGCCGACGGGCTCCTCGTCGACGAGCAGGTGCGCAAGCTCAAGACCGCGATCGCAGCGATGGACCTCGACCCGGCCGTGAGCATCCGCTTCAAAGGACAGGACGAGGACCAGCAAGAGGCGGCCAACTTCCTCATAGCGGCCTTCTTCGTCGCCATCTTCATGATGGTCGCGATCCTGGTGACCCAGTTCAACAGTTTCTATCAGACGTTGCTGGTGCTGAGCGCCATCGTGTTCTCAACGGCCGGCGTGATGATTGGGCTGCTCGCAACCAATCAGCCGTTCGGCATCGTGATGTGCGGCATCGGTATCATCGCGCTCGCCGGCATCGTCGTGAACAACAACATCGTGCTGATCGATACGTATAACGACTTGCGGTCTCACGGCATGCCGGCGCAAGAGGCGATCCTGCGCACCGCCGCTCAACGTGTTCGCCCTGTGCTGCTGACATCGATCACGACCGTCTTGGGGCTCGTGCCCATGGTGTTCGCGATCAGCATCGACATCATCGGTCAGGACGTCTCTATCGGCGCGCCCTCGACGCAATGGTGGACGCAGCTCTCGAGCGCCATCGCCGGCGGTTTGACCTTCGCGACGATTCTGACGCTCTTGCTGACGCCCTGCCTGCTCATGTTGGGGGACAACGTCACGGAGTGGTGGCGCCGCCGCGCAGCAAGACGCGCAGACCGCCTTAGCGATGCAAGCCCGCAGCAGGCCGCCGAGTAACGGCGCGCAACGCCGCACTTTTGGAACTTGCCTCAATGTGTCGACTGGAGAAGCGGCATGAGCCGCCACTTGAAGCGGCGGCCTATGGCACCTAACCGAATGCGGTCGGCTCGGCCTCTTTCGGCATGGCCTCTGCCCGGGACGGGCTCGTGTTCAGAATCGCCGCCAATTCGTCGAGCGAAACCAGGATGTCGTTGAGCGCCTCGACGACCTCCTCGGATGGAGCCGAAGCGGCCGTCTCGTCGGCAAACGAGTAGTCTTCGAGGAGCACCAGCGCCCGCTCGAGGTGCCCGATCAGGCCCTCGTTCTTCTTGATCTGCCCCTGGATGGCAACCTCGTGCCAATCGAGCACCCGCGCCACCAGATCGCCCTCGCCGTCCTCCTTCCGCTTGGCCCGCGCGCGCAGCCGGGCGAGCCGTTCGCCGGCGCGCTGCTGGTGGGCAACGCTCGCCTTGCGGGCGGCGATGTCGTCCTTGATCGCTTGTTCGATCAGGGCGCCGACATCCAATGTGGCCAGGTCCTGCTCGGCGTGAATGATGAGCCCGAGCTTCTCGGCGATGATTTCGATAGCCCCGCCGTCGCGATTGTCAGGCTGCGCGAGTTCCACCTCGCCCGTCTTGTCGTAATGGGCCCGGCGGTCTTCGTCTGACAGCACGGAATAGGCCACGACTAGCTGGTTGAAGGCTTCGACCGAGCCGCCGACGTCCGGGTGTGCCGTCTTGGCTTTCTTTCGGTAGGCCTTGTGGATGTCCTTGCGCGGCGCGGTCCGCTTGATACCCAAGATTTTATACAGATCGATCACCGTAAATCCCCCGGCGCCCCAGGAAAACTCCCAGGAAAAACCCAGTTCGCTCCGGCCCCCCAGAACGAACGCATCTCTAAAACGCAGCACTGAAACCTTAACGTCTCATGACGATGGTTTGTGTCTTGCTCATGGCACCCAACATAATGGGTGAGTCACGGTGGCACGAAAAGTGCCCATTTCTGGCGCTAGACCACAATCATAACGGCGTTGGGCCCGGCTGGTTCCAGTTTGGCAGCGCTTGAGCAAAAGTTGGTAAGGCACTATGCCAATGGTCACTTATGCCCAAGGGCCAAGAACGCATAACATCAAGGTCTAACATCCGGTGCCCGCAACCGGGTTCCACGAGATCAAACTAGGGAAGAAACACACATGCTACGAGCACTTATCCTTGCCGCCTTTGCCCTATCCGTGGGTCAGACGGGCCTGACCACCGCGTCCCTTGCAGCCGAGACCGGAGGACAGGCCAAGATGATTCTCGACCCGGCGGTCCATGGCCTGACGCGTCTGGAACCGCTGCAGCTTGGTGTCGATGGCGACTCCAGCAAGATGACCCCGACCGAATACACGCTGAAGTCCGGTCAGGGCTATCGCTGGAAGATCAAGGCCTCGGACCTGAACGAGTACGCACTGGTCATGCCCGAGTTCGTCCGGAACATCTGGATCCGGAAGATCGAAGTCGGCGAGCCCGAAGTAGAGATAAAGGCCGTGACCTTCGACGAGCTCGAATTCGAAGATGGCGGTGAGGTGGAACTGTTCTTCGTCGCAGTCCGTCCCGGCACCTACAATTTCGGGCCGCGCGGCCTGATGGAACGCGGCATGGTCGGCACGATCACCGTTGAAGGGCCAGACAAGCTCGATATCGCGCCCATACGGCGCGGCAAAGCGGCTGGGTACGACGACGACAACGAATAGTCGGCGCTAGCCCAACGCTCGATCGGACGTGACGATGCCCGCCCAAGCAAAGAGGGCGGGCATTTTTCATTGTCTCTTGGATCGACAGGCCCTCAGCGTGCGGTTACTCGAACGAATGGCCCCAACGCTGGGTCGCACGGGTCTTGGTGACCTCGCCGGAATTGATCAAAGCGACCACGCAGCTCCGCGATAGGCTTTTCCCGGCCTTGTCCATGCAAAAGCGCAAGCCCGGATCGTCGATGGCATGCGCGGAACAGAAACGCTTGTAGTCGTTTCGGCAGGCGCCCTGGACCGTGCTTGAATAGGCCATGGCCGATGAAGCGAACGCGGCAAGCGTTGCGCCAAACACAAGTGTAGGGAGAAGTCTCCCAGACATAGGCAATACTCCTTTTTGCTCTGTACCCCTGCGATAATCGACGCCATCCTTCCATAGGCCGCATGAACCGCCGATGAATGGTGTTGCCGCTGACGTCGCGGGCGTTCCCTCAGCCTGCGACGGGCCAATACAAGCGGTTTTTTGCGGACAAGAGCGCCGAACTCGTGCCACGGTTCGCAACCATCATCGATTCCAAATCACGAGCCCCTCACCGACCAGGACACAAGGTGTATCTCCTCCTTGCCGTCATCGTGCTTCTGCTTCTCTTCGCGGCCTCCTATGGCGGCCCCGGCACATGGGTCTCGCTGGCATCGTCGACCTTGTCTGTCCTGCTCGTCGCCGGCGTCGCCTTCATCGCCAATGCCGGAACCGCCGGCCCGTTTTTCAACGCGCTGGCCGCACAATCGCCGGTGTTCTTCAAGGCCGGCATGCGGGATCTTGCTTTTGCCGCGACCAGCACCGCGGCGTCTTTCGCCGAGGGCCGGCAGCGCGCTGCCGCCGAAAGCACAGCCGCGCCATCCGCGCCGCCCACACCGCTTGCAGCGGACGCACGAAATCCGGATGACGGCAATTGGCTCGATCTGAGTTGGTTCGCTCCAACCGATTGGGTCTTCGCGGCAGTGGACTGGCTCGATCCTGCAGGCTGGTTCGAGGCGCAAGATCAAAGAGCACCCGAAGTCCACATCCGGGTGGGCGAGGACGCCGCTGGGACCGCACCGGCCACGCCTCAGACGCAGGCGCCGCAGACAGTACCGCAAGCCCCGATGCCCACGGTCCGTTCGATGATGCAGCCGCGCGACGAAGCGGCGCAAACCCCTGCCGCCGACGCGCCCTCCTACCGCATCGTCACCGCGCCGTCAGACGACACCGCGCCCGTTACCGGATCGCTTCCCGACAATCCAAGCACCCCGGTGAAATGGCTCGCAGGCGCTCGCGCGCCCGCAGGCATGGAGGGTGTGCTTCTCACGGGTAGGAATGTCTCGACCCAACCGCTGGACGATATTCAGGCGACGCTGAAGCCCGATTCGGCGGCAACACCCGCCGGTCTCAACGATGTCAGGCTGAGCCTGCGTGTCGAGGGGCCCGAGGGAATGGCCGTGTCCGGCACGTCCGTACCGCCCGGCGCGCGGTTTCACCTGCAAGCCGCAGGATTGTCGAACGATGCCGCACGCGAGCTGGGCGCAGCCATCGTGTCCTTTGCGTACTCGCAAGCCGGGCGGCGCCGCACTTCGATCATGTATCTGAAGCAGACCGCCCTTGGCGGAGATCTTGGCGGCGGCGCGGAACCGCAATAGGCGTGTGCTAATCGGCGCTCGCGGGCTCGCCGACTTCCTTGGCCTTCCGCACAAGCTCGTTCAGCGACATCTGGCAATAGGGGCGTACGCCCGACTCGCCGCTGCGTTCCAGGATCTTGAAGCTGTCGTTCTTGTCGGCGACCGCCTGCCGCCTGAGATGCGCCGTGTTGAGGTCGTGATCGCGGCCGAGATAGTATTTCTCGATGGCCACCAGCGCGGTGCCGGCCGTGTCGACATCCTCTTTCGTCAATTGCGCGTGCCGCGCGCATTGCTCGACGATTTCGTACTCGGCGTAATAGTTCTTGAGCGCCACCGAAAGACTGATCGCCGCGCCGGCTGGAACCGCCAGCACCGCCGCGCCGGCCAAAAGCATCCCACACACGCCGACATGGCGAGCCAAAAGCCGCATCTTCGAATCCCCTGAAGCCATTCCCAAGTGGAGGGCCACTTGGTAACCGAGTTTCCGCGCCGCAACAATGGCCGGGACGCAACACTTGCGCGGAGATTTGTTAAAGCGCCAGCGACGGCCGGTCCGAGTAACGCCTGGCG
Organism: Methyloceanibacter caenitepidi; assembly: GCF_000828475.1. NCBI lineage: Bacteria > Pseudomonadati > Pseudomonadota > Alphaproteobacteria > Hyphomicrobiales > Hyphomicrobiaceae > Methyloceanibacter > Methyloceanibacter caenitepidi. Next base: position 2,358,744 of record NZ_AP014648.1, read on the forward strand.
ACAATCGATGCTAAACCTCGCAACGCCCCATCCCGGTGCCGGGCGCCGTCGTCTTCAAAAACGCGAAGTCAGGACCACGAAGACTAGAGGCCATGATCACGACCAGCCTGATCGTCTCTTGCCTGATCTTCCTCCTCATCGCGGTTCGGCAATGGCTGCCGCCGTCCGTGCGCATCTGGCACATCATGGTCGCTGGCGCGAGCGTTCTACTCGTTCTGGGAGAGATATCTCCGGCCGAGGCCTGGACGGCGATCGATTGGAACGTCATCGCCTACCTGTTCGGGGTCTTCGCCATCGGGGCCGCCCTTTATGACGCGGGCGTGTCCCATCTGATCGGACGGCGTATCGCCGCCATGACGTCGCACGGCGCGGCGCTGGCCGTGGTGACCGTGGCAACGACGATCTGCTCGGCCGTGCTGACCAACGATGCGTCAGCTATCATCGGCACGCCCATCGTCCTGATGCTCGCACGGGCCTTACGCCTGCCCGCGGGGCCGCTTCTCATCGCCCTCTGCGCCACCGTGACGGTCGGCAGCATGTTCAGCCCCGTCGGCAACCCGCAAAACATTTTGATCGCAACCCGCGGCGGTCTTGCCAATCCGGTGACGACGTTCCTGCTGTGGCTGACCGTGCCGACCGCGCTTTCGCTGGTCGTGGTCTATCTATGGTCGCGCTTTCTGATCTCGCGCGGAAACGACGGCACCAACTTCGACCTCCACGACCTGCCGGAGCCGTCCGACAACGGCAGCGCCTGGCCCGCTTATCTCGCCGTGGGGCTCCTAGTCGTGCTGATCGTGGCCGACAGCGTGATGCAAGGCTTGGGGCACACCCAGCGGATCCCCTTCGGAATCGCGAGCCTCGTCGCATGCGCACCCGTTTTTCTGTTCAGCCCCAATCGCCTGGCCGTCGTCAAGGAGCTGGACTGGGCCACCCTCGCCTTCTTCGTGGCCATGTTCATCGTGACAGGCTCGCTGCTGCAATCCGGCTCGCTGCAAGCCATGCTCGGCGAACGGCAAGCCGACCTCGGCGAACTGCCTGTGATCGCGCTCGGGAGTTTCTGGGCCAGCCAGATCTTCTCCAACGTACCGGTCGTCGAGATATATCTGCATCTCGTGCACGACTGGGAGATCCCCGAACTGATGATGCTGGCCGGCATTTCCACCCTTGCCGGCAACCTCTTCATCATCAGCGCGGCGAGCAACGTGATCGTCGTTCAGCAGGCGGAGCGCTTCGGCAAGACGCCTTTCACGTTCTGGCAGTTTACCTCCGGCGTGCTGCCGATCACCCTCGCGTCCGTCGTCATCACCTATGCCTGGATCGCATTCGTCTCGACGTTGAATTGAGGGAATGAAACCGGCGCTAGTCGCAGCACTACGGACGCCGGATGGTCATTTCGGGCCGGTCACCACCACCACGGCGCGACAGGACAGCTTTCCCGTCTGGCTGTAGCTGTGCGGAAAGCTCGGATCGAAATAGGTCGAGTCGCCTTCGTGGAGTTCGACCGCCTCGTTCTCGAACGACAGCAGGAGCCTCCCTCGAACCACATAGATGAGCTCGCCGCCCGTATGCCGGTGCGGCGCCGTGGCTTCCGCGCCCGGCTCGAATGTCGCGAGATAGGCATCCATACGCCGGTCGGTGACCGGAAAGTCGAGGGACTCGAACCAATAGGTCGGTGCCGCGCCGTCCGTACGATTCGGGAGCCGGAGCCGATCGGCGCGGCGGACGACGGTGGCCTTGGGGCGCTTTGCGTCATCCTCGAAGAAATGCTCCAGTCCCACCCCGAAAACGGTAGCAATCCGCATCAGCGTCGGCAGCGTTGGCACCAGTTGGCCGGTCTCGATCTTGGATATCAGGCCCGCCGACATGCCGGTGTGGTCGCCAAGGCGCACCAGGCTCAAGTCCTTCGACTTGCGCAGCCGACGGATCTTCGGACCGATCTTGTATCGCTCCAGACCGAGCGTTTCGGCGGCCGTTTCCATCGCCTCGCCTCCAATTTCACCAGCGATAAAATGTCAGCTCCGTATTTTTAACGTAGTGCAAATTGTTTTGCACATCACGAAATCTTGTGTGGCGTGAAGGCCGTCTCTGATTTTCAATTGCATCAGTCGAAAGTTGTGAGGACTTTGAAACACGATGAATGAGTGGATCCCGAAAAGATCGATCGGCGCGGTCCCCCTGAACGGCTTGCGGACCTTCGAGGTCGTGGCGCGGCACATGTCGCTGAAGAAGGCCGCCGAGGAACTGAACGTCACGCCCTCGGCCGTCAGTCATCGCCTCCGCGTGCTTGAACGCGTGCTGGGCTGCAAGCTGATGCATCGTCAGGGCGCGGAAATGCAACTCACCCACAACGGGCGTGTGCTCGCACCGGCCCTTTCGCATGGGTTCGAGATCATCGTCGACGCGGTCGGCAATCTGCAGCCGGACTAACGCGGGCCAGCGATCGAGGCAGGAAAGAAAGGACCGGCCATGTATGGATCACTGATGGGAAATCTTCTCCGGGCTATCATCGCCGCGACGCTCACCGTCGCGGCCCTCGGCTTCAGCACGATGGCGGCCGCGGTCGAGATCGGGGCCGTAATGTCCGCGGCGCCGGTCGCCGGCACCGCTCCGGAGCAAACCGGCTGGTTCCACGAAACGGCGATGAGCGAACGGGGCGAACCCGAACCGCCATCGAAACTCGCCATCATAGCATGCCGCGTGGAGGCGCAGTCGCGCGACGCCAATCTGTCCGCGCCTGCAGTCACCGAGCCTGACTGGCTCCTGCCGATGGAGTGCATGCGGGTCGTGGAAACAGTGACTGACGCAGCAGCCATGACGAACCTTTGGCTGCGCCCGATGCAGCCGAACCTCGCCGAACATGGCAGCTGTGCGGAAGTCGCTATGAACTACGCGCCGGAATGGGAGGCTTCTCACCGGAACTGGCTCATCGTCAAGATCGGCTGCCCCACGGCGATCGTCGATGCCGACGGCCGCACCATCGGCTGGCACATGCCCGAATGCCAAGGCACCCTGCCCGGCACCGCCTATCCGTTACGCTGCCGCTTCGACCCAAGCGAGATTTAGGGAATGAGGAAAATCCCTAAAGCGGAATGTTGTCGTGCTTCTTCCAGGGGTTTTCGATGTGCTTGTTGCGCAGCATCTGCAGCCCCCGGCAGATACGCATGCGCGTGCCCTGGGGCATGATCACCTCGTCGATATAGCCGCGCTCGGCGGCGACGAACGGATTGGCGAAACGCGCCTGATACTGGTCGATGCGCTTTTGGATTTTCTCAGGATCGCCGAGCTCTGACCGGTAGAGGATCTCCGCCGCGCCCTTGGCGCCCATCACGGCGATCTCGGCCGACGGCCAGGCATAGTTCAGATCGCCTCGGATGTGCTTGGAACTCATGACGTCGTAAGCGCCGCCATAGGCCTTGCGGGTGATGACGGTGATCTTCGGCACGGTCGCCTCGGTGAAGGCGAAGAGCAGCTTCGCGCCGTGCTTAATGAGGCCGCCATATTCCTGGTCGGTGCCCGGCAGGAAGCCCGGCACGTCCACGAAGGTCACGATCGGGATCGAGAAGCAATCGCAGAAGCGGACGAAGCGCGCCGCCTTGCGGGAGGCGTCGCTGTCGAGCACGCCCGCCAGCACCATGGGCTGGTTGGCGACGATTCCGACCGTGCGCCCTTCCATGCGGGCGAAGCCGATAACGATGTTCCGGGCGAAGGTCTCCTGGACCTCGAAGAAATCGCCCTCGTCCACGACTTTGTGGATCAGTTCCTTGATGTCGTAGGGCTTGTTCGGATTGTCGGGGATGAGCGTGTTGAGCGATGTGTCCTCGCGGTCCCACGGATCGCGGGTCGGGAGCTCCGGCACGCCGGAAAGGTTCGACGTCGGCAGGAAGTCCATGAGCCGGCGCATCTGGAGCAGAGCCTCGACGTCGTTGTCGTAAGCCCCGTCGGCGATGGAGGACTTTGTGGTGTGAACGGAAGCGCCCCCAAGCTGCTCGGCGGTCACCTCTTCCTTGGTCACGGTCTTCACGACGTCGGGACCCGTGACGAACATGTAAGAGGTGTCGCGCACCATGAAGATGAAATCGGTCATGGCTGGCGAATAGACGTCGCCGCCCGCGCACGGCCCCATGATGACGCTGATCTGGGGAATAACGCCTGAGGCCTGGACGTTGCGCAGAAACACCTCGCCGTAGCCGCCGAGCGCCGCAACGCCTTCCTGAATGCGTGCGCCGCCGGCGTCGAACAGGCCGATGACCGGCGCACGGTTGCGCAGCGCCATGTCCTGAACCTTGATCATCTTGTTCGCGTGGGCTTCGGACAGCGAGCCGCCGAACACAGTGAAATCCTTGGCAATCACATAGACCACGCGGCCGTTGATCGTGCCCCAGCCGGTCACCACGCCGTCGCCCGGAACCTTCGTGTCCGCCATGCCGAAATCGGCACAGCGGTGCTCCACATACATGTCGAACTCTTCGAAGGAGTTGTCGTCGAGAAGGAGTTGAAGCCGTTCCCGCGCGGTCAGCTTGCCGCGCTTGTGCTGGGCGTCGATACGCTTCTCGCCGCCGCCCATGCGAGCCTTGGCACGGCGAATTTCCAGCTCTTCGATGACTTCTTTCATTTCGAGAACTCCCCCAGCGGCCGCTTCAGACCACAGCCGCACGTCAGCATGACACTTTTGCCAAGGTCCATAGCATGGCGGGAAAGCGAGGCAAATGGGGAAGGCCGCGCCCGCGTATCGAAAGTTCACCCGGTCTGGGAAGGTCCTGACTCTCTTTCGAAAGACCGTCCTCCAACCGATTCAAAGGAATCAGGAAAGTGCCAGCACTCTGGCGGCCGCATCGAAGTCAGCCTTGCGGTTCTTGCGGCGCTGTTTGGCCTCCGCGTCCTCGCCCCACCGGCTGATCTGCCAGTCCTCGTCGACGTGCGCAGCGTCCCAGGCCGCGTCCGGCGAGAGTTCTCCCCGGGCCACCGCGAGAGGCAGGAGCGCCGACCCGGTCAGGGTCGTCATCACGTGCAGCGCGGCCAGCTTGAGGGCGTCCAGGGGCTCGATCTCGGCCCGCAGAGCCGCGAGCGAGGTCTCCGGCTGGGGCACATGTATGACGCCCTCGGCGAGGCTGAGCGGCGCGCCCAAGGCCCCAGCGGCCCAGGCGAGCACCGGGTCCCACGCCTCAGCTTGGAGGGCGAGAAGCCCCTCGGGCCCGCTCGCCCGGTAGCACAGCAAATCCGAGCCCGCATGGGCCACGATGTCGTCGACCACCGCCGCCTCCTGGCCGACGACCCCGTCGATGGCCGAGTTGACGAGCTTGGTCAGCGGCATCGTATGCGGATCGATCCTCTCCCCTTGCCCCCGCCATTCGTCCGCGATGGCCTCAGCCAAGGCGGCGCTCGGCACGGCCAGCGCAGCCTTGCCTGGGGTGCGCACAGGCCGACCGTCAAGGAAGATACCCGCGCGACCATCCTCCTCCGAAACCGTCACGTCTTTGTAGAAGCGTTTGGGGAGACTTGGGCGTTCGAAGCCGGCGGCAACGGTCTTGCCAGCGGTCTTATCTTTGTCGTTCTGCTGATTGCTCACACTATCACCCAACGGTTCAGACAGAACCGCGCCTAGCCGCACGAGATGCCGCACATCTCGTCGTCCTCGTCCGTGTCGCCGCCCTTGGGCGAGAACCCGAAGGCGGCAAAAGCGGTCTCCATATGGGGTGGCAGCGGGGCGGTAACGTCGACGACGCCCTCGCCGCTCGGATGCGGAAAGCTGATCCGCCGCGCATGCAGATGCAAGCGCCGTTCGATGCCTTCGGGCAGTTCGATCTCGCTCGGATATTTTGTATCGCCCAGAATGGGATGGCCGAGGATGGCCATATGGGCGCGCAGCTGATGCTGGCGCCCCGTGACGGGCTTGAGCGACATGAGCGCCACCTGCCGCGCGGCGCGGTCGATCACCGCGTAATGGGTCACGGCGGACTGGGCCTTATCCTGCTCGCCGGGGCGCGCCTTCCGCACCCGGTCGCCGTCCGGGGTCGTGGCTTTGACTAGCGCCGCGTCGATTTTTCCTTGTGGCGGCTTCGGTACGCCATGCACCAGGGCCCAATAGATCTTCCGCACGGAGCGGGTCTGAAAGGCCTTGCCGAGCTTGGCGGCGACGCTGCGCTTCTTGGCCACCACCAAGACCCCGGAGGTGTCGCGATCGAGACGGTGTACGAGGCGCGGCCGCGTCTGCGGGCTGTCGCCCATCCCCTCGAGAAGGCGGTCGATGTGTTGTGCGGTCTTCGTGCCTCCCTGGACGGCGAGACCCGCCGGCTTGTTGAGGATTAGCAGGTCGTCGTCCTCGTAGAGCGTGATGGACTTCAGGAACGCTCGGTCCGACTTGGAGAGAGGTTTCGCCGCCCCAGGCGGCGGCGGGGCGTCGGGCAGCGGCGGCACGCGCACGCTCTGGCCCGCCTCGAGACGTGTGTTCGCCTTGACCCGGCCGCCGTCGACCCGCACCTGACCCGTCCGCAACAGCTTCTCGAGGCGTCCATGGGGAACTTGCGCGAAATGGGCCTTGAACCAGCGGTCCAGGCGCATTCCGTCTTCCTCGTCCGTGACGTTACGTGTCTCGACAGGAGCCATGGTCAGAGCGCACGCACGAGAGCCAGCCCCGCGAACAGCGCGGCGACGGAAATGAAAACCGAAGCAAAGAAGTACAACCCCGCGTTCAGATAGTCGTGACGGACGACCAGATTGGCGAAATCCGCCGAGAAGGACGAGAAGGTCGTGAAACCGCCCAGAACGCCGAGCGCGAGGAACGCGCGGAGATCCTGGTGCACCGTCCAGCGGAGCGCCATGAGTTCGATCAGAACGCCCATCAAGAAGCATCCGAGGACGTTGGCCATGAGCGTCCCCCAGGGAAAGCTGAAGCCCACGAGCCGCACCATGCCGAGGCCGAGTAGATAGCGTGCCGAAGCGCCGATCGCGCCGCCCGCGGCCACGCTCAAAAGTGTGCTCACCTAAGCCTCCCCGGCCCGTTTCGCCCGGATCTCCGCCCAGCGCTCCAGCCACGCCCTGACCTCGGCCTCATAGCCGCGGTCTGTCGGCGCGTAGAAGTGCTGCCGCTCCATCTGCTCCGGGAAATAGTCCTGCCCGGAAAAGCCTTCCGCCTCGTTATGATCGTAGGTGTAGCCCTCCCCATAGCCTTCCTGCTCCATGAGCTTGGTCGGGGCGTTAAGAATGTGCTTCGGCGGCAGCAGCGACCCGCTCTCCTGCGCCACGCGTGCCGAGGCCTTGAAGGCCATGTAGGCGGCGTTCGATTTCGGCGCGGTCGCAAGATAGACGGTCGCTTGTGCCAGAGCGAGTTCCCCCTCGGGAGATCCCAGGAAGTCATAGGCGTCCTTCGCCGCGTTCGCCTGCAGCAGCGCGGCAGGATCCGCCATGCCGATGTCTTCGACGGCCATGCGCACGAGACGCCGGGCGATATAGAGCGGATCCTCGCCGCCGGCGAACATGCGCGCGAGCCAATACAGAGCTGCGTCCGGGTCGGAGCCACGCACCGATTTATGCAGCGCGCTGATGAGGTTGTAGTGGCCGTCTTGACCTTTGTCGTAGATCGGAGCGCGCCGCTGAACGAGCCGGCCGAGCCCCTCGGGGTCGACGACCGTCTTGGACCCCGGAGGAACGGATAGAAAGACGTCCTCGACCAAGTTGATAAGCCCGCGCCCGTCGCCATCGGCCATGGAGATCAAGGTTGCCCGGGCCTCGTCGTCGAGCGGCAGCTTCCGCCCCTCATGGGCCTCGGCCCGCTGTATCAAAGCCTCGAGCGCCGCCTCGTCCAGCCGCTTGAAGGTCAAGACGCTCGCCCGGGACAGGAGCGCCGAGTTCAGCTCGAAGGAAGGATTCTCCGTGGTCGCGCCGACCAGCACGATCGTGCCGTCCTCCATATGGGGCAGGAAGGCATCTTGCTGCGAGCGGTTGAAGCGATGAATCTCGTCGATGAAGAGCAGCGTGCCGCGCCCGGCCTCGCGTTTGGCCTTGGCCGCGTCGAAGACCTTGCGCAAATCCGCGACCCCGGATTGGATTGCCGAAAGTTGCTCGAAATGAAGGTCGGTCACTTCGGCGAGAAGCCGGGCGACGGTGGTCTTTCCGGTGCCTGGCGGACCCCAGAAGATCACCGAGGTCAGGCGCCCTGCCCCCACCATGCGGCCGAGGAGCCCCTCGCCCAGGAGATGATCCTGGCCAATGACTTCGTCCAGCGTCTGCGGGCGCAACCGGTCGGCCAGTGGGCGCGGCGCGGTGTCGGCGAGGCCCGCCGCCTCGAACAGAGTTGCCGCTCCCTTTCCCGTGCCCCTGGCCATCGCTCAGCCCCGCACCGTGAGATCGAACACTTTGCCGCCGCGCTCGATGGCGAGCCTCCACCGATCCGTCCGGATCTGGAGGAGAACGCTCAGTTGCTTGACGGACTCGACCTCCTGCTCGTTCACACCGACGATCATGTCGCCGGGCCGCAAACCCAGGCGCCCCGCATTCGACCGGCGCTCGACCTTCGTCACCACCACGCCCTTGTCGGCCACGTCGTCGAGCCCCAGCTCGGCGCTCACCGCCGGAGACAGATTGGCCACGCTACTGCCCGCGAACGGGTTCGCGCCAGTTACCTCGCGCTCGTCGCGCGGCGGGTCCTCGATGGGCGCGACGGTCGCGATGGTCGTGCGGAAACGCTTGCCGTCACGATACAAACCAAGCTCGACGGTATTACCGACGCCCTTGGTGACGAAGCGGTACTGGAGCGCTTCCGGATCCTGAATGTCCCTGCCGTCGAAGCTCACGATCACGTCGCCGACCTGAAGCCCGGCGCTCTTGGCGGGCCCCTTCTCGTGCACCCGCGTGACCATGGCGCCCGCCGGGCGATCGAGACCGAGCGACTCTGCAAGGTCGGACGTGAGCGCCTGCAGAGAAGCGCCGAGCCAGGGCCGTTGCACCTTGCCGCCTTTGAGCGCCGATTGAACGACCACCCGCACCATGTTGGAAGGAATCGCGAATCCGATCCCGTGCGACCCGCCACTCTTCGAAAAGATGGCCGTGTTGATGCCGACAAGGCGCCCGTCCATATCGACAAGCGCGCCGCCCGAATTACCGGGGTTGATGGCGGCATCCGTCTGGATGAAGAACTGATAGTCGGAAATGCCAACCTTGGTGCGCGCCAGCGCCGACACGATGCCGCTCGTCACAGTCTGGCCCACGCCGAAGGGATCGCCGATGGCGAGCACAAGGTCGCCCACCTCGAGACCGTCGGAGTTGGCGAACTGGACCGCCGGGAACTTGGCACCGTCGCCGTCCAGGCGCAGCACGGCCAAATCCGTCTGGTCGTCCTTGAGCAGGATCTTTGCTGGGAACTCACGGCCATCGTTCAGGGCCACGGTGATCTCCGACTCCTCCCCGCCGCGGATGACGTGATAATTGGTCACCACCACACCATCGGTGCTGACCAAGACACCCGACCCGAGCGAGTTTTGGATGCGCTCCTGCGGCGTCCCGAACTGCGGACCAAAGAAGCGCCGGAAGAACGGGTCGTTGAAAAGCGGGGAAACCGTTTGCTTGACCCTGTGGCGGACATAGACGTTGACAACGGCTGGCGCCGCCCGCTTCACCACGGGCGCAAAGGACTGCTGAACCGCTGCCGCGCTCTTGGGAACGACCTTGGTCACCACCTCGTCCTGCGCGGAAGCCGTGCAGAGCGGCCCCACGCAAAGCATCGCGGTGACAAGGGCAAAATTGCCAATTCTTCGCAGCAAAAAGTCCAAACGTGTCATCTTTCGCTCTGCTAATGAATCTGAAGAAGATGGAACGCACACCTTAGCGAGTGCAAGACAGATCAACCGTCTTCCAAAGAAAACGGGCGTTCTTGCGGCGACAAGGAGCGGAATTGCCCGCGAATTGGCTCAGCCAAATGCCGACCGCCACGCCTGCACGGCTCGGTTGCCGCCGGTCCTTTTTGAACTAAGATGCCGCGCTGGTGAAGGCCTTCACCGGCATAAACAAACGATTGGAGAGAAACGCATGCGTATTGTCAGAATAGGTCTCGCCGCTTTGGCGGCCACGGTGGCCCTGAGCGCCGCAGCGCACGCCGCAGAGGTCAAGAAAAGCGGCCAAGCGACAGGGACGCCAGCCGACGTTTGGGCCGTGGTGGGCGATTTTTGCGCCATCAAGGATTGGCACCCCGCCGTCGTGGAATGCGACGAGATGGAAGAAGGCGGCGACACCTATCGCGTTCTGACTCTCGGCGATGGCGGCAAGATCAAGGAAAAGCTCACCAACAAGGGCGACACGACCTATAGCTACGAGATCATCGAGAGCCCCCTGCCCGTGCAGAACTACGCCGCCACGCTCACAGTGAGCGAGGACGATGGGGACGATATAGCCGAGGTCGTCTGGGTAGCCGAGTTTGATCCCGCCGACGGCGTGGAAGAGGCCAAGGCTGTCGAAGTCATCAGCGGAATTTTCGACGCGGGAATCGAGGGCATCGGAAAGAAAGCCGGCGCGGCGCAATAGCCCCGAGCAGATCATGCTGCCGCCCATGGCCCAGAACTATGAGCCATGGAAGAAACAGAAAAGGCGCACCGCCAAGCGGTGCGCCTTTTTCTTTTGCGGCTAAAGCCGAAGATCGTGTGCGTGAAGCCTTGACCGGCTCTTATGCGGCGGCAGACTCGCCTTCTTCGTCCTGGTCCTGCGTGGGACCGGAATCCTGACCGCGTGCATCCTCGTCGCGATCCACCAGCTCGATCACGGCCATCGGCGCGGAATCGCCGTACCGGAACCCGGCCTTGAGAACGCGGGTGTATCCGCCCGGACGCTCCGCGTAGCGCGGCCCAAGCGTCTCGAACAGCTTCGCCACCTGGTCCTCGTCGCGAATGCGCGCGAAAGCCAGACGGCGGGCGTGAAGATCGCCACGCTTGGCCAGCGTGATGAGCTGATCGGCCACGCGGCGCAGTTCCTTCGCCTTCGGCAAGGTCGTCACGATCTGCTCATGCTTAATGAGCGCGGCCGCCATATTGGCGAACAACGAACTGCGATGCGTCGATGTCCGGTTCAGCTTCCGGCCTGCCTTGCGGTGTCGCATTGACTTTTCCTCTTTCGAAGCTCGTCAGGCCGCCCTTTCGAACGGCCTGGCGGCTAGTAATGATCCTCGAAGCGCTTAGCAAGCTCTTCGATGTTCTCCGGCGGCCAATCCGGCACGTCCATGCCCAGATGCAGGCCCATGGAGGCCAGGACCTCCTTGATCTCGTTCAGCGACTTGCGGCCGAAGTTCGGTGTCCGCAGCATCTCTGCTTCCGTCTTCTGGATAAGGTCGCCGATGTAAACGATGTTGTCGTTCTTCAGGCAGTTGGCCGAACGGACCGACAGTTCCAGCTCGTCGACCTTCTTGAGCAGCGCGGCGTTGAACACCAGCTCCGGCTGCTGCTGGAACGTCTGCTCCTTCTTCGGCTCTTCGAAGTTCACGAAGACCGAGAGCTGATCCTGAATGATACGCGCCGCGAGCGCGATCGTGTCTTCGGGGCGAACCGAACCGTCCGTCTCGATATTCATGGTGAGCTTGTCGTAGTCGAGGATCTGCCCCTCGCGAGTGTTCTCGACCCGGTAGGAGACCTTGCGCACCGGGCTGAACAGCGAGTCCACGGGAATGAAGCCGATCGGCGCATCGTCCGGGCGGTTCCGCTCGGCCGGCACATAGCCCTTGCCGGACGCGGAGGTGAACTCCATGTGGATAGCGGCGCCTTCATCGAGCGTGCAGATGACGTGCTCCGGGTTCAGGATCTCGACATCGGAACCGCCCTGAATGTCGCCAGCCGTCGCAATGCCGGGGCCTTCCTTCTGAAGCACCATGCGCTTCACGCCTTCGGAATGCTGGTTGACCGCGATTTCCTTGATGTTGAGGACGATGTTGGTCACGTCCTCACGCACGCCCGGAATGGACGAGAACTCGTGCAACACGCCATCGATATGGACGGACGTGATGGCCGCACCCTGAAGCGAAGACAGGAGCACACGACGCAGCGCATTGCCGAGCGTCAGGCCGAAGCCGCGCTCGAGCGGCTCGGCGACAACAGTCGCATACCGTGCCGGATCGCGGCCGGGGGTGACGTTGAGCTTGGTGGGCTTGATGAGATCTTGCCAGTTCTTTTGCAGCACCGGTGTCGCCCTTTCTTGATCGTTGTTTGGAGCCTGAGGCTCCGGAATACGAATGTCTTCGTCCAGCATCGTGCGTCAGCTTGCCTTTTCGTCTTAGACGCGGCGGCGCTTGCGCGGCCGGCAACCGTTGTGCGGGATCGGCGTCACATCGCGAATGGAGATGATGTTGAAGCCCGCCGCCTGAAGCGCACGCAGAGCGGACTCACGGCCCGACCCCGGACCGCGCACCTCGATCTCGAGGTTCTTCATGCCGTGCTCGGTCGCCTTCTTACCGGCGTCCTCCGCGGCGACCTGTGCCGCATAAGGGGTCGACTTCCGCGATCCCTTGAAGCCCATGGCACCAGCCGAAGACCAGGAAATCGCGTTCCCTTGAGCGTCGGTGATGGTGATCATGGTATTATTGAAGCTTGCATGCACATGGGCCACGCCGGACGTGATGTTCTTCCGTTCCCGGCGGCGTACCCGTGCTTTTTCCTTGGCCATGCTCTATTCCCGCGAATTCCACTGAGTCGCGGCAAAAGCATCGCAAAGGTGCTTGGCCGCGCGTTCGTAAGGTCTCTACTTCTTCTTGCCTGCGATCGGCTTCGCCGGCCCCTTGCGCGTGCGCGCGTTGGTGTGCGTCCGCTGACCGCGAACCGGCAGACCGCGCCGGTGCCGCAGGCCGCGATAGCAGCCCAAGTCCATGAGGCGCTTGATATTCATCGACACTTCGCGCCGAAGGTCGCCCTCGACCACGTAGTCGCGGTCGATGGTCTCACGAATCTGGATCACCTCGGATTCGGTGAGTTCGTTCACCCGCCGCTCGGACGGAATGGAAACCTTCTCACAGATCTCCTTGGCAAAAGCATCGCCAATCCCATGGATATAGGTCAGCGCGATCTCGACCCGCTTGTTGGTCGGAATGTTCACGCCTGCAATTCGGGCCACGTCGTCGCCTCCTCACACAGCACGCGCTAACGTGCTGAAATTAAACCAATTTAGCCTATTGAAACACAACAAAACCGACCGCGGACAGGCATCGCCCCCGGGTCCGGTCAGTCCATCAAGCCATGGAACGCGTCTATGTAGCGATTCCGCTTGACAAGGTCAACTGGCCGTAAGCCCGGAAAAACCTAGTTTTGGGCCTATTCTCCGTCCAGCGCCTGATCTATCTCCTTCTGAACCGTAGCAATATCGGCCATACCATCGACGGTTCTGACCTTACCTTGTGCCGTGTAATAGCCGACCAGCGGCTCTGTCTGGTCGTGATATGCCTTCAGCCGCTCCCGAACGACTTCTTCCGTATCGTCCTTGCGGCGCTTGAACTCCGTTCCGCCGCACCGGTCGCAGACGCCCTCTTCCTTGGGCTTCTTGAAAAGCGTGTGGTAGCCCTCGCCGCAGCTGGCGCAGGTGTACCGGCCTGTGATCCGGCCGACGAGCGCATCGTCGTCCACGTCGATCACCACGACCCGGTCCACTTGGTCCCCGCGGGACTTCAGAAGCGAGTCCAGGGCCTCGGCTTGGCCGATCGTGCGCGGAAAGCCGTCAAGGATAAACCCGGCGCCGCCTTCCTCCTGATCCATCCGCTCGGAAATCAGGCCGATGACGAGCTCGTCCGGCACCAATTCGCCGCGCTCCATGATGTCGCCGGCCTGCTGACCGAGTTTGGTCCCGGCCGCGACCGCGGCGCGCAGCATGTCGCCCGTCGAGAGCTGCACCAAACCCCGCATGTCCTCGAGCCGCTTCGCCTGCGTTCCCTTGCCTGCACCCGGCGCGCCCAGCATCACCAAGTTCATCGACGCCGTCCCCTCAGCTTGGCCTTCTTGATCAGCCCCTCGTACTGGTGGGCCAGAAGGTGGCTCTGGATTTGAGCCACGGTATCCATGGTCACGCTCACAACGATGAGGAGCGAGGTGCCGCCGAAGTAGAACGGAACGCCCCATTCGGCGATGAGAATTTCAGGAAGGACGCAGACGGCGGCCAGATAGATCGCACCGACGACCGTAATCCGGGTCAGCACGTAGTCGATATACTCGGCCGTGCGCTCGCCGGGACGGATGCCCGGAAGGAAGCCGCCATACTTCTTGAGGTTATCCGCCGTCTCCTTGGGGTTGAACACAACCGCCGTGTAGAAAAAGGCGAAGAAGATGATCAGCGAGACGTAGATCAGGATGTAGAGCGGCTGCCCGCGGCCCAGCATGGCCGTCACAGAGGTCAACCACTCGGGGCCCTGCCCGGCCGAGAAATTTGCGACCGTGATCGGCAGCAGCAGCAGCGACGAGGCGAAGATCGGCGGAATCACGCCGGCGGTATTCAGCTTTAGGGGGAGATGCGAGGCATCGCCCTGGAACATCTTGTTGCCGACTTGTCGCTTCGGATACTGCACCAACAATCGCCGCTGGGCGCGCTCCATGAAGACGATGAAGCCGATGACCGCAGTCGCCACGATGAACAGGGCGAGGATCAGCCCCGTGGACAAGGCGCCTTGCTTGCCAAGTTCCAGCGTTCCGATCAGCGCTGCCGGCAGTCCCGCGACGATACCGGCATAGATGATCAGCGAGATGCCGTTACCGACGCCGCGCGCCGTGATCTGCTCGCCGAGCCACATCAGGAAGACGGTACCACCCACCAGGGTGATGACGGTCGTAATGCGGAAGAACCAGCCCGGATCGGTGACGATGTTACCGGCGCCTTCGAGGCCAACGGCGATGCCGTAGCCTTGAAGCGCGGCCAAAAGAACCGTGCCGTAGCGGGTATACTGATTGATCTGACGGCGGCCCTGCTCGCCTTCCTTCTTGAGCTGCTCAAGCGTCGGCGAGACCGTCGTCAGAAGCTGAATGATAATCGATGCCGAAATGTACGGCATGATGTTGAGCGCGAAAATCGCCATGCGCCCGACAGCGCCGCCGGAGAACATGTTGAACATGCCCAAGATGCCGGACTGCTGCTGCTTGAAGACGTCCGCAAGCGCCTGAGGATTGATGCCCGGAATCGGAATATAGGTTCCGAGCCGGTAGATCACGAGCGCGACCAGCGTGAACATGATGCGCTTCTTGAGTTCGTCGGCCTTCGCAAAGGCGGCGAAGTTCAAGTTCGACGCGAGCTGTTCTGCGGCAGATGCCATTAGCGCTCTTCCCTTCTCCGGGCCGGCTGGACGGGCCTACAAACCAGCCGCCCTGCCTCGTCCCGGCCCGCCCTACTCGGACGTGTCGTTCTTCGCTGCGGATTTCTTGGCAGCCGCCTTCTTGGGAGCGGCTTTCTTCGTGGCCGCCTTCTTGGCGGTTTTCTTCGGCGCGCCCTCGCCTTCCGGCTTGGCCTGACGCTGCGGCATCTCCGTGATCGTCACGGTGCCGCCGGCCGCCTCGACAGCCTTGACCGCACCACTCGACGCCCCGGTGACCTCGAACGACACTTTCGATTTGAGCTCGCCCCGGCCGAGCAGACGCACGCCGTCGCGTGCGCGGCGGACGACGCCGGCATCGACCAGCGCCTGAACCGTGACCGGCTTGGAGGCGTCAAGCTTCTTGTCGTCGATCGCCGTCTGGATACGGCCGACATTCACCTCGTTGAAGTGCTTGGCGAACTTGTTGTTGAAGCCGCGCTTCGGCAGGCGCATGTGGATCGGCATCTGGCCGCCCTCAAAGCCCTTGATGGCTACGCCCGAGCGCGATTTCTGGCCCTTCTGGCCATGACCGGACGTCTTGCCCAGGCCAGAGCCGATACCGCGTCCCACACGCTTCTTCGACGTTGTCGCGCCGGGAAGGTCGCGAAGATCGTTCAGTCGCATCTTATCTACCCTTAAGCTCCGGCCTCGTCCTCGACGATACGCACCAGGTGGCTCACCTTAGCCACCATGCCGCGCACTTCGGGGCTGTCGACCAGCGTCCGCCGCTTGTGCATCTTGTTCAGGCCGAGCCCGATAAGGGTCGCGCGCTGCACGCCGGGCCGCCGGATCGGGCTTCCGATCTGCTCCACGACGATTGTCTTCTTATTCTCGGCCATCTTCCTTCAACCTTGTCTATGCGCCTTTAGGCTTGCGCCTCGGCACCATCGCCCGCCTGATCACGGCGGCGCGACACGATTTCGCTTACCTTCTTCCCGCGCCGCGCGGCCACGCCGCGGGGGCTGTCCTCATGGCGCAGCGCATCGAACGTGGCGCGCACCATGTTGTAGGGGTTCGAGCTGCCAAGCGACTTCGCAACCACGTCCTGGATGCCAAGCGTCTCGAACACGGCACGCATTGGGCCGCCGGCGATGATGCCGGTACCGGGAGGCGCCGCGCGCAGGATCACCTTGCCCGCGCCGTGCTGTCCGCGCACGTCGTGGTGCAGCGTCCGGCCTTCGCGCAAGGGCACCTTGACCAGGTTGCGCTTTGCCGATTCCGTCGCCTTGCGGATTGCCTCCGGCACTTCGCGCGCCTTGCCGTGGCCGAAACCGACCCGGCCCTTCTGGTCGCCGACAACGACCAGCGCAGCAAAACCAAACCGGCGTCCGCCCTTCACCACCTTGGCGACGCGGTTGATGTGAACCAGCTTGTCGACGAATTCGCTGTCGCGATCGTCGCGATCGCGGTCTCTACCTTGCGGGCCTCGTGCCACGGTCGATCCTTTCCGAATTCCCTAAAAGTTGAGACCCGCCTCGCGGGCCGCGTCTGCGAGCGCCTTGATGCGCCCATGATAGATGTACGAGCCGCGGTCAAAGATCACATCCTTGACACCGGCCTTCACAGCGCGCTCGGCAACGAGCTTGCCAACGGCTTCTGCCGCCGCCGTATCGCTCCCCTTGGGCAGCGCGCCCTTGAGATCCTTATCGAGGCTCGACGCGAATGCGAGCGTCTTGCCCGCACGGTCGTCGATCACCTGCGCATAAATATGCTTCGAGGAACGGAACACCGACAGACGCGCACGTCCATTGGCCGCCCGCTTCAGCGAATGCCGCACCCGGCGCGCACGCCGCACAGTGCTGTTGTTCAACGTACCCATCTTCAATCCCGCTACTTCTTCTTGCCTTCCTTACGGAAAATGTACTCGCCGGCGTACTTCACGCCCTTGCCCTTGTAGGGCTCCGGCGGACGGTAACGGCGGATCTCCGCGGCCACCTGGCCGACCAGCTGCTTGTCGATGCCGCTCACGACAATCTCGGTCGGCTTCGGGCAGCTGATTTCGATCCCCTTCGGAATCTCGAAATCGACGTCATGGCTGAAGCCGAGCTGCAGCTGGAGGGCCTGGCCCTTCATCGCGGCACGGTAGCCAACGCCGTTGATCTCGAGCGTCTTCGAGAAACCTTCCGTCACGCCCGTGACGAGGTTCGACACGATCGTACGCGACATGCCCCACATAGCCCGCGAGTCCTTGTTGTCCTCGACCATGCCGATCTCGATCCCGTCATCGCCCATCTTGGCGATGACCTGGTCGACCAGCACGTGGCTGAGCTCGCCCTTAGGTCCTTTGACCTTGATTTCCTGACCGTCCACCGAGGCGGTTACGCCACTGGGGATCGGAACTGGTTTCTTGCCGATGCGCGACATTGATCAAACCTTCGCTTCAACTGGCTCCGCTAAAATACGCTGCAGAGAATCTCGCCGCCGACATTCTCGTTACGCGCCTGCGAATCCGACATGACGCCCTTCGGCGTCGAAAGAATTGACACACCCAGACCATTCGCAACGGTCGGGAGATTCTTAACCGAGGAGTACACACGCCGGCCCGGTGTCGACACCCGCTTGATGTCTTTGATCACCGGCTCGCCGTCGAAGTACTTGAGCTCGATCTCGAACTCAGACTTGCCGCCGTCGTAGTCGACGCGCGCATAGCCACGGATATAGCCCTCGTCGGCCAGCACCTCGAGCACGCGCTCGCGCAGCTTGGAGGTTGGCGTTGAGACCTTCGTCTTGCGCCGCATCTGCGCATTGCGGATGCGGGTCAGCATATCGCCAAGAGGATCGTTGATGCTCATCGAAGTCCTTACCAGCTCGACTTAACCATGCCGGGGATCAGCCCGTTGCTTGCAAGATCGCGCAACGCAATGCGCGACATGCGAAGCTTGCGGTAGTACCCGCGCGGCCGCCCGGTGAGATCGCAACGGTTGTGAATACGTGTCGGCGAGGCATTGCGCGGAATCTCCGCCAGCTTCAGCCGCGCCGCGAAGCGCTCTTCAGCCGGAAGCGACTCGTCCTTGGCAATGGCCTTCAGCCGTGCCCGACGCGCCTCGTATTTTTTAGCAAGGCGGCGGCGCTTCTTGTCCCGCTCGATCATGCTCGTCTTAGCCATTCAGTCCTCCTGTCGCAGCCAGCCCGTGCTTAGCTACGGAACGGAAAGTTCAAACCCTTCAAAAGCGCGCGTGCCTCGTCGTCGTTATCCGCTGTCGTGCACACGATGATGTCCATGCCGAGCACGTCTTCCACCTTGTCGTAGTCGATCTCGGGGAAAACGATGTGCTCTTTCAGGCCCATCGAATAATTGCCGCGCCCATCGAAACTCTTCGGATTGAGCCCACGGAAGTCGCGAACGCGCGGCAGCGCGACGTTCACAAGCCGATCGAGGAACTCGTACATCCGGTTCTTACGCAGCGTTACTTTCACACCGACGGGCATGCCCTCGCGCAGCTTGAAGCCGGCGATCGACTTGCGCGCCTTCGTGATCACAGGCCGCTGGCCCGCGATCAACCCGAGGTCGTTGGCCGCGGACTTGACCTTCTTCGAGTCGTTCACCGCCTCGCCGACGCCGATGTTCAACACCACCTTCTCGAGGCGGGGAATCTGCATGACGTTCTTGAACGCGAACTCCTTCTCGAGTTCGCCCTTGATGACGTCGTTGTACTGCTGCTTCAACCGCGGTGTATATGCCTGCTCAGCCATCGATGACCTCGCCCGAACGCTTTGCGAAACGCACCTTGCGTCCGTCCTTCAAAAATTTGTAGCCGACGCGCGTGGGCTGCCCATCCTTGGGATCCTCAAGCGCGAGATTCGAAATGTGGATCGGGGCTTCCTTGGTGATAATGCCCCCCTCCTGGGATGCGGTCTGGCGCTGGTGCTTGCGCACCTGTGCCACGCCCTGCACCACCGCACGGTTCTCGGACGGCAAGACCTTCAGGACTTCGCCCTTCTTGCCCTTGTCCTTGCCCGTGAGCACCACAACGTGGTCGCCCTTCTTGATCTTCAAGCCTGCCATGATCACAGAACCTCCGGCGCGAGCGACACGATCTTCATGTGCTTCTTCGCCCGCAACTCGCGCGTGACGGGGCCGAAGATACGCGTACCCACCGGCTCGCCTTGCGCATTGACCAAAACCGCCGCATTGCGGTCGAACCGGATCAGCGAACCGTCCTGGCGGCGCACGCCCGTGGCGGTACGCACGATGACGGCCTTCATGACCTGGCCCTTCTTCACACGGCCGCGCGGAATTGCTTCCTTGACGCTGACCACGATGGTGTCACCGATCGACGCGTATTTCCGCTTCGAACCGCCGAGCACCTTGATGCACTGCACGCGCTTTGCACCCGAGTTATCGGCGACATCGAGATTGGTCTGCATCTGAATCATGGCATTCGCCCTTATTCAGGCCTTCAACGAGGCCCTTCGTTATTCGCCTTAGCTGGCTGCCTGCTCGCGCGGCAAAACCACCCAACATTTTTGCTTCGACATCGGCGCGCACTCTTCGATCCACACCTTCTCGCCGACCTTGAACTCGTTGTTCTCGTCGTGAGCGTGGTAATTCTTCGTGCGGCGGACCACTTTGTGGAACAGGGGATGCGTGAAGCGGCGCTCGACCTTGACCACAACGGTCTTGTCGTTCTTGTCGCTCACCACGGTCCCAATCAAAACGCGTTTCGGCATCGTATCTACCTTTAAGCCTTCGCTGCGGCGCTCTTCTGGCGCGCAACTGTCTTCACGCGCGCAATATCGCGACGCACCTGCCGAACCCGCGCCGTGTTCTCAAGCTGCCCAGAGGCCGCCTGGAAGCGCAGGTTGAACTGCTCTTTCTTCAACTTGACCAACTCGTCATTGAGCTGATCGACCGTCATATCGTTCACTTGGCTCGCTTTCATCGCTTAGCCCTCGATGCGCGCCACAACGCGCGTCTTGATCGGCAGCTTCGCAGCCGCCAGCCGCAGGGATTCCCGCGCTGTCGCCTCGTTCACGCCGTCGATCTCGAACATAATCCGGCCAGGTTTGACCTTGGCCGCCCAGAACTCCGGCGTACCCTTACCCTTACCCATGCGGACTTCGGTCGGCTTCTTCGAAACCGGGACGTCCGGGAAGATGCGGATCCACACACGGCCTGCACGCTTCATCTGACGCGTCATGGCGCGGCGGGCGGCTTCGATCTGCCGCGCGGTGACGCGCGCAGGCTCTTGCGCCTTCAGCCCGAAGGTGCCGAAGTTCAGATCAGACCCGCCCTTCGCCGCACCTTTGATGCGGCCCTTGTGCATCTTGCGGAACTTTGTGCGTTTCGGTTGCAGCATAATTCTTAAGTCCTGCCCTTAGCCCTAAGCCCGTGCGGAGTCGCGCCGGCCACCGGAACGTCCGCCCTCTTGAGCCTCAAGGGCCTTGGTCTCCTGAGCCATGGGATCGTGCTCCATGATCTCGCCCTTGAAGATCCAAACCTTGATGCCGATGATTCCATAAGCCGTGCGCCCGAGCGCCGTGCCGTAGTCGATATTGGCGCGCAGCGTGTGCAGCGGCACACGGCCCTCGCGGTACCACTCCATGCGCGCGATTTCCGCGCCGCCAAGCCGGCCCGAGCAATTTATTCGGATGCCGAGGGCGCCCATACGGATCGCCGACTGCACTGCCCGCTTCATGGCCCGGCGGAACGCCACGCGGCGCTCGAGCTGCTGGGCGATGCCTTCGGCCACCAGCGTCGCGTCGATCTCCGGCTTGCGCACCTCGACGATGTTCAGGTGCACCTCGGAGTCCGTCATCGTCGCCAGCTCTTTGCGAAGCGTCTCGATGTCCGCGCCCTTCTTGCCGATCAGGATGCCCGGGCGAGCGGTGTAGACCGTGACGCGGCACTTCTTGTGCGGACGCTCCACGACGACCTTCGAAATGCCGGCCTGCTTGCGCGTCTTGAGAATATGCTCGCGCATCTTGAGATCTTCGTGCAGCAGGTCTGCATACTCGCCACGCGAGGCAAACCAGCGCGAATCCCAAGTGCGGTTGACACCGAGCCTAAGCCCGATCGGGTTGACTTTCTGTCCCATCAAGCAGGCTCCTCAACTTGACGCACGACCACGGTCATCTGCGAAAACGGCTTCAAGATCCGAGCCGCCCGGCCGCGTGCACGCGCCTGAATGCGCTTCATCACAATGTTCTTGCCCACATAGGCTTCCGAAACGACCAAGGCGTCGACGTCGAGGTCGTGATTGTTCTCTGCGTTGGCGATCGCCGACTCCAGGGTCTTCTTGACGTCCTTGGCGATGCGCTTACGCGAGAAGGTGAGATCGGCCAGGGCGCGATCGACCTTCTTGCCGCGAATAAGCTGAGCGACGAGGTTCAGCTTCTGCGGGCTCACGCGGATCAGCCGGGTGACGGCCTTCGCCTCGTTGTCCTTGAGCGTGCGCTCTCTCTGCGGCTTGCCCATGACTACTTGCCTCTCTTCACTTTCTTGTCGGCGGCGTGGCCGTGATAGGTGCGCGTCGGCGAGAACTCACCGAACTTGTGACCCACCATGTCTTCCGTCACCAGAACCGGAACATGCTTCTGTCCGTTGTGGACGCCGAATGTCAGTCCCACGAACTGAGGGAGAATGGTGGACCGGCGCGACCACATCTTGATCACGGCATTGGAGCCGCTCTCACGCGCCTTCTCGGCCTTCTTCAAGAGAAAGCCGTCGACGAACGGGCCTTTCCAAATCGAACGTGCCACGTCTTATCCCTTCTTCTTCTTCAGATGGCGGCTGCGCAGAATGTACTTGTCGCTCGCCTTGTTGCTGCGCGTCCGCTTGCCCTTGGTGGACTTGCCCCAAGGGGTAACCGGATGCCGGCCACCAGACGTCCGCCCTTCACCACCGCCATGCGGGTGATCGATCGGGTTCATCGCCACACCGCGAACCACGGGCTTGCGGCCCTTCCAGCGGCTGCGGCCGGCCTTCGACAACGACACGTTCGCGTTGTCGGGATTGGAGACAGCGCCGACCGTCGCCATGCAGGAGGCCGGAACCATGCGCGTCTCGCCCGAGTTCAGGCGCAGGATCGCATAGCCGGCGTCGCGGCCGACGAGCTGTACATAGGCACCCGCGGCGCGTGCGATCTGGCCGCCCTTGCCCTGCTTCATCTCCACATTGTGGACGATGGTGCCGATCGGCATGTTGGCCAGCGGCATCGCGTTGCCAGGCTTCACGTCGACTTTCTCGTCGGCGATCACCTTGTCGCCCGGCGCCAGACGCTGCGGTGCCAAAATGTAGGCCAGCTCGCCGTCGTCATACTTGATCAGGGCGATGAACGCCGTGCGGTTCGGATCGTATTCCAGCCGCTCGACAGTCGCCGCGACTCCGCGCTTGGTCCGCTTGAAATCGACCATGCGATACGTCCGCTTGTGACCGCCGCCGCGATGCCAGATCGAGACACGGCCCGTGTTGTTGCGGCCACCCGTCTTGTTCAAGCCCTCCGTGAGCGGCTTGACCGGCTTGCCCTTCCACAGATGGCTGCGGTCCACGAGCACCAGCTGACGCTGGCTCGGCGTGGTCGGTTTGAATGTCTTCAACGCCATCGCTCTAGATCCCTGTCGTCACGTCGATCTTGTCGCCTTCGGCGAGCTTGACGACGGCTTTCTTGGTATCCTTCTGGGTGCCCTTGATGCCCCGGAAAACCTTGGTCTTACCCTTGCGGGTCAGCGTGTTCACGGCCACCACCTTGACGCCGAAAAGCTTCTCCACCGCGCTCTTGATCTGCGGCTTCGTCGCGTCGAGGCGAACCTTGAACACCACCTGATTGGATTCGGACGCCTCACTCGATTTCTCGGTGATCACCGGCGACAAAATCACGTCATATGCTTGCAGCGCACTCATTTGAAACGAGCCTCCAGCGCTTCGAGCGCGGCCTTGGTCAGCACGAGCTTCTCGTGCCGCAAAATGTCGTACACGTTGATGCCTTGGATCGGCAGCACATCCACGTGCGGAATGTTGCGGGCCGCGAGCGCGAAGTTCGTCTGCACCTCGGCGCCGTCCACGATAAGCGCGGATCCAAAGCCCAGCTTCTCGAACTGCGTCTTCAGCGCCTTCGTCTTGGCATCCTTCACGTCGCAGGAATCCAGGACGATCAACTCCTCGGCCTTGGCCTTGGACGACAGCGCATGCTTCAGGGCCAGCGCGCGAACCTTCTTCGGCAGATCGAAGCCGAAATTGCGCGGCTTCGGGCCGAAAGCCTTACCGCCGCCACGGAAGATGCCGGGCTTGGCGCTGCCGTGACGCGCACGGCCCGTGCCCTTCTGCCGGTACATCTTCGCGGTCGTCGCCGTAATCTCAGAACGGTCTTTCGTCGAGACCGTACCGGCGCGGCGCTTGGCAAGCTGGTAGCGCACCATCCGGTGCAGCAAGTCGGCGCGCGGCTCAAGACCGAAGACATCCTCGGACAGTTCCACGGTTCCCGCCTTCTTGGCGTCGAGCGTTGTTACATCCGCTTTCATTACGCGTTCTCTCCGCCCTCTGCCGGCTGAGCCGCTTCAGCCTCGGCAGGTGCCTGAGCTGCAGCCTCATTGACCGGCGCTTTATCCTCGGCGCCCTTCCGGAAGGCACCGGGGACCGGCGCACCCTCGGGCAGCGCCCGCTTGACCGCATCGCGCAGGAGAACCCATCCGCCCTTGGCGCCGGGAACGGCGCCCCGGATCATGATGAGACCGCGCTCGGCATCCGTCTTCACCACGCGCAAATTCTGCGTCGTGACGCTGACGTCACCCATGTGACCGGCCATCTTCTTGCCTTTGAAGACCTTGCCGGGATCCTGACACTGGCCGGTGGAGCCGTGGCTTCTGTGGTTGATCGACACGCCGTGGCTGGCCCGCAGACCGCCGAAACCGTGCCGCTTCATGCCGCCGGCAAACCCCTTACCAATGGAGGTCCCGGAGGCGTCCACGAACTGCCCTTCGACGAAGTGGTCTGCGGTGATCTCCGCGCCCACATCGATCAAGTTCTCGGGGCTGACCCGGAACTCGGCAACCTTGCGCTTCGGCTCGACATTCGCCACGGCGAACCCGCCGCGTTGCGCCCGAGTCAAACGCTTCACTTTGGCACGGCCGGCACCAAGCTGAACGGCGGTGTAGCCGTTCTTTTCCGCGGTCCGCTGACCGACGACCTGGCAGTTCTCCAGGCGCAACACCGTCACCGGGATGTGCTCCCCGGCATCGGTGAAGATCCTGGTCATACCGACCTTCTGCGCGATAACACCTGATCGCATCGAACTAATTCCTTGCCTCGTCCCGATACCGGTTAGAGCTTGATCTCAACATCCACGCCGGCGGCGAGATCGAGTTTCATCAAAGCGTCGACCGTCTGCGGCGTCGGATCGACAATGTCGAGCAGCCGCTTGTGCGTCCGCATCTCGAACTGCTCACGGCTCTTCTTGTCGATATGCGGCGAGCGGTTCACGGTGAACTTCTCGATGCGGGTCGGCAGCGGGATCGGCCCGCGGACATCCGCACCGGTGCGTTTCGCCGTGTTGACGATTTCCTTGGTCGACGCATCGAGAATGCGATGGTCGAAGGCTTTCAGCCTGATTCTTATGTTCTGGCTCTGCATCTCGACGGCCTTAAGTTAGAGAAACGCGCCGCCCCAGAACGGAGCGGCGCGCTCCTCAATTCCCCTTACTCGATGATCGACGACACCACGCCGGCGCCGACGGTGCGGCCACCTTCACGGATAGCGAAGCGGAGCTTCTCTTCCATGGCGATCGGCACGATCAGCTCAACGGTCATGGCGATGTTGTCGCCCGGCATCACCATCTCGGTGCCTTCCGGCAGCTCCACCACACCCGTCACGTCGGTCGTGCGGAAGTAGAACTGCGGACGGTAGTTGCCGAAGAACGGCGTGTGGCGGCCACCCTCTTCCTTGGTGAGGATGTAGGCCTCGGCCTTGAACTTCGTGTGCGGCGTCACAGAACCGGGCTTGGCCAGAACCTGACCACGCTCGACACCTTCGCGGTCCACACCACGGAGCAGACAACCGACATTGTCGCCGGCCTCGCCCTGGTCGAGCAGCTTGCGGAACATCTCAACGCCGGTGACGGTCGTCTTGGTGGTCGGCTTGATACCGACAATCTCGACTTCCTCGCCAACCTTGACGACGCCACGCTCGACACGGCCGGTCACGACGGTACCGCGGCCGGAGATCGAGAACACGTCTTCGATCGGCATCAGGAAGGGCTGATCCTTCGGACGCTCGGGCTGCGGGATGTACTCGTCGACAGCCTTCATGAGCTCCATGATGGCCTTCTGACCGATCTCCGGGTTGCTGTCCTCGATCGCCGCAAGAGCCGAGCCCTTGATGATCGGGATATCGTCGCCCGGGAACTCGTACTTGGACAGAAGCTCGCGAACCTCGAGCTCAACGAGATCCAGAAGCTCCTCGTCGTCGACCTGGTCGACCTTGTTCAGGAACACCACCAGCGCCGGCACGCCAACCTGACGGGCAAGCAGGATGTGCTCGCGGGTCTGCGGCATGGGGCCATCGGCAGCGGACACCACCAGAATGGCGCCGTCCATCTGGGCGGCACCCGTGATCATGTTCTTCACGTAGTCGGCGTGACCCGGGCAGTCCACGTGGGCGTAGTGCCGGTTCTCGGTCTCGTACTCCACGTGTGCCGTGGAGATCGTGATACCGCGAGCCTTCTCTTCAGGCGCCTTGTCGATTTCATCGTAGGCGGTGAACTTGGCGCCGCCGGTCTCAGCCAATGTCTTGGTGATCGCAGCGGTCAGGGTCGTTTTACCGTGATCGACGTGACCAATCGTACCGATGTTGCAATGCGGCTTTGACCGGTCGAATTTCTCTTTAGCCATTGTGGCTCTCCATTCCTCTCACCAAAAGCTAAAACTCAAACGCCCAATCGCTTAGGCGAACTTTGCCTGCACTTCTTCAGCCACCGCCTGCGGAACCTGCGCATAGCTGTCGAACTGCATCGTGAACTGCGCCCGCCCCTGACTCATGGAACGCAGCGTGTTCACATAACCAAACATGTTGGCTAGCGGGACCATGGCATTGATCACCGTCGCGTTGCCCCGGGGCTCCTGGCCTCGGACCTGACCGCGGCGGCTGGTAAGATCGCCAATGATACCGCCCACATATTCTTCCGGCGTCACCACTTCAACCTTCATGATTGGCTCAAGCAGTTTCGGTGCAGCCTTTTGAGCTGCTTCGCGGAAGGCCGCGCGGGACGCGATCTCAAACGCCATGACAGACGAGTCGACATCATGCGACGCGCCGTCAACCAGCGTGCACTTTACGTCAAGGATCGGGAAGCCGGCGAGAATGCCTGAGTCGATGACGCTCTGCACGCCCTTCTCGACGCCCGGGATGAACTCCTTGGGAACGTTGCCGCCGACAACCTTGTTCTCGAAGATGAAGCCTTCGCCAGCCTCGGCCGGCTCGATCTCCATTTTCACGCGGGCGAACTGGCCCGAACCGCCGGTCTGCTTCTTATGGGTGTAGTCGACGCTGGCCGGCTTCGTGATCGTCTCACGATACGCAACCTGCGGCGCGCCCACATTGGCCTCGACCTTAAACTCACGCTTCATGCGATCGACAATGATGTCGAGATGAAGCTCGCCCATGCCCTTAATGATGGTCTGCCCGGATTCGTGGTCGACCGTAACGCGGAAGGACGGATCCTCTTGGGCCAAACGGTTGAGCGCCACGCCGAGCTTCTCCTGGTCGCTCTTCGTCTTGGGCTCGACGGCAACCTCGATGACCGGATCCGGAAACTCCATGCGCTCCAGAATCACGGGCTTGGCCGGATCGCAGAGCGTGTCGCCGGTGGTGACGTCCTTGAGACCCGCAATGGCGACGATGTCGCCTGCATAAGCGTCCTTGATGTCTTCGCGGTGATTGGAGTGCATCAGCAGCATACGGCCGATACGCTCTTTCTTGTCTTTCACCGTGTTGGCCAGCGTCTGGCCGGATTCAACCGTGCCCGAATACACGCGGCAGAAGGTCAGCGACCCCACGAACGGGTCGTTCATGATCTTGAACGCCAGCATCGACAGCGGCGCATCGTCCGAAGCCGGACGATCCACTTCCTGCTCCGTCTTCACGTCGATGGCCTTGATCGGCGGCACGTCGAGCGGGGACGGAAGATAGTCGACCACGGCGTCAAGTAGCGGCTGCACGCCCTTGTTCTTAAAGGCTGAACCGCACAGAATCGGGACGAACTCGAGGTTGCAGGTGCCCTTACGGATAAGCTGCTTGAGCTTCTCCTCAGGAATTTCCTTGCCTTCGAGATAGGCCTCCATGGCCTCCTCGTCGAGCTCGACCGCCTGCTCGACCAGCGCGTCGTGATACTCCTGCGCCTTGTCCTGAAGATCGGCCGGGATGTCCTCGTCGTGGAACGTCGCGCCGAGGGACTCATCGTCCCAGATCACCGCCTTCATGCGGACCAGGTCGACAATACCCGCAAAGTCCGACTCGGAACCGATCGGCAGCTGCAGGACGATCGGGTTCGCGCCGAGGCGCTCCTTGATCGTCTCGAGCGACATGAAGAAGTCGGCGCCGATCTTGTCCATCTTGTTGACGAAGATCATGCGCGGCACGTGATACTTGTCGGCCTGACGCCACACCGTCTCGGTCTGCGGCTCCACACCCTGGTTGGCGTCGAGCAGCGCAACGGCGCCGTCGAGCACGCGCAAGGACCGCTCGACCTCAATCGTGAAGTCCACGTGGCCGGGCGTGTCGATGATGTTGATGCGCTTGTCTTTCCAGAACGCGGTCGTCGCAGCCGACGTAATGGTGATGCCGCGCTCTTGCTCCTGCTCCATCCAGTCCATGGTGGCCGCGCCATCATGGACCTCGCCGATCTTGTGGCTCTTACCGGTGTAGTAGAGCACGCGCTCGGTCGTGGTGGTCTTGCCGGCATCGATATGCGCCATGATACCGATGTTGCGGTAGTCCTTGAGGGGCGTCTGACGGGGCATCGTTCGAGTTCCTTGAGACGGTTACCAGCGATAGTGCGAGAAAGCGCGGTTGGCTTCGGCCATCCGGTGCGTGTCCTCGCGCTTCTTCACGGCAGAACCGCGATTGTTGACGGCATCGAGAAGCTCGCCCGACAGCCGCTCGACCATCGTGTTCTCGTTGCGGCCGCGCGCGGCCGCGATAATCCAGCGAATGGCCAGCGCCTGACGACGGTCGACACGGACCTCGACCGGCACCTGGTAGGTCGCACCGCCCACACGGCGGGACCGCACCTCGATGGCCGGCATGACGTTCTGCAGAGCCTGATGGAACAGCTCGATCGGGTTCTGCTTGACCTTGTCTTCCATCTGGTCGAGCGCGCCATAGACGATCCGCTCGGCGGCAGACTTCTTGCCGTCCAGCATGATGGAATTCATGAACTTGGTGAGCACCTGATCCCCGAACTTGGGATCGGGAATGATCTCCCGCTTATCAGCTTTGTGCCGCCTGGACATATCGCTTCAATCCGTTCCTTAAAAACCGAATAAGCGCCCCACTACTTGGGCCGCTTAGCTCCGTATTTCGAGCGCCGCTGACGGCGGGCGCTGACCCCTTGCGTGTCGAGCACGCCGCGAATGATGTGGTAGCGCACGCCGGGAAGATCCTTCACGCGGCCGCCGCGGATCATCACCACCGAGTGCTCCTGAAGATTGTGGCCCTCGCCGGGGATGTAACTCGTCACTTCCTGCTGGTTGGTCAGGCGCACGCGCGCGACCTTCCGGAGCGCCGAGTTCGGCTTCTTCGGCGTGGTGGTGTAAACGCGCGTGCAAACCCCCCGCTTCTGCGGGCAGGCCTGCATGGCCGGCACTTTGTTGCGCTTTACCGGGGCCTTACGCGGCTTCCGGATCAATTGCTGAATCGTTGGCATAGCAGCCCTAGCGTCCAATCGTTTGCGACGGCGAAACCGCCTCATTCACCTATGGGCGGATGCGCCCAAAACCACATGGGCGGCACCGCCCGAAAAGCTGGGCGGATGGCCCAAAACACAAGAGCTGAAGCTGCGAGTCGTCCCTCGCGTCCTTCAGCGCTCAATCCAGAGGATCTTGAGGGGTAACCCCCAAGATCATGACCCCGATATGATCCCGGTTAGTCCGGCAGCGTCTAACCCGCGCCCCAAAGGGCATCCTTTCGGTGGGCTACCGCCTGCCGTTAATGTGGCCGCGTTGTATCAGGCCGCTTCTCGAAACGTCAAGGGTTCAACGACCTGAAATCGGGGGCCAAGCGCCGTTTTTTTACGGTTTTTCCGCTTAGCCCCCAATATCCTTGTATTGCCTACGCCGAAGCGCCGTCCCCGGTGTCTTCCGGCACCGGCTCAGCCTCGGCTGCATCCTCCGGAACGTCCTCACCGGCAGGTTCGAGAACGTCCTGGGCCGAGCGCTGGCGCTCCTCCAGAATCAGTTCATCGCGATGCGTGGCAATCCGGTTGAGCCGCGAGAGCATGCCACCCGTACCGGCCGGGATGAGCCGGCCCACGATCACATTCTCCTTTAGCCCTTCCAGGGCGTCTTTCTTTCCGTTGACCGCCGCGTCGGTAAGAACGCGCGTGGTCTCCTGGAACGATGCCGCCGAAATGAACGACCGGGTCTGAAGGCTCGCCTTCGTGATGCCGAGCAGTACGTGCTGGCCTTCGGCCTTCTTTCCGCCCGCCTCTTCCGCTGCCAGGTTGGCGTCTTCGAAGTCGATGCGGTCCACCTGCTCGCCCTTCAGGAACTCGGTGTCGCCCGGATCGTCGATCTCGATCTTCTTGAGCATCTGGCTGACGATCACCTCGATATGCTTGTCGTTGATCGTCACGCCCTGGAGCCGGTAGACCTCCTGGATCTCGTTCACGAGGTAGTTGGCCAGTTCCTCGACGCCCTTGATGGCCAGGATGTCGTGCGGCGCCGGGTGTCCATCCAGAAGGTACTCGCCCTTCTCGATCCGGTCGCCTTCCTGCACCGTCAGATGCCGGCCCTTCGGGATCAAGAACTCCACCGGTTCCGCGCCGTCCTCGTCGGGAACGATGCTGATCCGCCGCTTGTTCTTGTAGTCGCGGCCGAGCTGCACGATGCCCGAGACTTCGGCGATGATGGCATGATCCTTCGGACGCCGCGCCTCGAACAGCTCGGCCACGCGCGGCAGACCACCCGTGATGTCGCGGGTTTTGGCGCTCTCCATCGGAATACGGGCCAAGACGTCGCCGGCCTTCACCTCGCTGCCAGGCTCCACGGACAAGACCGCGTCCACCGGCAGCAGGTAGCGAGCTTCACCGCCACGCGAGAGCTTGCCGATTTCGCCCTTCTTGTCCTTGATCACCATGGCAGGCCGAAGATCGACACCGCGCGGGGACGCACGCCAGTCGATGATCACGCTATTGGTGATACCCGTCGACTCGTCCCGCTGCTCCGACACGGAGACACCTTCGACCAAGTCCTCGAACTCGACCGTGCCTTCGATCTCGGTCAGCACCGGACGCGTGTAGGGATCCCACTCGGCCAGACGGTCGCCGCGCTTGACCTTGTCGCCGTCGTCGACACGCAAATGCGTGCCGTACGGCAGACGATGGGTTGCGAGCTCGTTGCCCTCGTCGTCCACGATCACGATAGCCGTGTTCCGGGTCATGACCATGTGGCGGCCTTGGGAGTCCTCGACCACGTTGCGCTGCTTGATCTTCACGGTGCCTTCGTAGGCCGATTCCAGCGAAGACTGGTCGACGACCTTGGAACTCGCCACGCCGCCCAAGTGGAAGGTCCGCATGGTGAGCTGCGTTCCAGGCTCGCCGATCGACTGCGCCGCGATAACGCCCACGGCCTCGCCCATGTTGACGGGCGTGCCCCGGGCTAGATCGCGCCCATAGCAGCTCGCGCAAATGCCGTTCCGGGTTTCGCAGGTCAGGGCCGAGCGCACGCGAATCTCCTGGACCCGCGCGCTTTCGATAGCCTCGACGTGCTCTTCCTCGATCAGTTGACCCTTAGCGATGATGACATCGCCGGTCGCCGGATCCTTGACCGGATCGGCGGCCGTACGGCCCAACACGCGCTGTCCGAGCGACACGGTGACCTCGCCCGCATCGAGAACGGCGCGAACCGTGATGCCGCCATTGGTACCGCAGTCCTCTTCCGTCACGATGCAGTCCTGCGCCACGTCAACGAGACGACGCGTCAGGTAGCCCGAGTTGGCCGTCTTCAAGGCTGTATCGGCCAGACCCTTACGGGCGCCGTGGGTGGAGTTGAAGTACTCCATCACGGTCAAACCTTCCTTGAAGTTCGAAATGATCGGCGTCTCGATGATCTCGCCCGACGGCTTGGTCATGAGACCGCGCATGCCCGCAAGCTGCTTCATCTGCGCCGGCGACCCACGGGCACCGGAATGCGACATCATGTAGATCGAATTGATCGGCTTCTCGCGGCCGGTCTCCTCGTCGATCTGCACCGAGGAAATGCGCTTCATCATTTCCTTCGCGACGAGTTCCGTACATTCGGTCCAGGTATCGACCACCTTGTTGTACTTCTCGCCACGCGTGATCAGACCGTCATTGTACTGTTGCTCGTACTCGCGAACGAGCTCGGTCGTCTTGTGGATGATTTCGTCCTTGGTCTCCGGGATCACCATGTCGTCCTTGCCGAACGAGATGCCGGCGCGGCACGCATAGCGGAACCCGAGGCCCATGATCTTGTCGCAGAAGATGACCGTCTCCTTCTGACCGCAGTGGCGGTAGACCACGTCGATCATCTTGGAAATCGCCTTCTTCGTCAGAAGCTGGTTGACCAGGTCGAAGCTGACCTCCGCACGGCGCGGAAGCAGCTCGCCAAGAAGCATGCGGCCCGGCGTCGTGTCGTAGATATACGCCACCCAGTTGCCGTTCTCGTCCTTGGTGATGTAGCGGCCCTTGACCTTGGCATGCAGCGTCACAGCGCCAGACTCGAGCGCGTGGTGGATCTCGGCGACGTCGCCAAAGATCATCCCCTCGCCCGGCTCGTTGTCCATGACCAGCGACAGGTAGTAGAGGCCGAGCACGATATCCTGCGACGGCACAATGATCGGCGAACCGTTGGCCGGGTGCAGGATATTGTTGGTCGACATCATCAGCACGCGCGCTTCCAGCTGCGCTTCGAGCGACAGCGGCACGTGCACGGCCATTTGGTCGCCGTCGAAGTCGGCGTTGAACGCCGCACAGACGAGCGGATGAAGCTGAATGGCCTTGCCCTCGATGAGCTTCGGCTCAAAGGCCTGAATGCCCAAACGGTGCAGCGTCGGCGCACGGTTCAGCATGACCGGATGCTCGCGGATGACCTCGTCGAGGATATCCCAAACCTCGGGCTTCTCCTTCTCGACCAGCTTCTTCGCTTGCTTGACGGTCGAGGCATGGCCCTTGGCGTCCAGCCGCGAGTAGATGAACGGCTTGAACAGCTCGAGCGCCATCTTCTTCGGCAGGCCGCACTGGTGCAGCATCAGGTCGGGACCGACCACGATGACCGACCGGCCCGAGTAGTCGACGCGCTTGCCGAGCAGGTTCTGACGGAACCGGCCCTGCTTGCCCTTCAGCATGTCGGCGAGCGACTTCAGCGGACGCTTGTTGGCGCCCGTGATGACTCGGCCGCGGCGGCCATTGTCGAACAGCGCGTCGACGGCCTCCTGCAGCATGCGCTTTTCGTTCCGGATGATGATGTCCGGCGCGCGCAGCTCCATCAGCCGCTTCAGGCGGTTGTTACGGTTGATCACGCGGCGATACAGGTCGTTCAGGTCCGACGTCGCGAACCGGCCACCGTCGAGCGGCACCAGCGGGCGCAGCTCCGGCGGAATGACCGGCACGACGGTCAGGATCATCCACTCGGGACGGTTGCCCGACTGAATGAAGGCCTCAACCACCTTCAGGCGCTTGGCCAGCTTCTTCGGCTTGAGCTCGGTGGTCGCCTCGGCGATCTCAACGCGCAAGTCCGCCGCGATCTTCTCGAGGTCGAGACCCTTGAGGAGTTCGCGGATCGCCTCGGCGCCGATCCCAGCGGTGAACGAGTCCTCGCCGAAATCGTCCTGCGCCTGCATGAACTCTTCTTCGGACAGAAGCTGCAACGGCTTGAGCGAGGTGAGCCCCGGCTCCAGCACGATGTAGTTCTCGAAATACAGGACGCGCTCGAGATCCTTCAGCGTCATATCCAGCAGAAGGCCGATGCGCGAGGGCAGCGACTTCAGAAACCAGATATGCGCGACGGGCGCGGCGAGCTCGATATGGCCCATGCGCTCGCGGCGCACCTTGGCCAGCGTGACCTCGACGCCGCACTTCTCGCAGATGACGCCCTTGTACTTCATGCGCTTGTACTTGCCGCACAAGCACTCGTAGTCCTTTACCGGGCCGAAGATGCGCGCGCAGAATAGGCCGTCGCGCTCGGGCTTGAACGTCCGGTAGTTGATCGTCTCAGGCTTTTTGATCTCCCCGAACGACCAAGACAGGATCTTTTCCGGGCTCGCAATACCGATCTGAATCTGATCGAAATTCTGCTGCGGAGTCTGCGGGTTGAACAGGTTCGCGAGATCTTGGTTCATTCTGCTTGTCTCCAAATGGGCGGGGCCGCCGCCCTTCGGTTGTCTTCAACGGGTGTGTAACGAAGCGTCCGGGCTTGACGCTTACTCCGCGGCCGGCTTCGGCAGCTGCATGGCATGCGGCTGCACCTCATCCGGCTTCGGCTGCACCAGTTCGACATTCAGTCCCAATGCACGCATTTCCTTGACCAGCACGTTGAACGACTCGGGGATGCCGGCCTCGAACGTGTCGTCGCCACGGACGATCGCCTCGTAGACCTTGGTGCGGCCCGCAACGTCATCCGACTTCACGGTCAACATTTCCTGGAGCGTGTACGCGGCGCCATAAGCCTCGAGCGCCCACACCTCCATTTCACCGAAGCGCTGACCGCCGAACTGCGCCTTACCGCCCAGCGGCTGCTGGGTGACCAGGCTGTACGGGCCGATCGAACGGGCGTGGATCTTGTCGTCCACCAGGTGATGCAGCTTCAGCATATAGATGTAGCCCACCGTGACCTTGCGCTCGAACGGCTCGCCGGAGCGGCCGTCATACAACGTGACCTGGCCGGACGGGTCGTAGCCCGCCACTTCCAAGAGGTCCGAAACGTCCGCTTCGTGCGCCCCGTCGAATACCGGCGTCGCAACGGGAACGCCTCGGGTCAGATCCTGCCCCACTTCGATCATCTGATCGTCGGAGAGGGCTGCAACAGCCTTGTCAGAACCGTAGATCGTCTTGA
This sequence comes from Methyloceanibacter caenitepidi, assembly GCF_000828475.1. Taxonomy (NCBI): domain Bacteria; kingdom Pseudomonadati; phylum Pseudomonadota; class Alphaproteobacteria; order Hyphomicrobiales; family Hyphomicrobiaceae; genus Methyloceanibacter; species Methyloceanibacter caenitepidi. The sequence goes on from NZ_AP014648.1 coordinate 2,393,257, forward strand.
GCAGATCCTTGACCGGCTTCGTCTTGTTGGTCTCGTGATACTCCTCGAGCGCCTCGCCGATCTTCTTGCCAAGACCGCGGCACGCCCAGCCGAGGTGGGTCTCCAGGATTTGACCGACATTCATGCGGCTCGGCACGCCGAGCGGGTTCAGCACGATGTCGACCGCCTGGCCGTCCTCGAGATAAGGCATGTCCTCGACCGGCACGATCTGAGAGATCACGCCCTTGTTGCCGTGACGGCCGGCCATCTTGTCGCCCGGCTGGATCTTCCGCTTCACGGCCACGAAGACCTTGACCATCTTCATGACGCCCGGCGGCAGCTCGTCGCCGCGCTGCAGCTTGTCGACCTTATCCACGAAGCGCTGCTCGAGCCGCTTCTTGGCGTCGTCGTACTGCCGGCCGATGGCCTCGACCTCGCTCATGGCCTTCTCGTTCTTAAGCGCGATCTCCCACCACTGGCTGCGGGGAATCTCATCAAGCATGGCCTCGGTGATCTTGGCATCCTTCTTGACCGACTTCGGACCCTTCGCGGCCACCTTGTGCAGCAGCACGTCGCGCAGACGCGCGAAGACGTTGCGGTCCAGGATCGCCATTTCGTCGTCGCGGTCCTTGGCGAGACGCTCGATCTCTTCCCGCTCGATCGCCATGGCGCGCTCGTCTTTCTCGATGCCGTGGCGGTTGAACACCCGCACCTCGACGACCGTACCGGCCACACCCGGCGGCAGCTTCAGGGAGGTGTCGCGAACGTCCGACGCCTTCTCACCGAAGATGGCGCGCAGAAGCTTTTCTTCCGGCGTCATGGGGCTCTCGCCCTTCGGCGTGATCTTGCCGACCAGGATGTCGCCCGGCTGAACCTCGGCGCCGATATAGACGATGCCCGCCTCGTCGAGGTTCTTCAGAGCCTCTTCGGAGACGTTCGGAATATCGCGCGTGATTTCCTCCGGCCCGAGCTTGGTGTCGCGCGCCATGACCTCGAACTCCTCGATATGGATCGAGGTGAAGACGTCGTCGCGCACAACGCGCTCGGAGATGAGGATGGAGTCCTCGAAGTTGTAGCCCATCCACGGCATGAAGGCGACGAGCACGTTCTTGCCGAGCGCGAGTTCGCCAAGATCGGTCGAAGGCCCGTCGGCGATGATCTCGCCGGCCTGAATGGCGTCGCCCACACGCACCAGCGGCCGCTGGTTGATGCAGGTGTTCTGGTTCGAGCGCTGGAACTTGCGCAGATTGTAGATGTCGACGCCCGACTTCGACGGGTCAGTCTCTTCCGTCGCGCGGATGACGATACGGGTGGCGTCCACCTGATCGACGACGCCGGTGCGGCGCGCGCTGATCGCGGCGCCCGAATCCCGCGCCACGACGGATTCCATGCCCGTACCCACAAGCGGAGCTTCCGCCATGAGCAACGGCACGGCCTGACGCTGCATGTTCGAACCCATCAGCGCGCGGTTGGCGTCGTCGTTTTCGAGGAACGGAATGAGCGCCGCGGCGACGGATACAAGCTGCTTGGGCGACACGTCGATGAGGTCCACCCGATCCTGCGGATACAGCTCCACATCGCCAGCGTGACGGCAGACGATGAGGTCCTCGACGAAGCTGCCGTCATCCTTCAGCTCGGCGTTGGCCTGAGCGATGACGTAGCGCGCCTCTTCCATTGCGGAGAGATAGACCACTTCGTCGGTCACCTTGCTCTTCACCACGCGCCGGTACGGGCTCTCGATGAAGCCGTACTTGTTCACGCGCGCGAACGTGGCGAGCGAATTGATCAGGCCGATATTCGGACCTTCCGGCGTCTCAATCGGGCAGATGCGGCCGTAATGCGTCGGGTGCACGTCGCGCACCTCGAAGCCGGCGCGCTCGCGCGTCAGACCACCCGGGCCAAGCGCCGACAGGCGCCGCTTGTGGGTAATCTCCGACAGCGGGTTGGTCTGGTCCATAAACTGCGACAGCTGCGAGGAGCCGAAGAATTCGCGCACCGCGGCCGCGGCCGGCTTGGCGTTGATGAGGTCCTGCGGCATCACCGTATCGATGTCGACAGAGCTCATGCGCTCCTTGATGGCCCGCTCCATGCGCAGCAAGCCGACCCGGTACTGGTTCTCCATCAGCTCACCCACCGAACGCACGCGCCGGTTGCCGAGATGATCGATGTCGTCGATTTCGCCCTTGCCGTCGCGTAGACCGACCAGCGTCTTGATGACCGCAAGGATGTCCTCCTTGCGCAGCGTCCGCATGGTGTCCGGCGCATCGAGGTCGAGGCGCATATTCATCTTCACGCGGCCGACGGACGACAGGTCGTAGCGCTCGGCATCGAAGAAGATACCGTTGAACAGGGTCTGCGCTGCTTCCGGCGTCGGCGGCTCGCCCGGACGCATGACGCGGTAGATGTCGAGCAGCGCCTCGTCCGTGTTGGAATTCTTGTCGATCGCCAGCGTGTTGCGGATGAACGCGCCCACGTTGACGTGGTCGATGTCGAGAACCGGGATCTCCTTAAGCTTCAGCTCCTTCAGGGTCTCCAGCAGCTTCTCGTCGATTTCCTCACCGGCTTCGCCGTAGATCTCGCCCGATTCCAGATTGAGGATGTCCTCTGCCAGGTACCGGCCATAGAGGTCCTCATCGCTGACGAGCAGCTCTTTCAGGCCTTCCTCGGAAAGCTTCCCGGCCAGGCGCGCCGTGATCTTCCTGCCGGCTTCAATAGCAACCTTGCCGGTCTTGGCGTCGATAAGGTCCGTCGTCGGCTTGATGCCGCGCATGCGTTCCGCATTGAACGGCATCTTCCAGCCGTTCTTGGCCGCCTTTAGCGTGATCCGGTCGTAGAACGTCGAGAGAATTTCCTCGTCGTCGAGGCCGAGCGCATAGAGCAGCGTCGTCACCGGCAGCTTCCGGCGGCGGTCGATACGGACATAGACGATGTCCTTGGCGTCGAACTCGAAGTCGAGCCAGGACCCGCGATAGGGAATGATACGGGCGGCGAACAGCAGCTTGCCCGACGAGTGGGTCTTGCCGCGGTCGTGGTCGAAGAACACACCCGGCGAACGGTGCATCTGCGAGACGATCACGCGCTCGGTGCCGTTGATCACGAACGTGCCGTTCGAGGTCATCAGCGGCATGTCGCCCATGTAGACGTCCTGCTCCTTGATGTCCTTGACGGAGCGCGCGCCGGTCTCCTCGTTCACATCAAACACGATGAGACGCAAGGTGACCTTCAGCGGCGCCGCGAAGGTCATGTCGCGCTGCTGGCACTCATCCACGTCGTACTTGGGCGCTTCGAACGCATAGCGCACGAACTCAAGCTGAGCGCGCTCGCCGAAGTCCTTGATCGGAAACACAGAACGAAATACGGACTGCAGCCCCTCGTCCTCGCGACCGCCTTCCGGCTCGTCCACCATGAGGAATTGATCGTAGGACTGTTTCTGAACCTCGATGAGGTTCGGCATCTCGGCCACTTCGGTGATGTGGCCAAAAAATTTCCGATATCGCTTGTGACCGTTCGTTTTCGCCATGTGGTCCTCTCAAAGCTCGCCGCGACCGCTCTCCTAAATCCCCGCCTTGGCGGAAACTCAGGGGAACCGTCACGTCATACGAATTTGGATGGGTTAGGGGCCCGGGCCGACCCCGGTATATGGGGACGGCCCGAGCCTCCTTCAACCCAAGTCTTTAACTCAAGCCTACTTGAGCTCGACAGACGCGCCGGCGTCCTCAAGCTGCTTCTTGATCTTCTCGGCCTCGTCCTTGGCAACGCCTTCCTTGACAGGCTTCGGCGCACCCTCGACCAGGTCCTTGGCCTCTTTCAGGCCGAGGCTGGTGATCGCGCGCACTTCCTTAATGACGTTGATTTTCTTGTCGCCAGCCGAGGTCAGGACGACATCGAACTCGTCCTTCTCTTCGACAGCGGCCGCTTCACCACCGCCGCCGGCGGCAGCCGCCACGGCAACCGGAGCAGCAGCGGAAACGCCCCACTTCTCCTCAAGAATCTTGGCCAGTTCGGCCGCCTCGAGCACCGTCAGGCTCGAAAGATCGTCTGCAATTTTCTGAAGATCAGCCATTGTGTTATCCTCGTACGTTCAACTCTTGTGTTTCGATGTATGTCGTCAAAGGCCTACGCTGCGTCCTTCGAGCCATAAGCGCCGAAAACCCGCGCGAGCTGCGCGGCCGGTGCACTGACCGTCCGGGCGATCTTGCCCGCCGGTGCCTGCAACAGACCAACCAGCTTTCCACGCAGTTCATCGAGCGAAGGCAGCTCGGCAAGCGAGCCAACTGCTTTGGCGTCGAGAACCGTGGCGCCCATCGCACCGCCGAGGATCACGAACTTGTCGTTCCCCTTGGCGAATTTGACGGCCACCTTCGGCGCCGCGACGGGATCTTCGGAATAGGCGAGGCACGTGGGCCCCGTCATGAGATCCGAAATTCCCTGGGCGTCGGTTCCATCCAGCGCGAGCTTCACGAGCCTGTTCTTTGCCACTTTGACCGCGCCGCCAGCTTCTCTCATGTCGCTGCGCAGCTTGGTCATCTGTGACACGGAAAGACCCGCATAGTGAGCCACGACGACCACGCCGGTCTTGGCGAAGACATCGCTGAGCGCCGATACAACTTCGCGCTTTTCAGCTCTTTCCATGCTCACTCCGTTCTTTCAAACCCGCGAAGGCATTGCGCCGGTGCGGGCTTAGGCCACACTGAGCCGCGAGACTTTCGGGGGGCATCGACGCCGTCCCGCGAGCCTTCGCGGCGCTCTGTTGCCTGTCCCGCTCGTCCGCGCAAAAACGCACGTGAGCCACATACGAGGTTCAACCGATCTTCCGAATGCGGCAGCGCCCTTTCCGAGCAACGTCCGCACTCCTCGAACCGTTTGTCTCCCGTCTCATGCAGGCCCTAAAGGCTTAAGCGGTTTCCCACACCTGCAATCTCGGACAGGTTCGGGCCGCTCGGCGAACCGGACGGCCCATCGGGACGAAACGTCCCGTTCGGAACCGAAGTCCCGAAACTCTTTCGACTAAGCGCCGCCGATGCTGGCGGGCTCGATCTTGATGCCGGGACCCATCGTCGAGGTCACGGCGATCTTCTTCACAAACGTACCCTTCGCTCCGGAAGGCTTGGCCTTGATCACCGCGTCGGCGAAGGCGCGGATATTGTCGACCAACGCCTGCTCGGTGAAGCTCGCCTTGCCGACACCGGCGTGGATGACGCCCGCTTTCTCGACGCGGAACTCCACGGCGCCGCCCTTGGCGGCCTGAACGGCCGCGGCGACATCGGTGGTCACGGTGCCGACCTTCGGGTTCGGCATCAGGCCGCGCGGGCCGAGCACCTTACCGAGACGGCCGACGAGCGGCATCATGTCCGGGGTAGCGATGCAGCGATCGAACTCGATCGTGCCCTTCTGGACCTGTTCCACCAGATCCTCGGCGCCGACAACCTCGGCGCCCGCCTTCTTGGCTTCCTCGGCCTTGTCGCCCTTGGCGAACACACCAACGCGAAGCGTGCGTCCCGAACCGTGCGGCAACTGGCAAACGCCGCGCACCATCTGATCCGCGTGGCGCGGATCGACGCCGAGATTCATCGCGACCTCGATCGTCTCGTCGAACTTGGCCTTGGCGGCGCCCTTGAGCACCTTCACGGCTTCTTCGACGCCGTAGAGCTTGTCGTTGTCGACCGTCTCGGCCGCTGCACGAAACCTCTTACCGGGCTTGCTCATCGTCTCTACTCCTGAACCTGAAGACCCATCGAACGGGCGGAGCCGGCGATGATCTTCATCGCTTGTTCGACGGTGTTGGCATTCAAATCCTGCATCTTCGCTTCGGCGATTTCCCGCAGCTGATCCTGCGTGACCTTGCCGGCAACCGTGCGTCCCGGCTCCTTGGAGCCGCTCTTGGCCTTCGCCGCCTTCTTAAGAAGGTAGGAGGCCGGCGGCGTCTTCGTCTCGAACGAAAACGACCGATCCGCATACACCGTGATCACGGTCGGGATCGGCGAGCCCGGCTCAACCTTCTGCGTCGCCGCGTTGAACGCCTTGCAGAACTCCTGAATGTTCACGCCGCGCTGACCGAGCGCCGGACCAATCGGGGGCGAAGGATTCGCCTGCCCTGCCGGCACCTGCAGCTTGATATAACCGTCAATCTTCTTCGCCATCCCAGTACGTCCTGCGTTTCACGTCTCGCGCGCGTCAAAAATTTGCGCGCTCGTTACAGTTTTTCCACCTGCGCGTATTCGAGCTCGACGGGCGTCGCCCGGCCGAAAATCGAAACCGCCACCTTGAGCCGCGCCCGTTCTTCGTCGACCTCTTCCACGAGACCGTTGAACGATGCGAACGGGCCGTCGGCCACGCGCACCTGCTCCCCGATCTCGAAGGTCACGGACGGCTTCGGCCGCTCGACACCTTCCTGAACCTGCTGGAGGATGCGGCCCGCCTCCTCCTCGCTGATCGGAATGGGCTTGTTGTCCGTACCCAAAAAGCCGGTCACCTTCGGCGTGTCCTTGATCAGATGGTAGGTCTCGTCGCTGAGCTCCATCTTCACCAGCACATAGCCCGGAAAGAACTTGCGCTCCGACGCCACCTTCCGGCCGCGCCGCATTTCCACGACCTCTTCCATGGGGACGAGCACTTCCTCGAACTGCTCCCCGAGCCCGGCGGATTCTGCCCGCTCCTTGATGGATTCGGCGACCTTCCGCTCGAAGTTCGAGTAGGCGTGGACGATATACCAGCGCATAGCCATCGGACTGAAGCTTCGACCTCCTAGAAAAATCTGATGCCGAG